>NZ_JBEPPG010000001.1:0-2917245 GCF_040547205.1 Agrococcus sp. UYP10
GTCCGGCTCTGCGTCTTTGGGGTGACGAGGGATTACGTTACACGGGCCACACCCCCACCCCGCAAACCAGCCGCATCCCGGGCGTGTCGCCCCGGGTGGTCAGGCGGCGGGGCCCGCGTCGACGCCGGCGAGCGTCTTCTTGCCGCGCCGCAGCACGGCGAACCGCCCGTGCAGCAGCCGACCGTCGAGCGTTGCGCCCGGGTCGTCGATGCGCTCGTTGTTCACCGACACCCCGCCCTGCGCGATCGCGCGCCTGCCGTCGGAGAGCGAGTCGACGAGACCGGTCTCCTGCAGCAGCTGCAGCACCGGCGCATCCGGCGTCGCGGTCGCCTGCTTGTCGAGCGAACCGACCGCGGCGGCGAGCGTCGGGAGGTCGAGGGCGGCGAGGTCGCCGCTGCCGAACAGGGCCTGCGATGCGTCGATCGCCTGCTGCGTCGCGTCCGCCCCGTGGATGAACGACGTCGCCTCGATCGCGAGCACCCGCTGCGCCTCGCGCCGGAAGGGCGCCTCTGCGGTCGCGGCCGCGAGCTGCTCGATCCGCTCCTGCGGCAGGAACGTGAACGACTTGAGCAGCTGCACGACGATCGCGTCGTCCTGGTTGAGCCAGAACTGGTACATCGCGTACGGCGTCGTCAGGTTGGCGTCGAGCCAGACGGCGTTGCCCTCGCTCTTGCCGAACTTGCGGCCCTCGGCGTCGGTGATGAGCGGCGTGCCGATCGCGTGCGCATGCACGCCCTCGGCCTTCCGCAGCAGCTCCGTGCCCGCCGTCAGGTTGCCCCACTGGTCGCTGCCGCCGGTCTGCATGAGGCAGCCGTACCGCCGGTGCAGCTCGAGGAAGTCCATCCCCTGCAGCACCTGGTAGCTGAACTCGGCGTAGGAGATGCCCTCGTCGGACTCCATCCGCGCCGCGACCGCGTCCTTGCGGAGCATGGTGCCGACGCGGAAGTGCTTGCCCACCTCGCGGAGGAAGTCGACCGTCGACAGCGGCGCCGTCCAGTCGAGGTTGTTGACGAGCCGCACGGCGCTCTCCCCCTCGTCCGAGAGGAAGCGCAGCACCTGCGCCTGCAGGTACGTCACCCACTCGGCGACGGTCTCGCGCGTGTTGAGCTGCCGCTCGCTCGTCGGCTTCGGGTCGCCGATGAGGCCGGTCGAGCCGCCGACGAGCGCGAGCGGCCGGTGGCCGGCGAGCTGCAGCCGGCGCATGACGATCAGCTGCGCGAGGTTGCCGAGGTGCAGGCTCGGCGCGGTCGGGTCGAAGCCGCAGTAGAAGGTGATCGGGTCGCCGCCGAGCAGCGTGCGCAGCGCCTCCGGGTCGGTCGAGACGTGCACGCTGCCGCGGTACTGCAGCTCGTCCCACACGTTGTCGAAGGCGGGGTCGAGCTGGATGGGCGCGGGATCGATCACGGTTCGAACCTACCGGGGATCAGTGGCCGTCGAGGCGCGCGAGGCGCGCGTCGAGGGTCGCGAGCTGCGCATCGACGGCGCTGCGAGCGGTGCCGCCGATGCCGTCGCGCGACGCGATCGCGCCGTCGACGGTCAGCACCTCGCGCACCTCCGGCGTCAGGTGCTCGCTCACGCTCCGGTACTCGTCGTCGCTCGCCTCGTCGAGCTCGATCCCGCGCTGCTCGCACAGCCGCACGAGGGCGCCGGATATCTCGTGGGCCTCGCGGAACGGCACGCGCCGCTTGACGAGCCACTCGGCGACGTCGGTCGCGAGCGCGTAGCCGGCGGCCGCGCCCTCACGCATCCTGGCCTCGTCGAAGTCGAGCGTCGCGACCATCCCGGCGAACGCCGGCAGCAGCACCTGCAGCTGGTCGACCGCGTCGAAGACGGGCTCCTTGTCCTCCTGCAGGTCGCGGTTGTAGGCGAGCGGCAGCGCCTTGAGCGTCGCGAGGAGGCCGGCGTGGTCGCCGATGAGCCTGCCCGCCTTGCCGCGAGCGAGCTCGGCGATGTCGGGGTTCTTCTTCTGCGGCATGATCGACGAGCCGGTCGAGAACCCGTCATGCAGCCTCGCGAAGCCGACGTCGCGCGTCGACCAGAAGATGACCTCCTCGGCGAGCCGCGAGAGGTCGATCGCCGTCATCGTCAGCACGAAGGTCAGCTCCGCGACGACGTCGCGCGCGCTCGTCGCGTCGATGGAGTTCGGGCTCGGCGCCGCGAGCCCGAGCTCGTCCGCGACGACGGCCGGGTCGAGCCCGAGCGTCGAGCCGGCGAGCGCACCGGCGCCGTAGGGCGACTCGCTCGCGCGCACCCGCCAGTCGGCGAGCCGCTCGAGATCGCGCAGCAGCGGCCACGCGTGCGCGAGCAGGTGGTGCGCGAGCAGCACCGGCTGCGCGTGCTGCAGGTGGGTGCGGCCCGGCATCGGCGCGGTCGGATGCGCGTCGGCCTGCATACGCAGCGCCTCGATCACCGCGCGGATGCCGCGCTCCACCTCGTCGGTCTCCTCGAGCATCCACACCCGCACGAGCGTCGCGATCTGATCGTTGCGGGAGCGGCCGGCGCGCAGCCGTCCGCCGAGCTCCGGCCCCGCGATCTCGATGAGGCCGCGCTCGAGGGCCCCGTGCACGTCCTCGTCCGAAGCAGCGGCCGAGAACGCACCGCTGCGGACCCGGTCGCTCAGCTCGTCGAGCGCGGACCGCATGGCGGTCAGCTCCGCGTCGTCGAGCAGCCCCGCCGCGTGCAGCGCGGTGGCGTGCGCCTTCGAGCCGCGGATGTCGAGCTGCGCGAGCCGCCAGTCGAAGTGCGTCGACTTCGACAGCCGCGCCATCTCGGGGCTGGGGCCGGAGGCGAACCGGCCGCCCCACAGCGATCCCTCGTTCGTGCCCTGCTGGTCGCTCATGCGTCGCTCCGCTCGAGCAGCCAGGCGAGCAGGGCCTTCTGCGCGTGCAGCCGGTTCTCCGCCTCGTCCCAGATGATCGACTGCGGCCCGTCGATGACGTCGGCCGTCACCTCGAAGCCGCGGTCGGCGGGCAGGCAGTGCATGAAGACCGCGTCGGGCGACGCGAGGTCCATGAGCGCCTGGTCGACCTTGAAGCCGCCGAAGGTCGCGACGCGCTCGGCCTTCTCGTCCTCCTTGCCCATCGACACCCAGGTGTCGGTGACGACGACGTCGGCACCGGTCACGGCCTCGGTCGCGCTGGTCACGACCGTCGCGCTGCCGCCCGTCTCGGCGGCGATGCGCTGCGCATCCGCGACCACGCCCCCCTCCGGCACGTACTCGGCCGGCGCGCCGACGCGCACGTGCATGCCGGCGGTCGCGCACGCGAGCAGGTAGGACTGCGCCATGTTCGACCGGCCGTCGCCGACGAAGGCGACGGTGAGGCCCGCGAGCTCGCCCTTGTGCTCCTGGATCGTCAGCAGGTCGGCGAGCAGCTGGCACGGGTGGAAGTCGTCGGAGAGCGCGTTCACCACCGGCACGGTCGTCCCGGCTGCCATCTCCTCGAGCCCCGCCTGCGCGTAGGTTCGCCACACGATCGCGGCCACCTGGCGCTCGAGCACGCGCGCCGTGTCGGCCGCGGTCTCCTTGCCGCCGAGCTGGCTCGACGCGGTCGAGATGATGAGCGGCGAGCCGCCGAGGTCGGAGATGCCGACGTGGAACGACACCCGCGTGCGCGTCGACGACTTGTCGAAGATCACGGCGACCGAGCGGGGGCCGTCGAGCGGGCGCTCGCCGTAGCGGTCCTGCTTCATCCGCACCGCGCGCTCGAGCACCTCGCGCTGCTCGGCGGGGCTCAGGTCGTCGTCGCGGAGGAAGTGGCGGGTCATGCGGAGTCCCCTGTCTGGGTGGGTGCGTGGGCGGATGCGGGGCTCGAGGTCGCGGCGCGCACGACCTCGGTGCCCGAGCCCGCGCTCGTGAAGATCTCGGTGAGGATCGAGTGCGGCGAGCGGCCGTCGATGATCGCGGCCTTCGGCACGCCCGCGCGCACCGCGGTGAGGCACGCCTGCATCTTGGGGATCATGCCCGACTCGAGCGTCGGCAGCAGCGCCTCGAGCTCGTCGTCGGTGATCTCGCTGATGAGCGAGTCGCGGTCGGGCCAGTCGCGGTAGAGCCCCTCGACGTCGGTGAGGATGACGAGCTTCTGCGCGCCGAGCGCCGCCGCGAGCGCGGCGGCCGCGGCGTCGGCGTTGATGTTGAGGCTCTCCCCCGGGCGGTCGCCGTCGGGTGCGATCGACGAGACGACCGGGATGAGCCCGGCGTCGAGCAGCCGGTGGACGCCGGCCGGGTCGACCGCCACGACGTCGCCCACCTGGCCGAGGTCGACCTCCTCGCCATCGATCACCGCACCGCGGCGGCGGCCGGTGAAGAGGCCGGCGTCCTCGCCGGACAGGCTCGCCGCGAGCGGTCCGTGCGCGTTGATGAGCGACACGAGCGTGCGCCCCACCTGGCCGGTGAGCACCATCCGCACGACGTCCATCGCCTCGCGGCTCGTGACCCGGTAGCCGCCGCGGAACTCGCTCTCGATCCCGTGGATGCGGAGCGCCTCGTTGATCTGCGGACCGCCGCCGTGGACGACCACCGGCTGGATGCCGACGTGGCGCAGGTAGACCATGTCCTCGGCGAACGCGCGCTGCAGCTCGGCGCTCACCATGGCGTTGCCGCCGTACTTGACGACCATGGTCGCGCCGCGGAAGCGCTCGAGCCACGGCAGCGACTCGATGAGCGTCGCTGCCTTGTGCGCCGCGGCCTCGGCCCTAGCTGGCATATGCGGAGTTCTCGTGGACGTAGTCGTGCGTGAGGTCGTTCGTGCGCACCGTCGCGGTCTCGTCGCCCGCGAACAGCTCGATGAGGATGTGCGTCGCGCGCGGCGAGAGGTCGACCTCCTCGCGCGGCCGGTCGGGCTCGCCCGCGTGGCAGACGCGCACGCCGTTGAAGTGCACGTCGACGGCGTAGGGGTCGAAGGACGCGTCGGTCGTGCCGATCGCGGCGAGCACGCGGCCCCAGTTCGGGTCGTTGCCGAAGATCGCCGCCTTGAACAGGTTGGACCGCGCGACCGAGCGGGCGACGACGACCGCCTCCTGCTCGCTCGCGGCGGAGCGCACCTCGATGGCGATGTCGTGGGTGGCGCCCTCGGCGTCGCCGTGCAGCTGCGCCGCGAGGTCGTCGCACACCGCGGTGACGGCGGCGGTGAGCGCCGCCTCGTCGGGCCGCGAGCCGGATGCGCCCGACGCGAGCAGCAGCACGGTGTCGTTCGTCGACATGCAGCCGTCGGAGTCGAGCCGGTCGAAGGTCGTGCTGGTGGCGGCGCGGAGCGCCCGGTCGAGCATGTCGGCGTCGGCCTCGGAGTCGGTGGTGAGCACGACGAGCATCGTGGCGAGCCCCGGCGCGAGCATGCCGGCGCCCTTCGCCATGCCACCGACGGTGAAGCCGTCGGTCGTCACGACCGCCTGCTTCGGCTTGGAGTCGGTCGTCATGATCGCCTGCGCGGCGGCGAGCCCGGCCGCGTCGTCGTCCGCGAGCGCATCCGCGGTCAGGTCGACGCCGCGCAGCACGGCGGCGCGGAACGCCTCGTCGCCGACGCCGATGAGGCCGGTCGAGCACACCTGCACGTCGATCGCGCCGATGGGATCGGATGCCGTGCCGAGCCGCTCGGCGACCCTCTCGGCCGTCTGGTGCGTCGTCTGGAAGCCGAAGGCGCCCGTGAAGCAGTTCGCGCCGCCCGCGTTGAGGATCACCGCTCGAGCGGTGCCGCCGGCGATGGCCTGCTGGCTCCAGAGCACGGGGTTCGCCTTCGCGCGGTTCGAGGTGAACACGGCGGCCGCCGCGTCGAGCGGGCCGTCGTTCACGACGAGGGCCACGTCGAGGCCGCCCGACGCCTTCACGCCCGCGGCGACGCCGGCCGCCCGGAAGCCGCGCGCGGCCGTCACGCTCACGGCGCGACCCCGTCGATCGGCAGACCCATCTGCTCGTCGAAGCCGAGCGCGATGTTGGCGGACTGGATCGCCGCACCGGCCGTGCCCTTGCCGAGGTTGTCGATCGCGGCGATCATCACGACGCGGCCGGCCTCATCGTCGAGGCCGACGCCGATGTGCACCGAGTTCGAGCCGAGCACGTCGGCGGTGCGCGGGAACGTCCCCGCGGGGAGCATGTGGATGAAGCGCTCCTCGCCGTACGCCGACAGCCACGCCCCGCGCACCTCGTCGGCCGTCACATCGCCGACGAGCGGTGCGGTGACGGTCGCGAGGATGCCGCGCGTCATCGGCACGAGCACCGGCGTGAAGGAGTGGCGGATGTCGGTGGCGCCGACCGCGCGCAGGTTCTGCGCGATCTCGGGCAGGTGGCGGTGCGTGCCGCCGACGCCGTAGGGCGTCGCGGAGCCGGTGAGCTCGGCCGCGAGCAGGTTGGTCTTCGCGGCGCGGCCGGCGCCGGAGGAGCCGACGGCGAGCACCGACGTGAGCGCCGTCGCGTCGATGAGGCCCGCCGCGATGCCGGGCGCGGCCGCGAGCGTGACCGCGGTGGCGTTGCAGCCGGGGACCGCGATGCGGCGCGCTGCCCGCAGCTCGCGGCGCTGCCGGCCGCCGTCGGCGAGGATGAGCTCCGGCATGCCGTAGGGCCAGGATCCGGCGTGCTCCGTGCCGTAGAAGCGCTGCCAGTCGGCGGCGTCGTGGAGCCGGTGGTCGGCGCCCGCGTCGACGATGAGCGTCGACTCCGGCAGCTGCGCCGCGATGCCGCCCGAGTGCCCGTGCGGCAGCGCGAGGAAGACCACGTCGTGCCCCGCCAGCACCTCCGCGGTCGTCTCCTGGAAGGTCAGCGAGGCGAGGGAGCGCAGGTTGGAGTGGACGGAGACGAGGGGCTGCCCGGCGTTGGCGTGCGCCGTGACGGTGCGCACCTCCAGCTCGGGGTGCTGGGCGAGCAGCCGGAGCAGCTCGCCGCCCGCGTACCCGCTCGCGCCTGCGACGGCGACGGAGAGGCTCATGCCTCCAGGCTAGTCGCCCGCCCGATCCGCTTCGGCCGCGAAGCCCACCTCGACGGCGGCGCGCACCTCGAGCTCGCCAGCGGCCAGCTCGATGGCGCCGCCGCTGTCGCTCGCGGCCATGAGCTCGATGCCCCGCGCCTTCGCCATCGGCGGGCGAGGCGCCGTCGCCTCCGGCTCGCGGATGCTCGTGATGGCCGGCGTGCCGAGCCCGGCCGCGGCCGCGTAGTCGGCGGCCCGTGCCACGGCGTCGGCGATGGCGCACGAGCGGGCGCGGCCGGCGAGCTCGCGCTCCGTGCCCTCGGCGAGCGACCACGCGATGCCGCCGACCTCGTGCAGCCGCTCGACGCCGAGGTCGCCGATCCACGCGCCGAGCGCCTCGACGTCGACGAAGGTCGCGGTCACGGATGCGGAGGCGGTGAAGACGAGTCGCTGCGGCTGGCCCTCCCCCACCCACTCCCGGTGGTGCGAGACCCACACGCGGTCGGCGTGCCACGACTCGACGGCGCCCGAGGCGGCAAAGGCCTTCGCCTCGGCCGCCACCCGCGCGTGCCCGGTCGCGACCCGGCCCATCGCCTCGTCCGGCGCATCCGCCTGCCACCGCGACTGGACGGTGACGGTGGCGCGCTCGGCCGCCGCTCGCTCGACGGCCTCGCCGCGCACCAGGATCTCGACCATGCGCCGCATGCTACTCGTGGCGCCTGGCGCTACTCCCGCAGGCGCGCGCCGTGCCGCTCGGTCGCGACCGCGAGGCCGGCGAGCTTCGCCTCCGACGCCTCGGCCGCGGTGAGCGTGCGGTCGTCGGCGCGGAACCGCAGCGCGAACGTGAGCGACTTCTCGCCGTCGCCGAGCCCCGCGCCGCGGTAGTCGTCGACGAGCGCGATGTGCTCGAGCAGCGCACCGGCGCCGTCGCGGACCGCGCGACGCACGTCGCCGGCCGGCACGTCGACGGGCACGACCACCGAGAGGTCCTGCGTCGCCGCGGGCACGGGCGCGATGCGCTGGGTGTCGAGGCTGACGCGGGCCCGGGCGATGAGCAGGCTCAGGTCGAGCTCGGCCACGGCGACGACCCGCGGCAGGTCCGCTGCCGCCGCGACCGCGGGCAGCAGCTCGCCGGCGACCCCGACGACGGTCTCGCCGAGCAGCAGCTCCGCCGTGCGGCCGGGGTGCAGCCAGGGCCGCTCGGACTGGCGAAGCTCGAGCTTGAGGCCGAGCGTGCGGGCGATGCGCTCCGCCGCCTCGACCGCGTCGGCGATGCCGTAGCGCGCAGCCGCGACGCCGGGCTGCTTCCGCACCCGCTCGCCGACCAGCAGCACGGCCGCGTGGTCGGGCTGCGCGGGCAGGCGGTCGAGCTCGGCGAGCGCGTCGTCCTCCGGGCGGCTGGTGGACGCGGGCAGCGACTCGGTGCCCTGGCCGTCGACCGCGTGGAACACCCGGCCGAGCTCGAAGAGCGCGAGGTCGGTGAGCCCGCGGCCGAGGTTGCGGTGCGCGGTGTCGAGCATGCCCGGCAGCAGCGCGGTGCGCAGCCACGGGCGCTCGCCGTCGAGCGGGTTCTCGAGCCGCACGGGCTCGGCGCCGATGAGCCTGGCCTGCTGCTCGCTCACGAAGGGCGCGACGAGCACCTCGGTGAGCCCGGTCGAGGCGAGGGCGTCCGCGACCCGGCGGCGCAGCCGCTGCGGCCGCGTGTAGCCGCGCCCGGGAGGCGCGACCGGCAGCACCGAGGGGATGCGGTCGAACCCGACGATGCGGGCGACCTCCTCGACCAGGCCTTCGCGGTCGACGAGGTCGCGGCGC
Organism: Agrococcus sp. UYP10; assembly: GCF_040547205.1. Taxonomy (NCBI): domain Bacteria; kingdom Bacillati; phylum Actinomycetota; class Actinomycetes; order Micrococcales; family Microbacteriaceae; genus Agrococcus; species Agrococcus sp. UYP10. The sequence goes on from NZ_JBEPPG010000001.1 coordinate 8,706, forward strand.
CACGTGGGCGGCGTGACCGTCCAGGCATCCGCCGCCTCGTCGATGCTCGCGCCGATGCGCTCGAGCGCGTCGCGCGCCTCGTCGACGGTGTAGTCGGCACCGGTGTAGGTGCTCCAGTAGCCGACCGGGATGGTGATGGGCGCCATCGCGGGCACGTCGCCGACATCCGCGCCGAGCTCGTCGATCGTGCCGCCCGCGAGCTCGACGAGGAGCTGGGCGACGCGGGCGGCCGCGGCCGCGGCGACGGCCGGGTCGACCCCGCGCTCGTAGCGCTTCGAGGCCTCGGAGAACAGCTTGTGGCGACGGGCGGTGCGGCCGATCGTGACGGCGTCGAACGTGGCGGCCTCGATGAGCACGTCGGTCGTCGACGCGTCCATCTCGGTCTCGGCGCCGCCCATGACGCCGGCGAGGCCGATCGCGCCGCGGTCGTCGGTGATGAGCAGGTCCTCGGTCGAGAGCGCCCGGTCCGCGCCGTCGAGCGTCGTGAGGCGCTCCCCCTCGGCCGCGCGCCGCACGACGATGCCGCCGCGGAGCTTGCCGAGGTCGTAGCCGTGGATGGGCTGGCCGAGCTCGAGCATCACGGCGTTCGTGATGTCGACCGGGAGCGAGATCGAGCGGATGCCCGCGAGCCGCAGGCGGGACGCGAGCCAGGCCGGGGTCGGCCGGCTCGGGTCGATGCCGCGCACGACGCGCGCGACGAAGCGCGAGCAGCCGGCGCGACCGCGGATGGGCGCCGCGTCGCGCAGCTCGACCGGGAAGCCGGATGCCGTGCCGGGCTCGATCGCCGATGCATAGATGGATGCGGGGTCGCGGAAGGGCTGCCCCGTCGCCGAGGCCACCTCGCGGGCGATGCCGCGCAGCGACAGCGCGTAGCCGCGATCGGGCGTGACGTTGATCTCGACGGCCTGGTCGTCGAGCCCGAGGATGGCGAGCGCGTCGTCGCCGATCTCGCCGGGGATCCCCAGCACGTCGAGGCGCATGATGCCGTCGTGGTCGTCGCCGAGGCCGAGCTCGCGCTCCGAGGCGATCATGCCGTCGGAGACGTGGCCGTAGGTCTTGCGTGCGGCGATCTCGAACCCGCCGGGCAGCGCGGCGCCGGGCAGGGTGACGACCACGCGGTCGCCCTCGACGAAGTTGAGCGCGCCGCAGACGATGCCGCGCACGCCGCCGTTGGCCTCGCCGACGTCGACCTGGCACCAGCGGATCGTCTTGCCGTTCTTCTGCGGCTCCTCCACGATCTCGAGCACGCGGCCGACGACGATCGGACCGCGGAGCTCACCGCCGTGGACGGCCTCCTCCTCGAAGCCGACGCGCACGAGCGTCGCGTGCAGCCAGTCGGCCGTGTCGGTCGCGGGGATCTCGACGAGCTCGCCGAGCCATGACAGCGGGATCCGCATCAGATCACCATCCCGAACTGCTCCGTGAAGCGGACGTCGCCCTCGATCATGTCGCGCATGTCGTCGAGCAGGTAGCGGAACTGCAGGGTGCGCTCGATGCCCATGCCGAACGCGAAGCCGGAGTAGACGTCGGGGTCGACGCCCGCGGCGCGCAGCACGTTGGGGTTGACCATGCCGCACCCGCCCCACTCGACCCAGCGCGCGCCGCCGCGCATGCCTGGGTGCCACACGTCCATCTCGGCGCTGGGCTCGGTGAACGGGAAGTAGTTGGGGCGCAGGCGGATCTTCGCCTCCTCGCCGAACATGGCACGCGCGAGGTGCTCGAGCGTGCCGCGGAGGTTCGCCATCGTGATGCCCTTGTCGACGGCGAGGCCCTCGAGCTGCGTGAACACCGGCAGGTGCGTGGCGTCGATGTCGTCGGTGCGGTAGACGCGGCCGGGCGCGACGATGTACGTCGGCAGCTCGCGGGTGAGCAGCGTGCGCACCTGCACGGGGCTCGTCTGCGTGCGCAGCACCATGTGCCGGTCCGCCGGCGCCACGTAGAAGGTGTCGGACTCGCTGCGCGCGGGGTGGTCGGGGTCGACGTTGAGCGCGTCGAAGTTGTACCACTCGTGCTCGAGCTCCGGCCCCTCGGCGACCTCCCAGCCCATCCCGACGAAGACGTCGCTCATCTCGTCCATGAGCATGGTCAGCGGGTGGCGCCCGCCGCGCGACCGGATGCGCGGCAGCGCCGTGACGTCGACGCGCTCCGCCTCGAGCTGCGCGGCCTCCTCGACGAGCGCGAGCTCGGCCTGGCGCGCGGCGATGGCATCGGCGACCCGGGCGCGGCCGGCGCCGATCGTCTGCCCCGCCGCCTTGCGGTCGGCAGGCGCGATGTCGCGCAGGCTCGCGTTGAGCGAGGCGAGCTCGCTGCCCTGCCCGTTGTGGGCGGACTTCGCGGCCTGCAGGTCGGCGGTCGTCGAGGCGGCGTCGATCGCGACGAGCGCCGCGGTCACCGCGGCGTCGACGCGCGCGCCGAGGTCGGCGTGAGCATCGGGGGTTGGCACCCGACGATCCTACCGAGCGCCGAGGGGTCAGCCTCCCTGGCCACCCATGCCCGCGCCCGGCAGCCGCGTGATGTCCGCCTGCGGGTCCGTGACCTCGCGCATGGCCTGCGTCGAGAGCGGGATCGCCTGGGTCGCGGTGCCGTCGAGGTTGCGTCCGCCGCGGCGCGGGCGCGCCATCCGCTTCGCCAGCGCGCGCACGATGGCGGACAGGCTCAGGTTGATCGCGAGGAAGATCGCGAGCATCACGAAGAACATCGAGAGCGCGTACGGGCCGCCCTGGCGGTCGTAGAAGTCGACGAGCTGACGGCCGATGCGGATGATCTCCGGCGAGCCGACGATGTAGCCGAGCGACGTGTCCTTCAGCAGCACGATGAGCTGCGCGAGGATGATCGGCAGCATGATGCGGAGCGCCTGCGGCAGCTCGATCTCGAGCGTCGTGCGCAGCGGCGTGAGGCCGATCGCCAGGCCGCTCTCGCGCTGGCCCTTCGGCAGCGACTTCATGCCGGCGCGGAGCGCCTCGCCGATGATCGCGCCGTTGTAGACGATGAGCGCCCAGACGACGGCCCAGTAGGCGCCGGTCGAGAAGACGATGAGGATGAACAGCATCATCAGCAGCACGGGCATGCCGCGGAAGAACTCGAGCACGATCGTGACCGGCACCCGCACCCACGGCGTGTAGGCGTTGCGCAGGATCGAGAAGACGATGCCGAGGACCATCGCGCCGACGGCGGCGATGGCGGCGATCGAGAGCGTGGTGCCGAGGCCGACCATGAGGCCGCGGGCGCCGAACCACAGCTGCGGGTCCTGGAAGATGTCCCAGCGGTCCTGGTAGAAGGCGCCGCCGAGCCACAGCTGGTAGGCGGCGAGCGCGAGCGCGGCGACGGCGACGACCGCGAAGACGATCGAGAGGATGCGCGACCGCTTGATCGCGTTGGGCCCGGGGGCGTCGAAGAGGACCGAGCCGCTCATCGCTGCACGCTCCACTTGCGCTCGAGGGCGTCGACCAGCTGGCCGAGCGGCACCGTGATGATGAGGTAGCTCAGCGCGATCCCCAGGAAGATCTGGAGCGACTGGTCGCCGTAGGTGTTCGAGAGGCGCTGCGCGACCGAGACGAGCACGAAGACGAAGAAGCCGAGCGCCACCGAGGTGTTCTTGACGAGCGCGATCACGACGTTGATGACCGGCGGCAGCACGCTGCGGAAGGCCTGCGGCAGGATCACGAGGCTCATGGTCTGGCCGAAGCCGAGCCCGATCGATCGGGACGCCTCCGCCTGGCCGAGCGGCACCGAGTTGATGCCCGAGCGCACCGCCTCGGCGAAGAAGGCGCTCGTGTAGTAGGTGAGGGCGATGATCGCGCCCAGGGTGAAGTCGAGGACGATGCCGAGCTTCGGGAGCACGAAGGCGGTGAAGAAGAACACGAGCGTCAGCGGGGTGTTCCTCGCGACCTCCGTCCAGACGGCCGCCACCACGCGCAGCGCGGCCACGGGCGACACCCGCATGCCCGCCAGCAGGATGCCGATGGGCAGGCCGATGAGCGTCACGACCCCGGTCAGCAGCAGTGTCGCGCCCATGCCCTGCAGCCAGAGCGGCCAGTTCTCGAGAAGTGCTTGCATCAGTCCCTCATCCGGCGGCCGGGTGCGGGAGGAGGACCTCCCGCACCCGGCTCGGGTGATCGATCAGTAGCGGTCGGGTGCCGGGAACTCGGGGGTCGGCAGCACGGCGCCTGCCGTCTGCTCCCAGAGCGACGCCATGGTGCCGTCGGCGACGGCCTCCTCGAGCACGTCGTTGATGAACGTGCGGAACTCGTCGTCGCCCTTCTCGATGCCGAGGCCGTAGGGCTCCTGCGTGAAGGTCGCGCCGCCGTCGACGAGCTCGAACTCGCCGGCGTTCTGGTCGACGAAGCCGGCCAGGATCACGTTGTCGGTCGTGACCGCGACGACCTGCCCGTTGCGCAGCGGGTCGAGGCAGTTCGAGTAGGTGTCGGTCGCGTTCAGCACGGCGCCGTACTCGTCGACGATGCGCGCTGCCGGGGTCGAGCCCTCGACGGAGCAGACCTGGAGGCCGGAGACGTCATCCGGACCGGTGAGGCCCTCGGGGTTGCCCGCCAGCACCATGAGCGCCTGGCCGGCCTCGTAGTACGGGCCGGCGAAGTCGATCTTCTCCTTGCGGGCGTCGTTGATCGTGTAGGTCGCCGCGACGAGGTCGACGGTGCCGTTCTCGATGAACGTCTCGCGGTTCGCGGAGACGGTCTCCTCCCACTGGATGCCCTCGAAGGGGATGCCCAGCTCGGCGGCGATGAGCGAGCCGACCGCGACGTCGAAGCCCTCGGGGGCGCCGTCCGGGCCGACCAGGCCGAACAGCGGCTGGTCGAACTTCGTGCCGATGGTGATCGAGCCGGCCTCGGCGAGCTCGGCCATGGTGGTGCCGGCCTCGAACTCGGGCGCCTCGGCGACCTCCAGGCCGTAGGGGTGCTCGGTGGCCGCGCCCGTCTCTGCGGGCTCCTCGGGGGCCTCGGACGACGTGGTGCCGGCAGGGCCGCCGCACGCGGTGAGGGCGAGGACCGCGACAGCGGCGACGCCCAGCGTCAGCTTGGTGCGCATGGGTGCTTCTCCTTGGGTGGTGGTGCTTCGGGAAGGGGTCAGTGGGTGAGGATCTTCGAGAGGAAGTCCTGGGCCCGCTCGGTCTGCGGGTTCGAGAAGAACGACTCCGGCGTCGAGTCCTCGAGCACCTTGCCGTCGGCCATGAAGAGCACGCGGTCCGCAGCCTTGCGGGCGAAGCCCATCTCGTGCGTCACGGTGATCATCGTCATGCCGCCGTGGGCGAGCTCGACCATGACGTCGAGCACCTCGTTGATCATCTCGGGGTCGAGCGCGCTCGTGGGCTCGTCGAAGAGCATGAGCTTCGGCTCCATCGCGAGCGAGCGGGCGATCGCGACGCGCTGCTGCTGCCCGCCGGAGAGCTGGGCGGGCATCTTGTTGGCCTGGTTGGCGATGCCGACGCGCTCGAGCAGCACCATCGCCTGCTCCTCCGCGTCCTTGCGCTTCTTGCCGCGCACCTTCATCGGGCCGAGCGTCACGTTCTCGAGGATCGACTTGTGCGCGAAGAGGTTGAACGACTGGAAGACCATGCCGACGTCGGCCCGCAGCTGCGCGAGCCCCTTGCCCTCGGAGGGCAGCTTGACGCCGTCGATGCGGATCTCGCCGTCGTCGATCGTCTCGAGGCGGTTGATGGCGCGGCAGAACGTCGACTTGCCGGAGCCAGAAGGCCCGATGACGACGACGACCTGGCCCTTGGGGATGCTGACGTTGATGTCGTTCAGCACGTGGAGTTCGCCGTAGTGCTTGTTGACGTGGTCGAGCTCGACGAGGGGCTGCATGCCGCCATCAAAGCACGACCTATGGCCAGGCTGAGCGCGCGATCCCCGGATCGAAACGAAACGGTTACACGCGCCCCGTCAGCTGCGCTGGGCGAACGCGCTCTGGTAGAGGCAGACCGACGCGGCCGTCGCGAGGTTGAGCGACTCCGCGCGCCCGTAGACGGGCAGCCGCACCGCGCGGTCGGCGAGCGCGAGCGTCGCGGCGTCGAGCCCGCGCGCCTCGTTGCCGAACAGCCACGCGGTGGGTCGGGCGAGCACGCCCTCGGCCTGCAGCGCGACGAGGTCCTCCCCCGTCACGTCGGCGGCGAGCACCGAGAGCCCGGCCGCCGCAGCGGCCTCGACGGCATCGAGCGTGGAGGCGCCGACGGCGACGTCGACGTGGAAGAGCGACCCGGTGGTGGCGCGCACGACCTTGGGCGCGTAGGGGTCGACGGAGTTGGCCGTCACGATGACGGCGGATGCGCCGGCGGCGTCGGCCGCGCGCAGGATCGTGCCGAGGTTGCCGGGGTCGCGCACCTCGTGGAGGATCGCGACGAGCGGGTGCTCCTCGGCGGCGGCGCGCTCGATCGCGTCCTCGAGCCGCACCGGCGACTGGCGGGCGACGGCGACGACGCCCTGCGGGTGCACGGTGTCGGCGAGCGCGGCGAGCGCGCGGTCGGAGACGGCGGTCAGCGTGGCGTGCTGCGCGGCGCGCTCGAGCAGGTCGGCGTGGCGCTCGCGCGCGGCGTCGGTGACGAAGACCTCGACGAGCTGCGCGGGCTGCCAGCGCACCGCCTCGTCGAGCGACGCGGGGCCCTCCAACAGGAACAGCCCGGTCGATGACCGGGCTGCTCGCTGCTGGAGTCTCGCAGCCTCTCGCACGCGGGGCGCGCGGGGGCTGTCGAGCATGTCAGGCTGCGTTCTTCGGCGCCGACGTGTCGGCCGGCAGGGCCGCCTTCGCTGCCTCGACGAGGGTCGCGAACGTGGCGGGCTCGTGCACCGCGAGCTCGGCGAGCATGCGACGGTCGACCTCGATGCCCGCGAGGCCGAGGCCCTGGATCAGGCGGTTGTAGGTCAGGCCGTTCGCGCGCGACGCGGCGTTGATGCGCTGGATCCACAGGCGGCGGAAGTCGCCCTTCTTGGCCTTGCGGTCACGGAAGGCGTAGACGTGCGAGTGGAGCAGCTGCTCCTTCGCCTTGCGGTACAGGCGCGAGCGCTGGCCCCGGTAGCCGGAGGCCTGCTCGAGGATGACGCGACGCTTCTTGTGGGCGTTGACCGCCCTCTTGACACGTGCCATGAGTCTGTTCTCTCTTGTCTCTCAGTCGCGCGCGTCAGCGGGCGAGCAGCTTCTTGATGATCTTGGCGTCGGCGGGCGCGAGCACCTTGTCCTTGTTGAGGCGGCGCGTCTGGACCGACGACTTCACCTCGAGGTTGTGGCGCATGCCGGCCTGCTGCTTGCGGATCTTGCCGGTGCCGGTGATCTTGAAGCGCTTCTTCGCACCGGAGTGCGTCTTCTGCTTGGGCATTCTTCTTCTCCTACTCGGATGCTGGCTTGCCGGCGGGCGGACCTGCGGGCTTGGCCTTGGGCGCTGCGGGCTTGCCGGCCGCCGAGGGCGCCGCGGGCGTGGCCGCGGGCTTCGGGACCGCGGGCTTCGCGGCGGGCTTCGGTGCCGCGGGCGCGGCGGCGGGGGTGCCGGCCGGCTTCGCGGCGGCGGGCGCCGCGGACGCGGGGCGCGGCGCGGTCGACGGGCGCGGTGCGCCGGCCGGGGTCGGCTGCACGGTGCGCGCGGTCTGGCGGGGGCGCGAGTCCGACGACTCCGACGACGGGCGCGACGAGCTCGAGGCGCTCGACGGGCGCGACGACGAGCTGCTCGCGGGGCGCGAGCTGCTGGCCGGGCGCGAGGTGCCGGTCGAGGGACGCGACGAGCGCGACTCCGAGTCACCGGTCGCGGCGCTGCGGGCAGGCAGCACCGGGCGAGCGGGACGCTCGGCGTCGAGGGCGGCCTGGTGCGCCGCCTGGCGCTCGGCCTCGGCACGACGCTTCTCCTGGTCCGCGGCGCGCTGCGCCGAGCGGGCGGCGTTGAGCTCCGCCTTCGCGTCGGACTTCGAGCGCATCGGGCCGACGATCATGACCATGTTGCGTCCGTCGATCGTCGGCGACGACTCGACCGAGCCGAACTCGCCGATGTCCTCCGCGAAGCGCTGCAGCAGGCGCACGCCCAGCTCAGGGCGCGACTGCTCGCGGCCGCGGAACAGGATCATGGCCTTGACCTTGTCGCCGGCCTTGAGGAAGCCCTCGGCGCGCTTGCGCTTGGTCTCGTAGTCGTGCTCGTCGATCTTGAGCCGGAACCGGACCTCCTTGAGGACCGTGTTCGCCTGGTTGCGACGTGCTTCCTTGACCTTCTGAGCCTGCTCGTACTTGAACTTGCCGAAGTCCATGATCTTGACGACGGGCGGGCGGGCGTCGGGCGCGACCTCGACGAGGTCGAGCTCTGCCTCGCGGGCAAGGCGAAGGGCATCCTCGACCCGGACGACGCCGACCTGCTCGCCGGCAGGGCCGACCAGTCGGACTTCAGGGACGCGGATGCGCTCATTGGTGCGGGGATCGCTGATCGCGGGCTCCTTCTCGTTTGCGTGCTGTGTGCTGGTGCACGGCGAACGAGGAGCCGACGCGCGGATCTGCTGCGCGGCTCAGCACCTGGCGACGAAGCGTCGCGGTGCCGTTGACCCGTTAGCCTGGAACGACTGCGGGTGGGATTGCTCCTCTTTCACCTCCGGGCGCGAAGCCCGAAACCTGCAGAAGCCTACCAGAGACCGACCTTCGGGAGAAGAGTGCGATGACCGACGCGATGCAGCACGACCACGACGACGCCATCGCCGAGATGCGCGACATCGCCGAGGTGCCCGCGGTCGAGCTGATCAACACCGTCGCGATCCACCTGCTGAGCGCGGCCGCGGTGAAGGTCGGGCTCGCGGACGACCCCGAGCAGCAGCTCGACCTCGACGAGGCGCGCAAGCTCATCAACGCCCTCGCCGGGCTGGTGACGGCGGCCGCGGCCGAGATCGGCGGCATCCACGCCGCACCGCTGCGCGACGGCCTGCGCTCGGTGCAGCTCGCGTTCCGCGAGGCGAGCACGATCCCCGACGCACCGGGCAAGGGCCCGGGCGAGAAGTTCACCGGGCCGGTCAACTAGCGCTCGAGCTCGGCGCGCGTGACGGCGAGCGCTGCCGGCGCCACGAGGGGCAGGCGCGCGGCGCCGCCGTCCCAGCGGTGCAGCCGCACCGCGACGCTCGCGATGCGCTCGCGCACGACCTCCGCGCCGCCGAGCGCCTGCGCCGCGCGCTGCACCTGGCCGGCGGCGTCGGGCGAGCCGTCGACGAGCGCATGCACCTCGAGCTCCGCGCCCGCGAGCGTGCAGCGCGGATCGCCGGTCGCGAGCACGACCGCCTGCACAGCGGGTGCTGCGAGCAGGGCGTCGAGCACCGCGGCGTGCACGGCCGGATCCTCGACGCCCCAGCGCCAGGGCTCGTCGGTCAGCAGCGCGGTGAGCATCGAGCGGCCGAGCACGAACTCGCCCTCGCCGCCGGGATCGACCACGATGCGCGCAGGTCCGTCGAGGGCCGCAGCCGCGGCGCGCTGCACGCTCGTCGGCACCGGGCGGGCGCGCGGGTTCCACGCCTGCATCGCGTCGACCCCCGAGAACATCGGCAGGATCGGCTCGCCGTCGGGACCGAGCACGGTGACGATCGACAGCTCCTGCGTCTTGTCGACGGTCCTGCCGCGGTCGTCGACGCCCGTCTCCCCCGCCGCCGCGAGCAGCGGCACGAGCAGGCGCTCGCCGCGCAGCGCGTCAACGACGGCAGCCCGGCCCGCGGTGCCGTCGGCGAGGGCGCGCACCGCCTCGCGGTAGCCCGCGGGCGGCGAGCCGTCGTCGCCGGCGTAGGCGGTGTCGTGATGGTCGAACGAGCGGCCGGCCCACGGCCGCCCGGCCGAGTCCGCGGCCTCAGGCACTCGCGACGTCGAGCGCGGCGGCGAGCGTGAACGCCCCCGCGTAGAGCGCCTTGCCGACGATGGCACCCTCGACGCCGTGCGGCACGAGCTCGCGGAGCGCGGCGATGTCGTCGAGGCTCGCGATGCCGCCGGACGCGACGACCGGCTTCTCGGTGCGCTCGGCCACCTGTCGCAGCAGCTCGATGTTCGGACCCTGCAGCGTGCCGTCCTTCGTGACGTCGGTGACCACGTAGCGGCTGCACCCGGCGGCCTCGAGCCGGTCGAGCACGTCCCACAGGTCGCCGCCGTCCTGCGTCCAGCCCCGCGCCGCGAGCGTGGTGCCGCGCACGTCGAGGCCCACCGCGATCTGCTCGCCGTACTCGGCGATCACGGAGGCCGTCCACTCGGGGTTCTCGAGGGCGGCGGTGCCGAGGTTGATGCGCTTCACGCCGGTGGCGAGCGCGGCCTCGAGCGAGGCCTCGTCGCGGATGCCGCCCGAGAGCTCGACCTGCACCCGGCCGCGCACGGCCTTGATGACCTTCTTGATCACGCCGCGGTTGTCGCCGCGGCCGAAGGCGGCGTCGAGGTCGACGAGGTGCAGCCACTCGGCGCCCTGCCGCACCCAGTCCTCCGCTGCCTCGACCGGGCTGCCGAACGACGTCTCGGTGCCGGCCTTGCCCTGCGTCAGCCGCACCGCCTTGCCGTCGGCGACGTCGATGGCGGGCAGCAGCTGCAGCTTGGGCGACTGGTTGAAGTCGGTCATGGGGGTTCGATGCCTTCCGGGGGTAGGAGCTCAGAGGCCGCTGACCCAGTTCCGCAGCAGGCGGATGCCCGCGTCGCCCGACTTCTCGGGGTGGAACTGGGTGGCGGCGAGGGGGCCGTTCTCGACGGCGGCGATGAATCGCTCGCCGTGCTCGGCCCACGTCACGCGCGGCTGGCGGATGCGCGGGTGCGGGTCGATGCTCCACTCGGTGGCCGCGTAGGAGTGCACGAAGTAGAAGCGCTCGTCGCGGAGCCCGGCGAAGAGCGTGGAGTCGTCGGGGGCGTCGACCTGCGCCCACCCCATGTGGGGCAGGATGTCGGCCTGCAGCCGGCGGACCGTGCCGGGCCACTCGTCGAGCCCGACGGTCGGGCTGCCGCCCTCCTCGCCGGCCGAGAAGAGCACCTGCATGCCCACGCAGATGCCGAGCACCGGACGAGAGCCCGCGAGGCGTCGGCCGATGAGCTCGCCGCCGCGGATCGCCTGGATGCCGGCCATGCACGCGGCCATCGAGCCGACGCCCGGCACGACGAGGCCGTCGGCCTCGATGACCGCACTGCGGTCGGCGGTGAGCGTCACGTCGGCGCCGGCCGCCTCGAGCGCCTTCGCGGCGGAGTGCACGTTGCCGAGCCCGTAGTCGAGCAGGGCGACGCGGGGACGCGCAGCCATCAGAGCGCGCCCTTGGTCGACGGCACCCCGGTGACGCGCGGGTCGTGCTCGACCGCCACGCGGAGCGCGCGCGCGAAGGCCTTGAACTCGGCCTCCGCGACGTGGTGGGGGTCGCGGCCGGCGAGCACCTCGACGTGCGCGGTGATCCTGGCGTTGAGGGTGATCGCCTCGAAGACGTGCCGCACGAGCGAGCCGGTGAAGTGGCCGCCGATGCGGTGGAGCTCGAACCCGGCGGGCTCGCCGCCGTGCACGAGGAACGGGCGGCCGGAGAGGTCGACGACGGCGCGCGCGAGCGCCTCGTCGAGCGGCACGGTGGCGTCGCCGTAGCGCCGCACCCCGGCCTTGTCGCCGAGCGCCTCGGCGAGCGCGAGGCCGAGCGCGATCGCGGTGTCCTCGACGGTGTGGTGCGCGTCGATGTCGGTGTCGCCGGACGCCTCGACCGTGAGGTCGATGAGCGAGTGCTTCGCGAAGGCCGTCAGCATGTGGTCGTAGAACGGCACGGTCGTCGAGATCGACGAGGTGCCGTCGCCGTCGAGGTCGAGCGAGAGGCGGATGCTCGACTCGCTCGTCGTGCGCTCGATGGAAGCAGTGCGGGCCATGCCTCGATCCTATTCCGCGCCGAGCTCGGCCATCGCGGCCAGCAGCGCGCTCGTCTCGGCCCGCGTGCCGGCGGTGATGCGCAGCGTGTGGGGCAGGCCGACGTCGCGCACGAGGATGCCGCGGTCGAGCAGGGCGCGGAAGGTGGCCTGCGGGTCGGCGACGCCCCCGACGAGCACGAAGTTGGCGTCGGACGGGTAGGGCTCGAAGCCCATGGCCGCCAGCTCGTCGACGATCCGGTCGCGCTGGGTGCGCAGCTCGTCGACGCGCGACAGCATCTCGTCGCTGTGGCGGAGCGCCGCGACGGCCGCCGCCTGCGTGATCGCCGACAGGTGGTACGGGAGCCGCACGAGCCGGAGCGCGTCGACGACGGCGGGGTGCGCGGCGAGGTAGCCGACCCGGATGCCGGCGAACGCGAACGCCTTGCTCATCGTGCGGGAGACCAGCAGGCGCGGGTACCGATCGAGCAGCGAGAGCGCGGTCTGGCTGCGGTCGTGCGCGAACTCGGCGTACGCCTCGTCGACGAGCACGATGCCGCGCGCGGCCTCTGCGGCCGCCTCGACGACGTCGAGGCCGATCGCCGTGCCGGTGGGGTTGTTGGGCGAGCAGAGGAAGACGACGTCCGGGTCGTGCTCGGCGATCGCCGCGCGCACGGCGTCCGGGCTGATCGTGAAGTCGGCGGCGCGCGGCACCGGCACCCACCGCATGCCGACGCCCTGCGCGAGCAGCGGGTACATCGAGTACGTCGGCGTGAACGAGAGCAGCGAGCGGCCGGGGCCGCCGAAGGCCTGCAGCACGTGCTGCAGCACCTCGTTCGAGCCGTTGCCCGCCCACAGCTGCGCTGGCTCGAGGCCGCGCCCGAGGTAGTCGACGAAGGCGCGACGGAGCGCGTCGAACTCGCGGTCCGGATAGCGGTTCGCGTCCGGGAGCGCGCGAGCGATCTCCTGCACGATGTCGAGCGCGACCGCCTCCGGCACCCGGTAGGCGTTCTCGTTGACGTTGAGCCGCACCGGCACGTCGAGCTGCGGAGCGCCGTACGGCGTCAGCCCGCGCAGGTCGTCGCGGATGGGGAGGTCGTCGAGGCTCGTCACTGAACCAGCCTAGGACGGCGGGCGAGCCGCGCAGGGCGCGGCCGCGCGCTCAGCGCGAGTAGTGCGCGGGGATCGCCAGCTGCTCGCCGGGCTGGATCGCGCCGGCGATGCCGTTGAGCAGCTCGATCTCGGCGATCACGTCGCGCGGGTCGGCCTCGGGGGCGACGACCTGCGCGATCTGCCAGAGCGACTGGCCCGGGAGCACGGTGATGTGCTCGAACTGGGCCGTGTCGGTGGAGGACGACGCGACGGCGCCGGCGAGCGCACCGCCCAGGACGCCGGCACCCGCGAGGGTGCCCGCGACGATGACGGGGGCGGCGACGAGCAGCGCGAGGGCGCGGCGACCGCGCGGCGTCATGCGCACCCGGACGGTCGGCGTGCCGGTGATGCTTGCGGTGGCGATGGCAGTCATGGCCTGCTCCTCTCGTGGGATCCGCAGCCGGTGCTCGGCCGGGAGCACCGGCCGCGAATCTCTGTTTCGAACCTATCTTCGATTCCACGGATGCGTCAAGCCCTGCCGCGGAGAATCTCCACGACACGCTCGAACATCCGTTTGATCCGGGCACCCTGTCGGATACGCTTTCGAACCACCAGGAGTCAAGCAGGGGCTACTGACATCGAGAGCGGGCGGGCATGGCGAGGCAGCTGACGGACAAGCAGCAGGCGATCCTGCAGATGATCCAGCGAGCGGTCCGCCAGCGCGGCTACCCGCCGAGCTACCGCGAGATCGGCGACGCCGTCGGGCTGTCCTCGCTCTCGAGCGTCACCCACCAGCTCGGCCAGCTCGAGCTGGCCGGCGCCATCCGCCGCGACCCCTCGCGCCCCCGCACCATCGAGGTGCTCGTCGACGACGAGCTCGACGAGACCGCCGGCAGCGTCGACCAGGCCACGTTCGTGCCGCTCGTCGGCCGCATCGCCGCCGGCATCCCGATCACGGCGGAGCAGCAGGTCGAGGACGTGTTCCCGCTGCCGAAGCAGCTCGTCGGCACCGGCGACCTCTTCATGCTCAAGGTCGTCGGCGACTCGATGATCGACGCCGCGATCTGCGACGGCGACTGGGTCGTCGTGCGGCAGCAGCAGACGGCCGACAACGGCGACATCGTCGCCGCGATGCTCGACGGCGAGGCGACCGTGAAGGTGTTCAAGCAGCGCGACGGCCACACGTGGCTGCTGCCCCGCAACTCGGCGTTCGAGCCGATCCTCGGCGACGAGTCCGACGTGCTGGGGCGCGTCGTCGCCGTCCTGCGCGCCGTCTAGGCGTCAGGCGGCCGGCTCGACCCGGAACTCCGCCAGCTGCGCGAGCGCAGCCTCGGTCACCTTCGCGTCGACGCGCGTGCCCGCCTCCTCGTAGGCCTCGCGCAGCACCTCGAAGCGGTCGTGGAGCATCGCGATGATGTCGCCACGGTCGAACGGCACGAGCAGCGACACCGCGACCTCCGGCCGCGGCAGCAGCTCGGCGATCCTCGCGAGGATCGCGTCGACGCCCTCGCCCGTCCGCGCCGAGGCGAACACGGCGTCCGGCTGGAGCCCGCGCAGCACGAGCCGCTCGTCGTCGCTGATGAGGTCGGCCTTGTTGAACACGACGACCTCTGGGATCGAGCGCGCGCCCGTCTCGCCCAGCACGTCGCGCACCGTGGCGATCTGCGCCGCCGGGTCGGGGTGGCTCGCGTCGACGACGTGCACGACGACGTCCGACTCCGCCACCTCCTCGAACGTCGAGCGGAACGCCTCCACGAGCTGGTGCGGCAGGTTGCGCACGAAGCCGACCGTGTCGGCGATCGTGAACTCGCGGCCGTCGGGCGTGCTCGAGCGCCGCACCGTCGCGTCGAGGGTCGCGAACAGCGCGTTCTCGACCAGCACGCCCGCGCCGGTGATGCGGTTGAGCAGGCTCGACTTGCCGGCGTTCGTGTAGCCCACGATGGCGACGCCCGGCACCTCGAAGCGGTCGCGGTTGGCGCGCTTCGCCTGCCGCGCGGGCCCGAAGCCCTTGATCTGCTTCCGCAGCCGCGCCATGCGGGTGTGGATGCGGCGGCGGTCGAGCTCGATCTTCGTCTCACCCGGACCGCGGGAGCCCATGCCGGCGCCCTGGCCGCCGACCTGGCCACCGGCCTGGCGCGACATCGACTCGCCCCAGCCGCGGAGGCGCGGGAGCAGGTACTCGAGCTGCGCGAGCTCGACCTGCGCCTTGCCCTCGCGGCTCGTCGCGTGCTGGCTGAAGATGTCGAGGATCACCGCGGTGCGGTCGATCACCTTGACCTTCACCTGGTCCTCGAGCGCGCGACGCTGGCTCGGCGAGAGCTCGCTGTCGGCGATCACGGTGTCGGCGCCGAGCTCCTTGACGATGGCCGCGAGCTCCTCCGCCTTGCCGCGGCCGACGTAGGTCGCGGGGTCGGGGTTGGGGCGGCGCTGCAGCATGCCGTCGAGCACGCGCGCACCGGCGGTCTCGGCGAGCGCGGCGAGCTCGCGCAGCGAGTTCTCGGCGTCCTCCGCGCCGCTCGCGCCACCCGAGTAGACGCCGACGAGCACGACGTTCTCGAGCCGCAGCTGGCGGTACTCGACCTCGGTGACGTCCTCGAGCTCGGTGCGCAGGCCGTCGACGCGTCGGAGCGCCGCGCGATCGGCGCGCTCGAGCTGCGCGCCGTCGACGTCGTCGCCGAACGCCGCGTCGGTCGCGGTGCCGTCGTCCTGCAGCGCTTGCGCGCGCTCGCCGAGCACGTCGTCCTCCGACGTGGCCCAGGCCAGGATGCGCTCCGTCGCGCGCCCGGGGCCGGTGGGTCCGCTGTCCTGCGGTGCTGCCATGCTTCGTCCTTCGCTACTGTCGTGTCCGTGCCGGACCACTACTTCTCACCCGATCCCGCCGCGCCCTCGTCCACCCGGACGATCCGGGTGCCCATCGCGGGCGAAGAGCGGGAGATGCTCACGGCCACCGGCGTCTTCTCCGGCGACCGCCTCGACGTCGGCACCGCGGTGCTGCTGGATGCCGTGCCCACACCCCCCGAGACCGGCGAGCTGCTGGACCTCGGCTGCGGCTGGGGGCCGATCGCCACGACGCTCGCGCTCCGCTCCCCCGCCGCCCGCGTGTGGGCGGTCGACGTCAATGCGCGAGCGCTCTCGCTCGTGGAGCGGAATGCCGAGCTGCTCAGCATATCGAACATCACGGCCGCCTCGCCCGAGCTGGTGCCGGACGACGTGCGGTTCGACGTCATCTGGTCGAACCCGCCCATCCGCATCGGCAAGGCCGAGCTGCACGCGATGCTGGAGCGGTGGATCCCGCGGCTGGCGCCCGGGGCGACGGCGTGGCTCGTGGTGCAGAAGCACCTCGGCGCCGACTCTCTGCTGCGGTGGCTCGCGGAGCGCTTCGAGGGCTTCGACGTCGAGCGCGCCGACTCCCGGAAGACGTACCGCATCATCGCCGTCACCGCGCCGGACTGAGCGTCTCTCCGCGGAAGACGATCTCGGCTGGCCCGGTGAGCCAGGCGTGGCCGCGCTCGTCGACGTCGACCTCGAGCCGGCCGCCCGGCACGTCGACGATCCAGCGGTCGGCGGCATCGCCCGACCAGTGCCGCGTGGCCATCGCTGCGGCGACGGCGCCCGTGCCGCAGGAGAGCGTCTCGCCGACGCCCCGCTCGTGCACGCGCATGCGGATCGAGCCGATGCCGTCGGCTATCGCCCCGGGCACGACGAACTCGACGTTCGCGCCGTCGACGGGCGCGGGGTCGAGCGACGGCGCCCGGTGCAGGTCGAGGCCGGCGAGCTCGTCCTCGCTCGCGAGGGCCACCACGACGTGCGGGTTGCCGGTCGAGACCCGCAGGCCCGGCCGGTCGACCTCGAGCCCGTCGGCGGCGACCAGGGCCATCTCGCCGAGCTCGAACGGGCCGAGGTCGACGGAGAGCAGCTCGCCGCGACGCACGACGCGCTTGACGCCCGCGCGGGTGGCGACGTCGATCGCGCCGCCGTCCGGCAGCTGCTCGAGCCCCGCCTCGAGCAGGTAGCGCACGAAGACGCGCACGCCGTTGCCGCACATCTCGCTCACGCTGCCGTCGGCGTTCCAGTAGTCCATCGCCCAGGTGCCCTCGGCGGCGCTGTCGAGGACGGCGACGCCCGTGGCGCCCGCGCGCACCGCGCGGATGACGCCGTCGCCCCCGACGCCGAAGCGCCGGTCGGCGAGCGCGCGGACGCGCTCCGGCGTGAGCGGCGCGCTGCCGTCGGCGTCGGCGACCAGCACGAAGTCGTTGCCGGTCCCGTGCCCCTTCGAGAAGCCCTGCGGGATCACCTGCGTCATGCTCCCAGGCTACCGACCGCTCGGCGCGCGAGCTCGGTCGGGTCCATCGGGGGCGCGGCCGGGTATCGCTGGAACCACGACACCTGGCGGCGGGCGTAGCGTCGCGTGAGCGCCTGGGTGCGCTCCACCGCCTCCGACTCGTCGATGCGCCCGTCGAGCTGGTCGAGCGCCTGGCGGTAGCCGATCGCCTGCTGCGCGGTCGTGCCCCGCTCGATGCCGGCCTCGCGCAGCGCGCGCGCCTCGTCGACGATGCCGAGCGCCCACATCCGCGCCACGCGTGCGTCGAGGCGCTCGACGAGCTCGGCCCTGTCTGCGCGCACGTGCTGGATGATCGTCGGCCGCACGAGCGACTCCTCGGGCGGCAGCCCCACGCGGAACGGCTCGCCGGTGAGGGTGACCGCCTCGAGGGCCCGCACGAGCCGCCGACCGTTGTGCGGGCCGATCGCGGCGGCGGCGCTCGCGTCGACGGCCGCGAGCCGCGCGTGCATCGCCGCCGCGCCGGACGCCTCGAGCTCGGCGTCGAGGTCGGCGCGGAGCGCAGCGTCCGTCGCGGGGAACGCGAAGTCGTAGAGCACGCTCGAGGCGTAGAGGCCGCTGCCGCCGACCAGGATCGGCACGGCGCCGCGCGCCTCGATCGCTGCGATCGCTCCCAGCGCGGCATCGCGGTAGGCCGGCACGGCGGCGTCCTGCCAGGGCTCGAGCACGTCGAGCAGGTGGTGCGGATGGCCGCGCCGGTCGTCGACGCCCGCCTTGGCCGTGCCGATGTCCATGCCGCGGTAGAGCTGCATCGCGTCGCAGTTCACGATCTCGGCCGTGCCGCCGAGGCGCGCGACCGCATCGGCGATGTCGAGCGACGCCGCCGTCTTGCCGGTGCCGGTGGCCCCGACGACGGCGATGAGGGTCACGTGGCGCGGAGCGCCGGCAGGCCGAGCGACACGGGGCGCGGGCCGCCGCCGGGGACGGGCGCCGGCACGGCGCACGAGTCGGCCTGCGCGCGATCCCAGGCGTCGCCCGCGCGGGTGCGCCGCAGCGCGAGCGGGCCGTCGTCGGCGATGAGGTGGAACGGCGCGGCGTGGGTGACGGCGACCGTCACGACGTCGCCGGGCCGCGGCACGTCGGCGCCGGGCGCGAAGTGCACGAGCCGGTTGTCCTCGGCGCGGCCGCTGAGCCGGTGCGTCGTCACGTCCTTCCTGCCCTCGCTGTTCGAGACGAGCACGTCCACCGTGCGGCCCACCTGCGCGCGGTTCTCCTCGAAC
This sequence comes from Agrococcus sp. UYP10, assembly GCF_040547205.1. Classification (NCBI taxonomy): domain Bacteria; kingdom Bacillati; phylum Actinomycetota; class Actinomycetes; order Micrococcales; family Microbacteriaceae; genus Agrococcus; species Agrococcus sp. UYP10. The sequence continues at coordinate 27,150 of NZ_JBEPPG010000001.1, forward strand.
GCGATGCGGTCCTGCAGCGCGACGAGGCGCTCGAAGCGCTCCTGCACGACCTCCTTCGGCACCTGGTCGGGCATCGTCGCCGCGGGGGTGCCCGGCCGGATCGAGTACTGGAACGTGAACGCCGACGCGAACCGCGACGCCTCGACCACGCGGAGCGTCTCGGCGAAGTCCTCCTCGGCCTCGCCGGGGAAGCCGACGATGATGTCGGTCGTGATCGCCGCGTGCGGGATGCGCTCGCGCACCCGGTCGAGGATGCCGAGGAACCGGGCAGAGCGGTAGGAGCGCCGCATCGCGCGCAGCACGCGGTCGGAGCCCGACTGCAGCGGCATGTGGAGCTGCGGCATCACCGCATCCGTCTCCGCCATCGCGTCGATCACGTCGTCGGTGAACGCCGCCGGGTGCGGGCTCGTGAAGCGGATGCGCTCGAGGCCGTGGATCTCGCCAGCGGCCCGCAGCAGCTTGCCGAACGCGAGGCGGTCGCCGAACTCGACGCCGTAGGAGTTGACGTTCTGGCCGAGCAGCGTCACCTCGACGACGCCGTCGTCGACGAGCGCCTGCAGCTCGGCGAGCACGTCGCCGGGCCTGCGGTCGCGCTCCTTGCCGCGGAGCGACGGCACGATGCAGAACGTGCACGTGTTGTTGCACCCGACGGAGATCGACACCCAGCCCGCGTAGGTCGATTCCCGCTTCGACGGCAGCGTCGAGGGGAACACCTCGAGCGCCTCGAGGATCTCGACCTCGGCCTCGCCGTTGTGGCGGCTGCGCTCGAGCAGCGTCGGCAGCGAGCCGATGTTGTGCGTGCCGAAGACGACGTCCACCCAGGGCGCGCGCTCGACGATCGTCGAGCGGTCCTTCTGGGCGAGGCAACCACCGACCGCGATCTGGAAGCCGGGCCGCTCGCGCTTGGTCTTCGCGAGCTGCCCGAGGTGCCCGTAGAGCCGCTGGTCGGCGTTCTCGCGCACCGCGCAGGTGTTGATGACGACGACGTCGGGCGCCCCGTCCTGCGCCTCGACCAGGCCCGCCGCCTCGAGCGAGCCGCGCAGCCGCTCGGAGTCGTGGACGTTCATCTGGCAGCCGAACGTCTTGACCTCGTAGGTGCGCGCTGGAGCGATCACGGACATGACGCCCAGGCTACCCGCGCTCGATCGAGCGCGGCGCTCGTCAGCCCTGCGTCGCGTTCAGCTCGTAGGTGTTCCCGTCGGTGCCCTCGCCCGAGAGGCTCATCGAGCCGTCGGTCGCGGTGCCGGAGAGCGAGACGTCGAACGTCTCGTCGCCGCTCTCGTCGACGGAGATCTGGGTGATGGTCATGTCGAGCGTGTCACCGCTCAGCGACCACACGTCGCCGGGCGAGTCGAACTCGGTGCCGGCCCAGTCGGCGAAGTCGATCGTGCCGTCCTCGTTGAGGGTGAAGGCGATGTCGGTCACCTGGCCGTTGAAGTCACCGGTCCAGCTCGTGCCGGCGAGGTCGCCGGTGCCGGCGCCCGGGTCGCCGGAGCCGGGGTCGCCGGAGACGACCGGTGCCTGCGTGGCCACAGGTGCGCCGCCGATCGGGGGCAGCTGGATGCAGCCCGTCAGCGCGAGCAGCGAGGCGCCGGCGAGGGCGGGGACAGCGAGGAGGCGGGTCGTCTTCATGGGAGCAACCTATCCTGCGGCTGAGCGTTCGTACCTGCACACGCGCTGAGTTTTCTTCCGATCGGCGCGTTCTTGCGATCGTTCAGCGGAACCGCGGCCCTGACGCGCTCCGACCCCGCGATCGCTGCGGCCTCGTGCGCTCGATCGCGATCCGCACGGTGCCGCCGGAGAAGCCGCGCCGCTGCAGGTAGCCGGTGAGGCGGCGCTCGGCCGTCTCGTCGTCGAGGTTCCCCGAGCGGCGTCGACGCTCGGCAGCGGCGTCGATCGCGCGCTGGAGCTCGTCGTCACGATCCGCCTCGTCGAGCTCGTCGGGGTCGAGGCCGCGCTTGCGCAGCTCCGCCGCCACGCCGCGCTCCCCCAGGTGCTTGCGCTCGCGCAGCCGCTCCGCGGTGTCGCGCGCCAGCTGCGCGTCGTCGACGAGCCCCTCGGCCTCGAGCCGGTCGAGCACGGCGGCCCGCACCTCCGGCTCGACATCGCGCCGCTCGAGCGTGCGGTCGAGCTCCTGCCGGCTCGCGGCGCGGCGCCCGAGCGCGCGCAGGGCGATCGAGCGGGCCGACTCCTCGTCGACGGGCTCCATCGGCTCGTCGTCGGAGTCGCCCGCGTCGCGCTCGGCGTCGCGGGCGACCCAGGCCGAGAGCTCGGTGACGCCGGCCAGGCGATCGGGGTCGCTCACGCGCCCTGGCGCCCCTGCCTGCGTGCGTCGAGCGACTCGACGCTGCCCTGCGCCTCGGCAGCCGGCTTCCCGGCGCCGATGCCGAGCTTCGTCAGGATCTGACGCTCGATCTCGGCCGCGATGTCGGGGTTCTCGATGAGGAACTGCCGGGCCTTCTCCTTGCCCTGGCCCAGCTGGTCGCCGTCGTAGGTGTACCAGGCACCCGACTTGCGGACGATGCCGTGCTCGACGCCGAAGTCGATCAGGCTGCCCTCGCGCGAGACGCCGATGCCGTAGAGGATGTCGAACTCGGCCTGCCGGAAGGGCGGGGCCATCTTGTTCTTCACGACCTTGACGCGTGTGCGGTTGCCGACCGCCTCGGTGCCGTCCTTGAGCGTCTCGATGCGGCGGATGTCGAGCCGCACCGACGCGTAGAACTTCAGCGCCTTGCCGCCGGCGGTCGTCTCGGGGCTGCCGAAGAAGACGCCGATCTTCTCGCGCAGCTGGTTGATGAAGATCATCGTGGTCTGCGTCTGGTTGAGGCCACCGGTGAGCTTGCGGAGCGCCTGCGACATGAGGCGTGCCTGCAGGCCGACGTGGCTGTCGCCCATCTCGCCCTCGATCTCGGCGCGCGGCACGAGCGCCGCGACGGAGTCGATGACGACGAGGTCGATCGAGCCGGAGCGCACGAGCATGTCGGCGATCTCGAGCGCCTGCTCGCCCGTGTCGGGCTGCGAGACGAGCAGCGCGTCGATGTCGACGCCGAGCTTCTTCGCGTACTCGGGGTCGAGCGCGTGCTCCGCGTCGATGAAGGCGGCGATGCCGCCGGCCTTCTGCGCGTTCGCGATCGCGTGCAGCGTGAGCGTGGTCTTGCCGGAGGACTCGGGGCCGTAGATCTCGACGATGCGGCCGCGCGGCAGGCCACCGATGCCGAGCGCGACGTCGAGCGCGATCGAGCCGGTGGAGATGGTCTCGACCGGTGCGCGCTCCTCGCTGCCGAGGCGCATCACCGATCCCTTGCCGAACTGGCGGTCGATCTGGGCGAGCGCCGCCTCGAGGGACTTCTCGCGGTCTGCGGGTGTGGGCATTGCTGGGCCTTCCGTCGGTGGTGCGCTCACGCTACGGCGGGCCGCTGACATGCGTGCGGCCCCAGCACCCGCCTGTGGATGACGGTGCCGTCGTGCCCCATCAGCCTACGCGCGCATCGAACGAGTCTTCGAACGACCGGCGGCGTGTCGCGACCCCGCTCAGGCTCGCGGCGCCCGCATCCCGCGACCGTGGCGGCGCTCGGCCGGCACGTCCTTCGCGTCGCACAGCGCCTGCCAGATGGCGCGCGCGGGCACGCCGGCGGCGAGGGCCTCAGCGGCCGTGCGGCCGCCGAGGCTCCCCAGCGTCATGTCGGTCATGAGCACCGCGCCGAGGGCGCCGAACTCCTCCGTGACCGCGAGCTGCAGCTCGCTCGTCCTCACCCGCGCTCCTTCAGCGGACGGCCGCGTCGAACTCCGCCACGAGCTCGTCGGGCAGCGTGTCGGGCACCGTCGAGCCGATCGAGTCGAGCTCGCCGTAGCTGAGCCCCTCGAGCACCGCGAGCCGGTCCCCCACCTCTCGGAGGATCCTCGACAGCGGTACCTCGAGGGCGTCCGCGACCGACGCGAGGATCTCGCTCGAGGCCTCCTTCTGACCGCGCTCGACCTCGCTGAGATAGCCCAGCGCGACCGAGGCGCGCGAGGCGACCTGGCGCAGCGTCCTGCCCTGCCGGAGGCGGACGTCACGCAGGACGTCGCCGATCTCCTGTCGTACCAGCACCATGGTCTCCCCCTTCACCGTGGCCGGATGCATCATCCTAGTCGCAGGCTCCCTGCGCCCAGCCGTGCTCCGCTCGATGTTGACAACGCCAGTGTCACATCCGGCATTCCGCACCGGCCCCTGGTCACGATGTGGATTCGCTGTGCATCACGAGGTCGGTGCGATCGAGCGCCGCGTCGAGGTCGGCGAGCGCCGCCTCGAGCGCCGCGTGCCGCACCGCCTCGCGGTCGCCGAGCACGACGTGCGACGACGCCTCGGCGACGAGGCCGTCGTTCGTCTCGAGCTCGAGGCCGATGTGGAACTCGCCGGGCGGGTGGTCGTCCTGTGCGCCGGGGCCCGCGACGCCGGTGGTGCCGAGCCCGATCGTGCACGCCGACCGGTCGATCGCCGCGAGCTGCCGCACGCCCCGCGCCATCCAGATCGCCACGTCGGGGTCGACCGCGCCGCGCTCCGCCAGCAGCGTCGCCGGCACGTGCAGCACCCGCTGCTTCATCTCCGTCGCGTAGGCCACGACGCCGAGCCGCAGCACGACCGAGGCGCCGGGCGTGCGGACGAGCGTCTCCGCGACCAGGCCGCCGGTGAGCGACTCGGCCACCGCGATCGTCACGCCCCGCGCCGCGGCTCGCGCGACGATCCGGGCGGCCAGCTCCTGTGCTTCCATCATCGTCCTCTCACTGCGTGCACCACGAACTCGATCCCCGAGTAGACCGTGAGGGCGACGGCGATCGTCATCGTGACGACGCACACCCACACCGCCCAGTCCCCCAGCCACGCCTGCAGCGGCAGCAGCGCGAGCGGCAGCGCGATGGCCTGCGCCATCGTCTTGGCCTTGCCCGCCCAGTCGGCCGCGATGACCACCTGCTGCGCCACCACGAGCCGGTACACCGTGATGCCGATCTCCCGCACGAGCACCACGATCGTGATCCACCAGGGCAGCTCGCCGAGCAGCGAGAGCACGACGAACGCGCTGCCGGTGATGGCCTTGTCGGCGATCGGGTCGAGGAGCTTGCCGAGGTCGGTCACGAGGCCGCGGCCGCGCGCGATCAGCCCGTCGACAAAGTCGGTCGCGATCAGCACGGCGAACAGCAGGGCCGCGAGCGTGCGCGGGAGCGAGGGCTCCGGGTTGGTGAGCGCGACGACGATGAAGACCGGGGTGAGCAGGATGCGCGCGAGCGAGATGAGGTTGGGCACGCTCGCGACGCTCGCCGGCTCGTCGCCGCGCCGCCAGATGCGACCGCGCCACGGACTGAGGATCCCCATGCTGCGAGGCTACCGACTCGAGCCGAGCGGGTCGGTCAGTCGCGACCCGTCAGCGACCAGGCGTCCTGGTCGTCGTCGTCGGCCTCCACGACCTCGAGCCCGTCGCGGTTCGCCTCGTCGAACGGGTCGGCGTAGCGGTCGTCGGCCTCGATCCAGGCGGCGCCGTCGTCGTCTGCAGCGTCGTCGACGTCGTCGGTGCTGTCGACCTGCGGCGCGGGCGCGGGTGCGGCGGCGGCGGCGGCGCGCGGCGCTGCCGCCGGGCCCTCGCCGCGGAGCGACGCGAGCACCGTGGCGAGGTTGTCCGGCGGCACGAGCACGTCGCGCGCCTTCGATCCCTCGGACGGGCCGACGATCTCGCGGGACTCGAGCAGGTCCATGAGCCGCCCGGCCTTCGCGAAGCCGACGCGCAGCTTGCGCTGCAGCATCGACGTCGAGCCGAACTGCGTCGAGATGACGAGCTCCGCCGCGGCGCAGAGGTCCTCGAGGTCGTCGCCGATGTCGCTGTCGATCTCGCGCTTCTCGGCGACCTCGGCGACATCGTCGCGGTACTCGGGCTGCGCCTGCCCGGTGACGTGCTGCACGACCCGCTGGATCTCGGCCTCGTCGACCCAGGCGCCCTGCACGCGCATCGCCTTGTTCGCGCCCATGGGCAGGAACAGGCCGTCGCCCTGGCCGATGAGCTTGTCGGCGCCCGGCTGGTCGAGGATGACGCGGGAGTCGGTGACGCTCGAGACCGCGAACGCGAAGCGGCTCGGCACGTTCGCCTTGATGAGGCCGGTGACGACGTCGACCGAGGGGCGCTGCGTCGCGAGCACGAGGTGGATGCCGGCGGCGCGCGCGAGCTGCGTGATGCGCACGATCGAGTCCTCGACGTCACGGGGGGCGACCATCATGAGGTCGGCGAGCTCGTCGACGACGACGAGCAGGTACGGGTAGGGCTTGAGCGCGCGCTGGCTGCCGGCGGGCAGCACGATCTCGTCGGCGCGCACGGCCTTGTTGAAGTCGTCGATGTGCTTGTAGCCGAACGACGCGAGGTCGTCGTACCGCATGTCCATCTCCTTCACGACCCACTGCAGCGCCTCTGCCGCCTTCTTGGGATTCGTGATGATCGGGGTGATGAGGTGCGGCACGCCCTGGTAGGCCGTGAGCTCGACGCGCTTGGGGTCGACGAGCACCATCCGAACGTCGGCGGGGGTCGAGCGCATGAGCAGGCTCGTGATCATCGAGTTCACGAACGACGACTTGCCGGAGCCGGTCGAGCCGGCCACGAGCAGGTGGGGCATCTTCGCGAGGTTCGCGACGACGTAGCCGCCCTCGACGTCCTTGCCGATGCCGATCGTCATCGGGTGCTTCGAGTCGGCGGCCGCGCGCGAGCGCAGCACGTCGCCGAGCTTGACGATCTCGCGGTCCGGGTTCGGGATCTCGATGCCGATCGCGCTCTTGCCCGGGATGGGCGAGAGGATGCGGACCTCGTTCGACGCCACGGCATACGAGAGGTTCTTCGACAGCGCCGTGACGCGCTCGACCTTGACGCCGGGCGCGACCTCGACCTCGTAGCGCGTGACGGTCGGGCCGCGCGAGAAGCCGGTGACCTTCGCGTCGACGTTGAACGAGCTGAGCACCTGCGTGATCGAGGCGACGATCTCGTCGTTCGCGGCCGAGCGCGCCTTGGGCGGGTCGCCCTGCCCGAGCGAGGCGATCGAGGGCAGGCGGTAGGGCCGCTCGCGCGGGGGCGCGACGGGCGCTGCCGGCGCCACGGCATCCGCGACCTCGAGGGACTCGTCCTCGCCGACGATCTCGCCGGTGTGCTTGCGCATCGCCTCCTCGGCCTGCTCGAGCGAGGCGAGCACCGCGGTGGCGTAGTCGTCGTGGTCGTCGGCGTCGGCGGCCGGCAGCGGCTCGACGGCGGCGGCCGGCACGCGGTCGACGTGCGTGGTGGGCTGCTCGCGATCGACGAGCACCGGGGTGTCGTAGGCGGGGTCGACCTCGCGGCCGGTGGCGTTGCGGCGCCAGAACGGCAGCGCGTCGGGGTCGTCGACGAGCTCGTCGTCGGCGATCTGCGCGGCCTCCGCCTTGGCGAGCTCCTTCGCGTCGCGGCGCTCGCGGCGCGCGGCCTCGCGCTGCTCGGGCGTCGCCGTCTCGACGCCGAACAGGTAGCCGTAGAGCTCGCGGAGGCGGTCGGGGATGCGGTTGGGCGCGGTGCGGGTGATGACGAGCACCGCGAGGGCGGCGATGAGGCCGCAGATGATGCCGGCGCCGATGCCGGTGAGGAGCGCGGCGAGCGGCGCGGAGATGACCCAGCCCAGGATGCCGCCGGCGTCCGCGAGCGCCGGCATGCCGAGCGAGGCGTCCGGCATGCCGAGCACGACGTGGCAGAGGCCGGCGACGGCGATGAGCAGCATGGCGAGGCCGACGCCGACGCGGCCGTTGTCGCTCACGGAGGCGGGGTGCCGGAACATCCAGAGCGCCAGCAGGACGAGCACGACCGGCAGCGCGATCGCGACCTGGCCGAAGAGCCCACCGAACGTGTAGGCGGAGATCGCCTGCGCGACCGGGCTCGTGGGGAGGATCCACTCCACGATGGCGCCCGCGATGGCGAGCAGGGTCAGCAGGAACGGCACGCCGTCGCGGCGCTCCTCCTTCGCGAGCGACTCGCGGCCGAACACCCGTGCGCCGGCGCCGGTGGCGTGGGCGAGGCCCATCCAGACGCGCTGGCCGAGGCCGGGACCGTGGTCCTCGAAGGTCGGCTGCGCGGTGGTCTGGCGCGTGCGCTGCACCTTCGTGGTCGCGGTGGCGGCCTTGCCCTTCGAGGCGGCGCTGGTCGATCGCGGGCGCGTCGGCTTGGTCGTGGACATGCGCACACCCTAAGCGCGGGCGCCGACGCCGCCGCGGAGGCGCTCCGCGGATCAGAAGCGGATGGCCTCGATCACCTTCGAGCGGACGGCGATCGTCGCCGGGATGCTGCCGGCGATCGCGCCGACCGCGGCCGACACGAGCAGGCCCGTGACGGCGGCCCCCATCGGGAATCCGGGGAGGACGACGCCCCCGATGCCCTGCGTGAGCGTCTCCTGCACGACCGGCAGCCGGTAGGCGAAGATGCAGATGGCGATGCCGGTCGCGCCCGCCACCACCGTGCCGACCACGGACTCGAGCATGACGGCGACGAAGATGCGGCTGCGCGAGGCGCCGAAGGCGCGTCGGATGCCGAGCTCGCGGACGCGCTGGCGGATCGAGACGACGGCCACCGTGATGAGCCCGAGCGCGCCCAGCAGCAGGATGACGACCGCGGTGCCGACGAGCGTGAGCTGCAGCGGCAGCAGCGGGTCGTAGCCCTCGAAGGCCTGCCAGTCCTGGCGGTTGCCGTCCACGGAGCTGCCGGGCAGGGCGGAGCGGATGTCCTGCGAGAGCATCCGCACGCCGTCGTCGGCCATCGACTCGGGCACCCACGCCTCGAGCTGCATGCCCGAGATCATTCCCGCCTGGCCCGCCGCATCGGCGACGCGCACGACGTCGGTCGGCAGCATCCACGCCTGCGGCCAGTCATCGCCGAGCCCGCGGTCGACGACGCCCACGACGACCGCCGTCGTGCCGCCCAGCTCGACCGTGCGGTGCGCGTCCATGCCGCCGCCGCCGAGCGCGTCGAGCACGCCCCGGTTGACGACGACCGCAGGCGCGAGGCGCGCGCGATCGCTCTCGACGAGGAACCTGCCGTCCGCGACGCCCAGATGCCGCATGACCGCGAAGTCGGGGTCGACGCCCTCGACCTGCACGCCCATCCCCTGACCGCCGATCGTCAGGGAGGCGCTCGTGCGGGCGCTGGCGTACTCGACCCGGTAGCGCTCGACGGCGGCGTCGATGGCGCCGAGCGCGGCGAGGTGCTGCTCGGCCGACGGGGCGTCGGTGGAAGCCGGGGTGACGTACATGGTGACCGTCGCTGGCCTGCCGCCGCTCGCCTCCATCGAGACGAGCAGCGTCGAGCGAGCCAGCTCTCCGACCGCGACGGACGCGGTGAGCGCGGCGATGGCGACCGTCACGCCGATGAGGCTCATGAGCACGCGCCCCCGGTGGATGCGGAGCTCGGTCCAGGCGTCCTGGATGGCGGCGGCCACGTCGGTCATGCCGGCACCTCGACGCGCTCGTGGGGCTGCAGGCGGCCGTCGACGAGCTGCAGCACACGGCGTGCGCGGCTCGCGACCGCGAGGTCGTGCGTGATGGTGACGAGGGCGGCGCCGGCGTCGGTCGCCACCCGGTCGAGCAGGTCCATCGTGCGGGCACCCGTCTCGATGTCGAGCGCGCCGGTCGGCTCGTCGGCGAGGATGAGGCGAGGCCGCCGCACGAGCGCCCGGGCGATCGCGACCCGCTGCTGCTCGCCGCCCGAGAGGTGCGTCGCCCTCGTGTCGAGCCGGTGGCCGAGCCCCACCCGGTGCAGCATCTCGCGCGCGAGGTGGGCTCGTCGCCAGTACGCCCGGCCGGCGCCGTAGTGCAGCGGCACCGCGACGTTCTCGGCGGCCGTGAGGCCCTCGATGAGGTTGAACTGCTGGAAGACGAAGCCGACGCTCGCGCCGCGCAGCCGGTCGCGCCTCCGCCCCCGCATGAGGGCGACGGGCTCGCCGTCGAGCTCGACGACGCCGGTCGTGGGCTGGTCGATCAGGCCGAGGAGGTTGAGCAGCGTCGACTTGCCCGAGCCGGAGCGGCCGACGATCGACACCCGGTCCCCCGCCGCGACGTCGAGGTCGACGCCCTTCAGGATCTGCAGGGCCGGGCCGTCGATCGTCGCGAACTGCCGCGTGACACCGCGCAGGTGCAGGAGCGTCACGGCGCGAACCCGCCGCCGAAGCCGCACACCATGGGGTCGGCGGTCACGGGATCGGCGCACGGATCGGCGGCGCCGGGCACGAACTGCAGCACCTGGTCGCCCTCCGCCAGCCCCGAGCGCACCTCGACCCGCGTGCCGTCGGTGAGCCCGAGCTCGATGCGCACCTCCTCCGGCTCCCCCGACGCCGTCGGCCGGTAGACGATGCCCGCGTCCGCGCTGCCGAGCACCGCCGTCGTGGGCAGCAGCAGCACGTCGTCGGCGGAGCCCGCGACGAGCTCGATGCTGGCGGCGAGGCCGACGAAGACGCGGACGTCGTCCGGCACGGCGCAGCTGAGGGTCGCGCTCTCGCCCGTCGCCGCCGCCTCGCCCGTCGGCTGCGCGATCGTGACGCCGCCGCACTCGAAGGGCGCCGGCCCGCCCTCGATCGTGACTGTCGCGGTCTCCGGCCGGCTCGTGAGCCGGTACTGCTCCGCCGCGCCGACGGAGGCGCGCACGAGGTGCTGCGGGGGCTGCACGGCGCCGGTCTCGGTCGCGATGTCGACGCCCTGGTCGACGAGCAGCGCGAACCCGGTGAGCGTGCCCGCGGCCGGCGCCGTGACGTTGTAGACCCGCGCTGTCGGCGGTCCGACGGTGCCATCCGCGGCCGGCTGCGGCTGCGTCTCGACGCGGACGGTGTACAGCACGTCGCCGGCGGCGACCTGCTGGCCGTCCGTGGCGACGATCCTCGCGACGGTGCCCGAGCGGGTGGAGCGCACCGGCACGGACTCGACCGGCACGACGGAGCCGGCGACGGACACCGCGTTCTCGATCGAGCCGCGCTCGACCCCGGCGGTGGGCTCCTCGAAGACCGCGCCCGGGAACGCGTCGTCGGCGATCGCGGTCTCGCCCGCGGGGAAGAAGGCGAGCTTCACGAGCGCGAGAGCGATCACGGCACCCACCGCGAGCTTCAGCACCGGCAGCACCCAGGTGCGCCAGGCACCGGGCCCGCGGGCGGCGCGCTCGGCCCTGTGCAGCTGCTTCCGCTCGAGGCGCTCGAGCCGTCGCTGCCGCGTCGTCGCTCGGCGCGCTTCGCGAGCGGACGGCTCGGCGTGCGCCGGCGCGGCCGCGGCGGGCGCGTCGAGGGCGTCGGGGTGGTGCTGATCCGGCACGGCGTCGTCCTCTCGGCTGCGGCGCCAGCAAAGATGCAGAGGCGCCCCTGTCCATACGCTAGGACGGGGCGCCTCCGCCGACCTCCTCCTGCAGGATGAGATCGGCTCGCTTCCGATCAGGCCTCGATGACCACCGGGACGATCATCGGGCGGCGGCGGATGCGCGTGCCGACCCAGCGGCCGACCGTGCGGCGCACGACCTGCTGGTACTGGTGCTGGTCGCGCACGCCCTGCTCCCCCGCCTCGGCGAGCGCCTTGACGATCTTCGGGCGGATCTCGTCGAAGACCTTGTCGTCCTCGGCGAAGCCGCGGGCGTGGATCTCCGGCCCCACGATGACCTTGCCGGTCTGCGGCTCCAGCGCGATGAAGATGGAGATGAAGCCCTCCTCGGCGAGGATCCGGCGGTCCTTGAGGTCGGCCTCGTCGATGCGGCCGACGGAGGAGCCGTCGACGTAGACGAACCCGATCTCGACCTGGCCGGCCACGCGGATCCGGTGGTCCTTGAGGTCCCAGACCGTGCCGTTCTCGCCCACGAACGCGCGCTCGCGCGGCACGCCGGTGTCGATCGCGAGCTGCGCCGCCGCGTGCAGGTGGCGGTACTCGCCGTGCACCGGGATGACGTTCGCGGGTCCGAGGATGTTGTAGCAGTAGAGCAGCTCGCCAGCGGACGCGTGGCCGGAGACGTGCACCTTCGCCGAGCCCTTGTGCACGACCTTCGCGCCGAGCTGCATGAGCCCGTTGATGATGCGGAAGACCGCGTTCTCGTTGCCCGGGATGAGGCTCGAGGCGAGGATGACGGTGTCGTCCGCCCCGACCTCGATGCGGTGCTCGCCGTTCACGATGCGGCTCAGCACGGCCATCGGCTCGCCCTGCGAGCCGGTCGACATGTAGACGACCTCGCGCGGCGGCAGGTTCTCGGCACGCTTCTGCTCGATGACGACGCCGTCCGGCACCTTGAGGTAGCCGAGCTCGGCGGCGATGCCCATGTTGCGCACCATCGAACGGCCGACGAACGCCACCTTCCGGCCGTTCTCGGCCGCGGCGTCCAGCACCTGCTGCACGCGGTGCACGTGGCTCGAGAACGAGGCGACGACGACGAGGCCGGTGGTCTTGGCGATCACCTGCGAGATGACCGGGCCGATCTCGCGCTCTGGCGCGGTGAAGCCCGGCACGTCGGCGTTCGTCGAGTCGACCAGGAACGCGTCGACGCCCTCCTCGCCGAGCCGCGCGAACGCGCGCAGGTCGGTGATGCGGTCGTCGAGCGGCAGCTGGTCCATCTTGAAGTCGCCGGTGTGGAGCACGAGCCCTGCACGCGTGCGGATCGCGACCGCGAGCGCGTCGGGGATGGAGTGGTTCACCGCGATGAACTCGGTCTCGAACGGGCCGAGCTGCTCGATCTGGCCCTCGCGCACCGTGTGCGTGTAGGGCTTGATGCGGTGCTCCTTGAGCTTCGCCTCGATGAGGGCGAGCGTCAGCTGCGAGCCGAGCAGGGGGATGTCGGCCTTGAGGCGCAGCAGGTAGGGCACGGCGCCGATGTGGTCCTCGTGGCCGTGCGTGAGCACGACGCCGACGACGTCGTCGAGGCGGTCGCGGATCGGTCCGAAGTCGGGCAGGATCAGGTCGACGCCGGGCTGGTGCTCCTCGGGGAAGAGCACGCCGCAGTCGACGATGAGCAGCTTGCCGTCGAGCTCGTAGACCGTCATGTTGCGGCCGACCTCGCCGAGGCCGCCGAGCGGGAGGATGCGGAGCGTGCCTGCCTCGAGCGGGGCAGGCTGGGTGATGGCCGTCAATGGCCCTCCTTCGTATGGAGCCCGCCGTGCGGCGAGCGGATGTGGTGGGGTGCGCACGCCGGGCGCGCTGTGGTCTGCGGGGCGGAGCCTCCGGGCTATCGCGTGGTGCCGTGCACCTTGGGGAGCGCCCCGCCGGCGGCCGCGTTGCGGTCCGGGCGGAAGCGGCTGAGGTCGAGGCCGTCGACGCCCCGGACGAGGGCGATCTCGTCCTCGATGAGCGCGGCCTCGGTGTCCTCGGGGCCGACGAGCGGCAGGCGCACGCGCGGGCTGCCGATGCGGCCGAGGCCGTGGAGGATGTACTTGCTGGCGACCGTGCCGGGCACGTGCGTCATGGTGGCGCGCACGAGCGGCTCGAGCGCCTTGTGCTGCTCCTGCGCCGTGTGCAGATCGCCCGCGTTGACCGCGTCGATCATGGTGCGGTACGGGCGCGGGGCGATGTTGGCGGTCACGCCGATGAGGCCTGAGGCGCCGATCGCGAGGTGCGGCAGCACGTTCGCGTCGTCGCCCGAGAAGTAGAGCAGGTCGGTCTGGTTGAGCACGCGGCTCACCTCGGCGAAGTCGCCCTTGGCGTCCTTCACGGCGAGGATGTTCGGGTGCTTCGCGGCGCGGACGAGCGTCTCGAAGCGGATCGGGATGCCGGACCGGCCGGGGATGTCGTACAGGATGACCGGCAGGTCGGTCGCGTCGGCGATCATCCGGAAGTGCGTGAGGATGCCCGACTGCGTCGGCTTGTTGTAGTACGGCGTCACGATCATCACGCCGTCGGCGCCCGCGAGCTCCGCCTGGCGGTAGAGGTCCACCGCGTGCGCGGTCTCGTTCGAGCCGCCGCCCTGGATGATCTTCGCCCGGTCCCCCGCGACGGCCTTCGCCACCTCGACGAGCCGGATCTTCTCGGGGTCGGTGAGCGTCGAGGTCTCGCCGGTGGTGCCGGAGACGACGATGCCGTCGGCGCCGTTCGTCACGACGTCGTCGATGAGCCGCTCGACGTCGTCCCAGGCGACCTCGCCGTCGACGCCCATCGGCGTCACGAGCGCGACGAGCACCTGGCCGAAGGGATTGGCATTCACCCTGCCAGGGTATCGCGCCGTGCGTGCGGCGCTCTCGGGGCCGTTGCAGAGATGCAGGAAACGCAATTCTGCAACATCGTTCGCATGCGACACTGGTAGCAGATCATGCGCAGGCTGCACATCGCCGCAAGCGCAGGATCACCGCACCATCGCCTCAGCATCAAGGACAGCCATGCGCGCCCTCGTCTCCATCGCCGCCGCGTTCGCCCTCGTGGTCGCCGGTCTCACCACCGCTGCCGCTCCTGCCGAGGCGGTGACGACCGAGCGCTATGCCGGTGCGGACCGCTACGCGACGAGCGTCGCCATCTCGCGCGCCACGAACGCCGGCACCACGGTGTTCCTCGCCAACGGCGAGAAGTTCCCCGACGCGCTCGCCGCCGGCCCGGTCGCGGCCGCAGAGCGGGCGCACCTGCTGCTCACCGCGCCGGGCCGACTCCCGGCCATCGTGGCCGAGCGCATCGGCGAGCTCCGGCCGACCGAGATCGTGGTCGTCGGCTCGGAGGCCTCCGTCTCGGCCGCCGTCGCCACGCAGGCGGCAGGCATCAGCGGCGCGCGCATCAGCCGCATCGGCGGCGTGGACCGCGTCGACACGTCGCTGCGGCTGCTCGACCGGCTCGCGTCGCGCGGCGCGGTCAGCACCGTCTGGGTCGCCTCCGGCTTCGACTTCCCCGACGCGCTCGTGGCGGCATCCGTCGCCGGACGGGCACGAGCGGCGGTCGTGCTCGACCACCACGCCTCCGACGCCGCGTCGGCACAGGCGTGGGTCGACCGCGTGCGCCCCGCGGTCACCGGCAGGCACGTGCGGATCGCGGGCGGCGAGCCCTCGGTGAGCGCTGCCGACGCGCAGGCCCTCCGCGGCGCCGGCACCGCATCCGTCACGCGCTACGCCGGGCAGGACCGCTACACGACCGCCCGCATCATCAACGACGCGTTCGCCGCGACCCCCGCCGAGCCGACGATGCTGCTCACCACGGGCAGCAACTTCCCCGACGCCCTCTCGGGGGCCGTGCACGCCTCGCTGCGCGGCGTGCCCATGTACCTGACGACCGGCACGTGCAACGCGGCGATCGCCGACATGCTGCAGGGCGAGGCGACCCAGCGCGGCATCACCCGCGTCATCGGCCTCGGCACTGCGACCACGATCAGCAACGCGTCGC
The DNA here is from genome assembly GCF_040547205.1 of Agrococcus sp. UYP10. Lineage (NCBI taxonomy): Bacteria > Bacillati > Actinomycetota > Actinomycetes > Micrococcales > Microbacteriaceae > Agrococcus > Agrococcus sp. UYP10. Next base: position 42,478 of record NZ_JBEPPG010000001.1, read on the forward strand.
TGTCGCTCGGGCCGTGCCCCCGCACGCTCGCGGACGAGGTCGGCGATGCGTACGGCAGGTTCGCCGCCCGCTCCTACAGCGGCACCGGCGACCGGGTGATCGACCTCGGCGCGGGCATCCCGTTCGCCCAGATCCGCGCGAGCATGCCGAGCGCCGGGATGAACCAGATCGGCGCGCTCGACGCCGGCCAGCAGCTCGTCGACCTGCCGCTGTCGATCACGGGCGCCTACGCGGGCACGGCGCTGCTCGCGGTGGACAGCCGCGACACGCCTGCCCGCTTCCTCGAGGTGACGTCGGACGGCTCGTGGACGATCCAGGTGAGCGACCTCACGAGCGCGCCGGTGCTGACCGGCTCGGCGAGCGGCAGCACGGACGCCGTGTACCTGTACGGCGGCGTCGCCCGCACGGTCGAGGCGAGCGGCAGCGGTGCCTCGTTCTTCGGCGTGCGCGAGGTCGCCGGCCCCTACGCGTCGCAGGAGTGGCCGTTCTCGGCGTGCTGCGAGCCGTTCACCACCTCGGGCCACCTGCGCGCGGGCCCCTCGGTGCTCGGCGTCATGGCCGAGGACTCCTGGACGCTCAGGTTCCGGTGATCTGCGCGGCCCGCTCGAGCGTGCGGTAGGCGTAGCGGAGGCCGGTGCGGCTGACGTGCCACCCCTCGGCCGGGTCGCGCGCGACCTCGCGCCACGAGGCATCCGCGACGGGCGCGGTCGTGTCGCCGGATGCGTCGAGGTCGATGTCGGTGACCTCGAGCCGGTCGGCGCGGTCGAGGGCGTCGCGATAGACGCGACCGCCGCCGATGATCCACACCTCGTCGTCGATCAAGCGCGCGGCCTCGAGTGCGTCGTCGAGGCTCCGCACGATGCGGGCACCTGGCGCGACGTAGTCGTGGTCGGAGGTGATGACGATGTTGTCGCGGTCCGGCAGCGGGCGGAAGCGCTCCGGGAACGACTCCCAGGTGCGGCGGCCCATCACGACCGGGTGCCCCGTGGTGATCGCCTTGAAGCGCGCCATGTCCTCCGGCAGCCGCCAGGGCATGTCGCCCTCGTCGCCGATCACGCCGTCGCGCGCCTGCGCCCAGATCATGCCGAGTGTCACGAGCTCCACCGTACGCGAGGGCGCCTCGGCGCTTCGTGACCGAACCGTGATCCGATCCGGCAGAGTTTCCGCATCCGCACGCTTAGAGTCTTCCTCAGCATCCCTCGCCGTACCGCTGCGGCGCTCAAGAACGGACACCGCATGCGTCTGCTGCTCTCCCTGCTCGCGACCGTCAGCCTCCTCGCGGTGAGCGTCACCGCGTCGGCGCCGCCCGCCGCAGCCGTCCCCGCATCCCGCATCGCCGGGGCGGACCGCTTCGCGACGAGCGTCGAGATCTCGAGGCAGACCCCGTCTCCCGGCAGCGTCGTCTACCTGGCCTCCGGCCTGTCGTTCCCCGACGCGCTCGCAGCTGGGCCGGTCGCCGCAGCCGAGGGCGGGCACCTCCTGCTGACGCGACCCGACGCCGTCGACGCGTCGGTGATGACGCGCCTCACGGAGCTGCAGCCGGAGGAGATCGTGCTGGTGGGGTCCGCGGCGACGGTGCGGGAGAGCGTGCGTGCGCAGCTCGCCGACGAGTTCCCCGACACCGCCATCACGCGGATCGGCGGCTCCGACCGCGTCCACACCTCCCTGCTGCTGCTCGATCGGCTCGCCGCGAGCGGGCCGGTCAGCGAGGTCTGGGTCGTCTCGGGCTGGAACTTCCCCGACGCCCTCGTCGCGGCCTCGGTCGCCGGCGCCACGAGCGGCGCGGTCGTGCTCGACTGGCACGGCACCGACCCCGCGAGCGTGCGCGGCTGGGGCGAGCGCGTCGCCCCGTACGTGGATGGCGTGTTCGTCTCGATCGCCGGTGGCGCGCCGTCGGTGAGCGACGAGGACGAATCGCTGCTCGCAGAGCTCGGCGCCGTCGACATCGTGCGGCACGCGGGCATGGACCGCTACGACACCGCCCGCCTCATCAACGACGCGTATGCCGTCGACGGGAGCGTCACGTCGATGCTGGTGGCGACCGGCGAGAACTTCCCGGACGCGCTCGCCGGCGCCGTGCTCGCGGCCACCACGGGCATGCCGCTGTACCTCTCCCCCGGCAGCTGCCACCCGGCGATCACGCCGATGCTCGGCGCGGAAGCCGCCGAGCACGGGCTGACATCGGTGATCGGGCTCGGCAGCGCAGCCACCATCGAGGACCGCGCGCTCGCGCTCGAGCCGTGCGCCTGATCCCGGTCGGCGCTCGACGGCGCTCGACCGTCGCGGTCACCGCCGTCCTCGGGCTCGTCGCGGCCGGCGTGGTCACCTCGGCCCCTGCCGCGGAGGCGGTCCCGACCTCGCGCATCGCTGGCTCCGACCGCTTCGCGACCAGCGTCGAGATCTCGCGGCAGACGCCGTTCACCGGTGACGTCGTCTACCTCGCCTCCGGCCTGTCGTTCCCCGATGCGCTCGCCGCCGGCCCCGTCGCCGCGGCGGAAGGCGGGCATCTGCTGCTCACGCGGCCGGACGCCGTCGACGCGGCGGTCATGGGTCGGATCGCCGAGCTGGCGCCGAGCGAGATCGTGCTCGTGGGCTCGGCGTCGACGGTGCGCGAGAGCGTGCGCGCTCAGCTCGCCCAGGCGTTCCCCGGCACGTCGATCGAGCGGATCGGCGGCACCGACCGCGTCGGCACCTCGCTGCTGCTCCTCGACCGGCTCGCCGAGTCGGGCGGCGTGAGCGAGGTCTGGGTGGTCTCGGGCTGGAACTTCCCGGACGCGCTCGTCGCCGCCTCCGTCGCGGGCGCGACCGGCGGCGCGATCGTGCTCGACTGGCACGGCACCGACGCTGCGAGCGTGCGGGGCTGGGCGGATCGGATCGAGCCGTACGTGAGCGGCATGCCTGTCTCGATCGCCGGCGGCACCCCATCGGTGAGCGCCGCGGACGAGGCGCTGCTCGGCGAGCTCGGTGCCGTCGACATCGTGCGCCACGCCGGCACCGACCGCTACGACACTGCTCGCCTCATCAACGATGCCTACGAGGTCGATGCGAACGTGCGCAGCATGCTGCTCGCGACGGGCGAGAACTTCCCGGACGCGCTGGCTGGCGCTGTCCAAGCTGCGAGCACGGGGATGCCGCTCTACCTCTCCCCGGGCCTCTGCCACCCGACGATCACGCCGATGCTCGCCTCGGAGGCGGTCGAGCGCGACATCATCGACGTCATCGGGCTCGGCAGCGCGGCCTCCGTGAGCGACCTCGCGCTCTCGCTCGGCACGTGCCCTGCACCGGACGCGACGCAGCGACTGTTCGCAGCCGAGTACGGCGTCTTCGACCCGATCCGGGTCAGCGGCAGCGGCAGCGGCATGGTCGCGATGCCGCCGCACGCCCGCGTCGGCGTCGTAGAGGTCGACAACTCGCGCTCGACCGGATCGCTGCGCGCGTGGACCGTCGCCGCCGACGGCAACCCGATCGAGCTCGTCGCCTCCCCGTCGGGCCCCGCGCGCTCGTTCGTCGAGCCGCACAGCAGGCCGTTCGGGCTCGGCGGCGGCCCAACGCCGACGCACCTCTACATCGAGACGTCGGGGCCGTGGACGGTGGAGGTCTACGACATGCGGAGCGTGCCCGTCGGCACCACGATCTTCCCCGGCCACGGCGACGCCGTGTGGCTCGCGGCGGGTGGCGCGCCGCAGGTGCACTACTTCTATGCCGGCGGCTCCCCCGAGGGCGGCTTCGAGGCGTGGTCGCACCGGCCGGCGAGCCTGGGCGGCGGCAGCACGCTCATCGCCTCCTCGGCGGGTGCGACGAACGGCACCGTCGCGGTGCCGGGCACCCGCGCGCTCGTGACCGTCCGCGCGTCCGGGCAGTGGACGCTGCGGCAGCGCTGACTAGACCGCGACGGGCGCCTTGATCGCCGGGTGGTGCTCGTAGCCGACGACCTCGAGGTCGTCGTACTCGACGTCGAGCACCGAGTCGCGGTGCGTCCGCAGCCGCAGGGTCGGCAGCGGGTACGGATCGCGCGAGAGCTGCTCGGTGACCTGCTCGACGTGGTTGTCGTAGATGTGGCAGTCGCCGCCGGTCCAGATGAGGTCGCCCACCTCGAGGCCGGTCTGCTCGGCGATCAGGTGCGTCAGCAGTGCGTAGCTCGCGATGTTGAACGGCACGCCGAGGAACATGTCGGCCGACCGCTGGTACAGCTGGCACGACAGCTTCCCGTCGGCGACGTAGAACTGGAAGAGCGCGTGGCAGGGCGCGAGCGCCATGCTCGGGATGTCGGCCGGGTTCCAGGCGGAGACGATCAGCCGGCGCGAGTCGGGGTTCCGCCGGATCTCGTCGATGACCTGCTGGATCTGGTCGATGGTCTCGCCGCCGGGCGTCGGCCACGAGCGCCACTGCACGCCGTAGACCGGGCCGAGCTCGCCATCCGCGTCGGCCCACTCGTCCCAGATCGTGACGCCCCGCTCCTGCAGCCAGCGCACGTTGGAGTCGCCGCGCAGGAACCAGAGCAGCTCGAGCGCGATCGACTTGAAGTGCACGCGCTTCGTGGTGATGAGGGGGAAGCCCTTGGACAGGTCGTAGCGCAGCTGGCGGCCGAACACCGAGCGCGTGCCGGTGCCGGTGCGGTCGCTCTTGTGCTCGCCGTGCGCGAGCACGTCGGAGAGGAGCTCCTCGTAGGGGTGCGCTCCGGGCTCGTTCGCGGTCATGATGCCTCCTGGCGTCCAGTCTTCCGCAGCCGCCGCAGCTGCCGGCGCAGGCCGAGGGATGTGCGGGCAGCGTGTCGCGCCCGGCGGCGGTCGCGCGCCGCGTCGTAGGCCATCGACAGCCGCAGCCACGACGCCCACGACTCCGGGTTCGCCTCGACGTCGGCCTTCGCGATGGGGAAGGCCTGCTCGGCGGCATCCTTGTCGGCGCGGCCCGATGGCGTACCGGGCAGCGGCGCGGGCATGCCGCCGGACGCCTCGAGCTCGGCGACGGCGCGCTCCAGCTGCACGCCGAACACGACCTCGCGGATGAGCGCCCAGGCGCCGGCGAGGAACGTCACCACCACGGCGACGCCGACGACGATCGCGAGCGGCTCGCCCGTGGCGATGAACCGCACGGCGCGGTCGCCTGCGACGACGACGTACAGCGCGAGCAGCGCCGCCATCGCGAGCGCGACCGACTTGCGGAGGCCGACGCGAGCGGCGGGCCGATCCGTCACGTCAGGCCCAGGAGGTCGTCGATGCCGACGGTCACGCCCGGTTGCCGCTCGGCGCGCAGCGCGAGCAGGATGCCGGCGCTGTAGGAGTCGCTGGACGTCGTGTCGTGCCGGATCGTGAGGGTCTCCCCCGTGCCGCCGAAGACGATCTCCTGGCGCGCGACGACGCCCGGCAGGCGGAGCGCGTGCACGGGCACGCCGGCGATGATCGTGCCGCGGCCGGGCTCGTCGGGCGTCGCGGGCCGGAAGCCGCGCACCGCGCCGATCGCCTCCGCCGTGCGGGTCGCGGTGCCGCTCGGGGCGTCGCGCTTGCGGTCGTGGTGCGCCTCGACGACCTCGACGGCGGTGAAGTGCCGGGCCGCGATCGTCGCGAGGTGCGTCTCGAGCACGCTGCCGAGCGAGAAGTTGGGCACGATGCGGATGCCATCCGCGCCGCGGTCCCGCAGGTCGCGGATGCGCTCCTGCGTCCATCCGCTCGTGCCGACGACGACGGGCACGCCCGCGTCGACGGCGGCGTCGACGAGCCGCTCGCTCGCATCGAGCACCGTCGCGTCGAAGATCGCGTCGAGTCCGGACAGGTCGAGGCCCTCGCGCACGTCGAGCTCGATCGGCTCGAGGTCGTCGGCCGCAGCCACCAGCCGCAGCGCGAGGGAGCCGAGCCTGCCGGTCGAGCCCGCGATGCCGATGCGCCTGGTGCCTGCCATGGCGTCAAGCCTACGGCCCCGCCCGCGCGGCCAGCGCGGGCGCGGACCGGTCGTAGGGTGGTCGGGTGGCTGTCACGATCGCACCCGAGGACCCCGCTTCCGCCGTCGCGCAGGCCCTGCTGCACGCCTACTTCTCCGACCGCGCGATCTCGTTCGTGGGCGGTGTCTACACGCCGAAGCCCGCGGACCCCGCGACGCTGCGCGCCCCCGAGGGCGCGTTCCTCGTCGCCTGGTCGGACGGCGAGCCGGTCGGCTGCGGCGCGCTGCGGCGGCTGTCGCCGGAGCGGTTCGAGGTCAAGCACCTCTACGTGGCACCGGCGGGCCGCGGCATGGGCACGGGCGCGTCGCTGCTCACCGCGCTCGAGGCGCGCGCGGTCGAGCTCGGTGCGACCGAGGTCGTGCTCGACACCAACAGCGCGCTGACGGCTGCGAACCGGCTCTACACGACCCGGGGCTACGCATCCGTGCCCGCGTACAACGACAACCCGAACGCGACGACCTGGTTCCGCAAGCCGCTCGCCTGAGCCCGCACCTCTGGCACAACGCAAGCCCGATCTACGATCGGCGCGCCGATCTCGGTGTGATCCCTCCGTCAGCCGCGCGAAGGGACCCGCGGGCTTGCGTTGTGCGGACGGTCGCGACCCGTCGGCCGGGGCGGGCTGGCCGGGCCGCTAGTAGGGCTGCGGGATGGGGAGGCCCGTGCGGTCCTCCGGCGGCAGGTGGCCGAGGTCGTTGTGCACGACGAGCTGCGGCGGCTTGCCGGAGCGCCGGCGGATGATCGTCAGGCCGCAGTTCGCCTGGTTGAGGCCCATCCACTGCCAGTGCGGCGACTGCATGACCTCGCGCACGAACCAGCCGATGACGAAGTTGTGGGTGATGAGCAGCTCGTTGACGTCGCCGCGCGACGGGCGCAGCCAGTGCTCCGCCGCGTCGTGCATCTGCGCGGCGCCCGCCTCGGCCTCCGCGGGCCGGATGCTCTTCAGGAACGACTGGAAGGGCAGCGGCGTGTCGGGCTCGAGCCCCGACGGGATGCAGTCGAGCAGCAGCGACGAGGGCTCGAACTCGACGGCCGGGAGCCGCTGCTGCATGATCGCGGCGGTCTCGGTCGCGCGCAGCAGCGGCGACGTCCAGGCGCTGTCGAAGTGCACGCCCGAGAGCCGCTGCGCGATGGCGTGGGCCTGCCGGACGCCGCGTGGCGAGAGCCTGCCGTCCTCGACGCCATGCTCTGCGTCGACCTGCTCCCCATGTCGTACGAGGTAGAGCAGGTGCGCCATCGTTCCTCCACTCGGCGCATCGATGCGCCGGTCCGTGCAGGGCGCGTCAGTGCCCTCGTGATCGTCATGGAGCGGCTGCGGCCGCTCCATCCACCCTAGCCGAGCCGGGGGACACGAGCTGGGCGTCGAGGCCCTCCGGCACCTGGCCGACGGCCGCGATCGAGCGGGATCCGGATGCCAGCTCGGCGGCGAGCGCGCGCACATCCGCGTCGGTGACGCGGTCGATCCGCTCGAGCGTCGCGTCGATGTCGAGGAACTCGCCGAGCGTCAGCTCCGCGCGGCCGAGCCGCGACATGCGCGTGTCGGAGTCCTCGAGCGCGAGGGCCGAGCCGCCCGCGAGCTGCCCCTTCGCGCGCCGCAGCTCCTCGTCGCTCGCGCCGTCGGCGAGCCGCTCGAGCTCGCCGAGCATGAGCTGCGCCACCTCGAGGGTCTTCCGCGGCGCGCACGCAGCCGCCATGCCCATGAGGCCGGCATCGGCGTAGCCGGATGCGTAGGAGTAGACCGAGTAGGCGAGGCCGCGCTTCTCGCGGATCTCCTGGAAGAGCCGCGACGACATGCCGGCGCCGAGCACGGCGTTGAGCACCGCCATCGCGCCGCGCCGGGGGTCGGTCGCGGTGAGGCCGGGCGTGCCGATCATGAGGCTCACCTGCTCGAGCGGGCGCTGCACGACGGTCAGTCCGCCGGCGGCGTAGGGCTGCGCCGCGCGGTCGCGCCGCGGCCTCGGGCTCGCTGCGTCGAGCGACCAGCCGTAGCGGACGAGCGCGAGCTGCAGCTGCTCGACGACCGCGTCGTGGTCGACGGCGCCCGCGACGGTGACGACGAGGTCGCCCGCCCCGTAGTGCTCGCGGTAGTGCTCGGCGACGCGGTCGCGCGAGACCTCGGTGATGGAGGCTGGCGTGCCGCCGATGGGCCGGCCGAGCGGTGCCTCGAGGCCGAGCACGAGCTCGCTCAGGCGCTCCCCCGCGACGTCGCCCGGGTCGTCGTCGGCCATCGCGAGCTCTTCGAGGATGACGTCGCGCTCGCGCTCGAACTCGTCGGGGTCGAGCAGCGACGACGTCACCATGTCGGCGAGCACGTCGACCGCCATCGGCAGGTCGCGGTCGCGCACCTTCGCGTAGTAGCAGGTGTGCTCCTTGGCGGTGAGCGCGTTGTGCTCGCCGCCCACCTCGTCGAAGGCCACCGCGATGTCGAACGCCGACCGCGTCGGCGTGCCCTTGAACAGCAGGTGCTCGAGGAAGTGCGTGGCGCCCCGCGCGTCGTCGCGCTCGTCGCGCGAGCCGACCGGCACCCAGAAGCCGACTGTCGCGCTCAGCGCCCCCGGCACGCGCTCCGTGAGCACGCGGACGCCGCTCGGCAGCACGCTGCGGCGCACGAGCGCACCGCCAGCTGCTGCGATGGCGATCTCAGGGGTCTCGAGCGGGAGCTGGACTGCGGGCATCCGTCCAGCCTAGGCGCAGACGACGGATGCCCCCACCCGGGAGGGTGAGGGCATCCGTCGTGGGAGCGACTACTCGGCCGCGTCCGCCGACTCCGTCGACTCGACCGCATCCGCAGCCGGCGCCGACTCGTCGACGATCTCGAGCGAGAGCTTGCCGCGGTCGTCGATCTTCGTGATCTCGACCTGGATCTTCTGGCCGATCGACACGACGTCCTCGACGCTCTCGATGCGCTTGCCGCCGTTGAGGGCGCGCATCGCGGTGACGTGGAGCAGGCCGTCGCGGCCCGGGAGCAGCGAGACGAAGGCGCCGAACGACGCCGTCTTCACGACGGTGCCGAGGTAGCGCTCGCCGAGCTCCGGGTTGAGCGGGTTGGCGATCGCGTTGACCGCGGCGCGCGCGGCCTCCGCCGAGGGGCCGTCGACGGCGCCGATGTACACGGTGCCGTTGTCCTCGATCGAGATCTGGGCGCCCGTGTCGTCCTGGATCTGGTTGATCGTCTTGCCCTTCGGGCCGATCAGCTCGCCGATCTTGTCGACCGGGATCTGCACGCTGATGACGCGCGGCGCGGTGGGCGCCATCTCGTCGGGGGCGTCGATGGCGGCGTTGAGGACCTCGAGGATCTTCGTGCGCGCCTCCTTCGCCTGCGTCAGCGCGCCGTGGAGCACGGAGGCGGGCAGGCCCGAGAGCTTCGTGTCCAGCTGGATGGCCGTGATGAACTCGGGCGTGCCGGCGACCTTGAAGTCCATGTCGCCGAGCGCGTCCTCAGCGCCCAGGATGTCGGTCAGCGCCGCGTAGCGGACCTGGCCGTCGACCGTGTCGCTGACGAGGCCCATCGCGATGCCCGCGACCGGGGCGCGCAGCGGCACACCGGCGTTGAGGAGCGCGAGCGTCGAGGCGCAGACCGAGCCCATCGACGTCGAGCCGTTCGAGCCGAGCGCCTCCGAGACCTGGCGGATCGCGTAGGGGAACTCGTCGCGGCTCGGGAGCACCGGCATGAGCGCACGCTCGGCGAGCGCTCCGTGGCCGATCTCGCGGCGCTTCGGGCTGCCCACGCGGCCGGTCTCACCGGTCGAGTAGGGCGGGAAGTTGTAGTTGTGCATGTAGCGCTTCGACGTGACAGGGCTGAGCGAGTCGATCTGCTGCTCGAGCTTGAGCATGTTGAGCGTCGTGATGCCCATGATCTGCGTCTCGCCGCGCTGGAAGATCGCGGAGCCGTGCACGCGCGGCACGACGGCCACCTCGGCGTCGAGCGGACGGATGTCGGCGAGGCCGCGGCCGTCCATGCGGATCTGGTCGGTGAGGATGCGGCCGCGGACGACCTCCTTCGTCACCGCCTTGTAGGCGCCGGAGACCTGCGTCGCGACGATCGAGTCGAGCTCGCCGCGCTCGATGCGCTGCGCGATCTCCTGCTTGACCTGCTCCTTGAGCTGGTCGTCGGCGTCCTGGCGCTCGAGCTTGCCCGCGATGCGGTAGACCTCGCCGAGACGGTCCTTCGCGATGCCGCGCACGGCCTCGAGGGCCTCGGGCGAGTAGGGCGGGAAGAGCGGGTACTCCTGCGTCGGCTTGGCGGCGGTCTTCGCGACCTCGGCCTGCGCGGCGACGAGCTGCTTGATGAACGGCTTCGAGGCCTCGAGGCCCTGCGAGACGATCTCCTCGGTCGGCTTCACGGCGCCGCCCTGGATGAGCTCCCAGGCGTTGTCGGTGGCCTCGGCCTCGACCATCATGATCGCGACGTCCTCGACGCCCGCGGCGTCGGTGACCACGCGGCCGGCGACGACCATGTTGAACACGGCCTGCTCGAGCTGCGAGTGCTTGGGGAACGCGACCCACTGGCCGTCGATCAGCGCGACGCGGACGCCGCCGATCGGGCCGTCGAACGGCAGGCCGGAGAGCTGCGTCGACATGGACGCGGCGTTGATGGCGAGCACGTCGTAGAGCTCGTCGGGCTCGATCGCGAGCACGGTGACGACGACCTGCACCTCGTTGCGGATGCCCTCCACGAACGACGGGCGCAGCGGCCGGTCGATGAGGCGGCACGTGAGGATGGCGTCGGTCGAGGGGCGGCCCTCGCGACGGAAGAACGAGCCGGGGATGCGGCCCGCGGCGTACATGCGCTCCTCGACGTCGACCGTGAGCGGGAAGAAGTCGAAGTTGTCCTTCGGGTGCTTCGAGACGCTCGTGGCGCTCAGCAGCATCGTCTCCTCGTCGATGTACGCGACGGCTGCGCCCTGGGCCTGCTGCGCGAGGCGGCCGGTCTCGAACCGGACGGTGCGCGTGCCGAAGCGGCCGTTGTCGATGACAGCCTCGGCGAATGTGATCTCGGGACCTTCCATGAAGGTCACTCCTCTCCTGTGCCCGCGAGGGCACGACATGGATGTCGTGCACCGGTCGCGGCACGGAGTGGTCATCAGTGGAGAGCGCCGAAGGCGACTTCGGCACCCTCCACCAACGACCAGCTCTCGAGCAGGTGCGAATCGGGCGCACGACGGCCGCAGACGCGGCCTCGGACAGGCTATCAGCACGGGCCGCGGAACCCCAGGAGGACGCGCTTCAATCGACTCGTGCCCATGCCGCCGCAGCCCGACGTCCGTCCCCTGCACCAGCCGCGCTCGAGGGAGGCCGACGCCCATGCGCGGCGATGGCTCCGCGCGCACCGCCAGCCGGCGGACGTGCCGGCCATCGGGCTCGCGGTCGCCGGGTGGGTGCTGCTGCTGCCCGGCGCCCTGCTCGTGCTCGCCGCTCTGCCCGGCGACGCCGATCCCGCGATGCCGGTCGTGGGCGGCGTGCTCGCGGGCATCGGCGCTGCGCTGCTCGTGTGGCGCGCCGGCCGCCGACGCGACGCGCTCCGGCGCACCGCGCGACTGCTGCCCTTCGCGGAGGCGAACGGGCTCGGCTACGCGCAGCGCGCCCTGCTCGGGCCGAAGCCCGCCGCGGCGCTGCGGGAGGGCTTCGACTGGGTCGCGCGCGACGTCCTGCGCGCGCCGGATGGCGCGGAGTGGGGCGTGTGGCGGTACCGGCTGCTCGCGCGCCGCGGGCACGAGGAGCTCCGCGGCTACGTCGAGCTGCCGTGGGCGGCGGCCGCGCCGCCGGCCGGCTTCGTCGCGGCGCTCCGCGACGCACCGATGCCGCTGGACGTCGAGGTGGCGGGCGGCGCGCTCACGGTCACGGCCCGCTCGGGGTGGCGGATGGACGATCCGGCGGTGCAGGCGCTCGTGCACCGCATCCGCACCCTCGCGGCGATGCGCGACGGCGAGCGTCAGCCCGTCGCGCCGGTGCCCATGCCGGCCATCGCGTCGACGGCAGCGGGTCGGCGCCAGGCGGCGAGCGCGCTCGTGATCGGCGCGGGCGTCGCGGTCGCGGCGATCGCGGTCGCCGTCGCGCAGTCACTCGTGCGCGCCGCCGGATAGCACGAAGGAGGAGGGTTCCTGAGCAACGACGAAGGGCCGCCCCCGCAGGGACGGCCCTCCTCGAACGCTTCGAAGGCTAGCGGCGCAGACCGAGGCGCTCGATGAGCGCGCGGTAGCGGGAGATGTCGATCTCCTGGAGGTAGCCGAGCAGGCGGCGACGCTGCCCGACGAGCAGCAGCAGACCACGACGCGAGTGGTGGTCGTGCTTGTGCTCCTTCAGGTGCTCCGTGAGGTCCTTGATGCGGCGCGACATGAGCGCGACCTGCACCTCGGGGCTTCCGGTGTCGCCTTCGTGCGTGGCGTACTCCTCGATGATGGCCTTCTTGATCTCTGCGTTCAGGCTCATGGTGTGAAACCCCTCTCTCCTCGCAGCGCGGTGCCCCTGCCCGATGCAGGAGCGCTCTCTGTCCGCGGCCGGTCTACGGCAACCGCTCGACTCTACCAGAGATGGGGGTTCAGCGGCGCGGCGGCCACGCGGCGTCGATGTCGCCGAAGCGCTGCACACGGGCGGTGGGCGCCGCGACGGGCGCGCCGACCGCCATCGCCACCGGCTGGCCCATCACGGCGGAGGCCATCCCCCGTCGGTGCTGCACGAGGCGCGCGAGCAGCGTGGCCTCGTCGGCCATGCTGCTGCGGCTGCGATCGCGGCCGACGAGCGCGCGCTGCCGGCTGTTGGCGAGCCGGGTCGCGGTGATGATGTAGTCGCGCATCGTGCGACGCAGGCCGCGCTTCCGCGCCCAGGCCAGCAGCGATGCCCGGCCGTCGCCCGTCGAGAGGCGCTCGACCTCCTCGGCCGTGAACCATCCGGCACGGCCGTAGTCGTGCAGGCGGGCACGGGTGATCCGGATCTCCTGCCGCAGCAGCAGCCAGACGAGCCCCGCCGCGAGCACGCAGAGGGGCACCTGCACGACGAGGTAGTAGACGAAGAAGCCGACGGTGCCGCCGGGCACCCACCAGCTCGACGAGTTCCAGAGCGCGTGCAGGAGCGCCGAGACGAGCCAGCCGGCCGGGAACGCGAGCAGGATCCACCAGCGCGAGCGCAGCCGCGCGGCGAGCCCGAGCGCGAGCCCGATGCCGACGGCGGTGAAGATCGCGTGCGTGAGCGGGCTCATGATGCCGCGCAGGAAGAAGATGAAGGATCCGTCGCCCGACTCCGCGAGCGACGTGCCGAAGTAGAGGATGTTCTCGGTGAACGCGAACCCCGCGGCCGAGAGCGCCGCGAACACGACGCCGTCAACCGGGCCGTCGAACGTGCGCCGGAAGAACAGGAACATGATGACCACCGGGATGGACTTCCACAGCTCCTCGGTGATGGGCGCCTGCACGACCGTGGCGTAGAACTCGTACTGATCCTGCGACTGCAGGAAGGGCGTGACGATGGGCTCGAGCACCCACGCGTTGAGCGCGAGCGTCAGCAGCACCGCGGCGACGCCGCCCCACAGCGCCGCGAACCACATCGCGATGCGCGGCTCGGGCTCCCAGCGGTCGATCGCGAGCACCGCCCAGATGACGAACGAGAGCGGCACGAGCGCCATCACGCCGGAGGTCGCGACGACGAGCGGGTTGCCGATCGCCCCGCCCAGCACGAGGATCACGCCGAACGACGCGAGCGCGAGCACGGCGATGCCGATGATGCCGGCGATCAGCCCGACGTCCGGGCCCTTCGGCTGCGCGAGCGGCGAGAGTGGAGCGGTGGCGGTCACGCAAGGAGCGTAGCGAGTCCCGCCCCGCTCCTCGCGGTCCGCGTGCCGGTCAGGGCAGGTCGTCGGGCGAGATCACCGGGATCGCCTGCGTCACGGGCTGCAGGCCCGACAGCCGCGCGGGCGCGAGCAGCTTCTCGACCCGCTCGCGATCCATCAGCCCGCCCTCGACGACGAGGTCGGCGATCGACTTGTGGCTCGTGAGCGCCTCGTGCGCGAGCTTCGCCGAGTCGGCGTACCCGAGGTAGGGCGTCAGCGCCGTGACGACGCCGACCGAGGTGCCCACCATGAGCCCGAGGCGCTCGCGGTTCGCCTCGATGCCGTCGACGCAGTTCACGCGCAGCGTGAGGCACGCCTGCGTCATCCAGTGCAGGCTCTGCAGGATCTGGTGCGCGATGACCGGCTCGAACGCGTTGAGCTGCAGCTGCCCGGCCTCGGAGGCGGCGGTCACCGTCGCATCCGACCCGATGACCGCGAACGCGACCTGGTTGACGACCTCCGGGATGACCGGGTTCACCTTGCCGGGCATGATCGACGAGCCCGCCTGCTTCGGCGGCAGCGTGATCTCGCCGAGCCCTGCCTGCGGGCCGGACGACAGCAGCCGCAGGTCGTTGCAGATCTTCGAGAGCTTCACCGCGCAGCGCTTGAGCGTGCCCGACAGCGTCATGAACACGCCCGTGTCGCTCGTCGCCTCGATGAGGTCGGCGGCCGCGACGATCGGGAGGCCCGTGAGCTCCGCGAGGTGGCGGCAGGCCGCCTCGGCGTAGCGCGGGTCGGCGGTGATGCCGGTGCCGATCGCGGTGGCGCCGAGGTTGACCTCGCTGAGCCACGCGATAGTCTCCTCGAGCCGGTCGCGGTCCTCGCGCAGTGTCACGGCGAAGCCGCGGAACTCCTGGCCGAGCGTCATCGGCACGGCGTCCTGCAGCTGCGTGCGGCCCACCTTGAGCACGTCGCGGAACTCGACCGCCTTCGCGTCGAACGCGTCCGTCAGCCGCACGAGCTCGTCGAGCAGGCGGCGGAGGGTGAACGACATCGCGACCTTGATCGACGTCGGGTAGGTGTCGTTCGTCGACTGCGAGCGGTTCACGTCGTCGATGGGGCTGAAGTGCTCGTAGTCGCCCTTGGCGTGGCCGAGCTCGACGAGGCACGCGTTGGCGATGACCTCGTTCGTGTTCATGTTCGTCGAGGTGCCCGCGCCGCCCTGGATGACGCCGACCTTGAACTGGTCGTGCAGCTCGCCGCCGCGGATGCGCCGGCAGACGCGGTCGATGAGGTCGGCCTTGTCGGGGTCGAGCACACCGATCTCGCGGTTGGCGCGCGCGCACGCCTGCTTCACGACCGCGAGCGCGTTCACGAGGTCGGAGTACACCGAGATCGAGCGGCCCGTGATGGGGAAGTTGTTGAGCGCGCGCTCCGTGTGGATCCCCCAGTACGCGTCGGCCGGCACCGGCAGCTCGCCGAGCGAGTCGCGCTCGATGCGCGTCGGGCCGGCGTAGATGCGCTCGCCCTGCGGGGCGGGGTCGAGCTTGTACGTGGGGGTGTCGGTCATGCTGGCTCCATTGCCTTCGGTGCCCGGTGGCCGGGTGGGCGTCGCGGGCGCGGACGCGGGTGCGGGGTTCGCATGTGAAGCGTAGCCGCCGGTCATGCCAGCGCGGCCCGGAGCTCCTCGCCGATCGCCGCGATGCCGGTCTCCACCTCGGCGAACGTCGTGCTGAGCGGCGAGAGGCCGACCCGGATGCCGTCCGGGCCCCGGAAGTCGGGGATGACGCCGCGCGCCCAGAGCCGCTCGGTGACCTCCCGGAAGGCCGGGTGCGTGACGGTGAGGTGGCTGCCGCGCGTCGGCCCGGCCGGCGGGCTCGCGAGCCGCGCGCCGAGCGGGAGCACGTGCGCCTCGAGCGACGCCTCGGCGAAGTCGGTGAGCGCGACCGACTTCTCGCGCACGGCGTCGACGCCGACGTGCTCGAGCAGCTCGACCATCGCCTCGAGCGCCACGGTCGCGAGCACGGGCGGCGTGCCGCTCGCGAAGCGGCGCAGGTCGGGCGCCGGCTCGTAGCTGGGCGCCATCGAGAAGACGTCGGCCGCGCCCATCCAGCCCTGGATCGGCTGCGCGAGCGCCGTCTGCAGGTCGCGCCGCACGTAGCCGAAGGCGGGCGAGCCAGGACCGCCGTTCAAGTACTTGTAGGTGCAGCCGACCGCGAGGTCGACGCCGCTCGCGTCGAGCTCGGTCGGGATGACGCCGGCGGAGTGGCACAGGTCCCACAGCACGAGCGCGCCCGCGTCGTGCGCTGCGGCGGTGATGCCCGCCACGTCGGCGACGTGGCCGGAGCGGTAGGCGACGTGGCTGAGCAGCACGAGCGCGGTGCGCTCCCCCACGACCGCTCGGACCTGCTCCAGCGTCGCACCGGCGGCGCGGTCGACCTCGATCCAGCGGATGTCGAGCCCGCGCTCCGCGGCGACGCCCTCGACGATGAACCGGTCGGTCGGGAAGCTGTCGTCCTCGATGACGATC
Source organism: Agrococcus sp. UYP10 (assembly GCF_040547205.1). Classification (NCBI taxonomy): domain Bacteria; kingdom Bacillati; phylum Actinomycetota; class Actinomycetes; order Micrococcales; family Microbacteriaceae; genus Agrococcus; species Agrococcus sp. UYP10. The sequence goes on from NZ_JBEPPG010000001.1 coordinate 58,702, forward strand.
TCGGTGCGACCGCTCGCCGCCTGCGCGTCGACCGCGGCGCGCACGAGCTTGTAGAGCAGCACGGTGGTCGAGTCGCCGACGAAGGCCTGACCGGCGGCCGCGCCCACGAGCGCGCCGAGCCGGTCGCCGAGGTCGTAGGGGCGACGCATCCACCCCTCGTCCCAGCCGCGGATGAGCCGGGTGCCCCAGTCGTGGCCGATGAAGCGCGCGAAGCGCTGCTCGAGCGCCGCGAGCGGTCGGCCGAGCGAGTTGCCGTCGAGGTAGGAGACGACGCTCGGGTCGCGCACGAACGCGGCGGTGTGCGCCGCGAGCGGGTCGGCGGCGTCGAGCGCGGCGGCGCGGGCGGCGGTGTCGGTCATTCGTCCTCCATGTGGAACCGGGCCACGGGCAGCGGGCCCGCTCGGTGCAGGTGCTCGATCGCCGACTCGTCGTCGATGACGTCGGCCGGCAGCCACGTCACGGTGACGCCGGGCGGCAGCAGCCACTCGCTCAGCAGCGCGTCGACGAGCGCGGTGCCCTCGATGCCGGCCTGCCGCAGCGCGGCGAGCTCGTTGGGGTCGAGGTCGAAGCGGCTGATGCCGTTGCCGAGGTCGGTGCCGTAGGCGACCGCGCCGCCGTGCGCGGCGAAGCGCGCCAGGTTGTCGGTCGCTCGGGCGAAGGCGATGTCATCGCCGTCGCGGCTGTGCATCGCGAGCGTCGACACCCAGGTCTGGCTCGCCGCGGCCGCGGCGATGAGGTCGTCGCTCAGCCGCTCCGTCCACGGCGCGTGCGCCAGCACGTCCACGCCGGCGAGGAGCGCCCGCTCGGCCTGCCCGGCGCCCTGCACGTGCGCCACGAGCGGCAGCCCGACCGCATGCGCTTCGGCGACGATCTCGGCGAGCAGCGCGTCGTCGGGCACGGGGCCGTCCTCGGCATTCATGGCGACCTTGATGACGGATGCGCCGGCGGCCGACTGCGCCCGGATGGAGCGGGCGACGTCGCTCGCGTCCGCCAGCTCGGCGACGGCGCCGGGCGGCGCCCACTCCCGCATCGACGGGTAGCCGCCCACCGCGGCGTGGAACGGACCCGCGACGCGCACGTCGAGGCCGTGGTGCGCACCGCGCGCCGCGGCGCTGAGCCCCGGCAGCGCGTCCGGCACCCAGCCGAGGTCGAGCACCCGGCCGAGGGCACTCGGCGCCGGGACCGCGGCCTCCGCTAGACCGAGGTGCACGTGCGCGTCGGTGATCGGGGGCATGAGTGAGCCCTCGATGTGCCGGAGGACGCGCTCCGGGGCCTCGTCCGGCGGCACGAGCCGCATGCCGGTCCCGCTCAGCTCGACCACCGCATCCGTCACCCAGCGACCGCCGATGCGCGCGCGGTCGACGCGGGCGATGATCGGCGCGGTCACCCCTCGAGCCGCGTCCGCACGGCGTAGAGCTCGGGGAAGAAGGTGAGGTCGAGCGCGCGGCGCAGGAAGTCGGTGCCGCTCGAGCCGCCCGTGCCGGTCTTCATGCCGATGGTGCGCGAGACGGTGCGCAGGTGCCGGAAGCGCCAGAGCTGGAAGTTGTCCTCGAGGTCGACGAGCTCCTCGCACGCCTCGTACTCGCGCCAGTGCTCCGCGCCCTCCGGCTGCCCGGCATCGGTGTAGATGCGCGTGAAGACGTCGACGAGCGGCTCGCTGAAGACGTGCGCCTTGCGCACGTCGCGGTCGAGCACCTCTGCGGGCACCGCGTGGCCGCGGCGCGCGAGCAGGCGCAGGAACTCGTCGTAGAGGCTCGGCCGCTCGAGCTCGGCCGCGAGCGCGGCGTGGTCGGCCGGGTTCGAGGCGAAGACCTGCAGCATCCGCTCGTGCTTGTTGCCGAGCGCGAACTCGACGAGGCGGTACTGCGCCGACTGGAAGCCGGAGGCGCTCGCGAGCGCGCCGCGGAACTGCACGTACTCGGTGGGCGTGAGCGTCGCGAGCACCGACCACTGCTGCGTCAGCACCTCCTGGATGTGCTTCACGCGCGCGATGCGCTTGAGCGCCGCGCCGAGCTGGTCGGCGGCGAGCAGCGCGCGGGCGTCGTCGAGCTCGTGGATGACGAGCTTGAGCCACAGCTCGGTCGACTGGTGCTGGATGATGAACAGCAGCTCGTCGTGGTGCTCCGGCTCGCTCCGCGGATGCTGCGACGCGAGCAGCGTGTCGAGGCCGAGGTAGGAGCCGTAGCTCATCCGCTCCCGCAGGTCGGTGACGATGGTCGACTCGATCTCGCGCGTGTTGTCCGCGACGCCCACGGGGGCCTCCTTCGATGCTTGGCCCCAACGCTAACGCGCGGCGCGCACCGCCACGAGCACGGTCGCGCCGAGCTCCTCGTCGTCGCGCTGCTCGACGCCGCCGAGCCCGGCGCGCTGCAGGATGCCGGTCGCGACGTCGACCTGCTCGGGAGCGAGCTCGATCGCGACGGTGCCGCCCGGCGCGAGCCGCGCGGCGATCGCCGGAGCGAGGGCGCAGAGCGGCGCGAGCCCGTCGGCACCGCCGTCGAGCGCGAGCAGCGGCTCGTGGTCGCGGGCGTCGTGGGGCATGTGGGCGAGCTCGCGCGTCGGCACGTAGGGCAGGTTCGCGGCGATGACGTCGAAGGCGGCGGATGCGTCGAGCACGTCGGGCGAGGCGGCATGCAGCACGAGGGCGGTCGGCAGGTTCTCGCGAGCGCACGCCACCGCGACCGGGTCGGCGTCGATCGCGACCACCTCGATCCCCGGCACGCGGTGCATCGCGAGCGCCGCGATCGCGCCGGAGCCGCAGCCGAGGTCGAGGAGGCGAGCGCCCGGGGGCAGCGCGCGGAGGGCGTCGGCGACGATCGTCGCGAGCAGCACGGTGCGGCGTCGCGGCACGAAGACGCCCGGCCGCACCACGACGCGCAGCTCGGCGAAGGCGGCGCTGCCCACGATCTGCTCGATCGGCTCCCCCGCCACCCGGCGCTCGACGAGCAGCTCGAGCGCGGCGGCGTCGGTCGCGGCGCGGCAGAGCTCGGCCAGCTCCTCCTCGGCGAAGACGCTGCCGCTCGCGCGCAGGGCGTGCACGAGCAGGGCATCCGTCGCGCGCGCATCCGCCATCGCTCCCCCGTCCGCCCCGGAACCCCGGTCGGCGACGACGATAGCCTGCTCGCGTGGTGGGCATCGATGACCGGGCGATCGACGACCTGATCGCGCTCGTGCAGCTGCCGACCGAGCGCGAGGAGCAGCTGCCAGCGTTCCAGTCGGCGCTCCGCGACCGCTTCCCGCGCCTGTTCTCGGCGCTCGACGTCGAGTCGGTCGGCGCGACGCTGCTCGCCCGCTGGCCCGGCCGCGGCGACGAGCCCGGTGCCGGCCCGGCGCTGCTCATGGCGCACCAGGACGTCGTGCCCGCGCCGTCAGAGGGGTGGACGCATCCGCCCTACAGCGGCCACCGCGACGCGACGCACGTGTGGGGCCGCGGCACGCTCGACGACAAGGGCTCGCTCGTGGGCATCTGCGTGGCGATCGAGGCGCTGCTCGCCGAGGGCTTCCGACCGGCGCGCGACGTGTGGCTCGTCTTCGGCCACGACGAGGAGACGATGGGCACCGGCGCCGCCTCGGCCATCGCGGCGCTCGATGCCGCGGGGGTGTGGCCGGCGTGGGCGCTCGACGAGGGCGGCGCCATCATCGAGCCGCCGATCGCGGGCGTCGAGCGCGACGTCGCGGTCGTGGGGGTCGCCGAGAAGGGCTTCGCCAACATCCGGATGCGCGTCGCGCAGCTCGGCGGGCACGCGTCGACGCCGCCGCGGCTCGCGGCGACCTCGCGGCTCGCCCGCGCGATCCGGCGGCTCGACCGCGCGCCGTTCCCCCGCTCGCTGCCCGAGCCGTCGCTGCGCATGCTCGAGCTGCTCGGCGCCGAGGCCCGCGGCGCGCAGGGCGCCGTGCTGCGGCGGGTGCGGCGCTCCCGCCCTCTGGTCGAGCGCATCCTCGCCCGCGACGACGAGACGCGCGCGATGCTCTCGACCACCGCGGTCGTGACGCAGCTCTCGGGCTCCGCGGCGCCGAACGCGCTCGCCGAGGAGGCGATCGCCGTCGTGAACGCGCGCATCGCGACGGGCTCGAGCGTCGACGACACGTTCTCCGTGATCCGCCGCGCGATCGCCGACCCGCTCGTCGAACTCGAGGTGCTGCACGGGCACGGCCCGAGCCCCGAGAGCCCCGCGAGCGGGCCGGGATGGGCCGACATCGAGGCGGCGGTCGCACGGATGCGACCCGACGTGCTCACCGTGCCGTACGTGATGCTCGGCGGCACCGACGGCCGGCACGCGCACCGCATCACCGACCGCGTCTACCGCTTCACGCCGTTCGCCATGACGCGCGAGGAACGCCTGACGCTGCACGCGCGCGACGAGCGCATCCGCATCGACACCTGGCTCGACGGCTGCCGCTGGTACGCCGACCTGATCGAGAGGAGCTGCTGATGACCCGCTTCGCCATCGACGCGCCCACCGCGCTGCGCATCGTCCGGGAGGGCGTCGACGTCGGCGACCACCAGCTCGTCGGGGCGGGGGCGCTGCGCTCGCAGGCGATGCAGCTGCTCTACGCCGCCGTGCGCGCGGGCGAGGTCGACGCGGGCGAGGTGCGCGGGGTGCTCGACGGCATCGCCGGGCTCAAGATGCGGCTGCTCGGCGATCGCGTCTCGCGCGCGACCGCGTGGAAGATCGCGACGCACCTCGACTGGGACGACGTGACGCTCGCCGAGCCGCTCGCCGTCGCGACGCTGCAGGCCGACGTGCTCGTGACCGACGACCCGGCGCTCGTGAGGGCGGCGGCGGGGCTGGTGGAGCGGGTGTCGTGGGAGGGGTTCGTGGAGGGGCTTCGGTGAGGGTTGGCTCCGTGGGGGCGCGGGGGTCGTGGGTCGGCCGGGTCGGCCGGGTCGGCCGGGTCCTTCGCTAGCCGGAGCGGCTGGCTGACAGGGCGGAGCGGCCGGGATGCTGTGCGGGGCGTGCGGGTGCGTCGGTCGCGCGGGCGGTGGGTCGGCTCTCGTGTGGTTCCGTTTGCGGTACCGAGTTGCCTCTCTGCCGTTTGCGGTACCGAATGGTCGCTTCGGCGGCGTTGGGGCGACCACTTCGTACCGCTAACCGGGCCGAGGAAGGCGCGCTTCCTCGTTTGCGGTACCGAATGGTCGCTCCGGGCGGCGTTCAAGCGACCACTTGGTACCGCAAACCGGTGATCGGCGCGAGGGTCAGAGCGGTGGTCAGGCGCGGGAGCGCCACAGGTGCGTGGCTCCGGCGCCGAGGACCGCGCCCACGAGCAGCGTCATCGAGAAGGGGATCACGAGCGGGTCGCCGGAGAGCAAGCTCCACGCCATCGCCCCGATGATGACGGCGCTCTCGATCGCCATGCACGCGTGCCACACATCCCACGGTGCCGACCACCACGAGCCGTTCGCTCCTGCCGAGAGGGGCAGTGAGAGGACCAGCCATGCCCCGAGCAGCGCGATGCGGTGCCATCCGTCCTGGGGCAGCAGCCACCAGACCAGGAACAGCGCGGGAGCCAGGAACGCGTACGCGTACCGGCAGCGCAGCATGCCGCGGGTGACCAAAGGAGCCGCGCGCCTCGGCACGCTTTCGACGCGCCCCGTCACCGGGTTCGCGATCCGCTCCATCGACGCCTCCTCGCGGCCAACCTAACCCGCGACAGCACGTTTCCGGTACCGATCTGCGGGTGCGGGTGAGGCGGACCCGCAGATCGGTACCGGAGATCGCCACCTGACCGGGACTCGGCGACGGCAGACTCGCGTCAGGCGTGCGTCGGGCGCTCGTGGTCCGCGTGGCCGGGCGGCTCGAGCTGGAACGTCGCGTGCTCGAGCGGCACGGGGAAGTGCTCGGCGACGCAGGTCTGCAGCGCGTCGAGGATGCGCGGGGCGTGACCGTCGTGGAAGCACGCCTCCTCGACGACGACGTGCGCGGTCAGCTGGTGGGAGCCCGTGCCGAGCGTCGAGGCGTGCAGGTCGTGGACGGCGAGCACGTGGGGCTGCTGCTCGAGGTGCGCGCGCACGTCGTCGAGGTCGAGCTCCGCCGGCGCCGCCTCGAGCAGGATCCGGCCGCTGTCGCGCAGCAGCACGACCGACCGCGGCACGATGAGGGCCGCGACGAGCGCGCTCGCGATGAGGTCGGCCTGCTGGAAGCCCCACAGCCAGATCGCCGCACCGGCCGCGATCACCGCGACCGAGCCGATCGCGTCGTTCAGCACCTCGAGGAACGCCGCCCGCAGGTTGAGGCTCGAGCCGCGGCCGCCGGCCAGCACGGCGAGCGCGACGAGGTTGCCCACGAGCCCGACGGCTCCGAAGGCGAGCAGCAGCGGGCCGGGCACCTCCGTGGGCTCCCCGAGCCGGCGCACGCCCTCGACGACCACGACCAGCGCGACGATGAGCAGCGCCGCGGCCTGCGCGGCGGCCGCGAGCACCTCGACGCGCACGAGGCCCCACGTGCGGCGCCCCGACGGCGGCCGGCGCACGAGCGCCTGCGCGCCGAGCGCGACGCCGAGGCCGGCCACATCCGTCAGCATGTGCACGGTGTCGACGAGCAGCGCGAGGCTGCCGGTGACGATCGAGCCGACCACCTGCGCCGCGAAGAGCGCCGCCGTGATGCCGAAGGCGATCGCGATGCGGGTCGTGCCCGCGCCGCCGCCGTGGGCGTGCGCATACGCGTGCACGTGCCCTCCGCCCATGACGACGGCGCTCCGCTGCCGAGCCGCCGCTAGAGGCGCGACTTCGTGTGCCAGACCGTCTTCGTCTCGGTGAGCGCGAGGATGCGCTGCGGCGTCTCCGGCGCGAGGCCGGGCTCTGGACGGATGACGCGCTTGAGCGTGTCGGCCGCGATCACCTCGAGCTCGACCCAGTCGAGGCCGCCGGCACCGGTGAGGTCGAGCGCGTTGACGTCAGCATGACCCGCGAGCCACGGCGCGAGCTCGGCCGGGTCACCGGTGAGCACGTTGACGACGCCGCCGGGCAGGTCGCTCGTCGCGAGCACCTCGCCGAGCGAGATCGCCGCGAGCGGCGAGGACGCGGCGGGCACGACCACGACGGCGTTGCCGGTGACGAGCGCGGGCGCGATGACCGACGTGAGACCGAGGAGGCCCTGCTGCTGCGGGGCGACGATCGCGACCACGCCGGTCGGCTCGGGCACCGACAGGTTGAAGTACGGGCCCGCGACCGGGTTGGCGCTGCCGCCGATCTGGGCGATCTTGTCGGTCCATCCGGCGTGCCACACCCACAGGTCGATGGCGTCCTCGACCTGCTGCTGCGCGCGGGCGGCGCTGAGGCCCTCGCTGCGCACGAGCTCGTCGACGAACTGCGCCTTGCGGCCCTCGAGCACCTCGGCGACCCGGTAGAGCACCTGGCCGCGGTTGTAGGCGGTCGCGCCCGCCCAGCCGGGCTGCGCCTTGCGGGCGGCGCGGACCGCGTCGCGCGCATCCTTCCTGGATGCCTTCGCGACGTTGGCGACGAACCCGCCGTCAGGGCTGCGCACCTCGGTCACGCGGCCGGACTCGCTGCGCGGGAAGGCGCCGCCGATGAAGAGCTTGTAGGTCTTCGGCACGTCGAGGCGCGTCGCCGTCTTCGTGGTCGCCATCACTTGCCTGCCTTCAGGTATGCCTGCATGCCCTGGATGCCGCCCTCGCGGCCGTAGCCGGACTCCTTGTAGCCGCCGAACGGGCTCGTCGGGTCGAACTTGTTGAACGTGTTCGTCCACACCACGCCCGCGCGCAGCTTGTCCGCGACGGCGAGCACGCGGCTGCCCTTGTCGCTCCAGATGCCGGCCGAGAGGCCGTACGGCGAGTTGTTCGCCTTCGCGATCGCCTCGTCGGGCGTGCGGAAGGTGAGGACCGACAGCACCGGGCCGAAGATCTCCTCGCGGGCGATCGTCGACGACGCCTCGACGCCGGTGACGACGGTCGGCGGGAACCAGTAGCCCTGCGCGGGGATCTCGCACGCGGGCGACCAGCGCTCGCCGCCCTCGGCCTCGCCGCGATCGACGAGCCGCGTGATGCGCTCGAGCTGCCCGGCCGAGTTGATGGCGCCGACGTCGGTGTTCTTGTCGAGCGGGTCGCCGAGGCGCAGCGTCGCCATGCGCTCCTTGAGGCGCTCGAGCACCGCGTCGTGCACGTTCTCCTGCACGAGCAGCCGGCTGCCGGCGCAGCACACCTGGCCCTGGTTGAAGAAGATGCCGTTGACGATGCCCTCGATCGCCTGGTCGAGCGGGGCGTCGTCGAAGACGATGTTCGCGCCCTTGCCGCCGAGCTCGAGCGTGAGCTTCTTGTCGGTGCCGGCGATGGCCTTCGCGATCTCGCGGCCGACCGCGGTCGAGCCCGTGAACGCCACCTTGTCGACGTCCGGGTGCCGCACGAGCGCGGCGCCCGTCTCGCCCGCACCCGTGAGCAGGTTCACGACGCCCGCGGGCAGGCCCGCCTGCTCGCAGATCTCGGCGAACAGCATCGCCGTGAGGGGGGTCGTCTCGGCGGGCTTCAGCACCACCGTGTTGCCCGCGGCGAGCGCCGGGGCGACCTTCCACGCGAGCATGAGCAGCGGGAAGTTCCACGGGATGATCTGCGCGGCCACGCCGTGCGGCTGCGGCGCGGCGCCGAGGCCGACGTGGTCGAGCTTGTCGGCCCATCCGGCGCAGTGGAAGAACCACTGGGCGACGAGCGGCACGTCGGCGTCGCGGGTCTCCTTGATCGGCTTGCCGTTGTCGAGCGTCTCGGCGACCGCGAGCTCGCGGGCGCGCTCCTGCAGCAGCCGCGCGATGCGGAAGAGGTACTTGCCGCGGTCGCGGCCGGACATCGGGCCCCAGACGGTGCGGAAGGCGGTGCGCGCGGCGGCGACCGCCCGGTCGACGTCGCCCTCGTCGGCGGACGCGAACATCGCGATCCGCTGCTCGGTGGAGGGAGAGATCGAGGCGAACGGCGTGCCGCCGCCGTCGACCCACTCGCCGCCGATCCAGAGCCGGTAGTCGTCGCGCAGGTCGAGGATGGAGGTCGACTCGGGAGCCGGCGCGTAGTCGAGGAATGCCATGGGGTGCCTCAGTCGATCGTGACGTAGTCGGGGCCGGAGTAGCGGCCGGTGGAGAGCTTCTGGCGCTGCTGCAGCACGTCGTTGAGCAGGCTCGACGCCCCGAAGCGGAAGAGGTGCGGGTCGAGCCAGGTCTCGCCGCACGTCTCGGCGACCGTGACGAGGTACTTGATGGCGTCCTTCGCGGTCGAGATGCCGCCGGCGGGCTTGACGCCGATGCGCTCCCCCGTCAGCCGCTCCCAGTCGCGGACGACCTGCAGCATGAGCAGCGTCACCGGCAGCGTCGCGGCGGGCTGCACCTTGCCGGTCGAGGTCTTGATGAAGTCGCCGCCCGCGAGGATCGAGAGCCACGAGGCGCGGCGCACGTTGTCGTAGGTGACGAGCTCGCCGGTCTCGAGGATGACCTTGAGGTGCGCGTACGTCCCGTCGTCGCGGCGGCACGCCTCCTTCGTCAGCACGATCTCGTCGAAGACCTTGCCGTAGTTGCCCTCGAGGAAGGCGCCGCGGTCGATCACCATGTCGATCTCGTCGGCGCCGGCGGCCACCGCGTCGCGGGTGTCCTGCAGCTTCACCGGCAGGCTCGCGCGGCCGGCCGGGAACGCCGTCGCGACCGCGGCGACGTTGATGCCGTCGTCCTTGCCGGCGCTCCAGGCGGAGCCGAGCGCGTCGACCGCGTTGCCGACCATGTCGCCGTAGACGCAGACGGCCGCGGGGCGGGGCGTCGAGGGGTCGGATGCGTCGGGCACGAGCGCCTTGGCGACGAGCGAGTGCACCTTGCCGCGGGTGTCGGCGCCCTGCAGCGTCGTGAGGTCGATCATGCGGATGACGAGGTCGAGCGCCGCCCGCTTCGAGGTGGTCTTGATCGAGCGCGTGCCGAGGCCGGCGGCGCGGGCCTCGAGCCCGACGGCGTCGACGGTCGGGAGGCCCTCGAGGTGCTGCCGGAGCGCGACCTCCGAGAGGTCGCTGCCGAGCAGCTGGACGGCGCGCTCTGCGGGCGCGAGCGCTGCGCTGGGTGTGGTCACGCTGTTCCTCCTGCTCCGCCGCGGTGCGGTTCTCCGCCAGGTGTGTCGCGGCTTGCGGGTGCAGGGCAGTCTACCGGCCGAGCCCACCCTCCCGGCGACGCTCAGGCGGTCGCGGCGGTGATGCGCTCGCGCGTCTGCTCGACGTCGCGGCCCATCTGCGCGATGAGCTGGTCGAGGCCCTCGAAGCGGTGCATCGGGCGCACGAAGTCGACGAGCTCGAGCGCGATCGGCCGGTCGTAGAGGTCGAGGTCGACGTCGAGCAGGTACGCCTCGACCGTCTTCGCGGCGACGCCGTCGAAGGTGGGGTTGTCGCCGATCGAGACGGCGGCGGCGAAGGTGCCGGCGTCGACGTGCGCGAGGGCGGCGTAGACGCCGTCGGCGGGGATGAACCCCTCGACCGGGGCGCCGAGGTTCGCCGTCGGGTAGCCGAGCGAGCGGCCGCGCTGGAAGCCGCGCACGACGTCGCCGCGCAGCAGGTGGCGGCGGCCGAGCATCCCGTTCGCCTCCTCGATGCGGCCGAGGGCGAGCGCCTCCCGGATCCACGTGCTCGAGACGCGGCGGCCGTCGGCGAAGCAGATGTCGGCGATCGACTCGACGCGCGCGCCGCGCGGCTCGGCGAGCTCGCGCAGCAGCGCGGCATCGCCCGCGCCGCGGGCGCCGAAGCGGAAGTCGTCGCCGACGAGCAGCACGCGCGCGCCGAGGCCGTCGAAGAGCACGCGCTCGGCGAACTCCCGGGCGGGCTGCGCGGCCGTCTCGGGCGTGAAGGGCACGACGACCACCCGGTCGGCGCCGGCGGCGTGGAGCAGCTCGACCTTGTGCGCGAGCGAGACGAGCGGCACCGGCGCGCGGTCCGGGCGCACCACCTCGAGCGGGTTGCGGTCGAACGTGACGACGGTGGTCGACAGCCGCTCCGCTCCCGGCTCAGCGGGCTCGGCGAGGGCGCGCAGCTGCTCGATGATGCGCTGGTGGCCGATGTGCACGCCGTCGAACTTGCCGACCGTGATGGCGGAGGGGACGGACTCGAGCTCGTCGATCCAGGCCATGCCGCTCATGCCGTCACCCGCTCGCGGCTCGCGCGCAGCCACCAGAGACCGAGGAACGGCAGCACCGCGGGGATGAACAGGTAGCCCATCCCGAACCGGCTCCAGACGGTGTCGTGCGCGAAGAGCTCGGGGGCGACGAGCGAGAGCGTACCGACCACGAGCACGCCGACGAGCTCGAAGCACACGGCTGCGAGCGCGACCTTGCGAGAGGCGTCGCCCCGCATCGCGAGCGCGACGGTCGCGACGAGGTAGACGACGGCGGCGACGGCGCTCAGCGAGTACGCGAGCGGCGCCTCGTCGAAGCGCTGCACGATCTGCACGAACGAGCGCCCGGTGGCGGCCATCGCCAGCACCGCGTAGACGGCCACGAGGACCCGGCCGATGCCCGCATGCTTCCGCTCGCTCACTCGTCCGATCCTAGTCCTCGCGCGGTCGGCCGCTCGCGGGCGGCGGGCGGTCAGGCGACCTGCACGAACCAGATCTGGTGCATCCGGTAGACCATGACGGCGACCGCCAGGATGCCGACGCCCACGACGAGGGTCGCCCACTCGCCCTTCTTGTCGACGAGCGCCCACAGCACCGCGGCCGGCGGGATCATGAGGGCGGTGATGAGGTAGGTCCAGTACTCGAGCAGGTCGCCGGTGGGGCCGGCGCCCGCGAGCGGCGCGATGATCGACGCGACGGTCTGGACGATGAGCGTGAGCATCGCGATCGCTGCGCCGGCGAAGACCCAGTCGTTGAACGGGCGGCGCGCGAGGCCGACCACCGCGACGGCCGCGCCGATGAGCCCGAGCGCGCTCGCCTGCGCGAGCATGAGCCAGCTGATCACGCCGCGCCCCCGGCGCCGGTCGGGAAGTTCGTGACCGGCAGCAGTCGGCGACCCGCGACGCGCGCGATGCCGACGAGCCGGTCGCCGTGCACCGCCGCGACGATGCCGGACTCCCCCTCGAGGGCGGCGGTGCGACGGCCGTTGGCGAGGTCGGCGGCGCGCTCGGCGTCGAGCGTCGCGACCGGCAGGATGCGGGCGGCCGCCTCGGCGGGCGGCAGCAGCAGGTCGCGCGCAGCCTCGGGCAGCGCGTCGGCATCGGGCGCGCCGTCGACCGAGAACGGGCCGATGCGGGTGCGGCGGAGCGCCGACAGGTGGCCGCCGACGCCGAGCGCCGCGCCGAGGTCGCGGGCGAGCGCCCGGATGTACGTGCCGCTCGAGCAGTCGACGACGACATCGGCCTCGGCGACGGCGCCGGGCCGGAACGCGAGCACCTCGAAGCGTGCGACGGTCACGGGGCGCGCCTTGAGCTCGACCTGCTCCCCCGCCCGCACGCGGGCGTAGGCACGCTCGCCGTCGACCTTGATGGCGCTCACCGACGACGGCACCTGCCCGATGTCGCCCGTGAGCGCCGCCATCGGCGTGACGAGGTCGGACTCGGACAGGTGGGATGCATCCGTCGTCGCGGTGACCTCGCCCTCCGCGTCGTCGGTCGTGGTCGCGGCGCCGAGCGCGATGGTCGCCGTGTAGGTCTTGTCGAGCCCCACCATGTGCGTCAGCAGCCGCGTGGAAGGACCGACGCCCAGGATCAGCAGGCCGGTCGCCATGGGGTCGAGCGTGCCCGCATGACCGACCTTGCGCGTGCCGAGCGCCCGTCGCGCGCGGCTCACCGCAGTGTGGCTCGTGATGCCCTGGGGCTTGTCGACGAGCAGGATGCCGTCGGGGTCTGCGGGGGCTGCTGGCACCCGTCGACCCTAGTCGCTCGTGGGCGGACGATCCTCGTCGGCGCCGCCGCCCGGGTCCTCGTCGAAGTCCTCGACGTCGGGCCACGAGGCGATGTCGACGCCGTGGTTCTCGGGCGACGCGATCGTCCACCAGCGCCCGGGCTCCTCCCGCACGATGCGGCCACCGGCCGCCACCGCTGCTGCGACGCGCGCCTCGGCGTGGTCGGCGGGCACCGAGATGTCGATGTGGGTGCGGCCTCGGCCGGGCTTCGGCGGGTCGAGCTCGTGCAGCCAGATGTGCGGGTTGCGCCGCTGGGGGTCGATCGCATCCTCGTCGCCGAGCAGGTCGTAGCCCATCACGGCCGCCCAGAACGGCCGCACGTCGGCGCCGTGGTCCTGGGCGACGGCGATGCCGGTGACCATGAGGGTCGAGGGGTCGGACCGGCACCCGAGCCGCCGGGCCGCCTCGGAGATGCCCTGGGCGAGGCGCGCGTCGGCCGCGCTGAGCCCGCCGTCGCGCCGCGTCGCCGTGCGGATCGTCACGCCGCGGGGCCGCAGGTCGACATCGGGCGCGTGGCCCACCGCGGCCGCGACCTCGCCGATGGCGCTCGCGAGCTCGACCGCGTGGGCGAACGAGTCGCACGCGTAGTGGGCGTGCGCGCCCCAGAACAGCACGCGCCAGTCCTCGACGCCGGGATGCTCGTGGAAGCGCTTGGCGGTCAGCCGGGGTGCGTCGGTCATGGGGTGCCTCCCTCCCCGCACGCCGTCGCGCGGGCCTGGCGGAAGCGTAGGTCGCGCCGCCGACATCCGGCCAGCGCGGCGCGTATAGCCTGCTCGGCATGGCGATCGAGGACGGCCGGCGGCAGCCGCGGCAGCGCATCGCGGTGATCGGTGCCGGGGCGATCGGCGGCACGATCGCGGCGCGGCTGGATTCCATCGGTCACCACGTGACCGTCACCGCGCGCGGCGGGCACCTCGCGGCCGTCCGGGAGCACGGGCTGCGACTGCAGGGCGCCTTCGGCACGCACACCGCCCGCGTCGCGGCGCTGGAGCTGCTGCAGGAGGCGCCCGACCTCGCGATCCTCGCCACCAAGGCGACCGGCGCCGCGGCCGCGATCGAGGCGAACCGCGCGCTGCTCGCCGGCGTGCCGCTGCTCGTGGTGCAGAACGGCCTCGGCGGCGAGCTCGCCGCGGCCGAGCTGCTGGGGCACGGGCGCGTCGCCGGCGGGATCGCGCTGATGGCGGCGAACTCGATGGAGCCGGGTGTCATCACGGTGACCGCGGCCGGCGACACCATCGTCGGCGGCGCTGAGGGGGCGCGGTTCGCCGCGGTGCTGGGCGAGGCGCTGCCGACGAGCGAGACGCCGTCGATCGAGGGCGCGCAGTGGACCAAGCTGCTCATCAACATGGTGAACGCGCTGCCCGCGATCGTCGGCCACTCGGTGCAGGACGTCATCCGCGACCCGGGGCTGCGCCGCGTGATGCTCGCCTCGATGCGGGAGACGGCGCAGATGGGCCTGGCCTCGGGCGTGCGGTTCCAGCCGCTGCAGGGGCTGACGCCCCTCATGGTGCGGGTCGTCGCCTTCGCGCCTCGGCGGATCGCCCAGCAGGTGCCGCTCCGCATCAAGGATCGGCTCGGCGACGTGCCGAACCTCGGGTCGACGCAGCAGTCGATCCGGCGGCGGCAGCCGACGGAGGTCGACCACATCAACGGCGCGGTCGTCGCGGCCGCGGCGCGACTCGGGCGAGAGGCACCGGTGAACGCGGCGCTCGTCGAGCTCGTGCACGAGGTCGAGCGCACAGGGCGGTTCCTGCCGGCATCGGTGGTGCGACGACTGGCGTAGCACCGGGCTGCTCTCGCTGGAGCTCGACCAGCAGGGGTCAGCAGGTGTCGGCGAAGACCTGCTTGGGAGACCGCCAGTCGCTGTTGTCGACGATCACGAGCGCCTTCTGGCGCGGGCGGACGGTGCGCTCGTAGTGGTCGTGCGCCTCGCGGTAGCGCCGGTGCGACTCGTGCTGCACGTCGGGGTGCGCGCCGTCACGGGCGCGCATCCGCTCGCCGCGCACGCGGTCGTCGGCCTCGAGGTAGAGCACCGCGTGCCACTTGCCGGCGAGCGCCGGGCGCTGCAGGAACACGCCGTCGACGATGAGCACCGCGTCCGGGCCCGCGGTCTGCCACTCCATCTCGACCGAGCGGTCGGCGTGCAGGTCGAACGCGCGCGTCATGAAGCCGGTCGAGCCGCCCATGCGGAACGGGTGCAGCAGCACGCGGTCGAGCAGCTCGACGTCGAAGGCGTCCTCGTAGTAGCCCTTCGGCGAGTCCCGGCCCTGCCGGTAGCGGAACGCCTGCGACCGGTGGAAGTCGTCGGCGCTCGCGCGGAACGCCTCGACGCCGGCGCGCGCGAGCGCGACCTGCAGGGCATCCGCGAACCGCGTCTTGCCGACGCCGTCGCGGCCCTCGATCGCGACCAGCCGACGGCCACGCGGATTGCGGCGCACGAGCAGCTCGGCGAGGCTCGTGTAGAGCGCCTTCTGCTCGGGCGTCCAGGACGCTGCCTTCATCAGGAGGGCGGAGTCGACCATGCCGTCAGCCTAGGCGGTCGCGCTCGTCTACCCTGGCGGGATGCTCGGGATCGCCTCCATCGCCGCGCTCGCGGGCTGGTACCGCGACAACGCGCGCGACCTGCCGTGGCGCCGGCCCGACTTCGACGCGTGGGGCACGCTCGTGAGCGAGATCATGCTGCAGCAGACCCAGGTGTCGCGCGTGGCCGTCGAGATCGACCGCTGGCTCGAGCGCTGGCCGACGCCTGCCGACCTCGCCGACGCACCCACCCACGAGGTGCTGCGGCAGTGGGGCACGCTCGGGTACCCGCGTCGGGCGCTGCGGCTGCAGGACGCAGCGCGGGCGATCGTCGAGCGGCACGGCGGCGACGTGCCGCGAGACGTGGCCGCGCTGCTCGCGCTCCCCGGCATCGGCGACTACACCGCGCGCGCGGTCGCCGTCTTCCACTTCGGCGACCGCCACCCGGTCGTCGACACGAACGTGCGCCGCGTGATCGCGCGCGCCGTGCACGGGCAGGGCGAGGCCGGCCCCGCCGCGAGGCGCGACCTCGCCGACGTCGAGGCGCTGCTGTCGGACTCCCCCGCCGACGCATCCGTCACCTCCATCGCGCTCATGGAGCTCGGCGCGCTCGTCTGCACGGCGCGGGCCCCGAGGTGCGACGCGTGCCCGATCGCCGACGCGTGCGCGTGGCGCGCGGCCGGCTACCCGGCGTACGAGGGCAGGCGCGCGCCGCGGCAGGGCACCTTCGCGGGCAGCGACCGGCAGGCGCGCGGCACGGTGCTGCGGGCGCTGCGGGCCGTCGACGTGCCGCTCGCGGAGGCCGAGCTGCAGCCCCTCTGGTCCGATGCCGCGCAGCTCGATCGCGCGCTCGCATCGCTCGCCGCCGACGGCCTCGTCGTGCGCGCTGACGGGACGGCCCGCCTCCCGGACTGAGGGAGCTCCTGCCACCCGCGGTGCCAGGCCCGCGTGCGCACAACGCAAGCCCCCGCGCGACGACCGGCGGCAGCATTCGCGGCCTCCCGGATCCGCCGCACGATGTCGCCTGCGGGCTTGCGTTGTGCGAGAGCGGGGCGGGGCGGGGCGGGGCGGGGCGGGGCGGGGCGGGGCGGGGCGGGCCGTCAGACTGCCCCACTAGGTTGTGCGCATGCCGGCACGACATGCGCGTCTGACCGAGGCGAGCGACGAGCTCGCCGCCGCCCTCGCCGCGATCCGCGCGGAGCTGGGCCTGACTGCCGAGTTCCCGCCCGGGGCCGAAGCGGAGGCGGCCGCGCTCGCCGCCGACCCGCCGCTGCCGGAGGCCGACCAGACGGGCGTCGCGTTCGTCACGATCGACCCCGAGGGCTCGACCGACCTCGACCAGGCGCTCCACCTCGAGCGCGACGGCGACGGCGACGGCGTCGTCGTGCGCTACGCGATCGCCGACGTGCCGGCGTTCGTGGCGCCGGGCGGCGCCATCGACGTGGAGGCGCGCCGCCGGGGCCAGACGATGTACGCGCCGGACGGCCGGGTGCCGCTGCACCCGCCGGTCGTGAGCGAGGGCGTCGCGAGCCTCCTCGCGGGCCAGGTGCGGGGCGCCTACGTCTGGACCATGCGGCTGGATGCGCGCGGTGACGTGGTCGCGACGACGCTCGAGCGCGCGCGGGTGCGCTCCCGCGAGCAGCTGACCTACGCCGAGGCGCAGCAGCGCATCGACGCCGGCGACGCCATGCTGGGGCTGCTGCGGGAGGTCGGCGAACTGCGGATCGCGCTCGAGGCCGAGCGCGGCGGCGCGAGCCTCGACATGCCGGAGGAGCAGGTCGTGCGCGACGGCGACGGGTACCGCATCGAGCGGCGCGAGCTGCTGCCGGTCGAGCGCTGGAACGCGCAACTGTCGCTCATGACCGGCATGGAGGCCGCGAACCTGCAGCTGCGCGCGAAGCGCGGCATCCTGCGGACGATGCCGGCGCCGCCGGCCGCCGACGTCGAGCGCTTCCGCAAGGAAGTGCGCGCGATCGGCGAGGAGTGGGCCGACGGCGAGCACTACGGCGCGTTCCTGCGGCGCCTCGACCGCTCGCAGCCGACCACGCTCGCGATCCTGCAGGCGGCGCGGCGGCTCTTCCGCGGCGCCGCGTACACCGTGCTGGACGACGCGTCCGAGGCGTCCGGGCTCGAGCAGGCGGCCATCGGTGCGCCGTACGCGCACGTGACCGCGCCGCTGCGGCGGCTCGTCGACCGCTACGCGCTCGCCCACTGTGAGTCGATCGCGAACGACCGCGAGATCCCCGCGTGGGCCGCCGAGGGGCTCGAGGGGCTGCCCGGCATCATGCAGGCGTCGGCACAGACGGCATCGAGGCTCGAGCGGGAGTCGATCGACGTCGTGGAGATCGCGGTGCTGCGGTCGCGCATCGGCGACGCGTTCGACGCGGTCGTCGTGGACTCCCGGAAGGACGGGTCGACGATCCAGCTGCTCGACCCGCCGACCGAGGCGGCGTGCGACACGGACGCCGAGCCGGGCACGCGCATCCGCGTGCGGCTGACGGACGCGGACCTCGCCGAGCGGCTGCTGCGCTTCGCCGAGGTCCGCTGAGCCGTCAGTCCTCGTCGTCGATCTCGCGCGGCTTCTTGTAGGGGTCGGCGTCGCCGGCGTACTGCGCGGCGGCGGCCGCCTCCTGCGCGGCGCGGTCGCGCACGCGCGCCTCGTCGAGCAGGTGCTCGATCGACGCGGCATTCTCGGGCAGCGCGTCGAGGAAGAACTCGATCGACGGCGTCAGCCGCAGCGTCAGGCCCTTGCCGATCTCGCGGCGCACGACGCCCTTCGCGCTCGTGAGGGCCCTCGCGGTCTCCTCGCGCTCCTCGTCGGTGCCGTAGACCGTGTAGAAGATCGAGGCGTGCTGGAGGTCGCCCGTCATCCGCACCGCCGTGATCGTCACGAAGCCGAGCCGCGGGTCGCGCACCTCGTGCTCGAGCGCGCGCACGGTGATCTCGTGGATGCGGTCGGCGATCTTCCTCGCCCTGGGGTTCTCTGCCATGTGGTTCCTCCGGTCCTAGAGACAGGTGTGGGGCGACCGCAGTCGCCCCACACCCGATTGCGCGTCAGACGCGCGGCTTCTCCACCATCTCGGTGGTCTCGATCTCGTCGCCGATCTGCAGATCGTTGAACTTGCCGAGGCCGATGCCGCACTCGAAGTCCGTGCGGACCTCGGTGACGTCGTCCTTGAAGCGGCGCAGCGACTCGATGGCGAGGCCATCGGCCAGCACGACGCCGTCGCGGATGACGCGAGCCTTGGCGTTGCGGGTGATCGTCCCCGAGCGCACGATGCAGCCGGCGATGTTGCCGAACTTGGACGAGCGGAACACCTCGCGGATCTCCGCCACGCCCGACTGCTTCTCCTCGAACTCCGGCTTGAGCATGCCCTTCAGCGAGTTCTCCACGTCCTCGATGGCCGCGTAGATCACGTTGTAGAAGCGGATGTCGACGCCCTCGCGGGCGGCGCGCTCTCGAGCCTTCGGGTCGGGGCGCACGTTGAAGCCGATGATGACGGCCGAGTCGACCGTCGCCAGGTTCACGTCCGACTCGGTGACGCCGCCGACGCCGCGGTGGATGATCCGCAGGTCGACGGTGTCGTCGATCTCGATCTTCATGAGCGACTCCTCGAGCGCCTCCACGGCACCCGACACGTCGCCCTTGATGATGAGGTTGAGCGTCTCGACCTTGCCCTGCTCCAGCGCCAGCTTGAAGTCCTCGAGCGACAGGCGCTTGCGGGCCTTCGCCAGCTGCGCGTTGCGCTCCACGGCCTCGCGCTTCTCAGCGATCTGGCGCGCGGTGCGGTCCTCCTCGGTGACGATGAAGCTGTCGCCGGCGCGCGGGACGCTCGAGAGGCCCTGCACCTGGACGGGCATCGACGGGCCGGCCTCCTGGACCAGCTCGCCGCGGTCGTCGACCATCGCACGGACGCGGCCGTAGGCCGTGCCCGCGACGATCGCGTCGCCGACGCGCAGCGTGCCCGACTGGATGAGCACGGTCGCCACGGCGCCGCGGCCCTTGTCGAGCCTCGCCTCGATCGCGACGCCGCGAGCCTCCTTGTTGGGGTTGGCTCGCAGGTCGAGACCTGCGTCCGCGGTGAGCAGCACGGCCTCGAGGAGCTCCTCGATGCCCGTGCGGGCGAGCGCGGAGACGTCGACGAACATCGTGTCGCCGCCGTACTCCTCGGTGACGAGGCCGTACTCGGTGAGCTGCTGGCGCACCTTGGCGGGGTTCGCCCCCTCCTTGTCGACCTTGTTGACCGCGACCACGATCGGCACGTTGGCCGCCTGCGCGTGGTTCAGCGCCTCGATGGTCTGCGGCATGATGCCGTCGTCCGCCGCGACCACCAGGATCGCGATGTCGGTCACCTGCGCACCGCGGGCACGCATGGCGGTGAACGCCTCGTGACCCGGGGTGTCGATGAAGGTGATCGCGCGGTCCTCGCCCTCGTGCTCCTTCCAGACCTGGTAGGCGCCGATGTGCTGCGTGATGCCGCCGGCCTCGCCGTCGATGACGTTCGCGTCGCGGATGGCGTCGAGCAGGCGCGTCTTGCCGTGGTCGACGTGACCCATGACCGTGACGACGGGCGAGCGGTAGACGAGGTCCTCGTCGGTCTCGTCCTCGAGCTCCTGCTCGAGGTCGATGTCGAAGCCCTCCAGGAGCTCCTTGTCCTCGTCCTCGGGGCTGACGATCTGGATGCGGTAGCCGAGCTCCGCTCCGAGCAGCTCGAAGGTGGCCTCGTCGAGCGACTCCGTCGCCGTCGCCATCTCACCGAGGTGGAACAGCACGGTCACCAGGTCACCGGGGCTCGCGTCGATCTTCTCGGCGAAGTCCGCGATCGATGCGCCGCGGCGCATGCGGATGACCGTGGTGCCATCGCCGCGACGGACCTTGACGCCGCCGATCGAGGGCGCCTCGCGCATCTCGAACTCGAGCCGCTTCGTGCGCTTCGACTTGCGGGACTTGCCCTTCGCGCCGCCCTTGCCGAACGCGCCGGCCGTGCCGCCGCGACCGCGACCGCCACCACCGGGACGACCCGCGAACGCGGGACCGCCGCGGCCCGGAGCACCGGGACCGGGAGCGCCGGCGCCGGGGCGCTGGAAGCCGCCGCCGGGGCGACCGCCGGCTCCGGGTCGGCCGGGGCCGCCGGTGCGGGGGGCGCCGGGACGGGGAGCGCCGGGACGCGGTGCGCCCGGGCGGGGAGCGCCGGGGCGCGGAGCCACGGGGCGCGGGCCGCCGGGGCCCGCCTTGCTCGTGAACGGGTTGTTGCCGACGCGCGGCCGGCCCATGCCCTGCGCGGACGCGAACGGGTTGTTGCCCGGGCGCGGTGCGCCGGGGCGGCCCATCGGGCGGGGGATGCTGCTGCCGCTGTCGCCATCGCCCTGCTGCGCGGGCGCGGCGGGTGCGGGCGATGCGGATGCGGGCGCTGCGGGTGCGGGCGATGCCGGCGCAGGGGTCTGCGCTGCCGGAGCCGGCGCAGCCTTCGGGGCGGGCGTCGCGGCAGGCGCCGCGGTGGGTGCGGGTGCCGGTGCGGCCTGCGGGGCCGCGGGAGCCGCAGCCTTCGGGGTCGCGGCGGGGGCAGCCGCTGCGGGGGTGGCCGATGCCAGCTTTGCCGACGGGGCGGCCTTGGCCGGTGCCTTCGGGGCCGCGGCCGCAGGTGCGCTCGCGCTCTCGGACGCCAGAGCGGCCTTCAGCTTGCGGGCGACCGGGGGTGCGATCGCCGAGGCGGGTCCCTTGACGAACTCGCCCATCTCCTTGAGCTTGGCCATCGCGACCTTGCTCTCGACGCCGAGCTCGGCGGCGATCTCGTGCACGCGTGGGTTTGCCACGTTCTCTCCTGTCCTGGTCCGCCCAGGACAGGGCGGACTCAATTGCTGACGGGTCTCATTTCGAGCTGCTCATCAGTTGTCCATGTGCTTTTCATTCCTTCGGTCGGGGCTCGGGTCGAGCCCGTCCTGGGCCCATCGTGCGATGGGTGACGTGTCCAGGCGCTGGCGCAGCGCTCGCGGGATCGCGCGGACCGCGCGTTCCACGCACTGCTGCGTCGGATGCACCCACGCCCCTCGGCCGGGAAGCCGTCGATCGGGATCGACGACCGCCGCTCCGCCTGCGCCCACGATCCGCACGAGATGTGCGGGTTCAGTGCGCGCGCGACAGCCGAGGCACGTACGGATGCTCATCAGTCTAGCGCAGACACGCCCGGGACGCAGGTGGGCGTGTCACTCATCCATGACCGAGTCGGGCTGGATGTCGATCTTCGCGCCGGTCAGCTTCGCCGCCAGGCGGGCGTTCTGGCCCTCCCGACCGATCGCGAGCGAGAGCTGGAAGTCGGGCACGAGCGCGCGCACCGCCTTCGTCTTCTCGTCGAGCATGAACGCGTCCGACACCCGCGCGGGGCTCAGCGCGCTCGCGACGAAGGCGGGCAGGTCCTCGGAGTAGTCGACGATGTCGACCTTCTCGTCGCCGAGCTCCGCCTGCACCGCGCGCACGCGGGCGCCGAGCTCACCGATGCACGCGCCCTTCGCGTTGATGCCGGGGCGGGTGGCGCGCACGGCGATCTTCGTGCGGTGGCCGGCCTCGCGCGCGATCGCGACGATCTCGACCGCGCCGGAGGCGATCTCGGGCACCTCGAGCGCGAAGAGCCGGCGCACGAGCGACGGGTGGGTGCGGCTCACGGTGACCTGCGGGCCGCGCTGGCCGCGCTCGACCTTCGTGATGTAGACGCGCATCCGCTGGCCGTGCTTGTACTCGGCGCCCGGCACCTGCTCCTCGGGCGGCAGCAGCGCCTCCATGTCGTCGCCGAGCTTGACGTGGACCATGCGCGGGTTCGTGCCCTGCTGGACGACGCCGGCGATGATGTCGCCCTCGCGGTCCTTGTAGGCCCCCAGCACGGTCTCGTCGCTCTTGTCGCGCAGCGCCTGGAAGATGACCTGCTTCGCGGCGGATGCGGCGATGCGGCTGAAGTCCTCGGTGGTCGCGATCGACTCGCCGATGCGGTTGCCGTCCTCGTCGAGCTCGGGCTCGAAGAGCGTCACCTCGCCGGTCGCGCGGTCGACCTCGACGCGGGGCTGCGGCGCCGCGGCGTCGTGCTTCTCGCCCGAGCGGAGGTGCGCCTGCAGGATCGCCTGCTCGATGATGTGGATCAGGGCGTCCGAGGAGATCTCCCGCTCGCGCTCGACGGTCTTCAGCACGGTCAGATCGATCTTCACTTGTGGGCTCCTTGTTCCGCGTCCATCCGGCATCCGATGCCGACCGATCAGTCTAGCGCCAGAGGGGCGACCCGGGAACTAGTCTGGCCCGCATGAGCTTCGACGACCTCGTGCTGACGACCGGCGACTTCTGGTGGACGTGGGTGGTCCTGCCCGTGCTCGCCGTGCTGGGCATCTACTTCACGATCCGGACCGGCGTCGTGCAGCTGCGGCTGCTGCCGTCGATGTTCCGGGTGCTCACCGACAAGACGCCGAAGGCACGCGACGGCAGCAACCAGTCGGTGTCGTCCTTCCAGGCGTTCACCATCTCGGCGGCGAGCCGCGTGGGCGTCGGCAACATCGCCGGTGTCGCGACGGCGATCGCGATCGGCGGACCGGGTGCCGTGTTCTGGATGTGGACGATGGCGTTCGTCGGCGGCGCGTCGTCGTTCATCGAGTCGACGCTCGCGCAGCTGTACAAGCACCGCGACGCCGACGGCTTCCGCGGCGGCCCCGCGTACTACATGCAGCGGGGCCTCGGCGCCCGCTGGATGGGCATCCTGTTCGCCGTCATCCTCATCGTCTGCTTCCCGTTCGCGTTCTCGTCGCTGCAGGCGAACACGATCGTCGCCACGGTGACCTCCACGATCGGGTCGGACGCTGCATGGCTCCCGTGGGTCATCGGCGCCGTCGTCGCCGTGCTGACGGGCCTCATCGTGTTCGGCGGTGTCCGCCGCATCGCGAAGGTGACGGAGTCGCTCGTCCCCGCGATGGCGCTGCTCTACCTGCTGCTCGGGCTCATCATCGTCGGCATGAACATCACCGAGGTGCCGCGCGTGCTCGGCGAGATCTACGCCGGCGCGTTCGGCTTCCAGCAGGTCGCCGGCGGCGCGATCGGCACGATCATCATGCAGGGCGTCAAGCGAGGCATGTTCTCGAACGAGGCCGGCCTGGGATCGGCGCCGAACGGCGCGGCATCCGCGGCGGTCACGCACCCGGCGAAGCAGGGCCTCGTGCAGACGCTCGGCGTCTACTTCGACACCTTCCTGGTCTGCTCGATCACGGCGTTCATCATCCTGGTCTCCACGCCAGACCTCACCGGCGCAGAGGGCGGCATCGGCCTGACGTTCGATGCCGTGACGGGCGAGCTCGGCGCGTGGGCGGGGGTCGCGCTGTCGCTCATCGTCTTCCTGCTCGCGTTCTCGTCGATCATCGGCAACTACTACTACGGCGAGTCGAACATCGAGTTCATCACGGAGAGCCGCGTCGCGCTCACCGCCTACCGCGTGCTCGCGGTGGCCGCGGTGCTGGGCGGATCCGTCATCGCCACCGCGACCATCTGGAACACCGCGGACCTGCTCATGGGCGTCATGGCGATCGTGAACCTCGTCGCCATCGCGCTGCTCTCGGGGGTCGCCTTCAAGCTGCTGCGGAACTTCGACGAGCAGCGCAGGGCGGGCAAGGATCCCGTGTTCACGCGCGACATGCTCCCGGACGTCCGCGGCGTGGAGGTGTGGGAGGACGCCGAGTCGGTCACCGGCCAGTGGACGATCGCCGATGCGGCTCCCGGGCGCACGGCGCCCGAGGCGGGCGCCGGGCGCCAGGCCTAGCGCCCCAGCGCCTCCTCCAGCGCGTCGAGCGCGACCTGCTGCCGCTCCCCCGTCGCCCGGTCCCAGACGTCGACGAGACCCTCGTGCGCGTCGCGGCCGACGATGACGATCTGCGGCACGCCGATGATCTCGGCGTCGCCGAACTTGACGCCCGGCGAGACCTTGGGGCGGTCGTCGAAGAGCACCTCGAGCCCGCGCGCCTCGAGGCCCGCGATCACGGTCTCGGCGACCTCGAAGGCGCGCGCGTCCTTGCCGGTGGCGACGACGTGCACGTCGAACGGCGCGATCTCGCGCGGCCAGATGATGCCCTTCTCGTCGTGCGACCGCTCGACGATCGCCGCGAGGTTGCGCGTCACGCCGATGCCGTAGGAGCCCATCGTGACGGTGACGAGCTTGCCGTTCTGGTCGAGCACCTTGAGGCCGAGCGCCTCTGCGTACTTGCGGCCGAGCTGGAAGACGTGGCCGACCTCCATGCCGCGCTCGAGCGTGACGGGTCCGGAGCCGTCGGGCGCGGGGTCGCCGGCGCGCACGTCGGCGGCCTCGACCCATCCGTCGCCCGCGAAGTCGCGGCCCGCGACGAGCCCGAAGACGTGCTTGCCCGGCTCGTTCGCGCCGGTGATCCAGCTCGAGCCGTCGACGACGCGCTTGTCGAGCAGGTAGCGGATGCCGGTGGCGGCCTCCTCGCCGAGCACCGCGCCGGCGGTCGACCACGGCCCGATGTAGCCCTTCACGAGGCCAGGGTTGGCCGTGAAGTCGTCCTCGTCGGCCGCGGTGACGTCGGCGGGCTGGAACGCCACCTCGACGCGCTTCTGGTCGACCTCGCGGTCGCCGGGCAGGCCGATGACGACGAGCTCGCGGCTGCCGTCGAGGTGCGTGAGCCGCAGCACGACGTTCTTCAGCGTGTCCGCCGCCGTCCATGCACGGCCGTCCTCGCGCGGGAAGCGCGCGTTCGCGTCGGCGACCAGGGTGTCGATCGTGGGCGTGTCCGGGGTGTCGCGCACGGCTGCCGCGGGCTGGCCCTCGACGGGGAGCGGCTCGGGCGCCACCGTCTCGAACGCCTCGACGTTCGCGGCGTAGCCGCCTGCCGAGCGCACGATCGTGTCCTCGCCGACGGGCGTCGGGTGCAGGAACTCCTCGGACTTCGAGCCGCCCATCGCACCCGCGTCGGCCGAGACGATCACGTACTCGAGGCCGAGGCGCTGGAAGATGCGCTCGTAGGCGTCGCGCTGGCGCTGGTAGGAGGCGTCGAGGCCCGCGTCGTCGACGTCGAACGAGTAGGCGTCCTTCATCGTGAACTCGCGCGCCCGCAGCAGGCCCGCGCGGGGCCGCGCCTCGTCGCGGTACTTGTCCTGGATCTGGAAGATCGTCAGCGGCAGCGCCTTGTAGCTCGAGACGAGGTCCTGCACGAGCAGCGTGAAGACCTCCTCGTGCGTGGGGGCGAGCAGGTGGTCGGCGCCCTTGCGGTCCTGCAGGCGGAAGATGCCGTCGCCGTACTCGGTCCAGCGGCCGGTGCGCTCGTAGGGCTCGCGCGGCAGCAGGCCGGGGAACAGCACCTCCTGCGCGCCCGCGGCCTCCATCTCCTCGCGCACGACCCGCTCGATGTTGCGGCGCACGCGCAGGCCGAGCGGCAGCCACGAGTAGAGCCCGGCGCCGGCGCGGCGGATGTAGCCCGCGCGCAGGAGCAGCCGGTGGCTCGCGACCTCGGCCTCGGCCGGGTCCTCGCGGAGGGTGGTGAAGAAGAGCTCGGAGAGGCGGATCACCCTGCGAGTCTAGGGACTCGCCGGTGTCGCGGGCTCACGGTGTCGCGGGCTCACCACGGGCGGTCGACGCCGGTGCCGCCGCCGTCCTCGCCCTCGTCGTACTGGTCCTGCTGCTGCTGCTCCTCCTGCGCGTCCTGGTTCTGCTCCTCGAGCTGCTCCTCGGGCGTCTGCGGCTCCCCCTCGCTGTCGCCCTCGCCCTCGCCCTCGCCGTCGCCGTCGCCGGACGGGTCCTCGATCTTCTCCTCGATGCGCGGGGTCGCGGCTTCGAGCTGCTCGGCGGTGTCGGCCTCGTTCGGCAGCGGCTCGTCGAGGCAGCCGTCCGGCACCCCGTCGATGAGCGCGAGCGCCTCGCCGTAGAAGCCGTTCGCGGTCTGCACGTCGTCGGCCTCGCGCGCGACGTCGCCCTGCTTCTCGATCGTCGTGACGAGCGAGGCGACGATGATGCAGTGCTCGTGCACCTGCGGCGGCGTGACGGGCTCGCCGTGCAGCTCGAGCGACCGCTCGAGCGCCGCGCGGCCCTCCTCGAGGGATCCCGCCATCGCCAGGCTCACGCCGAGGTCGAACGGCCCCTTCCACGGCTCGACCCAGTTCCACAGCTCGAGCCCGCGGGCCGCCTCGGCGCCCTGCGCGTAGGCACGCGCCTCGAAGCGGTCGATCGCGGTCTGCGACAGCACGTTGACGCTGATGAGCTTCGTCGCGACGACGAGCACCGCGAGCGCCACGGGGATGAGCCCGAGCATGAGCCACCAGCGCAGCGTGCGGCGCTGGCCGTCGGTGAGCACGCGACGACGGCGGGTCATCGCGACCCCTCCCTGCTGAGGATGCCGCGGGTCCCGCGGAGCGAGCGGGCGAGGCTGAGCGCCTCCCACGCGAGCAGCAGCGCGATCGGCACGCCGAGCACCCAGGCGATCTCGAGCCGCGCCTCCTCGGTGCGGTCGAGGTTCGCCTCGCCGTCGGCCGCCGCCATCGGGCCGAGCGCGTCGGCGATGGGCAGGCCGGGCGCGCGGTGCAGGTAGGTGATGCCGAGCTGGTCGGCGATCGCGCCGAGCTGCCCCTCGTCGATGCGTGAGAGCGCGTCGCCGCCGGCGGGGTCCTGCACGTACTGGTCCTGCGCGGCGGGGTCGAAGCTCGACACCCGCATCCGCCCGCCCTGCTCGGTGCCGTAGCCGAGCACGAGCCCGCGGTCGACGAGCCCGGCGACGTCGTCGAACGACTGCGGCTGATCCTCGGCGGTGTGCTCGCCGTCGCCGAGGTAGAACACGATCGCTGGCGAGTCTGGCTCGGCCGCCTGGCTGCGCTCGAGCTCGGTCTTGAGCAGGTCGTGGGCGACGGCGACGGAGGTGCCGCGCGACTGCTGCGCGATCTCCGGGCGCAGCGCCCGCACCATCTCGATCACGGCGGAGCCGTCGTCGGTGAGCGGCACCCGCAGGATCGCCTGCGAGTCGAAGGAGATGACCGAGAGGTCGGCGCCGGCGAAGGCGCGCGCGATCTCGACGACGTCCTCCTGCATGCCGGTCAGCCGAGGGTCGCTCCCCCAGTCCTCGGCGGCGATCGACTGCGACGTGTCGATCATGATGAACACGCGAGCCTGGATGGTCGCGGTGGGCACCTCGCCGCCGGGCAGGGCGGGCCGGAAGGCCATCGCGACCGCGAGCAGCACGAGCAGCGAGCGCCGCAGCCACGCGAGGCGGCGGCCGCGCACCGCGACGAGCTGCCAGAGGCAGAGCGCGAGCATCGCGACGCCGAGCACGGCGACGACG
The DNA here is from genome assembly GCF_040547205.1 of Agrococcus sp. UYP10. NCBI lineage: Bacteria > Bacillati > Actinomycetota > Actinomycetes > Micrococcales > Microbacteriaceae > Agrococcus > Agrococcus sp. UYP10. The sequence continues at coordinate 86,383 of NZ_JBEPPG010000001.1, forward strand.
ATCGGCAGGGTCGGGTGGAAGGTGATCACAGGCGCACCCTCCAGGCTGCGAGGCAGACGCCCGCGACGAGCACGAGCACGATGAGCGGCAGGGCGCCTGGCCGGTCGATGATCTGCACCTGCGGCGGGGTCTCGATGTAGCCGGCCTCGATCGCGTTGACGCGGTCGACGATCTGCGGCACGGTCTGGGCGAAGTCGAGCGCGAAGTAGGCGCCGCCGGTGCCCTCGGAGACCTCGCGCAGCTCCTGCGAGGCCATGTCGCCGCCGAAGTCGAACGGGTTGATCGCGTACACCCGCACCTCGTTGTCGACGGCGAGCTGGCCGGCCTGCGGCAGCGAGAAGATCTGCTGGCCGTTCACGACGTTGTCGGTCGCGAGGATGATCGACCGCGGCCGCTCGCTCGCCTCGAGGTCGGCGAAGTCGAGCACGCACGAGGCGAGCCCGTCGCCGACGAGGGACGCGCCGAGGCCGCTCGCGGTGCCCGCGAGGTAGTTGAACTGCTCGTCGGGGCCGAGCGTGCCGCTCAGCGCCCGCTGGTAGCGGCCGAGCTGGCCGGCGATGTATTCGTAGTCGCTCGTGAGCGGGAAGGCCATGACGCTCGACGCGTCGAAGATGCGCATGCCGATGCGCTCGCCGTCGAGCTCGGACGCGATCTGCTGGTAGACGCCCAGGATCTCGGCGTCGACGTCGACCATCGACCCGGAGACGTCGAGGCACAGCACGATGTCGCGCTTGTAGTCCTCCTCCTGGTTCGCGCTGATGCCGGAGGGGCGCGAGCCGATCGCGCCGGCGACCGCGACGCCGACGAGCGACGCGACGAGCGCGCCGCCGATCCAGAGCCGGTAGCGCAGCAGCGCGCCGCGGAAGGCGGCGAGCGAGGTCATCCGGTCGACGTGGGCGACGGGCAGGCCGCGATCGCGCCTGCGCCGCGGCAGCCAGAGCCCGAGCGCGGCGAGCAGCAGCCCGATCCCGATCGCGATGGGCAGCACCCATGGCCACAGCAGCGTCACATCCACGTCGAGACCACCTGCCGCGCGGAGGCGATCGCCGCGTCCGGGTCGTGCTTCGCCGCGCGCCGGAACGACGACGGGTAGTACTGCTCGACCGCGCCGTGCACGCTCGGCAGGTCGGCGCCCTGCAGGTCGCGCAGGGTCATCACCTCGGCGACGACGCCGGTGGACTCGTGCGCGAAGAAGCGCAGCACGAGGCTGAGCCGCTGCGCGAGGCCGCGGGCGTCGAGCTCGCCGCGCTCGTGCTCCTCGGCGACCTCCTCGATCATCCCGAGGTACTTCTGCTTGACGCTGCGCACGTCGATGGGCACGGGCGGCGGGGGCGGCGGCTCGAGGATGCCGCGCGGGCGCGTCCAGAGCCACGCGAAGGCGTAGGCGGCCAGCACGAGCAGCAGCGCGGCCGCGCCGAGCAGCCACCACGGGCCGTAGCCGAACGGCCCGTACGTGTCGGGTGCCGGCAGCTGCGCGAGCGCTGCCGCCAGCGAGTGGACCAGATCAGCGGCGTGCACGGCGGTGCCTCTCGAGCAGCCGGAAGAGGCCGCCGATCGCGCCGGCGCTGTCGCCGATGCGCACGGAGGCGATGCCGAGGGTGCGTAGGCCCGCCTCGAGCCGCTGGCGCCGCTCGGCGGTGGCCTCGTCGAACGCCCTGCGGAGCCCGCGGTCGCGGCGCAGGAACGGCGGCAGGCCGAGCCCCGAGTCGACGCCGACGAGCTCGCGGTGGTCGCGGTGGCGCGACATGAGGTCGGCGTCGCCGATCGACACCCACAGCACCTCGTGCCGGGTGTGGAGCCTGCCGAGGTGCACGTCGAGGTCGTGCGTGTAGGCGAGGTCGTCGGCGATCACGACGATGATCGAGCGCCGGCGCATCCGCCGCACGGCCTGCCCGAGCACGCCCTCGAGGTCGGAGCGCGGCCCCTCGAGCGCGATCGCCTCGTCGACGCGGCGCAGCATGCGCTCGAGGTGCGACTCGGAGCCGCCCTCCTGCATGCTCTCGAGCCGGTCGGCGTCGCCCATGAGCAGGCCGACGCGGTCGCCGTGCCGGGTCGCCAGGTAGCCGAGCACGCCCGCGACGAGGATCGCGATCTCCTGCTTCGTCTCCCCCGACTCCGCCGTCGCCGCCATGTTCCGGCCGGAGTCGACCACGAGCAGCAGGGTGTGCTGCCGCGACGCGATGTACCGCTTCACGAGCGGCACGTGGCTGCGCGCGGTCGCCTTCCAGTCGATGTCCTTGACGTCGTCGCCCGGCTGGTACTCGCGCAGGTCGTCGAAGTCGTGGCTGCGGCCGTGGTGGATCGACGCGTACTCGCCGTCGAGCAGCTCGAGGGTGCGGCGGTGCGCGTGGATCGACATGGTGGTCTTCACCTTGCGCAGTCGTCGCTCCACGACGGGTCCTACGGGGTCCGCACAGCGGCGAAGATCGCGTCGATGATCTCCTCGCTCGTCACGCCGTCGGCCTCCGCCTCGTAGCCGAGGATGAGGCGGTGCCGCAGGATGGCGTGCCGCAGGTCCTTGACGTCCTCCGGGATCACCCAGTCGCGGCCCTGCACGAGCGCGAGCGCGCGCGACGCCTGCGCGAACGACAGCGAGCCGCGCGGGCTCGCGCCGTACTCGATGTAGCCGGCGAGCTGCGCGCCGATGTAGTCCTTCGCGTGCCGCGTCACGTACATGAGCTGCACGACGTAGTTCGTGATCGCCTGGTCGACGTAGACCCGCTTCACGAGCGCCTGCAGGAAGCGCACGTCGTCGAGCGACGCGACCGGCTCGTCCGGCGCCTCGAAGACGCCCGTCTCGGCGCGGCGCACGATCTCGGCCTCCTCCGTCGGCGACGGGTAGGTGAGGATCTCCTTCAGCAGGAAGCGGTCGAGCTGGGCCTCGGGCAGCGTGTAGGTGCCCTCCTGCTCGATCGGGTTCTGCGTCGCGAGCACGAGGAACGGCTCCGGCAGCCGGTGCGTCTCGCCGCCGATCGAGGTCTGGCGCTCCTGCATCGCCTCGAGCATCGCCGACTGCGTCTTCGCGCTCGAGCGGTTGATCTCGTCGAGCAGCACGAAGTTGGCGTGCACCGGCCCGAGCTGGGTGCGGAAGTCGCCCGAGTGCTGGTCGTAGATCTGGGTGCCGACGATGTCGCTCGGCAGCAGGTCCGGGGTGCACTGGATGCGGTGGAACGACGCCGTCACCGATCGCGCGAGCGTCGCGGCGGCGGTCGTCTTCGCGAGCCCCGGCACCGACTCCATGAGCACGTGGCCGCCCGTGAGCAGCGCGACGAGCAGCGAGCGCAGCAGCTGGTGCTGGCCGACGACCGTCGACTGGAACGACTGCTCGACCGCGCGGATGATGCGCTTCGCGCGCTCCAGCTCCTCGGGCGTGATGGGGTCCCGGCCGGGGACTGCGTTCGACACGGGCGCTCCTTCTGGCATGGTGGCGGCGGCGGTCGCCTCGCTCACGGTACCCGGCGGCCGGTGCGAGCCGCTGGACGGCCGCTGGACGGAGCGCCGCCGGCGCCGCCGCCTGGCCGACGGGTCGCGAGCACCGCCGCGATCGCGACCGTCGCGATGACCGGCAGCATCGCGAGGTTGAGGCCGCCGTAGCCGGCGAGCCCGAGCAGCGGACCGGCCGCCGCCCCCGCGGCGGCGCCCGCGAGCCCCATGACGAGGTCGCTGCGCCCCTGCAGCGCCGGCCGCAGCGCCGGCACGACGGCGCCCGCGACGATCGTCGACCCGGCGACCGTCGCGGCGCTCCAGCCGAGGCCGAGCAGTGCGAGCCCGACGGGCGCGAGGTCGGGCCCGAGCAGCAGGTTCGCGATGACCGACGAGAGCAGGATGGCGGCGCCCAGCAGCGTGGTCGCGCGCGGGCCGACGCGGTCGGTGAGCCAGCCGAAGACCGGCGAGAGCGCGTACATGCCGGCGGTGTGGGCGCTCATCGTGAAGCCGATGAGCGCGAGCGCGTGGCCGGCGTGCTCGAGGTGCACGGGCGTGAGCGCCATCACGCCGACCATCGTCGCGTGGGCGGCGGCGACCGCGACGACGGCCGCGACCGCGCGCGGGTGGTCGCGCAGCCGAAGCCGAGCGGTCGGGCCGACCGCGGCGGGCGCGTCGGCGCGGCTCTCGAGCAGCGGGTCCGGCCGCAGCAGCAGCCACAGCACCGCCGCCATGAGCGCGGTCGCGGCGCCGGAGATGACGTAGGCGCCGACGAGGTGCGGCAGCCCGAGCGCCGTGCCGAGCGCGTCGCCCGGCGCGATGAGGTTGGGGCCGACGATCACGCCGATCGTCGTCATCCACACGACGAGCGCGAGGTCGCGCCCGCGCCGAGACGGCTGCGAGAGGTCGGTCGCGGCGAAGCGAGACTGCAGGTTGACGGCCATCGCGCCGCCGAGCAGCAGGAAGCCGGGCAGCACGATCCACGGCGAGCCGAGCGCGCCGCCGACCGCGAGCAGCACCGTGCCGACGAGCGCGAGCAGCGCGCCGGCGGTGAGCGCGATGCGCCGGCCGCGCCGGTGCGCGAGCCGCGCGAGCGGCAGCGCGAGTCCGGCGCCGCCGAGCGTGAGCAGCGTCGCGGCGAGCCCGGCGAGCTCCTCGCGCCCGGTCACCTGCGCGACGAGCAGCGAGCCGACGCCCAGGGCGACGCCGTTCGCGACGCCGCCGAGCGCCTGCACCGCCGACAGCACCACGAGGGTGCGGCGCTGCGACGGGTGCGGCGCCCCTGCGGCGGTCACGGCCGGCTCAGGCCGTGACGACGGTGGCCTCGCCCGCGGGCAGGCCCTGCTCGGCGGCGAGCTTCCGCGCCTCCTCGATGAGCGTCGGCACGATGAGCGCCTCGGGCACGGTCTTGACGACCTCGCCCTTGATGAAGATCTGGCCCTTGCCGTTGCCGGATGCGACGCCGAGGTCGGCCTCGCGCGCCTCGCCCGGACCGTTGACGACGCATCCCATGACGGCGACGCGCAGCGGCACCTGCACGTCCTTGAGGCCCTCGGTGACGGCGTCGGCGAGCGAGTAGACGTCGACCTGCGCGCGGCCGCACGACGGGCACGACACGATCTCGAGCTTGCGCTCGCGGAGGTTGAGCGACTGCAGGATCTGCAGGCCGACCTTGATCTCCTCGGCGGGCGGGGCCGAGAGCGAGACGCGGATGGTGTCGCCGATGCCCTCGGCGAGCAGGATCGCGAAGGCCGTCGACGACTTGATCGTGCCCTGGAACGCCGGGCCCGCCTCGGTGACGCCGAGGTGCAGCGGCCAGTCGCCGCGCTCGGCGAGCATCCGGTAGGTCTTCACCATGACGACCGGGTCGTTGTGCTTGACCGAGATCTTGAAGTCGTGGAAGTCGTGCTCCTCGAACAGGCTCGCCTCCCAGACCGCCGACTCGACGAGCGCCTCGGGCGTCGCCTTGCCGTACTTCTCGAGCAGGCGCGGGTCGAGCGAGCCGGCGTTGACCCCGATGCGCAGGCTCACGCCCGCGGCCTTCGCGCGCTTCGCGATCTCGCCGACCTGGTCGTCGAACTTGCGGATGTTGCCCGGGTTGACGCGCACGGCGGCGCAGCCCGCGTCGATCGCCTGGTAGACGTACTTCGGCTGGAAGTGGATGTCGGCGATGACCGGGATCTGGCTCTTCTTCGCGATGATGTGCAGCACATCCGCGTCGTCCTGGCTCGGCACCGCGACGCGCACGATGTCGCAGCCGGTCGCCGTCAGCTCGGCGATCTGCTGGAGCGTCGCGTTGATGTCGGTGGTCTTCGTCGTGGTCATCGACTGCACCGAGACGGGCGCGTCACCACCGACGAGCACCTTGCCGACCTTGATCTGCCTGCTCTTGCGACGGGGCGCGAGCGTGAGCGGCTCGGGCTTGCCGAGATTGATGGCTGCCATGGTCGCAAGCCTACGCGCGCTGGCCCTGAGAGCCGCGCCGCCCGACCGCCGGGCCGGTCGCCGGGTCCGGGACTGCGATGATCGAGGCGTGATCACGGCAGCAGCGGACGGCTCCTCCCTCGGCAATCCCGGGCCCACCGGCTGGGGCTGGTACATCGACGACGCCCGCTGGGCGGCGGGCGGCCAGCGGCAGGGCACGAACAACATCGGCGAGCTCTCGGCGGTGATCGACCTGCTGCAGCAGACCGAGGGCGTCGACGAGCTGCTGATCCTGTGCGACAGCCAGTACGTCATCAAGTCGATCACACAGTGGATGCCCGGCTGGAAGCGCAAGGGCTGGCGGAAGGCCGACGGCAAGCCGGTGATGAACCGCGAGCTGCTCGAGGAGCTCGACCGCCTGATGACGGCGCGGAAGGCGGCCGGCGACGTGGTGCGCTTCGAGTGGGTGCGCGGCCACGCGGGGCATCCGCTCAACGAGGAGGCCGACCGGCTCGCGAACGGCGCCGCGACCGCCTACCAGCGCGGCGCGGTCCCGGATGCGGGACCCGGGTTCGGCGGCGTGACGCGCGCGCCCGCGCCGCCTGCCGCCGCAGCGCCCACGCCGGCACCGGCTCGGCCGTCGACGTCCGTCGGCCTGTTCGACGACCTCGACGGCTTCGCCGCCGACGACGTCCTCCCGGCCGCCGAGGCCGCCGCCGACGCCGACCAGGCGGCCGTCGTGCGCCTCGAGCGGGAGCTGCTGCGCGACGACGTGCGCGCCGACCGTGCGCGCGTCGCGGCGCTGCTGCATCCCGAGTGGGAGGAGATCGGCGCGTCGGGCCGCCGCTGGAGCCGCGAGCAGCTGCTCGCCGAGGTCTCCCCGCTCCCCTCACCGGTCGAGCTCGAGCTGCTCGCCGCCCATCGCGTCGCCGCCGACGCGCTCCTCATCGTCTGGCGCGGCACGGGCGCGACCGAGGCGCTGCGCAGCTCGCTGTGGGTGCGCGCCGACGGGAGCTGGCGCCAGCGGTTCCACCAGGGCACACCGCTGCAGGGATAGCCGCTGCCACGATCGCATCTGGTGGCGACGCGTCGACCGGAGTTCAGTGGGCGGTGCCCACGAGCCCGCTGCACCGCAGCCCCTGCCGCTCGCGGCGACGGGATGGAGGATGCGGATGGTGCCCGAACCGGATGATCAGGCGCTCAAGGCCAAGCATCGGACGATGTGGGCCTCGGGCGACTACCCGACCATGGTCGAGACGTTCCTGCTGCCCCTCGGGCCGCGGCTTGTCGCCGCAGCGGGCATCGTGGCCGGCACGCGCGTGCTCGACGTCGCGGCCGGCACCGGCAACGCGTCGCTCCCCGCGGCCGCCGCCGGCGCCGAGGTGAGGGCGAGCGACCTCACGCCCGAGCTGCTCGAGGCCGGCCGCCGCCGTGCCGAGGAGGCCGGGCTGCAGCTCGCGTGGGTGGAGGCCGACGCCGAGCGCCTGCCGTTCGCGGACGCGTCGTTCGACGTCGTCATGTCGTCGATCGGCGTCATGTTCGCCCCGCACCACCAGGCGGCGGCCGACGAGCTCGTGCGCGTGTGCGCGCCCGGCGGCACCGTCGCGCTGCTGAGCTGGACACCGGAGGGGATGCTCGGTGCGCTCTTCCGCACGATGAAGCCGTTCGCGGCGCCGCCGCCCCCGGGCGCGCAGCCCCCGCCACTCTGGGGCAGCGAGGCGCACCTCGCCGAGCTGTTCGGCGACCGAGTCCGGTTCCACACGCTCGAGCGCGACACGCTCGAGATCACCGCCTTCGCGCAGCCGCGCGACTACGCCGTGCACTTCAAGGCCAACTACGGCCCGACGATCGCGGCCCGCGCGAACGCCGAGCGCGAGGGCAGGGCAGAGGAGTTCGACGCCGCCCTCGACGCGTTCTGCGACGAGTGGGATCGCGGCTCGGACGGCCGCGCCCGGTTCGAGAAGGAGTACCTGATCGCGGTCGGCACCCGCAGCGCGTAGGAGGGCTAGCCGCCGAAGACGCTGATCGGCTTGACGATGTCGGCGTAGATGAGCAGCGCGCTCATGACGCCGAGCACGCCGGTGACGACGAGTGTCACCGGCACCCACTTCGCGGTGTCGAGCGGCTTCGCGACCGTGCCGCGCAGCCGCGCCCACCCGCGGCGCACGGCGTCGACGATGGCGCCCAGCACGTGGCCGCCGTCGAGCGGCATGAGCGGGATGAGGTTGAAGACGAAGAGCGCCACGTTGAGGCTCGCGAGCAGCTGCACCATCGCGCTCACGCGCTCGAGCACCGGCACCTGGTCGAGCGCGGCGATCTCGCCGGCCATGCGCCCGACGCCGACGACCGACATGGGGCCGTTCGGGTCGCGCTCCCCCGGCCCGAACGCGGCCTCGGCGACGTCGATGAGCCGCTGCGGCAGGTTGAGGATGAGCTCGCCGACGCGCACGACGTTGTCGCCGACGGCGGGGAGCACGGCGGATGCGGGCTGCTGCTCGATGACGTAGAGCGGCCCGACGCCGACGAAGCCGATGGTCTCGGTGACCGGGGCGCCGCCCGACTCGACGCGCTCGCCGCGGTCGTCGAAGACGTAGCGCTCGGTGGCGAGCGGCGTGACCTCGAGCGCGAGCTCGCGACCGTCGCGCTCGATGTCGAACGACGTCGCGACGCCGGCGCGGTCCCGGATCGCGGCCTGCACGTCGGCCCAGCCGGCGACGGGCTTCCCGTCGATGCGCACGATCGTGTCGCCCGGCAGCATGCCGGCGGCCGCGCCGGGCGCCTCGGGATCGCCGGCCGCGCACTCGGTGCGCTCCTCGGTCGCCGAGATCACGCACTCCGAGACCGCCGAGACGGTCGTCGACGGCACGGCGATGCCGAACCCGCACAGCACGAGCGCGTAGAGCACGGTCGCGAGCAGCAGGTTCATGGTCGGTCCGCCGAGCATGATGACGATGCGCTTCCAGGTCGCGAGCCGCCAGAAGGCCCGGTGCTCCTCGCCCTCGTGGATCGTCTCGGCGCTCGAGTCGCGCGCGTCCTGCACGAGCGTGTCGAGGAACCCGGTCGAGGCGTCGCGCGACTCCCCGCCCGGCCGCAGCGGCGGGAACATGCCCGACATCGAGATGTAGCCGCCGAGCGGGATGGCCTTGACGCCGTACTCCGTCTCGCCCTTGCGGAACGAGAAGAGCGTCGGGCCGAAGCCGATCATCCACTGGCCAACGCGCACGCCGAACGCCTTCGCGGGCCACAGGTGGCCCAGCTCGTGCAGGCCGATCGAGACGGCGAGGCCGATGACGACGACGAGCACGCCGACGATGTAGAGCAGCACGGGTTCCATCGCCGCTCAGGCTAGCCGCATAGCCGATGTCCCTACGCTGTGGCGCATGGCAGGCGGCCCAGCATCGACCGGCGCGACGGCGGTCGCCGAGCGCATCCCCAAGCAGGCATCCGACGGCCGCGGCATCGTGCTCGGCGTGGTCGGCCTCGCGCTCGTGCTGCTGCTGGCCTGGATCATGACCCGGCCGGACACCGACCCGGTCCGGCAGACGGCGACCGTCGAGGGCGGCGTGCCCGGGCCCGTCGGGTCGTGGAGCGGCGAGCAGCTCGAGCACGCGGCGATCGTGATGCGCGCCGGCCGCGACCTCGGCATGACCGAGCGCGACGTGCAGGTCGCGGTGATGACCGCGATGGGCGAGTCGAGCCTGCGGGTGCTCAACCGCGGCGACGACGCCGGCCCCGACTCGCGCGGCCTGTTCCAGCAGCGCGACCCGTGGGGGCCCTACGAGGTGCGCATGGACGCCTACGGCTCGGCCGTGCTCTTCTACCGAGCGCTCGCGGAGGTCGGCGGGCGCGACGCGATGGAGCCGACGCTCGTCGCGCACGCGGTGCAGATCAACCGCGATCCCAACCACTACGCCCGCTGGTGGGACGACGCGGCCGAGGTGGTCGCGGCGATCGACCGGGCGGGCGTCGTAGTGGTCGTCGAGCGGGCCTAGGGCTACCGGCCGACGCCGCAGACGTCGTCGGCGACGCGGCGAGCCCAGCGCTCCGCCTGCAGGACGAGCTCGAGCGTCAGATCGCCGGGCTCGTGCTGCTCGAGCACCCGCTCGATCGCGGGGATGATGTCGAGGAACCCGATCTCGCCGGCGTGGAAGGCGTGCACCGCCTGCTCGTTCGCGGCGTTGAAGACGGCCGGGTAGGTGGAGCCGAGCTGCCCGACCCGCTTCGCGAGCGCCACCGCGGGGAAGGCGGTCTCGTCGAGCGGCTCGAACGTCCAGCTCGAGGCGGTCGTCCAGTCGAGCGGCACCCCGACGCCGGGCACCCGGTGCGGCCAGTCGAGGCCGAGCGAGATGGGCAGCCGCATGTCGGGCGGCGAGGCCTGCGCGATCGTCGAGCCGTCGGCGAACTCGACCATCGAGTGCACGATTGACTGCGGGTGCACCGTCACGTCGATCCGCGCGAGCGGGACGTCGAACAGCAGGTGCGCCTCGATCACCTCGAGTCCCTTGTTCACGAGCGTCGCGGAGTTCGTCGTCACCATCGGCCCCATGTCCCACGTGGGGTGGGCGAGCGCCTCCGCCGGGTCGACGTCGGCCATCCGCTCGCGGGACCAGCCGCGGAACGGCCCCCCGGATGCCGTCAGCACGAGGCGACGCACCTCCCCGTGGTCGCCCGCGCGCAGGCACTGGGCGATGGCGGAGTGCTCGGAGTCGACCGGCACGATCTGGCCGGGCGCGGCCCGCCGCATGACGAGGTCGCCGCCGGCGATGAGCGACTCCTTGTTCGCGAGCGCGAGCGTCCTGCCGGCGTCGAGCGCGGCGAGCGTGGGCGCGAGCCCGACCGAGCCGGTGATGCCGTTGACGACGACGTCGCAGTCGACCGACTCGATCATCGTGACGGCCGCGTCGGCGCCGAGGGCCGCCTCGCCGCCGAAGGCCGCCTGCTGCGCCTCGAGCCCCGCCCGGTCGCTGCCGGCGACGAGCCCGACGACCTCGAAGCGGTCCGGGTTGGCGCGGATGACGTCGAGCGTCTGGGTGCCGATCGAGCCGGTCGAGCCGAGGATGATGACGCGGCGGCGCATCAGCGCTCCCCCTGCTCGCCCGCGACGAGGATGGTGGGCTCGTGCAGCACCGGGAAGGCGACGGACGAGGCGATGAAGCAGTCGCGGCCGGCCTGCCCGTGCGCGTCGAGCGCATCCGCCGCCCGCGCGGCGTCGGTGATCGTCACGACCGGGTGCAGCACGGCCTCCGTGAAGCGGCCTCCGGAGCCCTCGGTCACCATCGTGCCGGTCGCGGCGTCGCGGTAGGCGGTGACGACGATGCCGCGGCTCGCCGCCTGGTGCAGGTAGGAGAGCATGTGGCACTGCGCGAGCGCGGCCAGCAGCAGCTGCTCGGGGTTGTGGCGCCCGCGATCGCCGCGGAAGGTCTTGTCGGCGGAGCCGAGGATGTCGGGGAGCCCGTCGATGCGGACGACGTGGTCGCGCGCGTAGGAGCGGTACGTCCTCGTGCCCTCGTCGCCGGCCCCGGTCCACTCGACCTCGACGGCGTAGGCGTGCTGCATCGGCATGGCATCAGCGTAGGCGTCGCACGCTCCCGGCTCGCTGCCCGGCGTAGGATCGAGCGCATGACCGACATCGCCATCTCCGCGCCGTCCCGCTCCGTCGTCACCGAGATCCCCGGCCCGAAGAGCCGCGCGCTGCTCGAGCGCAAGGCCAAGGCGGTGCCGCAGGGCATCCCCCACCAGCTGCCCGTCTTCATCGAGTCCGCGCACGACGCGATCATCACCGACGTCGACGGCAACCGCTTCATCGACCTCGGCTGCGGCATCGGCGTGACCACCGTCGGCCACACGAACGACGCCGTCGTCGCTGCCGTGCGCGAGCAGGTCGGCAAGCTCACGCACTCGCTGTTCGGCACCACGCCCTACGAGTCCTATGTGCGCGTCGCCGAGTACCTCGCCGCGCACACCCCCGGCGACCATGACAAGAAGACGTTCTTCGTCAACTCCGGCTCGGAGGCCGTCGAGAACGGCGTCAAGGTCGCCCGCAAGTTCACCGGCCGCCGCGCGGTCGCCGTCGTCGAGCACGGCTACCACGGCCGCACGAACCTGACGATGACCATGAACTACAAGCCGGCCCCGTACGCGACCGGCATGGGCCCGCTCGCGTCCGACATCTTCCACGCGCCCGGCTCCTACCCGCTGCAGGACCAGCTCGACGGCGTCGAGGCCGCCGAGCGCACCCAGTACTACCTCGAGAAGCACGTCGGCGTCTCCGACCTCGCGTGCCTCGTCATCGAGCCCATCCAGGGCGAGGGCGGCTTCATCGTGCCCGCCGACGGCTACCTGCCTGCGATGCAGGAGTGGTGCACCGCGAACGGCGTCGTGATGATCGCCGACGAGGTGCAGTCCGGCATCTGCCGCACTGGCACGACGTTCGCCTCCGAGCAGCTGGGCTGGGTGCCCGACATGGTGCTCTCGGCGAAGGGCATCGCGGGCGGCCTGCCGCTCGCCGGCGTCACCGGCCGCGCCGAGATCATGGACTCCGTGCACGTCGGCGGCATCGGCGGCACGTTCGGCGGCAACCCGGTCGCGTGCGCCGCGGCGGTCGCGGTCTTCGAGCAGATCGAGGCGAACGACCTCAACGCCGAGGCGCAGCGCATCGAGCGCGTCCTGCGCCCGCTGCTCGACGGCCTCGCCGAGCAGCACCCCGAGATCATCGAGGTGCGCGGTCGCGGCGCGATGCTCGCGATCGAGTTCATCGACCCCGAGTCGGGCGCGCCCATCCCGACCGCGCCGATCTCGCAGGCGGCGGGCCTCGACGGCGTGCTCGTGCTCACGGCCGGCACCGACTACAACGTGCTGCGCTTCCTGCCGAGCCTGAAGATCACCGACGACCAGCTGCGCGAGGCCGTCGACGTCATCGGCCGCGCGATCGCCTCGACGAAGTCCGTGTGATGCTCGTCGGGGTCCCGCGCGAGACCAAGGCCGACGAGGCGCGCGTCGCGCTGACGCCAGCCGGTGCGGCGGAGCTCGTCGCCCGTGGCCACGAGGTCGTCGTCGAGGCCGGCGCGGGCCTCGGCAGCGGGATCCCGGACGAGGCCTACGTCGCGGCCGGCGCGCGCACCGTCGCGACGGCCGCCGAGGCGTGGGCCTCGGAGCTCGTCGTGAAGGTCAAGGAGCCGACGCCCGCGGAGCTCGGCTTCCTGCGCGACGACCTGACCCTCTTCACCTACCTGCACCTCGCGGCGTCCCCCGAGCTCGCGCAGGCGCTGCTCGAGCGCGGCACGACCGCGATCGCCTACGAGACGGTGCGCGCGCCCGACGGGTCGCTGCCGCTGCTCGCGCCGATGAGCGAGGTCGCCGGCCGCCTCTCGGTCACGCAGGGCGCGTCGCTCCTCACCGCGCCGGCGGGCGGCGCCGGGCTGCTGCTCGGCGGCGTGCCGGGCACGCGCGCGGGTCACACCGTCGTGCTGGGCGGCGGCGTCGCCGGCACCGCGGCCGTCGAGATGGCGGTCGGCCTCGGCTCGCGCGTCACCGTGCTCGACGTCTCGCTGCCGCGGCTGCGCCAGTTCGACGTCGTCTACGGCGGACGGGTGCAGACGCTGCACTCCAACCTCGTCACCGTGGCCGAGTCGGTCGCCGACGCCGACCTCGTCATCGGCTCGGTGCTCATCCCCGGGGCGAAGGCGCCCAAGCTCGTCACGAGCGCGATGGTCGAGGGCATGCGCCCCGGCTCGGTGCTCGTCGACATCGCGATCGACCAGGGCGGCTGCTTCGCCGACTCGCGGCCGACGACGCACCGCGAGCCGACGTTCCGCGTGCACGGCTCGGTGTTCGCGTGCGTCGCGAACCTGCCGGGCGCGGTGCCGCGCACCTCGACGTCGGCGCTCACGAACGCGACGCTCGCGGCGACCACGCGGATCGCCGACCTCGGCTGGCGCGAGGCGCTGCGGGCGGATGCCGGTCTCGCGCAGGGCCTCAACACGAGCGGCGGGCAGGTCGTCCACCCGGGCGTCGCCTCGTCGCTCGGCGCTCAGGCCGTGCCGGTCGCCTCGCTGCTCGGGTAGCGCAGCCGCTCGAGGCGACCGTCGGCGAGCACCCATGCAGGTGCTCCGCGCATCGGCGGTGCCGGCGGCGCGTTGCGCAGCACCTGTCGGAGCTGCCGCTCGTCGACGCCGAGCACGACGACCGGCCGGTCGAGCCGCAGCCGGTCGAGCTCGCCCCACGCCGCCTCCCACTCGGCGACGGTGCCCGCGACGACGTCGCCGGGCTGGCCTGGCCGCGCCGCCTCGCGGGCGATCGCCGGCATCGCCGCGGCCGGCCCGAGCACGATCGCAGCGCGGCCGGTCGGCATCGGCACCGAGCGCGGCGCCCGGCGCGGCGCCCGCCCCTCCGCGATCGCGAGCTGGATGCGCTCGTCGCGCAGCCAGCCCGCCCCGGGCGGCAGCGTGCCGTCGTGCAGCGCGCCGGCGCCGCCCGCCACGACGTGCTCCTGGCGGCTGGCGATCCGCAGCAGGATGCGCAGCTCGGCGAGCGGCGCGAGCTGCCCCATCGCGCTCGAGGCGCGCCGCGCGGTGAGCGCGACCGGCGCCCCCTCGCGCATCCTGCGCGCGAGCAGCTGCACGACGATCGCCTGCTGCTCCTCCCCCAGCCGGGCGAGCTGCAGGTCGAGGTCGTCGACGACGAGCGGCGCGGCGACCGCGCGCTCCGTCTGCGGCTCCCACAGCGCGTCCCAGAGCGCATCCTCGCGGTCGACGACCGGGCAGCCGAGCTGCGTCGCGAGCAGGTCGGCGAGCCCCGTCCTGCCGCTCGCCGCGCCGCCGATCGCGAGCAGCGGCCCGTCGGTCGCGGGCAGCCACCGGGCAGGGGCGACGCGCTGCTCGGCCGGCAGGTCGACGAGCCCGAGGCGGATGCCGTCCCCCGGCACGGCCGCGAGCGGGAGCCGCTCGGGCAGCGGCTCGCACCACGGCCGCGGCGGGCGCGGCTGCCCGGCAGCAGCGTCGACGAGCCGCGCGAGGTGCGCCGGGGAGGCGATGGCCGCCTGCGCCGTGCGCGTCGCGCCGCCGCTCACGCGGACGACGCATCGTCCGCGCGCCTCGAGCGGGATCGCGGCCGCCTCGGCGGTGCCGGTGATCGCGAGCGCGTCGTGCGGCTCGGTCACCCGCAGCGAGATCCGGATGCCGCAGTTCGCGAGCAGTGCGTCGCGCACGGCCTCGGCGGGGCGCTGCGTGCACAGCACGAGGTGCACGCCGAGCGAGCGACCGCGCGCGGCGAGGTCGACGAACAGCCGGTGCAGGTCGGGCAGCTCCTGCAGCATCGCCGCGAACTCGTCGACGACGATCACGAGCCGCCCGAGCCCCGCCGCCTCGTCGACCGCACGCGCCCCCTGGGCCGCGAGCATCCGCTCCCGCCGCCGGAGCTCGGCCCGCAGGCTCTCGATCGCGCGCCTCGCGCCCGCCTCGTCGAGGTCGGTCATGACGCCGACGCAGTGCGCGAGCGCCGCGATCGGCGCGAACGAGGCGCCGCCCTTGAAGTCGACGAGCAGGAACGCGACCTCGGCGGTCGACCTGCCCGTCGCCATGGCGGCGACCCAGGCGAGCAGCAGCTCGCTCTTGCCCGAGCCGGTCGTGCCGCCGACGACGGCGTGCGGTCCGTCGCGCACGAGGTCGAGCTCGACCGGCGCGTCGTCGGCGAGGAAGATCGCGGCGAGCCCGCCGGTCGCGACCGGCAGGGCCTCGAGCTCGACGCGCCCGGTTCCGCCCGCACCACGGATGCCCGCGTGCGCCGCGGCACGCGCGAGCAGCGCGACCGCGGCCGCCGCCTCCCGCTCGGCGAGCGCCACCGGAGCGCACGTGCGGTCGCCGGAACCCGGCGGACGCAGCCGCGCGCGGTCGAGCGCGACGTGCACCACGACGCGGCACTCGCGCGGCAGTGCCGACGCCACCGGTGCGATCGCCACCGTCGCCTCGAGCCCCTCGCCCACGAACCGCACGGTCGCGCCCGGCTCGCGGTGGAGCTGGTGCGGTGCCGCCGCGAGCCAGTCCCAGGCCGGGTCGTCCGGCGCGATGAGCGCCGCGGCATCCGGCGGCACGGCCTCGAGCAGCTGCACGACCGCGGCTCGAGCGACCGCGAGGGCGACGGGCGCTGGCCCGACGAGCCCGACGCCCTCGCTGGAGTCGACGAGCACCGGTCCGAGCAGCGTGGCGGCGGCGGAGCGCAGCCGCTCGGCCTCGGCCGCGGCGCCGATGCTGCGCACGAGCCGGTCGCTCGCGGGCACCTCGCCGTCGACGGCGACGCCCGAGGGCAGCGCGCCCATGCCGAGCACGATCGGGAGGCCGGCATCGCCCGCCGCCGCCCGCCAGCGGTGCGGATCGTGCGCGGGCCGCGCCGCGAGCGCGCGAGGTCCCGGATGCGCGCGGGCGAGCGCCGCACGCCGCTCGTCGAGCGCGGCATCGACCCGGTCGGCGACCGCGGCGAGCTCCGCGCGCCAGCGCTCCTCCTCGCGCCGCCGACGCCGGCGCCGCACGCGTCGCCCGTCGCCGAGGCTCGCGAGCGCGATCACGGGGCCGAGGAGCGCGAGCACGAGCACCGTCGGCGTCTGCAGCAGCAGCCAGAGCGCGCCGGCGCCGAGCACCGGGGCGAGGCTCGCGAGCAGCGGGAACGACGCGGGCTCGGGCTCCGACGGTGCCCGCGGCAGGGCGATGCGCGTCTCCATGCCGGCAGGATGGCCGCCGCGACGGGCATGCCGTCGTCGGCCGTCCCGACCCTGTGGAGAGCGGCCTCAGCGGCCCACGAGCGACGCCGGGTTGAGGCTCGCGAGCAGCGGGCGCAGCCTGCCCGCGCCGGCGTCGCGGGCGGCGAGCACGTCGTCGCTCAGCCGCCACGCGTCGTCCACCTCGGCGTCGGTCGGCGGCGCCGCGGCGAAGACCGCCCGGTCGACGCGGGCGGCGAGCTCGCGCATCCGCTCGTCGGCGGCCGCCTGCTCGAGCCGCGTGCCGTCGGGCTGCGGCGGCTCGCCGCGGTCGCGCAGCCGATCGACGAGCTCGGTCCATGCCCCCTCTGCGCGGTCGCGCGGCGCGTCCGCGCGCCGCCGCCTCCGGCGGCGCACGACCTTCGCGACGACGAGTCCGACGGGCAGCGCCGCGACGAGGGCGAGCAGCCCCAGCACGGCGGCGCCGGCGCCGAGCACGGCCAGCAGCCGCGAGGCCGGGTCGCCGGTGTCCTGCGGCGCGCTCGGCGCCGCGGGGTCGGCGCCCTGCTCCTGCCCTCCCGGGGCCGGCACCGGCGCCTGCTGCGCGGGCGGCTCCTCGACGACCGACGGCGCGCCGTCCTCCTCCTCGGGGATGGGCCGCTCGTCCGCCACCACGTCGATGCCGACCCAGCCGGAGGTGGTGCGCACCTCGATCCAGGCATCCGCGTCGGCGCCGCGGACGACGGTCGGCACGCCGGCCTCGACCACGTCGGGCGTGTAGCCGACCACGACGCGCGCGTCGAAGCCGAGCTGCCGGGCGAGCAGCATCGCGGCCGTCGCGTACTGCTCGGCGTCGCCGATCATCGGCTCGCGGAACAGCTCCTCGAGCCGCTCGAGCGAGTGGCCGGGGCGCGACGGCGCCTCCTCCTCGAGCACGCCGTGGCTGACGTAGCCCGCGGCCCGGAGGCCGTCGACCATGGCGGCGAGCCGTTCGCCCTGCGTGCTCGCCTCGCCCGTCCACGAGGCGAGCGCCTCGAGCATCGCGTCCGGGAGCACCTCGGAGCCCTGCGCGGGATCGGCGGGCTCGAGCGCCGCCACGCCCTCGCCCGCGACCACCGGCGTGCCCGGCTCGACGAGCAGCTGGTAGCCGTCGCCGGCGCCGAGCCCCGGGGCCACGACGAGCGCGCCGAGCGCCGCGTCGCGGTGGAGCCCGGAGGCGAGCAGGTCGGAGCGCGGGCCGACGAACCGGATCCCCGACGCCACGCCGACGCTCGGCAGCCACGGGCCGCGCAGCTCGCCGATCGTGATGCCGACGATGCGGCCCCGCCCCTCCTCGGCGCTCGCGACGCGCTCGAAGGCGGCCCGTCCGACGCCGAGCACCTCGCCGTCGTAGTCGTCGAGCGCGGCGACGCGGATGCGGTCGCCCGCCTCGAGCCCCGTCGCGGTCAGCTGCGTGGCCTCGCGCGCGTCGACCGCCCAGTTCGCGCGGTAGCCCGAGAGCGGCGAGGCGCCCTCGAGCGTCACCGACGACGCGCTGTCGCCGCGCAGCACCACGCGCTCGGGCAGCGGCAGCAGGGCGCCCGCCGCCGCCCCGCCTCCGCCCGCGAGCAGCGCGACGAGCGCACCGGCACCGACGCGGCGCGCGAGCGATGACAGGGCGCGCGGCGCCCGGCTGCGGCGGCGGGCCTGCCGCACGACCGTCACGTACGCCGTGATCGGCACGATCGTCAGCAGTCCCGTGAGCCAGGGCGCGGGCAGGTCGGTCGGTCCCCAGAGGATCGCCCAGATGGCGAGGAGCGCCGGCACGAGCGCCGCGGCCTCCGCGCGGCGCGATCGCAGCGCGAGCGTGACCGCGACGATCGTGCCCGCGAGCACGAGCACGATCGGCGCCATGAGCAGCGAGTCGCCCGTGCCGACGGGCAGGCCGATCGTGAGCAGCCGCCGCCAGGCGAGCACGAGCGCGGCGCTCGCGTCGGCGAAGGCGGGCAGCCACTCGCCGCGCGGGATGCGCTGCGGGGCGGTGAGCGGCACCGCCAGCAGCGCGAGCGCGACGACGCCCATGGTCGCGAGCAGCGCCTTGCTCCAGCGGCGCAAGGCGCCGACCGCCGCGATCGCGGCGCCGACGAGCAGCGCCACGGCGAGCGCGACGACGAGCTGGGGCGTGCCGAAGATCCACCACATCGGCACGCACGCGGCGGCGATCGCGAGCATCACGAGGCCCGCGCCCGGTGCGCGGGCGATCACGGCGACCTCGACTGGCGGATGCCGCGGGCGAGGTCCTCGATCGCGCCGACCGTCACGACATCGGCGTCCCCGAGCCGCGAGCGCGCCGGCGCCGCGCCGACGGCCGCCCGCACGACGATCGACACCACGCCCGCCGGCATGCCGTTCGCGGCGGTGCGGAGCGTGCGCGGCGCGACGGTCGATCCGGTGATGAGCCAGGCGACGCTGCCGGGCGCACCGCCGCGGGAGGCGCGGGAGGCCTGCGCGATGCCGTGGGCGCTGCGCGGCTCGAGCACCGCGAGCGCGTCGAGCAGCCGCTCGCGCGTGGCGGCGTCGATCGGCTGCGCCGCGCCGCGCTCGGTCGCGGGGCTCTCGACGACGCGCACGGTGCGACGGTCCGCGATCGCGGCGAGCGCGAGCGTGCCGACGAGCGAGAGCGCGAGCTCGAAGTCGTCGCCGTCGTACTCGGAGGGGTCGGTGGAGACGACGATGAGCGTGTCGGCGCGGCGCGACGGCTCGAACTGGCGCACGAGCAGGGTGCCGTGCCGCGCGCTCGAGCGCCAGTGCACGAGCCGCCGGTCGTCGCCCGGCGAGTACTCGCGCAGGCTGTGGAACGAGACGTCGTCGGCGGTGCGCTCGGCGGCGGCCTCGCCGTCGAGGTCGCGGACGATGCCGCCAGCACCGCCCGGCAGCCGGACGACGCGCGGGTGCACGACGAGCGTGCGCGTCTCGGTCAGGTGGTGCCGACGCTCGAGCACGCCGAACGGGTCGGTGCGGAGGATCGTGGCCGGGCCGATCGTGCGCAGCCCGCGCCTCGAGGTGTCGAGCGGCACGCTGCGCAGCACGCTCGCGCCGACCTCGAGCGGCGGGATCTCGAGCACGGCCTCCTCGTCGCCCACGTTGAGGTCGACCTGGCGGGGCGTCGCGGCGCGCGACGGACGGGCGATCTCGACGAGCGCGAGCGCCTCCGAGCCGACCGGCACGCGCTCGGCGCTCAGGCCGATCCTGGCGCGCGCCCACCGCTCGCCGACGATCCACGGGATCGCGCCGAGCATGAGGCATCCGGCCGCGACGGCCGCGACGATCGCCTCGCTCCAGCCGAGCGTGCGGGCGAGCACGATGCCCATCACGACGGTCGCCAGCAGCGTCCACCCCCACGGGGTGAGCGCGCGCAGGGCGCCGTCGAGCCAGCGCATGTCAGCGCCTGGGCGGCGCCACGGTGAGCATGAGCTGCTGCACGATGCTCTCGGGCCGGACGTCGTCGAACTCCGCCTCGGGCTGCAGCACCAGGCGGTGCGCGAGCGCGGGCACCGCGAGCGCCTTGACGTCGTC
Source organism: Agrococcus sp. UYP10 (assembly GCF_040547205.1). Taxonomy (NCBI): domain Bacteria; kingdom Bacillati; phylum Actinomycetota; class Actinomycetes; order Micrococcales; family Microbacteriaceae; genus Agrococcus; species Agrococcus sp. UYP10. Next base: position 106,472 of record NZ_JBEPPG010000001.1, read on the forward strand.
GGGGGTCACGTAGTCGCGCCCGTGGATGGCCGCCCAGGCCCGCGCCGTGCGGACGAGCGCGAGCGCCCCGCGCACCGAGACGCCGAGGCGCACCTCGTCGGCCTCGCGCGTCGCCTCCACGAGCCGCGCGACGTAGTCGACGATCGAGGGCTCGACGTGCACGCCGCGGATGACGGCCGCCATCGTCTGCACCGTCGCCGCATCCGTCACCGGGCGGATGTCGTCCGGCGAGACCTCGTCGCCCGAGTCGGCGAGGATCCGCAGGGTCGACGCGTGGTCGGGGTAGCCGATCGACGCCTTGAGGGCGAACCGGTCGAGCTGCGCCTCGGGCAGCTCGTAGGTGCCGGCGTGCTCGATCGGGTTCTGCGTGGCGATCACCATGAACGGCTGCGGCACCGAGTGCGGCACGCCGTCGACCGTGACCCGGCCCTCCTGCATCACCTCGAGCAGCGCCGACTGCGTCTTGGGGCTCGCGCGGTTGATCTCGTCGGCGAGCACCACGTTCGCGAACACCGGGCCCTGCCGGTACTCGAACTCGCCGGCGCCCTGGCTCCACACGCTCACGCCGGTGATGTCGCCGGGCAGCAGGTCGGGCGTGAACTGGATGCGCGTCGCCGTGCCCGAGATCGAGGCCGCGAGCGCGCGGGCGAGCGACGTCTTGCCGGTGCCGGGGTTGTCCTCGATGAGCAGGTGGCCGTGGCTCAGCATCGCGGTGAGCGACAGCTGCACGACGTGCGGCTTGCCGACGAGCACCCGCTCGACCCGCTCGACCACTCGCTCGGACAGCTCCTGGATGCTCGCGACGTCGACGCCCACGGGCGGCTCCCCTCTGTTCACAGCCCGCAGCCCGCCACGGTGGGCGACGGATCCCGGAGGGGATCGGACTCCAGATAGGTTACGACGCCCCACGCCTCGACCCTGGTCGCCCCGGCGGGCACCCGCGACGTCGACGGCCGCTCGTCGGTCCACCGGCCGTCGACGAGGTATCGGGCGACGACGCTCCCCCGCGCATCCGAGGTGGCGTTGACGGGCGCGCGCGCGTCGAGCGGCACGAGCGGCGTGCACGCGTCGACGGTCGCCCGCAGGCTGAGCGGCATCGCGCTGCCCACCGTCGTCGGCTCGGAGCAGACGGCCCCGGAGCCGGCGCCGGACGGCGCGCAGACGCGCACGTCGACGGAGGCCTCGCGCCCGTACGTGAAGGAGGTGGTGGTGGGCGTCACCCACGACCCCACGCCGATCCGCTGCCAGACCGGATCCGTCGCCTGCGGCGACTGCACGGTGCGCGCCTCGAACCAGAGGCCGTCGGCGGCGGACGGGATCGCGACGATCTGCACGTCGCGGGCGTCGTCGCGCACCTGCGCCTCGCCCGCCGCGATGGTGACGTCGGAGGGCGCGACGGGGGACGGCCGCCCGAACACGGGGTCCGAGACCGAGACGGCGCAGTGCCAGCCGTTGTCCGCCGTGACGGCGACGACGGCGCGCGCGCCCTCGGCGATCGTGAGGGTCGCGTTCAGCGCCGCGGTGCCCGCCGGCTCCCCCGTGCCGGTGCTCGAGCAGCCGAGCGACGGGACGTCGGCCGCGGCGACGATGCGGGCGGTGTAGCGCACCCTCGCGGCGCCGCCGGCGTCGACCGCCGACCAGCGCGCGGTCACGCTGCCGCCGCTGCGGTCGGTGATGAGCACGGGCGCCGTGCCCGGCTCGCCGACCGCGGTGAACGGCACCGGTGCGGCGGGCCAGCGCCACGCGTCGTCCGGGACGCCCGCGTCGTTGGCCGCCGCGACCTCGATCGCGTACGGCCGACCGGGTGTGAGCCCCGCGATCACCGCAGTGCGCTCGGCCGCGCCGACCCGCACGAGCCGATCCGTGCCGCTGCCGGTGATGCGCACGAGGTACGCCTCGATCGGCGTGCCGCCCTGCGGCTGCGGCACGGCGCGCCACGCGACGCGAACGGCACCGGGCTCCGCGTCGGGCACCGCGGCCACGCCCTGCACGAGGGCCGGCAGCCGGTCGGCGTGCACCGGCTCGGAGGGGGCGGACTGCTCGCTCTCGCCGAGCGCGTTCGTCGCGATCGCGCGGAGCCGCAGCTCGACACCGGCCTGGAGCCCCTCGATCGTGCATCGCGGCTGCGCACCGCACGCCACGTCGACGCCGGGACCGACGATGCGGTAGCCGGTGATCGGGCTGCCGTTGTCGACCGGCGGGTCGATCGTCATGCTCACGACGCCGTCGACGTGCTCGTCGAACACCTGCACGGGGGGCGCCGGCGCATCCGGCACGTCCTGCACGGTGATCGTGATCGGGCTCCATACCCCGCGCCGCGGATCGCCGGTGATGTCGAGCACGAGCACCTGCACGATTGTCGCCCCGATCACGGCGCCCGGGCGGGCGGACAGCGTCACGGCGCCGTCCTGCAGCCCGGCGTCGATGCCGCGCGCGGCGGCGCCGGTGGCGCGGAGCGCGCCGATCCGCAGCGGCGCGTCGGGGAACGGGTTCGACGCCTCGTCGTTCTCGAGCGGCGCCACCTGCCCGCTCGTGCCGCGCTGCAGGGTCACCGCGTCGGCGACCGGTGAGACGAGCGGCCGCGTGGTGGAGATGACCGACAGCACGACCGTGCCGGGCACGCCGGCGCCCGCCCCGTCGCGCGCACCCACCTGCAGCTCGGCGGTGGTGCCGGGATCGGTGTCGGGCAGCGCGCGCACGGTGAGCGCCGAGCCGCTGACCGACGCCTCGAAGCCCTCCGGCGTCCCGTCGACGAGCGACCAGGTCGCGGCGGGGAGCCGCGCGGGGTCCGGGGCGCGCGTGACGCGCGCGAGGTCGATCGTGCGCTCGCTGCCGGGCTCGAGCTGCACGAAGGAGCCGAGCACCGTGAGCGGCACGTCGTCGCCCGCCGTCACCTCGATCGGCAGCACGATCCTGCCGACCCGTCCGTCGGGATCGGTGGGGCTGTCGCCGTCGGTCACCTCGAAGGTGATGCTCGCCGGGCCGAAGTAGCCGGGCGGCGGCACGAAGCGCAGCGTGCGCTCGTCGATGACCGGGTTCGAGCCGTCGGTCGGCGACGCCTCGACGGCGCTCGCGTCGGTGAGCAGCGCGCCGTCGCCGTCGACGGTGACGACCACGGCGTCGATGTCGATCTCGAGCGTCTCCCCGGCTGCCACCGTGAGCGGCGCGACGCCCGGCCGCAGCTGCGGCAGCGCATCGAGCCTGCCGGGCACGGCGATCACGGCGGTCGCGACCTCGTCGGGCGCGTCGGTGCGCGAGACCGAGAAGGGCACGAAGCGCGTGCGGTCGGCGACGGCGATCTCGATCGTGCCGTCGTCGCGGAGCGCGACGCCCTCGACGGCCATGGGGAGGTCGGCCTCGAGCACGTCGGTGCGGCCGTCGCGCACGGACGCGTGCGCGAGCGGCGAGATGCGCACCGCGTCGGCGTCGGCGATCGACTCGATGTCGACCTGCACGTCGTCGACGTCGGCCACGGGCGGCGGCGCCGCGGGGTCGACCTCGATGCGCAGCCAGCTCGACGACCTCGTGCCGGCGGCGTTCTCGACGGTCACCACGACCCCGATGCTCGTCGCCTCGAGCCCCGCGGTCACGAGCACGGCGCCGTCGCGCACCTCGGCGGACGCGCCCGGCGAGCCGGTCTCGACGCCCACGATCTCGAGCGGGAGCCCGGCGGGGTCGCTGTCGTTGTCGAGCACCGGCACGACGAGCGTCGAGTCGGGGCGCATGACCGCCTCGTCGGGGCGCAGCACCGGCGGCAGCGCGGCGTCCGGCTCGACGACCGCGACGCGCACGGTGCCCTCGCTCACCGCGCCCAGGTCGTCGACGACCCGGTAGCGGAAGGCGTCGGTGCCGAAGGAGTAGTCGCCCGCCTGGTAGCGCAGCGTCGACCGGCCCTCCCGCGTCACGAAGCCGAGCGCCGGGGCCGACGACGGGCCGAGCAGCTGCACGGGGTCGCCGTTCGGATCGGCGTCCGAGAGCGGCAGCGGGATGTCGATGCTCGCGCCCGCGACGACGCGCGCCTCCACGGTCGGCGCGTCTGGCGCGGCGTTCGTGGTGCTCGCCTGCGCCGCGACCCGGAGGGTGATGTCGGCGGTCGCCGTCTGGCCGTCGGGGCCGCGGACGCCGTAGGTGGCGGTGAAGGTGCCGGCCGCGTCGCCCGCGACGTACCGCATCCGCTCCCCGTCGACGAAGAGCATGCCGGCCTCCGGCGGGGCGACGATCTCGGTGTCGAGGGTGAGCGCGAGCCCGTCGGGCTGCTCGTCGTTCACGAGCACGGGGATCTCGACGAGCCCGCCAGGGCGGAGCGTCACCTCGTCGTCGCGCGCGATCGGCGGCTGCACCGATGCGGCGGCGGCCGACGAGACGAGCACCTCGCCGGTCGTCGTGGCGACGCCGTTCGTGACGGTGTACCGCACCGTCGCCTGCTCGGCGAGGTCGTCGGTGAGCGTGAGCCGCAGCCGCTCGGCGTCGACGACCTCTGCCCGCACCGCGGCCGAGTCGCTCTCGGCCGTGCGCAGCGCGATGACGCCGCCGGCGGGGTCGTGCGCGAGCCGATCGACGTCGATGGCGACGGTGCCGATCGCGGGGAGCGCGACCCGCTCCGGCATCGTCACCGGCGCCGAGGAGGCGTCGGCGCCGTCGAGCACCCGGACGACGACCGCGCCCTCCTGCGTCGCCTGGCCGTCGGTCACGACGTAGTCGAACCGCAGGAGGCCGGGCTCGGTCGGCGTGACGATGATGGTGTCGTCGGCGAAGCTGGGCTCGACCGGCTGGGAGGCCGCGACGACGTTGTGGAGGCTGAGGGGGCCGGCGCCGCCCTGCGCGGCGAGCAGCGGCTCGAGCACGAGGCGCTGGCCGACGCGGGTGACCGCGGTCACGGGCTGCGCGGCGATCGCCACGGAGCCCGCGTGCACGGTGACGGCGATCGCCTCCGTCGACGTCGACCGCCCGTCCGACACGGTCACCTCGATCTCGCGCTGCGCGCCCGCGAGCCCGTCCCGGAACTCGAGCCTCCCGTCGGCCCGGACGCTCACGCTGTCGGGAGCGTCGACCGTCGCGTCGACGACCGCGAGCGGGTCGCCGTCGGGATCGACCCAGCCGTCGAGCGCGTCGAGCGCGAGCGTGCCGCCGGCGGCGACGGTCGCCTGCACGGGCCGCTCGAGCACGGGCGGCTCGTTGCCGCCGCGCACGGTGACGGCCGCGGCCGCAGTCGCCGTCGCGGTGCCGTCGGAGATCTCGTACGCGATCCGCGTCACGCCCTCCTCCGGCGCCTCGAGGCGGATGCTGCGGCCGTCGGGCGCGATCGAGGCGGCCGCGTCGGCGCGGTCCGACTCGACCTCGGTGAGCACGATCGGGTCGCCGTTCACGTCGGTGTCGTTGAGCAGGACCGGCAGCAGCGTGACGGCGCCCGGCCGTGCACCGAGCGCGTCGTCCTCGGCGATCGGAGGGGCGGGCGCGGCCTCGACGACCTCCTCGACGGTCTCGCTCTCCGCGGGCTGCTCCGGGGCGGGGCTGTCGCCCTCGGTCTCCCAGCCGACGATCCGCTCGCCGTCGTGGTCGATCGCCCACGCGTCGCCGCTGCCGTCGTCGACGAGCGCGGTCGCGCTGCCGCGCTGCAGGATGCGCAGGTCGGGGTCGAGCGCGACCTCGTCGAGCCCGAGCACGACCGGCTCTGCGTCGGTGCAGTCGCGCCAGCCGACACCGTCGCTCCAGGCCGCGAACGTGCATCCCTCGCGCACGACCGGCGCGGCCGGCACGCCGCCGGAGCCGGATGCGAGCACCTCCTGGGTCGGCACCCCGAGCGCCTGGCGCACGAGCGCGTCGCCGGTCGCGTAGAGCACGGCGCTCGCGCTCGGCCCCGGCTCCTGCAGGCGCACGTCCTCCCCCTCGACCGAGGTCTGCCACGTCCGCGTCGAGAGCACGCCGGATCCGGCGTCGAAGAGCACCCACTCGTCGCCGAGCGCCGTCAGCTGCAGGGCCGGCGCCGACGGCGAGACGGGGGCGCGCTCGCTCGCGACGGTCTCGCCCGCCTCGTCCACCCGCAGCACGCGGCCGAGGCCGGGCGAGGCGGCGAGCAGGCTGTGCTCGCCGAGCACCGCGACGCCGCCGCGGCCGAGCGCGACGACCGGCTCGCCGAGCTGCGCGCCCTCCGCGATCGCGCCGGTCGTGGTGCGCCACACGTCGCCGGTGCTCGGCGCGGTGACGACGACGCGATCGTCGCGCACGCCCACGACCGCGCCGGCGACGATCGGGACGGCCGGCCCCGGCTGCGCCTCGCCGTCGCGCACGACGCGCACGGTGGAGGCGTCGCGATCGACGAGGACGGTGCCGCTCGGGCTCTGGTGCGCCTCGTCGACGCCTCCGACCCGCACGATGCGCTCGATGGTGCCGTTCGCGGTGTTCGCGAGCCCGATCGCGCCGGCACCGCCGTTGGCGACCCAGACGCTCGACCCGTCGAGCTGCGGCTGCACCGCGACGTAGCCCGGGCTCAGCACCGCACCGGCGACGACGCCGGCGACGAGCAGCGTGCCCAGCGCGGCGCCGGCGGTGCGCCGCTTCACGGCAGCGGCTCCCCGCACGCGGTCGTGACGTCGCCGGTCGAGCCGTCGCGGTTCACCGCGATGTCGATGCAGAGCCGCTCCCCCGCGTCACCGGTCATCGTGAACTCGCGCCCGCCCTGGATGAGCGCATCGCCCGTCGACGTGCGCACGTGGTAGGTGTCGGTGTCGACGAGGCCGGGGTCTGGCCATGCGAACACCACGCGGCCCGACTCCGGCGTCACGGCGACGTCGGCGACCACCGGGATGCGCTGCGAGACGCTCGAGAGCGCCACGGCCGCGACCGCGACGATGCCGAGCACGACGACGCTCGCGAGGCCGACGCCCAGGCCGACCGCGAACCGCTTCGGCTGCTGCGGCTGCCGCCTGCCGGTCGAGGCGGAGATGTCGACGCGGCTGCCGGTGATGCCCGGCGACCGGCGCGAGCGGCGCTGGCGCAGCCGCAGGGCATCCGCGTCCTCGTCCGAGGCCGTCTCCGGCAGCGGCGCCGCCGCCCACGCGTCGACCTCGACCTCGATCGGCGTCTCGTCGAAGCCGAGCTCGCGCTGCACGCCCTGCAGCTCGAGCAGCATCTGCTCGACGCTCTCGAAGCGGTCCGCGGGCCTCGCCGCGAGCGCGCGGTCGAGCACGCGGCGCAGCGGCGCCGGGATCGCGCGCGACGGCAGCAGGTCGTGGGCGATGATCCGCTCGGTGAGGGCGGCGTGGTCGTTGGCCCTGCCCGGGTGCTCGGCGGGGCTGCGGCCCGCGACGAGCGAGAAGAGGGTCGCGCCGAGGGACCACACCTCGGTCGCGATCGTGCCGCCCGTCTCACCCTGCAGCACCTCGGGGGCGGCCCAGGGCACGGAGACGCCCGCGGTCTCGGTCGCGTCGTGCTGGAGCCCGGCGATGCCGAAGTCGCTGAGCACCGGGTGGCCGAACGCGGTGGTCAGGATGTTCGCGGGCTTGATGTCGCGATGCAGCACGCCCGCGCGGTGCGCGGTCTCGATCGCCGCGCCGACCCGGATGGCGACGCGCAGCGCCGCCTCGGGCGCGAGCGGCTCGGTGCGGAAGCGCTCGCCGAGCTCGGGGCTCGCGAGCTCCATCACGAGGTAGGGCCGCCCGTCGCTCGCGACGCTCGCCCCGAAGACCGTGAGGATGCCCGGATGCGACGACAGCCGCCCCATGAGGTTGACCTCGCTGCGGAACGAGCGGCGGACGTCCTCGTCGACGAGCTCGGCGAGCAGCACCTTGACCGCGACGGGGCGGCGCGGCAGCGCCTGCTCGTACAGGAACACGTCGGCGTAGCCGCCCGTGCCCAGCACGTGCAGGTGCGAGTAGCCGGGGAGGACCGGCGGCGCTGAGGGGAGCCGCCTCGCCATCAGGACCGCCTGGTCTCCTCGTCGCGCAGCGTCGTCCGCGGGACGGTGCGGTCGACGTCGTCGACCGTCGGCGCCTTCGTCACGTCGATGACGATGACGGTCACGTTGTCGCGGCCGCCGCTGTCGAGGGCGGCGGAGACGAGCGCGGAGGCGGCGGCGGCAGGCTCGTCGTGCTCCCAGAGGATGCGCTCGATCTCGATGTCGTGCACCTCCTTGGTCAGCCCGTCGGAGCACACGAGCAGCCGCAGCTGCGGCATGATCGGCAGCAGGAAGTAGTCGGGCACCGGGTCGATGCCGGCGCCGACGCCGCGCGTGACGACGTTGGCCTCCGGGTGCGTCTCGGCCTCCTCCTCGGTGAGGAGCCCGGCGTCGATGAGCTCCTGCACGACGGAGTGGTCGATCGTGATGCGGGTGAGCCGCTCCCCGAGCATCGCGTAGGTGCGCGAGTCGCCGACGTTGAAGACGGCGAAGTGCGGCGCCCCCTCGTGCATCGCGAAGGCGCAGCCGGTCACGGTCGTGCCGGCGGATCCCTCGCCGTCACCCAGCTTCTCGATCTCGTCGGTCGCGCGGCGGAGCGCCTCGACGACGTCGATCGGCTCGACCGACTCGAGCGAGCCGAGGCCGCCCAGCTGCTCGGCGACCGCCTTGCTCGCGAGGTCGCCGTGCGAGTGGCCGCCCATGCCGTCGGCCACCGCGAACACCGGCGGCTGCGTGACGAGCGAGTCCTCGTTGTGCTGGCGGCGGAAGCCGGTGTCGGTGGCGCCTGCCCAGCGCACCGCGAACTGCCGGCCCTCAGGCCCCTGTGTGGCGTGCTCGCCGGTCGCCGCTCCGATGTGGGTCACGATCCCCAGTCTTCCATGCCGTGGCTGATGCGCCCGCATCGCGCGCGCACGCCGTCCAGCTAGAGCCGGCCCTTGAGGATCCGGTGCCAGTACACCTGCGGGAGCGCGTAGCGGTCGAGCGCGTACCAGAGCGGGCTCGAGCGGATCTCGTCCGGCACCGGCAGGCTGCGCCGCACGCGGAGCTCCCGGTCGTACTCGCCGAACGAGAGGCTGCGCCGCGCGGTCATGATCGGCGCGACGGTGTAGCCGTCGTACCGCTGCAGCGGCTGCCCGCCACGAGCGCGGCGGATGTTCTCGACGACGGTCGTGACCTGCTTGCGCAGGGCGCCGCCGGTGCGCGCGTCGCCGAGGTCGGCGCCGTCGCCGACCGCCCAGATGCGCGGGTGCTCGGGGTGGCGGAGCGTCTCGGGATCGACGGCCACGAAGCCGCCGGTGCCCTCGGCGTCGAGCCCGGACGACGCGATGAACGCGTGGGGCGCGTACGGGGCGTGGAGCACGATGAGGTCGGCGTGCTCGGTGCCGGAGCCGTAGGGGCCGACGAGCGCGACCGCGTCGCCGTCGATGCTCTGGAGGCGGGTGCCGAGCCGGGCGTCGACGCCGTAGTCGTCGAGGTGGCGGCGGATCTCGCGCTCGATCGCCTCCACGCGGTGGAGCCGCGCGCCCTCGTGGACGAGCACGACCTCGATGCGGTCGAGCACCCCGGCGGCGCGCCACGTGTCGCACGCGATGAACAGCGGCTTGAAGGCGGTCTCCTGGCCGGAGGCCGGCTGGCCGTGCACGTGGAAGATCGCGCGGCCGCTCGTCGTCGCGGCGATGCGGGACCGCGCGCGGTCGAGCTCGCGGTCGTCCCACGTCGTGATCGCGGTGCCCTCGGCGAGCGCGCGCTCCGCGCCGGGGAGCAGCGACCAGTCGATCCGGGCGCCGGGCGCGAGCACGATGTCGGCGCCGCGCACCTCCCGGCCGTCGGCGCAGCGCACGATGCGGCGCACCGGGTCGATCGCGACCGCGGCGGTGCGGTACCACTCGACGCCGTCGGGCACGAGCGACGACTGGTCCCGGACGAGCTCGTCCGAGCTCGCGCGGCCCGTGCCGACGTAGTGCTGCAGCGGCTTGTAGACGTGCCGGTCGGCGGGCTCGATCATGCCCACGTCCCTGCAGCCCTTGCGGAGCAGGTGGGCGGCGGCCGACAGGCCGCCGTTGCCGCCCCCGACCACCAGGACGTCGTGCACGCGTTCGCTCGTCATGCCGCGACGCTACTCCCCGGACCTCTGCCCGAGCACCCAGTCGGGAGCGCCCTTCGCGTCGACGATGTCGCGCAGCAGCGGCGCCATCGAGAGGCCGGGGTCGATGGCCATCGCGAGCTCGGCGCAGCGGCCGGCCGTGCGGCCCCGGCCGACGAAGAAGTGCAGGAAGCCGACGATCACGAGCAGCGGCGCCCGCGCGTCGAGCGGCGTCGCCTCGGCGATGGCCGTCCAGCGGCGCAGCCGCTCGTGGAGGCGGTCGGCATCGGGCGCCGGACCGCAGCCCAGGAAGCGCTCGGCCGCGTCGTCGGCGGCGAGCGCGCCGTCGCGGTCGATGGCGGCGAGCGTCGCCACGGCAGCGTCGGGGCCGTCGAGGGCCAGCTCGATCGCGATGTCGCGCAGCACCGGCCGGGCGACGAGCGCGACGGCGACGGCCGCGGCCTTCGCCGGGTCGATGCCGATCGGCCCCGGACCGGCATCGAGCCGCGGCGCGAGGTCCACCGCGCGCTCGAGCGCCGGGATCGCCGCCTGCGCCGCGGCCTCGACCTCGACGACGCCGAGCGCGTCGAGCCACCGCGCGACGGCGAGCGCCGCGGGGCCGTCGGTGCCGCTCGGCGCGCCAGGCAGCGGCGGGAGCTCCGGCACGCCGGGCGCCGGGTCGTCGAGCAGGTCGAGCTCGGCGAGCGGTCCGCGGGCGCCCTCGGGCATCGCGTAGTCGCCCCACGCGTCGGGCGCGAGCGCGAGCAGCTCGAGGCAGCGGATGCCGTCGCGCGCGAGCCGCTCGGCGAGGGTCGTGAGCGCCGCGTGGAGCGGCAGCGGCGCCGCGCCGAGCGGCTCGGCGAGGCACGCGACGAGCACCACGGCGTCGGCGCCCTGCGCCCCCGCGCGGATCGCGCGGGCGATCGCGGGGACGGAGCGCCGGGCCGGGAGGTCGAGCACCATCGGCATGCCCGACCTGCCCCGGCGGAAGGGCAGCGCGAAGAGCGCGGGCGGCTCGGGCGCCCCGACGAGGCGCGGGAGCAGCCGGAGGAGCGATTGCGGGGTGCTGATGCGGACGGTGTCCATGGCGCGCACTCTGCGGCACCCGCGTCATCCGTCGCTTGCCGCGGGCACCCGGCTGTGGACAACGGCGACGGGAGGGTACGCCTCCGGCCGGAGGTCAGCGCGCGCCGGTTAGCCTGAGCCCCATGATGCGCACCAGACCGCCGCTGCAAGGTTCGTTCGGAGCGGTCGCGTCGACGCACTGGCTCGCGTCCTCGAGCGGCATGGCCGTGCTCGAGCGCGGCGGCAACGCCGCCGACGCCGCGGCCGCTACGGGCTTCGTCCTGCACGTGGTCGAGCCGCACCTCAACGGGCCGGGCGGCGATCTTCCCGCCATCGTCCGTCGCCCGGGGCAGCCGCCGCAGGTGCTCGCCGGCCAGGGCGTCACCCCTGCGTCGGCGACGATCGAGCGGATGCGCGCGGAGGGCATCGAGCACATCCCCGGCACCGGGCTGCTCGCGGCGGTCGTGCCGGGCGCGGTGCCCGCGTGGCTCGCCCTCGTGCGCGACCACGGCTCCTGGACGCCCGCCGACGTGCTCGCGTTCGCGATCGAGCTCGCAGAGCGGGGCCACCGGGTGCTCCCCCGCGTCGCCCGCACCATCGCCGGGCGGGCCGACTTCTTCCGCGAGCACTGGGCCTCCTCCGCCGCGCTGTGGGCCGACCCCGCCCCCGCCGCGTGGGACGTCATCCGCAACCCCGTGCTCGCCGAGACCTACCGCCGGCTTGCCGACGCCGGCCGCGGCAAGGACCGCGAGGCCGCGTGCGATGCGGCGATCGCCGCCTGGAGCGAGGGCTTCGTCGCCGAGGCGATCGACCGGCACGCGCGGCAGCCGGCGATGGACTCCACCGGCGCCGCGCACGCGGGGCTCCTCACCGGCGACGACCTCGCCGCCTGGCGGCCCACCTGGGAGGACACGGTCGCGATGCCCTGGCGGGGCACGACCGTGCACAAGGCGGGCGCGTGGTCGCAGGGCCCGGCGCTGCTCGCTGCGCTCGGCATCATGGACCCCCTGCTGCCCGATCGCGCGGAGGCGTTCGACGCCGACCTCGTGCACGTCGCGGCGGAGGCGACGAAGCTCGCGCTGGCCGACCGGGACGCCTGGTTCGGCGACGGCGCCGATCTCTCGCGGCTGCTCGACGCGGACTACCTCGCGGAGCGCAGGGCGCTCATCGACAGCACGGCGTCGCTCGAGCTGCGGCCGGGCGCGCTCCGCGGCGACCCGCGCCTGGCGCGCATGCCCGAGGGCGCGCCCGCGACCCGCGCCGCCGGCACCGGCGAGCCCACCCGCGGCGACACCTGCCACATCGACGTCGTCGACCGCTGGGGCACCGTGATCTCCGCGACCCCCTCCGGGGGCTGGCTGCAGTCGAGCCCCGCGATCGCGGAGCTGGGCTTCTGCCTCGGCACGCGGGCGCAGATGCTGTGGCTCGAGCCCGGCCTGCCGACGAGCCTCGCGCCGAGCATCCGGCCGCGCACGACCCTCTCCCCCACGATGCTCGTCGACGACGACGGGACGACGGCCGCGCTCGGCACGCCCGGTGGCGACCAGCAGGACCAGTGGCAGCTGGCGATGCTGCTGGGCCTGCGCGTGCTCGGCCTCGACCCGCAGGCGGCGATCGACGCGCCCTCGTGGCACGTCACGCACCTCGTGTCGTCGTTCGAGCCGCGCACGTGGGAGCCCGGCGGCCTGCACGTCGAGTCGCGGCTGGGCGACGCGACGATCGCCGAGCTCCGCCGCCGCGGGCACGTCGTGACGGATGCCGGCCCGTGGTCGCTCGGCCGGCTCTCGTTCGCGTCGCACGAGCCCGACGGCACCATCCGGGCCGCGTCGAACGCGCGCGACGAGCAGGGCTACGCCGCGCTGCGGTGAGCCCGCCCGCTCAGGCGAAGAGCGCCGAGATCTCCTCGACCGTCTCGGCCTCGAGCTCGCCGCGGCCGGCCGCCGCGTTCTGCGCGACCTGCTCGGGGCGCGTCGCGCCGGCGATGACGCTCGTGACCGCGGGCTGCGCGAGCAGCCACTGGAAGGTGGCGTCGAGCATCGTGCGGTCGGCGCGGCGGACGATCCGCTCGTACTCGGCGATGCGCGACCAGTCGGTCTCCTCGAGCAGCTGCGGCTTGAGCGCCGTGAGCCGCGCACCCTCGGGGCCGGTGCCCTGCGAGTACTTGCCCGAGAGCAGCCCGTTGGCGAGCGGGAAGTAGGGCAGGAAGCCGATCCCCACCTCGAGCACGGCGGGCAGCACCTCGCGCTCGACCCCGCGGGCGACGAGCGAGTACTCGTCCTGCGCCGAGACGAAGCCGTGCTCGCTCTCGACCTCGGCCGCCTCGCCGATCTGCTCGGCCGAGAAGTTGGAGTGGCCGTACGCGCGGATCTTGCCCTCGGCGACGAGCTCGTCGAGCGCGCGCACCGTCTCCTCGATGGGCGTCGACTCGTCGGGCGTGTGCAGCTGGTAGAGGTCGATCCGGTCGGTCTGCAGGCGGCGCAGCGACGCCTCGACGGCGTTGCGGATGTACGTGCGCGCGCCCTTGGGACCCCACGACTCGGTGCCCTCGATCGCGAAGCCGGAGTGGCCCCACTTCGTCGCGAGCACGACCTTGTCGCGCCCGGCGCTCCCCGCCTTCGCGAGCGCGACGCCCATGAGCGTCTCGGAGGTGGTGGCGGGGTTGCCGTAGATGTCGGCGGTGTCGAAGAGGGTGATGCCGTGGTCGATCGCCGCGTGGATGACGGCGTCGGTGCCCGCCTGATCCTCCGTCGCCGTGCCCCTGCGGCCGAAGTTGTTGCATCCGAGGCCGATGGGCGAGACCTCGATGCCGCTGTTTCCGAGCGTGCGCGTCATGCCTCCACCCTAGGACCCGTCGGCATCGAGGCCGCGCCGCTACGGGCGGCCGCCGGGGCCGCCCATGCCGCCGCCTGCGCCTCCGCCCTGGCCGCCGCCCATGCCGCCGCCACCGCCGGTCGCGGTGCCGAGCGTCACGGCCGTCTCGGTCCCGTCGACGACGACCGTCGCGGCGTCCCCGGTCAGCCCGGCGGCCGAGAACACCACGTTCGAGAACGCCGCCTCGGCCGCGAACGTCGCGATCGTCGCGCCATCCGCGCCCAGGACCTCGATCGTCGAGCCGGCGATGCCGGTCGCCTGCGCCTGCAGCCACGGCTGCGTCGACGCGGCGTCCGGCGACTCCGCCATGCCTGCGGAGCCGACCGCGAGGAGCGTGCCGCCGGTGACCATCAGTCCCCCGTTCGCGTCGAGCGCGCCGTTGCCGTCACTCGACGGCCCCCAGATCACGACCGTGCCGCCCGAGACCTCGATCGAGCCGTTGGAGTCGAGGCCGTCGCCGCCCGAGCGGAGCGTCACCTCGCCGCCGGTGATCGCGACGAGCTCGCCGGAGTCGGCCATGCCGCCGCCCATCCCGACCGCGCCCGCGTCTGCCGCCGACGACCCCGCGGATCCGTTGATCGCGTCGTCGTCAGCGGTCACGTCCACCGCGCCGCCGTCGATCTGCACGAGCGCCGACTCGAGGCCCTCGTCCGAGCCCTCGACGGTGATCGTGCCACCCGCGATCGCGAGCGCGACGTCGGCGTGCAGGCCGTCGCCCGTGGCGTCGACCGTGACCGTGCCGCCCGCGACGAGGATGTCGCTCACGGCGTTCAGGCCGTCGTCGCCGGCCGTGGCGATGATCGTGCCGCCCTCGATGCGGATCCACCCGCGCTCCGCCTCGTCCGCGTTGTCGCTCTGCAGCGCGTCGCCGCCGGCGGAGAGGGTGAGCGTCCCGTCCTCGACCTGGATCGAGTCCTTGCCGCGCAGCGCCTCGTCGGCGGCGGTGACGTCGATCGTCCCGCCGACGACGGCGAGGTCGTCCTCGCTCGTGATGCCGTCGCCGGATGCCTCGAGGCGCAGGGAGCCGGTGCCGGAGAGCGTCAGGTCCGGCTCCGAGAAGATGGCCGCGTTCGCCTCTGCGTCCTCGGCGTACGTCGAGGTGTCGACGATGGAGCTCTCGCTGCCCTCGGCGAGGTGGATCGCCACGTCGTCCGCCGTCTGCACCTCGATGGCCGGGCCGGCGTTCGAGGCGATCGCGGCGCCGTCGAGCACGAGGACGACCTGGGCGTCCTCGGGAGCCGCCACGACGATGCGGCCGTCGAGCGAGCCGGAGAGCCGGTAGACGCCGGCCTCCGTGATCGTGACGATGCCGTCGGCGCTCGTCACGCCGCTCGCCGCGGTCGCGCCGGTGCCGGCGAGCGTGACGTCGATGGCGTCGTCGACGCTCCACTCGTCCTCGCGCACGACCGTGCCGTCCTCGTTCGCCGATGCGAGCTCGTCGAGGGTCGCGCTGACGACCGACGTCGTCGTGCCGCTGGTGCCGCTCGCCCCGGCCGCGACCTGTGTGAGGCCGGCCTCGACCGCGGTGCAGCCGGCGAGCAGGATGCCGCTCGCGACGATGGCGAGGGCGGGCGCGAACCCGCGCCGCCGGAGGCGTGCGAGGCGGCCGGTGCGCATGCTGGTGGTGTCCATGGGTCTCTCCTGGTGGTGGTGGTGGTCGATCGTGGTCGTCATGCGGCGATGCGCTCGGCATCGGCGAAGCACCGGCGCAGCACGCCGTGCCAGCGGTTCGAGGGCAGGTCCGGGCGCAGCGCGGCGAGGCCTGTGGCGAACTTGCTGACGCGGTCGGGGCGGTGCCCGGCGCGCCAGAGCAGCCGGTCGACGGGACCGGCGCCGCTCGAGGCCTTCGTCTCGACGATGACGAGGCCGGGCGTCCGCATCGTCGTGCCGTCGTCGAGCTGCCAGGCGAGCTCCGTGTCGACGGTCGCACGGCTGGCGCCGTCGGGCAGCAGCAGGGTCGTGCGCCGGTAGGTCGTCTCGACCACGGGGGCGAGCGGTGGCGCTGCGAGGCCGATCGCCGCGAGGCCCTCGTCGGCGTAGGCGCGGCCGTCGTCGGTGAGCACCTCGCGGTCGTCGAGCGCGTACTCGATGCGCTCCTTCACGGTCGTGCCCCTGCCGCCGCGCGTCTTGAGCTCGAGGTAGGAGCGGCCGGCGTCCACGTAGGTGCGGGTGCGCAGCTTGAAGCGGCGCCGCCGGCCGTGCGCGGCGAGGCGGTAGGCGAGCAGGTCCGGCGAGTCGAAGTAGCAGGATGCGTACGCGAGCGAGCGCTCGCCGTCGATCTCGAGCGCCCGGGTGCCCTCGGGCAGCCGGCCGAGCACGGCGCCGGCGTCGCGCGCGTGGAGCGCATACTTGCGGTCCACGCGGGTCAGCAGCGCTGCGGCTGCGGTGAGCTCGGCGAGCGAGACCGGCTCGAGGCGGCCGAGCGCCTGCGCGACGCCGCTCACGCTGCGACCGCCTGCCGCGCGCGCGGAGCAGGGCTCCATCGCACGTCGACCAGCGTCGAGTCGTCGACGAGGTCGAGCTCGACGACGGTCGCCTGGCGGACCCGGCCTCCGGTGAGCCGCTCGAGCTCGGCGACGAGCTCGACCTCGTCGACGACCGCGCGGTCGAGGCGCACCATCTGCTGGCGGTTCCCCGCGAGCAGCCGCGGATGGTCGACGATCGCCATCGCCACGATGACGAGGGCGATGAGGCCGATCGCCACCGGCAGGCTGCTGCCGCCGAGACCCGCGACGAGGCCGATCGCGAGGGATGCGAAGTAGTACGCCACCTCGCGCTGCGAGATCTCGGTCGAGCGGAGCCGGATGATCGACAGCACGCCGAAGAGGCCGAGCCCGACGCCGATCGAGGCTGTGGCGCTCGCGAGCACGAGGCTCACGGCGAGCACCCCGACGTTCACGCCGACGAAGGCGACCAGCAGGTCGCGGCGGCGGTGGCGACGGAAGTAGAGGCCGAAGGCCATCATGGCGATCGCGATCGCGTCGATGCCGATCATGAGGATGTCGTTCACTGGTGCTCCAAGCGTTGCGGGTGCGGTTCGGTCGTGGGGGTCGGGTCCTGGACGGGCGCGAAGACGCCGAAGCGCTGCGCGAGGTAGGTCGCCGCGGCGAGCGCCAGGTCGATGCCGACCTTCGCCGGCAGGAGCGCCGCGCCGGCGGCGACCGCGAGCTGCAGGGCGGTCGCGCCGACGGCGATCGTGCCCGCCGCGAGCAGGGCGTAGCGACGCGCCTGGGCACGGACGCCGCCGGTCGCGACGAACACCCATCGGCGGCCGGCGGCGAAGTGCACGGCGCCGCTCGCGGCCCGTGCCAGCACGGCCGCGATGCCGGCGACGCCGAGCACCGCGGACAGCGCGACGACGAGCAGCGCGTCGAGCGCGAAGCAGGCGGCGCCGAGCGCGAGGAAGCGGCCGATCGGCGCGAGCAGCGGCGCGACGACGCGCGCGGAGTCGACGAGCGGACGGAAGTGCGACGACGCGTTGCCGGCCAGGTAGATGGTCGCGATCGGCACGCCTCGGAGCGGCACCCGCCGCCTCGACGCCTCGAGCAGCACGCGCTGCTCGTGGTCGAACCGATCGCCCGGCACGGCTGCGATCCACGGCAGCGCGTCGCTCGGGAGACCCCGGAGGCCGGTCTGCGCGTCGCCTACCCGGACGCCGGAGGCGAGCGCGAAGAGCGAGCGGGCGACGCTGTTGCCGACCCGGCTGCGCACCGGCACCGCCCCGGTGAAGCGGCGCTCGCCGAGGGCAATGGCGCCGGGCACGATCGCGGCCTCGACGGCGGCGACGTCCTGGGACCGATGCTGGCCGTCGCAGTCGGCGGTGACGATGTCGGCGCCCGGGTGGGCAGCGCGCACGTGCGCGATGCCGGTGCGGAGCGCAGCGCCCTTGCCCCGGTTGCGCTCGTGCGCGAGGACGGTCGCGCCCCGCCGCCGCACCCTGGCGAGGACGCCGGCGGAGTCCGAGCCGCTGCCGTCGTCGACGACCACGACGTGCCGGGGCGCGAGCGCCTCCACGAGCAGCTCGAGGCGCTCGTCGGGGTCGAGCGCGCAGATCAGGACGACGGCCATCAGCCGGCCACGTACAGGATGTCGCTCGTGGCGCGCTCGCCGCCGTTCGACGGCTCGGTGACGACCTCGCCGTCGACGACCATCGTGGAGGACCCGCCACCGTCGAGGTTGTACGCGGTGACCGCCCCGAGCCCCTGCACGTAGGCGGCGAGCTCCGAGAGCGTCATGCCGGCGCTCGCGTCGCTGCGGCCGTCGACCACGACGAACGCGACGCTGCCGTCGGCGAGCATCGCGATCGCGGTGCGGGGCTGGTCGCCCTGGATCGAGTGGTTGCCGATGTTCGTGTCGACCTCGACGGCGTCGATGCCTGCGACGACCTCGCCGTCCTCGACGAGCGCCGGCCCGAACGAGAGCGTCTGCCACGCGCCGTCCGCGAGCAGCTCCTCGCCCGGCGTGGCGGTCTCGTCGACGATCGTCGCCGTGCCGTCGCGGTACAGCACGAGCGCCTCGCGCGCGCCCTCGTCGCGGTACAGCACGCCGTTGCGGATGACGATGCCCGAGTCGCGGAAGCCGTAGTAGTCGCCGTTGATCGCCAGGCTCGCGCCGACGCCCTCCGCGATCACGCTCGGCAGCTCGGTGATGTTCTCGCCGAAGGCGTCGTCGGCGAACGCGCTGCGCAGCTGGGTCATGGCATCGAGGTCGATGACGGCGGTCGTGACGACCGCCGCGTCGCTGCCGCTCCCGACCGACTCGGTCGTGACCGCGAACGCGGCCGCCTCGGTCGTCGTGGTGACCGCCGACGCGCCCTCGGCGGCGGAGGCGCTCACGACCTCGACGTGCTCGACGACGAAGCGGTCGAGCGCCCACGCGACGCCGCCGACGACGGTCATGCACGCGACGAGGGCCGCGGCGATCGCGAGGCGGATGCGCGTGGAGAGCGGGCGGCGGACAGCGGTGCTGGGCGATGCGGAGTGCATGCCTCCAGGTCTACGGATCGCTCCCTACCCGGAGCAGAAGCGATGCTTGGTCGCGCATGAGCGCCGTCGAGCCGCCAGCAGGGCGTCGGCTATGGACTGGCCCTCAAGGTCGCGGCCGGCGTGCCTTCGCGGGCTTGTGCGGCTGGGTGCTCGCGATGGTCTGGGCGACCTCGTGGAGCCAGTCGGTGTCATCGAGCGCGTCGTCGTCCACGATGCCGTAGGGCTTCGATCCCGGGTATGCCTCGCCGCGCGGCAGGTGCTCGGTGAGCTCACCCGCCTCCGGGACCAGCTTGAGCAGCAGGGTGTCGTCGCAGACGAAGCCGAAGATCCGGTCGTCGCAGTAGATGGCCTGCTCGCCGAACATGGGCTGCAGCCGCACGGGCAGCGGCTCGAACGCCGCGCGGATGCGATCGAGGGTCTCTGGCCGGTTCGTCACGGCTCGATGCTAGGCCGCGGGTCAGCTGAGCGGGAGCCGGACGATGAGCTCCGTGCGTCCGGGCGCGCTGTCGACCTCGATGGTGCCGCCGTGCGCGGCGACGATCGCCTGCGAGATCGAGAGCCCGAGCCCCGTGCTGCCCGCCGCGCGGTGACGCGACGCATCGCCGCGCACGAAGCGCTCGAAGAGGCGCGACCCCAGCGCCGGGTCGATGCCCGGCCCGTCGTCCAGGACGCGGATCTCGGCGTGAGTCGCGTCGTGCGCGAGCGATGCGGTGACGGTCGTGCCCGCCGGCGTGTGCGCCCGGGCGTTGCCGAGCAGGTTCGCGATCACCTGCCGGATGCGGCCCTCGTCACCGCGCACCTCGACCGTCTCGTCGACGTGGAGGATCCACTCGTGGTCGGGTGCTGCTGCGTGTGCGTCGCTGACGGCGTCCACGAGCACGAGCGCGAGGTCGACGGGATCGCGCCGCAGCTGCTGGCCGGCGTCGAGCCGCGCGAGCAGCAGCAGGTCGTCGACGAGCGAGCTCATGCGCACCGCCTCGGCGCTGATCCGCTCGAGCGAGCGCTCCTGCGTCGGCGTCATGGGCGCGTCCTCGCCCTGCGAGAGCTGCGCGTAGCCGCGGATCGAGGCGAGCGGCGTGCGCAGCTCGTGGCTCGCGTCGGCGATGAAGCGGCGCAGCTGCTGCTCGCTGCGCTCGCGTGCTGCGAGCGAGGTCTCGACGTGCGACAGCAGCGTGTTGAGCGCGAGCCCGACGCGCCCCACCTCGGTGTGCGGGTCGGTGTCTGCGACGGCGACGCGGTCCGGCAGCTCCACCGCGCCGGCCGCGAGCGGCCGCTCGGCGACGCGCTGCGCAATGCCGGTCACCCGCTCGAGCGGCCGCAGCGCGCGCGTGACGACCAGGGCGAGGCCCACGACGACGAGGATGAGCGCCGCGCCCATCACGACCGCCAGGATGCCGGTGATCGCGCCCGTCGTCGCATCGACGTCGTCGAGCGAGCTGCCGGAGATGATGGTGCGGCCGTCTCGGGCCTCCGCCGCGACCCGGAAGGTCCCCAGCTCACCGCCGAGGTCGATGGTCGTGGGCGCGCGCTCGCCGAGGTCGGCCGCGAGGAGCGCCTCGAGCTGGGATGACGCCAGCGGCACCTCCTCGCCGTCGACGCCCGCGTAGGTCGCGCTCGTCGCGGTGCCCGAGCCGTCGACCACCACCTGGAGCGTGCCGATCCGCGCGGCCGGCTCGAAGCCGCTGCCGCCGGGTCCGCCGGGACCGCCGTCGGGCTCACCGCGGGGGCCGGCGGCGAAGTCCAGGCCTGCGAGCACCTGCTCATCGAGCCGCTCGATCTCGGCCGATCGCAGCGCCGACATCGTGATGATGCTCGTGAGGAGGAGCGCGAGCGCGACCAGGACGCTCGCGCCGGTCACGATCGTGCGGCGCAGCGTCCAGGCGCGACGGGGGGCGCGGCGCTTCACGCCGGCTTGATCGTGTAGCCGACCCCGCGCACGGTGTGGATCATCGGCTCGCCGAGCTGATCGATCTTCTTCCGCAGGTAGGAGATGTAGATCTCCACGATGCTCGACTTGCCGCCGAAGTCGTAGCTCCAGACGCTCTCGAGGATCTGCGCCTTGCTGAGCACCCTCCGCGGGTTGCGCATCAGGAACCGCAGCAGCTCGAACTCCTTCGCGGTGAGCGTCACGGCCGTGCCCGCACGCGCGACCTCGTAGGTCTCCTCGTCGAGCACGAGGTCACCCACTTGGAGCCGTGGGTCGGCGTCGGCGATCGCGACGTGGCGGCGCGCCATCCGCCGGAGCCGCGCGATGACCTCCTCGAGGTTGAACGGCTTCGTGACGTAGTCGTCGCCGCCCTCGTCGATGCCGGCGATGCGGTCCTCGACCGCGTCCTTCGCGGTCAGGAACAGCACCGGCACGTCGTTGCCCGTCGCGCGGATGCGGCGCAGCACCTCCATGCCGTCGATCGTCGGCATCATGATGTCGAGCACGATGATGTCGGGCTGGAACTCGCGGACGGCATTGAGCGCCTCCTGCCCGTTGCCTGCCGTCCGCGCCTCCCACCCGTCGTTCGACAGCGCCATGCGCAGCAGCTCGCTCAGGTTGACCTCGTCGTCGACGACGAGCGCGCGGACGGGCATCCCGTCGGGGCGCACGAGCGGTGCGCGCGGGCTGGTCGGGGTCATGGCCATAGTCAACCGGATTCTCGAGCGGATGATCGGGCCGCCGATGCGCGCCCTCCGGCATCGTGCCGCCGCGCCGTGAGGCGCACCTTCACGGTTCCTTGGTGACGGCTAAGCAGCGGGCAGCGGCTGCAGCACGCCGGTGCGCTCGATCGCCTCCACCGCGAGGGTCTTGTAGCCCTCCTCGTCGAACAGCACGGTGATGCGGTCACCGTCCTCGCTGACGACGCTGCCCTCGCCCCACGCCTCGTGGCGCACCTCGAGCCCCACGGGCCAGCTCGCGTCCGCGTCCCCCTCACCGCGCGTCTCCTCGACGCGCGCGGCCGACCCGCTCCTGCACGTGTCGCACGCACCGCAACGCTCGGGCAGGTCCTCGCCGAAGTAGCCGAGCAGGAACCGCCGGCGGCAGCCGCCCGTCTCGGCGTAGCCCCGCATCATGTCGATGCGCGAGCGGTCGACCCGGCGCCGCGCCTCCGCGAGCCTCGCCGCCTCGGCGACGGCAGGCTTGACCGTGCCCTCGCGCCACACGAGGTCGCCGTCCCCGTTGGTCTCGAGCGCGCCGGTCTGTTCGAGCAGGTTGACCGCGGAGGTGAGCCGGCTCGCGCCGACCTCGAGCCGCTCGCGCAGCCGCTCGGGCGGCACCGGCTGCTTCGCGCGCCGGATCCGCGACGCGACCTTCGACAGCATGTCGGTGTCGGCGGAGCCCGCGGTGCGGAAGCGGTGCACCCCGAAGTCCTCCTGCCGGAAGTAGAGCGCGGCGAGGGCCGGCTCACCGTCACGGCCGGCGCGCCCGATCTCCTGGTAGTACGCGTCGAGCGACTCGGGCGCCGCGGCGTGCAGCACGAACCGCACGTCGGCCTTGTCGATGCCCATGCCGAAGGCCGAGGTCGCGGCGACGACCTCCGCGCTGCCGTCGGTGAAGGCGTCGTGCACGCGCTCGCGCTCGGCGCGGGAGAGCCCTGCGTGGTACGTCTCCGCGCGCATGCCGGCCGCCCGCAGCTCGTCGGTCAGCTGCTCCGCCTGCTTGCGGGTGGCGACGTAGACGAGCCCCGGCTTCGCCTCGGCGCTCGCGCGCTCGACGACCGCTCGCCGCTGCTCGTCGTCGTCGGCCACCCGGTGGGCCTCGAGGAAGATGTTCGGGCGGTCGAAGCCCCGCACCACCTGGTGCGCGTCGCGCATCCGCAGGCGCTCGACGATCTCGTCGCGCACCGGCGGCGCCGCCGTGGCCGTGAGGGCGATCGTCGTCGGATGCCCGAGCGCCTCGATCACGTGGCCGAGCCGCAGGTAGTCCGGACGGAAGTCGTGCCCCCACGCCGAGACGCAGTGCGCCTCGTCGACGACGAACAGCGTCGGGCACAGCCCGCGGAGCCGCTCGACGACCTCGTCGCGGGCGAGCTGCTCGGGCGCCAGGAAGAGGAAGCCGGCCTCCTCGGCCTCGAGCTCCTCCCATGCCTCGCGGGTCTCGGTCGCGCGCTGCGACGAGTTCACGGCGACGGCGGGATCGGCGCCGAGCTCGCCGAGCTGCTCGACCTGGTCGCGCTGGAGCGCGATGAGCGGCGACACGACGATGGTGAGGCCCTCGGTGAGGCCGGCGGCGAGCTGGTAGATCGCCGACTTGCCGTGGCCGGTCGGCATGACCGCGAGCACGTCGCGCCCGTCGAGCGCGGCCTGGACCGCCTCCCGCTGCCCGGGCCGCAGCTCGGACCATCCGAAGTCGGCGGCAGCGGCGGCGATGGCGTCGGATTGGGGTACATCTGGCATGCAGCGATGCTAGGAGCACGTACCCGCACGTGCGCTGTACCCCGATGCTGCTGGTCAGCGGGCGGCGACGAGGCGCGGGTCCTGCACCGTCAGGCGCAGGCCGGCATCCGTGCGCTCGAGCGGCACGTCCGACGACGCGGCCCACGCGACGAGCGCATCCGCCGAGTCCGCCACGACGCGCGATTCGGCGAGCGCGCGCACGAGCGCGCCCTTGCCCGCCTTGTTCCAGTGGTTGAGCGCCTTGCCGTCGGGCGAGACGATCTCGACGGGCACGGCGCCCGCGACGGGAGCGAGCGACGCGTAGGCCTTCGAGCGCAGGTCGAGCGCGAAGCCCTCGATGACCGATCCGGAGCCCGACCACAGCTCGCGCATCCGCTCGCCCGGCAGCTTCGTGTGCTCGGACACCTTGTAGGCGGGGATGCGGTCGGAGGCGCGCAGGAAGCCGAGCAGCGCCGACTGCACGACGACGTGGCCGTCGAGCCACGCGCGCGCGTCGGGCGCGAGCGACGCGGCATCGAGCGCGTCGAAGAGCACGCCGGTGTAGCGCTCGATGGCGGGCATCGTCGCGGACGTGCGCACGGCGGCGTTGTCGGCCGCGGCGCGCGCCTTCGCGGGCGTCGAGACGTCCTGCCCCTCGGCGACGAGGCGGTCGAGCGCCGCCAGTGCCCGCGAACGGGCGACGGCCAGCCCGGGATATCCCAGACCGGCCGTCGAGAGGCGATCACCCGTCCCGCCTGCCGCCTTCGTCTCGCTGGGCGGCAGCAGGACGATCACGCGAGCTTGGCGTTCCTGGCCACGATCTCCACGCGGTCGTGGTCGACCGAGAGGAAGCCGTCCTCGGCATCCACCTTGTGCACCGTGCCGGACGCGTCGGTGACGCGCACCTGGCCCTCGGCGAGCACGGCGAGCAGCGGCTCGTGGCCCGTCAGGATGCCGATCTCGCCCTCGGTCGTGCGCGCGACCACCTGCGAGGCGTCACCCGACCACACCTCGGCCGCGGCCGACACGATGCTGACGGCGAGAGCCATCAGCCGTTCTCCTTCTGGATCTGCGCCCACTTGGCCTCGACGTCCGAGATGGCGCCGACGTTGAAGAACGCCTGCTCCGCCACGTGGTCGAACTCGCCCTTGGCGATCGCGTCGAACGACTCGACGGTCTCCTTGAGCGGCACGGTCGAGCCCTCGACGCCGGTGAACTTCTTCGCCATGTAGGTGTTCTGCGAGAGGAACTGCTGGATGCGGCGTGCACGCGACACGACGATCTTGTCCTCCTCGGAGAGCTCGTCGACACCGAGGATCGCGATGATCTCCTGCAGCTCCTTGTTCTTCTGGAGGATCTGCTTGACCGTGGTCGCGACGCGGTAGTGGTCGTTGCCCAGGTAGCGCGGGTCGAGGATGCGGCTCGTCGAGGTGAGCGGGTCGACGGCCGGGTAGAGGCCCTTCGACGCGATCTCTCGCGAGAGCTCCGTCGTGGCGTCGAGGTGCGCGAACGTCGTGGCCGGGGCCGGGTCGGTGTAGTCGTCAGCCGGCACGTAGATGGCCTGCAGCGACGTGATCGAGTGGCCGCGGGTTGACGTGATGCGCTCCTGCAGGATGCCCATCTCGTCGGCGAGGTTCGGCTGGTAGCCGACGGCGCTGGGCATGCGGCCCAGCAGCGTCGAGACCTCGGAGCCGGCCTGCGTGAAGCGGAAGATGTTGTCGATGAAGAGCAGCACGTCCTGGTTCTGCACGTCGCGGAAGTACTCCGCCATCGTGAGCGCCGAGAGCGCGACGCGGAGGCGCGTGCCCGGCGGCTCGTCCATCTGGCCGAAGACGAGGGCGGTCTTGTCGAAGACGCCCGCCTCCTCCATCTCGTGGATGAGGTCGTTGCCCTCACGGGTGCGCTCGCCGACGCCGGCGAACACCGAGACACCGCCGTGGTCCTGCGCGACGCGCTGGATCATCTCCTGGATGAGCACCGTCTTGCCGACGCCGGCGCCGCCGAACAGGCCGATCTTGCCGCCGAGCACGTAGGGCGTCAGCAGGTCGATGACCTTGATGCCGGTCTCGAACAGCTGCGTCTTCGACTCGAGCTGGTCGAACGAGGGCGCGTTGCGGTGGATCGACCAGCGCTCGGAGACCTCGAGGGTCTCGCCCTCACCGAGGTTGAGGGGCTCGCCGATGACGTTGAACACCTTGCCCTTGGTGATGTCGCCGACGGGCACCATGATCGGGTCGCCCGTGTCGCGCACCTCCTGGCCGCGGACGAGGCCGTCCGTCGGCTTAAGGGCGATGGCGCGCACGAGGTCGTCGCCGAGGTGCTGCGCGACCTCGAGCGTGATCTCCTGCGGCTCGGTGCCGTCGCCGAAGTCGACGGTCGTCTTGAGCGCGTTGTAGATGCCGGGGATGGCGTCGTGCGGGAACTCGATGTCGACGACGGGCCCGGTCACGCGAGCGACGCGGCCGACGCCGGCCTGCTTCTGCGAGGCCTCTGTGGTGTCAGTGATGGTCATGGTGCTTGCCTTTCGTGGCTACTTCGCCGAGGCGAGGGCGTCCGCGCCGCCCACGATCTCGGAGATCTGCGTCGTGATCTCGGCCTGGCGCGCGTTGTTGCGCAGGCGGGTGTAGTCGGTGATGAGCTTGTCGGCGTTGTCGGAGGCCGACTTCATCGCCTTCTGCGTGGCTGCCTGCTTCGCGGCGGCCGACTGCAGGAGGGCGTTGAAGATGCGGCTCTCGACGTAGACCGGCAGCAGTGCGTCGAGCACGCCCGCGGGCTCCGGCTCGAACTCGTAGAGCGGGAACTGCTCGGCGCTCTCGGCGCCCGAGGCCTCGACGATCTCGAGCGGCAGCAGCCGTACCGAGGTCGGGTCCTGCGTCATCATGCTGACGAAGCGGTTGTAGACGACGTGGATCTCGTCGACCTGCTCCGAGACGTACGCCTCGAGCACCGCGTCGGCGATCTCCTGCGCGAGCTCCGGGCTCGGCGTCTCCGACTGCCCCGTCCACTCGCGCACCGCGGTGCGCTTGCGGAAGCGGAAGTAGCCGACGGCCTTGTTGCCGACCAGGTAGTGGTCGACCTCCTTGCCCTCAGCCTCGAGCTTCGCCCGCAGCTCGCTCGCCTCGCGCAGGATCTGCGAGTTGAACGCACCGGCGAGGCCGCGGTCGCTCGTCAGCACGACGATCGCCGCGCGCTTGAGCTCCGGCCGCTCGACCGTCAGCGGGTGCGCCTCGTTGGAGTACGTGGCGACCGCGCTGACGGCGCGCGTGAGCGCGCGAGCGTACGGCGTCGAGGCGTGCACGCGTGCGAGCGCCTTCTGGATGCGCGATGCAGCGATGAGCTCCATCGCCTTCGTGATCTTCTTGGTCGTCTGCGCAGACTTGATCTTCTGCGTGTAGACCCGGAGCTGGGCTCCCATGTCGCCTCCTCAGCGAGCTCGCGTCAGCGACGGCCCTTGACGATCTGCTCCTGGTTGACGTCCTCGACCATCGGCGTGTCGGACTCGGTGCCCGGGTCGGTGATGCTCGACTCCGGCTTCGACTGCCAGTTCTTGACGAACGCGTCGACCTCGGACTCGAGGCTCGCGAGCGTCGCGTCGTCGAGCACGTTCGTCTCGCGGAGCGTCGACAGCACCGTGCCGTTGTGGCGCATGTGCTCGAGCAGCTCCGACTCGAACTGCAGCACCTGGTTCACCGGCACCGTGTCGAGCTTGCCGTTCGTGCCGGCCCAGATCGAGACGACCTGCTCCTCCACGGGGTACGGCGAGTACTGCGGCTGCTTCAGCAGCTCGGTGAGGCGAGCGCCTCGGTCGAGCTGGCGGCGCGACGTGGCGTCGAGGTCGGAGGCGAACATCGCGAACGCCTCGAGCGAGCGGTACTGCGCGAGCTCGAGCTTCAGCGTGCCGGAGACCTTCTTGATCGACTTGACCTGCGCGTCGCCACCGACGCGCGAGACCGAGATGCCGACGTCGACCGCGGGGCGCTGGTTGGCGTTGAACAGGTCGGACTGCAGGAAGATCTGGCCGTCGGTGATCGAGATCACGTTGGTCGGGATGTACGCCGAGACGTCGTTCGCCTTCGTCTCGATGATGGGCAGGCCCGTCATCGATCCGGCGCCGAGCTCGTCGGACAGCTTCGCGCAGCGCTCGAGCAGGCGGGAGTGCAGGTAGAACACGTCACCCGGGTATGCCTCGCGGCCCGGCGGGCGGCGCAGCAGCAGCGAGACGGCGCGGTAGGCCTCTGCCTGCTTCGACAGGTCGTCGAAGATGATCAGGACGTGCTTGCCCTCGTACATCCAGTGCTGGCCGATGGCCGAGCCGGCGTACGGCGCGAGGTACTTGAAGCCGGCCGGGTCGGACGCGGGCGACGCGACGATCGTCGTGTACGCCATGGC
This sequence comes from Agrococcus sp. UYP10, assembly GCF_040547205.1. NCBI lineage: Bacteria > Bacillati > Actinomycetota > Actinomycetes > Micrococcales > Microbacteriaceae > Agrococcus > Agrococcus sp. UYP10. Next base: position 134,124 of record NZ_JBEPPG010000001.1, read on the forward strand.
GCCGGCGTCCTCGAGCGCACCCTTGACGGCGGCGATCGTGGAGCCCTTCTGGCCGATCGCGACGTAGATGCAGCGGACCTGCTTGTTGACGTCGCCCGACTCCCAGTTGGCCTTCTGGTTGATGATCGTGTCGATCACGATCGCCGTCTTGCCCGTCTGGCGGTCGCCGATGAGCAGCTGGCGCTGGCCGCGGCCGACCGGGATCATCGCGTCGATGGCCTTGATGCCGGTCTGGAGCGGCTCGTGCACCGACTTGCGCTGCATGACGCCCGGCGCCTGGAGCTCGAGGGCGCGGCGGCCGCTCGAGGCGACCTCGCCGAGGCCGTCGATCGGGTTGCCGAGCGGGTCGACGACGCGGCCGAGGTAGCCCTCGCCGATCGGCACCGAAAGGACCTCACCGGTGCGGGTGACCTCCATGCCGGCGACGATGCCGCCGAACTCACCGAGCACGACGACGCCGATCTCGGTCTCGTCGAGGTTCTGCGCGAGGCCGAGCGTGCCGTCCGCGAAGCGCACGAGCTCGTTGGCCATGACGCCGGGCAGGCCCTCGACGTGGGCGATGCCGTCGGCGGCGTCGATGACGTGGCCGACCTCGGCCGTCGTCGACGTGGATGCCTCGTAGGACGAGACGAAGTCGGCGAGTGCGCCCTTGATCTCGTCGGGGCTGATGGTGAGCTCTGACATGTGTCTTCCTCTTCGAATGCCTTCGACCTAGCCGAGCTTCAGGCGCAGGTCGGTGAACTTGGAACGGACGGTGCCGTCGATGACGTCGTCGCCGATCGCCACCCTGAGGCCGCCGACGACGGCCGGGTCGACGACCTGCTGCAGCTGCAGCGTGCGGCCGTACTGGCGCTCGAGGCCGGCGCGGAGCCGGTCGAGCTGAGCGGTCGGGAGCTCGCGGGCCGAGGTGACGGTCGCGATCGAGCGACCGGCGGCGGCCGCGACCTCGGTCGCGGCGCCGCGGAGCAGCTGCCCGATGCGGCGGCCGCGCGGCACGCGGACGAGGTGGTCGAGGATCACGGTGGTCGCCTCGCTCGCTCGCCCGCCGATGAGCCGCTGCAGCAGCGCGGCCTTGTCGTCGGCCTTGCCGAGCACGCCGCCGAGCGCGAGCTCGAGCTGCGGGTCGGAGGACACGATGCGCGAGAACGAGGCGATCTCGCCCGCGACGTCGGCGCCGGCCGCTCCGCGCACGGCGATGCGGATGCCCGCGTCGTCGATGGCGGTGAGGATGTCGGCGGCGTCGGACCAGCGCTGGCGCGCCAGGTGCGCGACGATCGAGACCGCCGGTGCACCGAGCTGCCCGAGCACGCGCTCGGCGAGTGCCGCGCGCGCATCCGGAGCCGAGACCGGGTCGGCGAGCGCCGCGAGCACCTGCGGGCTGCGCTCGATGGCGCGCGATGCCTGGAACAGGTCCCGCGCGTCGTCGAGGCCGGCCTGCGGCTGGCGCACGAGTGCCTCGTCGATGGCGGTCCGCGCCTGGCTGGTCGCGCTGCCCACTAGCGGTTCGCCCCGTCGTGCTCGAGCTCGGCCAGGAAGCGGTCGACGATCGCGGCGGACCGCGCGTCGTCCATCGACTCGCCGACGACCTTCTCGGAGAGGCCGAGGGCGAGCGTGCCGACCTCGGTCTTCAGCGACGTGAAGGCAGCCTGGCGCTCCGCCTCGATGCGCTGGTGCGCCTGGGCGGTGATGCGCTCGGCCTCGTCGTTGGCGCGAGCCTTGAGGTCGGCCTCGATCTTGGCGGCGTCGGCGCGAGCCTGGTCCTTGATCCGACCGGCCTCGGCACGGGCCTCAGCGAGCTGGGTGTTGTACGACTCCAGCGCGGCAGCGGCCTCGGCCTGCGCGGCCTCCGCCTTCTTGATGCCGCCCTCGATGGCTGCGGAGCGCTCGTCGAGGAGCGCCTGCATGCGCGGGAGGATGACCTTCCAGAAGATCAGCAGCAGGACGACGAAGATGACCGCCGACCACAGGATGTCGTACGGCGCGGGAAGCAGGGGGTTCGGTGTGGCCTCCCCCGACTCCTCCGCGAGGAAGAGAGGAGTGGTGAGCATCCGTGGCTCAGTTCGTCATGAAGAAGTACGTGGCGATGCCGATGAACGCCAGCGCCTCGGTGAAGGCGATGCCGATGTACATGAGCACCGTCAGGCGACCCTGCAGCTCCGGCTGGCGGGCGACCGACTCGATCGTCTTGCCGACGACGATGCCCACGCCGATGGCGGGGCCGATGGCCGCGAGGCCGTAGCCGACGGTGCCGATGTTGCCGTTGATCTCGGCGAGGATGGTCGTGGCGTTGTCCACGGTGGTTCCTTTCTGCGGTTCCGGTTGCCCGGAAGGGTCAGTGCTCTTCAGCCAGCGCGAGCTGGATGTAGACAGTGGTCAGGAGGGCGAAGACGTAGGCCTGCAGCACTGCGACGAGGACCTCGAAGAGCGTGAAGGCGAAGCCGAAGGCGAACGTGCCCACGCCGAAGAGCGTGTAGAAGCCACCGGCGGAGAAGAAGAAGAACTGCGTGGCCGCGAAGAACAGCACGAGCAGCAGGTGCCCGACGACCATGTTCATCATGAGTCGGAGCGTGAGGGTGATGGGGCGCAGGACGAAGGTCGAGACGAACTCGATCGGCGTCACGATGATGTACAGCGGCCACGGCACGCCGGGCGGGAAGAGCGCGTTCTTGAAGAACGCTCCCGGGTGCTTCTTGACGCCGGCGTAGATGAACGCGCCGTACGCGACGAGCGCCAGCACGAGCGGGACGCCGATGACGCCGGTGCCCGCGATGTTGAGGAACGGCACGATGCCCGTGATGTTCATCGACAGCACCATGAAGAAGATCGTGGTGATGAGCGGCAGGAAGCGCCGGCCGTCCTTCTCGCCGAGCAGGTCGTAGGCGATGCCGTCGCGGACGAAGCCGAGGCCCATCTCGACGATGCTCTGGCCGCGCGTCGGGATGAGGCGCATCTTCCGGGTGCCGAGCACGAAGATCAGGATGATGACGAGCGCCGACAGCATGCGGATGAGCATGATGCGGTTGATGCCGAAGATCGGCTCGTCGCTGCCGAACCACTCGATGGTCGGGTCGGCGAAGAGCACGATGTCCGGGAAGAAGTCGGCGATCGACGGCGGATGGAACGGCTCGGGCTCGGTTCCAGCGGCAGCCAGCGGCGTCAGCAAGGCGTTCAGCGTGTCTTCCTCAACCTCAGGGCGCCTGGCGCCGGTTCGACGTCGGTGCACCCCCTCGCGCGGGCACGCTCGAAGCTGAGCGCGGCAGTGGGGGGAGCAGGTACGACACTATCAGAGAGGTGGGCGGCAGCGGGCCCCGACGACGCCTCCATCACGCCCGAGCGCCCGATGCCGGGCGCCCCTGCGTCTCGTCGTCGGCGTCGCTGTCGATCGTCGGCTGGCGGCTCGTGGCGATGACGACGCAGTCGATCACGAGCGAGCCGATGACGGCCGCGACGAGCGACCCGAAGGCGACGCCGCGGTGCAGCCACTCCTGGTCGCCGAGCACGAAGACGAGCACGATGAACAGCACGAACTTCAGCAGCCAGCCGCCGAGCACGATGCCGAAGAAGGCACCCGAGATCATGACGCCGCGCGATGCCTTGAAGGCGAGCAGGATGCTCACGGCCGTCAGCATGCAGAAGATGATGGCGAGGGCGGTGCCGACGAGCGCGGACGCGAGGCCGGCGCCTGCGGCGAGCAGCCATCCGACCACCCCGCCGACGACGGCGACCGCGGCTGCGAGGATGCCTCCCCAGAGCAGGATCCGCTGCATGATCGCGGTCGTGGTCACCGGCTGTCTCCTCGTGTGTCGATGGTCTGGCTGCGCTGCGTGTCGATCGGCTCGAGTCCTCTGCGCGCAGCTCGGCGCTCGCGCAGCACGCGCAGCAGCGTCTGCCACACGCGCCGGCTGACCGGCGCAGCGGTGAGCACCGCGCACACGAGGAATCCCGCGACCATGATACCGATCGCCACCCACCAGGGCGGGAACAGGAAGATGAGGCAGCCGATCGACACGACGGCGGTCCACGCGTAGAAGATCAGCACGGCGCCGAGGTGGGAGTGGCCCATGTCGAGCAGCCGGTGGTGCAGGTGCTTGCGGTCGGCGGCGAAGGGGCTCGAGCCGTTCACGAGCCGGCGCACGACGGCGAGCACGAAGTCGGTGAGCGGCAGCAGCAGGATCGCGAGCGGCAGCAGGATGGGGATGAAGGCCGGCAGGATCTGGCTGCGCCCGCCCATGGTCGCGAGGTCGATCTGGCCCGTGACCGCGATCGCGCTCGCCGCGGTCATGAGCCCGAGCATGAGCGCTCCCCCATCGCCCATGAACATGCGCGCCGGGTGCCAGTTGACGGGCAGGAAGCCGAGGCAGACGCCCACGATGATCGACGTGATGAGGCTCGCGAGCGAGAAGTAGGCGTTCTGCTGGCCCTGGTTGGCGCTGATGATGAAGATGTAGCCGAAGAACGCGGTCGAGCCGATGATCGTCGTGCCCGCGACCAGGGCGTCGAGGCCGTCGATGAAGTTCACCGCGTTCATGACGAGCACGATGAGCAGCACGGTGAGGCTGATCGCCATCGTCGACGACGGCACGGTGAGCCCGCCGATCGGGAGGCTGACGATCTGCACGCCGAAGATCGCGACGCCCGCGGCGACCAGGATCTGCGCGCCGAGCTTCAGCATCCAGTCGAGGTCGTAGAGGTCGTCGAGCACGCCGATCGCGCAGATCGCGACGGCGCCGGCGAGCAGCGTCCAGATGCGCACCGGCTCGGCGAAGACGCCGGACAGCTCGGGGATGAGCGCGGCGACGCCGAACGCGCCGAGCAGCCCCAGGCACATCGCCACGCCGCCCAGGCGCGGCGTCGGCCGCGAGTGCACGTCGCGGTCGCGCACCGGCGGGTGGATGCCGAACCGCAGCGCGAGGCGCAGCACGACCCGGCTGGTGAGGAACGTGATGACCGCCGCGACGGCCGCGACGGCCAGGAAGATCACGGCATCACCCGTCGACGAGCAGCTCGCCGAGCGCCTCGGCGATCACGGCTCGCGGCAGCACGCCCTGGCGCACGATGCGGAAGGTGCCGGGGGTCGAGCAGTCGAGGATCGTCGAGCCGTTCTGCTCCCCCGCCGCGGCGGCGCCGCCGACGGTGCCGGCGTCGAGCACGACGGCGACGCTGTCGCCGAGCATCTCGGCAGCCGCGGCCGCCTCGGTCGGCGCAGGGCGCCCGTGCAGGTTGGCGCTCGAGACCGCGAGCGGGCCGGTCTCGCGCAGCAGGCCGATCGCGATGGGGTGGTCGGGCACGCGGATGGCGACGGTGCCGCCGGTGTCGCCGAGGTCCCAGGTGAGCGACGGCTGCGCGCGCAGGATGACGGTGAGCGGGCCCGGCCAGTGCGCGTCGAGCAGCGGCTCGAGCTCTGCGGGCACCGACTCCGCGAGCGCGCTCGCCATGGCGCGGTCGGCGACGAGCACGGGCGGGGGGAAGCCCCGGTCGCGGCCCTTCGCGGCGAGCAGCCCGGCGACCGCGGCGTGCGAGAACGCGTCCGCCGCGATGCCGTAGACGGTGTCGGTCGGCATCACGATGCAGCGGCCGGCGGCGATGGCCGTGCGAGCGGCGCGGACGCCGTCGAGCAGGGACATCGGATCGGCGCAGTCGTGGATGGCGGGCACCCGCTCATCGTACCGGCGCACCGGATCGCGACGTGGTCAGCGGATGGCCGCCGTGACGCGGTCGCGGCCGGTCAGGTCGCGGTGCGTGCGCGCATCGTGGAAGCCCGCATCCTCGAGCATCTCGCGGATCGCGGCCGACTGGTGCTCGGCGTGCTCGAACGCGACGAGCCCGCCGGGGGCGACGAGGTCGGCGGCGAGGGGCGCCAGATCGCGCACGAGCTCGAGCCCGTCGACGCCCGAGTACAGCGCGCGCGCCGGATCGAAGCCGCGCACCTCCGGGTCGGCGGGCACGGATGCGTGCGGCACGTAGGGCGGGTTCGACACGAGCGCCGAGAGCGAGCCCGCGTGCACGCCCACCGCCGCGAGCGCCGCGGCGTCGCGCGCGTCGGCGTGCAGGAGCACGATGCCCGGGGCGAGCGCGGCGATGTTGCGGCGCGCCCACGAGAAGGCAGCGGGGCTCTGCTCGACGGCGACGACGCGCGCGCCCGCCTCCCGGGCGAGCGCGATCGCGACGGCGCCGGAGCCGGTGCCGACGTCGAGCACGGTCGGCGCGACCGCTGCGCGGAGGTGGTCGAGGGCGACCTCGACGAGCAGCTCGGTCTCCGGGCGCGGCGTGAAGACGCCGGGGCCCACCAGCAGCTCGACGTGCCGGAACGGGGCGAGGCCGGTGATGTGCTGCAGCGGCTCGCGCGCCTCGCGGCGGTCGACGGCGGCGCGGAACCGGTCGAGCGCATCCGGCTCGAACGGGCGGCCCATCGCCATGTCGACGCGGATCGCGCCGACCCCGCTCCCCGCAGCCCATGCCGCGAGCAGCTCTGCATCCGGTCCGTCGATGCCGACGAGGGCGAGCCTCGCACGGGCGTCGCGGACGTCGTCCCCGACCGATCGTTCGTTCACGCGCCAACGGTATAGCGACGGCGTGTCCCCCAAGCGTGCAGGCACCGGGCGCCCAGCCGAGCGCCTCTACACTGAAAGCAACGCTTCCATCGGGTGAAAGGACAACGCATGGCGCACATCTTCGACGACATCACCGCCACCATCGGCGGCACTCCCCTCGTGCGCCTCCAGCGCACGAACGACACGCACGCGACGGTGCTCGTCAAGGTGGAGTCCTTCAACCCCGGCGCATCGGTGAAGGACCGCATCGGCCGGGCCATCATCGACGCGGCGGAGGCCGATGGGTCGCTGCGGCCCGGCGGCACGATCGTCGAGGGCACGAGCGGCAACACCGGCATCGCGCTCGCGATGGTCGGCGCCGCGCGCGGCTACAAGGTCATCCTGTCGATGCCCGAGACGATGTCGGTCGAGCGGCGCGCGATCCTCAAGGCCTACGGCGCCGAGCTCGTGCTCACGCCCGGCCCCGACGGCATGCGCGGCGCGGTCGAGCGGGCGCAGCAGATCGTCGAGGAGACGCCCGGCGCGATCCTCGCCCGCCAGTTCGAGAACGAGGCGAACATCCGCGTGCACCGCGAGACGACCGCCGAGGAGGTCTGGGCCGACACCGACGGCGAGGTCGACGTGTTCGTCGCCGGCGTCGGCACGGGCGGCACGATCACCGGAGCCGGCGGACGCCTCAAGGAGCTCAAGCCCGACCTCCACCTCGTGGTCGTCGAGCCGGCGGACTCGCCGCTTTTGACCGAGGGCAAGGCCGGCCCGCACAAGATCCAGGGGCTCGGCGCCAACTTCGTGCCGGCCATCCTCGACACCGGCATCTACGACGAGGTCGTCGACGTGCAGCTCGACGACGCCGTGCGCGTCGGCCGCGACCTCGCGGCGAAGGACGGCATCTTCGCCGGCATCTCCTCCGGCGCCATCGTCTGGGCCGCGCTCGAGATCGCCCGCCGGCCCGAGTCGGCCGGCAAGACGATCGTCGCGATCGTCTGCGACACCGGCGAGCGCTACCTCTCGATGCCGATCTACGCCGACCTGGCCTGAGGGGCGAGCGGATGGGCCTGCTCAACGTCCGGGAGGACATCGAGAACGCGAAGCGGCACGACCCGGCCGCGCGCGGCGCGGTGACGATCGCGCTCACCTACTCGACCCTGCACGCGGTCTGGGCCCACCGCATCCAGCACCGCCTCTGGCACGCCGGCGCGCGCTCGCTCGCGCGCGCCGGCAGCCAGTGGACGCGCTTCATGACGGGCGTCGAGATCCACCCGGGTGCGCGGCTCGGCCGCCGCTTCTTCATCGACCACGGCATGGGCGTCGTGATCGGCGAGACCGCCGAGGTCGGGGACGACGTGATGCTCTACCACGGGGTCACGCTCGGCGGCACGGCGAACGCCGCCGTGAAGCGCCACCCGACGCTCGGCCACCGCGTGCTCGTGGGCGCCGGGGCGAAGATCCTCGGGCCGATCGCGCTCGGCGACGACGTCAAGGTCGGCGCGAACGCGGTCGTGCTGCACGACGCGCCCTCGGGCGTGACGCTCGTCGGCGTGCCCGCGAAGCCGGTCGCGAGCACCGCGCCCGCCGAGCTCCCCCACATCGAGTACTCGATCTGACCCGCCGCCGCTCCCAGAGCGGTCACTCCCGCGCCCGAGCGGTCACTTCCGCGCGTCAGCGGTCACTCCCGCGCCCGAGCGGTCACTTCCGCGCTCGAGCGGTCACTCCCGCGCCCGAGCGGTCACTTCCGCGCCCGAGCGGTCACTCCCGCGCGTGAACGGTCAGTCCGGCGCGTGGACGGTCAATGCCCCGTCGAGCGGCCGACCTCGCCTCGGACGAGCAAGTGACCGCTCGAGCGCCGAACTGACCGCTCACGCGCCAAGTTGACCGCTCACGTACCGAGATGACCACTCACACGCCAGGTTGACCGCTCACGCACGCAAATGACCCCTCGTGTGCCGAGCTGACAACTCAGGGGCGACGTGACCGCGCGCGCGGCGGCCGCCGCTCGGCGGGTCAGTCGGGGGTGGATGCGGTGGCCTCGGCGGGCGAGCCGTGCGGGCGCTCAGTGAGGGCGAGGCCCGCGACGGCCACGAGGATCCCCGCCAGGAAGAGCAGCATGAGCGGGTTCCAGGGCTGCGCGCCGGTGACGAGCGCCCAGATGACGGTGAGCGCGCCGCCGACCCCGGTCCAGACCGCGTAGCCGGTCGCGAGCGGCACCGTCTGCACGGCCCGCTCGAGGCCGATGAAGCTCAGCACGGCGGTCACGGCGAAGACGATCGTCGGGACAGGCTGCGAGAAGCCGGCTGAGGCCCCGAGCGCCGTCGCCCAGACGGCCTCGAGCACGGCGCTCGCGAGCAGCACGAGCCACGCGGTGCGGGCGCGCACGTCAGCTCACCAGCTTCAGGCCGACGAGGCAGCCGACGAGCAGCACGAGCAGCAGCGAGCGCACGACCGTGAGCCGCTCCTTGCCGCGCGCGGCCTGCAGCGCCACGGTCGCGACCGCGCCGACGCCCACCCACACCGCGTAGGCGGTGCCGGTCGGGATCTCGAGCATCGCCCACGCGAGGCCGCCCATCGACGCGAGCATCGCGACGACGAACAGCACCGTCGGCCGCCAGCGGCGGAAGCCCTTCGACGCCTGCATCGCGGTCGCCCATACCGCCTCCAGGAGGCCGGCGGCGATCAGGATCACCCATGCCATGACGAGCCCTTCCGGCCGTCTTGTCGCTGTGCGGGTACGGCTCCCTCGTCCGCGGCTCTGCGGCGAGCCTGCTCTCAGGCTACCCGCCGGCCCCCGATCGAGGCCGTCAGCCGGTCGGCGGCGCCGACCACGTCGTCGATGAGCGCGGCGCACCGCTCGTCGGTGAGCCGCAGCGTCGGCCCCATCACGGTGAGCGCGCCGGCGAGCTCGCCGTGCGCGTCGAACACCGGCGCCGAGACGCCGCTCGCCGCCTCCACCCGCTCCCCCGCCGTGATCGCGTAGCCGTCGGCCCGCGTGCGCGCGACGACCGCGCGCAGCGCATCCGGATCGGTGATCGTCGAGCCGGTCAGGGCCGCGAGCGGCGTCGCGAGCACCTCCTCGAGCAGGTCGTCGCGCCAGGCGAGGATGACCCGGCCCGCGCTGCCCACGTGCAGCGGCTGGATGCGCCCGACGTACATCGCCCGCTTGAGCCCGTGCAGGGTCTCGGCGACGCCGACGCACACGCGAGCGCCCCGCTCGGGGATGAAGAAGCACGCCGTCTCGCCGGTGGCGTCGCGCAGCGCCGCGAGCTGCGGCGGCAGCAGATCGCCGAGCGCCCTCGCGCGCACCGCCGGTCCCGCCCAGAACGCCATACGCGCGCCGATCGCGTACGCGTCGCCGGAGCGGTCGAGGAAGCCGTGCTCGACGAGGTTGCCGAGCAGCCGGTGCGCCGTCGAGGCCGGGATGCCCGTGGCGCGGCGGATGTCGGTGGCGGTCATGCTCGGACGCTCCAGCGTGAAGGCGTCGAGGATCGCGGTGATCTTCGCGAGCACGAGCAGCGGCGCTTCGGTCATGGCGCGATCCTACGGCCGCGCGACACGCCGGGCTACCCGCGATGTGGCATCTGTCCTACGATGTGGGAATCCGTGGCGCCGAGCGCCACCCTCAACGGAGAGGGATCCCATGCCCGAATGGACCATCCTCGCGATCGTCGCGGTCGTCATCGTCGCGGTCGTGATCATGATCGTGCGGCTGCACGTCAACCCCGTCATCGCGCTCGCGATCGGCGCCGCCGCCATCGGCCTCATGAGCGGCCTCGGCGCGCTCGGCACCGTCGAGACCATGGCCACCGGCTTCGGCGACACGATGGCCGAGGCGGGGCTGCTCATCGCCTGGGGCGTGCTCATCGGCTCGCTGCTCAACCGGATGGGCGCGATCACCCGGCTGGTCGAGTCGCTCCTCAAGCTCTTCGGTCCGAAGGGCGTGCCCTTCGCGATCGGCGTCTCGTTCGCCACCTACCTGCAGACGATCTTCGTCGACGTGATGATCGTGCTCGCCGCGCCGCTCGCCCGCCGGATCGCGCCGCGGCTCGGCAAGGCGGGCGTCGGCATCATGGCCGCGACCTTCGCCATCAGCCTCGAGACGGGCATCGCGCTCATGGTGCCCGGCATCGGCGCCGTCATGATCGCGGCGAGCCTCGGCATCCCGATCGGGCAGATGCTGCTGTGGGGCTTCGTCGTGGTCGTGCCCACCGTGATCGTCTCGATCCTCATCATGACCATCGCGTTCCGCGCCGGCTTCTGGAACCCCGAGGGCGACGAGCAGGAGATCATCCACGACGGCGACGAGCCGGGCGGCGCGGATGCCGACGCCCGGTCCGGCGCCGACGCGCCCCGCTCCGTCTCGGGTGCGACGCGGGCGATCCCGGTCGCCGGCGACGGCGCGCAGCGCTCGACCGTCGCCGTCGCGGAGCACGAGGACGAGGCCCGTCGCCTGCCGCTCATCGTGCTGTTCGCGCCGCTGCTGCTCTCGCTCGTGCTCATCGCCGGCGGCGCGCTCCTCGACATCGCCGAGGCCGAGGTGCCGGCGATGCAGTTCCTCGGCTCCCCCGCCATCGCCCTCCTCATCGGCGTCATCGGCACCGCGCTGATCGCACGCCGCGCCCTCGGACGCACCGAGCTCGAGCGCGCGCTCGTCCACGGCTTCAAGGACGCCGGCCAGATCTTCGCCCTCACCGGCGTCGGCGGCGCGCTCGCGGCCGTCATCGCCGCGGGCGAGCTCGGCGACCTGCTCACCGGCTACCTCGGCGCCTCGGCGTTCGCGCCGATCGTGCTCGTCTGGGTCTTCGCCGCGGTGCTCCACATCGCGGTCGGCTCCGTGACGCTCTCGGCGATGACGGCGGCGGGCATCCTCGCACCGGTCGCCGCGAGCCTCGGGCTCAACCCGATCCTCATCGGCCTCGCGGCCGGCGCGGGCGCCCTCTTCTGCATCCACGTCACCTCCAACACCTTCTGGCTGCTGCAGTCGTTCCTCGGCCAGTCGGTGCGGGGCGCGCTCAAGTCGGTGACCGTCGGCGTCTCGGTCGCGAGCATCGTCGCGCTCGGCATGGTGCTGCTGCTGTCGGTCGTGCTGTGAGCGGCGTCGTGCCGGAGCGAGCCCAGCAGAACCGGCCGCTGCAGGGCATCCGGGTGCTCGAGCTCGGCAACTACATCGCGGCGCCCACCGCCGGGCGGCTGCTCGCCGACTTCGGCGCCGACGTCGTCAAGGTCGAGCGGCCCGGCACCGGCGACGAGCTGCGGCGCTGGCGGCTGCACGCGGGCGACACCTCGATGCTGTTCCGCACCATCAACCGCGGCAAGCGCTCGGTCGTGCTCGACCTGCGCAGCGACGCGGGCCGCGCGGCGGTGCTCGCGCTCGCGGCGGAGGCCGACGTCGTGCTCGAGAACTTCCGCCCCGGCACGCTCGAGCGCTGGGGCATCGGCCCGGCCGAGCTCGAGGCCGTCAACCCCGAGCTCGTGCTCGTGCGCATCTCGGCCTTCGGCCAGACCGGCCCGATGTCGGCGCGGCCCGGCTTCGCGGCCGTCGCGGAGGCGTACGGCGGCTTCCGGGAGCTCGTCGGCGAGCCCGGCAGGCCACCGAGCCGCACGGGCTTCTCGATCGGCGACTCGATCGCCGGCCTCTACGCGGCGTTCGGCGCCGTCATGCGGCTGCTCGAGCGCGAGCGCGCCCGCGCCGCCGCCGACGGCACGGCGCCGCGCATCCCCCTCGACGCGCGCGCGATCGACGTCGCGCTCAACGAGGCGATGCTGTCGGTGACGGAGTCGCTCGTGCCGGAGTTCTCGGCCTACGGGCAGCGCCGCGAGCGCACCGGCGGCCGCATGGAGGGCATCGCGCCGTCGAACGCCTACCTCTGCGGCGACGGCAGGAGCATCGTCGTCGCCGGCAACGGCGACGGCATCTTCCGGCGCTACATGGAGGCGATCGGCAGGCCCGACCTCGGCGCCGACCCGGCGCTCGCGTCGAACGAGCTGCGCTGGGCGCGCCGCGACGAGCTCGACGACGCGATCGGCGCATGGACGGCGGCCCGCTCGAGCGGCGACGCGCTCGACGCACTCGACGCGGCGGGCGTGCCCGCCGGCCCCATCTACACGGCCGAGGATGTCATCGCCGACGAGCAGTACGCGGCGCGCGAGATGATCCAGCGCTTCGACATCGACGACGGCGCGGGGCTGCGCGAGGGCGTCGCGATGCCCGGCATCGTGCCGGTCGTCGGCGGGCGGAGCCTGCCCATCACGCATCCGGGCCCGGACCTGGGCGCCGACACCCGCGAGGTGCTGGCCGAGTGGCTCGGCTGGGACGAGACGCGAGCGGATGCGCTCGTGCAGGAGGAGGCAGCATGACGGTCGGGATCCGCGACGTGACGCTCCGCGACGGGCTGCAGCTCACCGGCAAGCCGCTGCCGACCGAGCGCAAGGTGCGGCTCGTGCGCGAGCTGCTCGCGCTCGGCGTCGAGCATGTCGAGATCGGCTCGATGGCGCGGCCCGACCTCGTGCCGGCGATGGCCGACACGCTCGACGTCGTCGCGGCGCTCACGCCCGACGAGCTCGCGCGCTGCTGGGTGTGGGTGGCGACGCCGCGCCATGTCGAGCGCGCCGCGGCGGCCGGGGTCACGCGCTTCCAGTACTGCTTCTCGGCAAGCGACAGCCACAACCGGGCGAACATCGGCCGCGACACCGAGGCGTCGATCGCCGCGATGCCCGACGCGCTCGCCGCCGCCCGCGCGGTCGATGGCGAGCTGCAGCTCTGCATCGCGACGACGTTCACGTGCCCCTTCGAGGGCGAGGTGCCGCTCGATCGCATCGAGCGCATCCTCGGCGACGACCGCACGGCCGGCGCAAGCGACGTCGTCATCTGCGACACGCTCGGCCAGGCGCACCCCGCCGTCGTGCGCGAGCGGGTCGGGCTCGCAGCCGCCCGCCGCCCGGAGGCGGGCCTCGTGTTCCACGGCCACGACACCTGGGGCGCGGGGGTCGCGAACGCCCTCGCGGCCGTCGACGCGGGGGCGGACGTCGTCGACGGCGCGCTCGGCGGCCTCGGCGGTTGCCCCTTCGCGCCGGGTGCTTCCGGCAACACCTCGACCGAGGACCTCGCCTTCACCCTCCGTCCCGCCTGGTCGAGCCCCGACTCCTTCGCCGCGCTCGTGCGGCTCGGCGAGGAGATCACCGGTGCGCTCGACGAGCCGGACCGCGCGCGCGTGCGCGGCGGCGCGCTCAGCCCCCAGGCGCGCGCCTTCCCCTGGACGCTGCAGGCCTGAGCGGCGCGGCGCCCGCGCGCTCCGTGGCCCCTGCCCCCGACGGAGTGTCGGGTTGCTGCGCGAGTGCCGTGACACTGCCGCAGCAGCCCGACACTCCTGGCCGAGCCGTCGCGGGGTCCGCAGCTCAGTCGACCGTGCGGTCGTCGCCGGGCGCATCGTCGGCGGGCGCGTCGTCGGCGAGCGCCGAGTGCGCGCGCCACGTGGCGAGCGCGAGGCCCACCACGAGCACGACGGCGGCGAGCACGGCGAGGATCGCCCACTCCTCGATGCCCGCGGCCGCGCCCGCGGCGAGCGCGCCGAGCGCCGCGATGGCGGCGACGGATGCCGTGAGCCAGGTGAGCGGCGTGGCCGCGCGGTGCGTGCGCCGGTAGGTCGGCGCATCCGCGCGCAGCCGCCTGCCGGGCAGGCCGAGCGCGGGCGACGGCTCGATGCGGCCGAGGCCGATCGCGTGGACGACGACCGCGATCGCGACGGCTCCGGCAGCCACTAGCGCGGAGCCGAGCCACGTGAGGAGCACGTCCATGGCGCCATCCTGGCACGTGCGGATCAGGCGGGCGCGGCTCGTCCGTAGGTGACGGCATCCAGGACCGCCGCCGGCGCGGCGGCACGCAGCTCCGCGTCCGGGATCGCGCCGAGCGCATCGTTGACCGTCGAGAACGCGATGCGCGCCGCGATGTAGGCGGTCAGGCCGAGGATGGCCCGATCGTCGAATCCCGCCCGGCGCAGGGCGTCGACGTCGGCGGCGGTCGTCCCGTTGGGGTCGCGCACGAGCTGCCGCGCCCATGCGGCGATCGTGCGCTCCTCGTCGTCGAGCCCCTCGTCGGTGCCGTCGAGCACGGCGCGCGCGGTCGGCGCGTCGCTCGCCCTCGCAAGGCGCGTGCCCCACGCGAGCGAGCAGTAGGCGTCGCCCATCGCGGCGGCGAGCGCGGTGACGACGATGCCCTTCTGCCGGAAGGTGAGGCCCGCGGCCTCGGCGGCGGCGCCCGCGAACGCCGTCCACGCGTCGTCCACCGGCGGCGCCTGCGCCCACACGCGGGTGAGGTTCATGACGTAGCCGTCGTCCGCGCGGTCGGCGGCGTACTTCGCCTCGACCGCGTCGCTCGGCTCGGGCTCTGCCAGGAAGCCCCCTTTGCCCATGACGGACCTCCTCGATCGCACCGGATGCGCGTCACGCTAGCCGGGGAGCGCTGCGGCGTCCAGGCGCGCCGGTCGTGTCGGCGCTCAGTCCGTGCGGACCTCGCGGTGCGGCTCGTCGTCGCCCGGCCAGTCGAAGCCGGCCACGAAGGCCGCGAGCGCGTCCTGCTCGAGCAGCACCGACTCCGGCCCCGCCTCGCGCCCTGCGACGCGCGCGGCGAGCGACGCCATCGATGCGCGCACGACGACGAGCTCGTGCTCCGCGCCGATCGCGTCGCAGCGCTCGCGCCAGGCGTCGCGCACCCAGCGCGCCGAGAGCGAGCCGTCGACGACGACCCGCTCCCCCACCTCGACCGCGCGCACGAGCCGGGCGTGCAGGTCGGCGTCGATCGCCGCCATCAGCTCGGGCGTGAAGCCACCGTCGTGCACGCCGCGGGCCCAGGCCTCGCGATCGAACGAGAGCACGAGCGCGCCACCCGCCTCGAGCTCTCTCGCGATCGTCGTCTTGCCGGCGCCCGCTGGCCCGCAGAGGAGCGTCACCTGCGGCATGCGCGCGACCCTAGAGGCTCGGCAGCTGGCCGGCCGCCCGGCGCGGACGCAGCACGAACCACGCGACGGCGCCCAGCACCGGCAGCGCCAGGATGACGAGCAGCCACAGCACGGCGCCGAGCCCCGAGAGCGTCGGCTCGCGCAGCACCTGCACGATCGCGACAGCCGCGAGCGCGAGCAGCGCCAGGACCGCGACCGTCCAGATGACGTCGTAGCCCGTGGGCAGCAGCGGGTTCACGACCTCGAGGAGCATGCGGCGAGCGTACCTCGCGGTGCGCTCGCCGCCGCGCGGCTCAGCGCAGGTCGACGCGGATGGCGGACCCCTCGCCCGGCGAGACCGAGTCGATCGTCAGGTACGCCGAGTGCCCGCGGATGGCGAGCCCGTACGGCGCCGACAGGCCGTCCACGACCGCCTCGTGGACGGATCCGCCGGGTGTCACCGCGCGCAGCGACCCGACGTGCCCGTCGAAGAAGTTCTCGTCGTCGAGCTGCACGGCATACAGGGTGTCGCCCTTCCACGCCAGGCTCGTCACCATCGTGAGGCCCGTCGCGTACGCCGAGACCTGCCCGTCGCGCGTCACGCGCCAGATCGTGGAGCCGCCGGTCGGGAACGGGAAGCCCGTCAGCTGCGACACGTAGTACGCGCCGTCGGGACCCACGGCGACGTCGGTCGGCACCGCCTGCGGGCTCACCTCACCCGGCCCGAACGGGTTGGGCACCGGGTCGCCGTTCGGGAACACCGCGACCGCGCGCTCGCCGCCACGGCCCACCCGCAGCAGCGCGTTGCCGCCGGCATCCGTGACCGCCCAGCGTCCGTGGCCGAGCGAGACGAAGCCGATCGCGTTGCTGTCGGGCGGCACGTTCCCGTCGGGGTTGTTCGCGACCTCGAAGGCGTTGATGTCGGCCACGAGGCTGAGATCGGCGCCGGTGAGCGGAGCCGACCGCAGGCGCGCGGAGCGCAGGGTGCCGAAGGACGCGTACTCGGCGGGCAGGTCGGCGCGCGCCGTCGCTGCCCCGGTCATCCCGCCGATCAGCACCTCGATGCGGTTGCCGCGCACGGCGACGTCGGACGCGCCGACCACCTCGCCGTTGAAGGTCATGGTGGGCAGCCCGGTGACGACCTGCCGCTGCTCGGCGCGCCGGTGGTCAGGCCGCCGCACCTCGGTGACGGCGCCCGTCAGGCCGCAGACCTGGAAGGCCGGGTCGACGCCCGGGATGGCGGCGCACGCGTCAGGGGCGCCGGCCTCCGCGATGTAGAGGCTGCCGCCCCGCCCGAGCGAGAGCTGCCTGGGGTTGTCGAGCCCGGTCGCCACCGTGACGACGTCGTCATCGGAGTGGCCGCCGGCGTAGGCGGGAGCGCCGGCGACGGCGATCAGGCTGAGACCCAGGACCGCGGCGGCCGCCGCCGCCGTCGCCCTGGATCGGAGGTTGCGAGACATGGGGGCTCCTCTTCATCACGCACGGGAGCGGCGGGATGCCGCCGCGCACCAGCGTCCGCCTGACCCGGCGGCACGACAAGCCCCCATCTCGGCGGAGCGAGGGCTGGTCGAGCGGCGCCGCCTGCTAGCGCGCTGTGCGACCGCGGGCGATCGGTGACGCCGCGAGGCCGATCGCCGCGATCGCGAAGCCGCCGCAGACGATCGCGAGGGCCGGCCCGACGCCGATCGCGTCGCCGAGCACGCCCGCGAGCGGGGCGGCGACCACGACCATCGCGCGGTTGACCGTGCGCATCGTCGCGTTCATGCGCGCCTGCATCCTGTCGGGAGTCGCCCGCTGGCGGAGCGCCATCTCGCTCGGGTTCGACAGGCCCATCGCGACGCCGGCCGCGGCGAGCCCCGTCAGCACGAGCGCGATCCCGCCGCCCTCCGGCAGCGCGAGCAGCGCTGCCGCCGCGACGACCGCCCAGGCGAAGGGCAGCAGCGATCGCTCCAGGATGATCGTGCGCGCGAAGCCCAGGCGCCCCGCGACGACGCCGGCGAGCGCGGTGCCCGCGAGCGTCGCCGCACCGAGCACGCCGAGCGCGAGCCCGAGGCCGCCGGGCCCCGCGTCGAGGTCGACGAGCACGAGCGGCACGAGCAGCGTCATCGCGGCGCCGTTGCAGAGGAACCACACGTGGGTCCAGCGGGCCTGCGGCCCGAGCCGCGGATGCCGGTGGACGAAGCGGAGCCCGTCCAGGATCGAGCGCCCGAGCCCGCGCTCGCGCCGCGGTGCGCGCGCATCGGGCGGCAGCGTCGCGAGCACGACCGCCGAGACGAGGTGCGCACCCGCCGCGAGCAGCAGCGAGACGGGCGCGCCGAGCCAGGCGATGACGACGCCCGAGACGGCCGGCCCCGCCGACTGCGCAGCGTTCGACCCGGCGTCGAGCCGCTGGTGCGCGGGCAGCAGCCGGTCGCGGTCGACGAGCCGCGGCACGAACGCCTGCGACGCGGCGTCGTTGACGAGGCTCGCGGCGCCGAGCAGCACCGCCGCGAGCAGCAGCACCCAGAGCGAGCCGCCGCCGGAGAGCCAGGCGATCGCGAGGCCGCCGAGCACGAGCGCCCGCAGCACGTCGCTCACGAGCATCACCGTGCGGCGCCGCATCCCCTCGACGATCGCGCCGACCAGCAGGCCGAGCACCACGTACGGCAGGAAGCGCGCGGAGGACAGCCAGCCGACCTCCGTGGCGCCGCCGCCGAGGTCGAGCACGACCATCGTCTGCAGCGCGATCACCGCGAGCCCGATCGCCGTCTCGGTCGCGACCTCGACGCTCCAGAAGCGCCAGAACGCCGCGCCAAGACCGCGTCGGTCCCGGGCGGCGTCGGTCATCCGGTCAGGCGTCGCCCGCGAGGGCCGCGAGCTGCGCCTCCTCGTCGGCCTGGATGCACGAGTCGATCACCGGCTGCAGGGCGCCGTCGAGCACGGCGTCGAGGTTGTACGCCTTGTAGCCCGTGCGGTGGTCGGCGATGCGGTTCTCGGGGAAGTTGTAGGTGCGGATGCGCTCCGACCGGTCCATCCCGCGGATCTGGCTGCGCCGCGCGTCCGACGCCGCGGCATCCCGCTCCTCCTGCTGCCGAGCGAGCAGGCGGGCGCGCAGCACGCGCATGCCGGCCTCGCGGTTCTGCAGCTGGCTCTTCTCGTTCTGCATCGACACCGTGATGCCGGTCGGGATGTGCGTGATGCGCACCGCCGAGTCGGTCGTGTTCACGCTCTGGCCACCGGGGCCCGACGAGCGGTAGACATCGATCTTGAGGTCGTTCTGATCGATCGCGACCTCCTCGGGCTCGTCGACCTCGGGGAAGACGAGCACGCCGGTGGTGGAGGTGTGGATGCGGCCCTGCGTCTCGGTCGCCGGCACGCGCTGCACGCGGTGCACGCCGCCCTCGTACTTCAGCGACGCCCAGACACCCTCGGACGGGTCGCTCGACGAGCCCTTGAACGCGATCTGCACGTCCTTGAACCCGCCCATGTCGCTCGCGGTCGACTCGAGCATCTCGATCTTCCAGCCGCGGGCGGAGGCGTAGTGCGAGTACATCCGCACGAGGTCGGCCGCGAACAGCGCCGACTCCTCGCCGCCCTCGCCGCCCTTGACCTCCATGATCACGTCGCGGCCGTCATCCGGGTCGCGCGGGATGAGCAGCCGGCGAAGCCGCTCCTCGGTCTCGTGCGCCGCCGCCTCGAGCGACGGCACCTCCTCGGCGAACGCCTCGTCCTCGCGCGCGAGCTCGCGAGCGGCGGCGAGGTCGTCGACCGCCGCGCGCCAGCGCTCGTGCGCGACCTTGATCTGGCTCAGCTCGGCGTACCGCCGGTTCACCCGGCGCGCACGACCAGCGTCGGCGTGCAGCGCCGGGTCGGCGAGCTGCAGCTCGAGGTCGGCGTGCTCGGCAAGCAGGCCCGAGACCGACTCGAACATGTCAGTCCTTGTCGTGCTGGCCGGGCACCGACTTCGAGACCTTCATGAGGAACTCGACGTTCGACTGCGTCTCCTTGAGCTGCTTGAGCACGAGCTCGAGCGCCTGCTGGGTGTCGAGGCCCGCGAGCGCCCTGCGGAGCTTCCACATGACCTTCGTCTCCTCGACGCCCATGAGCATCTCCTCGCGGCGCGTGCCGGAGGCGTTGACGTCGACGGCGGGGAAGATCCGCTTGTCGGCCATGTTGCGCGAGAGGCGCAGCTCCATGTTGCCCGTGCCCTTGAACTCCTCGAAGATGACCTCGTCCATCTTGGAGCCGGTCTCGACGAGCGCGGTCGCGAGGATCGTGAGCGAGCCGCCGTGCTCGATGTTGCGCGCCGCGCCGAAGAACTTCTTCGGCGGGTAGAGCGCGCTCGAGTCGACGCCGCCCGAGAGGATGCGGCCCGACGGCGGTGCCGACAGGTTGTAGGCGCGACCGAGGCGGGTGATGCCGTCGAGCAGCACGACGACGTCGTGACCGAGCTCGACGAGGCGCTTCGCACGCTCGATCGCGAGCTCCGCGACGATCGTGTGGTCCTCGGCGGGCCGGTCGAAGGTCGACGCGATGACCTCGCCCTTGACGGTGCGCTGGAAGTCGGTGACCTCCTCAGGGCGCTCGTCGACGAGCACGATCATGAGGTGGACCTCGGGGTTGTTCTCGGCGATCGCGTTCGCGATGGCCTGCATCACGAGCGTCTTGCCCGCCTTGGGCGGCGAGACGATGAGGCCGCGCTGGCCCTTGCCGATCGGCGACACGAGGTCGATGACGCGGGTCGAGAGCTTGTTCGGCGTCGTCTCGAGGCGGAGGCGCTCCTGCGGGTACAGCGGCGTGAGCTTCGAGAACTCGACGCGCGTGAGCGCGTCCTCGACCGACTGGCCGTTCACCGAGTCGACGCGCACGAGCGCGTTGAACTTCTGGCGGTTCGACTGCTGCTGCTCGCCCTCGCGCGGCTGCTTGATCGCGCCGACGACCGCGTCGCCCTTGCGGAGGCCGTGCTTCTTGACCTGCGCGAGCGAGACGTAGACGTCGTTCGAGCCGGGCAGGTAGCCGGAGGTGCGCACGAAGGCGTAGTTGTCGAGCAGGTCGAGGATGCCGGCGACGGGCAGCAGCACGTCGTCCTCGTGCACCTCGAACTCGTCGCCCTGCACGCGCCCGCGAGTGCGGTCGCGACCGCGGCTGCGGCGCGAGCCGTCGGCGTCGGCCTGCGGCTGCTGCTGGGGCTGGTTGCCCGGCTGGCCCTGCTGACCGCGGCCGCGGCCACGGCCGCGGCGGCTCTCGTCGTCGTCCTGCTGCGGCTGGTCGTCCTGGCCCTGCTGGCTGCCCTTGCCGCGGCTGCGGCGGCGGCGCGAGCCGCCCTCGCGCTGGCCCTCGCCCTGGGCGTCGCCCTGGCCCTGGTCCTGGCCGCGCTCGTCGGCGCCGTCGCGGTCGTCGGAGCGCTCGTCCGCGGTGACCTCGACGACGGCGGCGCGCGCACGGGCGGCGCGGTCGTCGGAGGCGCGGTCTGCGGTGCGGTCGGCGTCGGCGCGGTCGCCGTCGCGCGCGTCCGTCGCCTCTGCACCGGTCGTCTGGGCGACCGGGGCGTCGGGCTGCGGTGCCGGCTGGTCGTCGGACGGCGCGCCCGACTTGGCGCGCGAGCGGCTCGAGCGGGCGCGGGGCGCGCGCTTGGCGGGCGCCTCGTCAGCGGGGGCCTCATCGGTCGCTGCGACCTCGGTCGGCGCGGCGTCGGCGGGTGCCTCGGCCGCCTCGGCGGCGGGCGCCTCAGCAGCGGGTGCCTCGGCAGCGGCGGCGGTCTTCGACCGGCGCGGTGCGCGGCGCTTGGGGGCGGCCTCCTCGGCCGGGGCAGCGGCGGGCGCGTCGGCCGGAGCCTGCTCGGCCTGGGCCTGCTCAGCCTGGGCCTGGGCGGGCTCTGCGGGCGCCTCGGCCTGGGCGGGCGCCTCGGCCTGCTCGGCCACGGACGACGACGTCGCGCGGCGCGAGCGGCGCTTCGGCGCGGTCTGCGCGGGCGCCTCGGCCTGTGCGGACGTCGAGGCGTCGGGGCTGGTGGTCTGCGCGACAGCGGCGTCGTCAGACGTCGGGATGCTGTCGATGATCTCGCTCGTCATGGGCGAGTGCTCCTTCGATGTCGGCCCGCGCGCGATGCTCGCGGGCGTGGGACCACGTCTCCCGCTGCGCTCACGGCCGCGGTGCGGACGTCGGGCGCATTCAGAATGCGGAGAGAGGAGTCAGAATGTCCCCTCGCGCGGCTAGGCCGCAGCGGTGCTGGGGACGGGCTCCACTGTACCACCGCGGATGTCGACGGCCAGCAGGCGCGCGTGCCACGCCTCGGGCCGCTCCTCGACGATGCGGGCGGCCTTCAGCCGGGCGGCCGGATCGCTCGCGAGCACGAGCACCGAGGGCCCCGCGCCCGACACGACGGCCGCGTGGCCCGCGGCTCGCAGCGCCGCGACGAGGGCGCTCGTCTCGGGCATCGCGCTCGCCCGGTAGATCTGGTGCAGCCGGTCCTCGGTGGCGTCGAGCAGCAGCTCGGGGCTCTGCGTCAGCGCCGCCACGAGCAGCGCGGATCGCGACAGGTTGAAGACGGCGTCGGCGTGCGGCACCTCGGTCGGCTGCAGGCTGCGCGCGAGGGTGGTCGACATCGTCGCCTCGGGCACGGCGACGAGCAGCGACACGCCGCGGTGCACGGCGAGCTGCTTGTGGCGCGGGCCGGTCTCGTCGACCCACGCGATGGTGAGGCCGCCGAAGATCGCGGGGGCGACGTTGTCGGGGTGACCCTCGAGCTCGGTCGCGTAGCGCAGCACGTCCTCGTCGCTGACCTCGACGACGCCCTCGAGCAGGCCCTTCGCCGCGAGCACGCCCTCGACGATCGCGGCGCCGGAGGAGCCCATGCCGCGGCCGTGGGGGATGCTGTTCGTCGCCGTGATGGCGATGCCAGGAGGCACAACGCCGACCCGGTCGAAGACGTGCAGGAGCGCGCGCGCGACGAGGTTCGTCTCATCCGTCGGCACCTCGCCCGCGCCGACGCCGGTGACGTCGACCCGCACGCCCGACTCGGTCGCCTCGACCTCGAGCTCGTCGTGCACGTTGAGCGCGAGGCCCAGCGTGTCGAAGCCCGGGCCCAGGTTCGCGCTCGTCGCGGGCACGCGCACGTGCACGCGTCGGCCGACCGGCACGCCGGCCGGGTTCGTGCCGGTCGCGTCGGCGGCCGTCACGCGAGGCCCAGCATCTGCGCGACCTGCGCGGTGTCGGCGTCGGCCGACTCGGGCGTGGCGTCCGAGCCGTCCTCGAGCCGCAGGCCCCACGCGGCATCCTTCAGGCCGTGGCCCGTGACGGTGAGCGTCACGGTCGAGCCTGCGGGGATCTCGCCGGCGGCGTGCCGCTCGAGCAGGCCCGCGACCGAGATCGCCGAGGCCGGCTCGACGAAGACGCCCGTGGAGGATGCGAGCAGCCGCTGGGCGCGCAGGATGTCGGCGTCCTCGATGGCGCCGATGTAGCCCCCCGACTCGTCGCGGGCGGCGAGCGCCTGCTGCCACGAGGCGGGATTGCCGATGCGGATCGCGGTCGCGACGGTGTCGGGCTCGCGCACGACCTCGCCGCGCACGATCGGCGCGGCGCCGGCGGCCTGGAAGCCGATCATGCGCGGGCGCCGCGTGGCGGTGCCGGCCGTCGCGGCCTCGGAGAAGCCGCGCCAGTAGCTCGTGATGTTGCCCGCGTTGCCGACCGGCATGATGTGGATGTCGGGCGCGTCGCCGAGCACGTCGATGATCTCGAGCGCCGCGGTCTTCTGCCCCTCGATGCGGTCGTCGTTCACGGAGTTGACGAGGTGCACCGGGTAGCGGTCGGCGAGCTCCTTCGAGATCTCGAGGCAGTCGTCGAAGTTGCCGCGGATCTGCACGATGCGCGCGCCGTGCACGACCGACTGGGCGAGCTTGCCCATCGAGATGCGGCCCTCCGGCACGAGGACGATCGCCTGGATGCCGGCCGCGGCCGCGTAGGCGGCAGCCGCCGCCGAGGTGTTGCCGGTCGACGCGCACGCGACGGCCTTCGCGCCGCGCTCGACGGCGCGGGAGACCGCGACCGTCATGCCGCGGTCCTTGAAGGAGCCGGTGGGGTTGAGCCCCTCGAACTTCACGAGCACCCGGGCGTCGGTCATGGTCGACAGCGCCCTCGACTCGATGAGCGGGGTGCCGCCCTCGCCGAGCGTCACGACCGTCGACGCATCGGTCACGCCGAGCGTGTCGGCCCACTCGCGGAGCACGCCCTGCCACTGGTTCGCCATGTCTGCCTCCTAGTCGATGAGTCGGATCACGCTGTCGATCCGCTCCACGTCGGTGTGCGCCTCGAGCGCGTCGAGCACGGACGCGATGCGCGCCTCGCTCGCGGTATGGGTGCCGAGCACGAGCGAGGCGTGCGCCTCGCGCGCGTCCTGCCGCACGGACTCGACCGAGACGCCGTGCTCGGCGAAGAGCCCCGCGACCGCGGCGAGCACGCCGGGCCGGTCGGCGACGGTGAGCGCGAGCTCGTGGCGCGCCAGCACGTCGCCGAAGGGTGCGATCGGGAGGTCGGCGTGCGTCGACGACGCCGCGCCGGGTCCGCCCAGCACGTGGCGGCGGGCGATCGAGACGAGGTCGCCGAGCACGGCGGAGGCCGTCTCGGGCCCGCCGGCGCCCGCGCCGTAGAACATGAGGTCGCCCGCGGCCTCCGCGGTGACGAAGATCGCGTTCTTCGCCTCGCGCACGGCGGCGAGCGGATGCGTCGCGGGCAGCGAGACGGGGTGCACGCGGGCAGACACGCGGTCGCCGCCCTCGCCGGGCAGGCGCTCGCAGATGGCGACGAGCTTCAGCACCCGGCCGGTGCGCTCCGCCTGCGCGACCATCGCATCGGTGATGCCGGTGATGCCCTCGCGGTGCACGAGCGCGCCCGGGACGGCGGTGTGGAAGGCGAGCGACGCCAGGATCGTCGCCTTCGACGCGGCGTCGAAGCCCTCGATGTCGGCGGTCGGGTCGGCCTCGGCGTAGCCGAGCTCGGTCGCGACCCGGAGCGCGTCGGCGAGCGACGAGCCCTCCGTGTGCATGCGGTCGAGGATGAAGTTCGTGGTGCCGTTGACGATGCCCATCACGCGCGTGACGCGGTCGCCCGCGAGCGACTGCTCGAGCGGGCGGATGATCGGGATCGCGCCGCCGACGGCCGCCTCGTAGGCGACCTGCGCGCCGAGGATCTCGGCGGCGTGGAAGAGCTCGGGGCCGTGCGCGGCGACGAGCGCCTTGTTCGCGGTGACGACGTCGGCGCCGGAGGCGAGCGCATCGAGGAGCAGGGTGCGAGCCGGCTCGATGCCGCCGAGCAGCTCGACCACGATGTCGGCGCTCGCGACGAGCGTGCCGAGGTCGCTCGTCATGAGCTCGCGCGGCAGGTCGACGTCGCGCTGGGCGTCGACGTCGCGCACGCCGATGCCGACGAGCTCGAGCGGCGCGCCCACGCGGGCCGCCAGCTCGTCGGCGTGCTCGAGCAGCAGGCGGGCGACCTGCGAGCCGACGCTTCCGGCGCCGAGCAGCGCGATGCGGAGGCTGCGGTACGAGTTCATGCGTCTCCTGGGGTCGCTGCGTCGAGTCCCGCGTCGCGGGCGAGCAGGTCGTCGATCGACTCGCGGCGCACGAGCACGCGCACGGCGCCGTCCCGCACGGCGAGCACCGGCGGGCGGGGCGTCGCGTTGTAGTTGGAGGCGAGCGAGTGGCAGTAGGCGCCGGTCGCGGCGACGGCCAGCAGGTCGCCGGGCGCGACGTCGGCGGGCAGCCACTCCGCGTCGACGACGATGTCGCCCGACTCGCAGTGGTGGCCGGCGACGCGGGCGAGCGCCGGGGCGGCGTCGGAGGCGCGATCCGCGATCCGCGCCGAGTAGTGCGCGCCGTAGAGCGCGGGCCGCGGGTTGTCGCCCATCCCGCCGTCGACCGAGACGTAGGTGCGGACGCCGCCGTCGAGGTGCACCGGCTTGACGGTGCCGACCGTGTACACGGTGATGCCCGCGGGGCCGACGATCCAGCGGCCCGGCTCGATGGCGATGCGCGGCACCGGCACGCCGAGCTCGTCGGCGGCGGCGCGCACGGCATCCGCGAGCGACTGCGCGATCTGCTCGATCGGCTCCGGGCGGTCGGCGCCCGTGTAGGCGATGCCGAAGCCGCCGCCGAGGTTGAGCTCGGGCAGCGGCGCGTCGGCGCCCAGCTCGGCGTGGAGCGCGAGCATGCGGCGCGCCGACTCGGCGAAGCCGCTCGCGTCGAAGATCTGCGAGCCGATGTGGGTGTGGAGGCCGACGAGCTCGAGGCTCGGCAGCTCGCGGATGCGCGCGACGAGCGCCGGCGCCTCGCTGACGGGCACGCCGAACTTCTGGTCCTCGTGGCTCGTGGCGAGGAACTCGTGGGTCGAGGCGTGCACGCCGACGGAGATCCGGAGCCGCACGCGCTGCACGCGGCCCGCGCGCTCGGCGGCGGCCGCGACGCGCTCCGCCTCGATCGCGGAGTCGAGCACGAAGGTGCCGACACCCGCGGCGACGCCAGCATCGATCTCGGCGAGGCCCTTGTTGTTGCCGTGGAAGCCGATCGCCTCGGGCTCGACGCCGGCGCGCAGCGCGATCACGAGCTCGCCGCCCGTGCACACGTCGATGCGCAGGCCCTCGGCGCGCATCCAGCGGGCGACGTCGGCCGTGAGCAGCGCCTTGCCGGCGTAGTAGACGTCGACGCCCTGCTGGTCGAACGCGGCCTCGAACGCCTCGCGGATGCGCCGCGCACGGCCGCGCGCGACGGCCTCGTCGACGAGCAGGAACGGGGTGCCGTGCGCCTGTGCCACCTCGCGGAGGTCGGCCCCGCCGATCCGCACAGCGCCGTCGACGCGCTCCGCGCCGGCCGGCCAGACGCCGTCGGCGAGCGCGTTCGGGTCGCCCGCGTCGAGCAGCTGGGGGGCGAGCGGATGCGGCACGGGACTCCGTCCGTGTGTGGTTCATGGGGCTCGCGCTCCGGTGGGCTCGGAGCGCTGGCGGCGACGGCGCTTGTGGCGCTGCTCCCCATCCTATGAGGCCGCGCATGGCCGCTCTGCCGCCACGGCCGGCCCGTCCGACCCCGGGCGGACCTGTGAGCGCCGTGCCCTACCGTGGCGTGCGTGCCGACTCCTCCCCCGTCGTGGTTCGAGCGCGACCCGCTCGAGCTCGCGCCGCTGCTGCTCGGCGGCGTGCTGCGCCGCGCGGACGCCGCGGGAGCGGTGGCGCTGCGCGTCACCGAGGTCGAGGCCTACCGCGGTGCCGACGATCCCGGTGCGCACAGCTTCCGCGGGATGACGCAGCGCAACGCGACGATGTTCGGGCCGGGCGGGCACGTCTACTGCTACTTCACCTACGGCATGCACCACGCCGTGAACATCGTGGCCGGGCCCGCAGGCTCCGGCTGGGGTGTGCTCGTCCGTGCCGGGGAGGTCGTGGAGGGGCGCGAGCTCGCCCTCGAGCGGCGCTCGGCGCGGCGCGCGTCGCCGCCGACGGGCGAGCTCGCCCGAGGTCCGGGCAACGTCGCGCAGGCGCTCGGCGCGACGCTCGCCGACGACGGCGCGCCGCTCTCGGATGCGCCGCCGGCTCCGCCCGCCGAGCGAGGCGCGTGGTCCTTCGAGCCCGCCACCGCGTCCGTGCCGCATGCCACCGGACCGCGCGTCGGCGTCAGCGGCCCGGGCGGCGACGCGATCGCCCACCCGTGGCGCTACTGGATGCCGGGCGAGCCGAGCGTCTCGGCCTACCGCCCGGCGACGCCGAGACGGCGCGCGTAGCCCCGCAAGCCATGCCTTGAGGGCCCGGAGTGCCGGGGCTATGCTCGCCGCGAGGCGGCCCGGCCGCCGCGCGCGTGCGGATCCCGAGGAGCGCCCATGGAGGCCAGCCCGTCCAGCCCGTCGACCGCGATCCTGGTCGTCGCCGTCGATGACGACGTGCGCGAGGCCCTCCTCGAGCCGCTTGAGCGGCGCTACGCGCAGGACTACCTGATCGTGAGCGCGGAGGGGCCGGCGGACGGCGTCGCGGCGCTCGACGAGCTGCGCGCAGCGGGGGGCGACCTCGCGCTCGTGCTCGCAGACGACGCATCGCCCGTGGGCGACCACGACAACGTCTTCGCGGCGGCGCGGCGAGCGTTCCCCGACGTGCGCCGCGGCTATGTCATCGAGTGGGGCTCGTGGGCCGATCGGCGCACCGCGGATGCGGTGCTGCAGCTCATGACGCACCTCCAGATCGACTACTACGTCGTGCGGCCCACGCACTCCCCCGACGAGTCGTTCCACCGCGCCGTCACCGACTTCCTGCGCGAGTGGGAGGCGTCGGTCGGCAAGCGCCATCGCGCCTTCACGGTCATCGGCGACGGCGCGAGGCCCCGCACGCACGAGCTGCGCCGCCTGCTCCACCGCAGCGGCGTGCCGGCCGACCACCTCGCCGCCGACTCCCCCGACGCGATCGCACTGCTGGCGGAGGCCGGCATGGAGGCCACGGCGCCCGGCACCGCCGACGTGCCGCTCGTGCGCACCCCGGCCGGGCACATCCTGGTCGATCCGAGCGATGCCGAGCTCGCTCGCGCGCACGGGCTCACCACGGCGCTGCCGTCGGGGGTCGTCGACGTGGCCGTCATCGGCGCCGGGCCAGCCGGGCTCGCGGCCGCCGTCTACGCCGCGTCCGAGGGGCTCGAGACGCTCGTGCTCGAGGTGGAGTCGATCGGCGGGCAGGCGGGGTCGAGCTCGCTGATCCGCAACTACCTCGGCTTCTCGCGCGGCGTCTCGGGCGCCGAGCTCGCCCAGCGGGCGTACCAGCAGGCGTGGGTGTTCGGTGCGCGGTTCGGCCACACCCGGCGCGTGACGGGGATGCGCGTCGGCGACGTCTTCGAGCTCGACGTCGCGCCCGACGAGACCGTGCGCGCGCGGTCGGTCGTGCTCGCCACCGGCGTCACGTACCGACGGCTCGCGGCGCCGGGGCTCGAGCCGTTCGTCGGCGCCTCCGTCTTCTACGGCGCCTCGTCGGTGGAGGCGCGGGCGCAGGCGGGCCGCGACGTGCTGGTCGTGGGCGGCGGGAACTCCGCGGGCCAGGCGGCGCTGCACCTCGCGCGCTACGCGGGCTCCGTATCGATCGTCGTGCGCGGCGAGGGGCTCGCCGCGAGCATGTCGCGCTACCTCATCGACCAGCTCGAGGCCGCCGGCGTGCGGCTCGTCACCGGCGCGCGCGTGGTCGACGCGAGCGCCGCCTCCGCGGACCGGCTCGAGCGCGTGGTGCTCGAGCGGACCGGGTCGCGCGAGCGGTTCGAGGTGCCGGCGCACGCGGTGTTCATCACCATCGGCGCCAGGCCGCACACCGAGTGGCTGCCGCCCGAGGTGCTGCGCGATCAGTGGGGCTCGGTCATCACCGGGCCGGAGGTGCTCGCCGAGGGCGGCCGGCGCGCGTGGCTCGGGGCGCCGGGCACCGAGCCGACGCTGCTCGAGACGTCGGTGCCGGGCTGCTTCGCCGTCGGGGATGCGCGGCGCGGCTCGGTAAAGCGCGTCGCCTCGGCGGTCGGCGAGGGCTCGGTCGTCATCTCGTCGGTGCACAAGCACCTCGGCCCGATCGCGGGCGGCTGACCGCCGCACCCCCACGTTGGTCGAGTAGCACGGGCCGGAGGCCCGCGCGTATCGAGACCACCCCGGCCCAGCGGAGACCTGATCTCGATACGCGCCGCTTCGCGGTGCTACTCGATCAGCGTGGCAAGGGGCGGTGCTACTCGATCACCATCCGCCGCTGGTCGAGTAGCACGGGCCGAAGGCCCGCGCGCATCGAGACCACCCCCGGACCGGGCGCATCATGATCTCGATACGCGCCGCTCCGCGGTGCTACTCGATCAGCAAGCAAACGCTGGTCGAGTAGCACGGGCCGAAGGCCCGCGCGTATCGAGACCAACCCGACCGAGCGGAGACCTGATCTCGATACGCGCCGCTTCGCGGTGCTACTCGATCAGCGTGGCAAGGGCGGTGCTACTCGAGCAGCAGGGAGAGAGCGGTGCTGCTCGATCAGCGTGAGAGCGGCGGCTACATCCGCTCCGGGGCCGAGACGCCGACCGTCGTGAGCGCCGTGCGCAGCACCTGGCCGGTCGCGTCGTTGAGCCACAGGCGGGTGCGGTTCAGCGCACCGACCGGCTCGTCGCCCTGCGGCGCGACCCGGCACGCGTCGTACCAGCGGTGGTACAGCCCGGCGAGCTCCTCCGCGAACCGCGCGACGCGGTGCGGCTCGCGCAGCTCCGCCGCCTGCGCGAGCACGCGCGGGAAGTCGGCCAGCGCGCCGAGCAGTGCCGACTCCGTCTCGTGCGACAGCAGCGACGGGTCGAACTCGCTGCGGTCGACGCCGGCGGCCTCCGCGTTCCGCGCCACCGCCGACATCCGGGCGTGCGCGTACTGCACGTAGTAGACGGGGTTGTCGTTCGTTCGCTGCGTCAGCAGCTCGAGGTCGATGTCGAGCGGCGTGTCCGCGCTCGACCGCACGAGCGAGTAGCGGGCGGCGTCGACGCCGACCGCCTCGACCAGGTCCTCCATCGTGACGATGGTGCCGGCCCGCTTCGACATCCGCACCGGCTGCCCGCCGCGGATGAGGTTGACCATCTGGCCGATCATCAGCTCGAGGTGCACGTGCGGGGTGTCCCCGAACGCGGCGCACATCGCCATCATGCGGCCGACGTAGCCGTGGTGGTCGGCGCCGAGCATGATGATGCACTCGTCGAAGCCGCGGTCGCGCTTGTTCTGGTAGTAGCCGAGGTCGCCGGAGAAGTAGGCGGGCTGGCCGTTCGAGCGGATCACGACGCGGTCGCGGTCGTCGCCGAAGGTCGTCGTGCGCAGCCAGATCGCGCCGTCCTCCTCGAACACGTGGCCGCGCTCGCGCAGCACCTCGATCGCGCGGTCGACGGAGCCGTCGGACTGCACCTGGTGCTCGTGGAAGTAGACGTCGAAGTCGACCCCGAAGTCGTGCAGGTCGCGGCGGATCTCGTCGAACATCAACTTCACGCCGTGCTCGCGGAACGTCTCCTGCAGGGTCTGGTCGTCGAGGTCGAGCAGGTCGCCGTCGTAGGAGTCGTCGACGCGGCGGGCGATGTCGGCGATGTAGGCGCCGCCGTAGCCGTCCTCCGGCGTCGGCTCGCCCTTGAACGCTGCGACGAGGCTCTTCGCGAAGCGGTCGATCTGCGCGCCGTGGTCGTTGAAGTAGTACTCGCGGGTGACCTCGGCACCCTGGCGCTCGAGCACGCGGCCGAGGCTGTCGCCCACCGCGGCCCAGCGGGTGCCGCCCATGTGGATGGGGCCGGTCGGGTTCGCCGAGACGAACTCGAGGTTGATGCGCACGCCCGCGAGCGCGCTGCCGGCGCCGTAGGCGTCGCCCGCCTCGACGATCGTGCGGGCGAGCTCGCCGGCGGCGCCTGCCGAGATCGTCAGGTTGATGAAGCCGGGTCCGGCGACATCGGCGCGCTCGATGCCGTCGACCTCGGCCAGCGTCGCGGCGACGTCGTCGGCGAGCTCGCGGGGCGCGACGCCGACGCGCTTCGCGAAGCGCATCGCGGCGTTCGTCGCCCAGTCGCCGTGGTCGCGGTTGCGGGGGCGCTCGAGCACGATGTCGCCCTCGGCGACCTCCACGTCGGCCGTGCGTCGAGCGACCGCGGAGCGGACGGCGGCGAGCACGGCGAGCGAGAGATCGGAAGGCTGCATGGGGTCGATCGTAGTCCGCGCGGCGTCGCCACGACGCCGGTGCCGGCCCGTACCCTGGCCCCATGTCGAGCTCCAGCCTGCGCTTCCGCCGTCTCCTCCCGGTCGCCGTGGTGGCGGCGGCGACGGCCCTAGCGCTCACCGGCTGCCAGCCCGGCGCGCTCGCGCCGATCGAGTCCTCCGACGCCCCCGAGCCGTCGTCGAGCGCCTCCGAGCAGCCGACGCCGACGCCGAGCGCGTCCGAGACGACGCCCGGGTCCGAGCCCGAGTCGCCGACCCCGACGCCCGCGCCCACCGGCACCGCGCTGCCGACGACGCCGCCGGTCGCGGGCGACCTCGACTGCAGCGAGGTCTACACGGCCGACCAGCTGTACGAGTTCAACCCGAACTTCGCGCCGTCGAGCGACGAGGGCTCGCTGCCCGGCGCGATCGACGACGTCGCGGATGCCGGCGGCACCGTGTGCGCCTACCAGCACGTGACCGGCATGGACCGGCTGCTCATCGGCGTGCTCACCGACGCCGCGGGCTTCGCGGCCCCCGCCTTCGAGGCGGTCGGCGACATGGGCGTCGCGACCTCGCCGCAGGACGGCGCGATCGTCGCGGTGGCCTCGCAGTACTTCGACCAGGCGCAGGACGCGCAGCCCGTCATCGACCAGGTCGCCGACAACCTCGACTGACCTGCACCTCCCACGCTCGACGAGCTCGGCGCGGGTGCGCGCTAGGCGATCTGGATGCGCTGCGTCGGGTCGTCGACCGCGTCCGGCGCCAGGTCGTCGTCGGCCGCCTCGACCGTGAGCGACTGCAGCAGCACGGGGTTGCCACTCGTCGTCGCCCACGCCGTCTCGAGCGCATCCGCACCCGTCGCGATGCGGATCAGGCTGCCGCGCGGCGCGAGGCCCGTCGCGTCGACGACCCACCACTGCCCGTCGATGTGCACCTCGGCCACCGCGTGGAAGTCCGGCGGTCGCAGCCCCGGCGCGTAGACGCCGACGTAGCGCGCCGGGATGCCCGCCGCACGCGCGAGCGCGATCATGACGTGCGCGTAGTCGCGGCACATGCCGCCGCGCTTCTCGAGCGTCGTGACGGCGGAGTCGTCCATCGCCGAGAGCGACGGCGAGTAGGTGAAGCCGCGCGCGATCCACTGCCGCATGGCGGCGATCGCGTCGAAGCCGGTCGCGCGGCCGAACCGCTCCTCGACGAAGCCCCGCAGCGCGCTCGCCTCGACGTAGCGCGAGTCCTCGAGGTAGCGCGCGGCATCGCCCTCGTCGACCGGGCGCTGCGAGCCGCCGACGCTCGTCTGCACGTCGACGGCGAGCGTGCCGGCCGGCGCGGTGAAGACGAGCTCCCTCGTGTCGTGGGCGGCGGGCAGGATGCGCCAATCGATGGGCGCGCCGTCGACCGTGACCGAGATGCGATCGTCGGACGCGTAGTCGGCGGCCGGCAGCACGAGGAGGATGACGTCGGTGTCGCCCACGAGGTTCATCGTGAAGGCTGCATGGGCGGTGCGCATTTGGTTCGATCCTCCCACAGTCCGTCCCCCGACTACGGCGTCAGCGCCTCCGGCTGGAGCACGTAGAGGTAGCCGCTGATGTCCGACGTCCAGGGCTCGGGCTCGACGCCCGCCGCGAAGGTCGCCGAGCTCACCGAGACGAGCCGGGTGCCCAGCTGCAGCCGCTGCAGGAAGGCCTGCAGCTCGGCCGGGCCGACGCCCGTCGTCGAGATCGTGATGGGCACCGCCGCGAGGTTCTCGGGTCCGATGAGCGGGTCGGTGTGGGGCATCGGCACGTCGGGCGCAGGCCCCTCGGCGGGAGCCGCAGCGGGATCCGATGCTGCCGGCGCCTCCGACTCGGTCGACCCGTCGGTCTCGGCCGCGGCCTCCTCCGCCGGCGCCGGCTCGACCACGCCCTCCGGCTCGACCGGCGGGAGGTAGGCGACGGCCTCCGCTGCCGTGACCCCGACGATCGTGACCCCGGTCTCGAGCGCGAGCGCGTCGAGCTGCCGGATGAACTCCGCGTACTGCAGCTCGCCCGGCACGCCCTGCGACAGCTCGTCGCGCGACGCCTCGAACTCGCTCATCCCCGCGGCCGCCTCCTCGAGCTCGACGATGCGCAGCTCGTGCAGCCGGTTCTGCTGCTCGACGACCTCGAGGTCGCCGCGAGCGGTCGAGGCCGCGGTCAGGTCGGGCGAGATGGAGCCGAACCAGGCACCGGCGGCGACACCGATGGCGATCAGTCCGGCGCCGAGGCTCCACAGGCGGTCCTTGGCGTTCATCGGCTCTCCTCCCCTTCGGCGTCGGCATCGGCGGACTGCCCGTCCGTCGGCGCCTGCTCGCCCGGCGTCGCCGGGTCGGCCGGGTAGCGGCCCGAGTACGCGCCCTCGTCGAGGTGCACGATGAACGTCGTCTCGAAGACGCCCTCCTGGTCGACGGCCGAGCTCGGCACCTGCACGTCGACGAAGCCGGGCACGCTCGCGAGCTGGTCCTCGATGCCGGGCACCGAGAGCAGCGCCGGGCTGCGCACCGTGAAGGTGACCATGGCCACGCGTGCCCCTTGCAGCGGCACGACGGGCTGCGCGTAGGCCAGCATCGGCGAGCTGCCCTCGACGGCGACGCTCGTGAGCGTCGCATCCTCCGGCAGCGTGCCGGCGATCGCCGCCAGGGTCGACTGCCAGTCGATCTCGGTGCTGGCGATCACCTGGCGGGCCGCCTCGCGCTCCTCGATCTCGGCCTGCACGGCCAGCACACCGGCGAACTCCGCCTGCCGGTCGATGAGCGCGGCGGTGCGGTCCTGCTCGATGAGCAGCTCCACCTCTGCGGCGATCGCCTGCACCTTCGCGCCCGCGCCACCGGCGACGACGCCCACGATGACCAGCACGGCGATCGCGACGACGCCGCGTCGGATGCCCCGGCTCCGCCGCGCGAGGCCCACTTCCGGGGGAAGGAGGTCGACGGCGGGATGCGCGCCGAGCTCGAGCGGCGCGCCGTCGGTGCTGCCGCCGACCGTGATCCCGAAGACCTTCATGCTGCCCTCCGCATCGCAAGGCCGACGGCCACGACCGCTCGGTTGCCCTCGTTGGAGGCGCGCTCGCGCTCGCGCGGCCGCACCGTCACGGTGCCGAACGGGTCGCCCCACTCGACGGGCAGCCGCAGCACCTCGCTGAGCGCGCCGGAGAGGCCGCCGAGGGTCGCGCCGTCACCGGTGAGCAGCACGCGCCCTACCGGCAGGTCGGGCCGCGAGGTCTCGAAGTAGGTCACCGTGTTGCGCACGCCGGTGACGAGCTCGCCCGTCACCTCGCGGATGATCTCGATGATCGGCTCGTCGTTCGCCGGGAAGCCGCCGAAGCCGAGCCCGAGCGCGCGCTTGGCGTCCTCGGCGACATGCCGCTCGATGCCGAGCCGCGAGTGCAGCGTGTGGGTGATCTCGTCGCCGCCCGACGGGATGATGCGCACGAAGTGCGGCACCCCCTCCCAGGCGATCACGACCGTGGTGGTGTGCGCGCCGACGTCGACGACCGCGGTCGCGCCCTGCTCCTGGCCCCGTCGCAGCAGCGCGCGGCTGAGGGCGAAGGGGATGAAGTCGACCGTGGTGGGCTCGAGCCGCGCCTTGCGCACGGCGTCGATGGTCGCGAGCACGCCCTCCTTGACGGCGGCGACGAGCAGCCCCTGCACCTGGCCGTGCCCGGCGTCGGCGACCGGGTAGAAGTCGAGGATCGCCTCGGGCGTGGCCACCGGGAGCATGTCGTGGACCTGGAACGGCAGCGCCTCACGGATCATCGCGAGCGGCGCGTTCGGCACGGTCAGCTCACGCGCGAGCACGCGGTCGTTGCCGATGCCGAGCACGACCTTGCGGGTCGAGAACCGTCCACGCTTCCACAGCGTCTTCAGCGCCGCCGTCACGTGATGCGGCTCGACGACCTCGCCGCGCTGCATCGCGCCGGGCGGCAGCGCGACCGAGTGGTACCGCGTGAGGGTCGTGCCCTTGCGCGTGACGATCACCTCGGCGGCCCGCACGGCGGTCGCGCCGATGTCCAGTCCCACGATGCTTGCCATCAGTCGATCCTCACTCCAGTCCCACGAGGCGCAGGTAGCTGTGCCAGATGGGTTCGCCGGCGAGCACGGCGAGCGCCGCGCCCCCGAGCATCCAGGGGCCGAACGGGATGCCGCTGCCCCGTCCTGCGCGCCGCGCGATCACGAGGCCGATCGCGAACAGGCCGCCGAGCAGGAAGGCGCCGAACGCGCCGACCGCGAGCTCGCCCCAGCCCAGCCAGCCGAGCGCCATGCCCAGCACCCCGGCGAGCTTGACGTCGCCGAGACCCATGCCCTGCGGGTAGGCGAAGGCCATCGCGAAGTACGCGGCGAAGAGGATGGCGCCGCCCGCAGCCGCGCGCAGCAGCGATCCCCACTCCCCCGTCGTCGCCGCCGCGACGAGCAGCAGCGCGCCGACGACCGGGTAGGCCGGCAGCACGATCGCGTCGGGCAGCCGCTGCGTGTCGAGGTCGATCCAGGCGAGCGCCACCCCCACGGCGGCGAGCACGAGGAAGGCGACCGTCTCGGCGAGGGCGCCCACCATCTGCGGCACCGAGCCGTCGAGCGCCTCCCACGGCGCGAAGCGCAGCACGATGGCGGCGAAGACGACGCCGGTCAGCAGCTCGACGAACGGGTAGCGCGCCGAGATGCGCGCCTTGCAGTCGCGGCACCGGCCACCGAGCCACAGCCAGCTGAGCACGGGCACGTTGTCGATCGGGCGGATGCGCGCACCGCAGCCGCCGCACGCGCTCGGCGGACTGACGATCGAGCGCCCTGCCGGCACCCGGAAGATGACCACGTTGAGGAACGAGCCGATGAGCAGCCCGAAGCCGCCGACGAGCGACCCGGCGACCGCGGCCATCATCGGTAGCCCCCGGTCGCGTCCATCGCCGGAGACGTCTCGATCCACGTCGTCACGCCGTAGGCCGTCGTCACCGGCGAGAGGAAGTGCGGCGGGGAGCGGAACCGCAGGCGCGCGTCGTACTGGTAGTCCTTGATGTAGCCGCTGCTCTGGGCGACGATGCCGCGGAAGCTCTGCGCGATCGACCCGCGCACGGTCAGCGTGCCGTTGCGGTCGCCCGTCTTGTCGGTGTTCTGCACGGCGAAGCTGTGGAGCGACAGGATCGCCGCGTCGATCGTCCGGTTCGGCGAGTCGACGTAGCTGTTGATGCGCGGGTTGCGCACCCACACCATCCCCTGGCCGATGAGGCCGAGCATGTCGCGGTCGCGGTCGACGTAGGTCGTGTTGCCGACGACGTAGAGGTAGTTCTCGGTGGCGAACGTGACCTGCCCCTGCAGCCGGCCCTGGATGAAGAGGTCGCCGTTGCGGCAGCCGTACGCGGCGGTGCCGTCGATGGCGGCGGGCACCGTCTCGCCCGAGGTCGGGTAGCCGACGCCGTTGCCGTTGGTCGGGCAGGTGTGGGGTGCCTGGTTCGACCGCCAGCCGTTCGGGTCGGTCGTCGAGGTGGGCACGTTCTGCACGAAGACGGCGCCGCCGTTGGGGACGGGGATCGTGGCACCGGCGCTGTGGCCGAGCTGGCCCGACGCGGTGCCCACGCGGCCGCAGGCGGTCGGCACCGGCACCGCGGCGCCGGGTCGCGTGACCTTCGTCCACGGCGACCGCACCGTCATGGTGCCGTTCGAGTTGAGCGTGACCGTCGTCGGACCGGTGTAGAGGCAGCCGCCGTCGAGCGCGTCCGTGCGGATCTCGGAGTTCGTCTCCGGCATCCCGAGCACGCCGAGCAGTGCCGGCGAGTTGCCGCGCGCGGGATCCTTCACCCGGAAGTCCGGGTTGCAGCCGCTGCCCGAGCGCACGTACCGCTCACCGGTGGGCGGGTTGTACGCCGTCGAGACCGGCCCGTAGAACGTCGCGTCGCACGCGTGGATCACGTCGTTCGAGTGCACCTGTCCGCGGATCTGGTCGCCGCCCGAGAAGACGATCGTCGCGCCGCAGCTCGCGAGGCGGCCCGCCCACGCGTAGCGCACGCAGGAGTCCGGCTGCCCGTTGAGCGCCGGGTCCTCGATCTCGTAGTCGGTGAAGTAGAGGTAGTTGAGGAAGCCCGCCTGCCGCAGGTCGGCGACGACCGTGCGAGTCTCGTCGCCGACGCGCCCGGTGGAGCGCAGGCGGATGGTGCCGTCGCTGTCGAAGGTGCTGATGTCGGTCTCGTACCGGAACTCCGCCGTGCCGGCGCTGCCCGGGACGCTCGCCCACGTGCCAGCGGCGCCGATGCCGAACGCGGCGTTCGTCGCGTCGGCGATGACCGTGCTGCTGGCGGTGAAGGGCGAGGATGCGTTGCCGTAGCGCAGGTAGCCCGGGTCGGCGGCGAGGCGGCTCTGGTACTCCTCGACCCCGGCGTAGGCGGCCGAGAGCGCGCCCTGCCAGTCCGCGTCGTCGCGCGCATGCCGCGCACCCGAGACCGCGACCACGATCGCAGTGGTGAGCAGCGCCGTGACGAGCGCGCCGATGCCGATCACGAGGATGAGGGCAGCGCCGCGATCGCGCTGCTCGATCATGGCGCGGAGGTGACGACGCATCACAGCCCACCTCTCGTGAGGTTGAGGTTGGGGATGCCGACGGTGCTCAGCAGCTGCGCCGGTGCCGCATCGTCGCCGGCCGCGGTCTGGACGACGAGCGAGACGCGGACGGCGACGATCTCGCGTCGCTGCGTCTCCGTGAGCGAGCCGGTGGAGGGAACGGCGAGCGCGGTGCCGTCGGCCTTGAGGTAGGTGAAGAGGGCAGGCGACGTGCCCGTCGCGAGCGGCGTGCCGCGGGGCGCGACATCGCGCACGACGACACGGGTGCGGTTCGGCGTCGTCGCGAACACCCAGTCGCCGCCCGATCGAGTCGACGGGAAGCGGGACTCGATGAGCTCGCCTGCGGCGTTGACCGCGAGCGAGAAGCGGGTGGGGCCGGCCGCCGTGGACGGGGTATCGAGGTAGCCGTTGAGGATCATCGAGTCGGCGCGGGCGCTCTCGAAGGCGGGCAGCGCCTGCCAGCTCGTCGAGACCGGCACCTCCGTGCCGCTACGGATGACCCGGCTGATCTGCTGCATGCCGAGCACCGCCGTGCGCGTGCTGTCCTGCTCAGACTCCTGGCGCGAGAAGCTCTGAGAGACCGTGACCACGAGCGTCGTGATGAGCGTGGAGACGATGGCGAACAGGGAGATGGCGACGAGCAGCTCGATGAGCGTGAGCCCCCGCTCGCGGTCGATAGTGCCGGTCATCCCGCGACCTGCCGTGGATCGAGCGTGACGGTGTTGCCGACGGCGGTGCCGCTCGAGACGACCGTCGCGACGACGGCGCCGGTGGCGCCGTTGGTGAGCTTCCAGGTGCCGAAGGGCAGGGCGATCGTGCCGTTCGCGGCGACGTCGCCGAAGGTGTGGACGAAGGTCGCGGCGCACAGCGGCGTGCCGACGCCCGGCGCGGGCGTCGCGCGGAGGTCAGTGGCGCGAGCGCTGATGCGCACGAGGCCCATCGGGATGTCGACGGTCGCCGTGCCACCCGGGTCCATGCTGAGCTCCGGTGCGACGCCCGCGGCGAGGCCGATGCCGAGCACCGTCTCCTCGGGCCACGCCGTAGGATCGGCGGACGTGCAGTCGGCGCCGGTCTCGCGGCCGTAGTTGCCGGCGAGCAGGCGGTAGGTCACCCGGGGGTGCACGCGCACGGTGAAGGTCGTCGCCGCCGTCGTCGTGAACGACGTCGTGCCGGTGAGCGTCACGGGCGTCACGCCGTAGGTGCTGATGAGCGTCAACGGCAGATTGCGCGGCAGCCGCACGGGGTTGGCGCTGCCCGCGACGGTCGCGGTGAGCGTGGCGCGCTCGTCGTACTGGAAGCCGATGCTCGAGGTCGTGCCGGCCGCGACGCTGACGTCGCGCTGGCGGGGCGTGGGGTCGAGCGTGACGCCGATGTAGTTGGTCTTCGAGACGCTCACCTCGTAGGTGCCGCGCGTGACCTGCAGGAAGTACGCGCAGCCCTCGGCGTCGGTGGTCCTGCTGGGCGTCGCCGCCCCCTCGGCCGTCGGCGTGAGGGCGACCGTGGCGCCTGCGACACCGTTGCCCTGGGCGTCTCGGATCGAGACGAGCACCGTGCCCTTGGCCGGGTCGTTGAGCCGCTGGGCGGGGTCGACGAGGGTGTCGGCGCGCACCGGGTCCATGGTCGCGGGCATGCCGCCCCACGTGACGGTGACGTTGACGCGCTTGAAGCGGAGGCTGCCACCGCCGGTGCCGCACGCAGTGGCATCGGCGGCGTCGCTGACCCAGCCGGTGTCGCGCGTGACGGTGAAGGTCGTGCCGTTGACGGTCACGGTGCGCGAGCCGTCGAGCAGGGTGAAGAGGTCGGGGCTGTCATGCGCGAGCTCGACCTCGGCGGCAGCGAGGTTCGCGGCGACGTGCTGCGCCTCGGAGCTGCGGTTGACCGTGATGATCTGGAGCATCGACGAGAGCACCATGGTCGAGAGGATCGCGAACACGAACATCGCGACCATGACCTCGACGAGCGTCATGCCGTCGTCGCCGGCGACGCTGAGCCGCGCGCGGATGTTGCGCATGGTGCCCTCCTCTCTGGTCTGACGGGATGTGGCCGCGGCGGGAACCGCCGCGGCCACGTCCCGATCAAGGGGAACTACGAGGTCACGGAGCCCAGGTGATGGCGCTCGTGGTGCTGGTGTACGTCGCCACTGGCGTCAGCTCCGGGTGGTCGCCCGTGATCGTGAAGCTCCGACCGTCTGCAGCGACCGTGACGTCGAAGACGGACGCGGCGGTCGACTCGGTGAAGACCGGCGGGACCAGGTCGGCCTCGTCGAAGTCCGCGGCGTACTCGCCGTTGTTGTTGACGGCGTTGGTCTCGATCGCGAGGGCCGCGTTCTTGAGGTCGGACTCGACCTCGGCGCGCCAGGCGGCCTCCCGCTGGTTGAGGAAGACCGGGATGGCGATGCCGGCGAGGATGCCGATGATGATGACGACGACGAGCAGCTCGACGAGGGTGAAGCCTCGCTGCGACTGCTTGCCGTCCTGGAGCGCGATGCGGCGGTCGCCGAGAGCGCGGAGGAGGTTCTGCATGGTGTGTCCTTCTGGGGTTGGGGTTTGGGGCAAGGGATACGTGAGAGGACGAGCGATCAGTTGATCTGCTCGAAGACCGTGAAGACGGGCATGTAGAGGGCGATGATCATGGCGCCGATGAGCGCGCCGACCCCGGCGATCAGGATCGGCTCGATGATCGAGGTCATCTGCGCGGTCGTCGCCTCGACCTCGTTGTCGTAGGCGTCGGCGATCTTCGCGAGCATCGTCTCCATCGAGCCGGCGTCCTCGCCGACCGCGATCATCTGCACGACCATCGGGGGGAAGACGGGCTCGTGCGCGAGCTGCTCGGCGACGGGGCAGCCCTCGCGGACCGCCGTCGCGATGCGGGCGCTCGCCTGCTGGATCACGCTGTTGCCCGAGACCTCGCCGACGACGTTGAGCGCGAGCACGATCGGCACGCCCGCGCCGAGCAGCGCCGCGAAGTTGCGAGTGAAGCGCGCGAGCGCGATCTTGCTCACGATCTCGCCGAAGACCGGGAGCTTCAGCAGCAGCGGGTCGAGCAAGGCGCGCACCTCTGGCGCGTTCTTGTTGCGCCGCCACCAGACCGAGAACACCACGGCCGCGACGATGAGCAGCGGTCCGAGCCAGATCATGTTGCCCGAGATCGTCACGAGGATCTGCGTCGCCAGCGGCAGCTCGCCCCCGAGATCGGTGAACATCTTCTCGAAGATCGGCACGATGAACCACACCATGCCGACCACCGCGAGGAGTGCCATGCCGACGACGACGACGGGGTAGGCCATCGCCGACTGCACGGTGCCGCGCAGCTTGACCTCCTTCTCGAAGGAGTCGGCGACCGCGTTGAGCGCACCGTCGAGGAAGCCGCCGGTCTCGCCCGCACCGATGAGGTGGATCATGAGCGGCGGGAAGACCGTCGTGTGGCGGCCGAACGAGCTCGAGAGCGATCCCCCGCCCTCGATCTCGATGCGCACCTCGTCGAGCGTCTTGCGGAGCGTCGAGTTCTCGGTCTGCTCTGCGAGGATCTTGAGCGTCCGCAGGATCGAGAGGCCGGCGCCGATCATGGTCGCCATCTGGCGGCTCATGACCGCGAGGTCCTTGAGCTTCACGCCCTTGTTGAAGGGCAGCTCGATCTCGCGCTGCAGGCCCGTGCCGGTGCCGGTCTCGGCGACGCTCACCGGCGAGAGGCCCAACTCGCGCATCCGCGAGACGACCGCGACCTGGCTCGCGGCGTCGAGCTTGCCCTTGACGACCTTGCCGGTCGTGTCGCGGCCCTTGTACTGCCACGTCTTCGTGCTCGTCATGCGCGCTGCCCCTTCGAGAAGGTGTCGCCGAAGTCGACGCCGGCATCGAGCTTGGGGCCGCCGGAGGTGGCGAGCATGCCGCGGAAGTCATCGACGTTCTGCGCCTTGTCGCGGGCCGCGTCCTCGCGGATCAGGCCGCGGTTGACGAGCTCGGCGAGGTGCTGGTCGAGCGTGCGCATCCCCTGCGACGCGCCGGACTGCAGCGCGCTCGCGATCTGGTGCGTCTGACCCTCGCGGATGAGGTTCGAGATCGCCGAGGTCGCCACGAGCACCTCGCTCGCGGCGATGCGGCCGCGGCCGCCCGCGCGGGGCACGAGCGTCTGGCAGACGACGCCCTGCAGCGTCGCAGCGAGCTGCGCGCGCACCTGGCTCTGCTGGTACGGCGGGTAGACGTCGATGATGCGGTCGATGGTCTGCGCGGCGCTCTGCGTGTGGAGCGTCGCGAAGACGAGGTGGCCGGTCTCGGCGGCGGTGAGGGCGACCGAGATCGTCTCGAGGTCGCGCATCTCGCCGACGAGGATGACGTCGGGGTCCTGGCGCAGCACGTGCTTGAGCGCCTTCGAGAAGCTGTGCGTGTCGTGGCCGACCTCGCGCTGGTTGATGACCGCCTTCTTGCGCGGGTGCATGAACTCGATCGGGTCCTCGACCGTCACGATGTGCTCCGCGCGGGTGCGGTTGATGAGGTCGATGAGCGCCGCGAGCGTCGTCGACTTGCCGGAGCCCGTCGGTCCGGTCACGAGCACGAGGCCGCGCGGGAGGGTGGCGAAGCGGGTGATGGCCGGCGGCAGGTCGAGCTCGTCGATCGTGCGGATGCGCGTGGGGATGAGGCGGAACGCCGCGCCCTGCGCGGAGCGCTGCTGGTAGATGTTCACGCGGAAGCGCGCGGCCTCCGACAGCTGGTAGGCGAAGTCGAGCTCGAGCTCGCGCTCGAACGTCTCGCGGTGGTCCGCCGTCATGATCGAGCTGAGCGCCGACGCGACGCGCGCGGTCGACCAGATGCCGAACTCCTCGAGCGGCACGAGCATGCCGTCGAGGCGCATCGTCGGCGCCGTGTCGGCCGTGACGTGCAGGTCGGAGGCGCCGACCCGGACGACCCACTCGAGCGCGAGCAGCAGGTCGCTGTCGTCGCCGCGCGGCATGATCTGCGCGGGGGCGGCCGCCTCCGGCTCCACCGACTGCGCGCGCTGGCGCAGGCTCGCCCGCGTCGACAGCCCCTGCGGCTCGCCGAGGACGCCGGTCATCGAGATGCCGCTCATACGATCACCCGCACGATCTCGTCGACCGACGTGAGGCCGGCGCACGCCTTGAGCCAGGCGTCCTGGCGCAGCGTGCGCATGCCCTGCGAGGCCGCGACGCGCGCGATCTCGGAGGTCGACTCGCGTGCCACGGTCATCCGCTCGATCTCCTCGGTGACGGTCATGACCTCGTGGATCGCGATGCGCCCGCGGTAGCCGGTGCCGGAGCAGTGGGTGCAGCCGACCGCGCGGTGCACGCCGCCCGCGGTCGACGTGTCGAAGCCGAGCGCCTGGAAGTGGTGCGTCTCGCGGGGGTCGGGCTGCTTGCAGCGGTCGCAGAGGCGACGCGCCAGGCGCTGGGCGACCACGCAGTCGAGCGCGGAGCCGACGAGGAAGGGCTCGATGCCCATCTCCGTCAGTCGGGTGATCGCGCTCGGCGCGTCGTTCGTGTGGAGCGTCGAGAGCACGAGGTGGCCGGTGAGCGACGCCTCGATGGCGATCTGCGCCGTCTCGTGGTCGCGGATCTCACCGATGAGCACGACGTCCGGGTCGGATCGGAGGATCGAGCGGAGCGCGGCGGCGAACGTGAGGCCGGCCTTCGGGTGCACCTGCACCTGGTTGACGCCGGGCATCCGGTACTCCACCGGGTCCTCGACCGTGATGACGTTGACCTCGGCACGGGAGACGGCGTGGAGCGTCGTGTAGAGCGTGGTCGACTTGCCCGAGCCCGTGGGGCCCGTGACGAGGATCATGCCGTAGGGCTTGCGGTACGAGGACTCGTAGCGCTCGAAGTTGTGCTGCAGCAGGCCGAGGTCGGCGAGGTCGAGCTTCGTGCCGCCCGAGTCGAGGATGCGCATGACGATCTTCTCGCCCCACACGGTCGGCAGCGTGGCGACGCGGAGGTCGATCTTGCGGCCGTCGTGCATGACCGACATGCGGCCGTCCTGCGGCCGGCGACGCTCGGCGATGTCGATGTCGCTCATGATCTTGAGGCGCGAGATGATGCCCTGCTGCATGCCCTTCGGGGCGCCCGTCATCTCGTGCAGCACGCCGTCGACGCGGAAGCGCACGCGCACCGAGCGCTCCCCCGGCTCGATGTGGATGTCGCTCGCCCGGTCCTGCACGGCCTGGCTGACGAGCAGGTTGACGAAGCGCACGATCGGCGCGTCCTCGTCGGCCGCGTCGGCCATGCCGAAGGTGCTCGCCTCGACGGCGCGCTCCTCCTCCTCGACGACCGCCGTGATGTCGTTGAGCTCGCTGTCGGCGCGGTGGAACCGGTCGATGGCGTTCAGCAGATCGGGGCGCTCGGCGACGACGGGCTGCACGGCCATGCCGGATGCCTGGCGCACGTCGTCGATGGCGAGCACGTCGGCGGGGTCGGTCATCGCGACGACGAGGTAGCGGCCCTCGATCGCGATCGGCAGGACCGTGTGCCGGCGGGCGGTGGAGCTCGGCACCCTCGCGACCGCCGCGTGGTCGACGGCGAGCTCGGTGAGGACGACGAACGGCACGCCGGCCTGCGCGGCGCGCACCTGCGCCGCCTGGGTGTTCGTGATGACGCCCTCGTCGATGAGGGTGCGGACGGCCGCGTCGTCGTCGATGCCGGCCGCGAGCAGCTCGTCCCGACGGGACATGGAGAGGTTCCCCTGGCGCACCAGCAGAGAGGTGAGCGATGCCATGGCGGCTGCTTCCTCTATCGCCGCGCGCGGTCGGCGCAGGGCGCATCGACCGCACAGTGGAGTGCGAGCATGGAGTGGGTCCTTCGTGACAGGGCCGGGGCTGGGGACTCCGGAGCTGAGCGTGTCGTCGGACCTGCTTGGTCCGACAAGAGTTGAGTTTCACACGCCGTTACCGACTGCGCAACAATTCCAGAACTCAAGTTTGACTCAAGCGCGGGGATGCTTCCTCAGCATTTCGCAGGGAAGTGCATCTTCCCGTA
Organism: Agrococcus sp. UYP10; assembly: GCF_040547205.1. Lineage (NCBI taxonomy): Bacteria > Bacillati > Actinomycetota > Actinomycetes > Micrococcales > Microbacteriaceae > Agrococcus > Agrococcus sp. UYP10. Next base: position 178,797 of record NZ_JBEPPG010000001.1, read on the forward strand.
GAAGTAACGCTGTTATCGGGCACACTTGCAGCAGGTTGCCGCGGCTCCGCGGCATACGATTCGGGACTCGTCCCACCATCCGACAGGGCGCTCACCATGCATGCATCCCCTACCGACCGGGCGTCGGTGCACGACCATGACTGACCACGACGGCGCTGGGTTCCACGCGCCGACCGGCCTGCGGGAGCGCAAGAAGGCGCTCACGTACAAGACGATCGCCGACGCGGCCTTCGAGCTCGCGCTCGACCGCGGCCTCGACGACGTGACGGTCGACCAGATCGCCGACCGCGCCTTCGTCTCGCCCCGCACCGTCTCGAACTACTTCTCGTCCAAGGAGGCGGCCGTCGTCGCCTCGGGCGACACGCCCCCGATCGTGCTGCTCGAGGGGCTGGCCGACCGGCCGGCCGACGAGCCGCCGCTCGTCTCCCTGCGCGAGGTGCTCGCGGCGAACGTGCGGGCATGGACGCCCGAGCAGCTGCACGCGATCCGCGAGAAGGAGCTGCTCGTCGAGCGGTTCCACGCCCTCCTGCCGTACCGGATGGCGCAGTACGACGAGCTCGAGGACGCGATACGCGAGGTCATCGCCGAGCGCAGCGGCGTCGACCCCGAGACCGCACCGTTCCCCCGGCTGATCGCCGGCGCCGCGACCGCGGTCGTGAAGACGGCGATCCGCGTGTGGGTCAACACCGACGGCGACCGTCGTGCCATCTCGGAGCTCGTCGAGCACGGCTTCCACGACCTCGAGGCAGGGCTCACGCCCGACGCATAGTCCAGGGCCGCGTCGAGGCGGTCGTTGCCCCGTCGGCGCCGGTGCTAGATTGGGCGCTGCTGCCTCGGCAGCCCGGCCCCCATAGCTCAGGGGATAGAGCGTCTGCCTCCGGAGCAGAAGGCCGCAGGTTCGAATCCTGCTGGGGGCACCGACACGCTTGTCAGAGGCGCTTTCGCGCCTCTGACGTCGGTGCCCCGTCGGGCCCGTCCCGGGCCCGAGTCACGAACATCCGTGACTGAGCCGCCTTCGCGCCTCTGACGTCGGTGCCCCATCGTGGCCGTCTCGGCCGCGCTGCACGACGACGAGTCGGCGCCTACGTTCTGCGTCGTCGCCGGCGCGCCCTCGATGCGCAGGAACGCGAGCTCCGACTCCTGGGCGGCCGCGTCGCGGAGAGCAGGTCGGACCCCGCGGTCGATGTCGCAGGCCCGCCTCGTCGACCGGATCGGGCTCGGCAGCGGCGACCGCATACGGGGCGACGGCGTCGATGCCGCACGGGAAGCGCCCGCGGTCTGCCGACGCGCGTATGATAACAGCGTTGCCCGGGCGATGGCCGCCCGGTTGTGCGCAACGCACATGCGAGAAGGCGTTGGGGTACACGACACGCGGATCGATCGCGCCTGCGCCCGAAACAGCGTCCGTGACCGCGTACGCTCAGCACCATGGGAAGACCACGCCTGCATGACGAGCACCTCCGCCAGCGCCTCCTCGAGGCCGCGACGGAGCTGATGGCCACCGAGGGGCCCGACTTCTCGCTGCGCCCGCTCGTCGCGTCGATCGGCACGTCGACGTCGGCGGTCTACTCGCTCTTCGGCTCGCGCGGCGAGCTGCTGGAGGCGATCACGCTCCGCGCCGCGAGCTCGCTCGTCGACGCGCAGAACGAGGCAGACGTCGACGACCCGGTGCAGCGCATCCTTGGCCTCGCGCACGCATGGCGCCAGTGGGCGACCGACAACGCGTCGATGTTCCAGGTGGTCTTCGGTCGCGGCGAGTCGACCCCTGCAGTCGACGAGGCCCGCGACAGCACCACCGAGCCGCTGCTGCGCGCTGTCCGGTCCGCGGTCGAGCAGGGCGTGCTGCACGGCGACCCCGAGACGTCGACCCGAACGATCTTCGCCGGCGTCCACGGCTTCATCACGCTCGAGCTGCTCGGCCTGTATCCCGCCGAGCAGGCGGACGCGCTCTTCGACGCGCAGCTGGCCGCCATCTGGCGCAGCTGGGCCACGCCGGAGCACGTCGACGCCGTCGCCGCCTGAGGCATTGCCACCCATACCCCTCAGGGGTATCATGGAGGCATCATGAGCATCGCCACCGCCGCCCCCACGCACGGCTACACCGCCGACAAGGACGCCCTCCTCAAGCGCCTGCGCCGCGCTGAGGGCCAGGTGCGCGGCGTCGCGCGGATGGTCGACGAGGATGCGTACTGCATCGACATCCTGACGCAGGTCTCCGCCGCCACGAAGGCGCTCGAGACCGTCGCGCTGCAGCTGCTCGAGGACCACCTCGCGCACTGCGTCGCCGAGGCGGCCGAGTCCGGCGGCCCCGTCGCGCAGGCGAAGCTCGCAGAGGCGAGCGCCGCGATCGCGCGCCTCGTCCGCTCCTGATCGATCCCGCAAGCCATTCGCACGAGGAAGGCACCACCATGCTCCAGAACATCGAGATCCTGTCCACCCCCGCCGAGGCCGAGGCCGACGCGCAGGCCCAGGCCGGCGGCTGCTGCGGCGGCGGCGCGTGTGGCGTCTCGTCGGCTGCGACCCCGTCTGCCACCGCGCAGACCTTCGAGGTCGACGGCATGACGTGCGGCCACTGCGTCTCGTCGGTCACCGAGGAGCTCTCCGGGCTCGCGGGCGTCGAGGGCGTCGACGTCCAGCTCGTGGCCGGCGGCCGCTCCACGGTCACTGTCTCGGCCGACGCACCCCTGCGCCTCGATGACGTGCGCGCCGCCGTCAGCGAGGCGGGCTACACGCTCGTCGAGGCCTGAGCCCAGCGCTGACCCGAAGCATCGCGAGCGCCGGTCCCCTCGGGGGCCGGCGCTCTGCTCGTGGCGACGCCCGCGCCGGCGTCCGGCCGCGCGGACGCCCCCTGGCGGACGGCGCCGGGCGGGTCTAGTGTCAGTGCCGATCCCCGCGGTCACGGCGCTCGGATCCCGTCGTCAGGGGTCATCATGCAGCGTCGCTCGATCGCCATCCTCGCCGCCATGGTCGTGGGCGCCTCCGCCCTCGCCGTCGCCACCCCCGCCTCCGCGGCGGATCCGCCGGACGGCGCCGTCTACGTGGCCCTCGGCGATTCCGAGGCCGCCGGCACGGGCAACCTGCCCTACGTCGACAGCGACTGCCTGCGCTCGCGGAGGGCGTACCCGGCACAGCTCGGATCGATGCTGGGCACCGGGGTCGCCTCGAACGCGTGCGCGGGCGCGACCACCCGGGACGTGATCACGACCCAGCTCGGCGACCTCGGCTTCGGCACGAGGCTCGTCACGATCACGGCGGGCGTCAACAACCTGGCGTGGCAGCGGGTGCTGCTCGAGTGCCGCGCCGGGGGCGATCCGCTGGCCTGCGGCCAGGCGAAGGCCGACGCGTTCGCCGCCATCGCCGCGCTGCCCACCGACATCGCGCAGATGCTGGCAGCCGTGCGCAGCCAGGCGCCGAACGCGCAGATCCTCGTCACCGGCTATCCGCTGCTGTTCGGCGATCTCGCCAGCGGCGTCTGCAGGGCCGGCACCTACCGGGGCACGCACGTCGTCTTCAGCGCCGCGGACACGCAGTTCGTCAACGCCGGCATCGGGCTCGTGAACGCCGCGATCCTCGGCGGGCTCGTCGGGTACATGAGTGCGACCGGCGACGAGGGCGTCTCGTACGTCGACGTCACCGCGACCTTCGACGGCCACGGTCTCTGCGACTCGTCCAGCCCATGGATCAGCCGCGTCATCTCGGGCACCGCCACGGTCGACCGCGGCTTCCACATCGACAGCCGCGGCATGCGGGCGTACGCCGACGCGCTCGCGGCAGCGGCGCCCGACATCCCCTAGCTACGCGGCCTGCTCGATCCGCACGAGGTTGCCCGCCGGGTCGCGCAGCGCGATGTCGCGCACGCCCCAGAACTGGTCGGTGGGCTCCTGCACGATCTCGACGCCCTCGGCGCTCGTCGCGCGCTCGAACACCGCGTCGAGGTCGCCCGCCCGGAGGTTGACGCTCCCGAGCTCGCCCTTCGCGAGCAGCGCGGCGATCGCCTCGCCGTCCTGCTCCGACCGGCCTGCGCGCGGATGCGACAGCACGAGCTGGATGCCGGGCTGCGACGGCGGCGACAGGGTCACCCAGCGGAACCCCTCGTTCTCGACCTCGCTCGTCACCGACATCCCGAGGACGTCGCGGTAGAAGGCGACCGCGGCATCCGGGTCGTCGACGATGACATGCACTGCGCTGATGGAGATGCTCATGCGCACGACACTAGGCGGGCACCGCCCGTCGCGCTTCTCGGAAACTGCCCGACGGATCGCCCTTCCGCGGTCGCGTCAGCACCATCGCCAGGCAGCCCGGCATGCCGTCGAGCGCCTCGTGGTCGCGGGCCCGGTAGGCGCTGGGGGTCTCCCCCATCAGCTTCGTGAAGCTCGCCGAGAACGAGCCGAGGCTCGTGCACCCGACCTGCATGCACGCATCCGTGACGCTCACCTCGCCGCCGCGCAGCAGCGCCGCGGCGCGCTCGATGCGCCGGGTCATCAGGTAGGCGTAGGGCGTCTCGCCGTAGGTGTCGCGGAAGCGGCGGCTGAAGTGCGCGGTCGACATCAGCGCGGTGCGCGCGAGCGCGGCGACGTCGAGCGGCTGCGCGAACTCGCGGTCCATCCGGTCGCGCGCGCGACGGAGGCGGCGCAGCTCGTCGAGGTCGACCATCGGCCCATCATCGCCGATGCGGGCTCAGTCGGGCAGTGCCTCGACGAACGCCGTCACCTGCCGGCGCACGCGGTCGCGGATGCGCCGCACCTCGTCGGTGCTGAGCCCGGCCGGGTCGTCGAAGTCCCACACCTCGATGCGCTGGCCGTCGACGAGGTCGAAGGGGTGCTCGATGAGCATGGTGATGATCACGTCGGCGGCCCGCGCGAGGTCGTCGGTGACGGGCTTCGGGAAGCTGTCGGTGAGCGGCACGCCGTCCTCCGCCATCACATCGCCGACCGTGCGCAGCACCTGGTCGGCCGGGTTGAGCGCTCCCGAGAGCGCCGCGATCCTGCCCTCCCCAAGCACGTTGAGGTAGGCGGCGGCCATCTGCGAGATGCCGTCGTTGCGGATCGACTCGACGAGCACGCGCAGCGGCGCGCCCTCGGCCCGGGTGCCCCGACGATCGAGCGCCTGCAGCCGATCCGCCGCGAACTGCAGCGCGAGCGGCGGCAGGTGCGCGCGGACGCGCGCGCCGCGAGCGAGCGTCGCGTGCGACTCGAAGACCACGCGCTCGACGAGCTGCGGATCGAGGTCGGGATGGCGCGCGGCGAGGCGCTTCGCGCCGCTGCGCAGCACCGCATCCGGCGAGCTGCCGCCCTGGTCGGACTCGATCATGTCGGCTCCTTCGGTCGACCCCGCGCATCCAGGCTACGGGCGGGCGGACCGCCAGCCAAGCGTCAGAGCGCGGGCGCGTGGCGCTCGAGGAACCCGTAGAGCTCTGCGTCGTCGACGCCGGGGTAGGTGCCCGACGGCAGCGGCGCGAGCGTGTGCTGGTGCATGCGGGCAGAGGCCCACGACTTGCGGCGCCAGCGCTCGACGAGCGCGTCGTCCGGGCGCGCGCAGCAGCGCTCGTCAGGGCACGTCGAGACCTCGCGGAACGCGGTCTGGGCGCCGCGGAAGTACTTCGCGTCGTCGAAGCGCACGCCGAAGGAGATCGAGAACTCGCCGTCGGCACCGGAGCCGGTCTGCGTCGAGCACCAGTACGTCCCGTTCGGGGTGTCGGTGTACTGGTAGAACTCCGTCGTCCGCGAGGTGCGCTCGAACGCGCTGCGGGCGGCGAACTTGCGGCAGACGAGCTGGCCCTCCGCGTGACCGGACGCGTCGACCGGGATGGGGATGCCGTCGTTCTCGTACACGCGCGACAGCGCGCCGTCCTCCTGCACCCGCAGGAAGTGCACGCGCAGGTCGAGGTGCGTGGTCGCGAGGTTCGTGAAGCGCATGGCCGCGGTCTCGTGCGTCACGCCGAACGCGTCCCGGAAGTCCTCGACGGCGAGGTTGCGCTCCTTCTTCGCCTTCCGCAGGTACTCGACGGCCCGCGAGCGCGGCATGAGCGTCGCGGCGGCGAAGTAGTTGATCTCGAGCCGCTGCTGGAGGAACTCGCTGTAGTCCTGCGGCTCGTGGTGGCCGAGCAGCCGGTGCGCGAGCGCCTGCAGCGACATCGAGCGGAGGCCGTGACCGCCGGGGATCGACGCCGGCGGCAGGTAGATGCGGCCGTTCTCGAGGTCGGTGACCGAGCGCGTCGAGTGCGGCAGGTCGGTGACGTAGACGAGCTCGAAGCCCAGCCGCGCCGCCATCTCGCTGACGGTGCGGTGCGTGAGGCTGCCGCCCTCATAGCCGACGGCGCGCAGCTGCTCCTCGGCGAGGTCCTCGATCTCTGGCAGCGCGTTCGACTGCTCCCGCATCCGGTGCCGCAGCGCGGTGGCGTCGCGGCGCGCCTGCTCGGGGGTCGCGATGGCCTCCCGCGCGCGGCGGTCGAGCTCGCGGTGCATGCCCACGAGGGCCGCGAGCAGGTCGTCGCCCATCGAGCGCGTCGGGCGCACGGTCGGCAGCCCGAGGCGACGGTAGCTCGCGCCCTCCTGCAGTCGCTGCAGGTCGAGCTCCATGCGGGAGCGCTCGCTCGGGGGCTCGGGGTCGAGCAGCTGGGCGGTGCCGACGCCGAGCACCTCGGCGATGGCCTGCAGGTGGCTGAGCTTCGGCTCGCGGTGGCCGTTCTCGATGAGCGAGAGCTGACTGCCGGCCAGGCCGATCCGCTCCCCCAGCGCATCGAGCGTCAGCCCGGCGGTCGTGCGGAAGTGCCGGATGCGGTGCCCGAGGATTGCTGCGTCGACCATGGCATCAGTGTACGAAACTTCTGCGGATCCTTCCGCCATGCGTCTCCCCTCCGGTCACGCCATGAAGGTCTAGCGCGGTGGCGTACCCTGATCGCTCCGACGGCGACCGCCGATGGCTCGATTCCGGGCGACTGGGCCACCATCGGCCCCGGCGTCGCTTCACCGCTGCGAAGGAAACAGCGAATCTTCCCTCGGCGACACGGCTTCAGAGCGTGAACGGCGCGCAGACTCGGAGCATGACGATCCTCCCCGCTGCTCCGTCCCGCTCCGCTGCCAAGCCCGTGCGGGCGAAGGCCGTGCACGCGCCCGAGGGCGCCGACCCCGGCGTCGTCGCCTGGGTCGCGAGCGTCGCGAACCTGCTCGAGCCCCGTGACATCGTCTGGTGCGACGGCTCCGCCGAGGAGCTGCAGCGCGTCACCGACGTGATGCTCGAGGCCGGCACGATCGTGCCCGTCCCCGCGCGACCGGGCAGCTACCTCGCCCGCTCCCACCCCGGCGACGTCGCCCGCATGGAGGACCGCACGTTCATCTGCGCCGAGGACGCGGACGACGCCGGCCCCACGAACAACTGGCGCGACCCGCAGGCGATGCGGCAGGTGCTCGGCGGCCTCTTCGACGGCGCCATGGCCGGCCGCACGATGTACGTCATCCCCTTCTCGATGGGACCGGTCGGCGGCCCGATCTCGAAGCTGGGCATCGAGCTCACCGACTCGCCGTACGTCGTCGCATCCATGCACTTCATGACACGCGTCGGCACCGCCGCCCTCGAGGCGATGCACGGCACCGACGACTGGGTGCCGGCGGTGCACTCGGTCGGCGCGCCGCTCGCCGAGGGCGAGCAGGACGTCGCCTGGCCCTGCAACCCGACGCGCTACATCTCGCACTTCCCGGAGACGCGCGAGATCTGGTCGTTCGGCTCGGCCTACGGCGGCAACGCGCTGCTGGCGAAGAAGTGCTTCGCGCTCCGCATCGCGTCGGTGCAGGCGCGCGACGAGGGCTGGCTCGCCGAGCACATGCTGCTGCTGCGCATGAAGCACGAGGACGGCCGCCAGCTGCACCTCGCGGGCGCCTTCCCGTCGGCGTGCGGCAAGACGAACCTCGCGATGCTGCAGCCGACGATCCCGGGCTGGACCGTCGAGACGCTCGGCGACGACATCGTCTGGATGCGGCCCGGCCCCGACGGCCGGCTGTGGGCGATCAACCCCGAGAACGGCTTCTTCGGCGTCGCCCCCGGCACGAGCGAGAAGACCAACGCGACCGCGATGGCGATGATGGACCACGACACGATCTTCACGAACGTGGCGCTCACCGCCGACGGCGACGTCTGGTGGGAGGGCCAGACGCCGGAGGCGCCCGAGGGCCTCATCGACTGGCAGGGTCGCCCCTACGACCCGGCCAACGGCCCGGCCGCGCACCCCAACGCCCGCTTCACGGTGCGCGCCGAGCAGGCGCCGTCGATCGCGCCCGACTGGGACGCCCCGACGGGTGTGCCGCTCGACGCCATCATCTTCGGCGGCCGTCGTCCCTCGCAGGTGCCGCTCGTGATGCAGGCGCGCGACTGGGAGCACGGCGTCTACGTCGGCGCGACCGTCTCGAGCCAGCAGACCGCCGCCGCGGAGGGCCCGGTCGGCGAGATCCGCCGCGACCCGTTCGCGATGCTGCCCTTCTGCGGCTACAACATGGGCGACTACTTCACGCACTGGATCGACATGGGCCATCGGCTCGGCCGCGGCGCGCCGAAGATCTTCTCGGTCAACTGGTTCCGCCGCGACGACGAGGGCGGATTCCTGTGGCCCGGATTCGGCGAGAACGCCCGCGTGCTCGAGTGGATCGCGGGCCGCGTCGCCGGCACCGCGAGCGGCGTCGACACCGCGATCGGCGTCATGCCGGCCGAGGACGCGCTCAACCTCGACGGCCTCGACATCGACCCGGCCGTGATGGAGGAGCTGTTCGAGATCGACGCGAAGGCGTGGCTCACCGAGCTCGTCGACGTCGAGGCGTTCTTCGGACAGTTCGGCCGCGCGCTGCCCACGGGCCTCGTGCGCCAGCTCAACCACGTGCGGTGGCGCCTCGAGCACATGCAGCAGGCAGTCGCCGCCTGACCCGTCGCGGCGCGACCTCGCCGAACTTCCCTCAACCGCGGGTTTCGCGATCGAAATGCCGCGGTTCAGGGAAGTTCGGCGGAGGATGGGGGCATGCAGCCGAATCCGCAGTACCGCATCGGGATCGACGAGGTGCGCACGCTCGCGCGGCGGGCGCCCTGGATGCTGCTCGTCTCGCATCCGGCGGCCGGCATGGTCGCCTCGCCGTCGCCCGTGCTCGTCGACGACGAGCACCCCGACGCGCAGGACGACCGGCTCGTGCTCGTCACGCACCTCGGCCGTGCGGATGCGCGCGGCCACGGGCTGCTCGCGGAGCGCTCCCAGGAGCAGGGGCCGCCCCAGATGCTCGTCGTGGTGCAGGGCGAGCACGGCTACATCTCCCCCAGCTGGTACGTCGGCGACGACCGCGGGCAGGTGCCCACGTGGAACTTCGAGATGGCCACGCTCACGTGCGACGTCGAGGTGCTCGACCCGGACGAGAACCTGCGGGTGCTGCACCGCCTCGTCGAGCACTTCGAGGGTCAGTACGCGTCGGATGGCGGCGTCCGGCTCGACATCGACGACGAGGGCAACCGCGGCATGGCGATGGGCACCGTTGGCCTGCGCCTCCGCGTCCGCGCCTTCGACGCGAAGGCGAAGATGAGCCAGAACAAGTCGCCCGAGACGCGCGCCAGCGTGGTCGCGCAGCTCGACGCATCCCACCCGCGACTCGCCGCGCGCATGCGCGCCGCCGGCTGAGCCCCAACCATCGACGCCGCTCGTTCGTCCTAGAGGGTAGGAGGAGACTCGCGTGCCAGCCCGGTGGGAGCAGGTCTGCGCCGAGCTCGTCGCCCACCGGGGCGAGGCGCTCGTGCGGTACGCGATGCTCCTGAGCGGCGACGAGGAGGAGGCGCGCGACATGGTGCAGGACGCCCTGGCGGCCACGTTCGGCCGCCTCCGCAACGGCTTCGAGGTCGAGCAGGCGGAGGCCTACGTGCGCAAGGCGATCGCGAACAAGTTCCTCGATCGCGCCCGCCGCGGCCAGCGCTGGCGCCGCATCGCCCCGCTCGTCGTCGAGCGCGAGGGCGTCGACTCGGGCGCGACGCTCACGGGCGAGCGGCTCGACATGGCGCACCGGTTGCAGCGGCTCTCCCCGCGCGAGCGCGCCTGCATCGTGCTGCGCTACGACGAGGACCGCACCGTCGAGCAGATCGCGACGGAGCTCGGCATCTCCGCCGGAGCCGTGAAGCGGTACCTGTCGGATGCGCTCGGCAAGCTGCGCGGCATGCTTGAGCGGGAGCAGGGACGGGCGGACCGCGAGGCGGGCGGCGCCGCGGCGGAGCAGGACCGGACGACGGGCGAGCGCACATGAGCGACGACGAGCTGCGGCGGCGGCTGCACGACATCCCGGGTCCCCGGTCGGGCATCGACGTGGACGCGGTGCTCGCGGGCGCGCGGCGCAAACGGCGGCCGAAGGTCGCAGCCATCACCGCTGCCACGGCGGGCGCGGGGATCCTCATCGTCGCGCCCTTCGTCGCACCGGGGCTCCAGTCGTTCCAGCCGACGAGCGCACCGGGGCTCGCCGAGGACGCCGGCGCGCCGGCCCAGGAGGAGGGGGTCGGCGGCGGCGACGCCGGGTCGCAGACCGGGGCCACTGAGGCAGGTCCTGCCGATGGAGCTGCGCTCGCCGACGCGTGCGCGGCCATCGCCGCGACCGGCCTCGGCATCGAGCTGCGGTTCCTCGACGACCCGGCCGACGGTTCGTCGGAGCTCGCTGTCTCGAGCCTCCTGGATGCCGGTGTGACCATCACGCTCGAGGCGGCCGGCAGCGCCGCGGTCGATGCGCAGGGCGTCCCACTGGCTGCGGCGCTGGACGCGGGCCGGGTGCTCCACCTTGACCTCGTCGCTCGCGCCACCGGATCGACCCCGGTCGAACTGGGACCACGCTCGGACTGCGGCGTCGCCGGTGAGGCGGTCGGCATCGCGCCGCTCGCCCTCGTGACACTCGTGCACGACGGCGAGACCTCGACCGCGACCGTCGTCGGCGACCCCTGGGGCGTTCGCTGAGAGCGGCGCAGACGGGGGTCATCCCCCAGGCTCCCGCTCACGTCCGCTGGCTAGACTCGCGCCAGGTCGGCACCCCCGAGACGTGCCGGCAGCGGGGAGCGCAGATGCAGGCCAGGATCGTCCGTCCGTTCGCGGTCGTCGCGATGGGGGCCGCAGGCCTGCTGGCGCTCTCGGCCGGCGCGCTCGTCGCCGAGGACCCCGTCGACGTCGGTACCGACCCCTTCGTCGACACGACCGGCGACTACCAGGCCGACGACGCCGAGGTGACGGCGCAGCTCGAGGAGGCGAACGCCGCATCCGACGGCGACGTGTTCGTCGTCGTGGTCGACTCCTACGACGGCATCGAGCGCGGCGAGTGGTCCGTGCAATCGGCGGAGGCCTCCGGGCTGGGCCAGGACGACCTGCTCGTCACGATCGCGATGGACGACGGCCAGTGGGGCTACGGCTACCCGCAGGGCTTCCCGCTCTCGGAGGCAGAGGTCAATCAGATCGCGCAGGAGTCGCTGCTCCCGGCGCTGAACAACGGCGACGTCCCCGGTGGCGTGACGGGCTTCTCCACCGCGGTCGGCGAGGCGATCGCGACGGGCGGCACCGAGGGCGGCACGGAGGTCAACATCGACCCGTGGCCGGTCGTGCTGCTCGTCGGCGGCGCGGCGGTGGTCGGCGGGGGCGCGTTCCTCGTCACCCGCGGCATGCGCTCGCGGCGCAAGAAGCAGGGCGAGGTCGCCGAGCGCAAGCAGCAGCAGCTGAGCCTCGAGGAGCTCAAGCAGCGCGCCGACATCGCGCTCGTGCAGCTCGACGACACCGTGCAGGCGAGCGAGCAGGAGCTCGCGTTCGCCAACGCGCAGTTCGGCGAGGAGGCCGTGCGGCCCTACCGGGAGGCGCTCGACAAGGCGAAGGCCGGCCTCACCGAGGCGTTCGCGCTGCAGCAGCAGCTCGACGACGCCTTCCCCGACTCCGACCAGGAGCGGCACGAGTGGTCGAGCCGCATCCTCCAGATCGCGAACGGCGCGGGCACCGAGCTCGCGAGCCATGCGACCTCGTTCGAGCAGCTGCGCGACCTCGAGCGCACCGCGCCGCAGGTGCTCGAGTCGCTCGTGCAGTCGCGCCAGCAGCTCGACGGGCGCATCGCGAACGCGCGGCAGATCCTCGACCGCCTCGACGACGTGCACGCCGGCGCATCCATCGACCCGGTGCGCGAGAACATCGCGGGCGCCGAGCGGCAGCTGCCGAACATCGACCAGTCGCTCGCCGCCGGCCGGGACGCGAGCCAGCAGGGCAACGGCTCGAACGCGGCGCTCGCCGTGCACGCGGCCGAGGCGGCGCTCGCCCAGGCCTCCGGCCTGCTCGCCGCGGTCGAGCGCGCCGAGCGCGACCTCGACACCTCCCGCAGGCAGCTCGACGAGCTCGTGCAGGACTCGATCGGCGACATCGCCGCCGCCAAGACGCTGCGCAGCACCAGCACGGTCGACCTCGCGCCGCTCATCCAGCACGTCGAGGAGCAGGTGCGGGTCGCGCAGCAGCGCCCCACCGACACCCTCACGGTGCTGAGCAACCTGCAGCGCGCCAACCAGCGCCTCGACGAGGCGACCGCGCAGCTGCGGCAGGGCGGCGGCCAGCTGCAGCGCCAGCAGGTGGGCCTCGACCGCTGGATCGACTCGGCGCGCGCGAACATCGACCGCGCCGAGGACTACATCCACACCCGCCGCATGGGCGTGGGCCCCCACGCGCGGCAGCTGCTCGCCACCGCGCAGCAGGAGCTCGCGCAGGCGCTGCGGCTGCGCGAGGCCGACCCGGCCACCGCCTCGCAGTACGCGCAGGCGGCGTCGCAGCACGCCGAGCAGGCGATGCAGGATGCGTCGGGCGACGTGGGCGGCTGGGGCGGCCAGGCGCAGAACCCCTACTACCGCGGCGGTCGAGGCGGCCGCGGCGGCGGCATGGGCGGCGGGCGCGGGCAGGACATGCTCACCGGCGGCCTGCTCGGCTACATCCTCGGCGACATGCTGAACGGCCCGGGCGGCGGCATCGGCGGGCACGCCGGCGGCTACACCGACCCCTTCGGCGGCGGTGGCGGCGGCGGAGGCGGCGGCCTCGGCGACCTCTTCTCCGGCGGCGGCGGCTCGTTCGGCGGCGGCGGAGGCGGCGGCTTCTTCGGCGGCGGCTTCTCCGGCGGCGGCGGCGACTTCGGCGGCGGAGGCGGCTTCTTCGGCGACTGACACGACCCGACCCGTGCACGCACCAGCGATCCCACCGACTCACACGTAGACATCCGACCCATGACCAGAGCACGATTCCCATGGCCGCTCCGGCGGCAACAGCAGGAAGGAACATCCATGTCCAAGCAGTCCATCCTCGGCCGCATCTCGCAGCTCGCGAAGGCCAACATCAACGCGCTCCTCGACCAGGCCGAGGACCCCCAGAAGATGCTCGACCAGATGGTTCGGGACTACACGAACTCGATCGCCGAGGCCGAGTCGGCCATCGCCCAGACGATCGGCAACCTCCGCCTGCAGGAGCAGGACTACCAGGAGGACGTGCGCGCCGCGGAGGACTGGGGCCGCAAGGCGCTCGCCGCCAGCCAGCGCGCCGACGAGCTGCGCACCACCGGCTCCCCCGACGCCGCGAAGTTCGACAACCTCGCCAAGGTCGCGATCGGCAAGCAGATGCAGTCGGAGTCGGAGGCACGCGCCGCCGAGCCGTCGATCCAGTCGCAGAACGAGGTCGTCGACAAGCTGAAGACCGGCCTCGACACGATGAAGGGCAAGCTCGACCAGCTGAAGTCCAAGCGCTCCGAGCTCATCGCGCGCGCGAAGGTCGCCGAGGCGCAGACGCAGGTGCACGACGCCGTGAAGTCGATCGACATCATGGATCCGACGAGCGAGATCGGCCGCTTCGAGGAGAAGATCCGTCGCGAGGAGGCACGGGTCGTCGGCCAGCAGGAGCTCGCCGCCTCGTCGCTCGACGCGCAGTTCGAGGCGCTCGAGGACGTCGGCCGCGAGACCGAGATCGAGGCTCGGCTCGCCGCGCTCAAGCACGACCAGCAGCGGGCTGTCGGCGGCGGCACGCAGCAGGGTGCGATCGGCGGCTCGCAGCAGAGCACGCAGGGCGACACCGTCGAGGCCGAGGTCGTCGACCGCTAGGACGTCGACCGCTCCTCAGCGGTGCAGCCGAAGGCGGAGGTCCGCGGACCTCCGCCTTCGTCGTGCCCGGCGGACGGTCAGACGCCGCAGTGTTGTCACACGCCCCAGTGCTGTCAGACGCCCCAGTGCTCGAGCATCGCCACGCAGAAGTCGTCGTTGGTCCCCGTCGAGCCGAAGATGACCTCCTCGCTCAGCACCTCGTCGGTCGCGATGTCGATCACGAGCAGCAGCCGGATCTGGCCGTCGTCCTTCGCCAGGAGCTTGCCGTCGCTGCCGACGAGCCGTGACCCTCCAGCCAGCAGCGCCGTGACGCTGAGCGTCCCGTCGCCGTTGTCGACGATCTTGTGGTCCCGCAGGAGCGTGTTCGGCTGGATGGCGGTGACCGTCATCCCGTCGTAGCTGAACGTCTCCACCAGCGTGAAGCGGTCGTGGTACCACAGCGGCCCACGGTCGCCGCGCGTCCTGATGGTGCTGGAGCCGGTGTAGTCGTAGGTGTAGGCCACCTCCAGCCCGGCGCCGCAGAAGTCGGTGGCGACACCACTGCCGGAGTCCTCGATGGTGAAGCGCTCGACGACACGGGCGCTGGCCGGAGCGGCGCCCGCGGCGATGAGGCCGCCGACGAGGACCGCGGTGAGCAGCGCGCGGGTCTTGGTGTGCTTGAACATGGTGGTGCCCTTCGGTGGAACGGAACTTCCGGACGGACAGCGCCCACCTCGTGACCCGCGCACCCGCACCAGCGGTCGGCTGCGCCGGCGACATCGTCCGCCGCCGAGCGTAGGCCGCGACCCCGGGCGGCGGTACTCCCCGATCTGCCCCTGCGGGCGGAGGTGGTCGACGGCGGATCGCGGTCACGCGGGGCCGCGTTTGGAGGGCGTGGACGAACGTCCACTCGCCGCTCACCGGCCGCCGCTAGGTTGACGGCGTGACCGAGACGACTCCGCGCGTCGCGATCGAGCGACGCGGCACCATCCTCCACATGACCCTCGACCGGGTCGACAAGCGCAACGCGGCCGACGAGCGGATGCTGCAGGAGCTGTCGCTCGCCTACGGCCAGCTCGACCGCGACCCGACGCTGCGCGCCGGCGTCGTGAGCGCCCGCGGCGATCACTTCACCGCCGGGCTCGACCTCGCCGACATCGCGCCGAAGCTCGCGACCGGGCGCATCCGGCTCGTGCCCGACGGCGGTCTCGACCCGTGGGGGCTGCAGACGCCGCCGGTGCGGAAGCCCGTCGTGCTCGCCGTGCAGGGCACGTGCCTCACGCTCGGCATCGAGCTCGCGCTCGCCGCCGACATCGTCGTCGCCGCCGACTCGACGGTCTTCGCGCAGCTCGAGGTCGCGCGCGGCATCATGCCGTTCGGCGGCGCGACCGTGCGGTTCCCGCGGCTCGGCTGGGGCGACGCGATGCGCTGGGTGCTGACCGGCGACCGCTTCGACGCCGTGGAGGCGCACCGCATCGGGCTCGTGCAGGAGGTCGTGCCCGCGGGGACGGAGCTCGACCGGGCGCTCGAGCTCGCCGAGCGGATCGCCGCGCAGGCACCGCTCGCCGTGCAGGCGACGCTCGCAGCGGCGCGCGAGGCGCTCGTCGACACGTCGGATGCGGTCGGCTCGCTGCTGCCCACGGTGCAGCGGCTGGGCATGACGAACGACGCGCGCCGGGCGGCCGAGGGCTACCTCGCCGGGAAGCCCATCCCCTTCCAGGGCGACTGAGGCGCCGTCAGGCGCGGGACGGGATCGTCGAGCGGTAGACGGCCTCGAGCTCCTGCGCGACGTCGCGCCACTCGCGGCGGCTGACGATGCGGCGGCCCGCGAGCCCCAGCTCGACCTGCAGGTCGACGTCCTCGAGGATCGCACCGACGGCCTGCGCCCACTCGGCGGGATCGCGGCCGTCGACGAGCACGCCGGTCTCGCCGTCGACGACCGACTCCACGAGCCCGCCGACGCGCGAGGCCACGACGGGCGTCCCGCTCGCCGCCGCCTCGAGCGGCACGAGGCCGAACGACTCCGTGCGGCTGGGCACCACGACGACATCCGCCGCGTCGAGCAGGCGCGCGAGCGCCGGCCGCTCGAGGCTGCCGATGTGGCGCACGCGCCCCTCGATGCCGATCTCGCGCGCGATGTCGTGCAGCGATTCGAGGTACCGCTCGTCGCCCGGCGTGGCGTCGCCCGCGACGACGAGCACGGCATCCGGCAGGTGCTCGAGCATGCGCACGGCGAGGTCCTGGCCCTTGAGCGGCTGCACGCGGCCGACGCAGACGACGAGCCCGTCGTCGGGCCGCACGCCGAGCCGCGCGCGCACCTCGGCGCGCGACGCCACGGGGCGAGGCTGGAACAGCAGCGCGTCGACCGCCGGCGGCACCAGCCAGACTCGCTCGGCGGATGCGCCGATGCCGTCGCAGAGCACGTCGACCTCCGCGCGCGAGACGGCGGCGATCGCGTCCACCTCGCCCGCGAGGTAGCGCTCGGTGAGCACGCGACGCTCGGGCTCGGGGCGCTCGTCGGTCGCGAGCCTGCGGTTCTTCTCCTCGGCGAGGGTGTGGAACGTCTGCACGATCGGGATGCCGAGCGACAGCGACACCGGGAGCGCCGCGAGCCCCGAGAGCCAGTAGTGCGCGTGGATCACGTCGTAGGAGTCGGTCGCGGCGAGCGCGGCGCGCTCGAGCTCGGCGCCGAACGCGTCGGCGAGGTTGGGCAGCTCGTGCTTGCGCACCACGCCGCCGCCGGTCGCGAGCGCGTAGAGCGTCACGCCCGACGCGATGGCTTGCGAGTGGGGCGCGCCGGCGGAGCGGGTGAAGACATCGACGTGGTGGCCGCGGGCGGCGAGCGCCATCGCGCTCTCGAGCACGAGCACGTTGAGCCCGCCCGCGTCGCCCTTGCCGGGGCGATCGGTCGGCGACGTGTGCATCGAGACGACCGCGATGCGCAGCGGCTCCGCATCGGGGATGCCGAACGGCTCGGGGCGCATGCGTCCAGGCTATCCGCGCTCCCTCGCCCGCGCATCCGAGTACGGTCGTCGCCATGACCTCCTCCGACACCCCGCTCGCGCGTGCCGGGCGCCGGCTCGGCGTGGCCGGCCGGACCGCATCCGGGCCCGCCTTCCGCGCGCTCACCGCTCCCCCGGTCGCCCGTGCCGGCCATCGCATCGCGACGCGTGCGGCGCGCCTGTGGGGGCGCATCCTCGGGGGCGAGGAGCGGCAGGTCGGCGACCTGACCGTCGTCTCGGGGCTGCCGAGCTGGGCCTTCGGCCGCGGCGGCACGACCGTCGGCGCTGTGTTCCTGACGAAGGACGCGGTGACCCCGGACATCCTGGAGCACGAGGACGTGCACCGGCGGCAGTGGGAGCGCTACGGGCTGTGGTTCATCCCGATGTACGTCGCCGCGGGCGCCGACGCGCTGCAGAACCGCTTCGAGGTCGAGGCCGGCCTCGAGCTGGGCGGCTACCTCCCCAAGCCCCGCAGGAATCTCAACGGAGCGGCTGGCAGCACGAGGGGATAGTGCCCTCGCGCTGCCAGCTGCTCCGTTGAGAAGACGGCTAGGGGCGCATGGCGGTGACGACGCGCTGCGTCCAGGGGATGCGGCGCTCGAGCTGGCGGCCGATCGCGAGCAGCGTCGCCTCCTCGCCCGGACGGCCGATGAGCTGCACGCCCATAGGCACTCCGTCGGCGGTCGGCGCCGTGCGGTGCACCGGGAGCGCGATCGCGGGGAGACCGACCATGTTGACGAACGACGTGTGCGGCGTGTGCAGCACCTGCGCGTCGAAGTCGGCCTCGCCGTCCTGGGGGTACCAGTCGAGCGGCCTCGGGGTGAGCGCGGTCGCCGGCGTGAGCACGGCGTCCCAGGGCGCGAACGCGGCCAGTACCCGCCGCTCGAGCTCGGTCGCCCACAGCTGCGCCGTCGCGAGGCCGCCCGCGGTGAGGTGGTCGCTCGTGTCGATGATCCAGCGGGCGAGCGGCTCGAGCAGGTGCCGGTCCTCGCGCGCGATCGGCACGGTGGCCGCGCCGCCGCGCCACAGCGCGGTGAACGCCTCCGCGTATCCCGAGACGCCGAGGAACCCCGACGCGTCCGGCAGCGCCACCTCGCCGATCTCGTGGCCGAACGCCTCGAGCGCGCGGATCGCGGTCGCGACCGCGTCGTCGGCCTCCGGCGCGATGCGGATGTCGTGGCTCGCGTCCCACGGCGTGCCGGTCATCACGGCGATGCGGAAGCGCCCCTCGCCGCGCACGGCGGCCGCGAGCAGCGAGCCGTCGTCGCGCTCGGGCGATCGCAGCGTCAGCGCGTGCGGCGTCACGCCGTTGACCCGGCCGATGAGGGCGTCGGTGAGCAGCGCCACGTCCATCACCGAGCGCCCGATCGCGCCGGCCGTGACCAGCCCGCCGACCTGGCCGACGCCGCCGTTCGCGGGGATGCGCCCGCGCGTGGGCTTCAGCCCGACGAGGCCGCACGTGGCGGCCGGGATGCGGATCGAGCCGCCGCCGTCGGACCCGGGCGCGAACGGCAGCAGCCCCTGCGCGACCGCGGCCGCCGCGCCGCCGGACGAGCCGCCGGCGTGCAGGCCGGGGTGTCCCGGCAGCGTCGTCGGGCCGTGCAGCGCCGAGCGCGTGTAGCCGGCGAACCCGAGCTCGGGCGCGGCGGTGCGGCCGAGCACCACGCCGCCCGCGGCGTCGAGCACGCTCGCGACCGGATCGGTGACGTCGGCGATGACGCCCGCCTGCCAGCGGCTGCCGAGCGACGCCGGCTGCCCGGCGCGGCGCGTGAGGTCCTTGTCGGCGAACGGCAGGCCGTGGATGAGCCCGGTGCGGTCGTCGGCGTCGTCGATCGCCCGCGCGCGGGCGATCGCGAGCTCGGCGTCGACGTGCACGATCGCGTTGGCCTCGTCGAGCCGGTCGATGCGGTCGAGGAAGTGCTCGGCGACCTCGACGGCGCTCAGCTGGCGCGCGTGCAGCAGCCGCCAGAGGTCGAGCGCCCCCAGCTCGTGGATCGCGCTCACGCGTCCGCCGCCGGTCGGCGCGCGAAGGTGATGTGCTGCGCGACCCAGCCCGTGCCGGCGCCGACCGCGAGCGCGACGAGCACGCGCAGCGGCTGCCCGGCCGCGCTCGTGGCCCACACGAGCGCAGCGCTCGTCGCGAGCCCGCCGGCGAGGCCGAGCAGCCAGCGCAGCAGCGCCACGGGTGCGCTGCCGGCGAGGGCGCGCAGGATGAGGGCGAGCAGCGCCATCACCGCACCGAGCACCGCGCCGAGCAGGAGCGACCAGAGGGCGATCGAGATCCACAGCACGACGTCGGTGCCGGCGGCGGTCTCGACGGCGGCGGCGAGCACGACCGCCTCGGCGAGCACCGCCGCGATGCCGACCGCCCAGAGCGCCACCTGCCACAGCCGCCAGCGGAACGGCGCCGCGGCGCGTGCCGCCGCGGTCACCCGAAGTACCTGCCGGCCCGGCGCTGCAGCCGCTTGCGCTCGGTGCGCTCGCGCATCTGGTCGCGGCTCGCGTAGTTCGTCAGCTCGCGGAACGGGTCGCGGCCGACGAAGCGCGACGGCTCGGCGATGATCGCCGCGATGGCCTTGTCGAACTCCCAGTACTCGCCGATGCGCGTGCCCTGGCCCGGGTTCACGTGCCGCAGGCGGGCCTCGAAGCGCACCTCGTCGCGCACCTCGACCTGCACGATGAAGCCGCGCGTCGCGCCCGCGACCGACACCATCCAGAACCCCGGGCCGAGGTCGGTCACGGTCGCGCTCGGGTCGCTCGCGGCTGCCGCCACCTGCGCGTCGGTGTGCTCGCGCGTCTTCCGCCAGTCCTCGAACTCGGTCACGGAGCCATCGTGGCACCGCGCGGTGACATGGGCGACCGGCGACGGCGGCGCGCTACGGCTCGTCGCGGTCACCGCGCTCCTCACCGCTCCCCGCGCCGCCGACGCCGCGCTCGGCGTCCCTCGCGCGGGCGACGAGGCCGGCGAGCGTCGACGCTCCCTGCTGCGCGTCGTCGACCGTCACCGCGAACCTCGACCCCTCGCGGGTGGTGACGACGATGCCCGGGCCGCGCCGCAGCACGATCGCGAGGTGCCCCGGGAGGCCGCGGTAGCCCCATCCGCCCCACCCGAGCGGCTCGATCTCGTGCGCCTCGACGACGCGGATGCGCTCGAGCGGGATCGTGCGCAGCGGCAGCATCACGAGCGCGCCGCGCACCCGCAGCCCGTCGGCGTCGACCGTGACGCGGATGCGCGCGAGCGCGAGCGCGATCGCGGCACCGGCGAGGAGCACGCCCGCGACGAGGATCGACAGCCACGGGCCCGCGATCGGCAGCACGGCCGCGACGAGCACGCTGCCGACGGCGAGGACGATGCCGAGCAGCAGGAACGGCGTCGAGCGCGCCTCGCCCCGCCACGACCGCTCGTCGGTGGGGGCGAGCGGCAGCACCGGCTCGTCGAGGTGCGGCACCCGGTCGTCGCGCGGGTGGATGAGCCACGGCACGAGCAGCAGCAGCACCGCGCCGAGCAGCAGCGCGAGCCACGGCCCGAGCACCGCCTCCTGCGCGCTGCCCGCCTCGACGGTCGTGACCGCCGAGACGACCCACGCCGCGGCGAGCATGCCCGAGACGGCGGCGAGCAGCGAGAGCAGCGTCGCCCGGGTGCGGCTCGACAGCCGCACGGCTGCGAGCACGAGCCCGGCGACGAGCATCGCGCCGGTGATCGACAGCAGCGTCACGGCGGTCGGCACCGTCGGCGAGATGCCGTCGGCCACGCCGGTGTCGGACCAGTGCGTCGCGATCGAGGCCGGCAGCCGCGGGGCGAGCGCCGCCCAGGTCGCGGCGATCACCGAGGGCGGCAGCGCCAGCACGAGCGCCGCGAGCCACACGCGCGCCCGGTCCATGCCCCCATCCTCTCGGACGACGGCTGCTCTCCCGGCGCGCGCGACGGCGAGCCTCAGCGGCGCGACCGCAGCAGGCCGATGCTGGTGGCCACGAGCGACGTCCACGCGCCGAGCAGCACCCCCACCGGGGCGAGCTCGATGGCCATCTGCGTGAGCGCGAAGAGCAGCCCGGTCGCGCAGGCGACCGAGAGCACGGCGATCGAGACCGCGCGCCAGTGCGGCACGCCGTGCGTCAGCTCCCGGCGCGCCACGACGACGCCGACGGCGGCGAGCACCCCCGGGATCAGGCCGTAGCCGCTGCCGACCGCGAGCGCCTCCAGGTCGGGGATCGCCGCGAGCGCGATCAGGGCGCCGCTCGCCACGCCGACGACGACGGCGACGGCCGCCGCCCAACCGACGGCGAGCGCGAAGCCGGGGTGCGCGCGATGGGCGTGGTCACGGTGCTGGACGGCGGTCATGGATGCCTCCCCGCGACGGCGCGGCACCGCCGCTGACGCCAGCATCCTCCGGGTGGCGGCCGCCCGCAATCCGCGTCAGAGGGCGGCCGTCGCGGAGACGCGCGTCAGCGCTTCTTGCGCAGCGACTTCTGCAGCAGCACGATGCCGAGCTCGCGCCCGAACTTCTGACCGACCCGACCCATCCGCCCGATCTCGTCGAAGCCCAGCCGCTCGTGCAGGCGGATCGACGCGTCGGCACCCTGGTCGGCGATCACGGCGATCATCTCGCGCACGCCGCGTGCTCTGGTCGCCTCGATGAGCGCCTCCATGAGCGCGCGCCCGAGGCCGCGGCCGGTTGCCGCGGGCGAGAGGTACACCGACGACTCCACCGTGTAGCGGTAGGCGCTGCGCTGCTTCCAGGGCTGCACGAGCGCGTAGCCGAGGATCGCGCCGGTCGCGCTCTCGGCGACGATGAAGGGCAGCTGCAGCTCGGTCGCCTCGCGCAGGCTGCGCCGCCACTGGCCGAGCGTCTTCGGGCGCTCGTCGAACGTGACGGTGGAGTTCAGCACGTAGTGGCGGTAGATGTCGCGCACGACCGGCAGGTCGGCCGCCGCGACGGGCCGGATCGTGAACGCGAAGTCGGGCTCGCGGTGCTCGGGCTCGCGCAGGTGCGCCGGCAGGCGACGACGGCGGTCGTACTCCTCGGGCAGCACGTCAGGCCTCGCCCTCGGCGGGGATGCGCCAGTCGATCGGGGCCGCGCCCTGCGCCTCGAGCGCCGCGTTCGCGCGCGAGAAGGGCCGCGAGCCGAAGAACCCGCGGCTCGCGGACAGCGGCGACGGGTGGGCCGAGGCGATGACGGGCGTCTCCCCGAGCAGCGGCGCGAGCAGCTGCGCCTTCGCGCCCCACAGGATCGCGACGAGCGGGAGCGGCTCGCCGTCCGAGCCGCGGCGCGCCACGAGCGCTCGGATCGCTGCCTCGGTCACCTGCTCCCATCCCCAGCCGCGATGCGAGTCGCTGACGCCCGCGCCGACGGTGAGCACCCGGTTGAGCAGCAGCACGCCCTGGTCGGCCCAGGCGGAGAGGTCGCCGTGCGGTGCCGGCTCGATCCCCAGGTCGTCGCGCAGCTCGCGGTAGATGTTCTGCAGCGAGCGCGGCAGCGGCCGCACGTGCCGCTCGACCGCGAACGACAGCCCGATCGGGTGCCCGGGCGTCGGGTACGGGTCCTGGCCGACGATGAGCACCCGGACGGCGTCGAGCGGCTGCCGGAACGCGCGCAGCACCGCGTCGCCCGCTGGCAGGTAGAGGCGACCCTCCGCGGTCTCGCGCCGCAGCCGCTCCCCCAGCTCGCGCACGACCGGCTCGACGGGCGCGAGCGCCTCGGCCCAGCCGGCGTCGACGAGCTCGCGGAGCGGCGCGACGGTCATGGCGCGGGAGCTGCGGCGAGCACGGCGACCGTGACCCGGTCGGTGTCGCCGGCGCGGTCGGCGGTCCAGACGCTGCCGTCACCCGCGACCTCGAGGCCACCGGCACCCACGATGAGCGACGTGCACTCGTCGATCGCGACGACCCGGTCGGCGAGGCCCGCCGCCACGATCGCGATCGCCCGCGAGACGTTGCCGTACTGCGCCGCGTGCACGTCGACGATGAGGTCGACGAGCCCGAGGCCCGCGTCGAGCGTGACGTCGTCGAGCCCCTCCGCGTTCGCCTGCGCCGCCACGGGCACCCCACCGATGCGCCAGCCGCCCAGCAGCGCGACGTCGCCGGCGATCATCGCGCCCGCAGAGTAGCCCGCGTAGGGCACGCCGGTCGAGACGAGCCCGCGGATGGTGTCGGCGGCCGGCATGACCGCCGCGTGGTAGCCGGGCGTGAGCCCGCCGCCGATGAAGATGCCGTCGGCGCCGCCGAGGTCGGTCGGCAGCAGCGTGCGCTCCGCGGTGAGCTGCACGATGCGCACCTCCCCCGCGCCGAGCTTCACGAGGTCGGCGCGGTAGTCGTCGTGCCACGCCTCGCCCTCGGCCGCATCCGCGGCCCACAGCACGACCACGATCACGGGTGCGCCCTCGGCGCGCTCGCGGGCCTCGGCGACGAAGCGGCCGGTCCAGCGCGACTCGTCGTCGGCGTCGCCGCCGCCCAGCAGATGGATGCTCATGCGTCCGAGTCTGCCAGTCCCTCGCGGGGAACTCTCAACGGAGCGACTGGCTGCACGAGGGGATAGTGCCCTCGCGTCACCAGCTGCTCCGTTGAGGATTCACGAGAGGGCGGTGAAGGCCTCGTCGAGGATCGCGAGGCCCGCGCGGGCGTCGTCGTCGCCCATCACGAGCGGCGGCACGACGTGCAGGCGGTTGTCGGCCGCGAACGGCACGTAGCCCCGCTCCATCAGGAGCCCCTTGAGCTGTGCGACGACGGATGCGTCGACCGGCTCGCGCGTGGCCCGGTCGGCGACGAGGTCGAGCGCCCAGAAGCAGCCGCGCCCGCGGACCTCGCCGATGATGGCGTGCCGCTCCGCGAGCGCCGCCAGCCCCGGCCCGAGGATGTCGGCGCCGAGGTGCGCGGCGTGCTCGACGATCCGCTCCTCGCGCATCGCGTCGATCGACGCGACGATCGACGCCGCCGCGAGCGGGTGGCCCGCGTACGTGAGTCCGCCCGGGATGGCCCGCTCGCGGAAGGTGTCGAGGATGTGCTCGGCCATGATGACGCCGCCGACCGGCACGTACCCGGAGTTCACGCCCTTCGCGAAGGTGACGAGGTCGGGGCGGACGCCGTCGTGCTGGTGCGCGAACCAGCGGCCGGTGCGGCCGAAGCCCGCCATCACCTCGTCGAGGATGAGCACGATGCCGTGCCGGTCGGCGAGCTCACGAAGCCCCTGCAGGTAGCCGGCCGGCGGCACCAGGATGCCCGCGGTGCCCGGCACCGACTCCACCAGGATCGCCGCGAACGTCGACGGCCCCTCCGCCTCGATCACGCGTCGCGCGTGCTGCAGCGCCCGCTCGCACTCCTGCTCCTCGCTCTCCGCCCAGAACTCCGAGCGGTAGAGGAAGGGGCCGAAGCAGTGCACGTGGCCGGTCGAGAACTCATTGCCCACCCGGCGGTGGTCGCCGGTCGCGTTCACCGCCGCGCCGGTGTTGCCGTGGTACGAGCGGTAGTGCGAGAGCACCTTCCCGCGACCGGTGTGGATGCGCGCCATCCGGATCGCGTTCTCGACGGCATCCGCACCGCCGTTCGTGAAGAACACCGCGGCCATGTCGTCGATCGTCGACAGGATGCGCTCAGCCGCTTCCCCGCGCCGCAGGTTCGTCGTGGCCGGGGCGACGGTCGCGAGCTCGGCCGCCTGCCGCTGGATGGCCTCGACGACCCGCGGATGCGCGTGGCCGATGTTCGTGTTCACGAGCTGGCTCGAGAAGTCGAGGTACTCGCGACCGTCGTGGTCCCACAGCCGCACGCCCTCGCCGCGCGCGACCGCGAACGGGTTCGTCGTGCCGTGCTTCGACCAGGAGTGCAGGATCAGCCGGTCGAGCTCGCGGGCGCGCTCGCCGTCGGGGTCGGGACTCGTCATGATCGCTCCTCGGTCACGAAGTCGTGGGGTCGCAGGTCGCAGGGGTTCTCCGGACTCTACCGATCGCTACTGGCCGCCCTCCTGCAGCTCGACCTCGATCGGCGAGAAGTCGTCGCCGGTGACGTCGACGCCCTCGGCCTCGAGCTGCTCGAGCGCCTGCTCGACGTACTCGTTCGTCCACGCGCCGTCGTCGGGGGCGGCGGTGAGCACCGTCGCGCCGTCCTGGTTGCGCGTGCTCATCGCGATGTCGACCGTCTGCTCCCAGGCATCCTCGTCGATCATGCCGATGCCGCCCTCGGACGGCCAGATGAGGCTGTTCGTCTCGTTCACCATCCACAGCTGGTGCGATGCGCCGAGCTGGCTGCCCGCGTCGACGACGATCTGCGCCGCCTCCTCGGGGTTGTCGCGCGCGTAGAGCCAGCCCTCGATCGACGCCTTGATGAACGCGACCGTGGTGGCCTCGAACTCCGGGTCCTCGAGCCGCTCGCTCGATGCCCAGATGGCGTCCTGCAGCATGGCGGTGCCGACGTCGTTCCAGTCGAGCACCGAGAAGTCGTCGGCCGTGTAGAGCTCGCCCGTCTCGGGGTCGACGCTCTCGAGCAGCTGCGCGTACTCGTTGTACGTCATCGCCTGCGCGGCATCGATGTCGCCGGCGAGGAGGCCCGACATGTCGAACGCCTGCTGCACGAGGGTGACGTCGGTCATCGGGTCCAGCCCCGCCTCGGTGAGCGCGGCGAACAGCTCGAACTCGTTGCCGAAGCCCCACGAGCCCACGTTCTTGCCGGCGAGGTCCTCGACCGAGTCGATGCCGGCGTCGGCGAACGACACCTGCAGCGTGCCCGAGCGCTGGAAGATCTGCGCGACGTCGGTGATCATCGCGCCCTGCTCGCGACTCGCGAGCGCCTTCGGCACCCACGCGATCGCGAAGTCGGCGCCGCCGTCGGCGAGCACGGTCTGCGGCACGATGTCGGCGCCGCCCTCCGTGATCGTCACGTCGAGCCCGGCCGCCTCGTAGAAGCCCTGGTCGACGGCCGCGTAGTAGCCGGCGAACTGGCCCTGCGCGAACCACTGCAGCTGCAGCGTCACGGGCGTGAGCTCGCCGTCGGCGCCGGCGCTCTCGGACTCGGTGGGTGCCGCGCCGGTGGAGCAGGCGACGAGCACGGCGGATGCGACGGCTGCGGCGGCGGCGAGGACGGCGCGGCGGCGGGTGCGGGACGCGGACGGCGGTGCGGAACGGTGCATGGTGGGCTCCTCGGGATGGGTGCTGGTGGTGCAGGGTGCTGCTGGTGCGGATGCGGTGGTGCGGATGGGCTGGCGCGCGAGCGCGTCAGCCGACGGGGATGCGGGCCCAGCGGCTCGCGAGACGCTCGAGCAGGAGCGTGACGGTGTAGAAGATGAGGCCGAGCGCGATCGCGGCGACGACGTACGCCCAGGCGCGGGCGTACCCGGACTGGGCCGCGGCGCTCGCGATGCGGCTGCCGAGGCCGTTCTGCAGGCCGCCGAAGTACTCGGCGACGATCGCGGAGATGACCGCGACCGACGAGGCGATCGTGAGCCCGGCGAAGACGAAGGGCACGGCGCCGGGCATGGTCACCATCCGCGTCGCCTGCCAGCCGCTCGCCCCGTAGGCGCGCATGAGGTCGCGGTGCACGGGGCGCACCTGGCGCAGCCCGCGCAGGGTGGTGATGAAGACCGGCACGAACGAAGCGATCGCGACGACGATGATGCGCGGCATCTCGCTCGTCGCGCCGTACATCGTCTGCAGCACCGGCGCGAGCGCGACGATCGGTACGACCGCGATCGCGGCGACGAGCGGTGCGACGACCTGGTCGAGCCAGCGCACGCGCGCGGCGAGCGCGGCGACCACGACCGCCACGACCGCGCCGAGCAGCAGCCCGACGAACGCGTTCCTGCCGGTCGCGAGCGCGGCCTGCGCGACGCCGGCGATCGCCGCCTGCAGCTGGGCGAGGATCGCGCTCGGCGCGGGCAGCAGGTAGGGCTGGATCTCGAGCGCCCGCACGCCGACCTCCCAGAGCGCGAGCGCGGCCACGCCGAGCGCCGCGGGCGCGGCGATCCGCACCCAGCCGCGGTCGGTCCAGTGCGCTGCGGTCATCGCGCCTCCGCCCCGCGCGGCGCGGCGCGCGGCGTCGCGCCCTGGCGGCCGTGGAGCGCCTCGCGCACGGCCGTGACCGAGCGGAAGAACGCATCCGTCTCGCGCACCGCGTCATCGGCGGCGCTCGCGACCGGCGCGCGTTCGACCGCGACGACGTCGGTGATGCGACCGGGCCGCGGGCTCATCACGACCACCGGTCGGCGAGGAAGACGGCCTCCGGGATGGAGTGGGTGACGAAGACGACGGCCGCGCCGGTCTCCGCGCGGATGCGCAGCAGCTCGCCCTGCAGCCGCTCCCGCGTCATCTCGTCGAGCGCGCCGAACGGCTCGTCCATCAGCAGCAGCCGCGGGTGCTCGGCGAGCGCGCGGGCGATCGCGACGCGCTGCTGCATGCCGCCGGAGAGCTGGTCGGGGTGCCGGTCGGCGAACTCGGCGAGCCCGACGAGCTCGATGAGCTCGTCGGCGCGGGCGCGGCGGTCGGCGGCGGATGCGCCGTGCAGCTGCAGCGGCAGCTCGACGTTGGCGCGCACGGTGCGCCACGGCAGCAGGCCGGACTGCTGGAAGGCGATGCCGTAGGCGCGCTCGAGCCGCGCCTGGCGCGCGGGCATGCCGAACACGCGCACCTCGCCGGCGCTCGGCTCGTCGAGGTCGGCGATGAGCCGCATGAGCGTCGACTTGCCGCAGCCGGACGGCCCGATGAGGGCGACGAACTCGCCCTCCGCGACCGTGAGGCTCACCGCGTCGAGCGCGCGCACCGTGCTCGCCGCCCTGCCGGCCCTCGTCTCGAACACCTTCGTGACGTCCGCCACCTCGACCGCGCTCATCGCGCCTCCGCTCTCCGGTAGTCGCGGAGCGCGAGCCCCGCGAGCGCGACGATGCCCGCCGCGACGAGGCCCATGACGACGGCGCCCGCGATCGGCGCCCAGGCCTTCGCGGGATCCGACGAGCCCGACTGCGCGTACTCGACGATGAGCCGGCCGATGCCGCCGCGCGCGCCCGTCGACACCTCCGCCACGACCGTGCCGATGATCGCGGTCGCGGCGCCGAGCCGCAGCGACGACAGCAGCTGCGGCACCGCGGCGGGCAGCCGGAGGTATCGCAGCGTCCCCCACCAGCCGACGCCCTGGGCGCGGAAGAGGTCGAGGTGCTCCTGCTCGGGCGCGCGGAGCCCGCGCAGCGTGCCGATCGCGATCGGGAAGAACGCGAGGTACGAGGCGATGACGGCCACGCTCATCCACCGCTCCCACTGCAGCGCGCCGAGCTCGAGCCGCCCGCCCCACGCGACCACGAGCGGCGCGAGGGCGATGAGCGGCACCGTCTGGCTGAGGATGAGCCAGGGCAGCATCGCGCGGTCGGCGAGCCGGAAGCGCTGCATGACGAGCGCGAGCAGCACGCCCACGACCGCGCCGAGCAGCAGCCCGATCGCGGCGGTGCCGAGCGTCTGCCCCGCGGCACGGGCGACGGCGACGACGACGAGCTCGCCCGCGGCGCCGGTCGCGGGCTGGAAGGCGCGGGCGACCGCGTCCCACACGTGCGGCATCGCCAGGTCGGTCGTGCGCGGCAGCAGCACCGTGCCGCCGAGCGCGACGCCCTCCGCCGGCCCGAGCGCCTTGTACAGCTCCCACAGCGCGGCGAGCCCGAGCGCGCCGAGGGCTCCGAGCAGCAGCGGTCGCGTGCCCCGAGCCCTCATGCGGTCACGACCTCGCCTTGGCGGTCTCGCGGAGCGCCGGGATGATCCGCTCGCCGTACTGGCGGAGCGTCTCCTCCTTGTCGTCGTGCATGACGTAGGCCGCGAACTGGTCGACGCCGAGCTCGCGCAGCCGGGTGAGCTTCTCGATGTGGTCGTCGGCGGTGCCGAGCACGCAGAACCGGTCGACGATGGCATCCGGCACGAAGTCGACGTGGTCGTTCTCGGCCTTGCCGTGGCTGTTGTAGTCGTAGCCCGAGCGCGACTCGATGTAGCTCGCCAAATCCTCGGGGATCGCGCTGCCCTTGCCGTACTTCGCCACGATGTCGGCGACGTGGTTGCCGACCATGCCGCCGAACCAGCGCGACTGCTCGCGCTGGTGGTCGAGGTCGTCGCCGACGTAGGCGGGACCGGCCACGCAGATCTTGATCGACATCGGGTCGCGGCCCGCGTCGCTCGCGGCGGTGCGCACCCGCTCGATCATCCACTTCGTGATCTCGGGGTCGGCGAGCTGCAGGATGAAGCCGTCGGCGACCTCCCCCGTGAGCTTGAGCGCGAGCGGGCCGTAGGCGGCGACCCACACCGGCAGCTCCGAGCCGTGCGACCACGGCAGCCGCAGCGTCACGCCGCCGACCTCGACGGCGCGGCTCGAGCCGAGCTCGCGGATGACGTGCACGGCCTGCCGCAGCTCCTTGAGCGTCGTCGGCTGGCCGCCGGAGACGCGCACCGCGGAGTCGCCGCGGCCGATGCCGCAGATGGTGCGGTTGCCGTACATCTCGTTGAGCGTCGCGAACGTCGAGGCGGTGACGCTCCAGTCGCGGGTCGCCGGGTTCGTGACGAACGGGCCGACGGTCACGCGACGCGTCGCCGCGAGCGCCGCCGACAGGATCACGTACGGCTCCTGCCACAGCACGTGGCTGTCGAACGACCACACGTGGCTGAAGCCGTGCACCTCCGCGAGCTGGGCGAGCTGCACGAAGCGGCTCGCGGGCGGGTTGGTCTGGAAGACGGCGCCGAACTCCATCATGCTCCTCGTCGTCGCGCGGGTGTCGCCGCAGGGATGCGCATCACAGCAGGTACTGGCTCAGGCCGCGCTTCACGAACGAGCCGTCGCCGGCCCGCCCGAGGTACTGCCGGTCGTCGACGACGACGCGGCCGCGGCTCAGCACGGTGTCGACGTGCCCGTCGATCTCGAACCCCTCCCACGCGGAGTAGTCCATGTTCATGTGGTGCGTCTGCTCCACGCCGATCGACGTGTGGCCCGCCGGGTCGTAGACGACGATGTCGGCGTCGGCGCCGGGCTGGATGACGCCCTTCCTGCCGTACAGGCCGAACATGCGCGCGGGGGTCGTCGCGGTGATCTCCACCCAGCGCTCGAGCGAGATGTGGCCGTCGACGACGCCCTGGTAGAGCAGGTCCATGCGGTGCTCGACGGAGCCGATGCCGTTCGGGATCTTCGAGAAGTCGCCGCGGCCCAGCTCCTTCTGGTCCTTCATGCAGAAGGGGCAGTGGTCGGTGGACACCATCTGGATGTCGTTCGTGCGCAGCGCGCTCCACAGCTCGTCCTGGTGGTGCTCGTGCTTCGAGCGCAGCGGCGTCGAGCAGACCCACTTCGCGCCCTCGAAGTCGCCCCACTCCTCGCTGCGGGCGCCGAGCTGCTCCTCGAGCGAGAGGTAAAGGTACTGCGGGCACGTCTCGCCGAAGACGTTCTGCCCGGCGTCGCGGGCCGCGGCGAGCTGCGCGACGGCCTGCTTCGCGCTCACGTGCACGACGTAGAGCGGCGCGCCGGTGAGGTTCGCGAGCATGATCGCCCGGTGCGTGGCCTCCTCCTCCATCTGCCAGGCGCGCGCGACGCCGTGGAAGTAGGGGTCGCTCTTGCCCTGCGCGAGCAGCTGCTGCACGAGCACGTCGATGGCCGGCCCGTTCTCGGCGTGCATCATCGTCATGAGCCCGGTGTCGGCCGCGACCTGCATGGCCTTGAGGATCTGCGCGTCGTCGGAGTAGAACACGCCCGGGTAGGCCATGAACAGCTTGTAGCTCGAGATGCCCTCGTCGGCGAGGCCGCGGAGCGCCGTGAGCGACGCCTCGTTGACGTCGCCGACGATCTGGTGGAAGCCGTAGTCGATGGCGCAGTTGCCGGCCGCCTTCTCGTGCCACGCGGCGAGGCCGTCCTCGATCCGCTGCCCGTACGTCTGCACCGCGAAGTCGATGATCGTGGTCGTGCCGCCCCAGGCGGCGGCGCGGGTGCCGGTCTCGAAGGTGTCGCTCGCGGCGGTGCCGCCGAACGGCAGCTCCATGTGGGTGTGCGCGTCGATCCCGCCCGGGATGACGTACTTGCCGGTCGCGTCGATGAGGTGGTCGACGGAGCGGGCGAGGTCGACGCCGAGCAGCTCGCTGCCGGGCGCGAGGACGGCGCGGATCGTCTCGCCGTCGACGAGCACGTCGGCGAGGGAGCTGCCGGTGGCCGACACGACGGTGCCGCCGCGGATGAGCGTGGTGGTCATGGCGGCGCCCCTACGGCTTCGCGATCCGGGTGTAGGAGTCGGGTCGGCGGTCCCGGTAGAACTGCCAGTCGTCGCGCATCTGCCGCACGACGTCGAGGTCGAGGTCGCGCACGAGCAGCTCCTCGTGCCCCTCGGCGCCGCGGTCCCCGACGAAGTTGCCGCGCGGGTCGATGACCTGGCTGGTGCCGTAGAAGTCGACGGCGAGCTCGCCGTACTCGTTGTCCTCGCGGCCGACGCGGTTGGGCTGCAGCACGAAGTAGCCGTTCGCGACGGCGGCCGCGGGACCCTCGACCTCCCACAGCCGGTTCGAGAGCCCGGGCTTCGTCGCGTTCGGGTTGAAGACCATGTGCGCGCCTGCGAGGCCGAGCTCGCGCCAGCCCTCGGGGAAGTGCCGGTCGTAGCAGATGTAGACGCCCACCTTGCCGACGGCGGTGTCGAAGACGGGGTAGCCGAGGTTGCCGGGACGGAAGTAGAACTTCTCCCAGAAGCGGTCGAGGTGCGGCAGGTGGTGCTTGCGGTAGGTGCCGAGGATCGAGCCGTCGGCATCGACGACGACGGCGGAGTTGTAGTAGACGCCGGTCTGCTCCTCCTCGTAGATCGGGAGGATCGCGACCATGCCGAGCTCCTTCGCGAGCGCGGCGAACCGCTGCACGATCGGGCCGTCAGCCGGCTCCGCGTAGGCGTAGTACTGCTTGTCCTGCGTGATGCCGAAGTAGGGGCCGTAGAAGAGCTCCTGGAAGCAGATGATCTGCGCACCCTGCTCCGCGGCCTCCCGCATGAACGCCTCGTGGCGATCGAGCATCGATGCCTTGTCGCCGGTCCAGGTGGTCTGGGTGATCGCTGCACGAACCGTGGTCATGCTCTTCCTCGACTTCCTCGCGTGGACGACGGCCGACGCTGGCCCCCGTGAGGAGCACTCTCCGGCCCTGCGGGCGCCACCGTCAAGAGGACTCTGCATTCCCGCCGTTTCGCGGGTGTTTCCCGAAGGTTGCTGTCTCGCTCGAGACCGGGGCGGTCGGAGGCGCGGCTCGGAGGTGCCGGACGGATGCGTCCCCGCCGCGGGCGTAGCATGGTGGTGCGCCGGGCATCACCTCCGCGCGCGGACCGCAGACCGTTCGCGCCAGCCTGCCCAGGAGCCCCGCCGATGCCCTTCCGCCTTCGTCCTCTCGTCGTCGTCGCCGCCGTGCCGCTGCTCGTGCTCGCGGGCTGCGCCTCCACCGGCCCCGCAGCCGGCCCGACGGCGGACCCGACGGCCGGCGCGGCCTCGCAGGCCGCCGCGGTGCAGGACTGCGGCATCGACGTGGCGCCTCGCACTGAGCCGGCCGAGCGCATCCTCGCCGTGAAGTCGACCGCTGCGGAGCTCGTCGTCGCGCTCGGCCTCGGCGACGCGCTCGTCTCGACCGCCTTCCTCGACGGGCCGCTCGAGATGGCGGACGGCGAGGCGCCGCCCACGATCGAGGGCATGCCGTCGCGCGAGGCCGTGCTCGCGCTCGAGCCGGATGCGGTGGTG
This sequence comes from Agrococcus sp. UYP10, assembly GCF_040547205.1. Classification (NCBI taxonomy): domain Bacteria; kingdom Bacillati; phylum Actinomycetota; class Actinomycetes; order Micrococcales; family Microbacteriaceae; genus Agrococcus; species Agrococcus sp. UYP10. The sequence continues at coordinate 211,557 of NZ_JBEPPG010000001.1, forward strand.
GCGGGCTGGGAGTCGGCGTTCGCACCGGAGGCGGCGGGCGACCGCGCCGGGCTGCACGACCTCGGCGTGACGACGTGGGTCTCCCCCGCCGCGTGCCGGTCGGTCGACGTCGCGCCGCTCACGTGGGATGCCCTGCTCGGCGAGCTCGAGGACGCCGGCACCGTGCTCGGCGTGCCCGACGCGGGCGCGGCCCTCGCCGACGAGCAGCGGGCGGCGCTCGACGCGATCGAGCCGCTCGGGGACGACGGCACCGAGGCCACGGCGCTCTGGTACTCGTCGGGCGACGACGCGCCCTACGTCGGCGGCGGCTCCGGTGCCCCGCAGCTCGTGCTCGAGTCGGCGGGGCTGGAGAACGTCGCCGCCGATGTCGCCGAGCCGTGGACGACCATGTCGTGGGAAGCGCTCGCCGCGAGCGACCCCGACGTGATCGTGCTCGTCGACGCCGCGTGGCACACCGCCGAGTCGAAGATCGAGCGGCTGCGGGCGAACCCCGCGACGGCGCAGCTCGACGCGGTGCAGGAGGGCCGCTTCGTCGTCGTGCCGTTCCCGATGGCGGAGGCGGGCGTCGGCTCCGTCGACGCGGTCGGGCTCGTCGTCGACGGCGTCCGGGCGATGGCGCTGGGATGACCCGCATCGCGGACGGCACGAGCGCCGACGCCCCGAGCACGGACGCGACCAGCGCCACACGGTCGCGCGCGGGGCAGCGTGCGGCCGAGTCGCCCGTGGCCGCACGCCGCCGCCGGCGCTGGCTGCTGCCGGCGCTCGGCGCGCTGCTGCTCGCGCTCGGCGTCGCCGCCGCGTGCATCGGGGTGGCGGGCGTCGCGCCCGCCGATGCGCTCGCGGCGATCGCCGCCCGGCTCGGCGTGGGCGCGAGCCCGCTCGGCGCCGTCGGCGACGCGATCGTCGTCGACCTGCGGCTGCCGCGCATCCTCGCCGCCGCGGCCGTCGGCGCGGGGCTCGCGATCGTGGGGGCAGTGATGCAGGCGCTCGTGCGCAACCCGCTCGCCGACCCCTACCTGCTCGGCGTCTCGTCCGGCGCCTCGGTCGGCGCCGTGCTCGTGCTCGTCACCGGCCTCGGCACCGGCCTCGGCGCGCTCGGCGGTGCGGTGCTGCCCGCCGCCGCGTTCGCCGGCGCGCTGCTCGCCCTCGTCGCGACCCTCGGCCTCGCCGGCGCCGCGGGTGGGGCGACCCCCACCCGGACCGTGCTCGCGGGCGTCGTCGTGGCATCCGCCGCGAGCGCCGTCGTGAGCCTCGTGATCTTCTGGCGCGCCGATGGCGACGCGTTCCGCGAGATCCTCGCGTGGCTGCTCGGCTCGCTCGCGGCGTCCTCCTGGTCGAGCGCCACGATCGCGCTCGTCGGCGCCGCGCTGGCGCTGCCGCTGCTCGCGAGCGGCCGGCTGCTCGACGCGCTCGCCCTCGGCGACAGCACCGCCGGCGCGCTCGGCGTCGACGTGCGCCGCACCCGCTGGGTGCTGCTCGTGGCGTGCGCGCTCGTCACCGGCGCGCTGGTCTCGGTCTCGGGTGCGATCGGCTTCGTCGGCCTCGTCGTGCCGCACGCGGTGCGGCTGCTCGTGGGCGCGTCGCATGCGCTGCTGCTGCCCGCGAGCGGCCTCGCCGGCGCGATCGTGCTGCTCGTCGCCGACACCGTCGCACGCGCCGCCTTCGACCCGCGCGAGCTGCCGGTCGGCATCGTGACGGCGCTCATCGGCGCACCCGTCTTCGCGGCCCTGATGCTCAGCGGTCGGGTGCGGTCGTGAGCGGGGCGCGTCACGGCCTGGCCGTCGAGCGGCTCTCGGTCGCCGTGCGAGGACGCGCGCTCGTCGACGACGCGACCTGGTCGGCGCCGGCCGGGCAGATCACCGCGCTCGTCGGCCCGAACGGCGCCGGGAAGTCGACGATGCTGCGCGCGATCGCCGGGGTGCTGCCCGAGCGCGCGACGCACGCCGGCGGCGTGCTGCTCGACGGCGCGCGGCTCGACGGCCTGCCCGTCCGCGAGCGCGCGCGCCGCATCGCGCTCGTCGAGCAGTCGACGGATGCCGCGCCGCAGCTGACGGCGCGGGAGGCCGTGCGGCTGGGGCGCACGCCGCACCACCGCATGCTCGGGTTCTCGCTCGGCGACGAGCGCCTCGTCGAGGCCGCGCTCGCGGATGCCGGTGCGACCGGGCTCGCGGAGCGGCAGCTCGGCGAGCTCTCCGGCGGCGAGCTGCAGCGCGTGCACCTCGCGCGCGCCCTCGCCCAGCGCCCGGCGGTCGGCGAGCCGAGCGCGCTGCTGCTCGACGAGCCGACGAACCACCTCGACGTCGCCTGGCAGCTCGAGCTGCTCGCGCTCGTGCGCAGGCTCGCCGAGGACCGGCCGGTCGTCATGACGGTCCACGACCTCGGGCTCGCCGCGACCCACGCCGACCGGGTCGTGCTCGTCGACCGCGGCAGGGTGCTCGCGGAGGGCAGCCCGGACGCGGTGCTGACGGCCGAGCGGATCCGCTCGGTGTACGGCGTCGAGGCGACGATCGACGCGGCGCCGGACGGCGTCGCGATCCGCTATCGGAGGCTGACGGCATGAGGATCACCGCATGAGGATCACGCTGCTCGCGGGCGGCGTCGGCGGCGCGCGCTTCGCGCTCGGGCTGCGGGACGCGGCGCGCGAGCTGCCCGGCGACGCCGACATCCGCATCGTCACGAACGTCGGCGACGACGTGTGGCTCGCGGGCGTGAAGGTGTGCCCCGACCTCGACTCGCTGCTCTACGCGCTCGCCGGGGTCGGCGACACCGAGCGCGGCTGGGGACGCGCGGGCGAGAGCGAGCGCGTCGCCGCCGAGCTGACCGCCTACGGGGTCGGCTGGCCGTGGTTCACGCTCGGCGACCTCGACCTCGGCACGCACCTGGCACGCACGGCGATGCTGCGCGACGGCGCGACCCTCACCGAGGCGACCGCCCGGCTCGCGGCGCGCTGGCCGCTCGGTGCGACACTGCTGCCCGTCACCGATGACGAGGTGCCGACGCACGTCGTCACCGACGAGGGCGTGCTGCACTTCGAGGAGTGGTGGGTGCGCACGCGCGCGCAGCTGCCCGCGCACCGATTCGTGCAGCACGGGGTCGAGCGGTCGCGGATCGCCCCGGCCGCCCGCGCGGCGATCGCCGACGCCGACGTCATCCTGCTCGCGCCGTCGAACCCGGTGGTGTCGATCGGCACGATCGTCGGCATCCCGGGCGTGCGCGACGCGCTCGAGACGGCGACGGCGCCCGTCATCGGCGTCGCGCCGATCATCGGCGGCCGGGCCGTGCGCGGCATGGCCGAGGCGTGCCTCGCGGCGATCGGCGTCGAGGCGGATGCGGCCGCCGTCGCCGCGCACTACGGCGCGCGGTCGGCCGGCGGGCTGCTCGACGGGTGGCTGCTCGCCGAGGAGGACGCAGCGTCGCTCGCGACGGTCGAGGCGCTCGGCATCCGCGCGGCGGTGCACCCGCTGTGGCTCACGCCGGGCGCGCCGGCGGCCCGGGTCGCGCGGGATGCGCTGCAGCTCGCGGCGTCGATCGCCGGCTGAGCACCCCTCGCGCGGTCAGCTCGAGAGCGACGCCGCGGCGAGCACCGCGCGCGTGTGCTCCCCCACGCCGAGCTCCATCGCGAGGTGCAGATCGGCGAGCTCGTCGACGTCGATCCGGAGCCCCGAGTCCGGCGCGATGGGGAGCGGCGCGTGCCCCGCACGCCGATGCAGCGCCGCAGAGCCCGGGCCGAAGCGGGGGCGCAGCGCCTCCGCCCGGCGTGCCGCGAGCAGCGTCGTGCCCGTCGCGACCGCGTCGGGCACGTACGACCGCTCCTCGTGCTCGGCGAGCAGCAGGGCGGCATCGAGCACCTCGGCCGTGAGCGCGGGCAGGTCGCCGAGGATGACGGCGGCCGGCTCCTGCGGCTCGAGCTCGGCGAGGCCGGTGGCGATGGCGGCGCGGAGGCCGGCGCTCGGGTCGTCGACGACCTCGATGCCCTCGATGCCCTCGGTCACGGCCGGATCGCAGGTGACGACGACGACTCGGCCGATCGATCCGGCGTCGCGCGCCGCGCTGATGACGTCGCGGGCGAAGGCGACCGCGAGGGCGGCGCGAGCGTCGCCCGCATCGAGGCGCGACTTGCCGATCGAGCCCTTCACAGGGATGACGACCGCCCACTCCATGGCGCCAAGCCTACGGTGACGCGGGTGCGCTGCCCGACGCACCCGCTCCGCTACTCGTCGCGCAGCGGCGGCACGACGCGGAACAGGCTCGGCGGCAGCAGCGCCGCGAGCGCGCGCCGCCAGGGCGGCAGCGCCTCGGCGAGCGCGCGCCTCCCCCGGCGCACGTCGTCGTCCAGCACGCCGGGCTCGCGCGGGCCGTCGTCGAACACGGCACGCTCCGCCGCGAGCCGCACCCGGTCGACCGCGGGCGCGCCCGCCGGTGCGCGGGCGGCGATCGCCGCCTGCACCTCGCCCGGCGTCGCCGAGCCGGGCAGCCGCACCCCCGCATCCGCGAGCGACGCGCGCAGCTCGAGCCACGCGCCGGGCGCCCCTCGCCGCAGTCGCAGCAGGCGCTGCGCGGCGCGCACGAGCATCGGGAGCGCGAGCAGCAGCAGCACGCCGAGCCCGATGAGCCACCCGCGCAGCGCCGCCCAGTCGATCACGATGCCGGGGCCAGGGGCGGCGGTGGGCTGACCCGGCGCCGCGGATGCGCCCGGCGACGCCGACGGGGTCTGCGAGGCGGAGGGCGTGGGCGTCGGCGTCGGCGCGGCGGAGGTCGCGCTCGGCGTCGGGCTGGGCGTCGTCTCGGCGCCCTCGGGGCTCGCGACGCCGGTGCCGGCGCCGGGCGTCGTCTCGACCCGGACCCAGCCCGCGCCGTCGACCCACGCCTCCGCCCACGCGTGGAAGTCGTTCGTCGTCACCGAGCGGCCGCCGGCGATCTCGGCGCCCGGCAGGAACCCGATCACGACGCGCGACGGCACCCCCGCCCCGCGCAGCAGCGTCGCCGTCGCGCTCGCGTAGTGCACGCAGTAGCCCGCACGCGTGTCCAGGAAGCCGGCGAGCGCATCCCAGCCGTCGCCGCCGCCGCCCGCGAAGCCGGGCAGGTCGAGCCGCTCCGAGTAGTCCCACACGCCGCTCGTCATGAACCCGTGCACCGCCAGCACGCGCGCGCCGGCCGACATCCCCTCGTCGACGAGCGCGGCGCCCTGCGCGCCGATCGCCTGCGCCTCCGGCGGCAGCTCCAGCCAGGCGTCGTGACCCGTCGAGCCCGTGCCGGCCGGCAGCACCTCGAGCAGCGGCGACCGGCTGCCCGTGGCGGTGTACTCCAGCCCGGACTCGACGACGCCGGACTCGACGCGCAGCGCGTCGTTCGCGTCGTCCCAGCTCGCGCCGTCCGGCGCCGCGACGTCGAGCCCGCGCTCCGGCATCGGCAGGCTCTCGGCTCGCACGTCGCTCATCCGGACCGTCATCTGCAGCAGCGGTGCCGCGTCGGCGCCCTCGACGAGCACCGCGGGCTCGGCGGCCTGCGGCTCGACGTCGACGAAGCCGTTCGGCCCGGCCTGCGAGAGGGTCGTCACGCGCGTGACGGTCGGCTGGCCGTCGGTGGTCGCGTAGGTGAAGACCGGCTGCGGCTCCGGCCGCCGGAGCTCGTCGCCGAGGTCGATCGAGGCGTCGAGGATGGGCGTCGACGGCTGGAACAGGTCGTCGAGGGTGGGCAGGTCGACGTCGAGCTCGCGCGGGCTGGGCGCGACGAGCGGCACGGCCACCGCGACGAGCGCGGCGACGGCGACGAGGCCGATCGGCCCGGCCCACGGGCGCCCGAGCGCGAGGCGCTCGTCGATCGAGGGCGCGGCGAGCGCGAGCGCCGAGACGGCCGCGCCCGGCAGCGCGTGCCACCACGGCACGTCGACGCGGAACGCGATCGGCAGCAGCAGCGGCACGGCGGCGAAGAGGATGGCGATCGCCGGCGCCCGCAGCGCGAGGCCGATGAGGTCGACGTGCACCGCCAGCACCACCGCGGCCACCACGACGACGGCGAGCACGGGCGGCTCGAGCTCGATCGGGGTGGCGATCGCCCACGCGATGTCCTGCACGCCGACCGTGAGCACGCGCAGCGACTCCGCGACGGATGCGGGCGTCGGGATGACGCCGATCAGCGCGTCGTCGGCAGCGGTGAGCGCGGTCGTCCATCCGACACCGACGATCGCGGCGGCGGCCGACCCGGCGAACGTCGACCACGCGGCCCGCGCGAGCGCCGCGGCGATCCCCATCGACACCACGGCGAGCAGCACGGGCCACAGCCACTCGGTGCCGAGCACCGACTGCGTCGACCACAGCCACGCGACCGGCAGCGCGGCGAGCGCGAGCGTCTCGACGAGCCCAGCGCGGCTGCGGCGACGCCGGCGGCCGCGCGGCTCGACCGCGGCGGTCGCCGGTCGCTCGGGCGCGGCGGTGAAGGCGGGGGCGGTCATCGGAGCTCCCTGGCCGGCCCGACGCCGTCGATCCAGCGCTGGACCCGCACGCGCGACCCGGGCATGAGTCGGGTGTGCGGCGCGTCGAGGTCGGCGACGAGCCAGAGCGTCGAGCCGGGCGCGAGCGTCCAGCGCTCGGGCGCGGCCTCCTCGAGCGCGACGACGTGCGCCGCGGCACCCTCCCGCTGCGCCGGCTCTTCGCGCGCGACCGCCGAGAGCGTCGCGAAGGCCGCGAGCGCCGCGTCGCGGTCGCGCCAGTCGGCCGTGGCGATGCTCGGCGCGCCGGTCTCCGCCACCTGCACGATGCGGTCGCGACCGGCGAGCGCGCGCACGATCGAGCAGGCGGCGCGCGCGAGCCGGTCCTCCGCGTCGCGGCCGCGCCCCGCGGCGCCGGCCGTGTCGACGAGCACGAGCAGGTCGTCGGTGGCCGGGTTCGCCTCCTGACGCACCATCAGCTGGCCGCGCTTCGCCGACTGCCGCCAGTGCACGCGCCGCTGGGGATCGCCGGGCCGCCACTCGCGCACCATCGCGTCGATCTCGTCGGCGTTGCGGGTCTGCGACTGCTGCCCCGCCTCGCGGTTGGAGCGGAGCGACGCCGAGGGCACCGTGAGCAGCGCGGGGCCGACGACGACGCTCGAGCGCGGGTCGACGGAGCGGGTCGAGCGCATGACGCGGAACGGATCGAGCGAGGTGACCTCGACCGGCGCGAGCCGCCAGCGGCCTCGCGGCTGATCGCCGAGCGGCACCTCGGCGACGCCGTCGTCGTCGAGCGTCCCCTCGAGGTGGAGGTAGCGCTCGGGCCCGGGCGCCCAGGTCGCCCACCGGTCGCCCGCCTGCCGGCGGTCGGCGGCGATGCGCAGCACCGCGTGCTGCCCCTCCTCGAGCACGCCGGGTGCGGTGACGCGCACGCGCGTCGCGGTGCCGAGCACCCACCAGGCGCCGAGCAGCACGATGCCGAGGCACAGCGCCGCCGGCACGAGCAGCACGGCCTGGCGCTCCCAGTAGCCCGCGACGGCGAGCGCGACGCCCAGCAGCACGAGCACGATCCCCCGCGCCGTCGGGCGGGCGCGGGCTCGGTCGCGGGCCATCAGCGCATGACGGGGGCGACCGTGGTCGCGAGCGCGTGCGCCACCACCCGCCGGGCGTCGTCGTGCCGCGCGTGCGGGTCGTGCATCACCAGGTGGTGCGGGAGCACGTGCACGGCCAGCTCCTTGACGTCGTCGGGCGAGAGCCAGTCGCGCCCGAGCAGGTGCGCGCGGGCCTTCGCGGCGCGCACGAGCTGCAGCGTGGCGCGCGGGCTCGCGCCGAGGCGCACCTCGTGGTGGTCGCGGGTCGCGCGCGAGAGCCGCACGGCGTACCGCTCGACGAGCTCGTGCGCGCGCACCGAGCGGGCGACGCCGATCTCCTCCCGGAACTGCTGCTCGGTCGTCGCCGGGCGCACCGCGTCGAGCGGCTGCGCGACCTCGCGCGCCTGCACCATCGCGAGCTCCGCATCCTGGTCCGGGTAGCCGAGCTCGAGCCGCGCCATGAAGCGGTCGCGCTGCGCCTCCGGGAGCGCGTAGGTGCCCTCCATGTCGATCGGGTTCTGCGTCGCGACGACGAGGAACGGGGTCGGCAGCACGTGGGTGATGCCGTCGACGGTCACCTGCCCCTCCGCCATGCACTCGAGCAGCGCCGCCTGCGTCTTCGGGCTCGCTCGGTTGATCTCGTCGGCGATGACGATGTTCGCGAAGACCGGCCCGGGCTGGAAGCGCAGCTCGCCGGTCGTCTGGTCGAGCACCGACATGCCGGTGATGTCGCTCGGCAGCAGGTCGGGCGTGCACTGGATGCGCCGCACGGTGCCGCCGATCGCGGCCGCGAACGCGCGCGCGAGCTGCGTCTTGCCGACGCCCGGCACGTCCTCGAGCAGCACGTGCCCCTCCGCGAGCAGCACGGTGAGCACCGTGCGGATCTCGTCGGCCTTGCCGGAGATGACGGAGGCGACGGCGCGCTCGATGCGCGATCCCGGCGTCTCGACGACGGGCTCGCCGGGCGACGACGACGTCCGCGCCGGCGCGCTCACGACCGCGCGGGGGTCCTCAGCCTGCATGCGATGCTCCCGCCTCTGCCAGTGCGTCGATCCTGCCCGCCTCGCGACCGGCCCGGTAGGCCTCGTCGCTGCCGAGGTGGAACATGTCGCCCTCGCGACGCACGAGCCGGGTCGCGCCCGGCTCGTCGAGGCCCGCGACGTGGCGGCCGAGACCGCGCACGAGCACGACCGGCACCCCATCGGCCTTGCCTGCGACGAGCTCGGCGGCGCCGGCGATCTCGTCGGCGATCGCCGGCGCGGTGACGAGCAGCGGGCGGCCGTTCGCGTCGGTGCTCACCGGCTCGAGCACGCGGATGCCCGCAGCCCCGATCGCGACGTCGGTCTGGCCCATGCGCCAGGCGCGGCCGAGCGTGTCGCTCACGATGACGCCGATCGCCGCGCCGAAGCGCGACCGCAGCCGCTCGGCGATCGCGCGGGCCGACGCATCCGAGTCGAGCGGGAGCAGCAGGATCGTGCCGTCGTCGGTGTTCGAGGCGTCGACGCCCGCGGCGGCGAGCACGAGCCCGGTGCGGTGCTCGACGATGCGCGTGATGCCGCCCGGGAAGGCGCGCGAGGCGACGAGCCGCACCGACTCCTCGGTGATCGCCTGCTCTCGCTCGGCGGCCGGGCGGATGCGGCCCTCCGCCTTCGAGACGACCTTGCTCGTGACGACGACGATGTCGCCGTCGACGGGCGTGAGCGGTGCGACGGCGTCGGCCACGATCGCGGGCAGGTCGTCGCCGGGGCGGATCTCGCCGATCCCCCGCACTGCCCGCAGCTCGAGGTCGGCGGTGGGCGCCGGGTCGCTCATCGCGACTGCAGGAACGTGGCGACCGCGCGCGGCACGTAGGGGCTGATGTCGCCGCCGAGCTCGCTCACCTGGCGCACGAGGCTCGACGAGACGTGCGCGTTCTCCGGGTTCGGCAGCATGAAGATCGTCTCGATGCCGCCGAGGTTGCGGTTGACGATCGACATCGGCGTCTCGTACGAGAGGTCGGTCGACGAGCGGATGCCCTTCACGAGCACCTCCGCCCCCACCTGCTGGCAGTAGTCGACGAGCAGGCCCATCGACCAGTTCGCGATGCGGATCTCGCCCGAGATGCGCGCCTCCTCGATGGAGCGCTCGATGAGCGCCTCGCGCTCCGGCACCGGCAGGAACGCCTGCTTGTCGGGGTTGTGCGTCACGACGACGTGCACCTCGTCGAAGATGCTCGCCGCACGGCCGATCACGTCGAGGTGCCCGAGGGTCACGGGGTCGAAGGAACCGGGCACGACGGCGATGCGGGGCATGGGCAGAAGCGTACCGGTGGTCGCTATGGAAGCCGATCGCGCACGGTCAGGCCGTCACGAGCGCCGCCCGCGCATCCGGGTCGAGCCGCGCGTGCACGGCGAGGCGCAGCGCCGGATGCTCGGCGAGCGTCGGGTCGTCGTCGAGCACGGCGCGGGCGGCGTCGCGCGCCGCCTCGATGATCGACACGTCGCGCGCGACCCGCAGCACCCGCAGCCCGCTGCGGCCGCCCGACTGCGCGGCGCCGAGCACGTCGCCCTCGCCGCGCTGCTCGAGGTCGACCTCGGCGAGCGCGAAGCCGTCGAGGGTCGACGCGACGGCGTCGAGCCGCTCGCGTGCGGGTGAGAGCGGATCGGTCGCGCTCACGAGCATGCAGAGGCCCGCGTGCTCGCCGCGGCCGATCCGTCCACGGAGCTGGTGCAGCTGCGAGACGCCGAAGCGGTCGGCCGAGAGCACCACCATCATCGTCGCGTTCGGCACGTCGACGCCGACCTCGATGACGGTGGTCGCGACGAGCACGTCGATCTCGCGCGCCCGGAAGGCGCGCATGACCGCATCCTTCTGCTCGGTCGTGTCGGCGCCGGTGAGCGGCGCGATCTGCCGGCCGACGAGCGCGGGCACCTGGCGCAGGCGCTCGAGGGTGGTGGTGACGTCGTCGACCGGCGGCTGCGGCCGGCCGTCCTCCGGCGCCTCCTCGTCGCGGTCGATGCCCTCGAGCTTGCCGGGCGCGATCGCGGGGCAGACGACGAACGCCTGCCGCCCGGCCTCGAGCTCCTCGCGCATCCGCTCCCAGATGCGTCCGAACAGCTGCGGCTGCTCGGCCGGGTCGACGACGAAGGTCTTGATGGGGCTGCGCCCGGCGGGCAGCGAGCGGATCGTCGAGACGTCGAGGTCGCCGAACGCCGTCATCGCGATCGTGCGCGGGATGGGCGTGGCGGTGAGGACGAGGGTGTGCGGGTGGACGCCCTTCGCGCGCAGCGACTCGCGCTGCGCGACGCCGAAGCGGTGCTGCTCGTCGATGACGACGAGCCCCAGCTCGGCGAAGCTCGTGCGCTCGCTCAGCAGCGCGTGCGTGCCGACGACGATGCGGGCGGAGCCGGCGGCGATGCGCAGCAGCGCGCGCTTCCGCTCGGAGGCCGGCATCTGCCCGGTGAGGAGCGTCGGCTGCAGCTCTGCGGCGAGGTCGGGCCCGAGCGCCCGCGTGATGGAGCGGAGGTGCTGCACCGCGAGCACCTCGGTGGGCGCGAGCAGCGCCGACTGGCCGCCCGACTCGGCGACGACGAGCATCGCCCGCGTCGCGACGACGGTCTTGCCCGAGCCGACCTCGCCCTGCACGAGCCGGTGCATCGCCGTGCCGCTCGCGAGGTCGGCGAGGATCTCGTCACCGGTCGACCGCTGGTCGTCGGTGAGCTGCCACGGCAGGCTCGCGTCGAAGCGCTCCAGCAGGCGGCCCGGATGCCTCGGCGCGGTGGGCAGCGTGTCGAACCAGTCTCGGGTCGCGAGCAGGTACGTCTGCAGCAGGAACGCCTCGTGCCATGCGAGCGTGTGCCGGGCGCGATACGCGTCCTGCTCGACCTTCGGCTGGTGCGCGAGGCGCAGCGCGTCGGCGACCGGCATGAGCTTCTGCGTCCGGCGGACGGCGTCGGGCACCGGGTCGGGCACGTCGCCGAGCGCGTCGAGGCCCTGGGCCACGAGCGCCTGGATCTTCGTGGTGGCGAGCGTGGCGGTGGCCGGGTAGATCGGCACCGGCTGGTTGGCCCACTCCTCGGCGTCGATGCCCTCCGCCTCGTCGAACAGCTCGTAGTCGGGGTGCGCGAGCTGGCGCTTGCCCTTGTAGACGCCGACGGTGCCCGAGAACAGCGCGGTCACGCCCTGGTGCAGGTCGTCCTTGCGCCACGACTGGTTGAAGAACGCCAGGTCGAGCTCGCTCGTGCCGTCGGTGATCGTGATGCTCGTGAGCGTGCGCGGCCGGCCCTTCGCGTCGCGCTGCAGGTCGCGGTTCTCGACCGAGCGCACCTTCGCCACGACGGTGACGTGCTCACCGGGCACGAGGCTCGCGAGCTCGGTCAGCTCGCCGCGCTTCGCGTAGCGCCGCGGCAGGTGCCAGACGAGGTCGCCGAGCGTCTGCATGCCGAACGCGCGCTCGAGCTTCGTCGCCGCAGCCTTCGGCAGCACGCGCTCGAGCGGACGCTCGAACCCGTCGGGCAGCGCCCCGCCCGCCCTCTTCGTCGCCACCCGCCCAGGGTAGGCCGTGCCGCCGACGGGCACGGACGCATCCGCCGGTCCGCACCTGCCAAGATGGCCGCATGACGCGGATCGTCGGAGGCCTCGCGGGCGGGGCGAAGCTGCATGTGCCGGGGCCGGGCACCCGGCCCACCTCCGAGCGGGTGCGGGAGGCGATCTTCAACGCGCTCGACGCCCGCGGCCTGTGCGACGGCGCGCACGTGCTGGACCTCTTCAGCGGCTCGGGTGCGCTCGGGCTCGAGGCCGCGAGCCGCGGCGCCGAGTCGGTCGTGCTCGTCGAGCGCGAGCGGGGCGCGGCGAACGTGGCGCAGCGCAACGCCGAGATCGTCGCGAAGGCCGGTGCCGTGCGAGCGCTCGTGGAGCAGGTGGCCGTGCACCAGTACCTGCAGCGCTCCGGCCGGCAGTTCGACCTCGTGTTCGTCGACCCGCCCTACCGGCTCCCCGCGCACGAGATCTCCGCGGTCCTCTCGGACCTCGCCCCGCTGCTCGCGCACCCCGCGATGGTCGTCGTCGAGCAGTCGAAGCGCGCCGACCCCCTGAGCCTGCCGGGCGACCTGGAGGTCGAGCGCAGCCGGGACTACGGCGACACGCGGGTGCACTACCTGACGACGAGCGGCCTGGCCAACGACGTCGTGCCGCCCGATGCGCACCCCGACGCCGGGCAGGCGGACGCGGACGCGTGATCGCGCTCACGATCCGGCCCGCCGACTTCGCCGACGCGGCGCTCCTCGCGTTCCTGCAGGCGCACCTCGACGACCTCGCCCCCACCGCCCCGGCGTGCAGCCAGCACGCGCTCGACGTCGACGGGCTCCAGCGGCCGGGCGTCCGCGTCTGGACCGCGCGGTCCGCGGATGCGGCGCTCGTGGGCACGGTCGCGCTCGCGCCCGTCGATGCCGGCCACGAGGAGCTCAAGAGCATGCGCACGGATCCCGCGCGGCGCGGCGCGGGCATCGGCGCGACGATGCTGCGCCACGCGATCGACGACGCGCGCTCGCGCGGCGTCCGCCGGGTCTCGCTCGAGACGGGCAGCCAGCCGTTCTTCGCACCCGCACGGGCGCTCTACGCGAAGCACGGGTTCGTCGAGTGCCCGCCGTTCGGCAGCTACCGGCCCGACCCGAACAGCACCTTCATGACCCTCCCGCTCGAGGATCAGCCCGCGCGATAGGGATCCCAGCCGCGCGGCTCGAGCGGCTCCCCGTCGAGCGTGACGTCGCCCGCTCCTTGCGCCGCCTGCTCGACCCGGCCGATGCGCCGCACCGGGTGCCCGGCGAGCTCGGCGGGCGGCGCGACGCCCGCTGGCAGCGTGACGAGCAGCGCGTGGTCCTCGCCGCCGTGCAGCGCCGCGGCCAGCGCGGCGTCCGGCGACGCGGCGGCGACGGCGGCCTCGTCGAGCGCGATCCGCACGTGGGATGCGCGCGCGACGCGGGCGGCGTCGAGCGCGAGGCCGTCGGAGACGTCGAGCATCGCGGTGGCACCGAGATCGGCGAGCAGCGTGCCGGCCCCGATCGGGGTGACGGGGGCGAGCTGCGCGGCGATGGACGCGCCGTGCGCACCCGCGCGCAGCAGCTCGGCGGCGTCGCGGTCGGGCTCGGCCGCCTCGTCGACCGCTTCGACGAAGAGGTGGCGCAGGCCCGTCGCCGCCCGGCCGAGGTCGCCGACGACCCACACCGCATCCCCCGGCCGCGCGCCGGAGCGCAGCACCGGGGGGCGACCCTCGAGGTCGCCGAAGGCCGTCACCGCGATGACCGCGTGGCGGGAGGTGCCGAGGTCGCCGCCCACCACGCCGACCCCCGGTGCCATCGCGGCGATCGCGTCGCCCAGGCCGCGCGCGAGCTCCTCGAGCGCGCCGATGCGGGTCGACGGCGGCACCGCGAGCGCCACGACGAGCGAGGTCGGGCGCGCGCCCATCGCCGCGACGTCGATGAGGTTCGTCGCGACGGCCTTCCAGCCGAGGTCGTGCCAGCGCGACCAGCCGAGCCGGAAGTCGGCGCCCTCGAGCATCGTGTCGGTCGTGACCACGAAGCGCCCGTCGGGTGCGGCGACGACCGCGGCGTCGTCGCCCGGGCCCACCGCGGTCGCGTCGCCCTCGGGCAGCAGCGGCAGGAAGCGCCGCAGCGCCTCGAGCTCGCCGGCCTCGTGCAGCGTGGCGTCGTCCATGGGGCAACGGTAGCCCGCGTCCGCGAACGCCGACGCCGACGGTGCGCTCGATCGGGCAGAGCGGCACCCGAACCCCGCCGGGCGGTCGGTGCAGCGCTCTGCCCGATCGAGCTCGCGCAGCCGGCCCCGCCGATAGTCTCGAGGCGTGCGCAACCTCCCCCTCGCCGCGGCCGCGGCCGCCGTGCTCACGCTCTCCGGCTGCGCCGCCGCCGTCATCCTGCCGCCCGCCGACGAGGCCTCCGCGCCCGGCTGCGCCGCGGTCGTCGTCTCGCTCCCCGAGGCGCTCGGCGACGAGAGCCTGCCGCAGCCGCTCGAGCGCCGCACCACGACCGCGCAGGGCGCATCGGCGTTCGGCGATCCGAGCGCCGTCACGCTGCGCTGCGGCATGCCAGAGCCCGCGCCGTCCACCGCCCGCTGCATCACGATCGGCGAGGTCGACTGGCTCGAGGTCGCGGCCGAGGAGAACATCTGGACGTTCGTGAGCTACGGCCGCTCCCCCGCGACCGAGGTCGTCATCGACACGGATGTCGTCAGCGCCGTGACCGCGCTCGAGGGTGTCTCGAGCGCCGTCGCCCGCACCGACCGCACGGGCGCCTGCACCTAGGCAGCGTCCTCCGCGAGCACGTCGGGCAGGAAGACCCGCCCGTCGTCGTGGCCGGGGTCGAGCACGATCGCGTGGCCCGGCGGGATGGCCGCCGCGAGCTCGGCGCCCGTGACCTTCAGGTGCCGCTTCGTGCGCGTGGCGAAGCCGCCGATGCGCTGCGTCGACGTGAACGCCACGACGAGCTGCATCCCCTTGTGCGGCAAGACGAGGAACCGGCCGGAGGCCGGATCGCGCGGGTCGCCGACGACCGCCGGCACGACGAGCTCTGCCTCGCGCACGACCGCCCAGGCGGCCGCGTGGTCGGTGGCGGGGATCGTCTGCAGGGCATCGAGCGTCGGGTTCTCCATGCGGCAATGCTCGCAGACGTGCTGCCGGACGTGCTGACGGCCGAGCGCCAGGAGCCGCTCGCGGCGGGACCGCGGCAGGTGGTGTGGGCGCGCTCTGGGAGACTGGACGCATGGCCCTCGACTTCACCGCGATCGACTTCGAGACGGCCAACGGCAACGCCGCATCGGCCTGCGCGGTCGGCCTCGTGAAGGTGCGCGACGGCCTCGTGGTCGACCGGTTCTCGACGCTCATCCGCCCCACGGCGCCCTACGACGAGTTCTGGGAGTGGAACACCCGCATCCACGGGATCTTCGCCCACCAGGTGCTCGACGCGCCCGACTGGGTCGAGACGCAGCGGCAGATCCTCGCGTTCGGCGGCGACGACGTCTACGTCGCCCACAACGCCGGCTTCGACCGCGGGGTCATGCGCGCGGCCGCGAAGGCGGCCCGGCTGCCCGTGCCCGACATGCGCTGGACCGACTCGCTGCGGATCGCCCGCAAGACGTTCGCGCTCGAGTCGTACCGGCTGCCGGTCGCGGCGCTCGCCGCCGGCTTCGACGACTTCCGCCACCACGACGCCGCCGGCGACGCCGAGGCGTGCGCGGCGATCGTCATCGGCGCGGCGAAGCGCCACGAGCTCGACGAGCTCGGCGACCTCGTCGCGCGCTGCATGTCGGCCGTGCACGAGATCGGCGAGCGGCACGAGGAGCTGCGCGAGCTCGAGGCGGCGCGTCGCAACGCGCAGCGCGAGCGGCCCTGGTGGCAGTAGCCGCCCCCCGGCACCCGCCCGCCGCGCTCACGGACCCGATCCCGGACGGTGGACCCGAGATCTGGGGTCCATCATCCGGAGTCGGGTCCGCGAGCCGAACCGGCTCGCGGACGCGCCCGCGTCAGTCGTTCGCCGCGACGTGCGCGAGCAGCTCCTGCACGAAGCGCGCCTCGTCCTCGAGGTGCGGCGAGTGGCCCGCGCCCTCGAAGACGACCTCCCGGTAGGCGCCGCCGTTCGCGGCGTACGCGTCGAGGACCGCGCGGGTCTGCGCGATCATCGGCTGCGGCGGCGCCGCCTCCTCCCCCGGCCAGCCGGGCACGATGCCGTGCTTGCCGAGCGTGTTGAACTCGAAGAACGACTCGTCCGCGACGATCGCGTCGTGCGCGCCGCGGACCCACAGGACGGCGGGCTTCACGGGCGCCTCGACGATGCCGGTCAGGTCGAGGTGCACGACCGACATCGCGTTGAGGATGCCGCGCCCGCCGGCCGCGAAGCCGGGCCACGAGTCGGAGGCGACGCCGTCGCCGGGCTGGTTGTCGGGTCCGGTCCTCGTCGACAGCATCGACTCGACCCAGAGGTCCTCGCGGCCGTCGTCGAAGCCGGGCGCGACGTAGCTCGAGCGGAAGACGCTGCGCGGGCTCGTCGCCTCGTCCGCCGACGTGTCGCCCGCCTCGAGCCGGGCGATGAAGTCGGCGTTGACGCCCAATCCGCCCGTGCCCGCCCCGTCGGGCGTGCACGGCGTGCCGTCGCGCCGCGAGCCGAAGCCGTGCGGCGGCACGGGCGCCTGCAGCGTGATCGAGCGCACGAGCTCCGGGCGGTCGAGCAGCAGCTGCAGCACGACGCCCCCGCCCATCGACCAGCCGACGACGTGCACCCCCGAGAGGCCGAGCGCGTCGAGCACCGACGCCACGTCGTCGGAGAGGTCGCGGAGGCCGCGCGTCGCGTCGACGGGGAGGGTCTCGCTGTCGCCGTAGCCGCGCAGGTCGATCGCGACGCTCGGCCGCGGGAGCGCGAGCATGAGCGGCTGGAAGAAGAGCGACGACGACACGTTGCCGTGGATGAGCACGATCGGCGTCGCGTCCCGCGCGCCGGCATCGGTGCCCGGCGCGCGGAGCACGGATGCCCGCAGCCGGTCGGTCTCGACGAAGACCTGCTCGACGCCTTCGAGGATGGTGCTCACGCGAGGATCTCCGGCTCGGTCTGCTCGCGCAGCTCCTCGAGCGTGACGCCCGGCGCGAGCTCGACGAGCCGCAGCCCCTCGGGCGTCACGTCGAGCACGGCGAGGTCGGTGATGATGCGGTCGACGACGCCCTTGCCGGTGAGCGGCAGCGAGCACGCGTCGACGATCTTCGCCGAGCCGTCCTTCGCCACGTGCTCCATGAGCACGATGACCTTCGCGGCGCCGTGCACGAGGTCCATCGCGCCGCCGGGACCCTTCACCATCTTGCCGGGGATCATCCAGTTGGCGATGTCGCCGGAGGCCGACACCTGCATCGCGCCGAGGATGGCCGCGTCGATCTTGCCGCCGCGGATCATCGCGAACGACGTGGCCGAGTCGAAGAACGACGTGCCCGGCAGCGTCGTGACGGTCTCCTTGCCGGCGTTGATGAGGTCGGGGTCGACCGCATCCTCCGTCGGGTACGGGCCGACGCCGAGGATGCCGTTCTCGCTCTGCAGCACGACGGTCACGTCGTCGGGCACGTAGTTGGGCACGAGCGTCGGCAGCCCGATGCCGAGGTTGACGTAGTTGCCGTCCTCGAGCTCCTGCGCCGCGCGCGCGGCCATCTCGTTCCGTGTCAGTGCCATGTCAGCTCTCCCCTGTGCTCTCTACTGCTCGGTGACGGTGCGGCGCTCGATGCGCTTCTCGATGTCGGTGCCCACCTCGACGATGCGGTGCACGAACACGCCCGGCAGGTGCACGGCGTCCGGATCGATCTCGCCCGGCTCGACGAGCTCCTCGACCTGCGCGATGCAGATCCGGCCGGCCATCGCGGCGGGCGGCGAGAACTGGCGCGCCGCCTTGTTGAAGACGAGGTTGCCGTGGCGGTCGCCGCGGAGCGCGTGCACGAGCGCGAAGTCGGTCGTGATCGCCTCCTCGAGCACGAACTCCCGCAGCTCGCCGTCGACCTCGAACGTCGCCGTCGGCTTCGGGGCGGATGCCTTCGCGACCGTGCCGTCGGCGTTGTAGCGCTGCGGGAGGCCGCCCTCCTGCACCTGCGTGCCGACGCCCGTGCGCGTGTAGAACGCGGCGATGCCGGACCCGCCGGCGCGCAGCTTCTCGGCGAGCGTGCCCTGCGGGGTGAGCTCGAGCTCGAGCTCGCCCGTCAGGTAGCGGCGCTCGAACTCCTTGTTCTCGCCCACGTACGACGACGTCATCTTGTCGATCTGGCCAGCCCGCAGCAGCAGCCCGAGGCCCCAGTCGTCGACGCCGCAGTTGTTCGAGACCACCTTGAGGCCGCGCACGCCGCGCTCCTCGAGCGCCCGGATGAGCGCCATCGGGTTGCCCGAGAGGCCGAAGCCCCCGACGGCGAGCGTCGCGCCGTCCTGGATGTCGGCGACGGCCTCCGCCGCGGAGCCGTAGGTCTTGTCGATCGCCATCGGTCAGCGTCCCTCTCTGTGCGCCGCAGCCACGGGGGCAGCGGGTCCCGCGCCGGTCTCGGCGAGCGAGACCGCGTCGAGCACGGCATCCGCCCCTCGGCCCAGCAGGATCGTGTAGTGGTTCGTGTGCTCGACGTCCCGCACCGCGAGCTCGGGCAGCCGCGACGTCCATGTCGCGAGCCACTCGTCATCGTAGAGGCCGGGTGCCTCGTCGAAGAGGCCGCGCGGGCTGCGCAGCAGCCGCATGGGCACGCGCAGCGCCTGCAGCGCCTCGGCGTACCCGCCGCGCCCGTCGAGCTCGACGAGGTTGGCGATCACCGCGTCGGGCGTCGCCGACGGCCGGAGCGCACCGTCGACGTCGACGAGGTCGTAGTCGACGTACTCCTCGATCGCCTCGTTCCAGTACGGCCCGAAGGCGGGATGCTGGCGCCAGAAGTCGCGGTACGCCTCCGCTGACGGGAAGGTGCGGCGCAGCCGCTCGATGGCGGGCCCCAGCACGTCCTCGGGGCTCACGTCGTCGGCCGCGGGCCGCAGCGGCACGCCGCCGTCGATGAGCACGAGCGCCTCGACGAGCTCGGGGTGCGCGGCGGCGAGCCGCACTGCGACGTACGCGCCCATCGAGTGGCCGACGACGATCGCGCGGGCGAAGCCGGCCGCGGCGATCGCCGCGGCGACGTCCTCGGCGTGCTGCTCGAGCCCGTACGGGCCCGGCAGCGCGCGGGAGCCGCCGCGACCGCGCAGGTCCATCGCCAGCACCGGTGCCGACAGGCGCGCGGCGACGTGCGCGAAGGAGCGGTGGTTGGCGGTGATCCCGTGGATGGCGACGACGGGCGTGCCGGACGCATCCGGCCGCCAGAGGGTCGCGATGAGCTCGCCGCCGTCGACCGCGACGCGCAGCGGCCGCGCGTCGGCGTGCTGCTCGTGCTGTGCCTGCTGCTCGCTCATCGGGCGCTCCACCCGCCGTCCATGACGTACGACGAGCCCGTCACCATGCCCGCGTGCGGGCCGGCGAGCCAGGTGGCGAGCGACGCGACCTCCTCGGGCTCGACGAGGCGCTTGATCGCGGCCTCGGTGAGCATGACCTTCTGCAGCACCTCGTCCTCGGGGATGCCGTGCGTCTTCGCCTGATCGGCGATCTGGCTCTCGACGAGCGCCGTCTTGACGTAGCCGGGGTTGATGCAGTTCGACGTCACGCCGTGCGGGCCGCCCTCGAGCGCGGTGACCTTCGACAGCCCCTCGAGCCCGTGCTTCGCGGCGACGTAGGCCGACTTGAAGGCGGAGGCGCGGATGCCGTGGACGCTCGAGAGGTTGATGATGCGCCCGAAGCCGCGCTCGTACATGCCCGGCAGCGCCGCCCGGATGAGCAGGAACGGCGACTCGAGCATGAGGGTGTGGATGCGTCGCCACATCGCGGGCTCGAGCTCCTGGATCGGGGCGACCCGCTGGATGCCCGCGTTGTTCACGAGGATGTCGGCCTCGAGCGACAGCGACTCGAGCGAGGCGACGTCGAGCAGGTCGACCTCCCACGACTCGCCGCCGAGCTCCTGCGCGAGCGCGTCGGCCGCCGCGCCGTCGCGGTCGGCGATGACGACGGAGGCGCCCTCGGCAGCGAACGAGCGCGCGATGGCGGCGCCGATGCCCGCCGCGCCACCGGTGATGACGGCCCTGCGGCCGGAGAGCGTGCTCATGAGTCCTCCTTGACGTGCGCCGTGGCGCGCTCGGTGGTGCTGTGCTGGCTGGTGCCGTGCTGGGTCGTGGGGTCGTGGCCGGTCGCGGCGGCGGCCGTCGGTGCGGCGGTGCCGAGCGCGCGCTGCACGAAGGCCACCATCTCGTCGAAGACGTCGTCGGGCACGGGCGTCGCGCCCGAGCCGAAGGCGCCGTCGTCGCCGGTCGGCCAGAGCACGTAGCGCATGCCGATCATCTCGCCGACGCCCATGAGCGCCCACGCCGCGACCTCCGGGTCGACGTCGCCGATCTCGCCCGCGGCCCTGGCCCGCGTGAGGCCGTCGCGGTAGCCCTCGACGATGCGCTCGTAGTGCCGGCGCATCGCGCCGGGCGAGACGTACTCCGCCTCCCGCACGACGCGGTAGAGCGCGGGGTGCTCGGCCGTGAAGGCGAAGAACTCGCGGAAGCCCTCGCGCTCCGCCTCCGCGCGGTTCGCACCGCGCGCGGCGCCGTCGCTCATGGCCTTGCGCACGCGCCGGTTGAGGTCGTCGACGAGCTGCTCGAACAGGTCGAGCTTCGACGAGAAGTACAGGTAGAAGGTGCCCTGCGCGACCCGGGCGCGCTCGGTGATGCGCGAGATCGACGCCGCCTGGTAGCCCTGCTCGGCGAACACCGCCTCGGCGGCCGCGAGCAGCTTCGCCTTCGTCTGCTCGCCGCGCTTCGTCCTCGGCTCGTTCATCGCGCCTCCGCCCTGGCCGCCTCGAAGGCGGCGATGAGCGCCCGGCGCAGCGGCTTGCCGCTCGTCGTGCGCGGGATGCCGTCGACGACCTGGAAGCGCTTGGGGTGCTTGAAGTCGGCGAGCCTGCCGTCGAGGTGCGCGTGCAGCGCCGCGTCGTCCGCGGGCTCGGCAAGCACGACCCACGCGACGAGCTCCTCGCCCCAGCGCTCGCTCGGCACGCCCGCGACGGCCGCGTCGATCACGGCCGGGTGCTCGAGCAGCGCGAGCTCGACCTCGATCGGCGCGATCGACTCGCCGCCCGACCGCACGATGTCCTTCACCCGGTCGACGATGCGGATGCGGCCGCTCGCGTCGCGCGCGACGAGGTCCCCCGTGCGCAGCCACGGCCCGAAGCTCGCCGCTGCGGTCGCCTCCGGGTCGCGGAAGTAGCCCTGGAAGACCGCGGGGCCGCGGACGAGCAGCTCCCCCGTGCCCGCGCCCTGCTCGACGCGGCCGTCGACGAGGAGCGCGACGTCGACGTGCGGGTAGGGGCGCCCGACGGTGCCCGCGTCGCTCTCGTCGCGCGTGAGCGCGACGTTCGGGGCCGCCTCGGTGAGGCCGTAGCCCTGGCGCACGACGATGCCCGTGCGGGCCAGCTGCTCGGAGGCCCGCGGGTCGAGCATGCCGCCGCCCACCACCGCCGTGCGCACGCTCGAGAGGTCGCGCGCCTGGAAGTCGGGGTGCTGGATGAGCGCGCGGAACGTCGTGGGCACGCCCATCGTCGCGGTGACGCGGTGCCGCTCGATGAGGGCGAGCGCGCGTCCGGCGTCGAAGGTCCGCTCGAGCACGACGCACGCGCCGACCCACCAGGCGAGCAGCGGCTGCACGTTCCAGCCCGCCACGTGGTGCTGCGGGAGCACCTGCAGCACGATGTCGTCCGGCGTGAGCGGCGTCGCGCGCGAGAGCGAGAGGTTGGCCCACGCGCAGTTCGCGTGGCTGAGCACGACGGCCTTCGGCGCGCTCGTGGTGCCCGAGGTGAAGAGCATGAGCAGGGCGTCGTCGTCGCGGGGCGCGGCGGCGGCGACCGGGTGCAGCGCATCCGGCACCGACGACTCCGCGCCGGCGGCGCCGAGCGCGGTCGTGGGGATGCGCGCCGGGGCCGCGTCGCCGAGCCGCTCGAGCGCTGCCTCGGCGACCGGCCGGTGGTCGTCCTCGACGAGCAGCAGCGAGGGGTCGGCGATCCGCAGCTGCGCGGCGAGCTCGCCGGCGGTCAGGCGCCACGAGAGCGGGACGAGCACCGCGCCTGCCTTCGCGCACGCGAACAGCAGCACGACCTGGTCGGCGGTCGAGCCCGTCACCGTCGCGATGCGGGCGCCCAGGCCGTGCCCGGCCTCCCCGAGCGCGTGCGCGAGCGCTGTGGCCCGCGCCTCGAGCTCGCCGTACGAGACGACGACGCCGCGGTCGACGATCGCCGCCCGCGCGGGCTCGATCGCGGCGCGGTCGGTCGTCCACCGGCCCAGGGTGAGCGGGCCCGGCGTCCCCGGACCGTCCGTGCGAGCGTCGTCGACCATGCGCCTAGGCTTCCATGTCCTGCAGCACCGCGGGCTCCCCCGCGTCGCGCCGGCCGCCGCGCCGCCGCGTGACGCGGTGGGCGATGCCGACGATGCCGCCGGGCGCGAACATCACGACGAGCACGAAGAGCATCCCGAGGATGAACAGCGGCTCGGACAGCGGGATGCGCAGCACGTCGGGCAGCCCGGCGATCGCGTCGCTCGAGGCGAGCGCCGCGAGCCGCTGGTCGAGCAGCGTGTAGACGATGCCGCCGACGATCGCGCCCCAGCGGTAGCCGACGCCGCCGAGCACGACGATCACGAGCAGGGTGAGGGTGAAGTCGCTCGTCGAGATGCGCGGGGTCGCGCTCGACTGCAGCAGCATGAAGCCCATCCCCGCGACCGCGGCGAGCACCGCGGCGGCCGAGAAGAGGAACAGCCGCACGAGGTAGGGCCGCAGGCCCAGCACCGTCACGCGCAGCTCGTTCTCGCGCGCGGCCGCGACGACGTGGCCGAGCCGCGAGCGCTCGACCCACACGCACGCGAGATAGACGATCACGAGGATGGCGAGCGCCAGCCAGTAGAGGTTGCGGGTGTTGACCACGCCGACGAGCCAGTCGGGCACGACGGCGACGGTGAGGGTGACGCCCTCCTCGCCGCCGGTGAGGCCGCCGACGTTGCGCCGGATCATCACGTTCATCGCCTGGGCGATCGCGAGGGTCACCATCGCGAACGAGATGCCGCTCACCCGCAGCGCGAGCGCGCCCACGAGGTTGCCGAGCACGAGCGCGACGACGAGCGTGAGGACGATCGCGAGCAGGAAGACGGCCTCGCTCGGCATGCCGGTGGGCGCGAGCAGCCGCAGGATGATGCCGAGCCCGTACGCACCGGCGGCGAAGAACATCGCGTGGCCGAACGACAGCATCCCCGCGACCCCGAAGATCAGGTGGTAGCTGAGCGCGAGCGCGGCGATGAGCATCGCGTACGCGAGCACCGTGAGCGTGCCGGGCGTGTACGTGGGGCCCGGCAGCACGCCGGGGATGTCGATCGCGAGCAGCGGCAGCATGGCAGCGACCGCGATGACGACGGCGCCGACCGCGATGCGGCCCCAGCGGGACGCGAGGCCCCGACGGGCGGAGGCGAGGAACGTGTGCATCGTCATCCCCTAGTGCGTGACCTTGCCCATGAGGCCGGTCGGTCGGACGAGCAGCACCGCGGCGAGCGCGAGCACGACCGCGAGGTCGCCGGTGCCGCCGAGGTAGAAGTTCGCGAACTGCTGGATGACGGCGACGAGCACCGAGGCGATCGCGGCGCCCGACAGCGAGCCGAGCCCGCCGATCACGGTCACGATGAAGGCGTAGATGAGCAGCGACGTGCCCTGGTGCGCGCCGACCTGGCCGTAGTACACCGAGGCGAGCACGCCCCCGAGCCCCGCGGCGGCGCCGCCGATCGCGAAGACGATCGTGAACGCGCGTCGCACGTCGATGCCGAGCGCGGTCACCATCGTGCGGTTCTCGACCCCTGCGCGGATGACGAGGCCGTAGCTCGTGCGCTGCAGGAACAGCACGATGAGCGCGAGCACGACCGCCGCGGAGCCGATGAGCAGCCAGCGGTCGTTCGGGATGTTCGCGCCGAGCACGTTCGTCGTCTGGCCGAGCCACTCCGGCAGCCGGATCTGGATCGGGTCGGTGCCCCAGATGCCCTCGAAGAGCGCGACCGAGGCGAGCCCGAGCCCGACGGTGACGAGCACCTGCTCGATGTGCCGGTTGTAGAGCGGGCGGATGAAGACGAGCTCGGTGATCGCGGCGACGAGCGCGCCGACCACGAGCCCGACGAGCATGCCGACGAGCAGGCCGCCCCAGCTCCCGTCGCCCACGCGGCGGCCGACCTCCCAGCCGAGGAAGCCGGCGAGCGTGAGGAACGAGCCGTGGGCGAAGTTGAGCACCCCCATGAGCCCGTAGATGAGCGAGAGGCCGCTCGCCACCAGGAAGTAGAGGGCCCCGAGCCCGACGCCGGTGATGAGCAGGAGCAGGACGGTGGTCACGCGGCCTCCTGGTCGGTCGCGACGCCGAGGTGGCGGTGCACGAGGTCGGAGTCGAGGAACTCGGCGGCCGGGCCGGTGTGCACCACGCGGCCGCCCGAGAGCACGACGACGGTGTGCGCCAGCGCCCGCACGACCTGCAGGTTCTGCTCGACGAGCAGCATGGGCGTGCGGTCGGCGGCGGCCTCGAGCGCCGTCGTGACGGTGCCGACGATGAGCGGCGCGAGCCCCTTCGTCGGCTCGTCGACGAGCAGCAGGCGATTCTCGTTCATGAGCGCGCGCGAGAGCGAGACCATCTGCTGCTGCCCGCCGGAGAGCGTGCCGGCCTGCTGCTTGGCGCGCTCGATGAGCTCGGGGAAGAGCTCGGCGACGATCGCCCGGTTGGGGGCGCCGCCGCGCTCCGCGAGCCGCAGGTTCTCCTCCACCGTGAGGCCGCCGAAGACCTCGCGATCCTCGGGCACGTAGGCGATGCCGCGCTGCACGATGCGGTGCGTGAGCAGCCCGTCGATGCGGGCGCCTGCGAACGTCACCTCGCCGGTGCGCTCGGTGAGGCCGAGGAGCGCCTTGATGGTCGACGACTTGCCGACGCCGTTGCGGCCGAGCAGCGCGGTGACGCCCTGCTCGGCGACGTCGAACGAGACGTCCTCGACGACCTGCTGGCCGCCGATGTGGGCGTCGAGTCCGCGGACGGTCAGGATGGCGCTCACACGGACTCCCCGAGGTAGGCCTTCTGCACAGCCGGGTCGGCCATGACGGCCTTCGGCGTGTCGATGGCGAGCAGCTCGCCGTGGTGCATGACCGCGACGCGGTCGACGAGGCCGAGCAGCACCTCCATGTGGTGCTCGACCATCAGCACGGTGCGGCCGGAGCGATGCAGCGTGCGGATGACCTCGACGAGCCCGGCGACGTCACCGGAGCCGACGCCCGCCATCGGCTCGTCGAGCAGCACGACCCGCGGCTCGGTGGCGACGAGCATGGCGATCTCGAGCTTGCGCTTGTCGCCGTGCGAGAGCACGCCCGCGGTGGTGCCGCGGTGGTGGTCGAGCCCGACCTCCTCGAGGCAGCGCAGCGCGACGCCGCTCGCCTCATCGTCGGCGCGCGGGAACCGCCAGGGGCTCGTCGCTCCCCCGAGCCTCGCCTGCGCCGCGAGGCGCACGTTCTCGCCCGCCGTGAGGCCGGCGAAGACGCTCGAGGTCTGGAACGTGCGGCCGAGACCGGCTCGCGCCCGCTGGTGCACCCGCTGACCGGTGACGTCGTCCCCGCCGAGCAGCACCCTGCCGCTCGTCGGGACGGCGACGCCCGAGATGATGTTGAACAGCGTGGTCTTGCCCGCGCCGTTGGGGCCGATGACCCCGATCATCTCGCCGGTCGCGACCTGCATCGTGACGTCGCGCAGGATCCGCGCACCGCCGATCTGCAGCCCGACGGCGTCCAGCTCGAGCGCGGGCCGGTCGGCCCTCACTGGCCCGCGACCGGGGGCGCGACCATCTCGGCGTCGATCGCCTGCACGAGCTCCGGCGCCCACGTGCCGCCCTCGTCGACGAGCCGCACCTGGAACATCGGCTGGATGAGCGCGTGGTCCTCGGCGCGGATCGTGAGCTCGCCCTTGACCGACTCGAAGGTCCAGCCCTCGAGCGCGGCGATCATCGCGTCGACGTCGCCGCGTCCCTCGGTGATCGCGTGCACGAGCATCTGCGCGCCCACGAAGCCGTCGACGGTGAAGAGGTCGGCCTCCTGCCCCGCCTCCTCGAGGAACGCGTCCATCGCCTGCGCGGGCTCGGTGTCGGTCGCGCCCGGGAAGTAGTGGTTGAGGAACTGGATGTCGGCGGAGCCGGGGCCGTAGGCCTGGTACGACGCGCGGTCGGCGAGGCCCGTGACGACGGTCGTCGACTCGAGCACCTGCTGCTGCGCGAGCGCCTCCCACATCGCGCCGGTCGTCGCACCGGCCCACGCGACGAAGACGAGGTCGGGCGAGGCCGCGGAGATCTGCTGGGCGAAGGGGGTGAACTCGGTCGCGTCCTCGGCGACCAGGATGGGCGTGACGGTCGCGCCCTCGCCGCCGAGCACGGCCTGCACCGAGGCGACGTTGCCCTGGCCGAACGCGTTGTCCTGCGCGAACACGACGATGTTCGAGCCCTCGACGCTGTCGAGGAAGGTCGCGGCGGTCGCGACGTCCTGCAGCGTCTGCCTGCCCGAGCGGAAGGTCTGGTCGTTGACGCCCGTGATCGCGTCGGCCGCGGCGGGGCCGGAGAGGAAGAGCGTGTTGTTCTGCGCCGCCTGCTCGGCGACGGCGAGCGAGACGCCGGAGGCCGCGGAGCCGCCGATGATCTGGAAGCCCTGGCCGATGACGTCCTTCGCCTGCGTGACGGCGGTGTCGGGGTTGCCCTGGTCGTCGATCCACTCGATCGTGAGGTCGATGCCCTCGATCTCGCCGGTGCCGTCGGTGGCGTAGTCGAGGCCGGCCTCGAAGCCCTGCTGGTAGCTCTCGCCGTAGGCGGCGAGCGGGCCGGTGATCGACGTGATCATGCCGACGTTGACGGCGACGCTCTCCTCGCCGCCGTCGCTGCTCCCGGCGGAGGGGGCCGGTGCGGTGGTGGGCGCGCACGCCGTGAGCGCGAGCGCAGCGAGGGCGATGCCCACGCCGGCGAACTTCGTTGTCCTGCGCATGAGTTGCCTTTCGAGCAGTGCGAGCCTCAGCTGGCGCATGCTCGGCGGGCGAGCGAGCACTCCGTCGTGCGGCTTCACGGTGACCATAACCTGACAGGTGGTTCAGGTTTCAGGTCCAGCATGCGACGAGGCGCGCCGCGTGTCAAACCGCCGCCGCCACCGTGACCGGATCGTGATGATCGGAGCGGGGGGGGCGGCTGCCGCGCGAGCTCGGCTCGCGACGGGTGGCCGCAGCTGCGACAGGTGGGCGAGCCCACGACAGGTGGGGCTGCTGGCCCACCCCTCGCGAGCAGCGCCACCCGTCGCCCGAGCGGCGCGACCCGCTCAGCGGAAGGTGTCGAGCGCCGCGGCGAAGCGCGCCGGGTCCGCGCGCGTCGCGTCGGTCATGAGCAGGGCCGAGGTGCCGATCCGTCGGGTGTGCTCGCCGTGGCACGGGATCGTGACGATGCGGGTGAGCCCCGCTCGCCACGCCGGGATGAGCGCGCCGAGGGCCTTCAACTCGGGCTCGTCCTCGTGCCGGTGCGACCAACCCCGCATGAGGCGATCGACGTGCCGCTCGTTCCAGCCGAGGAAGCTGACGTCGAGCGCACTGCCGCCGAAGCGCATCGCCCAGCGCGGTCCGAGCAGCCGCTCGAACAGCTCGTGCCGCTCCGAGGACCCGAGCGCTGCACGATCGATGGCTTCGAGCAGCCCCGGCTCGATCCCGCTCCCCGCATGGCGCAGCGCGCCGCCCCAGAGCTCCGGCCACGCCGCCTCCCAGACCGCCGCATCCGGAGTCGTGCCCTGGGTCGCGGGCGCGTCGACGAGCAGCGGCGGCGCGTCGCCGGCCGGCTGCAGGCCATAGGCGTCCCGGATCCACAGCAGCTCCAGGAGGAACGTGGGGTGGTCGTCGATCGTGATCGCCATGTCGTCGGGCCAGCGAGGATCGATCCCCCAAGCGCTCAGCTGCATCGCCCCTCCGCTCTCCGGGTGGCGCCAGTGTCGCATGCGCGGCCGCGACAGCGAGAGGGACCCGATCCCGGCTCGCGGACCCCTGATCTCGGGTCCGCGAGCCGGGAACGGGTCCCCCGGCAGCGTGCCGTCAGCGGGCGAGCTCCGACCACCGGTCGTCGAGCCGGTCGAAGCCGGCGTCGATGCCCTCGGCCATGCCGCTCGCGTAGGCGCCGTCGCGCATCTCCTTCGACGCGTAGGTGATGACGGTGCGCATCGTGGTCACGCCATCCGCCTCGACGAAGGTGACGACGTTGTCCGTGGGCGGGAGCTCCATGCCGCCCATCGCGGACCCGCCCATGTGCTCGGTGCTGACGAGGCGGTGCGGCTCCTCCGCTTCGAGGATGTCGCCGTGGATCTCGAGCTCGCCCTGCGCGTCGACCCACACCCAGCGGAACGAGCCGCCGGTGCGCATGTCCATCTCGCACACGGGGAACTCGGTCTCGGGGTTGGGCCCGAGCAGCCACGTGCGGACGATCTCGGGGTCGGTGTAGGCCCGCCAGACCTCGGACGCCGGCGCGGTGAAGGTGCGCTCGTAGGCGATCGAGGTGTCGTCGGGCATGCTGAACTGGGTCTTCATGATGGCTCCTTGTCGGTCCCCGACGTGAGGTGCGCCTCGAGGCGGTCGAGTCGGGCGTCGACCTCCTCTTCGAACTGCGAGACGAAGACGGCAGCCCGGATGAGCGGCGCGAGCTCGATGATCCGGTGGATGCGCTGCGCGTCGCGCTCGGCGCGGATCAGCCCGGCCTCCTCGAGCACCTTGCAGTGCTTCGAGACGGCCGGCTGGCTGAGCCCGGCGAGCGCGGTGAGCTCGGTGACGGTGGCAGGGCCCGACCGCAGCCGCAGCAGGATGCGGCGGCGCGTGCGGTCGGAGAGCGCGGCGAAGATGCGGTCGAGCGCCTCGTCGTCGAGCCCGTGCGCCATGTCCACCACCTCTGTCCATCACCTCTTGGTTCTATAACTAGTTGGCAATGTACGGCGACGCCGCGGCGGATGTCAACCCCGGGTGTCGGATCCGATCGGTGCGGACGGCGGCGCCTCGCGCGCCCTGCCGGCTGCGGCGTCCGCGCATCCGCCGACCACCGTCTCGAGCGGACCGCGGGCACCGGCGCTCGCGAGCAGCGCTCCCAGCGCGATCGCGATGGCGACCTGCAGCGCCCATGCGAGCCATCCGGCGGCGAGCCAGCCCGCCGGCCCCTGCGCGAGGGGCACGAGCGCCGAGAGCAGGGTGACGTGCACGACGTAGATGGAGAGCGGCGCGGCGCCGGCTGCGCGCAGCGGCTCGATCGCGCGGGCCGAGCCGCGCGGCAGTGCGATCACGACCAGCGACAGCAGCGCGATCACCAGGAGCGCGATGCCGACGGTGCGGGCGATGTCGGCGGGCGTGCCCGTGTGCGGCGCGGCGAGCAGCTGCCAGACGGGCTCGACGCCCGGGACCGCGCCGTAGCCGTTCGCGAGCAGGTCGTCACGGGCGAGCTCCGGCCCGCCCGGGTACCGCGCTCCGATGAGCCGCAGCCCGAGCTCGCTCGCGGCGACGCCGAGCGCGACGAGGACGGCGCCGACGCCCGCGAGCACGAGGAGGGCCGGGCGCTCCCGGCTGCGGGACCGCGCCGACGTCAGCGACCGGGCGACGAGCATCCCGATGAGCAGGTAGACGAGCCAGACGAGCGCGGGGTAGACGCCCGTGAGCGCGATGTCCTGCAGCGTCCCGGGCGGGTCTGCCACGATCGTCACGATCGAGCTCGTCTCGGGGAGCACGCCGAGCCGATCGCGCGCGACGGCGACGAGCCAGCCGACCGAGCCCGCCAGCACGAGCGCGACGGCGGCGACGGCCCAGGTCGGCAGCAGCAGGAACACGGATGCCGCCGCGATCGCGAGCCCGAACGGCGCGAGCACGACGTACACGGCCGAGGCGATCGGCGCGAGCAGCAGCCCGAGCACGAGCACCACCAGTCCGCGCGCGACGGTCGCCCGCACTGCCGCGGCCCGCTGCCCGGCCTCGAGCCGCGATCGCGCGGCGAGCGCGACGCTGACGCCGCCGAGCACGGCGAAGAGCGTCGACGGCGGCCCGTCGATGAGCGCGACGACGCCGGGTCCCGGCTCGGGCTCCGCGAAGGCGAGCGTGTGCGACGCCATCATCCCCGCGACGGCGACGAGCCGTGCGAGGTCGATGCCCACCCACCGCGCGGAGCCGCTCACCCGTCCATCGTCCCGCATCGCCGCCTCCCGAACCCTCGAGCTTCCCCGAACGGCGGGTTTCGCGGCGCAGAACCCGCACTAGAGGGAAGTTCGGCGGACGGGGCGGTCAGTCGCGGTGCGAGTCCTTCTCGAGCCACTTCTCGGCGCGGTGCTCGGCGATGACGCGGCGCGCCGTGCCGGTCTTGGAGCGCAGCACGAGCGACTCGGTGCGGATCAGCGGACCCTTGCGGCGCACGCCGTCGAGCAGCTGGCCGTCGGTGACGCCCGTGGCGACGAAGTAGGTGTTGTCGCTCGAGACGAGGTCGTCGAGCGCGAGCACGCGGGTGAGGTCGTGGCCCGCGGCGATGACCTTGCGGTGCTCCTCGTCGCTCTGCGGCGAGAGGCGTCCCTCCATGAAGCCGCCGAGCGCCTTGATCGCGCACGCGGTGATGACGCCCTCGGGCGTGCCGCCGGCGCCGGCGCACATGTCGATGCGGCTCTCCCAACGGGATGCGTTGATGCCGCCGGCCACGTCGCCGTCGCGCATGAGGCGCGTGCCTGCGCCTGCCGCCCGGATCTCCTCGATGAGCTCGGCGTGCCGCGGGCGGTCGAGCACGGCGACGACGATCTCCTCGACGTCGCGGCGCTTCGCCTTCGCGAGCTCGCGGATGTTGTCGCCGATCGACTGCTCGAGCGAGATGACGCCGATCGCCTCGGGCCCGGCGACGAGCTTGTCCATGTAGAACGCGTCGACGGGGTCGTACATCGTGCCGCGGTCGGCGACGGCGATGACGCTGAGCGCGTTCTGGCGACCGGCGGCGGTGAGCGAGGTGCCGTCGATCGGGTCGACGGCGATGTCGCACGACGGGCCGCGGCCGTTGCCGACGTGCTCGCCGTTGAACAGCATGGGCGCCTCGTCCTTCTCGCCCTCGCCGATGACGATGACGCCGTCGAACGCGACGGTCGCGAGGAACGTGCGCATCGCATCCACCGCCGCGCCGTCGGCGGCGTTCTTGTCGCCGCGGCCGATGAACGGCACCGCGCGGATGGCCGCGGCCTCCGTCGCGCGGACGAGCTCCATCGCGAGGTTGCGGTCGGGGTTGTCGAAGACGGGGGCCTTCTGCGAGTCGAGCTGCTGCGCCACGGGTGCCACGGTGTCCTCCATCGGTGAGCCTGCTTCGAGCGTAGTGAGGGGATGCGTCGGACCCGCCACCCGGGCGCCGAAAGTCCCGCGGTTCCTTCGCCGACGCGAAAGGCCGGATCGGGGTGTCGCGGGTCCCGATCCGGCCTTCGTCCACGCATCCGCTCCTCACCGGCAGCGGATGCAGGTCTTGCTCGCCGTCAGCCGACGAGTGCCTGCTCCTTGCGGCGGCGGAGCGCGCCGCGGGCCATCCCGATGAGCCGCGGCAGCAGCACCATCACCACGGCGAGCAGCAGCACGCCGACGGCGATGGGGCTCTGGAAGACGACGCCCAGGTCGCCCTGGCCGATCGCGCTCGTCTGCACGAGCGCCTTCTCGAAGAGCGGGCCGAGCACGAGGCCGAGCACGAACGGCGCGAGCGGCAGGTCGAGCTCCTTCATGAGGTAGCCGAGCACGCCGAAGATGAGCACGAGCCACACGCTGAACATGTTGTTGCCCACGGAGTAGGCACCGACGAGCGACGTCAGCAGGATGATCGGGTACAGGTAGCCGTACGGGATCCGCAGCATCTGCGCGAACACCGGCGCGAGCGGCAGGTTGAGCACGAGCAGCAGCACGTTGCCGATGAAGAACGAGACGAGCAGGCCCCAGACGAGCTCGGGCTGCGTCTCGAACAGCTGCGGGCCCGGCTGGATGCCGAAGATCGTGAACGCTCCGAGCAGCACGGCCGTGGTCGCGCCGCCGGGGATGCCGAGCGCGAGGGTCGGCACGAAGTTGGCGTTCGCGGCCGCGTTGTTCGCGCTCTCCGGGCTCGCGACGCCCTCGATCGCGCCCTTGCCGAAGTTCGCCTTGTTCTTGCTGACGCGGCGCTCGATGCCGTACGACATGAACGACGCCAGCGTCGAGCCGGCGCCCGGCAGCATCCCGAGCAGGAAGCCGATGCCCGAGCCGCGCAGGATCGCCGGCATGGAGTCGGTGATGTCCTTGCGCTTGATCACCATGTCCTTGAAGCGGGCACGGATGGGCTTCGCCGCCCCGACGCGGATTTGGTACAGCACCTCGCCGAGCGCGAAGATGCCGATCATCACCTCGACGAACGGGATGCCAGAGAGCAGGTTGACGTTGTCGAACGTGAAGCGCTGCGTGCTGCCGGTGCCGGGGAAGATGCCGACGGTGGCGACGAGCAGGCCGAGCGCCGCCATGAGCCCGCCGCGCACGAGCGCGCCGCCCTGGAACGTGACGACGATCACGAGGCCGAGGATCATGATCGCGAACATCTCGACCGGCTGGAACTCCAGCGCGATGCTCGCGAGCGGTGGCGCGAGCGCCATCAGCAGCGCGAGCGAGATGATCGCGGCGATGAACGAGCCGATCGCGCTGATCGCCAGCGCCGCACCCGCCCTCCCCCGCTTCGCCATCTGGTAGCCGTCGAGCGTCGTGACGACGCTCGCGGCCTCACCGGGGGTCGAGATGAGCACCGAGGTGATCGTGCCGCCGTACTGCGCGCCGTAGTAGATCCCGGCGAGCATGATGAGCGCCGTCACGGGCTCCATGACGAAGGTGAGCGGCAGCAGCACGGCGACACCGGTGGTCGAGCCGAGGCCCGGCAGCAGGCCGATGACGGTGCCGAGCACGACGCCGACCGCGCACCAGAGCACGTTCTCGAGCGTGAGGGCGGTCTGGAAGCCCAGGATGAGGTTGTCGAGCATCAGATGAGTCCGATCAGCCCGGTGGGCAGGGGCACGTTGAGGAGCACCCCGAAGATGAGGTGGACGATCCCGACGGCGACGACGCTGACGATGATCGACGAGATGATCGGCCGTCGCTCGACGACGATCGCGATGGTGAGCATGAGCACGCCGAGCGAGATGAGCAGGCCGAGCACGGGCACGAGCAGCAGCGCGCCGAGCAGCATGCCGCCGACGACGACGAGCATGCGGTTGCGCTGGCGCTGCGAGCGGCCGAGCGCGTCGATGTCGGGCGACTCCTCGACCGTGTCGATCGCGGCGGCGTCAGCCTCCGCCTCGACGCCCGTGAGCTGCTCCGCCGGGTGGGCGGGCTCGCGCCGCAGCAGGATGGAGGCGGTGTCCACGCCGGCGAGCACGACGATGATGATGCCGAGCGCGACGGGCAGGAACCCCGGTCCGATCTGTCCGTTCTCCTGGGCGACGCCGTAGCCCCATCCGCCGATGGCTGCAGCGAGGCCCAGGAGCGCCAGGGCCGCGCTGGACGCGGCCCTGACGATCCTGGGCGAGAGCGTCACTCTGCCAGCGCCGCTTCGAGGTCGGCCGAGTTCTGGCCGAGGTACTCGACGAACTCGTCGCCGTAGATGGCGTTCGGCTGCATGAGGTTCTCCTCGATGTAGGCCGTGTACTCCTCGCTCGCGGCGTACTCCTCCGCAGCGGCGATCCAGTAGTCGCGCGCCTCGTCGCTGATGCCGCCCGGGGCGATGAAGCCGCGCCACTGGGCGAAGGCCACGTCGATGCCCTGCTCGATCGCCGTGGGGACCTCGGCGATCTGCTCGTACTCGTAGCGCTCCTCGGAGAGCGAGCACAGCGCGCGCAGGTCGCCGGACTCGAGCTGGCCGAGCACCTCGCCCGGGTTGAGCGAGCCGACCTCGACGGTGCCGCCGAGCAGGCCGGCGATGACCTCGCTGCCGCTCTCGTAGGGCACGCGGTCGAAGGTGACGTCCTGGTCCTGCTCGATGAGCGAGAAGACGATCTCGTCGAGGCTGATGGCGCCCGAGACCGCGACGACCACGCCGTCGGACTTGGCCGCGTCGACGACATCGGTGCAGGTCTCGAAGGGGCTGTCGGCCGGCACGACGACGAGCGTGTAGTCGTCGCCGAGCTTCATGATCGGGGTGAACGACTCGTAGTCGTAGTCGACCTCCGTCGTGAGCGGCAGCGACAGCAGGGTGGTCTCCGAGGCGAGCAGGTAGTTGGGGTTGCCCTCCTGCGCGAACAGGTGCGAGTAGCCGACGGCGCCGGAGCCGCCCTCGCGGTTCTCGACCGTGACGGTCGCGCCGCTCGCGGCCTCGAGGCCCGAGGCGATCGCGCGGCCGGAGGCGTCGGAGCCGCCGCCCGCCGAGAACGGGACGATCATGCGGACGTCCTGGGGCTCGAACGCGCCGTCTGCGGCGGGCGCGCCCGAGGTGCTCGAGCAGCCGGCGAGGGCTGCGACGGCGACGGCGCCGATGAGGGCCGTAGTGGTGCGTGACTTCATTGTCGGTTCCTTGCTGTGGGTGGTGGGAGGGAGGGGTCTAGGCGAGCTCGCGCGCCGCGCGGCGCTGCGCACCGACGCCGACGGCGGTGCTGAAGGCGTGCTCGTACGCGCCGGTGGAGGCGACGCGCTGGCCGACGACGTCGAAGGCCGTGCCGTGGGCGGGCGTGGTGACGGCGACGCTGAGGCCGCCGGCCATCGTCACGCCGCGGTCGAAGCCGAGCAGCTTCACGGCGATCTGGCCCTGGTCGTGGTACATCGTCAGCACGCCGTCGAAGGCGCCGTCGCGGGCCTTGAGGAAGATCGTGTCGCTCGGGAAGGGCCCGCTCGCGTCGACGCCGCGCGAGCGCAGCTCCTCGATGGCGGGGGCGATGATGTCGATCTCCTCGCGGCCGAACTTGCCCGACTCCCCCGCATGCGGGTTGAGCGCGCAGACGCCGATGCGCGGCGCCTCGATGCCGCGGGCGCGCAGCACGCGCTCGAGCAGCTCGCCGCGCTCGACGACGAGGTCGAAGTCGATGAGGCCGGCGACCTCGGCGAGCGAGCAGTGGCTCGTCACGCGCGCCGTGACCAGCTCGGGCAGCACGTTGAGCTCGGTCGCGGCGGTGCCATCGTCGAGCACGGTCTCGAACCACGACATCTCGTCGTTCTCCTGCATGCCCGCGAGGTGGAGCGACGACTTGTTGAGCGGGGCGAAGACGATCGCGTCGACCTCGCCGGCCTTCGACAGCTCGAGCGCCGTGCGGAGGCTCGCCATCGCCCACTGCCCGCCCTCGCGGGTGGCCTGCTGGCGCACGAAGCCGCCCTCGGGGCGCTCGCCGCCGTTGTCGATGAGCTGCGGCACACCGGTGCCGGCCTCGCGCGTCCAGGCGAACTCGACGCCGGCATCCGCCATCGCGTCGGTGAGCTCCTGCTCGTCGCCGATGAGCAGGATGTCGGCGGCCTCGGTCGTCGAGGCCTGCGCGAGCTGGCGTGCGACGAGCTCCGGGCCGACACCGGCCGGGTCGCCGAAGGTGAGCGCGATGCGGGGTCGCGAGGTCTGCTGCGTCATGTCACTCCGTCGTGTCCAGGGCGCCGATCGATGGCGTTCTGAGAATCCTATAGGAAATAGCAGCGAGGATCCACACCTCGCTCTGCATCGATCCGGTAACGACGAGGACGGGGCCGGGAGCGAGCTCCCAGCCCCGTCCAGGGGTGCGTGCGCGACGCGATCAGTGGCCGGGGGCCACCGTGTCGGCGTCCTCCTCGAGCAGCGAGTCGGCCTTGGCGCTGAAGAACTTCGTGCCGAAGAGCATCGCCGCCGCGAGGAAGGCGAAGACGCCGAGCGACACGACGCCCCACGCGCCGGAGTCGGTCGGCACGGCCTCGTTGATGCCCGTGCGCATGAGCGGCGCGACGAAGCCGCCGAGGTTGCCGAGCGAGTTGATGAGGCCGATGCCCGCCGCCGCCGCCGTGCCGGTGAGGAACGCCGTCGGGTACGACCAGGTGATCGGTCCCACCGAGAGGAAGCTCGCCACCGCGATGGTGATGAACAGGATGCCGAGGATCGGCTGGCCGTTCGCGCCCGCCCACGCCGAGGCGAGGATCGCGACGCCGGTGATGATGTAGAACGCCGTGCCCCAGTTGCGGCGGCGGACGATCGTGTTGGCTGCCTTGCCGAAGAAGTAGCAGGCGAAGAGGCCGACGAGCCACGGGATGGCCGCGACCAGGCCGACCTGCCAGCCGACGTCCTGGCCCAGCAGGTTCGCGACCTGCTGCGGCAGGTAGAACGTGGTGCCGTAGACCGCGATCTGCAGGCAGAAGTAGATGATGGTGAAGTACCACACCTTCCAGTTGCCCATCGCGCGCCAGATCCCGGTCGGACCGTCGGACTCGCGGACCGTGTCCTCCTTGGCCATCACGTCGATGAGCGCCCGCTTCTCGTCCGCGTCCAGCCACTTCGCGTCCTGCGGGCCGTTGATGAGCAGGAAGATCGCGGCGATGCCCGCGACGACGGCCAGCATGCCCTCGACGAAGAACATGACCTGCCAGCCGGCCCACGGGGTGAGCGTCTCGCCGAAGCTGATGAGGCCGCCGGAGAGCGGCGCGCCGAGCATCTGCGAGAACGGCTGCGCGAGGTAGAAGATCGCGAACATCTGCACGCGGTGCTTGTTCGGGAACCACTCCGAGAGGAAGAGGATGACGCCCGGGAAGAGACCGGCCTCGGTGACGCCCAGCAGGAAGCGCAGGACGATGAACGACGTGTCGTCCGTGACGAACGCGAACGCGGCGGCGACGATGCCCCACGTGATCGCGATGCGCGCGAGCCAGAAGCGGGCGCCGAACCTCTTCAGCAGCAGGTTCGAGGGGATCTCGAAGATGGCGTAGCCGATGAAGAAGATGCCCGCGCCGAGCGCGAACGCGCCCGCCGAGATGCCGCGGTCCATCTGCAGCGCGTCCTCCGCGAAGCCGACGTTCGTGCGGTCGAGGAAGGCGACGAAGTACAGGATCACCAGCATCGGCATCAGATGCTTGGCGGCCTTCTTGATGGCGGAGTCGAGGGCGGGGTTCGCCGGGGACTTCGCGCTCAGAGCCGTGTCGGACACAGAACTCTCCTTTGAGTGCGGATCGGGTGGTTCGTCAGAGGATGGATGGGAGCAGGAGCCACAGTCCCACACCGACGAGCACGATGCCGAGGGCGAGGAACAGGATGCGGGACTTCGACCAGTGCCGCATGGCTCAGTGCATGTAGAGGCCGCCGTCGACGTTCAGGGTCTGGCCCGTCACGAATCCGGCGTCCTCGGAGATCAGGTAGGCGATGGCCGCCGCGATGTCGCGCGGCGTGCCGATGCGCGGGAGCACGCCGTCGGCCGCCATGGCCGCCTTGCGCTCCTCGGTGAGCGTGCCGCCCATGATGTCGGTGTCGATCGGGCCGGGCGAGATGGCGTTGACCGTCACGCCCTGCGGGCCGAGCTCGCGGGCGACCGAGCGGGTGAAGCCGATCACGCCGGCCTTGGCCGCCGAGTAGACGGTCTTCGAGAAGGTGCCGCCGCCGCGCTGCGCCGAGACCGACGACAGGCTCACGACGCGGCCGACGCCGTGCTGCACCATCGACTCGACTGCGCGGCGCGTCGCGTAGTGCACGCCGTTCATGTTGATGCCCATGACGCGGTTCCACTCGTCGGCCGTGACCTCGAGGTACGGCACCGGGCTGGAGACGCCCGCGAGGTTGACGAGCGCGACGACCTGCGGCAGCGCCGCCTCGAGCTCGTCGAAGGCGGCGCGCACCTGCGCCTCGTCTGCCACGTTCGCGCCGGCGCCCGCGGCCTGCACGCCGTGCTGCTCGGCGATCTCGGCGGCGACGGCCTTGGCCGCATCCGCGTCGAGGTCGATGATGCCGACGTTCCAGCCGAGCTCGGCCAGGTGGTGGGCGGATGCGCGGCCGATGCCGCGCGGGGAGGCCGCGCCGGTCAGGACGACGGTCTTGGACTCGGGGAAAGCGGTTGCCATGGTGTGCGGATGCCTCTCGCGGATCAGTGGATGGGGGCCGGGCCGAGCTCGTCCATGAGCTGCTTGATGGCCACGTACGCCTTGTTGCGGTAGGCGACCAGCTCGGCGGTGCGCTCGGCGGGCACGTCGAGGTAGCCGGCGCCGGTCTTCGTGCCGAACTTGCCGGCGTCGACGAGCTCCTTGAGGGAGTCCGGCGTCGCGAAGCGCTCGGGCCAGCGCCTCTGCAGCGATGCGTAGCAGAACGCGTACACGTCGAGGCCCGCCATGTCGGCGATCGCGAACGGCCCGAAGACCGGCAGGCGGAAGCCGAAGGTCGTGCGCACGATCGTGTCGATGTCGTCGGGCGTCGCGACGCCCTCCTCCACGAGCTGGGTGGCCTCGTGGAAGAGGGCGTACTGCAGCCGGTTGAGCACGAAGCCGGTCGCGTCGCCGACGCGGGCCGTCTCCTTGCCGGTCGCCGCGACGATCTCCTCGACCACCGGGAGCACCGACTCGTCGGTGCCCGCGTGCGCGATGAGCTCGACGCCCGGGATGAAGGGCGCCGGGTTCGAGAAGTGCACGCCGAGGAAGCGCTCGGGGTGCTCGACGGCCTCGGCGAGCGAGCCGATGAGGATCGTCGACGTGTTCGAGCCGATGATGGCGTCGGGCCGAGCCGCGGCCGAGATGCGCGCGAGCGTCGCGTGCTTGATCTCGATCTTCTCGGGCACGGCCTCCTCGATGAAGTCGGCGTCGGCGACGGCCGACTCGATCGACTCCGCGGCGGTCAGCTTGGCCTCGATGCGCTCGACGGCGGCGGCCGGGAAGAGGCCGTCGGCGGCGAACTGCGCCGCCTCCTCGAGCAGGCGCGCGCGGTTCTGCTGCGCGATCTCGGCGCTGATGTCGGCGATCTGCACGTCGTAGCCGGCGAGCGCGAGCACCTGGGCGATGCCGCCGCCCATGTAGCCGGATCCGACGACGGCGATGGTCTTCGTGGTCATGTTCAGCCCTTCGGGAGGAGCGAGCGCAGGTAGCGCTGGTTGGTGGAGCAGTTGCCGAGGCTGTCGCCGCCGTAGTGCTCCATGAGGAAGATGCCGTCGAAGCCGAGCTCGAGGGCGTCGCGCACGACCTGGCGGTAGTTGATGAGGCCGGCCTCCATCGAGCTCGGCACGCTCGTGGCCCACGAGCCGTCGGCGGCCTCGTCGCGGGTGTAGTTCTTGACGTGCCAGTAGTTCGCGTAGGGCAGCGTCTTCGCGTGCATCTCGCGCCAGTCCTCGATCGGCCGGTGGAGGCGGATGAGGTTGGCGATGTCGGGGTTGAGGCCGACGTTGTCGAGCCCGATCTCCTCGACGAGGCGCACGGCCGAGTCGGCGGTGCCGAGGAAGGTGTCCTCGTACATCTCGAGCGACATCTTGAGGCCCACCTCGGCGGCGTGCGTGCCGAGCTCGCGGAGGCGCGAGACGGCGGCCGCCCACAGCTCGGGGTCGTCGGGGTCGTTCACCGGGCCCTGCGCGGTCCAGAACCACAGCGCCTTGCGCTGCGCGTCGCTGAACGGCTCGTGCAGGCCGGTCGAGAAGACCTCCATGCCCCACTCGGCGGCCGCGTCGATCGTGCGGTGGGCGTACGCGAGGTTGCGCTCCTCGTGACCGGGCATGATGACGCTCTGGCGCTGCAGGTGCACCGAGGGGAAGCGGATGCCGTGCGCGTCGAGGATCGAGAAGAGCTCGTCCTTGCGGCTGGGCTCGAGGTCCGCGGGGCGGATGTGGCTGTCGGCGAGCTCCGCGAGCGAGAAGCCGACGTCCGCGACCTGCGCGAACGCCGCGTCCCAGACCTCCGGTGTCGCGTCATGGAGCGCGACGCCGTCGCGCGACACGGGCGGGATGCCGTGCAGGCACGTGGCGATGGGCCAGGTCTCTGCGGTGAATGCGTGCTGGTCTGCCATCTCGTCTGCTCCGTTGCATCGGTGGGCCGCTCGGCCTCGAAAAGATCCTATAGGAAAGGTAATCTGATAACGCTCGGCGCGCAACCCCGCCGCATGGACGCTCGGCCGTGCACCGCTCCCCTACGCCGACTCGTCGCGCACGGAGCGCAGGCG
Source organism: Agrococcus sp. UYP10 (assembly GCF_040547205.1). NCBI lineage: Bacteria > Bacillati > Actinomycetota > Actinomycetes > Micrococcales > Microbacteriaceae > Agrococcus > Agrococcus sp. UYP10. Next base: position 251,795 of record NZ_JBEPPG010000001.1, read on the forward strand.
AACGCCCTCGATGTGCGCGCGCATCGCGGCGGTCGCCGCCTCGGCGTCGCCGCGCTCGAGCGCCTCGAGCACGCGCTCGTGCTCGCTGTGCGCCTCGCGGACGTCGCTCGTGCCGCGCAGCACCGCCTGCCGGAGCCGGTGGGTCATGGCGCCGAGGTCCTCGTGCATGCCGACGAGGTAGCGGTTGCCCGCGGCGGCGAAGATCGCCCGGTGGAACGCACTGTCGGCCTCGAAGTAGTCCTGCGTCGTCCGCACCGGCACGTCGGCGTCGCGCTCCATCGCCTCGACGACACGGTCCGCGCACTCCTGGTGCAGCCGGTGCGCGAGGCGCAGCTCGTCGAGCACCGCCTGCGCGCGCGGGGCGGCGAGGCGCGTGGCCTCGAGCTCGAGCATGAGGCGGGCGTCGAAGAGCTCCGAGAGCTGCTCGCGCCCGAGCGGCGGGGCCACCCGGTAGCCCTTGAGCGCCTCGCGCGTGACGAGGCCGGTGCGCTCGAGCTGCACCATCGCCTCCCGCACGGGCGTCGGCGAGACGTCGAGCTGCTTCGCGAGCGAGTCGATCGACAGCCGCGAGCCGGGCTCGACGTCGCCCTCGAGCAGCATCTCGAGGATGAGCTCATAGACGCGGTCGCGCAGGCCGCGCCGCTCGAGGTCGCCCACCCGCAGGGGCAGCTGCGCGGTCATCGCGCGCCCCGCAGCGCGAGCGCCTCGTCGAGGATGGTGCCGAACGCCGCCGGGTCGTGCGCGAAGCGGCCGAGGAACATGCCGTCGACGCTGTCGGCGATGCGCGGCAGCAGCCCCGGGCCGGCGCTGCCGCCGTAGATCACCTGCGCGTCGAGCTGGTCGTCGGCGAGGTGCTCGCGCAGCGCGCTCGCGACCGCTCGGATGTGGTCGTCCCCCGCCGGTCGCGGGGCGCCGATCGCCCACACGGGCTCGTAGGCGACGACGAGCCTGCCGATCGCGTCCGCCTCCCGGGCGAGCGCGAGCGACGCCTCGAGCTGGCGGATGCACGCGGCGGCCGCCGCGGCGGGCGCCCCCTCGTCGGTCTCGCCGATGCACAGCACCGGGGCGATGCCGTTGCGGAGCGCCGCCGCGACCTTGAGCGCGACGGTGGCGTCGCTCTCGCCGAACATCGCGCGCCGCTCGGCGTGGCCGATCTCGGCGAGCGAGACGCCGTGCTCGGCGAGCTCCGGGGCCGACACCTCGCCGGTGAAGGCGCCCGAGTCCTCCCAGTGCAGGTCCTGCGCGCCCACGAGCATCCGCGCATCCGACGCGATCGCGACGACCTCGGGGATGGACGGGAAGGTGGGGATGACGAACGGCTCGACGACACCGCCCTGCACCGCGGGGTGCTCGGCGCAGATGGCGGCGACGGCGCGCGTCCACTCGAGCGTGCGCGCGCGCCCGAAGTACATCTTCAGGCTCGAGCCAATCAGCATCCCGGACAAGCGATCAGCCCTCGTACGCGCAGATGTCGTCGACGTTCGCCTGCGAGTGGCTCGACGGGTCGAAGGTGTACGTCAGCCACTCCTTGGCGAGGCGGCGGGCGAGCTCGATGCCGACGACGCGCTGGCCCATGCAGAGCACCTGCGCGTCGTTCGAGAGCACCGCGCGCTCGACCGAGAACGAGTCGTGGGCGGTGACGGCGCGGATGCCCGTGACCTTGTTCGCCGCGATGGCGACGCCGAGGCCCGTGCCGCACACGAGCAGCGCGCGGTCGGCCTCGCCGCGCGCGATGCGCTCGGCGGCCTCGATCGCGACCTTGGGGTAGGAGGTGGCGCCGTCGGCGTCGTCGACGCCCACGTCGACGACGGACTCGACGAGCTCGTGCGCCTCCATGTCGCGCTTGAGGATCTCCTTGTAGTCGAAGCCGGCCTTGTCGCTGCCGACGATCAGGCGAATCGCCATGGTCACTGCTCCCTGTCTGTGGTGAGGACGTCGTAGATGGTGCTGCAGATGAGCGCGAACGACACGGCGCCCGGGTCGGGCGTGCCGATCGACTTGTCGCCGTGCGACTTCGCGCGCCCGAGCGTCGCGGCGAGCGCCGCGGTCTCCTGGGCGGCCTCGTCGGCCACGCCGGCGGAGTGCCCCCACGCGTCGCGCAGGCGCTGGCCGTCGGCGATGCGGCGGGAGAGGTCGTCGGAGAACGGCACGATCGCGTCGACCATCGTCTTGTCGCCGACCTTCGCCTTGCCGAACGCCATCACGGCGTCCTTCGCGGCGACGATGCCGTCGGCGACCGTCTGGGAGGTGACGTGGCGGTCGTCGCCCACGTGCTCGCCGAGGGTGCGGAGCATCTCGCCCCAGATCGCGCCAGAGGTGCCGCCCGCGCGGTCGCTCCACGCGTCGGCCGCCCACGTGAGCGTCGTCTTCGCGCCGGCGCCGGCGCGGAGCGCCGCGGTCGCCGCGTCGCTGCCCGCGCGCGACCCGCGCTGCATGCCGATGCCGTGGTCGCCGTCGCCGGCGACGGAGTCCATGTGGCCGAGCTCCTCGGCCGCCTCGTCGATCGCATCGGCGACCGCCGCGAGCGATGCCGCGATGAGGTGCGCGGCGTCGCGCGACTCGGCGGTCGACTCGGGCACGTCGTGGGTGGCGATGATCGCCTCGACCGCGTCTGCCTGCTGCTGCGGCGCGACGGAGCCCTTGCGGAACCCGGCGCTGTCGGCGGGGGCCGACCAGAGGCGCTCGAGCTCGTCGTCGAGCCACAGGAGCGTGAGCGAGACGCCCGCCATGTCGAAGCTCGTGCAGAGCTCGCCCACCTCGGGCTCGACGATCGTGAGCCCGCGCTCCTCGAGCAGCGCGTGCACCCGGCGGTAGACGACGAACATCTCCTCGTACTTCACGCTGCCGAGGCCGTTGAGCAGCGGCACGACGCGCGAGCCCTCGACCTCGACGCCCTCGGGCACCTCGTCGAGCAGCTTCTCGACGAAGAGCTCCGCGAGCTCGTCGGCGGTCGGCACGTCGACCTCGTCGATGCCGGGCTCGCCGTGGATGCCGAGGCCGACGGCCATCTTGCCCTCGGGCACCGAGAACAGCGGCTCGGTCGCGCCGGGCAGGGTGCAGCCCGAGAACGCGACGCCGAACGAGCGCGTGCGCGCGTTCGCGGTCTGGGCGACGCGCTCGACGCCGTCGAGGTCGTAGCCCGCCTGCGCCGCGGCGCCCGCGACCTTGAAGACGGCGAGGTCGCCCGCGATGCCGCGGCGCTCGTCGAGCCGGTCCTTGGGCGCGCTCCAGATGTCGTCGGTGACGGTGACGGTGCGCACATCCATGCCCTCGGCGCGCAGGCGCTCCTGCGCCTGGTCGAAGTGCAGCACGTCGCCCGCGTACTTGCCGTAGCTCAGCAGCACGCCGAGGCCCTGGTCGGCCTGCTTGGCGATCGCGTAGACCTGCTGGGCCGAGGGCGAGGCGAAGAGGTTGCCCATCGCGGCGCCGTGCGCGAGGCCGGGGCCGACGAGGCCGCCGAAGGCCGGGTAGTGGCCGCTGCCGCCGCCGATCACGAGCGCGACGGTGGGCTCCTCGGCCTTCGTGGAGCGGACCACGCCGCCCGGGGCGGCCTGCACCCAGCGCGAGGCTGCTGCAGCGAAGCCCTCGATCATCTCGTCGGCGAACTGGGACGGATCGTTGAACAGCCGCGTCATTGCGCTCTCCTCATATAGGAACCCCATGCGGGGCGGGCACTCCCGGAAATCCTATAGGAAGTTGGGTTCGCTGTCACCCCGCTCGCGCGCATCCGCCCTCGGACTCGCACCTCCCCCGACCTAGACTGATGCCGATCCCGCGCGGCCCGGCACCCGGGCCCGCGACCAGACGAGTCAGGAGTCCAAGGATGCCCGTCGCGACCACCGAGCAGTACGCAGCCATGCTCGACAAGGCCAAGCAGCACGCCTTCGCCTACCCCGCCATCAACGTGTCGTCGTCGTCGACGATCAACGCCGTGCTCCAGGGCCTCACCGAGGCGGGCTCGGACGGCATCATCCAGGTCACGACCGGCGGCGCCGACTTCTTCGCCGGCCAGAGCGTCAAGAACCGCGCGGGCGGCGCGATCGCCTTCGCCCGCTTCGTGACCGAGGTCGCGAAGGCCTACCCGATCACGGTGGCGCTGCACACCGACCACTGCCCGAAGGACGCCCTCGACGGGTTCGTCTTCCCGCTGCTCGACGCGAGCGAGGAGGAGGTCCGTGCGGGCCGCGCCCCGCTCTTCCAGTCGCACATGTGGGACGGCTCGTCGGTGCCGCTCGAGGAGAACCTCGAGATCGCGAAGCAGATCCTCCCCCGCACGCACGCGCTCGGCCAGGTGCTCGAGGTCGAGATCGGCGTCGTCGGCGGCGAGGAGGACGGCGTCAGCCACGAGATCAACGACCAGCTCTACACGACGCTCGACGACGCGATCGCGACGGTCGAGGCGCTCGGCCTCGGCGAGCAGGGCCGCTACATGGCGGCGCTCACCTTCGGCAACGTGCACGGCGTCTACAAGCCGGGCAACGTCCAGCTGCGGCCCGAGCTGCTCGGCGAGATCCAGGCGGGCATCGCGGCCAAGTACGGCACCGGCGAGAAGCCGCTCGACCTCGTCTTCCACGGCGGCTCCGGCTCGACCGACGAGGAGATCGCCGAGGCGGTGCGCAACGGCGTCATCAAGATGAACATCGACACCGACACGCAGTACGCGTACACGCGCTCGGTCGCGGGCTCGATGTTCTCGGGCTACGACGGCGTGCTGAAGGTCGACGGCGAGGTGGGCAACAAGAAGGCCTACGACCCGCGCGCCTGGGGCAAGGCGGCGGAGTCGGCGATGGCCGCCCGCGTCGTCTCGGCCACGCAGCAGCTCGGCTCGGCCGGCTGGTCCGGCAAGTAGCACCCTCTCAACGTCGCCGGTGGTCGCACGAGGCGCTCAGCCCGTCGTGTGACCACCGGCGACGTTCAGAAGACGGCGGCTAGGAGCGGCGGTCGACGACGATGGCGCCGCCGACCCCCGCTCGGCATGGCCCCCGGTCTCCCCCGCCGCTGCACGACGCACGAAGCGCCCCTCCGCGGAGGGGCGCTTCGTCGATCTCTCAACCGGGCAGGTGGTTCTGCGACGCGATTATCCCGTCGGCGCACCACTGGACCGGTTGAGGAGGAGTCACTCCCAGTCGGTGTCGTCGACGATGCTGTCGGTGCCCTCGGGGAGGACGGTGTCGTCCACGCCGTTGTCGTCGCTGTCGATGCCCGCCTGCGTGCCGCCGTGCTCGTCGGGGATGTCGGCGGGGTCGTCGCCCTCGTGCTCCTCGTCGTGCGCCTCAGCGCCCTCGGGCGCGTCGTCGTCGTCGATCTCGTCGAGCTCGTCGGTCGCGAGCACGCGGTCGTCGTCCGCGGGGTCGCCCATCGACTCGTCGAAGTCCTCGCCGGCGGCCATGCGGTCGGCCCACTGATCGGGGTCGGCGACGTCGCCGTCGTCCACCGGGGTCGTCGAGACGGCGCCGACCGCGCCCTCGTCGTCGTCGACCTGATCGGTGTCGATCGCACTAACCTGGCGCACCGCGTCGGTGCCCTCGGGGGCGATCCCGGCGCCGCCGTCGCCGGCTGCGCCCGCCGCGGTCGCCTGCGTGCTGTCCTCGTCTCGAAGCTGCTGATCCGTCATGCCGCGAGCGTATCCAGGGCCGCTGGGAGCGCGCCAGGAACGACTGCTCGGCGCCGACGCGTCAGCGGTTGCGGCTCGGGCGCAGCTCCTTGGGGAGCGAGAAGATGAGGTCCTCCTCGGCCGTCCGCACCTCGGTGACGTCGCGGTAGCCGGCATCCTCGAGCTCGGCGAGCACCTCGCGCACGAGGCCCTCTGGCACGCTCGCGCCGCTCGAGACGCCGATCGAGCGCACGCCCTCGAGCCACTCCTGCTGGATCTCGGTCGAGTAGTCGACGCGGTAAGCGGCCTTCGCGCCGTACTCGAGGGCGACCTCGACGAGCCGCACCGAGTTCGACGAGTTCGCGCTGCCGACGATGATCACGAGGTCGGCGTCGGGCGCGACTTTCTTGATCGCGACCTGCCGGTTCTGCGTCGCGTAGCAGATGTCGTCGCTGGGCGGGTCCTGCAGGTTCGGGAAGCGCGCGCGCAGCCGTCGCACCGTCTCCATCGTCTCGTCGACCGAGAGCGTCGTCTGGCTGAGCCAGACGAGCTTGTCGGGATTCTGCACCTGCACGGTGTCGGCCTCGTCGGGGTTGTTGACGATCGTCACGCGATCGGGCGCGTGGCCCGCCGTGCCCTCGACCTCCTCGTGGCCCTCGTGGCCGACGAGCAGGATCTCGAAGTCGTCGCGCGCGAACCGAACGGCCTCGCGGTGCACCTTCGTCACGAGCGGGCAGGTCGCGTCGATCGCGTCGAGGCCGCGGTCGGCGGCCGCCTGCACCACCGCGGGGCTCACCCCGTGCGCGCTGAAGATGACGCGTGCGCCCTCGGGCACCGCATCCACCTCGTCGACGAAGATCGCTCCCTGCTCTTCGAGCGTCGAGACGACATGCTTGTTGTGCACGATCTCCTTGCGCACGTAGATGGGGCCCTCGTACTGCTCGATGGCCTTCTCGACCGCGAGCACCGCTCGGTCGACGCCCGCGCAGTAGCCGCGCGGCGTCGCGAGCAGGATGTGCTTGCCACCGTCGACGGGGCGGTCCTGGAGCCGACCCCGGCGGAGCGCGGGACGCGGGGCGTCGAGCGGGACTCGTCCGTTCGTGATCGTCACCCGCCCAGTCTACGTTGGACTGACGAGGAGGCGCCCGAGCGTGGCGCCGCGGAGGACGGGAGCTGCATGGCCGAGCGGATCACCGGCACGCCCGACGAGCCGTGGAGCGTCGAGCGCCTCGGCGGCGAGCTGAAGTCCTACATCGGCCGGCTCGGCTACCTCTGGGTCGAGGGCGAGATCACGCAGTGGTCGGCGTCGCGCGGCAACGTCTTCGGCAAGCTCAAGGACGTCTCGACCGACTCGACGGTGTCGTTCAACGTCTGGAGCTCGACGCTCTCGCGCATCGAGGGCGAGTTCCGCCAGGGCGACCGCGCCGTGCTGCTCGTGAAGCCCGACTACTGGCCGCGCGCGGGCACCCTCTCGATGGTGACGGCGCAGATCCGGCACGTCGGGCTGGGCGACCTGCTCGCGCGGCTCGAGGCGCTCCGCCGATCGCTCGCCGCCGAGGGGCTGTTCGACGCCGCGCGCAAGCGGCCGCTCCCCTTCCTGCCCGGCACCGTCGGCCTCATCACCGGCCGCGACTCCGACGCCGAGAAGGACGTGCTGCGCAACGCGCAGCTGCGCTGGCCCGGCGTGCGCTTCCGGGTCGAGCACGCGGCGGTGCAGGGCGACCAGACGGTGCCGACGGTGCTCGCGGCGCTCGAGCGCCTCGAGGCCGACCCCGAGGTCGAGGTCATCGTGATCGCGCGCGGCGGCGGCGACTTCCAGAACCTGCTCGGCTTCAGCGACGAGCGCCTGCTGCGCGCCGTCGCGGCGGCCACGACGCCGATCGTCTCGGCGATCGGGCACGAGGCCGACCGGCCGCTGCTCGACGACGTCGCCGACCTGCGCGCCTCGACCCCGACGGACGCGGCGAAGCGGATCGTGCCGGACGTCGCCGAGGAGCTCTCCCGCATCGCGCAGGCCCGCGCGCAGCTGCGCGCCCGCGTGACGCAGCACGTCGCCCGCGAGGCCGAGCGGCTCGAGGCGCTCCGCACCCGGCCGGCGCTCGCGCGGCCGGAGTCGATGATCGACGCGCGCGCCGACGACCTCGCGCGGCTCACTGCGCGCGCCGACGAGCTCGCGGGCCGCGTCGTCGAGCTCGGGGGCCAGCGGCTCGACCACCTGCGGCAGACGCTGCGGGCGCTCAGCCCGCAGTCCACGCTCGACCGGGGCTACGCGGTGGTGCAGACCGCCACCGGCTCGGTCGCGCGCGACGCCGCATCCCTCGCCGCCGGCGAACAGCTGCTCGTCACGCTCGCGAGCGGCACGCTCGACGCCGAGGTGCGCGCCGCGCATCCCGAGCGCTGACACGGCGATGCCCCGGTCGCTCGAGGCGACCGGGGCATCGTCGTGCGAGCTCAGCGCTGCGCGTAGCGCTTCCGCACGAAGTACAGCCCGACGAGCGACAGCACGGCGATCGCCATGTAGTACAGGCTCGGCGCGTTGAGCGAGCCGGTCGCCTGCAGCAGCCAGGTGAGCACGAGCGGCGCGATGCCGCCGAGCAGCGTCACGCCGACGTTGTACGTCACCGACAGGCCCGAGCCGCGGATGTCGGCGGGGAACATCGACGACAGCAGGCCCGGCAGCGGCGCGAAGTAGAACGCCATGATGACGCCGAGCAGCGCGATCGCGACGACGAGCGCCACGACGCTGCGCAGGCTCACGATCAGCTGGAAGATCGGCCACGCGAGCACGAGCGCCGCGACCGCCGCGTACGTCATGATGCGCGCGGGCCCGAAGCGGTCGGCGAGGTGCCCGACGTAGGGCGACGCGAAGACCGTGATCGTGCCGGCGACGACGCCGCCGAGGTAGGCGGAGGCCGGCGGGATGTCGAGGTTCGTCACCGCGAACGTCGGCATGTACAGGATCATGTAGACCGAGATGGTGGCGACGCCGATGACGGCCGAGCCGGCCAGCAGGCGGCCCCAGTGCTCGCGGAAGAGCGTGCCGAGCGGGGACTTGCGGCGCTCAGTCGTGCCGAGCTCGTCCGGCTCCGACAGCCGTGCGCGGATGTAGAGGCCGACCGGGCCGATGAGCAGGCCGACGAAGAACGGCACGCGCCAGCCCCACGCGTACAGGTCCTCCTCCGAGAGCCAGGTGTTGAGCGCGAAGCCGAAGCCCGACGCGAGCAGCATCGACGCGCCCTGCGCCGCGATCTGCCACGACGCGTAGAACATCTTCTTGTGCGGCGCCGTCTCGATGAGGAACGTCGTGGCGGTGCCGAACTCGCCGCCGGCCGAGAAGCCCTGGATGAGACGCGACAGCAGGATGATGACGCCGCCCCAGACGCCGACCATCGCGTAGGTCGGTGCGATCGCCATGAGCAGCGTGCCGACCATCATGAGCAGCAGCGTGATCGTGAGGGCGTTCTTGCGCCCCTTCCGGTCGGCGTAGCTGCCGAGGATCATGCCGCCGAGCGGGCGGATGAGGTAGGTCGTCGCGAAGGTCGCGAACGTCAGGATGAGCCCGTAGGCACCCGCGTCCGGGAAGAAGTTCGCCGTGATGACGACCGCGAACGAGGCGTAGACGATGATGTCGAACCACTCGAGGGCTGCGCCGATCGAGCTCGAGATCACCGCCTTCCGCGCGGCGGCGAGGCGCTCGGGCGTCGCCTGGGTCTGGGTTGCTGCGGTCATGCTGTCTCCTCTGGACCCGCCCGGGATGGGCGGTCGATGACGGTCAGGCGCCGGTCGTGCTGCTGGCGTCGATCAGGCGGTCGACGAAGGCCTCGCACGCCGCGATCTGGGCGAGCTCGATGAACTCGTCTGGGGCGTGCGCCTGGGCGATGTCGCCCGGGCCGCACACGACGGTGGGGATGCCGGCCTGCGCGAACAGCCCTGCCTCCGTGCCGTAGGTGACCTTCGTGTCGCTCGGCTCGGCGCCCCACGCCGCGGCGAGCGCGACGATCTCGGCGTCGGCCGGGGTGTCGACGCCGGGCGCCGCAGCGGTGACGGTGAGCTCGACGCTCGCTCCGGGGTGCTGCTCGCGCATCGCGGCCTCGATCCGCCGGCACTCCGCGCGGAAGCGCTCGGTGAGCGCGTCGTGGTCGACGGTGGTGAGCGCGCGGTACTCGAAGAGCACCGTGCACTCGGCGGGGATGGTGTTGACGGCGATGCCGCCCTCGATCCGGTTCACGCTCACGGTCGTGAACGGCACGACGTAGGCCTCGTCGAAGGGCCCATCCGCGCGCATCTCGTCGGCGACGCCCTGGACGAAGCGCACGAGCTCGGCGGCGTGGGCGATCGCGTTCACGCCCTGCGGCGTCAGCGACGAGTGCGCCGCGAGGCCGCGCACGTCCACGCGGAACACGTTCATCGACTTGTGGCCGCGCACGACGCGCATGCTCGTGGGCTCCCCCACGACGCAGCCGCGAGGCTGCAGGTCACGACGGACGATCTCGTCGACGAGGTCGACGGCGCCGACGCAGCCGACCTCCTCGTCGTACGAGAGGGCGAGGTGGATGGGCTCGGCGAGCGTCGCCTGCGCGAGCGCCGGGAGCTTGGCGACGACGACGCCGAGGAAGGACTTCATGTCGGCGCTGCCCCGCGCGTACAGCCGGCCGTCGCGGATCTCGGGGGCGAACGGCTCGCTGCTCCACACCTGGCCGTCGACGGGGACCACGTCGGTGTGGGCCGACAGCACGACGCCACCGGTGACCGTGCCGTCGGCCGCCGGGAAGGTCGCGAGCAGGTTGGCCTTCCGCCCGTCGGGGCTCGGCACGAGCACCGGCTCGACGCCGACCGCGGCGAGGCGCTCGGTCACGTGGTCGATGAGCTCGAGGTTCGACTCGCGGCTGGTGGTGTCGAAGCGGATCAGCTGCTCGATCTCAGCCATGGTGGCGTCGGCGGGTGCGATGGGCACGGCAGATCCTCACGGTCGTCGGGATGTCTGATCTCGATTTTCGCACGCGCGCCGTACCCCGATGCGCACGAGCACGCCACGGCGTGCGCGAGCGCTGCGCGGTAGGCTGGAGCCGTGACCAACCCCGACCCCGCAGCGCCCGTCGCCGAGCTCGGCTACGAGGCCGCGCGCGACGAGCTCGTGCGGGTCGTGCACGCGCTCGAGTCCGGTGGCGCGTCGCTCGAGGAGTCGCTCGCGCTCTGGGAGCGCGGCAACGCGCTCGCCGACCGCTGCGAGGAGTGGCTGCAGGGCGCGAAGGCCCGCCTCGACGCCGCGCGCGCCTCCGGGCCCGCCGCGACGGTGCAGGAGGCCGGCCAGGCATGAGCCGCGAGCGCCGCATCGTCGCCGAGCTCGGTCGCCCGGAGACGCCCGAGGAGATGGCCGCGCGCAAGGCGGCAGCGTCGAAGCGCCACCGCGACAACCAGACCTTCGGCAACCTGATCGCCGCCATCGTCGTCTGCCTCGCGGTCGTGCTCGTGATGGTGCTCGTGGTCGTCCGGCCGGGCCTGCCCGAGCGGGAGGCGTTCGACGTGCCGGCCGCCGCTGCGGCGGCGCAGCGCGTCGTCGACGCACCGCTCGTCGTGCCCGCGCTCCCCGAGGGCTGGGCCGCGAACCTCGCCGAGCTCCGGACCGGCGCCGACGGCATCACCACCTGGTACGCCGGCTACGTCACCCCCGACGAGCAGTTCCTCTCGTTCACGCAGGCGGTCGACGCGAACCCGACCTGGCTCGTGACGGCGACCGAGGATGCCCCGCCGACCGGCGAGCGCGAGATCTCGGGCATCACCTGGACGGAGCACGACCAGCGCGCCGCCGAGGATCCCGGCAACCTCGCCTACGTCCTGACGACCGAGCGCGGCGCATCCACCGTCGTCGTCGCGGGCACCGCGGGCGACGCCGAGCTGCAGACCTTCGCCGAGGCCGTGAGCGAGCAGCTCGCGGCCGGCGAGTGACCCACCACCACCACGCACGACCCGGAGGCACGACGACGTGAACGCGCAGGACCAGTACCGCATCGAGCACGACACGATGGGCGAGGTGCGCGTCCCCAAGGACGCGCTGTACGCCGCGCAGACGCAGCGCGCCGTCGAGAACTTCCCCATCTCGGGCTCGGGCCTCGAGCCCGCGCAGATCGTCGCGCTCGCCCGCATCAAGCGCGCAGCGGCGATCGCCAACCGCGAGCTCGGCATCCTCGAGGCGGATGTCGCCGACGCGATCGTCGCCGCGGCCGACGAGATCATCGGCGGCGCGCACCACGACCAGTTCCCGGTCGACACCTACCAGACGGGCTCCGGCACCTCGTCGAACATGAACATGAACGAGGTGCTCGCCACCCTCGCGACGCGCCACCGCGCCGCTGCCGGTGGCGACAGCCCGGTGCACCCGAACGACCACGTCAACGCGTCGCAGTCGTCGAACGACGTCTTCCCGACCTCGGTGCACATCGCGGTCACCGGCGCGCTCATCGAGCAGGCGATCCCCGCCCTCGAGCACCTCGCCGGGGCGCTCGAGGAGAAGGCGACGCTCTGGGCGGACGCCGTGAAGCCGGGCCGCACGCACCTCATGGACGCGACCCCCGTCACGCTCGGCCAGGAGTTCGGCGGCTACGCCGCGCAGGTGCGCTACGGGATCGAGCGCATCCAGGCGGCGCTCCCCCGCGTCGCCGAGGTGCCGCAGGGCGGCACGGCCGTCGGCACGGGCATCAACACGCCGCTCGGCTTCCCCGAGCGCGTGATCGCCGAGATCGCGGCGTCGTCGGGGCTCCCGATCACGGAGGCGCGCAACCACTTCGAGGCGCAGGCCAACCGCGACGGCCTCGTCGAGGCATCCGGCGCGCTGCGCACGATCGCCGTGTCGCTCACGAAGATCAACAACGACCTGCGCTGGATGGGCTCGGGCCCGAACACGGGGCTCGGCGAGCTGCGCATCCCCGACCTGCAGCCGGGCTCGTCGATCATGCCCGGCAAGGTCAACCCGGTCGTGCCGGAGGCCGTGCTGATGGTGTGCGCGCGCATCATCGGCAACGACGCGACCGTCGCGTGGGCCGGCGCCTCGGGCTCGTTCGAGCTCAACGTGCAGATCCCGGTGATGGGCACGGCGCTGCTCGAGTCGATCCGGCTGCTCTCCAACGCGTCGCGCGTGCTCGCCGACAAGACCGTCGCCGGCCTCGAGGCCGACGTCGAGCGGGCGGCCGCGCTCGCCGGCATGAGCCCGTCGATCGTCACCCCGCTCAACCGCCTGATCGGCTACGAGGCCGCCGCGAAGATCGCGAAGCACTCGGTCAAGCAGGGCATCACCGTGCGCGAGGCGGTCATCGACCTCGGCTACGTCGAGCGCGGCGAGCTGTCGGAGGCCGACATGGACAAGGCGCTCGACCTGCTGTCGATGACGCACCCGGGCGTCGCGAAGTAGCACGCTCGACGCGAGGGGCATCGGCTGCGGCGGGTGCCCCTCGCTCGTGCGTGGGCCCGCCCGGCGAAGGGCTGGCGTCCTGCGGGAGGCTCCCCGGCGCGGCTCGTAGGCTGGGCGGATGCGCTACCCCGAGGTGAGACGAGACGACACCGTTGAGACCGTGCACGGGGAGGCGATCGCCGACCCGTACCGCTGGCTCGAGGACGGCGAGAGCACCGAGACGCGCGCCTTCATCGAGGCGCAGAACGCGTTCGCCGAGCCGGTGCTCGCGCAGCTGCCCGCGCGCGACGCGTTCCGCGAGCGGGTGTCGGCGCTGCTCACCGCGCCGACCCGCGGCTGCCCGTGGGTGCGCGGCGGCCGTGCGTTCGCGTGGCACAGCGACGGTCAGAACCAGCCGGTGCTCGTCACCGCCGGCTCGATCGACGAGCTCGACGACCCGGCCGCCGCTCGCGTGCTGCTCGACCCGAACGGCCTCTCCGACGACGGCACGGTCGCCGTCACGATGGCCTCGGTCAACCCCGAGGGCACCCTGCTCGCCTACGGCGCGGCCGACGGCGGCTCCGACTGGCGCACGATTCGCATCCGCGACGTCGCGACGGGTGAGGACCTCCCCGACGAGATCCGCTGGACGAAGTGGAACGGCGCGGTGTGGCTGCCCGGCGGCCGCGCGTTCAGCTACTGGGCCTACGACGCGCCCGCCGGCGACGCGCTGACCGACGAGATGGGCGCCGGCCGCCTCATGCGGCACGACGTCGGCACGGACGTGGCCGAGGATGCGGTGCTCTTCACACGCCCGGATGCGCCGCGCATGTTCGCGCGGCACTGGCCGCGCGACGACGACTGGTTCGTGCTCTCGACCGACACCGGCTCGTCGAGCGGCAACGACCTGGCCGTGCGGCGCCACGGCGACGACGCCCTCCGGCAGCTGGTCGAGGGCCACGAGCACGAGTGGAACGCGATCGGCATCCACGACGGCGCCCTGTTCGTCGTGACGGACGGGGGCGCCGGGCGCTACCGGCTCGCCGCGTTCGACCTCGCGACCGGCCGCGAGTCCACCGTCGTGCCAGAGCACCCCGAGGACGTGCTGCTCGACGCATCCCTCACGACCACCGGCCTCGTGCTCGAGTACTCGCACGACGCGAGCCACCGCATGCAGCTCGCCACGTTCGCCGGCGAGCTCGGCGACGACGTGCCGCTCGGGGACGGCGTCTCGATCACCGGCTCCGACACGAGCCAGGACTCGGGCGTCGTGCTCGCGACCACCGAGAGCTTCGTCGACCGCGGCACCCGGCACATCATCGAGGTCGACGGCGCACGGCTCGTCGCCCACCGCACGCTGCCGACGCCCGGCCCGGCCGCGCCCGCCGCCACCACCGAGCGCATCCGCGCGACGTCGACGGACGGCGCGACCGTGCCCGCGTTCCTCGTGCGCCCGGCCGGCGACGACGGCACCGCGCCGCGGCCGACGCTCATCTGGGGCTACGGCGGCTTCAACATCCCGATGAACCCCGGCTTCCGGGCGGTGCTCGCGGCGTGGGTCGCGGCCGGCGGCGTCCTCGTCGTGCCCAACCTGCGCGGCGGCGGCGAGTTCGGCACCGACTGGCACAAGGGCGGCACGAAGGAGCGCAAGCAGCAGGTCTTCGACGACCTGTTCGCGATCGCCGAGCACCTCGTCGCGACCGGCGTCACGACGCACGCGCAGCTCGCGTTGCACGGCCGCTCGAACGGCGGGCTGCTCGCGGGCGCCGCGCTCACGCAGCGGCCGGAGCTGTGGGCGGCCGTGCTGCCCGGCGTCGGCGTGCTCGACATGCTGCGGTACCACCGCTTCACGATCGGCTGGGCGTGGGCGAGCGACTACGGCGACCCCGACGAGGCGGACGCGCACGCGTACCTCCGCGCCTACTCGCCGCTGCACAACGTGCGCGAGGTCGCGCATCCGCCGACGCTCATCACCACCGGCGACCACGACGACCGCGTCGTGCCCGCGCACTCCTTCAAGTTCGCGGCCGAGCTGCAGCGCGCGCAGGCGGCGGCCCGGGCAGCCGGGCTCGACGCGGATGCGCCGGTGCTGCTCAGCGTCGACACGCGCGCCGGGCACGGGATGGGCAAGCCGAAGGATGCCGCCGCGCTCGAGTTCGCCGACCAGCTGGCGTTCGCGGCGCACCACACGGGCCTCGACGACCGGCTGCGCGAGGGGCAGGCGCCGTGAGCCTCGAGTGGGAGACCGCCGCCTGGAGCGCGGCGGTCGCCGAGCTCTGGGACCGCGTCGACCGCACGCCCGCCGACGAGGCGATCGCCGCCATGCGGTCGCTCGCGGCCGCGTACCCGGGCGCCGACGGGCGGGCGGCGTTCGAGCTCGCGGGGATGCTCGACTCGCTGGGCCGCGAGCACGACGCGGAGCGCGAGTACGAGCGGGCGCTCGCGCTCGGCCTCGACGCCGAGCGGCACGCGCAGCTCGCGGTGCAGTACGGCCCGACGCTGCGCAACACCGGCCGCATCGACGAGGCGATCGCGGTGCTCGAGGCGGCACCCGAGCATCCGTCGACCGGGGCGTCGCCGCGCGTGTTCCTCGCCCTCGCGCTGCACAGCGCCGGCCGCCACGACGAGGCGCTGCGGGTCGTCATCGAGGCGCTCGAGCCGACGCTCCCCCGCTACAACCGCTCGGTGCGCGCCTACGCCGGGGCGCTCACCGAGCCACAGTCCGCCGCCGACCCCAGCTGATCTCCAACGGCAGCGACGACCCCGCGCGGGCCGGCGAGCCGCCGCTCCCTGCCGCAGAACGCAAGCCCGCAGCCGGACGCGCGCAGCTCGTGAGCCGCCTGCGCTCAGACTGCGCGCAAGGCGGCGCGCGGGCTTGCGTTGTGCGCGGCCGGCCGGCCGCCCCGAGCGGGCAGTCGCCTGGACCGCTCCCGGCGGGTCAGCAGCAGCGGCCCTCGGGGTTGGCGTCCTGGCGGCGGTACTCGTCGCGCCAGAAGGCGCGCTCCGTCATCGGCTCGCGGTCGGGGTGCACCAGCCGCTCGTGGTCGACGTAGGCCTGGTACTTCGACTCGCCCGTCACGCCCTTCGCCCACCAGACGAGCGCGCGCCACGCACGCGCGAGGAGCGCACCGGCGGCTGCCGGGCGCCCCTCGCTCGCGGACGCGGTCATCTCAGTGGCCGGTCCGGCGACGCTGCTGCTCGGCCGGCAGCGCGTCCCACTGCTTCTGGACCTCGCGCTCCTCGGGCGTCGGCAGGAAGCCGGCCGGGGCGAAGATCGCCGACTCGGTGCGCTCGTCCTCGTGGTCGACGACCTCGGTGGAGCGGAACGCCTTGATGACGTTCGCGACCGAGAAGCAGATCACCACGATGGTGAGCACCACGAAGATGATCGAGAGCGTGCCCTGGATCATCGTGTTGCGCACCACCGACTCGAGCGCGGCGACGCCCTCGGTCGTGCCGACCGACGTCTCCCCCGCCGCGAGCGCATCGCGGAAGCGGAAGTGGTTGGCCCAGTAGCCGACGGCGGGCACCGGCGAGAACACCTTGAACGCGGAAGCGGTGACGGTGACGACCGTCACGAACGCGAGCGGCACCGCCACGATCCACAGCGAGCGGAAGGTGCGGCGCTTCGCCACGATCGCGAGCACGACCGCGAGCGCGATCGCGGCGAGCAGCTGGTTGGCGATGCCGAACAGCGGGAACAGCGTGTTGATGCCGCCCAGCGGGTCGGTGACGCCCATGATCAGCACCGCGCCCCACGCGGCGACCATGATCGCCGTGCAGATCCAGGCGCCGAGCGTCCAGGACGTGTCCTTGAACTTCGGGAAGACGTTGCCGAGCGAGTCCTGCAGCATGAAGCGCGCGACACGGGTGCCGGCGTCCACCGCGGTGAGGATGAACAGCGCCTCGAACATGATCGCGAAGTGGTACCAGAACGACATCATCGCCGGGCCGCCGATCCAGCTCTGCATGATCTGCGCGAGGCCGAGGGCGAGCGTCGGCGCACCGCCGGTGCGGGAGACGATCGACTCCTCGCCGACCGCGGCTGCGGTGGCGGAGAGCTGCTCGGGCGTCACGCTCACACCGGTGAGGCCGAGCGACTGCACGAAGGCGGCAGCGCCCTCGATCGTGCCCTGCGTGTTCGCGGCCGACGAGTTCATCGCGTAGTAGATGCCCTGGTCGATCGAGATCGCGGCGACGAGCGCCATGATCGCGACGAACGACTCCATGAGCATGCCGCCGTAGCCGAGGAGGCGCGTCTGCTTCTCCTTCTCGACCATCTTCGGCGTCGTGCCCGAGGCGATGAGCGCGTGGAAGCCCGAGAGGGCGCCGCACGCGATCGTCACGAACAGGAAGGGGAAGAGCGAACCCGGCCACACCGGTCCGCTGTCACCGGCGGCGAACTCCGTGAACGCGGGCACCGAGATCTCGGGGCGGACGAAGATGATCGCGAGCGCGAGCGCGACGATCACGCCGATCTTCATGAACGTCGAGAGGTAGTCGCGCGGCGTGAGCAGGATCCAGACCGGCAGCACCGCGGCGAGGAAGCCGTAGATGACGATGCCCCAGGCGATCGTGACGCGGTCGAGCGTGAAGAGCTCCTGGCCCCACGCCGTCTCGGCGACCATGCCGCCGCCGATGATCGCGGCCATGAGCAGCACGAAGCCGATGATCGAGATCTCGAGCACCTTGCCCGGGCGGATCCAGCGCAGGTAGACGCCCATGAAGAGCGCGATCGGGATGGTCATGGCGACCGAGAAGACGCCCCACGGGCTCTCGCCGAGCGCGTTGACGACGACGAGCGCGAGGATCGCCGTGATGATCACCATGATGAGGAGCGTCGCGAGGATCGCGGCGGCGCCGCCGACCCGGCCGAACTCGTCGCGCGCCATCTGGCCGAGCGAGCGGCCGCCACGGCGCATCGAGAAGAACATCACGAGGTAGTCCTGCACCGCGCCCGCGAGCACGACGCCGACGATGATCCAGATCGTGCCCGGCAGGTAGCCCATCTGCGCGGCGAGCACAGGGCCGACGAGCGGGCCGGCGCCGGCGATGGCGGCGAAGTGGTGGCCGAAGAGCACCCGGCGGTCGGTGGCGACGTAGTCGCGGCCGTTGGCCTTGTACTCGGCGGGCGTCGCGCGCGTGTCGTCGGGGCGGACGATCTTGCGCTCGATGTACTTCGAGTAGAAGCGGTAGAAGATCAGGTAGGTCGCGACGGACGCGAACACGAACCAGATCGCGTTGACGGTCTCGCCGCGGACGACGGCGAGCATCACCCAGGCGATGCCGCCGAGCAGCGCGATGGCCGCCCACAGCGCGATCTTCAGCGGCGTCCACCGCTTGGATGTGGTCTCCTCAGCCGCCGTGGGCGGCAGCTCGGGCTTCGATGTGGCGACGTCGGCCATCGGTGGATCCTTCTCTGCGCGTGGGATGTGCGGGTCGTACCCAGGGAAAGCCTAGCCCGGCCATAGCGGCGGGGAGCCCTCGTCTGGGCCGGGCGCAGCGCCCACGCCCTCGCGTCGCGCACTCAGTCGAGCGGGTCGTGGCCCCAGTTCATGAGCGAGTAGCGCCACGGCGTCTCGGCGACGTCGCCGTCGGGCCGCTGCTTCGCGTGCCGCGCGACGTAGCCGACGACCTTCCGCATGTGGGCGTAGTCGTCGTCGGTCAGGTCGGCCTGCTTCGTCCTGAGGATGTCGGGAATCCGTCGCCCC
This sequence comes from Agrococcus sp. UYP10, assembly GCF_040547205.1. NCBI lineage: Bacteria > Bacillati > Actinomycetota > Actinomycetes > Micrococcales > Microbacteriaceae > Agrococcus > Agrococcus sp. UYP10. The sequence goes on from NZ_JBEPPG010000001.1 coordinate 270,483, forward strand.
GAGGCGTGGCCCGTCGACTCGTCCCCCTCGTGCTCCTTCTGGCCGACGGCACGCGACTCGTCCGTCTCCAGCCACCGCTCGATCTCCGACGCCGTCATCGTCACGGCCTCGTGGAAGTCCTCTCGGATCCGGGTGCGCTCGTCGTCGTCCATGGTCACGATCCTGCACGCTCCGACCGGGCGGCGCCAAAGGATCCGTCGGCGATCGACCGCTCCACCGCGTCGACGAGCGCTCGCGCGCGATCCACCGCGTCGCGCAGCGCCGCAGGTGTCGCGTCGCCGAGGGCGAGCGCCTCCGTCGCGCGAGCCTGGAACCCCGCCGGCGCATGCGGCAGCCGCGCCGCCGCCGCGATCAGGCCCTTCTCGTTCGTCGCCCACGCGCTGTCGCGGCCGTGGATCGCATGCGCCGCGGTCAGCAGCGCGTGCGCGATGCTGAGCGCCACGAAGGCGGCGTCGCCTCGCGCCGCGGCCTTCGCGGCTCCGTCGAGGGCGAAGCGCGCCTCCCAGGTCCGCGCCGCGAGCGCCGCGGCGAGCGCGTCCGGCATCCACTGCATCTCACCTCGTCGACCCTCGAGCTCGCCGTCGGGATCGGCGAGGATGCGGCTCAGCGCGAGCTCCCCGCAGTACGACACGTCGAGGAATCCCAACGGATGTCCGGCCTGCGCGTGGAAGGCGTGCTCGCCCCGGAGCGCCCGTGACCACTGGGCGCCGACGCGCGCGAGGTCGCGGCGGATCCAGTCGACGGCCGTGCCCTCGACCTCGAGCCAGGCGCCGCCGTCGACCCACGGCCCCCACGCACCGGAGGGCGTCCAGTCCGTCGGCGCATCCGACCACGCGTCGGCGAGCTCCGCGATCGCGACCTCGTCGACGGCGCCGCTGAGGTAGACGCCCACGTCGACGTCCGAGTCCGGGCGGGCGAGCCCCCGCACCCGAGAGCCGCCGAGCACCACCCCTGCCACGCCGTCGATGCGGGCGAGGTCGCTCGCCATGGCGAAGAGCGTGGCGTCGTCGAGCATGCGACCGAGCCTAGGCAGTCGCCTCGCGGCACCGCGAGGGCTCAGCGCCGCATGATCCGCCGCGCGAGCCAGTTGCCGAACGCCTGGATGACCTGCACCACGATCACGACCACGAGGAGCGCCGACCAAGTGACGACCTCGTCGAACTGCCGGTAGCCGTAGGTGATCGCCCAGTTGCCGAGGCCCTGCCCGCCCACGAGGCCCGCGACCGCCGACATGTCGACGATCGAGATGACCGCGAAGGTGAACCCGAGCACGAGCGGCCCGAGTGACTCCGGCAGCACGACCGTGCGGATGATCCGCCACGGGCTCGCACCCGTCGCGCGCGCCGCCTCGATCACGCCGGTCGGGATCGAGACGAGGTTCTGCTCGACGATGCGCGCGATGCCGAACGTCGCCGCGAGCGCGATCGCGAAGACCGCGTACTCGGTGCCGATGCCGGTGCCGACCACGACGCGGCCGAGCGGCTGCACCGCCGCGAGCAGGATGATGAACGGGATGGGCCGCACCGTGTTGACGAGCACGTTGAGGATCCACCAGACGACCGGCTGCTGCAGCACGCCACCGGTGCGGGTCACGTAGAGGCCCGTGCCGATGATGAGCCCGCCGATGCCGCCGAAGGCGAGCGACAGGGCGACGATCCCGAGCATGATCGCCGTCTGCTCCCCGAGGGTCGGCAGGATCTCGACGATCTCGTTCATCGCTGCTCCTCCACCGTCACGCCGGGACCGATCTGCGCCAGCGCCGCGTCGACGGCGGCCGCGTCGCCGCGCACGGCGATGGTCAGGAGGCCGTAGACGCGGCCCTGGATGTCGTCGACGCCGCCGTGCACGAGGTTGAAGTCGACGCCGGCGCGAGCGAGCGCGCCGAACACGCGCGCCTCCGAGGCGCCCTCGTCGGTGAACGAGATCGTGAAGAAGCGACCCTCGTGCTGCGCCCGCAGCTGGGCGAGCTCGTCGCCCTCGGGCAGCGCCCGCACGACGGTCTGCACGAACCGTCGTGCGGTCGACGTCTGCGGCCGTGTGAAGACGTCGTAGGTGGAGCCGGTCTCGACGACCCGGCCAGCCTCCATCACCGCGACGCGGTCGGCGATCCGCGTGATGACCTCCATCTCGTGCGTGATCACCACGATCGTGACGCCGAGCTCGCGGTTGATGCGCGCGAGCAGGTCGAGCACCTCCGCCGTCGTCTCGGGGTCGAGCGCGCTCGTCGCCTCGTCGGCGAGCAGCACCTGCGGGCTCGCGGCGAGCGCGCGGGCGATGCCGACGCGCTGCTGCTGGCCGCCCGAGAGCTGCTCGGGGTAGGCGTCGGCGCGACCACCGAGCCCGACGAACTCGAGCAGCTCCTCGACCCGGCGGCGGCGCTCCGCGCGCCCCATGCCGACGACCTCGAGCGGGTACGCGACGTTGCCGGCGACCGTCCGCGACGTGAGCAGGTTGAAGCGCTGGAAGATCATGCCGATGCCGGTCTGCTGCTCGCGCAGGCGCTTGCCGCGCAGCTCGCTGATCGGCACGTCGCCGATCGTGATGCGGCCATCGGTCAGCGGCTCGAGCTGGTTGATGAGCCGCACGAGCGTCGACTTGCCGGCACCGGAGTAGCCGATGATGCCGAAGATCTCGCCCTGCTCGATCGCGAGCGAGACGTCGTCGACGGCGACGATCTCCTCCCCGCCGCGCTTCGCGGGCGGGAAGCGCTTCGACACTCGGTCGAGCACGATGTGCTGCGCCACTGGTTGCTCCTCAGGTCGGGTGCTGGACGGGCGGATGGGCACCGGGTCGTCCCGGTGCCCATCCGAGGCCGATCAGCCCTGCAGGTCTGCCTCGACGGCGGCGAGCGCGTCCTGCAGCTCGGCCTTCGGCGTCTGCACGAAGATGCCGGTGCCGCCCGACGACTCGAGGGCGCCGGCCTGCACCTCCTCGTTGGTCTGGTAGATCTCCACCAGGCGGTTCAGCACCTCGTCGTCGACGAGCTCGGCCCGCGTGGCGAAGATGTTGATGTAGGGCTGCGCGGCCGGGTCGGTCGGGTCGTCCTGGGCGATCGCCTCGTCGGCGCTGAGGCCGGCGTCCTCGATGAAGTCGTTGTTGACGATCGCGGCGGCCACGTCGGGCAGCGAGGTCGCGGTGATCGCGGCGTCGACGGCCTGCACGGTGACGCGCGACTCCTCCTCGATGACGTCGGCGACGGTCGAGTAGGGGCTGCCGCCGTCCTGCAGCGCGATGAGCCCAGCCGACTGCAGCACGAGCAGGCCGCGGGCCTGGTTCGTGTCATCGTTGGGCACGATGACGGTCTCGCCATCGGGGATCTCGTCGGCCGACGCGTACTTGTCGGAGTAGAGGCCGATCGGGTAGATCGCCGTCGACCCGATGGGCTGCAGGTCGTCGCCCGCGTTCACGTTGTAGTCGGCGAGGTAGATGACGTGCTGGAACTGGTTGATGTCGAGCTCGCCCTCGCTCGTCGCCGGGTTCGGCTGGTTGTAGTCGGCGAAGTCGCGGATCTCGAGCTGGATGCCCTCGGCCTCGACGGCCGCCTCGTAGACGGCCCAGTACGGCTCCGCCGCACCGACGACGCCGAGCTGCACGGGGTTCTCGGCCGAGCCGAGCTCCGCCTCATCGGCGCCGGCGGTGGCGCTGCAGCCGACGAGTGCGACGGCGAGGCCGAGGGTGCCGGCGAGGGCGAGCGGGCGGGCGGTGCGGATGCGCATGGAGGCTCCTTCTTGGGGGATGCCCTCACGGTACGTATCTGATAGCCGTCGCCGCCAATCCGGCCGTCACGAACCGTCACAGAGGGAGCCCGGGCGCTCAGAGCACCCCGCTGGCGCCCGCCGCAGCCGCGATCGCGTTGCCGAGCAGCAGCGCCGGCCCGAACGGCACGGTGCGCCGACCCGCCACGAGCGCGGCAGCGCCGAGGACGCCGCCGACCATGACGGATGCGGCGAGGCCGGTGAGCGGCGCGGCCCATCCGAGCGTCGCGGTCGCGAGCGCGAGCGCGAGGCCGAGCTTGACGTCGCCCATGCCCATGCCGCCCGCCAACGCCATCGCGAGCAGCACGAGCCCGCAGGCGAGCGCGGCGAGCGGCGCGAGGTCGCCTTGGACGAGGCGGACGGCGCCGGCGGCCGCACCGAGCAGCAGCAGCGGCACGGTCAGCGCGTTCGGCAGCCGCCGCTCGGCGACGTCGATGCGGGCGAGCGCCGGCGCGAGCGCCGCCGCGACCGCGAGCGGCACGCTCACGACCGCATCCCAGCCGCCGAGCGCGAGCAGCGACGCCGCGCTCACCGCCGCCGGGGCGCCGAGCAGGTCGACCGCTCGCGCGCGCAGCCGCACCGCCTCCGCCGACGTCGTCGTCACCCGGGCGACGCTAGTCCGGCGCTTCCCCGCCCCGCCGCCGCTCTCCACAGCGTCCGATCGGCAGGCGCGAAGCCGAGCCGGTTTCATAACACTGCTATCTTTCTGCTCCCCCGTCACTGAGGATGGGGGACAGCGCGACGCAGCGTGCGGCGCCCCGTGTGAGGAGACCCCATGAAGGGCACGTTCGTGATCAGCGCCGGCGCCGCATTCGCGCTCGTCGCGCTCGGCGGTGCACCCGCGCTCGCGGCCGGCGACGACTCGACGGTCTCGGTGCTGCACATGATCCCCGGCATCACGGTCGACGCGTACATCAACGGCGAGGAGGCGATCACCGACTTCGAGCCGGGCGAGCTGACCGACCCGATCCAGCTCGCGCCGGGCGTCTACGACGTGCAGCTCTACTACGACGGCGAGACCCCCGACACCGCCGAGCCCGCCGTCGAGGCGCTCGGCGTCGAGGTGCCTGCGGGGCAGAACCTCACGATCACCGGCAACCTGACCGCGGACGACCAGCCGACGCTCTCGGTGTTCTCGAACAGCACCGAGCCGGTCGCGGCCGGGCAGGCGAGGCTGACCGTCCGCCACCTCGCCGCCGCGCCCGCTGTCGACGTGCGCGCCGACGGCGCAGTGATCGCCGGGAACCTAACGAATCCGGCCGAGGCACTGCTCGAGGTGCCGGCCGGCGCCGTCTCCGTCGACGTGGTGCTCGCCGGCACCGACGACGTCGTGATCGGGCCGGTGGACGTCGAGCTGGCGGAGGGCGCGAACACGATCGTGACGGCGTGGGGCAACGCGCGGCAGGAGAGCCTGCAGCTCGCGGTGCAGGTGGTCGATGCGCACACCCCGCCGAGCGGCGTGCCCTCGGGCCTCGGCGGCGCCGGAGCGCAGGGTGCGCTGGGCGTCCTGCTCGCCGCCGCCGGCGCTCTCGGCCTCGCCGCCGTCGCAGGGCGCGCGTCGCGCGCGCGTGCAGCGCGCCCGTGACGCCTGCCGTCGCCCTGCCGCGACACGCCCGGGATGCAGCGGCCGCGATCGCTGCAACCGCGCACGGGGTCCCCGCCGATATGGAGGTAGACGGCGCATCCGGCGCCGCGCACCTCGAGGAGACCACCATGAAGCGCAAGCTCGCGATCGGCATCGGCGCCGCTCTCGCTCTGACGGCAGCCGGCGGCGCACCCGCCATGGCAGCCGAGACCGACTCGACCGTCTCGGTGCTGCACGCCGTGCCCGGCATCACCGTCGACGTCTTCATCAACGGCGAGGAGGCCATCAGCGACTTCGAGCCCGGCACCCTGACCGACCCGATGATGCTCGCCGCCGGCAGCTACGACATCCAGGTGTTCGCCGACGGCGGCACCCCCGACACGGCCGAGCCCGCCATCGAGGCGATGGGCGTCGCCGTGCCCGAGTCGGCCAACCTGACGCTCGTCGCCCACCTCACGGAGGGCGGCGACCCGACGCTCTCGGCGTTCGCGAACGACACCGAGCCCGTCCCCGCCGGTCAGGCCCGCCTCACGGTGCGCCACCTGGCCGCCGCACCCGCCGTCGACGTGCGCGCGAACGGCACCGCGATCGTCGAGGGCCTCACGAACCCCGATGAGGCCGCGCTCGAGACCGCGGCGGGCGCCGTCTCGGCGGACGTCGTGCTCGCAGGCACCGACACCGTCGCGATCGGCCCGGCCGACCTCGACCTCGCGGAGGGCGCGAACAGCATCGTGACCGCCTGGGGCAGCGCCGAGGACGGCAACCTCGCCCTCGCGGTGCAGGTCGTGGAGGCGCACAGCGCGCCGAGCGGCGTGCCGTCGGGCCTGGGCGGCGCAGAGGACCAGCGAGCGCTGGCCATCTCGCTGCTGCTCGCCGGAGCGCTCGGCCTCGCGCTGATCGCCACGAAGACGCTGCGCCCCGCAAGGGAGCGCGGCTGAGCATGGACGCTGAGCGGGGGCTCTCGTCGCGCAGCGCGCGGCGGGAGCCTCCCGTGCGTCCTGGCTCCCGCGGCGGTCGCGTGGCTACCGTGGCCGCCGCGGTCATCGCCGTCGCGGCGCTCGGGACCGGCGCCGTGCTGCTCGCGCAGCTGCCGTCGGCGCCGAGCGTCGCGCCGCAGCCGAGTGCCTCGCTCGCTGCGGACGCCGGCCCGACGGAGCCGGCTGCGCCCAGCGCATCCGCCCCGCCGTCCGGCACCATCCCGACCGGGGTGGGCGTGCGCGACGCCTCGCCGCCCGCACCGGTCGCGGTCGACGCGCCGGCCGCGGTGCGCGTGCCGTCGGTCGACCTCGAGCTCGGTGTGGTCCCCGTCGGCGTGCGCGACGACGGCCAGATGGATGTGCCCGACCTCGTGCGCGAGATCGGCTGGTACCGCTTCGGCCCGGCGCCCGGCGCCGACGCGGGCTCCGCGGTCTTCGCCGCCCACGTGGACAGCGACATCGGCAGCGCGCCGATGGCGTCGGTGCTGCGGGCGGCGGAGGGCGACGCGGTCGAGATCTCGACGGCCTCCGGCGCCGAGCTGCTCTACCGCATCACGAGCATCGAGCAGGTGTCGAAGGACGAGCTGCGGCTCGACGCGCTGTTCGCCCGCGACGGGGAGCACGTCGTGCGCCTCGTCACCTGCGGCGGCGAGTGGGATGCCGCCGCGGGCGCCTACGAGGACAACATCGTCGTCACCGCCGTCCTGGACGCGCCGTGAGGCGCATGGCCCGGTGATACCGTCTGGCCGTGGACGAGGGCGTGACGGATGTCGAGCGGCTATCGCTCGCGTTCGCGGCCGATGCCTCTCCCGAGACGCTGCGCCTGGCGTACGAGCGCTGGGGCGGCATGGTCTACGCGATCGCCTGCCGGGCGATGGCCCCGCACGATGCGGAGGATGTGGTGCAGCAGACCTTCGTCTCCGTCTGGCGGTCCCGCGAGGCGTATGACGCCGCGAACGGGCCGCTCGGCGCCTGGATCATCGCGATCGCCCGCCGGCGCATCGCGGACCACTACCGCAGCCGCACCGCCAAGGAGCAGGCCTTCGACCCCCACGACCTCGCGGAGCGCCTCGAGCACGGTGAGGGCGACCCGGTGCTCGACGCCGTGGCCGACGCGCTCACCGTCCAGGAGGAGCTCGAGCGCATCGGCGAGCCCCAGCGCACCATCGTCCGGCTCGCGGTGCTCGAGGACCGCTCGACCGCCTCGATCGCCGAGGCGCTCGACATGCCGATCGGCACCGTGAAGAGCCACTTGTCGCGAGCGCTCCGAAGACTCAGGGAGAGATGGGAGGACACCCATGCAGCACCTGTCGACTGACGCGCTCACCGCGCTCGCGCTGGGCGAGTCCGACGCGAGCGCCGAGCACCTCGCGACCTGCGCGCACTGCCGAGCGGAGGTGTCGTCGCTCCGCGACGCTGCCGACCGCTTCCGCGCCGCCGACGTCTCGCCGGTCGAGCCGCCCGCAGCGGTCTGGGACCGGATCGCCGCCGACATCGCCGCCCTCGACGAGCCGGCCGCCGCGCCGATCGCGCAGCCGGCCATGCCGGCGACGCGCGCCGTTGCATCGACCCGCTCACCCGACGTCGCCCGTCGCCGGCGCTTCAGCGGCCGTGCGCTCATCGCCGCATGCGCGGCCTCCGCGCTTGTCGCGGCGAGCCTCGCGGTGCTGCTCGTGACGCAGCTCGGCGGCGGCCCCCGGTCGATCGACGTCGCGGGCGCCGTGCTCGAGCCGCTCGGCTCGAGCGTCGCACCCGCGCGCGCCGAGGTGATCGAGCGCGACGGCCAGCGCCTGCTCGTGGTCGACGCGGATGCGCTGCCCACCGTCGACGGGTACCTCGACGTGTGGCTGCTCGACGCGGACGCGCAGCAGATGGTGAGCCTGGGCGTCATGGACGCGGCCTCCACCGAGCTCGCGCTGCCCGCAGACCTCGACCTCGCGGCGTTCCCGGTCGTCGACGTCTCGGTCGAGCCCTACGACGGCGACCCCACGCACTCGGGCGCCAGCATCTGGCGCGGCGCGCTCGAGCTCTGACTCAGCGGTGCGGCCACTCCGCGAGCGCGGCATCGATCCGGCGGCGGGTCACCGCGCTCACCGGCTCGACGAGCTCGAGCAGCGGCTCGACCGGCGCGCTCGGATCAGCGGCCTGCCCCCGGGCGGTCGCGCGGCGTGATCGCGCGGCGCTGGAGCGTCCGACGGCGCGCGACGCCGGGAACCGCCACGTGCCGACCGCTGCCCCGTCGACGACGACCATGGGCCGGAAGACACCGTTGCCGCCCGGCACGACCGCCGCCAGCACCGTGGGGCTCGCGACGAGCGACCGGTCGCGGTAGCCGAGCAGCAGCTCGTCGAAGCCCGGCACGAGCACGACGTCGGAGGGCTCCCCCACCGCGCCCGCGACGACGAGCATCTCTCGGCCCTCGACGAGCACGGCCTCGAGCCCCTCGATGCGGGCGAGCGACGCGCGCACGATCGTCTTCGGCAGCCCGAGCCACCACGCGACGTCATCGGGGTGCACGGGGCCGCGCGCCCCGACGAAGCGGCGGAGCGCCTCGTCGAGCGCACGCTCCGGCTCCGGGACCGAGGGGCGCGGCCCCCCGACGAGCAGCTGGTCGCGGCCGTCGAACGGGCCGAATCGCAGGATCCCGTCGTAGGAGCCGAGCGCGAGCAGGTGGTAGCCGCGACCGCCGGCCGTCGAGACACCGGCCGCCTCCCACGCGGCGAGCATCGCGGAGCGGAGCACGGGCCCGTCAGCGAGCACCTCGACCAGCACGTCGGCCGCCCGCTCGGCGGTCGCCTGGTCGATGCCGCGCACCTCGCACATGCGCCACTCCTGCCGGCGCATCCGCTCGGCCGTCCAGGCGTGCAGCACGGCGAGGTCGTCCGCCGCGGCGACAAAGAGCGTGCCCCGCATCGCCCACGATCGGACGAGGCCGTCGTCGAACGCGGCGCGCACGTCGTCGAGCGTCGTCCCGGGCGTCGAGCGCGCCGCGATCGCGCGCAGCACCGCCGGCAGGTCCTGCCCCTGCAGGGCGACCGCATGGCGGACAGCCTCGAGCGGCGTGCGCGTCGAGCCGAGCCATCCGCCGGTGACGAGCCCCTGCGAGACCATGCGCATCCGCCGCGCCTCGACCGCCGTCAGCTCCCGCACCCCGCCGACGCTACTCGGCAGCGCTCCTCGGCAGTGCCGACACGGCGGCGCGGACCCCGGACGCCGAAGGACCCGACCCCGGCGGGACCCGAGATCTGGGGTCCGGCATCCGGAATCGGGTCCGCGATCGGCGGTCAGTCCTCCAGCAGGCTCGTCACGAGCGCCGCGATGCGGCTGCGCTCGCTGCGCTGCAGGGTGATGTGGCCGAAGAGGTCGTGCCCCTTGAGCGTCTCGATGACGCTCGCGACGCCGTCGTGGCGGCCGACGCGCAGGTTGTCGCGCTGCGCCACGTCGTGCGTGAGCACGACGCGCGAGTTCTGGCCGATGCGGCTCAGCACCGTCAGCAGCACGTTGCGCTCGAGCGACTGCGCCTCGTCGACGATCACGAACGCGTCGTGCAGCGAGCGGCCGCGGATGTGCGTGAGCGGCATCACCTCGAGCATGCCGCGGGCCGCGACCTCGTCGAGCACGTTGTCGCTCACGAGCGCGCCGAGCGTGTCGTAGATCGCCTGGCCCCACGGGTTCATCTTCTCGGCGGCGTCGCCCGGGAGGTAGCCGAGCTCCTGGCCACCCACCGCGTAGAGCGGGCGGAAGACGATGACCTTCTTGTGCAGCCGCCGCTCGAGCACCGCCTCGAGGCCCGCCGCGAGCGCGAGCGCCGACTTGCCGGTGCCAGCGGAACCGCCGAGCGAGACGATGCCCACCTCGTTGTCGAGCAGCAGGTCGATCGCCAGCCGCTGCTCGGCCGAGCGGCCGTGCACGCCGAAGACCTCGCGGTCGCCGCGCACGAGCGAGACCTCGCCGCGGCGGGTGACGCGGCCGAGCGCCGAGCCGCGCTCGGACGAGATGACGAGGCAGGTGTTGATCGGCAGGTCGGCGACCTTGCTGGTGTCGAGCCGCTCGTCCTCGTAGAGCCGGTTGATCTGCTCGCCGGAGAGCGCGAGCTCCGCGGTGCCGGTCCATCCCGAGTCCACCGCCTGCTCGGCGAGGTACTCCTCGGCCGGCAGCCCGATCGATGCGGCCTTCACGCGCATCGGCATGTCCTTCGAGACGATGCAGACGTCGAGCCCGTCGCCCGCGAGGTTCGAGGCGACCGCGAGGATGCGCGAGTCGTTGTCGCCGAGCTGGAGTCCGCTCGGCAGCACCTGCTGGTTGGAGTGGTTCAGCTCGACGCGCAGGCTCCCGCCGCCCTCGGTCGGCACCGGGAAGTCGAGCCGCTCGTGCGTGACCCGCAGGTCGTCGAGGTTCCGCAGCGCCTTGCGCGCGAAGTAGCCGATCTCCGGGTCGTGCCGCTTCTTCTCGAGCTCGGCGATCACGATCACGGGGATCACGACGGCGTGCTCGGCGAAGCGGTGGATCGCCCCCGGATCGGACAGCAGCACGCTCGTGTCGAGCACGTAGGTGCGCTGGCGGGTGTCGAGGCCCTCTGCCTCGGCGACGCCGCTCTGGGGGGTGGTGGCGAGTTCAGGCACGTGACGCTCCCTTGCCGACCCTGGGGTCGGTATCACGCGGCCGTCACCTCCGTGTTGCTCGCGGACGCGAAGGCCGCTCGCTGTCGGGCGGAACTGCCCGACAGGGCCGAATCTACGCTCGCCTCCAGCGCATCCGACGATCCGACACACGCGGCCTCAGCCAGAGTTCATCCGATCGAAACCTGGGCTTCAGGTCGCCGCCCCGTCAGCGCCCGTAGCGTCGCTCGCGCAGCCCGTACGAGCGCACCGCGCGCAGGAAGTCGACCTCGCGCAGGTCGGGCCCGAGCGCCTCGACGAAGTAGAACTCGCTGTGCGCGCTCTGCCACAGCATGAAGTCGCTCAGCCGCTGCTCGCCGGAGGTGCGGATGACGAGGTCAGGGTCCGGCTGGCCGGCGGTGAAGAGGTGCTCGGCGATGAGCTCGGGCGACAGGCGCTCGGCGATCTCGGCGACGCTCGCGCCGTCGGCGCCCTCGAGGATCTTGCGCACCGCCTCGACGAGCTCGTGCCGGCCGCCGTAGCCGACGGCCAGGTTCACGACGATGCCGTCCTGATCCGCGCTGCGTGCGACCGCGCCCTCGAGCGCCGCGACGAGCGGGCGCGGCAAGCCGCGGGTGTCGCCGACGTGGCGGATGCGGCGGCCGGGCAGGCGCGACAGGTCGTCGGCGAGCTCGGCGATGATCTCGCAGAGCTCGCCGAGCTCCTCGCCGCCGCGGCCGGTGAGGTTGTCGCGCGACAGCAGGTAGAGCGTCACCACCTCGACGCCGATCTCGGCGCACCAGTCGACGAACTCGCGCAGCTTCGCGGCGCCGGCGCGGTGCCCGTGGCCCGCGCTCTCGAGCTTCTGCTCCCGCGCCCAGCGGCGGTTCCCGTCGATGATCATGGCGATGTGGCGAGGCACCGCGGTGCGCTGGAGGTCGCGCCGCAGCCGCCGCTCGTAGTAGCGGTAGACGAGCCGTGATCCCGGCGAGCTGCGCAGTCGCACCCGTCGAACCTACCGGGCGCTCGTCCCCCACGGCGGCATCGGCATGCTCGACGCGGTACTGCGTACGCCGTACGCTGTCGTCATGGCACTGCAGTCCGAGCCGGCAGGCGCGTCGTCCGACCGGCCCTCCCCCGAGGTCCGCGTCAGCGACCCGTCCTCCGCGCACCTCCCGCTCATCGAGGCGGCCGGCGACTCGATCGTCGAGGCCGCCGTCGAGCAGAAGCCCACCTGGCGCGGCTGGATCCACGCGGGGACGGCGCCCCTCGCCCTCATCGCCGGCATCGTGCTGGTGGTGATCGCCGACGGCACGACCGCGAAGGTCTCGACCGCCGTGTACGCCGCATCCAGCCTGCTGATGTTCGGCGTCTCGGCCGTCTACCACCGCTTCCACTGGCAGGAGCGCACGCGCGTGGTGCTCAAGCGGCTCGACCACGCCAACATCTTCCTGCTCATCGCGGGCAGCTACACGCCCATCGCGCTGCTGACGCTGCCGTCGCCCACCGACTGGATCCTGCTGACCGTCATCTGGGCCGGCGCCGTGCTGGGCATCGCCTTCCGCATCTTCTGGCTGCACGCACCGCGCTGGCTCTACGTGCCGATCTACCTCGCCCTCGGCTGGGCGGCCGTCGCGTTCCTGCCGCAGATCTGGTCGGCCAACGCCCTGACCGCGGCGCTCGTGATCGCGGGCGGGCTCGCCTACACGGTCGGCGCCATCGCCTACGGGATGAAGAAGCCGAACCCGTTCCCCGGCCGGTTCGGCTTCCACGAGATCTTCCACGCCTGCACGCTCGTCGCGTTCCTGTGCCACGGGACGGCGATCATGCTCGTCGCCGTCGCACCGCCGGCCTGACGCCGCGCGCCGCGTTCTCAGCGATCCTGCGGCGCACCGCCCTAGCGTCGCAGCATGCGCCTCGCTCGAACCGCCGCCGTGGCCGCAGCGGCGCTCACCGTCCTCACGATGAGCGGATGCATCATCCTGGCGCCGCCGCTGCCCACCCGGCAGCCGCAGCAGCCGCCTTCGCAGACCCCGCGGCCGTCGGGCGAGCCGCAGATCGAGGTGCGGCCGGTCGAGCCGGACGCGCCGATCACGACGACGGACGAGACCGACGCCGACACCGGCGAGCTCTACGCCGGCTCGCAGGGCGAGACCGTCGACGGGTACTTCCCGGATGCGGCGCTCGACCTCGTGCTCGAGCCGACGCGCGGCACCGCCCGAGTCGCGCCCGGCATCGCGATGCCCGTGCACGACGGCGGCGACGAGCTGCTGCCGGGCACGCCGCACACCGCCGACGCGAGCCTGCTGCTGACGACCGTCGGCCGCCTCGTGCTCGAGACGGAGGACGCCGAGTACACGTGCAGCGGCACGGTCATCAACAGCGAGTCCGGGCTCGTCGTCGTCACCGCCGCGCACTGCGTCTTCGACGACGAGACGCGCGACTACTACGACCGGATCACCTTCGAGCCGGGCTACGAGCGCGGCGATGCGCCCTTCGGCACCTGGGAGGCCGAGCGCTGGTGGGTGCCCGACCAGTACCTGGAGGCGAACGATCGCTGGCTCGACGGCGCCGACGACGACGGCTGGATGGGCTTCGACTTCGGCTTCGTCCGCTTCGCGCCGCAGGGTGAGACGACGCTCGAGGACGTCGTCGGCGGCCAGGGCGTGAGCTTCACCGCGGAGACGAACGGCGTGGTGATCGCCGGCTACCCCGGCAACGACGCGTTCGACGCGGAGGTGCTGCGCCACTGCGCGGAGGACGAGCTCGACTACGGCGCGGGCGGCGATGCGAACTACGGGGCGGACTGCGAGATGGGCGACGGCGCCTCGGGGTCCGGGTTCGTCTCGAACCTCGATCCGCAGACGGGGGCCGGGCACATCACCGCGGTCTACTCGAACGGCGGCGAGACGGGCGCCTACGGCCCGCCGCTCGGCGTCACCGCCTACAACGGCTTGCGCACGCTCGACGACTGACGCGCGCGCCGCCACGCTCGTCGCCCACCCGCTCGTCGAGTAGCAGCCGAAGGCCGCGCCCCCGATGCTCGTCGAGTAGCAGCCGAAGGCCGCGTATCGAGACGACTGGCCGAGCGTGATCTCGATACGCGGCCGGACTCCGTCCGGCTGCTACTCGATCAGCGGGTGGAGGCCCACCCGCTCGTCAAGGAGCTGCCGAAGGCCGCGCCCCCACGCTCGTCGAGTAGCAGCCGAAGGCCGCGTATCGAGACGAAGGACGCGAGCGTGATCTCGATACGCGGCCGGACTGCGTCCGGCTACTACGTGATCAGCGGGTGGGTGCGATCAGCGGGAGGAGCCCTCGTTGTCGGCGTCCTGCAGCTGGCCGAACGCGCCCTTCCTCGGCGCGGCCTTCGCCGCCTTGTCGGCGGCGCGGCGCTGCTCGCGGTTGCCGCCAGCGGCCTTCGCCTTCCCGGCGACCGCCGGGTTGCCGGAGCGCTGGCGCGCCTTGTCGGTCGCCGCGCCGAGCTCCTTGCCCCGCGCGTCGTGCACCGACGCCTCGCCGTCCTCGTCGGGCGCCGAGTAGGTGAGCGCCTCCGGGCTCTCCTCCTCGGGCTCCTCGAGCCCGCCGCCCTCGATCGCGGGCGCCTCGGGGCTCGCGCCCTGCTGCACCTTGACCTCGAGGTTGAACAGGAACGAGATCGACTCCTCGCGGATCGCCGACATCATCTGCTGGTAGAGCGCGAAGCCCTCGTTCTGGTACTCGACGACCGGGTCGCGCTGCGCCATCGTGCGCAGGCCGATGCCCTCGCGCAGGTAGTCCATCTCGTAGAGGTGGTCGCGCCACTTGCGGTCGATGACCGACAGCACGACGCGGCGCTCGAGCAGCCGCATCGCGGGCGAGCCGAGCGACTCCTCGCGCTTCTGGTACGCGATCTTCGCGTCCGACACGAGCTGCTCGTACAGGAAGTCGGCCGTCAGGCGCGGCTGCGCCTCGGCGACCACCTCGTCGATCGTGATGCCGACGGGGTAGATCTGCTTCGCCTCGGTCCACAGCGCCTCGAGGTTCCACTCGTCGCTGTCGTTGCCCACCGCGTGGTCGGAGACGAGCGATCGCAGCGTGCCCTCGAGGAAGCCCTGCACCTTGCCCTCGAGGTCGTCCCCGTCGAGGATGTGCCGGCGGTCGGAGTAGATCGCCTCGCGCTGGCGGTTCATCACGTCGTCGTACTTCAGCACGTTCTTGCGCATCTCGGCGTTGCGCGACTCGATCTGCGCCTGCGCGGTGCGGATCGTGCGGGAGAAGATCTTCGACTCGAGCGGGATCTCGTCCTCGTCGGCGTCGACGGCCATGAAGCGCTCCGCGACGGAGCCGCCGAACAGGCGCAGCAGGTCGTCCTGCATCGAGAGGTAGAAGCGGCTCTCGCCCGGGTCGCCCTGGCGGCCGGAGCGGCCGCGCAGCTGGTTGTCGATGCGGCGCGACTCGTGGCGCTCGGTGCCGAGCACGTAGAGGCCGCCGGCCTCGATGACCTTCGCGGCCTCCGCCTCGACCTCGGCCTTGACCTCGGCGAAGACGTCGTCCCAGCGCTCCTCGTACTCGTCCGGCGTCTCGGAGGGGCTGAGCCCGAGCTCCTGCATGCGCGTGACGGCGAGGTGCTCCGCGTTGCCGCCGAGCATGATGTCGGTGCCTCGACCGGCCATGTTCGTCGCGACGGTGACGGCGCTGACGCGGCCGGCCTGGGCGACGATCGCCGCCTCTCGAGCGTGGTTCTTGGCGTTGAGCACCTCGTGCTTGACCCCGGCCTTCGCGAGCAGGCCCGAGAGGTACTCGCTCTTCTCGACGCTCGTGGTGCCGACGAGCACGGGCTGGCCGGCCGCGTGCCGCTCGACGATGTCGTCGACGACGTGCTTGAACTTGCCCTCGACCGTCGCGTACACGAGGTCGGACCGGTCGGCGCGCTGCACCGGCTTGTTCGTCGGGATCGGGACCACGCCGAGCTTGTAGGTCGCCATGAACTCGGCGGCCTCGGTCTCGGCGGTGCCGGTCATGCCCGAGAGCTTGTCGTAGAGGCGGAAGTAGTTCTGCAGGGTGACCGTCGCGACCGTCTGGTTCTCGGCCTTGATCTGCACCCCCTCCTTCGCCTCGATCGCCTGGTGGATGCCCTCGTTGAAGCGGCGACCCTGCATGATGCGGCCGGTGTGCTCGTCGACGATGAGCACCTCGCCGTTCATGACGACGTAGTCGCTGTCGCGCTTGAAGAGCGCCTTCGCCTTGAGCGCGGTGTTGAGGAAGGAGATGAGCGGCGTGTTCGCCGACTCGTACAGGCTGTCGATGCCGAGCAGGTCCTCGACCCGCTCGATGCCGGGCTCGAGCACGCCGACGGTGCGCTTCTTCTCGTCGACCTCGTAGTCGACGTCCGGGCGGAGCCGCTTGGCGATGCGCGCGAACTCGCCGAACCAGCGGTTCGCCTCGCCCGCGGCCGGGCCGGAGATGATGAGCGGCGTGCGGGCCTCGTCGATGAGGATCGAGTCGACCTCGTCGACGATCGCGAAGCCGTGGCCGCGCTGGACCATCGCCTCCTTCGAGTGCGCCATGTTGTCGCGCAGGTAGTCGAAGCCGAACTCGTTGTTCGTGCCGTAGGTGATGTCGGCCTCGTACTGCTCGCGCCGCACCTCCGGCGTCTGCCCGGAGATGATGCATCCGGTCGTCATGCCGAGGGCGCGGAAGACGCGGCCCATCAGCTCCGACTGGTAGCTCGCGAGGTAGTCGTTCACCGTGACGATGTGCACGCCGTCACCCGTGATGGCGTTGAGGTAGGCGGCGATCGGGGCGACGAGCGTCTTGCCCTCACCGGTCTTCATCTCGGCGATGTTGCCGAGGTGCAGGGCAGCGGCACCCATCACCTGCACGTCGTAGGGGCGCATCCCCAGCGTGCGCTTCGCCGCCTCGCGCACCGCGGCGAAGGCCTCGGGCAGCATCGCGTCGAGCGGCTCGCCGTCGGCGTAGCGCTGCCGGAACTCCGCGGTCTCGCCCGCGAGCTCCTCATCGGTCAGATCCTCGAACGCGTCCTCGAGGGCAGCCACATCTGCGGCGATGCGCTCCAGGCGGCGCCGCAGCCGGCCTTCGCCGGCTCGGAGCATGTTCTCGAAGAAGTTGGCCACGAGGGATGCCTCCCGTGAGGTAGGGGTTCGGTCACGGTCCGTTGACCGACTGCTCATCGTAGCAACGCGCGACGAGCGGCACCCCAGAGCCCTCTGGGGTGCCGCTCTGGGCGGTCAGGACGCGGCGCGCTCGCTCTCGGCGTCGGCCACGACGCGGGCCTCAGTGCCGTCCTCGGCCGCCTCGTCGTCGAGGGAGATGACGCCGTAGGACCAGCCCTTGCGGCGGTAGACGACGGCGCACTCATCGGTGGCCTCGTCGACGAAGAGGTAGAAGGGGTGGCCGACCAGCTCCATCTGGTCGACGGCGTCGCGCACGCTCATGCGCTTGCCGGGGAACCGCTTCTCGCGGATCACCACGGGCGACCACTGGTTCTCGGCCTCGGGCTGCTCCTGGGCGACGACGGGGATCGAGCCGGTCGCGACGGCCTCGACGAGCGCGGGGTCGGCCGGGGTGACGGCGACCTGCTCGAAGCCGGCGACGGCGGCGTCGCGGAGCGGCGTGCGCCGGCGGGCGCTGTGGTCGTGGCGCTTGTCGTGGGCACGCCGGGCGCGCTCCATGATGCGGTGGAAGGCGGAGTCGAACGCCATGTACTTGTCGGGGCCGTCGGCCTCCGAGCGGATGATCGAGCCGGGGCCGTGGACGGTGATCTCGACCCTGCCGCCCGCGATGGCGGCGTGCGGATCCGCGTGTCGGGTGAGCTTGACATCGAGCGCCGTGGCCCGCGGGAGGAGCTGCGTGACCTTCGCGAGCTTCTCCTCCGCATATGCGCGGAACCGGTCTGTGATGTCTGCGCCCTTGGCGCCGAACGTGATGTCCATCGTGGCCTCCCGTTGGTCGGCGTCGGCGCTGCGGCGTGCAATGCCGACGTGCGTGGCCTGCACTCTACCCCCGGCCGCCGTGCGTCGGCTCACCTCCCAGGAACCCGCTTGGGCGTGCGCGCGACGGCCACGATCGCGACCGGCCGGCACCCGGCCGCACGCAGGGCGCGCACCGCCTCGCGGGCCGTCGCACCGCTCGTCACGACGTCGTCGACGACCACGACGGCACTGCCGACCAGCCGGCGCGCCGCGCTCGACGGCAGCGTGAGCGACCCCGCCGCCGCGACCCGCCGGGCCTCGACGGACCGCTGCTTCTGCGCACCACCACCCCGGATGCGGCGCAGCGGCGTCGCGCGCAGCCCGGCGGCGCGCAGCACGAGCACGACCGGGTCGAAGCCACGCCGCCGCATCCCGCCGCGGCTCGACGGCACCCGCACGAGCGCCCCTGGCGGTGCCGCGGCGACCGCGAGCGCGAGCCCTGCGCCCAGCGCCCGTGCCTCCGCCCGGCCGCCGCGCTCCTTGCACGCCGCGACGAGCTCGCGCACCGGTCCCTCGTAGGCGGCGGCCGCGAGCAGCGGCACGCCGTCGAGCGCCTCCCGCAGCGGTCCTGCCCGAAGCGCCGCCGGGCACGCGCCGCAGACGGCGACGTCGACGGCGCCGCACCCGGCGCACGCGACGGGCCACAGCACGCTCGCCGCCTCCCGCAGGGCTGCGGCGATCGGCCCCCTGCCCACCACCGCGCCCGCCCGCATCCGCATGCCCCGATGATGCGGCGCGGATGCCGTGCCGCGCTCGGCGGCGCCGCGCACCTGTGGACGGCGCTACTGCTGCGTCGCGATGAGCGAGATCGGGCCGAGTCCGTCGGCCGCCGTCCAGACCCTGCCGCGCTGCGAGAGCAGCGAGCCGTCGGCGCCGAGGGCGCGCAGCGTCGAGGTGCCCTCGCTGCCGCCCACGAGCGCCTGCACCGGGACGCCGGGCTGCGGCAGCTGCTCGGAGTCGCCGCCCACGACGAGCGTGGCGATCTGCGCCTGGTCACCGCCGGCGGCGAGCACCGCGATCTGCGTCGGCCCCGACCACGTCACGTCGGTGGCGACGCCGTCGAGCAGCGGCAGCGGGTAGGGCTCGCCCAGCGAGGCGGGCCTCCCCTCGGCGTCACGCACGATCGCCGCGACGAGCACCTGGCTCGCGTCGCCGTCGACCGTCACGATCGCGAGCCGCGAGCCGTCGCGGGCGAGCTCCATCGCGGTGATGCGCCCGGTGCCCGGCGGCAGCCCCAGCTCGACCCGCTCGCCGTCGCGCCACGCCAGCAGCCGCTGCGGCGCCGAGCGCTCCTGCAGCAGCACCCATCCGCTGTCGTCGACGGTGCCGACCGATGCCGCGTCGGCGGAGATCGTCACGGGATCGGCGCCGGCCTCGATCCAGACGGCGGTCGTGCCGGTGTGCGCGACGCCGCCCTCGGCCCCGACGGTGTAGCTCGTCGCACCGATCGCGCTGAGCGTCGGCCCGACGTCCTCGATCGTCGACGCCCCTGCCCCGATCGGGCGCAGCGACGCGCCGTCGAGCACGAGCGGGCGCGGATCGACCGCCCCGAGGTCGATCGGCGGGCTCGCGGCGCTCGACGCCGAGAGGTCGGGGCGGCCGCTGATCTCGACGATCACCTCGCGCACGCCGACCGTGCGGAGGGACAGCGCGAGCTGCTGCGAGAGCGCCTGCAGGCTGCCGGGGCCCTGCTGCTGGATCTGCGTGGCGTCGACCGTCACCGTCATGGTCGTGCCGTCGACGCGCGGCTCGCCCACCCGCGACGCGTCGGCGGCGCCCGAGGTGACGACGGCCGGCGACAGCCACGTGGAGGGGCCGTCGAGCAGCGCGTCGATGATGCGCGACGGGAGCGTGGTCGCGGTGCGCTCGAACCAGCGCACCTCGGGCACCGAGCGCGTGGCGTCCGGGGTCATCCAGTGCAGCGCGTGCATCCGGAACAGCTCGGCGAAGTGGAAGCTCGAGAGCACGATGCCGTCCGGCGCGGCCGCGATGCGCCACTGGCCGTCCTGCAGCAGCATCTCGAACTCGAGCATCCGGTCTTCGCCCGGGCGCCGGAGCGCACCGCCGGCGTCCACCTCCGAGAGCGCGGCGACGACCGCGGTGGCCTGCGTCTCGCTGCCGAACGAGACCTCCGGCGGGCCGGCGCGCACGATGACGCCGGCGTCCGGCTGCCAGCGCTGCGCCTCGTCGCGCGTCAGGAACTCCCGGGCGATCGAGAAGTCGTCGTCCGGGCTGATGCCCGCGCTCAGGAAGCCGAGGATGATCTGCTCCTGCGTCGCGCCCTCCTCGGGCTCCTGCGCGAGGAAGACCAGGCCGTTCTCCTGCTCGCTCACGTCGACGACGCCCTCGGTGACGGCGCCGGAGTCGGGGATGGCGACGCACCCCGTGAGCACGAGCACGGCGGCGGCCGCGATGGCGGCGACGGAGCGGATCATCGGTCGGCCTCCTCGGTCGCGGCCCGCGGCGCGGGGTCGACGAGCGCGATCTCGACCGTGGGCTCGGCGAGCGCCATCCCGGCCTCGTCGGCCGGGGCTTCGAGCACGTGGGGGTGGTGCGGCAGCTCGATCGCCTGCGTGTCGGCGGGCGGCAGCTCGATGGGCGACGACACGGCGTGTGCGCCGGCGCGCGGCAGGGTGAGGCGGAACGCGGTGCCCTCCCCCGGCCGCGACCAGACGTCGATCCAGCCGCCGTGCAGCGCCGCGTCGTCACGGCTGATCGAGAGCCCGAGGCCGGTGCCGCCGGTGCGCCGCTGCCGTGACGGGTCGGCGCGCCAGAAGCGGTCGAAGACGCGCGCGGCCTCCTCCTCGGTCATGCCGACGCCGTGGTCGCGGACGGCGATCGCGGCCGCATCGCTCGTCGAGTCGACCGTGACGACGACGGGCCGCCCCTCGCCGTGGTCGATCGCGTTCGCGAGCAGGTTCTGCAGGATGCGTCGGATGCGCCGCGGGTCGACCTCGGCCTCGAAGTGCCCGCCGGGCGCGACGAGCCGCAGCTCGGTGCCGCGCTCGGCGGCGAGCGGCTCGACGGCCGCGAGCTCGCCCTCGGCGAGCCGCACGAGGTTCGTCGGCTCGATCTCGAGCTGCGCGGCGCCCGCGTCGAAGCGGCTGAGCTCGAGCAGGTCGGCGAGCAGCTGCTCGAAGCGCTCGATCTGCGTGTGCAGCAGCTCGACCGTCCTGCCCGCGACCGGGTCGAACGAATCCCGCCGGTCGTGCAGCACGTCACCGGCCAGGCGGATGGTCGTGAGCGGCGTGCGCAGCTCGTGCGAGACGTCGGAGACGAAGCGCTGCTGCACGGTCGACAGCGTCGCGAGCTCGTTGATCTGCCGCGAGATGGAGTCGGCCATGTCGTTGAAGGAGCGCCCGAGCTTGGCGATCTCGTCGTCGCCGCGCACCGGGATGCGCACGTCGTACTCGCCGGCGGCGATCCGCGCGCTCGACGCGGCGGCCGCCTCGACGGGCCCGACGACCATCCGCGCGACGAACCAGGTGATGAGGCCGATGAGGCCGATGAGCGCGATGCCGCCGAGCATCATCGTCAGCTGCATGAAGCCGAGCGTCGCCTGCGTCGACTGCAGGCTGGTGAGCAGGTAGAGCTCGTAGCGACCCGCGAGCGGCACGTCGACCGTGGTGCCGACGATGATGCCGGGCTCGCCGCCGTTCTCGGAGGCGAGCCGCACCGACTGGTAGAACGGCAGGTCAGCCGATGCGGCGACCGCGCTCCGCAGCTCGGCGTGCAGCAGGTCGGTGTCGAAGCCCTGCGACTGCACGTCGTTCATCTGCAGCAGCGTCGACGCCTGCGCCTCGGCGCGGAGCATGGCGTAGTCGGTGCTCGAGCGCGACGAGATGACCCCGGTGACGGCGTCGAGCGCGCGATCCTGCAGCGCGTCGACCTCACCGCTCGTCAGGCTCTGCGTGACGGCCTCGTCGAAGATCTGCTGCATGCCTGCGGTCGCGCGCACCGCCTCGACGAGCGCCTCGTCGCGGCGCGTCTCGAAGAGGTTCTCACCCACGGATGCCGACATGTAGCCGAAGACGCCGACGAGCGCGAGCATCGACAGCAGCATGCTGAAGGCGACGACGCGCGCCTGCAGCGAGCGCCGCAGGAAGCCCGTCGCCCGCTCCCAGCTCCAGCGCCGCCCGGCCATGCGCGGCCTCAGGCCTGGGGGGCGCCGGCGCGATAGCCGACGCCGCGCACGGTCGTCACGACCACGGGGTTGTCGACGTCGCGCTCGACCTTCGAGCGCAGGCGCTGCACGTGCACGTTCACCAGGCGCGTGTCGGCCTTGTAGTGGTAGCCCCACACCTGCTCGAGCAGCATCTCGCGCGAGAACACCTGGCTCGGCCGCGAGGCGAGCGTGACGAGCAGCTCGAACTCGAGCGGCGTGAGCGCGATCGGGTCGCCGCCGCGGCGCACCTGGTGGCCCTCGACGTCGATCTCGAGGTCGGCGACCTTGAGCACGCCGGCGTCGGCCTGCCGCTGCGGGCGCAGTCGCGTGCGCACGCGGGCGACGAGCTCCTTCGGGTTGAAGGGCTTCGTGATGTAGTCGTCGGCGCCGGACTCGAGGCCGACGACGATGTCGGTCGGGTCGCCCTTCGCCGTGAGCATGATGATCGGCACGCCGGACTCGGCGCGCAGCTCGGTGCAGATCTGGATGCCGTCCTTGCCGGGCAGCATGAGGTCGAGCAGCACGAGGTCGGGCTTCACCTCGTGGAAGCGGTCGACGGCCGCGGCGCCGTCGGCGCAGAACTCGAGCTGGTAGCCCTCGCCGCTCAGCACGATGCCGATCATCTCGGCGAGCGCCGGGTCGTCGTCGACGACGAGGATCGTCTGCTCCGTCATCGCGGCCCCTTCCGCCGGCGCAGGCGGCGCGGCTCTCGTCAGACTATCCGAGCCGACCGGATGCAGGGCCCGGCCCGCCGCTCCCGCGCGAGGCTCACGCCTCGAGGCCCTCGTGGGTCTCGAGCCACTGCTCCTCGAGCTCGGCGATGCGCCCGTCGATCTCGGCGAGCTCGGCCTGGAGCGCGCTGAGCGCGCCGAGGTCGCTGTGGTCGACGACCTCGAAGCGGTCGAGCACGCCCTTGCGCTGCGAGGTCGCCTTGGCGAGCCGTCGGTCGAGGCTCGCGGCCTCCTTCTCGAGCGCGCGGCGCTCGGCGCCGCTGAGCCCGGCGGGTGCCGCCTGGGCGTCGCCCTTGGCGTCGGCGCTCGACGCCTTGCCCACCGAGCCCTTGCCCGACATCGCCAGGTACGCATCCACACCGCCCGGCACGTGCTGCAGGCGGCCGTCGAAGATGGCGTACTGGTGGTCGGTGACCCGCTCGATGAGGTAGCGGTCGTGGCTGACGACGATGAGGCAGCCGGCCCAGGAGTCGAGCACGTCCTCCATCGCGGCGAGCATGTCGGTGTCGAGGTCGTTCGTCGGCTCGTCGAGGATGAGCACGTTGGGCTCGTCGAGCAGGATCAGCAGCAGCTGCAGGCGGCGGCGCTGACCGCCGGAGAGGTCCTTGACCAGCGTCGACAGCTCTCCCGAGCGGAAGCCGAGCCGCTCGAGCAGCTGTCCGGGCGTCAGCTCCTTGCCGCCCGAGGCGTAGCTCGTCTTGAGGTTCGCGACCACGGTGCGCACCGGGTCGTCCTCGTGCTGCGCGAGCTCGGCGAGCTCCTGCGTGAGCTCGGCGATCTTCACCGTCTTGCCGGTCTTCACGCGGCCCGACGTGGGGCGGATGCGGCCGGCGATGAGCGCGAGCAGCGTCGACTTGCCGGCGCCGTTGCGGCCGAGCACGCCCGCGCGCTCGCCCGGCGCGATGCGCCAGGTGACGTCGTCGAGGATCGTGCGGCCGCCGAGCTCGACGGAGGCGTCGACGACGTCCACGACGTCCTTGCCGAGCCGCGTCGCGGCGAGCTGCGCGAGCTGGATCGGGTCGCGCACGGGCGGCTCGTCCTCGATGAGCTGCGTCGCGGCGTCGATGCGGAACTTCGGCTTCGCGGTGCGGGCGGGCGCGCCGCGGCGGAGCCACGCGAGCTCCTTCTTCATGAGATTCTGGCGCTTCGCCTCGCTCGCGGCAGCCATCCGGTCGCGCTCGACGCGCTGCAGCACGTAGGCCGCGTAGCCGCCCTCGAAGGGCTCGACGAGCTGGTCGTGCACCTCCCACGTGCCGGTGCACACCGCATCCAGGAACCACCGGTCGTGCGTCACCGCGACGAAGGCGCCGCGACCCGACGCGTAGCGGGCGTTCAGGTGGTCGGCGAGCCAGGCGATGCCCTGCACGTCGAGGTGGTTGGTGGGCTCGTCGAGGAAGAGCACGTCCCAGTCGCCGGCGAGCAGCTGCGCGAGCGCGACGCGGCGGCGCTGCCCGCCGGAGAGGTCGCCGATGCGGCCGTGCCAGTCGAGGTCGCCGACGAGGCCGGCGAGCAGGTCGCGGATGCGCGCGTCGCCCGCCCACTCGTGCTCGGGCCGGTCGCCCACGATCGCGTGGCTGATCGTCGAGTCGGGGTCGAGGGTGTCGCGCTGGTCGAGCACGCCGACCTGCAGGCCGCCACGGCGGGTGACGCGGCCGCTCGTGGGCTCGAGGCTGCCGGCGAGCACGCGCAGCAGCGTCGACTTGCCGTCGCCGTTGCGGCCGACGATGCCGATGCGGTCGCCGTCGTCGAGCCCGAGCGAGATGGATTCGAAGACGGTGCGCGTGGGGAACGCGACGCCGACCCGCTCGGCGCCCAGGAGATGAGCCATTCGTCCATCATCCCGCACTCGGCGTCGGCGCCGGGCCGATCGGCCCCTTCCGCCGCGCGCACGCCGGTGCCATGCTCGCCGCACGACCCCTGCTCGGGGCAGCCGCGCAGGGCATGCCGCGCCGCCGGTCGGCGCGCCGCACCCGCTGCCACGAGCTCGCGACAGCGCATCCGCAGGATCGATCGATCGCAGGTGCCCGATGCTCGACTCCCCGATCCGGTCACGCCGACCGCTCGCCCGACTCGGCGCGGCGGCCGTCGCCGTCGCGGTGCTGATCGCGGGCTGCGCCGCCGCGGGCCCGGGCAACACCGCGGCGCCGACCTCCGATCCCGCCGCTGCGCCCGACGCATCCTCGACCGCGCCCGCGGGCCAGCTCGTGGTGCTCGGCGACTCGATCCCGTTCAACGCCCCCGAGGACTGCCCCGGATGCACAGGCTTCGTCGACGCGTACGCCACCGCGGTGGGCGAGGCGCTGGGTGGCGCCCCGGAGGTGCAGAACCTGTCGCGCCACGACGGCGCCCAGGTCGCCGACATCCTCGAGCAGGTGGAGCGCGGCACCGTCGACACCGCGCTCGCGAGCGCGCAGACCGTCGTCCTCTCTGCCGGCTTCAACGACCAGCCGCCCTACTGGCGGCCGGATGCGCCGTGCGTCGGCGCAGTCGAGACCGACGAGCAGGTGATCGACACGCTGATCGCGACGACGCCGGAGTGCATCGCCGACGTGACGGCGGCCGTCCGCGCCGATTACGCGCAGCTGCTCGCCGAGATCCGTGCACGGGCAGCCGATGCCGAGCTGCTCACGCTCACGTCCTACAACGCGTGGACGGGGTGGGAGGCGCTCGACGCCCGCGCTCCCGAGGACTCGAGCGCGGCGCAGGACGTGGTCGTGAGCGCACTCGAGCAGTGGCGCGACGCTGTCTGCGCCGAGACGGAGGCGGCCGGCGGGACGTGCGTCGACCTGCTCGCGCCGTTCAACGGTGCCGACGGGCGCACGGCGGCCGGCGAGCTGCTGGCAGAGGATTACACGCACCCGTCGCAGCTGGGCAACGACCGGATCCGGGACGAGCTGTTGGCGGCCACTGCACCCTGAGCCGACCCTCGATCGCGCGACCCTCGAGGGGTGGCCGTGCCCGCGACGGGTAGCCGCGCGCGCGAGGGGTGGCCGCGCGTGGCTACCTGTCGGGCGCAGCGCCACCTCTCGGCGGCGGGCGCGGGCGGGTACGCCGGATGCGGCGGATGCGGCCGGTCAGTCGATCAGGCGGGCGCCCGGCACCGGGCCGGTCACCTTGACCGCCGTCAGCTGCGCGGCCGAGAGGCTCGCCTGCACCTCGATCGCCGATTCGATGCTGTCGCAGAGGAACGCGACGGTCGGGCCCGACCCCGAGACGATGCCGGCGAGCGCACCGGAGCGCTCCCCCAGCTCGAGCGTGCCCGCGAGCCGCGGCATGAGCCGCAGCGCCGGCGCCTGGAGGTCGTTCTGCAGCACCTCGGCGAGCATCGACGGGTCACCCGCCCGCAGCGCCTGCAGCACCCGCGCATCCACGGTCGGCACGTCGTGGGCCGGGGCGATGTCGGCGGCGTGCAGCGCGCGGTGCTCGTCGAGCGCGCGATAGACGTCGGGGGTCGACAGTCCCGCCTCGGTGTAGGCGAGCACCCAGTGGAACTGCCCGCGGGCGAGCGCAGGCGTAAGCCGGTCGCCACGACCGGTGCCGACGGCGGTGCCGCCGGCCAGCGCGAACGGTACGTCGGCGCCGAGCTCCCTGGCGATGTCGTGCAGCGCCTCACGGCCCAGGTGCAGCCCCCACAGCTCGTCGCACGCGACGAGGGTCGCCGCGGCGTCGGCCGAGCCACCGCCCATCCCGCCGGCGATCGGCACGTGCTTCTCGATCGACAGCGAGACACCACCGGTGACGCGGCCGCGGCGCGCGAGCGCCATCGCGGCGCGGATCGCCAGGTTGTCGGCGCCGGTCGAGAGGTGCTCGTGCGGCACCGGGCCCGAGAAGCGCACCGAGAAGTCATCGGCCTCGGTCGCCTCGACGAACTCGTGCAGGCTCACGGCCTGGTAGGCGGTCGCGACGTCGTGGTAGCCGTCGTCCTGCAGCGCACCGACGCCCAGGTGCACGTTGATCTTGCCGGGCGCCTTCGCCCGCACCGTGCTCCTCCGACTGCCCTGCGCCACGGCATCCAACCTAGTGCGCTCGCGAGGCGCTTCCTGCGAGCCCCGGCGCTACCCTCCCCTCATGGCGCACGAGATCATGTTCGATCCGGCGGATCCGCTGCTCGCCCGGGTGCGGGCGATCGCCCTCGCGCTGCCGGGTGCGCAGGAGAAGGTCTCGCACGGCCGGCCGGCGTTCTTCACGACGAAGGTGTTCGCCTACTACGCCGGCACGACGAAGGAGGAGCACGTTACGGGTGTGCATCCGCAGCGCCTGACCGTGCTCCTCGACCCGGACGAGCGGCTCGCGATGCTCGAGGAGGGCGCGATCGCGCCTGCTTACCTCGGGCCCTACGGATGGATCGCGGTGGAGCTCGAGGACGCCGACTGGGAGCGCGTCGCCGAGCTCATCGACGCGTCGTTCCGCGTGACGGCGCCGAAGCGGCTGGTCGCGGAGCTCGACGCGCGATCGCGCTGAGGCGGATCAGCGGCGGCCGATCGGCGGGATCAGCCGGGTCAGCGCGCGACGGCCGCGAAGATCGCCGCGATCTCGTCCTTCGCCGTCTCCATGGCCGCCGCATCCGGCAGCCGCTCGATCGTGAGGTTGACGGGCGTGCCCGACCGGTTCGGCTGCTGCGCCGCGGCCGCGAGGCGCGTGCCGTCGCCGAGCCGCCAGCGCACCACCGGCTGCGCTGCCGCGAGGTTCTCGCCGTGCGCGGCGCCGCAGCGGGCCTCGACCTCGGCCCGCACCGCCGCGAGCGCCTGCATCCGCTCCCCCGGCACGGTGCGCGTCTGGGAGACCGAGAACGTGCCGTCTGCCTGCTGGCCCGGAAGCCTGCCCTTGCGATCCTGCTCGAAGTCGACGGTGATGCCCTGCGACCACCACGGCTCGACACCGTGCTCGGCGACGAGCCAGTCGGCGATCTGCCGGTGGCTCCACTCGAGCGCCCCGGCAGCCTCGAGCCGGTCGCGCCACTCGACGTGCGAGCGGCCGGTCGCCGCGCGCATCGCCTCGGCACCCATGTTCCGGTCGATGCGGTCGACCATCAGGCGTCCGGTGCGGATGCGGTCACGTCGGGCGCATCGGCCGCCTCGGCGATGCGGATGAAGTCGTCGAGGTCGAGCGCTTCGCCGCGGAGCGTCGGCTCCACACCGGCGCGCTCGAGCACGGCGGTCGCCGCGCCGGACGACCCGAAGACGCCGGACAGCGCCTGGCGCAGCATCTTCCGCCGCTGCCCGAAGGCGCCGTCGATGACGCGGAACGTGCGGCGCCGGAGTGCCTCGTCGCCGCGCTCCGGGCCGCGCCGGAAGCCGACGAGCACGCTGTCGACGTTGGGCACCGGCCAGAAGATCTGGCGCGAGACCTCGCCCTCGAGGGCCCACTGGCCCCACCAGGCGACCTTCGCGCTCGGCGAGCCGTAGACCTTCGATCCGGGCGGGGCGGCGAGCCGGTGCCCGACCTCCGCCTGCACCATCACGAGCGCGCGGTCGATCGTCGGGAAGCGCTCGAGCAGGTGGATGAGCACGGGCACCGAGACGTTGTACGGGAGGTTCGCGACGATCGCCTGCGGCTCGAAGGGCAGCGCCTCGATCGTGAGGGCGTCGTGGTGCACGACCTCGAGCCGCGCCTGCGGCTGCTTGCGCTCCACGGTCCGCGGCAGCAGCTCGGCGAGCCGCGGGTCGATCTCGACGGCCGCGACGCGCGCGCCGACCTCAGTGAGCCCGAGCGTGAGCGACCCGAGTCCCGGCCCGACCTCGACGACGTCGCGGCCTGCGACATCCGCGGTCCTGACGATGCGCCGCACCGTGTTGGCGTCGACGACGAAGTTCTGGCCCCAGCGCTTCGTCGGCGTCAGCTCGAGCGTCAGCGCGAGCGCGCGGATCTCGGTCGGACCCAGGAGCGCCTCGGCGCTGCGTCCACCCGGTCGCGCCTCGCCGGCCTGGCTGTCGATGCTCATCCATCGACCCTATGCCGCGCGCGCGGCGGGCGCGCCCAGCGGTCTCGGGCAGGATGCTGGGACCGAGGATGCCGGAACGTGGCCGAATCGTGACCGAGCGGGCGTGACCTCGACCCGACACTGGACATGTCAGAGCGTGCGGGGAGACCGCCCGCCAGAGAGGACACCGCCGTGCGCCGATCCGAGAGCCACTCGCTCACCGCCATCGCTTCCGCCGGCGCGCCCAGCGCCCGGTCGCGTCGGATGCTCGCCCTCGTCGCCCTCACCGGCTCCGCGGCACTGCTGGCAGCGTGCGCGTCGCCGGGCACCTCCCCCACCACCGCGCCGCCCGAGCCGAGCGCTGCCGGCGACACCGGCGCCGCGCCCGTGGCGCTCGCCGACGACCTGCTGCAGGCCGAGGGGCTCTTCGATGAGGTGAGCAGCGAGGGCTACGCCGTGCGCTGGGTGGAGCCGGGCGAGTCGATCGCCGTCGTCATCGGCGGCTCGGGCGGGGGCGGCGGGTGCATCCCGCAGCCGCACGCGGCCGAGCTCGGAGCGGTGGGCGCTGCCGTCGTCGTGTCCTTCGACCCGCCCGACGCGGCGATCGCCTGCACGGCCGACTACCGCCTGCACGGCTGGGGGCTCGCCCTCCCGATGAGCGTGCCCGTCGACCTGCCCACCGTGGTGGAGCTCGTGAACCTCCGCGGAGAGGACGAGACCACCGAGGTCCGGATCGGTGCCGACAACCTGCTCGACGCGGGGCCCACCGCCGACCCGCAGCCGTCGCTCATCCCCGAGCCGTCGGCCGAGGGCGCGGCGCCCTCGCCCATCCCGCCCGACCAGCTGCCCGAGGCCGACGTCACGATGCAGGACGCGCAGGTGCGCTGGATCGAGCCGGGACGGCGGCTCGCGGTGATCCTGGGCGGCTCGGGCGTCGCCGAATGCGTGCCGACCCCCGTCGCCGCGCGCACCACGGGCATCAGCGCCATCGCCGTCTCGTTCGAGTTCCCGAGCGAACCGATGGACTGCAGCGCCGACTTCCACCTCTACGGCTGGCAGTTCGAGCTCGAGGAGCCCGTCTCCGGCACGCTGCCCGCCGAGGTGACGGTGACGGGCACGACCGCTGCAGACAGCTCGACGGTGCTCGCCCTCCAGCCCGACGACCTGCTCAGCGCGCCGTAGGCCCCGGTCAGTCCCAGGTGCCGTACGCGCGCAGCGTGTTCGCCGCGGTCTCGGCCGCGATGACGTCGGCCTCGACGCCGAGCCGGTCGGCGATGAAGCGCACCGTGAGCGGCGTCAGGTAGGGGCTGTTCGGTCGGCCGCGGTGCGGCGCGGGTGTGAGGAACGGCGCATCCGTCTCGACGAGGATCCGGCTGCGATCGGCGACCGCGAGCGCCGCGTGCAGGTTCTTCGCGTTCGAGAACGTGACGGTGCCCGCGAACGACAGGTACCAGCCGTGCTCGGCCGCGATCCGCGCGAGGTGCTCGTCACCGGAGAAGCAGTGGAAGACGGTCGTCTCGGGCGCGCCCACGCGCAGGAGCGTCTCGACCACGTCGTCGTGCGCGTCGCGATCGTGGATCTGCAGTGCGATGCCGTGGCGCTTCGCGATGTCGATGTGCGCCTCGAACGACTCGAACTGCGCGCGACGCCCGTCGTCGCCGGTGCGGAAGAAGTCGAGCCCGGTTTCGCCCACCGCCCGCACACGCGGCTGCGCGGCGAGCGCATCGATCGTGGCGAGTGCGTCGAAGAGCGTGTCGGCGTCGGCGTAGCCGGGCGCCTCGTTCGGGTGGATCGCGACGGCGGCGAGCACGCGCGGGTCCTGCGCCGCGAGCGCCGCCGACCACTCCGACGACTCGACGTCGCCGCCCACCTGGATGACGCCGACGACCCCCGCCTGCTCGGCCGCGTCGAGCGCCGCCCAGTACGGGAAGTGCTCGCCGTCCTTGATCTCGAGGTGCGTGTGGTTGTCGTAGATCGGCACGCCGAGCGGCTCCGGCACCGGCGGCCGCGTTGTGTCGCGCTTGCCATCGTCGTGCCGCTCGCGGATGTACTCCCCACCAGGGAGGGTCGTCTCGCGGGGGCCGTCGGAGAGTCGGTCGGCGGCGCTGTCGATGGGGGCGGTCCCGTCGTGGCTTGCAGGCATGGCCACCAGCCTACGAGCGCGCCGCCCAGGCCGATGCCGAGTCCCCGTCCAGGTTCTCCGATGGATCCGATGCCAGCATGGCCGGTGCAACGACCCGTCTGGAGGCCTCCCGGCATGCTGAGACTGCTCGCCCTGCCCGTCGCCGTCGCGGCTGTGCTCGCCTCGAGCGGGTGCGCAGCCGGCGACCGCGGGGGCGAGTCGACGGCGCCGGGCACGACGCCGGCCGAGGCACCGGAGGCGTACCAGTCGCCGTCCGGCGAGACTCCGGCGGGAGACGATGGCGCGACCGGCGACCCGAACGGCTCCGCCGAGCCCAGCACCTCCCCGCCATGGGCGATGAGCTCGACGGCTCCGAGCCCGAGCGGCGACCCGGGCACGCCCGGCCTGCCGGAGCACAGCGGCGCATCCGTCGACGACGTCCTGCGGCTCGGCGCGGTCGCGACGTGGATCGAGCGGCCTGTGCTCATCGCGCTGTCGTTGCCCGCGACGGCCAGCTGCTGGGCGTTCGCGGGCGCGCCGGAGGTCGAGTCGACGACCCGCATCGTCGTGGCCGTCGAGGTGCCGACCACGTGCGAGGCGCCGGATGGCGCGCGCACCTACGCGATCCCGGTGCCAGCCGGGATCGACGCGAGCGCCGAGGTGGAGCTCGCGGTCGTGGGCCTCGAGCACGAGTTCACGCTGACGCTGCCCGGGCGGTAGCGGCGGCGCACGCAAGAGCGGAACGGACCACGACGTGCACGGTTCTGCGCTTCACGCGCGTCCAGAACAGCCGTTCCATGCAACGTCTCGCCGATCGACTCCGTGACGACCCGCGCGCGACCTGCCCGCCCGCTCCCGTCAGTGCGCGAGCCGCGCGAGGGCCTCGTCGAGCCGCTCGAAGTCCTCGTCCATGCCGCCGTCGATGCCGGAGGCCACCATCGCGTCGCAATCGGCTGCCGACGCGTACGTCGACGTGATCTCGAGCGAGCTGCGGCCGTCGGGCAGGTCGCGGAACTCCAGCACCTCGAGCGTGGGTCGGCCGGGCTCTGCCTGGAACTCCCACGTGTGCACGATGCGCCCCTGCACCACCTCGTGGTACGAGCCCCAGAACCGCCAGTCACCGCCCATCTCGACCGTGTAGTCGAAGCGGCCGCCGGTGCGCGGCTCGAAGTGCTCGATGCGCAGGCGCGAGCCGCGCGGGCCCATCCACTGCGAGAAGATCTCAGCGGTCGTGTGCGCGCGCTGCACCGCGGCGGCGGGTGCCTCGAACTCACGGCGGTGGACGATCGACTGCGACCCGATGCGCTCGTGGGTGGTGGTGGCCATGCGGCGACACTACGCGCCGCTCCTCCGCTGCGCGTGATCTCGATGCGCGGCCGGGCTCCGCCCAACCCGCTCGTCGAGTAGCAGCGCCCTTCCGCGCTCGTCGAGTAGCAGCGCCGAAGGCGCCGCATATCGAGACGACCCCGCAGCGCACGACAGTCCTGATCTCGATACGCGGCCGGGCTCCGCCCGGCTGCTACTCGATCAGCAGGGTGACGCGGCCGGGCTCCGCCCGGCTGCTACTCGATCAGCAGAGGGTGCCGGTCAGGCCGCGGGCTGCGCCTGCTCGATGCGCGGGAAGAGCGGCGGCACCGTCGTGACACGGCCCGTGCCCTCCCAGCGGTGCGCCTCGCGGATCGGCTGCGCGAGCACGTCGCCCTCGCCCCCGATGGCCGCCCACAGCTTCTGCGCCGACTCGGGCATGACGGGCGCGAGCAGCACCGCGACCGCGCCGATGCCGTGCACGTTCGAGGCGAGCACCGCGGCGAGCCGGTCGCGCTGCGCGTCGTCCTTCGCGAGCACCCACGGCGCCTGCTCGGTGATGTAGCCGTTCAGCCGCTCGACGATCGCCATCGCGGCGTCGACCGACTCGTCGATCGCGAACCGGTCGATCGCCTCGTCGGCGCGACGCACCGCATCCGCCACGATCGACTGGATGTCGTCGTCGACCGCGACCGCCGGCACGACGCCGTCGCAGTACTTGTGCACCATCGCGATCACCCGGCTCGCGAGGTTGCCGAGGCCGTTGGCGAGCTCGGAGTGGTACCGCGCGTCGAGGTCCTCCCACGAGAACGAGCCGTCGGAGCCGAACGCGATCGCCGACATGAAGTAGTAGCGGAACGCGTCGACGCCGAAGACCTCGGTGATCTGGCGCGGCTCGATGCCCGTCGCCTTCGACTTCGACATCTTCTCGCCGCCGACGAGCAGCCAGCCGTGGCCGAAGACGTGCTCCGAGATCTCGAGCCCCGCCGCCATCTGCATGGCGGGCCAGATGACCGCGTGGAAGCGTGCGATGTCCTTGCCGACGATGTGGGTGGCCGGCCAGCGGCGGGCGAAGCGCTCCTCGTCGACGCCGTAGCCGTTGGCGGTGATGTAGTTGAGCAGCGCCTCGAACCAGACGTAGACGACGTGCGTCTCGTCCCACGGCACCTTGATGCCCCAGTCGAAGGTGTTGCGGCTGATCGACAGGTCGTTGAGGCCCTGCTTGACGAACTGCCGCACCTCGTTGCGCACGTGCTCGGGCTGCACGTAGTCGGGCCGCTCGTCGTAGAGCGCGAGCAGGCGGTCGCCGAACTCCGACAGCTTGAAGAAGTAGTTCGCCTCGCGCACCGTCTCGATCGGGCGGGAGTGGATGGCGCAGACGAGCTGCCCCTCGAACTCGCCCGTGCCCGGCACGAGGTCGTTCGGCGTCTTGTACTCCTCGCAGCCGACGCAGTACTGGCCCTCGAACTCACCGTGGTAGATGTACCCGGCCTCCTTGAGGCGCTCGAGGAAGATGCGCACGCCCGCCTTGTGGCGCTCTTCCGTCGTGCGGATGAAGTCGTCGTTCGCGATGTTCAGCAGCTCGAGCTGCGGGATCCAGGCGGTCTCGACCAGTCGGTCGGTCCACTCCTGCGGACTCACGCCGTTCGCGGCGGCGGTGCGCATGATCTTCTGGCCGTGCTCGTCGGTGCCGGTGAGCATCCAGGTGTCGTCACCGCGCTGCCGGTGCCAGCGGGCGAGCACGTCGGTCGCGACCTCGTTGTAGGCGTGCCCGATGTGCGGCACGTCGTTGACGTAGTAGATCGGCGTCGTGACGGTGAAGCGCTCGGGCATGGGGTCCAGTCTAGGCGCGCGGCCGCACGGCGTCCGAGCGTGTGACGCCCGGCGTCAGGCTCACCGGGTCATGCGTGAACCAGCACCTCGACGCGCTCCAGCGCAAGCCCGTGGCGGTCGTGAGCCTGCTCGATGTCGAAGTCGTTCTGGACGTTCAGCCAGAAGCGCTCCGACAACCCAAGGGCCTTCGAGAGTCGAAGTGCGGTGTCGGGCGTGATGCTGCGCTTGCCCCGGATGATCTCGCTCAGGCGCGTCTGAGCGAGGCCGGTCGCCTGCGCGAGTCGGTATGCCGAGATACCGAGCGGCTCAAGGAACTCCTCCCGCAGGATCTCGCCTGGCGCGATGGGAGCGTGGGCCTTGGTCATCGGAACTCCTCTCAGTGGTAATCGGTGATCTCGACCCCGGCGGGTCCGCTCGGGGTCCAGGTGAAGCAGATCCGATACTGATCGTTGATGCGGATCGAATGCTGACCCGCGCGGTCGCCGACCAGCTGCTCCAACCGATTTCCGGGCGGCACGCGCAGGTCGTTGAGCGCGTCGGCCGCGTTCAAGAGTCGCAGCTTCCGCTGAGCTGAGCGCTGCAACTCGGGGCCGAACTGCCGCACATGCTCGCGCTCCCAGACCTTCCGAGTCCGTTGGTCGGCGAACGACTGGATCACGGCACGATACTATCGCAAGGCGATACTGTCGTCAAGCGATACTAGGGCGCGAGCGCGGCCTGGTAGAGCGCGTTCCGCGGGTGCCCGGTCGCCTCTGCGACCTCCGCCGCGGCCTCCTTCAGCCGCATCCCGCCGGCCTTGAGTCGCAGCACCTGCTCGACCGCGGCGTCGAGGTCGGCGAGCACGGGCACGGCGCCCTCGATGACGATGACGATCTCGCCCTTCACGCCGGCCTTCGCCCAGTCGACGAGCTCGGCGGCGGTGCCGCGGCGCACCTCCTCGAAGCGCTTCGTCAGCTCGCGGCAGACGGCGATGCGGCGGTCGGGCATCGCGCGGGCGATCGCCTCGATCGAGTCGGCGAGGCGGTGCGGTGCTTCGAACAGCACGAGGGTGCGCTCCTCGCGGGCGACGGAGGCGAGCATCCGGTCGCGCTCCCCCGCCTTTCGCGGCAGGAAGCCGTCGAACGCGAACCGGTCGGTCGGCAGGCCCGAGAGGGCGAGCGCCGTGAGCACCGCGGAGGGGCCGGGCAGGCACGTCACCGCGACGCCCGCGGCGACCGCGGCCTGCACGAGCCGGAACCCGGGGTCGCTCACGGTCGGCATGCCGGCGTCGGTGAGCACGAGCACGTCCTCTGCGCGAGCGCGCTCGACGAGGGCGGGTGACGCGGCTTCCTCGTTGTGCTCGTGGAGGGCGACGAGCTGCGGCTGCGCCTCGAGCCCGAGGGCACGGATGAGCTGGCGGGCCGTGCGGGTGTCCTCGGCGGCGATGATGGGGGCGGTGGTGAGCGCCTCGCGCAGCCTGCCGCTCGCGTCGCCCAGGTTGCCGATGGGCGTCGCGCCGAGGATGATCACGCGGTCGAGGGTATCCCGCGGCTGCGGGAGCCCTCCTGCGATCCGGCCGGCGCTCCACGTCCGCTCGATCGGGCTGAGCCGGTCGCCGACCGGCATGACCGCCGCACACCGCGCTCAGCCCGATCGAGCGCGCGCCCGGCGGGCTCGTCCGGGCGAGCAGTGCGAGAATCGGGCCCGTGACCCTGCCCCGCACCGCCGATGACGCCGACGGCGGCGGCGGCGGCGAGCTGCGCGACGCGGAGCTCGGCGCGACGGCGACGGCGGTGTCGGCCTCCGCACCGTCGCGCGCCGGCTCCCCCCGGGTCGCGCGCCTCACCGACGCGTACGGGTCGCTCGAGCGGCGCCTGGCCGAGCCGCGCATCCGCCGGCGCATCGAGATCGCCGCGCCCGTCGCCATCCTCGCGCTCGCCGCGGTCGCGCGGCTCGTCGGCCTCGGCAACCCGCACCTGCTCATCTTCGACGAGACCTACTACGTCAAGGAGGGCTGGTCGACCTGGCAGCTCGGCTACGAGGGCGAGTGGGCCGAGGGCGCGAACGAGCGCTTCGAGGCGGGCGACCCGGGCGCGCTGTCGACGGAGGCCGACTACGTCGTGCACCCGCCGCTCGGCAAGTGGATCATCGGCATGGCGATGGCTGTGTTCGGCATGGGCGACCCGTTCTGGTGGCGGCTGCCGAGCGCGCTCGCCGGCATCGCGCTCGTCGGGCTCACCTACGCGGTCGCGCGCGGCCTGCTGCGGTCCGTCGCGTTCGCCTCGCTCGCAGGCTTCTGGATGGCGATCGACGGGTTCGCGATCGTGATGAGCCGCACCGCGCTGCTCGACGGCATCCTCGCGGTGTTCGTGCTCGCCGGCGCCGGTGCGCTGCTGCTCGATCGGCGCGGCTCCCCCGCGCGCACGGTGCGGGCGCTCGCTGCCCGGCGCGGCCGCTTCGGCGCGGCGCTCTGGAACCGGCCGTGGATCATCGTCGCGGGCGTGCTGCTGGGCGCGGGCTGCGCCACGAAGTGGTCGGGCGGCGCATTCCTCGCCCTGTTCGGGCTCTGGATCGTCGTGATGGAGGCGCTCGACCGACGGCGCGCGGGCTACCGGCATCCGTGGCTCGGCACCCTGCTGACGCAGGCACCGGCGAGTTTCGTGCTGCTCGTCGTGCCGGCGCTCGTCGTCTACGTCGCGAGCTACGCCGGCTGGTTCGACGGCGGGTGGGGCAGCCAGCTCATGCTCGAGCGCGCCGACCTGCGCTGGGGCGGACTGCTCGCGTGGGTGCCGCTCGGGCTGCAGTCGCTTTGGGCATACCACGCGCAGCAGCTCGGCTTCCACGTCGGGCTCACGAACGACCACGCCTACCAGTCGCCCGCGATCGAGTGGCTCTGGCTGGGGCGCCCGACCGGCTTCAAGATGGTCACCGTCGAGGACGGCAGCTGGTGGATCACCGCGGTGCCGAACCTGCTCGTCTGGTACGCCGGCGTGCTCGCGCTCGGCTTCCTGCTCTTCCACGTCGGCCGCACGCTCGACCGCCGCGCCGCGTTCCTGCTGCTCGCCGTCGCGGCCGGCTACGTGCCGTGGCTGCTCTTCCCCGACCGCACGATCTTCTTCTTCTACGCCATCGTCTTCCTGCCCTTCCTCGTCATCGGCCTCGCCTTCACGCTGCAGCAGCTCGTCGCGCTGCGCGCCCCCGCCCGGGTCGCCGTCGTCGCGGATGCGCCCACCGCCATCGACGCGGACCTCGCGGCCGCGATCCCGCCCGTCCCCGGCACGGAGGCCGCTGCGCGAGCCACGGCCTCCGAGCCCGTCGACGACGTCGAGTGGCGGGCGGCGGCGTGGTCGATCGTCGCCCTGCTGATCGTGACGAGCATCCTCGTCGCCGCCTGGTACCTGCCGGTCTGGTACGGCATCCCGCTGCCGGATGGGCTCATGCGGCTGCGGTTCTGGCCGCCGAGCTGGCCGTGACGACGGCTCAGTAGGGCTGCGGCAGCTCGCAGACGAAGCCCTCGCAGCGGTAGGCGGCGGGTGCGGTCTTGCCGTCGAGCAGCGCGAAGCCCGTGGCCGCGAGCTCGGCCGCCTGCTCGGGGGTCGCGACGAACGCGCCCGGCTCTCGGCGCAGCTCCTCGGGCGGATCGCCGATGAGCACGAGCGTGCGCGGCGGCTCCGCGATGCGAGCGGCGACGCGGAGCATCGCGGGACCCGCGATCGGGTTGCGGATGGCCAGGCGCGCGTCGAGGAGGCGAGCCGCACGGTCCAGGTGGGCGGCGTCGCCGCTGAGCGAGAAGAGGGCGTGCAGCGCGCCCGCGAGCGCGGCCTGGCCCGAAGGCGCGTCGCCGTCGGCGTCGGGACCGAGCTGCAGCGCCGGCCCCTGTGCCGACGTGGCGGCCGGGTCGGGCGCCGCGTCGAGGATCGCGCGCGCGGCGATCGCCCAGCGCGCCTCGCCGGTCGCGGCGGTGAGCGCGAGCAGGCCGCTCGCGAGGTTGCCCGCGTCGGCCGCGGTCGCTCGCGCGGTGGAGGGCAGGCCGTCGAGGCTCGCGTGCACGAGCGCGGCGGGGTCGGCGGCGTGGTGTGCGAGCAGGTGCTCGGCGGCACCGCGGGCGAGGTCGAGCGCAACCCGGTCGCCGTCGCGCAGCGCGCGCACCGCGAGCGCCTCGATCGCGAGGCCGTTCGCGGCGGTGACGACCAGCCGGTCGAGCGGCGGCCGCTCGACGCCCGCATCCGCCGGCGCGAGGTGCCAACCGCCCTCCACCCGCCGCCCGTCGACGGTGGACTCCGCGTCCTCCGCCACCGCGAAGGCGCCGCCCGGCAGCCGCAGGACCTCGCCGAGGAAGCCGACGAGGCCGCTCGCGACGGATTCGCGGCCCAGCAGCGTCGCGACGTGCAGCAGCTGCGCGTTGTCGACGAGCATCCGCTCGAAGTGCGGCGCCGACCAGTCGCGCTGCGTCGCGTAGCGGAAGAAGCCGCCGTCGCGGCCACGGAGGTGCGAGTAGCCGCCCGCAGCGACGACCGCGTCGTCGCCAGCCGCGGCGTCGAGCAGCCGACCGGCGAGCTGCGGATCGACGTCGACGAGCGCGAGCAGCAGCGGCGCCTGCGGGAACTTCTGCCCGGTGCCGAGGCCGCCGTGCTCCGGGTCCTCCGCGCGGGCGACCGCCGCGAGCGCCGCGCGCGCGGCCGCCGCGTCGGGCGCGTCCCCGTCGACGGCGGCCGACTCGCGCAGCGCCTGCTGCACCTGCTCGGCGGTGCCGGCCACGGCATCCGGCTGAGTGCGCCACGCCTCGCCGATCGCGCCCAGCACGTCGCGGAAGCCCGGGATGCCCTGCCTGGCGGCGGGAGGGAAGTAGGTGCCGGCGTAGAACGGCAGGCCGTCGGGTGTGAGGAACACGCTGAGCGGCCAGCCCAGCTGACGGGTGAAGGCCGACGCGGCGCCCATCAGGGCGGCGTCGACGTCGGGCCGCTCCTCGCGGTCGACCTTCACGGCGACGAAGCCGTCGCGCAGCAGCGCGCCGACCGCCGGGTCGGCGAAGGACTCGCGCGCCATCACGTGGCACCAGTGGCACGTCGCGTAGCCGACCGAGGCGAAGACCGGCACGCCCCGCTCGCGCGCCTCGGCGAACGCGTCGTCGCCCCACTCGCGCCAGTCCACGGGGTTGTCGGCGTGGAGCCGGAGGTAGTCGCTCGTCGCTTCGGCGAGCCGGTTGTCGACGGGTCGCTCCATGCGCCCGACGGTACTCGCGCCGCCTGGCGGCGAGCAGGACGGCGGCGGTGGCGACCGCATGCGAGGCTCGACGGCGTGGATGCGCAGCGCAGGACCGAGCCGAGCCGGATCGTCGCCGTGGCGATCGAGCACCCGACGGTGCCGCACGTCGACGCGATCGTCCAGGCGCCGGATGCGGCGTGGGCGAGCGTCGTGCTGCTGCACGGCGCCGGCGGTTCGGCGACGCATCCCTGGATGGAGGGCGTCGCGCGCGGGCTCGTCGGCGAGGGCGTTGCGGTCCTGCGCGCGAGCTTCCCCAACGCGCAGGCGGGCAAGCGCCAACCGGAGCGAGCGCCGAGCGCGATCGCGACGTGGCACGCGGTGATGGCTGCCGCCAGGGACCTGCTCCCTCACGAGCCGTGGGCGGGCGGCAAGTCGTTCGGGGGCCGGATGGCCGCCGCCGCGGTCGCGGAGGGCATGCCCGCCGCCGGCCTGCTCTACCTCGGGTACCCGCTGCACGCGCCGGGCAAGCCGGAGCGGGTGCGCGACGAGCACCTCGAGGGGATCCGCCTGCCGCAGCGGTTCCTGCAGGGCACGAACGACCCGTTCCAGTCGGGCGACCTGCTCGACGGGCTCGTCGAGCGGCTGCCCGACGGGCACGTCGACTGGGTCACCGGCGGCGATCACTCGTTCCTGGTCGCGGGTGGCGACCGCGACCCCGAGCGGGTGGCGGAGGCGCTCGCGCCACGGATCGCCGCGTTGATTCGCTGACCGAGCCGGACCGCACCTCGGCCTCACCGGTGACCGCCCGGCAGGTGTCAGCGGTACGGCACGCGCGGTCGGCGCATCCGATGCCAGTGCACGCACGGCTGGGTGGAGCCGCGCCGCACGCCCGCGCACGGCGGCATGCCCTCGGGCGGCTCTGCCTCGAGCACGATGGTGCGGCCGTCGAGCTCGAGCTCGCGACTGGTCGACCAGAGGTGCCACGCGGGCTGCACGGCGTTGCCGAGCACCTCGCAGTCGCAGTAGCCACCGCTCGCCTCGAGGCGCCGCTCGAGCTGCGTCGCGCGGGGTGCGACGAGATCGCGGTAGTGCGCCGCGAAGCGCAGATCGCCGTCGCAGTCGTACCGCTCGAGCACGCGTTCGAGGTAGCAGGCGAGGCACTCCCCCGGGTTGGGCGCGAGCCAGGCGTCCAGCAGGCTGCGCACGTAGGACTCGGCATCGTCGGTGATCGATCGCTCCATGCGGCGCACGATGGCACGGCGAGCGCGTCCGGCGTGCGACGCATCCGCAGGCCTGTGCACAGCCGCCGAGCGGAGCGGCGTGCGGCCGACTTGGTGTCCCGGAGCCGGATGGATCCGATACCGGGTGATGGACCCCGGATCTCGGGTCCCTGAGCCGGGATCGGGTCCACGAGCGCGCCAAGTCGCGGGGACGCGGGGACGCCGGGCGCCATCTGCTTTGCTGACCGCATGCGCGCATGGTCGAAGCAGGAGCTCCTCATCGCGATCGCCGCCGAGCGGGCGGCGCTCGCAGAGCAGCTCGCCGAAGTCGACGAGGTGCAGTGGGCGACGCCGTCGCTCTGCGCCGGTTGGACGGTCGAGCACGTCGTGGCGCACCTCACGGCGGCCGCGAGCATCGGGCCGCTGCGCTGGCTACGGAGCATGTCGGGCGCGCGCTTCGACGATGCCGTCCACAACCAGCGGCGCCTCGAGGAGCACCTCGGGCCGACGCCCAGCGGCACGCTCGAGCGCTTCCGCGCCGTGGTCGACAGCCGCACGGCGGCGTCCGGTCACTGGCCCGCGTGGCTGGGCGAGGTGATCGTGCACGGCCAGGACATCCGGATCCCGCTCGGACTGCCGACCCCCACCCCGCCGGATCGCGCAGCCCAGGTGGCGGCCTTCTTCGCCGCCCGCGACTTCGCGGTCGCGAGCCGCAGCGCGGTGCGCGGACTGCGCGTGGAGGCGAGCGACGCGGAGCTCGGCGTCGGCGACGGCCCGCTCGTGCGCGGCCCCGCCGTGGCACTGGTCGTCAGCATGGCGGGTCGCAGCGCGATGCTCGACCGGCTCGAGGGCGACGGCGCCGCGATGCTCGCCGAACGGATCGCCGCACCGCGGGAGCCGCGCCCCTGACGCGACTCGACCCGCTCCCACCGACCCGACCCGCTGTGCGGGGTCGAGTGGGCGAGAACGGGTCGAGTCGAGCGGTGGGACCGGGCTCGGGTCAGCTGACCTCTGCCGGGTCGGCCGACACGCGGCCGGCCTCGCCCTGGTCGAGCGCGTCGATCGCGGCGAGGTCCTCGGCGGTCAGCTGCACGCCGGCGGCAGCGAGGTTCTCGTCCATGCGGTCGCGGCGGTTCGACTTCGGGAAGACGATCCGGCCCGACTGCAGGTGCCACGCGATCGTCGCCTGCGCCCACGAGATGCCGTGGCGCTCGGCGATCTCGCCGATGACGGTCGACGCGTAGTCGACCTTGCCCTGGCCGAGCGGCCCCCAGGCCTCGATGCGGATGTCGTGCTCGGATGCGAGCGCGGTCGTCGCACGCTGCTGGAACTGCGGGTGGAGCTCGATCTGGTCGATCGCGGGCACGATGCCCGTCTCGAGGATCTCCGGCAGGTAGCGCTCGTCGAAGTTCGAGACGCCGATCGAGGTCGTCAGGCCCTCGTCGCGCAGCGCGCCGAGCGTCTGCCAGGTCTCCACGGCGCTGCCTGCCGACGGCGTCGGCCAGTGGATGAGATAGAGGTCGACGCGGTCGAGCCCGAGCTTCTCGAGGCTCTCGCCGAGCGCGGCGCGCGCCTCGGCCTCGCCGCGGCGGTCGTTCCAGAGCTTCGTCGTGATGAACAGCTCGTCGCGCGGGATGCCGCTCGCCGCGATCGCGCGGCCGACACCCTCCTCGTTGCGGTAGATCGCCGCGGTGTCGATGTGGCGGTAGCCAGCCTCAAACGCGTCGAGCACGATGCGCTCGGTCTCGGCCGGGTCGACCTTGAAGACGCCGAAGCCGAGCTGCGGGATCGAGCGTCCGTCGTTCAGCTGCAGGGTGGGGATGGTGGCAGAGGTCATGCGGTCTCCTCGATGTCGGATGTGTCCTCGGGCAGTGCGGCCTGGTCGACGCCGTCGACATGGCGCTCGTCGTGGCCGACGTACTCCGAGAGGGGGCGGATGAGCGAGTTGTTGGCGCGCTGCTCGATGATGTGCGCGGTCCAGCCGGTCACGCGCGCGGCGACGAACAGCGGCGTGAAGATCGGCACGTCGAAGCCGATGAGCGCGTAGGCGGGCCCCGACGGGAAGTCGAGGTTGGGCTTGATCGGCTTCCGGTCGGCCATCGCCTGCTCGAGCGCGGTGTACATCTCGAGCGTCTCGGGCGAGCCGTAGTGCTCCGCGAGCCGCTCGAGCGCAGCACGCATCGTCGGTACGCGCGAGTCGCCGTTCTTGTAGACGCGGTGCCCGAAGCCCATGATCTTGCGCTTCTCGTCGAGCGCGGTCTGCATCCACGCATCCGCCTTCGACGGCTCGCCGACCTCCTGGAAGACCTCCATCACGGCCTCGTTCGCGCCGCCGTGCAAGTGGCCCTTGAGGGCGCCGATCGCTGCGGTGACGGCCGAGTAGAGGTCGGCGAGCGTCGAGGTCACGACGCGGGCGGTGAAGGTGGATGCGTTGAACGAGTGCTCGGCGTACAGCACCATCGACTGGTTGAACGCCTCGACGACGACCGGATCGGCCTCCTCGCCGAACGCCATCCAGAGGAAGTTGGCGGCGTAGTCGAGGTCGTCGCGCGGCTCTACCAGCTCCTTGCCGTTGCGACGGCGCTGCTCGTAGGCGACGATCGCCGGCAGCACCGCGAAGAGCGTGAACGCCTTGTCGAGGTCGGCGGAGGGGTCGTCGGCCTTGGGGTCGTTGGCGCCCACGATGCTCACGGCCGTGCGCACGACGTCCATG
The DNA here is from genome assembly GCF_040547205.1 of Agrococcus sp. UYP10. Classification (NCBI taxonomy): domain Bacteria; kingdom Bacillati; phylum Actinomycetota; class Actinomycetes; order Micrococcales; family Microbacteriaceae; genus Agrococcus; species Agrococcus sp. UYP10. The sequence continues at coordinate 313,562 of NZ_JBEPPG010000001.1, forward strand.
GGGTGCGCGTGCGACGGCAGCACATCCATCACCGACCGCACGTTGTCGGGCAGGGCGCGGAGCGACCGCTCCTTCGCCCGGACCTCGGCGAGCTGCTCGTCGGTCGGCAGCTCGCCGTGCCAGAGCAGGTAGGCGACGGCCTCGAACGGCTGCGTCGCGAGCTCCTGCACCGGGTAGCCGCGGTAGAGGAGCGAGTTCGTGTCGGGGTTGACCTTCGAGATCTCGGTGGTGTCGGCGACGACGCCAGCGAGTCCCTTCTTGATGTCGGACTCGGCCATGGTGCTCCTCGATGAACAGGGGGTGCGGGGCGCCATCCGACTCTAGGGCACGGCTCCCTGGCGACCACCCGAGCGCGTTCCGCCCTGCGCGCAACGCCGCAGCGCCCCGCCGGGTGGGCGGGGCGCTGCGGGCCGGACGCGCCGTCGGAGCAGCGCAGGGCGGCTCAGTCGTTGGAGCCGGCGGAGGGGGCCGAGACCGGCGACTGCGGCGAGGCGGGCGCCGGGGCGGACGCCGCGCTCGGTGCGGAGTCGACCGCGGGCGCGGGGACCGGCGCCAGCGCGGGCGCCGGAGCGGGGGCCTGCTGCGCGGGGGCGGGCGCCGGCGCGGGCGCGGGCGCGGGTGCCGCGGGCGCGGGTGCCGGCGCCGTCACCGCAGACGGAGCGGATGCGGCGGTCTGCGCCACCGGCGAGGCGGCGGAGCGGGTGGCCGACGGCGCCGCCGCCGACGCGGTCGCCGACGGTGCGTCGCTCGCGGAGGTGGCCGAGATCACGGATGCGTGGTCCCCCGTCGTCTTGATGGCGACCGTGCCGCGCTCGAGCACGTCACCGCGGACGGTGCTGCTCGCGAGCACGCGGCCCTCCGCGTCGCGCAGCTCGACGGCGTTGGCGATCCCGGCAGCGCTCGCGGCGATGGCGCCGAGACCGATGGTGCCGATGGTGCTGATGGCGATCCACTTCGTGTGCATGGTGTGCTCCTCCTGGTGCGCAGGGGGCCCGGGTGGCCGGCCCTTCGTCTGCCACCACTCTCGCCACGGCCCGTGAGCCTGGGAGGAGGGGTGCGTGAGAGGGCTCTCACCGCGGTCGACGCCCTCGCCGCGGCCGGATCCCGCGCGCTCGAGCGCCCGCGTCAGCGGTGCCGGAAGCGCGGCTCCCGCTTCTCGCTGAACGCCGCCATGCCCTCCTGCTGGTCCTCGGTGTCGAAGAGCGCCGTGAAGTGCTCGGTCTCGAGCGCGATGCCCTCGGCGAGCGGCAGCTCCAGCGCGGCGTCCATCGCCGCCTTCGCGGCGACGAGCGCCGGCAGCGACTTCGCGGCGATCGACGCGGCCATCTCCTGGGCCTCGGCGAGCAGTCGGTCGGCTGGCACGACGCGGGAGATCAGCCCGATGCGCTCCGCCTCCTCGGCGCCGACGCGGCGGCCGGTGAGGATGATCTCGGCAGCCTTCGGATAGCCGAGCGCGCGCACGAGGCGCTGCGTGCCGCCGATGCCGGGGATGACCCCGAGCGAGAGCTCCGGTAGGCCGAACGTGGCAGAGTCGGCAGCCAGGATGATGTCGCACATGAGCGCGAGCTCGCAGCCGCCACCGAGCGCGTAGCCCGACACCGCCGCGATCACGGGCTTGCGCACGGCGGCGAACGCCGCCCATCCGCCGAAGTGGCCGTCGGCCCGCATCTCGGCCGTCGACTTCGTCGCCATCTCCTTGATGTCGGCCCCCGCGGCGAACGCGCGCTCCGAGCCGGTGACCACGATCGCGCCGACGCCGTCGTCGCCGTCGAGCTCGGTCGCCGCGGCCACGACCTCGCGCATGAGCTGCACGTTCAGCGCGTTGAGCGCTTCGGGCCGGTCGAGGTGGATCCACGCGACGCGGTCGCGCCGCTCGACGCGGATGGTGCGGTAGCCGTTGGTGCTGGACTCGTTGGTGCTGGGCTCGTTGGTGCTGGGCTCGTTGGTGCTGGGCTCGGTCATGCTGCCTCCTCTGGCAGGGCGAGGTCGCCGTCGGGCGCGGGTGCGAAGCAGGCCTCCACCATGGCATCCGGCACCTGCGCGATGGTGGCCGGCTGCCATGAGGGCCTGCGGTCTTTATCTACAAGCTGGGCGCGGATGCCCTCGGCGAAGTCGGGCAGGAGGCTCACGTGCGACGAGACCCGGTACTCCTGCTCGAGGGCCCGCTCGAGGCTCGGCAGCCCGGCGGCGCGGCGGAGGGCTGCGAGCGTCACGGCGAGCGCCGTCGGCGAGCGCGTGGCGATGGTCGCGGCGAGGGCAGCGCCGGGCTCCCCGGCCGCGGCGAGCCGCTCGAGGATCGTGCCCAGGTCGTCGCCCGCGAAGGCCGCGTCGACGAGCGCGCGGGCGGCCGCCAGCTCGCCGGTGGGCGGCGTAGCGGCGGCCGCTCTGATCGCCGCGTCGGCGTCGGTCGTCTCGAGGGCCGCGAGCAGCTCCGGGATCCGCTCCCCCGGGACGAAGGCATCCGAGAGTGCGAGCAGGATCGCGTCGGCCGGTCCGACGTGCTTGCCGGTGAGCGCGACGCGGGTGCCGAGCTCGCCGGGGGCGCGGGTGAGCAGCCAGGTCGCGCCGACGTCCGGCACGAAGCCGATCGTCACCTCGGGGAAGCCGATGCGGGTCGACTCGGTGACGACGCGGTGGCGCGCGTGCGCCGAGATGCCGACGCCGCCGCCGAGCACGATGCCGTGCTGGATGGCGACGACCGGTTTCGAGGACCGGGCGATCGCGGCGTTCAGCGCGTACTCGTCGCGCCAGAACGCGCGGGCGGCCTCGCCGCCGGTCGCGGCGACGTCGGCGCGCAGGCCGACGACATCCCCGCCGGCGCAGAGGCCGCGATCGCCGGCGCCGGTGATCGCGATGGTGGCGACGGCGGGGTCGCGCTGCGCGGCGGCGAGGGCCGCGGCGATGCCGCGCACCATGTCGTGCGTGAGCGCGTTGAGGGCCTCCGGCCGGTGCAGCTCGATGGTCGCGAGCCGGCCGCGGCGATCGGTGCGCACGTGCTCGGGCATGGTCCCCATCTTCGCTGATCGAGTAGCAGCCGAAGGCCGCGTATCGAGATCATGTCGTCTCGATACGCGGCCGGCTCCGCCGGCTGCTACTCGACGAGCGTGGACGGCTCGACCGGGAGCCCTCTCCCCCGCTGATCGAGGAGCAGCCGAAGGCCGCGTATCGAGATCACAGAGCCCGCCGGGGCTGTCGTCTCGATACGCGGCCGGCTCCGCCGGCTGCTACTCGACGAGCGTGGAAGGGCATGGCCGGGAGCCCTCACCCTGCTGATCGAGTAGCAGCCGAAGGCCGCGTATCGAGATCATGCCGTCTGCATCAGTGGGTGCGCTGCGGCACCCGCCGGGCGCGCGTGTACTGCGGCGGCCACACCGACGCATCCGCGACGCCGTCGAGCTCGGCCTCGGCACCGAGCGCCCAGTGCGGGTTGCGCATCCAGGCGCGCGCGAGCATCACCGCGTCGGCGTCGCCATCGACGAGCACCGACTCGGCGTGCGCCGGATCCTCGATGAGGCCGACGGCGTTCACCTTCGCGCCCGTCGCCGCGCGCACGTCGCGCGCGAACGGCACCTGGTAGCCGGGCTCGAGCGGGATCTCCTGGCGCGGGTCGAGCCCGCCCGAGGAGAGGTCGAACCAGTCGGCGCCGGCAGCGATCGCCACCCGCACGTGCTCGACCGTCATGGCGGAGTCGATGCCGCCGTCGACCCAGTCGGATGCGCTCAGCCGCACCATCAGCGCGGCCTCCGGCACCGCGGCGCGCACGGCCTCGACCACGCGCTGCAGCAGCAGCGTGCGCAGACCGCCCTCGCCGACGCCCCACTCGTCGTCGCGGGCGTTGGACAGCGGCGACAGGAACTGATGCAGCAGGTAGCCGTGCGCCGCATGCACCTCGACCGCCTCGAAGCCGGCGTCGACCGCGCGACGGGCAGCGACGGCGAAGCGCTCGGGGAGCGCCGCGACCTCGTCGGCGGCGAGCGCGCGCGGCGCCGCGTAGCTGCCGAACGCATCCGAGCCGGCGCTGACGGTCGGCCAGCCGCCCTGCTCGAGCGGCACCGAGCCGCGGCCGCTCCACTCGCGATAGGTCGACGCCTTGCGCCCGGCATGGGCGAGCTGCACGGCCGCCACGGCGCCGTGGGCGCGGATGCGCGCGGCGATCGGCGCGAGCGCCTCGGCCTGCGCGTCGTCCCAGATCCCGAGGTCCTGCGGCGAGATGCGGCCGATCGGCTCGATCGCCGCGGCCTCGGTCATGACGAGCCCGGCACCGCCGCGCGCGAACGAGGTGAGGTGCTCGCGATGCCAGTCGCCGGGCATGCCGTCCTGCTCCTCGCACGAGTACTGGCACATGGGCGACACCCACGCGCGGTTGCGCACCTCGATCGGCCCGAGCTGCACGGGCGAGAACAGCACGCTCATCGGGGCTCCGCCCCGGGCACCTCGAAGTCGAAGACGCCCTCGTCGAAGGCGCTGTAGGCGGCGTAGTCGTTGAGCTCGTACAGCCGGGCGCGCGTCTGCATGCGCTCGACCGCGCCGTCGAGGGTGCCGGTGTCGCGCAGCCCCTCGAGCTCCCGCTCGATCGCGCCCATCGCGATGCGCAGCAGCGAGACGGGGTGGATCGCGATGTTCACGCCCACGTCCTGCAGCTGCTGGTGCGTGAAGAGCGCGCTCCTGCCGAACTCCGTCATGTTGGCGAGGATCGGCACCTGCACCGCCTCGCGGATCGCGGCGAACTCCTCGAGCGAGGCCATCGCCTCCGGGAAGATCGCGTCGGCGCCCGCGGCCTCCAGCGCCTTGGCGCGGTCCTTCGCCGCCTCGAGGCCCCGGACCCCGCGGATGTCCGTGCGGGCCATGATCACGAGGTCGGCATCGCGGCGGGCCGAGACAGCGGCCGCGATGCGCTGCACCGCCCGGTCGAGCGACACGACCTCCTTGCCGTCGAGGTGGCCGCAGCGCTTGGGGTTGACCTGGTCCTCGAGGTGCAGGCCCGAGACGCCGGCGTCCTCGAGCTCGTGCACGGCCCGCGCGACGTTCATCGCCTCGCCGAACCCGGTGTCGGCGTCGATGAGGGTCGGCAGGTCGGTCATGCGCGAGATCTCGCGGCCGCGCTGCGCGACCTCGGTGAGCGTCGTCAGGCCGATGTCGGGCAGTCCCAGCTCGGCCGCCATCACGGCGCCGGAGATGTAGACGCCCTCGAAGCCGAGCTGCTGGATGAGCGGCGCGGTCAGCGGCGTGAATGCGCCCGGGAAGCGCTGCAGCGTGCCGGAGGCGAGCCCCGCCCGCAGCGCCTGCCGCTTCTCGGACGGGGTGACCGTCGTCGACAGCACTAGAACAGACCCTTCGTCGTGCCCTGGTCGACGGTGCCGGCCGGCGCGTCGACGGTGAGCTGGCGCACCTCGTCGACGCTCAGCTCGGGCAGCCGCTCGACGAGCGCGAGGAAGCGGTCGATCTCGGCGTCGTCGACGATGCCCTGCGCCAGCGTGCGCAGCTTCGACACATACTCGGCGCGGCCGAAGGGACGGGCGCCGGCCGGGTGGGCATCCGCGACCGAGATCTCCTGCTCGATGACCTCGCCGGAGGTCAGCGTGATGACGATGCGGCCCCCGAACGCCTTCTTGTCGGGGTCCGGGTCGTGGTAGCGCTCGGTCCAGATCGGGTCCTCGACCGTCGTGATCTTGTTCCACAGCGCGACCGTGTCGGGCCGGCCCGCGCGCTGGGGCGCGTAGGAATCGACGTGGTGCCAGCCGCCGTCCTGCAGCGCGACCGCGACGATGTACGGGATGGAGTGGTCGAGCGTCTCGCGCGACGCGGTCGGGTCGTACTTCTGCGGGTCGTTCGCGCCCGAGCCGATCACGAAGTGCGTGTGGTGACTCGTGTGGAGCACGATCGACTCGATGCCCTCCGGGTCGCGAAGCTCAGGCCGCTCGGCCGAGAGCCGACGGGCGAGGTCGATCCACGCCTGCGCCTGGTACTCGGCGGAGTGCTCCTTCGTGTAGGTGTCGAGGATGCCGCGCTTGGGCTCGCCCGGCGCGGGCAGCGGCACGCTGTACGAGCCCTCCCAGCCGTCGAGCAGCTGCGCGATCACGCCGTCCTCGCCCTCGTAGATCGGCACGGGGCTCGTCTGCCCGCGCATGGCGCGGTCGACGGACTCGACGGCCATCTTCCCGGCGAACGCCGGGGCGTGCGCCTTCCAGGTGGAGATCTCGCCCTTGCGCGACTGGCGGGTGGCGGTCGTCGTGTGCAGCGCCTGGCCGACGGCCTGGAAGATCGTCTCGGCATCGAGGCCGAGCATCGTGCCGATGCCGGCGGCGGCGGATGGGCCGAGGTGCGCGACGTGGTCGATCTTGTGCTTGTGCAGGCTGATCGCGCGCACGAGGTCGACCTGGATCTCGTAGCCGGTCGCGAGGCCGCGTACGAGCGCGTGCCCGTCGCAGCCCACGTGCTGCGCGACGGCGAGGATCGGCGGGATGTTGTCGCCCGGGTGCGAGTACTCGGCGGCCAGGAAGGTGTCGTGGTAGTCGAGCTCGCGCACGGCGACGCCGTTCGCCCAGGCCGCCCACTCCGGGCTGACGCGGTCCTCGATGCCGAACACCGCGGCGCCGGGTGTGTAGGGGTGGCGCTGGGCCTGCTCGCGCGCCGAGACGACCGGCGGCCGGTTGAGGCTCGCGATCGCGACGGAGGCGTTGTCGATGATGCGGTTGGCGATCATCTCCACGACGTCGGCCTCCACCTCGACCGGGTCGACCGCGACCTGCGCGATCCTCCAGGCGAGCTGCTCCTCGCGGGGCAGGTTCTCGGCGCTCTTGTGGGCTCTCACGTCATGGTGCTGCATGCGCTCGAGCCTAGCCCGGAGCGGTCGGGCGCCAGCCGTTGCCCGATCGTTACGCCGCTCCCGGCCGGCGTCCGGCTTCGCGGCGGGCCGACCGTTGAGAATGGCTCGAGGACGCGTCGCGGCGTCCTCTCCTCCTCCATGAAAGGCACCGCCATGGCCTCCGCCCGTCGCTCCGCCCTCGTCGGTGTCATCGCGCTCGCGATGCTCACCGCCTGCACGCCGACGCCGGCAGCGCCGTCCGCGTCGCCGACGCCGAGCACGACGCCGACGCCGAGCGCGACGCCGACGCAGAGCGCGACGCCGACGCCGACGCCGAGCGAGGCACCGTCGCCCGCGCCCGCCGCGTCGGCGACTCCTCCTGCCTCCGCCTCCGCGACGTGGCCGCGCTGCGCGGACGGTGTCGTCCGGGATCCGGAGGCCGGCTACACCGTGAGCTGGAACGTCGACACCTACGAGGAGCAGATCGCCGCATCGGATCCGCGCACCGGCTTCGAGCCGGAGGGGCTGCTCGACTCGGACGGCGTGCTCTGCTCGGTCGTGTACGACCACCCCGTCGACGGGCCCGGCGCGGGCGTCGGCCGGTTCTCCACCGCCATCGTGCGCGACGCCGACATGGTGGCCTCGGTGCAGGCGTGGGCGGCCGAGCACGGCTACGAGCCCCTGGAATCGGGCGGCGAGACGACGGAGTACGTGCTCGGCGCCGAGGACGACATCTACGACGCCCGGCTGCACGCGTACGTCCTCGGCGACCCGGCCGACGGCACCGCCGAGCTCGAGAACCTCGAGCGGCGGTCCGGGCTCGACCTCGAGCCCACGGATGTGCTGCTGACCCACGTCGCCTTCGAGACGGAGCAGTAGCGAGACGGAGCAGTAGCGAGTCGAGGTCGGCCCCGCGATCGGGCCTGCCGCGCGCGGTCCCGTCGGCGTACGATCGGCGCTGACCCTCGAGGAAGAGGCGGCCATGGCTCGGTCGAGTGCCCGCGCATCCCGGTTCCGCCGCTCCCTCGCGACCATCGCCGTCGCATCCGCCGCCGTGGCGTCGCTCGCCGGGTGCATGAGCGGCGGCGCGCCCGACCGCACCGACATCGGCGCGACGGCCGCGCCCGCGACGCCGATCGGCGAACCGGGGCCGGATGCGCAGTGCGGGGACGGCGTCTACACCGAGGGCGACGACAAGCTCGAGCCGTCCACCGACGCGCTCCGCGCGGGCTTCGCGGTGCCGGATGCGCTCGACGGCTTCGACGTGCTGTGCACGCTCAGCTGGCGGGCGCTGATGAACGACTGCGAGATGACGTTCTCGCGCGCCTACCTCGACGGCGGCGAGGCGGGCGCGCGGCGGTCGGAGATCGACGACGCGCTCGTCGGGTGGTCGACGTCGCACGGCCTCGAGCAGACGGAGATCGGCATGTTCGACGACACCCGCAGCTACGGCATCGAGGTCGACCCGGCCGACGGTGCGGTGTCGACGCTGCTGCAGTGGGATGCGGTCAGCCGCTACGACGGCGCCGACGGGGTGCAGCGCCACGCGGACCACGCCGGCATCCCGTTGGACGGGGCCGACGTGGTCGTCGCCTGGAGCGTGTGCCCGGCGCTGCAGGGGTGGGAGACACCGCCGGCAGGAGGCTGAACGGCTAGGCCGATCCCACGAGCCGCGCGAACACGACGTAGTTGTTCGGGTAGGGGCTCGACGAGTCCTCTCCCTTGTGGCAGGTGATGAGCCGCAGCTCGGCGTCCGCGACCGGGTAGTAGACGGCGCGGGTCGGGAACGAGTCCTTCGCGAAGGTCTCCATGCTGTAGACCTCGAAGACGGCGACAGATCCGTCCTCGCGCGTGACCCGCACCTCGTCGCCCTCGACGAGTCGCGGGAGGTCGTAGAAGACCCCGCTGTCGTCGGTGGTGGAGTTGACCTGGCCGAGCAGCACCGATGCGCCGCGCTCGCCGGGCGTCGGCGAGCCGTCCCACCAGCTTCCGGGGGATCCCTCCTCGCCGGGCGGCACCTCGAGGGCGCCGTCCTCGCGGATGCCCGTGTGGATCAGCGACGCATCCAGGCCGATGGACGGGATCTGCACGCTGACGGGCGCCGATGCCTCGAGCACCAGCGGCTCGGATGCCGGCGCCGCGCTGGGCGTGGGCGTCTCTGCGGCGGGCGCCTCGGCCGCAGGGGCGGTGGAGGCCTCGGGTGCCGCGGTCGGCGGCTCCTGGCCGCTGCCCGAGCTGCATGCGGTGAGGGCCGTGAGGGCGACCACGAGGGCCGCCGCCCCCGCCGTGAGGCGGAGACGACGGCCCTTGTTGTGCTCGATCATGAGATCGATCAGTTGTCGCGGACCACGCGACGACGGACGACGTACACGCCGGCAGCCGTCATGAGCGCGAGCGTGCCACCCAGGGCGACGGCGCCGAGGGCGGAGCCCTCCGTGCCAGCGGCCGCGACGGTCGTGACGTCGGTGTCGACGCCACCGGCCGGCGCGACCTCGAGGACGCCGCACAGTGCGGGCGACGTCGCGGCGAGCGGGAGCTCGGGGACGAGGTCGCTCGGGCTGGTGCCGGCCTCGGGCTGCGTGGCCGGGTCCAGGCCGTGCACGACGACGACGGCGGAGCCGTCAGCGAGCGAGTCCTGGGTGGCCTGGTCGAGGTCGAAGGTCTCCTCGTAGGTGATGGTGTCGCCCGACGGCGCTGCCGCCAGGTCGAGACCGCCAGCGGGGGTCTTGTCGGCCTCGCCCACCGAGAGGGTGGTGCCGATGTCGCCGTAGAACGGAGCACCCTCGGTGGTGCTGATGATGCCGTCACCGTTGGTGTCCGCAGCCTCGCTCGGGCAGGAGCCCTGCGCGGCGATGTGGATGTGCTGCACGTGCGGGTACGGCGCGCCGTCGAACTCCGCCGCGAGGCCGGAGGCGTTGATCGTGACGGTGGCGGAGGCGCCCTCGACGTCGATCCAAGCCTCGCCGGTCGCGCCGCTGTTGTTGAGCTCGTCGAGCATCGCGGAGTACGAGCCCTCCGCGTGCGCAGCCATCGCCGGCGCCGTGCTCAGCGCGACCATGCCCAGCCCGAGCGCCGGAGCGACGAGCAGGAGTGCTGATTTCTTCATGGGATTCCTCTTCCTTGAAGTGTCGGGCCCAGGAGGTTGTGCCCTCTTCCTGCGAGGGGTTCGAGGCGGAGGCCCGGACGGATTGGACCGGATGGGCACAGCATCCGATCGACGCGATCGGATCAGGACCAATCCCGATGCCGCACGGCGCCGAACCACTCCGTGCAACCCCCCGCGCACGATCACCACAGCGCACGCACCCGACAGATCGGACGATCCCATGATCCGCATGAGCTGGCTCTCGGCCATCGCCGTCGCAGCACTGCTGCTCACCGGATGCGCGAGCGCGGCGCCGGCCGGCGACACGCCTGCCCCGGAGGCGTCGCACACGATGCCCGACGGCACGGCGATGTCGGGCGAGGAGCACGGCTCGCAGGGCTCGGAGCACGAGAGCGCGCAGGGCCCGTCCGCCGCTGCAGAGATGGTCTGCGCCGGCCAGGTGACGGGCGCGGTCACCGCGATCCTCGACCTCGAGGGCGAGGTCTCGCCGTCGTCGACCTGGAACGAGCCGATGTTCACGTGCTCCTACGACATCGACGGGTCTCCGCTCATGCTCTCGGTGCACGACGCGACCGACCTCGAGGTGGGCGAGGCGCACTTCGACGAGCTGCAGGGCAGCACCGCCGGCGCCAGGGAGATCGAAGGGATGCTCGGGCTCGGCCTGCCCTCGTTCACGAACGATGCGGGGATCGTCTCGTTCCTCCGCGACGGCAAGACGCTGATGGTCGACGCCACCCGCCTGCCCGACGAGCTCGCCGGCGGCACGATGACGCGGTCCGAGGTAGCCTACGCCGTCGCATCGGCCGTGCTCGTGTGCTGGGTCGAGCACGACTGAGCTCACGCGGCACCGCGCGATCGTGGCCCGATCGTAACCGGGCTTCCCCCACACCTCGGGCTGGTTGGCGCATGCTGATCGGCATGGCGTCATCGGGGCGCCCGATCCGAGGAGCCCGCATGCGGCCCACGCCCGCACTCCCCTTCGTGCTCGTCGTGCTCGTCGCCCTCGTGGGATGCGGCCAGACCGTGCCCGCAGCGACCCCCGACACGATGCCGCCCGCCACGACCGCTCCGACATCGGCGCCCCGCAGCGATCCCCCAACCCTGCCCCCGCCGTCGACCCCGGTGCCGCCCTCCGCGGCACCCGCGCCGTCGCTGTTCGTCAGCGCCGGCACGCGCCTCGCGGATGCCCCGCGGTGCGGAGACGGCGTGGTGCTCGCCGCAGCGATGGTCGAGCCCGGCTCGCCAGACGCCGGCGCTTGGCTCGAGGCCGGCGATGCCCGGACCGGCTTCGAGCCGGCGCAGGTGCTCGACGCCGCGGCAGTGCTCTGCGCGATCACGTTCCGCTTCGAGCCCGACGGCGCGCGCGCGGCAGTCGAGGTCTCCCAGGCCTACGTCCGCGGCGACGGCGTCGGTGCCGCCGTCCAGGCGTGGGCGACCGCCAACGGGTATGCGCGGGACGACCGGTCCGACCTGCCGAGCTATCTGCTCGGTGACGAGGACGCCCCCGCAGGCTCGCTGCAGGCCGTCCGGATGGATGCCGAGGCGCTGGGCGCGAACGACCTGGCGTGGCACGAGCAGACCGGAGGCTTCGACCTCGATCCGACCGACTGGATCGTCACGCGCGTCGGCACGCTGCCGTAGCCGCGCTCAGCGCTTGTCGACGACCTTCCGCAGGTAGCGGATGCGGTCGCGCAGCTGCTGCATCGACGCCTGCGCGACCGGCGGGCCGCCGCAGACGCGCCGCGACTCCGCGTGCACGAGCGCGTGCGCCTCGCCGCGGCGCTTCGCCACGATCGCGACGAGCGAGTTGAGCAGCTGCCGCTCCTCGCGCATGTTGCGGTAGAGCGGCTCCGGCACCTCCTGGCTCGGCGGCCGGTCGCGGATGCGCGCGGCCTGGCGGGCGTGCCGTCGCTTCAGCAGGTCCGAGACGTCCTCCGCGTCGAGGAGCCCCGGGATGCCGATGAAGTCCAGCTCCTCCTCGGTGGCCGGCTCGACGAGCTGGCCGAACTCGGCGTCGCCGAACAGCACCCGGTCGAAGGTGGCGCTCGACTCGAGCGGCTCCCACGTGAACGGCGCGGCCTCGCGGTCGTCGCTGTCGCCGCGCTCCGCCGCATCCATCGCGTCGTCGTCGAGCAGCTGGTCGTCGGACTGCTCGCGGTCGAGCGCGTGGTCGCGCTGCCGCTCGAGTTCGGCGGCGAGCGTCAGGAGCGGCGGCACCGACGGCAGGAAGATGGTCGCGACCTCGCCGCGGCGCCGCGAGCGCACGAAGCGGCCGATCGCCTGCGCGAAGAACAGCGGGGTCGACGAGCTCGTCGCGTAGACGCCGACCGCGAGCCGCGGCACGTCGACGCCCTCCGACACCATCCGCACCGCCACCATCCAGCGCTGCGTGCCATCGGAGAAGGCGCTGATCCGGTCGGAGCCGCCGGGGTCGTCGGAGAGCACGACCGTCGGCTCCTCCCCCGAGATGCCGCTCAGCAGCGCTGCGTACTGGCGCGCCTGGGCCTGGTCGGTCGCGATCACGAGGCCGCCCGCATCCGGCACCGTCTGGCGCACGTGCGTCAGCCGCACGTCGGCGCTGCGCAGCACCTGCTGGATCCACTCGCCGCCCGGATCGAGCGCGGTGCGCCAGGCGCCGTTCGTGATGTCCTTCGTGTCGCCGTGGCCGAGGGTGGCGCGCATCTCGTCGCCCATCGACGTGCGCCACTGCATCGTGCCGGCGTAGGCCATGAAGAGCACCGGGCGCACGACCCCGTCGCGCAGCGCGTGGTCGTAGGCGTAGGCGTAGTCGGTGCGCGAGAGGCGGATGCCGCGCTCGTCGCGCACGTACTCGACGAACGGGATCGGCGCGGTGTCGCTGCGGAACGGCGTACCGGTGAGCGACAGCCGGCGGGCGGCGGGGCCGAACGCCTCGAGCACCGCGTCGCCCCACGAGAGGGCATCGCCCGCGTGGTGCACCTCGTCGAGGATGACGAGGCTGGGCGCCGAGCGGGTGATGCGCTCGTGCACCGGCGGCCGCGCGGCGACCTGCGCGTAGGTGACGACGACCCCGTGGTACTGCCGGGGATAGTCGCCGTCGCCGTTCGAGAAGTCGGGGTCGAGGCGGATGCCCGCGCGGTGCGCCGCGTCGGCCCACTGCTGCTTGAGGTGCTCGGTGGGCGCGACGACCGTGATGCGGGCGACCGCGCCGCGGCGGAGCAGCTCGGAGGCGAGCCGCAGGGCGAACGTCGTCTTGCCGGCGCCCGGGGTGGCCGCTGCGAGGAAGTCGCGCGGCTCGGTGCGGAAGTACTGCTCGAGCGCCTCCTGCTGCCACGCACGGAGCGGCTGCGCGGTGCCCCACGCGGCGCGCTCCGGGTAGGTCGGCGGCAGGTGATCGGCCGCGTAGGTGCCGAAGTGCTGGCCCTGCTCGGTGGCGTGCTGGCCGTGCTGCTGCGCCGAGTGCTGGATGCCCTGCTGCCCGGCGAACGCCCCGAACGGGGTTGCTGCGGGCTGGCTGGTCACTCGCTCCATCGTAGGCGCGGCCACCGACCTGCGCCTCGTGCGCGTGTCGCGCATCCTCGTCCCCTGATCCTCAACGGAGCGGGTGGTAGCGCGAGGCGATAGAGCCCTCGCGGCACCACGTGCTCCGTTGAGACGGGGTTCGTCGCGGTTTCAGGGGCGTGCGCCTAGGCTGACCGCATGCACTACCTGCTCGGTCTCGCAGCGCTCGTCATGGGCGCCGCCATCGCGACGCGCCGCACCCGGCCGACGTGGTTCGTCGTGCTGACGGCCGCGCTCGTCGCCGTCGGCGCGCTGTTCGCCATCCTCAGCTACACGCGCGTCACCGACGGCCTCGGCCTGCTGCCGAACAGCATCATCGGCTGGGTGTTCGCGGGGCTGTCGATCATCACGATGCTGGCGTCGATCTTCGTGCTCGAGCGGCGCGGCGAGCACGGCGAGGAGCTGCCGCCGCTCATCGGCGACAACCCGTTCGACGGCGACACCGACGACTCGGATGACCCGGCGCACGGCACGGCGCCGGAGTCGCTGCAGGGCGTCGCGCACGGCACGGCGGGCTCGACCTCGGATGGCCAGGGGCGCTCGGCCGCGAGTGACGCGGCCGTCGCGTCGGTCACCGGCGCCGCGGCATCCTCCGGGGCCGCCGGTGCTGCCGCTGCCGGTGCACCCGGATACGCCGGTGTCGGGGCGTCCGGCACCGAGGCCTACGCAGAGGAGATCGTCATGAACCCCGCCATTCCCGACGACGACACGACGTCGCACCCCGGCCCGAGCGAGGACGCCCACGACGGCACCGCCGTCATCGGCGCCGACCCGGACATCGCGACGGCACCCGCCGAGACCGACGTCGACGCGGCGCCGGAGGGCGACGCCTCGGACGACCAGGGCACGTCCCACCGCTGACGCGCATCCGCTCGCGCGCATCGCCGCGAACGACGAGACGCCCGCCGATCAGCTCGGCGGGCGTCTCGTCGTCTCGGGGCTAGGCCTTCTCCTCGCCCTTCGTGTCGACCTCCTCGACCCACGACGGCGGCTCGTCGCGGCCCGCCTCCTCGTCGGCGTCGGCGTCCTCAGCGGTGGGCTGGACGATGCCCTGCGCGTGGTGGGTCGGCGCGTAGATGGCGTAGAGGCGCATGGGCTCGTCGCCGATGTTGATGACGTCGTGCCACGTGCCGGCGGGCACCTGCACGCTCCACCCGTCGGAGACCTCCTGCTCGAACGGCAGGTCGTCCTTCGACGGGCCCATCACGACGCGGCCCCTGCCCGCGTCGAGGCGCAGGAACTGGTCGGTGCCGTTGTGCACCTCGAGCCCGATCGAGCTGCCCGGCGGGATCGACATGAGGGTCACCTGCAGGTGCTCGCCGGTCCAGGCGACGGTGCGGTAGTTCGAGTTCTCGCGCGTCGCCGTCTCGATGTCGAACGCGTTGCGCTGCGGTCCGTTGTCGTGGATGTCCATGCTCCGCATCCTGCCCGCGCCCCCTGGGAAGCGCCAGAGTGGCTCCGCCGCCGTTCGGCGCCCTCACCGCTCGAAGGACCCGATTCCGGATCCTGGACCCGAGATTCGGGGTCCCTGGGCCGGAATCGGGTCCATCCAGCTCAGGCGGCGGGTGGCAGCCACAGCGACGGCCGGCGGATGCGCGGGAGCCGGTGCGCCAGCAGGAGCCGCTCGAGCCGCGCGGGTTCGAGCAGGTCGATCCAGATCCACCGCGCGATGTCGTGCTCGACGCGGAGGTCGTCCTCGCGGGCTTTCTCCCGCGCGAGCGCCTGCGCCGGTGTCAGTCCGTCCGCTGCGGCGAGGCGACCGTACTTCTCTTGGCCGTCGAACTCTCCGAGCAGTGGTCTCGGCAGCTCGGGCAGCGTCCACCCGAAGTCGGGCTCCCACATGCGCCCGCTCGCGCCGCGCACCCGCGGCTGCACCTGCGGGGCGGGGAAGCCCAGGAGCTGCAGGACCACCCGGCTCCAGGACTCGCCGACCGACTCCGCGCCACCGTCGGCGAACGCGAGCGCCGCTTCCGCACGCGACCGGCCCACCCTGCTCTGCCGCGACAGCGCTGCGGCGATCTCCTCCCGGTCGCACCGCTGCTCGTGCAACGCCGCGTCGATCGCGGCGACCGCGACCCGCTGATCGCGCCGTCGCGCCAGGTCCGCGAGCGCATACGGCACGGACGTCGCCTGCATCCCGTGCACCTCGACGACGTCCTCGGCGTCGAGCTCCACGCGCGCGTGCTGCACCCCGGCCTTGAGGCCCGCGGTGCGCAGGTCGCCGATGGTGAAGACGCGGTCGGGCTCTGCCCCATACGGGAGCCCGTGCAGGGCGAGGGCGGACTCACGCGCGAAGGTCGGTGAGCTGCGCATCTCGGCCGTCGCCTCGATCCGAGCGAGGTACCGCACGCCGTGGCCCGCCGCCTCCAGCTCGGCGGCGGGAGCGTAGACGCCGTGTCGGATGCGTGCGAGGCCCGACTCCCGCCACGGCTCCGCCGTCGGGAGGTCGGCGCGGAGCGCGCCCGAACGCTGCACGCGCACGCGTCGTTGCCAGATGGTGCTGTCGGAGTCGCGCATGGAGGCAGGGTGCCCGCTCCTGGCGCGCCCGGTCTGGCGGCGACCGCCACCCTGTGGACAGCCTCCTCGGCACAAGCGGAGCCCGTCAGCAGGATGGACCCGTTTCCGGAGCATGGACCCGAGATCTGGGGTCCACCATCCGGAAACGGGTCTACCGACTCCGGGCGCTGGTCCGCGGGTGCGGCGGGCGCGGGTGCGCGGGCACAGCGGAGCACGGGAGAATGGAGGGATGCGCATCGAGTACCCGGCTGATCTGCCCGTCAGCGCGGCGCGCGACGAGATCATGGCGGCGATCCGCGACCACCAGGTGGTGATCGTCGCCGGCGCGACCGGTTCGGGCAAGACGACGCAGCTGCCGAAGATGTGCCTCGAGCTCGGCCGCTCGAGCATCGGCCACACGCAGCCCCGCAGGCTCGCGGCGCGCACGATCGCCGAGCGCATCGCCGAGGAGCTCGGCGAGGAGGTCGGCGGCGCCGTGGGCTACAAGGTGCGCTTCACCGACCAGGTGAGCGCGGCGACGCAGATCAAGGTGATGACCGACGGCATCCTGCTCGCCGAGATGCACCGCGATCGCGACCTGCAGCAGTACGACACGATCATCATCGACGAGGCGCACGAGCGCAGCCTCACGATCGACTTCCTCATCGGCTACCTGCAGCGGCTGCTCCCCCGCCGCCCCGACCTCAAGGTGATCGTCACGAGCGCGACGATCGACCCGGAGTCGTTCAGCCGGCACTTCGGCGGTGCGCCGATCATCGAGGTCTCCGGGCGCACCTTCCCGGTCGACATCCGCTACCGCCCCCTCGTCGCGGAGGCGATGGACGAGGACGAGGACGGCGATGGCGAGCCCGACGAGCACGTCGACCTCGACCCGATCGACGGCATCGAGTCGGCCCTCGCCGAGATCGCCCGCGACGACAGCGGCGACGTGCTCGTCTTCCTGCCCAGTGAGGCCGACATCCGCGACGCGCAGGACCAGCTGCAGGGCAGGCTCGGCGCCACCACCGAGATCCTCCCCCTCTACGGCCGGCTGAGCGCCGCCGACCAGCACCGGGTGTTCGAGCGCTCGCACCGCCCGGGCATCCGCCGCCGCGTCGTGCTCGCCACGAACGTCGCCGAGACGAGCCTCACCGTGCCCGGCATCCGGCACGTCATCGACACGGGCACCGCCCGCATCTCGCGCTACTCCGCCCGCAGCAAGGTGCAGCGGCTGCCGATCGAGGCGATCAGCCAGGCGAGCGCGAACCAGCGCTCGGGGCGCGCGGGCCGCGTCGCGCCGGGCATCGCGATCCGCCTCTACGCCGAGGCCGACTTCGACAAGCGCCCCGCGTTCACCGACCCCGAGATCCTGCGCACCAACCTCGCCGCGGTCATCCTGCAGGCCGCCTCGCTCGGGCTCGGCCCGCTCGAGGAGTTCCCGTTCCTGCAGCCGCCCGACTCGCGCGGCATCAAGGACGGCCACGACCTGCTGCGCGAGCTCGGCGCCATCTCGGCGAAGGGCGGCATCACGAAGATCGGCCGCGAGCTCGCCCGCCTGCCCGTCGACCCGCGGTTCGGGCGGATGGCGCTGGCCGGCCGCGACGCGGACGTCGCCCACGAGGTCATCGCGATCGTCGCCGGCCTGACGATCCAGGACCCTCGCGAGCGCCCGCTCGAGCGGCGCGAGGAGGCCGACCGGATGCACGCGCGCTTCGTCGACCCGACGAGCGACTTCATCACGCTGCTCGCGCTCTGGCGGCACCTGCAGGCGCAGCAGGCGGCGCTCTCGGGCAACCAGTTCCGCAAGGCGTGCAAGGCGGAGCACCTGAGCTTCCTGCGCGTGCGGGAGTGGCAGGACGTGGTGCGGCAGCTGACGAGGTCGATGGGGCTGAAGCCTCTCCGCTCGTCGAGTAGCACCGAAGGCGCGTATCGAGACGCCAGCCGCTCTGATCTCGATACGCGGTCTGCGACTGCTACTCGATCAACGGAGAAGAGGCGGTCAGTCGACGACGCACCTGGCTCCCTCGCCACGTCCGTCGACGCCGACGCCGTCCACAAGGCGCTGCTCTCCGGCCTGCTCGGCCGCATCGGCACGCTCGACGAGACCCAGAAGCCGCAGCAGTCGCGGCCCGGTGACAAGGGCGACAAGCGGCGGATGCGCCCCCGCCCCGAGTACCTCGGCGCACGTGGCGCGCGGTTCCAGATCTTCCCCGGCTCGGCCCTCGCCAAGAAGCCGCCGCACGCGGTCATGGCCGCGGAGCTCGTGGAGACCAGCCGCCTCTTCGCCCGCAACGTCGCATCCATCGACCTCGCCTGGGCCGAGCCGCTCGCCGGCGACCTCGCGAAGCGGCAGGTGTCGGAGCCCCACTGGGAGCGCAAGCAGGGCGCGGTGGTCGCCTTCGAGAGGGTGACGCTCTTCGGCGTCACGATCGTCGAGCGGCGCCGGGTGCAGTTCTCGCGCATCGATCCCGAGCACGCGCGGGAGCTGTTCATCCGGCACGCGCTCGTCGACGGCGAGTGGGACAGCCCGCAGGACTTCGACCGCAGAAACAAGGAGCTGCGCCGCGAGCTCGAGCGGCTGGAGGAGCGCCAGCGGCGCCGCGACCTGCTCGTCGGCGACGAGGCCGTGTTCGACTTCTTCGACGCGCGCATCCCCGCCGACGTCGCCTCCACCCGCAGCTTCGAGGGCTGGTGGCGCGAGGCGAGGAAGACCACGCCCGACCTGCTGACGATGCGCCGCGAGGACCTCACCGGCGAGGACGCGACCGTCGACAGCCAGGCGTTCCCGACGAAGTGGCAGCAGGGCGAGCAGCGGCTGCGGCTCAGCTACCGGTTCGAGCCGGGCGCCGCCGACGACGGCGTCACCGTCCACGTGCCGCTCGCGGTGCTGCCCCGGCTCACGCCCGCCGGCTTCGACTGGCTCGTGCCCGGCATGCGCGAGGAGCTGCTCACCGCGATGATCAAGAGCCTGCCGAAGCACGTGCGCAAGCACGTCGTGCCGGCCGCCGACTGGGCGCGCGGGATGCTCGCCGAGCTCCCGGCCGAGCCGCCGGCCGGCGGCGAGGGCCGCGGCGCCGCCTCCCGCTCGATCGCGGAGGTGCTCGCCGCGCGCATCTCCCGCACCGCCTACGTGCAGGCGGCGGCGACGGATGTCGACTGGCACCGCATCCCGGACCACCTGAAGCCGACCTTCGCGGTCGAGGACGGCCGGGGGCGCCGGCTCGGCGCCGACAAGGACCTCGAGGCGCTGCAGCGGCGCTTCGGCCAGCAGGCGCGCACGCAGGTGGCGAAGGTCGCGGTGAAGGTGACGAGCGACCTCGAGCGCGACGAGGTCGCCGGCTTCGACACCGAGCTGCCCGAGCACATCGACGTGCGGCAGGGCGGCAACACGGTGCGGGCGTACCCGGGCTACGCGATCACCGGGCCGGCGGCGAAGGGCGCGGGGGCTGGCAGGGCGACCGTCGGCATCCGCCTCGCCGCCACCCGCGAGGCGCAGCAGCGCGACCAGCGCGCGGCGGTGCGGCAGCTGCTGCTGCGGCAGGTGCCGAGCCCGGGGCCCTACGTGCAGTCGAACCTCACGGCCGCCGAGAAGCTGGCGCTCGGCGCGAGCCCCTACGCGTCGACCGACCGGCTGTTCGACGACCTCATGCTCGCGATCATCGACGCCGAGCTGGGCACGACGGCTCCGGCGACGGTCGCCGACTTCGAGGCGCTGCGCGCCCGCGTCGCCGACGGCCTCGTCGAGCGGATGTTCGCGCTCGCGTCGCAGGTGGCGCGCATCCTGACCTCCGCCCGGCTCGCCGACCGCGCGATCCGCGACGGCGCGAGCCTCGCCCACATGGCGGCCCTCGCCGACGCCCGCGCGCACCTCGACCAGCTCGTCTTCGACGGCTTCGTCAGCCGCACCGGCCTCGACCGGCTCGGTCGCCTCGAGGTCTACGTGCGCGCGATCGAGCACCGCGTGAAGCGGCTGCCCGAGACCGCGAACCGCGACCGCACGTGGATGACCGAGGTCGAGCAGGCGGTCGCGCTCTTCACCGCGGCGGGCGGCACGCTGCCGCTGGCGCCGGCGGTGACCGATGCCGTCCCCGGCACCGACGGATCCGCGAAGGCCGAGCGGCTCATCACCGCCCGCTGGCTGCTCGAGGAGCTGCGCGTCAGCCTCTTCGCGCAGCAGCTCGGCACCGCAGGTCCCGTCTCGCTGCAGCGCATCCGGAAGGCGCTCGCGGACTGACGCCCGCCGCGGTGGCCATACGGTGGAAGCCGACCCGGAGGAGTGCAGCACCCATGGAGCCAGACCGCTACGGCCCGAGCGTCCAGCGCAACGCGCTCGCCCCCGGCATCCTGCTGGCGATCGCGCTCGTCGTCGGCACGCTGCTCATCGGCAGCGACTGGTACGAGACGCTGCGCTTCGTGATCGCGGTGCTCGCCCTCATCATCGGCTGGTTCGCCGTGCAGGCGAAGCACTGGTGGTGGGTGCCCGTCTTCCTCGCGATCGCCGTCGCGTGGAATCCGGTCGTGCCGTTCGACCTGTCGAGCCAGCTCGGGCTGCTGGCGCACGTCGCGGCCGCGGTCGTCGCGCTCGTCGCCGCGGTGCTCATCAAGGCCCCGCGCGCCGACGCCGACCGCTGACGCGTCGGGGCGCCGCGGAGGGCGCTCGTCGTCCTAGGCTGTCCTGGTGCGCGCGTACGGTGAGGTGCTGAGGGTCCCAGGACTCGCGCGCATCATCCTCGCGCAGCTCATCGCGCGCTTCCCCGCGGGCATGTACTCGCTCGGCATCCTCATGCACATCGAGCACGAGCACGGCTCCTACACGGCCGCCGGTCTCGTGCTCGCCGCCTTCTCGGTCGGCATGGCGATCGCCGGCCCCTTCGTCACCCGGCTGATGGCCCGCTTCGGCACCGTCGCGGTGCTGGTGACGACGACCGCCGTGTCGGTGGCGGCACTGCTGTCGATGGCCACGCTCAGCGTGCCGCTGTGGGCGGATGTGCTCGCCGGCGCCGTCGCGGGCGCCGCGATGCCGCCGGTCACGCCGACCGTGCGGACGCTCTACCCGCGCATGGTGCCGCAGCGGCTGCTGTCGCCGCTGTTCTCGTTCGACGCTGCGCTGCAGGAGATCATCTGGGTCTTCGGGCCCGTGCTGCTCACGCTGCTCGTCTCGGTCATGGGCACCGGACCGACGCTGCTCGTCACGATCGCGATCCAGGCGATCGGCGCCGCCTTCTTCATCGTCTCGCCGGAGGTGCGGCGGCTGCGCATCCCGCCGACCTCGCGCAAGCTCGGGCGCGTGCTGCGGAAGCCCCCGGTGCTGCTCTCCGTCGTGGTCTCCGCCATGTTCATCGGCGGCTTCTCGGCGGTCGAGGCGGGCGTCGTCGCGACCTTCGGCGAGGGCGCGCTCGAGGCAGGCATCGTGCTCGCCGTCTCGGCGTTCGGCTCGCTCATCGGCGGCTTCGCGCTCGGCAGCCGCGGCATCACGCCGTGGTCGGTCGCGATCCGGCTGACGATCGTGCTCATCGGCATGGCGATCGCGCTGCCGATGACCGAGGTCGTGGGCCTCTCGATCGCGCTCTTCATCGCCGGCATCGGCACCGCGCCCGCGCTCGCCGCGTTCTCGGCGATCATCGCCGGCACGGTGAAGTTCGCCGACACCCCGGAGGCGTACGCCTGGATCGGCACCGGCCAGCTGCTGGGCGCCGCCGTCGGCTCTGCGGTGGCGGGCGTCTGCATCGACGCGATCGGCGGCGTGGGCGGCGTCTGGGTCGCGGTGGCGATGGTGGCGATCGCCGCGACGATCGCGGCGGTCTTCCGCCGCCACCAGCCCGACCTGCGCCACGGCATCGGCGAGCCGCCCGAGACCGCGCCGGTCGAGCTGCCGCGCTGACCGCGGCACCGACAGCCTCCCCCGAGCGAGGGAGGAGCCGAGTGGGCCCAGCCTGCGACAATCGAGCCATGCCCGCCGACCTGCCCCTGCTCGACGGGCGCAGCATGCCCGCGCTGGGCTTCGGCCTCTACAAGGTGCCCGCCGACGAGGCCGGCGCGGTCGTCGACGCCGGGCTCGCCGCCGGCTACCGGCTCATCGACGGCGCCGAGCTCTACGGCAACGAGCGAGAGGTCGGCGACGCGGTGCGGCGCGCGGTCGACGGCGGGCTCGACCGCACGACCCTGACGGTCACGAGCAAGCTCTGGGGCGAGCAGAGCCAGTCGACGGATGCCGTGCGCGCGTCGTTCGCGGCGAGCGAGGCCGCGCTCGGCTCCCCCGTCGACCTCTACATGATCCACTGGCCGCGCCCGGCGCGCGGCCAGTTCGTCGACGTCTGGCGCGCGCTGATCGCGCTCCGCGACGAGGGCCGGATCCGCTCCATCGGCGTCTCGAACTTCACCGACGAGCACCTGCGGCGCATCATCGGCGAGACGGGCGTGACCCCGGTCGTGAACCAGGTGGAGTCGCACCCGTGGCTGCCGCAGCACGAGCTGCGCGCGTTCCACGCGGCGCACGGCATCGTCACCCAGGCGTGGAGCCCGCTCGGCAGGTCGCGGCTGCTCGACGATCCCGTCATCGGGCGGATCGCCGCCGCGCACGGCGTGAGCCCGGCGCAGGCGATCATCCGCTGGCACCTGCAGCTCGGCGGCGCCCTGACGCCGAAGTCCACGCATCCGCAGCGCCTGCGCGAGAACCTCGACGTCGACGGGTTCTCGCTGGACGACGACGACCTCGCCGCCATCGCCGCGCTCGAGACCGGCGAGCGCACCGGCACCCACCCCGACGACCGCCAGTGAGCGACGAGGCAGCTGTGACCAACCCGATCGAGCCGATCGACCCCACGCCCGACCTGCCGCACGCGGTCGCCGTGACGTGGGGCGTCGCGGAGCTGCCGCACCGCGGCCCGAAGCGCGAGCTCACGACCGAGCAGATCGTCGAGGCGGCGATCCAGCTCGCCGACGCCGAGGGGCTCGAGGCCGTCAGCATGGGCAAGGTCGCCGCGGCGGTCGGCGTCGCGCCGATGTCGCTCTACCGGTACGTCACCGGCAAGGACGGCCTGCTGCTGCTCATGTACGACACGGCGAGCGAGGTGACGGTGCCCGGCGCGGGCAGCACCTGGCGCGAGCGGCTGCGCGAGTGGGCGATGTTCGTGCGCGCCGCGTACGACGCGCATCCGTGGCTCGCCGACCTGCCGCCCAGCTCCACGCCCACCACGCCGAACCGGCTCGCGATCATCGAGGCGGGCCTCGCCGCGCTCGAGGGCGTGCCCGCGCCAGACCGCATGAAGCTGCCCACGCTGCGGCTGCTGCTCGGCTACATCGCGCTCTACTCGAAGGCGTCGAGCGACGCGGCGGTCGACGAGGACGTGCGGCGCGCGCTGCCCGAGCTCGTGACCGACGAGCGCTTCCCGCTGCTCGCGCCGGCGGTGCGCGCCGGAGCGTTCCAGTCGAACGACGTCGACGACGGCAGCGGCTTCGGCTTCGGCCTCTCGCGCCTGTTCGACGGCATCGAGCGCTGGCTGGAGCGCAACGAGCCCGACGAGCCGCTCGAGCGCCTGCCTGCGTCGATCCTCGACGACAAGCAGGTGCGCGAGGCGGGCAAGGTCGTCGAGGAGGCGCGCGCAAGGCTCCGGCAGGCAGAGGCGAAGGCGGCGGATGCCGTGGCCAGGGCGGCCGAGCGGCTCCAGGCGGTCGAGGCGCGCAACGAGGCAGCCGAGGCGCGCGCAGCGGCGAAGGCCGACCTGCGCGCGGCCAAGGCGGAGGCGAAGGCGGCGAAGCGCGGCGACCCCCGCGACTGACCGCGACCGCCCTGACCGGCGTCGCCTGACGCCCGAGTCGTGCGAAAGGTTGGGCTGTGCTTCGGCCGGTCTGCGCGCACGCTGGAAGCATGACCCGCAGACTCCTGTCCATGGCCGGCATCGTCGTCGTCGGCGCCGTGCTCCTCACCGGCTGCGGCGCCATGGGCGCCTCGCAGTCGCCGGTCGTCGGCGCGCCCGCCCAGGAGGGCGGCGGCCAGGACGGCGGCGTGCCGGACCTCGGCGGCAGCCCCGCGGAGGAGCCGAGCGTCGGCATCCCCGGGGCCGGCGAGGACCTCGGCGGCGTCGCCGGTGACGAGGACCGCTCCGTCATCATCTCCGGCACACTCAGCATGCGGGTCGGCGACCCGATCGCGACGGCGGATGCGGTCTCCGACGCGGCCGTCGCCCGCGGCGGCGCGATCGATCGCCGCTCCGAGGGCGCGTCCACCGAATTCGAGCCCGCATGGGCGACGCTCACCGTGCGCGTGCCGGCCGCGGAGGTCGAGACGATGCTCACGGCCCTCCGCGAGCTCGGCGAGGTGACCCGCGTCGACATGGGCGAGGAGCAGGTGACGGCGCAGGTGCGCGACCTCGAGGTGCGCGTGAACGCGGCCCGCACCTCCGTGGACCGGCTCACGCAGCTGCTGACCACCGCCGCCGACACCGAGACCCTGCTCGAGGTCGAGGCGCAGCTCACCGAGCGCACGAGCGAGCTCGAGCAGCTGCGCTCGCAGCAGCGCGCGCTCGAGGACCTCGTGGCCATGTCGACGATCGGCGTCGACATCCGCTCGACCACGGTCGAGGGGCCGACGGGCACGCCCAGCTTCTGGGACGGGCTCGTCGCCGGGTGGGGCGCGTTCCTGGCCTGGGGCGCCGCCGCGCTCTTCGCGCTCGGGCAGGCTGTGCCGACGCTCATCGTGCTCGCGGTGCTCGGCCTCGTCGTCTGGCTCATCGTCCGGCGCGCGCTCAAGCGGCGTCCGCAGCGCGCGACGGTCGCCGGGCCGTCGGTCGAGAACCCGGCGACGCCGACTCCCGTGCAGTGATCCTGCCAGCAGCGCTCGGGCCGCGCGCCTTGCGACATCGGCAACGTCCCGGCAGGGAAAGATTGCGAATACCCTCGACCTGAGGTTGAACTCCGCGCTACGCTCAGCGTCGGTCCTGCTCCCCAGCCCGTCACGAGGTCCCCGCTTGCGCCGCCCGCTCATCCTTGCCGTCATCACCCTTGGTCTCGGCGCCACCTTCATCGCCATCCCGCCCGCGCCCCCGGCGGTCTCCGCCGACGACATCCCTGCCATCCAGGAGGCGCACTTCGCGGTGATCGACGAGATCGCCTCGTGGGATGCCCGCACGCCCGTCTCGCGCATCGGCACGATCGAGGGCGACCCGGTCGCCGGCACCATCCGCATCGGCTGGGCCGGCGACGTGCCGAGCGAGGTGCGCGCCATCGCCCGCGACGCGCGCGCCCAGGGCATCGACGTCGGCTTCGTCGCGCAGGAGTCGAGCGAGGCGGAGCTGCTCGAGATCGCCTACGACATGGCGGCGTCCATGCCCGTCGACGGTGCCTTCGCGATCGGCATCGGCCAGGACTCGCTCTCGGTCGAGGTGCCCACCGCATCCGCGGCTCGGGCCGCCGGCACCGAGCCCATCGCGGTCGAGGGCGACGTGCGCGAGGTCATCGACGAGGCCGAGGATGCCGCAGCCGAGGTCGGCGCGTCGGTCAGCGTCGCGCAGACCGACACCGTGCCCGCCAACGCGGCCGCGGTGCCGCTCGAGGCCGGCGCCGCCATCGACCCGGCGGCGGTCGCCCCCATCCGCACGGCGCGCACCAACGACGTCGCCGTGCTCTCGGGCGGGATGCGCGTGCAGACGCAGTTCCGCAGCGGCTCGTTCGTCTCGTGCACGTCCGGCTTCACCGGGTTCTACGGCCACCGACCCGTGATCGTCACAGCCGCGCACTGCAGCGACTACGCCGACGACCGCGCGGTGCGGAACGCCGCCGGCACGTCGATCGGCCGCAGCGACCTGGTCGCCGAGCTCAACGACGGCGAGCTGCCGTTCGACCTCGGCGTCATCGCCGCGTCCTACGACGCACGCACGCTCCCCCGCATCTACACCGGCAACACGACGACCGTCGACATCACCGGCACGCAGACCACCTGGCCGCCCTCCGGCTACCAGCTGTGCTCGTCGGGCCAGGTCACCGGCTGGAAGTGCGACCTGACCGCGGGCGGCGCCTACGTCACCTGCTACGGCACGCCGCGCGGGTCGGAGTGCATGCACGTGCAGATCGTGCGCTCGAGCGGCTCCTCGGCGTTCTGCCTCGGCGACTCCGGCGGCCCGGTCGTGAGTCGTCCGACGGATGCCGGCGCGCGCGCGGTGGGCGTCGTGTCGGGCATCCGCGGCACCGGCGGCACCTGCGCCGTCGAGGGGCTCATGGCGCCCGTGTCGCAGCTCGGCACGGTCGTCTACGGGCTGCAGCTGCACACGCTGCCGTAGTCGCTGCCGCCGGTCGGGCGAAGCGGTGCGCGCGGCGCACCGTCCGCGTCGAGACCACCGGCTGATAGCCAGCATCCAGAGCCACCCGGCATGATGGCCACCATGAGCGACCCCACGCCGACCGACGCTCCCTCCCTCACCGACGCATCCGTCCTGACCGCCGTCGCGGCCTGGATGCCGACCACTCGCTGGTACCCGCTGAAGGGCCAGGAGGTCGACATCGCGCTCGAGACGAGCTACGACCTGGGCGATGCCGAGATCCTGCTGCTGCGCGCGGGCGACACCCTGCTGCAGGTGCCGGTCGCGTGGCGCGACGAGCCGGGCAGCTCCCCGATCGCGCAGCTCGACGGCCGCTGGCTCGTCGACGCGTGCGGCGACGCGGATGCGGTGCAGGCGCTCCTCGACGTCGCGACCGGCAGGCGGTCGGTCAACGGCCTCGACGGCGACGCGACCGCCGACCCCGCCCCCGCGGGCGACATCCGCGTCATCACGGGCGAGCAGTCGAACACCTCGATCATCGGCGGCGACGGCACCTGGATCGCCAAGGTCTTCCGCGTCGTCTCCCCCGGCGACAACCCCGACGTCGTCGTCACCGGTGCGCTCACCCGGGCGGGCTGCGACCGCATCCCCCACCTGCTCGCGTCCGTGACGGCCGGCTGGCCGGCGGGCGACGCCTTCGTCACCGGCCACCTGCTCGCGGTGTCGGAGTTCGTGTCCGGCGGGCAGGACGCCTGGGAGCTGTTCCGCCAGCACGCCCTCGCGACCCTGCGCGGTGAGCAGCCCGGCGACGCGCCCGACGCCCGAGCGCTCGGCGAGGCGGTCGCGACGGTGCACCGCGACCTCGCGGCGGCCATGGGCACGGCCAGCGCGAGCGAGGCGGACACGCTGCGCTTCATCACCGGGCTCGAGCAGCGCATGGCGTGGGCGCGGCAGGAGGCGGCGGGCGTGCTCGGCGAGCTCCACGACGAGCTGCAGGCGGCCGCCGACCGGCTGCGCGAGGTGCGGCAGCTCGGAGAGCTGCAGCAGATCCACGGCGACCTCCACCTGGGCCAGGTGCTGCGCGGCGCGGACGGCGGCTGGGTGCTGCTCGACTTCGAGGGCGAGCCGCTGCGGCCGATGCACGAGCGGATGGTGCGCGAGCCGCGGTTGCGCGACGTCGTGGGCATGCTGCGCTCGTTCGACTACGCCGCAGGCTCCGCGCTGCAGGAGCTGCCCGACGCCGACGGCGCGGCGGCGGGCGACTGGGTGTGGCAGCGTCGCGCGGAGTTCCTGGCCGGCTACGCGGAGGCGGCCGGACCGGTCGACGAGTCTGATCCCGTCTTCACCGCGCTGCTGCTCGACAAGGCGCTCTACGAGGTCGTCTACGAGGTGCGCAACCGACCGAGCTGGGTCGCGGTCCCGCTCGAGGCGGTCCGCGCGCTCGTCACCGCCCCCGACGGGCTGGCGGGTTCGCAGCCGGCCCCCGACCCGCTGGCGGGTTCGCGGCCGGCCCCCGACCCGCTGGCGGGTTCGCGGCCGGCCCCCGACCCGCTGGTCGAGTAGCAGCCGGCGAAGCCGGCCGCGTATCGAGACCACCATGTCCCGCCGAGCGAAGACCACCGCGGCTGTCCTCGCCGCCGTCGCCCTCGCCGCCATCGCCGCCCTGCTGCTCTGGCCCCGGCCCCCCGCCCCGGAGCCGTCCGGGAACCCGACCGCGACCACAGCGCCGACCTCCGCGGGCTCCGACGACGCCCCGCTCGCCGTCTTCATCGGCGACTCGTACACCGTCGGCACTGCCACACCCATCAGCGGAGCGGGCTTCCCGGCGATGCTCGGCGAGCTGCGGGGCTGGCGCGTGGAGAACCCCGCGATCGCCGGCACCGGCTACTCCACCGGGCGCGCGGACGGGACTTGCGCATCGAGCGGATGCCAATCGTACATCGGCGTGCTGCCGAGGGCGGTCGACGCCGATCCCGACATCCTGGTCGTCTCCGGCGGCCGCAACGACCTCCAGCGCGCGCACGTCGAGGAAGCGGTGACCACCTTCTACGCAACGGTGCGGCGCCAGCTGCCGGATGCGCGGCTCATCGTCACGTCGCCGCTCTGGGACGATTCCCCGACCCCCGACGCATTGCTCGCGCTGCGCGAGCACGTGGCAGCGGCTGCCGAGAACGCCGGGGCCGAATACCTCGATCTCGGCGACCTGTTCCTGGACCGGCCCGATCTCATCGCCTACGACGATCTCCACCCCAATGAGGAGGGCCTGGCATTGATCGCCGAGCGGATCGACGAGCTGCTCGCGCGATGAGCGCATACGAAAGAGCGCCGCCCCTCGGGGCGGCGCTCTCGTCGTCTGCGTCGGATCAGCGGTTGTTGTACCGGTCGACGATGTCGGCGGGGATGCGGCCGCGCGTCGCGACCTTCAGCCCCTGGGACTCCGCCCACTCGCGGATCGCCGCGGTCTCGCCGCTGCTGCTGCTGCCACCGCTGCGGCCCGCGGGAGCGTTCGTCTTGCGTCGCCCGGAGACGCGGCGCGATGCGCGCACGTAGTCCTCGAGCGCGTTCGAGAACTCCTCGATGTGGGAGTTCGTGAGGTCGATCTCGTAGTCTGCCCCGTCGAATGCGAATCGCACAGTGCGGCCTTCGCCGTCGCCGATCGCATCACCTGAGATATCGTCGACGAGTTGCACCATTGTCTTCTTAGCCATAACGGAGAGAATACTCCCGGATGTCCGCGAATCCAATTCGCTTCGCATTCGCCGGGTATTGTCCCCCACTGCTTCACCGAGATTGACGCGGACAATCGGCGCGGTCGATTGCATTCACTCTCAGAGATCTCGATGCTCGACCATCCGGGACGAATCCTCCTGCCTCGCTGCGCCAAGCCACCGGGCGTGCCGTGCAGACTGGATGCATGAGCCGGCTCTGGGAGATCCACGCGCGCGCCGTGCGGGCGTCCCTCCGCCGCGTCGGCGCGGTCGGGCTCGCAATCGTCGCGCCCGTCGCGCTGCTCGTCACGCTGCTGCCGACGCCCCTGCAGGCGCGTGCCAAGCCGCTCGTCGTCCGCGGGCTCGGATGGCTGCACGACCGGACGCTGCTCGAGTGGCTGAGCTGGACGCGACTCGAGGCGCTCGCGAACGTCGCGATGCTCGTGCCCGTCGCGCTGCTGCTGACGTTCGTGCTCGGCGCACGCCGATGGTGGCTCGCCACCGCGATCTGCGTCGCCGCGAGCGCCGGCGTCGAGACGGCGCAGCTGTTCATGCCCGCCCGGGTCACGTCGCTGCTCGACGTCGCCGCGAACGGCCTCGGCGCGCTCGCGGGCGCGGCGATCGCTGCGATCGCCGAGGCGACTGTCCTCCGAGCCAGGCGGCGGTCGCTCCGACGCTGACCGCCTCAGCGCACGCGCGCCGCGCTCAGTCGCGGCCGTAGATGTCGCGCGTGTAGAGCTTGTCTGCGACGTCCTCGAGCTCCTCGGAGCGCCGGTTCGCGACGATCACGTCGGAGCGTCGCTTGAACTCGTCGAGGTCGCGGATGATCTCCGACCCGAAGAAGGTGTCCTCCTCGAGGGCCGGCTCGTACAGCACGATCTCGACGCCCTTGGCGCGCACCCGCTTCATCACGCCCTGGATCGACGACGCCCGGAAGTTGTCGGAGCCCGACTTCATGATGAGCCGGTGGATGCCCACGACCTTGGGCTCGCGCCGCAGGATGTCGGCGGCGACGAAGTCCTTGCGCGTGGTGTTCGCCGAGACCACGGCGGCGATGAGGTTCTGCGGCACGTCCTCGTAGTTCGCGAGCAGCTGCTTCGTGTCCTTGGGCAGGCAGTAGCCGCCGTACCCGAACGACGGGTTGTTGTAGTGCGTGCCGATGCGCGGGTCGAGTCCCACGCCGCCGATGATCTGCGCGGCGTCCAGCCCGTGCGTCGCGGCGTAGGTGTCGAGCTCGTTGAAGTACGCGACCCGCAGCGCGAGGTAGGTGTTGGCGAAGAGCTTGATCGCCTCCGCCTCCGTCGGGTCGGTGAGGAGCACGGGCACGTCCTTCGCCTCCGCGCCCTCGACCATGAGGTCGGCGAACTGCCGCCCGCGCTCGCCGGTGTCGCCCACCACGATGCGCGACGGGTGCAGGTTGTCGTGCAGTGCGCGGCCCTCGCGGAGGAACTCCGGCGAGAAGACGATGTGCGCGCCCGGGTGCGCGGCACGCATCCGCTCGGTGAAGCCGACCGGCACGGTCGACTTCACGACGATCGTCGCCTCGGGGGCGACCGCGACCACCTGCTCGATGACCGACTCGACCGACTTCGTGTTGAAGAAGTTCTCCTGCGGGTCGTAGTCGGTCGGCGTCGCGACCACGACGAGCCCGGCGCCCTCGAAGGCCGCTGCCGCATCCGTCGTCGCGGTGAGGCTCAGCTGCCTCGTGGCGAGGTAGTCCTCGAGCTCGACGTCGATGATCGGCGAGATGCGCGCGTTCACCTGCTCGACCTTGCGCTCGTCGATGTCCACGGCGACCACATCGTGGTGCTGCGCCAGGACCACTGCGTTCGAGAGGCCTACGTATCCGGTGCCGACGACGACGATCTTCACAGCTGCTCGTACTCTCTGCCGGCGGGCGCCGACGTCACTCTCGGGCGCCGGTGCGGCACCCTGTCAACCCTACTTCGGGGGCGTTCGTGGTCGTGCGCGGTCGGCTCAGAGGCCGGCGACGAACTGCTTCAGCCAGTCCTGCAGCTCCGGGCCGATGTCCTCGCGCTCCGAGGCGAGCAGCACGTTGGCCTTGATGTAGTCGAGCCGGTCGCCGGTGTCGTAGCGGCGTCCGCGGAAGACGACGCCGTGCACACCGCCCGCGGCGTCGTCGCCGGCGAGCTCGAGCAGCGCGTCGGTGAGCTGGATCTCGCCGCCCTTGCCGGGCTCCGTCCGCTCCAGCACCCCGAAGACCTCGGGGCGCAGCACGTAGCGGCCGACGATCGCGAGGTTCGACGGCGCCGTGCCGGCCTCGGGCTTCTCGACGAGTCCGGTCACGCGCACGACGTCGTCCTGCTCGGTCGCCTCGACCGTGGCGATGCCGTAGAGGTGCGCCTGCGACTCGGGCACCTCCATGAGCGCGACGACCGTCGTCTGCAGCGTCGACTGCACCTCGACCATCCGCTCGAGCAGGTGGTCGCGCTCGTCGATGATGTCGTCGCCCAGCAGCACCGCGAAGGGCTCGTCGCCGACGTGCGCGCGTGCCCGGAGCACGGCGTGGCCGAGCCCGAGCGGGTCGCCTTGCCGCGTGTAGTGGATGTTCGCGAGCCCCGACGAGCGCTTCACCTTGGCGAGCCGCTTGACGTCGCCCTTCTTGATGAGCGTCGCCTCGAGCTCGGTGGCGCGGTCGAAGTGGTTCTCGAGCGCGTTCTTGTTGCGCCCGGTGACGAACAGCACGTCGTCGAGCCCTGCGCGCACCGCCTCCTCGACCACGTACTGGATGACCGGCTTGTCCACGACCGGCAGCATCTCCTTCGGCAATGCCTTGGTCGCGGGCAGGAACCGGGTGCCGAGCCCTGCGGCGGGGATGACGGCCTTCGTGACGGAGGTCTGCATGGTGATGAACCTATCGATCGATGGTTACGCGACTGTGTCCGAGCGGCGTCGCGCAGTCGACGGCGCGTAAGTCAGGCCTTCGCCTTCGCCTTCGCCTTCGCCTTCGCCGTCGCCTTGCTCAGCGCGTAGCCCTCGCCGTATGCGCCGTATGCGCCGTATGCGTTCCCCGCCTTCGCCGGCAGCATCGTGAGCACCACGCCTGCCACGGGAGCATCGACGTTCTCGAGCATGCTGAGCGCGACGTCGAGCTGATGGCGGGTTGCACGGCCGCTGGCCACGACCATGATGGCACCGGCAGTGTGTCGGGCGAGGACGGCTGCATCTGTGACGGGAAGCAGCGGCGGCGCGTCGAACAGCACCCAGTCGAACTCTGACTCGAGCTGCGTGATCAGCGCCTGCATCGACTTGGAGCCGAGCAGCTCGCTCGGGTTGGGCGGGATCTGGCCGGACGGGAGCACGTACAGCGACGACTCCCCCCACATCTGTACGGCGTCCACCAGCTCGGCACGCCCGATCAGCACATCCGTCAGTCCGACGCTGCCATCGATGTTCATGTACTCGGCGACCTTCGGCTTGCGGAGGTCCGCATCGATGAGGATGACCGTCTCCCCGGCGTCTGCCAGTGCGAGTGCGAGGTTGGCAGCGGTGGAGCTCTTGCCTTCGCTCGGCGTCGAGGAGGTGACGACGAAGGTCCGGCTGCGGCCGTCGACTTCGACGAACTGCAGGTTCGTACGGAGCGTGCGATACGCCTCCGAGCGAGGGCTCAGAGGATCCGAATGCACGACCAGCGGGCGCTGCTTCGCTTTCGAGTCGAAGGTCATGGAGCCCACGATCGGGAGGTCGGTGACCAGCTTGAGTCCACGCTCGTCGCGGATGCGAGTGTCCAGCACCTCGCGCAGCAGTGCGATTGCGACCGCGAGCGCGATCCCCAGCACCGCACCAACCGCGACGTTCAGCAGCGGCCGCGGGCTGATGGGATCCTCGGGGACCACGGCGTTCTCGACCGTGGTGAGCCGGATGGGGCTCCCCTGCTCCCCTGCCGACTCGATCTCCGCCACGGTTGTGGCGAGGCTCGCGGCGACCGCATCTGCGATGCGAACGGCGACCGCGGGGTCCTCGCTGACCGCGCTGATCTCGATGATGGTCGTGTCGAGCAGCGGCGACGCGGCAACGGAGCCCGCGAGCTCACGTGCGGTGGCATCGAGGTCCAGCTCAGCGACGACGCGATCGAGCACACCCTGCGACGTCGCGAGGCGCGCGTACGTCTTGACCCGCGAGAGCGTGAAGGAGTTGCCCTGCACGAGCTCGGCACTGGTGTCGCCGCCCTGCGTCGACACGAAGACCTGCGTCTGCGCACTGTAGACGGGCTCCTGCACCGCCGCGACCAGCGCGCCGGCGCCGACGCCCGTGAGCATGAGCGCCAGCAGCAGCAGCAAGTTCTTGCGAAGGACCCGCAGGTAGTCGCTCAGCTCCACGTCACATTCCCTTCGATTGCCGTGCCTCGATCGAAGCCGGCCGATCGCGCGTCAGTACGCGCCATCTCGGGCCACCACTGCTTTCGCGGTGCGCCAGAGGATCTGCAGGTCGGCGATGAGCGACCAGTTCTCTACATAGTAGAGGTCCAGACGCACCGACTCCTCCCACGAGAGGTTGGAGCGACCGCTGACCTGCCAGAGACCCGTGATGCCGGGCTTGACGAGGAACTTGCGGTGCACGTGCTGCTCGTAGAGATCGACCTCGCGCTGCAGCGGTGGTCGCGGTCCCACGAGCGACATGTCGCCAGCGAGCACGTTGAACAGCTGCGGGAGCTCGTCCAGCGAGAAGCGACGGATGAAACGCCCCACGCGCGTGATGCGCGGATCGTGCTTCATCTTGAACAGCACCGCGTTGCCAGCGTCGAGCCCATCGTCGCGCTCGTCGAGGAGGGTCGCCAGCACCTGCTCCGCGTCGACCCTCATCGACCGGAACTTGAGCATGCGGAAGGTTCTACCCCGGAAGCCGATCCGCTCCTGCCTGAAGAGCACCGGCCCGGAGGAGTCAAGCTTGACCGCGAGCGCGATCGCCAGCAGCGGCACCGAGAGGGTGATGATGAGCCCGATGCTCGCGAGGATGTCGAACATCCGCTTCAGGAAGCGCTCCGAGCCCTCGAACCTGGGCGTCTCGACATGGATGAGCGGCAGCCCTGCCACGGGGCGAGTGTGGATGCGGGGTCCACCGACGTCGGTCAGCGCGGGCGCGACGATCAGGTGCTGGCGGCCCGGCTCGAGGCGCCAGCTCAGCTCGCGGATCTTCTCCGGCGACAGCTCGTCGCTCCCCGTGAGCACCAGCGTGTGTGCGTTGACGCGTGCGAGCGCGGCGATCGAGTCGTCGATGTCGCCGAGCACGGGTACCCCGAGCTTGCGCAGCCTTCCGTTCGCCGTTCCGCCCGGCACGCACACCCCCTGCACGCCGTAGCCCGCTCCCTTCGCGGTGTGCAGCTGCTCCACGATGTGCGCGACCCCCGCGACCGACCCAGCGACGACCACCCGATTCTGGAAGTAGCCCCGCACTCGCATGCGAGCCAGCCACTGCCGCCACAGCTGTCGCGAGAGCAGGAGGAGCGCGAGGCCTGCCGGCAGCGCGATCGCGACGTATGTTCTCGCGAACTCGTACTCGGTCAAGTAGGCGGTGATCGCGATCACCCCGAAGAGGAAGAATGACGCGTTGAAGACGCGCACGTACTCCGTGGTGCCGCTGCCGAGGACGCGCGCGTCTCGCGACCCTGAGGCCGCGAGCGCGATCAGCCACGCGACGGCGATGACGACGCTGATCCAGGTCGGATCCACGATCCCGCGCCAGTTGACACCCTCGACGAGGTCCCGGTCGCCTAGCAGGGACAGATTCACGAACTGAGCGACACCGACCGCGAGCAGGACGCCGACGATGTCGGTGATGAGGAGGCGCTCAGGGAATCGAGCCACCCATGGCGGCGACGAGCGTCGCAGCGATATGGGTTGCGTTGCGTTCGGCCCCGGAACCCGGGTCACCACTCTCCCTCGGTCATCGTCCACTCCTCCGACATCGACTTCACCCCTGTTGCGCATGGCCTTTTCCTCTGATGCTATTGCTGGGGGGACGCTGAGGACGCATGTGCTACGGCAGGCGCGACTGCGACCCCGCGCCATCCGGGAAGGGCTGGCCTGCCAGCGTGGTGAGCGCCTGCATGGTGCGGCCGACCCACAGCTGGACCGCGTCTGCTGACTGCCGATAGACGTCTGCGGACAGCCGGTACGGATCGATGATGTCGTCCTCGACTCGCGAATGCGGGGGGGCGACGAGGCCTCGTGCCGTCGCTGCAGCCTCGACAACGCTGTGCATGAACGGCGCCAGCCCACTCCTGTCGAGCCCGATGCCGACATCAACCCGTCCCTGCGCCAGCGCCTCGAGTACCCGCGCGAACTCGACGAGCGCGAACGCCCGCCGGTTGGCACTCGGAAGCATGCTGGCTGCCGCACCGCGATGCTCCCTCGACATGCCGAGGATGAGGTCGGCACGCTCGATGAAGTCTGGGCGGAGTCGTCGAGCGCGGTGACCCGCAGCGTGCAGCGCCCCCAGCCGCTCCGCCTCGGCTCGGGCCTGCTCGTCGATGCGCTGCCCGTCGTATCCGAGCGTGCCCGCACTCCCGACGACCACGACGTCGGCTGCCTGCGCACCGAACGCGGTGTCGAAGCGCAGACGGAGGAGATGCTCCGCTTGCGGGGACCTGCAGATGTTGCCGGTGCAGACAGTGAGGATGCTGAACGACGACCGGTCACGTGCGGCTACCGTGCGTTGACTCGGCAATGGCATGTCAGCAACGATAGACGGCGGATGTGTCCGGCTTGTGAACGCCGATGCGCCGGCGGCGTCGAGCTGCCCTGGGAAGGCGCGCGCCACCGCGCCACGCTACAGGCCGACCGGCTCATGCCAGAGCGATCCATCCCAGACGAGGTCGAGCCGCCGCCCTTTCCAGAGCGTGCGCGCCGCGGCGCCCTTGAGCGAGGTGCGCGCGGTCGTCCCGTGGAGGAACTTCACCGTCCCGGCCGACGACTGGAAGAACACCCAGCGCTGACCCCGCCTGCGGCCGGCGGGCAGCTGACCGATCTCCAGGGCCTTGCCCTCGGTGTCGAGATGGATCCATACCTCCGGGTCGTTCGACTTCACGACCTCCCCCCATTGCGTCGCCGCGACCACGGTCTTGAACGCGAAGTACGCGGAGTGCGCTCCCGAGCCTGCGACACCGGGCCGCGCATCGACCGACCACGTCCAGGACGTGTCTGCGTGACTCTCGCCGAGGACGCGCGGGAAGGGGTGCGTGAGGCGGATGCCGCTGCCGTAGACGCGATTCTCAACCCCGCCGAACACGAAGTATGCACGGGACGCCGCCTCCGGGGTGATGCGGATCTCGAGACCGTCGATCGTCGTGTCTTGACGCCCGGGTGTGAACCCGGTCGCGCCGCCCGTGATCACCGGTCTCGGCCGCCCAGCGACGTTCTCGCAGTAGTCGAGCACGACGTCGCGGATCGACGCATCGCAGTTCCGGAGGAAGAACCCCTCGAGCAGAGCCCCGTCGACTCCGGCGGGCGCATGGTAATGCCCCCCGCTGATCGAGAATCGGGCATTCTCCGCGTACACCAGGCGGAGGGAATCGACGCTGCTGACGCCCTCGATCCTCACGTTCGTCTCCGAGTCGCGCTGCTTGGCCTGCGGGTGTCCCGTCGGGTGGATCTCGATGCGCACCGCGGCGTTCGTCAGGCGCTCGCCCCTGAAGTCCGAGACGAGGTGCCCCCTGCTCTCCCCTCCCGCTGATTCCGTGCGGATGAGCACGCCGTTGGTCAGGGCGACCGCGGAGCAGGAGCTGACGCGGTGGCGCCTCCCCCGCAGCTCGAAGGCGACGGCGCTCGTGCCGCCGGGGACGCCCCCGGTGGCCCGGCAGGCTTCGAAGTGCACGCCTTCCGACGAGTGGTGCGTCGAGAACGCCGCGGACGTAGTCCCCACCGCATGGACTCCGACCAGGACCGTGCCGTAGGTGCGTCCGTAGTTGGCGAGATCCGAGTCGTTCGCCGCGATCGTCGGGGTGTCGTCGGTGTAGGCGTGCCGGACGTGGCGGAACGTACCGCCGACGATGCGCCCGTACGAGCTCGCGTTGTCCAGCACTCCGTACCCCAGCACCCCCTCGCCGGCCGCGTCCTGTGCGTACGAGACGTCGACCCCTTCTGCTCGGTATCCGAAGCACGAGGAGAAGCGGATCGCTGGTCCCGCCGCCCGCATGACGCTCACGTCCTTCACCACCGGGTCGAACAGCCTGGTGAACGACAGCAGCGCGTCGCTCCCTGTCTGCCCCTCGGCCGTCTGGACCTCGAAGCCCTCGACCCGGATCGTCTGGCGCGAGACCCGGGCGACGCGGACGTTCTGCGCGTAGGCGTCGCGCAGGCGGGCCGTAAGGGTCACGGTCGAGCCCACCGAGCTCAGCACCGTGGCGAACTCCCCTCGACGATTGCGAGCGTCGCGAGCACCTTCGATGCTGTCATCCGACACGACCTTGATGACGTCCCCGCTCCGCCAGCCCGGGGTGCCGTAGACGGTGAGCACCGAGGTCACCTCGGTGACCCCGGAGGCGAACGCCTGGGCGACCTCCCTGACCTGGGTGACTCCCAGAGTCCCGTCGTACTGACCCCTCAGCGAGATCACCGAGGCTCCGCCGGTCGCGACGAGCGTCGCTCCATACCCTTGGATGCGCACGGAGCGGCCGCTCTTCGGAGCGATGGCCTGCCTCAGCAGGTAGGTGCCATTGGGCACGATGAGCGTCCCGCCCTCGAGCGTCGCGTCGAGCGCAGCCTGCAGGCCCGCGGTCGAGTCCGTCGCCCCGGTCGGGTCGACGCCGGGGAACTCGCCCGGCTCTGCCACGGTGATGACACCTGGGTGATCCGAGACAGCGAAGTAGCGCTGTGACGCCTGCGCGCTGTGGTTCCGCGCCATGTCGAGGGCCGCCACCGCGGCGAGCGCTCCGCCCACCACCACGCTCCGCCTGCTGAGAGTTGCCATGGCCCACCCCGTTCGTCTCGGCGACGGACGCCGCCGGGCTCGACTCCTCAGGAGGCAGCGAGCTCCTCGAGCATCCGATCGACCGAGGCCGCGATGGTGAGCAATTCCGCGCTCTCGCGAAGATGGTCAGATGCGCGCTGGCGAAGTTCTGCGTTCCTGCAAAGTTCCGTCATCGTTGCTCCCCATCGAAGCTGATCTTGCGGGTCGAGCACAAGCGTTTCCCGAAGATCCGCTTCACGGAACAGCAGCGGTGCCGCGCCGTAGCTGCCTCCCACGATGACGGGGACCCCCCGCAGGGCGGCCTCCGCAGCGCTGCGACCGAACGCCTCGCGGTAGGACGTGCCCACGAAGATCGACGCGTCCCGCCAGAGCTCATCGGGCGAGACCCAGCCCACGAC
The DNA here is from genome assembly GCF_040547205.1 of Agrococcus sp. UYP10. Taxonomy (NCBI): domain Bacteria; kingdom Bacillati; phylum Actinomycetota; class Actinomycetes; order Micrococcales; family Microbacteriaceae; genus Agrococcus; species Agrococcus sp. UYP10. The sequence continues at coordinate 351,796 of NZ_JBEPPG010000001.1, forward strand.
CTCGACCCACGGCGGCGCGGACGATCGCACCAGCGACTCCATCGGCCCAGCGCCGAACATCCTGGACGCGATCCCGCTCGCTCTCGCGGCCTCGACGAACAGCTCCGGCTGCTTGTCGACGGCGAGCCGTCCCGCCCAGACCGCGTGCGTCCCTTCATCGAGCGCCCCGAAGTGCGTCCGAGCCGCCGAGGGGATGCCCGCCGGCACGATCGTGGCCCGTCCCTGGAGACCAGCCTCCCGCGCGAGGACGTCGGTCGTCGCCCAGATGCCGTCGGCTCTGCTCAGCGCTGCAGATTCAGTAACGCGCTGGACGAGCCGCTTCACCACATGCTGCTCACCACGAACGGGCCAGGGCATGCCGCGCAGGAAGGCGACCCACGTCTTGCGCGGCCGCTGCGCCATCGTGGACATCGCGATGTCGGATTGCGTGATGAGCGTGACCACCACGTCCGCTTCGTGGAACGCGGCGGACCGCTCGAGCAGCGCCTTGATCTCACCCACGCCAGCAAAGCCATGCCCATCGACGAACGCTTCCTCGACGGCATCCGACTGCTGCCGTGCGGCGGCGGGGGCTGAACGACGCATCCCGACCAGTGCGGACCAATCGAGTCCTCGACCTCGAGCCTCGTGCACCAAGTCGTACGTCGTCCTGTAGACGCCGCTCCGCCCTTCGAGGGGCGCGGCCACGATAAACACCTTCATGACCGGGTCACTCCTACTCGCACGTCGGATCCGGAGGGCGGCACCAACGGGCGTTCCTCGCCTCGTTGGCGCAGTTGCGCACTGACGAAGGCGAACGCGAAGCAAGCGAAGAGCAGCACGTCGGGCGCGAGCCATCCCCAACCCGTCCACCCGATCGCGACGAGGGCGGGGACGTAGGCCAGCACTGCCCGCGCGAACGAGCCCTCGCTACCGGCCGCGCGCCATCGACCCGCAGATCGGAGCATCACGATGACGAACGGGAGGAAGAAGATCGTGGCACCGATGACGCCCAGCTCCACGGCCTGCAGCACGAAGATGTTGTGCACCGGCCAGCCCTGCGCCGTCAACGCATCGAAGCGCCCGACGACGGGCACGTAGGAGCCCGGTCCGACACCGGTCCACGGCGTACGGCCGAGCTGCTCCAGCGCCACGCGCATGAAGTGCTCTCGCTCGCCCGTTCCCTGGTCGAACCTGCTGAGGATCTGATCGAGGAAGATCAGGATCACGCCGCCTCCGACCGCGGGCAACGCGAAGCGCTTGAGGCTGAACCCGACCTGCGGCTGCAGCAGCGACCACACGAGGACCATGGCGGCGACGGCGAGCAGGTTGGCCCGACTCGCCGACAGCACGATCGGCAGGATGCTCGCAACCACGGCGACAGAGGCGAGCCGACGCGTCCACGCGTCGGTGGAGCGCGTGCTCGGAAGCACCAGCAGCAGAACGAGCGTCAGGATCTTGCCGACGGTCGACGGGTGCGCGAACGTGCCGTTGGCGCGCCCGCCCTCCAGCTCGATCGTCCGCGCATCTGGCACGAAGATCTGGAGACCCGCGAGCTGCAGCGCACAGACCGCGAGCTCAAACGCCACGACGAGCAGCAAGCCCACGACGAGCCAGCGCTCTGCCGCTGGATCGTCGCGGTAGAGCGACCCCAGCAGTGCCCCGGCCGCCCACGCGATCGCACCGAACAGCAGGTTCAAGGCGGAACCCATCTGTCCGCTCTGCGGCTCCCAGATCAGCGTCATCCCGAGCGCGAGGTAGACGGCGAGCGGGAGGAAGAGCAGCGGCAGATGCTGCTTCCGTAACGAGAGGATGGCGATCAGCGCCACGACCGCAACGACGATGTACGTCGATGACAGCCCGATGGTCCCGCGTCCTCCGGTGGTCTGGAAGACAGCGAGCACGACCAGGAGGGCGAAGGCGGTGACCCCGAAGCGGATGTGCTTCTTCGCTGGGAGCGCAAGCGCCATCGCCGCGATGAGCGGGATCGCGAGCAGCACGTCCATCAGCGTGCTCCGACGAGCTGGTCGTAGAGCGCGACGTGCGCGTCCACGATGGGCTGCCACTCACGCGCCCGCATGTCGGGAGGCGAGGCCGGCAACCTGTGGGCGGGGCTCAGCGCACCCTCGATGACTGCTGCACTGATCGCTCCGTCGTAGAGCGTGACCCAGTGGGGGCCGAATTCGCCGAGGAGGAGCTCGGAGGAAGGAGTTCGAGGAGCGACGATGCGGGTGCCCAGGCTCAGCGCGAGGAGGGCCGCTCCAGAGTTGTAGAAGTCCCGGTACGGAAGCACGACGCAGGCGGCGGAGGCCACGAGCTGGGCGAGCGCCCGATCCGGCACCCGGCGGGCATCGACCGTGATCCTCGGGTCTCCTGTCGCCGCCGCGACGATGTCGTGCTCGTATGCGGGATCCGCGGGAGCGCCTGCGATCACGAACGTGCATCGTTCCGCGGGGGGCAGGGCCTTGAACGCGGCGATCGCGTCCTCGATGCCCTTGTAGCGACGGAGGGAGCCGAACAGCAGCATCGACCTCGTCTTGGCGGGCGGCGCATCGAGCTTGTAAGGCTCCCACTCGCGGTAGTGACCGTGAGGGATCACGTGCTTGCCAGGGCCTGCGGCCTCCGTCGAGGGGCTGAGCAAGACGGTGCTGACGGTCGCGCGGTCGAGACGGCGGATGAACCATCGCTCGATCAGCGAGCCCGGCTCATGAGGCTCGCGGTTGTGCAGTGTCCGGACGATCTTCACCCGGCGCGCGCGCGCGATGGTCAAGTACGCGTGTCCAGCCAGCTGGCGGGCGATCCGCCGTCCTGCGCTCGACCCTCGCACGAGGGTCTCGGGCCAGTGGACATGCAGGATGTCGTGATGACCCAGCAGCGCTCGGCGCCAGGAGAAGAATTCGACTGCCATCGATTGGGCGACGCCCCGCGCGAGCATCGTCGTGTACGGGTTCGATGCAGCGCTCGGCGCAGGCACCGAATAGAGCACCGTGGGTGCACGGCGGGGCGATCGAGCGGTCACTTCGCGCTCCTCAGGGAGTGTCGCAGCTGGGAGATGGATTGGATGTCGCGTCGAACACGCGGCCATACCATCATCACGAGGATGCCAGCAACGATGAAGACCGCCGCCCCGACGATGAGCTCATACACAGCGTCCAAGGGGAGCGCCGCGACGGCGAGCCGAGACGCGGCCGCGCTGACTCCGGCAGCGACCAACGCCCTGATCCCGACGCCGAACATGCTGCGAGCCGGCGCGGGGGTAATCCTCGAGATCCACCACAGCCCGAAGGGCCAGAAGGCCAGCAGGGTCGCGCTGTAGCCGATGGCCACCCCGACCGGTCCCCAGAACGACCCGAGGATCACTGCGACGATCAGGATCGGTCGCGTGAGCAGGGCGTACCGCAGGTTGGACGCAGTCAGCCCGAAGGTCAGGAACACCCAGTACGTCGCATAGCTCAGCGCTTGGGCGACTCCTCCGACTGCCAATGCCTGGAAGATCGGCGCACTGGCCGTCCACTGAGCACCCAGCAGCAGCTCGATCACCGTCGCGGCGTGGAAGGCTGCGAACGCGAACAGGGCCGTGATGACGTAGACCAGCACGGTCTGTCCCCGCAGCAGGAACTGGCCGAACCGGGCGCTGTCGTCCTGGAGCCGCGAGAGCACAGGAAGTGCGACGCGCGTCGCCGGAGCATTGATCTGATTGAGCGGGAACACCAGCAGCTGGAACGCACGGTCGTACAGGCCGAGGGCACTCGGCCCGAAGCGCGTCCCCACGACGATGGAATCGACATTGCGCGAGGCGTAGGTCAGGAGCTGGACGCCGAACAGGTGCGCGCCGAAGCGGACGAACTTTCGGATCGAGGTGTGCCAGTGCGGACCCTTCGGCAGCCAGCGGGTGAGTGCCAAGAGCAGGACCATCGCTGCGATGGCAGTCACGAGCTGCTGGACGACGAGCGCCCAATAACCGGCTCCCAGCACCGCGAGCACGATGCTCGTCGCCAGCCCAAGGATCGGCGCAACGGTCTCGGCGATGGCGAGCCGGCCGAACCGCAGCTCTCGAGTGAGGTTCGCTCGATGCTGCGTCGAGATGCCGTTGACGAGGAAGGTGCATGACAGCGCCGCCGTGATGGGCCCCAGGCGGGGCTCGTTGTAGACCAACGGCAGCGCGAAGGACAGCGCGAGCACGATGATCGCCAAGCCGAATCCGATGGCGCTGTTGACCCAGAACAGGTTGTCGCGCTCCTCAGAGGAGAGCGTCTTCGCCTGCACTGCCGCGGACGACAACCCGAAGTCTCGGAGGATCTCACCGACGCCGATGATCGCCGTCACCATCACGAGCAGGCCGTAGTCCGCGGGCGCGAGGATCCTCGCGAGGACGACGATGCCGACGAGATGGACGACGATCCGCAGCACCTGCGCGCCCATCGTGGTCGCGGCGCCCCGCGCGGCGGACCCCCCGAGGGTTGGTGCAGTCGTCATGTCACGTCGACATGGGTGCGGGCTGCGTCAAGCCGAGGAAGTTCTGTGCGGAGAGCTCCTTGACCCGATCGAGCCACGGCTCGCTGGAGTGCGCTCTCGCCCAGCCGATCTGCCGGATGATGGCATCGGCCATCCCGCGACCCGGCGCGATGCACAGCTGCGGCGCGTCGAAGAGCTCCATCAGCCCCTCGACCTTGCCCTGTGTGGCGAGCACGATCGGCATGCGTCCCTGGAGCAGCCCGTTGACGGCCAGGTGCATGCGCCCGGTCACGATCGAAGCAGCGTGCCGGCAGAACCCTCGAACCTGCGCGGGGCTCGGCGCATCGGTGACGAGTTGAACCGGTAGGCCGGGCTCGATCAGCCGCATCACCTCGCGGCACGCTTCCGCATCGTCGGAGTCGACCTTGACGACATGCGGCAGCAGCAAGACGTTGCAGTCAGCGGCCAGATGGCGCACGACCGACACGTACTCCGCAGCGAGATCGACCTCTTCCCGGATGAGCCCGCTGACGTTGACAATCGCGATCGGTCGGCCGGGCTCCGAGAAGCTCGCCAGCCACTTTCGCGCGAGCGTGTCGTCGACGGACGTCGCGGAGAACACGATGTCGGCCGAGGGAGCGACATTGGTCAGCCCGTCGCGCACGGCTCTCGCTTCGGACCTCGGATCGCGAAGATAGAGACGAGCACCACTCGCGGCTGCGAGCCCGAGCTGGCGCACCGCCGCCGGATGCGGAGCACCATTCCAGCTGAAGCCGAGCACACGAGTCGGGATGCCGCGCCGGGCCGAGACCTCGGCGACTGCGGCACGATTCACCGCCGCCCGATGGTTGTAGGCACCGTCCATGGTGTCCGCGCCCACGATCGAGACGCTTCGTGCGCCGCGGAGGAGCTCCGCGAAGCGTCTCGCAGCCCCCACGTTGTCCGGCAGCCGACCGTAGAGGAGGCTCGGCACCGCCACCACGCGCACGCGGTCCGCGAAGCGCGCTTCGATGACGAAGTCAGTTGCCGACCTGGTGATCAGTACGACGGGTCCGGCGATGTTCTCGAGGAATGCTTCGACCAGCGCCTGGTCGCCGAGGTTTCCTGCACCAGGCGGACACACGAGGATGTGTGCCTCACCGCCCACGCCCCGGATCCCAGCCGTCGCGGCCAGCAGCAGACGACGATGCACTTCCACGGACTTCAGCACGCCCACGACGGCGCGCTTCGCGCGCTGCTTCACCTTCATGATGCCCCTCCCAGACCGAGCCGTTCGAGGATGAGGTCAGCCTTCGTCTCCCACTTCACCTCTGCGGGCAGCTCGGTGACCACGCGGTCGAGACGCGGTCCGGCCGACGCCTGCTCTGCGGTCCAGCCGATGTGGTCTCCCGGTTCCAACACAGCGACAGCGTCAAGGCCTCGGCTCGTCGCACCGGCCACCGGCGTGCTGAGCACCGGCAGACCGGCCGCCCGGTACTCGTACGTCTTGATGACGTCGCCACCGACCTCGCCTTCGCCGACGCGATGCGGGACCCAGCCGACGTCGAACGTCGTGAGCAGTTCGGGTACGTCGTCGTAGTGCACGTCGCCCAAGAGCGTGATGTTCTCCTGCGCAGCCATCGGCGCTCGGTACTCCCGATCCAAGATCGGGCCCGCGAACACGAACGAGACGTGCGGCAGCGACTTCGCGGAGTCGACGATCAGGTCGAGGTCGAGCCGCTTGCCGATCTTGCCGACGTAGCCCACCGTCAGAGGCCCGTCGGCACGGGACGTCGCCTGGAACCGCTCAGGATCGCAACCGTTGGGCAGGAACACGACGTCATCGCGGCCGAACCGCTTCGCGAGCTCGACCGTGCCCTCCGCGTTGGCGGTCACCACCGTCGCGTGCTCGAAGAGCGCCCGATAGGCCCGATCGAGTTCGGCGCGCACGCCGGCGAACGCGTAGTGGATGGTCCAGTCATCGAGCAGGTCGAGCGCGACAGGCTGACCGGAGTCGACGATCGCCTCCCACGCGGACGAGATGCCGAGGAACGGGTTCCATGTGATGAGCGGTGTCTCGAGCGACGGCAGCGCGCGCTTGTAGGAGCCGAGGGACGTCACCCACCAGCGCTGCCGATCCCGAGGATCGGGCAGACGCCAGTCGAACGTCGGCTTGGGCGTCGTGTTCGTGGCGACGCTCTCGGTCGAGTACCGGCGCATGGGCCTGAAGGCGAGCGGCTCCGGTCGTGAGAGCACGCTCACGGCGCCGCGACCCTCGAGCTTCTTACCGAACCACTCGATCATGTGGCCATCGCGCGTGCGGTAGCCCTCGTTCGAGAGCTTGTGCTGCCCATGCATCGGGAACGCGACGAGCGCGGTCGTATCGGTCATTCGGCTCATCGTGATGCCTCCAGCAGTTCGGTGAGCGCGGCCTCGTAGCTCGCGCAGACGCCCTCCCACGTGTAGTCGCTTCGCGAGCGGGCGAAGTTCGCCGCCGATGCTCGTTCCTGCGCCTCCGGGCTCGTGGCCATCGCGAGCACCTCGCGAGCGATCGCGGCAGGCGTCGGAGCGCAGAAGCGCCCGCCGGCACCGAGGACCTCGCGATTGTACGTGGTGTCCCGAGCGACGATGGGCGTGGCCGTCGCCATCGCCTGCACGAGCGTCGGATTCGTGCCGCCCACGCTGTGGCCGTGGAAGTACACCGCGGCGTGCTGCCACAGGGACAGCAGTCGCTGATCGTCACTGATATGACCGAGCCACCGCACGTCGGCATCGGACGCGGCGAGGGCTGCAACCGCATCCTCGACTTCGCCGCCGTAGCCGGAACTACCGACGATGACGACGGGCACTTCGCGCGCGATCGTCGCCGCGGCCTCGACGAACTCGGGAATCGTGTTCTCGGGCACGAATCGCGCCACCACGAGGACGTACCCGCGGTGCGTCAGGCCCGCCTCGAGCGGCAAGGCCGGCGGCACGTCACCCCCGTACGGGATGAACGTTCCGGATCGCCCGAACGTCTCCCGCCAGCGGCGCGCGATCTCGAGCGAGTCGTAGACGAGCTCGTCACCGAAGTGCTTCGTCATGCGCGCACCGATTCGGAAGACCTTCTTCGCCGAACGGCCCCACTTCGCGCGGTGCCATTCGATGCCGTCGACGTTGACGAGCGTCGGGATGCCGCGAGCCTTCAGCAGCGGCAGGAAGTACCCGTTCGCGACGTTCATCACGAGCGCGACGTCGGGCTTCAGGCGTGCCGCGTGTGTCGTCGCAGAGAGCCCGTAGGAGAGCGTGCTGACCGACTTGGTCTCGACGCCGCGAGTGAGCACTGAGCGCACGCGCGCATCGCGCAGCGGGTCATCATCGACCGTCGCGCCGTCGCGGCCGTACACGGTGACGTCCCAGCCGGCGTCGGCAAGGTAGGGCGCGAGCTTCCGCACGGCGGTCTCGAAACCGCCGTAGTAGCTCGGGTAGCCGCGAGTTCCGATGATCGCCACGGATTTCGACAAGATCACTCCAGGGGTAGGCCGGGTGGGGGGTGCCGCTCCGTTGACGCACGTAGCAGTCTACGGGTGCGTGCATGCCCGTCGAGGTGGGCACTGCCGCCACTCGTCACCTCAGTGGGCACTCAGCGCTTCCTGAGTGTTGCGCTCGCGCGAACGCAGGATATCGCACGGATGTTCTCGATAGCCGATGTCATGCGCCGATGGAACCAGGACGAACACGCCGATCGACGTGTTGCGCGTCTGGCGGTGGACGACACCGAAGCGGTCGGCCAGCCACATCAGGAGGACTGCGCTGACGATGACGATCGCGACGGACGCGGGGAACAGCAGCCGAGGCGGTCGAGGGGCCGTATCGTGGCAGCCGCCCCTCGTCACAGGAGATCCATGCGCGTACTGCTCACCGGCGGCGCCGGCTTCATCGGCTCCCACACCGCGATCGCACTCGCGGAGCACGGCCACTCCCCCGTCGTGCTGGACGACCTGTCCAACGCGAGCCCCGCGGCGATCGAGCGCGCCGGCAGGCTCTCGGGCGTCGAGATCCCGATGGTCGCCGGCGACGCGGGCGACCGCGAGCTCGTCGGCCGCGTGCTCGACGAGCACGACATCGACGCCGTCATCCACTTCGCGGGGCTCAAGGCGGTCGGGGAATCGGTCGCGAAGCCCCTCACCTACTACCGCGTCAACCTCGGCTCGGCGATCGCGACGCTCGAGGCGATGGCGGCCCACGGCGTCGACCGCTTCGTGTTCTCCTCCTCGGCGACCGTCTACGAGCAGCCGGGCGAGCTGCTGCGCGAGGACGCCCCGGTCGGCATCGACCTCCCGAACCCCTACGGACGCACGAAGGCGATGATCGAGGCGATCATCGCGGACGCAGCCGCTGCCGACCCGAGCCTCCGCGCAGCGGTGCTGCGCTACTTCAACCCGGTGGGCGCGCACGAGTCGGGCGACATCGGCGAGGATCCCAAGGGCGTGCCCAACAACCTCATGCCCTTCATCGCCCAGGTCGCGGCCGGGGAGCGCGAGCGGCTCCGCATCTACGGCGACGACTACGACACCGCCGACGGCACCGGCGTGCGCGACTACATCCACGTCTCGGATCTCGCCGAGGGGCACGTCGCCGCCCTGGAGGCACTCGAGCCGGGCGTGCTCACCGTCAACCTCGGCACGGGGATCGGCGGGAGCGTGCTCGACGTGCTGCGCGCCTTCGAGCGGGCGGTCGGGCACGAGCTGCCGAGCGAGGTGGTCGCCCGCCGTCCGGGCGACGCTCCGGTGTCGACCGCCGACCCGACCCTCGCGCGCGAGCGCCTCGGGTGGCAGGCGACGCGCACCCTCGACGACGCGGCGAGGGATGCCTGGCGCTGGCAGCAGCGCAACCCGCGCGGCTACCGCGGCTGACGCGCTCCATCCCCGGTCCGGACTCCCGGTCGTGCACGCCGGGTACGCTGGCAGGCATCCATGCTCTGATCCGCGGAAGGATGCGCGTCCTCTATGCCGTCTGAAGGCACCCGACCCTGGGCCTACGCAGGCCTCGGCGCCGCCGCGCTCTTCGCGGTCGGCTCCGTCGTCGCCGTGACGATCGTCGGGGACCAGCGGCGAGCCGATGCGGAGGCCGCGAGCGGGTCGTCGAGCCAGCTGCAGGAGCGCTACGCGACCGCGGCGAGCGCGATCGACGCCTGGGAGGCCGAGCAGCTCCAGGCCCAGTGCGAGGCCGACGCCCGCATCGTGGGCAGCGTGCAGCTCGAGCAGCGCATGGAGGCCGCCCTCGGGGGCGCCGCCATCGTCGAGGACGCGTACATCATCATCGAGGCCGTCGACCGCGCCGCGTTCGAGGAGAGCCGCGCGGCTGCGGTCGAGGTCTTCGCCGCGGGCTTCACGACAGATGACGACGCTGCCGTCGCCGCGGAGTACGAGGGCGTCGCAGACCCGCTCGCGGCGTGCCTGGCGGAGGCGCCGCCGACGACGGAGCCCGCGCCCGCGGGCCTGACGGCGGATGACGTGGAGGCGCTCGAGTCGCGAGCAGCCGCGCTCGATGACGCCGCGCCCGACACCGCACGGCTCGACCAGCTCGACCAGACGGTCACCGCCTTCGGACCCGCCGTGCTGCAGGCCGCGGATGCGCGCGTCGCCGTCAACGGGCTGGGCGCCACCGCCGACGCGCTCGGTGCGGCCACCGAGCCCCTCCGCGCGCAGACGGCGCCGGCCCAGACGATCGACGCGCTGGAGGCGCTCACCGCCCACGCGCAGGTGGCGCTCGACCTGCAGGCGGCCATCGCCGCCGAGCAGGCTGCGGTCGAGGCGCCCGTGGAGCAGGCGCCGGCACCCGCTCCCCGCCCGGTGCAGCCCGCTCCGGCACCGGCTCCGGCGCCGCCACCGGCGCCGAGCGAGCCGACACCGACGGACCCCGGCGACGGCGGCGAAGGCGGCAACGGCGGCGACGCCCCGACGCTCCCCGAGGTGCCGTAGGTCGACGCGGCTCGAGGCCCGGCATCGGCGGCCTCGCGCGGCTCGGGCGCGCCTCCGGTCGCGGGGCTAGCCTGAGGCATGAGCGTGCGCCAGCTCGCGTGGCGAGCACTGTACGAGCTGCTCGCTGCCCGGGTGCAGCGACCCGAGTGGGCGTTCATGAACTACGGCTACCTCGTGCAGCCTCCGGCGGACCGTCCCGTGCTCGACGCCGCCGACGAGCCCGACCGCCTCTGCATCCAGCTCTACGACCACGTGCTCACCGGCACGGACCTGCGCGGTGCTGACGTGCTCGAGGTGGGGTGCGGACGCGGCGGGGGCGCGTCGTTCATCGCGCGCTACCGAGCCCCGCGGGCCACGATCGGGCTCGATCTCTCACGTCGTGCCGTCGCCCTGTGCCGCCGGCACCGACGCGCTCCCGGGCTCAGCTTCGTCGAGGGCGACGCGCTCGCGCTGCCGTTCCCCGACGACGCGTTCGATGCCGTCGTCAACGTGGAGTCGTCCCACTGCTACAGCTCGATGGACGACTTCCTCGCGGAGGTGCACCGCGTGCTGCGCCCGGGCGGCAGCCTCCTCTTCGCCGACCTCCGCCCGGCGCGGGAGATGGCCGCGCTGCGGCGCCGGCTCGGCGAGGGCCCGCTCGAGCTCGTCGATCTCGACGACATCACGGCGGACGTCCGGGGTGCGCTGGACCTGGATGACGACCGTCGGCGCGCCTTGATGGAGGCGTGGATCCCGCGGAGGTTCCACCGAGCCTTCGCGCCCTTCGCCGGCTTCCGTGGCACCGAGACCTTCGCGAAGCTCGAGCGCCGCGAGATCCAGTACGTCAGCGCCCGGCTCGTGAAGGCGGCGGACGCCGGGGCCGCATGAGCGATGCCGCGGCTCCACGCTCCGAGCAGCAGCGCCGAGCTGTGACGCTCGACGGCAACGATTCGCCGCACTCCCTGGACCCGTCCAGGCCCCGGGTGCAGGCTGGGGCCATGGCCGAGACCTACCACCACGAACCCCCGTACACGATCGGCGTCATCTGCGGCAGCATCGCCGCGTCGTCGATCAACCGTCGCCTCGCGCGCGCGCTCATCAAGCTCGCTCCCCCGGCGCTGCAGTGCTCGTTCATCGAGATCGACCAGCTCGACCTCTACGACCGGGACCGCGACGACGCCTACCCGCCGGAGGCCGTCGAGCTCAAGCGCGCGATCACAGAGGCCGACGGCATCCTCATCGTCACGCCCGAGTACAACCGATCCATCCCGGGTGCGCTCAAGAACGCGATCGACTGGGCGTCCCGGCCCTACGGCGAGAACGCGCTGAACCGGAAGCCGGTCGGCATCATCGGCACCTCGCCCGGCGGCATCGGCACCGCGGTCGGACAGCAGCACCTGAAGACGATCATGTCGTTCTGCAACGCCCCGATGATGAACGAGATCGAGGCGTACGTGCAGTACAAGGACGGGCTCGTCGACGACGACGACGACGTCACCGTCGAGTCGACGAAGGAGTTCCTGAGCACCTACATGGCGGCCTACGACGACTTCGTACGCCGGGTGCTCACGGTGCTGCCGAAGGCCGACGGCTCGACGGCGGCTGGCTGAGCGGATGGCGCCGCGCTCGCGCCAGCAGCCGCGCCGCGACACCGAGCGGCGGCTCTCGCAGGACGTCGACGTGTGGGTCGCGACCGCCTCCCGCTCCGGCGAGGCGCACCTCGTGCCGCTCTCGTTCGACTGGGACGGCGACACGCTGCTGCTGGCCACCTCGCCGTCGAGCCCGACCGGGCGCAACCTCGAGGCGACCGGCCGCGTGCGGCTCGGCCTCGGGCTCGTGCGCGACGTCTCGATGATCGACGGCAACGTCGAGGCGCTCGACATCGACGACCTGCCGGCCGCGAGCGCCGATGCGTTCGCGGCTCGGGCGGGCTTCGATCCCCGCGCGTCGACCGGGCGGATGCGGTGGTACCGCGTGCGCCCGAAGGAGATCCAGGCGTGGCGCGAGGTCGATGAGCTGCCCGAGCGGCAGCTCATGCGCGGCCGCACCAGCCGATGCTGGCGACGGACTGGCAGTGTCGTCGTCGGCGCGCGATCCGAAGGAGGTCCTCCGCGCGGCCGGGACTGCGGGCGAACGCTTCAGTCAACCCGGCAGCGCAACGCACCGGCGGCTGGGCCCGCAGTCTATGGAGGATCGCTCATATCGGTGACAATGGTTCCACCGGTCCCCAGCCGGAGCTCCCTGTCTCGTGAAGGCCTTCCATGCAGCACGCGCGATCGTTCTCGTCACCCCTGCCCCGCTCCACCGCCGCTATAGTCGCGGCTCGAGCGGCGTGAGCGCTCCCGCAGGGCTGGGAGCGCCGCTCCCTGCCTCGCAGCGCGTCTTCGGCATTCCGGGTGCTTCGCTCATCGGAGCGGGACGAGCGCTCAACGTGCAGCGGGCACATCAAGGTCGGCTGGGTGAGGAGCGACTGTCGGGGCTGACTCGCGCTGTGGTCGACGAGTCGCCGGACATGGTCCTGTTCCACTCGGTGAAGCTGCCGGGCGAGACCGGCGACGTCGACCAGCTCCTGTACGCCGGCGGCGCCTTCTACCTTGTGGACGCGAAGCTGTGGAAGGGCTTCGAGGGGCAGCGACGCGTCACCTACGACGTTGCGATGCGCGACTCGGAGTCCATGGTCTTCGTGCGCGACGGGCAGCCGTTCGCCGGTGGGGACGTGAAAGCCCCGAAGCAGCTGCACAAGTGGCGCCGCTACCTCGCGGGCCACCGCGTGTTGTCGGTCATCGTGCTCATGGACCCCGGCGCAATCGTCGCGCCGAACGCTTCGAATCCCGATGTACTGGTGCTCAACGCGCTGCAGGTGCAGGGGTGGCTTCGAAGCCTGCCAGTAGTCGGTCGTTCCCCGCTGCACGATGTGTGGATCCGCGAACTCGCCGGTCTCACGTTCGATCCAACGCGTTCGCCTCGACCCCCACAACAGCACCGGTCGGCGACAGCTCGCTCGCAACACCGGCCGGGTACGCATGTGCCGCCGCCTGCACCCTCGCATCCCAGTGTCGCCGTGCCGCCGCTGCCGCGCGTCGCCACGCCTCCCCTACCGAACTCGATGCGCCCCGACGTCGCGAGCACCTCGACCGTTCCTGCGATGCGCCCACGAGCCGAGCACCGGGCTTCTCGCTTCGGGAAGCGCTCGCTGGGGGCCGTGCTGATGTCGTGGCTGCTGTGGCTGCTCACGCTCGCCATCTACCTGCCGACGCAGTCCGCGCCTTTGATCGCAAACCTCACCATGCTCGCGAGCCTCTCGCTCGCGATTGCCGCGATCGTCCTGGGTGCGAAAGGCATCCGCCGCGCACGCCGAACGGCCACGAGCAGCACGGCGGCGAGATGGGGCATGGGCCTCGGCGTCGCTCACGCTGCGCTCGGCTTCGCGGCGCCTGTGACAGCCTCACTGGTGATGGTCCTCGCGTCGCAGCTCTGACGAGGGCGACACCGACCACTCGCAACTGACTCCTGTCGGCGCCATCGGCACGTCGCGCCAGGGATCTCGAGGCTCTGCGGCCCGCCGTCAGTCCTTGCTCGACTGACCGGCTTCAGCCCGGCCGCACCAAAGCCCCGCTCGCGACGATGACGTCCTCCTCGGAGGGCGGCACCTCCTCGGGCGGCGGCCGATCGCGTGTCCATCGGGTCGACTCCGCGCGCGGCGCCGGCAGCACGAGCCGCTCGATGAGCTCGGCGGCATGGCGCGCGCCGCCGAGCCGCTCGAGCTCGGCGGCGATCTCGAGCGCCCGCTGCTTGAAGCGGGGGTCGCTGCGCACCCGCCGGACGGCGTCGCGCACCTGCGCGGGCTTCGGCCTGCCGGTGCGCAGGTCGACCCCCGCGCCCGAGTACGCCACCTGCGCCGCGATCTGCGGCTTGTCGAGGGTGCCACCGGCGACGACGAGCGGCACGCCCATCGACAGCATCTCGAGCACCCCGCCCCAGCCGCCGTTCGTGACGCCGACCTCGCAGCTCGGCACGATCGCGGCGAAGGGGACGAAGTCGACGAGCCGCGCATTCGCCGGCGGCTCGGCGCCGACGTCCCGACCGGCGGTGGTGCCCACCACGCGCACCGGCTCGTCGGCGAGGCCTGTCAGCGCGGGGACGAGCAGGTCGGTCGGCTCGGTGTTGAGCGTGCCTTGCGTCACGAACACCACCGGCGAGCCCTGCTCCAGGAGCGGCGCGACCCACGCCGGTGTGGGTCGCGCCGCGGTCGGGGGCACCAGGCGGCCGACGAAGTGCACGGTCGCCGGCAGATCGGTGCGCGGGAACTCGATCGACGGCGCCCCGGTGGCGATCACGAGCGTCGGCGAGTAGAGGGTGCTGTCGAACCGGCGCCCGGGGCCGAGCCCCAGCGACGCTCGCACGGCGCGGTGCGGCCGGTCGAGCGGCGCCGTCATGGTCGGGGCTGCGCGGCGCAGCAGCGCATCCCGTGCCTCGCCGAAGCGGCCTCGACCCGGCGCCAGGGCAAGACCGCTCGGCGGCAGGTCCCGGCTCGGCATCGACAGCGGCACGACGGAGATGGTCGCCCACGGCAGGTCGAGCAGCTCGGCGGTGAGGCCGGCGCCGACCGCGAGCACGTCGGCGACGATCGCGTCGAACGGCGTGACCGCGTGCGCCGCGCACATGTCGTCGACCTGCCCGCGCGCGGTGCCGATGAACACGTCGCGCACGTTGGCGATCAGCCCGAGCGGGCCAGGGCCACCGGCGTCGGGGAAGGTCTCGGAGAGTCGGGTCTCGTCGAAGTCCTGGGCCGCGCTCCACGGCAGGATCGCGCATCCCAGCCGACCGAACGCCTCCGCATACCGGGCGCCGGTGTAGGCGGTCACGCGGTGCCCGCGGTCGAGCAGCGCTGCGGCGACCGCGGTCATCGGACGGACGTGTCCCGCGAACGGCATCGCGGTGACGAGGATGTGTGCCACGGCGTCACGGTAGTGCCGGATGCGACCGCCTGAGGAGAATCGCGGACACTGTTATGGAAGTGTGGTGGCTTCCCCGCAGAGACGAGCAGAGCCCCGCCTCGCGGCGGGGCTCTGCGTGTGGTGGACCCGGGGGGAATCGAACCCCCGACCTTCTCATTGCGAACGAGACGCGCTACCAACTGCGCTACGGGCCCGGACCGGATCAGCGTACCCGACGACGGCGGGCTCTACGAAATCGGCGCCGGCCGAGGCGTCGTCATGCCGTCCGCGGCCGTTCACCTCCCGGCCACCGCGCGTCGCTAGCGTCCGATCGTGCCTCGCGCTCTCGTCCTCGCGGCCAGCGCCGCCGCCATCGTGCTCAGCATCGCGCTCGGCGCGATCATCGTCGTCGTCTGGCAGCCCTGCGCCGGCGCGGCGATGCCGCTGCAGCCCGGGCTGTCGCCGAGCTGCGCCTCCGTCACGAGCGGGGCCAACACGGGCTGGATCGGCCTGCTGTGGCCGCTGGCGCTCGCCGCGGCGGGCCTCGCTGCCTACCGGCTGCTGGCGCGCGGCTCGGGCGTCGCGCGCAGCGTCATCGTCGTGCTGCTTGCTGCGTGCGCGATCGCGGCGAACCCGATCGTCGAGTACACCCTGCTCAACGCCGTACCGCAGTCCTGGGACGAGCCGCCCGGCACCGGCGCGCTCACCGCACTGCTCTTCGCGCTGGCCGGCCTCGTGCTCGCGACGACCGCGGGCCGGCGCAGGCGCGCCTAGCGATCAGCCGACGCGGCGGAGGAACGCCTCGTGCACGTCGAGGCGCTCGAGCTCGTCGTCGACGAGGCCCATCGAGGCGAAGCGCGAGCCGCTCGCCGGTCGCTCGACCTGGCGGGCGGGCTGCTCGACGCGCACGCGGTGCTCGTCCTGCTCGGTCTCGAGCGGCGCCTGCTGCTCGAAGACGACGGCCGGGACCGCGGGAGCCCGGTCGACGCGCATCTCGCGCACGGGCGCGACCGGCTGCGTCTCCGCGGTGCGGCGGTCGGCGGCCGGCTCGGTAGGCGAGGCGGTGCCGATCTCGCCGGTGACGATCTCGTCGAAGCTCGCCTCGAGCGCCGCGACGCGGGCGATGGGGCCCGAGATCGCGCGGCGATCCTCGGCGAGCTGCGCACGGGCGCGTCGCAGCAGCTCGTCGCCCGCGCGGTACTCGGGGCGCAGCCGCTGCTCGGGCACCGGCCGGGGCGACCAGGCGCGCGACGCGGGGGCCTCGTCCGCAGTCCCGGCGGCCTCGGCGCGCGGGGTCTCGGCGGTGCCGAAGATCACGCCGGAGGCGGACGCCGCGGCGCGCACGGCGCCGGTGCGGTGCTGACCGGGGCGCGACGCCTGCCGCGCGACGACCTGCGCGGCCACGCGCGACTCCGCGGCGACCGCCTGCGCGGCGACCTCCCGGGCCTCGACGAGCGTGCGGACCTCTGGCGCGGACGACGCGACGCGACGCATCCGCGACGCCGACGCGTTCACGGCGACGAGCCCGACGAGGCCCAGCACGGCGACGACGGCGCCGAGCGCGAGCAGCACCTGCAGGCCCGGCACGATCGCGCCTGCGACCACAGCCACCACAGCGGTGAGCACGAGCGCGAAGCACGCCAGGCGGGTGCGGCGCAGGCGCTGCGCGCGCGAGACGGTCGACTTCACCGCGGCGCGCACCTCGCGCTCGACCGCCTTGATCTGCTCGTCGAGCTCGCGCGCCCGCGCGACGGCCCTCGCGTGCTCCATCGCCTGCTTGAGGCGCGCCTCCTTGGCGACCGCCTTCTGCTGCACGGCGATGGTGCGGGCATCGGCCTCGATGCGCACCTCCTCCGGCGACTCCGCCGACTCCGCCATGATCCGCAGCGTCTGCTGCAGGCGGATGGCGTTGCGCTCGGTGGCGAGGTACTCGCGCTTGCGGGTCCAGACGGGCACCAGGTAGGCGACCCAGAGCACCACCGCGACGATGAGGACGAGGGACGTCCCGAGACCTGCGAACTCTGGCATGTCCTGCACGGTAGCGGCGGCGCGGGCCCGATCTCGGGAGGCCGTGCGGCGGTTCGCCACGCATCGGGAACATTGCCGCGCGAGCGGCTCCGGCGCGCGCGCTGGGGTCAGCGCGGAGAGCCCGCGCGCGGGTCGCCGCCGACCTCGACCGGGTAGACGGACCGGTCGAACGGCGGCACCCGGCCGGCCAGCCAGCGCTGCAGCATCGGCTCGGCGAGCTCCTCGCGCACGATCGCGAAGCACAGGTGGTCGCGCCAGTCGCCGTCGATGTGGATGTAGCGGCGGCGGCAGCCCTCGTAGCGGAAGCCGAGCTTCTCGACCACCCGCAGGCTCGCCACGTTCTCGGGGCGGATGCACACCTCGACGCGGTGCAGGGCCGCCGGGCCGAGCAGGTGGTCGGCGACGAGCGCGACCGCCGTCGTCGTGGCGCCGCGGCCGGCGAACCGCTGCGCGATCCAGTAGCCGAGCGTCGACGACGCGAGCGCCCCGCCGGAGATGTTCGCGACGTTGAGCTGGCCGGCGAACTCGCCGTCGACCTCGATCGCGAACGCCATGCCGGTGCCGTCGCGATCGGACTCGAGCAGCGAGCGGATCGACGAGCGGGTGTCGAAGCGGCCGCTCGGCCGGGTGCCCGGCAGCGTCGCCTCCCAGCGCTCGAGCCAGGGGCGGTTGGCGATCAGCTCGCCCTCGAGCGCCTTCGCGTCGCGCTGGCGGATGCCGCGCACGGTGATGGCGCCATGGGTGAGCCGCGGCGCAGTGTCGAACACGAGAGCGAGCCTAGGCGGTCCGGCGAGGCGACCGCTCCTCGACGAGCGCGGCGGGCACGACGTTGAAGTTGTCGCGGAACAGGTTCTCGGGGTCGACCTCTGCCTTCAGCGCGCGCAGCCGCGCGAGCGTCGCGGGCGGGAACGCCTCCTTGAGCCGGCCGGGCCGCTGGTCGGTCTCGAACGAGAGGTACAGGCCGGATGCGTGCGGCGCGACGAGCGTGTCCCACGCGGCGTCGAGGCGCGTGCGGTCCATGCCGAACGCGGTCACCGAGAAGCCGGCGTCGCGGTGCGCGAACGCGGTCGCATCCGCGTCGACGTCACCGATCGCGCCGCCCATCGCGCGGGTCTGGAAGAAGAAGTGGGCGCCGGTGTCGAGGAAGCGCGCGAGTGCCGTGGCCACGGCGGGCGTGATCGAGCGCAGCAGCGCCGACCGGGTGGTCGGCTCCCCCTGCCCCTGGTGCGCGCCGCCGGCCGCGTTGTCGATGACCCCGGCGTAGCGCGTGCGGACGACCTGCTGCTGCACGAGCGGCCCGACCATCGCGAACGGCTGCAGGTGGTCGACGATCGTCTCGGGCTCGGAGGCGTCGACGGCGATCATCGCCTGTGCGATGCGGGACTGGCCGGGGCGATCGCGGCCGATGAGCAGGAACGGCGTCACCGCTCGGTCGCTCGCCTCGGTGGCGGCGCCCCACCGCTCGAGGAGGTCGGCGGTGTCGCTCGCGTCGAACGCGAGCTGCGCGAAGCCGATCTCCCCCACCGGCTGCGCGATCATCTCGAAGGCCACGGCCACGCCGAGGTTGCCGCCGGCGCCGCGCATGCCCCAGAACAGCTCCGGGCGCTCGTCGCGGCTCGTGCGCACGAGCTCGCCGCTCGCGAGCACGACCTCGATCGACTCGATGTGGTCGATCGTGAGCCCGTGCTCGCGGCCGAGGAAGCCGACGCCGCCTGCCGTCGCGAGCCCGCCGACCCCGACGCCGCCGTAGTCGCCGGAGGTGATCGCCCAGTCGTGCGCGTCGAGCGCGCGAGCGACCGCGCCCCACGTCGCGCCGGCGCCGATGCGCACGAGGCGACGCTCGGCATCCACGACGTCGATGCGGTCGAGCGCGCCGACGTCGATGACGATGCCGCCCTCGTTCGTCGAGCGGCCCGAGATGCCGTGGCCGCCGGAGCGGATGCCGAGCGGCACGCGGCCCTCCACGACGCCCTGCGCGCGAGCGTAGGCGAGCGCATCCGCGACCTGCGCGGGGCTCGTCGGCCGCAGCACGACGCCGGGCGCGCCGCCGCGCATGTAGGTGTGGCGAGCGTCGGCGTAGGCCCACGAGCCCGGCTCGACGGCGGTCGCCGTGAGGCTCGCGGGGATCGCGTCGTAGTCGAGCCCGGGCGCGCGCTTCGCGAGCGCCGCGGCAGGCACGGCGGGTGCCGTGTCGGTGCCGCGCTCGGCGCGCTCGGCCGCGACCTGCTCGCGCACGGCGGGGGCGACCTCCGCCATGAACCGCTCCATGAGCGTCGGGTCGTCGGCCGCGAGGATGAACGTCGCGATGCCCTCCGCGAGCGCGAGCTCGACGAGCTCCTCGACCCACTGATCGGGCGGGCCCTGCAGGCGGCCCGTCGAGCGCTCCGAGAGGGCGCCGCCGATGTTGAGCAGCCGGCGGATCTCGCGCGGGTCTCGGCCCGCCCGCGCGGCCGCCTCGTCGATCGTCCGGTTGCCGCGGCCGAGGTCGCCGGGCTGCAGGTACCCGAGCGATGGGAGCCAGCCGTCGCCGAGCCTGCCGGTGAGGCGCAGCATGCGCGGCTTGTAGGCGCCGATGTGGAGCGGGATCGGATGCGCGGGGCGCGGGCCGCGCTTCGCACCCGCGACGCGGTGGTGCTCGCCGTCGACCCGCAGGCCGGAGCGCTCGCTCGTGTCCCACACGCCGCGGATGATCGCGATCGCCTCCGCGAGCGCATCCACCCCCTGCCCCGGCGTGAGCCGCGTGCCGCCCATCGCCTCGATCGCATCCCAGAAGCCGCCGGAGCCGAGCCCGAGCTCGAAGCGGCCGCCCGAGAGGAGGTCGAGGCTCGCGGCGCTGCGCGCGACGACCGCGGGCTGGCGCAGCGGCACGTTGAGCACGTTCGGCGCGATGCGGATGCGCGACGTCGAGGCCGCGACCCACGTCATGAGCGTCCACGTGTCGTGGAACGACGGCTGGTAGGGGTGGTCCTGGAAGGTCGCGAGGTCGAAGCCCGCCGCCTCGGCGAGCTGCGCGAGCTGCACGGGCTGCTCGGGCGGCTGGTTGGTGGGCGTGATGAAGACGCCGAACTCGAGCTCGTGGCCGTAGTCCATGGTGTGCGGATCCCTCCCCGGGGCGCGGAGCCGCCCTCTGGATGCAACCGCCCGGTGGCGGCGGGATTCCCTCGGCCGCCTGCCGGCCCGGCCGGGACCCGGCCCCGGGGTCCTGCCCCGGCGAGCGGGCGGCCCTTCCCACCCGGACGCGCTAGCGTCCCAGGTGTGAGCGATGACGAGTCGACCATCGAGGACGCGAAGCGGGCGCTGCGGCGCCGCTTGCGCACGCAGCGCGCCGAGCGGGGCGCCGTGCCCGCCGAGCGCACCGCGTCCCTCGCCCAGCACCTGCAGCGGCTCACCGAGTCGCTCGGCGCACGCACGATCTCGGCCTACCTGTCGATGCCCGACGAGCCCGACACCCGCGACTTCCTGCGCTGGGCCGGCGACGCGGGCATCCGGGTGCTGCTGCCCGTCATCCGCGAGGACGGGCTGCTCGACTGGGCAGAGCACGACGGCACCGAGACGATCGAGGCGACGCTCGGGGTGCCGCAGCCGACGAGCGACACGCTCCCGCCGACGGTGCTCGACGAGGTCGATCTCATGCTCATCCCGGCGACGGCTGTCGGCCGCGACGGCTCCCGGCTCGGCGGCGGACGCGGATTCTTCGACAAGACCATCGCCACGATGGCAGAATGTCCTCCGGTGTATGCCGTGGTCCATGACGACGAGCTGTTCGACAGCGTGCCGCACGCGGCATACGACCAGCCTGTCGACGGCGTCGTGACGCCATCCGGGATCCACACCACATCGAGGAGCTGACCAATGCCCGTCTACGCCTACGCCTGCACCGCCTGCGGACACGCGTTCGAGGCTCGGCAGGGCTTCGACGAGCCGTCGCTCACCGTCTGCGAGCGCTGCCAGGGCGCGCTCCGCAAGCAGTACGGCACCGTGGGCGTCACGTTCAACGGCTCGGGCTTCTACCGCACCGACTCGCGCGCCGCGAGCGGCAGCGCCGCGCCCGCCAAGACGCCCGCTGCGCCCAGCAGCGGCAGCAGCTCGACCGACTGACCGAGCCGCCACTCCCCTGGGCATCAACCACACTCTCGAGGAGGACCCCATGGAGGGCTTCAAGAAGTTCCTGATGCAGGGCAACGTCGTCGAGCTCGCCGTCGCCGTCGTCATCGGCACCGCGTTCGCGGCGATCATCGGCGCGTTCACCCAGGCGATCATCGACCCGCTGCTCGCGATGGCGTTCAACGCCGACGACCTCGCGGGCGCCGTCGTCGGCCCGTTCAAGATCGGCCTGCTCATCGCCGCGATCATCAACTTCGTCATCATCGCCGCGGTCGTCTACTTCGTGCTCATCATGCCGATGGCGAAGCTGAAGGAGCGCAACGACCGCCGCAAGGGCATCCTGCCCGACGAGCCGGCCGAGTCGGAGATCGACGTGCTGCACGACATCCGCGACCTGCTGCGCGCGCAGACGCCCGGCTCGACGGCGCCGCCGCGCCCCTGACGCACGGTTGACGTCGACCGACGACGAGAGGGCGGGCCCGCGCGGGTCCGCCCTCTCGTCGTCCGGGATGCTCGTCAGCCCCAGTGGGGCGGGACGTCGCGCCGCAGCTGCTCGTCGTTCTCGCTCGACTGGTGCCGCTCGACCGGCGGCTCGCCCGTGTAGCCGGGCGTCGGCTCGGTCGAGACCCGGCGGCCGCGTCGCTTGCTCACGAGCGGCGCGGGCTCGACGTCAGCCGGCTCGACGTCAGCGGGCTCGGGCTCGACGCGCGGCGCGCCGGCCTCGTCGGTCACGGCGACGCATCCGCCCCGACGAGCTCGGCGATGCGATCGGCGACGCCCTCGGGATCGGTGAACAGCTCGAACGCATGCACGCGCATGGTGTGCCAGCCGAAGCGCCGCAGCACCTCGGGACGTAGGCGCAGCGCCTCGCGCAGCGTGCGCTCGCCGTCGTCGTGGTCGGCCTCGATCGCCGCGCAGACGCCGCCGTTCGCCACCACGAGCGGCAGCTGGCCGTCGTACGAGACGTCGGCGCGCAGCCCCCGGCGGCGCAGGCGCGTGGCGAGGTCGATCATGAGCGGGTCGCCGCCGTGGAACGACTTCGGCTGCTCGCCGCCTGCGATGTCGAGCAGGATCTCGCGGAGCTGCGCGGCACCGTGCTCGAGCCGCTCGGGGTCGAGCTCGGCCGCGTCGAAGGCCGTGACGATCTGCATGGCCTTGCGGGCGCGCGTCATGGCGACCGCGAGCATCCGCTCGCCGCCCGGCTCGCCGAGCGGACCGAACTCCACGTTGCGGCCGTGCTTCGTGTGCCCGTAGCCCACCGAGAAGATCACGCGGTCGCGGCTCAGCGCGCTCGCGTGCGTGATGTCGACGATGACGAAGGGCTCCTCGCGCTCCGCGACGACGAAGTCGGTGAGCGGGCCGCCGGCGCCGAGCGACGCCATGACGGCCTGCTGCAGCCGCACCTCGTGCTTCTCGTTGGCCGTGACGACCATGAGCGACTCCTGCGGCCGCGAGCGCGCGTGCTGCGTGACGAGCTGCACGACGCGCTCGACCTCGGCGTCGGGGCTCTCGACGGTCGCGGCGCCCTGCTCGGGCAGCCCGTGCGCGCCGTGGACGATCGAGCTCGTCAGCGACGCGTGACCCAGGTAGGCGCCCGCCCATGGCAGCGCCTCGATGCGGCCCTCGTAGAAGCGCTCGTTGACGGCGGCGACGAGGTCGGCGCCGCCCGTCCGGTACGAGCGGGTGAGGCGCCGCGTCGGCAGCACCTGGCCGAGCCGCGACAGCGCCGACTCGGCGTGCAGCTCGTCGGGGGTCGCCAGCTCCTCGCTCGGCCGGATGCCGAGCGTCGAGATGCCGACGTCGAACGGCGAGGGCGTCTGCGTCACCGAGTCGCCGAGCGCGATCACCTGGCGCGCGCGGCTGATGGCGCCCGCGGCCTCGGCGATCGTGATGGCACCGGCGTCGGCGATCACGACGGCGTCGAACGGGATGCGCTTCGGCACCCGGTGCAGGTCGTACGGCGAGGCGAGCCACACGGGCGCGAGCGAGCGCGTCAGGTGGGGCGCGACGTGCTGCAGCTCGTCGGCGTCGACGGGGCCCGCCTTGATGAGCCGCTTGACCGCGGCCGCCTCGTCGCCGTGGTCGTCGATGGAGAGCCGCCACTGCTTGGCGAGCTGGTGCGCGAGGCGTGCGCTCGAGGCGTCGACGTGCGCCTCGTCGACGAGCGCGAAGTCCTGCTCGAGGCGCTGGAGCACCTCGGTGTTGCCGCGCAGCAGCGCGCGCTCCTTGCCGAGCATCGCCTGCAGCGCGGACTGCCACCACGCGAGGTCGAGCTCGTGCTCGACCTGGTCGTCGGCGACGTGCCGGTTCGCGAAGTCGGCGAGCAGCGGATCGAGGCCGAGGCGCTCGACCGACGCCATGAGCTCGGCGCGCTCCTGGATGTTCTGCAGCGCGTCGCTCGGCGCCGCCAGGCCCGCGACGCGCTCCTCGAGGTCGTCGAGCTGCAGGTCGGTGCTCGGCACCTCCGGGCTGAGCGCGGCGTCGAGCCGCGCGAGGCGCTCGAGGATGTCGGTGAGGCGGGTGTCGAGCGCGGCGAGGCCGGACGGCACCGCCGGGATCGACCCGTCGGGCGCGAACTTCGCCCAGAGCCGGCGCTGCTGCTGCGCCGCGATGAGCACGTCGTGCAGGTCGGGCACGTGGGCGCCGGGCCGCACGTACTCCTCCGCGAGCTTCCGGAGCCGGCGGCGCTGCATGCTGCCGAGCGCCTGCACCGCCTCGCGGCGCGGGCCGGTGGCGGTGATGAGCTCGCCGAGCGGGCGGTCGTAGATCGACGGCGTCATCACGTCGAGGGTCGCGAGCACGTCGGTGAGCAGCGCCACCTGGATCGCGAGCTCGGCGAGGGTCGCGGCAGGGCGCAGCTTCGTGTCGCCGATGACCCGCTTCGCCTGCGCGAGGAGGGCGGCGAGGTCGCCGGGGCCGCCGTCCGAGCTGGGGCCGGCGAGCCGCTGGGCGTCGGCGAGCGCGGCGGATGCGTCGCCGGAGCTCGAGAACGACGCGCCGTACCAGGGCGTGTCGCTCGGCCCGTACTTGAACTGCCCGAGCGCGGCGGCCTTGCGCATCGTCGCCGCCACGCGCGGCCGGTCGGTGGCGAGCTCGCGGGTGGCTCGCTCGCTGAGGCGCGCGCGGGTCGACGGCGGCGTCGGCAGCATCGCGAGCCGCGAGAGCTCCTTGAGGGCGTCGAGCACCGACACCTGCAGCTCGGGGTCGACGCGCTGGAGGGCGGCGCGGTAGTCGAGCAGCACCTTGCGGAGGCGCAGCATGGCCTCGTCGATCTCGGCCGTCTCGGGCCGCGGGCTCTGCTCGATGCGGCGGATGGCGGCGATGAGGTCGCGGCGCAGGGTCGCCTCCGAGACGGCGAGCGCCTCGAGCTTGGTGGCGGCGAAGCGGTCGGCGATGTCGCGCAGCGTCGCGCGGCGCGGGCTGACGACGAGCACGCGGCGATCGTCGCCGACGAGCGCGCCGACGACGTTCACGATCGTCTGGGTGAGGCCCGTGCCCGGCAGCGCCTCGACCACGATCGAGTTGCCGGCGGCGGCCTCGGCGATCACCGCGTCCTGCTCGCCGTCGGCGTCGAGCACGAGCCGGTCGACCTCGGGGTCGCGCTGGTCCTGCGGCGTCTCGTCGATGCCGGCGCGGCCCTCGCGCACCCGCCACGCGGCCTGCTCGTCGCCGCGCACGGCGTCGAGCACGTCGTGCGGCTGCTGCTGCAGGTCGGTGACCATCGGCTCGCCGACGTCGGCGAAGGTCGACGCCAGCAGGCGCGCCTCGACCGAGAACCCGGGCACGTGCGCGGCCGCCTGCCGCACCGCATCCAGCACCGCGTTCGGCGTGAAGGTGCCCTCGCCGGACGCGAGCTCGATCAGCTGGCGCTCGTCGAGCCGCACGCCGTGGTGGCCGCGCAGGATGCTCGCGATGCGCGGGTTGACGAAGGGGCGGCCGAGCAGCTGGAGCTCGAAGTCGCGGCCGCGGCGGCGGATCATGAGCGGCCGGAGCAGCATGGGTCCGTAGACGTCGCGGTCGCCGTGCGGGAAGCGCACCATGCCGATCCCGAGGTGCACGGCGTCGATCGAGCGGGCGGCGGCCAGCTCGACGCCCTTCGACGCGATCGCCGCCGCGGCGCCACGGGCTGCGCGCAGGGCGAGGTCGTCGCGGATGAGGCTCGAGAGCGCCGTCGGACGGCCGGTGATGAACTGCGCGAGGCCGCCGGGATGCGTCGTCGACAGCTCGACGCGCGTGGCGGTCGTGTCGATGAAGTCGGTCAGCGGGCTCCGGCCGCCGACGCGGCGGAGCGCGCCCGCCCACGCCTCCCACTCGCCATCGCGGCGCGAGCGCCGGGGCTCGGGGTCGGGCTGGCGCTCCGGCGCGCGGGCGGCCTGCGGCGCGGCGTCCTGCCCGGCACCCGACTGCTCGAACACCGGCGCACCGCCGAGGCCGTCGTCGGTGCCGTCGTCGCTCGGGGCCGCCGCGGGCTGCACGAGCTCGACCGCGTCGTGCGTCGCGCCGTCGACGGGCTCGTCGCCCAGGTTCTCGATCTCGTCTTCGCGCACACCGTCACGATAGTGAAGCGCTCGCGAGACGCGGCGGTGCCGCCCCGCAGAGCCGCAGAATCGGTCAGGTGCTGCCTAGAACCAGGCGTCGCCCGTGCGCCGGGTGTAGACCGCGCGCAGCCAGCGGCCCGCCTTCTGCCACAGCGCGTAGCGGCCGGAGAGCGGCAGCTCGAACGTGGGCATGTAGCGGACGGGCTCCGGCGCCCACGCGGTCTTGAACGTGTAGAGGCCGCGGATGTCGCTCGTCTCCCACGCCGCCGGGTCCGGGATGTTCGCGAGCTCGTACAGCGTGACGCCGTCGGCGTGGAGATCCTGCATGATCTTCCACTGCATCAGGTAGGGCGCGAAGATCTTCGCGTTCTCGCGGATGCTGCCGGCGTCCTTGTACCAGGCGGTGTCGCCGAAGCGGATGACGAAGGCCATCGACTGCACCTCGCCCTCGTAGTGGGCGACGTAGAAGTGGCCCTGCCCGACGGTCTTGTAGACGTCCCAGATGCGCTGGAAGTACTCCGGGTGGCGGAAGTAGCCGCCGGAGCGCTCCTTCGTCTCGCCGATGAGGCGGTGCATCTCCGCCTCGTTCTCGGCCGTCATCTCGACCTTCGTGACCGTCACGCCGAACTTGTTCTCGGCGGCGCGGTAGGAGTTGCGGGCGCGCTTCTTGAAGCGGGCCGCGACCTCGTCGAGCGTGCCCGTGAGATCGACCGCCACGGCGTGCTGGTACTGGCTCGAGGCGGCACGCGCCCAGCCGTTGCGCTCGAAGGCGGCGATGAGCGCCGGGTCCTCGGTCTCGAAGGTCTCCATCTTCAGCCCGAACCAGCGCTTCGGGTAGGCCTTCGCTCGCGCCGTGATCGCGTCGACCGCCTCGGGCGTGATGCCGCTCACGCGCGGCAGGAAGAGGATGCGTCCGGCGAGCGGCGCGGTGCGCTCGAACATCTGGATGGGCAGCTGCCGCTCGCCCCCGTCAGCGGTCGGCACGGGGACGACGTCGCGGAGCGCGCGCCACGGGCTCTCCTCGCGGGTGCGGGCCCACGCATCCGACTGCATGTAGTGGGCGCGCGACTGCCCCTCGAGCACCTGCGCGTCCCACGCGGCTGCATCGGTCGCCTTCGCGGGCCTCGGCTCGGCTGCAGCGGTGGTGCTCATGCGCTCGCTCTCGTGGGGGTGGGATGCGGGGGTCGCGGTGCGATCGCACCGCCCTCGATGCTACCCGCGCGGCTCGCGGGCCGGCGGCGGGCGCGCTCGCCGACGGCGGCCCCGTCAGCGGCTCGACGTACCGTCGGCGTCATGACCCTCCGCCCGGCCGAGTGGGACGTGCTCCACCCACTCGACGGGCACGCCATCGCGATCGTCCGGCTCGTGCAGCTCGGCACGCGCCGCGAGCCCTACTACCGGGCCGTCTCCCCCGAGCCCGACCGCGCCCTGCGGCGGCTCATCGGCTACTGGGGCACCGTCGACGAGGCGCATGAGGGCGTGCTCGCGCTGTACGAGCGGGCGTCCGGCCGCTCGCTCGCCGGCGGGGACCGCCCTCCGTCTCGGCCGCTCGTGCCGCAGAAGCCGCCGCCCGGCACGCCGCAGCAGGGCACACCGGCGCGGCCGCGACTGCATGCAGCCCGCGCCTAGCGCTGCGGCTGCTCGGGAGGCTGCCGTCAGGCGGGCTTGGTCGCCTTGCCGTCGAGCCAGAGCGTGTCGGAGTCATCGCGGTGGCTGCCGGTCGAGCCGACGTGCTTCGCGTCGATCTGCGGGCCGTGCTTGATCACGTGCACGAGCGCCATCCCGTGCCCGCGGCCGAGGCCGTGGTCGGCCTTCAGCCACTCGAGGATGGTGCCGGCCTTGACCGACGGATCGTCGAAGCCGCGCTCCTTCGCCTGGTCGACGAGCGCTCGCGGGGTGAGACCGGTCTTCTCCTCGATCGCGTCGAGGTACGCCTGGAACGACATGCCGCCGACGGTACACCGCGCCGCGCGGTCGCGGTGATGACGAGCGCCGTCGAGGTCCCATCGATGTGAGGATGCGTCGACGAGGACGAGGGCATAGCGTTGCTCGCATGAGCGAGGCGACGTGGCGCGCGCTCGCGCACGCTCGCGTGGTGCTCTCCTGCGAGTCGGTGTTCGCGCGGCTCGAGATGCGCAGCCGCCTGGGGGCGATCGCCGACGTCGTGCCACGCCAGCTCGCGACCGTCGCCCTGGCGGAGCTCGAGCCGCACGGCGACATCGGTGCCGACCTGGCCGGTGTGCGGGGGGCCGGTCGAGAGCGTCGACTGGACGAGGTCACCGCCGCCATCGCCGAGCGCATCCGCACGGGCATCGACGAGGTCCAGTGGCCCGTGCCCGACGAGGGATACGACGTGGTGCTGACGGTCGACGTCGCCGCAGCGGTCTACGGCTTCGTCGCCGGGTGCGTCAAGCCGCTGGAGTCGCTCGTCGTGCAGCACGCGCACGGCCGCCATGACGAACGCTCGGCGCACCGCCTGCTGTCGCCCCGCCCGTTCTTCGACGCGGATGCCTTCACCGCGCTCGCCGGACTGCTCAACCTCGTGGCGGCGGCCGAGGCCGCGGTGCACGAGGCGCAGCGCGACCACGAGGCGGCGGTACGAGACGCGGCCCCGGACGAGCACGACGGCTGAGCGCAGCTCGAGACACACTCCTATCAACCGTCCAGTCAACGGGTCTACCGTGCTGGCATGAAGGACTCCCCGCCGGGGGTGAAGACGTACTCGGACGCCGACATCGACGCGATCCTGGCCGACCTCACCGCGCACGTGCCCGAGCAGCACCAGCTGCGCGCGTGGGCGAGCGAGTGCGGCATCCCCGTCAAGCGCGTGGTCGCGACGCCCGACCTCACGTACGTCCGGCTCGCGGGCAAGGACGAGACCGGCGGCTACGTCGTCCTGATGCTGCTCGACGGCATGTGGGAGCGGGTGTTCTAGCCCTCGTCAGAGCGCTCCTGCCCGCGTCCGGCGGGGTCGCGACGCCCGGGATCTCCATCGTGCGGTCCACGACGCCCCGCGCCACCTCGTGCAGCTTGAGGTTCTTCGTGCGGGCGTGCTCGCGGAGCACCCGGAACGCCTCCTCCATGTCGACGTCGATCGACGCGGCGAGGACGCCCTTCGCCTGCTCGATGAGCACCCTGCTGTCGAGCGCGCGCTGTAGCTGCTCCGCGATGATGCCGCGCTCGCGCAGCGCCCGCTCCTGCAGGATGCCGACCGTGGCGAGGTTCGCGAGCGCCTGCGCGACGGCGACGTCCGCGCGGGAGAGCTCGCCCCTGCTCGTGCGGTACAGCCCCAGGGCCCCGATGACCTCCGAGCGCACCCGCAGGGGCACGCCCAGCGACGAGTGGAAGCCCTCGGCGAGCGCCGCCTCGCGGAACTCCACCCAGTCGTCGCTCGTCGCCTCGACGTCGCTGACTGTGATCAGCTCGCCGGTGCGCGCGCAGTCCACGCAGGGCCCGGCATCGCCGTTGAGCTGCATCACCTCGACGAAGCTCGCGGCCTCGCTCGTCGAGGCGACGAGCTCGAGATCGCCGTGCCCGTTCCTGAGCAGCAGTCCACCTGCCTGCGCATCGATGAGCTCGATGCACTCGTTCACCACGGTGTGCAGCAGCTGCACGACGTCGTAGTCGGAGGTCAGCGTCTCGGCGAGCGTCGCCAGCGCTCCACTGAGGCGCTCCTCCCTCGTCACCTGGGTCATGGCGCACATCCCTTGCATCTGGAGGTCGTGGGGAGGATCACTCGGTCCCCCGTTCGTCGTGGAACGTCAATCGCCGCGCCACCACGTCGCGGGCGACCGCATCGAGGGGCACTCCCGACGCGAAGGCGTGCGCGCGGAGCCGCGCGAAGGCCTCGGTCGCCGTCACGTCGAGCTGCACCACGAGGATCCCGGTCGCCTGGTGCACGACCCGCCGGAGCTCGGGAGCCGCAGCGTGCACGCCGGCCACCTCCTGGCTCGCCGATGCGGACGCGAGCCGCATCGCGGCCGACGACGCGACGAGCGCGAGCGACCGGGCCGCAGCGACATCCGCACCGCTCAGGTCGCCGGGCGCCGCTCGGTACAGGTCGACGACGCCGACCGTGGCAGCGCCCAGCTGGAGCGGGAAGGCGAAGAGCGCGCGCGCCGACAGCTCGCTCGCGGCCGCAGCGAACACGGGCCACATCGCGCTGTCGGTCCGGACATCCGCCACGAGCACGGCTCGTCCACTGCGCAGCGCGGTCCAGTGGGGACCCTCCCCCAGCTCGAACTGCAGCTGCTCGAGCTGCGCTGCCACGGCATCGGTCGAGCCGAGCGTGGAGTGGCTGGGTCCGGCTGCCACCGAGATCGACGCACCGGAGACCGGCAGCAGCTCGAGGAAGGGAGCGAGCAGCTCGGAGGCCGACTCGCGGAAGGGCGCTGATGAGTCGCCGGCCTCGGCCGACTCCGGGTCCAGGGTGCCGTCGGTCATGCGCCTTCCTCAACCGTGGCCGAGCGCGACCCCCTCCTGCGGTGGGGCGCGCACCGCTCGGGAGCACGGCCGTTCCTTGGCGAGAGCGTACCCCGTCCGCGCTGCATCGGCGCTCAGCGCTCGTCATCGGAGGCTCCGGGGTCTCGGCCGTCGGCGCCGAAGAAGTCGCGCATCTCGCGACGGTCGCGGTAGAAGTCGCGCTGCTCCTCGAGCTCCGACTTGATGGCGAAGATCTCGATCGCCTGGCTCAGCCCCGCGTGATGGGCGAACACCAGCACCATGTGCTGCTGGTCGTCGCCGCCGTAGGCGTCGATGCGCTCGGCGAGATCGAGCAGGGCGTCCCGAGCCGGCCCGTCCGGCATGCTCGTCGCGGCGAGGAGCCGCAGCGTCAGATCACGCTTGCTCTCTGCGCCCATCTCGGATCACGACCCCGGCATGCGCGCAGCGGCGCGGACCCTCGCCGCGACGCCCTGGCCGCGCGAGCGGGCCGGTGCGTGCCACGACGACCGTCAGTCTCGGCAGCGGCGCTCGCGATGTGCTCATGCCCTGAATGTACGCCGAGTCCGCGTCGGGTGAGCGTCCGTGTCGCCTCGGGGTGCCGACATGACGCCCGCACGTCGACTGCCGACGAGCGCCGCCAACCGCTCGCGTGCACCAGACCGATCGGCGCATCCGGAGGCAGTCGGCGCTACGACGACCCCGTGCCAGAGGCTCGTCGGGGCAGCAGCCGGGGCACGAGCCGGACGTAGGCCGCCATTCCGAGGAGCTCGACGAGCGTCTGCGTCACGACGACCGCGGCCGCGAGTCGCAGCTCAGCGGGCAGGGCGAGCGCCAGCGGAAGGACGACCAGCGAGTTCCTCGTGGCGCCGCTGAACACGAGCGCTCGACCTCGAGGCACGTCGAGGCGCGCGACCTGTGCGACGACGACGCCCAGCACCGCCATGACGACGAGGAATGCGGCATAGATCGGGACGACGCCGAGCAGGGGCGCGGGATCCGACGCGATGAGCGGCATCTGGGACGCCACGACGACGAGCAGCACGATCATCATGAGCGGGACCATCGCATGCAGAGCGCCGACGGCCGCCGACCGGACGATGCGGTTGCGGTCGCCCCACCGCTGGGCGATCGCCGCCGCAATCATGGGAACGACGATGAGCCACAGCAGCGCCTCGACGAACGGGCCCGGCTCGACGGCTGCGCTGGAGATGGGCCCGGCGATGACGAGCAGGTAGAGCGGCAGGAGCAGGAGCTGCAGCACCATCAGCAGGGGCGCGGCAGCCAGGAGTCGCTCGTGCGCACCGCCGGCGGCGGCTGCGAAGACGATGACGTAGTCCACGCAGGGAGTCAGCAGCACGAGCAGCACGCCGATCATGAGTGCTGCGTCGCCGGCGACGAAGCGTGACAGGCAGAACGCCACGGCAGGAACGGCGACGAAGTTCAGCACCAGCAGCGCGCTCAAGAACCGGAGGTCGCGGAATGCGCGCGCGAGCTGCGCGAACGGCACGCCGAGGAACGTCACGAACAGCAGCACGGCGATCGACGGGTTGATGAAGACTTCCAGCCCTTGCGAGCCTGGCGCGGTCAGCCCGAGAGCCACCCCGGCCACGATCGCGACGAGGTAGAGCGCGACCTGGTGGCGTTCCATCCAGGCGACGGACGCCGTCGAACCCGTCACAGAGCCGCGTCGGGGTCGCGAAGGCTTCCCATCGCCGAGAGCCCCGGGCGGCATGCACGTCGAGCACCGCCCGCGAACAGGACCGACCCGCCGCGCGGGGCAGACGCGGAGAGCCCGCCCTGCGCGCCTCTGGCGAGCTGCATGGAGACCATGCTCGAACGCTAGCCGCTCGCGTGCACGACACGGTGACCGCGTCCAATAGGTCAGCCAATGCTGTACAGTGGCCACGTGCTGACGGACTCGACCTCCCACGACGCCCGATGAGCCCCGATCTCTCCGCGGAGCGGCGCTCGCGCCTGCATCGCCGCGTGAAGCTGATCGTGGGCTTCACCATCACGTACAACGTGCTGGAGGCGGTCGTCGCGATCTGGGCCGGCACCGCGGCGTCCTCAGCGGCGCTGATCGGCTTCGGTCTCGACTCGATCGTCGAGGTGGCATCCGCGGCAACCGTCGCGTGGCAGTTCACGCGCAAGCAACCAGAGCGCTACGAGCGGATCACCGTTCGGATCATCGCGATCGCCTTCTTCGCCCTCGCCGCCTACGTGACGATCGACGCAGCGCTCACGCTCGCCGGGGTCGAGGAGGTCGACGAGAGCCCGCTGGGCATCGGCATCGCCGCGCTCAGCCTCCTGGTCATGCCAGCGCTCGCGTGGTTCGAGTTCCGCACAGGACGCGAGCTCGGTTCGAAGAGCGTGCAAGCCGACGCGAAGCAGCTGCTGCTGTGCATCTACCTGTCCGGCACGGTGCTGATCGGCTTGCTGCTCAACACGCTGTTCGGCTGGATGTGGGCGGATTCGGTGGCCGCCCTCATCGTCGCAGCGCTCGCGATCCGAGAAGGGATCGAGGCGTGGCGCGGCGAGCTCGAGTCCCCGTTCGAGACGATCGAGCAGCTGCAGGGCGACGCCGAGTGAGCGATCCCGAGCAGTTGGCGGCCCCGAGCGGCACCGACGCGTCGCTCCTTCGGGAGGCGAGCACGACATCGCCCAGGGCCACCGATCCGCCCGCGGTCCCCCGGCGGGGCGTGCGCACGGTGGGGTGGGGCGTCGCCGCCGTGGCCGTCGGCATCGACCAAGGCTCCAAGGCCCTCGCCGAAGCCGCCCTGGAACCCGGCGAGCGCTACCCCGTGCTCGGTGATGCCCTTGCGCTCCACCTGGTCTACAACCCCGGTGCGGCCTTCTTGCTCGGTGCGGCATCCACGCCGATCATCACGATCGTCGCGCTCGCGGGCGCCGGCTTCGCGGCCTGGTTCCTCTGGCGCACGACGTCCCGCCTATGGGCGCTCGCCCTCGGACTCGTCCTGGGCGGGGCGCTCGGCAACATCCTCGACCGGCTCGCGCGTGCTCCGGGGATCGGCCGCGGCCACGTCGTCGACTTCATCGCCTACTTCGACTGGTTCGTCGGGAACATCGCAGATGTGGCAGTCTTCGCCGGCGTCGCGCTCGCCGTCTGCTTCATCGCCCGAGGTCGGCGCGTCGTCCTGAAGCGCACGTGATCCGGTCGAACGCGTGCTGAGCGTCGAGGGCTGGTCTCTGATGGCATCCGTCGGCTTCATGAGCGGGCTCGCACTCGGTGGGCGTCATCGACGAACACGACCGCGGTCGCTGCCGCAACGCGAGAAGAGCCCTGGCCGGTGGCCAGGGCTCTTCCTTCGTGAGACGTGTCGCGACTCGGTCGAGACCCATGTCGCGACGCAGCGCACAACGTGCCCCTGGAGGGATTCGAACCCCCAACCAGCTCCTTAGGACGGAGATGCTCTTCCATTGAGCTACAGAGGCAAGGCGCGAACAGTCTACCGGCGGACGGCGAAGCGCCCGCCCCTCGGGAGGGACGGGCGCTTCGCGATGATCAGGCAGCGCTGGCGGCTGCGCGGATCACGTGATGTCGATGAAGACCGGAGCCGAGCCGCCGATGTCGACGCTCGCGACCACCGTGGTGTTGCCGGTCCATCCGCCGTGCACCGCCTGGCCGCCGCCGATGTAGATCGCGACGTGCTTGCCACCCATGCCGTTGTAGGAGTAGTAGATGACATCGCCGGGCGACGCCTGCGACATCGGGATGGTCGGGCCGAGGTTGAACAGCGAGCCCATGCCCGTGTACGGCAGGCCGGCTGCCGCGATCGAGCGGCGCACCAGCTGCACGCAGTCCTGCGACACCCCCACCTGCGCGAGCGCGGCGCTCGCGATGGCGCTGCCCGAAGCGCCGGCCGACGCCTGCGCCGGCCGCGCCGGAGCCGCGGCGGCCGCACCTCCGGCGGTCGCACCGCCCGCGGTCGCGCCTGCGGCGGGTCGGGCAGCGGCAGCAGCGGCAGCAGCAGCCTCCTGCTGCCGTCGCTCCTCGTCGGCCGCAGCCTGCAGCTCAGCGCGGATCGCCGCCAGCTCCTCGGGCGTCGTCGCGGTGACCTCCAGCCGGGAGCCGTCGAGCCGCTCGCCGGCGGTCACGACGCCGGACACCGACTGCGAGTCCTGGGCGACGAGCGCGGAGAGCGATTCCTGCGACCCGGCATCCGAGCTCGCGGCGAAGGCGGGCAGTGCGAGCGGGGTCGCGAACGCCGCTGCGACGGCGATGACGCCGACCCGCCGAGCGTTGCGCATGAAGGAGGCGCGGCCGAAGCGCTTCCGATTGGTCGGCTCGATGGCCGTCATCTCGGTCGAGGTCGTCACAGGCTGTTGCTCCAAAGCATTCGGGGTCGTGATGGGCCGCCAGGGCGGCACTGCTTCCTACGTTACCAAATCGTTATCGATTTGTCACCAGGCACACAGGTCAGCCGAAGCGGCGCACCTGCGGGGTCCCGAACGCCGCGACCATGGCCGCGTAGTTCGAGTACTTGACGGGCTTGCCGCTCGTCGCGGCGTGGATGATCTGGTTGCCGCCGGCGTAGATCGCGACATGGCCGCTCCACACCAGCAGGTCGCCGGCGGCGACGGACGACGCGGGCACCGGCGTGCCGTACCCCGCTTGGGCGTTCGATGAGTGCGGCAGGTAGTAGCCCGCCTGGCCGTAGACCCACATCGTGAACCCGGAGCAGTCGAACCCGGTCGAAGGGCTCGTGCCGCCCCAGACGTAGGGCACGCCGAGCTGCGACTGCGCAAGGCCGACGATCGAGCCGTCGGAGGGCACGTTGACGGATGCAGCGGCAGCGGCGGGCGCAGCGGCACCTGCGGCGGACGCGGTCGCGGTCGCGGTGACGGCGGCTGCCGCCTCGCGCGCGGCCGCGAGCTCGGCCTCGCGGGCCTCCTCTGCGGCACGTGCCGCTGCGCGGATCTGCTCGAGCTGCTCGGCGGTGGTGCCGGCGAGGCCGTCGCGGGCGATGAGGTCGACCTGCGCGTCGGCGGCGACCGTGACCACCTGCGAGTTCTCGGCGACGACGCTGGCGAGCTGCGCATCCGTGAACTGCTCGCCCTGCGGCCCGAAGGCGGCAGCCGGCAGCGACAGCGCGCCGACGAGGGCGGCGGCGATGCAGACGACCCCGGCGCTCTTCACGCCCCGCCGCAGCGAGCCGCCAGCGGGTCGCTCGGCCATCGGTGAGACGGCGACGGCCGTCGAGTGCTGCAGGTTCATGTGTCGGTGTTCTCCCGGATGTCCCGGCGCCCCGCCATGCTGACGGGCCGCAGATCCTCGGGAAGACTAACCGACCGTTACCAATCTGTCACAATTGCTCACCATTACGCGGCGAGCCTCTGAGCGGCCTGGACGCCTCCTGGACGGCGCTCGGTCGGATGCTGGACGTCAGGCCGTCAGATAGACGTGCTGCGCGAGCTCGAGCGGCAGATCGATCGCCGAGCCGCCGACGACGCCCACGCGGATGCGGCGCCCCATGTCGGTCACGTGCACACGGGCGCCCGGCACGACCCCGACGGCCTGCAGCTCCGCGAGCCCCTCGATGTCGTCCTGGATCGGCTCGCCCAGCCGACGCACCACATGCTCGCCGCGCGCCGCGGTCGCGGGCACCACCCCGGCGAGGAAGGCCTCGGCAGGCGGCAGCCCCAGCTCGGCGAGCCCCGGGATGGGCGTGCCGTACGGCGACTCGGTGGGATTGCCGAGCAGGGCGAGCAGCCGACGCTCGACCTGCTCGCTCATGACGTGCTCCCACCGGCACGCCTCGTCGTGGACGAGGCTCCAGTCGAGCCCGATCACGTCGGCGAGCAGCCGCTCGGCGAGGCGGTGCTTGCGCAGCACCTGGGTCGCGAGCCGGCGGCCCTCGTCGGTGAGCTCGAGGTGGCGGTCGGCGGCGACCACGACGAGGCCGTCGCGCTGCATCCGGTTGATCGTCTGCGACACGGTCGGGCCCGAGTGGTTGAGGCGCTCCGAGATGCGGGCGCGGAGGGGCGTGATGCCCTCCTCCTCGAGATCGAGGATGGTGCGGAGGTACATCTCAGTCGTGTCGACGAGATCTGTCACCCGCAGCTCCTGCTCTCCTGTGCTCCTGTGCTCGAGCCGGTGCGCGCGAGACGTCGCAACCGACTGGCCCCACCCTATTGGCCCCGCTCATAGGATCGTCTCCGTGAGCGACATCGTCATCCCCCGCGACCTCCTGCCCGCCGACGGCCGATTCGGGTGCGGCCCGTCGAAGGTCCGCCCCGAGCAGGTGGCGCGCCTGCAGTCGAGCCTCGACCTGCTCGGCACGAGCCACCGGCAGGCGCCGGTGAAGTCGCTCGTGCGCTCGGTGCGCGAGGGGCTCGCGCAGCTCTTCTCCGTGCCCGAGGGCTATGAGGTGCTGCTCGGCAACGGCGGCTCGACGGCCTTCTGGGACGCGGCGGCCTTCGGCCTCATCGAGCGACGCTCGCATCACCTGGCGTTCGGCGAGTTCGGCGCGAAGTTCGGCAAGGCAGCGGCCGCGCCCTGGCTCGAGGCGCCGAGCATCGCCTCGGCCGACCCCGGCTCGCGCCCGGAGCTCTCCGCGGTCGAGGGCGTCGACGTGGTCGCGTACCCGCACAACGAGACGTCGACCGGCGTCTTCCACCCCGTCGTGCGGGGCCAGGCGGATGCGCTGACGGTCGTCGACGCGACGAGCGCCGCGGGCGGGCTCGCGGTCGACGTCGCCGAGACCGACGTCTACTACTTCGCGCCGCAGAAGAACTTCGCCGCCGACGGCGGCCTGTGGCTCGCGGTCGTCTCCCCCGCCGCGGTCGAGCGGATCGAGCGGATCGCCGCATCCGACCGCTACATCCCGGAGTTCCTGTCGCTGCAGCAGGCGGTGACGAACTCGCGCCTCGACCAGACGCTCAACACGCCAGCGCTCGCGACCCTGCTGCTGCTCGACGAGCAGGTGCAGTGGATGCTCGGCCAGGGCGGGCTCGACGCCATGGCGGCGCGCACGGCCGAGTCGGCGGCGACGCTCTACGACTGGGCCGAGGGCCGCGCCGAGGCGACGCCGTTCGTGGCCGACCCCGCGCACCGCTCGAACGTGGTCGTGACGATCGACTTCGACGAGTCGGTCGACGCCGGCGCGCTCGCGAAGGCGCTCCGGGCCAACGGCGTCGTCGACACCGAGCCCTACCGCAAGCTCGGCCGCAACCAGCTGCGGGTCGCGACCTTCGCGGCGATCGACCCGTCCGACGTCGTGCAGCTCACGCGGAGCCTCGACTTCCTGCTCGACCGGGCGTAGCCGCGCGCACGGGCTGCCGCAGGATCGTCCTGCGGCGCTCCGGCGGCACTCGGCGCGCGTCGCTCAGGCAGATCTCGTGGTGCCGCCCGGTCATCTCGAGCCCGTGCTCCGGGATCCACGCGTCGTGCAGGTGCGCGAGCGTCGGCGCCTCATCGTCGAAGGCGCCGACGAAGGCCTCGCCGTTGGGGTCGCCGTGGCCGTCGATCATGAGGTGCTGCAGCCGCGGCACCTCGACGAGCCGGATCCTGCCGACCTGCGCCCGGTAGCAGTCGAGGCTGCGGCGCAGGTCGAGCTTCTCGGGCATCGAGGGTCAGGACGGCTGCGGGCCGTCCGCTCCGTCGTGGTCGTCCCAGCCGTCGTCGTCGGCGTCGGCAGCGGCGGCGCCGGCTCCGACGTCGTGCCCCATCGCGGCGTCCGCGTCGAGGTCGACGTCGTCGAAGTCGTCGTCGAAGTCGTCCTCGAGGTCGGACTCGAGGTCCGACTCCAGGGCCTCGTCGTCCTCGTCGAGGTCGCCGTCGACGCCCGCGGCCTCCTTCGCCGCGAGGTAGTCGGCGAGCCGCTCCGACCAGGGCACCCACGCGGGCGCGAGCAGCGACGAGTCGCCGGGCAGCAGCGCCACCTCGAGCACGGTCGGACCGCCCTCGACGCCGCGCGACAGCAGCACCGTCCAGGTCCAGTCCGGATAGCCGGGGAGCGCCGACGCGTGGCGGATCGCCAGCACCTGCGCCTGGCCGCCGTCCTCGAGCAGCGCGTCGAGCACGTCGCCGACGGCGCCGCGGGGCGTCACCTCGTGGAGCGCTGCGGCGGCGAGCTCGAGCTCCTCGGGCGTGGGCGTCGTCGGCACGGGCGGGGCGGGTGCCGGGGCAGGCTCGGCGGGCGCGCCGACGTCGACGGGATCAGGCGTCGAGGTCATCGGCGACCTTCCGCAGCATCTGCGCGACCGTCGATCCGTGGGCGGCGCCGGGGTAGCGGCCGCGGCGCAGGTCGTTGCCGATGGTATCGAGCAGGCGCACGAGGTCCTCGACGATGATCGCCATGTCCTCGGTGTCGCGGCGCTGCGCGCGCACGGCGGTCGGGCCGCCGACCATCCGGAGCGAGAGCGCCTGCGGGCCGCGGCGTCCCTCGGCGATGCCGTACTCGACCTTCGCACCGGGCTTGATCTGCACGTCATCGGGCACCGCCGAGGCGTGCAGGAACACCTCCACGCCGTCGTCCCCGGCGATGAAGCCGAACCCCTTCGCGTCGTCGAAGAACTTCACCCTGCCGGTCGGCATGGCACCCTCCAGCGCTGTGCATGGTGCGGCGCCCTGCCGCACGGACCCAGCGTAGTGTGCGGCATCCTGAGACCCCGACCCGCGATATCCTGGCCGGATGCCGAAGGCCAGCAAGAACCCGACGCAGCGACCGAAGCCGCGCGAGCGCTCCGCCGCTGCGGCGGAGCCCCGCACCGGGCGCGACGTCGCCGAGCGGATCCTCTCGGTCGCGGTCGTCGCGTTCGTCGCGCTGGCGGTGCTCGGCTTCGGCGCCACGATGGCGCACCTGGGCCTGCGCGACACGGTGCCGTTCTTCGCCTCCTCGCTGTGGCAGTTCTCCTACTGGCTGCCGCTCGTCGCCCTCCCGCTCGCGATCGTGTGCCTCGTCGCCCTGGTGGCCGTGAGCGCGGCCGGCAAGGCGCGCAGGCGCTGATGGACGTCGTCGAGCTCGCGGCACGCATCCAGGCGATGTCGGACGACGCGCTCGACCGGCTCGTCGTCGAGCGCCAGGCGCCCGCGCAGCTCGGCTCGACCTTCGACCTCGCAGAGCACCTCTTGACGGATCCGTCGATCAGTCAGGCGCTCCGGTGGCGGTCGGCCGACGAGCTCGTCGCGCTCGCCGCCGGCGCCTCGACGCCGCGGCTCGACGCGCTGCTGCTCGGCGTCGACGGCGTCGCCATCCCGCAGGTGCGGGTCATCGCGGCGGCGGCCGACGCCGTGCCGAGCGCGCCGATCGAGCCGGCGGTCGAGAGCGCCATCGCCCCGCAGATGGCGATCGACGAGGCGATCAAGGTCTCGGAGCTCGTGCACCGCATCGCCGACGCACCGATCACGCTCCGCAGCCGCGCCCAGCTGCCGGCCGCGACCGCCCGCGCGCTCGCCGCGGCGATCGACGCGGAGCCCGGCCAGCTCGAGGAGCGGCTCGAGCCGGCGGCGCTCGCCGGGCTCATCGACCGCCACGACGGCCGGCTGCGCGCCACCGTCGACGCCGACGCCTGGCTCGCGGCCCCCGTGCCCGACCGCTGGTTCGCACTGGCGAGCGCCTGGCTCGCCGCGACCCCGGATGCCGCCGCGGTCGCCGCGTGGTCGCGCGCGCAGTTCCCGCTCGCCGACGCTGCCGTGCTCGCCGAGCGCGAGCGGCAGCACCGCCAGGCCGAGCGGCTGGGCCTCGCGCACCGCGGAGCGCTCACCACGCTCGCCGCCGACCTGCAGCGCGACCTCGAGGCCGCACTGCCCGACGCCGACCAGCCCGACGGCGCGGCCGAGCCCGACGGCGCGCGCACGTCCGGAGGCACGGGCGAGCCCGGTGGCACCGCCCGCGCGGCGCTCGCCGCGCACGTGCCGCCCGCCACCGCATCCGTCTACCTGCAGCCCGACCTCTCCGCCGTCGCACCCGGCCCGCTCGAGGCCGCGGTCGAGACCCGGCTGCGCCGCATCGCCGCGCTCGAGCGCGCCGGCATCGCCTCGCAGTGGCGCGTGACGGCGCAGAGCGTCGCGACCGGGCTCGCGGCGGGCGAGACGGCCGACGGGCTGCTCGCCTTCCTCGGCGAGGTCTCGCTCACCGGCCTGCCGCAGCCCGTCGCCTACCTCGTGCGCGACACCGCCGCCCGCTTCGGCGCGCTGCGCGTGCGCGCGATCGATCCGCTCGCCGAGGGCGGCGCCCGCGCGCAGGCGCGGAGCGACGACGCGCAGCTCATCCGCACGATCGCCGTCGACCGCGCGCTCGTGAGCGCCGGTCCGGTGCAGACCGGTCCGCACCGCATCACGTTCCGCACGAGCGCCGAGGAGGCGCTCCAGGCGCTGCTCGAGGAGCGCTACCCCGCGGTGCTCGAGGACGACGCCGGCGAGCTCGTCGTGCGCGTGCCCGAGCGCGCGCCCCGGCGGGAGCGCGAGCGCAACCGGCTCGTCGCGCGCCTGCGCGACTCCGGCTTCGAGGTCGGCGAGCACGAGCGGGCGTGGCTCGAGCGGCAGCTGCAGGCGGCCGTGCGCGAACGCATGCCGGTGCGGCTCACCGTCATCACCTCGGGCGACCCGGCCGACATCGAGCTCGTGCCGCTCGCCGTCGCGAACGGCCGGCTGCGCGCTCGCGACGCCGGGCGCGATGTGGAGCGCACGTTGCCCCTCAGCGCGATCACGAAGGTCGCGGGCCTCGGCGTGTCGATGTAGCGCAGTGCCGCGACCGCGATGGCGTCCTGCGCTACTGCAGGGCAGCCTGGATGGCCGCCTCGATGTCGCCGATGGCCTGGATGTCCAGCTGCTCCCCGTCCAGGAAGATCGTCGGCGTGCGGCTCACCCCCAGCGCGACCCCGGCCTGGAAGTCCTGCTCGACGCGAGCGAGCGTCTCCGGATCCTCGACGGCGCTGTCATACGCAGCCATGTCCAGGCCGAGCTCCTCCGCGTAGCCCCGGAAGCGGTCGGCGGCCGAGACCCGCGCCTCGCCCCACTCCGACTGCGTCTCGAACATCCGCTGGTACATCGCCTCGAAGGCCCCCTGCTCCGCCGCGGCCTCGACGGCGACCGCCGCGTTGCCGGAGTTGAAGTGACCGGGGAGCGGGAAGTACCGGATCGCGAACGTGACCTCGCCCTGATACTCCTCTCGCAGTGCCTCCATGGTGGGATAGACGGCACCGCACGCCTCGCACTCGAAGTCGAGGAACTCGACCAGGACCGGGGCATCCGGGCCGGCGTCGTCGAGGATGTGCGTCGACGACTCCACGAGCGCCGGCTCCGACGCCGGTGCGACCGACGCGTCGGTCGCTGCTCCACCCCCGGGCGACGTGGCAGTGCTCTCCCACGGCCGGAGGACGAGCAGCAGTGCGCCGATGACGACCGCTGCGGCGAGCGCGACGATGGAGAGGGCGATGACGGGACGTGTGCGCACCTGACTCACGATACCGTCGCCGCGTGCTCGCACGCCGCGCAGCAGGCGGTCGCATCCTGACTGTCCTCGTCGGCGTCGAGGCTCGGCGCGCAGCAGAGCTCGCCTCGCCAGGCCTCGATGCCTTCTCGCACGGCAAGCCCGGCGACGACGAGCGCGGCGACGGCGTCGGCCCACCACCAGCCGACCAGCGAGTTCGCCAGCAGGCCGAGCAGCACGGCGGCCGAGAGGTAGGTGCAGACGAGCAGCTGCTTGGCGTCGGCCTGCACGCTGCGGGAGCCGAGCTCCTTGCCCGTGCGGAGCTCGAGCCACGCGAGGCCAGGCATGACGGCGACACTGAGCGCCGCGATGGCGATGCCGACCGGGCTGTGCTCGACCGGCACCGCGCCGGCGAGCGACAGCACTGCATCGATCGACACGTACGCGGCCAGTGCGAAGAAGGCGACCGCCACGATCTTGACCGTGATCGCCTCCCACCGTTCGGGGTCCTTGCGCGTGAACTGCCAGGCGACCGCCGCAGCAGACATCACCTCGACCACCGAGTCGAGCCCGAACCCGATGAGCGCAGCAGACGACGCAGCGGCGCCCGCCCCGATCGCGACGACTGCCTCCACGGCGTTGTAGCCGATGGTGAAGCCGACGATCCATCGCACCCGGCGGCGGAGCCGCGCTCGCCGGCCGTCGGTCAGCGTCATGGTCATGCCGGGGCCTCGCAGCATCCCGGGAGCGAGCACGAGCCGTCGATGCAAGGGGCACCCTCGTCGACAGCGAGCGTCACGGCCAGCAATGCGGCGATCGCCCGACCCAGGTGCGGGTCCGCGATCTCATATCGCGTCTGACGCCCCTGCGGCTCCGCGACGACGATGCCGCAGTCTCGGAGGCATGCGAGGTGGTTGGAGACGTTGGCGCGCGACGTCTCCAGCTCTGCTGCCAGCACAGCCGGGTACCCGGGTCGTTCGAGCAGCTGCAGGAGGATGCGGGCGCGCGTGGGGTCGGCCATCGCCCGACCCAGTCGGTGCATCACGTCGACGCGCGAGGAAATGGTCAGCATGGGTCGACTATACAGCGATCGCTGACGCGTCCGGGCCCGCGCACGCCGGGCACGGGCGCGGTTGCCCGGTCGTTACCGATCCGTTACTTTGGTAGTCGACGCGTACGACGCGATCGCCCACGAGCCGGCTCCGGGAGCGGCGGAGGCCGAGCCGTCTGCGCGCGATCCGCGTTTGGGACGCTCGTGCCCGATGCCGTTCGACTCGAGGACCCTGCCGCGTGACCCCATTCTCTGAAGCATCCGACGCGCCTTCGCCCCGCGATCCGCAACCCGGCGGCCGGCTGATGACTCGCAGGAGCGTCAGGGAGCAGGAGCGCGCTGCGGTGACCATCGCTCGGACCGCCGCGGAGGCACGTGCTGAGCTCGGCGTCGCCGTCGTGCAGGGCTCGCCGCTCATCTACACGAGCCGCCGGGCCATGCGCGTCGCCGCGACGCGCACAGCGCAAGCGCTCCCCGCGCGGGTCGCGGAGCTCGAACCCGCGGCGCGACGCATCGTCGTCGACGCCCCTGCGCTCGGGAACGGGGGCGAGCACGCGCCGTCCCAGCGACGAGCTCCGGTGGCCGCAGTGCCGCTCGAGCGCTCAGCTCCGTCCTCGCGCTCTCCCGCCGGCCGCCGCCACCGCCGCGGCGTCGCTCGACAGGTGACGGCGGGCGCTGCGCTGCTGCTGATCGGCTCGCTCGTGGTCGTCACGTCGCTGCCCGCTCAGGCGGTGCAGCCGCCGGCCGGCCTCGACCCGCGCGTCGC
Source organism: Agrococcus sp. UYP10 (assembly GCF_040547205.1). Taxonomy (NCBI): domain Bacteria; kingdom Bacillati; phylum Actinomycetota; class Actinomycetes; order Micrococcales; family Microbacteriaceae; genus Agrococcus; species Agrococcus sp. UYP10. The sequence goes on from NZ_JBEPPG010000001.1 coordinate 395,411, forward strand.
GCAGCTGGAGCCCGAGGTGCAGTCGCTCGCCCCGGTCTCGTCCGAGGCGACGACGCTCTTCGCTCGCGACGCGATCGTCGTCAGCGACCCGGTCGAGAGCGCGCTCATGTCGCCCGATGAGCTGGCCGCGCTGCAGGCCACCGCCGACTCGGAGGCGGGCGGCTCCTACTTCGGCGGTGACCCCGCGTTCCCCGGCGTCTGGCCCGCGCTCGAGACCGACTACGTGCAGACGCCCTTCCCGCAGATCGCGGACATGCCGATCTCGAGCGGCTTCGGCAACCGGCCCGGCGGATTCCACGGCGGGACGGACATCCCGCTGCCCCCGGGGCAGGAGATCCGTCCCATCGCCAACGGCGTCGTCTCTGCGGTGTGGCAGGGAGACAACCCTGGCGGGGGCGGCTATGCGGTCTTCGTCGACCACAACATCGATGGCCGATTCGTCCAGTCGTGGTACCCGCACATGCTGGCCGGCTCCATCCGCGTCGAGGTCGGCCAGGTGGTGGACATCTCCACCGTCCTCGGCGGCGTGGGCAGCACTGGACGCTCGTCGGGGCCGCACCTGCATCTCGAGCTGAAGAACAGCGACTACGTGTCGTTCGATCCGGTCACGTGGCTCGAGACGCGCGAGCTGCGACTCGAGACGGGCTGACGCGTCGGATCAGCGCGTGCCGGCAGCACGAGCCCGGCTGGCCGCGCGGCGCTTGACCGCGAACGCGACTCCCGCAGCCAGCGCGAGCAGCGCTGCACCCAGGCCGAGCACGAGCGGCATGCTGACAGCGTCGGCCGGCTCCTCCCGGCCGCCGGCGCCGGGTTCGGTTGTGGTCTCGGGCGCGCTCGCCACGGCGCCCTCCGTGGTCTCGGCGGGCGCAGGCTCGGCCGTGGTTGCGGAGGCGGAAGCCACGGGGGCTTCGCCGCATACCGGCGCAGTCTCCCTCCCCGCCGTGCCCTCGGCCCCTGGCGCGGGCTCGAAGGTGAACGCGACCGTGCCGTCGACCGCGTGCCCGTCTGCGGACACGAGCTGGTACGCCAGCGTGTACGCCCCGGCGGCGCCGAGCTCGGCGTCGAGCGCGATGGTGCTTCCGTCCACCGTGGTGCAGCCGTCGCCGTAGAACAATCCGCGCGCGTCCGTGAGCTGCATGACGTTCGCGCTCGCTGCGCCTTCGACCGCCAGGATCTCCTCGTTCATCACGACGCTGAGCGTGCCCGGCTGCTGCTGGATCGAGTCCCCGCTACCTGGAGTCGACCCGATGACCGCCGCATGGGAGGGCAGCATGATGACAGCCGCAGCGGCGGCAGCGATGAGGATCATGGCCCCATGCTACGTGGCCGTCGCGACGCGTCGCCCTGCTGCTGAGGTCTGCTCAGGGACCGGTGAGCACCAGCCACAGCAGCACGCCGTTGAGCGCCGTCAGCGCCGCGGCTGCGACCGCGCCCGCGAGGGTCGTCCAGAGCCGGTTCACGTGCTGCCCCATGAGCGCCCGGTCAGCCGTCAGGCGCACGAGCGGGATGAGGGCGAACGGGATGCCGAACGACAGGACCACCTGGCTCAGCACGAGCGCGAGGGTGGGATCGACACCCAGGGCGAGCACGACGAGCGCGGGGATCAGCGTGACGAGCCGCCGCGTCACGAGCGGCACCCGGACTCGCAGCAGCCCCTGCATGATCTCGGCACCCGCGTAGGCGCCCACCGAGGTGGAGGCGAGGCCGGAGGCGAGCAGCCCCACGGCGAAGAGGGTCGCCACGACCGGGCCGAGCGACGCGCCGAGCGCCGCGTGGGCGCCCTCGAGCGTGTCGGTGCCCTCCACCCCGGCGAGGTTCGCCGCAGCGAGCAGCATCATCGCGATGTTCACGCCCCCCGCGATCACCATCGCGACAGAGACGTCGACTCGCGTCGCGCGCAGCAGCCGCGGCGTGCTCAGACCCGCTCGGTCGCGGAAGCGGTCCCGCGACAGGCTCGAGTGCGCGTAGATCGCGTGCGGCATGATGGTCGCGCCGAGCACGCTCACCGCGAGCAGGACGGAGTCCGTGCCCTGGAAGCGCGGGACGAGCCCCGCGGCGAATGCGGCGGGATCGGGCGGGGCGACGACGACCCCCCACGTGAAGCCGAGCACGATGATGGCGAGCAGCGCGATCACGACACCCTCGAACGCGCGTGGCCCGCGCCGCGACTGCACCGCGAGCAGCACCAGCGAGACGGTCCCGGTGATCACCCCGCCGACGAGGAGCGGGATGTCGAACAGCAGCCAGAGGGCGACCGCGCCACCGATGACCTCGGCCAGGTCCGTCGCCATCGCGACACCTTCTGCCTGCACCCAGTAGGCGATCCGCCCCGCGCGCGATCCGATGCGCTCTCCGCACAGCTCCGGGAGGCTCTTGCCCGTCACCACCCCGAGCTTCGCCGAGAGGTACTGGATGAGCCACGCCACCAGGTTCGCGCTCACGACGACCCAGATGAGCAGGTATCCGTAGCGGGCACCCGCGGTCACGTTGGACGCGACGTTGCCGGGGTCGAGGTACGCGACGCCGGCGACGAGCGCCGGCCCGAGCAGGAGCATCCAGTGCGGTCCGCGGGCGACGCGGCTCGTGGCGATCACGGGGGTGGCCATGCCACGAGGGTACACAGGGTTTCGGGAGACCGAAACCTTTCTGTCAGGGATGCCGAACGGCGGAGGATTCACGTTCGCGGATCTGCGCCGTCTCGATCTGGAACGTGGAGTGGGGCACGGCCACGCTGAAGTGCTCCTCGACGCAGCGCTGGACGTCCTCGAGCACCTCCGCGGCATGGCCGTCCGAGAAGCACCCGTCATCGACGACCACGTGGGCGCTGATCGTCGGCAGCCCCGTGGCGACCGTGGAGGCGTGCAGGTCGTGGACGTCCTGGACGTGCTCGAGCTCGAGGATGTGGCGGCGGACGTCGTCGAGGTCGAGTCCGCTCGGCGTGAACTCCATGAGCACGGCTGTCGTCTCCTTCATCAGCAGGAACGCCCGAGGCGCGATCAGGGCCGCGATGAAGAGCCCGGCGATCGCGTCGGCCTGCTGGAAGCCGGTGGTCGCGATCACGATCGCGGCGACGATCACGCCGAGCGAGCCGAGCGCATCGTTCAGCACCTCGAGGAAGGCGGCTCGCATGTTGAAGTTGGCGCCACGGCTCGACGCCAGCACCACGATGGACACCACGTTCATGACGAGCCCGATGATGCCGAACACCACGAGCTCGGAAGCGGGGATGTCGGGCGGCTCGAAGAGCCGTCGGACGCCCTCGATGGCCGCGTAGACGCCGACGCCGAGCAGCAGCGTCGCCTGGCCCAGCGCCGCGATCACCTCGATGCGGCGGAAGCCCCAGGTGCGCTTGGACGTCGGCGGCCGCAGGACCAGCGTCGCGGCGATGAGCGCGACGAGCAGGCCGGCGGCGTCGGCCAGCGCGTGCGCGGTGTCGGTGAGCAGGGCGAGGCTGCCCGTGAGCACCGAGCCCACCGCCTGGGCGACCACCATCGTCGCAGTCAGTCCGAAGGCGATGCCGAGACGCACCCGGAAGTCGCTCGTCACCGCTCCACCGGAAGCTCCGTGGTCATGCCCTGCTCCCATGGGGGCCCTCCTCTCCCGCTTCGCCGCTGCTCCGGGCGGCATCCGTCAGATGGGCATGCAGCACGCGATGTCCGCCGCCGGCGCCGAGCAGCCGCTCAGCGGCGACGACGAGCTCGGCGAGCAGCGCCGGACGCGCGAGGGCGTACCAGGTCGCACGGCCCTCGGCACGTGCATCGATGAGCCCGCACTCGACGAGGGACGCGACATGCTTGCTCACGGTCGACTGCGCGAGACCCAGGTGCTCGACGAGGTCTCGCACGCGGTGCTCACCCGATGCGAGGTGCTGCAGCACGGTGAGGCGCGACGCGTCCGAGAGCGCGTGGAACAGCTGAGCGAACGCGACCGTGGCGTCGCGGTCGATGCGCACCGGCTCATGCATCGTCATGCGGCGATGGTATCGCTCACCAGCGTTCATTCGCGCTGCCTGCTCGAATGGGCCGGGCGGACGCCGCGTGCGAGGAGTACGCTCGAAGGTCATGTCACTCCCAGGTCCCCTCATCGTGCAGTCCGACCGCACCGTGCTGCTCGAGGTGGCGCATCCCGATGCCGCGACCGCTCGCCAGGCCCTCCAGGTCTTCGCCGAGCTCGAGCGAGCGCCCGAGCACATCCACACCTATCGGGTGACGCGGCTGGGCCTCTGGAACGCCCGCGCGGCGGGCCACACGGCCGACGAGATCATCGGCACGCTCGACCAGCACGCCAAGTTCCCGGTGCCCGCGGGCGTCGCGCAGGACATCCGCGAGACGATCGGCCGCTACGGCCGGCTCGTGATCGAGCGCGACGACGAGGGGCTCGTGCTGCGCAGCCAGGACCGGCCCGTGCTCGAGGAGGTGCGGCGCTCGAAGAAGATCGCGCCGCTGCTCGCCGGCCCGACGACCGACGGCATCCGCGTGGTCGACTGGGCGCGCGGGGAGCTGAAGCAGGAGCTCGTGAAGCTCGGCTGGCCGGCCGAGGACCTCGCCGGCTACACGCCCGGCACGCCGATGGAGATCGACCTCGTCGAGGACGGCTGGGCCATGCGGCCGTACCAGCAGGATGCGGTCGACCACTTCTCGAAGGCCGGCTCGGGCGTCGTCGTGCTCCCCTGCGGCGCGGGCAAGACGATCGTGGGCGCCGCGGCCATGGCCGCGACCGACACGACCACGCTCATCCTCGTGACGAACACGGTCTCGGCGCGGCAGTGGCGCAACGAGCTGCTGGCGCGCACGAGCCTCAGGCCGGAGGACATCGGCGAGTACTCCGGGCACAGCAAGGAGATCAAGCCGGTCACGATCGCGACCTATCAGATCCTCACCGTCAAGCGCGCCGGCGAGTACGCGCACCTCGGTGTGCTCGACGCGCTCGACTGGGGCCTCATCGTCTACGACGAGGTGCACCTGCTGCCCGCGCCGGTGTTCAAGCTCACCGCCGACCTGCAGGCCCGCCGCCGGCTCGGCCTCACCGCGACGCTCGTGCGCGAGGACGGCCGCGAGTCCGACGTCTTCAGCCTCATCGGCCCGAAGCGCTTCGACGCGCCCTGGAAGGAGATCGAGCGCCAGGGCTTCATCGCCCCCGCCGAGTGCTTCGAGGTGCGCATCACGCTCGACGAGGACGAGCGGCTCGAGTACGCGGCGTCCGGCGACCGGGACCGCTACCGCATCGCGGCATCGAGCCCGCGGAAGATCCCGACGGTGCGGCGCATCCTCGAGGAGCACCCGGACGAGCCGACGCTCGTGATCGGCCAGTACCTCGACCAGCTCGACGAGCTGTCGGAGGCGCTCGACGCGCCGCTCATCACCGGCGAGACGCCGGTCTCGGAGCGCGAGGAGCTGTTCCAGGCGTTCCGCGACGGCACCGAGCGGGTGCTCGTGGTGTCGAAGGTGGCGAACTTCTCGGTCGACCTGCCGGACGCCTCGCTCGCCGTGCAGGTGTCGGGATCGTTCGGCTCGCGCCAGGAGGAGGCCCAGCGCCTCGGACGACTGCTGCGGCCGAAGGGCGGCCGCACCGCGAGCTTCTACACGATCGTGGCGCGCGACACCGTCGACCAGGAGTTCGCCCTCGGCCGGCAGCGGTTCCTCGCCGAGCAGGGCTACGCGTACACGATCCTCGACGAGCACGAGCTCGGCCTCGCGGACCACGCCGCGGCCAGCTGATGCGCTGGCGGCTGGCGTTCAGGAACCGCACAGGCAACGATCAGAGACTGAGCGCATGACTGAGCCCAGCGCCAAGATCCTCGTGGTGGACGACGAGCCCCACATCCGCGACCTGCTCTCCACGAGCCTCCGCTTCGCCGGCTTCGACGTGCGCGCCGTCGGCGCAGGCGCCGCAGCGATCTCGGCGGTGCTGGAGGACGAGCCCGACCTCATCCTGCTCGACGTGATGCTGCCCGACATCAGCGGCTTCGGCGTCACCAAGCGGCTCCGCGCATCCGGCTTCACGTCGCCCATCCTCTTCCTCACCGCGAAGGACGACACCGACGACAAGATCACCGGCCTCACCGTCGGCGGCGACGACTACGTCACGAAGCCCTTCTCGCTCGACGAGATCATCGCGCGCATCAAGGCGATCCTGCGGCGCACGATGGCCGAGACCGACGACGCCACGATCCACGTCGGCGAGCTCGCGATGAACCAGGACACGCACGAGGTCACCGTGGGCGGCGAGGAGATCGAGCTCTCCCCCACCGAGTTCAAGCTGCTGCGCTACCTCATGCTCAACGCCAACCGCGTGCTGTCGAAGGCGCAGATCCTCGACCACGTGTGGGAGTACGACTTCAACGGCGACGTCGGCATCGTCGAGTCGTACATCTCCTACCTGCGGCGCAAGATCGACGACGGCGCCGCCGAGCCGATGATCGTCACGAAGCGCGGGTTCGGCTACATGCTGAAGTCGCCGAAGGCGTAGGTGCGGGGCGCGCTCGCTCGCCTGCTCGGCCGCACCACGCTGGCCGGGCGCATCAGCGCACTCATCGTCGTCGTCATGACCTTCGGGCTCGCGCTCGCGGGCATCGGCACGCTGAGCATCATCCGCGATGCGCAGGTGGCCGACGTCGACCGCGACCTCGAGCTGGCGATGCGCGCGTTCACGAGCGAGCCGATCACGCGCACCGACTCCCCCGAGCAGTGCGACCTCGCGCAGCGCATGCCCAACACGTACTACCTGGGCGTCGGGGATGCGTCGGGCACGGTGCTGTGCGACAACAAGCTGCCAGCACCCGACAACCCCGACCTCTCGGGCCTCACGATCGGCACCGCGGCGGAGCAGGACACCGCCTTCACGCTGCCCTCGATCGACGGCGAGTCGAGCTGGCGCACGCTCGTCGCGCCCAGCACGGTCGAGGGCACCGGCGAGCTGCTGGTCTCGGTCGTCGCGGTCGACCTGCAGTCGCTCGAGTCGACGACCGCCACCTTCATGCTCGTGTTCGCCGGGTTCTCGCTGCTCGCGATCGTGCTCGGCGCCGCGCTGACGCGGATCCTCGCCGTCTCGACGCTGCGCGGCCTGCGGAAGGTCGCTGCGGAGGCGCAGCGGTTCGCTGACGGCGACTATGACACCCGCCTCACGGGTGAGAACCCGCGCACCGAGGTGGGCTCGCTGCAGCAGTCGCTCAACGCGATGCTCGACCGCATCGAGGCCGCGATCGAGCAGCGCGACGCGTCGGTCGCGCAGATGCGGCAGTTCGTCGGCGACGCGAGCCACGAGCTGCGCACCCCGCTCGTGTCGGTGCGCGGCTACGCCGAGCTGTACCGGATGGGCGCGATCTCGCGACCCGAGGACGTCTCGAGCGCCATGGACCGCATCGAGGGCGAGGCGAAGCGCATGGCCCGGCTCGTCGAGGACCTGCTGCAGCTCGCGCGGCTCGACGAGCGCCGGCCGCTCGACCTGCAGCCGCTCGACCTCGTGCCGCTCGTGAACGACGCCGCGAGCGACACCCGCGTCGGCGCGACCGACCGGCACGTGGCGGTGCTGCCGATCGCCGCCGACGAGATGGGGCCGGTGGCCGGCGCCGTCGACGACGCGCCCTCGAGCGGCGTCTTCACGCCGCCGCCCCTGACGCCGCCCGCCATCGTGATGGGCGACGAGCACACGCTGCGGCAGGTGATCTCGAACCTCATCGGCAACGCGCTGCGCTACACGCCCGACGGCACGCCGATCGAGCTCGGGGTGGGCGTGTCGACCCGGCGCCGCGAGGCGGTCGTGCTCGTCATCGACCACGGCGAGGGCGTGCCGGAGGAGCTGCGCGATCGCATCTTCCAGCGCTTCTTCCGCGCCGAGAGCTCGCGGGCCCGCGAGCTGGGCGGCTCGGGTCTCGGCCTCGCGATCGTCGCGGGCATCGTGCGCGCGCACCGCGGGCGCGTCGATGTCGTCGAGACGCCGGGCGGCGGTGCGACGTTCCGCATCGCCATCCCGCTCGCCGACGACTCGGCGGTGATGGCGCTGTCGCAGCGGCTCCGACCGGAGACCTCGACGACCGGCGATCCACAGGGCGTCCTCCGCGGCCTCGCCTGATCGGCGCATCCGCCTACCTTCTCCCTCGAGCGCGGATGCGCCGCGCGGGATCGAGGGGATCATGAGCAGGTACGGATCATGAGCAGGTACGGCGTCGACGCCGACGCGCTCCACGGCGCGCACGTCGGCGTGCGGGGCACGGGGTCGCGGGTGCAGTCGGAGGTCGCGGCCATGCTCGCGCAGCTGCAGGCGCTGCAGGAGTCGTGGACGGGCCAGGCGTCCGTCGCCTTCCAGGCGCTCCTGCAGGAGTGGCGCGCGACCCAGCAGCGGGTGGACGAGTCGCTCGCGAACATCAACGAGGCGCTCGCAGCGGCGGGCCGCCAGTACGACGAGGTGGAGGCGGGCAACGCGCGCCTGTTCGGCGGCTAGGTCGCCCGGCGCACGCTGGTCGAGTAGCACGCGGCGGAGCCGCGCGCGTATCGAGACCACCTCTTGCTGGTCGAGGAGCACGCGCCGGAGCCACGCCTCTTGCTGGTCGAGTAGCACGCGGCGCAGCCGCGCGCGTATCGAGAACACCCGGGTACGGCGAAGGGCCCCAGCACTGCTGCTGGGGCCCTTCGTTGTGGTGGAGCTCCTGGGTCTCGATGCGCGGCCGCCTTCGGCGGCTGCTCCTCGACCTTGAGTCCTCCGGCTTCAGGCCCGCTACGCGGACCCGAAGCCTCCGGACTCAGAAGTCCATGCCACCCGTGGGGTCTGCCGGCATGGCCGACGCCTTCTCGGGCTTGTCGGCGACGACGACCTCGGTCGTGAGGAAGAGGCCGGCGATCGACGCGGCGTTGGCGAGCGCGGAGCGCGTCACCTTGACCGGGTCGGAGATGCCCGCGGCGAGCATGTCGACGTACTCGCCCGTGGCGGCGTTGAGGCCGTGGCCCACCGGGAGGCTGCGGACCTTCTCGACCACGACGCCCGGCTCGAGGCCGGCGTTGAGGGCGATCTGCTTGAGCGGAGCGTCGACCGCGACGCGGACGATGTTCGCGCCCGTCGCCTCGTCGCCCGTGAGCTCGAGGCCGTCGAACGCGGTCTTCGCAGCCTGGATGAGCGCGACGCCACCACCGGCGACGATGCCCTCCTCGACAGCGGCCTTCGCGTTGCGGACGGCGTCCTCGATGCGGTGCTTGCGCTCCTTGAGCTCGACCTCGGTCGCGGCACCCGACTTGATGACGGCGACGCCACCGGCGAGCTTCGCGAGGCGCTCCTGGAGCTTCTCGCGGTCGTAGTCGCTGTCGGTCGCCTCGATCTCCTGGCGGATCTGGCGCACGCGGCCGGCGATGGCGTCAGCCTCGCCCGCACCCTCGACGATCGTCGTCTCGTCCTTCGTGATGACGACCTTGCGCGCACGGCCCAGCATGTCGAGCGTCGTGTTCTCGAGCTTGAGGCCGACCTCCTCGGAGATGACCTGGCCGCCCGTGAGGATGGCCATGTCGGCGAGCATCGCCTTGCGGCGGTCGCCGAAGCCCGGAGCCTTGACGGCGACGGACTTGAAGATGCCGCGGATCTTGTTCACGACGAGCGTCGCGAGCGCCTCGCCCTCGACGTCCTCGGCGATGATGACGAGCTGCTTGCCCGCCTGGATCACCTTGTCGACGACCGGGAGCAGGTCCTTGATGTTCGAGATCTTCGAGTTGACGATCAGGATGTACGGGTCCTCGAACACCGTCTCCTGGCGCTCGGGGTCCGTCACGAAGTACTGCGACAGGAAGCCCTTGTCGAAGCGCATGCCCTCGGTCAGCTCGAGCTCGGTGCCGAAGGTGTTCGACTCCTCGACGGTGACGACGCCCTCCTTGCCGACCTTGTCGATGGCCTCGGCGATCAGCGCGCCGATCTCCTCGTCCGCCGCCGAGATCGATGCCGTCGCGGCGATCTCCGCCTTGGTCTCGACCTCCTTGGCGTTCTTCAGCAGCTCCGCGGTGACCGCGGCCGTGGCCTTCTCGATGCCGCGCTTGAGCGTGATCGGGTCGGCGCCTGCGGCGACGTTGCGGAGGCCCTCGCGGACCAGCGCCTGGGCCAGCACGGTGGCCGTCGTCGTGCCGTCACCGGCGACGTCGTCGGTCTTCTTGGCGACCTCCTTGACCAGCTCGGCGCCGATCTTCTCGTAGGGGTCCTCGAGCTCGATCTCCTTGGCGATCGAGACACCGTCGTTCGTGATGGTGGGGGCGCCCCACTTCTTCTCGAGCACGACGTTGCGGCCACGCGGGCCGAGGGTCACCTTCACCGCGTCGGCGAGCGTGTTGAGTCCACGCTCCAGCCCGCGGCGGGCCTCCTCGTTGAATGCGATCATCTTTGCCATTGCAGTCTCGTCCCTCCTGGACGCTGTGGACGTTCAACTGGCACTCCAACAGGGCGAGTGCCAAGGCCCAAGTTTGGCACTCGGCACCTTCGAGTGCAAGCCAAGCACGCGCGGCCTCCGAGACCGGCCGTCGGCGCGGGACCGGGCGGGGGCTACGGCGCGGGCGGCGTCGGCGCGTGGTCGACGTCGCCGTCCTCGCTCGGGGCGACGCTCGGCACCGTGCCGGGCGCATCCGTGCCGAGCACGATCGTGATCGGGGAGCCCGAGATGCGGCCGTCCGACTGCAGCGCCTGGCCGACGCCCAGCTGCTGCGCGAGGCCGCGCGCGATGGGCTCGAGCGCGGGGGCGTCGAACCAGACGACCGTGCGGTCGCCGACCTCGGTGGCGGATGCGGTGGCGACGACCGACCAGCCGGCGTCGGAGAGCGCCTGGCCCGCGCCTGCAGCGACGCCTCGCTCCCCCGTACCGTCGAGCACCGTGATCGACGCGTCGATCGTCGGGTCGATCTGCGACGGGTCGGCGATCACGAGCGGCTCCTCCGTGGCGACCGGCTCGGGCACCGGCTCGATGCGCAGGCGGTCGAGCAGGAAGAGGCCGACAGCGGTGAGCACGACCGCCACCGCGAGCGCGGCGAGCAGGATCGCCCAGCGCGGCCAGCGGGTGTCGCCGGTGCTGCGGTGCGCGCCGACGCGGTGCGTGCGGCTCATGCGCCGTCGCGCAGTCGCAGCAGCCGGCGCACGAGCATCGGGTCGTGGTGCAGCGCCTGCGGCGTCTCGATCGCTGCGTCGAGCACCTGGTAGTAGCGCGTGGTCGACCAGCCGAACTCGGTCCGGATGGCCCGTGCCTTCGCGCCGCCGTGGCTCGACCAGCCCGCCTCGAAGTCGAGCACCGCGCGGATGCGCTCCTCCCGAGCCCGTGCGAGGTCGTCGGCCGCCGTGCCGGGACCGGTCGCCGCATCCGTCGCCTCGCCGATGCCGTCGTGCTCGGGCCGGGCTGCCTCGGCGGCCGCGAACGCGAGGGCCGCCGCCTCGTCGGCAGTGCCCTTCGAGCGATGGCGCGGCTCGGTCGACATGGAGTCGATCCTAGGTGTGGCGCCGCGTTCTGCCCGCCGCGAAACGCGCTCCGCCGCGGCGTAGCATCGAGGCATGACCGATCGAATCGAACGCTCCGACTCCGAGTGGCGTGAGGCCCTCGCCCCCGACGCCTACCGCGTGCTGCGCCAGGCCGGCACGGAGCGCCCCTGGACAGGCGCGCTGCTCGACGAGCAGCGCCAGGGCGTCTACGCGTGCGGCGCGTGCGGCAACGAGCTCTTCGACGACCAGACGAAGTTCGACGCCGGCTGCGGCTGGCCGAGCTTCTACGAGGCCCGCGAGGACGCCGTCGAGCTCATCGAGGACCGCTCGCTCGGCATGGTGCGCACCGAGGTGCGATGCGCGAAGTGCGGCAGCCACCTCGGCCACCTCTTCGACGACGCCCCGCAGACGCCGACCGGCGACCGGTTCTGCATGAACTCGCTCGCGATGACCTTCACGCCCGAGTCCTGACCGCGCGGCTGCGAGCTCGATCGGGCTGAGCGCGGACGCAGGCGGCCCACGTCGCTGGCGGTGCGCTCAGGCCGATCGAGCTTTCCGGCGCACCGGGCGGCGGATCGCCGAGACGCCGACCGCCGCGATCGTCAGGCCGGCGCCCAGCAGCGACCAGATGGTGACCGGGTGGCCGGCGGGGAAGACGACGTCGAGCAGCACCGACGTCACCACCTGCCCGCAGATGACGCCGAGGCCCATCGTGAGCACGCCGAGGTGGTGCACGGCGACCGACATGAGCGCGATGAAGACGATGCCGAGCAGCCCGCCGATGTAGAGCCACGGCTCCGTCGGCAGCGGCGCCCCGCGCACGCCCAGGGCGGTCTGCACGAGCACGAACAGTGCGAGCGCGATCGTGCCGACGACGAAGTTCGACACCGTCTGCGCGATCGCCGACTGCGCGTGCCGCTGCACGAGCCCGCCCATCGCCTGCTGCAGCGACTGCAGCAGGCCGGCGAGGAACGGCAGCACGATGAGCCAGGCGCCCTCGAGCTCGCCGGTGCCGACGAGGGCGAGGCCCACGGCGACGAGCGCGAGCACCGCGCCGACGACGCGCGGCGGCGTGATGGCCTTCCTCGCGAGGCCGCCGAGGCCCATCCGATCCACCGCGAGCCCGCTCATCGTCTGGCCGGCGACCACGCCGACCGTGTAGAGCGCGACGCCGAGCGTGCCGACGACGATGCCCTGGGTCGCGACGAGGAAGGCGCCGAGCAGACCGGTCGTCGCGTACCACCACGGCATCGAGCCGTCGCGGATCACGCCGATCAGTCGACGTACGCCCGCTCGTGCGCCCGGCCAGACGACGAGCAGGAGGGCGAGCACCGCGGTGCCGATGCCGAACGAGATGAGCGCGGCGAGCATGCCGTGCTCGAGGCGGGCGCCGAGCTCGCCGTTCACGCGGCTCTGCAGCGCGAGGCCCGTACCGGCCCCGATCGAGGCGAGCAGCCAGAGGAAGGCGGTCATGCGAGCTCCATCGGGGTGAGGTCGGGGGCGGGGTCGGTCGCGAGCCGCGCGAGCCGGACGACGTCGAAGCGCTCGTCGCGTCCGTGCTCGTCGACGTAGCGCAGCCGCTCCCGCTCGACGCCCTCGCGCACGAACCCCGCGCGCTCCGCGACCGCGACGGACGCCGGGTTGTTGGCCCTCGCGCCGAGCTCCAAGCGGTGGAAGCCGTCGGCGAAGAGGCTGCGGGAGCGCGTGTCGAGCGCCCGCGCCGCGAGCCCGCGGCCGCGAGCGGCAGGGGCGAGCCAGTACGACATCCAGGCGGTGCCGTGGCGGAGGTCGCGATCGGCGGCCGAGATGCAGCCCACCGCGATGCCGTCGACGTCGATCGCGAGCGCGTCGTCGGCGATGTCGGCGAGGTACGCGTGCGCCTCGTCGAGCGTGCGGATGGGCGGTGCCTGGCGGTGCAGGTCGTCGGATCCCGCGAACGCGGCGAGCACGGCCGCCGCGTCGCGCTCGGGGTTCCAGGGACGCAGGCGGCTCACTGGGCAAGCCTAGAATGGCTGACGGTCCCGGGCGAACCGGGCCGCGCCTCCTTAGCTCAGTGGTAGAGCAACGCTCTTGTAAAGCGTAGGTCGTCAGTTCGATCCTGACAGGGGGCTCCGCTCGGACGTCGGGGCGCTGCCTGCTCCCGCGCGCTCGTGTTCCGGGCGACACGAACCGCGCTGCGCGCGCGGCAGTGCGCAGCGTGCTGAGATGCAGCCATGGAGGACAGCACGGCTGACGCGTTCACGGTCGCTCACGCGCGCACGCTGGTGTTCGGCGACTTCCGCAGCAGCATCGATGCCGCCGTGATGGCGCTGCTCGACGGCGACGAGGCGCTCGAGGTCGCCGAGCTGGCCGGGGCGAGCCCTTCGCTGGGGTGGTCGGAGGCGCGAGCGCTCGTCCGGCGCGCGCATTCGGCGCTGGGACTCGACTACCGGCCGATGTCCGACGAGGATGCGCAGGTGATCGCGCTCCGAGTCATGGTCATGGAGCACCGCAGCGGCGCGCGCTCGTTGCGCGAGCTCACCTCGTGGGCACACGACGTGATCATGCACGGCTCCAGCCGTCGAGCTGTCGAGCGACTCGTGCAGCTCGAGGACGACCTCGAGGTGTGGCAGCCGAGGCGCGATCGGGTCGAGGTGGACGCCGTGCTCGACGCGTTCCTCCGCGAGACGGCTGACGCGGTCGCGCGCTGGCGGCCAGCGGCGATCCGGCCATGAGCCGTCCCTCGACGGCACCCGCGGCGGTCATCCCGCGACGCGCTCGTTCAGGATCCCGCGACGGCGGCGAGCTCCTCCCGCGTCCGCTCGGCGAGCGTGCGGCTGCGCTCCTGCTCGGCGCGCGCCTGCGGATGGAGCCGGTCGTCGTCGAGGAGGCCCTCCGTCACCTCGATCGCGGCGTCGACCTGCGCGCGCAGGAAGTCGAGGTCGGCTGCGGTCGCCTCGATGTCGAGGCTGGCCGATCGCGGCGGCCAGCCGACCGGCCCCTCGTCGTGCTGCGCATGCGCCTCGCCTGCCGCCCAGCCGCGCTCGCGCAGCGCTCGCGCATGCGCCACCATCGCGTCGTCGCCATCCGACTGGAGCGCGACCGCGATGGCGTTGTCGAGCGCGGCGTCGATGATCAGCCAGGAGCCGACGGAGATCTGCATGCTGGAGGCTAGCAAGCGGCAGGCGCGCGGTCGGGACTAGGAGCGCGGCGCCTGCGCCGCGACGAACGCCGCGAGGGCGGCCGGATCGCTCACGTCGCCCGCGAAGCTGACGCCGTCGACGAGGATCGTCGGCACGCCGCGCAGCGGCTCGACGCCCTGCAGGGGCTCCTCGATCGCCCGCACGGTCGCCTGCCGCACCCACCACGCGAACGGGGCCGACGCGATGCAGTCGCCGACCTCCGCCCCCTGCTCGGCCGCGAGCGCCGTCACCTCGGCGGCATCGAAGCGCGTCGTCTGCAGGTGCGCGAGCAGCGCGCTCTGGAACGGTCGGTAGGCGTCGGGGGCGCTGTCGGCGACGCACGCGAGCGCGTTCGCGCCGAGCGTCGACGCATAGCCGTTGGCGATCTCGTCGCCGAGCGACACCGGCAGGTAGGCGACCCGCGCCTCCCCGTCGTCCGCGAGCCGCTCGAGCTCCTCGCCGCTCGCCGTGAGCGCCCGCGCGCAGTACTCGCAGCGCGGGTCGACGACGACGAGGATGTCGTGGATGCCGGACGGCGGCTCGACGGCCGCGGGCTCGCCCTCGGCGGGCACCGGGTCGGCCTCGACGACCCCGTCGGCGCCGAAGGCGATGGCGTCGGCCATGTTCGCCGGGCCGTCTGCGGGCGCGAGCCGCACGATCTGGCCGCCGAGCGACTGCTGGATGGTCTCGAGCGCCGGGTCGCGGATGACCCAGCGATCGGCGACGAGCACGGTCTGCTCCTGCAGCTGCCGCTCGGTCGCGATCGCCTGCGCCTCGTCGGCGTCGGCGGCGAGCACGAGCTCGGTGCCGGTGCCGCACGCGGCGACCACCGGATCCGTCTCCGTCGCGCGGTACTGCTCGACGAGGTCGCTGCACTCGCCGCCCGCCTCGAGGTAGGCAGCGCCCAGCTCGCCGATCGTGGTGATCGGGGCGGGCGGGGTGGCGGCGCACCCGGCCAGCAGGGCGATCGCGGCGATCGCGAGCCCTGCCGGCCAGGCGCGCCGGCGCATCAGCCCTCGCTCGGCGCGGGCGTCTCGCTGGGCGCGGGCGTCTCGCTCGGCGCGGGCGTCTCCGTCGCCTCGGGCGTCTCGGACTCGCCGGTCAGCTGGCCGGCGGTCGCCGTCACGAACGCCTGGAACCCGGCGGCGTCGTTGGGCGCCCCCTCGTACTTCTGGCCGTTGACGAGCACCGTCGGCGTGCGGTCGGCGACGACGCCGTCGGTGCCGGGCAGCGGCTGCGAACCGGCACGGATCGTCGCGTCCTCGGCCCAGCTCATGAACCGGCCCTCACGGATGCAGTCAGCGACGCCGGTCGACGGGTCGATGCCCGCGCCCTCGGCGATGCCGACGATCTCATCGTTCGTGAGGCCCGCGGTCTGCTCCTCCGGCTGGTTGTCGTACATCGCGGAGTTGAACGCCCAGAACTGGTCGGGCGCGAACTCGGCGACGCAGGCCGCGGCGGACGCGGAGCGCGTGGAGAACTTCGTGCCGAGCGAGAACCGGTCGAGGATGGCGATCGGGTGCACCTCGACGGTCGCGGCGCCGGTGTCCAGCAGCTGCTCGAGCGTGGCGCGGTTCGCCTCGTCGAAGGCACCGCACACGGGGCACATGTAGTCCTGGTAGATCTCGATCTGGATGATGTCCTCGCGCGGCTCGGTCGGCGTCGGCTCGCCCTCGGCAGGCGTCGCGGCCGTCCGCTCGGCGACGAAGTCCTGCCCGACGACGATGCCGTTGCTCGCCATGTTCTCGGGGCCGGGGCCGGCGGGACGGATGCTGTTCACGATCACGACCGCGACGATCGCGACGATCGCGACGGCCGCGAGGATGATGCCGCCGATCGTCAGGCCGCGGCGCATCCGCTCGCGGCGACGCCGGCGCTCCTGCATCGCGCGTGCCTGCTCGCGCGCCTGCGCTCGGCGCTCGTTCTTCGTCAGCTTGTCGCTCATGCGTTCCTGTCCTGCTCGACCGGGATCCGGTGGCGCGCTGAGAGCACACGCCAGTTCCTAGGGTACCGGGCACTTCCCGTGCCAGGATGTCCCCGCGGGCAGTGCTGCCCGTACCGACCACTACGGATCGTCCGGCACGTACCTGCCGGTGGAAGGAAGACGACCATGGCGTCTGTGACGTTCGACAAGGCAACCCGTCTGTACCCGGGGAGCACGAAGCCCGCGGTCGACTCGATCGACCTGGAGATCGCCGATGGCGAGTTCCTCGTCCTCGTCGGCCCCTCCGGCTGCGGCAAGTCCACCACCCTGCGCATGCTCGCGGGCCTCGAAGAGGTCAACGACGGCAAGATCATGATCGGCGACCGCGACGTCACCGACATGCCGCCGAAGGACCGCGACATCGCGATGGTGTTCCAGAACTACGCCCTCTACCCCCACATGACGGTGGCCGAGAACATGGGCTTCGCGCTCAAGATCGCCGGCATCGCCAAGGAGGAGCGCGCGAAGCGCGTCGAGGAGGCCGCGAAGCTGCTCGACCTCGAGCCGTACCTCGGCCGCAAGCCGAAGGCGCTCTCGGGCGGTCAGCGCCAGCGCGTCGCCATGGGCCGCGCGATCGTGCGCCAGCCGCAGGTGTTCCTCATGGACGAGCCGCTGTCCAACCTCGACGCCAAGCTGCGCGTGCAGACGCGCACGCAGATCGCGTCGCTGCAGCGCCGCCTCGGCGTCACCACGGTCTACGTCACGCACGACCAGACCGAGGCGCTCACGATGGGCGACCGCATCGCGGTGCTCAAGGACGGCATCCTGCAGCAGGTCGGCACCCCGCGCGACCTGTACGCGAACCCGGCCAACGTGTTCGTCGCCGGGTTCATCGGCAGCCCCGCCATGAACCTCATGCAGCTGCAGACGAGCGACCAGGGCGTGCACTTCGGCCAGCACCTCACCCCGATCCCCCGGGAGCAGCTCGCGTCGGCGAAGGGCGGCCTCGTGGTCGGCGTGCGACCCGAGGACATCTCGGTCTCCGAGCAGGGCGACGGCCTGCCCGTGCTCGTCGACCTCGTCGAGGAGCTCGGCGCCGACGGCTACCTCTACGGCCACGCGGACGTCGAGGGCAAGCGCGTCGACATCGTCGCGCGCGTCGACGGCCGCACCCACGCGTCGCTCGGCGACACGGTCTACATCACGCCGGACCCGTCGCACCTGCACCTGTTCGACAACGAGTCGGGCCTGCGCCTCTGAGGCGACGCAGCCGCAGCATCCGAAGGGCCCCCGCTGACGGCGGGGGCCCTTCGGCCTACCATGGCGGCATGCGCTCCGATCTGCGCATCACCTCCGCGGTGATGGATGCGACCCTGCTCGACCTGCCCTGGGAGGTGCCGCTCGAGGAGTGGACCGAGGAGGACGTCGTCCAGCTGCCGAAGGGCATCTCGAGGCACCTCGTGCGGTTCGCGCGCCTCGGCGGCCGCGTCGTCGCCATCAAGGAGACGACCGAGGAGATGGCCTCCCGCGAGTACGCCATGCTGCGGCGGCTGCAGCGCCTCGACGTGCCGTGCGTCGAGCCGCTCGCCGTGATCTCGGGCCGCACCGGCGCCGACGGGGAGGAGCTCGACGCGGTGCTCGTCACCCGGCACCTGCGCTTCTCGCTCCCCTACCGCGCGCTCTACTCGTCGTCGATGAAGCGCGACACCGCCCAGCGGCTCGTCGACGCGCTCGCCGGCCTGCTCGTGCGGCTCCACCTCGTCGGCTTCTACTGGGGCGACGTGTCGCTCTCGAACACGCTCTTCCGCCGCGACGCGGGCGCCTTCGCCGCCTACCTCGTCGACGCCGAGACGGGCACGCTCGAGCCGAGCGGGCTCTCGACCGGCCGCCGCGAGGACGACCTCGAGGTCGCGCGCGTGAACATCGCGGGCGAGCTGCTCGACCTCGCCGCCGGCGGACGGCTCGACGAGTCGATCGACCCGGTCGCGGTCGCCGCCTCGATCGTCGAGCAGTACCGGTCGCTCTGGCACGAGCTCATGAGCGACGAGGTGATCGACGCCTCCGAGCGCTGGCGCATCACCGCGCGCATCGAGCGGCTCAACGCGCTCGGCTACGACATCGAGGAGCTCGCGATCCGCACCGGCGACGGCGGCACGACCGTGCGCATCCAGCCCAAGGTCGTCGACCCCGGGCACCACCACCGCCGGCTGCAGGGGCTCACGGGCATCGACGCCGAGGAGAACCAGGCGCGGCGGATGCTCAACGACCTCGACCAGTACGTGGCGCTGCAGCACGACCTGCGCCCGACCGTCGGCGACGAGGCGCTCGCGAACGAGTGGTTCGAGCGGGTCTTCGCGCCGATCGTCGAGTCGGTGCCCCTCGAGCTGCGCGGCAAGCTCGAGGGCCCGGAGGTCTTCCACGAGGTGCTCGAGCACCGCTGGTACCTGTCGGAGCAGCGCCAGTGCGAGGTGCCGCTCGAGGAGGCGGCGGCGAGCTACATCGAGACGCAGCTCTCCTTCCGCCGCGACGAGGCGGCGCTGCTCGGGGTGCCGGTCACGACGGCGATCTCGGTCGTGCCGATCGAGACCGGCGCGATCCTGCTCGACGACGAGGACGACGACCCCGACTGGCGCGACAAGGTCTGAGCGCCCACACGCTCGTCGAGGAGCACGCAACATCCGCTCGTCGCGTAGCACGCCGAAGGCGCGCGTATCGAGACGACGATCGTGATCTCGATACGCGGCCGGCAACCACCTGCTCGTCGAGCAGCACGCCGAAGGCGCGCGTATCGAGACGACGGCGACGCGCGAGGTCCCTCGATCTCGATACGCGGCCGGCTCCGCCGGCTGCTACTCGACCAGCATCGACCTGCTCGTCGAGTAGCACGCCGAAGGCGTGCGTATCGAGACGACGGCGGCGCGCGAGGTCCCTTGATCTCGATACGCGGCCGGCTCCGCCGGCTGCTACTCGATCAGCAGCGACCTGCTCGTCGAGTAGCACGCCGAAGGCGCGCGCATCGAGACGAAGGCGGCGCGCGAGGTCTCCTGATCTCGATACGCGGCCGGCTCCGCCGGCTGCTACTCGATCAGCAACCACACGCTCGTCGAGTAGCACGCCGAAGGCGCGCGTATCGAGACGAAGGCGGCGCGCGAGGTCCCTTGATCTCGATACGCGGCCGGCTCCGCCGGCTGCTACTCGATCAGCACAGGGCCGGCTCCGCCGGCTGCTACTCGACCAGCATCGACCTGCTCGTCGAGTAGCACGCCGAAGGCGTGCGTATCGAGACGACGATCACGATCTCGATACGCGGCCAGCAACCACACGCTCGTCGAGTAGCACGCCGAA
The DNA here is from genome assembly GCF_040547205.1 of Agrococcus sp. UYP10. NCBI lineage: Bacteria > Bacillati > Actinomycetota > Actinomycetes > Micrococcales > Microbacteriaceae > Agrococcus > Agrococcus sp. UYP10. The sequence continues at coordinate 415,271 of NZ_JBEPPG010000001.1, forward strand.
GGCGCGCATATCGAGACGATGATCATGATCTCGATACGCGGCCGGCTCCGCCGGCTGCTACTCGATCAGCATGGCTGCGTCAGCGGGTGCGGGCGCCGCGCAGCTTCGCGACCTCGTAGAGGGTGATCGACGCCGCGATGCCGGCGTTCAGCGACTCGGTCGCCGCGCCGATCGGGATCGAGACGATCGCGTCGCACGTCTCGGCGACGAGGCGGGACAGCCCCTTGCCCTCGCTGCCGACCACGATCACGAGCGGCCCCGCGGCGAGCTCGAGCTCGTGGAGCGACACGTCGCCGTCGCCGTCCAGGCCGATGACGAAGCATCCCTGCGACTTCAGCTCCTTGAGCGTGGCGGTCAGGTTCGACGCCATCGCGACCGGCACGCGCGCCGCGGCGCCCGCGCTCGTCTTCCAGGCGCTCGCCGTCACGCCGACCGAGCGGCGCTGCGGCACGATGACGCCCTGCGCGCCGAACGCGCCGGCCGAGCGGATGATCGCACCGAGGTTGCGCGGGTCGGTGATGCCGTCGAGCGCCACGAAGAGCGGCGTCTGGTGCCGGTCGAGCACCTGCTCGAGCAGGTCGACGGGGTGCGCGTACTGGTACGGCGGCACCTTGAGCGCGACGCCCTGGTGCACGGCGTCGTGGCCGGAGATGCGGTCGAGCTCCGGCCGCATCACCTCGAGCACGGGCACGCCGCGCTTCGTGGCGATCGACAGGATCTCCTTGACGCGGTCGTCCATCTCGAGCCGCGAGGCGAGGATGAGCGAGGTCGCGGGGATCTTGGCGCGCAGCGCCTCGAGCACCGAGTTGCGGCCGGTCACCATCTCGGAGTCGTCCTTCGCGGACGACGGCTTGCGGTGCCGCGGCGGCTGCGCCGGCCGGCCCTTCGCCGAGGCGGCCTCGAAGCGCTCGCGCGATGCCTTCCGCTTGCCGGCGGGGTGCCAGGATCGGTCCTCTGCCTTCGGGGTGGGGCCCTTGCCCTCGAGCGCGCGGCGGCCGAGGCCGCCGGTGCCCTTCGAGGGGCCCTTCTTCCGCGGCGATCGCTGCGGCTTCGTCATGAGGTGCTCCAGGTGGTCGTGTGCTTGCCGTCCTCGACGAGGATGCCGGCGGCCGCGAGCGTGTCGCGGATGCGGTCGGATGCGGCGAAGTCCTTGTTCGCGCGAGCCTCGCGGCGCTCCGCGAGGAGCGTCTCGACGAGGCTCGACAGCGCATGGCTCTCGGCCGAGGGTACAGCCTGCCACGCCTCGTCGGCAGGATCGAGCCCCAGCACGCGCAGCATCGCGAGCGCCTCGCCGGCCCGCGCGAGCGCCGCGGCGTCGTCGCCGGCGTCGAGCGCGGCGTTCGCCGCGCGGGTGGTGTCGTGCAGCACGGCGACGGCCTGCGGGGTCGAGAGGTCGTCGTCCATCGCCGCGCCGAACGCCTCCGGCACCGCCGTCTCGGGCAGCTCGCCGACGCGTGCGGCGCGCTCGAGCATCGACTCGATGCGGCCGAACGCGGCCTCCGCCTCGGCGAGCGAGCCGCCCTCGAGGCTGCCGTCGGCGGTGCGCAGGTCGATCGTCGAGCGGTAGTGCGGCGCGACGAGGAAGTAGCGCGCGACGATCGGACGCACCGACGACAGCAGGTCGGCGGCGAAGATGGAGTTGCCGAGCGACTTCGACATCTTCTCGCCGTCGACGTTGACGAGCCCGTTGTGGCTCCACACGCTCGCGAAGCCGAGGCCCGCGGCCGTCGACTGCGCGAGCTCGTTCTCGTGGTGCGGGAACCGCAGGTCGAGCCCGCCGCCATGGATGTCGAAGCTGTCGCCGAGGTACCGCCGCGCCATCGCCGAGCACTCGATGTGCCAGCCGGGGCGGCCGTCGCCCCACGGCGATGCCCACGAGGCCGAGGCGGGCTCCTCGTGCTTCGACGCCTTCCAGAGCGCGAAGTCGCGCGGATCGCGCTTGCCGCGCGGGTCGGCGTCGGCGGCCGGCTCCATCTTGTCGATCGACTGGCGCGTGAGGGCGCCGTACTCGCCCCACGAGCGCACGTCGAAGTAGACGTCGGCCGAGCCGTCGAGCGCGGGATACGCGTGCCCGCGCTCGATGAGCAGCTGGATGAGCTCGTGCATGCCCGGCACGGACGCCGTGGCGCGCGGCTCGTACGTCGGCGCGAGCACGCCGACGGTGCGGTAGGCCGCCGTGAACTCGAGCTCGATCCGGTAGGCGAGCGCCCACCACGGCTCGTCGACCGCGTTGACGAGCACCTTGTCGTCGATGTCGGTGACGTTGCGCACGAACGTGACCCGCAGCCCGCGGTGCGTGAGCCAGCGGCGCCAGACGTCATAGGCGACGGCGCTGCGCACGTGACCGATGTGCGGCGACGACTGCACGGTCGGCCCGCACACGTACATCGACACCTCGCCCGCGCGGAGCGGCTCGAGGTCGACGACGGCCTGCCGCCGGGAGTCGTAGATGCGCACGGTCACGGTCCCCAAGGCTACTGGCGTCCAGCGCTCCGGGACCCGCTCCACCCGACGGGACCCGGCGCACCGGGTCCCGTCGGGTGGACGGGGTCCCGTTCGGCGGCGCGGCCTGCGCGGGCCGGCTGCGGGTCAGCGGCGGATGAGCGCGGTCGCGATCGCCTGCACGCCCTCGCCGCGGCCGAGGGCACCGAGCCCGTCGGTCGTGGTGCCCGAGACGCTCACGGGTGCGCCGACCATCGCGCTGAGCGCGCGCTGCGCCTCGTCGCGGCGGGTGCCGATGCGCGGGCGCACGCCGAGCACCTGCACCGCGACGTTCACCGGCCGCCAGCCGTGCTCCGTGAGCCGCGCGACCGCGGCGCGGACGAAGACCTCGCCGTGGGCGCCCGCGTGCTGCGGGTCGTCGACCCCCACGAGCCCGCCGATGTCGCCGAGGCCCGCGGCGCCGAGCAGCGCGTCGACGATCGCGTGGCACACGGCATCGCCGTCGGAGTGGCCCTCGAGGCCCTGCCCCTCCCACTCGAGGCCGGCGAGGCGCATCGGGCCGTCGCCCCCGAAGGCGTGCACGTCGGCGCCGACGCCCACCCGGATCGCCGGGCCGAGCAGCGACTCGGCGCGATCGGCGTCGGCGGGCGTCGTGATCTTGAAGGCGAGCTCATCGCCGCGCACGGCGGCGACCGGGAGGCCGAGCGCCTGCACGAGCTGGGCGTCGTCGGTCGACGCGCCGCGCGCATCCGCCTCGGCGTAGGCGCGGCGCAGCAGCGTCGCGTCGAAGCCCTGCGGCGTCTGCATCGCGCGCAGCCCCGCACGGTCGACGATCGCGCCGAGCTCGTCGGGCTCCGCGCGCGCCGCCGGCGCCAGCGACGCGGGCGTGACCGCGCGGATGGTGTCGACGACCGGCAGCACCGGCACGACCGCGGATGCGCCGGCCCGCAGCGCCGCGATGACGCGCTCGACCTGCGCGGCCGGCGTGAGCGCGCGCGCCGCGTCGTGCACGAGCACCCAGCGCGCATCGCCCGCGGCGTCGAGGCCCGCGGCGACGGAGTCGGCGCGCGTCTCGCCGCCCACCACCACGCGCGCTGCGACGCCAGCGCGCGCGGCGATCGCCGCGGCATCCGCCTCGAGGCCCGCGGGGACGACCACGACCAGCGTGGCGTCGACGGCGGCGAGGCCGCGCAGCGCGTGCTCGAGGATCGGCGCGCCCGCCACCTCCGCGAAGGCCTTCGGCACGCCGCGGCCGAGCCGGGTGCCGCTGCCCGCGGCGACGACGATGAGGGCGGTGTCGGTCACGCGCCTCAGCCTAGACACCCGAGCGCGCCCTCCCTGCGGGCATGAGAGAGGCGCCCGACCTTGGGGATCGGGCGCCTCGGCTCGGTGCGTGAGACGCGTGCGTGAGACGCGTGCGCCTCGAGCGGTCAGACCGCGGGGGCGAGCGCCTCGTCGAGGCGAGCGGCTGCCGCGTCCTCGTCGGTGTGCTCCGCGAGCGCCAGCTCCGAGACCAGGATCTGCCGGGCCTTCGCGAGCATGCGCTTCTCGCCGGCCGAGAGGCCGCGGTCCTGGTCGCGGCGGGAGAGGTCGCGCACGACCTCGCTCACCTTGATGACGTCGCCCGACGCCAGCTTCTCGACGTTCGCCTTGTAGCGACGTGCCCAGTTCGTGGGCTCCTCGGTGAAGTCCGCGCGCAGCACCTCGAACACGCGGTCGAGGCCCTCCTCGCCGATGACGTCGCGAACGCCCACCATGTCGACGTTCTGCGCGGGGACCTCGATCGTGAGTCCGCCCTGCGCGACGTTGAGCTTGAGGTAGGTGGTCTCGACGCCCTTGATCTTGCGGACCTTGACCTCGGTGATCGTCGCGGCACCGTGGTGGGGGTAGACGACCGTCTCTCCGACCTCAAAGTTCATCGAATGCTCCTCGTCATAGCCAGAACCTTGATTTTATCACAGCGTGTCGCTCGCGGGCGCCGGGGCAGGCGTGGTTGGATCACGCCCCGCCGCGGCCCTGACCACGTCACGAGGCCCGGATCGGCACGGCGCCGGGGTCGCGGCGCAGCGCCGTCGAGCCCTTGCCCCGCGCCGCGCCGCGCTAGACTCGCTTGCGACCGCGAGCGCACCCTCCAGCGCCCCCGGCCATCGTCGAAAGGGTCCTCGTGCAGCCTCGCACCGTCGCCGCAGCAGCCGCAGCAGTCGTCGTCGCCTTCGCCGCGACCGGATGCAACATCCTGACGCCGCAGGCGACGCAGATCCAGTACGACGCATCCGACGGCATCTCGGGCCAGACCGGCACCGTCGAGTTCCACAACGCGATGCTCATCGGCGAGCCCGAGGGCGACGCGCTCAACCTGTCGGTGACCTTCACGAACCCGGGCGAGGCGACCTTCCTCGAGGTCCGCGTCGGCGACGAGGTGCAGGAGGTGCGCGTGGCCACCGGCGTCACCACCTACGGCTTCCCGGAGCAGCAGCTCGTCTTCGCTGCCGACGAGATCGCCTATGGCGGTCACCGCAACGTCTCGTTCCAGGCCGACGGCGCAGAGCCGACCGGCGTCGAGGTGCAGATGATCTCGACCGAGTTCGTCGGCTACGAGACGCTCGCCCCGGTCGAGCCCGCCGCCGACTGACCCGCAGCGCCTGAGCGCCGGGTCAGCGCTCGAAGCGGTACCCCAGGCCCCGCAGGGTGACGACGCACGTCGGGTTCGACGGGTCCTCCTCGATCTTGGCCCGTAGCCGCTTGATGTGCACGTCGAGCGTCTTGGTGTCGCCGAAGTAGTCGCTGCCCCAGACGCGATCGATGAGCTGGCCCCGCGTCAGCACCCTGCCGGCGTTGCGCATGAGGTACTCGAGCAGCTCGAACTCGCGCAGCGGCATCGCCGTCTCCCGCCCCTCGACGGTCACGGTGTGGCTGTCGGCGTCGAGCCGCACGCGGCCGATCTCGACGACCGCGTCGTCCTCCTCCTCGTCCTCGACCGCGCGGCGGCGCAGCACCGCGCGGATGCGCGCGACGAGCTCTCGGGTCGAGTACGGCTTCGTGACGTAGTCGTCGGCGCCCAGCTCGAGCCCGACGATCGTGTCGACCTCGCTGTCCTTCGCCGTCAGCATGATGATCGGCACCTGCGACGTCTGGCGGATGTGCCGGCACACCTCGGTGCCGCTGCGCCCCGGCAGCATGAGGTCGAGCAGGATGAGGTCGGCGCCCTCCGTCTCGTACATCCGCACGGCCGCGTCGCCGTCTGCGGCGTGCGCCGTCTCGTAGCCCTCGAGCTCGAGCAGGTAGGCGAGGGGCTCGGCGAGGGCGGTCTCGTCCTCGACGATCAGGATGCGCGTCATGCGATCTCCTTCGGGGCGGTGGCGGTGGCGCCTGCGACGGGCAGGCGGAGCGTGAAGGTGGAGCCCTGACCCGGGCGCGACCAGAGGGTGACCTCGCCGCCGTGGCTGCCGGCGACGTGCTTCACGATGCTGAGGCCGAGGCCCGTGCCGCCGGTCACGCGGCTGCGCGCCGGGTCGACGCGGTAGAAGCGCTCGAAGACGCGCTCCAGGTCCTCGTGGCCGATGCCGACGCCCTTGTCGGTGACGGAGATCTCGACGACGCCGTCGGTCACGCGCACGCCGACGCCCACGTGGGTCGCCTCCGGCGAGTACTGCAGCGCGTTCGCGACGAGGTTCTGCACCGCCATGGTGATGAGGTCCTCGGAGCCCAGCACGTCGGCCTCGTCGAGCACGCGCGGGATGACGCGCATGCGCTTGGAGTCGGCGAGCACGCGGTTGCGGTCCACCGCCACCTCGACCACGCGACCGATCGGCACGCGCTCGGCGTGGTCGAGCGGGTCGTCGGACTGGATGCGCGAGAGGTCGATGAGCGCCTTCGTCATGCGCCCGAGGCGGTCGGCCTCGAGCTGCATGCGCTGCGCGAACGAGCGCACCCGGTCGGGATCCTCCGCCGCGGCCTCGATCGCCTCGGCGAGCACGCTCACCGCGCCGATCGGCGTCTTCAGCTCGTGGCTGACGTTGGCGACGAAGTCGCGGCGCACGCCGGCGAGCCGCAGCTCCTCGGTGCGGTCGGCCGCGAGCACGAGCATGAAGCGGTTGCCGAGCGGCGCGACGCGCACGCGCAGGTGCACGTCCATGCCGGTGCCGATGCGGCCGCGGCGGTGGACGAGCTCGAGCACCTCCTGCTCGCCCGAGCGCCAGACGCGGCGCACGGCGGCGAGGATGTCGTGCGAGCGCAGCGCCCTGCCCTCGACGAGGTCGAGCGCGAGCGCGCCGGGCGACGAGAGGATCACCTGGTTCGAGCCGTCGAGCACGACGCCGGCGGACTCGAGGACGTGGACCATCGCGGCGATGCCGTCCGGGACGGGCTCGCTCGCGATCGCCATCACCTGGCGGCCGCGATGCGCGGCGATGCCGAGGAGGTGCACGGAGACCGCTCCGATCGCGAATCCCAGCAGGAGCGCGATGAGCACGTACCACGACGCATCCACCCTGTCAGCGTAGTCGGCGGCCACCTGCCGTTCGCCGCCGGAGGCCGGTCGCCGCCGAGGGTTCAGACACTGGACACCCGCCGGTAACCTGGGGCCAGAACACTGGGCGACAGGTCCGTGCCGTGCTCGACGCAGCGACGGCGCGGCGCACAAACGAGAGCAGGAGCCATGCGCGACGTATTCCAGCAGGAGCTGAGCGAGGTGCAGGAGCGCCTCGTCGACATCGCCAACCACGTCGTCGTCTCGATCGAGGCCGCGGTGCGCGCCTTCGGCGACTCGAACGTGCAGCTCGCGGAGCAGGTGATCGCGACCGACCCGATCATCGACGACAAGGCCGCGTCGCTCGACGAGCTCGCGATCGACATCATCGCCCGCCAGTCGCCGGTCGCCCGCGACCTGCGCATCGTCGTCTCGGCGCTGCGCATCTCGGCGTCGCTCGAGCGCATGGGCGACCTCGCGCGGCACATCGCGCTGCTCGCGCGCTACCGCTTCCCGATGCAGGTGGTGCCAGAGTCGCTGCAGCCGACGTTCGCCGAGATGGGCGCGAGCGACATCGAGATCGCGAAGATGCTGCGCGACCTGCTCGAGTCGCAGGACCTCACGCTCGCCGACCGCCTCGAGACGGCCGATTCGCACGTCGACAAGCTGCACCGCGACGTGTTCGCGCACGTGCTCGGCACGACATGGGAGGGTGCGGCGCACACGACCGTCGACGCGACGCTCGCGAGCCGCTACCACGAGCGCTTCGCCGACCACGCGGTCGGCATCGCCAAGAAGGTCAAGTACCTCGCCACCGGCGACTGGACCGGCGACGACGACGCGCGCGCCGAGATGGCACCCGAGCCGGTGCGCGCGCAGCCCGCACCCGAGTGACCCCGCGGCGCGCGAGCGCCGACGTCGCCACCGACGACGAAGGGCCCCGCATCGCGCGGGGCCCTTCGTCGTGCACGGACTAGTGCTTGCTGCCCTGGCTCGCCACGGCGGCCGCGCCGGCCGCTGCCGCCTCGGGGTCGAGGTACTCCCCCGGGCCGAGCGGCATGTTGTCGTCGCCCAGGCGGTAGACGAGCGGGATGCCGGTCGGGATGTTGAGGGCCGCGATGTCGTCGTCGGAGATGCCGTCGAGGTGCTTCACGAGCGCGCGCAGCGAGTTGCCGTGCGCCGTGACGAGCACGGTGCGGCCGGCCTCGAGGTCCTTCGTGATCGTCGACTCCCAGTACGGCAGGAAGCGGTCGATGACGTCCTTGAGGCACTCGGTCGCGGGCACGTCGCCGTCGATGCCGGCGTAGCGGGGGTCGCCCGCCTGCGAGAACTCGTTGTCGTCGGCGATCGCCGGCGGCGGGGTGTCGAACGAGCGGCGCCAGAGCATGAACTGCTCCTCGCCGTACTGCTCGAGCGTCTCGGCCTTGTCCTTGCCCTGCAGGTCGCCGTAGTGGCGCTCGTTGAGCCGCCACGAGCGGGTCACCGGGATCCACGCGCGGTCCGCCGCGTCGAGGGCGATGTTCGCGGTCTGGATCGCGCGCGTGAGCAGCGACGTGTAGAGCACGTCGGGCAGCAGGTCGCGCTCGCGCAGCAGCTCGCCGCCGCGCTTCGCCTCCTCGGCGCCCTTGGCGGTGAGGCGGACGTCGACCCAGCCGGTGAACAGGTTCTTCTCGTTCCAGGTCGACTGGCCGTGGCGGAGCAGGATGAGGGTGCGCTCGGTCATGCCGCAAGCCTAGTTGGGATGCATGCGCCGTCGCGTGCGGGCGGCCCCCGGCGCGCGCTCGCCGCCGGGCCGTCAGTCCGGGTCGTCAGTCCGGGCCGTCAGTCCGGGCCGCGACGTCCGAGGATCGGGCCGACCACGACGAGCACGAGCGGCACCGCCGAGGCGACCATGAGCACCGTGCCGAGCTCCGGGTCGTCCGGTCGCAGCAGCGCACCCGCGAGCAGCAGCCCGGCGAAGAGCATCGCCGTGGCGAGCCGTCCGACCGCGCGCTCGAGCCGCGCGACCCGGCGGTCGAGGCGCGGCGTGCTGATGGCGAGGCGACCCTCCTCGGCGCGCGTGATGAGCGCATCCACCCGCCTCGGCAGCCGGGCGACGACACCGGCCGTCGCGAGCACCTCCTGCGCGATGTCGCGCACGGCGCTGCCGCGCTCGTCGCGCACCAGCCGGCCGGCGTAGGGCTCGACCGAGTCCCAGAGGTTGAACGCGGGGTCGAGGTTGCTGGCGACGCCCGACGTGAGCGACATCGCGCGGATGATGAGCAGGAAGTCCTCGGGGAGCTGGAACGGCAGCGAGCGCATGAGCTCGCCGAACTCCACGGCGAAGTCGCGGAACTCGCGCGGGTCCACGTCGCGCAGCTCGGCGAACCCCATGCCGCCGAATCGGGCGAACGCGTGGCTCATCGCGCGCTCGAGCTCTGCGGTGTCGGCCGTGGGCAGCAGCGCGCCGAGCTCCTGGATGGCCTCGACGAGGCCCTTGCCGTCGCGCGCGGCGGCCGCGATGAGCATCCGCCGGAGCCCGCGCCGGGTGCCGCTCGGCACCTCGCCCATCATCCCGAAGTCGACGAACGTGAGTTGCCAGTCCGGGCCGGGCGCAGCGGCGCCGCCCGTCGCCCCCGTAGCGACGGCGCCCGGCGTGACGAACAGGTTGCCCGGATGCGGGTCGGCGTGGAAGAAGCCGAGCGAGAAGAGCTGGTCGAACATGACGGCCGCGAAGGTCGAGGCGACCGCGGACGGGTCGATGCCCGCGGCGCGGAGGCCGTCGACGTCGTTGATCTTGATCGCCGAGACGTCGGAGAGGGTCAGCACGCGACGGCTCGTGCGCTCCCAGACGATCTCGGGCGTGCGCACGCGGGCGTCGCCGGCGAAGGCGGCGGTGAAGCGCTCGGCGTTCGAGGCCTCGTGCAGGTAGTCGACCTCGAGCAGGCTCGTGATGGCGAACTCCTCGACGAGCGCCGGCGCGTCGACGCGGTCGGCGACGATCCGCACGCGCCGCAGCCAGCCGCCCACGCGCCGCAGCGCCGCGAGGTCGACGTCGACGACCGCCTCGATGCCGGGGCGCTGCACCTTCACGACCGCGTCGGTGATGCCGGTGTCGGCGGTGTCGAGCGCCGACAGGCGGGCGCGGTGGGCCTGGCCGAGCGACGCGGCGGCGATCGGCGTCTCGTCGATCCACGCGAAGGCGCGGTCGAGCGGCATGCCGAGCTCCTGCTCGGCGAGCGCGCGCACCTGCGCGAACGGCACGGCCGGCGCCTCGTCCTGCAGCCCCTCGAGCTCGCGGGTGATCTCGGGCGGCAGCACGTCGAGCCTCGACGACAGGAACTGCCCGACCTTGATCATGAGGCCGCCGAGCTCGACCGCGAGCGCGTGGAAGCGGCGGGCGAAGCGCGTCATCCGGCGGCTCCGGCCGCGCGCCGCGAGGCGGGCGAGCCCGATCCGCGGCAGGAACAGCTCGAACCACCACATGATCGCGAGGTGCCGGGCGGCGAAGCGCAGGATGCGGCGGTAGCGGGCGCGCGTGCTCCCGGCGTCGGGCATCGTCCCTCCTAGCGCCCGACGTGGGGTCGGCACCCGGGTTCAGTCCTGAGCGAGGATGGAGTAGAGCCTACGGCGCGCCTCGTCGAGCGCGGCGACCGCCTGCTGCACCTGCTCGGGCGTGCCCGTGCGGCCCACCTGCGCGGCCGCCTGCGCGAGCTCCATGCCGGCCTTCGGCAGCGCCGAGAACCCGCTCTCCCGCTCGCTCGTCGCGAGCCACGGCGCCTGCCGGTCGGCGGCATCCGCCTCGGCCCTGCCGCCCTCGGTGAGCGCGTAGGTCTTGCGACCGTTCGCCTCCTCGGCGCTGATGAGCCCCTCGTCGGCGAGCAGCTGCAGCGTCGGGTAGACCGAGCCGGGGCTCGGCTTCCACGCGCCGCCGCTGCGCTCCTCGATCTCCTGGATGATCTGGTAGCCGTGCATGGGGCGCTCGGCGAGCAGCGCGAGCACGGCCGCGCGCACGTCGCCGCGACCCATCCGGGTGCCGCCGCGCCGCTCGAACGCAGTGCGCAGCTGCTCCATCGCCTCCCACACGCCAGCGCCGGGCCGGCCGTCGCCGAAGCCCCGAGGGCCGGCGTAGCCTCCGCCTGCGAATGAACCGTGCATGATGTCCTCCTCGCACCGTCGCGTCTCGACGATACGCAACGATATATCGCTCACGCGCGTCGCGGAAGGGTGCAGAACCTATGAGAATGGATGCGTGGCCAAGCCGACGGGGCGCATCACGCGCGGGACGACGGGCGTCAACCGACTGCGCCGCGTCGACCGCTGGATCGCCGCGCAGCCCGCGGCGCGCGTGCCCGGCGCGCTCGTCGTCGACCTCGGCTACGGCGCGAGCGCCACGACGAGCCTCGAGCTGCACGAGCGCCTCGCGCGCGGCAACCCGGGCGTCGAGGTGCTCGGCCTCGAGATCGACCCGGCGCGCGTCGCCCTCGCGACCGCAGAGCTCGCGCTCGCCCGCGAGGCCGGGCCGACCCGCTACGGCCGCGCGATCGCGCCGGATGCCCGGGTGTCGTTCGCGCTCGGCGGCTTCGAGGTGCCCGCGCCGCGGGCGCCCCAGGTCATCCGCGCGATGAACGTGCTGCGGCAGTACGACGAGCACGAGGTGGCGGGGCACTGGGCGACCATGCTCGCGCGCCTCGCGCCGGGCGGCCTCCTCGTCGAGGGCACCTCGAACGAGCTCGGCCGCGTCTGCGCGTGGGTGGCCCTCGACGCGACGGGGCCCAGGTCGCTCACGATCGCGCTCAAGGTCGACGAGCTCGGCACCGACGCGATGCCCGCGCCGTCCGTCGTCGCCGAGCGGCTGCCGAAGGCGCTCATCCACCGCAACGTCCCGGGCGAGCGCGTGCACGCGCTGCTCGTCGAGCTCGACCGGGCGTGGGCGAGCGATGCGCCGCTCGCCGACTTCGGGGCCGGGCAGCGGTGGCAGTCGACGGTGCGGCGGATGCGCGACTCCGGCTGGCCGGTCGCCGGCGGCCCGTCGCGCTGGCGCCTCGGCGAGCTCACGGTCGCCTGGGACGCCGTCGCCCCGCTCCCCTGACCGGCTCCCGCCCATCCGCAACCCGCGCTGAGACCCGTGCCCCGGGACCGATGCGCCGGGTGGTCACGACACGCCGTCAGCGAGCGCGCTCACGCGGCGCGTCATGACCACCCCGCGACGCTTGCGCGGCGCGTCGTGACCACCCCGGGCTAGCGGGTGGGGCGCTGCACCGCGCCGAGGCGCGGGAGGCGCGGCGGGCGGTGCGCGTGGCCGGCCGTCGGCGGCACGAGCACCTGCTGGCCGGCCGCGACCGCGATGCCCTCGGCGCTGCGGACCGCGAGGTCCTCGTCGGTCGGGGTGCCGCGCTTCACGACCGCGAGCGCGATCGGGCCGAGCTCGTCGTGCATCGCCGAGGAGGTCACGGCCCCGACCTCCGCGTCGCCGCGCAGCACGACGTCGCCCGGTGCGACGGGCGCGTTCTGGCTGCCGTCGAGGTGCAGCAGCACGACGCGGCGCGGCGGAGCGCCGAGGTTGTGCACCTTCGCGACCGTCTCCTGGCCGCGGTAGCAGCCCTTCGAGAGGTGCACGGCAGTGGTGAGCCAGTCGAGCTCGTGCGGGATCGTGCGCTCGTCGACCTCGGCGAGCGCGGGACGCCCGGCGGCGATGCGGAGCGCGTCCGCCGCGAGCGTGCCGACGAAGCGCGCCGGGTCGAGCGCATCCGCCTCGGTCGGCGTCAGGATCGCCTCCGACCAGCGCCAGGGCTCCCCCGTCGGCTCGCCGTAGCGCACGCCGCCGGGCGCGACCTCTGGCCAGCCGTCGAGCCAGGCGAGCTCGCCCGCGGGCTCCCCCGCGGCGCCGACGACGACCGCCTCCGGTCGCTCGATGCCCACCTCCTTGAAGAAGCGCATCCGCGTCAGCCAGGCCTCGAGCGCATCACCGGCGCCGGCGTCGACGACGATCCAGAGCGCGTCGCCCGTCTCGCGCAGCCGCAGCGCGTGCTCGATGCGGCCCTCCGGCGAGAGCACGAGCGTCTCTGCCGAGGCGCCGGCGGGCAGGCGGTCGATCGCCTGCGAGGTGATGGAGTCGAGCCACGGCAGCCGGTCGGGCCCGGTGAGCCGCAGCACGTCGCGCGGCAGCAGCACGAGCGCGTCGCGCCGCAGCCGGCGCTGCTCGGCGACCGGGTTGCCGACGTGCAGCGGCAGCCCGTCGGGAGCGAGCACCGCTCCGGGGATCCGGCTCGCGAGCGCCGCGGCGGCCGTCACTGCTCGTTCGCCTCGCCCGGCACGACGCGCGTCAGGCGCGCGGACGCGTGGCTCTCGAGCCCCTGCCCGAGCGCCGCGAGGTCCCACGCCCACAGCAGGTGCTGGTCGACGAGCCCGAGCATGCGGGTGGATGCGGTGTGCTCCTTCGCGCCCGCGCCGCGCAGCACCGCGTCGGTCGCGAGATCGATGCGCGGCCCGGCGATCGTGCCGAGGTAGAGCTCGGCGACGCCCGTCGGGTGCGAGATGAGGGCCTGCAGGTCGAAGGCGCCGTCCGGTCGGCGGAGCGACTCGACCGCGGAGGCGTCGGGGTAGGCGGGCTCGCCCTCGGGCGGGAGCATGCCGGGGCCGGCGTCCGAGTCGGCCGAGGGCCGGGCGAGGCGCCAGAAGCCGCTCTCGGCGGCGAGCGGCGTCAGCTCGTCGTCGAGCATCCACGCGTACGCCTCGTAGGCGAGGTAGGGGTGGCCGTGGTGCGCGAACGAGACGCGCTGGGCGAACTCGTGCTCGACGGTGCGGTCGCCGACGGGGAACGACAGGACGCCGGTCCCCTCCCAGGTGCCGATGAGCCACTGCAACGGCCCCAGCTCGGCCGGGAGCGTGGGATCGAGGTCGAGCATCGGCTAGCGCTGGCCCCTGAAGAGGTTGCGGATCACGACGAAGGAGATGCCGAAGATCGCGAGCATCGCCAGGCCGAGCAGGCCGAGGTAGAAGATCTCGAGCGCGACGATGGGGATTTCTGCCATGGCTCGATCCTAGCCGACCTCGCCCGAAGGGGACGGGCGGTCAGAGGTGGGTCAACGGCACGAGGATCGCGCTCGCCACGGCGAGGATGATCACCGAGCCGAGCACGGCCTCCGCGAGCCGGCCGACGATGCCCGGCACCGTCGGGCCGCCGAGCTGGATCGCGAACGCGGTGAGCGTGCAGGCCCCGAGCACGATCGGCATCCAGACGATGCCGTCGGTCGGCTGCAGCACGCCGACGAGCACGGCGCCGACGACGGCCACCGCCCACACCGGCCACACGCTCGCCCATCGCCACGACACGCGCCCATCATCCCCCACCTCGGCTGGACGGCAAGGCACGCGCCGCATCCGCGCCGATTCGGGACCCGCTGCCGCGACCCGTAGGATCGAGCGCAGGCAGGGGGCTGGATGGCGCACGTCGTGATCTTCACCCGCCGCGACCGGGGTGTGCTGCCGGGTCTCGAGCTCCTCGAGCACCGCGTGACCATGCTGCCCGGCACGGCGGAGGCGGTGGCGCACGCCCCCGACGCGGACGTCGTGGTGGTCGACGGCGCCGCGGAGCTCGCCGCCGCGAAGCAGCTGTGCCGGCTGCTCGAGCGCGACGCGGCGCCGCTGCTGCTCGTGCTCGCCGAGGGCGGCTTCGCGGCGGTGACCGCCGAGTGGGGCGTCACCGACATCGTGCTCGACTCCGCCGGTCCCGCCGAGCTCGAGGCGCGCATCCGCCTCGCGATCACCGGCGCGAAGACGAGCGGCCCGATCGTGGCGAGCGGCCTCTCGATCGACGAGGCGAGCTACCAGGCGAAGATCGACGGCCGCCCCATCGACCTCACCTACAAGGAGTTCGAGCTGCTGCGCTTCCTGGCGTCGCACCCCGCGCGCGTCTTCACGCGCGAGCAGCTGCTGAGCGAGGTCTGGGGCTACGACTACTTCGGCGGCACCCGCACGGTCGACGTGCACGTGCGCCGCCTGCGCGCCAAGCTCGGCGACCTCGAGGGCGTCATCGGCACGGTGCGCGGCGTCGGCTACCGCTTCGAGCTGGCCGACGAGTGAGCGCGATCGAGCTGGCGCGCGCGCTCGCCGCGGCCTGCGCCGCGCACGACGGCGTGCCGCCCTTCAACGACCAGGCGCTCGTCGAGCTCGAGCGCGGCGAGCGCCGCACGATCGGCGACGCGGAGGCGCTCGCCGTCATCAGCGACCGGGACCGGGAGGTCGAGCTCGCCGTCGCTCCCGACGCGCGCGGTCAGGGCCGCGGCGGCGACCTCGCGCGCCGGGTCGCGGCCGAGCTCGGCGCCTTCGACGCCTGGTCGCACGGCGACCTGCCCGCGGCGCAGGCGATCGCCGCGTCGCTCGGCATGGAGCGCGTGCGCACGCTGCTGCAGCTGCGCGCGCAGGTGCCGGCTGCCGATGCCGCCGACGACCGGCTGCCCGACGGCGTGCGCGCGTTCGAGCCGGCCGACGCATCCGCCCTGCTCGCCCTCAACGCCGCCGCCTTCGCCGACCACCCCGAGCAGGGCCGCATGTCGGCCGACGACCTCGCCGCCCGCATGGCCGAGCCGTGGCACGACGACGCCAACCTCGTGGTCGCCGACGGCGCCGACCCCTCGACGCCCGGCGCCCTCGACGCCTTCGCCTGGGTGAAGCCCGACGGCGACGTCGCCGAGCTCTACGTGCTGGGCGTCTCGCCCACGCGGCAGGGCGCGGGGCTCGGCCGGCGGATGCTCGCGGCCGCCTTCGTGCGGATGCGCGCCCTCGGTGCGACGACCGCGCACCTCTACGTCGAGGGCGACAACGCCCCCGCGCTCGCGCTGTACGAGCGTGCGGGCTTCGATCGCTGGGCGATCGACGTGCGATGGAGGCACGCGCCGTTCACCGATGGTTGACATGATTGGCGCATGACCGACGGCATCGCGACAGACACCGGCCTCTCCGGCGACGAGGCACAGCTCGACCGCTCCCGCACCGCGCGCACGCTCGAGGAGGAGCAGAGCTTCCACGACGCGAACGCCGCCGACTTCGACGACTACGACGCCGAGCTCGACTGGTCCGCGGAGCTGCAGGGCGGCGAGACCGACGACGGCCTCCCGGCCGACCGCTTCCTCGACCGCGAGCTCTCGTGGCTCGCCTTCAACGAGCGCGTGCTCGAGATGGCCGAGGACCCGCGCACGCCGCTCCTCGAGCGCGCCAACTTCCTGGCGATCTTCGCGTCGAACATGGACGAGTTCTTCATGGTGCGCGTCGCCGGCCTCAAGCGGCGCATCGCGACCGGCCTCGCCGTGCCGACGAACGTGGGCATCGCGCCCGCCGAGCTGCTCGCGCAGATCGTGCAGCGCGCCCACGAGCTGCAGCTGCGCCACGCGCGCGCTGCCCGCGGCTCGTTCGAGCCCGAGCTCGACGCCGCCGGCATCAGCGTCGTCGCCTGGCACCAGCTCACGCCCGAGGAGCAGGAGGCGATGTCGGCGCGCTTCGAGGCCGAGATCTTCCCGGTGCTCATGCCGCTCGCGGTCGACCCCGCGCATCCCTTCCCCTACATCTCCGGCCTCTCGCTCAACCTCGCCGTTCGGGTGCGCGTGCCGGGCGAGCCCGAGGACCAGTTCGCGCGCCTCAAGGTGCCCGCGGTGCTGCCGCGCTTCGTCGAGCTGCCCCGCTCCGGCCAGTCCCAGCGCTTCCTCACGCTCGAGGAGCTCATCGCGAACAACCTCGACGAGGTGTTCTCGGGGATGGAGATCGTCGAGCACCACGCCTTCCGCGTCACCCGCAACGAGGACGTGACGATCGACGAGGACGACACCGAGAACCTCATCAAGGCGCTCGAGCACGAGCTCTCGCGCCGCAAGTTCGGCCCGCCGATCCGCCTCGAGGTGTCGGAGGACATCGACGACGACACCTACGCGCTGCTCGTCGACGAGCTCGGCATCACCGAGCGCGAGGTCTACAAGCTGCCGGGCCTGCTCGACCTGAGCGGGCTCTTCCAGCTCGCGGGGCTCGACCGGCCCGACCTGCACTACACGAAGCGGGTGCCGGTGACCGCGGCCGCCTTCCTGCCGACCGACCAGGATGAGCGGGCCGACTTCTTCCAGGCCATCACGCGCAAGGACGTGCTCGTCCACCACCCGTACGAGTCATTCGCGACGAGCGTGCAGGCGCTCCTCGAGCAGGCTGCCGACGACCCCGACGTGCTCGCGATCAAGCAGACGCTCTACCGCACCTCCGGCGACTCCCCCGTGGTCGCGGCGCTCATCCGCGCCGCCGCCGCCGGCAAGCAGGTGCTCGCGCTCGTCGAGGTGAAGGCGCGCTTCGACGAGCAGGCGAACATCCGCTGGGCGCGGCAGCTCGAGCGCGCGGGCGTGCACGTGGTCTACGGCATCGTCGGCCTCAAGACGCACTGCAAGCTCATGATGATCGTGCGGCGCGAGAACGGCCGGCTGCGCAACTACTGCCACATCGGCACGGGCAACTACAACCCGAAGACCAGCCGCATCTACGAGGACTTCGGCCTCTTCACCGACAACGACCAGGTCGGCCGCGACATCACCCGGCTGTTCAACGAGCTCTCCGGCTACGCGAAGGAGAAGTCGTTCCAGCGCCTGCTCGTCGCTCCGCGCCACCTGCGCAAGGGGCTGCTGCAGCGCATCGAGCGCGAGACGCGGGCGGCGCGCGACGGCCGCCCCGCGCGCATCCGGCTCAAGGTCAACTCGATCGTGGACGAGCAGCTCATCGACGCGCTCTACCGCGCGAGCCGCGCCGGCGTCGACGTCGAGATCTGGGTGCGCGGCATCTGCTCGATCAAGCCGGGCGTGCCCGGGCTGAGCGAGCGCATCACGATCCGCTCGATCGTCGGCCGCTACCTGGAGCACTCGCGCGTGTTCGCGTTCTGGAACGACGGCGACGAGGAGGTGTTCATCGGCTCGGCCGACATGATGCACCGCAACCTCGACCGCCGCGTCGAGACGCTGATCCAGCTCACCTCGAGCGAGCACAAGCGCGACATCCAGCAGCACTTCGACAAGGCGATGTCGCCCGAGACCGCGTCGTGGTGGGCCGAGGCCGACGGCACCTGGACGCGCAGGTTCTACCGCGAGGACGGCACGGCGCTCGACGACCTGCACCGCGACCGGATGATGCAGATCCAGCGGCGCAAGCGCTCGGGCCGATGACGACCCAGCTGCCGGTGCTCGCCGCCGGCGCGCTCGTGTGGCGCGAGACGGAGGGCGAGGTGCGCGTGCTGCTCGTCGAGCGCACGCAGCACCGCGACCACTCGCTGCCCAAGGGCAAGCTCGACCCGGGCGAGACGCTGCCGCAGTGCGCGGCGCGCGAGATCGAGGAGGAGACGGGCGTCCGGATCGCGCTCGGGGCGCCGCTCGGCACGACCGAGTACCGGCTCCCGGACGGCCGCGACAAGGTCGTCTACTACTGGCAGGCGTTCGTCGACGAGGAGGAGGCGGAGCGCGCACCCTTCGAGCCGAACGACGAGATCCTCGAGCTGCTGTGGCTGTCGCTCGATGCGGCGAAGGCGCGCTGCACCTACGAGCACGACGTGGACGTCATCGAGCGCTTCGAGGAGCGGCTCGCGGCCGGGCACGCGCACACGTTCCCGATCATCGCGCTGCGCCACGCGAAGGCCGCGAACCCATTCAACTGGGAGGGCGACGACGCGTCGCGTCCGCTCACCGACCGCGGCGAGCGGCAGTCGCGCGCCGTCGCGCCGGGCGTCGCGGCCTTCGGACCGCGGCGAATCGTCACGTCGAGCGCCGTGCGCTGCCGGCAGACGGTCGCGCCGCTCGCCGCGCTCACCGGGATCGCGCCGCGCGCCACCGCCGAGATCAGCCAGGAGTCGAGCGTCGACCCGCGCGCCGCGCTCGAGGCCCGGATCGCGAAGGCGGTGCGCAAGCGCCGCGGCACCGTGCTCTGCTCGCACGCGCCGATCATCCCCGAGATCGTCACCGCGGTCGTGCACGCGGCCAACGGGCTGGAGTCGGAGCGCACGCACCGCGCGTCGATGCTCCACACGGCGGAGTTCACGGTGCTGCACGTCAGCGCCGGCGACACGCCCGCGCTCGTCGCGCTCGAGACCCACGCCCCCGCCGAGCCCTGACGCAGAGCTCGAGTCGGGCGGGTCAGGGGCGAGCCAGGCGCGCAGTGTCGCGCTGCTGCGCGAGTGTCGCGCTGCTGCGCGAGTGTCGCGACACCGCGACAGCGTCCCGACACTCGCGGCCGAGCGTGTCAGCCGAGCCTGTCAGTCGGCCGCGGCCTCGAAGCCCGTCATGCGGATGAGCCTGGCCGGCACGCCGGCGACGATGCCGTTCGCGGGCACATCCTTGGTGACGACCGCGCCGGCGCCCACGATCGCGCCGTCGCCGATCGTCACGCCGGGCACGACCGTCACGGAGGCGCCGAGCCAGACGCTGCGGCCCAGCACGACCGGCGCCGGCTGCATGTCGCCGCGGTGCGCGGGGTCGACGCCGTGGTTCAGCGTCGTCAGCGTGCTGCCGTGGCCGATGAGCGAGCCGTCGCCGATCGTGATGCCGCCCGTGTCCTGGAAGCGGCAGCCCATGTTGATGAAGACGTCCTTGCCGAGGCGCAGGTTCTTGCCGAACTCGCTCGAGAAGGGCGGGAAGACCGTCACCGACGGGTCGACCTCGGTGCCGGTCAGCTCGGACAGCAGGGCCCGCACCTCGTCGGGCGTGCGGTAGCCGCCGTTGAGCTCGGCGACGACGCGCAGCGCATCCTGGGCGGCGCCGTGCATGAAGGCGTGCTCGGGCGAGCCAGCCTCGATCAGGGCGCCGCTGCGCACATGGGCGAGGAACTCCTGCAGGGTGATCATCGCCACCACGCTACGCCCGCCCCGCGGTCCCGGATCTCAACGTCGCCGGTGGTCCATCAGCGCCGAAGAGCGGATGCGGGACCACAGGCGACGTTGAGAATCGCGGATCAGCCGAAGCGGCCGGAGACGTAGTCCTCGGTGGCCTGCACGGTGGGGTTCGAGAAGATCTTCGTCGTCTCGCCGAACTCGATGAGCTTGCCCGGCTTGCCGGTGCCGGCGATGTTGAAGAACGCGGTCTTGTCGCTCACGCGGCTCGCCTGCTGCATGTTGTGGGTCACGATCACGATCGTGTACTCCTGCTTGAGCTCCTCGATGAGGTCCTCGATCGCGAGCGTCGAGATCGGGTCGAGGGCCGAACAGGGCTCGTCCATCAGCAGCACGTCGGGGCTGACGGCGATCGCGCGGGCGATGCAGAGGCGCTGCTGCTGACCGCCCGAGAGGCCGGAGCCCGGCAGCCCGAGGCGGTCCTTGACCTCGTTCCAGAGGTTGGCGCCGCGCAGCGAGCGCTCGACGAGCTCGTCCTGGTCGCCCTTCGACATCCGCCGGTTGTTGAGCATGACGCCGGCGAGCACGTTCTCACGGATCGTCATCGTCGGGAACGGGTTCGGGCGCTGGAACACCATGCCGATCTGCCGGCGCACGTTCACCGGGTCGACGCCCGCGCCGTACAGGTTGGCGCCGTCGAGCAGCACCTCGCCGTCGACCCACGCGCCCGAGATGACCTCGTGCATGCGGTTGAGCGTGCGGAGCACGGTCGACTTGCCGCAGCCCGACGGGCCGATGAAGGCGGTGACGCTGCGGGGCTCGATCTCGACCGACACCCCCTCCACGGCCTTGAAGTCGCCGTAGTAGACGTCGAGGTCGTTGATCTCGATGCGCTTGGACATGTTCCTTACCTTCCGGACTTCGGCGCGAAGAAGTGCGCGATGAGGCGCGCGCCGATGTTGAGCAGCATGACGATGAGGATGAGCACGAGCGCGGCCGTCCATGCACGGTCGAAGTAGGCCTGCTCCTGCACGCCTGGGCTGACGTACTGGTTGAACGCGAACACCGGCAGCGTCATCATGCGGCCGTCGAACACGTTGTAGTTCATGTTCGTGGTGAAGCCGGCGATGATGAGCAGTGGCGCGGTCTCGCCGATGACGCGGGCGATGGCGAGCGTGACGCCGGTGACGATGCCGGCGAGCGCCGTCGGCAGCACGACCTTCGAGATCGTGAGCCACTTCGGCACGCCGAGCGCGAGCGACGCCTCGCGCAGGTCGTTCGGGACCAGCTTCAGCATCTCCTCCGTCGAACGCACGACGGTCGGGATCATCAGCAGGCTGAGCGCGACGGCGCCGCCGAAGCCGCTGCGCACGCCCTCCCCCGCGAAGAGCGCGAAGAGGGCGTAGGCGAACAGGCCCGCGACGATCGAGGGGATGCCGGTCATGACGTCGACGAAGAACGTGATGGCCTGCGAGAGGCGGCCGCGCCCGTACTCGACGAGGTAGATGGCGGTGAAGATGCCGACCGGCACCGAGATGACGGCGGCCAGCAGCGTGACGAGCACGGTACCGACGATCGCGTGCAGCACGCCGCCGCCCTCGCCGACGACGTTGCGCATCGTGTAGGTGAAGAACTCGATGTCGAAGCGCGCGAGGCCGTTGACGAGCACGGTGGAGATGAGCGAGATCAGCGGCACGAGCGCGAGCAGGAACGCGCCGAGCACGATGCCCGTGACAAGCCGGTCGGTGGCCTTGCGCCCGCCCTCGATGAGCTGGCTCACGACGGTGATCGCGACCAGGTAGAGCACGAAGCCGATGACGACGGTCGAGACCAGGCTGAAGCCGGTGCCGCTCGCGCCGGCGACGAGCGCCGAGACGGCCGCGCCGACGACGAGCGCGACGCCGAGCAGCGCCCACGGGCCCCACTTCGGCAGCTGCCCGGCGGTCAGCGGGTTGTTCGCCTCGCGGCGGGGGGCGGTGAGCGTGGTGGTCATGGTCTACCTGCCTCCGTCCACGGTCGTCTTCGCGATGATCCACCGCGAGACGCCGTTGACGACGAGCGTGATCGCGAACAGCACGAGGCCGGACCCGATCAGCATGTTGACGGTGATGCCGTGCGCCTCGGGGAACCGCAGGGCGATGTTCGCCGCGATCGTCGAGGGGTTCTGCGAGCCGACCACCACGAAGGTGACGGCGCCGGCGGAGGCGAGCACCATCGCGATCGCCATCGTCTCGCCGAGCGCGCGGCCGAGGCCGAGGATCGACGAGGCGATGATGCCGGAGCGCCCGTGGGGCAGCACCGCCATCGTGATCATCTCCCAGCGCGTCGCGCCGAGCGCGAGCGCCGCCTCCTCGTTGAGGCGCGGCGTCTGCAGGAAGATCTCGCGGCAGAGCGCGGTGATGATCGGCAGCACCATCACCGCGAGCACGATGGCGGCGGTGAAGATCGTGCGGCCGGTGCCGGAGGCGGGCGGCGTGAAGAGCGGGATCCACGCGAGGTTCTCGGCCAGCCAGGTGTACGCCGGCTGCATGAAGGGCGCGAGCACCGTGATGCCCCACAGTCCGTAGATGACCGAGGGGATGGCCGCCAGCAGGTCGATGAGGTAGCCGAGGCCCTGCGCGAGGCGGCGGGGCGCGAAGTGCGTGATGAACAGCGCGATCGCGATGGCGAGCGGCACGGCCATGAGCATGGCGAGGAACGCCGACCACAGGGTGCCGAAGGTGAGCGGCCAGACCCAGGCGAAGAAGCTGTCGTCGTTCGGCAGCGGGCCGATGATCGCGGGCACGGCCTGCGCGACGAGGAAGATCGCGACGCCGGCGAGCGCGACGAGGATGAGCACGCCCGCGGTCGTCGAGATCGACTTGAAGATGATGTCGGCGGGTCGCTTCGGAGCTGCGGCGCGAGTGGCGGCCGGTGCTGCGGTGGTCATGGGGCTCCCAGTGGATTCGGGAAGGGGCCGGGCAGAGCGTCCGGCCGGGGCGATGGAGCGCCCCGGCCGGACGAGTGCAGCGCGAGCGCTGCCGAGATCAGTCTGTCCTACTGGATCGTGTCGACGACCGCGAGGATCTCCTCGCGGAGCTCGTCGGAGATCGGCGCGTTGCCGGCGTTCTCCTGGCCGGCCGCCTGGCCCTCCGCCGAGGCGATGTAGCTCAGGTAGCCCTTGACGAGCTCGGCCTCGGCGTCGTCCGCGTAGTCGGTGCAGGCGATCGCGTAGGAGATGAGCACGAGCGGGTAGACGCCGGCCTCGGTCGACGTGCGGTCGAGCTCGACCGCGATGTCACCCTCGTGACGGCCCTCGACGCGCGGCGACACGTCGACCGCGGCGGCAGCGGCGTCGGCCGTGAACGGCACGTACTCCTCGCCGACCTGCAGCGCGACCGTGCCGAGCTCGCCGGCGCGCGATGCGTCGGCGTAGCCGATCGTGTTGGTGCCGTTCGTGACGGCGTCGACGACGCCCGAGGTGCCCTGCGCGCCCTCGCCGCCGTAGGAGGCGGGCCACGTCTCGAACTCACCCTCGGTCCAGTCGGACTCGGCGGTCGCCGTGAGGTACTGCGTGAAGTTCTCGGTGGTGCCCGAGTCGTCCGAGCGGTGCACGGCCGTGATGGTCGCGTCGGGCAGCGTGACGCCCTCGTTCTGCGAGGCGATCGCCTCGTCGTTCCAGTTCGTGATCTGGCCCGAGAAGATCTTCGCGATGGTCGACGCGTCCATGTTGAGCGAGTCGACGCCCTCGACGTTGAAGATGACGGCGATCGGCGAGATGTACACCGGCAGGTCGACCGGGAGCGTGTCGGGCACGCATGCGGCGAACTCGCCCGCGAGCTCCTCGTCGTCCAGGTAGGCGTCCGAGCCGGCGAACGAGACGCCGCCCGCGATGAACTGCTCGCGGCCCGCGCCGGAGCCGGCGGGGTCGTACGTGACGTTGACGTCCTCGTTCGCGCCCTGGAAGCCGGCGATCCATGCCTCCTGCGCTGCGCCCATCGACGACGCGCCGGCACCGGCGAGGTCGCCCGAGAGGGTCGACTCGGCGGGGGCGTCGGAGCCATCGGCAGGCGCGTTCGGCGCCGGCTCGTTGGCGGCGCAGGAGCTGAGCAGGATCGCGCCAGCTGCTGCGACGACCGCAGCGCGGCCGAGCTTCGTGAACTTCACGGTGTTCCCTTTCGGAATGTGGTTCGGTGCAGGGACTGCAGCGCCCTGGGTCTGGCGCACGCTTGCGCACCGCTGATCACGGTAGGCAGGCAGGGTGGCGGCCAGGCCCCGCGCAGGTGAACAGCCGGTGAACGGGGGCGCATGAGCGGCTCAAGGCGACGGCGACGGCAGCGGCTCCGGGCATCCCGACAGCTGCGCACGTGGCGACGGCTCCGGACATGCGAAGGCCGGGCCGCGAAACGCCTCTCGGCGGAAGGCCGCTCGCAGCGGCGAATATTGGAGCCCGGGGTTACGCGGCCCGGCTCATCCAGGGTAGCGACCGAGCGCGCCGCATGCAGCCCTCTGCGCTCAGCGCGAACGATCCCCGCCGCCGGGCGCGTCGCCCATGAACGCGTCAGGGCGCCCGGGTCTCCCCGGGCGCCCTGGATGCTGTGACGCGGCGGTCACTGCACTGGTCACTCCACGTCGATGACCGTCTCGGGGACCTCCGGGTAGCCGTAGGCCGAGCGCAGGATGACCTGCGCGGGGTCGACGCCCTCCGGGAGCTGCACGACCGCGCGGGCCTGCGTGAAGCCGGCCTCGTCGGCGTAGAACACGTCGTTCTCCGCGGTGACCGCGATCGTGTCGCGCCAGTCGTACTCGACCCCGTCGCTGCCCACGACGAAGATGTCGAACGAGCTGCTGAAGCCGAACGATCCCTCGACGTGCTCGGCGTCGAACAGGATGCCGACGAAGTAGGTGCCGGGCTCCGGCTCGCCCGACTGCATCGGCGGGTTCTCCTCGAGCGACGTGACGCTGAACGACCAGATGTCGCCGGCACCGTCGTCGACCGTGAAGTCGTAGGCGCCGTCGGCGGGCTCCGACGGCTCCTCCGAGGAGCCGGTCTCGCTCGGCTCGGCCGGCTCGGTCGCCTCGGTGGTGTCGACGGGGTCGGCCGGCTCGATGGGCGAGCCCGTGGGCGCCGCGGGGATCGCGGGCGGCATCGGGATGCAGCCGGTGAGGGCGAGGGCGCTCGCGCCCAGGATGAGTGCAGCGGCGAGGGGGCGGCGTGCCATGTCGGTCTCCTTGTCGGTGCCGACCGGGTGCGCGGCCGACGAGCCGAGCCTACGGCGGAGCGGCGACGACCCGCCTCAGCACACGCTCAGACCAGGCTCTCCGATCGCCACATCCGCGCGCACACGCGCAGGTCGCCGGCGATGTCGGTGAGCGACGCCGCCAGCCGGGTGCGCTCGCCGGCGCGCTCCGGATGCACCGGCTCGTCGACGTGCGCGGCCTCGACCGCGCCCGCGGCCGTCACCGTCGCGAATGCGGCCGCGCGCTCGAGGGCGAGCGCGAAGTCGCCCGAGAAGACCCCGCGCAGGATCGTCTCCGAGAGGGAGCGGAGCTCGTCGGGCGTCGCCGGGGCCGGCACGCCCGCGACCACCGGGGCGGCCGTCGGCAGCGCATCCGCCCCCTGCTGGTACAGCAGCGCCGCCTCGTCGGCGCGCTGCGTGACGAGCGCGTGCAGCAGGTTGACGCGCCACAGCGCGCCCGGCAGCGAGTGGGGTCGCGCGTGCGACCAGAGCTCGGCGACCGTGTCGATGCCGTCGTCCTTCGCGACGCGCAGGATGCGCTCGACGACGTCCGGATCGGCACCGGAGCGGACGCGCGCGAGCAGCGCCTGCGCGGTCTCGCTCGCGAGCTGCAGCCGCAAGGCAGGGTCGACGTCGCCCTCGATGCGGGAGAACCAGTCGTTCGAGAAGCGGGTGGGGCGCTTGAAGTGCTCAGCCATCCCCACCATCATCCCGGATGCTCGCTGCCGCCGGGATGACGGGGCCGCCTCAGCGGGAGAAGTCCCAGACCCCGCCCTGGTCGGTCGTCACGCGCACGTGGTCGATGCCGAGGCTCGCCGGCACGTGGAAGATGCCGACGCCGCCGGTGATCGACGGCTCCTGCCCGGTCGTGAAGAGGTCGCCCTCGGCGTAGAACGAGCTCGCGGTGCTGAGCCCGTACTCGTCACCGGTCGCGTCGTCCACGATGTAGATGTGGAAGGCGTGGTAGAAGTCGGGCTCGCCCTCGAGGAGCTCGGCGTCGACGAGCACCTCGACGAGCTGGAACCCGGGCTCCGCCGGCTGGCCGCCCGAGTCGGTCTCCACGACGCGGCTGTCGGTGACCTCGAAGCTCCACACCGAGCCGTCCTGGCCCTCGGCGGTGATCTCGTACGGACCCTCGGACGCGGCAGCGGTCTCGCTGGGCTCGGTGGGCTCGGCGCTCTCGGTGGGCGCGGGCTCCGGCGCGGTGGTCGTCGCGGTGGTCTCGACGGGCGCAGGCGGGGCGGGCGCGGTGATGACGCAGCCCGCGGTGAGGGTGACGACGGCGGCGCCGACGAGCAGGGGGGTGGCGGAACGGCGGGATGCGGGGGTCATGGAGGCTCCTCGTGACGGTCTGGTACCAGCGTAGGTTCCGCGCCGCGGCGACGCACGCATCCCTCGGCGCCCGCCCTGCGCGTGTCGCCGACGTCCGGCGATGCGGGGGCGCGCCTCAGGCGTCGGCGACGAGCGCCGGCGGCAGCTTGGGCGCCAGGCGGTGCCACACCTCGATGAGCGCGCTGCCGACCAGGCCGATGCCGATCGACGCCAGCAGCAGCGGCGCCTCCGGCAGCTGGAACTGGAAGAAGTCGCGCACGATCGGCACGAGCACCGCGACGACGAGCGCGACGACCATGAGCGCGACGATGCCCGCGCGCAGGAGCGTGAAGGGGCGGCACGCGATGCCGAGCACCCAGAGCCCGCAGACGGTGAGCGTGATGACCGCGGCGGTCTGCACCTGGCGCTCGTCGACCTCCGCGCCGCGCCCGATGAGGGTGATCGCGAGCACCGCGAGCGCCACCGTGACGCCGGCCGGGATGGTGAAGCGCAGGCTGCGGCCGAGGAAGCCCGGCACGTAGCGGGTCGCGGCGGGGATGAGCGCGAGCACGAAGGCGGGGATGCCGATCGTCAGCCCGTCGGTCGCCGAGAGCTGGCGGGGCAGGAACGGGTACTGCACGAGGAACGCCCCGAAGAGCAGCGCGAGCGTGAACGCGTAGGTCGTCTTCGTCAGGAAGATGCGCGAGACGCGCTCGATGTTGGCGATCACCTGCCGCCCCTCGGCGACGACCTGCGGCAGGTGGGAGAAGCGCCCGTCGAGCAGCACGAGCCTGGCGACGGCCTTCGTCGCCGCAGCGCCCTCCCCCATCGCGATCCCGAGGTCGGCGGTCTTCAGCGCGAGCGCGTCGTTGACGCCGTCGCCCGTCATCGCGACCGTGCGGCCCATCGCCTGCAGCGCCTCGACGATGCCGCGCTTCTGGCCGGGCGAGACCCGGCCGAGCACGTGATGGTCGGCGAGCACGGCCTCGAGCTCGTGCCGGTCCGTCGGCAGGTGCCGCGCGTCGTAGGCGTCGCCGACGAGCGGGATGCCGACCTGGCGCGCGACGGCGCCGACCGTGCGCGGGTGGTCGCCCGACATGACGCGCACCTCGACGCCCTGCGCGCGGAAGTAGTCGAGCGTCGCGGCGGCGTCGTCGCGCACGTGCTCGCCGAACGCGACCACCGCCACCGGCCGCAGCGGCGGCAGCTCGAGCCGCTCGCACTGCTCCTGATCGATCGGATGTGGCGCGTGCGCGAGCACGAGCGCGCGACGCCCGGCGGCCGCGATCTCGAGCGCGCGCTGCGCGACCGCGCTGCCGCCGTCGCCGTCGCCGAGCACCGACTCGGGCGCGCCCAGCACCCAGGTGCCGCGCGCCGCGCCGTCCAGGAAGGCGACCGCGCTCATGCGGCGGGCGGACGAGAAGCCGATGACGGCGCTGGGCGCCAGCCCAGGCGAGTCGAGCGCCGGCCGGATGGCCTGCGCGGTGGGGTTCGCGTCCTCGTCGTGGCCGAACCAGGCGAGCGCGGCCGGCCACGCGGGCGCGCCGGGCTGCACGTCGACCGCGCGCAGCGCATCCGACCGCAGCGCCGCCTGCGGGGTGCCGTCGTCGTCGACCGGCGTGACGTCGAGCAGCTCGAGGTCGCCCTCGGTGAGCGTGCCCGTCTTGTCGAGGCAGATGACGTCGACGCGCGCGAGCCCCTCGACCGCGGCGAGCTCCTGCACGAGCACCTGGCTGCGCGCGAGCTTGACCGCGGCGACCGCGAAGGCGATCGAGGTCATGAGGATGAGCCCCTGCGGCACCGACGCGGAGATGGCGGCGGTCGAGAGCACGACCGCGTCCTGCCACTCGCCGCTCGCGATCGCGGCGGGCCATCCGCCGCGCGCCTGCATCTGGCCATTGAGCACGATCGCGATGAGCGGCACGAGCGCGATCGAGATCCAGGTGACGACGCGGTTGAGCGCGACCCGCAACTCGGAGTGCACGAGCGAGAAGCGGCGCGCCTCGGCCGTGAGGCGGGCGGCGAAGGAGTCGCTGCCGACGCTCGTGAGCTGCACCGAGGCGGAGCCGGCCGAGACCGCGGAGCCCGAGAGCACGCCGTCGCCGACGTGCTTGAGCTGCGGCTCCGACTCGCCCGTCAGCAGCGACTCGTCGAGGTCGACGCCCTCGGTCGCCACGATCACGCCGTCGGCCGGCACCTGGTCGCCTCGGCGCAGCAGCAGGATGTCGTCCTGCACGAGCTCGCCCATCGCGACGTCGCGTCGCTCGCCGTCGCGCACGACCGTCGAGCGCTGCACGTGCAGCAGCGCGAGCCCGTCGAGCTTGCGCTTGGCGCTGTGCTCCTGCACGACGCCGATGACGACGTTCGAGATCGCCGCGAACGAGAAGAGCGCATCCTGCCAGCGCCCGAGCACGATGAGCACGGCCGTGCAGACCGCGATCACGAGGTTGAAGAGCGTGAAGAGGTTGACGCGCAGGATCGACAGCAGGCTGCGGCTCGACGCGTTGGCGAGCCGGTTCACGCGGCCGTCCGCGACGCGCGCCGCGACCTCGGCGGCGGACAGCCCCGTCGCGGGATCGGTGGTCGTCAGGATGCGCTGGTGGTCGACGTGACCGGCCGCGGGCGCGCCCGGGGCGTCGGCAGGCGCGGGCGTGCGGGCGGGGGTCTGAGCAGACATGCGGCTTCCTGGCAGGCGGCGGATGCGGGGACGGCGGATCCGGGGACCACTCTGTCCGCTCACCGCGGCGCACGGTAGGGAGGATCGCCCGAATCATCCGGAGGGTTGACCCCCGGGTGCGGGACCATGTGGCCCGGCCGTGCCCCGCGGAGGCACGCCCGCCGCCGCGGCTACCCTGGAGGAGCGGGCCTGTAGCTCAGTCGGTAGAGCGTCGGACTTTTAATCCGCTGGTCGTGGGTTCGAGCCCCACCGGGCCCACCGCATCCGGCCGTCCGATCACGCGCGCGGCCCGGCCCGCCGCTCCTGGCCCGACGGGTGGGGCGGCCCCCGAGAGGTGGGCCAGCAGCCCCACCGCTCGGCCGTGCGGCCACCGCTCGGTGCACGGTCGTGCATGCGCGCGCGAGCGGTAGCGCCCCGCCCGAGAGGTGCTTGCGCGCCGCTACTCCTCGGGCGCGGGGCTACCTGTGGCGCCGAGGAGCGGCGATCGCTTGCGATGATGGGCGGATGCGTCAGGGAGCGGTCGGGCACGTGCGTGCGGTGGAGCGCGACGGTCGAGCGCTCGTCGAGAAGCGGCTGCGGGATCCGTTGCGCCACGACGCGGAGGCGCTCGCCCTGAGGGCTGTCGCAGGCAGCGCCATCCCCGTGCCCGAGCTCATCGACGTGCAGCCGGGCTCCATCCTCATGACGCGCATGCCCGGTGAGCGGCTCGATGACGTCGCGCCCTACGTCCGGATCGCCGGGCTGCGGGCGTCGGCCGCGCTGCTCCGCCGGCTGCACGAGCTCGCGCCGCCGCCTGGCCTGCCCGCAGCGCCGGACGATGCGGCGATCATCCGCCGCTACCGGGACGCGGGTGGGCCGCCGCTGCCGCTCGTCGTGCCCGCGGCCGCACCGCCGGTGTTCTGCCACGGCGACTGGGGCGACGGCAACCTGCTGTGGGCGGCCGGCCGCATCACCGCGGTGCTCGACTGGGAGAAGGCGCACCTCGGCGATCCGCTGCGCGAGGTGGCCCGCGCCGCGTGGGGCGCTGCCCGGAAGGATCCGCGCTCGTTCGAGGCGATCGCGAGCGGGTACGGCGCCGATCCGGATGCGCTGCTGCCGTGGCTCCCTGTCCACGCGGCCGAGCTGTGGCTGTGGTTCGCGGAGGTCGGGCCGCCCGAGTACCTCCACCAGCTGACAGCCGAGCTGCTCGCCTGGCCCGCCTGACCGGCGGCGCAGGGGTCGGTTGCCGCTCACGGGTGGGGCTGCGAACGACCGGTGGGGCAGACACCGAGAGGTGGGCCCGCAGGCCCACCTCTCGGCCGCCCGCCCACCTCTCGGCGACGTGGCAGTCACCAGCTCGGCGCTAGTCGCCCTTCACGTTCACGAGCTGGCGCAGCGTGTGCCGGATCCGCACGAGGTCGCCGGCGTCGGCCATCACCTCGTCGATCGGCTTGTACGCCTGCGGGATCTCGTCGATGAACGCGTCGGTGTCGCGGTACTCGATCCCGACCATCGCCTCCCGCAGCTCGTCGCGCGAGAACGTGCGCCGGGCGGCGTTCCGCGACAGCCTCCGCCCCGCGCCGTGCGGCGCGGAGTTGAGCGCGAGCGGGTTGCCGAGCCCCTCGACCACGTACGACGCGGTGCCCATCGACCCGGGTATGAGCCCGGGCCGACCCTCGTCCGCCTGGATCGCACCCTTGCGCGACACCCACACCCGCTTCCCGAAGTGCGTCTCCGACTCCGTAAAGTTGTGGTGGCAGTTGATGCGCTCGAGCTCGTCGATGCCGGTGCCGACGAAGCGGCCCAGCTGGTCGGCGACCCGGTCCATCATCTCCTCGCGGTTGAGCAGCGCGAAGCGCTGCGCCCACCGCAGCTCGGCGATGTACCGGTCGAACTCGCGCGTGCCCTCCACGAGGTACGCGAGGTCGGGGTCGGGCAGCTCGATCCACCACTGCTTCGCGAGCCGCTGGGCGATCGCGATGTGCCGCTGCGCGATCTTGTTGCCCACGCCGCGCGAGCCGGAGTGCAGGAACATCCACACCGCATCCGTCTCGTCGACCGAGACCTCGATGAAGTGGTTGCCGCTGCCCAGCGACCCGAGCTGCAGCCGCCAGTGCTTCGCGTAGCTCTCGGGGTCGAAGCCGCTGCGCTCCGCGAGCTGCTCGAGCTCGGCGACGCGCGGCTCGGCCGTCGGCCGCACCGTGCGGTTGTCGCGGCCCGCCGACAGCGGGATGCTGCGCTCGATCTGCTCGCGCAGCTCGGACAGCTCGCGACCGACGAGGTCGTCGCGGTGCAGCTGGGTGCGCACGGCGATCATGCCGCAGCCGATGTCGACGCCGACCGCGGCGGGCATGATCGCGCCGAGCGTCGGGATGACCGAGCCGACGGTCGCGCCGCGACCGAGGTGTGCGTCGGGCATGAGCGCGAGGTGCGGGTGGATGAACGGCATGCCGGACGCGGTGCGAGCCTGCTCGAGGGTGGAGTCCTCGAGGATGCTCGCCCACGACAGCAGCCGCTTGGAGAGGGTCTCCATGGTGCCTTTCCTTCTGTGGGTGCGCTGGAGAGCGCGGTGGGGGCTGCCACAGGGTGCGGGCAGTCCCCCTCGCCGTGGAAGGGGCGTCCCGGACCCTGTCGGTCTCGGGACGCGCGGAGCTGGAGGGCTACGCGGCCGGGGCCGGAGAGCATGGCTGCTGGAGGTCTGCGGGGTAGACCCGGACCTCTGCTCGTTCGCGCTGCGCGCTCACGATCGCCACCTCTCGACGTGCCTGCCGTGCGGGATGCACAGCCTTGCGACCGTACGGCACGATCGCCGCCGCGTCAACGGCGAATGCACGGGTCGTCGACCTCGGACTCGCAGAGGGCTGTGGTGGGCCGGCGTCACACAGCCGTTCCGCGGCGCGGTCAGATCGAGCTGAGCATCTCCCGCACCTCGCGGCGCAGCACCTTGCCGACCGCAGAGCGCGGCAGCGCGTCGACGATGCGGATGCGGCGGGGCGCCTTGTAGCCCGTCAGGCGCTCGCGCACGAACGTGCGCAGCGCATCCTCGGTCGGCGACTCGCCGTCGACGGGCACGACAGCTGCCATCACGTCCTCGCTGCCCGCGGTGCCCGGCAGCCCGACGACGGCCGCGTCGGCGACGAGGGGGTGCGATCGCAGCACCTCCTCGACCTCCGACGGGTAGACGTTGAAGCCAGCGGTGATGATGAGGTCCTTGATGCGGTCCACGATCGTGATGAAGCCGTCGTCGCTCTGCTCGACGACGTCACCGGTGCGGAGCCAGCCGCCCTCGAGCAGCACGCGTCCTGTCTCCTCGGGCTGCCGCCAGTAGCCGGGGAAGACCTGCGGTCCGCGGATGAGCAGCTCCCCCGGCTCACCCGGCTGCCGGTCGACCGTGGGGTCGTCGGGGTCGACGACCCGGATCTCGGTCGAGGGGAAGGGCAAGCCGACGGAGCCCGGCCTGCGCGTGTCGGCGAGCGGGTTGCCGAGCGCGATCGGCGATGTCTCGGTCATGCCGTAGCCCTCGACGAGCGCGCCGCCCGTGAGCTGCTCCCAGCGCTCGACGAGCTCGGGCGGCAGCGGCATCGCGCCCGAGATCGCGAACCGGATCGACGACAGGTCGACGCCGCGCTCATGGGCTGCCTCTGCGAGCCGCGCATAGATGGGCGGCACGCCAGGCAGGAAGGTCGCGGGGCGGCGCTCCATCGCCTCGAGCACCTGGTCGACGTCGAAGCGCGGGAACAGCACGAGGCACGCGCCGAGCCGCACCGACATGAGCAGGCACAGCAGCATGCCGTAGGCGTGGAACAGCGGGAGGATGCCGTAGAAGACCTCTCGCCCGTCGTGCAGCTCCGGTACCCACGCGCGGCTCTGCGCGACGTTCGCCACGAGGTTGCGGTGCGTGAGCATCGCCGCCTTCGGGGAGCCCGTGGTGCCGCCCGTGTACTGCAGCAGCGCCACGTCGGTCGGGGCGGCGACGTGCGGCGTCCACGCCGCATCCGGCCGCCGGCTCGCGCGCACGGCGTCGTCCCACGAGCGTCCGATCGAGGGGCGCTCGGTCATCGCCGCGCGCGTCTCGCGCGCCTTGCGGATGGGCAGGCGCAGCGCGAGCCGCTTGCCGAGCGGCAGCGCGCGGCTGAGGTCGACCGTGAGCACCGTCAGCTCGTGCGGGAGCGAGAGGCCGGCGAGCGTGTCCGCCGACTTGTCCCACACGACCGCGACGCGGGCCCCGTGGTCCGCGAACGTGCGCTGCAGCTCGTCGGCGGTGGACAGCGGGTTCTGCTCGACCACGACGCCGCCGAGCTCGAGCACGGCATAGAACGCGATGACCGCTTGCGGGCACGAGGGCATCACGAGCGCGACGCGGTCGCTGACGCCCACGCCCGCCGCCGCGAGCGCCGCAGCGGCGGCGCGCACGTCGCCGCCGAGCCGCGCGTACGTCGTCGTCGCGCCGTAGAAGTCGAGCGCCGGGCGATCCGGATGCGTGCGGATCGCGTCGTGCAGCACCGTCGTGAGCGCGACGTCCGGCACCTCGATCGTGGCGGGCACGCCCGGTGCGTAGCCGGCGGGCGCCTCGTCGGGTCGCTGCGTGCCCATCTGTGCCTCCGTCGTGCGATGCGCCGCCGCAGCGCGACGGGCGTCCCCCAGTCTCGCGCCGGCGGTGCCGTCGAGCCAAACCGGCGGGCGGCCGCACCGGGCGAGGAGGGGCCGCGGCGCACCGGCGCTAGAAGCCGACCGGCGAGATGCCCCAGTGGCCGCGCCACGACTCCCCCGGCTCGAGCCAGACGAGGCCCTGGCCGGAGTTCAGCGCGTTCGCGGGCGCGCTCATCGGCTCGACCGCCGCCGCCTGCTTCGGCCCGCTCGCGGCGGGGAAGTCGCGCGGCGTGAAGACGACGACGTACGGGAAGGCGTCGTCCTGCCACAGCTCCGCGCCGCGGCCCGTGTCGTCGAGCAGCGACGAGGTCGCCACGCCGCCCACGAACTCGAGTCCGGCGTAGTTGTGGTCGACGTCGAGCTCGGTGAGGCGGCGGCCGGCGCGCAGGTCGGGCGCCGACGCATCCATCGCGTCGACGAGCGTCTCCTCGGTCGGGATGAGGTCGACGGCGTTGAAGGCGCGTGCGGCCGGCACGGTGAGGGTCAGGCGCTCGGGCGCGGTGTCACCGACCGCGAGGTAGGGATGTGCGCCGCACGCCCACGGCGCGCGCTCGGTGCCGACGTTGGTCGCCTCCTGCGTGACGAGCAGCCCGTCGTCGGTGAGCTCGTAGGTGACCGACGTGTCGACGAGGAAGGGCCAGCCGCCCTGCGGGTGGATCGTGGCCTGCAGCACGACGCGCGACGCCGAGTGCTCGAGCACCCGGTATGGCGCGAAGCGCAGCAGCCCGTGGCTCGCGTTGCCCTTGTCGCGCTCGGTGATCGGCAGTCGCTGCGTCGCGCCGTCGAGCTGCCAGTCGCCGCCCGCGACACGGCCGCCCCATGGCGCGAGCACGATGCCCTGGCCCTTCGCGGGCCGCGCGTGCTCGGGGAACGGCTCGACGAGGTCGACGCCGTCGATCGTGAGCTCGCGCAGCGTGGCGGCAACCTCGGTGATCGTGGCGCGCAGCTCCGAGCCGTCGACGGTGCGCGAGATCGTGAACTGCTGTCCTGTTGGCGGCCGCATGGCGCGAGCCTAGCGAGCGGGTTCCCGAGCGGAACCCGAAGGGATTCCAAACACTGTCCGCGAAAGCGGCGCCGCCGCGTACGGTGAGCACATGGCGCAGGTAGCAGCTCGAGCGGGACGCCTCGACTTCCTCGATGGCATACGCGGGGTCGCTTCGCTGATGGTCGTCTTCAGCCACACGGCCGAGTCGGCTTGGCCGGGCTTCGGCACCTGGTCGCACGCCCACATCGATCTCGGCCGCGTCGGCATCGTCGCCTTCTTCCTGGTCTCCGGGTACGTCGTCGGCCTGACCCTCAGCGGTCAGTCGCCGCGGACGTTCGCTGTGCGCCGCTTCTGGCGGCTCTACCCGGTCTACTGGCTGGCGACGTCGATCTGGGTCGTCGTCTGGCTGCTCGTCGGGAACGACATGCCGGCAGAGATGAGCGTCTGGGCCATCCTCGTGAACATCACCATGGTGCAGAGCATCTTCGGGATGTGGTCGATCCTCACCCCGGCGTGGACGCTCGGCATCGAGATCGCCTTCTATGCGCAGGCCATCGCCGCCAAGCTTTCCGGACGCTTCCACTGGGTGACGCTGGCAGGCTGGGTCTGGCTCGCCGCGTTCGCTGCCCTCGCCCTGTCGAACCTCGTGCGCGGCACGGCATACTCAGCCGTCATCCCGCTCATGCTGTGCACCGCATCGGTGGGGTTCGCGCTGTTCCGATGGGACACGGAGCGAGACCGACGACTCTGGCCGCTGCTCATCGCCGTTGTCGTGGGAGGCCCTGCCCTCGGCTTCGCCCTCGGCGTCGATCCTCAGCCCGGCATCTGGCCTCCGGTGGGCTTCGGGGCTTCCTACCTCGGAGGCTTCGTGCTCTTCGCCGTCTTCTGGTCGATCCGCAAGGTCGCACTGTCGAAGTGGCTGCTGTGGCTCGGCGCGGTCTCGTACTCGCTCTACCTCGTCCACGTCAGCGTCATCCAGGTGGTCGGACACACGCCGCTCTGGGACATCCCTCCGCTCGGCGCCGCGGCGGCGACCGTGCTGTCGCTGGTGGCAGCCGGTCTGCTGCACCGGTTCGTCGAGCGCCCGTCGACGAAGCTCGGGCGTCAGCTCACGACTCGGGTCGAACGCGCGCCGCTCCCAGTCCGGGAGGAATGAGCGAACAGGGCGCATGGCTGGGCCGCGAGCGAGCGCGCGGGCGGTGCCCCCGCTGGGGTTCGAACCCAGACTGGGCGGAGTTTAAGTCCGCTGCCTCTGCCGGTTGGGCTACGGGGGCCGGGCCCGTCGGCCCGCCTCCAAACCTAGAGCGCCGTCGATCGGTTCCGTCGAACCTGGAGAAGCGCTTCTAGGTCGGGGTACAGGTTCGATGTACGGTCAGCCCTAGGCCGACGCAGGCTGCGGACGGCCATCCGACATGAGGAGACCGACG
Organism: Agrococcus sp. UYP10; assembly: GCF_040547205.1. NCBI lineage: Bacteria > Bacillati > Actinomycetota > Actinomycetes > Micrococcales > Microbacteriaceae > Agrococcus > Agrococcus sp. UYP10. The sequence continues at coordinate 451,249 of NZ_JBEPPG010000001.1, forward strand.
TGAGAGCACGTGCTGGCGCAGCAGGCGCCATCGCAGCAGCGCTGCTGCTGACCGGATGCGGAGGCGCTGCAGGCAACGCCGAAGCCGACTTCGAAGCGGACCCGACCGGCGCGCTGAGCGGCTGGGGCTTCGAGAACACCGACGACGTGGGCCAGGCCCGCCTCGACCACGCCGCTGCGCAGCTCGAGGGCGTCGAGATCACGCTCGACCAGACCGCCTTCGACGCACAGAAGTTCACGACGCTCGCGGCGTCGGGCTCGATGCCCGACGTGGTGCAGATCGACCGCCAGTTCGTGGCGACCTACGCGGCGCAGGGGCTGCTCATGCCGCTCGACGCGTGCTTCGCGGCGAACGACGTCGACCCGCAGCAGCGCTGGTACCCGCAGGTGGTGCAGGACGTCACGTGGGAGGACCAGGTCTGGGCGGTGCCGCAGTTCTACCAGCCGCCGCTCATCCTCACGAACGCCCGCGTCATGGAGGAGGCGGGCGTCTCGGCCGAGGACCTCGACCCGAGCGACCCGGTCGGCCTCATCGACGCCGCCGAGGCCATGACGGCGACCGAGGGCGGCTCGATCTCGCGCGTCGGCTTCGACCCGCAGGGCGTCTCGAAGGCGGCGATGTGGATGCTGTCGTTCGGCGGCGGCATCGTCGACGAGTCGGGCGCTCCCACGCTCGACCGCGCTGAGAACGTGGAGGCCGCGGAGTTCCTGCAGCAGCTGTACGACGCGCAGGGCGGCTTCGCCGAGGTCTCGAGCCTCGTCGACTCGTTCGACATCTTCGGCGACGAGAACCCGTACGTGACCGACCAGGTCGGCGCGGCCGTGTTCGACCAGTGGTACGTCAACGTGCTGACGCCGTACGCCGAGCAGGTCGAGATCGGCGCGGTGCCGCTGCGCGACCAGGAGGGCGAGGACTTCACCGCTGCCGGCGGCTCGTCGTTCGTCATCCCGGCCGGCGCCGCCAACCCGTCGGCGGCGTGCGCGTGGGCGCTCCAGCTCACCTCGCCCGAGGCCTGGCAGGCCGCAGCCGAGGCGCGTGCGACGACGACCGAGGAGGAGCCTGAGCGGCTCGGCATCAACGCCGGCCTCTTCACCGGCTCGCCCGAGAGCGACACGGCGATCCGCGAGAACTTCGCGTCGGCCGAGGGCTTCCCCGGCTTCCAGGGCGCGATCGACGCCTACTACGACGTCGCCGCGGAAGGCACGTCACTCGGCGGCTCCCCCGCCGGCCAGCAGATCCAGACGGAGCTGCAGAACGCGATGCAGTCGATCCTGCTCGGCGACAGCTCGGCGGAGGACGCGCTCGCCGCGGCCCAGGAGGCCGCGCAGCGCGCCTACGACCAGGTGTCCACCGAGTAGCCGATCGTCAGAACGATGAGGGCGGGAGCGGCGATGCCGCTCCCGCCCTCACTGCGTGGGCTCCGTGCGCCGGGCGTCAGCCCTTCCGGCCGGAGGTGGCGAGGCCCTCGATGAACGAGCGCTGCCCGAAGGCGAAGAGGATGAGCATCGGCAGCGTGACGATGAGCGCCGCGACCATGACGTACTGGTAGTCGCCGTGGCCGCCGGTGGACGGGTCGTACTTCGTCATCGCGCTCGCGATGCCGAGCGGCACGGTGTAGCCCTCGGCCGAGCCGACGTTGAGGTAGATGAGCGCGCCCTGCAGGTTGTTCCAGCTGGCCTGGAACTCGAAGAGGAAGACGATCACGAACGACGGCACCGACAGCGGGAAGGCGATGCGCCAGAACTGGCCCCACGCGTTCAGGCCGTCGATCCGCGCCGCCTCGAACAGCTCCTTGGGCAGGCCGAGGAAGAACTGGCGCTGCAGGAAGATGTAGAACGCGGAGCCGAACAGGTTCGCGCCCCAGAGCGGCACGTTCGTGCCCACGAGCCCGAGCTGGTTCCAGATGAGGAACGACGGCACGAGCGTCACCGCGCCGGGCAGCATCATGGTCGCGAGCACCACGCCGAACAGCACCTTGCGGCCCGGGAAGCGGTAGTAGGCGAAGCCGAAGGCGACGAGCGAGCTCGACACCGTCACGAGCCCCGCGGCGAGGATCGCGACGAGCAGGCTGTTGCCGAGCCAGCTGAGCAGCGGCAGCTCCTGGAAGATCTGCACGTAGTTCTCGGGCACCCACGTCTGCGGGATGAGCCGGTTGTCGAACACCTCGCCGCGCGGCTTGAAGCTCGCCGCGAGCAGCCACGCGAACGGGTACAGGAAGAGGGCGCTGCAGATGAGCAGCAGCACCCAGCGCACCACCTCGAGGACGCGGCCGAGCGGGCTGAGCGCCGGGCCGCGCTCTCGGCGTCGCCGCGGGCGCGACTTCCCCGCGGGCGGCGGCGGCGTCGCACCGTCGGTGCGCTCGACCTCCTCCGCCTGCTCGGGCGTGAGGACGTAGGCCTCCTGGATGCGGCCGGGCTGGATGGGCGAGCTCATCGCGCGTCCTCGCTCTCGTAGTAGACGAACCGGTTGCCCACGCGCATCTGGATGAGCGAGATGACGAGGATGATGACGAACAGGAGCCACGCCATCGCAGCGGCGAAGCCGAAGTTGAACTGCCGGAAGGCCTGGTCGAACAGGTAGATCGCGTAGAACAGCGATGCATCCGAGGTCCCGGCCCCCGTCTGCCGATGGAAGAGCAGGAAGGCCTGGTCGAAGATCTGGAACGCCGCGATCGTGAGCACCAGCACGTTGAAGAAGATCGCCGGCGAGATCATCGGCACGGTGACGTTCCAGAAGCGCCGGCCGGCGCCCGCGCCGTCGAGCGACGCGGCCTCGTAGAGGTCCTTCGGCACGTTCTGCAGCGCGGCGAGGAAGATCACCATCGTGCCGGCGACGCCCCACAGCGTCATGAGCACGATCGACGGCTTGACCCACGCCGGGTCGAGCAGCCACTGCGGGCCCTGGATGCCGATGGCTGCGAGCCCGCGGTTGATGGCGCCCTGGCTGCCGTTCAGCAGCAGCAGGAAGACGGATGCCGTGGCCACCGCGGGCGTCATCTTGGGCAGGTAGAAGATGGTGCGGAAGATGCCCGCACCGCGGCGCGCGCTGTTGAGCAGCAGCGCGAGGCCGAGCGCCAGCACGATCTCGAGCGGCACCGCGAGCACCGCGTAGTAGAGCGTGTTCGCGAGCGCGATGCCGATCTTGGGGTCCTCGAAGAGCGCCTCGTAGTTCGCGAGCCCGACGGGGCGGGCCGTGTCGGTCGCCAGCTGGTAGCGGCTGAACGAGATCACGAGGCTGTAGACCATCGCACCGAGCGTGAAGACGAGGAAGCCGACGATCCACGGCGAGATGAAGAGGTAGCCCGTGAGCGCCTCGCGCCGCTGGCTCTTCGTCATGGGCGTCCTGGGTGCGCGCTTGCGTCGCCTGCCGCGATCGCCCGGCGGATCGCCGGGGAGCGTGGCGTCTGGAGCTGCGGTCGTCGTCGACACGGTGCCTCCTGGGGTCAGGCGGCCGGGTGGGAACCGCACTCCATGTAGTACCCCACTTCTCGGAGAAGCGCATCAGGTCTTCGAAGAAGCGATGGGGTACAGCGGCCCCCGCGGTGCGGTCAGCCGCGCTCGAGCACCGCCAGGAACCGCTCGGGCAGCATGACGTTCTCGGGCGCCGCGCGGAAGAGCGGCGCGATCTGCTCGGGCGTGTAGCCGGCGATGCCGCAGCCGATCTCGGTCACGAGCAGCTCGAGCTCGGGATGCTCGGCGGCGAAGGCGAGGAACGCCTGCACCTCGGTCTCGATCGTCGGCAGCCCGCTCATCGTGTCGATCGCGTAGGACTGGCCGTGCAGCCCGTGCCCCTCGCCCCAGACGGCGCCGAAGCGCTCGTGCGCCATCCGCGCGGCGCCCGCGCCGTGGTGCCCGGACGCGTTCGATCCGAAGACGAACACCTGGTGCGGCTCCAGCGCCTCGATCCTCATGCCGCGAGGATACGCCGGGGCTACCCTGGCGCCATGACCGTCCACGAGCGCGCCACGATCATCCCGCTGCCGGGCCACGCCCCGCACCTGCCGAAGTCGGTGCTCGTCATGCCCGGGGCCGTCATCGCGGGGGCCGTCTCGCTCGGCGATCGGGTGGGCATCTGGCCGGGGGCGAGCCTGCGCGCCGAGGAGGAGCCGATCACGATCGGCGACGACAGCAACGTGCAGGACTCCTGCTCGCTCCACGTCGACCACGGCTCGCCGCTGCGCATCGGCGCCCGCGTCTCGATCGGCCACAACGCGGTCGTGCACGGCTGCACCGTCGAGGACGACGTGCTCATCGGCATGCACGCGACCGTCATGAACGGCGCGGTGATCGGCACCGGCTCGATCATCGCCGCCGGTGCGCTCGTCACCGAGGGCACCGTCATCCCGGAGCACTCGCTCGTCGCGGGCGTGCCCGGCAAGGTGCGCCGCGAGACGACGGAGGACGAGCGCCGCGGCATCGCGCGCAACGCCGACGTCTACAGCAAGCGCATCCGCCTCTACGCCGACGCGATCCACACGCACTGAGGCTCGGCGCCGCGGCGCGCATCGGCGGCACGGGGGCTCGGCTGCCCTGGCGCTGTGGCGGGGCGGATGCGTAGGCTCGGCCGCAGCGGAGGGAGCGAGATGGCGATCGCACGCACAGGCACGGTCACCGAGCACGGTGAGTCGGCAGAGCTCACGCTCGAGCGCAGGGTCCCGGCCGACGCGATCGCGGTCTGGCCGTTCCTGACGGAGTCGCGCGAGCTCGGGATGTGGTTCGGCACCTACGCGGGCGACCCCGACTCGGGCGAGGTCGTCATGAGCATGACCGCCGAGGAGGGCGACGCGACGACCGCGGTCGAGATCCTCGACTGCCACGCGCCCGAGCACCTCGCGGTGCTCACCACCGACGAGCACGGCTCGTGGAGCCTCGAGGTCGAGGTGCTCGACGGCGGGCACGACGCCGGCTCGGGCGCCACGATCCGCTTCACCCACCACGACGTCGCGCTCTCGGCGCTGCCCGACATCGGCGCCGGCTGGGAGTGGTACCTCGACCGGCTGGTCGCCGCGCTCGCGGGGCAGCCGATGCCGGACTGGGACGACTACTACCCTGCGCTGCGCGACGCCTACGCCGCCTGACGCGCGGTCAGCGGGAGCGGACGGCCTTCTCCGCCATCTGCACGACGTTGTCGAGCAGCATGACGCGCGTCATCGGGCCGACGCCGCCGGGAACCGGCGACACCCATCCGGCGACCTCGCGCACACCGGGGTCGACGTCGCCGAGCAGCTTGACGCGGCCCGTCTCGGCCGAGAGCCCGCGCGTGATGCCCACGTCGAGCACCGCGGCGCCCGGCTTCACCCAGTCCGCCTTGATGAGCCCGGGCACGCCGACCGCCGCGACGACGATGTCGGCCTCGCGCACCTGCGCGGCGAGGTCGGGCGTGCGCGAGTGGCAGAGCGTGACGGTCGCGTCGATGCCCTTGCGGGTGAGCAGCAGGCCGAGCGGCCGACCCACGGTGAGCCCGCGGCCGACGACCGCGACGGTCGCGCCGGCGATCTCGATGTCGTGGTGCCGCAGCATCCGCACGATGCCCGCCGGCGTGCAGGGCAGCGGCGAGTCGATCGGGCCGTCGACGCCGAGCACGAGCCTGCCGAGGTTGACCGGGTGCAGGCCGTCGGCGTCCTTCGCCGGGTCCATCAGCTCGAGCATCGCGTGCTCGTCGTGCCCGGGCGGCAGCGGCAGCTGCACGATGTAGCCCGTCACCTCGCGCGCCTCGTTGAGGTCGCGGATGGCGGCGCGCACGTCGGCGGTCGAAGCCCCGTGCGGCAGGTCGACGCGGATCGACGTGATGCCGACGTCGGCGCAGTCGCGGTGCTTGCCCTTGACGTAGGACTGGCTCGCCGGGTCGTCGCCCACCAGGAGCGTGCCGAGCCCGGGCGTGAGGCCCTTCGCCTGCAGCCCCGTGACGCGGTCGCGGAGCTCCTCCTTGATCGCGGCCGCCGTGCGGTTGCCGTCGAGGATCTGCGCGGTCATCGCTCGACGCTCGATCCGAGCTCGTGCACCACCTCGGGCTGGCCGCTCGGGCCCACGCCGGGGTAGAGCGGCAGCGCCTGCGCGAGCGCCTGCACGCGCGTGCGGAGCGCGGGCAGGTCGGCGCCCGGCTGCAGCGCGAGCGCGATGACGTCGGCCACCTCGGTGAACTCCTCGTCGCCGAAGCCGCGGGTCGCGAGCGCCGGCGTGCCGATGCGGAGGCCGCTCGTCACCATCGGCGGGCGCGGGTCGTTCGGCACCGCGTTGCGGTTGACCGTGATCTGGATCTCGTGCAGGAGGTCCTCGGCCTGCTTGCCGTCGATCGCGGCCTCGCGGAGGTCGACGAGCACGAGGTGCACGTCGGTGCCGTTCGAGCGCACCGAGATGCCGGCATCCGCCACGTCCTGCTGCATGAGCCGCTCGGCGAGGATCTGCGCGCCGCGGATCGTGCGCTCCTGGCGCTCCTTGAACTCCTCGCTCGCGGCGAGCTTGAACGCCGTGGCCTTCGCGGCGATGACGTGCATGAGCGGGCCGCCCTGCTGCCCCGGGAAGACGGCCGAGTTGATCTTCTTCGCGATGTCGGCGTCGTTCGTGAGGATGAAGCCCGAGCGGGGGCCGCCGATGGTCTTGTGCACGGTCGACGAGACGACGTGCGCGTGCTCGACGGGGTTCGGGTGCAGCCCGGCGGCGACGAGGCCGGCGAAGTGCGCCATGTCGACCCAGAGCAGCGCGCCGACCTCGTCGGCGATCGCGCGGAACGCGGCGAAGTCGAGCTGGCGCGGGTAGGCCGACCAGCCGGCGATGATGACCTTGGGCTTGTGCTCGACGGCGAGGCGGCGCACCTCCTCCATGTCGACGCGGCTCGTCTCGGGGTCGACGCCGTAGGCGACGATGTCGTAGAGCCGGCCGGAGAAGTTGATCTTCATGCCGTGCGTGAGGTGGCCGCCGTGGTCGAGCGAGAGGCCGAGGATCGTGTCGCCGGGACGGGCGATCGCGTGCAGCACGGCGGCGTTCGCCGTCGCGCCCGAGTGCGGCTGCACGTTGGCGAACGCGGCACCGAAGAGCGACTTCGCGCGCTCGATCGCGAGCGACTCGGCGATGTCGACGGCCTCGCAGCCGCCGTAGTAGCGGCGGCCCGGGTAGCCCTCGGCGTACTTGTTCGTGAGCACGCTGCCGGCGGCCTCGAGCACGGCCACGGGCACGAAGTTCTCGCTCGCGATCATCTCGAGGTAGTCGCGCTGGCGGTCGAGCTCCTGCTGCAGCACGGCGGCGATCTCGGGATCGACCTCGAGCAGCGGGCTGTTGAAGGACGAGGGGAGGCGGTCGGACACGATGGCTCCTTCGGGCTCTGCGGCGCACGGGACGCCCGGCTTCTTGCACGCATGCTGCGTGGCCCAGGCGCGCGGCCGAATGTTCGCCGCTTCCCGGTGGTGCTCCACCTGTGCGCCAGTCGCGGCGCCTCCATCGTAGCCAACGGGCACGTGCCGGTGGGCGCGGTCAAGCGGCTCGCCGATCCTCGGGGAATGCTCATGCGCGGCGGCTTGTGGAGCGGAACGCGGCGCGGGACGCTGAGGCCACCATCCCCCGTGCGAAGGAGCACCATGAGCCTGATCGACCTCACCGGCAAGGTGGCCGTCATCACCGGCGGCGGCAGCGGCATCGGCCGCACCACCGCGACCCTCTTCGCGAGCCTCGGAGCGCAGGTCGTGGTGAGCGACATCGCCGAGACCGCGCACGAGACCGTCGCAGCGATCGAGGGCGACGGCGGCACCGCATCCGCGCACCTCGGGGACATCGGCGACGCCGCGGTCGCCGATGCGATCGTCGCGGCGGCGGTCGAGCGCTACGGGCGGCTCGACGTGCTCGTGAACAACGCCGGCATCATGGACCACTTCGCCGGCGCCGCCACCGTCGACGACGCGCTGTGGGACCGGGTGCTGCGGGTCAACCTCTCGGCGCCCTTCTACCTCACGCGCGCGGCGCTGCGGGTCATGCTGCCGCAGGGGTCCGGCTCGATCGTGAACATCGCGAGCGAGGCGGGCATCCGCGGCGCAGCGGCGGGCGCGGCCTACACCGCCTCGAAGCACGGCCTCATCGGCCTCACCCGCAACACCGCCTACACGTATGCGAAGCGCGGCATCCGGGCGAACGCGATCTGTCCGGGCGGCGTCGAGACGAACGTCATGACCGCCGACATCCAGCAGCACATCGACCAGGAGGGCATCGGCGCGCTCACGCCCGTGCACCAGTCGGCGATGCGCGTCGCGCAGCCGATCGAGCAGGCGAACCTCGCGGCGTTCCTCGCCTCCGACGCCGCGAGCAACGTCAGCGGAGCGATCATCCCCAACGACGGCGGCTGGTCGGCCGGCTGAGCCGCGGCCTGGCTCGAGCGCGCATCACCCGCACCAGCGGGACCCCGTCCACCCCTCGGGACCCGGTGGACCGGGTCCCCGCTGGTGGAGCGGGTCCCGGCGCGCGTGCTTGGATCGGCGCATGGCCGACGACCGCACCCGCTCGCTGCTGCTCGGGGCGCTGGACGCGCAGCGGCGCCACATCCTCGACGCGGTCGAGGGGCTGACGGATGCGCAGCTGCGCACACCGGCACTGCCGTCCGGCTGGTCGCCGATCGGCCTCGTGCGGCACCTGACGCTGGGCGGCGAGCGCTACTGGTTCCGCACGGTGATGGCGGGCGAGCCGCTGGACTACTGGCCGGCGGATCGGCCCGACATCGACGAGAGCAGGCCCGCAGACTGGCGCGTGGAGCCGTGCGAATCGACGGAGGCGGTGCTGCAGCAGTACCGCGACGCGATCGCGCGCGCCGACGAGCTCATCGCGCGGCTGCCGCTCGACGCTCCGCCCGCGCGGCCGGAGCCCGACTGGCCGGAGGGACGGTTCGCCGACCTCCAGGCGGTGCTCCTGCACGTGATCCTCGAGACCGCCACGCACGCGGGCCACCTCGACGCCGCGCGCGAGCTGATCGACGGCCAGCGGCACCTCGTGCTCTGATCCGCACGCGCAGAACGGGACCCCTCCCACCTTGCGGGACCCGGTCGACCGGGTCCCGGAGGGTGGAAGGGGTCCCGTCGGCGACTGGGGCCCCTCGGCGCTAGATGAGGCCGTCCGTGAGGTGGTTCGGCGTGCCGAAGCGGTGCGCCGTGATGGCGACCGCCTGCTCCCGCAGGAACGGCAGCAGCTCGAGCCGCCCGGCCTCCGTCACCGCGTGCGCGATGATCGCGAGGTCGGGGCGGCCGTCGACGGCCTCGGCGAGCGCTCGCACGCCACCCTCGACCGCGTCGTCCGCGGCGAGGTAGCGGATGCGTCCCTGCTCGAGCCGCGCGGCCGAGCGCCCGAAGGCGGCGTCGTCCTCGACCGTCACCGGGATGCTCGCGGAGGCGAGCGCCGCCCGCACGGCCGGCGCGGGCTCGATCGCGGTCGACACCCGCACCTCGGCACCGGCGCGCAGCGCCGCGGCGACGGTGCGGGCGAGCTGCGCGACGCGGCCGCCCTCGGCGAGGCGGATGACGACGCCCGGCATCGGCAGGTGGCGCAGGATGTCGCGCTCGGCGGAGAGCCGCTGCACGTCGATCGCGACGCCGAGCTCGGTCGCCCAGACGTGCTGGTCGCTGCCGGCCGCGCGCCGGAGCGCAGCGGCCTCGTCCGCGGTGACCGACGCATCCGCCGACCGCGCGAGCGTGTCGACCGCGTCGACGATCGCCTGCACCGCGGGCAGCTCGATCGCCTCGACCCGCCGCGCCTCGGCCGTGCGCCAGTCGACGAGCGGCATGAGGTAGCTCGGACCGCCCGCCTTCGTCGTCGGGCCGACGACCGAGCGCTTCCAGCCGCCGAACGGCTGCCGCTGCACGATCGCGCCGGTGATGCCGCGGTTGACGTAGAGGTTGCCCGCCTCGATCGTGTCGAGCCAGGTGCCGATCTCGTCGACGTCGAGCGAGTGGATGCCCGAGGTGAGGCCGTAGTCGACCTCGTTCACGACCGCGATCGCCTCCTCGAGCGTCTCGACGCGCATGATGCCGAGGATCGGGCCGAAGTACTCGGTGCGGTGGTACTCGCTGCCGCGGCGCACGCCGGCGCGCACGCCGGGGCTCCAGAGCTTGCCGTCGTCGTCGAGCCGCTTCGGCTCGATGACCCACGACTCGCCCTCGCCGAGGGTGGTCAGCCCCTCGAGCAGCTTGCCCTCGGCCGGCGCGATGATCGGGCCCATCTGCGCGGTGGGCTCCCACGGCATGCCGATCGTGAGCGAGCGCACGCCGTCGACGAGCTGGTTGTGCAGGCGCTTCGAGCGGCCCGCCTGCCCGACGAGGATGGCGAGCGACGCGGCCGAGCACTTCTGGCCGGCGTGGCCGAACGCGCTCGCGACGATGTCCTTCGCCGCGAGGTCGTAGTCGGCCGAGGGCGTGACGATGATGGCGTTCTTGCCGCTCGTCTCGGCGAGCAGCTGCAGGTCGGGGCGGATGCGCCGGAAGCCCTGCGCGGTCTCGAACCCGCCCGTGAGGATGACGCGCTCGACCCGCGGGTCGCCGATGAGCGCGTCGCCCAGCTCGCGAGCGCCGAGCTGCACGAGCTGCAGCACGTCCCTCGGCACGCCGGCCGCCCAGAGCGCCTCGACCATCGCGGCACCGGTGCGCGCGGTGGCGCGAGCCGGCTTGACGATGACGGATGCGCCGGAGGCGAGGGCCGCGAGCGTCGAGCCCGCGGGGATCGCGATCGGGAAGTTCCACGGCGGGGTCACCGCGATGAGCCGTGCCGGCACCGCGACGGCGCCGTCGACGCGGTCGAGGTCGCGGGCGCGCTCCGCGTAGTAGTGCGCGAAGTCGATCGCCTCGGAGACCTCGGGGTCGGACTGGTCGAGCGTCTTGCCCGCCTCGGCCGCGGCGACCTCCATGAGCTCGGCCCTGCGGGCCTCGAGCTCGACGCCCGCCCGGTGCAGGATCGCGGCGCGCTCGTCGCCCGAGAGCGCGCGCCAGCCGGCGTTCGCGGCGATCGCGGTCTCGATGGTCGACTCGAGCGCTGCCGCGTCGCGCAGCGTGGCGGCCTCGACGAGGTCGATGCCGATGCGCGAGTCGCGGGCCCGCTCGCGGATGCCCGCGGCCCAGGCCTGGTTGGCGGGCAGCGACGGGTCGCTGTCGGGCGCGTTGCGGAAACCCTGCTCGGCGACCTTCGTGGGGGCGTCCGTGCGGTCCTGAATGCGGTGGGTGGCGGGCGCCTCAGCGGCGAGCCCCTCGAGCGAGGCGAGGAAGCGGTCGCGCTCGCGCTCGAAGAGGTGCTCGTCCTTCGCGAGCTCGAACACGGCCGACATGAAGTTCTCGCGGCTCGCGCCCTCCTCGAGGCGGCGGATCAGGTAGGCGATCGCGACGTCGAACTCGGCCGGGTGCACGACCGGCGTGTAGAGCAGCAGGCCGCCGACGTCGCGGCGGACGACCTCGGCCTGGCCCTGCGCCATGCCGAGCAGCATCTCGAACTCGAGGCCGGCCTCCACGCCGCGCTGCTTCGCGAGCAGCCACGCGAAGGCGACGTCGAAGAGGTTGTGGCCGGCGACGCCGAGCCGCACCGCGCGCACGCGCTCGGGCGTGAGCGCCCAGGCGAGCACACGCTTGTAGTGGGTGTCGCTGTCCTGCTTCGTGTGCCAGGTCGCGAGCGGCCAGTCGTGCAGCGACGACTCAACCCGCTCCATCGGCAGGTTCGCGCCCTTGACGAGGCGCACCTTCACGGGCGCGCCGCCGTTCGCGATGCGCTCGGCCGCCCAGGTCTGCAGCCGCTCCATCGCGGGCAGCGCGTCGGGCAGGTACGCCTGCAGCACGATGCCGCCCTCGTAGCCCTCGAGCCCCGGCTCCTCGAGGATCCGCGTGAAGACCGCCATGGTCATCTCGAGGTCCTTGTACTCCTCCATGTCGAGGTTGATGAAGGTGCCGGTCGCGGCCGCGCGACGGTAGAGCGGCATCAGGCGCTCGATGACGTGCTCGACCGCGGCGTCGAACGCCCACGGCTGGTGCGGCGCGGTCGTCGCCGACACCTTGATCGAGACGTAGTCGACGTCCGGGCGCTCGATGAGCGCGCGGGTGCCCTCGATGCGGCGCTCCGCCTCGCGGTCGCCGAGCACCGCCTCGCCGAGCAGGTTCACGTTGAGCCGGGCGCCGGTGCCGCGGATGCGCGCGATCGCCGCGCCGAGGCGGGCGTCCGTCGCGTCGATGATGAGGTGGCCGACCATCTCGCGGAGCACGCGCCGCGCGATCGGCACGACGATGTGCGGGGCGAGCGGGGCGACGCCGCCGCCCAGCTTGAGCGCCTGGCGCATCGGCCAGGGCAGGAACGCCGGGGCCTTGCCGGCGATCTCGCGGAGGGTCTGCGCGGCGACGTGCACGTCCTCCGGACGCACGACGCCGTCGACGAAGCGCACCGCGAACTCGAGGCCCGCGGGGTCGCGGAGCACGCCGGCGAGCTGCTCGGCGCTCGCGTCGGCGGGGATCTGCTCGGCCTGCTCGAGCCACGTGCGCACCTGCGCGACGATCGCCGGAGCGAGGGCCCGGAGGCTCTCGAGCTCGGCGTGCGCCGCGGTCCCCTGCTGCGCGGCGTCCTGCTGCGAGGCGTCCTGCGGCGCGGTGTCCTGGGGCTCGGTGCCCTGCTCGGTCTTCTGCTCGATGCTGTGCTCGGTGGCGGCTGCGCCCATGCGGCTGCCCTCTCTCGATCGGACTGCGGACGCGCCGGCGCGCGCCGCGCCAAGTCTGCACCCGCCGACCATTCAGGTACAGTGACGGTTCGCGACGGATTCCCGTCACCCTCGACGATGCATCCGGAGGCCCTGTTGCTCGACGTCCGACGCCTGCGACTGCTGCGCGAGCTGCGGCTCCGGGGCACGATCGCCGCGGTGGCCGCTGCGCTCGCCTACGCGCCGAGCGCCGTCTCGCAGCAGCTCTCCGCGCTGGAGCGCGAGGTCGGCGTGCCGCTGACCCGCAAGCACGGCCGCCGGCTCGCGCTCACGCCCCAGGGCGAGCTGCTCGCGCAGCACGCGGAGGGCATCCTCGCCGCCCTCGAGTCGGCGGAGCGCGCCGTGGCCGCATCGCTCGGCCGCCCCGTCGGCACCGTGCGCGTCGCCGTCTTCCAGTCGGCCGCGCTCGGGCTCGTGCCGCAGATGCTGCGGATCCTCGCCGAGACCGCGCCGGAGGTGCGGGTCGAGATGGTGCAGCGCGAGCCCGAGACCGCGCTCTACGACACCTTCGTCGGCGACTTCGACCTCGTGGTCGCCGAGCAGTACCCGGGCCACGCGGCGCCGCAGCACCCGGGTCTCGACCGGCAGCTGCTCATGACGGATGCGCTGCGGCTCGCGGTGCCGCCCGACAGCCCGGTCGAGCGCCTCGCCGATGCCGCCCACCTCGCGTGGGTGATGGAGCCGGTGGGCGCGGCCTCGCGCCACTTCGGCGAGCAGCAGTGCCGGGTCGCGGGCTTCGAGCCCGACGTGCGGTTCGCGACCGCCGACCTGCAGGCGCAGATGCGGCTGATCGAGACGGGCCACGCGGTCGGGATCATGAACGACCTGACGTGGGCCGGCGCTGACGTCGGCTTCCGCGCGCTCGACCTGCCCGGCGCACCGCGCCGCGAGGTCTTCACGGCAGCGCGCACCGCCTCCGAGAGCAGTCCCGCGATCGCCGCCGTCCGCGAGGCGCTCGCCGCAGCGGTCCCGGCCGGTCTCTGACCCGGGACCGACGCCGCATGGGGTCGGCGCAGCGGTCCGCTCAGCCGATGGCGGTGCCGCGGAAGCACGTGGTCGTGGCCCCGCCGACCCACACCGTGCCGTCCCCATCGACGTCGATGACGATCTCCCCCGCGCGGCCGAGGCGCTGCCCCTGCGAGACGACGTAGGAGCCCGATACGGCGCCCGACGCGGCGAGCCACTGGCCGACCGAGGCGTTCATGCTGCCGCAGACCGGATCCTCGGGGACGCCGATGCGAGGCGCGAACGAGCGCATCTCGTACGCGTGCGGCGAGCCCTCCGGGTAGGCGCCGATCGCGCCGAGCATCGCCGTCGGGATCTGCGAGAGGTCGGGCTCGAGGTCGAGCACCTCCTGCGCGGTCGCGAGCTGGAGCACGCACCAGCCGGGGCCGTTGTCGACCCACTGGTGGGCGAGCACCTGCGAGCGCTCGATCCCGAGCGCGGCCACGATCTGCGCGAGGTCCGCGTCGTCGATGTCGCCCGTGCGGCGCAGCGGCGGGGCGGCGAACGAGAGCACCGCACCGCGCCGGATGGGGATGAGCCCGGCCTCGCACTCCTGCACGATGACGTCGCTCGAGCGCGGCACGCCCCCGTGCTCGAGCCACGCGTGCGCCGAGCCGAGCGTCGGATGGCCCGCGAACGGCAGCTCGCCGCCGGGCGTGAAGATCCGCACGCGGTAGTCGGCCTCCGGCGTCGTGGCCGTCGAGACGAACGTGGTCTCGGAGAGGTTCGTCCAGCGCGCGATGCGCTGCATGCGCTCGTCGTCGATCCCCTCCGCGTCGAGCACGACGGCGACGGGATTGCCGAGGTACGGCGTGGTCGAGAACACGTCGATCTGTGCGAAGTCGTGCACCTGGGTCATCGTGGACCTCCTCTTCGACGACAGGCTCGCACGGCGCGCCGGGCGCAAGCCCGTCCACTCCGAGCGAACTGGTCGGCACGCGCTCGGTGAGTCACGCGACGGACGACGTAGCATGGCATCGTCGACAATCCGACGATCGGCTCGGAGCGCGACCTCGAACGGGAAGCGGTGGAGCATGGCGGCACTCGAGACGGACGTCGTGATCGTGGGGGTCGGCTCCGTCGGGAGCATGGCCGCGTGGCAGGCCGCGTCGCGCGGGCTCCGCGTCATCGGCGTCGACCGCTTCTCGATCCCCGGACCCTTCTCGGCCTATGCGGGCGAGTCGCGGCTCTTCCGCAAGGTCTACGCCGAGGGTGGCCACTACACGCCGCTCCTGCAGCGCTCGCAGGACCTCTGGCGCGAGCTCGAGCGACGCAGCGGCACGTCGCTGCTGCGCACCACCGGCGGTGCGGTCACGTTCTACGACGAGCAGAACCCCGTGCTCGCGCGGTACCTGACGGCCGCGCGCGACCAGGGCCTCGCCCACGAGCTGCTGCGCGGCGACGAGGCGCGGGCGCGCTTCCCCGAGCACGTCGTCCGCGACGGGGACGTCGCGGTGTTCGACCCGGAGGGCGGCTACCTGAAGTCGGAGCGGGCCGTGGTCGCCGCGCTCGCCGAGGCGACGCGGCTGGGCGCGCGGTTCCTGGGCGGGCGCAGGGCGCACGCCGTCGAGGCGCACGGCGATCGGTACGTCGTCAGGACCGATCAGGAGGAGATCGTCGCCGGTCGGGTGATCATCGCGCAGGGCACGGGCGCCGGGGCGGTCGGGAGGGAGCTCGGCGTGCACGTCGCCGTGCGGCCGCAGGTGCTCACCTGGTTCCCCACGGTCGAGCCGCAGTCGTTCAGCCGCGAGGACCTCCCCGTGTTCCTCCGCCGGGCGGAGGAGGACGGGCGCGCGGACAGCGCCCGCTTCTACGGGTTCCCGAGCGCCGACGGCTGGACCGTGAAGGTCGCCGGCAGCGTCTACATGGACGAGGTCGAGTCGATGGAGCAGCCGCCGTCGTGGGACCCCTCGTACCTCGATCCGGTCATGGCCTGGGTGCGCGAGTTCCTCCCCGGGCTCATCCCCGAGCCCGTCAGGGTGGCGCTCTGCGCGGACGGCTACACGCCCGACGACACCGGCCTGCTGGGCACGGTGCCCGGCATGGAGGGCGTCGCCGTGGCGGTCGGCTTCTCGGGGCACGGCTTCAAGATGGCGTCGGCGATCGGCGCCGTCGCGATCGAGCTCGCGGTCGACGGGTCGACCGCGACCGACGTCGGCTTCATGGCCGCCGACCGCTTCCTGGCGCCGGGCACCCGGCTCTCGCGGCTCGCGCTGCGCTGAGCCTCGGTCGGCGGGTCGCGGTCAGCGGCGCGCGAGGTCGCGTCGGTGCAGCAGCGCGTCGGTGCCGACGAGCACGAGCGCGATCGCGAGCCCGGCGAAGAGCAGCCACGGCAGCGCGGCGACCCCGAGCGACTCGAGCACGAGGCCGCCGAGCAGCGCCCCCGCGCCGATGCCCACGTTGAAGCCGGTCGTGTACCAGGCCGACGCCTGCTGCAGGATGCGCTCGGAGGCCGCCTGCAGCTGCCGCGTCTGCAGCAGCGCCGGCAGCGCGCCGAGCGCGAACGCCCACACCATCCCCGCCACGACCGTCAGCACCACCTGCTGCGAGAGGCCGAGCACGAGCATCGCCAGCAGGCCGGTCGCCATCATCGCGAGCGTCGACGCGGTGGGCCGCCGTCCGAGCCAGAGCGCGATCGCGACGACGGCGACGATCCCGACGATGCCGTAGGCGAGCAGCGCGCCCGAGAGCCACGACTCCGGGATGCCCGCGTGATCGACGAGGAACGGCGAGACGTAGGTGTAGAGCGCGTAGTGGCCGAGCATCACGACCATCGTCGACAGGATCGACAGCGCGACGCCGCGCACGCTCTTGCCCGGCTCCGGGATCGGCACCGCGACCGAGCCGGTCGAGGTGGTGGCGGTGTCGCGCAGGTGGTCGACCGCCGGCAGCAGCCGCCAGACGGCGACCGCGACCACGAGGCATACGACGCCGAAGAGCGCGAACGACCAGCGCCATCCGATGAGCTGCCCGAGCAGCGTCGCGAGCGGCAGGCCGAGCACGTAGGCGAACGAGCCGCCCGTCGAGGTGATGGCGACGGCGCGCGCGAGCTGCTGCGGCTGCACGAGGTAGGCGGCGTAGGCGCCGACGACGGTCCAGAAGATGCCGTGCACGATGCCGCCGATGACGCGGAAGGCGACCGACCATGCGTAGTCGGGCGCGAGCGCCGAGCCGAAGCAGCTCGCCGCGAAGACGACGAGCACCGTGATCACGAGCAGGTGCCGCGGCACGCGACGCGTGAGGCGTATGAGCGTGGTCGAGGATGCGACGACCGTGAACGCGAAGATCGTCACGAGCAGGCCGATCGCGCCCTCCCCCACGCCGAGCTCGCGGCTCATCGGCAGCAGCAGGCCCATCGGGAGCATCTCGACGGTGATGTTCGTGAACACCGCGAGCGCCAGCACGAGCAGCGCCGCCGTCGGGAAGGCGTCCTGGGTGCTCCCCTGCGCCATCGCCCGCTCGCTCACGACCGGCAAGCCTACGGCCACCCGGCGGCGGCGACGCCTTGAGCGCTGCCACGGGCGCCTGACGAGCAGCCGTTGTACCCCGGCCCGGTACGGTGGCAGGGTGTTCACCGCCGATGACGTGCTCGCGCTCACGTTCCCGACCGGGAACTCCTTCGTGTCGGGCTATGCCGTCGACGCGGTCGACCGCTGGCTCGGGCGGGTGGCGGCGACGCTCCGCGCCTACGAGGGACAGCCCGACGGCGAGGCCTTGATGCGCGCCGCCGACGCGCGCGCGGTGCGGTTCCCCGAGCGGCGCGGCGCGGCCTCCTACGAGCCGACGCCGGTCGACGACGCGATCGACATCATCGCCGCGACCCTCGCGATGCACGAGGCCGCCGCCCGGCGCTGACGACCCGGGCGAGGGCGCCGCACCTCGTAGGATCTCGAGGTGACCTCGAACCACTGGATCCTGTCGTTCGTCTGCGACGACCGCCCCGGCATCGTCCACGCGATCTCCGGCGCGATCGTGGCGTGCGGCGGCAACATCACCGAGTCGCAGCAGTTCTCGTCGGCCGACACCGACCGCTTCTTCATGCGCCTGCAGGTCGAGGCGGAGGCCGAGCGCGCCGACTTCGAGGCGTCGCTCGCGCCGGTGGTCGAGCGCTACGGGATGCAGTGGCAGCTCGACGACGTCGGCCGCCCGCTGCGCACGCTCGTGCTGGTCTCGAAGGCCGCCCACTGCCTCAACGACATGCTCTTCCGCCAGCGGGCCGGGCAGCTGTCGGTCGACATCCCGCTGGTGATGGCGAACCACCCCGACCTCGGCGCGCTCGCCGCGTTCTACGACGTGCCGTTCGAGCACGCGCCGGTCGTCGACGCCGCGTCGAAGGCGGCGTTCGAGCGCCGCATCCTCGAGGTCGTCGAGCAGGAGGGCATCGAGCTCGTCGTGCTCGCCCGCTACATGCAGATCCTCTCCCCCGAGCTGTGCGCGGCGCTCGAGGGCAGGCTCATCAACATCCACCACTCCTTCCTCCCCGGCTTCAAGGGCGCGAACCCCTACCGGCAGGCGCACGCGCGCGGCGTGAAGCTCATCGGTGCGACCGCCCACTTCGTCACCGCCGACCTCGACGAGGGCCCGATCATCGAGCAGGAGGTCGTGCGCGTCGACCACGCCCACACCCCCGCGCAGCTCGTCGCGATCGGCCAGGACGAGGAGTCGCGCACGCTCTCGCGCGCTGTGCAGTGGTTCGCCGAGGACCGGGTGCTGCTCGACGGGCAGCGGACGATCATCTTCCGCTGACCGCGCGCGCGGGCGTCACCCGCTGTTCACGCGAAAGTCGGGCGCGGCGTCACCGGCGCTGGCTATGTTGACGGTGTCCCTGCACCTCAACGGAGTGGATCCATGCGCGCACGCACCATGCTCGGCACCTCGACGGTCGCCGCGCTCGCCCTCACGGGCCTCGTCGCCGTCCCGGCGCACGCGGCCGAGCACCCGGTCATCAACGAGTTCTCGGCCGATGTCAGCAGCACCGACGGCGGTGCGGAGTACGTGGAGGTGCTGGGCACCCCCGGCGCCGACCTGAGCGCGACGCACTCCGTGCTCATCGTCAAGGGCGACAACCCGCACGATCAGGCGGGCGAGGTGCTGCAGTCGAACCCGGCGCCGGTGCTCGACGGCGCGGGCTTCGGGCTCGTCAGCTACGCCGAGAACGGCATCCAGAACGGCTCGGTGTCGATCCTCCTCGTCGAGGGCACGGCGACCGTCGGCCAGGTGGTCGACGCCGACCTCGACGGCACGATCGACGCGGGCGTCGGCTTCACGGTCGTCGACGGCGTGGGCGTGCACGACGGCGGCGCCGACGACCTCACGTGGGGCACGCGCCTCGGCGTCGCGTTCGACGGCGCCGCGTTCGATCCGGGCGGCGCGAGCCGCATCCCCGACGGCACCCACACGGAGGCCGCGACCGACTGGGTGCGCAACGCCTTCAGCGGGGCGGGCATCACCGGCCGCACCGGCACGCCGGCACCCGGTGAGGCATGGAACACCCCCGGAGCGCCGAACCGCGTGGCCGAGGTCGAGGAGCCCCCGGTCGACGCGACCTGCGGCTCGGATGCCGTGATCGCGATCGGCGCCGTGCAGGGCTCCGGCGACGCGACCACGATGGGCGGCCAGGCGGTCACCGTCGAGGGCGTGGTCACCCGCACCTTCCAGGGCTCGTCCGCCGTCGCGGGCTTCACGCTCCAGGACGCCGGCGACCGCGACGCCGCGACGAGCGACGCCATCTACGTCGCCGCATCCGGCGCCGCCGTCGCCGAGGGCGACGTCGTGCAGGTCTCCGGCACCGCAGAGGAGAGCTCCGGCCTCACCCGCCTGACCGACGCGACGCTGCTCGACTGCGGCGAGGGCACGCTGCCGGCACCCGTCGCCGTGACGCTGCCGCTCGACGACGCCGAGTCGACCGAGTCGATGCTCGTCACGCTGACGCAGGAGCTCACGATCCTCGAGTACTTCAACTTCGGCCGGTTCGGCGAGGTCGTCGTGGGCACGGAGCGCCAGGTCCAGCCCACCGCGATCGCCGCCCCGGGCTCCGCCGAGGCCGCAGCGGTGCGCGCCGCGAACGCCGCGAACCGCATCACGATCGACGACGGCCGCTCCGCCCAGAACGCCGACCCCGCGATCCACCCCGGCAACCTGCAGCCACTGAGCCTCGAGAACCGCTTCCGCGGCGGCGACACGATCACCGGCATCACGGGCGTGCTCGACTACGCCTTCGGCCTGTGGCGCCTGCAGCCGACCGAGGCGGGCACCTTCGCGTCGGAGAACCCCCGCGAGGCCGCGCCCCAGATCGAGGGCGCGACGCTCGAGGTCGCGTCGTTCAACGTGCTCAACTACTTCACGACGCTCGACAGCCGCGGCGCCGTGACGCCGGAGGAGTTCAACCGGCAGGAGGCGAAGATCGTCGCCGCGATCGACGAGCTCGACTCCGCGATCGTGGGCCTGCTCGAGATCGAGAACAACGACGGGCTCGCGCTCGAGACCCTCGTCGCCGCGCTCAACGAGGTCGCCGGCCCCAACGCCGACGGCAGCGCGCACTGGGCCGGCATCGACACCGGCACGCTCGGCACCGACGAGATCACCACGGCGCTCATCTACCAGCCGGCGCTCGTCGCGCCCGAGGGCGACCACGCCGTGCTGGATTCCTCGGTCGACCCGCGCTTCGACACCTCGGCCAACCGGCCCGCGCTCGCGCAGTCGTTCCGCGACCTCGCGACCGACCGCGTCGTCACCGTCGCGGTGAACCACCTGAAGTCGAAGGGCTCGGCCTGCGAGGGCGACACCGGCACCCCGGAGCAGGGCAACTGCAACGCGGTGCGCACGCTCGCCGCTGACGCGCTCTCCGACTGGCTCGCGATGGACCCGACCGGCGTCGAGACCGACGGCTCGCTCATCATCGGCGACCTGAACTCCTACGACAACGAGGACCCGATCACGACGCTCGAGGCGGCCGGCTACACCGACCTGCTCGAGGAGTTCCAGGGCGAGGATGCCTACACCTACGTGTTCGACGGCCAGATCGGCTACCTCGACTACGGCCTCGCCGACGCCGCGCTCCTGCCCTCCGTGGTCGGCGCCGACGAGTGGCACGCGAACGCCGACGAGCCGAGCATCTTCGACTACACGATGGCATTCAAGGCACCGGCGCAGGACGCGCTCTTCGCTCCGGACCCCTACCGCGCGAGCGACCACGACGCCGTCGTGATCGGCCTCGCCTTCGAGGCGGCCCCGCCGGTCGAGACCGTCGTCGAGACCTACGCGGGCGACGACCGCTACGCCACGAACGTCGAGACGTCCGAGGCGCTGTTCGAGCCGGGCACCGACGTGATCATCGCCTCCGGGCAGGTCTTCGCCGACGCGCTCGCCGCCGGTCCCGCGGCGGCGCGCGCTGACGCGAGCCTGCTGCTGACGCCGACCGACGGCCTGCTGCCGGTCACGGTGGCGGAGCTCGAGCGCCTGCAGCCGGGCACGGTCACGATCGTCGGCGGCACGCCGTCGGTCTCGAGCGCGACCGCCGCGCAGATCACCGAGGTCGTCCCGAACGCCGCGGTCTCCCGCATCGCGGGCGCCGACCGGTACCAGACGGCGGCGCTGATCGCCGAGCGGTACTTCGGCGACGCGACCGAGGTGCTGCTCGCGAGCGGCGAGCAGTTCGCCGACGCGGTGTCGGCGAGCGGCGTGGCCTCGGCCGTCGGCGACCTGCCGGTGCTGCTGACGCCGCGCGCCACGGCGAGCGAGCACACGATCGACGCGATCGAGTCGCTCGGCGCCGGCACGGCGGTGGTGCTCGGCTCGAGCGCGACCGTGACGGACGCCACCGTGCGCGCCTACCGCGCCGAGGGCTTCACCGTGCCGCGCGTCGCGGGCGCCGACCGGTACGCGACGAACGCGCTGCTCGTCGAGCGCCTCGTCACGCCGACCGACGAGCAGGCGATCGCGATCGCATCCGGCACCAACTACCCCGACGCGCTCTCCGCGTCGATGGTGGCGGGCGCGCACAGCGCTCCGGTGCTGCTGGCGGCGAGCACGTGCGTGACGCTCGACGTCGAGGAGCTGATCGCGGCGCTCGCACCGACGACGGTGTACAACGTCGGCGGCCTGCCGACGCTCGCGTCGAACGCGTGGCGCACCGGCTGCTGACGCAGCCCCGCGCCTGTTGAGGGTCTGCGTCCGAGTCGCACTGCACTCGGACGCAGACCCTCGACTCGTCTCAGCGGAAGTCGCGCGACCCGCTCGTCGGCACCTCGAAGCGGTCGAGCTTGTCGGCGAGCAGCGCGATCACGCCCTCCGGGGTGCGCTGCAGCATCCCGCGCACGATGAGCGCCGGCGCGTGCCGCGCCACCTGCCGCGAGTGCGCCCACAGGCCCTTCGAGCAGATGACGTTGAGCATCCCCGTCTCGTCCTCGAGGTTCATGAACGTCACGCCCTGCGCGGTGCTCGGCCGCTGCCGGTGCGTGACGATGCCGGCCGCCTGCACGCGGCGGCCCGGCTCGGCCGTTGCGAGCGCCGTGATCGGCAGCACGCCGCGCTCCGCGAGCATCGCCCGCGCGTACCGCACCGGGTGGTCGTCGGGCGCGACGCCGGTCGACCAGATGTCGAGCGCCACCTGCTCCTCGGCCGACAGCATCGGCAGCAGCGGGGGCTGCAGGCTCACCTGCGAGCCCTCGAGCTGGTCCTCGCGCTCGGTCGATGCGGGGCCGGCGAGCCACAGCCCCTCGCGGCGGCCGACACCGAGGCCGTCGAGCGCGCCGGCGGTCGCGAGCGCCTCGAGCTCACCGCGGTCGAGGTCGGCGCGGCGCGCGAGGTCGTGGATGTCGCGCAGCGGCGAGGCCTCGCGGGCGGCGACGATGCGCGCAGCGGCGGCCTCCCCCATCCCGGTCACGCTCGACAGGCCCATCCGCACCGAGAAGGCGCCGTCGCGGCGATGCCTGGCGCGCGCCGAGAGCGACTCCGACGCCTTCGGCGGCACCGGCGGCTGGTCGCGCTGCAGGCACGCGTCGTCGCCGCGCGGTGCCGGCCGCCCGTGCAGCTCGAGGCCCGCGTCGACGGCCGAGTGCACGACGTCGGGCCGCAGCGTCTCGACGCCGTGCCGCAGCGCATCCGCCACGAGCGTCTGCGGCGACCAGAAGCCCATCGGCTGGCTGCGCAGCAGGCCGGCGAGGAACGCCGCCGGGTAGTGCAGCCGCATCCACGACGAGGCGTAGACGAGCTTCGCGAAGGCGAGCGAGTGCGACTCGGCGAAGCCGAAGCCCGCGAACGCCTCGATCTTGCGGTAGATCGACTCGGCGACGTCGGGCTCGACGCCGTTCGCCGCCATCCCGGCGAAGAGCTTCGCCTTGAGCGCCTCGATGCGCTCGAGCGAGCGCTTCGAGCCGATCGCGCGCCGCAGCTGATCGGCCTCGCCGGCGTCGAAGCCGCCCACCGCGACCGACATCTGCATGAGCTGCTCCTGGAACAGCGGCACCCCGAGCGTGCGCTCGAGCACCGGGATGAGCAGCGGGTGCGGGTAGCTGATCGCCTCGGCGCCCGTGCGGCGACGGATGTAGGGGTGCACGGCCCCGCCCTGGATGGGACCGGGGCGGATGAGCGCGATCTCGACCACGAGGTCGTAGAAGCAGCGCGGCTTGAGCCGCGGCAGCGTCGCCATCTGCGCGCGCGACTCCACCTGGAACACGCCCACCGCATCCCCCTCGCAGAGCATGTCGTAGACGCCGGCCTCCTCCGCCGGGATCGACGCGAGCGTCCACCGCTCCCCCACGAGCTCGGCCGCGAGCTCCATCGTGTGCGAGAGCGCGCCGAGCATGCCGAGGCCCAGCAGGTCGAACTTCACGAGGCCCATCCACTCGCAGTCGTCCTTGTCCCACTGCAGCACCGTGCGGCCCGGCATGCGGGCCGGCTCGATCGGGCAGACGGAGCCGACCGGCTCCTGGGTGAGCACCATGCCGCCGGAGTGGATGCCGAGGTGCCGCGGCGCGTGCAGGAACTCGCCTGCGAGCTCGGTGACGGCGGCCGGGATGCCCGGGGCGTCGGGGCTCGAGTACGACTCGACCGACTTCGACCAGGCGTTCTGCTGGCCGACCGCGTAGCCGAGCGCCTTCGCGGCGTCGCGCACCGCCGACTTCGGCCGGTAGGTGATGACGTTCGCGACCTGGGCGGCGTTGCGGCGGCCGTAGCGCTCGTAGACGTGCTGGATGACCTCCTCGCGGCGGCCCGCGTCGAAGTCGATGTCGATGTCGGGCTCCTCCTCGCGCATCATCGAGATGAAGCGCTCGAACGGCAGCCGGTAGCGGATGGGGTCGACGGCGGTGATGCCGAGGATGAAGCAGACGGCGCTCGCCACCGCGCTGCCGCGGCCCTGGCAGAGGATGCCCTGCGAGTGCGCGAAGTCGGCGATCTCGAACACGATGAGGAAGTAGCCGGCGAAGCCCTTCTGCTCGATGAGCCCCATCTCGTGGTCGAGGCGGGCGGCGACCTCCGGGGTCGGGCGGCCATCGGCCGTCGTGTCGTAGACGCGCGGCAGCCGCTCGTCGACGAGCGCCCGCAGCCAGCTGATCGGCGTGTGCCCATCGGGCACCGGGAAGTCGGGGAGCCGAGGGGATGCGGCGCGCAGGTCGAACGCGAGGGCGCGGCCGAGCGCGGCGGCCGTGTCGACCGCGCCGGGGAACGCGCGGAAGCGTCGTGCCATCACGGCGCCGCTGCGCAGCGACGGCACGCCGCCGGCCGGCAGCCAGGCGTCGAGCTCGTCGATCGAGCGCCGCGCGCGCACCGCGGCGACCGCGTCGCCGAGGTGCTGCTTCGCGGGGCTCGCGACGTGCGCGTTCGTGGTGGCGATGAGCGGCAGCCCGCGCCGCTCGGCGAGGTCGGCGAGCACGCGGTTGCGCTCGAAGTCGCGCGGGTCGCCGATGTCGCTGAGCTCGACCACGACGCGGTCGCGGCCGAAGAGCGACATGAGGCGGTCGAGCTCGAGGCCGGCCCCATCCGCCCCCTCCGCCGATCCGCCGTGCCGCTCGAGCGCCTGCCGCACGCCGCCCTTGCGGCAGCCGGAGAGCACCATCCACTCGCCGTCCGCCGTCTCGGCGAGCCGCTCGAGCTCGAAGACCGGCCTGCCCTTCTCGCCGGGGGCGCCGCGCGCGTCGGTGGTCAGGTACCCGTCGGTGAGCGCCGTCGCGAGCGCCGTGTAGCCGGCAGGGCCGGTCGCGAGCGCCACCAGGTGGCTGCCGTCGGGGTCGGGGATGCCGTTCTGCGGTGCGTCGAGGCCGAGCGTGAACTCGGTGCCGAAGACCGTCGGCAGCCCCGCCTCCGCGGCAGCCTCGGCGAACCGCACCGCCCCGTAGAGCCCGTCGTGGTCGACGAGGGCGAGCGCCTCGAGGCCGAGCGCGCGCGCCTCGTTGACGAGCTCGGCCGGGCTCGAGGCGCCGTCGAGGAACGAGTAGTGCGAGTGGGCGTGCAGCTCGGCGTAGGGCGTGGTGGCGCCGGGCGCGGGCACGCCGATCCGCGGGCGGCGCGCCTCGTCGAGCTCGGCGGGATGCGGCCGGCCGCTGCCGACGTCGCGGTCGGAGAGGATGCCCTCGAGCTCGCGCCAGGGCATCGACGGGTTGTTCCAGCCGGCCATCGCTCCCCTCCTCCTTCCCTGCTTCTCAACGTCGCCAGTGGTCGCTCAAGCGCCTGAGCGGCTCGTGCTACCACCCGCGACGTCGAGGAGGTCAGGCATAGCGGCCCTCGGCGAGCCAGAGGCCGTCGGCCTGCAGCAGCACCCACGCCTCGCCCTCGCCGTCGAGGATCTGCACCCGGTGCACGACGTCGCCGAGGTCGCGGCGGCGGATGGGCCACGGCCCGGCCCAGGCGACGACGCGGCGGCGGGCGGATGCGGGCGGCGAGAACGACACCGGCGCCCCCTCCCGCACGTCGAGCGCCGCGGACTCGACCTGGGCACCGGCGGCGTCGAGCAGCCGCACCGGCAGCGGCGGCCGGAACACGACCGTCGGCCTCGGTGGCGGCAGCGCGCCCGGCCACGGCCCCGCAGCGGGGGCTGGCGCAGCATCGCCCCAGGGCGTCAGCACGCCGCGCTCCGCGAGCAGCCTCCCGCCGCCCGGCGCAGCCGTCAGCACCGCCTCGCGGCCGAGCATCCCCTGCAGGCGCTCGAGCGCGTGCTTCGTGCGGTCGTCGATGTCGCCGCCGCCCCACAGGCCCGGCATGTGCGCGGCGTCCGCGTCGAGCCGCTCGGGGAGCGCCTGCACCTCGACGAGCGGCGAGCCGAGCTCGCTCTCGGTCAGCTGCCAGCGCATCCGGTCGACGATGTCGCCCGCGCGCAGGAAGCCCGGCTGGCGCCAGAGCCGCTCGCTGACGTGCCCTTCCTCGCCGCGCAGCACGATGCGGATCTCGCTGCACACGAGCCGCTGCTCGGCGAGCTGGCGCACGAAGCGCTCGACCGGCTCCCGCACGGCGAGCGCGAGCTCGTGCACCCCCTCGATGCCCGGCTCGAAGGCGAGCCGCAGCACGCGCTCCTCCCCCAGCCCGTCGGCGTCGACGCGTCGGTCGTCCTCGCCGCGCGCGCGGGCGAGCGCGACGAGCCCCGCCTCGCCGAAGCGGTCGCGGATGCTGTCGTCGGGCAGCTTCGCGAAGCCGCCGAGGGTATGCACGCCGAGCCGGTGCAGCATGCCCGGCAGCTCGTCGTCGCCGAGCACCCCCACCGGCAGCCCCTCGAGGAACATGCGGCTGCGGCCGGGCGGCACGATCGTCTCGCCCCTGCCGCCCGCGGCGAGCTCCGCGGCGAAGCGGTCGTCGGCGACGCCGAAGCTCGCCGTCAGTCCGAGCGGCGCGAGCGCGGCACGCACGGCCTCGATCGCCCGCGGCTCGGAGCCGTAGAACCTGCTGGCGCCGCGCATCCGGAACGCGAGCGCCCCGTCGCCGATCGGCTGCGCTGCCGGCACGACGGCGAGCACGGCGCGCACGACGCGCTCGAAGGCGAGCGCCTCGCCCACCGGGTCGGAGGGGGCGAGCGCGAGCAGCGGCGAGGCGGCTTGCGCGTCGCGCACCCGCATGCCGGTGCGCACGCCGTCGGCGCGGGCGCCCTCGTCGCACGCGACGATCCGCATGGCGTGCACGACGGCGCCCGGCGAGCCCTGCTCGCCACCACCGGGCAGCGCGCCGGTCTGGCGCGCGACGACGATCGGCCAGTCGGGCACCCGCAGCACGC
Source organism: Agrococcus sp. UYP10 (assembly GCF_040547205.1). Taxonomy (NCBI): domain Bacteria; kingdom Bacillati; phylum Actinomycetota; class Actinomycetes; order Micrococcales; family Microbacteriaceae; genus Agrococcus; species Agrococcus sp. UYP10. The sequence continues at coordinate 478,142 of NZ_JBEPPG010000001.1, forward strand.
CGATGCGGCTGCCGCGCAGGCGCACCGGGTGCGGCGCCGCAGCGCTGCTCGTCGTCTCGATCCCCACACCTCATGATCGAACATACGTTCGATCAGCGTCAAGCCGGTGCGGCGTGGCGCGTCGGGCGAGCTGCGCGTGGTCGCTCCTGCGGCAGCATCGGCAGCCGCCGCTCGCGGACCCCGTTCCGGATGGTGGACCCCAGATCTCGGGTCCACCATCCGGGATCGGGTCCGTGCGGGCCGCGTGCCGCTCGGCAGGTGGCGCGACGGAGCGCGGGACGCGCTGCACGCATCCCGCGCCCGTCACCTGTCAGCGCGTCGCGCGCACGCGGCGCGCGCCCACCACCAGCAGCAGGCCGAGCGCCAGCATCGCGAGCGCCAGCGGCAGGATGCCGGGCTGGTCGAGACCGGTCCGCGGCAGCTGGGCCGCCGAGGCGCCCGAGCTCTGCAGATCGGCGCGGCTGTCGCCGCCGTCGCGCACGGCGTCATCGCCCGGCAGCACCGGGTCCTTCTCGACCTCGGTGCCGTCGCCCGACCCACCGGTGTCGATGGGGGCCGGATCCGTCGGCTCGCTCGGAGCCGTCGGCTCGGTCGGCTCGGTCGGCTCGGTCGGGACCGTCGGGACCGTCGGCTCCGTCGGGACCGTCGGCTCCGTCGGGACCGTGGGGACCGTCGGCGAGGTCGTCGTCGAGCCTGTGCTCGTCGCGTCGCCCACGACGCCGACCGCGTTGCCGCCGATCGTCACGGGAGCGAGCACGTCGAGGTCGATGATCGAGCCGGAGAGCAGCCCGTCGTCGCCCGAGCTGCTGGATGCATCCGCCGCGCCGCCGGTCTCCGACGTGGTCGTCGAGCCCTCACTGACGGCGTCGCCCACCACGCCGATCGCGTTGCCGCCGATCGTCACGGGAGCGACCGCGTCGAGGTCGATGATCGACCCCGAGAGCAGGCCATCCTCGCCTGACGTCGTCGCGCCATCCGAGCCGACTGCCGCCTCCGAACCGGTCATCGCACCCTCGCTCGACGCGTCACCGAGCACGGCGACCGCGTTGCCGCCCGCCGTGATCGGCGCGACCACGTCGGCGACGATCTGCGAGCCGGACAGCACGCCGTCCTCGCCCGAGGTCGTCGCACCATCCGCGCCGCTTGCCGCGCTCGACTCGGTCGTCGAGCCCTCGCTCGACGCGTCGCCCAGCATGGCGACCGCGTTGCCACCCACGGTGATCGGCGCGACCACGTCGGCGACCACCTGCGAGCCGGACAGCACGCCGTCCTCACCCGAGGTCGCAGCCCCGTCCAAGCCGGCAGCCGTGCCCGACTCGGTGCTCGAGCCCTCGCTCGACGCGTCACCGAGCACGGCGACCGCGTTGCCGCCCGCCGTGATCGGCGCGACCACGTCGGCGACCACCTGCGAGCCGGACAGCACGCCGTCCTCACCCGAGGTCGTCGTGCCATTCGAGCCGCCCGCCGTCGTGGCAGACGACTCGACCGTCGAGTGCTCCGACGATGCGTCGCCGAGGACACCGATGGCGTTGCCGCCGATCGTCACGGGTGCGGTGACGTCGGCGAGCGCCTGGGTGCCCGAGAGCAGCCCATCGTCGCCCGAGGTCGCCGCGCCCGACCCGCCCGATCCGGCGGTGGCGCTCGTCGCCGACGAGCGGTCGCTCGACGCGTCGCCGAGGACACCGACGGCGTTGCCGGCGACCGTCACCGGCACGTCGACCGAGACGACGGCAGCCGTGCCCGAGAGCACGCCCTCGAGGCCGGCGGTGCTGACACCGGCGGACGGCGCCGCGGTGCTCGACGACGTGGACGCGTCGGTCGTCTCCGCGTCGCCGAGCAGGCCGATCGCGTTGCCGCCGATGGTGATGGGCGCCGAGAGCGAGATCGCGGCCTCGGTGCCGGATCCGACGCCGTCCGAGCCGTCGGTCCCTGTCGCACTGGCGACGCCAGTGCCCGCGGCCCAGAGGCCGCCTGCGAGCGCTGCGGTCAGCAGCGCGCGCTTCGTGAAGTCGTGCATGGTCATGCCTTCCCTGTTCGAGTGATCAGCCGTCCCGCTCCGGGACGACGGCGTGCCGTGCGCGATGCACGGCCTCGATCGCTCAATCAGGGCTGGCGGCGTGCTCCTCGACCGGGGATGCGGGGGCGCGGTCGAGCTCGATCGCACCGATTTGGCCGGCCGTGAGGCCCGGCAGCAGGATGTCGTGGGTGATCGCCGAGGGCGACGCGGAGCCGCCCGGGCTGCCGCTCGAGCCCGACGGCGCGACGCCGTCGCCGGCGGGCGTGCGCGTGGGCGCGTCGCTGTCCCGTCCGGCGGTCGAAGACGACGCGGCGGTGCCCTCGAGCACCGCTGCGGCCGCGGCGCCATCGCTCGGGCTCACCGATCGCAGGGCGACGGCGAGGCGATCGGATGCGGATGCTCGGACGGCTGCCTCGGACGCGTCGACCTCGGCGCCATCGGCGTCGAGCGCGGGGCCGGCGGGAAGCTCGACGACCGGCGCGGGGCCGGGATCGGCGCCCGGATCGACGCCTGGCCCGGGTCCGACGCCGGGTCCGACGCCAGGACCGGCACCCGGTCCCGCGCCGGGCGCGAGCGGGTCGCGGACGGTGTCGACGATCGGCTCGACGACCTCCTCGACGACGCCGGCGATCGGCGCCTCGCCGAGCAGCTCGCCGACGACCGGCAGGGCACCGAGTGCGCCGTCGACGGTTCCGACGACCGGCTCCGCGACGGGCGCCACGACGTCGTCGACGACGACGCCGATCGCCCGGTCGACGGGCGCGAGCACGGGCTGCAGCGGCTGCAGCACCGGGTCGAGCGCACCGGTGACGGGGGCGACGGCGTCGCGCCCGGCCTCGGCCGCGGCGCCCGGCGCCTGCACGACCGGCCGCACGATCGGCGCCACGGGCTCGACGACCGGCGCCGTGATGGGCTGGATCGCGGCCTCGACGGGGCGGAGCACAGCCTCGACCTCACCGACGAGGGCGTCGACCGGGTCGGTCGCCGTCTCGACGACGCCGCCCACAACACCGCCGAGCCCGCCCAGGAGCCCCGCGTCCTGCTCCGACGCGGTCGCGGCCGATCCGCCGACGAGGAGGGAGAGGGCGACAGCGCCGATCGATGCAGCGCTCGCGGACAGGCCCAGGCGCAGCCAGCGGGACGGTGTCCTCGCGCTGCTCGCCTGCATCGGCGCCTCCGAAGTCGTGACCTTCTTGCGATGACGGTAGGCCTGTCGTGCGGTATCGGCAAGATTTCTCAGGACCTTCTCAGCGAGCGGCCGGAGACGGGGTCAGGCGGCCGGCTGCTCCTCGAGCTCCGGCTCGCGCTCGGGCATCCCCTCGCCGGCGATCGGGATCCGCGCGAGCCTCGGCGCCCCGCCCGATGCGGCTTCGACGACGAGGCTGCCCGCCGCGATCCTGCCGTCGCCGTCGGCGAGCCCCTGCCACTCGGCGCGGACCTGCCGCACGACGGTCGCCGCGTTCGGCCACGGCCCCTCGATCAGCAGCGTCGACGACGCCTGCCGCAGCCGGGCCGCGAGCCGGGCCGCCTCGGTCGGGGCGACCCGGCCAGGCGAGACGGCGAGCACGACCGGCATCGCCTCTGCGAGGCTCGCGACCACGTCGAGCCACGAGCGCCCCGGATGCGGCACGAGCGCCACGCGATCCATGGGCACGCCGAGGTCGCGGGCAGCCTCGAGCCCCAGGTCGGGCATCCCGACGATGGCACCCCACGCCCCGCGCGGCATCGCCGCACCGAGGCACGCGAGCGCGAGGCTCCGCGACTCGATGCTGTGCGCGGCGCCGGAGCGGAGCCGGCGCACGACCTCGTCGAGCCCCGCGGGTATGGGCTCGACGAGGTCGGGCGCGGTGTGCTGGGGCGCTGCCTGCTGCATGCTGCGCAGCCGCTCGCGGAGCGCGTCGACGGTGGCCGTGCGGTCGTCGCCCGCCCGGCGCTCGAGCCTCGTCGACGCCATCCCCATCCTCCTATCTTCGAACATGTGTTCGAACAGGGCAAGCCTGCTCGGCGTGTCGACGGACGTCCCGCGTGGGATGATCGAGCCGCCCCGATCCGATCGGGATCGACCGCGACGAGGAGGCACCATCGTGACCAGCGCCGATGCCCGAAGCGTCGCACGCACCGCTGACGCACCCGACGCATCCCCCTTCCTCTGCGTCACCACGAACCCCGCGATCGACATCACCTACACGATCGACGAGCTGCGGATCGGCACGAGCCACCGCGTGCCGACGGGCCTCGCCCGCGCCGGCGGCAAGGGCGTGAACGTCGCCCGCGTGCTGCACCAGCGGCACGAACCGGCCATCGTCATCGCCCCCATCGGCGGCCCCGTGCACGCGCTGTTCGTGCATGACCTCGACCGCGCGGGCATCCCCCACCGCCTCATCGAGGTCGACGCGCACACCCGTCGCACCACGGCGATCGTCACGCCCGCGGGCACGACCAACCTCAACGAGCACGGCGCAGCGATCGATGCCGCCGACTGGGAGCGGCTGCTCGACATCGTGCGCGACGAGGTGACCGGCGCGCGCGTCGTGGTCTCCTCCGGGTCGCTGCCGCCCGAGACGCCGCAGGGGTTCTGCGCGAGCGTCGTCGAGATCGCGAGGGCCGCCGGCACGCCCGTGCTCGTCGACGTCGGCGGCGAGCAGCTGCCGGTCGCCGTCGCGGCCGGTGCGACGGCGGTCAAGCCCAACCGCCACGAGCTCTTCGACGCGATGGGCGGTACCGACCCGCTCGACGCCGCCCGCCGCCTCGCGGCCCTCGGCACCGGCACCGTCTTCGCGTCGCTCGACGTCGAGGGGATGCTCGCGGTGCTGCCCGACGGCCGCGCCTGGCACGCCGCGCTCGACCTCGTGCTCGAGGGCAACCCCACCGGCGCCGGCGACGCCGCCGTCGCCGCGATCGCGCAGGCGATCACCGAGGGCGCGACGCTCGAGGAGCAGCTCGCGCGGGCGACCGCCTGGTCGGCGGCCGCGGTGCTCGCCGCGCAGGCGGGGTCGATCGCCGACCCCGACGATCTCGGCGGGCGCATCCGCATCACCCCGATCGGCTGACCGCCGTTCATCCAACCGCCACATCGGCGTCGGCATGCCGCTGGTACGGTGTCGCCATGGAGACTCTGCGCCTCGAAGAGCTGTCAGCGGCCAACATCGTCGCGGCCAACGGCATGACCCTCAAGCGGGGTCAAGAGGCGTTCCTGGCGCCGAACGCGCGGCTCGAGGAGTTCGTGAACACCCAGAGCGCGTGGCAGCGGGTCGTCTTCGACGGCGACGAGCCGGTCGCCTTCGTGATGGCGAACTTCGACCCCGAGGTCGACCGCGAGGAGTACCGCTCGAGCGTGCTGCGGATGTACGTGGCCGGCACCTCGCAGCGCAAGGGCGTGGGCAGCTACACCGTCGAGCAGGTCGCCGACGAGGCCCGTCGCCAGGGCTTCGACAGCCTCTACGCCGTCTGGGAGGAAGGCGACCAGGGTCCCGGCAAGTTCTTCCAGGCGGTCGGCTTCGAGCCGATCGGCGAGAACGAGTACGGCGAGGTCATCGGGCGCAAGACGCTCTGACGCGAGGCCGGCGATGCGCGCTGGCGTGCTGCGTCGCACGATCGCCGCGATCGGCATCGCCGCGGTGCTCGCGGTGACGGGATGCGCATCCGCCGCGCCCGAGCGCCGCGACACCGGGATCGCCATGTTCCAGTGGACATGGGACGCGATCGCGGCCGAGTGCCCGACGCTCGGCGAGGCGGGCGTGGCCTGGGTGCTGACCTCCCCGCCGCAGGAGCACGTCGACGGCGCGAGCGTGGGCACCGGATCCGACGGCTCGGAGTGGTGGTGGTCGTACCAGCCGGTGTCGTACCGGGTGGAGTCGCGGCTCGGCACGCGCGACGAGCTCGCGGCGATGACCGCGGCGTGCGACGAGGCGGGCGTCGATGTCTACGCGGATGCGGTCATCAACCACATGGCGGGCGTCGGGTCGGGCACGGGCTGGGCCGGCACCCCGTTCGAGCACTACCGGTACCCGTCGACGGGCGGCGCGGCCGTCTACGACCGCGCCGACTTCCACGACTGCGACCGCACGCCGGACGACGACATCGACGCGTACCGCGAGCCCTTCGTCATCCAGCACTGCGAGCTCGAGGACCTCGCCGACCTCGCGACCGAGTCGGAGCACGTGCGGGCGACGATCGGCGCCTACCTCGACGACCTGCTGTCGCTCGGCGTCGACGGGTTCCGCATCGACGCGGCGAAGCACATCGACCCGGACGACGTCGCGGCGATCGTGGCCGCGCTCCCCGAGGGCACGCCGGTCATCAGCGAGGTCATCCGCGGCGCGGGCGAGCCGGTGCAGCCCGAGCAGTACACGGCCTTCTCGACCGTGTGGGAGTTCGGCTGGGCGGAGCGCGTCGGCGCCTTCGTGCACGACGGGTCAGCGCGGGCGCTCGCCGACCTCTCCCCCGCGTCGTACGGGCTGCTCGAGGAGCAGGCGCGCACCTTCATCGTCAACCACGACACCGAGCGCAACGACGCGACGCTCTCCTACCGCGACGGCGCAGAGCTGTCGGCGGCGACCGCCGTGATGCTCGCCTCGGACGACGGGATGCCGACGCTCTACTCGGGCTACGCCTTCAGCGACCGCGACCAGGGGCCGCAGCTCGAGCCCGACGGGTCTGTGTCGGATGCGTCGTGCACGGGTGAGGAGCACCCCGACGTCGTCGCCGGGGACGGCTGGGCCGATCGGGCATGGGTGTGCCAGCACCGCTGGCCTGGCACGCTCGGGCTCGTCGCGTGGCGCTCGCGGGTCGTGGACGCCCCGCTGACGGCGGTGGAGGCGCACACTCGCGACGGCATGCTCGGCGCCGCGGTCTCCTACGCGCGCGGCAGCACCGGCCTCGCCGTGGTGAACGTCTCCGAGCATCGCCTGGTGCTCGCCGTGCCGACCGCGCTGCCCGACGGCATGTACTGCGATGCCGCCCGGCCCGGATGCGTGCGCATCGGCGTCGAGGACGGCGAGGCGGGCATCGCGCTCGAGCCCTGGCAGGCGGTCGCGATCGACCGCTTCACGCGCCCGTAGCCGACGCATCCGCCGGCGACGCGCCCGTTGAGGGTTTGCGTCCGAGTTGCTGCCAACTCGGACGCAAACGCTCAACCGGCCGGATCAGACCAGCGACTCGCGCCAGGCGCGGTGCAGCGACGCGAACTTGCCGCCCGCGGCGATGAGCTCCGCGGGGCTGCCGTCCTCGATGATGCGCCCGTGCTCCATGACGAGCACCCGGTCGGCGATCGCGACGGTCGAGAGCCGGTGGGCGATGATGATCGCGGTCCGGTCGTCGAGCAGGGTCGTGAGGCCCTCCTGCACGAGCCGCTCCGACGGGATGTCGAGCGACGCCGTGGCCTCGTCGAGGATCAGCACGCGCGGGTCGGCGAGGAAGGCGCGGGCGAACGACAGCAGCTGCCGCTGGCCGGCGCTCACGCGGCCGCCGCGCTTGTTCACGTCGGTGCCGTAGCCGTCGGGCAGCGCCATGATGAACTCGTGCGCGCCGACCGCGCGGGCTGCCGCCTCGATCTCCTCGTCGCTCGCGCCCGGCTTGCCGAGCGCGATGTTGTCGGCGACGGTGCCCGAGAACAGGTACGCCTCCTGGGTCACCATCACGACCGCGCGCCGCAGGTCGTCGTTCGAGAGCTCGCGCAGGTCGACGCCGTCGAGCTTCACCGAGCCCTCGGTCGGGTCGTAGAAGCGCGAGACGAGCTTCGCGAGCGTCGACTTGCCGGCGCCCGTGGTGCCGACGAGCGCGATCGTCTGCCCCGAGGGGATGTGCAGGTCGAAGTCGGGGAGCACGACCTTGCCGCTGCTGTACGAGAACTCGACCGCGTCGAAGTCGATCTGGCCGCGCGACTCCGGCAGCGCCTTGGGCGCACCGGGCTCGCGCACCGTCGGCTCCTCCTCGAGCATGCCGGAGATCTTCTCGAGCGCCGCCGATGCCGACTGGTAGCCGTTGAAGAACATGCCGATGCCCTGGATGGGCTGGAAGAAGTTGCGCGCGTAGAGCGCGATCGCGAGCAGCACGCCGACCTGCAGCGACCCCTCCGCGACCCGCAGGCCGCCGACGAGCACGAGCGTCGCGATCGTGACCGCGCCGATCGCCATGATGCCGGGCTCGTAGATGCCGAAGATGTTGATCGTGCGGTAGTTGGCGTCGCGGTAGTCGTCGACCCGCTCGTCGAACTCGCGCTGGTTCGCGGGCTCCTTGCGGAAGGCCTTGACGGCGCGGATGCCCGTCATGGTCTCGACGAAGTGCACGATCATGCGTGCGCTCGTCGTGCGCGTCTCGCGGAACAGCAGCGTCGAGCGCACCTGGAACCAGCGGGTGAGGATGATCGCCGGGATGAGCGCGATGCCGATGATGAGGCCCGACAGCGGGTCGAGCACCGTCATCGCGACGCCCGTGAACGCCATGAAGAGCACACCGCGCACGAGCTCGTTGAGCCCCTCGTCGAGCAGGTCGCGGATCGCCTCGAGGTCGCTCGTCTGGCGAGCGATGATGCGGCCCGACGTGTAGGACTCGTGGAACTCGAGGCTCAGTCGCTGCGCGTGCGCGAAGAGCCGGCGGCGCAGGTCGAACAGCACCGTCTGGCTGATGCGCGCGATGCCCACGGTGTAGAAGTACATGAGCACGCCGGCGAGCACCGCGGCGACGATGTAGGCGATCGTGGCGACCCACAGGGGCATCCAGTCCGCGCGCTCCATGATCGACGGCAGGCCGGTGTCGATGCCGTAGGCGATGAGCATCGGGCCGGCGATGTTCGCCGCGACCGCGACGATCACGAGCACCATCGTGACGACGACGCGCCACAGGTGGGGGCGCAGCAGCGTGCCGAGCAGCTTCCGCGAGCGCGCGCGGATGGCCTTCGACTCGGCCTTCGTGTAGTCGGTGCGGTCCTCGCCCTGCACGCCGTAGACGCTCATCGCGACACCTCCTCGTCCTGCTCCTGCTCGAGCTCGCGCTCGAGCGCATCCACGTCGATCACCTGCATCGAGCCGGTGACGGCATCGATGCTCCTGCGGTCGAGCTCGGCCTCCTCGAGGCTCGAGATCACGTAGCGGTAGTGCTCGTTGCGCGCGAGCAGCTCCGAGTGCGTGCCGACGTCGTCGATGCGGCCGTCGCGCATGAGCGCGACGCGGTCGGCGAGCTGCACGGTGCTCGGGCGGTGGGCGACGATGAGCGCCGTCGTGCGGTCGAGCACGCTGCGCAGCGCCTCCTCGACCTGCGCCTCGGTCTCGACGTCGAGCGCCGAGAGCGGGTCGTCGAGCACGAGCACCGCGGGGTCGGCGGCGACGGCGCGGGCGAGCGCGAGGCGCTGGCGCTGGCCGCCCGAGAGCGAGAGGCCCTCCTCGCCGATCTGCGTGTCGAGGCCGTCGGGCAGGTCGCGGATGAACCCGGCCTGCGCGATGTCGAGCGCGCGGTCGAGCACGTCGTCCGACGCATCCGGCACGCCCATCAGCACGTTCTCGCGCACGGTCGCCGAGAAGAGCGTCGCGTCCTCGAACGCCATCGCGACGTGCGTGCGCAGCTCCGAGAGCGACAGGTCGCGCACGTCGACGCCGTCGAGCAGCACGCGGCCGCCGGTGACGTCGTAGAGGCGGGCGGGCAGCGCGGTGAGCGTCGTCTTGCCGGAGCCGGTGATGCCGATGAGCGCCATCGTCTCGCCCGGCTCGAGCGTGAGCGTCGCACCGTCGACGAGGTCGCGCTCGTGCGGCTGCGCGTCCTGGTAGCGGAAGTGCACGTCGTCGAACACGAGCCGGCCGCGCGGCTGCGCGATGGTCGTCGGCGCCTCCGGGTCGACGATCGTGTTCTCGCTGTCGACGATCTCGTGGAAGCGGCGCGAGGCGTTCGACGCGTCGATGAGGAAGGCGAAGAGGAAGCCGATCGACTCGATGGGCCAGTTGAGCACCATCGCCACGGCGAAGAACGCGAAGAGCGTGCCCACCGAGAGCTGACCGGTCGCGGCGAGCCAGACGCCCAGGAAGAGGCAGACGGCGTACGAGACGTACGGCACGATCGTCAGCCACATCCACAGGTGCCCGTCCATGCGGGCCTTGTCGATCTCGGTCTCGCGCAGGTTCGACGCCTGGTCGGTGAAGCCCTCGAGCGCGTGGCGGCCGCGGCCGAACGCCTTGAGCACGCGGATGCCGTGGATCGACTGCTCGACGGTGGTCGCGAGGTCGCCCGCCTGGTCCTGCGCCGAGCGGGAGATCGTGAAGTAGCGGCGCTCGAAGCGCAGCGCGACGAAGACGATCGGCGCTGAGAGCACGACGAAGGCGCCCGCGAGCACCGGGCTCCAGAAGAAGAGGATGACGATGCCGACGACGAGCGTGATCGCGTTCACGACGAGCAGCGGCATGCCGAAGGCGATGAAGCGGCGGATCATGCCGAGGTCCTGCACGGCTCGGCTCAGCAGCTGGCCGGACTGCCAGCGGTCGTGGAAGGCGACCGGCAGCGCCTGCAGCTGGCCGTAGAGCGAGCGGCGCATCGCCGCCTCGATCTGGGTCGAGGGCAGCGTCACGAGGATGCGGCGCATGTAGACGAAGAACGCCTCACCGAGCGCGAGCAGCAGGATCGCGAGCGCGACCGGCCACACGGCGGATGCGTCGGACTGCGCGAGCGGCCCGTCGACGAGCGCGCGCATGGCGATCGGCGTCGCGAGGCTCAGCAGCGCCGAGATCAGCGCGGCGACCGTGCCGAGCACGAGGCGCGGCAGCACCGGGCGCAGGAACGGCAGCAGCCGGGCGAGCGCGGACAGGTGGCTCGCGGTCTCGGGCTGGGCAGCTGGCTGCTCGGTCGGAGGCTGCGCGGGCGGGGACTGCTCGGGCGGGGGCGTCGAGGACATGAGGGCGATCCTTCGCGGTCGCGGGCGTCGTGGGCCCGCGGTGCTGATGCGACCGGTGGGTCGCGATGGTGGTGCTGCGTCCGACCTCGGCGGTCGACGCGTGCGAGCGAGGCTCGCGACGGGCTACGAGGCCCTCCTGCTACCGGCGTCCGCCGACGTCGGTGCGGGCGAGGAGGGCGCGGGCGGCAGCGATCGGAGCGTTCGTCGTCGTGCTCATGGCATCCTCCTCGGTCGGCCGCGACGGGATGGCGCGGACAGCCTTCCATCCTAAGCAGTCCCTGCGCGACGCGTCTAGCCCCTCAGCCGCGAGTCGCCCGTCACAGCGACGCGAGCAGGCGGTCGGCGTCGCGCGGGCGGGCCAGCAGCAGCACTGGCGGCGCGGACGCGTCCGACTGCCACCGGCGCATCCGCTCGCGCTTCGACCGCCACGAGCGGAAGTGCCAGCCGATGATCGAGTCGCGCGCGAGCGCGAGCCGGAGCGTCTCGACGTTGCCGTTGCAGACGCGCTCGCGGGTGCGGATGCGGCGGGCGGTGCGGCGGACGAGTCGCGCGAGCGAGACCAGGCGCGCGTAGTCGAGGCCGACGATGACGTCGACGCTCGCGAGCGCGTGCTCGTTGTGGAAGCCGTAGACGGTGTCGAGCACGAACGCGTCCCCTGCGAGGATCGGCAGCACGCTCGCGTCGATCTCGTCGCGCGAGCGCTGCACCCAGCCGGGCGACCAGCACAGGTCGTCGACGAGCGTGACGGGCAGCCCGAGCCGCTCCCCGAGCGCGACCGCCATCGTCGACTTGCCCGAGCCGGTAACGCCGAAGCAGAGGATGCGGCGCGCGCGGCGGACGTCGTCGACGGTGCCTGCGCTCACGGCAGCCAGGCTAGCGACGCGGGCCGTCGCGCGGGGGCGGCGTCCCGCGACGGGTGGGGCTGCCCGCGACGGGTGGGCCTGCTCGGCCACCGGTCGCGGGCGCGCCCACCTGTCGGCGAGCCAGCGGGGGTCAGTGCGCGAAGTGGCGCTCGCCCGTGAAGTACATCGTGATGCCGGCCGCGTTCGCCGCGGCGATGACCTCCTCGTCGCGCACCGAGCCGCCCGGCTGGACGACCGCGGTGACGCCCGCGTCGAGCAGGATCTGCAGGCCGTCGGCGAACGGGAAGAACGCATCCGACGCCGCGACCGATCCGGCCGCGCGGTCGCCCGCGCGCTCGACGGCGAGCTTGCACGAGTCGACGCGGTTCACCTGTCCCATGCCGACGCCGACGGATGCGAGGCCCGACGCGAGCAGGATCGCGTTCGACTTCACCGACCGGCAGGCGCGCCAGGCGAACTCGAGGTCGGCGAGCACCGCGTCCGACACGTGCGACCCGCTGACGCGGCGCCACGTGTGCGACGAGAAGCCCTCGAACGTGTCGGGCTGCTGCACGAGCACGCCGCCCGAGACCTGCCGCAGCTCGGAGCCCTCGCGCGCGTAGCCCTCGGGCAGGCGCAGCAGGCGGATGTTCTTCTTGGCCGTCAGCAGCTCGAGCGCCTCGGGCTCGAAGTCGGGGGCGACGACGACCTCGGTGAAGATGTCCTTCACCGTCTCGGCCATCGCGCGCGTGACCGTGCGGTTCGCCGCGATCACGCCGCCGAACGCCGAGACCGGGTCGCACGCGTGGGCACGCTCGTGCGCCGACGCGATCGGGTCGACGGCGCCGGCCGCGGCGACCGCGATGCCGCACGGGTTCGCGTGCTTGATGATCGCGACCGCGGGCTCCGAGAAGTCGAAGGCGGCGCGGAGTGCCGCGTCCGCGTCGACGTAGTTGTTGAACGACATCGGCTTGCCGTGCAGCAGCTCGGCCTGCGTGATGCCCGCACCCCCGGGTAGCGCGAAGATGCCCGCCTGCTGGTGGCTGTTCTCGCCGTAGCGGAGGCCCGAGACGAGCGTCGCGCCGCCGACCGCCTTGAGGAGGCCCGTGGCGCTCGACGTGTCGGGCACTGCGGATGCGTCGGCCGCAGCCGGCGCCGGCGCGGCCTGCGCTGCGGGTGCCGCAGCGGCCTGCGCGGCGACCGGCTCGACCGGCTCAGGCTTCGGCGCGGCGGGCGCTGCGGGCGCCTCGACCGGCTCGCCCGCAAACCAGCGCGCGACAGCGCCGTCGTAGGCGGCGGTGTGCGCGAACGCGTCGCGCGCGAGCGCGCGGCGCTGCAGCAGCGTGAGGCCCGTGCTCGCGGCCTTCGCGATGAGCGGGTAGATGCGCGGGTCGGTGACGATCGCGACGTTGGCGTGGTTCTTCGCCGACGCGCGGACCATCGCCGGGCCGCCGATGTCGATCTGCTCGACCACGTCGGCGTCGGCGGCGCCGGAGCGGACCGTCTCGACGAACGGGTAGAGGTTGACGACCACGAGCTCGAACGGCGCGATGCCGAGCTCGGCGAGCTGGGCCTCGTGGTGCTCGAGCCGCAGGTCGGCGAGCAGGCCGGCGTGGATCGCGGGGTGCAGCGTCTTCACGCGGCCGTCGAGCGCCTCCTGGAACCCCGTGACCTGCGCCACCTCGGTGACCGGGAGGCCGGCATCGGCCAGCATCTTCGCGGTCGAGCCGGTCGAGACGAGCTCCACACCCGCCTCGGCGAGCGCGCTGCCGAGCTCGACGACGCCGCTCTTGTCGCTCACCGAGAGCAGCGCGCGCCGGAAGGGCACCAGGTCGCGCTCCCGGTAGAGGCTCGGGTCGTGCTGGGGTCCGCTCACTGTCTCTCCTCCGTGTCGCTCGCCGCTCGGCGTCGCTCGAGGCCGTGGCCGGCCAGGTCGCATGTGCCGTCGGCGATGTCGATGATCACGCTCGCGAGCAGGTCGCGCTCCACGAGCTTGATGCGGTCGTGCAGGGTGTCCTGCGTGTCGTCGGGCAGCACGGGCACGCGCTGCTGCGCCAGGACGGGACCGGTGTCGACGCCGCTGTCGACGATGATCACGGATGCGCCGGTCTGCGCCACGCCGGCCGCGATCGCGTCGCGCACGCCGTGCGCGCCGGGGAACTCGGGCAGGTACGCCGGATGCGTGTTGAGGATCGCCGGCTCGAAGCGCGCGACGGCGCGCGCCGACAGCAGCCGCATGAAGCCGGAGAGCACGACGACGTCGGGCTCGAACGCCGCGATGCGGTCGGCGATGCGATCGGACCACGCCTCGCGCGGTGCCGAGAACGGCTCGACGAACGTGGGGATCCGGGCGGCGCGGGCGATGTCGAGGCCGCCGCACTCGCGGTCCGCGCCCACGGCGATGATCTCGGCCGGGACGCGGCCGGCGCGGGTGCGCTCGAGCAGATCCGCGAAGTTGGTGCCGCTGCCGGAGACGAGGACGACGAGGCGCAGCACGTGCTCCATCCTACGGCCCCGCTGCTTCACCCGATCGGGCGGTCGTCCTCCGGGTGGCGCGCCTGATCGCGCATCCGCTCGTGCTCCGGATGCGTCGGCTCGCTCGCGTCGTCGGCCGCCCGATCCCGCTCTGCCGCGTCGGACGAGGCGTCGCGCGTCGGCATCCGCGTCGGTACCGGCATCGGCGTCGGCACGGGCTCGACCGCGGCCGTCTCCTGCTGGTCGGGGTCGACGGCGGAGCTGTCGGTCGCCGGCGCATCCGCATCGCGGTCGGCCACGTCATCCGTGCCAACCACGTCATCCGCGCCATCCGCATCGTCCACCGGCTCGTCGCGGCTGCGGCCGAAGCCGAGCACGTCGCGCATCGACGTGCCCGAGCCCTCCCTGGCGAGCGCGCTCGCACCGCGGCCGCCGGCGAGCATGCCGATGAGCAGCCCCGCGCCCACCTCGAGCGCGCCCCATGCGGCCACCTGCACGGCATCCGGTCCGGTGAGCGACAGCCGGCCGGGACCCGCCGCGCCCGTCGCGAGCATCGCGGCGACGCCGAGCAGCGCGCCGGCGAGCACGCCGCCGCCCACTGCGGTCGCCGCGAGCTCCCACCAGTGCACCGGCCGGTCGGCGCTGCCGGCGAGCGTGGTCTGGCGCGCGAACGCGCCCACCACGACGGCGGCGAGCACGGGGAGCGCGACGACGACGAGCATCCACGACTGCGTGTCCGGGTCGATCGCCGTCAGCATCGGCAGCGACGGCACCGGGCCGAGGTCGGTGCCGAGCGGTGAGACGCTCGAGCCGCGCCCCAGCATGAAGCCCGGGCCGATCGCCCACGCCGCGCCCCACACGATCGCGACCGGCGCGAGCGCGAGCTGCAGCAGGAGGAGCACGCCTGCGCCGAGGTGCGTCACCTCGAGCGACTCCATGAGCAGCAGGCCGTCGGTGAAGCGCAGGAGCAGGCCCACGCCGACGAGCAGCGCGCCGACGCCGAGCACGCCGATCGCGCCGCCGATCCCCGCGCGCAGCGCCGCGCGCACCGGTCGCAGCCAGCCGTCCTCGATGGTGAGCGCGCGCGCGAGCGCGTGCAGCCAGTCGTGGCCGCGCGCCGCGAGCAGGGCGCCGACCATGCCGACGAGCGCGACGAGCGCCGGGAGCGCGAACGCCTGGCCGAGGTTGGGCGCGGCGCTCGGATGCTGCGCGCTCACGCCGGCGAGCAGGCCGACGGCGCCGGTCGCGAGCGCGCCGGCGACGACCGCGATGCCGGTCTCGACGGGCGGCAGCCCGGCGAGCCGGCGGCCGCTGCGCCAGTGCAGCCAGAGGGTCACGAGCCCGATGCCCCAGGCGCCCAGCGAGAGGACGAACGAGCGCCCCGCCTCCTCGAGGCCGATCGCGAGCACCGCATCCGGCGCGAGCGTGATGCCGACGTCGACGCCGTGGCCGAGCATCCACGCGTCGACCGCGATGCGCCACTGCAGCAGCGGGTCGCCGGCGAAGCCCTGGTCGATGCCCCAGACGGCGAGCAGCACGAGCGCGCACAGGACGAGGCCCACCGCCGCGATGGCGGCGGACTCGACAGCCTGGCCGATCCCGGCCCACACGCGACGCACGGCTGGCAACCCTACCGACGATCCGCTCGCCGGCCGTCTCCCCCGCCGCGCGCCGCCAGAGCCCGGTCGCGGTAGGTTGGAGGCGCATGGCGCGGCCGGCGCGAAGCGCTCGCGGCCGCCGTTCTACACGACCGCGAGGGGTTCGAGCCGCATGGCCAAGATCATCTACACGTACACCGACGAGGCGCCCATGCTCGCGACGCACTCGCTGCTGCCGATCGTGCGCGCGTTCGCCGCCGCGGCCGACGTCGAGGTCGAGAGCCGCGACATCTCGCTCGCGGGCCGCATCGTCGCGGCGTTCGCCGACCGCCTGCCGGCCGACCAGCAGGAGTCGGACGCGCTCGCCGAGCTGGGCGAGCTGGCGAAGTCGCCCGAGGCCAACATCATCAAGCTGCCGAACATCTCGGCATCGGTGCCGCAGCTGAAGGCCGCCATCGCCGAGCTGCAGGGCAAGGGCATCGCCCTGCCCGACTACCCCGACGAGGTCTCGACCGACGAGGACCGCGACATCCGCGCCCGCTACGACGCGATCAAGGGCTCGGCCGTCAACCCGGTGCTCCGCGAGGGCAACTCCGACCGCCGCGCCCCGCGCTCGGTGAAGGAGTACGCGCGCAAGCACCCGCACTCCATGGGCGCCTGGCTGCCCGACTCGAAGACGGCCGTCGCGACGATGGGCGCCGGCGACTTCCGCGCCAACGAGCAGTCGGTGACGATGCCGGCCGACGACACGCTGCAGATCCGCCTCGTCACCTCGGGCGGCACGACCGTGCTCAAGGACGGTCTGCGCGTGCTCGAGGGCGAGATCGTCGACGCGACCTTCATGAGCGCGAAGGCGCTCGACGCGTTCCTCGTCGAGCAGGTGCAGCGCGCTCGCGACGAGCACGTGCTGTTCTCCGCCCACCTCAAGGCGACCATGATGAAGGTCTCCGACCCGATCATCTTCGGCCACGTCGTGCGCGCCTTCCTGCCGACGGTGTTCGAGCGCTACGGCGCCGCCCTCGATGAGGCGGGCCTGTCGCCCGAGAACGGCCTCGCCGCGATCCTCTCCGGGCTCGGCGAGCTCGACGAGTCGACCGCAGCCGGCGTCCGCCAGGCGATCGAGGACGGCCTCGCCGACGGCCCGCGCCTCGCGATGGTCAACTCCGACCGCGGCATCACCAACCTGCACGTGCCGTCCGATGTGATCGTCGACGCGTCGATGCCCGCGATGATCCGCCAGTCCGGCCACATGTGGGGCCCGGACGGCGAGGAGGCCGACACGCTCGCCGTGATCCCCGACTCGTCGTACGCCGGCATCTACCAGGTCGTCATCGACGACTGCCGCGCCAACGGCGCCTTCGACCCGACCACCATGGGCTCCGTGCCCAACGTCGGCCTCATGGCGCAGAAGGCCGAGGAGTACGGCTCGCACGACAAGACGTTCCGCGTCGAGCAGGCCGGCCGCATCGAGGTCGTGAACGCCGCGGGCGAGGTGCTGCTCGGGCACGACGTCGAGGCCGGCGACATCTGGCGCGCGTGCCAGACGAAGGATGTCGCGGTGCGCGACTGGGTGAAGCTCGCGGTCACGCGCGCCCGCGCCTCCGCCACCCCCGCGGTGTTCTGGCTCGACAAGGGCCGCGCGCACGACGCGCAGCTGATCGCGAAGGTCGAGGAGGAGCTCGCGAAGCACGACACCGAGGGCCTCGAGATCGCGATCATGAGCCCCGTCGACGCGACGAAGCACGCGATCGAGCGCATCCGCCGCGGCGAGGACACCATCTCGGTGACCGGCAACGTGCTGCGCGACTACAACACCGACCTGTTCCCGATCCTCGAGCTCGGCACGAGCGCGAAGATGCTGTCGGTCGTGCCGCTGCTGAACGGCGGCGGGCTCTTCGAGACCGGCGCCGGAGGCTCCGCCCCGAAGCATGTGCAGCAGCTCGTCGAGGAGAACCACCTGCGCTGGGACTCGCTCGGCGAGTTCATGGCGCTCGCCGAGTCGTTCCGGCACCTGTCGGAGTCGACCGGCAACGCCCGCGCGGGCGTGCTGGCCGAGACGCTCGACGCCGCGACCGGCTCGTTCCTCAACGAGAACAAGTCGCCGTCGCGGAAGACCGGCGAGCTCGACAACCGCGGCAGCCACTTCTGGCTCGCGCGCTACTGGGCGGAGGAGCTCGCGGCGCAGACCGACGACGCCGACCTCGCGCAGACGTTCGCGCCGGTCGCCGAGGCGATGGTCTCGCAGACCGAGGCGATCGAGCGCGAGCTCGTCGCGGTGCAGGGCAGCCCGGTCGACCTGGGCGGTTACTACCGCGTCGACACCGAGCTGGCCGACGCCGCGATGCGTCCGAGCACGTCGCTGAACGCGATCCTCGCGCCGCTGCGCTGATCCCGCCGACGAAGGGCCCGGCTCCGGCCGGGCCCTTCGCCGTTCCCCGAAACATGTGCAGCTGAGCGGACTGCCGGGTGGATAGTCCATCCGGCGGTCCGCTCAGCTGCGCATCTTTCGCACGCGCGGCCGTCGGTGATCGCCACGACGCACGATCGCGAGCACGTCCGCCTCGATCCGGGGCCAGTCGTCGTGGATCTGGCGGTAGGTGAGGCGGAGCGGCAGGTAGCCGAGCGCCGCCAGCTCGCGATCCCGCGCGCGATCCTGCTGCTGCCGATCCCAGCCGGCGTGGTGCTCCCTGCTGTCGCACTCGATGACGAGCCGATCGCCGATGAGCAGGTCGACGCGCATGCCCTCCCAGATCGACACCTGCGTGCGCACCGCGATCCCGAGCGCACGCAGCCGGAGCCGCACCATCGTCTCGGTCCCGGACTCCGCGACATCGACCTTGTCGAGCAGCCGGCGCACGCGTGCCGGAGCGTCCTCCGCCCAGCGCGTCAGCTCCGCCCGCGTCGCCCTCCGCAGGTGCAGCAGCGAGTCAGCCACGACCACGACGTCCTCTGCGGATCCGCACCGCAGCAGGCAGCGGAACGCGGTCTCCACGTCGTCGACGGCGCTCGCCACCGCATGGCTCCCACCGAACGGCGAGCAACCGGACTTCCCGGCCCGCCGCGGGAACCGCACATGCCCCCGGCCGAGCCCCTCCGGCACCCAGACGCCGCGGGCGCGCAAGGCGCTCGCGCACGCGAGGCACCCGCCCTGCCGCACCGCCGACACGACGCTCGCGCTCGCTCCTGGCTGGGCGAACCATCCCGAGCGCAGCCGGAGCAGCGTGCCGAGCTGCACGGCTCGTTCGATCTCCCACCGCGACCATCCGAGCTGCAGCAGCTGCGCAGCGCTCAGCACGCCGAGCTGGGATCAGGAGCGGATCGACCATGCCGCGCACCGTGCCACGCGATGCGCGACCCCCGCGGCTCGGTTCGCGGCCGCTGTGGACTACGTCAGGTGGTCGAAGGCGCCCGTCACCCAGCCGATGTGCCGCTCGGCGCTGCGCGCGATCGCCGTCGGCCCGTCCTCGACGACCTGGCCGGGGATGTTGCCGTAGACGCGGCGGAACCGCAGCTCGGCCGCACGGTCGGCGAGCCGGCGTACGACGCCCGCCGAGAGCGGGATGTTGTTCGGGTACGAGCGCATGAAGCCGACGCTCGCGCGGTCGGGCTTCGGCTGCATCGTGTCGCCCGCGAGCAGCGACCCCTCCCCCTCGCTCCCGGCCTCCCACACGACGACGGCCGCGCCCGGGAAGTGCCCGCCGAGGCGCAGCAGCCGCACGCCGGGCAGCAGGTCGACCTCGTCGTCCCAGAGCTCGATGCGCTCGTGCTGGCGCTGCACCCACGACGCGTCGTGCCGGTTCACGAGCGCGCGCGCGTCGAGCGCATCCGCCCACGCGCACTGCACGCCGAACATGTGCGGATGCGACGCCGCCACGACCGCGAGCCCGCCGAGCTCGCGCACCTGCTCGACGGCCGCGTCGGTGATGGTGCCGAGCGGGTCCCACAGCAGGTTGCCCTCGGTGGTCTGCACGAGGATCGAGCGCTGCCCGATGCCGACGGCCGGGTCGGAGGTGAGCGCCCACGCGCCCGGCTCGAGCTCGACGACGTCGATGTGCATGCCGTCGTCGGCGTGCTCGTCGGTGCTCGTCCAGATCTGGCCGTGCATCGGCACCCACTGGCGCTCGTCGGCGCAGATCGGGCAGGTCTCGGGCAGCGGCTCGGCGGCCTCGACGCCGCACGTCGCGCACAGGATCGTCATGCGCCCACTCTGCCGCCCTGCGGCGCCGAGCGCGAGCGCGACGCCCGGATGCGCCCGGATGCGCCCGGATGCGCCCGTACGCTGACCGCATGGCCCGCTTCCGCCGCTCGATCGCCCGCAGGCTCGCCGATCGCGCCATCGTGGCGCTCGCCCGAGCGGGGTTCGGCCCTGGCGGCGCGGTCGCGCTGACGGTCGCCGGCCGGTCGAGCGGCGAGCCGCGCACCACGCCGGTCACGCCGCTCCCGCTCGACGGCCGCGTGCACCTCGTCGCGCCCTACGGCGTCGTCGACTGGGTGCGCAACCTGCGCGCCGCGGGCGTCGCGACGATCGAGCGCGGCACGACGCACGAGGTGCGCGCGACCGAGCTCCCGCCCCAGGAGGCGGCGCCGGTGCTGCGCGCGTACGTGCGCCGCATCCCGATCGTGCGCCCGCACGTCGAGGCCGGGCCGGACGACGACCTCGCGGCGTTCGCCGCGATCGCCGCCCGGCATCCGGTCTTCGTCATCGAGCGCATCGGCGGAGCGGCGCCCGACGAAGCTCTGCGCTAGTCGGCCTCGGGCTCCGCGGCCTCGTCCTCCTCGGGCTCGAACGTCGACGACTCGTCGGTCGTCGTCGCGCCCAGCCCGTCCGGGTCGGCCGGGATCGTGCCGTCCTCGCCGAGGCCTCCCGGCTTCTTCGTGCCCTCGCTGTCGTGTCCCTCGTCGTGGCTCATCGCCGCCCCCTCCGTCGTGTCGATCGGTGCGGCAACCCTAGTGCGCGCGCCCGGGCGCGGGCAGGGAGCGCACTCCGCCGAGAACGCGAAGAGGGCCCCGGCCGAAGCCGGGGCCCTGCATGGCGAGTCAGCTCAGAGCGACTCGATGATCTCGCGCATGAGGCGGGCGGCCTCGGACGGCGTCTTGCCGACCTTGACGCCGGCGGCCTCGAGCGCCTCCTGCTTCGCCTGCGCCGTGCCCGACGAGCCGGAGACGATGGCGCCGGCGTGGCCCATCGTCTTGCCCTCGGGCGCCGTGAAGCCGGCGACGTAGCCGACGACCGGCTTCGTGACGTGCGCCTTGATGTAGTCGGCAGCGCGCTCCTCGGCGTCGCCGCCGATCTCGCCGATCATGACGATCGCCTTCGTCTCGGGGTCGGCCTCGAACGCCTCGAGGGCGTCGATGTGCGTCGTGCCGATGATCGGGTCGCCGCCGATGCCGATGGCGGTCGAGAAGCCGAGGTCGCGCAGCTCGAACATCATCTGGTACGTGAGCGTGCCCGACTTCGAGACCAGGCCGATCGGGCCCTTGCCGGTGATGTTCGCGGGCGTGATGCCCACGAGCGACTCGCCCGGCGTGATGATGCCGGGGCAGTTCGGGCCGATGATGCGCGTCGTGCCCGCGGACTTCGCGTGCGCCCAGAACTCGGCCGAGTCCTGCACGGGGATGCCCTCGGTGATGACCACGAGCAGGCCGATGCCGGCGTCGATGGCCTCGATGACCGCGTCCTTGGCGAACGCCGGCGGCACGAAGACGATCGAGACGTCGGCGCCGGTCTCGGCGATCGCCTCGGCGACGGTGCCGAACACGGGCAGCTCGACGGCGGAGCCGTCGGCGGCGGTGTGCGAGACGGTCGTGCCGGCCTTGCGGGCGTTCACGCCGCCCACGACCTGCGTGCCCGCGGCGAGCATGCGCGCGGTGTGCTTGGAGCCCTCGCCGCCGGTGATGCCCTGGACGATGACCTTGCTGTCCTTGTTGAGATAGATCGACATCTTCTGCTCTCCTAGGCCGCAGCCAGCTCGGCGGCCTTGGCCGCTGCCTCGTCCATGGTGTCGACGACGGTCACCAGCGGGTGGTCGGCGTCGGCGAGGATGCGTCGGCCCTCCTCGACGTTGTTGCCGTCGAGTCGCACGACGAGCGGCTTCGAGGCCTCGTCGCCGAGGATCTCGAGCGCCTTGACGATGCCGTTCGCGACCTCGTCGCACGCGGTGATGCCGCCGAAGACGTTGACGAAGACGCTCTTCACGTCGGCGTCGCCCAGGATGACGTCGAGGCCGGCGGCCATGACCTCGGCCGATGCGCCGCCGCCGATGTCGAGGAAGTTGGCGGGCCTCACGCCGCCGAACGCCTCGCCGGCGTAGGCGACGACGTCGAGCGTCGACATGACGAGCCCCGCGCCGTTGCCGATGATGCCGACCTGGCCGTCGAGCTTCACGTAGTTGAGGTCCGACTCCTTGGCCTTCGCCTCGAGCGGGTTCGCGGCGGCCTTGTCCTCGAGCTCGGCGTGGCCGGCCTGACGGAAGTCGGCGTTCTCGTCGAGCGTGATCTTGCCGTCGAGCGCGATGACGTCGCCGCTCTCGGTGAGCACGAGCGGGTTGACCTCGACGAGGGTGGCGTCCTCCTTGTCGAAGACGCCGTAGAGCGTCACGAGCACGGGTGCGACCTTCGCGACGAGCTCCTCGGGGAAGCTCGCGGCGCGGACGATCTCCTCGGCCTTCGCCGCATCGATGCCGACCGCCGGGTCGACCTCGACCTTGGCGAGCGCCTCGGGGCGCTCCTCGGCGAGCTGCTCGATGTCCATGCCGCCCTCGTACGAGCACATGGCGAGGTAGGAGCGGTTCGAGCGGTCGAGCAGGATGGAGAAGTAGTACTCCTCCTTGATCGCTGCGCCCTCGGCGATCATCACGCGGTGCACGGTGTGCCCCTTGATGTCGAGGCCGAGGATGGCCTCCGCGGCCGTCTTCGCCTCCGCCGGGCTCTTCGCCAGCTTCACGCCGCCGGCCTTGCCGCGGCCGCCCGTCTTGACCTGTGCCTTCACGACCACGACACCGCCGCCGAGCTCCGTGGCTGCTGCCTCGGCCTGCTCGGGGGTGTCGGCGGT
The DNA here is from genome assembly GCF_040547205.1 of Agrococcus sp. UYP10. Classification (NCBI taxonomy): domain Bacteria; kingdom Bacillati; phylum Actinomycetota; class Actinomycetes; order Micrococcales; family Microbacteriaceae; genus Agrococcus; species Agrococcus sp. UYP10. The sequence goes on from NZ_JBEPPG010000001.1 coordinate 501,000, forward strand.
GATGCCTCGCAGCACGGGTACCCCGTGCTGCTCGAACAGGTCCCTTGCCTGGTACTCATAGAGATCCACGCGTCATCCAATCCGTTGATGTTGGGGGATTCGCCTGGGCAAGCCTAGCGCCGACGCGCATGCGCCCCCGCTCGCTTTCGGCTTCCCGAAGCGTCAAGATTCGGCATTCGTACGGCTTTCGAACGAGCCTGGCCTTCGTTGCGGCGGCGCCGCGGAGCCCGGACGATGGATGCCAGGAGGACACCCATGGATCCAGCGCTCCAGCGCCGCCCCGACCTGCCGCCGCCGGTCGAGTCGATGGCCTCGAGGCTCAACTGGCTGCGCGCCGGCGTGCTCGGCGCGAACGACGGCATCGTCTCGACGTCGGCCCTCATGGTCGGCGTCGCGGGCGCGGGCACGACGCTCGCCGGCATCCTCACCGCCGGCATCGCCGCCCTGGTCGCCGGCGCCTTCTCGATGGCCGTCGGCGAGTACGTCTCGGTCTCGTCGCAGCGCGACAGCGAGCGCGCGGCGATCCGTCGCGAGCTGCGCCACCTCGACGAGAACCCTGAGGGGCAGATCGACCAGCTCGCGCACATGTACGAGCTCCGCGGCCTCTCGCCCGAGACGGCGCACCTCGTCGCCGCCGAGCTGACGGCGTCCGACCCGCTGCGCGCGCACCTCGACGTCGAGTACAAGCTCGACCCCGAGGACCTCAACAACCCCTGGGCTGCCGCCGCCTCCTCGGCCGTCGCCTTCACGCTGGGTTCGCTCGTGCCGCTGCTCGCGGCGCTGCTCTCCCCTGCCGCGTGGATGCCATGGTCGATCGTGGTCGCGACGATCGTGGCGCTGCTCGTCACCGGCGTCGTCTCGGCGCGCATCGGCGGCTCCGGCAAGCGGCTCGGGACGGTGCGCGTGCTGCTCGGCGGCATCATCGCGCTCGCCGCGACCTGGTCGATCGGCACCCTGCTCGGGTCGCCGGTGCACTGAGGCACCGGCCTCGGCTCACGCGAGGTCGAGCGGTGCCGCGCCGAACGAGACGGCGAAGCGCTCGCACCAGATCGAGACGCTCGTCACCTGGGCGAGGTCGACCCCATCGGGGATCGCGTACTGCTGGGTGCCCACGTTCCCGCGCAGCGGTCCGAGCGAGGTCCATGCCCCGTCGTCGAAGACGAACCACCCGTCCGTGCCCTCGATGACGGGCTGGTCGGTGAGCCACACGTGCAGGTCGGGCCCGTTCACGGTGTCGAGGCCGTCGAGCACGAGCACGCGTGCGCCGTCCCCGAGCTGCAGCACGCGAGCCGTGCCCGTGGTCGGGTGCTCGTGCGAGATCAGGTCGCCGGCGGCGAGCTCCACCGGCCCCGTCGGCGCCGCAGGGGTCGGCGACGACGAGGGCGCTGCCGGATCGGCCTCCGCCACCGGTCCAGCCGTCGGCACGGCCTCGACCACCGTCTCGTCGTACAGCAGCCGCCAGGGCTGGAAGATGGCTCCGGCGACAGCCGCGACGAGCAGGACCGCGATCGCGGCGCCGAGCCACCGGATCCGTCGGCTGCGCGTGCGCTCCATGGCCTCGATCCCCGGTTCGTGGTGGGCGAAGGCTACCAGCGGGGTCGGCGATCAGCGCCGCGCGCTGTAGCGCAGCTCCGGCCTGCCGGTGCCCCCGTAGCGCGGCGCCACCTCGGCGCGGCCCTCGATCACCAGCCGCTCGAGGTAGCGCCGCGCGCTGACCCGCGACATCCCCAGCCGCTCGCCGATCTCGGCCGCGCTCGCCGACTCCTCGAGCGTCTCGAGCACCGCGGCCACGCGGTCGAGCGTGAGCTGCGACCCCGCCGGCGCCGGCCGCTGCCGGTCGGCCGGCTGCAGCATGGCGTCCACCGCGCGCTGGTCGAGCACCTGCACGCCGAGCGCCTCCGCCTGCTCGAGCTCTGCCCGGATCGCCTCGAGCCGCTCGCGCATCGCCTCGAGCCCGAACGGCTTGACGAGGTAGTGGCGCACCCCGAAGGCGCGTGCCGCGCGCACCGTCTCGAGGTCGCGCGCCGCGGTCACGGCCACGACCTCGCCGGCGAAGCCGCGCGTGCGCGCGACCCGCAGCACCTCGATGCCCGAGGCGTCCGGGAGGTGCACGTCGAGCAGCACGAGATCCGGGCGGAGCGCCTCGATCGCCTCGAGCGCCGCGCGACCCGTCGCCGCCTCCCCCGCGACGACGAACGCGCCGTGCCGCTCGACGAACCTGCGCGTGACGAGGGCGACCGCCTTGTCGTCCTCGACGATGAGCGCGCGCAGCGGCCTCATGCGCGCACGCCGCTCGGCACGACCGGCAGGCGCGCGACGAAGCGGGCACCGCCGAGCGGCGAGGCCTCGACGTGCGCGCTGCCGCCGAGCCGCTCGGCGACCCGGCGCACGAGGGTGAGGCCGTAGCCGCGCGCGAGACCTGCGACGTGCGACTTCGTCGACACCTCGATGTCGAAGATCGCGTCGCGCTGCGCCTCGGGCACCCCCGGCCCGTCGTCATCGACCGTGATGGTCACGACGCGGGTGCCGCCGTCGCCCTCGTCGTCGATCGCGACCTCGATGCGGCCGCCGTCCGACGCATCCATGGCGTTGTCGACGAGGTTGCCGAGCACGGTCACCCAGTCGCCCGCGGCGCCGACGGAGTCGGCGGGGCGGAGCGTCGACCCGGGCAGCACGGCCAGCTCGACGCCGCGCTCCTTGGCCTGCGCCCGCTTCGCGAGCAGCAGCGCCGCCACCTCGAGCTCGAGGATGCCGGAGGAGGGCTCGAGCGATGCGAGCGCGCCGCCGGCGCCCGCGCGCTCGATGACGCCCATCGCCGCCTCGGCCTCGCCGAGCTCGAGCAGCCCGCCGAGCGTGTGCAGGGTGTTGGCGAACTCGTGCTGCTGCGCGCGCAGCGTCTCGGTCATCCCCTGCGCGCCGGCGAGGTCGCGCAGCGCCGCGTCGAGCTCGGTGCGGTCGCGCAGGATCAGCACGGTGCCGACCGCGCGGTCGTCGACCACCACGCGGTCCACGCGGGCGACCAGCATCCGCTCCCCCGCGAGCACGAGCTGCTGCTCGCCGGCGTCGGCGAGCAGCGGATCGATGGGCGCATCGAGCACCTCGGCGATCGGCGTGCCCGCGAGGTCGGCCCCCTCGCGCCCCAGCAGCCGCAGCGCCGCGTCGTTGCAGAGCACGATGCCGCCGCGCTCGTCGAGCACCACGAGGCCGTCGCCGATGCCGTGCAGGGTCGCGTTGCGCGTCTCGAGCATCGACTTGATCTCGTCGGGCTCGACGCCGTAGATGCGACGCCGCACGAGCGACGCTGCCCAGGAGGCGAGCACGACGCCGACGATCGCGGCGACGCCCAAGCACAGGGCGAGGATCCAGACGGTGCTGAGCCAGTCCCGCTGCAGCTCCGACTCGAGGATGCCCACCGAGACCTGGCCCACCACGGCACCCGACTCGTCGAACACCGGCACCTTCGCACGCCACGACGTGCCGAGCGTGCCGGTCTGCGTGCCGACGTAGACCTCGCCCGACTCGGCTGCCGTCGGATCGGTCGAGACGCGCTCGCCGATGAGATCGGGATTGGGGTGGGAGAAGCGGATGCCGTCGGCATCGGTGACGACGACGTAGGTGACGTCGGAGGCCTCGCGGATCGTCTCGGCGATCGGCTGGATGATGGCCGACGGGTCGGGCGCATCGAAGGCGTCGACCACCGTCGGCAGCCCGGCGGTCGACTCGGCCACCGCGATCATGCGGTCGAGGTAGGCGTCCCGGAGCGAGCGCTCCTGCAGCCACGCGGCCGCGATGCCGGACCCGAGGATGACGACGAGCATGATGGCGCTCTGCAGCAGCACCAGCTGGGTGCGCAGCCTCATCGCCCGTCTCACGTCGCCCATGGTAGGCCGCGCCCGAGCGGCGTAGCCTCTGACCAGAACGACCGAAACGCACCTTTCGACCACAACCCCGGCGCACGCCTCCGCCCCCGTTACGGTCACAGCAGATCGCGACTCGGCATCGGTGCCGGGCGCTCAAGGAGGAGACGTGCGATCCATGCACCACAGCACTCAGCGCAGCACGCGCATCACCACCCTCGTCCGCGTCGGCATCGCCGGCGCTGCGGTCGTCGCCCTCGCAGGCTGCTCGACCGGCGGCGCGCCCTCGGGCTCGCAGGGCGCCGACGGTGAGGCCGCGGCCATCACGGACGTCAGCGTCATCGCCCCCGCCGACCCCGGTGGCGGCTGGGACCAGACGGCCCGCGCCCTCGGGCAGACGCTCACCGACACGGGCCTCGTCGGCTCCGCCCCGGTCGAGAACATCGGCGGCGCGGCCGGCACGGTCGGCCTCGCGAGCCTCGCGACCGAGACCGACCCGAACACGCTCATGGTCATGGGCTCCGTCATGGTCGGCGGCGTCGAGACGAACGCGTCCGAGACGCGCATCGAGGACATGACGCCCATCGCGAAGCTCACCGAGGAGCCGCTCGTGATCGTCGTCCCCGCCGACTCGGAGTACCAGTCGCTGGAGGACCTCATCGACGCGATCGTCGCCGAGGGCCAGGGCGTCGCCGTCACCGGCGGCTCGGCCGGCGGCATCGACCACATCCTCGCGGGCCTGCTCCTCACCGAGGCGGGCGTCGACGCGGCCGAGGTGCCGGCGACGCTCAACTACGTCGCCAACTCGGGCGGCGGCGAGGCGCTCACGATGCTGCTCGGCGGCACCGTCCAGGCCGGCATCTCCGGCGTCGGTGAGTTCTCGGAGTCCGTCCTCTCGGGTGACCTCCGCGCGCTCGCTGTGTCGAGCGAGGAGCCTGCCGAGGCGCTGCCCGACGTCCCGACCATCCAGGACGAGGGCATCGACGTCACCGTGACGAACTGGCGCGGCGTGATCGCGCCCGGCGGCATCTCCGACGCGGAGCGCACGGCGCTCATCGACCTCGTCACCGAGCTGCACGGGCAGGACGCCTGGGCCGAGGTGCTCGAGACGAACGGCTGGACGGATGCGTTCATGCCGGGCGACGAGTTCGACGCCTTCCTCACCGAGGACATCACCCGCACCCAGGAGACGCTGCGCACGATCGGCCTGATCGAATGAGCACCGCCTCGGCCGGCGCGCCCGAGCAGGGCGCGTCGGCCGCGGCGCGCGCCGAGCGGTCGGCCCGCATCGAGGCGATGATCTTCGTCGGGCTGCTCGTCGTGCTCGCGGTCGGCGTGCTCATCTCGACCACGACCATCCGCGAGCCCCCGGGGTCGACGAACACGCTCGGCGCTCGCGTCGTGCCCTACGCGGTCGGCGTCCTGCTGCTCGTCTCGTCGCTCGCCGTTCTCGTCGGCCAGCTCCGGGGGCGCTTCGGCCACCCCGAGGGGGGCGAGGACATCGACCTCGAGCACGGCACCGCGTGGATCCCGACCGGCATCCTGGCGCTCAGCTTCCTCTCGCTCATGGTGACCATCCCGTTCCTCGGGTGGCCGCTCGGCGTCACCATCCTGTTCGCCGGCGCGTCGCTCGCGCTCGGCGCCAAGCGCTGGTGGGTCGCGGTGCTCATCGGCCTCGCCATGGGCGTCGTCACCCAGCTCGTGTTCGGCACGCTGCTCGGCCTCTCGCTGCCGCCCACCGGCACCCTCACCTCCTGGATCGGCATCTGATGGACACCTGGACCCTGCTGCTGGAGGGATTCGCCACCGCGCTGCAGCCGATCTACCTGCTGTACGCGCTGCTCGGCGTGCTGCTCGGCACCGCCGTGGGCGTGCTGCCCGGCATCGGCCCCGCCATGACGGTCGCGCTGCTGCTGCCGATCACCTACTCGCTCGAGCCCACGGCGGCCTTCATCGTCTTCGCCGGCATCTACTACGGCGGCATGTACGGCGGGTCGACGACGTCGATCCTGCTGAACACGCCGGGCGAGTCGGCGTCGATCGTCACCGCCCTCGAGGGCAACAAGATGGCGCGGGCGGGACGCGGTGCCGCAGCGCTCGCGACCGCGGCGATCGGCTCGTTCGTGGCCGGCACCATCGCGACCGTGCTGCTGACGCTCCTCGCGCCCACCGTCGCGCGGTTCGCCGTGAGCCTCGGCCCGGCCGACTACTTCGCGCTCATGGTGATCGCGTTCCTCACGGTCGGCGCGCTGCTGGGCGACAGCGCCTGGCGCGGCATGGTGTCGCTCGCCGTGGGCCTTTTCATCGGACTCATCGGGGTCGACACGCTCACGGGGCAGTCGCGCTTCACGTTCGGCGTCCCGCAGCTCGGCGACGGCATCGACGTCGTGCTCGTGGCCGTCGGCCTCTTCGCGCTCGGCGAGGCCCTGTACGTCGGCTCGCGGCTGCGCCACGGCACCATCCCGATCATCCCGATCACCCGCGGCTGGCGCACCTGGATGCGCCGCTCCGACTGGGCGCGTTCGTGGAAGTCGTGGCTGCGCGGCGCCGCGATCGGCTTCCCGATCGGCTCGATCCCCGCCGGCGGCGCCGACGTCGCGACCTTCCTGTCGTACGCGACGGAGCGCAGCGTCGCGAAGCCGGAGTACCGCAAGCAGTTCGGCAAGGGCGCGATCGAGGGCGTCGCCGGTCCGGAGGCGGCGAACAACGCGGCCGCCGCCGGTGTGCTCGTGCCGCTGCTGACCCTCGGCATCCCGACGACCGCCACCGCGGCGATCATGCTGAGCGCCTTCCAGACCTACGGCATCCAGCCCGGTCCGCGGCTGTTCGAGACGCAGTCGGCGCTCGTGTGGGCGCTCATCGCGAGCCTCTTCATCGGCAACACGCTGCTGCTCGTGCTGAACCTGCCGCTCGTGGGCATGTGGGTCAAGCTGCTGCAGATCCCGCGGCCCTACCTCTACGCCGGCATCCTGGTGTTCGCCGGCCTCGGCGCGTACGCGGCCAACTTCACCGTCTTCGACATCGGCGTGCTGCTCGTGCTGGGCGTGCTCGGCTTCTTCATGCGCCGGCTCGGCTTCCCGATCGCACCCCTCGTGGTCGGGGCGATCCTCGGCCCGATGGCGGAGGAGCAGCTGCGCAAGGCGATGCAGATCGGCCAGGGCGACCCGTCGTACCTCGTGCACAGCCCGTTCGCGATCGTCGCGTACATCGCGATGGCGCTCATCATCGCCCTCGCGCTGTGGCTCAAGCGCCGCCGCGCGCGCTTCGAGGCGTCGCTGCCGCCCGCCGACACGGTGGCGATCGCGACCCTCGACGAGGAGATCGAGTCGCAGCAGCCGCACCCCGAGCTCGACCGCGGACGGCTCTCGACGCAGGCGCTGCCGCGGCAGCGCTCGACGTCGAACCACCCGGAGGGGCCGGACGTCGGCGGCGACGGCTAGCCGACGCGGACGGCAGTTGCGACAGGAGGGGGAGGCTGCGGCCTCCCCCTTCTGCATGTCGGCGGCCGGGCGTAGCGTCGCGCACATCGAGCGGTCGACGGCGACCGCCGGGATGGGAGCGACCATGGCCGCGATGGAGTACCGCATCGAGCTGATCTTCGTGCCGGTGAGCGACACCGACCGCGCGAAGGCCTTCTACACCGAGCAGCTGGGCTGGCACGCCGACTTCGACCAGGTGGTGCAGCCCGGCCTGCGCTTCGTGCAGATCACGCCGCCGGGGTCGGCGTGCTCGATCGCCTTCGGCGAGGGCATCGCCGAGGACGAGCCGGGCACGATGCGCAACGTGCAGGTGGTGATCGACGACGCGGATGCGACGCGCGCGGCGCTCCTCGAGGCCGGCGTCGACGCGAGCGAGGTCGACGAGCAGGACTGGGGCCGGTTCGTGACCTTCGCCGACCCCGACGGCAACCGCTGGACGCTGCAGCAGCTGCCAGCGCGAGCGTGAGCCTGCGCTGACGGGCCGACGCTGCGGCGCCGTAGCCTCAGGCGTGCAGCGCCGGCTCGTGGACCGCGGCGAGCGCGAGCACCCGCCGCGCCGCGAGGTCGGCGCCGCGCAGCAGCGGCGACGGCACCCCCGGCGACGCACCGATCGCGCTGCCGGGCTGCGTGCTGAGCGCCGGGATGCCGAGCACGAGCACGCGGGCCGACGGCTCCCCCGCGCCGTCGACGAGCGCGAGTCCGAGCCGCATCCCGGCGGACGGCGGTACGGCGTCGAGGCTCGCGCTCTGCACGCGCGTGCCGTCGCGCGCCTCGAGCTCGTGCACGCGCGCCCGACCGGAGTCGAGCAGCGCCCGGAGCAGCGGGTCGGCGGTCTCCGGCACCGCGCCCTTCGACATCCGCGTCTCGGCGAGCGCGCGGGCGCGGACGACCGCGCCGGTGATCGGCGAGCGCGCGACGAACGCGCCGTCCTCCACCGCGACGGTCGTCTCGGGCCCGATGAGCCGCACGACCCCGGCCTCGATGAGCGCGAGCACCTGCCGGGTGCGCCCCGCGGGCGGACCGCTCGCCAGGAACAGCCCGTCGGCGTCGAACCAGCCGTGCACGTCGCGCACGCGCGAGCCCCACTCGACGACCCCGGTGGCCGCGAGCTCCGCCGCCGGTCCGCGCAGCACCGCCATCGCGCGGTTGACGGCCTGCCGGGGGCTCGTCCCCGGGTTCGCGATGCTGTCGAGCTCGTCCTCGACGAGGTGGGCGACCATGCCCGCCCACGCCTCCGCACCGACCGGCTCGCCGAGCGTGGGGCGGCGCAGGTGCTCGAGCTGCAGCAGGTGCTCGGGCGCCATGCGCGCGGCGAGCACGCCGTCGATCGCGCGCGTCGCGGCGCGCGCGGCGCCGGCACCGCGTGCCGGCAGCGGCAGCGCGCCGAGCTCGGCCTCGAGCGCCGCGATGCCGCCCGGGACGGCGCCGGCGTGCCGCGCCTCGGCCGCCGCGGCGCCCGCGAGCGCGAGGTCGCGGGCGAGCACCGGCCAGACCTCCGCGGCGAAGTCCACGGAGCCGGGAGGTCGCCCGCCGACCTCGGCGAACCACGCGGAGGTCGCGAAGCGCGGGCGCGGCGGCAGCTGCGCCGCGCTCAGGTCGCCCTTGCTGCGATACGGGATCCCGCGACGCGACCCGGCGTGGAGCCGCGGCTCGAGGCCGCTCGGCAGGTAGCGCAGCCGCCCGTGCGGGTCGCCGGGGACCGGCGTGAAGCGGCCGCCACGGCCCGCGGTGAGCTCGGCGACCACGTCGAAGAAGTTCGCGCCGAGGCCGCGGACGATGACGTCCTCCCCCGCCGGCAGCGCCGACCAGTCGCGCTCCGAGGGCATCCCCGGTGCGACGTAGACGAGCCCGAGCCGGTCGGCGTCCGCGGAGAGCGCGCGCACCTCGGCGTCGGGCAGCGACTGCACCATGCCCTGCGCGAGCACCACGGAGGCGGTGACGAGCCGCGCGCCGTCGGCGAGCACGACGGTGGCCGAGTCCCGGGACTCGACGACGTCGACGACCGTGCCGACGACGCGCCCGAGCAGGACGCCGCCCCGCGCCTCGATGCGGTCGAGCTGCTCGCCGTAGTACGCGCCCTGCAGTCGACGAGACGGGAAGGAGCCGGGGTCCGTGCGCCGCGCCTCCTGCACCACCCAGGCCGGGCGCTCGTCGCGCTCGCCCTCCGCGGCGACGCGCCGCGCCCACGCGACGAGCGTCTCGCCGTCCTCCGGCACGTCGTCGAGCCCGGTCGACGCGTCGGGATGGATGGTCGTCTGCGACGACGTCGTGTTGTTGAGGAAGTGCTCCGTCTGGTCGGTGCGCCAGGTCGCGCCCGCACCGACCTCGACCCGGTCGACGATGGCGATCGAGACAGCGCGACCGCCCGAGCAGCGCAGGTGGGCGGTGACGCGCTCGACGAGCGCGACCGCGCGGGGCCCGCCGCCGACGATGACCGCGTCCCAGCGATGCGGCCGCATCAGCGCAGCGCGCCGCTCGCCGGCGTGGCGGCGCGTGCCGGGGTGCGCGTGGTCGCGCACCTGCCCCTCGATCCGTCGTGCCCGCGTGCGGCAGCGGCGGGGAGCCGTCGGGTGGTGGGCATCGCACCCTCCTTCGGTGTCGCGCGCGGGCCGGTGTGCACCCAGGGTCGCAGAAGGAGCGCCTCTGGCTCACATCGCGTGACGTTGTGTGTCGCTCGCTCGCGGAGCACCGGCGCTCGACGCGGGCGACCGCGGATGGGAGGCTGGGCGCATGCAGAGGCATGACGAGGAGCAGGTCCCGCCGGAGCTCGACCCGTGGTTCGAGCGCTACGACGACGACCGGCCGCCGCGCACGATGGCGCGCCGGTTCCGCCCGCTCATCGTCGGCGCGGCCGCGCTGACGCTCGTCGCGATGGTGCTGCTGGTGACGCAGGCGCTCTGATCGCCGCGGCCGCGGGTCCCGCGGACGTGCGGCCGCGGCCCGGTCAGCCCCGGGGCTCGGTCAGCCCAGCTTCTCGATCGGCGCGATCTTGATGAGCAGCCGCTTCCGGCCCGCCGAGCCGAAGAGCACCTCCGCGATCCGCTTCGCGCCCGCGCCGGTGACGGCCTGCACGCGACCCTCGCCGAAGTCCTTGTGGCGGATCCGGTCCCCCGGGGCGAGCTCGAGCCCCGAGTTGTCGCGCACCTCGGTGATGGTGTTCGCGAACTGCTTCGGCGGGGCCTTGGGCAGCGCCTTGGGCTCGCGGAAGCCGGTCACGAACGACTCGCGCGGCTCGTCCCGCCAGCGGCCGGCGAGGGCGCGCTGCGGCGACGGCCGCACGGTCGACGGCGGCGTGCGCCAGTCGACGAGCTCCGCGGGGATCTCCTCGAGGAACCGGCTCGGCACCGCCGGCGACACCTCGCCGAACTGCGCGCGCGTCATCGCGAGCGAGATGTGCAGCCGCTGCCTGGCCCGCGTGATGCCGACGTAGAACAGCCGCCGCTCCTCCGCCGGACCGCCGGGCTCCTGCGCCGAGATGCGGTGCGGCAGCAGGTCCTCCTCGACGCCGGTGATGAACACCGCCTCGAACTCGAGGCCCTTCGCGGTGTGCAGCGTCATGAGCGACACCTGGCCGCCCGAGTCGTCGAGCTCGTCGGCCGCGGCGACGAGAGCCGTCTCGGTGAGGAAGTCGATGAGGTTGCCGCCCGGGTTCTGGCGCCGGAACTCCCGCGTCACCGCGACGAGCTCCTCGACGTTCTCGAGCCGCGCCGCGTCCTGCGGGTCGAGCGACCGCCGCAGCTGGTCGGTGTAGCCCGACCGGCTCAGCAGGTCGCGCAGCAGCTCCCCGGGGTCGGCCTCCGGCTGCGACGACCAGTGGTCGAGCAGCGCGGCGAGGTCCTTGATGGCTGCGGCCACCTTCGGGCCGAGGGCGATCTCGTCGACGCGCCGCATCGCATCCCGCAGCGTGATCTCGTGCTCGTCGGCGAACGCCTGGAGGGCAGCCTCGGTCGCCGGCCCGATGCCGCGCTTCGGCACGTTCATGATGCGGCGCAGGCTGAGCGGATCGGCCGGGTTCGCCACCGTGATGAGGTACGCCATCGCGTCCTTGATCTCGGCGCGGTCGTAGAACTTCGTGCCGCCGATCACCTTGTAGGGGATGGCGGTGCGGATCAGCACCTCTTCGAGCGCTCGCGTCTGCGCGTTCGTGCGGTAGAACACGGCGATGTCGCTGTACGACATGCCACCGGAGGTGAGCTCGACGATCTCGTCGGCGACGAACTGCGCCTCGTCGTAGCCCGAGTAGCCGGTGTAGCCGACGATCTTCTCGCCGTCGCCCGAGTCGGTCCAGAGCCGCTTCGCGCGGCGGTCGAAGTTGTTGCCGATCACGGCGTTCGCGGCCGAGAGGATGTTCTGCGTCGAGCGGTAGTTCTGCTCGAGCAGGATCGTGCGCGCGCCGGCGAAGTCGCGCTCGAAGTCGGTGATGTTGCGGATGTCGGCGCCCCGGAAGGCGTAGATCGACTGGTCGGAGTCGCCGACGACGGTGAGCGAGGCGCCCGGCAGGTCGGCGCGCAGGTCGGGCAGATCGGTGCGCGACACGGGCTGCGTCAGCTCGCGGATGAGCGCGTACTGCGCCGCGTTCGTATCCTGGTACTCGTCGACGAGGATGTGCCGGAAGCGCTTGCGGTACTGCGCCGCCACGTGCGGGAAGGCGCGGAACAGGAACACGGTCTGCGAGATGAGGTCGTCGAAGTCGAACGCGTTCGCCCGCCGCAGCTCGCGGTCGTAGTCGCGCCACAGCTCGAGGAACGCGGCGTCGAGCGGGTTGTCGAGGTTGGCCGTGCGCGCCCAGGAGTCGACGTCGTGCAGCTCGTTCTTCGCCATGGAGATCCGCGAGGAGACGCCGCCGGGCGTGAGGCCCTGGATGTCGGCGCCGCGCTCCTTGATGAGGCGCTTGATGAGCGCACGGACGTCGCCCGAGTCGTAGATCGTGAACGACTGCTTGAAGCCGAACTCCTCGGCCTCGCGGCGCAGGATGCGCACGCACGCGGAGTGGAACGTGCGGATCCACATGCCGCGCGACTCCTCGCCGACGAGGCGGTCGACGCGCTCGCGCATCTCGGCGGCAGCCTTGTTCGTGAAGGTGATCGCGAGGATCTGGCTCGGCCACGCCTCGCGCGTCGCGAGCAGGCCGGCGATGCGGTGCGTGAGGACGCGCGTCTTGCCCGAGCCGGCGCCGGCCACGATGAGCAGCGCCGGTCCGCGGTGCACGACCGCCTCGCGCTGCGGCGGGTTCAGCCCCTCGAGCAGCTCCTCGGGGATGGTGTCGCCGCGCGGTCCGATCGGCGACGGCCGCTGCACGTCACCGAAGCCCTCGTCGTTCAGCCCCCACAAGTCGCTCATCAGATCGATTCTACGAGCCCCCGGTGACGCGGCCCGCCGGTCGCGGACGCGACGACGGCCCGGATGGCGCGCATCCGGGCCGTCGTCGCCGCGTCAGGCCCTGCGCCGCGCGACGAGCAGGCCGAGGCCGGCGAGCAGCAGGAGCGCCGCCGCCAGCAGGGCACCCATCGGGGCCTCGGCGCCGGTGCGAGGCAGGCTGCCGCCGCTCGCGCCCGGGTCCGTGCTGCCGCTGCCGGCGCCCGGCGTCACCGGATCGCCGCCGCCCGAGCCGTCACCGGGGCCACCGGGCACCTCGCCGCCGCCGTCGCCCGGCCCGGGCGTCTCGTCGACCGCGCAGGCGCCGCCCGCGGCGACGCGCAGCGAGACGCCCTCGTGCGCCGAGTCCGAGATCCACGCGACCGTCGGCACGGCGGTCGGGTCGAGCTCGCACCAGTCGATCGCGAGCCCCTCGTTCGTGTAGCCCGCGGGCATCGTGCTCGGGGCGGCGACGTCGCGCTGGGCGGTGAGCTGGCCGTCGACGAACGCGAGCTCGGAGCTCGCGCTGTTGCACAGGTCGTCGCAGAGCGCCCACAGCGCGTTGCCGCCCGCGCGCCAGTCGAGCGCCATCGTCACCTCGACCGCCGGGCCGGGCGACGCGGTCTGCAGCACCGTGACCTCGCCCGACGGCTGGAGCACCACGACGTACAGCAGGCCGGTCTGCTCGACCGAGATGGCGAAGACGCCGTCGAAGTGGTCGCCGAAGGCCGCCGGGTCGTACGGGAGCGCACTGCCCGTCGACCGGTCGAGCACGCCCAGTCGCGTCGCATCGGCGTCCGAGATCCACTCGATCGCCTCGATGCCGACGTTCGCGCCCAGCTCGGGCAGCGCGCCTGCGGTCGTCAGGTTCCACTCGTGGGTCGTCGTGGTGGCGCCGTCGGCGCCGAGCTCGACGCGGAGCACCGACGGTCGGCTGACGCCCTTGGCGGCGTTGTCGCGCTCGGTGGAGAGGAAGATCGCGCCGTCGCCGGCGACGGTGAGCCCCTCGGCGTCGGGCGTGCCCGTGCCGTCGGGATAGCTCGGCACCCACGACTGCGCGATCGCGAACTGCGTCGCATCGGTCTGCTCGAGCTCGAAGATCTCGGCGTTGTCGTTGTTCACGGCGAACAGCGTGCCGTCGGCCGCGTAGTCGAGGCCCGACATGTCGTCGCCCCACCTCCCGGGCGCGACGGCGGGCACGACCTCGTCCGCGAAGGGCCACGGCTCCGTCTCGACCTCGGGCTCCTCGGCGGTCTCGCAGGCGTTGACGAGCTCGAAGCTGCCCGCAGCGGTCAGCGAGAAGGCGCCCGTCATGTCGGGGCAGCGGCCGTAGGTCGTCGTCGCGTGCGCCGTCCAGGCGTAGGCGTCGACGACGGCACCGCTCGCGTCGCGGACCGTGACGGCCTCCTCGCCACCGAGGCCGAAGCTCGAGTCGTAGGCATCCCCGTCGGTGATGATGCCGAGGTACCCGCCCGACTCGATCGTCGTGCCCTCGGGGAGCACGATCGGCTCGTGCGTCGGGTCGCCGTCGACGACCGTCCAGCCGGAGACGTCGACGGTGCGCACCGTGTCGGTGTTCGCGAGCTCGATCCAGTCGCCGCGGCCGTCGCCGTTCGACTCGACCTCGTTGAGCACGACCGGCGAGGCGACGGCGCGGACGGCGTTCGCGGCGCCGCGCGTCGGTGCGGTGTCGACGAAGACGCCGCTGCCGTCGGGCAGGCGCCCCTCGGTCGTGGCGTGCTCGGTCCACGCGTAGCCGTCGACCAGGCCGGTGCCGTCCGCGGTGAAGATGCGGATCTCGTCAGCCTTCCCGAGGCCGAAGCCGGCGCCGGTGACCGCGTCCCGCGTCTCGACGACCAGGAAGGCGCCCGGTGCCAGCACCGTGCCGGACGCGATGGGCAGCGCGCTCAGGTCGTCGTCGTCGCGGAGGATCCAGCCGCTCACGTCGACGGGCGCAGCGCCGGTGTTCAGCAGCTCCACCCAGTCCGGACCACCCGCCGCGTCGTCGCTCTGCACCTCGTTCACCACGACGGGCGACTCGACGGGCTCCACGACGACCGGCTCGCGGGCGACGTTGGGCGCACCCGGCGTCGGCTGGGTGTCGACGACCTCGCCGGTGCCGTCGGGCAGCCGGCCCTCGGTGAATGCGTGGTCCGTCCACGAGACCGCGTCGACGAGCGTGACGCCGTCAGGAGCGTAGATGCGCGCCGCGTCGTCGGCGCCGAGGCCGAAGCCGCCCGCGACATCCGTCTCGAGCACCGCGAAGCCGCCAGGGCCGAGCGTGGTGCCGGTGGGCACGCGCAGCGTGCGGGTGTCGTCGCTGTCCTTGAGCAGCCACCCGGAGATGTCGACCAGCGTCGTGCCGACGTTGAGCAGCTCGATGAAGTCGGGCGCACCCGTCGCGCTGTTCGACTGCACCTCGTTGATGACGATGTCGGCGTCCGCCGCGTGCGCGGCCGGGGCGGTGAGGAGGGTGGCCGCGAGCGCCGCCGGGAGGGCGGCGGCGAGCATCGCGGAACGGCGTCGGCGCATGAGGGATCCTTAGTCGGTCGGGGTTCCCAGCCAACGCCTCGCAAGCATCCGGCAGGTGCCGCCAGGGGAACGCGAGGTGAACGAGCGATGGCGACTCGGCCGCGGTCGTCACCTGGTCGGGAGCCGCCGCCAGAGGTCGGGATGGTCGACGAACACCGCCTCGAGCCCGAGCGCCGCCACCGTCGCCCACTCGGTCGTCCAGTCGCCCCACGCCGCGTCGTGCGCGCCGAGCCGGTGCTCCGGCTCGAGGAAGCGGTTCTCGGGCCGCAGCGTCCAGGCGAGCGTGCCGAGCCCCGCCGCCCTCGCGCGCTCGACGAGGTCGCTCGGCGCGAGCCGCCCCGTGCTGCGGTCGAACAGCAAGGCCTTGTCGACGCTGATCGCGTCGACGCGACGGCCGAGCGCGGCGAGCCCGGTGTCGGTGCGCTGCTGCGCGTAGGACGGCGCCCGGTCGTCGCCGACCAGGTCGGCCGCCGTGCCGTCCTGCTCCATCAGGTAGACGATCCGGGCCTCGACGCCGCGCTCGCGCACCGCGTGCAGCACCGACTCCTCGAAGCTCTCGATCGTCAGCCGCCCGCTCGACGACCAGTGCGCGCCGGCGACCGCATCCGCCAGCAGCGCGTCGAGCGGGAGCCCGATCGATGCGTGATGCGTCGCGTGCTTGAGCTCGGCGACGACGTCGAGCCCCGTCTCGTCGGCGATCGCGAGGAGGTCGGTGAACCGGAGGACGGCGTCCCGACCGTCGCGACGCGCGCTGAGCGGTCGCAGCGCGGGCAGCCGCTCGCGAGCGCGGAGCGTCGCCACCTCGGCCCACGTGAGGTCCTCGACGAACCAGCCATCGAGCTCGACGCCGTCGATCGTCTGCGTGCGACGCCGGTCGGCGAGGTCCGGCCGATCGGCGATGTCGGTCGTCCCACCGAGCTCGTTGTCGTGCCGCACGACGAGCACGCCGTCGCGGGTCGCGACGAGGTCGGGCTCGACGGCATCGGCGCCGAGCTCGGCGGCGAGGCGCACGGCCGTCCTGGTGTGCTCGGGCGCCCATCCCGAGGCGCCGCGGTGGCCGATGACGCGAGTGGGTGGCACCGCGCCAATCTAGCGAGATGCGCCCTGGGCGAATCGTCCCCGTGACACAGCAAATGCTGGGGGTCGCCGGATACGCTGATCGCGTCCGCCCACCGGGGCGGCCACCCGTTCTTCCCGACAGGAGCATCTCCCTTGGCAGGCAACCCGGCGTTCCGCAACTCGCCCGCGTTCACCGAGAACGCGCAGCGCGCCTCGCAGGCTGTCCCCGGCGGCCAGCAGGCACCCTACGGCCAGCAGCCGCACGGCCAGCAGCCGCAGCAGTTCGGCCAGCCCCAGTACGGGCAGGCGCCGTATGGCCAGGCACCCTACGGCCAGCAGCCGTACGGCCAGCCGGCCATCCCCACGCCCGAGCAGCTCGACCAGCAGTTCGGTCGCCCCGCTGCCGGACCGCTCGAGACCGAGCGCCTCACCTACGACGGCGTGATCATGAAGACGGCCGTCACGCTCGGCGTGACCGCGCTCGGCTTCATCGTCACGCTCGGCATGCTGTTCGTGTCGGGCACCTCGCCGGCCTTCTTCGTGCTCACCTACGGCGGTGCGCTCGTCGGCTTCGTGCTCGCGCTCGTCAACATCTTCAAGAAGGAGCCGAGCCCGGCGCTCATCCTCGCCTACGCGGCGGCGCAGGGCCTCTTCCTCGGTGGCTTCTCGGGCATCCTCGAGTTCGGCACTGGATACGACGGCATCATCTTCCAGGCGCTGCTCGCCACCGCGTGCGTGATCGGCGCGACGCTCGCGCTCTACGCGTTCCGCATCGTCCGCACGTCGCCGCGCATGAACAAGATCTTCTTCATCGCGATCATCGGCTACGGCGCCTTCTCGCTGATCAACCTCGTGCTCATGCTCACCGGTGTGAACCAGGACCCGTGGGGCGCTCGCTCGATCGAGGTCTTCGGCATCCCGCTCGGCGTGCTGCTCGGCGGCCTCGCCGTCCTGCTCGGCGCCTACTCGCTCGTCATGGACTTCGAGGGCATCGAGATGGGCGTCAAGCGCGGCGTGCACAAGAAGTACGGCTGGTCGGCCGCCTTCGGCCTCACGATGACCATCATCTGGCTCTACGTCGAGATCCTGCGGATCATCGCGATCCTGCGCGGCAACAATTAGCGCACCCCGCTGACGCACGACGAAGGCCCCGGCGGACGCCGGGGCCTTCGTCGTTCCCGCCCTACTGGTCGCGGCTCGACAGCACGCAGAACTCGTTGCCGTCGATGTCGGCGAGCACGGTCCACGAGACGTCCGGGCCCTGCCCGACGTCGATGCGCCTGGCGCCGAGCGCCTCGAGCCGGGCGATCTCGGCGTCGCGGTCGTCGCCCGTGTGCGGCGCGAGGTCCATGTGGATGCGGTTCTTCGTCGCCTTCTCGTGGTCGACGAGCACGAACGTGAGCCCGGGCGGCACCTGCTCGAACGAGAGCTTGGGCGCCAGCTCCTGCGCCCACTTCGGGATGAGGACGACCTCGTCGTCGGCCTCGTAGATGATCTGCCAGTCGAGCGCGTCACCCCACCAGCGGGCGAGCCGCCCGGGGTCGGTCGACTCGATCACGTTCGAATACCAGCGCAGCGCCATCGCAGCTCCTCCTGTCGGTTGCGCGCAAGGCTACGCCCCGCCGCCCCGTGGGGCGACGGGGCGCTCGACCCTCGTCAGCTGGCGACGGGCTGATCGTCGAGCGCGGGCTCGGCGGTGCCGACGGCCTTCGGCGGGCGGCGCGACCAGTAGGAGGCCAGCAGCGAGCCGGACACGTTGTGCCAGACGGAGAAGATCGCCGCGGGCAGCGCCGACTCGGGCGTGAAGTGGGTGCGCGCGAGGCCTGCCGCGAGGCCGGAGTTCTGCATGCCGACCTCGATCGCGACCGCGCGACGGGCGCTCTCGTCGAGCCCGACCGCCTTCGCCGCGAGGAAGCCGAGCCCGTAGCCGACGCCGTTGTGCAGGATGACGACCAGCGCGACGAGCAGGCCGACCGAGAGGATCGTCGATGCGGAGCCGGCGACGACGGCGAGCACGACGAGCGTGATGCCGAGCACCGAGACGAGCGGCAGCCACGGCAGGATCGCCCGCACGACCTTCGGCAGCAGCATCCGCAGGAGCACGCCGACGACCACGGGGATCAGCACGATGAAGATGATCGACTGGAACAGGGCCCAGGCGTCGACCGGCAGGTAGGAGCCGGCGAGCCACAGCACGAGCAGCGGCGTGAGCACGGGCGCGAGGAGCGTCGAGGCGGTGGTCATCGCGACCGAGAGCGCCGTGTCGCCCTTCGCGAGGTAGACCATGACGTTCGACGCGGTGCCGCCCGGCGCGGAGCCGACGAGCACGACGCCGACGAGCAGCTCGGGCGGCAGCTGGAACGCGAGTGCGAGGCCGATGGCCGCGAGCGGCATGATGACGTACTGCGCCACGACGCCGACCGCGAACGCCTTCGGCTTCTTGGCGATGACGGCGAAGTCGACCGGCTGCAGGGTCAGGCCCATGCCGAGCATGATGACGCCGAGCAGCGTGTTGATCCACGGACCGATCGGCAGGAACGCCTGCGGGACGACGATGGCGATCGCGGCCGCCGCGAGGACGACGAGCGGGAACCAGGTGCCGGCGACGCGGCCGATGCGCTCGCCGACGGATGTGCTGCTGGACATGTCAGACCTCCTGTGGGGACCTCTCATCCCATCACAGGAGGCATGCCGCCGACGCCTCGGACATGCGTGCCGAGCTCAGCTCGCGGCCTGGTCGAGCGCCTCCTCGAGCGCGACCCACGCGAGCATCGCGCACTTCACCCGCATCGGGAACCTCGCCACGCCCGCGAACGCCACCGCGTCGCCGAGCAGCGCCTCGTCGGGCTCGACGCCGCCGCGCGAGCGCAGCAGCTCGCGCATCGCCTCGATCCGCTGCCGCGCCTCGGCCACGGTCAGGCCGGGCGCCTGCTCGGCGAGCACCGAGGCCGATGCCTGCGAGATCGAGCAGCCCTGCCCCTCCCAGCCGAGCGCGGCGACCGCGTCGCCGTCGAGCCGCACGCGCAGCCGGATCTCGTCGCCGCACGTGGGGTTGCGCAGGAAGCGCTCGGCGTCGAACGGCTCGATCGCGCCCTCCCCCTCGCGCCGCTTCGCGTGCTCGAGGATGAGCTCCTGGTAGAGGCCGGCGAGCGGGTCGCGCGGTGCCTGGCTCGTCATCGCCCGGCCCCGAAGTAGGCGCGCACGCCCGAGAGCGCGTCGAGGAACAGGTCGACCTCCGCCTCGGTCGTGTAGAGGTAGGCGGAGGCGCGGGTCGTGGCGGCGACGCCGAGTCGGCGGTGCAGCGGCTGCGCGCAGTGGTGGCCGACGCGCGCCGCGATCCCCTGGGCGTCGAGCACTTGGCCGACGTCGTGCGCGTGCACGCCGTCGACGATGACGCTCGCGAGCCCCGCGCGCTCGGCGCCCGGCTGCGGACCGACGAGCCGCACGCCCTCGATCGAGGCGGCGCCCGATGCGAGCCGCTCCCCGAGCGCGAGCTCGTGCGCCTCGATCGCCGCCATGCCCACGCGCTCGAGGTAGTCGACCGCCGCCGCGAGGCCGACGATCGCCGACACGGGCTGCGTGCCGGCCTCGAAGCGCTGCGGCGCGGGCAGGAACTCGCGCTCGGTCATCGTCACGGTCGTGATCATCGAGCCGCCCAGGCGCGCGGGCGGCAGCGCGGCACCGAGCGCCTCGGCGAGGTAGAGCACGCCGATGCCGCCGGGGCCGAGCATCTTGTGGGCGCTGAACGCGGCCGCGTCGACGCCGAGCGCGCGCATGTCGACCGGCCGGTGGGGCACCGACTGGCAGGCGTCGAGCACGACGAGCGCGCCGACCGCGTGCGCCGCGGCCACGATCTCGTCGACCGGCGCGATGAGCCCGGTCACGTTCGAGACGTGGGCGACCGCGACGACGCGCGTGCGCTCGGTGATCGCGGCGAGCGCCGCCTCCGCCGTCCAGACGCCGTCGTCGTCCACCTCGATCCAGCGCAGCGTCGCGCCGGTCTCGTCGGCGAGGCGCTGCCACGGCAGCAGGTTGGCGTGGTGCTCCGCCTCGGTGACGAGGATCTCGTCGCCCGCCCGGATGCGGAGGGCGGGGTCGACCGCACCCGCTCGGTTGGCCTCGGCGAGCGACAGCGCGACGGTGTTGAGGGCATCCGTCGCGTTCATCGCCCAGGAGATCTCGGTGGGCCGCGCGCCGACGAAGCGCGCGATGCGGTCACGGGCGACCTCGTAGTCATCGGTCGCGAGCGCGGCGAGCGTGTGCGCGCCGCGGTGCACGGCGGCGTTGCGCTGCGTGCGGAAGGCCCACTCGGCATCGAGCACCTGGCGCGGCTGCTGGCTCGTGGCGCCGGAGTCGAGGTAGACGAGCGGCACGCCCGCCGGCTGCTCGGCGAGGATCGGGAAGTCGGCGCGCAGCGCCAGCACGCGGTCGTCGGTCAGCCCTGTCGTCGCGATGCTCGTCACCCTTCCACGGTAGTCGCCCCCGCCCCACCGCTGCCTCCCGGCCGCAACGGGCGGTCACGGACGACCAACGCGGTCAGCGCGTCGCGGCCCGGGCGAGGAGGATGGCGCGCTCCCGCTCGTTCTGCGTGCGCTCGGCCGCCTGGGAGAAGGCGGCGCGTGCCTCCTCGTCGCGGCCGAGCCGCGAGAGCAGCTCCCCGCGCACCGACGGCAGCAGGTGGCCGATCGCGAGCGCCTTCTCCCCCGCGAGCCGGTCGACGATCGCGAGCGCCGCCGCCGGGCCGTCGGCCATCGAGACGGCGACGGCCTTGTTGAGCGTCACGATGGGCGACGGCGCGACCTGCTCGAGCCCGCCGTAGAGCGCGACGATCCGTGACCAGTCGGTCGAGGCGACGTCGGCGGCGACCGCGTGGCACTCGGCGATGGCGGCCTGCAGCGCGTAGGGGCCGAGGCCGCGGCCGAAGCCCTCCGCGCGGGCGAGCGCCGCGCGGCCTCGCCGGATCGCGCCGCGGTCCCACCGCCGGCGGTCCTGGTCGGCGAGCAGCACCGGCTCACCCTGCGCGTCGACGCGCGCCGGGAAGCGGGCGGCGGTGAGCTCGAGCAGCCCGACGAGCCCGTGCACCTCGGGCTCGTCGGGCTGCAGGGCGGCGAGCGTGCGGGCGAGCCGGATCGCCTCGCGCGCGAGGTCGGGACGCATCCAGTCGTCGCCGGCCGTCGCCGCGTGCCCCTCGGTGAAGATGACGTAGAGCACGCCGAGCACCGCGGCGAGGCGCTGCGCCCGCTCGCCGCGCGGTGGCGCCTCGAATGGCACGTGCGCATCGGCGAGCGCCTGCTTCGCGCGCACGATGCGCTGCTGCACCGTCGCGACGGGCACGAGGAAGGCGCGCGCGATCTCGGCGGTCTCGAGGCCCGCGACCACGCGGAGCGTGAGCGCGATGCGAGCCTGCGGCGCGAGCAGCGGGTGGCAGGCGATGAAGACGAGCCGCAGCACGTCGTCGTCGATCTCGTCCGGGTCCCACGGCAGCGCATCCGCCGCCTCGTCCTGCTCCCGCTCGAGGTCGTGGGCGATCGCGGCCACCCGGTCGTCGAGCCGCTCCCGGCGACGCCAGTGGTCGATCGCCTTGCGCTTCGCGACCGCGGTGAGCCAGGCGGCGCCGTTGCGGGGCACGCCGCGCTCCGGCCATTGCGCGAGCGCGTCGGCGAGCGCCTCCTGCGCGAGGTCCTCGGCGAGCGCGAAGTCGCCGGTGTGGCGCGTGAGGGTCGCGACGATGCGGGCCGACTCGATGCGCCACACGGCGACGACGGCGCGCCGGGCGGAGTCCTCCGCCCGGCGAGCCGCCTCGTCCGCCGTCACCGGATCAGCCGGCGGCGCCGCCGGGAGCGGTCGCTGCGCGCTTCGCGGCCTCCTGCTCGCGCCAGCCCTCCTCCTTCTGGATCCACTCGTTGTCGGCAGGGAAGTCGTCGACGCCCTGCACGCGGCGCACCTCGAGCTTCGAGCCGGGGCCGAGCGGGCAGCGCTGCGCCCACTCCGCGGCCTCCTCCTTGGAGGCGACGTCGAGGATCCAGAAGCCGTTAAACAGCTCCTTCGTCTCGCCGTACGGGCCGTCGGTGACGAGCGGCGGGTCGGCCGAGAAGTCGACGACGAAGCCCTCCGATGCATCGGACAGGCCCTCGCCGGCGAGCAGCACGCCGGCCTCGACCATCGACTCGTTGTACTTCCCCATCGCCTCGATGACCTGCTCGAAGGGGATCTGCTTGTACGCCTCGACGGCCTCGTCGTTCGAGCGCATGATCAGCATGTACTGCACGGTGTGACTCCTTGCGTGTGTGGGTCGTCGATCGACCCTCTCACTCAAGGCGTCGAACGGGAACGGTCCGGATCGACATCCGCTGCAGATCGCTTCGCGCTCGCCGGCCAGGCGCCTGCCGCGATGTACCAGCCGGCGCCGATCGCGCTCGCCGCGACGATGCCGGAGGGCAGGGTGCCGAGCGACGACATCGCCGCCGAGAGCAGCAGCAGCAGGAGCGCCGTGATGAGCGCCACGAAGGCGACGCGGCGTGGCCTGCCGCGCGCGCGCATCCGCAGGCCGCTCGCGGCCAGCAGCCCGGCGACGAGGCTCGCGAGCGCCGAGAGCATCGCCCGCTCCGCCCACATCGCGACGCGGCTCGCGTCGAGGGCGACGCCGGATGCGTCGTGGGCGATCGCGTCGACGAGCAGCAGCAGGCTCAGCACCACCGTCGGCAGCACGCCGATGAGCGCGATGGAGCCGAGCCACTCGGCGCGCAGCCGCGCGCGATCCCAGGTGGCACGGATGAGCAGCGCGACGCCGCCGAGCGCGAGCGCGCCGAGCAGGGTGCCGCCGATCGCCGGCCACAGCAGCGCGGCCTGGTCGTCGCAGACCCAGTCGACGCCCGAGAGCCGGCAGCCGAACCGCAGCCGCGCCTGCAGGAAGCTCGCGCGGGCGAGGCTCACCATCGCGCTCGCGACGAACCCGATGACGAGCAGCCAGAGCGCCGCCGCGCGGGCGGAGCGCTCGCGCCCTGGTCGGTTCGTCACCACGGGCTCGACGCTACTCCCCTGCGCCCCTCATGCTGCAGGCGCCCGCGGGTGCAGGTCGGCGCGCGTGCCCGCCGCGAGCTCGCGGCCGTAGGCCGCCGCCACGCCTGTCGCCGCGCACGCGATCGCGGTGCCGACGACCGCCGGCGCGAGCGTGCCGCCGAGCGTGGAGGCGCACGAGAGCAGGAGCGCGACGGTGCCGGCACGCGAGAGGCTCCGCGCGACCGCGGGAGCTCGGCCGCGGACGAGCAGCCAGGTCCCGACGGCGACGCAGATCGCCGCGAGGCCCACCCAGCCGCTGGCCAGGCCAGCGGAGCTCATCCACAGGTCGAGCGCGGAACGCTCTGGCGGCAACCCGCCGGACTGCGCGAGGGCGGCATCGGTCGCACGAGCGGGTCCGAGCAGGAGCAGGCAGGTCGCGATCGTCGGCACCCCGGCCATCAGCGCCGCGACGGGCAGCAGCGCTCGCGGCGCACGCCCGGCCGCCAGCACGCACAGGAGCGAGACCGCGAGCGCCGCAGCGCACAGCAGGAGCATCGGCACGCCGGCAGACAGCAGCACGATCCCGTCGCCGCAGGACCAGGACCCGGGGCCTTCGCTCGCCGGCGCGTACGAGCACCCGAAGCGCAGCCCGTCTCGCAGCCACACCACCGCGCTGGGCGCCAGCGGGACGGCGAGGAGCGCCGCTCCCCCCAGCGCCCACCACGCGAGCACCCTCGCCTCGCGAACCTCTCCGCCACCACCCTGCACGGCACGATCCTCCCCCGAACGCCTGCGAATCTCCCTGCCCTCCGCCTGCCCTCCCACCCGCAGCGGGGGTCGCGCGGTCTGCGGGGTGTCGAGTTATGACGAAGGCCGGATGCCCCACATCACCAGGACCCGAAGAAGGCCGGACACCCCGTGGGGCATCCGGCCTTCGTCATTGTCTGAGCTGAGGAGCAGACCGCGCGACCCACGCGACCCTACGAACCCCTACTCCCACTCGATCGTCCCCGGCGGCTTCGACGTCACGTCGAGCACGACGCGGTTGACCTCCGGCACCTCGTTCGTGATGCGGTTCGAGATGCGCGCGAGCACGTCGTACGGCAGGCGCGTCCAGTCGGCGGTCATGGCGTCCTCGCTCGAGACGGGGCGCAGCACGATCGGGTGGCCGTAGGTGCGGCCGTCGCCCTGGACGCCGACCGAGCGCACGTCGGCGAGGAGCACGACCGGGCACTGCCAGATCTCGCCGTCGAGGCCTGCGGCCGTCAGCTCCGCGCGCGCGATCGCATCCGCGCGGCGCAGGGTGTCGAGCCGCTCCTCGGTGACCTCGCCGATGATGCGGATGCCGAGGCCCGGTCCGGGGAACGGCTGGCGCGAGACGATGACCTCCGGCAGGCCCAGCTCGCGGCCGATGGCGCGCACCTCGTCCTTGAAGAGCGCCCGCAGCGGCTCGACGAGCTTGAACTGCAGGTCGTCGGGCAGCCCGCCGACGTTGTGGTGGCTCTTGATGTTCGCGGTGCCGGAGCCGCCGCCCGACTCGACGACGTCGGGGTAGAGCGTGCCCTGCACGAGCCAGCGGATCGGCTCGCCGTCGGCTGCTGCCTCGGCGGCGAGGTCGCGCTCCGCCTGCTCGAACGCGCGGATGAACTCGCGCCCGATGATCTTGCGCTTCTCCTCGGGGTCGGTCACGCCGGCGAGCGCCTGCATGAATCGCTCGCGCGCGTCGACCGTGACCAGCCGCACGCCGGTCGAGGCGACGTAGTCCTCCTCGACCTGCCGTCGCTCGTCCTGGCGCAGCAGCCCGTGGTCGACGAAGACGCAGATGAGCTGGTCGCCGATCGCCTCGTGCACGAGCGCGGCGGCGACGGCGGAGTCGACGCCGCCGGACAGGCCGCAGATCGCGCGGTCGGTGCCGACCTGCTCGCGGATGCGCGCGACCTGCTCCTCGATGACGTTGCCGGTGCGCCAGTCGCCCGGGAGCCCCGCGATGTCGTGCAGGAACGACTCGAGCACGCGCTGGCCGTGCTCGGAGTGCCGCACCTCCGGGTGCCACTGCACGCCGGCGAGCCTGCGCTCGCGGTCCTCGAACGCGGCGACCGGGGTGTCGGCGGTCGATGCGAGCACCGTAAAGCCTGCCGGCGCCTCCGCGACCGCGTCGCCGTGGCTCATCCACACCGTCTGCGCGTCGGGCTGGCCGTTCAGCAGCGCGCCGCCGCCGTCGACCTGCATCGCGGTCGAGCCGTACTCACGGTTGCCGGTCTTCGCGACCGTGCCGCCGAGCTGCGCGGCCATCACCTGGAAGCCGTAGCAGATGCCGAACGTCGGCACCCCGAGCTCGAGGATGCCCTCGTCGAGCCGGGGCGCGCCCTCGGCGTAGACGCTCGAGGGTCCGCCGGAGAGCACGATCGCGGCGGGATCCTTCGCGCGGATCTCGTCGGCGGTGATCGTCGACGGCACGATCTCGCTGTAGACGTCGGCCTCGCGCACGCGGCGCGCGATGAGCTGCGCGTACTGCGCGCCGAAGTCGACGACGAGGACGGGGCGCTGGGCGGTGTCGGACATCATGCCTCCGGGGCGGTGGATGCGGGAGCGGGGGCGGCCGCCGACCTGGCGGCCTTCTCGGCCTCCAGGCGGGCGAGGTCGGCGAGCGCGATGCGGTGCATCGGGCGCTCGACGAAGAAGGAGAGGAACGGCACGACGCCGCCGAGCGCCATCGCGAACAGGCGCTTGAAGGGCCAGCGGAGCAGGCTCCAGAGCCGGAACGACGCGAACAGGTAGACGACGTAGATCCAGCCGTGCACGATCAGGATGCCGAGCGAGATGTTGACGCCCTCGCCGAGCGAGGTGATCTCGCAGCCCATGCCGCCGGGCACGAACAGCGAGTACCACTGGCATCCGGCGCCCGGCACGACCGCCTCGAGGGCAAGCGGGCCGCTCGCCCCGAAGGCGAAGACCTCGACGTGCGTCGGCGAGTACTTCAGCACCATCTCCGCCACGAGCAGCAGCAGGAAGATGCCCGTCACCCACGACATCACGCGGTAGAACGTAATCGCCGTGCGGATCTGGGGCAGCTGTTCGATCGGTCTCGGCACGTCTCCAGCCTATCCGCGGGCCGTGTCGCCGCCCGCTGCGGCGGCTTCCGCTGCATCCTCGATGGCCTCGACCTCGCGCTCGAGCGCGTCCTTGACGAGTCGGTACCAGAGGTAGAAGGCGAAGAGCATGAACGCGACCCACTCGATCGCGTAGAAGATGTTGAGGGCGTTGAGCTGCGTGTCGGTGACCGGGCGGACCGACACGATCGGCTCGCCGCCGTCGACGAGCGCGCCGGATGCGTCGGCCGCGGCGGCGTCGAGGATCGCGTACGACCCGTAGACGCGGCCGTCGTACGCCTCCCACTCGTTGATGAGCGCGGCGACGCTCATCGCCTCGACCTCGTCGGTCTGGATGTCGCCCTGCGTCGGCGCCTCGGACGGCATGAGCCTGCCGACGAGTTCCCCAGCGCCGCCGGCGCCGCGCTGCTCGACGAGCGCCTGCGCCGCGGCCGGGTCGGCGAACCACGCGAGCGCGACGGGCAGCGAGACGGGGTCGGCACCGTCCTGCGGCACGAGGACGCGCCCGACCACCCAGGTGCCGATCAGGCCGTCCTGCGAGCGGCCGGCGAGCGTGTCGAAGTCCTCCGGCACCCACTCGCCCGTGAACGAGACCATGCGGCCGCCGGCCTCGCTCGTCAGCGTCGAGCCCGGCACGGCCACGCTCGTGAGCGGCACGGCGGTCTCGGTGTCGCGCTCATCCGCCTGGCCCTGCTCGACCGCGCGCGCGATCTGCCACTGGCCGAGCAGCGCGAAGACGGCGGCGACCGCGAGGCACGCGACGAGCACGCCGATCCAGCGGGGCCGCGTCGCGACCTGCCGGAAGGTGGGGAAGGGGGTGCTCATGCACCCCCGAGTCTACCGGCGTCGACCGGCGCGGCGGCGACCCGGCTGCCCGCTCGACGAGCGGGCAGCCGAGGCCGCTCAGGCCACCGGCTCCTGCCTGGTGCCGACAGCGCTCGCGGTCGGGAGCGCGCCGAGCGGCACGATCTCCGGCGCCTCGAGGCGCGCCCGGTCGGCCGACTCGTCGTCCGGCAGCTCCTGGCTCGCGAGCTCGGCGGCGACGCGCTTGTTGTAGGTGTTGATCTCCTTCTCGATGCGCGCCTCGTCCCAGCCGAGCGCATCCGCCATGATCCGAGCGGCGACCGGGGCCGCCGCGACGCCGCGGTCCCACGACTCGATCGAGATGCGGGTGCGGCGGGCGAGCACGTCGTCGAGGTGCAGGGCACCCTCGTGCGTGCAGGCGTAGCGCACCTCCGCGCCGATGTAGTCGTCGGCGCCCGGCAGCGGCTCGGCGAGCTCCGGCTGCTGCCGGATGATGTCGAGCACCTCGTCGGTGAGCGTGCCGTACCGGTTGAGCAGGTGCTCGATGCGGTGCTTGTGCACCCCGAACGCGCGCGCGATCCTCGCCCGCTTGTTCCAGGCCGCCCGGTAGCCGACGGCGCCGAGCAGCGGGATCTGCTCGGTGCACGAGTCGGGCACCTTGCCGTCCATCGCGCTCGCCGCCTCGTCGATCGCGTCCTTCGCCATCACGCGGTAGGTGGTCCACTTGCCGCCGGCGATGAGCACGAGGCCCGGCACGGTGTGCGAGACGTAGTGCTCGCGCGAGAGGTTCGCGGTCGAGGAGCCGTCGCTCGCCGCGAGCAGCGGCCGCAGGCCCGCGTAGACGCCCTCGACGTCGCTGCGGGTCAGCTTCGTCGCGAGCACCGAGTTCACGTGGTCGAGGATGTAGTCGATGTCGGCCGCCGTCGCCGCCGGGTGCGCCTTGTCGAGCTCCCAGTCGGTGTCGGTCGTGCCGATGATCCAGTGCCGGCCCCACGGGATGACGAAGAGCACGCTCTTCTCCGTGCGCAGCAGCAGGCCCATCGACGAGTGGAAGCGGTCGCGCGGCACCACGAGGTGCACGCCCTTCGACGCCCGCACCTTGAACTCGCCGCGCGAGCCGACCATCGCCTGGGTGTCGCCCGTCCAGACGCCGGTCGCGTTCACGACCTGCTTCGCGCGGATCTCGAACTGCTCGCCGGTCTCGTAGTCGTGCGCCTGCACGCCGACGACCCGCTCGCCCACCTTGAGGAAGCCCTCCGCGCGCACGCGGCTCGCCACGTGGGCGCCGTAGAACGACGCGGTGCGCGCGAGCTCGGCGACGTAGCGGGCGTCGTCGACCTGGCCGTCGTAGTAGGTGAGGCCGCCGACGAGCGCGTTCGGGTCGAGCGACGGGATCTGCTTCAGCATCTGCTTCTTGGTGAGGTGCCGGTGCATCGGCACCCCCGGCTTCATGAAGCCCGTGTAGCTGAAGGCGTCGTACATCGCCATGCCCGCGCCGATGTACGCGCGCTCGATGAGCGGCGTCGTGAGCGGGTAGAGGAACTTGACGGGCTTCACGAGGTGCGGCGCGAGGCGCTGCAGCAGCAGGCCGCGCTCGATGAGCGCCTCCCGCACGAGGCCGAAGTTGGCCTGCTCGAGGTAGCGGATGCCGCCGTGGATGAGCTTCGACGAGCGGCTCGACGTGCCGGAGGCGAAGTCGCGCCCCTCGATGAGGCCGACGCGCAGGCCGCGCGTCACGGCGTCGAGCGCCGCGCCGGTGCCGACGATGCCGCCGCCGATCACGAGCACATCGACCTCGCGCTCGCGGAGCGAGGCGATCGCGGCAGCGCGCTCCTCGGGGCCGAGCTTCCTCGACCGACTCACGCTGTTGGTGGTCTCAGCCATGGATCCTCCTTGGATGCGCGCCCGGGTGGGCGGTCTAGCGTGGCGGGCTGCTCTCCACGACCACGTCGATCCGCTGGAACTCCTTGAGGTCCTTGTAGCCGGTGGTCGACATGGCCTTGCGCAGAGCGCCCATGATGTTCGCCGTGCCGTCCGCGACCGGTGAGGGTCCGTTCAGCACGACGTCGAGCGGGCCGACCTGGTCGACCTGCACGCGATTGCCGCGAGGCAGCTTCTGGTTGTGCGCCTCGGGGCCCCAGTGCCAGCCGCGGCCGGGGGCATCCGTCGCACGAGCGAGCGCGGTGCCGAGCATGACGCCGTCGGCGCCGCATGCGAGCGCCTTCACGACCTGCCCGGAGGTGCCGAGCGAGCCGTCGGCGATGACGTGCACGTAGCGGCCGCCGGACTCGTCGAGGTAGTCGCGCCGGGCGGCGGCGACGTCGCTCACGGCGGTCGCCATCGGGGCCGCGACGCCGAGCACCTTCTCGCTCGTCGAGGCCGCACCGCCCCCGAAGCCGACGAGCACGCCCGCCGCACCGGTGCGCATGAGGTGCAGCGCGGCCGTGTAGGTGACGACGCCGCCGACCACGACGGGCACGTCGAGCTCGTAGATGAACTGCTTGAGGTTGAGGGGCGCGCCGCGCTCGGCGGAGACGTGCTCGGCGCTCACCGTGGCGCCGCGGATGACCATGAGCTCGACGCCCGCCGCGAGCACCGTCTCGTAGTGCTGCTGCACGGCCTGCGGGCTGAGGCTGCCGGAGACCGGCACGCCGGCGTCGCGGATCTGCGCGAGGCGGTCGCGGATGAGCTCCGGCTTGATCGGCTCGGCGTAGATCTCGCGCATGCGGCTCGTCGCGAGGTCGGCGGGCAGGCGCGCGATCTCGGCGAGCAGCGGCTCGGGGTCGTCGTAGCGGGTCCAGACGCCCTCGAGGTTGAGCACGCCGACGCCTCCGGCCCTGCCGAGCGCGATCGCTGTGGCCGGGCTCGTGACCGAGTCGGTCGGGGCGCTCATCACCGGGATCTCGAACTTGAAGGCGTCGATCTGCCACTGCAGCGAGACGAGGTCGCTGTCGCGCGTGCGCCGTGACGGCACGATGCTGATGTCGTCGAAGCCGTACCCGGTGCGGGCGCGCTTGCTGCGGCCGATCTCGATCTCCGTCACCCGCCCAGCCTATCCCGCAGGGAGCGAGGGACGCTCAGGACCCGAGCACGCTCTTGATGCGCAGCAGCGCCGCCTCGAGCTCGACCCGCACCGACGCGGCCTTCGCGGTGCTCACGCGCTCGCCACGATCGGCGCGCGCCGCGTCGCGCACCTGCTGGCGGAACTCCGTGAGGGCGAGGTCGATGTCGTGGATCGCCATGCGCGCGGCCGCGCGCTCGGCCGGGTGGGGCACATCCGCCGGGTTGCTGGCCTCCGTCCACGACGGCCCGGTCCACGATGGCTCCGGCTCCGGCCAGGGCGTGGAGACGGGGTTCGGCACGGAGCTCGACGTGGGGCTCGACGCGGGCACCGGTCGCTCAGGCAAGGACGGGTCGGGCGGAGACGCGGGCCGCGCGTGCGCCTCGAACCAGCCCCGCTCCTCGCGCTCCGGAGGCGTGGGCGTGCTCGGGGTGGGCGGCGTGCCGCGCGCATCGCGCTCGGCGGCCGCGAGGTCGGCCCGCAGCGCCTGCATCGCGCTCTTCACGCCCGCGCGCACGTCGGACGCCATCCGCCGCACCGAGTCGGTGATCTCGCCCTCGAGCTCGCGCAGCTCGCCCTCGCGCGCCGCGAGCTCCGCGCGTCCCGCGTCGGTGATCTCGTAGGTGGTCTTGCGGCCGTCGGTCGACTTCGTCAGCAGCCCCTCCTCCTCGAGCTTCGACAGCCGCGGGTAGATGGTGCCGGCGCTCGGCGAGTAGGTGCCGCCGAAGCGGTCGCTCAGCGCCTGCATGAGCTCGTAGCCGTGGCGCGGCGCCTCGGCGAGCAGGCTCAGGAGGTAGAGGCGCAGCGCGCCGTGGCCGAAGACGGGGCTCATGCGTCCCTCCGCACGACCGTGACGGCGCCCGAGACGGTGTTCGCGGCGAAGCGGAAGGCGTTCGTGCCCTCGACCACCTCGGTGCCGCCGCGCTTCGGCACGGCCCGGCCGACGATGCGGCCGCGGCCCGAGACGGTGCGGGTGGTGGCCCGGACGCCCTGGTCGGCGTCGAGCCGCAGCGTCACGTCGGCCGAGACGGTGTTCACGGTGATGCTGCGCGGGGCGCCGTGCACGTCGAGCAGCACCTCGCCGCTGACGGTGTCGACGCCGACCTCCTGCAGCGCGCCGGTCGCGGTGACGCTCGCGGAGACGCCGTTGACCGCGAGCCGCCCGGCGCCGCCCGAGACCTCGATGTCGCCGGAGACGGTGTTGAGGTCGAGGTCGCCGCGGTGCGACTCCACCTGCAGCGGGCCCGACACGGTGCTGAGGGTGGCACGGGCGCCGAGGCCCGAGACGAGGGCGGATGCGCTGACCTGCCCGAGCGAGAGCGCGACGTGGCGGGGCACGAGGATGCTCAGCTCGACCTTGGCCCGCACGCCCACGAGCGCCTTGACCGACTCCCACACGTCGTCCCAGCTCACGCGCGGGTGCGAGATCGACAGCCGGCCCTGCTCGAGCGTGACGCTGAGGTCACGCCCCTCGACGCGGTGCACCTCGACGCGGGCGGTCGGCTCGTCGTGGCCGACGATGTCGACGCTGCCGCCGACGATGCCGACGCGCAGCGCCGTCACCGCGTCGAGGTCGATGACGCGGCTCTCGCCCTCGGCGATCGTCCAGCGCTCGGTGATGGCGTCGGCGCCCGACGCCGATGCGCCGGATGCGCTGCGCGGCTTCGTGTCGCCGGCCTCGTGCTGCGTGTCGTGCTGGTCCATGGCTGCCCCCTCAGGCTCCGAAACGCGATATATCGCGTCTGCTGCGAGACACGATATATCGCGTCTGTGCGCCCCGCAAGCCCTCGTCGAACACCGAGAGGTAGCCCTGCGCCCGAGCGGTAGTGGCGCGCCGCTACCGCTCGCGCGCAGCGCTACCTATCGGCGCGCGCTACCGCTCGCGCGGAGCGCTGCCGGTCGGCGCGCTCCACAGGCAGGGCTGGAGGCGGAGCGAGCAGGACCCCGGCTCGGGCAGGGTGCGGGCATGCCTCTCGATCTGATCCCCGCCAGCGATGACGCACCGATCCGCGCTCGCGCGGATCCCGCGCTCGCCCGAATCCGGCGCGGCTGGTACGCAGAGCGCGCAGCGCTCGAGGCTCTGCCACGGCACGCGCGCTACCTGCTCGAGGTCCAGGCCGCGGCCGCCGCGCGGCCGGGCGCCGTCTTCGCGCGCGAATCGGCGCTCGTGCTCGCCGGGCTGCCGCACGGCATCCCCCAGGACGTGTTCACGATCGGCGATCCATCCATGCCCGGCTCGCTCGCGGGCATCCGCAACTCGCACGTCCGCGTGGCGGGCCAGGACGTGCTCGTGGAGGACGGCATCGCACGATCGACCCCCGCCTATGCGCTCGGCCACGTCGCCCGCCTCGGCAGGCAGACCGACGCGGTCAGCGCCCTCGACTGGGCGCTGCGGACGGGCGTCGTGACGCGAGCGGAGGTGACCGATGCCCTGACCAGGCAGGGCCCGCGAGGCCAGCGGCGCGCGGCGTGGGTCGTCGGGTTCGCCGATCCGCTCGCCGAGTCCGTCGGCGAGTCGTGGAGCCGTGTCGTGATCCACCGGCTCGGCGCGCCGGTGCCGCAGCTCCAGGTGCGCGTGCGGACGCGCCTCGGGGACCGCTTCCCTGACTTCCTATGGGAGCGACCCGGTCGCCGGCCCCTCGCCGGCGAGTTCGACGGCGCCCAGAAGTACGGCGTGCTCGCCGGGGCGAACGGCGTCCAGCCGGTCGATGCGGTCATCGCCGAGAAGCGCCGGGACGACGCGATGCGCGAGGTGGCCGACACCCTGCACTGGATGTGGGATGCGGTGCAGCGACCCACCATCCTGCAGTCGATGCTCGCGCAGCACCACGTACCGGTGCGCACCTCGCTGCTCCCGGGCTGGTGAGCACCGAGCGGTAGCGCCCCGCCCGACAGGTAGCCGCGCGCCGCTACCGCTCGCGCGGGCCGCTACCTCTCGATGTGCGAGCGGAAGTCAGCGGCGGTAGTTCGGCGCCTCGACGACCATCTGGATGTCGTGCGGGTGCGACTCCTTGAGGCCGGCGGCGGTGATCTGCACGAAGCGGCCCTTCTGCTGCAGCTCCTCGATCGTGCGCGCGCCGGTGTAGAACATCGACTGCCGCAGGCCGCCGACGAGCTGGTACGCCACCGAGCCGAGCGGGCCGCGGTACGGCACCTGACCCTCGATGCCCTCGGCGATGAGCTGCTCGTCGCTCGGCACGTCCGCCTGGAAGTAGCGGTCGCGCGAGTACGAGGTCTTCTTGCCGCGGGTCTGCATCGCGCCGAGCGAGCCCATGCCGCGGTACGTCTTGAACTGCTTGCCGTTCACGAGCACCAGGTCGCCCGGGCTCTCGTTCGTGCCCGCGAGCAGCGAGCCGAGCATGACCGACGAGCCGCCCGCCACGAGCGCCTTGGCGATGTCGCCCGAGTACTGCAGGCCGCCGTCGGCGATGATCGGGATGTCGGTGCCCGCGTCGTGCGCGGCGCGCGCGGCGTCGTAGATCGCCGAGACCTGCGGCACACCGACGCCCGAGACGACGCGGGTGGTGCAGATCGAGCCCGGCCCGACGCCCACCTTCACCGCGTCGACGCCGGCCTCGATGAGCGCCGCGGCGCCCTCGTAGGTCGCGACGTTGCCGCCGATGATGTCGATGCCGCTGAAGCGCTCGTCGCCCTTGAGCTTCGCGACCATGTCGAGCACGCCCTGGCTCTCGCCGTTGGCGGTGTCGACGACGATGACGTCGACGCCGGCCTCCGCGAGCGCCACGGCCCGGTCGAAGGCGTCGCCGAAGAAGCCGATCGCGGCGCCCACGCGCAGGCGGCCGTGCGCATCCTTCGTCGCGTTCGGGTACTGCTCGACCTTGTCGAAGTCCTTGACGGTGATGAGGCCGCCGAGGCGCCCCTGCTCATCGATGAGCGGCAGCTTCTCGAGCTTCGTCTCGTGGAAGATCGCGAACGCGTCCTCGCGGGAGATGCCGACCTTCGCCGTCTTGAGCGGCGCGGGCGTCATGACGTCGCGCACGAGCGTGGTGGCGAACTCCTCGCGCGGCACGAAGCGCATGTCGCGGTTCGTGACGATGCCGACGAGCACCCCGTCAGGGTCGACGACCGGCAGGCCGGAGACCTTGAACTCGCCGCAGATGCGGTCGACCTCCTCGATCGTCGCGTCTGCGTGCGTCGTGACCGGGTCCGTGATCATCCCGGACTCGGACCGCTTGACGCGGTCGACCATCCCGGCCTGGTCCGCGACCGAGAGGTTGCGGTGCACGATGCCGATGCCGCCCTGGCGTGCCATCGCGATCGCCATCCGGTCCTCGGTCACGGTGTCCATCGCGCTCGAGACGAGCGGGATCGCGAGCCGGATGTTGCGCGAGAGCCTCGTGCCGGTGTCGGCCTCGCTGGGAATCACATCGGTGCGGCCCGGGAGCAGCATGACGTCGTCGTAGGTCAGGCCGATCGGGCCGAACGGATTGCGCATCTCCATCGCTTCCATCGTATCTATTCGGTAACGGTCGTGCGGCATCCGCATGAAGAAGCGCACAAGAGAACCGAAAGTGGACGGCGGCCCTCGAAGCGGCCGCTACTGTTTCACCACCGATGTAACGGGCATCACGCGCAGCCCATTCCCTTGCGCCCGCGCGGCCCCACGGCATGGAGGACACGTGAAGACGTCCAGCAGACCGCGACGGAGCGGGCTGCGGCGAGCAATCGCCGTCGCCCTCGCCGTCATGGGCATGGTGGCAGGTGGTGCGACCGCGGTCGCCGCCGCGCCCCTGGCCACGACCGAGCAGCCAGCTCCGTTCAACTTCAACGGCATCGTCCGCGACGGGCAGACGCCCCTCGAGGGCGTCGAGATCACCGTGACCGGTGACGGCGTCGATGAGACCGTGGCGACCGGGGCCGACGGCCGCTGGATCGTCGGGGTCCCGGCGGCGGGCACCTACACGGTCTCGATCGACACCGCGACGCTGCCCGACGGCGTGACGCTGCGGGACGCGTCGTTCGAGAGCCGGGAGTTCGAGGTCGGCGGATCGACGTCGGTCGGCGTGCTCTTCCCGTTCGCGAGCGCCGACGGCGCTCCGGCGCCCTCCCCGAGCGGCGGCGGCAGCCCCGGTGACGGCGGTGCGAGCGGTGCGCCGACGACCGGCGAGGGCGCGGCCCCCGGCGGCGAGGCGTCCACCGGCGCCGCGTCGAACGACTTCGGCTCGCAGCTGCTGTCGCGCATCATCTCCGGCCTCAACTTCGGCCTCCTGCTCGCGCTCGCCGCGATCGGCATCACGCTGATCTTCGGCACCACCGGCGTGAACAACTTCGCGCACGGCGAGCTCCTCACCTTCGGCGGCGTGGTCTTCTACGCCACGACGACCCTCGTGAACTGGCCCGTCTGGATCGCGATCATCGTGACGCTCGTCGCCTCGGCTGCGCTCGGCTGGGTGCACGACTGGGGCATCTTCAAGCCCCTGCGCCGGCGCCGCGTCGGTCTCGTGCAGGTGCTCATCGTGACGATCGGCCTCTCGATCGCGCTCCGCTACATGTTCCAGTTCCTCATCGGCGGCGGCACCGAGGGCCTCTCGGTCGACCCCGGCCCCGTGCTCGAGGTCGGTCCCGTGCTCATGCGCACGTCGAACGTCGTCAGCACGGTGATCGCGATCGTGGTGCTCATCGCCGTCGGCCTGTTCCTGACGCGCACGCGCATCGGCAAGGCCACCCGCGCGGTGAGCGACAACGCGAGCCTCGCTGCGGCGTCCGGCATCGACGTCGACCGCGTGATCCGCATCGTCTGGGTCCTCGCCGGCCTCCTCACCGGTGGCGCGGGCATCCTCTACACCTACTTCATCGGCGCCAACATCAAGTGGGACGTGGGCTTCACGATCCTGCTGCTGCTGTTCGCCGGCGTCACGCTCGGCGGCCTCGGCAGCGCCTTCGGCGCCCTCGTCGGGGCGGTGGTGATCGGCCTGGTCACCGAGATCTCGACGCTCTTCCTCGCACCCGACCTCCGGTATGCGATCGCGCTGCTCGTGCTCATCCTCGTGCTGCTGTTCCGACCGCAGGGCATCCTGGGTCGCAGGGAAAGGATCGGCTGACATGGACTTCCTCAGCGTCCTCAACACCGCCGCGGGCGAGATCCTCTCCCCCACCACCGCCGCGTTCGCGCTCGCGACCATCGGCCTCAACGTGCACTTCGGCTACTCCGGCCTGCTGAACTTCGGCCAGGCGGGCTTCATGGCGATCGGCGCGTACGCGTTCGCGATCTTCACGATGATGGCCGACCCGACCGCGACGCTCGGCTGGCCCGCGTGGCTGTCGTTCCTCGCGGCCATGCTCGTCGCCATCGTCGCGGCGGTGATCTTCGCGCTCATCCTCGGCATCCCGACGCTGCGGCTCCGCGGCGACTACCTCGCGATCGTCACGATCGCGGCCGCCGAGATCGTGCGCTTCACCGTCCGCACGCAGGACCTGACGAGCATCACGGGCGGCTCGCAGGGCCTCCGCGGTCAGGATTACAAGGGCGACTTCGACGCGATGAACCCGCTGACCGGCACCACCTACGGCTTCGGCCCGTGGACGGCCACGGCCTACGACACCTGGGTGCGCATCATCGCCTGGTCGCTCGTCATCGTCGCGCTCGTGCTCGTCTGGCTGCTCATGCGCAGCCCGTGGGGCCGCGTCATCAAGGGCATCCGCGAGGACGAGGACGCCGTGCGCTCGCTCGGCAAGAACGTCTACAGCTACAAGATGCAGGCGCTCGTGCTCGGCGGCACGCTCGGCGCGATCGCGGGCGTCATGTTCGTGCTCCCCCGAGCCGTGCAGCCCGACAACTTCGCGACCACGATGACCTTCTACATCTGGACCGCGCTGCTGCTCGGCGGCGCCGCGACCGTCTTCGGTCCGCTGCTCGGCTCGATCCTCTTCTGGGTGCTGCTGTCGTTCACCGGCGGCGTCATCAACGTGCTCCACGGCATGGGCCTCTTCGGCGACATGAGCGGCTCGCAGGCCGGCCAGATCCGCTTCGTGCTCATCGGCGTCGCACTGATGCTCCTCGTGATCTTCCGACCACAGGGCATCCTCGGCAACAAGAAGGAGCTGTCGTTCAATGTCTGACACGACCACGCCCCCGGTCACGCACCCGCTCGTCGACGGCCCCGTCGGCCCGGGCTGCAAGAAGGTCGACCCGATCGTCATCGCGGATGGCGTGATCCGGCAGTTCGGCGGCCTCACGGCCGTCGACGTCGCGCACGTCGAGATCCCGCGCGGCAGGATCACCGCCCTCATCGGCCCGAACGGCGCCGGCAAGACGACCTTCTTCAACCTGCTCACCGGCTTCGACCGCCCCAACAAGGGCAGCTGGTCGTTCGAGGGCCAGTCGCTCGCGCACGTGCCCAGCCACAAGGTGGCGCGGCGCGGCATGGTGCGCACGTTCCAGCTGACGAAGTCGCTCGGCCGCCTCACCGTGCTGCAGAACATGCTGCTCGGCGCGCGCGACCAGCGCGGCGAGGGGCTGTTCGCAGCGCTCGTGAAGCCGCTGTGGAAGGCGCAGGAGCAGGCCAACACCGAGCGGGCCGACAACCTGCTCGCGCGCTTCAAGCTCGACGAGAAGCGCGAGGACTACGCGGCGTCGCTCTCGGGCGGCCAGCGCAAGCTGCTCGAGATGGCGCGCGCGCTCATGAGCGAGCCGACGCTCGTCATGCTCGACGAGCCGATGGCCGGCGTCAACCCGGCCCTCACGCAGTCGCTGCTCGACCACGTGCGCGGCCTCAAGGACGACGGCATGACCGTGCTGTTCGTCGAGCACGACATGCACATGGTGCGCCACATCTCCGACTGGGTGATCGTGATGGCCGAGGGCAAGGTCGTCGCTGAGGGCCCGCCCGAGACCATCATGCAGAACCAGGCGGTCGTCGACGCGTACCTCGGCGCCCACCACGACACCGACCTCGGCACCCTGACGAACCAGCAGGTGGCGCAGATCCATGAGGCCGCCGAGGAGGAGGTGCCCGTCGACCCCGACGCGCCCTCGACGTCGGCGGATGCGTCGCGCGACGCCACGACGGACGCGGACCAGGAGGGCCAGCGATGACCACGACCGGAGCCAGCTCGGCGACCACCCCGGTGCTCGAGACGAAGGAGCTCGTCGCGGGCTACCTGCCGGGCGTCAACATCCTCAACGGCTGCTCGATCGTCGCGAACCAGGGCGACCTGATCGGCATCATCGGCCCGAACGGCGCCGGCAAGTCGACGCTGCTGAAGGCGGTCTTCGGCCAGGTGAACGTCCGCGAGGGCAGCGTGCTGCTCAACGGCGACGACATCACCGGGCTCAAGGCCGACAAGCTCGTCGGCAAGGGCGTCGGGATGGTGCCGCAGAACAACAACGTGTTCCCCTCGCTCACGATCGAGGAGAACCTCGAGATGGGCCTGTTCCAGCAGCCGAAGCTCTTCAAGGAGCGCTTCGAGTTCGTCGGCGGGCTCTTCCCGGAGCTCGTGAAGCGGCGCCGCCAGCGCGCCGGCAGCCTCTCCGGCGGTGAGCGCCAGATGGTCGCCATGGGCCGCGCGCTCATGATGGACCCCGCGGTGCTGCTGCTCGACGAGCCGAGCGCCGGCCTCAGCCCAGTGCGACAGGACGAGACGTTCCTGCGCGTGGCGGAGATCAACAGCCACGGCGTCACCATCGTGATGGTCGAGCAGAACGCGCGGCGCTGCCTGCAGATCGCCCACCGCGCCTATGTGCTCGACCACGGCAAGGACGCCTACACGGGCACCGGCCGCGAGATGCTGAACGACCCCAAGGTCATCCAGCTCTACCTCGGCACGCTCGCGACCGACGTCGAGGAGAAGGCGCGCACCGAGGCCCACCCGACGGTCGATCCCGCCGCCTGACGCGACCGCGTCGAGAGGGGCTCCGCTGCGGCGGGGCCCCTCTCTCGTGCCTCCAGCGGGGGCGCGCGGGCAGCCGCGTGCCGCTCCCCCACGCCCTGCACCCCGACGCCACCTGCGGCCCGTGCGAGCGAGCGTAGCCCCGGGCCCGCACGGGCGGCCGTGCGCTGCTCCAGCGCACGCGAAGAGGGCCCCGCCGGAGCGGGGCCCTCTCGTGCTGTCTCGTGTCAGCGCTGCCGGATCACTCGTTGAGCGAGCCGAACTCCGACGACACGAAGGTGTACTGGTTGTTGGCACCGTACTGGTAGATGCCGATGTACGCCTCGGTGGGGTCGCCGTTCTCGTCGAACTCGATCGGGCCGGAGGGGCCGTCGTAGTCGATGTCCTCGCCGTCAGCGATGAGCTGCAGGCACTCGGCCACCTCGGTGCACGCCGTGCCCTCGGTCGAGACGGCCTGCAGGTTGTCGCGGATGGTGATGGGGTCGGCGCTGCCACCCGTCGCCGCGGCGAGCGCCGCCAGGATGACGGCGTCGTACGACTCGGGACCGTAGGAGAAGTCCTGCAGCTCAGGGTCCTGCTCGAGCAGGCGGTCGCGGAACGTGTCGTCGGCCGGGTTGCCGGGCAGCGTGCCCTTCGCACCGTCGAGCGTGCCCTCGGGGAAGTTGTAGCTGTTCGACAGGTTGCCGTCGACGAAGTACATGCCCGAGGCCGGGAAGCCCTGCGTCACCAGCTCGGGGACGATCTGCGCCGTCTCCGCGAACGCGAGGATGCCGATCGCGTCGGGCTGGCCCGCCATGATCTCGGCGACCTGCGACGTGAAGTTCGTGTCACCCGGGTTGTAGAGGACGCTGCCGGTGACCGTGCCGCCGGCGGCCTCGACCGCGAGTCGAGCGTTCTCCTCGAGGCCCGTGCCGTACGGGTCGTTGATCGTGATGAAGGCCACGTTCGCGGCGCCGTCCGACGTCATGAGGTTGCCGAGCACGCGACCCTGGAGCACGTCCGACGGGGCGGTGCGCCAGTAGAAGCCGTCGTCCTCGTAGTCGGAGAAGTCGGGCGACGTGTTGGCCGGCGAGATCTGCACGACCTGCGCGTCGATCAGCTGGTCGACGAACGTGAACGACACACCCGACGAGGCGGCGCCGATGACGACGTCCGCACCGGCCGAGACGAGCTCGCCCGCAGAGGCGGTGGCGATGTCGGTCGTGGTGTCGCCGGAGTCGCGGTGCTGCACGTCGACGTCGAACTCGAAGCCCGCGGCCTCGAGGTCGGCGGCCGCCAGGTCGACGCCCGCGAACTCGGGCGGGCCGAGGTATGCGAGGTTGCCCGTCTGGGGCAGGATCGTGCCGACGACGAACGAGGTGTCGACCTCGCCGCCCTCGGTGGGGCCGGTCGAGCCGCCTGCCGAGCCGGACGGGGTGGGCGAGCCACCACCGGCACAGGCTGCGAGCAGCAGGACGCCGGCGGTTGCGGCGCCGAGGGCCGCGGCACGACGGGGGTGCTGCCCCTTGGTGCGGAGGAAGGACTGCATTGTGCTCCTAAATTCCTACTGGAGGACGCGCGCTGGTACGCGTGTTGGCACAACAGTAGGCGAGCCCCCGACCGAAAACGGCCGTTCCGCGTTACGTCCTGGTAACGGTCTTGGCGCGAACGACGTGACCTTCCGGAGTCCTGCGGCATTCCTGAGCCCTGCTCACAAGGGGCGGGAGTAGGCGCGCTCGCCCTTATGCCCAGGCGGTCCGCGCTACCGTTGCCGCCACTGCGAGAGGGAGCCATGGGACTGTTCGGCGACAAGCGATCCAGCGGCGATGTCCGCGTGCCCGTGCCGGTGCCGGTCGCGGCGCCGACGGTGTGGGGCGACAGCTTCGGCCGCTTCGCGACCCGCGCGCTGCAGGGCATCATCCTGGTGGTCGCCATCGCGGGCATCGTCTTCGTGATGACGCAGCTGACGCTCGTGACGATCCCCGTGACCATCGCGCTCATCCTGGCATCGGCCTTCGCGCCGGTGATGCGCTGGATGCGTCGCCGCGGCGTGCCGAGCTGGCTCGCGACCACGATCTCGCTCGTCGCGATCGTCGCCGTGCTGAGCGGCGTCGGCTGGCTGATCGTGAACGCCGTGCGCTCGCAGTCTGCCGAGCTCGTGGAGCGCGCGTCCGGCGGCATCGACCGGGTGCTGGAGTGGGTCTCGACCCTGCCGTTCG
The DNA here is from genome assembly GCF_040547205.1 of Agrococcus sp. UYP10. NCBI lineage: Bacteria > Bacillati > Actinomycetota > Actinomycetes > Micrococcales > Microbacteriaceae > Agrococcus > Agrococcus sp. UYP10. The sequence continues at coordinate 542,304 of NZ_JBEPPG010000001.1, forward strand.
CGCCCACCCCCGAGCAGATCCAGCAGGCGCGCGAGGCCGTCGTGGGCTTCCTCACGAGCGCCCAGTTCGGCTCCGGCGCCGCCGCCGGCGCCGCCGCCGCCGCGAACTTCCTCACCGGCTTCGCGCTCATGGTGGTCGTGCTCTTCTTCTTCCTCAAGGACGGTCCGCGCATCTGGGAGTTCCTGCTGCGCCCCTTCGAGGGCGAGCGGTACGCGCGCGGCAAGCGCATCGGCGCCAAGACGGTCGAGACGCTCGGCGGCTACGTGCGCGGCACCGCGGTCGTCGCGGCCGTGGACGCCATCGGGATCGGCGTCGTGCTCGCCATCGCGCAGGTGCCGCTCGCGCTGCCGCTCGCGGTGCTCGTCTTCCTGCTCGCCTTCGTGCCGCTCGTGGGCGCGACCATCGCGGGCGCGCTCGCCACGCTCGTCGCGCTCGTCGCCAACGGCCCGGTCGTCGCGCTCGTCGTGCTCGGCGCGGTCGTGGTCGTCAACCAGCTCGAGGGCAACTTCCTGCAGCCCGTCGTCATGGGCAGGTCGCTGCGGCTGCACGCGCTCGTGATCCTCATCGCGCTCACGATCGGCACCGTGCTCGGCGGCATCGTCGGCGCGGTGCTGTCGGTGCCGATCGCGGCCGTCGCGTGGGGCATCGTGCAGGTCTGGGACGGCGACGACCGGCCGGCGCGCATGTTCCGCCAGAAGCGGCCAGAGGTCGCCTAGCCCGAGCGGCGCCCTCTCGCGTCAGGCTGCGCGCGGCCTCGCGCGGTGCCCCCGGATGTGTCGGCCGAGCAGGTCCGTCGACACCAGCACGAGCGACGCCCAGACGAGCGCGAAGCCGATCCAGCGCTCGAGCGGCATCGGCTCGAGCATGACGAACGCGCCGAACAGGAACGAGATGATCGGCGCGAGGTACTGGGTGAACGCGAGCGCCGTGAGGGAGATGCGACGGGCGGCCGACGCGAAGGCGAGCAGCGGGATGGCCGTGACGAGGCCCAGCAGGGCGGTGCCCCAGATGCCGGCGGCGCCGTTGGCGCCGACCGTCAGCCCGTGCCCGGCGATCGCGACGCCCATCATGACGAGCGACGCGGGGAGCGCCGCGACCGTCTCGATCGTGAAGCCCGAGAGCGCATCCACCGAGCCGCCGACGCGCTTCTTGATGAGGCCGTAGATGCCGAACGACACCGCGACGGTGAGCCCGATCCATGGCACCTCGCCGTAGCCGATCACCATCACGAGCACGCCGAGCGCCCCGAGGCCGACGGCGACCCACTGCACCGGTCGCAGCCGCTCGCCGAGGAAGAGCACGGCCAGCACGACGCTCACGAGCGGGTTGAGGAAGTAGCCGAGGCTCGTCTCGAGCACGCGGTCGGAGAGCACGCCGAGGAAGAAGGCGGTCCAGTTGACGAGCACCGCGAAGCCCGCGAGCACGAGCGACCCGGTGTCGCGGCGGCTGCGCAGCACGGCGGCGAGGCGGCCCCAGCCGCGCGTCGCCGCGACGAGCGCGAAGGCCACCACGACCGAGGCGATCACGCGCCAGCCGATGAGCTCGAAGCCGTCGATGCCGCGGGTCAGCTGCAGGTAGATCGGGACGACGCCCCAGAACGTGTACGCGAAGATCGCGTACCAGAGCCCGGTGGTCGTGCGCGGCTCGCTCATCGCTCCTCCTGGAACGGCGAAGGCGGCGCCCCCACGAGGGGGCGCCGCCGACGGGATCGTCGCTGGGTCAGCGCTCGACGATGGCGAGCACGTCGCGAGCCGAAAGCACGAGGTACTCGTCGGCGCCGAACTTCACCTCGGTGCCGCCGTACTTGGAGTACAGCACCTTGTCGCCGACGGCGACGTCGATCGGAACGCGGTTGCCGTTGTCGTCGATGCGACCGGGACCCACTGCCACGACCTCGCCCTCCTGGGGCTTCTCCTTGGCGGTGTCAGGGATGACGAGACCGCTCGCGGTCGTCGTCTCTGCCTCGACCTGCTTGATGACGATGCGGTCCTCGAGCGGCTTGATGGAAACCGACACGGTTGCCTCTTTCTTGTCAGACTCTGGGGCGCGTCCGGACGGGCCGGACGCCAGAGCAAGCCTAGGCGGTCGGCTGGCACTCGGTCAACATGAGTGCCAGCGATCCGGCGGCCGAGCGCCCTCGCGGGCGGCGCGGCGCCGCGCCGGTGCTTGGATGGAGCGATGGACGCCGAGGAGCTGCGACTGCTGCTGTCGAAGGACGGCCTCGCGCTGCTCGAGCGCACGGAGGCACAGCTCGACGACCGCTCGGACGTCGTCCGCGAGGTGTCGCGGCTGCGCGCCGACGGCCACGCGCCGGCGCTCGTCGCCGCGGTGCTGTCGCAGGCGCGGCTGCGTCGCCGGGCGCGGGCGAAGTTCGGCGAGTTCGCCGCCGGGATGCTCTTCACGGAGGCCGGGCTCGAGCAGGCGACGCGGCTCCGCGTCGCCGCGCACCACGCCGGCAGGATGCGCCGCGCGGGCATCGTCTCGGTCGCCGACCTCGGCTGCGGGATCGGCGCGGACGCGCTCGCCTTCGCGACGCTCGGCCTCGAGGTCACCGCCGTCGAGCGCGACGAGGCGACCGCCGCGATCGCCGCGTTCAACCTCGCCGCGTGGCACGCGACCGTGCTCCACGGCGACGCGCTCGAGACGCCGGTCGACGCCGAGGCGCTGTGGTTCGACCCCGCCCGTCGCGACGGCGCACGCCGGCTCAACGACCCCGCGGACTGGTCGCCGGCCCTCGACGCCGTCTTCGCCCGCGCCGCCGCGCAGCCGACCGGCGTCAAGCTCGCGCCCGGCATCGATCGCGCCCTGCTGCCGGCGGATGCCGAGCACCAGTGGGTCACGGACGGCCTGGAGACGGTCGAGGCGGTCGTGTGGACCGGGGCGCTCGCGCGCCCCGGCGTCGCCCGCAGCGCGCTCGTGCTGAGCGACGACGGCGCGGAGGAGCTGACCGGCGAGGCGAGCCATCCGGAGCCGGGCGAGCTCGGCGAGTGGCTCTACGAACCCGCCGGCGCGGTGATCCGCGCGGAGCTGATCGGCGCGCTCGCCGACCGCCTCGGCGCCACCGGGGTGAGCGACGGCATCGCCTACCTCTCGGCCGACCGCCACGTCGAGACGCCGCTCGCACAGGCGTTCCGCGTGCGCGAGACGCTCCCCCTCGACGAGCGGCGCATCGCGCAGCGGCTGCGCGAGCTCGGCATCGGCGAGCTCGAGATCAAGAAGCGGGGCGCCGACGTCGACCCGGCCGCGCTGCGCAAGCGGCTCAAGCTCAAGGGCGACGGCCGCGCGACGCTCATCGCGACGCGCGTCGGCGGGCGGCACCGGGCGATCCTGGCCGATCGCCCATGACGCCCATCACACCCGTGACCCCCTGAGCACGACAGAGCCCGCGACCGTTCGGCCGCGGGCTCCGTCGTGCGTGGGCTGCTACATCTGCCCGATCGCGATGAGGTACGGGATCCAGCTCACGAGCAGGATCACGATCACGACGATCGAGATCACGGTCGCGACGACGCCCGCGAGCGCCGCGATGAGCGGCCACGGCTTCGCCTCGGGGTTCTTCTTCATGGCGACGAAGCCGAGGATCGCGCCGACGATGCCGCCGAGCAGGCCGATGCCGCTCATGAAGGCACCGATGAGGCTGAGGCCCGACACGATGAGCGCGGCGATCGTGATGCCCTTGAGCTTCTTCTGGCCCGGCTGGGCGAAGCCCTGCTGGCCGTAGCCGGCGGCGGGGTCGCTGTAGCCGGTCTGCTGCCCGTAGGCGGGCTGCTGGCCGTACGGCTGCTGGCTGTAGCCCTGCTCGGAGGGCGCCGACGGCTGGGCGTAGGACTGCCCGTAGGCGGGCTGCTGGCCGTAGCCCTGCTCGGCCGGCTGCTGGCCGTAGGACGGCTGCTGGCCGTAGCCCTGGTCGGGCGTCGAGGCCTGGCCGTAGGACGGCTGCTGGCCCTGCTGCTGGCCGTAGGCGGGAGCGCTCGAGCCGAAGCCCTGCGCGTCCTGCGACGGCGCCTGGCCGTACGACGGCGCCTGGCCGTAGCTCGGGGCCTGACCGTAGGACGGGGCCGACTGGCCGGCGTCGGGTGCCTGGCCGAACGACGGCGACGGCTGGGCCTGCTGGCCGAAGTCGGCGGCGGGCTGGGCGCTGTCGGCGGAGTCGCCGGCGGCACCCTCCTGGTCGGGTCGACGGAATCGGCCGTCGGCCGGTGGGAACTGGTCGCTCACGGGATCCTCCTTGCGATGCGCGACTGCGCGAGCACCACCGTACCCTGGTCAGGCGCGAGGAATCCTAGATTCCGCCCGGCGATCCGCGCCCCTCGAGGCGCGATCAGGACCGACCCGGCGGTCGGCGCCGCGTCAGAGGCCAGAGGTGGGCAGCTGCTCCACGATCGTGACGATCATCGCGATGCCCGCGACCGTCGCGGCGATGAGCCCCACGAGCGTGACGGCCCCGAGCACGATCGACCAGATCGCGAGCAGCCGGCCGTCGTCGCCCGTGCGCCGGATCTGCGCGAGCGCGATGGCGCCGAGCACGATCGCGGCGATGCTGCCGAGGCCGAGGAAGATCGTCGTCCCAGCCGCAGCGGCGATGATGGCGAGGACCGCGAGCAGGTTGGTCCTGGGTCCGGGATGCGTCGGCGCCGACCACGCCTGCTGCGGGACCGGGGGCCAGGCCGCGGGCTGCTGCGGCGGCGTGCCCCAGCCCTGCTGCTGCCATGCGGTCGCGCTCATGCTGTGCCCCCTCGACGGATCCCGGCTCCCGATCCTGCCAGGCCGGCCTGTGCATCCGCCGCACCCAGCGAGGCGCAGGACTCGCCGCGGGGCGTCAGCGCACCTGCACCGTGCTCGCCTCGAGCGTCGACTCGGCCGCGAAGCCCGCCGAGCTCGGGGCGTCCCCGCGCGCGACGAGCATCGCGCCCACCGCGGCGATCATGGCGCCGTTGTCGGTGCAGAGGTCGAGCGGCGGGATGCGCAGCGCGACGCCGGCCTGGGCGGCCCGCTCCGCGGCGACCTCGCGCAGCCGGCGGTTCGCGACGACGCCACCGCCCAGGAGCAGGCGCGGGATGCCGTGCTCGGCGCACGCGTCGAGCGCCTTCGAGACCAGCACGTCGACGACGGCCTCGCGGAAGCTCGCCGCGACGTCGGCGACCGGGAGCGGCTCGCCCGCTGCCTCGGCGCGCTCGACGTGCCGGGCGACGGCGGTCTTGAGCCCCGAGAACGAGAAGTCCCACCGGTGCCGGTCGCGGTCCTTTGGCGCGGTGAGCCCGCGCGGGAAGCGGATCGCCTCGGCGTCCCCGTCGACGGCGGCCCCGTCGATCGAGGGGCCGCCCGGGTAGGCGAGGCCGAGCAGCCGCGCGGTCTTGTCGAACGCCTCCCCCGCGGCGTCGTCGATCGTCTCCCCCAGCAGCTCGACGTCGCCGGCGAGGTCGCGCACGAGCAGCAGCGACGTGTGGCCGCCGGAGACGAGCAGGGCGATCGTCGGCAGCTCGAGCGGCTCGCCGGAGAGCACGTCGGCGGCGACGTGCCCGACGAGGTGGTTGACGCCGTACAGCGGCAGCTCGCGCGCCGTCGCGAGTCCCTTCGCGGCGCCGATCCCGACCATGAGCGCACCCGCGAGCCCGGGGCCCGCGGTCACCGCGACGGCGTCGATGTCGTCGAGCGTCATCGACGCGTCCGCGAGCGCCGCGCGGATGGTCGGCTCCATCGCCTCGAGGTGCGCGCGGGCGGCGATCTCGGGCACGACGCCGCCGAAGCGCGCGTGCAGGTCCATCGACGACGCGATGCGGTTCGCGAGCAGCTCGGTGCCGCGCACGATGCCGACACCGGTCTCGTCGCAGCTCGTCTCGATGCCGAGCACGACCGGCCCGCTCACGATCGCGTCCGCTTCATCACCACGGCATCCACGTCCTCCGGCTGGTAGTAGCGCGGTCGCACCCCGATCTCGACGAAGCCGGCGGAGGCGTAGAGGCCGCGGGCCACGTCGTTGTCGGCGCGCACCTCGAGGAACAGCTCGCGCACGCCGCGCCGCTCGGCCTCGACGAGCAGCTCGGTGAGCAGCGCCCGGCCGATGCCGCGGCCGCGCGCGTCGTCGGCGACCGCGATCGTCTGCACGTCGCCCTCGACGCCCACGGCGCGCAGGCCCGCGTAGCCGAGCGCGCGTCCCTCGTCGTCGACGGCGAGGATGTAGCGGCCCCACTCGCTCGCGATCTCGGCCTGCATCGTCGCGGGCTCCCAGGCGCTCGCCGGGAAGGCGGCGCGCTCGAGCGCCATGATCGCGTCGAGGTCGGCCTCGCCGGCGGTGCGGATCCGGACGCCGGCGACGGGCTGCGCGCCGCTCACTGGCTCACCCGCTTCGGACCGGCCGACGGCACCGCATCGGCGTCGCGGAGGTAGAGCGCCTCGGGCACCTCGAGGGCGCCGCGCGCCGCCGCCCGGGCGAGCATGGCGGCGTCGACGGCGTCGGCATCGATCCTCGGCACGAGCGCGTGCTCGCCGGCTGGCGCCGGCACGGCGTCGGCCGGCGCCAGGTGCGGGCCGTCAGCGACGAGCCCGTCGACGACCACGCTCCACGCGCGCTCGCGGCGCCGCACATCCGTCGTCACCTGCGCCGTGCCCTCGGTGATGCCCGCGTGGCTCGCGATGCCGCGGCATGGCACGCCGAGGCCGAGCGCGGCGGCGCGCGCCGCGGCGATGCCGACGCGGAGCCCCGTGAAGGCGCCCGGGCCCATGCCGGCGACGACGAGCGCGATGCGGTCGCGTCGGCCGTCGAGCGCGCGCTCGAGCATGCCGCCGAGGTGCTCGGCGTGCCGGCGCGTGTCGGCCGCCTGCTCGCGGAACACGACGTCGTCGCCGTCGACGACGGCCACCGACGTGCCGAGGGAGGTGTCGATCGCGAGGATCACGCTGCGCTCCCGTCTGCCGTCGAGGTGGCTCTGGTCGAGGTGGCTGCGGCCGGGGCGGCCGAGGCGGATGCTGCGCCGCGCGCGAGCGAGCGGATGCGGGCGGCATCCCAATCCTGCCCGTGCCCGCGCAGGCGCACGAATCGGGGCTCGTGGTCGTCGGCGTCGTCGCCGTCCGCGTCGTCGTCGGCGGCGCCGCGGGCGAGCTCGACGCGCAGCCACGAGTCGAGCGCGTGCTCGAGCGGCGCGCCCCACTCGGCCACGGTGATGGCGCCGTCGAGGTCGAGGTCGAGGTCGTCGAGCTGCGCCTCGTCGCCGGCGCCGCCCTCCTGCAGGCGATAGGCGTCGACGTGCTGCAGGTCGGGACCTGCGTCGGTGCGGTGGGTGCGTGCGATGACGAACGTGGGGCTCTGCACCGTGCCGTGGGCGCCGAGCGCGCGGCCGATGCCGCGCGTGAGCGTCGTCTTGCCCGCGCCGAGCGGCCCGATGAGCAGCACGGCGTCGCCGGCGCGCAGCGCGCGGCCGATCCGCTCCCCCAGCGCCTCCATCGCGTCGGCGTCGGGCACGACGCCCGCGACCTCGAGCGCGACGCGCGGGCCGATCATGCCGGTCAGCTCTGGCGCGGCCGCGAGCTCGAGCGCGACGGGATCGCCGACCTCCGCGCGCTGGTCGCCGATGTCGAGCACGACCTGGTCCATCGCGACGCGGCCGCGGATGGGGTGCGCGACGCCGCCGAGCTCGACCGGCCTGCCGGCAGCGGTGCGCGTGACGCCATCGGCGTAGCCGGCGCCGACGAGCGCGAGCGTCGTCTCGGCCGCCGTGACGTGCTCGCCGCCGTACGAGACGCCGAGCCCGGGCTCGACGCGCTTGACGCCGATGACCTCCGCGAGCAGCCGTCGCGGCTCGCCCTCGAGGTCGAGCTCGAGCACCCGGCGCGGGGCGAGCGCCGGCCCCGCCGCGACGACGCCCGCACCCCGGGCCGCACCGCCCATCCGGGTCACGACCTCGTAGCCGATCGTGCCGGCGGCGGCGGCCCAGGCGTCGGCGCTCGGCTCACCGCGCGCCGGGTCGCCCCAGAGCACGCCGTCGCCGTCGAGCGCCGGCTCGATGCGCAGCTCGCCCGCGCCGACCGCGACGACGCGCGCCGCCTGCCCCTTGACCACGACCGGGGCGCCGAGCGCAGGCAGCAGCCCGTCGTCGAGCCCGACGGGGGCGGAGCCGCCGACGAAAGCCGCGCGGACGCGCATCGCGGGCACGAGCCCGAGCACCGCGGCCCCGGCGCCGTCGCCCGCGGCGGGCCCGAGCGGGTCGATGCCGTAGGCGGCCATGCCGATGCGCACCATGTCGAAGCGCGCCTCCGGGATGCCGAGGGCGCCCGCGGAGTTCGCGAGGTGCCGCACCTCGAGGCCGAGCGGGGCAGCGGCGTCGAGCGCCGCCTCGAAGTCGCGCAGCTGGGCGAGGTCGGCCTCGGCGCTCGTGCCGGCGAGGTGCGACATCGCGCCCCGGATGCGCGCGCCGCCGTCGGCGAGGACGATCGCCCGGCGGATGGCGTCGGCGCGGTCGCCGCGCGCGATGCCGTTGCGGCCGAGGCCCGTGTCGAGCTTCAGGTGGATCGTCGCGCCCGCGGCGGCGGCGGCCTCGAGCTGCGCGATCGAGCTGACGGCCACCTCGATGCCGTGCCGCGCGGCGATCCGGAAGTCGACGCCCGGGCCGTGGAGCCACGCGAGCACCGGCGACTCGATGCCGGCGTCGCGGAGCGCGAGCGCCTCGGCGAGGTCGACGACGCCGAGCATGGCCGCGCCGCCGTCGAGCATCGCCCGCGCCGCCACAACCGCCCCGTGCCCGTAGCCCGCCGCCTTCACGACGCCGCAGACGGGCACGCCGACGCGCGCCGCGAGCGTGCGGACGTTCGCCGCGATCGCGGCGCCATCGACCTCGACGAGCATCAGGACTCCGCGATGACCGTCGCGGTCGCGATGCCGGCGTCGTGGCTCATCGAGACGTGCAGGCGCGCGACGCCGATCGCCGCGGCACGCTCGGCCGCGGTGCCGCGCAGCTCGAGCGACGGCTCGCCGCCCGGCCCCTGCACGACGACGAGGTCGATCCAGCGCATGCCCGCGTTCGCGCCGAGGGCCTTCAGGGCGGCCTCCTTCGCCGCGAAGCGCGCGGCGAGCGAGTGCGGGGCGCGCTCCCGGCCGTCGACGACGAGCTCGTCGGGCGCGAAGAGCCGCTCCTTGAGCCGTGGCGTGCGGGTGACGGCGCGCTCGAAGCGGGCGAGGTCGACGATGTCGACGCCCAGCCCGACGATCACGAGCCGACCCCGTGCATCCTCAGCCGATCCGGCTCACTCGACCGTGACCGACTTGGCGAGGTTGCGCGGCTGGTCGACGTCGAGCCCCTTCGCGGTGGCGAGCTCGAGGGCGAAGACGTGCAGCGGCACGACCTGCAGCACCGGCTCGAGCATCGGGAGGGTGAGCGGCACGCGCAGCACGACGTCGGCGTACGGCAGCACGGCCGCGTCGCCGGCCTCGGCGACCGCGATGACGCGAGCGCCGCGAGCGCGGATCTCCTGGATGTTCGACACGATCTTCGAGTGCAGCAGCGGCTCGTTGCGCGGGCTGGGCACGACGACGAAGACGACCTGCCCCGGCTCGATGAGGGCGATCGGGCCGTGCTTCAGCTCGCCGCCGGCGAAGCCCTCCGCGTGGATGTAGCTGATCTCCTTGAGCTTGAGCGCACCCTCGAGCGCCACCGGGTAGCCGACGTGGCGGCCCAGGAACAGCACCGAGCGGGTGTCGCTCATCCAGTGCGCGAGCTCGTGCACCGAGCCCTGGTCGGCGAGCACCTGGCGCAGCTCGTCGGGCAGCTCGCGCATCTCGGCGACGACCTCGGCGATCGCCTCGTCGGTCATCGTGCCGCGCACCTTCGCGAGGTGCAGGCCGAAGAGCAGCTGGCCGATGACCTGCGCGAGGAAGGCCTTCGTCGACGCGACAGCGACCTCTGGGCCGGCGTGCGTGTAGAGCACCGCCTCCGACTCCCGCGGGATGGTGGCGCCCTGCGTGTTGCAGATCGAGAGCGTGCGGGCGCCGCGCGACGCCGCGTGCTGGACCGCCATCTTCGTGTCCATGGTCTCGCCCGACTGCGAGATCGAGATGACGAGCGTGCGCTCGTCGAGGAACGGGTCGCGGTAGCGGAACTCGTGCGCGAGGTCGACCTCGACCGGGATGCGCGCCCACGTCTCGATCGCGTACTTGCCGACCAGGCCGGAGTAGGCCGCGGTGCCGCACGCGACGATGACGATGCGGTCGATGCCGCGCAGCACCTCGGCGTCGAGCACGCCGAGCTCGCCGAGGTCGACGCCGTGGTCGGTGAGGCGGCCGCGCATGGTGTTCTCGACGGCCTCGGGGCCCTCCGAGACCTCCTTGGCCATGAACGACGACCAGCCGCCCTTGTCGGCGGCCGACGCATCCCAGTCGACGTCGAAGCGCTTGGCCTCCGACGGGTTGCCCTCGAAGTCGATGACGGTCGCGCTGTCGTCGGTGATGGTGACGATCTGGTCGTTGTCGAGCGCCGCGGCGTGCGGCGTGAACTTCACGAACGCGCTCACGTCGCTGCCGAGGAAGTGCTCGCCCTCGCCGTAGCCGACGAGCAGCGGGGAGTTGTGCGAGGCGCCGACGACGACGCCCGGCTGCTCGGCGTGCATCGCGAGCAGCGTGAACTGCCCCTCGAGCCGCCCGACGGTGCGCTGCATCGCCGCGGTGAGGTCGCCGGTGTCGCGGTAGGCGCGGCCCAGCAGCTTCGCCGCGGCCTCGGTGTCGGTCTCGCTCGAGAAGGTCTCGCCCGCGGCCTCGAGCTCGGCGCGCAGCGCGGCGAAGTTCTCGATGATGCCGTTGTGGATGAGCGAGAGCCTGCCCTCGTCGCCGAGGTGCGGGTGGGCGTTCTCGTCGGTCGGGCCGCCGTGGGTGGCCCAGCGCGTGTGGCCGATGCCGGTCGTCGAGGCGGGCAGCGGCGCGTCCTCGAGGCTCGAGCGCAGCACGGCGAGCTTGCCGCCCTTCTTGCGCAGCGCGATCCCGTCGCCGTCGATCACCGACACGCCTGCGCTGTCGTAGCCGCGGTACTCCAGCCGGCTCAGGCCCTCGAGGAGCACCTCGACCGTGCCGCGATCACCGGTGTAGCCCACGATTCCGCACATGGACCCGATCCTAGCGGCGGTAGGCTCGCCACCGATGTCGCACCCGATCCAGTCGCCGTTCGTCGAGATCGAGCGTGCCGATTGGGCACGCCTCGCGCCCCGCATGCCGAACCCCCTCACCGAGGAGGAGGTGCGACGGCTCCGGGGCACCGGCGACCGGCTCGAGCTGCGCGAGGTCGCCGAGGTCTACCTGCCGCTCTCGCGGCTCGTCAGCCTCTACCAGGAGTCGGCCTCGCGGCTCCACCGGGAGACGACCTCCTTCCTCGGCGCGACGGCCCAGCCCACCCCCTTCGTCATCGGCGTGGCCGGCTCGGTCGCGGTCGGCAAGTCGACCACCGCGCGCCTGCTCAAGGAGCTGCTGCGGCGCTGGGAGGGCTCGCCCAAGGTCGACCTGCTGACGACCGACGGCTTCCTGCACCCGAACCGGGTGCTCGAGGAGCGCGGCCTCATGCAGCGGAAGGGCTTCCCGGAGTCGTACGACCGGCGGGCGCTGCTCGGCTTCGTCTCGCGCGTGAAGTCGGGCGAGGCCGAGGTGCGGGCGCCCGTCTACTCGCACCTCACCTACGACATCGTGCCGGGCGAGGAGGTCGTGGTGCGCCGCCCCGACATCCTCATCGTCGAGGGGCTCAACGTGCTGCAGCCGCCGCCCTCCGGCTCGCACCTCGCGGTCTCGGACCTGTTCGACTTCTCGATCTTCGTGGACGCGCGCACGAGCGCGATCCGCGAGTGGTACGTCGACCGCTTCTTCGCGCTCAAGGCAAGCGCCTTCCAGGACCCGCAGTCGTACTTCCACCGGTTCGCCGACATGTCGGACGCGAAGGCGCGCGCCTACTCGCAGGACGTCTGGGACTCCATCAACGGCCCGAACCTCGTCGAGCACATCCTGCCGACGCGGCCACGCGCCGACCTCGTGCTGCGGAAGGCCGACGACCACACGATCCGGAGCGTGCTCCTCCGCAAGGTCTGAGTCGCCGCCTCCCGTCCCCGAGTGGTCACTCCCGCACCTGACTGGTCACTCCGGCACCTGACTGGTCACCCCCCGACCTGACTGGGCACTCTGGGATGTGAGTGGTCACTCCCGCACCTGAGTGGTCACTCCCGGATGTGAGTGGTCACTCCCGCGCGCGAGTGGTCACTCCGGGAGGTGAGTGGTCACTCCCCCGCGTGAGTGGCGCCTCCCGAGTTCGAGACGATCGGCCGGGATGCCGTGACACACCCACCGGGAGCATCACTCACCCACCGCACCGGTCCACCCACTTCCCGGATGGGTTCCGGCGGTCCACACATCCGAGACCGGCGGGTGCACGTGCCATTCACCCACCGGAGCGACCACTCACCCACCGGAGTGACCGCTCACCCACCGGAGTGACCGCTCACCCACCGGAGTGACCACTCACATGCAGGAGTGACCACTCACAAGCAGGAGTGACCACTCAGATGCGGGGAGTGACCACTCAGGCTGCCGCTACGGGCTCGGGATCCCCTCGACGATCGCCGGGGACCTCGAGGCGCGCGGCCGGTCGATCTGCCCGAGCTTCACGAGCACGACGCCGGCGATGATCGCGGCGGCGCCGACCCACTGCATGCCGCTCGGCAGCAGCGCGAGCAGCAGCGCGGTCCAGAGGATGCCGAACATGGGCTCGGCGTAGCCGACGAAGCTCGCGAGCGTCGCGCCCAGGCGGCGGGCGCCGAGGATGCCGAGCGTGTACGCGGCCGCGGTCGCCACCAGGATCAGCAGCGCCACCGCGACCCACATCGGCACGGTGCTGCCGGCGAGCTCGACGGGGCCGGTCGTGGCGACGAAGGGCAGCAGCCCGGTGGCGGAGGCGATGCCGAGCACGATCGCGCCCACCGCGAGCCCGAGGCCCGCGAGCGCGATCGGCGGCAGCTCGGAGTCGGCCTTCGACGCGGCCGCCCAGTAGGCCGCGTTGCCGACCGCGGCGCCGAGCGCGAGCAGCACCCCGACCGGGTGCAGGGCCGTGCCGCCGACGCCCGAGACGAGCGCGAGCCCGACGAGTGCGACGAGCGCTCCCACGATGGTGAGCAGCGCCGGCGCGCGCCGGGTCGCGAGCCACGTCACGGCGACGAGCAGCACCGGTCCGAGGAACTCGATGAGCAGGGCGAGCGCGGGCGAGATGTAGGCGACCGCGCTGAAGAAGGCGAGCTGGCAGAGCGCGACGGCGAGCAGGCCGAGCACGAGCACCTCGCGCCACGAGCGCAGCACCGCGCCCCAGCGACCGCGCAGCAGCCACAGGGTGGGCGCGAGCAGCACGAGCGCGCCGCCCGCGATGCGCACGAGCGTCACCGCGCCGGAGCTCCACCCGGCCTCGAGCAGCGAGGCGGCGAGGATGCCGGAGACGCCGAAGGTGGCGGCGCTCGTGAGCGCGAACGCGAGTCCCAGTGGACGTCGAGGATGCATGGGCCGCTCGCAGGGGTTCCGGGGCTACGATCGTGCTCACCAGGGCGGGCACCGGTCACGGCCGTCGGCCCTGACAGTCGTGAGCCTAACCGAGGGAACACCCGTGTCGATGCCGTACCCCCGCGAGCTCGTGCGGTCGCTCGAGTTCATCGCCGAGGTCTGCAACCGGCGCCGCGACGGACAGCTGCGGACCGCTGCGAGCCTGCGCGAGGTGTGCCTCGAGTGGGGCGTCCCCGGCGTGAGCCGGCTGAGCAGCGCGGATGCGGCGGCGACGTGGGCGTACGTGCCCACCGTCGAGCGCCTGTGGGACGGCGGCCGCGACGAGGTCGCCGCGCTCGTCAACCGCGTCTTCCGCGACACCGGCGCTCGCCCGCAGCTCGTGCGCCACGACGACTACGACTGGCACCTGCACGGGCTGCCGCCCGGCGCGCCGATCGCCGACTCGCTCGTCGTCAACGCCGCGATGGCGATCGTCGACCTCGTCCGCGCCGACGACATGGCGCGCTGCAAGCGCTGCGGCGACGACCGCTGCGACCGCATGTTCCTCGACCAGTCGCGCAACCGCTCGCGCCGGTTCTGCTCGACCACCTGCCAGTCGCGCACCAACGTGGCGGCGTTCCGGGCGAGGCACGCGTAGCGCGATTGCCAGGTATCGGCGTCCAGCGGAGCCGTGCCATCCTTGTCGACCATGGCGACCACCACGACTGACGGGCCGGCTTCCGGGACGAAGCTCAAGCGCGGCATCACGACGCTGCTCCTCTTCTTCTTCATCGTCGGCGACACCCTCGGGGCCGGCATATACACGCTCGTCGGCAGGATGGCGGGTGACGTCGGCGGCGCGATCTGGATACCGCTCATCCTCGCCCTCGTGCTCGCCCTGCTGACCGCGGGCACCTACGCGGAGCTCATCACGAAGTACCCGCACGCGGGCGGCGCCGCGCGCTTCGCGGAGCGCGCCTTCGACAAGCCGTACGTGACCTTCCTCATCGGCTTCCTCATGCTCTCGTCGGGCATCACGACGTCGGCGGCGCTCGCCAACGCGTTCGCGGGCGACTACCTGCAGGCGCTCGTCCCGGGCATCTCGCCGATCCCGGTCACGCTCGTCTTCATCGCGCTGCTCGTGCTCGTCAACATCCGGGGCGTGCGCGAGTCGCTCATGGCCAACGTCGGGGCGACGCTCATCGAGATGACCGGTCTCATCATCATCATCGCGGTCGCCGCGATCGTGTTCGGCTCCGGCAACGGCGACCCGTCGCGCCTCACCACCTTCGCGGAGGGCGTGCCGCCGCTCACCGGCGCGTTCGCCGCCACGATCACCGCCTTCTTCTCGTTCCTCGGCTTCGAGGCCGCGGCGAACATGGCCGAGGAGGTCAAGGACCCGAGCCGGTCGTACCCGCGCGCGCTCTTCGGCGCGATCCTCACGGCCGCCGTCGTCTACCTGCTCATCGCGGTCGGCGCCGCGATCGTCGTGCCGATCGACCAGCTCGCGACCTCCGAGGGCCCGCTGCTCGAGGTCATCGACGCCTCCGGCCTGGCGTTCCCGCCGTGGCTCTTCGCGATCATCGCGCTCGTCGCGATCGGCAACGGCGCGCTGCTGTTCATGGTGATGGCCTCGCGCGCCACCTACGGCCTCGCCGAGGCGAAGCTGCTGCCGAGGGCCTTCGGCGCCGTGCTCTCCGGCCGCCGCACCCCGTGGGTCGCGATCGTCGTGGTCGGTGCCGTGACGATGGCGATGTCGTTCATCGGCGACGTCGGCACGCTCGCCGACACGACCGTGCTGCTGCTCGTGCTCGTCTTCATCTCGGCGAACGTCTCGGTGCTCGTGCTCAAGAAGGACAAGGTCGCGCACAAGCACTTCACCGCCCCGCGCATCGTCTCGGTGGTCGCGCTCATCGCCTCGATCGCCCTGCTAACGCAGCAGAGCCTGCAGACGTGGCTCATCGCGGGCGCCTACGTCGTCGTCGGCACGATCCTGTTCCTCATCGCCCGCGCCGCCCGCCGCCGCGAGCACCGCCTGGGCACCGCCGAGCCGACCCGCTCCATCCCGCTCGAGTGACGATCGAGGCGGAGGTCCGCTCGGACCTCCGCCTCGATCGGGGTCCGTCGTGGACCGCCGGAGCCGTGCTGGCTAGGCGCTGACGCTCAGCTCGGCCCGCACGAGGGCCGCGAGCTCCTCGGCGATCGTCTGCGCGATGTGCCGCTCCTGCGCCTCGACCATCACGCGCACCATCTTCTCGGTGCCGGAGGGGCGCAGCAGCACGCGGCCGTCGGAGCCGAGCTCGGCCTCCGCCCTCGCGACCGCGTCGGCGATGGGGCGGTTGCCGCGCAGGCCCAGCCGGTCGACGCCGGAGACGTTGACGAGCACCTGCGGGTAGACGGTCATCACCGCGGCGAGCTCTGCGAGCGTCCGCCCGGTCCGCACCATCTCGGCCGCGATCTGCAGGCCGGTGAGGATGCCGTCGCCCGTCGTCGCGTGGTCGGAGAAGATGATGTGCCCGGACTGCTCGCCGCCGAGCGAGAGCCCGTACTCGCCGAGCGCCTCGAGCACGTAGCGGTCGCCGACGGCGGTCTGCACGAGCGCGATGTCGTGCTCGTCCATCGCGACCTTGAGGCCGAGGTTCGACATCACCGTCGCGACGAGCGTGTCCTGCACGAGCAGGCCGCGGCGCTGCTGCGAGACCGCGAGCAGGGCCATGATCTGGTCGCCGTCGACGACACCGCCGTCGGCGTCGATCGCGAGGCAGCGGTCGGCGTCGCCGTCGTGGGCGATGCCGAAGTCGGCGCCCGACGAGCGCACGAGGGCGCGCAGCTGCTCGAGGTGCGTCGAGCCGACCTCGCGGTTGATGTTGATGCCGTCCGGGTCGTTGCCCATGACGGTGACCGTCGCCCCGGCATCCGCGAACGCGCGCGGGCTGACGCCGGCGGCCGCGCCGTGGGCGCAGTCGAGCGCGACGTGCAGGCCGCGAAGGCTCACGTCGAGCGTGCCGAGCAGGTGCACGAGGTAGCGGTCCTCGGCGTCCGAGAAGCGGCGCACCGTGCCGACCTCCGCGCCGATGGGGCGCAGCGGGGTGTCGGTCAGTGCGCGCTCGATCTCGTCCTCGACCGCGTCGGGCAGCTTGCGGCCGCCGCTCGCGAAGAACTTGATGCCGTTGTCGGGCGCCGCGTTGTGCGACGCCGACACCATCACGCCGAAGTCGGCGCGGATGTCGGCCACGAGGTAGGCCGCGGCGGGCGTCGGGATGACGCCGGCGTCCAGCACGTCGACGCCGCTGGACGCGAGTCCCGCCGCGACGGCCGCGGCGATGAACTCGCCGGAGATGCGGGGATCGCGCGCCACGACGGCGACAGGGCGCCGCCCCTCCTGCCGGGCTGTTCGCCCGAGCACGAGTGCGGCGCCCTGTGCCAGCGCCAGCGCCGATTCAGCCGTGATGTCGAGGCCTGCGAGGCCCCGTACTCCATCCGTGCCGAAGAGGCGCGACATCGATCAGCGCTTCGAGTACTGCGGCGCCTTGCGAGCCTTCTTGAGACCGGCCTTCTTGCGCTCGATGACGCGAGCGTCGCGCGAGAGGAAGCCGGCCTTCTTGAGCTCGGCGCGGTTGTTCTCGACGTCGATCTCGTTGAGCGCACGCGCGATGCCGAGGCGCAGCGCGCCGGCCTGGCCCGAGGGGCCGCCGCCCGAGATGCGGGCGATCACGTCGTAGCTGCCCGTGAGCTCGAGGAGCGTGAACGGGTCGTTGATGAGCTGCTGGTGCAGCTTGTTCGGGAAGTAGTCCTCGAGCGTGCGGCCGTTCACCGTGAACGAGCCGGAGCCGGGGACGAGGCGCACGCGGGCGATGGCCTGCTTGCGACGACCGACGGCCTGGCCGCCGATGTTGACGACGCGCGGGGCACGAGGGGCCTCGGCTGCCGGCGTCTCGGTCGAGAAGCTCTCGGGAGCCTCGATGGAGTCTGCGATCTTCGCCATGTCTGGTGTCTCCTCGCGCCCTACTGGGCGACCTGGTCGAACGTGTAGGGGGTCGGCTGCTGCGCCGCGTGCGGGTGCGTCGGGCCTGCGTAGACCTTGAGCTTCTTGATCTGGGCGCGGCCGAGCGAGTTCTTCGGCAGCATGCCGCGGATCGCCTTCTCGACGGTGCGGACCGGGAAGCGGTCGAGCATCTCGGCGTAGCCGACGGCCTTGAGGCCGCCCGGGTAGCCCGAGTGGCGGTAGGCCACCTTCTTGGCGAGCTTCTGCCCCGTGAGCGCCACCTTCTCGGCGTTCACGATGATGACGAAGTCGCCCATGTCCATGTGGGGGGCGAACGTCGGCTTGTGCTTGCCGCGGAGCATGGCAGCCGCGTGGCTGGCCAGGCGTCCGAGGACCACGTCGGTGGCGTCGATGACGATCCAGTCGTGCTGGACGTCGCTCGCCTTGGGCGAGTAGGTGCGAGTCATTGGTGCCTCACTGATCGAATGGATGGTCGTGAATCCCACTCCGAGGTGTTCTGCGCCGCGATGCGGCGGAACGATCCGGTGGAGGGCTCATTCGGGCGCGCGCAGGCTGCACGCACCAAGGGTCGAGCCTAGCCGTGCGGACAGCCCCGGGTCAAGCGCGGGCGCGGCGCGACCGGTTCAGCGGTCGATCGACGGATCGTACTGCTCCTCGTCGTCGTGCCAGACGACCTCGACGACCTCCTCGCGGGTCGCGGGCGACTCGAGCGCCTCCCCCTCGATCGGCTCGTCGACCGCGAGGGTCAGGTCGGCGAGCGGGTCGACGTCGGGTGCGGCTGCGGTGAAGCCGTCGGACACGACGGCCCGATCCTCGGCCGCGACGACCGGGAGCGAGCCAGCGGGGCTCGAGCCCGCATCCGGCGCCGGGGCGCTCGGGGTGCTGCTCGACCTTTGGCCGGCGGCCGGCTCGGCGCCCGCCGAGCTCCACGTGCGCGGGTCGGCGGCGTCGGCCACGCGCATGAGCGACTGCACCTCGGCCATGAAGCCCTGCAGCTGCTGCTGCTGCCAGCGCAGCCCCCGCGCGCGGTCCTCGGCGTCGCGCAGCACGTCCTTCGTGTGGCCCGCGACGGCGTCGACGATCGCCTGCGCTCGCTGCCGGGCCTCGTCGAGCATCGACGACGCCCGCGCCTTCGCACTCGCCTCGATCTGCGCGGCCTGCGCCTTCGAGAGCCGCTCGTAGGCCTCCGACTGCTCGGCCACGTGCGTCGCGTGGGCGAGCGCGGAGGCGACCTTCTCGTTCGCGTCGGCCGTGATGCGCTCGGCGTGCGCGACGGCCTGGTTGTGCAGCCGCAGGAACTCCTGCTGCGCGTCGTCCTGCCGACGGCTGAGCGCCGCGTCGAGCTCGACCCGGCGGGCCTTGGCCTCGCGCACGACGCGGTCGGCGTCGAGCTTGAGGTCGTCGGTCTCGCGCGTCGCCTGGGCGCGCAGCGCCGCGGCGGCCCGCTCGGCCTCGCCGAGCAGCACCTGCGCCTCGCGGTCGGCCTGCGACACCTTCTCGCCGAGCGAGCCGAGCTCGCCCTCGAGGCGCGCGCGGTGCGCGGTCTGCTCCGTCTCGCTGCGGCGTCGCACGAGCTCCGCCTCGTGCTGCGCCTCCTGCAGCACGCGCTGGGCCTCCTCCTGCGCGTCCCGGCGGATGCGGTCGCGCTCGGCGTTCGCGTCGTCGAGCACGCGCTGCGCCGACGTGGAGGCGTTCTGCACGAGCGTCGACGCCTGGTCCTCGGCGACGCGCAGGATCTCCGAGAATCGCACGCGGGTCTGGCGGCCGTCCTCGGCATCGCCCTCGGGGGCGTCGTCGTCCCCGTCGCCGTCGAGCGTCTGCACCTGCTGGGCGAGTCGCAGCATGCGCGCCTCTGCCTGGTCGGCGCGCGCGATCGCGGCGTCGAGGTCCTCGGTGAGGTGCTGCACGGTCGCCTCGTTCGCGAGCGCAGCCGCATCGCTCGCGCGCCTGGCGTCCTCGAGCGCCGACCGCAGCTCGGCGAGCGCGCCGTCGACCTGCTCGCGGTCGTAGCCGCGGAAGACCTGATCGAACGCTGCCTGCTGCTCCGACATGACCACTCCCGGCTCCCGGCCGACCCCTCGTCGGCCGCCGCCATCCTAAGCCGCGAGCGGATCCGCTGGCAGGCCGATCTGATACCTGGGAGGATGGAGGGACATGACTCCCCACGGCATCATCTTCGACCTCGACGGCACCCTCACCGACTCCAAGGAGGGCCTGCTCGCGAGCCTGCGGCACATGCACGACGCGGTCGGGTGGCCGCAGCCGAGCGATGAGGAGCTGCTCCGCTGGCTCGGCCCGCCGCTCGTGACCGTGCTCGCCGAGGCCGGCAGGACGCCCGACGAGATCGCCGTCGCGCTCACGGCCTTCCGCGCCCACATGGCCGACGGCGGGCTCGTCGACTCGACGCTCTACCCGGGCGTCGACCGCCTGGTCGCCGACCTCGACGAGTCGGGCCGCCCGCTCGCGGTCGCGACGCACAAGATCCAGCGCGACGCCGAGGCGGTCGTCGAGCACTACGCGCTCCGCCACCGCTTCCGCGGCGTCCACGGGCGCATCGACGGCGAGGCCGGCCACTCGAAGGCGCCGGTCATCGAGCGCGCCATGGCGTCGCTCGGGCTGCCGGCCGACCGCGTGGTCATGGTGGGCGACCGCATCAACGACATCGCCTCCGCGCGCGAGCTCGGCGTGCGGAGCATCGGCGTCGCGTACGGCTACGGCGGCCGCGCCGAGCTGGCCGAGGCCGGGGCCGACCGCATCGTCGAGACGGTCGACGAGCTGCGCGAGGCCCTCGCGGGCTGACCGCGCCTCAGGCGTCGAGGTCTCTCAGGCGTCGAGGTCTGCGGCGCTGCGACGCGCCCGCGCGCGCTCGGCCTGCGCGGCGAGCTCGTCGTCGGCCGGGTAGCCGACCTCGACGAGCGTGAGCCCGCGGGCGGGCATGAGGCCCGTGAGCGATGACCGGCGCCGCTCGTCGAGCAGCGCGACCGCCTGCGCGAGGCCGAGCCTGCCCTCCCCCACGCGCACGCACGCCGCGACGAGCGCGCGCACCATCGAGTGGCAGAAGGCGTCGGCGGTCAGCGATGCCGTGAGCAGCTGCCCCTCGTGCGCCCACGAGAAGGCACGCAGCTCGCGGATGGTCGTGGCGCCCTCGCGCGGCTTGCAGAAGGCCGCGAAGTCGCGCAGCCCGACGAGCTCGGCCGCCGTGCGGCGCATGGCGTCGACGTCGAGCGCCTGCGGCACGTGCGCGGCGGTGCGCCGCTCGAGCGGGTCGGCGGGACCCGCGACGATCCGGTAGCGGTACGAGCGCGACACGGCCGAGAAGCGCGCGTCGAAGCCGGCGGGCGCGACCGACGCCGCCCGCACGACGAGGTCGCCCTCGGGCGCCGCGAGCCTCGAGAGCCGGTGCGCGAGGCGCTGCGGCCGCTCGGCAGCGTCCGCCGCGATGGCGACGGGCACGTCCGCGTGCGCGACCTGCCCGCTCGCGTGGACGCCGGCATCCGTGCGGCCCGCGACCGTCACCCGCACGGGCTCGCGGGCGATCGTCGCGAGCGCCCGCTCGAGCTCTCCCTGGCACGTGCGCAGCCCCGGCTGCGCCGCCCAGCCGGCGAACCCGCTGCCGTCGTAGGCGAGGTCGAGGCGGATGCGCGGCATGCAGCAACCCTATGCACCGAGCATCCGGGGTCGCGCCGCTCGCACAGCGCCCTGGACAGGCCGCGGAGGTCGGCTCGATAGCCTCGCGACATGCCGACACCCCCGCAGCCCATCGAGGACTACGCCGTGATCGGCGACCGCACCACCGCCGCGCTCGTCGGCCGGGACGGCTCCATCGACTGGCTGTGCCTGCCCCACTTCGACTCCCCCGCGTGCTTCGCCGCCATGCTCGGCGAGCGCGAGCACGGCCGCTGGCGGATCGGCCCGACCGGCCCGGCGACGACCACGCGCCGCTACCTGCCCGGCAGCCTCGTGCTCGAGACCACGCACGAGACGGCGACCGGCACGGTGCGCATCACGGATGCGATGCCGACGGGCGACGACCGCGCCGACGTCGTGCGCATCATCGACGGCGTCGACGGCGTCGTCGAGCTCGAGCAGGACCTCGTCGTGCGCTTCGGCTACGGGCGCGTGCCGCCGTGGTTCCGGCGGATGCGCGAGCACGGCGAGGAGGTGCTCGTGGCGATCGCGGGGCCCGACCGGCTCGTGCTGCGCGGCGCGCCGCTGCCGAGGGCGCACCGGCACGCGCACCGCGCGACCTTCGAGGTGCGCGCGGGCGAGCGCTTCGAGCTCGACCTCTGCTGGCAGCACTCGTGGCTGCCGATCGCCGAGCCCGTCGGCGAGGCGGAGGTCGTGCGCACGACGATCGCCGAGTCGTCCGACTGGCTCGCGAGCCTCGACTACGAGGGCCCCTACCTCGAAGCGGTGCAGACGAGCGTGCTCGTGCTGCGCGCCCTCACCGACGACGCGACCGGCGGCATCCTGGCCGCCCCGACCACGTCGCTGCCCGAGTCGCCCGGCGGCGAGCGCAACTGGGACTACCGCTTCACCTGGCTGCGCGACGCATCGCTCTCGGTCGACGCGATGCTCGCCGTCAGCCTCGACGAGCGCGTGGGGCTGTGGCGCGACTGGCTGCTGCGCGCGATCGCCGGCGACCCGGCCGACATGCGCATCATGTACCGCCGCGACGGCGGGCGGGAGCTGCCGGAGCTCGAGCTCGACCACCTCCCCGGCTACGGCGGCGCGAGGCCCGTCCGGATCGGCAACGGCGCCGCCGAGCAGCGCCAGCACGACGTGCTCGGGCAGGTGATGCTGACGCTCGAGCGCCTGCGCGACATCGGGCTCGCCGACACCCTCGACGCCTGGCACCTGCAGCGGGCGCTGCTCGACGAGCTCGCGACGCACTGGGAGCAGCCCGACCACGGCCTGTGGGAGATGCGCGGCGAGCCGCAGCGGTTCACGCACTCGCGCGCCATGATGTGGGCTGCCTTCGACTGCGGGGTGCGCGCGGTCGAGAGCGGCTGCGACGGCGACCCGACGCGCTGGATCGAGCTGCGGGACCTGCTGCGCGACGAGGTGTTGACCCTCGGCTTCGACACCGCCACCGGCTCGTTCCGCCAGCACTACGACACGAGCGAGGTCGACGCGTCGCTGCTGCAGCTGCCGACGATCGGCATCGTCGACGCGCGGGACCCGCGCTTCCTCGGCACGATCGCGCGCATCGAGCGGGAGCTGCTCGTCGACGGGCTGCCGCTGCGGTACCGCACGACGGGCGTCGACGGCCTCGCCGGGGACGAGCATCCGTTCGTGCTGTGCGCCTTCTGGCTCGTCATCGCCTACGCGCAGTGCGGCCGGCTCGACGACGCGCGCGCGCTCATGGAGCGACTCATCGCGCTCCGCAACGACGTGGGGCTGCTCGCCGAGGAGATCGACCCCGCCACCGGCCACCACTGGGGCAACTTCCCGCAGGCCTTCTCGCACCTGGGGCTCGTGCTCGCGGCGGCGGAGATCGCGAAGGCCGAGCGGCGCGCCGGCTGATCGCGCCGCGCACGACGAAGGGCCCCGCTCGCGCGGGGCCCTTCGTCGTGGGGTGGACCTACTTGGTCTCGTCCTTGGCCGGCTCAGCCTCGACGGCCTCGTCGCCCGCCTCGGGCGCCTCGGTGGTCGCGACGTCAGCCGCAGCGGCGTCGGCCTCGGCTGCCTCGGTCGGGTCGACCACGGCCTCCTCGACCGGAGCCTCGTCGACCTTGGCCTCCTCGGCCTGCTGGTCGGCGGCTGCCGACGTCGCGGCGGCGGATGCCTTCGACTTCGAGACCTTCTTCTGCACCGGCTCGAGCACGAGCTCGATCTGCGCCATCGGGGCGTTGTCGCCCTTGCGGAAGCCGAGCTTCGTGATGCGGGTGTAGCCGCCCTCGCGCTCGGCGACGAGCGGCGCGATCTCGGTGAAGAGCTCGTGCACGACGCCCTTGTCGCCGATCACGCCGAGCACGCGACGACGCGCGTGCAGGTCGCCGCGCTTGGCGAACGTGATGAGGCGCTCAGCGATCGGGCGGAGGCGCTTGGCCTTCGTCTCGGTCGTCTTGATCGACTTGTGCGTGAAGAGCGCGGCCGCGAGGTTCGCGAGCAGCAGGCGCTCGTGCGCAGGACCGCCTCCGAGGCGGGGACCCTTGGTGGGCTTGGGCATGGTTCGTTTCCCTCTAGTTCTTCAGTCGGCCCGCGTTCAGCGAGCGTCCTCGTCGTAACCGCTGTAGAAGTGCGCGCCGTCGAAGCCGGGCACCGCGTCCTTGAGGGACAGGCCGAGCTCGACGAGCTTGTCCTTGACCTCGTCGACCGACTTCTGGCCGAAGTTGCGGATGTTCATGAGCTGCGTCTCGCTCAGCGCCACGAGCTCGGACACCGTGTTGATGCCCTCGCGCTTGAGGCAGTTGTACGAGCGGACCGACAGGTCGAGCTCCTCGATCGGCGTGGCGAGCTCGCCGGAGCCGATGGCCTCGGCCGGCGCCTGGCCGATCTCGATGCCCTCCGCCTCGGCGTTCAGGTCGCGCGTCAGGCCGAACAGCTCGACGAGCGTGCGACCGGCCGACGCGATGGCGTCGCGCGGCGTGATCGCCGGCTTCGCCTCGACGTCGACGACGAGCGAGTCGAAGTCGGTGCGCTCACCGGCACGCGTCGCGTCGACGCGGTAGGTGACCTTGAGCACGGGCGAGTAGATCGAGTCGATCGGGATGACCCCGGCCTCGGCGAACTCGTCGCGGTTCTGCGCAGCCGAGACGTAGCCGCGGCCGCGCTCGATCGTGAGCTCGAGCTGCAGCTTCGCCGAGTCGTTCAGCGTCGCGAGCACGAGCTCGGGGTTGTGGATCTCGACACCGGCCGGAGCGGTGATGTCGGCGGCCGTCACCGTGCCCGCGCCCTGGCGCGAGAGGTAGGCGACCACGGGCTCGTCGTGCTCCGACGAGACCACGAGCTGCTTGATGTTGAGGATCATCTCGGTGACGTCCTCCTTCACACCGGCGATCGTCGAGAACTCGTGCAGGACGCCATCGAGACGGATGCTCGTGACGGCTGCGCCGGGGATCGACGACAGGAGGGTGCGGCGGAGGGAGTTGCCGAGGGTGTAGCCGAAGCCTGGCTCGAGCGGCTCGATCGTGAACCGCGAGCGGTGCTCGGCGATGATCTCCTCGGTGACAGTGGGGCGCTGGGCGATCAGCACGTGTCGGTTCCTTTCGGTCGCGAGTCCGCTATATGACTCGCGTGTTCAGTGACGGCGGAATGCCGGGCGGGCGTGGACCGCCCGCCCGGCAGGAGCGACTTAGTTGCGGCGGGGCTTCGGCGGGCGAACGCCGTTGTGCGCCTGCGGCGTCACGTCGTGGATCGCACCGATCTCCAGGCCGGCGGCCTGGAGCGAGCGGATCGCCGTCTCACGGCCGGAGCCTGCGCCCTTGACGAAGACGTCGACCTTCTTCATGCCGTGGTCCTGCGCCTGGCGGGCAGCCGACTCGGCTGCCAGCTGGGCGGCGTAGGGCGTCGACTTGCGCGAGCCCTTCATGCCGACCGCACCGCCCGATGCCTGCGTGATGACGGCGCCGGTGGTGTCGGTGATCGACACGATCGTGTTGTTGAACGTCGACTTGATGTGGGCCTGGCCCACGGCGATGTTCTTCTTGTCCTTGCGACGCGGCTTGCGGACCGCGGACTTGGGAGCTGCCATTGTTCTCTACCTCTTCCCCGCGGCCTAGCGGCCGGCCTTCTTCTTGCCGGCGACCGTCTGCTTCTTGCCCTTGCGGGTGCGCGCGTTGGTCTTGGTGCGCTGGCCGTGCACGGGGAGACCGCGACGGTGGCGGATGCCCTGGTACGAGCCGATCTCGACCTTGCGGCGGATGTCCGCGGCGACCTCGCGACGGAGGTCGCCCTCCACCTTGAACGTGCCCTCGATGTGGTCGCGGAGCACGACGAGCTGGTCGTCCGTGAGGTCCTTGACGCGCGTGTTGCGATCGATGCCGGTGGCCTCGAGCGTTGCGATCGACCGGGTGCGGCCGACGCCGAAGATGTACGTCAGTGCGATCTCCACGCGCTTGTCGCGCGGGATGTCGACACCTGCGATGCGTGCCATCGTGTGTCTCCTTCAGGAGTGGTTGAGAGGTGTGGAGCAGCGGAGGTGCCTGGGCCTCTCCCCAAGGTGTCGCCCTCGTGAGAGAGCTCTTACCGCTGCTGGGTGCAACCCCATCCCGCTGGGATGAGGTTCGTATTGAGTTGTGCCTGCGCTGCCGTGGACAGCCGGCTTTCGTGACGCGCGCGCCTTGGGCGCGTGCTCCTCGACCTCAGATGCCGTCGCGCGCGACGCGACTGCGTCGCTCCGCGCGCTGCGGCATCAACCCTGCCGCTGCTTGTGGCGGGGGTTCTCGCAGATGACCATCACGCGACCGTGCCGGCGGATGACCTTGCACTTGTCGCAGATGGGCTTGACGCTGGGGTTGACCTTCATGTGTGCTTTCCTCGCTGGCCTCGTGCTCGCGCGAGTGCGCGAGCCGTTCCTTGTCCAGCAGCCAGTGGTTACTTGTAGCGGTAGACGATGCGACCGCGACTGAGGTCGTATGGGCTCAGCTCCACGATCACTCGGTCTTCCTGCAGGATGCGGATGTAGTTCTGCCGCATCTTGCCGGAGATGTGTGCGAGCACCACGTGCCCGTTCGAGAGCTCGACGCGGAACATCGCGTTCGGGAGCGCTTCGATCACCGAGCCTTCGATCTCGATGACGCCGTCTTTCTTGGCCATAGCCTCTTCTGTAACGTTTGGTTGCCGGTCATGCGAGTGCCGCGCACAGAGGGCGCGCGACACCAACGGTCAACTCTACGCGGGGTGCGGTTCGCAATGCAAGCCGGGCGTGTCGCTCACCGGTGCACGACGATCGAGCCCCACAGCATCGCCCGGTCGCGACGCGCGCGCTTCGCCGCCTCGTCGTCCATCGTGGTCGCGAACGACCGCGCGATGACGGGTCCGCCCGGGGCGACCGCACGCACGGCGGCCTTCCGCAGGTCGCGCACCCAGCGCTCATCCGCCCCGTCGACCACGTTCGAGAGCGAGACCGCGTCGTAGCGGCCGAGCTGCGAGCGCTCGAGGTGGTCGAGGAGCGGCTCGTCGATCCACTCGATCGCCGCCGGGTCGACGGCGGGCAGCCGGTGCCCTGGCAGGTCCTCCCCCAGCAGCAGCCGCCAGGCGTACGGGTTGCCGCTCGGCGGGTGCTTGCGGAGCGCGCGAGCGATGCGGCCGCGGATGGCCTCCTCGAAGTGCGGCGGGATGGGCGTCGAGAAGTCGCGCAGGATGAGCGCCGAGAGCGCGCCGGCGGGCCCGAGCATCGTGCGCAGGATCGATGACAGCGTGCGGTTGTCGAGCCGTGCCTTCCACTCCGCGGCGGCGCGGAGCGGGTCGTCCTCCTGCAGGAACTGCCGCACCCGCCGGCGGCTCCACGCCGGGCTCGCCGCGCGCACCATGCCGCGCCCGACGTCGAACAGCCGCTCCGCCGCCCCGGGCTCGAACGGCCCGCCCTCGACTCGCCGGCGGGCGTAGTCGAGCTGCTCGCGGTTCGCGCCGAGCGCGGACACCCGGTGACCGGCGGCGGCGAGCGCCGCGGCGAGCTCGCCCGCCCCGGCGGTGACCAGCACGCGGCTCGCCGGCGCGAGCTCGTCGAGCTCGATCCGCGGATCGCTCCAGTCCCAGCCGTGCAGCAGCCGCTGGCGCGGGTTGGCGCTCGAGCGGCCCTTGCGCCGCGAGCCCCGGGTCAGCACCGCCGGCTCCGCGTCAGCACGGCGCTCCGCGCGCCGCCACCCGCTCGACCCACCGCATCCGCCATGCTCCGATCCTGCCGCACCGGGATGGACGGACGCTCAGCCCTTCGCGGCCTGCACCACGCCGACGAGCTGCGCCTGCAGCGGCCCGCCGTCGATGCCGCTCACCTCGGCGACGAACGCCGCCGGGTCGAGCTCGGCGAGCAGCCGCTGCAGCTCGGCCGCCTGCTCGTCGCTCTCGGCGTCGAAGCGCAGCGCGCTCGCGTAGGCGGCGACGAGGGCGTCCGCCGACTCGCCGCGCTCGGCGAGCTCGGCGGCCGGCTGCACGAAGCGCTCGTGCCGCGACAGCTTGCGCAGCGGCTGGCGGCCGATCCGCTCGCACGTGTCGGGCAGCGCGGGGTTCTCGAAGCGCGCGATCGCGCGAGCCACGTAGGCTGCGTGCTCGTCGGGGTCGAAGCCGAACTTCGCCACGAGCAGCCGCGACGTGTCGGCGAGCGAGGCCTCGACCGCTGCGCGGATCTCGGGCGACTGCAGCGCCTCGGCGATCGTCTCGATGCCGGCCGCGTAGCCGGCGTACGCGGTCGTGGCGTGGCCCGTGTTCACCGTGAACAGCTTGCGCTCGATGAAGGGCGCGAGGTCGTCGACGAAGTGGGCGTCCGGGATCGTCGGTGCCGTGCCGCCGAACGGCCCTCGATCGATCGACCACTCGAAGAAGTCCTCGACCACGACGTCGAGGCCGTGCGGGTCCTGCGGTGGGATGATGCGGTCGACGGCCGTGTTGGCGAACACCGCTCGGTCGGCCAGCTCGGGGGCGCCGTCGAGCACGAGCTCGCGCAGCGTGTCGGAGGCGCCGATCGCGTTCTCGCACGCCATCACCGTCACCGGGTCCCCGTCGCGGAGCGCGAGCCCGGCGCGGATCACCGGGGCGATGAAGCGCAGCACCGTCGGGCCGACGGCGCACGTGACGACGTCGGCCTCCGCGACCGCGCGGGCCGCCGCATCCGGGTCGGCCGACGAGTCGATGCCCGTGAACCCCGTGACCGTGTGGATCCGGGCCTCCGGCCCCACCTCGCGCACCTGGTACGCATCGGCCTGCTGCAGCATGCCGATGAGCTCGGGGTTGACGTCGACGAAGGTCACGTCGTACCCGGCGCGGTGCAGGATCAGCCCGACGAAGCCGCGGCCGATGTTGCCGGCGCCGAAGTGGACGGCCCGCATCACTCGTTGACGTCGCCGAGCAGCTCGAGGATCGCCGCCGCGTCGGGGGCGGCCTCGAGCTTGGCGACCTCGTCCTCGTCGGCGAAGACGATGGCGATCTTCGACAGGATCTCGAGGTGCCCGCCGTCCTTGCCGGCGATGCCGACCACGAACTTCACCGGGTTGCCGTCCCAGTCGAGCGGCTCGTCGTAGCGCGCGACCGAGAGCGCCGAATCGAGGATCGCGCCCTTCGACTCGTTCGTGCCGTGCGGGATGGCGAGCAGGTTGCCCATGTACGTCGACACGCTCGCCTCCCGCTCCCGCATGGCGTCGGCGTAGTCGGTCGTGACGGCGCCCGCGGCGACGAGCATGTCGGCGGCCTCCTGGATCGCCTCGTCCTTCGTGGCGGCCTTCGGGGTGGTCGTGATCTGCTCGATCGAGAGGACGGGCATGGGGCTCCTTCTGCTACTGCGCGTTGGACTCGTCGACGAGGCGGACGACCTCGTCGTACTTCGGGCTGTTCATGAAGTTCTCGACCGAGACGTGCATGGCGTCGGGCGTGCGCTGCCGCGCGCGGTCGGTGAGGTCGCGGTGCGTGACGATCAGGTCGGCCGTCGACGCGTCGAGGTTGGCGATCGCGATGTTCGTGACCTCGACCCCCTCGATGCCCGCCTTCTTGATCTTGTTGCGCAGCACGCTCGCGCCCATCGCGCTCGAGCCCATGCCGGCGTCGCACGCGAAGACGATCTTCCGGATCGGCTCTGCAGCGACGGAGGTGCCGCCTGCTGCACCGGCCGGCGCCGTGGCGCCCGGCGCTCCCGATGCGGCGGTCAGGTTCGACAGGTGCGCCGACTCCTTGCCCTTGTTCGCCGTCGTCTGCGCGACCGCGGCACCGAGCGCGTCGTCGCCCGCCGCCTCGCGCTCGAGGTCGCGCTTGCGACCCGCGCGCAGGATGACGGCCGCCACGGCGAACGTCACCGCGGTCGCGATGACGACGGAGAGCAGCACGCCCACGAGGTTGCCGCCGCCGACGAGGCCGGCCTGGACTGCCACGGCGAAGATGCTGCCAGGGGCCGCGGGACCGGCGAGGCCCGTGTTCAGCAGCATGTTCGTCGCGACGCCGGAGGCGCCGCCGAGCACGAGCGCGAGGATGAGCGTCGGCTTCATGAGGGCGTACGGGAAGTAGACCTCGTGGATGCCGCCGAGGAACTGGATGATCGCCGCGCCCGGAGCGGTGGCGCGCGCGGCGCCGACGCCGAAGACGGAGAACGCGAGCAGCAGGCCGAGGCCCGGGCCGGGGTTCGCCTCGAGCAGGAACAGGATCGAGCTGCCGTCGTTCGCCACCTCGGTGGTGCCGAGCGGGGTGAGCACGCCGTGGTTGATCGCGTTGTTGAGGAAGAAGACCTTCGCCGGCTCGATGAGGATCGAGGCGAGCGGCAGCAGGCCGGTCTCGACGAGCCAGCCGACGGCGCCGCCGACGACCGACATGATCCAGTTGACGATCGGGGCGACGATGTAGAAGCCGACGAGCCCCATGAGGAAGGCGACGATGCCCGCCGAGAACATGTTGACGAGCATCTCGAAGCCGGCCTTGACCCTGCCGTCCCAGAGCTTGTCGAGCTGCTTCATGACCCATGCCGACAGCGGGCCGAGGATCATCGCGCCGATGAACATGTGGACGTAGCCGAGGCCGCCCTCGCCCTCGGCGTTGATCCGGTCGATGAGCAGGTCGGAGCCGGCGATCGCGCCCATGACGGCGAACGCGCCGACGACGGCGCCGCGCGTCTCGTAGACCATCCGGCCGCCGGTGCCGGCGATGAGGATGGGGAGCAGGTAGTGGATCGTCGGGCCGACGATCGTGGCGAGCCCCTCGTTCGGGAACGGGCCGACGGGGATGAAGAGCGCGGTGAGGATGCCCCACGCGATGAGCGCCGGGATGTTCGGCATGATCATGCCGGAGAGGAAGGTGCCGAACTTCTGGACGGCGACGCGAGCGCCGCCCGTCTGAGCCGGTGCTGCGGTGGTGGTCATGGTCGACTCCGTGCTGGTGCCAGTGCCTGGGTCAGGCGTCGTGATCGGTGGAGAGGAGCTGCTCGAGCTCGTCGAGCTTCGCCTCGTCGTCGGAGGCGATCGTCACCTCGTCGCCCTTCGAGACGCCGAGCGAGATGACCGACAGGATGCTGGCGGCGTTGACCTGCTTGTCGCCCTTCGTGACGGTGACGGGGCTGGACGCCTTCGCCGCAGCCTGCGCGAACAGGGATGCGGGGCGGGCGTGGAGCCCGTGCGCGGACTCGACGGTGACGGTGCGCTCGGCCATGGTGCTCCTTCGCGGTCGGGCCTGGGCGGCCCGAGATCGCTGTCACGCTACCACCGGTGCTCGGGCGCCGGGGGACGCGTGTGCGGCGCTCCGGCGCGACGTCCCCGGGCGGGTCAGCGCGGCTGCGCGCCACGGGCTCGCAGCCACGCCGCGAGCGCCGCGGCGGCAGTCCATCCGAGCACGCTCGCGAGCAGCAGCGGGAGCTGCGCCGGTGACGGCCCGTCGAGCACGACCCCCTCGCCGACCGGCACCTCGGCGAGCGATCGCAGCGCGATCCCGGGCAGCAGCCACCACCTGGCGTCGGCGACCGGGGTGATCGCGAGCAGCCCGGCGAGCGCCGGCTCGGCCACGAGCGGCAGGCCTGCCCCGATGCCGAGGGTCGCGAGCGGCGACCGCGTCGCGTGCGCGAGGCACACCAGCCACACCGACCAGACGGCGATGGCGCCGAGGTGCGCCGCGGCGGCCACGGGCAGCGCCCGGAGCGCCGACGCATCGACGAGCGCGGCACCGACCGCGGCGGACGCGATCGCGACCGCGCCGAGCCCGACGCCGACGCCCACGGCCGGCACCGCGCCCGCCGCGAGCCTGCGCCCGACGTGGGGCACCGCGAGCGCCGCGTGCATCCACGAGCCGTCGCTGTATGGGCCCGCGACGGCGAGGGCGGCGAGCACGGCGACCGCGACGGCCGCCGCCGAGCCGCGGGAGACGACGACCGTGCTCGCCTCGATGGCGGCGGCGTCGAAGGGCAGCACGAGCGCGGCCATGGCGAGCCCGCCGACGCACGATCCGGCGGCAGCCAGCACGACGGCCCACCCCAGTCGCCGTCCGCGCATCGCCGCGAGCTCGGCGGCCGCGAGGGTCCGGAAGCGCGGCCGCGTCACGGCGCAGCCCCGACGGCCGCGGCGAAGGCGTCGCTCAGCGACGTGCGTCGGGGTGCGAGCTCGGTCAGCAGCACGCCGAGGCGCGCCGCGACGCGGGCGATCGCGGGCGCATCCAGCTCGCGCACCGCGAGCGCGTCGCCGCTGCGGCGGTGCACGACGGCGCCCGCCGCCTGCAGCGCCCTCGCGAGCCGAGGCTGGTCGAGCGAGCGCACGAGCACGACCGGCGCAGCGTGCGCGCGCAGGAACGCCTCGGTCGGGCCCTCGAAGCGCACGGCTCCGGCGTGGAGGCAGACGAGCCGGTCGAGCAGCGGCTCCGCCTCGTCGAGCGCGTGCGCCGACAGCAGCACCGCGCCCCCGGCGTCGGCGTGCGCCCGCAGCCGCGCCGAGAGCCATCGGCGGCCGCCGGGGTCGAGCCCGTCGAACGGCTCGTCGAGCACGAGCACGCGCGGCTCGGCCAGCAGCGCTCCGGCGATCGCGAGCCGGCGGCGCTGACCGAGCGACAGCGTGCGGATGCGTCCGTCGACGCCCGAGAGCCCGACCTCGGCGAGCGCCCGACGTGCTGCGCCGCGGTCGAGGCCGGCGCGGAGGGCGAGCGCGTCGAGGTGCTGCGCGGCGGTCTGGCCCGGTGCGGCGCCGAGCACGTCCGGGCAGCAGCCGAGCATCGCCGCCGGTGCCTCGAGGTCGGCGTAGGCCATCCCTGCCACCCTCGCGATCCCGCCGCCGGCCTCGAGCCCGACGATGCGGCGCAGCGTCGTGGTCTTGCCCGCGCCGTTGACCCCGACGAAGCCCGTCACCGCGCCCCACGGCACGGTGAACGCGACGCCGTCGAGCACCGTCCGCCCGCCGAACGCCGCCGTGAGCCCCGCGACCTCGATGGCCGCCCTCACGGCGAGGTCCGTGCCCGCCGCGAGAGGTCGAGCGCGCACCCGCCCCACTCGCGCCGCCCGTGGTCGACCACGAGCACGAGCCGCTCCAGCGCCCACGCATCGATGCGCCGGCGGAGCGCCTCCTCGGCGGCCTCGTCGACGCCGAGCAGCGGCTCGTCGAGCAGCAGCACCGGCGCGGCGCCCAGCGTGGTGAGCCGCACCCAGGCGCGGCGCGCCTCGCCGGTCGAGAGCGCGTCGGCCCGATCGTCGAGCCGGTCGGCGAGGCCCTCATCGGCGAGCGCGCCGAGCGCCTCGAGGGCGGGCACGGCTGCGGCTCGGGCGAAGAGCGCCGCGTGCCGCCGGAGCGCCACGTGGCCGAGGAGCGCGATCTCGGTGCGGCACACGCGCCGCAGGTCGCGCGCCGCGCGCGCGTCGGCGCGCACCCCGCAGATCCGGACGTCGCCGACGGCCGGGGCGATGCCGCCCGCGAGCAGCTCGATGAGCGTGCTCTTGCCGGCGCCGTTGGCGCCGCGCACCCGCACGAGGCCCGGCCCCGAGAGCGAGAGGTCCGGCACGGGCACGGCGTGCCGGCCGCGACGCACGGCGCCGACGCCGCGGACCTCGATCGCGATCATGTGAGCCTGCGCGCGAGCACGGCGGCGCCGAGCGCCGCGATGGCGATCGGGGTCGCGACGAGCCATGCCGTCGCGGCGCCGGAGAGCAGCGCGCACGTCGTCGGTGCCGCCGCGAGCGCGAAGACGACGCTCCGCGCGAGCACCGCCGTCGGGTCGGGCGCGAGCACGAGCACGACGAGGACGGCACCCGCGATCGCCGCCGCGCCGAGGCCCGCGCGCAGTCCCGCGTCCGTCCCGGCGAGCGCCCCGGCCGCGCTCCCCACGACGAGCCCGACGGCCGCCGCCGCCGATGCCCCCGCCGCGGCGGCTCGGGCGACGAGCCCGACCGCTGCTGCACTGCAGTCGACGAGCGTCGCCTGGAGCCGGAGCCATGGTCGGGCGTCGACGACGAGGCCGTCGCCCGCGATCCAGCTGGCGGCGGCGATGGCCGCGGCCCCGACGGCGACGTCTGGCGGCGCGGCCTGGAGCACGGATGGCAGGGCCGGCCACGGCGCGACCCGCACGACCGGCAGCGCGACCGCGAGCGTCCCCACGGCCGCGAGCCGACGCGCCGCGAGCGTGCGCAGCGTCGTGCCGGCGGCGCCGACCGTGAGCCGCGCACCGGCGCGCAGCGCCGGCAGCACCGCGGCGAGCGCGCCGACGACGACCGCGGCGCCGACGGCGAGCGCTGCGGCCGGTGCGCCGCGAACCGCCAGCACGGTGGCCGCGGCCGCCCCGAGCACGGAGGTCGGGACGACCGCAGGGACGCCCACCGCGAGCGCGCCCATCCGAGCGAGCGGTGCGCCGCCGAGGTCGAGCGCGCACAGCAGCGGCGCGCAGCGCGCGAGCGCCACCGCGAGCGACGGCGGTGCGCCGAGCACGACGCGCCCGACCGGCGCGACGAGCGCGGCGAGGACGATCGCGGCGGCGACGGGTCCGCTCCCCCACGCCGCCCGCGCGAGCTCCGTCGCGACCGCGAGCGCCATGACGAACGCCGTCGCGATGCCGACGCCTGCGCCGGCGAGCGGCCACCGCAGCGATCGCACCGCCTCGGGCGGCAGCCGGAGGGGCAGCATCGCCGTCGCCAGCACGCCGGCCGTCGGGGCGAGGTCCGCGCGCAGCCCTCGAGGCGCGTGCCGGACGCGCGCCCCGCTCGTCATCCGCGGTCCCGCGGCTCGGAGCCCAGCAGGTGGTAGGCACCGGTCGCAGCACCCGCGACCACGACGGCCCACCCCAGCGCGGTCGCGAGCGCGGATGCGCCCAGCCCGATCGTGACGGCGGCGACGAGGCCGAGGCACAGCGAGGCGATGCCCGCGAGCGGGAAGCGCAGCCGGCCGTCGAGCAGCGCCGGCACGGTCGCGACGATCGCGAGCACCGAGAGCGCGAGCGCGAGCGGCGACGCGAGGTGCGCGCGACCGGCGGGGAGCTCGGCGGCGGCGAGCAGCGCCACGAGCGCGGCCGAGCCGAGCAGCGACACCGCCGCGAGCGTCCGGACGCCGACGGCGCCGAGCGGCACCCGGACCGCGAGCAGCGGCAGTCGGAACGAGCGCGTCATCCGAGGCACAGCAGCACCGCCGTCGCACCGGTCGCCGTGAGCGACCTGGCGTAGGACGCGAGCGACGAGCGCGCGTCCCGGAACGCCACGGGCACGAGCGCCGCGACCGCCGCGGCGCAGAGCCACACGGGCCAGGAGCGCTCGACGGCGGCGACACCCTCGGCCAGCGCGGCGACCTGCAGCCCGAGGACGATCGCGGCGAAGGCTGCGCCGCCCACGCCGAGCCTCGCACGGCCGCGGCGCGTGCGGAGCGCACGCGGGCCGAGCGCACGCTCCAGCAGCGCGGCGAGCAGCGCGCCGAGCCCGAGCAGGAGCAGGTGGATCGCGACCGCCGCGCCCGCCCCGACGGCGGTCGCCGCACCCGCGAGCTGCGGGTCGCCGAGCGCCTCTGCCTGCTCGGTGACCGCGGCCTCGGCGACGGCGAGGAACGCCGGCATCCGCAGGCACAGCAGGGCCGCGGCAGCGGCGATGACGACGGCCCACATCCCGGGCGAGGTGCCCGCCTCGCTGCCGGCTCGCACGCCGGTCATGCCCGATGGGTGGATCATGGTGCTCCTCTCGATCAGCGGGCGTGCCCGGCGATGACGACGGCTTCGATGCACGCGCCGATCACGACGAGCACCGCGGCGAGGAGGGTCAGCGCGAGGCTCGTCGGCAGCGCGCTCCCGTAGGCGGCGGAGAACCGCGTCCTGCTCCCTCGAGCGGCCGTCGCGATGACCGCGTGGACGGTGGGCAGCACGCCCGCGCCGGCGGCCAGCACCACCGCGGTGAGCTCGAACGCGATGTACGGGCCGACGCGCGCGAGCGCCTCCACCGGGCCGAGCGCCGCGAGCACCGCGGCGCCCGACAGGCCGAGCCCGGTGCCGAGCACGACGCCGGCGACGACGGTGAGCGTGCCGAGCGTGGGCGCTCCGGCCGCCAGGAGCGCGATCGCGCCCAGGTTCCGCACCGCGATCGCGCCGACGTCCCGGTCGCCCGCGAGCACCGCGGTGTCGAGGTCGCCGGCGGCCAGCGCCGCGGCGTTGCGCGCCGCGAGCGCACCGGCGGGGGCAGCGGTCGCGGCGACGACCGCGCCGAGCGCGAGCGATGCGAGGGCGACCGACACCCCCGCCGACCGGGGCGTCGCGAGGGTGCCGGCGGGCATCTCAGGCCATCGCCAGCCTGCGCAGCTTGCGCTTGAGGTACCAGACGATGGTCGAGATGACCGCGCCGGCGATGCCGCCGCCGAGGATGATCGAGACGACCGCGAGCGCGGCTCCGCCGATCTCGACCGCGGTCACGATCTGCGTCGCCGCCGCCGCGGACAGCCCGAAGCTGCCGACGAGC
The DNA here is from genome assembly GCF_040547205.1 of Agrococcus sp. UYP10. Lineage (NCBI taxonomy): Bacteria > Bacillati > Actinomycetota > Actinomycetes > Micrococcales > Microbacteriaceae > Agrococcus > Agrococcus sp. UYP10. Next base: position 578,319 of record NZ_JBEPPG010000001.1, read on the forward strand.
CAGGCGAGCGACAGGCCCGCCATCGCCAGCCCGACCACCGCGACGCCCGCCGACGCGGCCCACACCGCGGCCCTGGCCCTGCGCGTCTTCATGTGCATGTGCTTCCTCCTTCGTCGCACCCGCTTGCCGGGTGCCCGTGCCTGTCGGCACGAGTCGGTGGGTCGCGGCGAGTGGCGGCGCGCATCAGCCCGCGCTCCCGCGGAGCCCGATCGCGATCGCGGCGGTCAGCCGGGCGACCAGCCCCGCCGGCGGCTCCATCGCGCCGCTCTCGACGCCCATGACCGTCGCGAGCGGTGCGCCGGCGAGCAGCGCGAGCTCGGCCTGGCTGAGGCCCACGCGCGTCCGGAGCGCCATGAGCGTCGCTCCGATGCGTGATTCGACCGCCATGCGGCAAACCATGCCAGGTTTTCGACGGTTGCGCAAGTGCTTTTCGGAGCCGGTGTGGGGAAAAGCGCCTCTCGAGTCGACATCGGTCGAGAAGCAGCCCGCTTGTGCCGCGCCCGGGGCGGATACGCTGACCCTCGACGAGATGAGGTCGCATGTCCATCCACCTCCGAGGAGCGAGCGCGAGCGAGCGCCAGCGCTACGGCGAGCTCGTGCGCCCTGCCCGGATGCGCCAGGGCCTCAGCCAGAAGGCGCTCGCCGCGCTCGCCGACGTCGACCGCACGACCGTGAGCAACATCGAGCGCGGATCCGGCGCGCCGCAGGAGGACGTGCTGCGTCGCCTCTTCGCCGCCCTGGGCCTCGCGACGGATGCGCGGCCGCAGGACCCCGACGTCGAGCTGTGGACGGCCGTGATGGCCGAGCTGCTGTCGAACGTGCCGCCGGACCGCCGGCACCTGGCCGCCGACGCCGCGATCGCGACCCTCGCGGCGCACGTCCGCGCGGGCGGCGTGTCAGCGGGCGAGGCTACGGTGACCGCGATCGCAGACGCCGACGGCACCGAGGAGCACCTGCATGGACTTGCGGCGAGGCGCGGCAGCGCTCGCAGGGACGAGCCCCACGCTGACTGAGCTCGTCGCCCTGTGCCGCGAGGCCGGGGTCGAGATGCGGGTCGTGCGCCTGCCGCCGGACTGGCTGGGTGCCTACGACGACGCCGGCCGCCGCATCCTGCTCGCCCGCGGCCTGACCCCGGTCGAGCAGCGCTGCGTGCTCGCGCACGAGCTGGGCCACGCGCTGCACGGCCACGCCGGCGGCTCGCCGGCCGACGAGCGCGCGGCCGAGCGATTCGCCGCCCGCGTGCTCATCGACCCGGTCGCGCTGCGCGCCGCATCCGCGTGGGCGCGCGACGACCACGAGCTCGCCGACGAGCTCGGCGTCACGGTCGAGGTCGTGCGCGACTACCGGGCGCTGCCCGGTAGCGCCGCGTGCGTCAGCGCTCGGGGATCGGCACCGGCACGACCCCGAGCGGCGCGAGCGCCGCGGCGCCGCCGTCGAGGGCGGTGAGCACCCAGATGCCGCCGCTGTGGACGGCCACCGAGTGCTCCCACTGGCACGCGTCGGAGCCGTCGGCGCTGCGCACGGTCCAGCCGTCGCCGTCGACGGTCGTCTCGGCGCCGCCGGCGTGGATGATCGGCTCGATCGCGACGCACAGGCCGGGCTTCACGGCCGGCCCGACGACGCGGGTGCGGTAGTTGAACACCGGGGGGTCCTCGTGCATGCGGGTGCCGATGCCGTGCCCGATGTAGTCCTCGTCGATGCGGAAGTCGCTGTTCGCGTCGATGTGGTCCTCGACCGCGGCGCCGACCTCGCCGAGCTGCCGCGCGCCCGCGAGCGCGGCGATCCCCGCCCAGAGGGCGCCGCGCGTGACGTCGCTCAGGCGCTCGCGCGCCGCGGTGCGCTCGGGATCGCCGCCGGGCACCACGACGCTGATCGCGGCGTCGCCGTGGAAGCCGCCGATCGTCGCGCCGCAGTCGACGGTGACGAGGTCGCCCGGCTCCAGCACGCGATCCCCGGGGATGCCGTGCACCACGACGTCGTTGACGTTGACGCACAGGGTGTGCTCGTAGCCCGGCTCGAGCTGGAAGTTCGGCACCGCGCCGTGCTCGCGGATGACGCGCTCCGCGATGCGGTCGAGCTCGAGCGTCGTGACGCCTGCCCGGACGGCCGACTCGACCGCCTGGAGGGCGAGCGCCGTGATCCGGCCCGGCTCGCGCATGGCGGCGAGCTCGCGGCGCGACTTGTAGGGGCCGCGGCCGCGCATCACGCCGTGATGCCGCGCTCGGCGAGCCCGGCGAGCACGCGCTCGGTCACCTCGTCGACGGGCCCGATCCCGTCGACCTCGACGACGAGCCCGCGCTCCTCGAAGATCGCCACGAGCGGTGCCGTCTCGCGCTCGTACACGTCGAGGCGGTGGCGGATGACCTCCTCGGAGTCGTCGCTGCGGCCCTGGAGCTCGGCACGGGCCAGCAGCCGGCGCACGACCTCGTCGGTGTCGGCGACCAGGCGCACGACGGCGTCGAGCTGCTCGCCGCGGTGGAGGTTGACCCCGTCGAGGAACTCGACCTGCCCGGCGGTGCGCGGGTAGCCGTCGAGCAGGTAGCCCTGCTCGGCGTCCGGCTGGGCAAGGCGGTCGTCGATGAGCTCGTTCGTGAGCTCGTCCGGCACGTACTCCCCCGCGTCGAGGATGGCCGTGACCCGCTGGCCGAGCTCGGTCTGCTCCTTGATGTTCTGCCGGAAGATGTCACCGGTCGACACCGCCGGCACCCGGAGCGCCTCGGCGATGCGTGCTGCCTGCGTGCCCTTGCCCGCACCGGGCGGGCCGACGATGAGGAGGTTCGGCATCTAGCGGATCAGCCCTTCGTAGTGGCGCTGCTGCAGCTGCGCGTCGATCTGGCGGACCGTCTCGAGGCCGACGCCGACGATGATGAGGATGGACGCGCCGCCGAACGGGAAGTTCTGGTTGGCCCCCACTGTCGCGAGCGCGATCAGCGGGATGAGCGCGACGAGGCCCAGGTACAGCGAGCCCGGGAACGTGATGCGCGTCAGCACGTAGTCGAGGTACTCGGCCGTCGGGCGGCCGGCGCGGATGCCCGGGATGAAGCCGCCGTACTTCTTCATGTTGTCGGCGACGTCCTCCGGGTTGAAGGTGATCGCGACGTAGAAGTACGTGAAGCCGACGATGAGCAGGAAGAACACCAGCATGTAGAGCGGGTGGTCGCCGGTCGTGAAGTTCGCCTGCACCCACAGCACCCAGTCGGCCGGCGTGGTGCCGTCGGCGGGCATGTTGAACTGCGCGACGAGCGCCGGCAGGTAGAGCAGCGACGAGGCGAAGATGACGGGCACGACGCCGGCCATGTTGACCTTGATGGGGATGTAGGTGGACTGACCGCCGTACATCCGTCGGCCGACCATGCGCTTCGCGTACTGCACCGGGATGCGCCGCTGCGACTGCTCGACGAAGACGACGAGGCCCATGATGAGGACGCCGACGAGCAGCACCATGATGAAGGTGTTGGGACCCTGCGTCTCGAAGATGATGCCGAGGGCGCCGGGGAAGGTCGCGGCGATCGACGTGAAGATGAGCAGCGACATGCCGTTGCCGATGCCGCGCTCGGTGACGAGCTCGCCGAGCCACATGATGAGGCCGGTGCCGGCGGTCATCGTGATGATCATGAGCGCGATCGACCACCAGGAGTCGTTCGTCAGCAGGTTCTGGCACTGCGGCAGCGACGGGCCGCCGGTGGACGAGAACAGCGCGCCGGAGCGGGCGACCGTGATGAGGGTGGTCGACTGCAGCACGCCGAGCGCGATCGTGAGGTAGCGCGTGTACTGCGTGAGCTTCGCCTGGCCCGACTGGCCCTCCTTGTAGAGGGTCTCGAAGTGGGGGATGACGACGCGGAGCAGCTGCACGATGATCGACGCCGTGATGTACGGCATGATGCCCAGCGCGAAGATGCTCAGCTGCAGCAGCGCGCCGCCGGAGAACAGGTTGACGAGCTGGTACAGGCCGGTCGCGGTCTGGTTCGCGGCGATGCACGCCTGCACGTTGCTGTAGTCGACGAACGGCGCGGGGATGAACGACCCCAGCCGGAACACCGCCACGATGGCGAGCGTGAAGAGGATCTTCCGACGCAGGTCGCGCGTCTTGAAGATGCGTGCGATGGCACTGAACACGTGCAGCCTTCCGAGAATGGCAATCGGGGCGGCCCGCGCACGGACCGCCCCTCAGCCTACTTACTTGACGGAGCCGCCAGCGGCCACGATCTTCTGCTCTGCAGCAGCCGAGACCTTGTCGACGCTGATCGTCAGCGCGACCGACAGCTCGCCGCCGGCGAGCACCTTGACGAGCTCGTTCTTGCGGACGGCGCCCTTGGCGACCAGGTCGGCCACCGTCACGTCACCGCCGCCGGGGAACAGCTCGTTGAGCTGCCCGACGTTCACGACCTGGTACTCGGTGCGGAACGGGTTCTTGAAGCCGCGCAGCTTCGGAGCGCGCATGACGCTCGTCAGCTGGCCGCCCTCGAAGCCGGGGCGCACGGAGTAGCGGGCCTTGGTGCCCTTGGTGCCTCGACCGGCCGTCTTGCCCTTCGACGCCTCACCGCGACCGACGCGCGTGCGCGCCTTCTTCGCGCCCGGCGCGGGCCGGAGGTGGTGGACCTTGAGCGCCGGCAGCTCGGCCGACTCGTTCTTGTCAGTCATTCTCGATCTCCTCGACCTTGACGAGGTGCCGCACCGTGTTCACGTAGCCGCGGTTCTGCTGGGTGTCCTCGCGCTCGACCGACTGGCCGATGCGCTTGAGGCCCAGCGAGCGCAGCGTCTCGCGCTGGTACTGCTTCTCGCTGATCACAGACTTGATCTGCGTGATCTTCAGCTTGCTCACTTGGATGCCGCCTTCGCGATCTCGGCCTCGTGCTTGGTGTGCTCCGCCTCGGCGCGCAGCAGGCGAGCCGGGACGACGCGGTCCACGTCGAGGCCACGACGAGCAGCGACCGCACGGGGCTCCTCGAGGGCGCGCAGCGCAGCCACCGTCGCGTGGACGATGTTGATGGAGTTCGACGAGCCCAGCGACTTGCTCAGCACGTCGTGGATGCCGGCGCACTCGAGCACGGCGCGCACGGGGCCGCCCGCGATGACGCCGGTACCGGCGGCAGCGGGACGGAGCAGCACGACGCCGGCAGCGGCCTCGCCCTGCACCGGGTGCGGGATCGTGTTGGCGATGCGAGGGACGCGGAAGAAGTTCTTCTTCGCCTCCTCGACGCCCTTCGAGATCGCCGTGGGGACCTCGCGCGCCTTGCCGTAGCCGACGCCGACCATGCCGTCGCCGTCACCCACGACGACGAGCGCCGTGAAGCTGAAGCGGCGGCCGCCCTTGACGACCTTCGAGACGCGGTTGATCGTCACGACGCGCTCGAGGAACTGGTTCTCCGTGCGGTCGTCGCGACGGCCGCGCTCGTTGCGCGTGCCGCGATCGCGGCTGCCGCGCCGCTGCTCGCGGGGCTCGTCGCGGTGGTCCGACGACGTCGCGGCATCGGCGGCCGGAGCCGTCGCAGCCTGCGTGGTGTCCGTCACCTGCGTGTCCTTGTTCTCTTCGCTCACAGTCCCAGCCCTGCCTCTCGTGCGCCATCGGCGATGGCCGCGACGCGACCGGCGTAGCGGTTGCCACCTCGGTCGAACACGACAGACTCGACGCCTGCCGCCTTGGCGCGCTCGCCGACGAGCTCGCCGACGCGCTTGGCCTTCGCCGTCTTGTCGCCGTCGAACGCGCGGAGGTCAGCCTCCATGGTCGACGCGGACGCGACGGTGATGCCCTGCGAGTCGTCGACGACCTGCACGAACACGTGGCGTGCCGAGCGGGTGACGACGAGGCGCGGCATCGAGCCGGTGCCGACGATCTTCTTGCGGAGACGTGCGTGGCGACGACCGCGGGCAGCCGACTTGCTCTTGCCTCGGGTACCGATGCCCATCACTTACCAGCCTTTCCAGCCTTGCGGCGGATCTGCTCGCCCGCGTAGCGGACGCCCTTGCCCTTGTAGGGCTCGGGCTTGCGCAGCTTGCGGATGTTCGCAGCCACCTCGCCGACGGCCTGCTTCGAGATGCCGCTGACGGTGAGCTTGTTGTTGCCCTCGACCGCGAACGTGATGCCGGCGGGCGGCTCGACGTTGACGGGGTGCGAGAAGCCGAGCGCGAACTCGATGCCCGTGCCCTTGGCGGCGACGCGGTAGCCCGTGCCGACGACCTCGAGGGACTTCGAGTAGCCCTCGGTGACGCCGACGATGTCGTTGGCGATGAGGGTGCGGGTCAGGCCGTGGAGCGAGCGCGACTGGCGCTCGTCGTCCGGGCGCGTGACCTGGATCTGGCCGTCGGCGACCTCGACCTGGATCGGCTTCGCGATCGGGGTCTGCAGCTCGCCCTTCGGGCCCTTGACGGTGACGACGTCGTCGTGCACCGTGATCTCGACACCAGCGGGGATGTCGATGGGGAGTCGTCCGATTCGTGACATGTCAGCTCACCACACGTAGGCGAGGACTTCCCCGCCGACGCCCTTCTGCTCGGCCTCACGGTCCGTGAGGAGGCCCGAGCTCGTCGACAGGATGGCGACGCCGAGGCCGCCGTGGACCTGAGGGATCTCGGTCGAGCGTGCGTACACGCGGAGTCCGGGCTTCGAGACCCGCTTGAGGCCGGCGATCGCGCGCTCGCGGTTGCCGCCGTACTTGAGGCTGAGGGTCAGCGTCTTGCCGACGCGGGCATCCTCGACCTTCCAGGCCGAGATGAAGCCCTCGCGCTCGAGGATCTCGGCGATGCTCGCCTTGAGGGTCGACGACGGCAGCGTGACCTCGTCGTGCATCGCCGTGTTGGCGTTGCGCAGACGCGTCAGCATGTCGGCGACCGGATCGGTCATCGTCATGGGTGGTTCTCCGTTCTGGTTTCGCTGCCCGTTCCGCGGACAGCGACCTTGAAGCTGCTCGGCGCCGGCGGCGCCGATGGGGTCAGGAGTCGGTCTTGAAGGGGAAGCCGAGCGCCTTGAGCAGCGCGCGACCCTCGTCATCCGACTTCGCCGTCGTGACGACGGTGATGTCGAAACCGCGGACGCGGTCGATCTTGTCCTGGTCGATCTCGTGGAACACGGACTGCTCCTGGAGGCCGAAGGTGTAGTTGCCGTTGCCGTCGAACTGCTTCGGGCTCAGGCCGCGGAAGTCGCGGATGCGCGGGAGGGCGAGCGTCAGCAGACGGTCGAGGAACTCCCACATGCGGTCGCCGCGGAGGGTGACGTGCGCGCCGATCGGCATGCCGTCGCGCAGCTTGAACTGCGCGATCGACTTGCGAGCTGCGGTCACCATCGGCTTCTGCCCCGTGATGAGCGTGAGGTCGCGGATCGCGCCCTCGATCACCTTCGAGTCGCGCGCGGCCTCGCCGACACCCGTGTTGACGACGATCTTCGTCAGTCCGGGCACCTGCATGACGTTGCCGAAGCCGAACTCCTCGCGGAGCTGCGGCACGATCGTCTCGCGGTACTGCTGCTTGAGCCTGGGCAGGCGCACTGCGGTGTCAGTCATTGGTCTTGATCTCCTTGCCCGACTTCGTCGCCACGCGGATCTTCTGCGTGGTGGTGACGCCGTTCTTCTCGACCGACGTGACCTCGCGACGGACGCGCGTGGGCTTCTTCGACTCGGGGTCGACGAGCGCCACGTTCGAGATGTGGATCGGGGCCTCGTGGGTCTCGATGCCACCCGTGCGGGTGCCGCGGTTGGTCTGGCCGACCTTGATGTGCTTGGTGACGAGGTTGACGCCCTCGACGATCACGCGGTTCTGCTCGCGCAGGACCTCGATCACGCGACCGGTCTTGCCCCGGTCGCCGCCGCGCGACTCGCGCGCGCCGGCGATGACGACGACGAGGTCGCCCTTCTTGATGCTGGCCATGGGTCAGATCACCTCCGGTGCGAGCGAGACGATCTTCATGAAGCGCTTGTCGCGGAGCTCGCGACCGACCGGACCGAAGATGCGCGTGCCGCGCGGGTCGCCGTCGTTCTTCAGGATGACTGCTGCGTTCTCGTCGAACTTGATGTAGGAGCCGTCGGGACGGCGGGTGGACTTCACGGTGCGGACGATGACGGCCTTGACCACATCGCCCTTCTTGACCGCACCACCGGGGATGGCGTCCTTGACCGTGGCGACGATCGTGTCGCCCAGTCCGGCGTAGCGGCGGCCGGAGCCGCCGAGCACGCGGATGGTCAGGAGCTGCTTGGCGCCGGTGTTGTCGGCGACCTTGACGCGGGATTCCTGCTGGATCATGTCTGGATCTCCTTCGAGGCCGAGGCCTACTTGGCCTTCTCGAGGATCTCGACGAGGCGCCAGCGCTTGGTGGCGCTCGTCGGACGGGTCTCTGCGATCAGGACGCGGTCGCCGATGCCGGCGGCGTTCTGCTCATCGTGCGCCTTGACCTTCGACGACTTGCGGAGCACCTTGCCGTACAGCGGGTGCTTGACGCGGTCCTCGACCTCGACGACGACGGTCTTCTCCATCTTGTCGGAGACGACGTAGCCGATGCGCGACTTGCGGTAGCCGCGCTGGGCGGCCTCGCCCGTGGGCTGCTCGGTGGCCATCACTGCTCCTCAGACTTCTCGGCCGCGTCGGCCGTGGTGGCCTCGTCGGCCTTCTTGGCCTCGTCGGCCTTCTTGGACTTCTTCTTGTCCGCTGCCTTCTCGACGGGCGCCGGGGAGGCGCTGATGCCGAGCTCGCGCTCGCGGATGACGGTGTAGAGCCGCGCGATGTCGCGCTTCACGGCGCGCAGGCGGCCGTGTGCGTCCAGCTGGCCGGTGGCCGACTGGAAGCGCAGGTTGAACAGCTCTTCCTTCGCCCGCTTCAGCTCGACGACGAGTCGCTCGTCGTCCATGGTTGCGAGCTCGGCGGGCATGAGCTCCTTGGAACCGATCGCCATTATGCGTCAGCCTCCTCGCGCTTGATGATGCGTGCCTTGAGCGGCAGCTTGTGGATGGCTCGCATCATCGCCTCGCGTGCGAGCTCCTCGTTGACGCCGGCGACCTCGAAGAGGACGCGGCCGGGCTTGACGTTCGCGACCCACCACTCGGGCGAGCCCTTGCCGGAACCCATGCGGGTCTCGGCGGGCTTCTTCGTGAGGGGGCGGTCCGGGTAGATGTTGATCCACACCTTGCCGCCGCGCTTGATGTGGCGCGTCATGGCGATACGTGCGGCCTCGATCTGACGGTTCGTGACGTAGGCAGGCGTGAGCGCCTGGATGCCGTAGTCGCCGAACGACACCTTGGTGCCACCGGTGGCCTGACCGCTGCGCTTCGGGTGGTGCTGCTTGCGGTGCTTGACTCGACGGGGAATCAGCATGGTTTACGCCTCCACTGGTGCGTCGCGACGGGGGCCGCGACGCTCGCGCTGCGGCTTCTGGTTCGCCTGCTCGCGAGCGAGCTCGCGGTTGGTGAGCTCACCGTTGTAGATCCAGACCTTCACACCGATGCGACCGAAGGTGGTCTTGGCCTCGTAGAAGCCGTAGTCGATGTTCGAGCGGAGCGTGTGCAGCGGGACGCGGCCCTCGCGGTACTGCTCGCTGCGGCTCATCTCGGCGCCGCCGAGGCGGCCGGAGACCTTGATCTTGACGCCCTTGGCGCCGGCGCGCTGCGCCGACTGCAGGCCCTTGCGCATCGCGCGGCGGAACGCCACGCGAGCGCTGAGCTGCTCCGCGATGCCCTGCGCGACGAGCTGTGCCGAGGCCTCGGGGTTCTTGACCTCGAGGATGTTCAGCTGGATCTGCTTGCCGGTGAGCTTCTCGAGGTCGGCGCGGATGCGCTCGGCCTCGGCGCCGCGGCGGCCGATCACGATGCCCGGGCGGGCGGTGTGGATGTCGACGCGGACGCGGTCGCGGGTGCGCTCGATCTCGATGCGGGCGACGCCGGCGCGGTCGAGGCTCGTGGACAGCATCTTGCGGATGCGGATGTCCTCGGCCACGTAGTCGGCGTAGCGCTGCCCCGGCTTGGTCGACTCGGCGAACCAGCGCGACACGTGGTCGGTGGTGATGCCGAGGCGGAAGCCGTACGGGTTGACCTTCTGTCCCATTACTTCTCGTCCTCCGTGGTCGGCGTCGCGAGCACGACGGTGATGTGGCTCGTCCGCTTGTTGATGCGGAACGCGCGACCCTGTGCACGCGGCTGGAACCGCTTGAGCGTGGTGCCCTCGTCGACGAATGCGCGCGACACGTACAGGTCGGCGTCGTCGAGGAACTCGTTCGTCGCGTCGGCCTTGACCCGGGCGTTCGCCATCGCCGAGGCGACGAGCTTGTACACCGGCTCCGAGGCGCCCTGCGGGGCGAACTTCAGGATCGCGAGGGCTTCCTCGGCCTGCTTGCCGCGGATCATGTCGACGACACGGCGGGCCTTCTGAGGGGTCACGCGGATGTGACGAACGCGAGCGATCGACTCAACCATTGCCTTCTCCTTCTTCGCCGCCGCCTTAGCGGCGACGACCCTTCTTGTCGTCCTTCACGTGTCCACGGAAGGTGCGGGTGGGCGCGAACTCGCCCAGCTTGTGACCGACCATCGTCTCGGTGACGAAGACCGGGATGTGCTTGCGACCGTCGTGCACGGCGATCGTGTGGCCGAGCATGGCCGGCACGATCATCGAGCGGCGCGACCAGGTCTTGATGACGTTCTTGCTGCCGGCCTCGTTCTGGCGAACCACCTTGATGAGGAGGTGGTCGTCGACGAACGGACCCTTCTTGAGGCTGCGGGGCATCGGACTCTCCTACTAGCGCTTCTTCTTGCCGGTCGAGCGGCGGCGGACGATGAGCTTGTCGCTCGGCTTGTTCGGCCGGCGGGTGCGACCCTCGGACTGGCCCCACGGGCTGACGGGGTGGCGACCACCGCTCGTCTTGCCCTCGCCGCCACCGTGCGGGTGGTCGACCGGGTTCATCGCGACACCGCGGACGGTCGGACGGACGCCGAGCCAGCGCTTGCGACCGGCCTTGCCCCAGTTGATGTTCGACTGCTCGGCGTTGCCGACCTCGCCGATCGTGGCGCGGCAGCGTGCGTCGACGTTGCGGATCTCGCCCGACGGCAGGCGGAGCTGCGCGTAGGGACCGTCCTTGGCGACGAGTCGCACCGAGGCGCCGGCCGAGCGGGCCAGCTTGGCGCCGCCACCCGGACGGAGCTCGATCGCGTGGATGACCGTACCCGTGGGGATGTTGCGCAGCGGCAGGTTGTTGCCGGGCTTGATGTCGGCGCCTGCGCCCGACTCCACGATGTCGTCCTGCTTGAGCTTGTTCGGCGCGATGATGTAGCGCTTCGTGCCGTCCTCGAAGTGCAGCAGCGCGATGCGCGCCGTGCGGTTCGGGTCGTACTCGATGTGCGCGACGCGGGCGTTGACGCCGTCCTTGTCGTTGCGACGGAAGTCGATGACGCGGTACTGGCGCTTGTGACCGCCACCGATGTGACGCGTCGTGATGCGACCGCTGTTGTTGCGACCGCCCGTCTTGGGGAGCGGGCGCAGCAGCGACTTCTCGGGCGTCGATCGGGTGATCTCAGCGAAGTCTGCGACGGATGAGCCGCGACGACCGGGGGTCGTCGGCTTGTACTTGCGAATGGCCATGGTCTTGTTCCTTCCGTCCCTAGCCGACAGTCGTGAAGATGTCGATCGAGCCGGACTTCAGCTTGACGATGGCGCGCTTGACGTCTTTGCGCTTGCCGGTGCCGAAGCGGGTACGGCGCGTCTTGCCGACGCGATTGAGGGTGTTGACGCGCTCCACCTTGACGCCGAAGATCTTCTCGATCGCGAGCTTGATCTCGGTCTTCGTGGCGCGCGGGTCCACCTCGAACGTGTAGCTGCCCATGTCGATGAGGGCGTAGCTCTTCTCCGACACGATCGGGCGGATGATGATGTCGCGAGGGTCCTTGTTGTAGCCGCTCATCGGTTCTCGTCCTTCTCTGCCTCATCGGCCTTCGGGGCCTTGGGGGACTTGGCGGCGACGAACGCCTCGTAGGCGGCCTTCGTGAAGACGAGGTCGTCGCTCACGAGCACGTCGTAGGCGTTGAGCTGGTCCCACGTGAGCACGTGCACCTCGGGGAGGTTGCGCACGGCGAGCGAGGCACCCTCCTCGGCGCGGTCGAGCACGACGAGGATGTTCTTCGCGACGCCGAGCGCTGCGAGCATCTCGACGGCGACGCGCGTCTTGGGCGTGCCCTCCGTCGCGAACGACTCGACGACGTGCAGGCGGCCACCGCGAGCGCGGTCCGACAGCGAGCCGAGGAGCGCGGCGGCGATCATCTTCTTGGGGGTGCGCTGCGAGTAGTCACGCGGCGTCGGTCCGTGGACGATGCCACCACCGGTCATCTGCGGGGCGCGGATCGAGCCCTGACGAGCGCGGCCGGTGCCCTTCTGCTTGAACGGCTTGCGGCCGGCACCGGAGACCTCGCCACGACCCTTGGTCGAGTGCGTGCCCTGGCGTGCGGCAGCGAGCTGCGCGACGACGACCTGGTGGATGAGCGGAACGTTCGTCTGGACGTCGAAGATGCTCGCGGGCAGCTCGACCGAGCCTGCCTGCTTGCCCTCGGCGTCGACGATGGCGACCTGGGTGGTCATGCTCAGGCTCCCTTCACAGCGTTGCGGACGAACACGAGTCGGCCGCGGGCACCGGGGACGGCGCCCTTGACGAGCATGAGGCCCTGCTCGAGATCGATCGAGTGGACCGTGAGGTTGAGCACCGAGACGCGCTCGCCACCCATGCGGCCGGCCATGCGCATGCCGCGGAAGACGCGGCTGGGCGTGGACGAAGCACCGATCGAGCCGGGCTTGCGGTGGTTGCGGTGCGCACCGTGCGATGCGGAGACGCCGGCGAAGTTGTGGCGCTTCATGACACCGGCGAAGCCCTTGCCCTTCGACGTGCCGATGACGTCGACCTTCTGGCCGGCGGCGAACAGGTCGACGCTCAGCTCCTGGCCGAGCTCGAACGCGTCGGCGTTGTCGGTGCGGACCTCGGTGAGGTGGCGGCGCGGCGTGACGCCGGCGGCCTGGAAGTGGCCGGCAGCGGGCTGGTTGACCTTGCGCGGGTCGATCTGGCCGGCGGCGATCTGGATGGCTGCGTAGCCGTCCTTCTCGGGCGTGCGGATCTGCGTGACCACGTTCGGCGTGATCTCGAGCACCGTGACGGGGACGAGCTTGTTCTGCTCATCCCAGACCTGGGTCATCCCGAGCTTCGTGCCGAGCAGGCCGCGAGTCGTCGTGATCTTCGACATTGCGTTCCTTAGAGCTTGATCTCGATGTTGACGTCAGCGGGCAGGTCGAGGCGCATGAGCGAGTCGACCGCCTTCGGCGTCGGGTCGATGATGTCGATGAGTCGCTTGTGCGTGCGCTTCTCGAAGTGCTCGCGGCTGTCCTTGTACTTGTGAGGAGACCGGATCACCACGACCACGTTCTTCTCGGTCGGGAGGGGCACCGGGCCCACAACCGTCGCGCCCGCACGGGTCACGGTGTCGACGATCTTGCGCGCCGAGGAGTCGATGACCTCGTGGTCGTACGACTTCAGTCGGATGCGGATCTTCTGTCCCGCCATGGCTGACTCTCTTCCTGTCGACGCAGCCTGGGAGGGCTGCTCGCAACGCACCTGTCGATGCACCGCTGTTCTTCTGTCAATGCCCGCGAGGGGCGCGCACCGCACCGAGCACGGACATGCCATGCTCGAGTTCGGCGAAGTTCTTCTGTGTCGGCTGCCCGCGGCCCAGGATCGTGATCGTCCTGTGCACTGCCAGGGCAGTGAGCGGCGTGAGACGCCGCGTTTGCAACCTGTCGATTCTCGCACGGATGCGGATGCTCGTGCAACCCGGGCGTGTCGCGCCGAGTCGGCAGTGCTGGCGCGGCGGTCGCCGCGCGGGACGTCGGCCGCGGCCGCGCCCGGACATGCGGATGGGCGGGGTTCGCACCCCGCCCCTCGGTCGACCGCGCGCTAGTGGCGCGGTGCGTCGTCCTGCGGCTGCACCGTGGCAGCGTCTGCGTCGTCCTGCGGGAGCGCGGCGTCCGCGCCGCCCTGCCCGAGGAACCGGTCCGCGTGCTCCTGCACGGAGTCGGTGCGGTCGGCGAAGCGCCCGCCGCTGAGCCTGTCGAAGCCGTCGCCTGCGCCCTGGATGATCCGGTCGCTGGTCTGCTCGCCCTGCTCGCTGCTGAGCGCTTCCTTCGCCTTGTTCACGAGATCGCCGATGCCCATGCACGCCTCCTGCCTACGCTCGCGACGGTCGCGGCGTGAGGACACCGAACCACACGAGCCTCTGCGGCGCCAGTGAGCTGGCCCAGCGCTTGGGCGGCATCACGGTCCGGCGCGAGCCATCGGTACGCTCGCGGCATGTCGCCGACCCCGCCCACAGCCCCGGCCGCGCCCGCGGCCACTCCGCTGGCCACTCCCCTGCCCGACGACCCCCGCTGGCCGCGAGCGGGCGCGTGGCCGGCGCTCGACGACGGCGACGAGCGGCTCGACGCCGTCGTCCTCGGCATCGGCACGCACGCGACCTCGCTCAGCGCCACCGGCGCGCACGCGACCCCGGCGGCGGTGCGGGAGGCGCTGCGGCGCTACTCGCCGCACGCGGCGGGCACGCAGGTCGACGCGCTGCGGGTGGCCGACGCCGGCGACGCGGTCGACCCGGACCGCGACGAGGATGCCGCGACCGCGCTCGTCGCCCGCGCGGCGGGACGCGCGCGGCTCGTGATCGCGATCGGCGGCGACAACGCCGCCGCCGTCCCCGCGGCGCTCGGGAGCTGGGGCGCGTCGATCGGCACCGCCGGCCTCATCACGATCGACGCGCACCACGACCTGCGCGACGGGCGCAGCAACGGCTCCCCCGTGCGGCGCCTGCTCGAGGCGGGGCTCGACGGGCGGCGCGTGGTGCAGCTGGGCATCCAGGACTTCGCGAACTCCGCCGAGTACGTGCAGCGCGCGCGGGACGCGGGCATCACGACCATCTCCCGCGACGAGCTCGAGCAGCAGCCGCTCGCGGCGATCGCGGCGCGCGCGGTGTCGATCGCCGCGGCCGAGGGCGGACCGGTGCACCTCGACGTCGACGTCGACGCGTGCGACCGCTCGGTGGCGCCCGGCTGCCCGGCCTCGACTCCCGGCGGGCTGAGCGCCTGGCAGCTGCGCACCCTCGTGCGGGCCATCGTCGGCCACGGGGCGGTGCGCTCCGTGGACCTGACCGAGGTCGACGCGACCGCCGACGCCGAGGACGGCCGCACGGTGCGGCTCACGGCCCTGTGCGTGCTCGAGTCGCTCGCGGGCCTCGCGGGGCGAGCGGTCACAGCCCCCGCATCGTGAACGCCGCCCGCACGGCCGCGCTCCCGGGCGGCACGGCGAGCGCGCGCACGAGCGCGAGCCGGGCCTCGAGCTCCGCCCGGCCCGCGGGCGCGCCCATCGCCATGTTCCATGCCGCGCGCCGCATCGCGCGCTCGGCGGCGCGGCGGCGCGCGCGCTCGTAGGCGGCGAGCACCGCCTCGGTGTGCGCGGTCCCGGCCAGGGCGAGCGCCGCGTCGAGCGCGAGCCCGTCGAGCCAGCCGAGGCTCATGCCCTGCCCGCCGATCGGGCTCACCTCGTGCGCGGCGTCGCCCACGAGCACGACGCGACCGCGCACGAAGCGCTCCGCGAGGCGCTGGCGCGCGAGGAAGGCGCTCGTCGTGGCGTCGGCCGGCAGCCGCGGCGGGTCCGGCACGCGCTGCTCGAGGATGCGCTGCAGCTGCGCCGTCGTCATCGCCGGCTCGGGTGCGTCGAGCCGCGCGACCCAGCGCCGCTGCCCGCCCGGCATCGGGAACGACTCGACGATGCCGCCGGGCTCGAGGTGCAGCATCGCGGTCGCACCGGCGCGGGTGGCGTCGGGCGCGTCGGCCATCGCGTAGCCGCCGACGCCGCGGCGCGGCAGCATCCGGATGCCGAGCAGCTGCCGGGTCGTGCTGCGGATGCCGTCGGCGCCCACCGCCCAGCGCGCGAGGACCGCGCCATCGCCGCGCGTCGCGAGCGCGACCCGCTCGCCGTCGTCGTCGAGCCCGGCGAGCTCGACGCCGGTGCGCAGCGCCCCGGGGGCGAGCGCGTGGAGCCGCTCGCGCAGCAGCGCCTCGGTGCGGTGCTGGGGCAGCGCGAGGATGGGCCGGCCGCCGAAGCGCACGCGGGCGAGCAGCCTGCCCCGGCTGAGCGCGACGCCCGAGCGGATCTCGGTCGCCTCGTCGCGGACCGCCGCGCCGATGCCCGCGGCGTCGAGCGCGGCGAGCCCGGGCGGATGGATGCCGATCGCACGCGACGCCCGCGACGGCTCGGTGCGCCGCTCGAGCACGACGACGTCGGCGCCGCGCTGCGCGAGCAGGCACGCGAGGTGCAGCCCGACCGCGCCGCCGCCCACGATCGCGATGTCGTGGTCGCTCACGGCCGGGACCGGACGGGCTGTGCCCGCACGAGCTCGAGCCGGAACGGCACGCCCCGCCGCACGCTCCAGCCCGGCGGCACCGCGGCCGCCAGCTCGGCGGGCGTGTGGCTGCGCCGGATCGACGTCAGGCCGTCCGCGCGGATGTACGACCCGCGCAACAGCGTGGGCTCGAACGGCAGCGTGCCGGCCGCGAAGCCCGCGTAGGCGAGCGCGGAGCGCGCGATGTCGGCGTGCACCGCGACGCCGCCGGGGGCGAGCAGCGCCTCCGAGTCGGCGAGCAGCGCGCCGAGCTCGCGGGACGAGAGGTGGTGCAGCACGTGGTTCGAGACGACGACGTCGAAGCGCTCGCCGTCGGCGACGAGGTCGCCCGTCGCGGCCTGCCGCAGCTCGAGCCCCGGCACCGCGGGCTGCGCCCGGGCGTAGGCGATCGCGCGCGGCTCCGGGTCGATCGCCACCACCTCGAGGGCGCCGCCGTCCCGTGCGGCCCACTGCAGCACCCGGCGCGGCAGGTCGGCGCCGCCGGTGCCGACGTCCAGCAGCCGCACGGCGCCACCCGCGCGCAGGCGCGGACGGATCCAGCGGCGGTAGATCGCGCGCCGGCCGGAGACGACGGCGTTGACGAGGTCGAAGCGCGCGTAGGTGCGCGCGAGCATCGCCGGGTCGCAGCCCGGGTCGTCCATGAGCTCGCGCGCGTCCTCGTCGCGCGCGCGCAGCCGTCGGAGCGGCACGGCGGCCCCGCTCAGCCTCGGACGGTGAGCAGCGCCGACTCGACCGTGAGGCCCGGGCCGAACGCCATCGCCGCGACGCGGTCGCCGTCGGCGGCACCCGGGTCGCGCAGGATGCGGTCGAGCACGAAGAGCACGGTCGCGCTCGACATGTTGCCGAAGTCGCGCAGCGTCTCGCGCGCCGGCACGAGCTGCGACTCGGACAGCGCGAGCGTCGACTCGACGTGGTCCAGGATGCTGCGCCCGCCGGGGTGGATGGCCCAGTGGTCGATCGCGCCGCCCACCGCGCCGTCGCGCAGCGCGTCGACGAGCGGCGGCTCCGACTCGAGCAGCGGCTCGATCGCTCCGGTCACGTGCTCGCCGATGAGCGACGGGACCGCGTTCGACAGCACCATCTCGAAGCCGTGGTCGCCGATGCGCCACGCCATCGCGCCCTCGCCCTGCGGCGTCGTGCGCGTGGCGAAGGCGTCGAGGGCGAAGCCGCGCTCGCCGGGCTCGAGCTCGCGCGCGGTCACGATGCCTGCGCCCGCGCCGTCGCCGAAGAGCGACGTCGCGACGATGGTGTCGGGGTCGTTCGACGTGCGCAGGTGCAGCGTGCACAGCTCGACGCTCACCACCAGCACGACCGCCTCGGGGTCGGCCTGGCACAGCTGCGTCGCGAGCCGCAGCGCGGGCATCGAGGCGTAGCAGCCCATGAAGCCGAGGTGGTAGCGCTGCACGCCGGCGCGCAGGCCGAGGTCGCGCGCGATGACGAAGTCGGGCCCGGGCGCGTAGAACCCGGTGCACGAGACCGTGATGACGTGGGTCACGTCGGCCGCCTCGATGCCCGGCACCGCGGCGATCGCCGCGCCGCCCGCCTCGACGTAGAGCCGCGAGGCGTGCTCGGCGTAGACGTCGTTGCGCAGCCGCGTGCCGGGGTCGAGCAGCAGGCCGCTCGCGCGGTCGTAGAAGGCGGGGTCCTCGGCGGGCGGGCCGTCGAGCGTCAGCTCCTCGAGCACGGTGTAGCGGCGCTCGATGCCCGAGAGCCCGAACGAGGTCGAGACGATGCGCTGCGCGAGCCGCGACAGCCCCGGCTGCGAGCCGAACACCTCCTGGACGTCGGTCTGCACGAGCTGCGTCGCCGGCACGGCCGTCGACAGTCCTCTGAGGCTCACGGTCATGTCGCGAGCGTAGTGGTGCACCTTTGGAGCGGCCCTGGACGCGGCGAGCGTGCGCCGCTCCCGATCACACCACCCGCTCGCCCGCCCGCCAGAGCGCGTGCACGAGCGGTACGCCCGGCCGGTAGGCGAGGTGCGCGATCGACGGCGCGTCGAGCACCTGCAGGTCGGCGCGAGCCCCCGGGCGGATGCGCCCGAGCGGCGCGAGCGCGCGGCCGTCCGGCCCGATGCGCGGCGCATCGCGGTCGATCGCGACGGCGCCGCCGAGCGTGGCCGCGCGCACCGCCTCCTCGATCGTGAGCCCCATCTGCAGCACCGCGGTCGCGACGCAGAACGCCATCGAGGTCGTGTAGGACGTGCCGGGGTTGCAGTTCGTGGCGATCGCGACGACCGCGCCGGCGTCGAGCAGCCGGCGCGCCGGCGCGAGCGGCATGCGCGTCGAGAGGTCGCACGCGGGGAGCACGGTCGCGACCGTGCCGCGGCCGCCGTGCCAGCTCTCGGCGAGCAGCAGCACCTCCTCCTCGTCGAGGAACGCGACGTGGTCGACGCTCAGCGCGCCGAGCTCCACCGCGAGCCGCACGCCGGGGCCGGGGCCGAGCTGGTTGCCGTGCACGCGCAGCGCGAGCCCGGTGGCGCGGGCCGCCTCGAGGACCCGCCGCGACTGCCGCTCGTCGAAGGCGCCCCGCTCGCAGAAGACGTCGACCGCGTCGACGTGCGGCGCGACGGCCGCGAGCATGTCGCCGACGACGAGGTCGACGTAGGCCTCGTCGTCCGACACCTCCGCGGGCACGAGGTGCGCGCCCAGGAACGTGACCGAGTCTGCGCGGCCCGCGGCGATGCGCGCCGACCGCAGCTCGTCGGCGACCGTGAGGCCGTAGCCGGTCTTCGTCTCGAGCGCGGTGGTGCCGCCGCGCAGCGCCTCGTCGGCGAGCCGGTCGAGGTTGGCGGCGAGCTCGGCGTCGGTCGCCGCGCGCGTGGCGGCGACCGTGACGCCGATGCCGCCGGCCGCGTACGCCTCCCCCGCCATGCGGGCCTCGAACTCGGCGGTGCGGTCGCCGGCGAACACGAGGTGCGTGTGGCTGTCGACCCAGCCGGGCAGCACCGCGCGCCCGCCGACGTCGACGAGCTCGTCGGCGGCCGGCGCGGCGGATGCCTCGCCGACCCACGCGACGAGGTCGCCGTCGACGACGACGGCCGCGTCCCGCAGCCGGCCGAGCTCGTCGTCGTTCGTCGTCAGCTCGGCGATGCCGGTGAGGAGCGTGCTCGCCACGTCAGCGCCGCCTCACGCGCGATCGCGCATCGGCACGCGCACGTCGTGCTCGGCGGCGAACGTCGCGGCCTCGTCGTACCCGGCGTCGACGTGGCGGATGACGCCCATCGCGGGATCGTTCGAGAGCACGCGCGCGAGCTTCTCGGCGGCGAGCTCGGAGCCGTCGGCGACGGTCACCTGCCCGGCGTGGATCGAGCGGCCGATGCCGACGCCGCCGCCGTGGTGGATCGAGACCCAGCTCGCGCCGGACGCCGTGTTGACGAGCGCGTTGAGCAGCGGCCAGTCGGCGATCGCGTCGGAGCCGTCGCGCATGGCCTCGGTCTCGCGGTAGGGGCTCGCGACCGAGCCGGAGTCGAGGTGGTCGCGGCCGATGACGACGGGCGCCGAGAGCGTGCCGTCGGCGACCATCTCGTTGAAGCGCAGCCCGGCGCGGTCGCGCTCGCCGGCGCCGAGCCAGCAGATGCGGGCAGGGAGCCCCTGGAACTGCACGCGCTCCTGCGCCATCCGGATCCACGTCGCGAGGTGCGCGTCGTCGGGGAAGAGCTCGAGGATCGCCTCGTCGGTGCGGCGGATGTCCTCGGGGTCGCCCGAGAGCGCGGCCCAGCGGAACGGGCCCTTGCCCTCGCAGAAGAGCGGGCGGATGTACGCCGGCACGAACCCGGGGAACGCGAACGCGTCGTCGTAGCCGCCGAGCCGCGCCTCCGCGCGGATCGAGTTGCCGTAGTCGAACACCTCGGCCCCCGCCGCCTGGAACCCGACCATCGCCTCGACGTGGCGCGCCATCGAGGCGCGCGCACGCTCGGTGAAGCCCTCGGGGTCGCGCCGCCGCTCGCCGTCCCAGTCCTCGAAGGCGACGCCGCTCGGGAGGTAGGCGAGCGGGTCGTGCGCGCTCGTCTGGTCGGTGACGATGTCGATCGGCGCCCCCATGGCGAGCAGCTGCGGCACGACGTCGGCGGCGTTCCCCAGCAGGCCGATCGAGAGCGGCGTGCCGGCGTCCCGCGCCTCGACGGCGCGCGCGAGCGCATCCTCAATCGTCCTCGCCTCGACGTCGAGGTAGCGGTGCTCGATGCGCCTCGCGATGCGGCTCGGGTCGACGTCGACGCAGATGGCGACGCCGTCGTTCATCGTGACGGCGAGCGGCTGCGCGCCGCCCATGCCGCCGAGCCCGGCGGTGAGCGTGATCGTGCCTGCCAGGCTGTCGCGGCCGAGCGCACGCGCGACGGCGGCGAACGTCTCGAACGTGCCCTGCAGGATGCCCTGCGTGCCGATGTAGATCCAGCTGCCGGCCGTCATCTGCCCGTACATCGTGAGCCCCTCGGCCTCGAGGCGGCGGAACTCGGGCCACGTCGCCCAGTCGCCCACGAGGTTCGAGTTCGCGATGAGCACGCGCGGCGCCCACGCGTGCGTGCGCATGACGCCGACGGGGCGCCCCGACTGCACGAGCAGCGTCTCGTCGTCCTCGAGCGTCGTGAGCTCGCGCACGATCGCGTCGAACGACGCCCAGTCGCGGGCCGCCTTGCCGGTGCCGCCGTAGACGACGAGCTCGTCGGGGTGCTCGGCCACCTCGGGGTCGAGGTTGTTCATGAGCATCCGCAACGCGGCCTCCTGCTGCCAGCCCTTCGTGTGCAGCTCGCTGCCGCGGTGGGCTCGGACCTCGCGTGCGCCGTCCATCATCGGTCTCCTTCGTCGTTCGTGTCGGTGTCGGTCGCGGCGGTCGTGCGCCCCGCGCGGACGGCGAGGTCGCCGTCGGCGGCCCAGGAGCGCATGCGGTCGGTCAGCCCTGCCGCGAGCAGCACCGCCCCGTTCCAGACGTGCAGCCGCGTGGCCTCGATGTCCCGGGCCAGGAAGCGGTCGGGGCCGATCCCGGGCACGTGCTGCCGCAGCAGCGCGATCGCCTCGCCCGTGCGCTGCCCCGGCGGCTCGGCGCGCAGCTCGATGCCGCGCGCGGCGGTCATCACCTCGATCGCCAGCACGCGCTCGAGCCCGTCGATCGCGCGGCGCAGCTTGCGCGCGCCGCCCCAGCCCATCGAGACGTGGTCCTCCTGCATCGCGCTCGACGGGATGGAGTCGACGGATGCGGGGACGGCGAGCCGCTTGAGCTCCGACACGATGCCCGCCTGCGTGTACTGCGCGATCATGAGCCCCGAGTCGACGCCGGGGTCGTCGGCGAGGAACGGCGGCAGCCCGAAGGAGCGCGACGGGTCGAGGAACCGGTCGCTGCGCCGCTCGCTCATCGATGCGACGTCCGCGATCGAGATGGCGAGGAAGTCGAGCACGGCGGCGATCGGCGCGCCGTGGAAGTTGCCGTTCGAGACGACGCGGCCGTCCGGCATGACGACCGGGTTGTCGATCGCGCTCGCGAGCTCGACCTCGGCGACGCGCTCGGCGTGCGCCGCGGTGTCGCGCGCGGTGCCGTGCACCTGCGGCGCGCACCGCAGCGAGTAGGCGTCCTGCACGCGGGTGTCCTCCGGCCCCTTGTGGCTCGCCACGATCGCGCTGCCGCGCAGCAGCGCCGCGATCTGCGCGGCGCTCGTCGCCTGGCCGGCGTGCGGCCGGAGCGCCATGAGGTCGGCCGCGAACGGGGCGTCGGTGCCGAGCAGGCCCTCGACGCTCATCGAGGCCGCGAGGTCGGCGGTGTCGAGCAGCCGGTCGAGGTCGGCGAGCGCGAGGCACAGCATCGCGAGCATGCCGTCGGTGCCGTTGACGAGCGCGAGCCCCTCCTTCTCGGCGAGCACGACGGGCGCGAGGCCTGCCTCCGCGAGCGCCGTGGCCGCATCCATCGTCACCACCTCGCTCGTGCCGGGCTCCGCACGCGGCCGATCGACCTGCACGATGCCCTCGCCCATCGCGGCGAGCGCGACGTGCGAGAGCGGCGCGAGGTCGCCGGAGCAGCCGAGCGAGCCGTACTCGCCGACGACGGGCGTGATCCCCGCGTTGAGCATCCCCGCGTAGAGCTCGGCGGTCGCGCGGCGGATGCCCGTGCGGCCGGTCGCGAGGGTCTGCAGCCGCAGCAGCATGAGGCCGCGCACGACCTCGCGCTCGACCGGCTCGCCGCTCGAGGCGGCGTGCGAGCGGATGAGCGACTGCTGCAGGCGCGTGCGGTCGGCCGGCGCGATCGCGGTGTTCGCGAGCGCGCCGAAGCCGGTGGAGATGCCGTAGTGGGGGCGCACGTCGGCGGCGAGGTCGTCGATCACGGCGCGAGCCGCGTCGATGCGCTCGAGCGCCGCCGTGCTGAGCACGACCTCCGCGTCGAAGCGGGCGACCTGCACGACGTCGTGCCTGCTGAGGGGGGCGTCTCCGATGATCACTGGCATGCCCCCATTCCACTGCCGCGCGCCCGTCGCCGCATCGGCTCCGCATCCATTGCCGTCTGAGATCTCAGACTTGGGTACGCTCGCTGTCCACCGGGCAACGGCCGGGCGGCGAGGGCGGAGGGGCGGATGGCGGTGCCGAGGATGCCGGCGGCGCGGAGCGCGCTGCGCGTGCTGTCGCTGCTGGCCGAGCAGGCGGGGCCCGTGCGCGCGGCGACGATCGCGCGCGAGCTCGGGCTCCCGCGCTCGAGCGCCTACCAGCTGCTGCAGGTGATGCGCGACGAGGGCTTCCTCGTGCACTACCCGGAGCTCGGTGCGTGGGGGCCGAGCGCACGCGTGCAGCAGATCGGCTCGAGGGTCGCGGCCGCCACGCGGCTCGAGCGGCTCGCGCAGCCCATCCTCGACCGGCTCGTCGCCGCCGCGACGGTGCCGGCGACGAGCCACCTCGCGGTGCTCGCCGGCAGCGACGTCGCCTACGCGGGCCGCGGCGAGGGCAGGCGCTCCCCCGCGACCGTGTCGCGCGTCGGCGTGCGGCTGCCGGCGGTGCGGACAGCGACCGGCCGCGCGATGCTGGCAGCGCTCGGGGACGACCAGGTGCGCGCGCTGCTGCCGCACGACCGCGACCTGGTCGGCGAGCGGCCGGCGACGCGCGCAGCGCTGACGACGATGCTCGCCGCGGTGCGGCGGCGCGGGTGGGCGACCGAGGAGGGCGAGGTCGACCCCGCCTACGGCTCGGTGGCTGCCGCGGCCTTCGACGCGGCGGGCGTGCCCGCGGCGTCGGTCGGCCTCACCTTCCGGCTGCTGGACGCGGGGCCGGTCGACGGCCCCGCGTGGGCGGCGCTCGGCGAGCGGTGTGCCGCCGCCGCGGCGGAGCTCGGGCGCCGCCTCGGCGCGGCGCGGGCGGGGCTCGAGGCGACGCAGCCCGACGGGTCCTAGCGGGCCGGGTCCTAGCGGGCCGGGTCCTAGCGGCCCGAGTCCTAGCGGGCCGAGGCCGCCTGCATCGCGCGGCGCTCGGAGCGCTCCGCGCGCGCGGCGACGAGCGACAGCACGAGCGAGACGACGACGAGCCCCATCGCGCACGCCGTGAGCGCGGGCCAGCCGGCGGCCTCGAAGGGCAGCCCGAGCGCCCAGCCGACGACCGCCGACCCGACGTAGAAGCCGATCGTGTAGAACGCGCCGGCCTGCGACCGCGCGATCGCGCTCGCCCGCGCGCCGACCTGCGAGGCGGCGGTGGCGTGCGCCAGGAAGAAGCCGAGCGTCGCGAGCACGAGGCCCACGATCACGACCGGCAGCGGCGGCAGCGCGAGCAGCGCGAGGCCGACGAGCATGGTGCCGTGGCCCGCGAGCATCGTCGCGCGCGCCCCGATCCGGCCGGCGACCCAGCTCGACGAGCGCGACCCGATCGTGCCGGCCGCGTAGGCGACGAAGATGAGCGACGCGACCGCGGGGGCGAGCGCGTACGGCGGTGCCTCGAGGCGGAACGCCAGGTAGTTGTAGACGCCCACCTGCACGCCGACGAGCAGGAAGGCCTGCAGGTAGAGCGACCGCAGGCCGGGCCCGCGGAGCGCCTCGGCCATGCGGCGGCGGCGCGGTTCGGCCGCGGGCGGCGGCCCCGCGGTCCTGCCGCGGATGGCCAGGAGGAAGACGACGATCGCCGCAGTGCCGACCGCGACGACCACGAGCACGGCCCAGCGCCATCCGACGAGCGGCGCGAGCGGACCGACGACCAGTCGGCCGGCGGCGCCGCCCACCGAGGTGCCGGCGATGTACGCGGCTGCGACGGCGGCGGCCGCGCGACCGCTCAGCCGCTCGTACGCGACCGCGACGCTCAGCGCCGGGACCGCGCCGAGCATGGCGCCGCCCACGAACCGCACGGCGAGCAGCACCTCCGTGGTCGGCGCGAGGACCACCGCCGCCGACAGCACGATCGAGCCGATCGCCGCGAGCCGCATCATCGCGAGCCTGCCGAAGCGGTCGGCCGCGAACGCCCACGGGACCACGGAGGCCGCGAGGCCGGCGGTCGCGAGCGAGACGGTGAGCGCAGCCTCGGAGGGGCTCGCGCCCAGCTCGCGGGCGAGCTGGGGCAGCGCTCCCTGGATCGCGTAGAGCTGTGTGAAGGTCGCGAGCCCGAGCGCCAGGAGCGCGACGGTGAGCCTGCGGGGCGTGATCGCCGCCGCAGGACGCTCGAGGGTGGCGGATGCGGCGGACACGGCTCCGACGCTAAGCCATCGTCAGACGCATGACCAATGCCGCTCGGCGGGCATCCCATACGCTGAGCGCATGCATGCCGAGCCGCACGACGCACGCCTGCTGCGCGACCTGCCCGTGCTCGTCGCCGTGCGGCGCACCGGCACCGTCACCGCCGCGGCCGACGAGCTCGGCATCCCGCAGCCGAGCGCGACGCGAGCGCTGCAGCGGATCGCCGGCGTCGTCGGCGCCGCGGTCGTGCGGCGGGCGGGCAGGGGCGTCGCGCTCACGCCGGCGGGCGACGCGCTCGCCGACGCCGGGGAGGCGGCCCTGCGATCGATCGACGACGCCCTCTCGGCGATCGCCCGGGCGGGCGAGATCGGCGCGAGCGAGCTCGGCATCGCGTTCCAGACGATGCTCGGCGAGCGGCTCGTGCCCGAGGCGATCCGACGGTTCCGGGCGCGCTGGCCCGCGGTCGCGCTGCGGCTGCTCCACGGCTCCCGCGCGACGTGCCTCGAGGCGCTCGCCGGCGGCACCGCAGACATCGCCGTCGTGGCGAGCCCGCCGCCATCCCGCGGCGCCGTGACGATGCTCTACGCAGAGCCGCTCGTCGCGGTCGCCGCCCCCGACCATCCGCTCGCCGGCATGCACGAGGTGTCGGTGGAGGCGCTGCGCACCTGGCCGCAGATCATGCTCGCGCCGGGCTTCGGCATCCACGACGCCGTCCAGTCGCTCTTCGCCTCGGCGGGCGAGGTGCCGGAGCCGGCGTTCGAGGTGGGCGACTACCGCGCGGCGCGCGGCCTCGCCGCGGCAGGGCTCGGCGTCGCCGTGCTGCCCCCGAGCCCCGCGCGCATCGACGACGGCGCGCGCGAGGTGCCGGTGCGCCATCCGCTCGCGCGGCGCGAGATCGGCGCCGTCGTCGCGGACCCGCAGGAGCCGGCCGTGCAGGAGCTGCTGCGCGCGCTCGTCGAGGCCGCGGCGCGACGGGTGCCCGGCGCCACCTGAGCAGCGCCGGGCGACCGGTCAGCGGGGCACGCCGCCGTCGTAGGGGTCGTCGAGCCCGCTGGGGTCGTCGCCGCCCGACGTCGGCCGCAGCACGCCAGGACCCTGCGGGGCGTCGGGACCGGTGGGCGCACCGGGCGTCGCGGGCGCACCGGGCGCACCAGGGGCATCGGGCAGCACCGGGACCTCCGGCGCCTCCGGGCTGCTCGGGTCGGGACCGCCGGGCACGTCCGGCGCGCCGGGCCCCGGCTGGAGCGGCTCGTCGGGCACGTCGGGCGCGCCGTCGCGCTCTGCCTCGAGCTCGGCGATGCGGGCCTTGTGCTCGTCGATCGCGTCGAGCCCCTCCTGCACCGACCGCGTGTAGCGCTCGCCCGTCGCCTCCGCCGTGAAGTCGGCCTGGCCGTCGTACTGCACGTTCGGGTCCGGAGCGGGCGGCTCTCCCCCGGTGGGCACCGGCGGCTGCTCGCCGTCCGGCCCCGGCTCGTCCGCGCCGTCGAGCGGCCCGGCCGCGTCACCACCGGGCAGGGGCGCGTCGCCGTGCTCGCCGTGCCCGACGCGCGTCGTCGCGCGGTCGGTCGCCGTCTCGCCGTCGGCGCCCGCGGTCGCGCCGTCGGTCGCCGTGCGCAGCGGCTTCTCGTCGTCGAGCGGCTGGTCGCCGCCATCGCGGATCGGGCTGTCTGCCATGGTCGCACCTCTCGTCAGCTCGCCGACGCGGCTGCGCCGACTGTCCCCCAGCCAACCGGATGCGCGCTGGACGCGCCATGGACGTCCACGGCCGGGCCGCCGATCAGCGCGAGGCGAGCCACCAGATGCCGACGACCGCCTGCGCGACGGCGATGACGAGGGCCGTCGCGATGAGCGTCACGTGCACCGTGAGGAAGCGCGTGGGCTTCCCCGCCGCGTCGCGCGAGCGCGGGTCGGCCGCGATGCGGCGCAGGAACGCCGGCCAGACGATCGCGCTGAAGGCGGCGCCGATGAGCAGCAGCACGGCGCCGGCGACACCGACCGGGTCACCCACGAGCGAGCACCTCGGCGAGCGTCGGCGCGGCGAGGTCCTTCTCGCTGATGCGCGAGCGATCGCCGGTGTCGACGGGCAGCGGCCAGTCGATGCCGAGCGCAGGGTCGAGCGGCGTGATGGCGACGCCGGTCATGCCCGGCACCCACTCCGCGGTGAAGCAGTAGACGTACTGCGTCGGGCTGTCGCCGGTCGACTGGAAGCCGTTGCAGACGCCCTCCGGCACGATGATCTGCACGCCGGGCTCGAGCGCGGTCTGGAAGACGGCGCCGCGCGTCGGCGACTCGGGCCGGGCGTCGACCCATGCGCCCCACGCGGTGCCGTGGGCGATCGCGATGAGCTTCACCATCGCCTCGCCGTGCATGCCGCGGATCGCGCCCGGGTTCGTCTCGGTGACGTTCACCTGCCGGAAGGCGGGCAGCGGGATGCCGGCCGCCTCGAACGC
The DNA here is from genome assembly GCF_040547205.1 of Agrococcus sp. UYP10. Taxonomy (NCBI): domain Bacteria; kingdom Bacillati; phylum Actinomycetota; class Actinomycetes; order Micrococcales; family Microbacteriaceae; genus Agrococcus; species Agrococcus sp. UYP10. Next base: position 605,783 of record NZ_JBEPPG010000001.1, read on the forward strand.
GGAGGTGCGGAAGAACTCCCGCACCGTGCCGCGGTCCTCGATCACCTGCTTCATGCGGATGAGGGCGAGGCCCTCGATGGTCGTCTCCTGCGTCTCGAACTCGATGATCTCCACCACGCGTCCAGGCTATGGCAGTCGCACGACCCGACCGTCCGGCCGGCGAGCGGCCGCCCGGCGTCGCACCGGCCGGCTCGTCATCGAGCAGGGTCGTCGGTCCTGCTCCAGGCGATCCGGATGAGCCGCCGCAGCACGTCCTCGTCCACCTGCTCGAGGCGCTTGACGTAGACGCAGCCTGCGCCCTCCGTGTACGCGCCGAGCTCCGGCAGCAGCGCGGCGCCGTCCGGCAGGTCCTTGAGCCCGTACAGCGAGATGGCGGCCTTGCGCGGCGAGAAGGCCACCTTCGGCCAGTCGCCCTCGGTCGTCGACGTCCGGGACGGCGAGACGTAGTGGTACGAGCCGTACCCGATCATGGTCGGCCCCCACATGACGGGCTCCGCGCCCGTCTCCTCCTGCATGATCGCCGCGAGGCGGTGGCCCTCGTCGACGCGTCGCGGGGGCTGCGCCGCGTCGAGGAACTCGTGCACGCTGACGTCGGTCGGCCTCGTCCGCTGCTCTGCCACGGCTCCATCCTCCGCTCGTGCGGCGTCCGCGTCCAGTCCCGCCGGGGCTCAGCCGCGCATCGTCGCGAGCCGAGCGCGCACGGCGTCGGCGAGCTCCCTCGGCCACCACCGCTCCCCGCCCGCGAGCCGCTCGGCGAGCGCGGCGAGCCCGAGCGCCGCGGCGGCATCGGCTCGTGCGAGCAGCGCGTCGAGCGCCGCCGCGAGCTCGGGACGCGTCAGCTCCACCCGCCGCCAGGGGTCGTGCGGGTCGGCGGGTCCGAGCGGCAGCTCGAGCGCCTGCGCGAGCGCGAGCAGCGATCCGGCGGCATCGACGAGGTGCCGCCGCGCGGCGAGGCGCTCGCCGCGCGCGGCGCGCCCGCCGCCGACGAGCAGCGCGCGGTGCATCGCCGTCGCGAGCGTCGCGGGATCGCGCGGCGCGGGCTCGAGGGTCGGTCGGATGCGCGCCGGCAGGTCCCCGACGCGGTCGACGACGACGCGGTGGGCGCCGCTGCGGCTCGCGGCGAGCTCGGCGGGCGTGAACACCGCGTACTCGAGCAGGTGCCCGTCTCCGTAGACGACCCACGCGCCGTGCTCGGTGTCGCGCTCGTGCAGCGCGATCGGCGAGCGCCGGCGCGGGAGCCACGCCGCGGTCGCGCGCAGCCGCTCCACCGCGGTCGGCTCGGCGATGACGAAGAAGTCGTGGTCGCTCCACGCGTCCGGCTCGTGCCCGGCTGCGGCGGTGCTGCCGACGAGCACGAGGCCGAGCACATCGTCGGCGTCGGCCGCCCAGTCCGCGAGCCGGGTCGAGAATGCATCGAACTCGTCGCGCTCCACATCCGGATGCTAGTCGTGGGCGGCGCCGGCCGCGCACGACGAAGGGGGCCAGGCCGAAGCCTGACCCCCTCCGAGCGCAGTCGGATGACTACTTGATGATCTTCGTCACCGTGCCGGCGCCGACCGTGCGGCCACCCTCGCGGATGGCGAAGCCGAGGCCCTCCTCCATGGCGATCGGCTGGATCAGCTCGACCGTCATGTCGGTGGTGTCACCGGGCATGACCATCTCGGTGCCCTCGGGCAGCGAGATGACGCCCGTGACGTCGGTGGTGCGGAAGTAGAACTGCGGGCGGTAGTTCGTGAAGAACGGGTTGTGGCGGCCGCCCTCGTCCTTGGCGAGGATGTACGCCGTGCCCTCGAAGTTCGTGTGCGGCGTGACCGAGCCCGGCTTCACGACGACCTGGCCGCGCTCGACGTCCTCGCGCTTCGTGCCACGGAGCAGGAGACCGCAGTTCTCGCCGGCCCATGCCTCGTCGAGCTGCTTGTGGAACATCTCGATGCCCGTGACCGTGGTCTTCTGCGTCGGGCGGATGCCGACGATCTCGACCTCGGAGTTGATCGCGAGCGTGCCGCGCTCGGCGCGACCCGTGACGACCGTGCCACGGCCGGTGATCGTGAAGACGTCCTCGATCGGCATGAGGAACGGCTTGTCGCGGTCGCGGACCGGGTCCGGGATGTTCTCGTCAGCGGCGTCCATCAGGTCGACGATGGCCTGGGTCCAGGCCTCGTCGCCCTCGAGCGCCTTGAGCGCCGAGACGCGCACGACGGGAGCGTCGTCGCCGTCGAAGCCCTGGCTCGAGAGCAGCTCGCGGACCTCGAGCTCGACGAGCTCCAGGATCTCCTCGTCGTCCACCATGTCGGACTTGTTGAGCGCGACCATCAGGTACGGCACGCCGACCTGCTTGGCGAGCAGCACGTGCTCGCGCGTCTGCGCCATGGGGCCGTCGGTGGCGGCGACCACGAGGATCGCGCCGTCCATCTGGGCAGCACCCGTGATCATGTTCTTGATGTAGTCGGCGTGACCAGGAGCGTCGACGTGCGCGTAGTGGCGCTTCGGCGTCTCGTACTCGATGTGCGAGATGTTGATCGTGATGCCGCGCTGGCGCTCCTCGGGAGCGGAGTCGATCGACGCGAAGTCGCGCTGCACGTTGGTGGCCGACGGGTACTTGTCTGCCAGGACCTTCGAGATCGCAGCCGACAGCGTCGTCTTGCCGTGGTCGACGTGACCGATCGTTCCGATGTTGACGTGCGGCTTGGTCCGCTCGAACTTGGCCTTAGCCACTGTGTCCTCCTAGGACTGTTCTCATGAGTGCACCGCCGCGTCGCGGCAGGGCGTTCGGGTGGTGTGTGTTTATGGTACTTGCGACCTCGGTCAAGGTGAAACCGAGGCGAGCGGCGGTGCGCCGGGGCGGCCTCTCGGCCGCCCCGGGCGTCACTCGCCCTTGCTCTTCTGGACGATCTCGTCCGAGACGGCCCGGGGGACCTCGGAGTAGGTCGAGAACTCCATCGAGTAGACGGCACGGCCGGACGTCTTCGACCGCAGGTCGCCGACGTAGCCGAACATCTCCGACAGCGGCACGAGGGCCTTGACGACCTTCACGCCCTGGGCGTCCTCCATCGACTGGATCTGCCCGCGACGCGAGTTCAGGTCGCCGATGACGTCGCCCATGTACTCCTCCGGCGTGCGCACCTCGACCGCCATGAGCGGCTCGAGGAGCACCGGCTGAGCCTTGCGCGCTGCCTCCTTGTAGGCCATCGAGCCGGCGATCTTGAACGCCATCTCCGAGGAGTCGACGTCGTGCGCCGCACCGTCGAGCAGCGTCGCCTTGACGCCGACCGTCGGGAAGCCGGCGAGCACGCCGACCTGCATCGCGTCCTGCATGCCCGCGTCGACCGAGGGGATGTACTCACGGGGCACGCGACCGCCGGAGGTGGCGTTCACGAACTCGTAGGTCTCCTCGCCCGACAGGTCCATCGGCTCGAGCTTGATCTGCACCTTGGCGAACTGGCCGGAGCCACCCGTCTGCTTCTTGTGCGTGTAGTCGTACTTCTCGACCGTGCCCTTGATGGTCTCGCGGTAGGCCACCTGGGGCTTGCCCACGTTGGCCTCGACCTTGAACTCGCGCTTCATGCGGTCGACGAGGATGTCGAGGTGGAGCTCGCCCATGCCCTTGATGACCGTCTGACCGGTCTCGGGGTTGTTCTCGGTCCGGAAGGTCGGGTCCTCCTCCGCCAGCTTCTGGATGGCGAGGGAGAGCTTCTCCTGGTCGGCCTTCGTCTTCGGCTCGATGGCGACCTCGATGACGGGCTCGGGGAACGTCATCGACTCGAGCACGACCTGGTTGGCCGGGTCGCTCAGCGTGTCGCCGGTCGTCGTGTCCTTGAGGCCGATGACCGCGTAGATGTGACCGGCGGTCATCGAGTCGACCGGGATCTCCTTGTTGGCGTGCATCTGGAAGATCTTCCCGATGCGCTCCTTCTTGCTCTTCGTCGAGTTCGCGACCGCGGCGCCCGAGTCGACGTGACCCGAGTAGACGCGCACGTACGTGAGGCGACCGAAGAAGGGGTGCACGGCGACCTTGAAGGCGAGCGCCGCGAAGGGCTCGTCGCGGTCGGCGTGGCGCTCGATGATGACCTCTTCGTCGCGCACGTCGTGACCCGGGATGGCGGGCACGTCGAGCGGCGTCGGGAGGTAGTCCACGACCGCGTCGAGCATCGGCTGCACGCCGCGGTTCTTGAACGCGGAGCCGCAGAGCACGGGGTAGATCTCCGAGGCGACCGTCATCTTGCGGATGGCGGCCTTGATCTCGGCGACCGTGAGCTCCTCGCCCTCGAAGTACTTCTCCATGAGGGCGTCGTCCGTCTCGGCGACGGTCTCGAGCAGCGCCTTGCGGTACTCGTCGGCCTTCTCCTTGAGGTCGGCCGGGATCTCCTCGATGGCGTACTCGGCGCCCATCTTCACGTCACCCTTGGCGTCGCCGCGCCAGGTCTTCGCGTTCATCTCGACCAGGTCGACGATGCCCTCGAAGGCGCTCTCGGAGCCGATCGGCAGCTGGATGACCAGCGGACGAGCGCCGAGGCGGTTGATGATCGTGTCGACCGTGAAGTAGAAGTCGGCACCCATCTTGTCCATCTTGTTGACGAAGCAGATGCGGGGCACGTCGTACTTGTCGGCCTGGCGCCAGACGGTCTCGGACTGGGGCTCGACGCCCTCCTTGCCGTCGAACACGGCGACCGCGCCGTCGAGCACGCGGAGCGAGCGCTCCACCTCGACGGTGAAGTCGACGTGACCGGGCGTGTCGATGATGTTGATCTGGTTCTTGTCCCAGAAGCAGGTCACGGCGGCCGACGTGATCGTGATGCCGCGCTCCTGCTCCTGCTCCATCCAGTCGGTGGTCGACGCGCCGTCGTGCGTCTCGCCGATCTTGTGGTTGACGCCCGTGTAGAACAGGATGCGCTCGGTCGTCGTGGTCTTGCCGGCATCGATGTGGGCCATGATGCCGATGTTGCGGACCTTGTTCAGGTCGGTGAGCACGTCCTGTGCCACAGGGTTCCTCCGATGAGTGGATGGAGCGGGGTTTGGGGGTGTCGCGCGGACGGGGGCCCCGGCCGGGGCCGGGACCCTCGTCAGCGGACGATCACCAGCGGTAGTGCGCGAAGGCCTTGTTCGACTCGGCCATCTTGTGCGTGTCCTCGCGACGCTTCACCGCGGCGCCGAGGCCGTTCGATGCGTCGAGGATCTCGTTCTGCAGGCGCTCGGTCATGGTCTTCTCGCGACGCGCCTTGGCGTAGGAGACGAGCCAGCGCAGCGCGAGCGTGTTCGCGCGGTGCGGCTTGACCTCGACGGGGACCTGGTAGGTCGAGCCGCCGACGCGACGCGACTTCACCTCGAGGGTCGGACGGATGTTGTCGAGACCCTTCTTGAGCACGACGACCGCGTCCTGGCCGGACTTGGTGCCGACGCCGGCGAGCGCGCCGTAGACGATGCGCTCGGCGAGGCCCTTCTTGCCGTCGAGGAGGATCTTGTTGACGAGCTGCGAGACGATCGGTGCGCCGTAGACGGGGTCAGCAACGACCGGGCGCTTGGGGGCGGGACCCTTGCGAGGCATTACTTCTTCTCCATCTTCGCGCCGTAGCGGCTGCGAGCCTGCTTGCGGTTCTTCACGGCCTGGGTGTCGAGCGCGCCGCGCACGATCTTGTAGCGCACACCGGGGAGGTCCTTCACACGACCGCCGCGGACGAGCACCATCGAGTGCTCCTGGAGGTTGTGGCCCTCACCGGGGATGTAGGCGGTGACCTCGGTGCCGTTCGAGAGCTTCACGCGGGCGACCTTGCGCAGCGCCGAGTTCGGCTTCTTCGGGGTGGTGGTGTAGACGCGGGTGCAGACGCCGCGCTGCTGGGGGTTCGCCTTGAGTGCGGGCGCCTTGGTCTTCGAGACCTTCGGCGACCGACCCTTGCGGACCAGCTGCTGGATGGTGGGCACGTTGCTTCTTCCTGCTGCACGGTGACAGCGGTTCGATGTGGTTCGCCGGCATCGCCGGCACCATCGGTGATCCACCGCGCGCTCTCGCGCACTCCTCGCGGGTGGTGGATATGCCGTGGGGGATCGCGGACTCTGGTCCGCGGCCCAGTGCGGCCCGCTCGCTCCCCGCGCATGACGCAGGGCGCGCACGTGCGCACACCCGATCAAGGATAGGGCCACCGCGCATGCACGGTCAAGCGTCGGCGGGACCTCGCGGGTCAGGCGGCGGGTCGCACCCAGCGCAGGGTCGACGCGCACGCGTCGAACAGCAGCCGCAGGCCGTCGATCGCGGGGTCGTCGGCATCCATGTCGAGCGGCCTGCCGATCGTGGCGGTGAGCTGGAGCGCCTTGCGCCGCTGCGTGCCGGGCATGGGCGTGAGGTAGACGACCGTCAGCACCCGCAGCGACTCCTCGCCGACGGTCTCGAGCTGGTCGCGCTCGAACCGCACGATGCGGCGCGCGTCGTCGAGCGCCGTCGCGCCGAGCTCGCGGATCGCGTGGCGGACGACGTCGTCGAGCGAGACGTCCGGCTGCGCGCGTCGCACGGAGGCGAGCATCGAGGCGGGCGCCCAGAGGGTGTCCTCGCTCTGCTCGGACGGCGTGAAGAAGGCCACGACGTCGCCACGCCGCATCATCTCGAAGGAGTCGCGCAGCATCCCGTTGGCCTGCGCGAGCAGCTCGGGGCGGTGCGCCTGCATCGCGCGCGTGCGGATGCCGGCGAGCATCGCGTCCTGCTGCGCCTGATCGGGCCGATGCCGGGCCCAGCCGGGCGGGAGGTCGAGCTCGAAGTCGGGCTCGGGCGCGACGCCGAGCGCTGCCCGCAGGTCGGTGTCGGTCATCGCTGGAGCTCCTGGTCGAGGCGGTGGAGGGTGCCGAGCTCGACGTGCCGGGCGCGGTCGGCGATCGGGCGAGGCAGCCTGCCGCGCTCGGCGAGCAGCTCGATCGCAGCATCGCGGTCCGCGCGGATCTGCTGGAGCTCGGCGTCCGGGATGCGCGCGAGCGCCGCGCGCAGGGCGTCGCCGTCGTGCGCGCGCAGCGCTGCGTCGCGCTCGGCGTCATCGCTCGGCGCGTGACCGAGCGCGAGCAGCAGGATGCCGAACACCACGGCGAGGGCACCGGCGACGAGCACCGGGACGCGCCACGTCGCCGCGCCGCCGAACCCCTGCAGCGACGACGCCGTGCCCATCACCCACCAGGTGGTCGCCCCGAGGACGGCCGTGCCGAAGGCGAGCAGCAGCAGCGTGCCCTGTCGCTCGCGGCGGCTGCGGAGCCACCAGACGATGGCCACGGCCTGCACGACCGCGGCGATCGCGAAGCACACGCCCGCGATCGGCACCGAGGTCGAGGCATCCATGCGGTGGAAGCCGAGCGGGTCGCCGAGGATCGCGGCGAGGCCGATGAGCGGAGCGATGAGGGCGAGCAGCGCGGGGAGCATGAGCCAGAGGCCCGCCATGCCGCTGCCCTTGGCCGCGGCGACGCGCGCGAGGCCCGCGCCGTCCTCCCCCATGTGCTCGAGCGCCGCGGGGTGGCGCTGCAGGGCGTACGCCTCGAGGATCCCGAGGCGCGGCTCCGCTGCGGCGGAGAGGTCGTCGGCCCACGCGGCGGCGGTCTCGTGGCGCAGGCTCATGCCGAGCCCTCCTCGATCGGCCAGCCGCCGTCCGCGACGAAGACCGCCGGGGGCGTCGAGCGGAACGCGCTGCCGTCGGGACGCTCGACCTCGATGCGGTCGATGAGCCCCACGAGGCCCGTCATCGACAGCGCGAGCACCTCGGCGAGGGTCGGCTCGACCGAGACGACGACCGTCGACTCGCCGTCGTCGAACGCGTGGACCACGAAGGCGGCCGTCGTGCCCGGGCGGACGTCGTCGAGCGAGGCGGTCCCGCTCACCTGCACGCCGGGGCCGAGCGTCGCGCTCTCGAAGGGCGCGACCGACGCCCCGGACGCGCGCCAGTCGGGGATCGCCGCGCTCGCGACGATGCGCGCGTGCACGGTGGCGAAGACGGGCATCGCGCCGGGCCAGACCTGCCACGACAGCAGGTCGTCGGCGCTGCGGCGGGCGAGCCCGGCGGTCAGCAGCGCGGGGACGACCTGCTCGAGCTCTGGCGTCCAGCGGCCGCCGAACGCGGTGCGGAGCCCGTCGGTGCGCGCCGCGACCCAGTCCTGCGCGTCGTCATCGCCGTCGAGCGCGGGCATCCCGAGCCACCCGGGAGCGATCGTGCTCGCCGACATCCGCCATGTGCTCACTCGTCCGCCCTCCGTCGTGCGCGGCCGATCACCAGAGGATGTCGAACGCGGGGTACTGCTTCTTGATCGTCTCATGGCCGGTGAAGAGCGACACCCAGCCGTCGTACTTGAGCGGCACGCCCATCAGGCCGTGCATGAGGTCGGCGGCCGTCGCGAGCGCAGGCAGCACGCCCGTCGCGCCGGCGCTCAGCTTCTCGTACGCGGCGACGTCGCGGCCCGTGATCAGGCGCGCCATCACGTCGCCGAAGCCGTTCGGGTTGTTGCCCGTCGCGAACTGCTTCAGGCCGCCGAGCAGGCCGCTCGCGCCGCGCCCGGCGAAGAGGTAGGCGAAGCCGAGCTCTCTCGCCTGCGATCCCGCGGCGCTCCACGCCGTCTTGCCGAAGACGCCGCCGAACATGTCGTCGGCGAAGCTGAACTTGCCGCCGAAGATCTTGCCGAGCTTGCCGAACGGCAGCACCCCGACGATCGCGAGGCCGAGCTGCAGCCAGCCGGCGTCGCCGCGCACCTTCTGGTAGATCGTGAGCGCGAGCGCGATGACGCCGATCACGGCGCCGATGAGCGCGAGGATCGGCCCGCCGACGATGATCGCGAGCACGCCGACCACGAGGCCCGCCCAGCTGAGCGCCTTCTGCAGGCCGGCGACGAAGCCGTCGACGTCGTCCCAGAAGCCGTCCTTCACCTTGCCCTCGAGCACGTCGCCGATGCCCTTCGCGGCGGTGTCGAACGCGTCCTCCCAGGTGTCGTAGTCGGCGTCCCACAGCCCGGCCTCGGTCTCCCAGGCCTCGTACGCCGCGAGCTTCGCCGCGTCCTCCTCGGCCTGCTCCTTCGCCTCGGGGCTGTCGTCCTCTGGCTGGAACCAGCCGCCGGTGCCGCGCGGCTCGACCGAGCCGGGCAGCGACGAGAACGTCGCCCACAGGTCGGCGCACGTGTCGACGTGCGACCGCAGCTTCGGCTGCACCTCGCCGAGCGCCTCGCCGTAGGTGACGAGCACGGGCCCGGTCGGCTCGTAGAGCTCGCCCGCCTGTCGCAGCAGCCCGTGCGTGTCGCCGACGACCTCGCGGAGCTTCTCGACGGCGAGGCCCTTCTGGCCGTCGGCCCCGCTCTTGACCTGCTCGAGCATCGTGGCGCTCGAGAGCATCGACTGCCCGAGCGCGGTGATGCTGTTGCCCCGCTCCACGATGTGGCCGGCGTCGCCCTCGACGTACTCGATCCAGCGGCCCTTGGGCGACTGCGGTCCTGCGTGCACCATGGTGGTCTCCTCGATCTCAGGTCAGGCCGCGGCGTCCGCGGACTCGAGCTCCAGCGCGGCTTCCTCGTCGAACTTCGCGAAGCCCTCGAGCACGCCCTGCACGTGGTCGCGCACCTTCGTCATGTCGCGCGCGAGGTCGACGCGCTTGTCGTTCCAGCGGCTCTCGAAGTCGCCGGCCCGGTCGCGCAGGTCGCCGCGGCCGAAGGGCCGCCCGATGGCCGCCTCGAGCTCGCTCGACCGGTCGCCGGCACCCTCGAGCTCGGCGATGATCGAGTCGAGCTGCTTGCGGAGCGCGAGCAGCTCGTCGAACGTGATCAGCACGTCGGTCATGGTCTCCCCTTGGTCGGCACGGCGGTCGCGCTCTCGTCCATCTCAACCTAAGCGAGCTGAGGATATGTCGCGATGGGGAGGACTCCCCACGTCGCGCGGTCGCGCCGCCTCAGCCGCGAGAGCGGGGGCCGGCCACCCGGCCGGCCCCCGCTCGCTGCGTGCGTCGGCTCAGCTGCCGGCCATCTGCTCGTCGAGCGACTGGATCGCCTGCATCATGCCGCGCAGGGCCTCGCCCATGTCCGAGATGCCCTCGATGGCCTGCTCCAGGCCCGTCGTCAGCTCCTCGTAGCCCTCGCCGAACTTGCCCGACGCGTGCTGCGTCTTGAAGTCCTCGCCCAGCAGGGTGTCCACCTGGCTCTTCAGGTCCTTCAGGACCCCCGAGATGTCCTCGCGGCCGGTGTCGAGCTTGCCCGCCACCGACTCCATCTCGGCATAGGAAGCACCGAAATCGCTCATAGCCGTCTCCTCATCGAATCGTCCTCCGGGGCCCGACCGGACCACCTGCCCATAAGGTACGGAATCCTCACTGTGAGTGCCATGGGGAGAGGTGCCCATCCCTCGGGCGGGCAGACCGAAGGGGCCCGGCATCGCTGCCGGGCCCCTCGTGGTCGTGCTGGCGTCAGCTGCCGGCCATCTGCTCGTCGAGCGACTGGATCGCCTGCATCATGCCGCGCAGGGCCTCGCCCATGTCCGAGATGCCCTCGATGGCCTGCTCCAGGCCCGTCGTCAGCTCCTCGTAGCCCTCGCCGAACTTGCCCGACGCGTGCTGCGTCTTGAAGTCCTCGCCCAGCAGGGTGTCCACCTGGCTCTTCAGGTCCTTCAGGACCCCCGAGATGTCCTCGCGGCCGGTGTCGAGCTTGCCCGCCACCGACTCCATCTCTGCGTAGGAAGCGCCGAAGTCGCTCATTGGTCCGATCCCTTCATCGTTGCCGAATCCATGGCCCAGCCGGACCATCCGCGATCACGCTATGCGGTGCTCAGTGCACGCTCAATGGGGAGGACTCCCCATGCTCGACGATCGGCGCGGGCGGCCGCGCGGCGCTCTCCGGCACGAGCGGCAGCTGCACCGTGACGGCGCGCCCCTGCTGCACGAAGATGCCGCGGCCCTCCGGGAAGTCCGAGCGCTTGACCTTGGGGAACGGCACCTTGAAGACCGAGTCGCCGTCGTAGGCGTCGGGCTTCAGGATGATGCCCTTGCGTCCGGCCTTGAAGTCGCCGATGAAGCCGTAGCCGCCCGTGACCTGCGTGACGTCGGCGTCGCCGACGAGCAGGTGGTCGCTGCGGTTGATCGCCTGGAAGAGCTCCTTGAGCGCGCGCTCCGCATCGGAGTCGGCGAACTGCGGCACGTTCTCGACGACGATCATGATCCGGCCGGGGATCGTCTCGTCGGCGACGATCTCGGCGAGCTCCTTCGCCAGCTCCTTCGCCGCATCCGGCCGGGTGACGCTGCGCACCCACGGGCGCCAGTCCTGCAGCACCGAGCGGCGGCCGCCGAAGTGGAACAGCTTGACCTCCGGGTCGAAGCGCTCCATCGCCACGACGAGCGCCTTCATGGCGTTCGTCTTGCCCGACCCAGGAGGGCCGGCGACGATGAACGTGCCGATGGGATCGAAGTCGCGCGCTGCGAGCGTGTCCTCCGCGACGCCGAGGACCGGCAGCTCGTCGACGCTGTCGGGCAGCTGCTCGAGCGCGAGCCGGGTGGGCAGGGCGCCGATCTCCTCGACGTCCTTCGCGCCGTGCTCGCGCAGCGACTGCGCGAGCTGCGCCATGAGCTTCGACTGCTCGGCGACGTTGGGCGTGCCGCCGAGCACCGCCACCTGCATCTCGAGGCCGTCGACGATGCCCCTGCCCGGCGCCGAGCGGTCGTCGAGCACGTCCTTGGGCGCGCCCACGAGCATGTAGCCCGACTCGTCCGAGAGCCGCAGCACGACGCGGCGGGAGATGTTCGAGCTCACCGCGGTGGGCACGGCGCCCGAGCGGTCGGCCGTGGCGATCGCGTGGATGCCGAGCGGCCGGCCCTCGCCGAGGATGCGCATGAACACCTGGTAGAAGGGCGAGCGGGCGCTCGTGACCTCCCAGTCGGCCTTGAACTGCGGGAAGTTGTCGAGCAGCAGGAAGATGCGCGACGCGGCGGGGTCGACGAGGTCGCGGTACTCCGTGAGGTTGGCGGCGTTCGCGGCGGCGAACGCCTTGCCGCGGCGGTCCAGCTCGCGCCCGAGCGAGCGCAGCAGCCGCTGCACGCGCTCGGCGTCGTCGCCCGCGATGATCGAGCCGACGTGCGGCAGCACCTCGAGCGACTTGAGCGCACCGGAGGCGAAGTCGAGGCCGTAGACCTCGGCGCTGCCGAGCTCCGGCCGCATGCCGGCGGCCGTGCCGATCGTCTTCAGGAGCGTCGACTTGCCCGAGCCGGAGGTGCCGTACACGAGCATCGAGCCGTCGCGGTCGGGCAGGAAGTGCACCGGGTCCTGGCGCTGGCGCTCCGGGACGTCGGCCTTGCCGAGCACGATCTTCGCGTCGCCCTCGATGGGCAGGTCGCGCAGGTCGACCGTCGCGGCGAGGTCGTCGAGCCAGGGCCGCCGGGGCGCGGGGATGCGCGCCTGCTGGGTCGCGGCGATGAGCGTGCGCACGATGCGCTTCTGGTCGTTGGGGCCGAGGTCCTCGTCGTGCGAGTCCGATTCCGGCGCGGTCTCGGGCTCCCAGCGCTGCTCGGAGCCGAACCGCAGCTCCGCCACCTTCACGTCGGCGACCTGCACCTCGTCGGGCCGGGTCCAGCCGCCCGCGTAGGCGGCCTGGAAGGGCACGAGCCTGCCGGGTCCGGTCTTCGCGATGCCGCGGCCGGGGATCGAGGGCGGGAAGGATGCCGCGATCGTGTCGTCGACGACGTCCTTGGAGTCCGACTCGTCGGCCATCCGCAGCGCGACGCGCAGGTTCGTGTTCGCGCGCAGGTTGTCCTTGATCACGCCGGCGGGGCGCTGCGTCGCGAGGATGAGGTGGATGCCGAGCGAGCGGCCGCGCTGGGCGATGTCGACGACGCCGTCGACGAACTCCGGCACCTCCCCCGCGAGCGCCGCGAACTCGTCGACGACGAGCACGAGCGCGGGCGGCGTCTCCGGGTCCTGCCGCTTCTCGAGCTCGAGCAGGTCCTTCGCCTTCTTACGGTTGAACAGGTGCTCGCGGTGGTGCAGCTCGGCGCGCAGGCTCGTGAGCGCGCGGCGCACGAGGTGCGGGCTGAGGTCGGTGACGAGGCCCACGCAGTGCGGCAGCTCGACGCAGTCGGCGAAGGCCGAGCCGCCCTTGTAGTCGACGAAGAGGAAGGTGACGCGGTCGGGGCTGTGCGCCGCCGCCATGCCGAGCACCCACGCCTGCAGGAACTCCGACTTGCCGGAGCCGGTCGTGCCGCCGACGAGCGCGTGCGGGCCCTGCGTGCGCAGGTCGAGCGTCATCGCGTCGGTCGCGCCCTGGCCCATGATGGCGCGCAGGGTGCCCGACTTCTTGAGCCGCGGCTTCGCGCCGCCCGAGCGGTCGAGGATGGTGTTGTTCTGCCGCCAGCGGTCGATGACCGCGCCGGGCTCCTCGGCGAGGTCCGGGCCGACGAGCGACAGGAACGACACCTGCTCGGGGATGTCGGAGGAGTCGTTGATGACGATGCTCGCGTCGACCACCGGGGCGAGGCGCTTCGCGAACATCTGCATGTACTCGCCGGAGACGCCCTCGACGCGCACGCCCTCGTAGTCGACGCCCGAGCGCACGGTGCCGACGCGCGCCGCCTCGAGCCCGCCGCTCACGTCGACGAAGCTGCGGCACACGGCGGGGAGCGACTCGACGGTCGGCGCGACGAACACGCCGTAGACGCCGACCGCGGCGCCGCGCTCGAGGATCTGCGTGAGGCGCGGCCGGTCGACGGGGGCGTCGTTCGTCACCACGAGCACGACCGAGGTCTGGATGCTCGTGACGGTGTCCTTCGCGGCGCGCTCGACGTCGGAGCCGTAGCGCATGGGGTCCCAGTCCTCGTCGAACGGGGTCTTGCGATCGGGCGCCGCCTGCTTCGACCGGCCGAGCACGAGCTCCTCGAGCGCGTTGAGCAGCGCGGTGCCGGCGGTCGAGGAGTCGGCGAGCGGCATCTGGCTGAACGGGCTCGTCTCGCTCGTCGTGTGGGGCAGCCACTTCATCCACTCGAGCTCGCTCGTCCACGCCGCGTCGCAGATCGCGACGGTCACGAGCTCGTTCGGCGCGTGCAGGCCGTAGAGCTGCACGGCCAGGCCGCGCAGCGCATCCGCGGTGAGCGACTTCGGGCCGGCGATGCCGATCGATCCGACCGCCGAGAACGACTCGACGATCGGCACGTCGTCGACGTAGCGGTAGCGCTCGCGCAGCCGGTCGACCCGCTCGACGTACTCGGGCAGGCCGTCCTGGATCTCCTCCTCCTTGATGGAGTTGCGCGACTCGGCGCGGCACGTGCCGAGCCGCACGGAGAGGAAGTTCCAGTGCTCGGGCCTGCGCGTCCAGAGCATGGGCCCGAGCCGCATCGCGTGCTCGAAGACCTCGGCGACGGGCGGCACCTCCATGCCGCGCACCTGCTCCTCCTTGGGCTTCTCGCGGTAGAGCAGCTCCTCGAGCTCCTCGTACCGCGACTCGAACATCTGCACCTCGAACTTCTGCTTCTGGCCGTTCTGCGTCTTCATGTTGATGAAGTTGCCGAGCAGCATGAGCGGCGTCATGAGCGCGATGATGATCGAGCGCGGGTTGTTCGTCATCGCGAACATCGCGCCCGCGAGCAGGATGGGGGTGACGAGCATCGGCCACGGGAAGAGCCGCTGGATGATCTCCTTCGGCATCCGCGGGCCCTTGAAGTCGGTGCCCGGATAGCGTGCCTCGACGCGCGGCGACCGGTTGAACATCAGGGCGCCGCCGCGCTCGAGCACGGGGTCGGGGCCGGATGCGTCGAAGGCGCCCGCGAGCGACACGGTCAGCTCGGTGTCGCCGATCGTGAAGCGCGCACCGGGGACGACGCGCAGGCGCGAGACGAGGCCGCCGTCGACGAGCACGCCGTTCGCGGAGTTGAGGTCGACGACCTCGATGTGCGCACCGACCTCGATGCGCGCGTGGCGCTTCGAGACGAGCTGGTCGGCGAGCACGATGTCGTTCGACGCGTCGCGGCCGATCGTGGCGTGGCCGCGCCCGAGCTGGAACTCCTGCCCCGCGAGCGGGCCGCTCACGGCGCGCAGCACCGCGACGACCTCGAGCGCGCTGCCCGCGGGCCCGCCGCGGCGCGCGCCGCCGGCGCCGAGGTTGACGACCTGGGTGTGGAAGCCCGAGCCGATCGGCGCCTCGCCGATGAGCGCGTCGGGCTGCAGCTGCACGAGCGCCTGCTCCGTCGGCGGGGCGACCGCGAGCGAGAGCGTGTCGGTGTCGGCGAACGGGATCGAGCGCGCGGGGTCCGCGAGCGCGATCTGGCGCGCGACGTCCTCGACGGTCGCGGTCGAGTCGGCCGTGATGACGACGTCGGTGGGATCCGTCGCCGTCCGGTGCAGGGTGAGCTTGACCTTCACGTGGCTCCGATCAGTCCTGGTCGTCCGCCGCGCGGAGCGCGGGGTCGTCGAGCAGCGCGAGGTCGCTCCGGGTGACGAGCTGCGACGAGACGGCGTACTCGACGAGCCGGGCGCGGCGGTTGCTCGCGAGCTTGCCGACCCCGCCCCGCAGCCCCTGCACGCCCATCCGATCGAGCTTGTCGCAGACGTTGTCGAGCTTGCGGTTGAAGCGGCTCATGGTCCAGCCGAGCCGCTCGGCAGCGGCACCGCTCGAGGGCAGCTCGCTCACGCCCACGCCGTCGCGCCGCAGCATCGGCTCCGCGAGCGCCACGATGAGCAGCTTCTGCAGCTCGGTGAGGCCGACCGGCATGACGGTCGTCTCGCCCGAGGAGCGGCGGCGGTGCTCGGTCGACATCGCGAACGCGGCGTCGTCGGAGTGCACGCCGATCTCGTAGGTCGTGGGGCCGGCGGTGAAGACGATCGAGCACTCGGAGAAGACGATCGGCAGGCGCGCGCCGGGCGACAGCCATGACTGCACGGCGCCGCTGCCGCTCGAGATCGTCGCCGACAGCCGCGATCCGACGTTCGACAGCCACCAGAGGCCGTCGACGTGCCGCAGCTCGAGGAACGCCCGGTGGAGGTACTGGTTGTCGTCGACGGTCAGGTCGCCCTCGCGGCCGATGACGAAGGGGCGATCGGGGTCGAGCGTCATCCACTCCCCCGCGAACTCCAGCTGCAGCTGCGGCGCCGGGTCAGCCATCGACGCACCCTCTCGTGTCGGTGGAGGCGCGCCCGTCGGCGCGCACGAGGCTCACGAGGATGCACGACTCCCCGTCGGGGTCGCGCTCGAGCGTCACCGACGGCGACGGCACGGTGGAGGTCACCGGGTCGGCGCCGCTGCGCTCGTAGCGGTACTGGAAGGCGTCGCCCTCCTGCGGCTGCGGGTTCGTCCACCGGAAGACGACCGTCTCGCCGGTGACCTCGCCCGCGACCGCGATCGGGGCAGGCGGCCGCTGCGCGGTCTGCGGCCCGGCGACCGTCTGCGTGGGGTCGGCGGGCGGCGCCTGTCCGCCCGCGGCGAGCGCCATCCACACGATGCCGCCGCCGACGAGCACCACGACGGCGCTGCCGATGATCGTGGCGAGCGTGCGCCGGCGGCTCGCCGGCGTGGGCGCGGGCGGCTCGAGGGCGTGGTCCTCGGGTCCGCCTGGCACCGGCTGGCCGGGACGCGGCCGGCGGATCGTCGCATCGGGAAGCGCCTGCGCGCCGGCCGCCAGACTCGCCCTCGGCGAGTCTGCATGCGGGTCGATCGAGACCACCCCGCGGATGCGCGTGGCGCCGCCGTCCTCCTCGTCGACCGCGTCGGGCTCGAGCGCGTCGTCGAGCACGTCGAGCGGCGTGACGGGCAGCGCCATCTCGGCCTCGACCTGCTGCAGCGCGCGCCCGAAGGCCACGGCCGTCGCGTAGCGGCGGGCGGGATCGGGGTCCATCGCGGAGGCGAGCACGGCCTCGAGCCGCGGCGGCACGTCGTGGCGGGCGAGCGGGGAGATGTCGCCGCGCTGGCACCGGTCGATGAGGTCGACGCTCGTGTTGCTGCCACCGGGCAGCTCGAAGGGCGTCCTGCCGGCGAGCAGCGTCCAGAGCGTCGCCGCGAGCGAGAAGACGTCGGACGCCGGGCTCGAGGCCGGCGGGTCCTGGAAGGCCTCGGGGGGCGACCACGGGATCGACATGCCGCTCGCGTCGTCGCCGGCGCCGGCGCTCGTGGCGATGCCGAAGTCGGTGAGCGCCGGCCGGTTGTAGGCCGTGACGAGGATGTTGGCCGGCTTGATGTCGCGGTGGAGGATGCCCGCGCGATGCGCGGTCTCGACGGCACCCGCGATCTGCACGCCGAGCGAGAGCACCTCGGGCACCGCGAAGCGGTCGCGGCGGTACCGCACGCCGAGGTTCGGCTTCGGGCAGTACTCCATCGCCAGGAACGGCCGGCCGTCGGGTGCCACGGCGGCCCCGTAGATCGTCACGATCGACGGGTGCGTCGACAGCTGGGCCATGACGTTGGCCTCGTGCCGGAAGTTCTCGATCAGCTCGCGGTTGACGGCGTCGGGCAGCAGCACCTTGATCGCGACCTTCCGCGACGGGAGCAGCTGCTGGTAGAGGAAGACGTCGGCGAAGCCGCCGGAGCCGAGCAGCGACACGTAGTCGTAGCCCGGCAGCGCCGGGGGCGCCGAGGGCGCGCGCTTCGGGCTCACGAGGTCTGCCCGCTCGACGCCGGCTCGATCGTGACGACGACGCCGTCGCCGAGGTCGAGGCGGTCGCCGAGCTGGAGGATGGTCGCGACCTCGGGCCGCAGCCGCTGCGGCGCCGCGCCCTCGCGCAGCAGCAGCGTGCCGTTCGTCGAGCTGAGGTCGACGCCCACGAGGTTCCAGTCGTCGACGCGCAGCTCGAGGTGGCTGCGCGAGATGTCCTCGTTCGGGCTCTCGACCGTCACGAGCCGTGGCACGCGCCCGTCGGGCGCACGGCGGGAGCGCGGTCGGCGCCCCAGCACGACGCCCCTGCCGAGCGGCACGCGCTCGCCCGCGGGCAGCACGACGACGGCGACCTCCGGGCGGGGGCGCTGCGCGGCCGAGCCGTCGGCGACGGCCGCGCCGCACTGCGCGCACTGCACCGTGCCCGGCGCGTTCACGTGCCCGTTCGGGCACAGCGTCGAGAGCACGAGCGGACCGGTCGCGGGAGCGCTCGGCTGCGCGGGCTGCGCGGCCTGCGGCACGGGTGCGGCGGCGCGCGCCCGCTCCTCCTGCAGCCGGCGCGCCTGCTCGGCGGTGATCGTCATGCCGTCGTGGTCGCCGGCGGCGAGCGGCGCCGGCGGCGCTGCGGGCGCGGATGCGGCCGGCGCCGGCCGGGTCTCGGGCGCGGCGGCGCGCAGGTCGACGGCGGGCCGGATGAAGCCGGGCACGGAGTCGATGAGGCCGCCGATGGGGTTGGCCTCGGCGGCACGCGGCGCCTCGGGCTCGGGCTCGGGCTCGGGCTCGGGCTCGGGCGCAGGCTCTGGCTCCGGCTCCGGCTCCGGCTCCGGCTCCGGCGCAGGATCCGGCTCGGGCGCAGGCGCGGGCGCCGGCTCGATCGGCTCAGGCTCGACCCGCTCCGGCTCGACCCGCTCCGGCTCGACGCGCTCCGGCTCGACCCGCTCGGGCTCGACCCGCGCGGGCTCGACGCGCTGCGGCGCCGCGGCGGGCGGCAGCGTCTCGCCGAAGGCGCCGGTGCGCGGCTCGGCCTCGGCCTCCGGCGGCGCGCTCTGCGCGTCGGGAGCCGGCGGTCGCGGGGCGGCCCGCACGGCGGCGACGCGCACGACGCCGCCGTCGAGCGGCAGCACGTCGCCGGCGAGCGCACCGAGGCCGCCCGCGGTGATCGTCGCGGCCGGGTCGGCGTCGTCGAGCGCCCAGTCAGCGCCGAACCGGTCGGGCAGCTGCCGATCGTCGGCGGTCGCGGGCACGCCGTGGCGCCGCAGCAGCGCGCGGCGGTCGTCGAGGTCGACGAGCCCGAGCAGGGCGGCCGGCTCGGCGTCGAGCACGGCGCGCAGCCCCTCGAGCGACTCGACTGCGGCCACGGCGTCGTGCAGCGCCCTCGCCCGCACGGCCGGCAGGTCGCGCTCGCACACCAGCACGACGCGACCGGCGGCGATGCACCAGGCCTCCCCCGGCGCGTACTCGATCCGAGCGCTCACGGGCGGGCCTCCCTGGGGACGGTGTCGTCGAGATCCGGCACGTGCGTGTCGAACAGGTCCTCGTCGGCGATCGCCACGGCGTCCACGTCGACGACGACGATCGAGACGTTGTCGGGGGCGCCGGCATCGAGCGCCCGGCGCAGCAGCAGCGCGGCTGCGGCGGCGGGCGACGCGACGTCGCCGAGGATCTCGGCGATCTCGGCGTCGTCGACCTCGCCGGTGAGGCCGTCGGAGCACACCAGCAGGCGCTGCCCGCGCTCCGCCGGGCGCAGCCACGCGTCGGCGGGCTGCCGCTCGCCGGCGCCGAGCGCGCGGGTGATGACGTTGCGGTGCGGGTGGCGGCGGGCGTCCGCGCGGCGCAGCGCGCCGGTCTCGACGAGCTCCTGCACCACGGAGTGGTCGATCGTCACCTGCTCGAGGCTGCCCTGCTCGTAGAGGTAGGTGCGCGAGTCGCCGATGTTGAGCACGAGCCAGTGCGCGACGCCCGAGACGTCGACGAGCACCGAGCCCGAGAGCGTCGTGCCGCCGATCTCCTCGTCGGCCGCGCGCGCGCTCACCTGCTCGAACGCGTGCTCGACCGCCGCCTCGACGCACTCGACGTCGGCGAGCGTGCGGCCCTTGAGGCTGCGGAAGGCCTCGACCGCGAGCGCGCTCGCCACGTCGCCGGCCGCGTGGCCGCCCATCCCGTCGGCGACGACGAAGACCGGGAACGACGCGAAGACGGAGTCCTCGTTCACCGTCCGGCGCATGCCGGCGTGCGTCGCGCCCGCCCAGCGGAGCGAGATCGACGGGTGGCTGAAGCGGAACTCCCCGATGGCGCTCATGCAGCGCCCTCGATCGTGAAGGTGCGGTCGCCGAAGCGCACGACGTCGCCGGGCACGAGGGCGAACGGCGTGCCGGGCTCGAGCTGGCGCTCGACGCCGCCGCGCACGACGGCGGAGCCGTTCGTGGATGCGCGATCGACGACCGCGAGCGGCGCGACGGTCACGAGCACGTGGGTCTTCGACACCGTGCGGGTGTCGTCGGCGAAGGGCAGCAGGTGCTCGACGACCTCCCCGGCGCTCGGCGACGGGTTGCGCCCCACGAGCGCGGCGCCGGTGAGCGCGAAGCGGTCGCCGGTGTCGAACGCGAGCGTGGCGACGGCTGGGCGACCGGCGGACCTGGCGCGGGTCGCCTCGAGGTCCTCGTCATCGGCGATCTCGACGCGCCGCACCGTGCGGTCGTCGACGTCGTCGATGTCGGGCTCGATGACGGTCTCGTCCCGGATCGCGCTCGCGGCGGGCGCAGCGCTCGGCGTCGCCGCCGGTACGGCGGCCGCAGGTACCGCGGCCGGCGCCGGGCGCGCGAAGCCGGGCGCGCTGTCGATGATCGGGCCGCCGAGCGGCGCCGACGGCTGCGGCGCCGACGGCTGCTGCGCCGACGGCTGCGGGGCGGACGGCTGCGGCGCCGAGGCTGCGGCGGTCGCGGATGCCTGCGGCGTCGCGGGCTGCGGTGCGGCCGCGCCGCTCAGCTCGCCGGGGCGGTAGCCGCCGAGCCGCGCGCCGCCCGCCGGCATGCCCGGCACGGTGTGCGACGGCAGGTCGGCGGCCGGCTGCGACGCGAGCCCCACCTGCTCGGTGCCGAGCTGCTGCGGCCTCGCGGCACCGACGACGCCGGAGCTGATGCGAGCGCCGGGGCGGTAGGCCTGCGCGAGGCTGTCGGCCGGGGTGGCGAGCGACGGGAGCTGCGACTTCGCCGCCTCCGGCGCCGCGGAGACCGTCTTCCGCGCGATGCGCATCTTCTTGTCGTGGTACGGGTCGAGCCCGTCGTTGACGTCGACGAACCAGGTGCCGCCGACCTTGTCGAGCCAGCCGCGGCCGCGCTTCTCGCGGTCGAGGAGCGGCGAGATGAAGAACAGCACCGGCCCGACGACCGGCACGAGGAACACCGCCCACAGCACGAGGCCGCGCAGCACGGCCCGGCCGATGCCCGGCCGGGCGAGCGTCGCGACGTTGACGCTGCGGATGCCGGTGAGCGCCTTGCCGAGCGTGACGCCCCTCCGGCCGTGGAGCACGAGCTGGACCACGACGAACGCGATCGTCAGCACGGCGGACGCGACGGTCGCGACGATCATCCACACGAGGTCCGGGTGGCTCGCGAGCCCGTAGGGCTGCAGCGCCCCGGTGGCGACCTTGATGACCGCGGGCAGCGCCACGAGCCAGTACGGCAGCTGCAGCAGGCTGAAGATCGCGAGCTCGATGGTCGTGGCGAGCGCTCGACGGCCGAGCGGCGCCGGCTTGAGCCCGAGCGCCGCGGCGTAGGCAGGGTCGGGCCGGCCGTCCTCGTCGAGGCCCTCGACGACCTTCCGGCCCTCGTCGATCTCCCAGATCATCGGCGTCTCCGCTCTCTCCTCCGTCGGGCGAACGACCGCAGCGACAGCCTGCCGAGCAGTCGTCGCCGCGCCGACGTCTCTGCGCGCATCCCCTTGACGCTGCGCTCGACGTCGAGCCAGAAGGCGTCGACCTCGGCCGCGTCGGGATCGCCGGGGCCGAAGACGCCCTCATCGACGAAGTCGCCGATCTCGGTCGCTCTCGATCGAGGGTAGCGATCCTCCACCACTGCGGCGACCTCGCGGCGGGTGACGCCGGCGGGCACCGGCAGGCCCAGGTCGACCGCCTCGTCGATCACCTCGTGCCAGCCGCCCGACAGCCGGTCGCTCTCGCGCTCCGCGCGGCGGCGGCGCTTGCGGCGAGCGGCCTTGAGCGCCCCGACGACGAGGAACGGCAGGAGCAGCAGCACGAGCAGCAGCAGCACGCCGCCCGCGATCCACAGCCACAGCGTCCACGACTCGTCCTCGAGCTCCTCGTCGTCCTCCTGACCCTCGTCGGCGACGGTGTCGGGCGACATCTCCGCCGGCTCCTCGGGCGGCTGCGGCGGCTGCAGCACCTGCGGCTTCGGCTCCGGCTGCGGCTCGGGCTCCGGCTGGATGTTGTCCTGGTCCTCGGGCGGGGTGGCGTCGAAGCGCACCCAGCCGAGGCCCTCGAACGGCACCTCCACCCACGCGTGCATGTCGCCGCCCGTGAGCTCGACCGGCTGGTCGCCGCCCGGGAACCCGTCGTCGGGGTAGAGCCCCATCACGACGCGCGACGGCACGTTGATGCGCGACAGCGCGAGCGCGAAGGCGACGGCGTACTGCTCGTCGTCGCCGACGAGCACCTCCTGCTCGAACATCGACTGCACGCGCGAGGCGCCGTGACCGGCGAGCGACGGGATGGTGTCGTCCTCGAGCCCGTGGCTGAAGCTGCCTGCCTGCATGAGCCGCTGCATCGTCTGGATGTTCTCGAGCTGCGTGCGGCCGCTGACGCCGTGCTCGACGACCCACGCCTGCAGCAGGTCGGGGACGATCGCCGGCTCGGGCACCTGGAGGTCGGTGACCGTCGCGCGCTCGAGCTCCTCGGGCGACGGCTGCGCGGGCACGATCGCCTCGAGCTCGTAGGCGTCGCCGGTGCCGAGGCCGTCGAGCGCGATCGCCGTGCCCGTCTGGCCGTTGTAGTGGAGCGAGCCCTGCAGGTCGTCGGCGCGCGCGCCCTCGAACCGCAGCGACTGGATGAAGCCGACGTCGGGCACCCAGATGCCGGAGTAGTCCTGCACCTCGACGCGCACGGTGGCCGGGTCGCCCGACTGCTGCACGAGCACCTCGTCGCCGATGCGGGCGAAGGAGCCCGAGCCGCTCGACTCGCGCGCGCCCGCGACGGCGAAGACGGTGCCGTCGTAGTGGTCGAAGGTCGCGAGCCGCAGCCGGCTCTCCTCCGGCATCCCGGTGACGGTGAGGAGCGTCTCGTCCTCGAAGCTCTTGAGCCAGTTGCGGTAGCCGGCGAGCGGGCTCGGGTACTCGGCGAGCTCGATGGGCGGCTCGACGACGTCGCGGAGCACCGCGCGCTCGTGCGGCTGGATCGGGATGCTGACGAGGCCGGCGACGAGCAGCGAGCCCGCGATCATGGCGACGGCGCCGCGGGTGCGCTCGCGACGGGCGCGACCGCGGTGCCGCGTGTCGTTCGTGACCTCGACCTCCTCGTTGAGCCCGGTGCGCCATCCCGCGCGGCGCCAGGCGCACCAGGCGACGATCACGCCCGCGACGACGATGCCGAGCACGACCGGCCAGAACGCGATCTTCGTGCCGAAGGCGATGCCGACGGCGAGCGCGACGACGCCCGGCAGCATCGCGAACGGCGCGCCGCGGCGGAGGCGCAGCGCCAGCACCGTCGCGAGCGTCGAGCACACGAGCATCGTGAGGAACGGCACGACGAGCAGGCTCGGGAAGCCCTCGGCGGGCGGCTCCGCGGTCAGCAGGCCCTTCCAGGAGTAGACGACGCCGAGCAGCAGCTCGCGCCACGCCTCGAGCGTCGGGATCACCCCGGCGATCGTCGAGCGCGGCACGGCCAGGGCGGGGCCGAAGACGACGAGCACGAGCATGACGCCCGCGACGGTCATGAGCCAGCCGCGCAGCGGGCGCAGCGACGTGGCGACGCCCACCCCGATGCCGAGCACCGCGGCGCCGAGCCCCGCCAGGAGGTAGGCGGTGCCGCCGAAGACGGGACCGAACGAGAGGGTCGCCGCGAGCATGACGAGGAGGATGGCGGCGCAGTCGATCGCCGCGTGCATGGGTCTGCGCGGCAGCAGCCGCCCGGGGCGCGCGTCGCTCACTGGAGGCCCACCCCTCGCATGATGCGCGGCAGGTCGCTCACCGAGCCGAGCGTGGCGAGCGAGACGTCGCCGATCGGCTGCAGGCGCGGCTTCGCGGCCTTGACCACGGTGAAGACGATCACGCGCGCCTGCGCCGGCAGCAGCGTGCGGGCGCGGCGCACGAGCGCGGGATCGACGGTCGCGCCGGCGTGCAGCATGATCACGGAGGCGCCGGCGTGCTCGCGCGCGATCGTGGCCGCGAGGTCGAGGAAGCGGTCGTGCCGCGGCGACCAGTCGACGCCCGAGAGCGCGTCGAGCAGCCGCTTGCCGGTCGTGGCGGGCAGCGTGCCGCGCGAGGTGCGCACGACGAGGTCCGTCTCGTCGCGCACCGCCTGCAGCCCGACGGAGCCGAGGATCGAGATGGCCGTCTCGAACTCCAGCGGGTCGGCGTAGTCGTCGACCGCGGTCGAGAGGCCGAGGGCGAGCACGCTCCTGCGGGTCTGCTCGAACTGCCGCACCATGAGCTGGCCGGTGCGGGCGGACGACTTCCAGTGGATGTAGCGGCGGTCGTCGCCGGCGACGTAGTCGCGCAGCGCGTGGAAGGCGATGTCGCTGTTCGTGAGGTCGCGGGTCGTGATGCCCTCGAGGTCGCGGATGAGGCCGGGCGCGGTCTCGTCGAGCTGCACCGTCTTCGGGTGCACGTACAGCTCGACCGGGTCGGTCCACTTCACCTGCCGGCGCAGCAGGCCGACGGGATCGCCGCGCACCGAGCGCACGGGGCCGACCTGCAGGATCGTGCGGCGGCTCGTCGGGATCGCGAAGACGTCCTCGTGCACGTCCCCGGGACGCATCCTCGGCAGGTGGAACGAGGCGAGCGCGCGGCCGACCGGCACTTCGATCGTCGCGGGCAGGAGTGGCTTCTGCGACGCGGAGTGGATCTCGATGCGGCCGAGCGCGCGCTCGCCCACCACGACGCGCGTGTAGGCGAGGTCGAGCTCGATCCGGTACCGGTTGCGGCCGATGATGAAGGCGATCGCGGCGAGCAGCAGCAGCGCCCCGGCGATGCCGATGACGATGAGCTCCTTCCAGCCGAGCGCGATGCCGAGCACGAGGGTGCCGATCGTCCCGACGAGCACCGCCCAGCCGAAGCCCGTGATCGGCTCGAGCACCGGCCAGATGACGCGGCGCACCCAGCCGGTGGCCCGCTTCGCGCCCGCCGCGACGACCGACTCCTCGCCGACCAGCCGATCGCGAGCGCGCTGCAGCGGCGTCCGGTCGCGCTCGACCACCCGCCGCAGGCGGGTGGTGTCGGACGGACCGGTCGTGCCGAGTGTCGTCCGGACGGACGAGCCGGTCGACGTGCCGGTGTCGGGGTCAGGTGCGGGGGTCGAGGTCGCCCGCGGGGGCGCCTGCGTCATGCAGCGTGCTGCCGGTCCTGGGGCGCCGAGACGTCGGCGACGGCGCGGTCGATGATGCGGTCGCCGGTGACGCCCGAGAACTCGGCCTCGGGGTCGATGACGATGCGGTGCGCCCAGACGGGCTGCGCGAGCTCCTTGACGTCGTCGGGCAGCACGAACGCGCGGCCCTTGCTGGCCGCGAGCACCTTGACGGCGCGCACGAGCGCCATGGCGCCGCGCACCGAGACGCCGAGGCGGGTGTCCTTCGACTCGCGCGTGTGCTCCGAGAGCTGCGCGACGTAGTCGAGCACCGCGTCGTCGACGTGCACGGTCGCGGCGAGGTCGATCATCTCGGCGATCGCGCCCGTCGTGATGACGGGCTGCACGGTCGACGACGCGTTGCGGTTCGCGGAGCCCGCGAGGATCCGCACCGTCTGCTCGCGGCCGGGGTAGCCGATCGACGTCTTCATGAGGAAGCGGTCGAGCTGCGCCTCGGGCAGCCGGTAGGTGCCGGCCTGCTCGATCGGGTTCTGGGTGGCGATCACCATGAACGGCCTGCCGACGCTGTAGGGCGTGCCGTCGACGGTGACGCGCCCCTCCTCCATGACCTCGAGCAGCGCCGACTGCGTCTTCGGGCTCGCGCGGTTGATCTCGTCGGCGAGCACGATCGACGCGAAGATCGGTCCCTTGTGGAACTCGAACTCGCCCGTCTTCTGGTCGTAGACGGTCACGCCGGTGACGTCGGAGGGCAGCAGGTCGGGCGTGAACTGGATGCGGTGGTTCGTGCCCTGCACGGTCGCGCCCATCGACTTCGCCAGCTGCGTCTTGCCGGTGCCGGGCGCGTCCTCGAGCAGCAGGTGCCCCTCCGCGAGCATCGCCGTGAAGGCGAGCCGGATGACCGCGTCCTTGCCGAGCACGGCGGTGCCGACGTTGTCGACGAGTCGGGTGAACGTCTCTGCGAACCAGGCTGCCTGCTCGCGGGTCATCGATGCGCTCACGGGCGCTCCTCTCGATCGGTCAAGCTGTGCATCACGGCCAGTCCACCCTTCCGGTGCTCCAGCTCTTGCCGTTGGCGTAGAGCACCATCCAGCCCTGGCCGTCGTAGCCGGACATGCAGAAGGTGTAGACGTTGCGGGGCGACGTCCCGTTGGCGGACGGGGCGACCCAGTTGCCGTCGCGGAACATGCCGCTCGAGGTGGAGTAGCACTCGTACCGGTACTGCTGCCCGGGGATCAGGTTGGTCCAGTCGAGCACGTAGTTCGTGCCCGTCTGGCCGTTGGGGGCCGTCACGTTGCCGCCGCGGCTGAGGCCCAGGACCGGCTCGGGCAGGTCGGGGATCCGTCCGCTCGCGCCCGCGGTCGTGCGCTGCGTGCCGTGCCCCGGCAGCGGATCGTTGCCCGCCTGGAAGGCCGCAGAGGTGACGCGGACGTCGATCGAGTGGTCGGAGCTCGGCTGGCCCTGCACCGTCTCGCGGCCGCTCGCGGCCACCGCGCGCCACTGCCCGCCGTCGATCCGGATCTCCGTGGTGAGGGCGCGGCCGTTGGCGGGCGGCGAGCTCCAGCTGAAGGTGATCTGCCGCTGCTCGCTGCCCGCGACGCCCGCGCTCGGGTTGCCGATGGCACCGAACGGCCGCACCTGGTTGCCCGCGGCTGTCCATCCGCTCGAGTACTCCACGCCGTCGACGACCGCGAACGCGCGCACCTCGAAGGTGTAGGGGCCGCCGTTGTTGTTCATCCCGGTGTAGGTGCCGCCGGGCCCGAAGCTCTGCGCGCCGGCGCCGCCGCCGCGCGTCTGGTACGCCACCTCGTTCTCGCGCAGCCCGTTCGAGCTGCCGGGCGTCCAGGTCACGACCGAGTTCGTGTCGCCGTCCGTCGCGCTGACGTTCGACGGCGCCGCCGGCGCGGTGAACACGCGCACGGCCGCCGAGGGCGCCGAGGGCTGGCTCGTGCCCGCGTCGTTCGTCGCGGTCACGGTGAACGTCACGTTCTCGCCCGTCGCGTCGAAGCGGAAGCTCGCGGTCGTGCCGGTGACCTGCGCAGCTGCCGCGCCGTTCGAGGGCGTCACGGTGTAGCCGGTGATCGGTGCGCCGTTCGCATCCGGCGCCGTCCACTGCACGCGCATCTGCACCTCGCCGGGCACGTCGCGGTTGGGCGTCGCGCTGACGCCCTGCACCTGCATCGGCGGGCCGGCCGGCGTGACCGACTGCGAGTACGCGGAGAAGTCGCTCGGCTCGTCGGCGAGGTTCACGGCCTGGATGCGGAACTGGTAGGCGACGCCGTTCGTGAGCCCCGTCCACGTGTGGCTCGTGCCCGCCGCCTGCTGCTGCACGACGCCACCGGGTGCCGGCGGCGAGATCTCGACGGTGTAGCTCTGGATCGGCGAGCCGCGGTTCACCGGCGGCTCCCACGACAGCATCACCTGCGTGTCGCCACGGACGACGCTCGGCGGCGCGGGCTGCTCGGGCCGCACGTCGGGCCGCGCCTCGTTCGACGCCGCCGACGGATCGGAGTCGCCGACCTCGTTCTGCGCGACGACCTGGAACGTGTAGGTCGTGTTGTTCACGAGCCCCGTGATCGTGCACGTCGTGGACGAGCACGGGAAGCTGATCGCGCCGTCGGTCGAGCGCACGATGTAGCCGGTGATCGGCGCACCGTTCGCCGACGGCGGCGCCCACGTGAGCGTCACCTGCGAGTCGCCGACCGCGTCGACGTTCGGGCGCGGCGGTGCGTCCGGCCGCGCCTTCACGTTGAGCGTCAGCGTGCCCGTGACCTGGCGCTCGATGCGCTCGGTCGCGTCCTGGACCGTGTAGCGCACGGTCAGCACGCCCGAGAAGTCGGCGCCCGGGGTGACGGTCACCTCGCGATCGGTGTGCGAGACCTGGCCCTGGCCCGCGACGACCTCGGCGGCGACGACGCGCAGCGGGAGGCCCTCGTTCTTGTACGGGTTGAAGTCGTTCTCGATGACGTCGGTCGTGAGCGCGATGCTCGCCGTCGCCTCGCCGGAGTCGGGAGTCGTCTGCGCGAGCGGGCGGGTGGTCGCGACCACCTCGACGACGACCGTGCCGGGCGCCTCGTTGCCGTGCGGGTCGATGACGGCGATCTGGAACGAGCCGCTGCCGCCGGGAGGCGTGTCGACGGCCGCGGTCGCCGAGAAGACGCCGTCGGAGAGCGACACCTCGACGCCGGCCATCGAGCCGCCGCGCGCCTCGAAGCGCATCGCCTCGAGATCGCCGGGGTCGGGGTCGGACGTGGCGTCGCGCAGGTCGAACGTCGCGGCGCCCTCGCCGGCCTCGGCGCGCACGACGGCGCCCGCGAAGGTGGGCGGGACGACGCTCGACGGCACGACCTCGATCGGGATCGTCAGGGTCGCGAGGTTGCCGTTGTCGGGCCCGGTGCCGTCGGTCACCTCGAACGTGATCGACGCGGGGCCGACGTAGCCCGCGGGCGACTGGAAGCGCAGGGTGTCGTTGTCGACGATGAGGCCGCTGCCGTCGCTGTTGACCGCCGTGACCTTCTCGCCGGTGGTCACCCGCGGCGTGTTCGTGGTCGAGACGGTGACGTACTCGCGCAGCTCCATGAGGAGCTCGAGTCCGGAGCCGACCTGCACGGGCTCCGCGGAGGTGAGGAAGGGCGCGCGGTCGCGCACGGGCGGGACGGAGACGAACGCCTCCGCCGTGAGGCCGTCGAGGTCGGTCGCGCGATAGGTGACCACCTGGAAGGCGTCGCTCGGCGTGACCTGGATCGTGTCGCCGACCACGCGGCCGGGGCCGGTGACGACCGAGAGCTCGAGGTCGCTCGGGTCGCCGTCGGCGTCGAGGTCGTTCTCGAGCACCGGCACGTCGAGCGGCACGTCGACCTGGAGGTCGTCGCGCGGCAGCGGGTCGTCGCGGGCGACCGGCGGCTGCAGCTCGGCGTCCTCGGCGACCGTGAGCATGACGGTGCCGGTCGTCGACGCGCCGCGCGCATCCACGACGCCGTAGGTGAACTGGTAGACGCCCGGCTCGGACGGCGAGCGGAGGTCGACGGTGCTGCGCTCGCCGTTCACGACGGCGCCCTCGAGCTCGGTCGGCAGCTCGAGCCGGTCGGACTGCAGCGTGAGCGCGTCCTGATCGGGGTCGGAGTCGTTCTCGAGCACGGCGATCGCCACGGCGCGGTCGGGCCGGACGGTCACGAGGTCGGGCTGCGCGAAGGGCGTCTGGTTGACGTCCGCGGCCTGCGCGATGCCGATCACGACGGTCGCGGTGCCGTCGGCGCCCCAGCGGTCGCGCACCCGGTAGGTGAACTCCACCGTGCCCGCGCTGCCCGGGAACGCCTCGAAGTCGAAGTAGTCGGGACCGATCGTGCGCAGGATCAGGCCGCCCTCGGGCGCCGTGTCGTAGCCGACGAGCTCGACGCCGTCGCCGTCCGGGTCGATGCCGTCGAGCGGGATCGGGATGCGCACGGTCGAGCCGGCGAGCACGCGCGACGTCACCGTCTCGGGCGCGGGCGGCGTGTTCTGCTCGGCCTCGCGCGGCACGATGGTGATCGCGACGGTCGCGGAGTCGCGGTTGCCGAAGCCGTCGGCGATCTCGTACGTCACCGTCGCCCGGGTGGGCGCGCCCTCGAGCGCGTGGACGCGCAGCTTGCCCTCCGAGAGGAACGCGACGCCCTCCTCCTCGCTCGCGAAGCTCGTCTCGACGATGCGCTCGATCGTGAACGGCGTGCCGTCCGGCGAGAAGTCGTTGCCGATCACGTCGACGGTCGCGTAGTCGCCGGCGCGCACCGTCGCCTGATCGTCGACGGCCTTCGGCGGGCGCGGCTGGGTGGGCGGCGTCACCGGGATCACCTCGACGGTGCCGGTCTCGGAGAAGCGGCCGTTCGACACCGTGTAGGTGAACTGGAACGGCGCCTCGAGCCGGTTGTCGACGATGCTGACGATGCGCCGGTCGCGCAGCTCGACGGTGACCGGCGCGGCGCTCTCGATCGTGAACTGCTGCACGACGAGCACGCCGCCCGCCGGGTCGACGTCGTTCGCGAGCAGGTCGACGAGCGTCGAGCCCTGCTGCGGCAGCAGCGCGGTGTCGCGCACCGCGACGGGGCGGGCCTCGTCGTCGGGCGTGCGGATGTCGACGCGGATCCGGCCCGTGCTCGAGAGCGCGCCGTCGGCGACGAGGTAGGTGAGGTAGTGGCTGCCGACCGGACCGCCCGTGACGCGGATGGTGCCGGAGTCGAGGTCGACCGTGGTCTCGAGGCTCGGGTTCGGCTCGACGGATGCGAGGCGGAGCGGCCTGCCGGAGGGCGAGAAGTCGTTGAGGAGCGGCCGCGCCGTCGCCTCGCGGCCCTCGACGGTCGAGACGAAGTCGGCGTTCGCGAGCGGCGGGGCATCGCCGCGCTCGCGCACGTCGACGAGGATCTCGGCGGTCGTGTCTGCGCGACCGTCCGAGACGGTGACGACGACGGTCTCGATGCCGACCTCGCCCGTCGCGGTGTAGATGAGGCGACCCGACGGATCCGTCTGGATCGTGTCGCCCGAGTCGGTCGTCGCACCGCGGAGGTACATGTCGTCGCCGTCGGGGTCGACCCACTCGCTCAGCACCTGGTACTCGTACTCACCGCCCTGCTCGACCGCGAACGCCTGCTCGCGCATCGGCTCGGGCACCGCGTTCTCGCCCTCGCCGCGCACCCGCACGGTGACGCGCCCGTCGTCCTCGCCGCCGCGCCCGTCGGCGACCCGGTAGTCGACCGTGAAGGAGGCCGGCGCGAAGTCGGCAGGCAGCTCGACCTGCAGCTGCGAGTCGTTGGCGACCGGCGCGATCTGCACGCCGGAGGGCAGCTCGCCGAGCACGCGCGCGGTGAGCACGTCGCCGTCCGGGTCGGAGTCGTTCCAGAGCACCGGCAGCATCGTCGAGCGACCCGTGCGCGCGCCGAAGTCGTCGTCGTTCGCGATCGGGTCGGTGTTCTCCTCGTTGATGGGCGGCGGCTGGTTGGTGAGCAGGTCCTCGGTCGACTCGGAGTCCTCCTCGTCGCTCTGCTCCTCCGACTGCGGCGGCACGAGGTCCTGCCAGTTGTCGACGAGCACGAGGGTGTCGGCGAGCAGCCACGAGTTGCCCTGCACGAACTGGTTGAGCACGACCTGGTCGCGGTTGATGCGGAACGCGACCGGAGAGCCGTCCATGCCGTCGACCGGCTGGTCGAGGTCGCGCGCGTCGTCCGCGCAGTCGCGCAGGAAGGTCGAGCTGCCCGGCCACACCGCGTAGACGCAGCCGCCCAGCTGCACGGGCTCGACGGCCTCGCCGCCGCCCTGGCGCTGCTGCACCTCGGCCTCGCCGCCGCCGAGCGGCTGGCGGATGAGCGACGTCGGCGTCGCGAGGATCACGCGGTCGGAGGCGTCGCCGACGAGCTGCAGCTTCGCGTCCGCCGGCGCCTCGACGGCGCCGCCCGGCACGAGGAGCGTGGAGGTGGCGGTGTCGAGCACGACCGCCTCGCTGCCGACGGCGCTGACGACCGGGTCCTGCATGCCGGCGAGCTCGCCGCGGTCGCGCACGGTCGGCTCGCCGAGGCCACCCTCCTCGAGCACGGCGATCGACAGCTGCTGGCCGTCGCGAGGCGAGACCGCGTGCACGGTGCCGTCGCGGTCGACGGTCGCGGCCGCGCCCTCGCCGAGCTCGAGCAGCGGCTCGGTGCTCTCGGCCGAGTAGCCGCCGATGTCGGCGAAGGGCATCGCCCACAGGTCGCCGTCGGCCGGGTCGACGATGACGACGGTGCCGCCGTTCAGCGCGATCTCGCCCTGCGGCGGCAGCTGCACGACGGCACCGGTGACGACCTGCACCGGGTCGACGATCATGACCGACGACGCCTCGCGGTTGTGGAGGAGGACCGCGGTGTCGTCCTGCAGCACGTCGAAGTCTGCGGTCGGCGAGATCAGTCCGGCGTCGAGCTCCTCCGCCTGCACGTTGATCCGGCCGAGCTGCTGGGAGTCCTGCTTCGTGACCCACACGCCGCCGTCGTTGAGGTCGACGTCGGTCGTCGTGAAGCCGTCGTACGTGAAGGCGATGATCCCGAGCGCGACGGAGACCGCCGTGACGAGCGCACCGGCTGCCGTCGACTTGCGATGGCGCGTGACCCACCGGAGCAAGCTGCTCTCCCTCTCGTCGTGACCCGAGATCCAGAGCCGGCGCTGGGGTGCGCACAGGCTCGCGCACAGTCTGTCAGACGAGAGGTGTCCGGAGCATCCATGCGCCGCATGAACATCTGCGCCTCCTGCACGCGGCGCTCGTCACGAGGCGGGATCCCGTCCCGCGAGCGGCTCAGCGCGAGAGCCGGTCGGCGTTCTCCGCGTTGAAGTCGTCCATCGCCTGGCGGTTGTGCTCGCGAGCCTTGCGGCCGCGCCGGGCGACGATGCCGCCGACCCAGATCGGCACCTCGCGGGCCAGCACGAACGCCAGCACCGAGAGCGGCGCGAGCAGGAGCTCGCTGAGCGCCCGCGCGTCGATGCCAGGCAGCGCGGTGTAGCCCGCCCAGCCGCCCTGCGTCTCCATGTGCGCGCCCGCCAGGTGCGCGACGTACACGAGCAGCGCCACGATGAAGCCGCCGAGCACGTGCGCCCACCAGCCGGCGCGGTTCACGATGAGCGTCAGCAGCCAGTAGCCGAGGAAGAACACGATGACCGGCAGCAGGTACGAGGGCAGCAGCCAGAGCGTCTGCAGCGTCTCGGTCGCGTCGAACGCCCGGTCGAAGAGGTAGCCCACGGCGAAGAAGGCGGCCGCGAACAGGATCGCGAAGATGAGCGTCGCGAGCAGCGCGACGGCGAAGCCGACGGCGCGCGCGCCCTTGCGGCGCGGCGGCACGGGCTCCTCGACGAGCACGACCGGCGTGCCGGCGGCCGCGGGGGCCGCGACAGTGCTGTCGTCGGCGCCGAGCGCGGCAGGCGTGTCGTCGCGCACGATGCCGAAGCGCTGCGGGCGCGTCTCGGCCGCCGGCTCCTGCGCCTCGAGCACGCGGGTGTCGCCCGCGGCCTCGCCGTCGGTGCCCCGCGTGCCGATCGGGCGCGTGGCGTCGTCGCTGCGATCGCCGAGCCGCTCGTCGCGCGGCTGCTGGTCGATGGCCTGCGTCGGCTCCGGCTCGACGAACTCGCGCTCCTCGCGCGGGCGCGCGGCGGTCGCGCCGCCCGCGGCTGCGCCGCCCGCCGCGGCGAGGCCCGCGAGCGAGGCGACGGCAGCGGGGTCGGTGGCGCCCCGGTCCGAGGTGCCGCGGTCGGTGGCGTCGTGGTCGGTGCCGTCGTGGTCGGTGGCGCCGAGACCGGCGTCGGCATCGTGGCCGCTCTGGCGGCGCAGGCCGAAGGACGGGCGGCGCGGCTCGACGAGCGCGGGCGGCTCGGTGGCGACAGGATCCGTGGCGATGGCCTCGGTGGGCGCGTCCTCGGCGTGCGTGACGTCGGCGCTCGGCTCGTCCGCGTGGTGCACCTGCGCGATCTCCGGACGCTCCAGCGAGCTCGTCTCCGCGTCGCCCTGGGGCTGCACGCGTGCGGTGTCGTCGGGGTGGGCCGCCGAGTGCGACGGTCCGCGGAGGGTCGAGGGCGCGATGACGGTGGGCTCGATGGGGCTGTCGGCGGCGCGGGCGTCGCCCTGGTGCTCGACGAGCGGCTGGTGGTCGTCGTGCTCGTCGACCGAGGTCGATGCGATCTCGGCGTCGTGCGCTCCGCCGTCCGCGGCGCGGAGCGGCTGGGTGCTGGTGTCCTCGGCGGGCGCGTCGTCGTGCCCGGCCGGGTTGGCCACGTGACCGGACTGGTCTGCACCCTGACCGGACTGGGCGCCCTGGTCCGTGGGCTCCGTCGCCCGCTCGGGCGCAGGGCCGCTGCCGAAGAAGCGGTCGCGCCAGGACGTCGGCTGCTCGTCGCTCATGGTCCTACCTCCTGCGGCGGCACGGTGCCGCGTCGTCGGCCGATTGTAGGGGGACGTCGACGGCGTCGGCGGGCGGCGCACCGCCGGGGAACGCGATTGGCGGTACGCGGAAGGGCCGCACCCTCGCGGGTGCGGCCCTTCGCTGACCTCAGGTCGTGCGGTGCTGCCTAGACGTACTGCCCCGGCTCCTGCTCGCCCAGCTCGCCGCCGGTGAAGGCGTCGAAGTCGAGGTACGAGAGGTCGGCCTCGTCGACGCTGCCCGCGTCGGCGAACAGGCGGTTCGGGTACCGCTCCGCCTTCGCCTCCTCGGTGGCCTCGACCGTGACGTCGCGGTAGCGCGACAGGCCGGTTCCCGCGGGGATGAGCTTGCCGATGATGACGTTCTCCTTGAGGCCGAGCAGCGGGTCGCGCTTGCCGGCCAGAGCCGCCTCGGTGAGCACCTTGGTCGTCTCCTGGAAGGAGGCGGCCGACAGCCACGACTCCGTCGCGAGCGACGCCTTCGTGATGCCCATGACCTCCTGGCGCGCCGAGGCGGTCTTGAGGCCCTCGGTCAGCGCGGCACGGTTGATCTCGTTGTACTTCGAGCGGTCGACCAGCTCACCGGGCAGCAGGCTCGTCTCGCCGTGGTCGACGACCGTGACCTTGCGGAGCATCTGGCGGACGATGACCTCGATGTGCTTGTCGTGGATCGGCACACCCTGCGAGCGGTACACGTCCTGGACGCCCGAGACCAGGTGCTTCTGCACCTCGCGGACGCCGCGCACGCGCAGCACCTCCTTGGGGTCCACCGAGCCGACCTGCAGCTGCTGGCCCTGCTCGACGCGGTCGCCGTCGGCGACCTCGAGGGTTGCGCGGCGGAGCACCGGGTAGGCGAACTCCTCGTCGCCGTCATCGGGCGTGAGCACGATGCGCTTCGACTTCTCGTCCTCCTCGATGCGCACACGGCCAGCGGCCTCGGCGATGGGCGAGGAGTTCTTCGGGGTGCGAGCCTCGAAGAGCTCCGTCACGCGGGGCAGACCCTGCGTGATGTCGCTCGCGCCGACGGAGCCGCCGGTGTGGAACGTGCGCATCGTGAGCTGCGTGCCGGGCTCGCCGATCGACTGGGCGGCGATGATGCCGACCGCCTCGCCGATGTCCACGAGCTTGCCGGTCGCGAGCGAGCGGCCGTAGCAGTGGGCGCAGACGCCGACCGCGGACTCGCACGTCAGGACCGAGCGGACCTTGACCTGCTCGATGCCGGCCTCGACGAACGCGCGGATCTCGCGGTCGCCGATGTCGGAGCCGCCCGTGGCGAGCACGGTGCCGTCCGACGCCACGACGTCGACCGCGAGGTTGCGGGCGTAGACCGCCGACTCCACGTTCTCGTGCAGCGTCAGCTGGCCGTCGATGACCTCGGCGATCGGCACCTCGAGGCCGCGCTCGGTGCCGCAGTCGTCCTCACGGATGATGACGTCCTGCGACACGTCGACGAGGCGACGCGTCAGGTAGCCGGAGTCGGCCGTGCGGAGCGCCGTGTCGGCCGAGCCCTTGCGGGCACCGTGCGTGGCGATGAAGTACTCCGCCACGGTCAGGCCCTCGCGGTACGAGGAGATGATCGGACGCGGGATGACCTCGCCCTTCGGGTTGGTCACGAGACCGCGCATGCCGGTGATGTTGCGCACCTGGATCCAGTTGCCGTTCGCGCCGGCGGTGACCATGCGGTAGATGGAGTTGTTCTCGTCGAACGCCTCCTGCGTGGCCTTCTGCACCTCGTTGGTGGCCTTGGTCCACAGCTCGGTGAGGTCGGTGCGACGCTCCGAGTCGGTGATGAGGCCCTTCTCGAACTTGCCCTGGACCTTGCTCGCCGAGGCCTCGGCGGCCGCCACGATCTCGCCCTTGCGGGCCGGCGTGATGACGTCCGAGAGCGCGACGGTGATGCCGGAGCGCGTGGCCCAGTAGAAGCCGGCGTCCTTGATCTTGTCGAGCGTCGCCGCCACCACGGTCTTCGGGTAGCGCTCTGCGAGCGCGTTCACGATGAGCGAGATGACCGGCTTCGCCGCGACCTCCGCCACGAACGGGAAGTCCGCGGGCAGCAGCTCGTTGAAGAGCGCGCGACCCAGGGTCGTCTCGTGCAGGAACGGCTCGCCGTCGACGAAGCCCTCGGGGCGGTCCTGGTCGCGGAAGACCAGGCCGTGCAGACGGATCCGCACGGGCGCACCCAGGTCGAGCGAGTGCTGGTCCATCGCCATGATCGCCTCGGCGACCGACGAGAACGCACGGCCCTTGCCGACACCCTCCGGCTTGAGGGTCGTCAGGTGGTGCAGGCCCGAGACGATCTCGTGGGTCGGCAGGGTCACCGGACGGCCGTCGGACGGCTTCAGGATGTTGTTCGACGCGAGCATGAGCACGCGGGCCTCGGCCTGCGCCTCGACCGACAGCGGCAGATGGACAGCCATCTGGTCGCCGTCGAAGTCGGCGTTGAACGCCGAGCACACGAGCGGGTGCAGCTGGATGGCCTTGCCCTCGACGAGCAGCGGCTCGAAGGCCTGGATGCCGAGGCGGTGCAGCGTGGGCGCGCGGTTCAGCAGCACGGGGCGCTCGCGGATGATCTCCTCGAGCACGTCCCAGACCTGCGGCTTCGACCGCTCGACCATGCGCTTCGCGTGCTTGATGTTCTGCGAGTGGCCCAGGTCGATGAGGCGCTTGATGACGAACGGCTTGAACAGCTCGAGCGCCATCTGCTTCGGCAGGCCGCACTGGTGCAGCTGCAGCTGCGGGCCGACCACGATGACCGAGCGGCCCGAGTAGTCGACGCGCTTGCCGAGCAGGTTCTGGCGGAACCGGCCCTGCTTGCCCTTGAGCATGTCGGAGAGCGACTTCAGCGCGCGGTTGCCGGTGCCCGTGACGGGACGGCCGCGGCGGCCGTTGTCGAACAGGGCGTCGACCGCCTCCTGCAGCATGCGCTTCTCGTTGTTCACGATGATCTCGGGAGCACCGAGGTCGAGCAGGCGGCGGAGTCGGTTGTTGCGGTTGATGACGCGGCGGTAGAGGTCGTTCAGGTCGCTCGTCGCGAACCGGCCACCGTCGAGCTGCACCATCGGGCGCAGCTCCGGCGGGATGACCGGGACGACGTCGAGCACCATCGCGGCCGGGCTGTTGCCCGTCTGCAGGAACGAGTTCACGACCTTGAGGCGCTTGATCGCACGGATCTTGCGCTGGCCCTTGCCCTCGGCGATCTGCTTGTGCAGGTCCTCGGACTCGGCCGCCAGGTCGAACGCCAGCAGGCGGAGCTTGATGGCCTCCGCGCCCATGTGGCCGTCGAAGAACTCGCCGTACAGGTCGACGAGGTCGTGGTAGACCGCGTCCTCCGCCTTGAGGTCGCCGACCTTCAGCGAGCGGAAGTCGTCGAAGACCCGCTCGAGGTGGGCGATCTGGTCGTCGGCGATCTTGCGCAGCTGCGCCATCTCGCGCTCACCGGCGTCGCGGACCTTGCGCTTCTGGTCCGCCTTGGCACCCTCCTCCTCGAGCTGGGCGACGTCCGTCTCCAGCTGCGCGAGGCGCTCGGCGATGTCGGCGTCACGGCGCTTCTCGATCTCGCCCGTCTTGAGGCGCAGCTCCTGCTCCAGCTGGGGCAGGCGCTCGTGACGAGCATCCGCGTCCACCCGGATGATCATGTACGCGGCGAAGTAGATGACCTTCTCGAGGTCCTTCGGCGCCATGTCCAGCAGGTAGCCGAGGCGGCTCGGCACGCCCTTGAAGTACCAGATGTGCGTGACGGGGGCGGCGAGCTCGATGTGGCCCATGCGCTCGCGGCGCACCGACGACTTCGTGACCTCGACGCCGCATCGCTCGCAGACGATGCCCTTGAAGCGCACGCGCTTGTACTTGCCGCACGCGCACTCCCAGTCGCGCGACGGGCCGAAGATCTGCTCGCCGAACAGGCCGTCCTTCTCCGGCTTCAGCGTGCGGTAGTTGATGGTCTCCGGCTTCTTGACCTCGCCGTAGGACCAGGCACGGATGTGGTCGGCCGTGGCCAGGCCGATCCGCAGTTCATCGAACGTGGTTGCGTCGATCAATGCAATTCCCTCTTGTCTGAGTTCAGTTCGCGGCGGATCAGATGTCGTCGATCGACGACATCTCCGGCCTGGAGATGTTGATGCCGAGCTCCTCGGCCGTGCGCAGCGCCTCGTCCTCGTCGTCGCGCAGCGTGACGAGCTCGCCGGCTGCGTTCAGCACCTCGACGTTCAGGCACAGCGACTGCATCTCCTTCATGAGCACCTTGAAGGACTCGGGGATGCCGGGCTCCTGGATGTTCTCGCCCTTGACGATCGCCTCGTACACCTTCACGCGGCCGACGATGTCGTCCGACTTGATGGTGAGCAGCTCCTGCAGCGTGTAGGCGGCGCCGTACGCCTCGAGCGCCCAGACCTCCATCTCGCCGAACCGCTGGCCGCCGAACTGGGCCTTACCGCCCAGGGGCTGCTGCGTGATCATCGAGTACGGGCCGGTCGAGCGGGCGTGGATCTTGTCGTCGACGAGGTGGTGGAGCTTGAGGATGTACATGTAGCCGACCGAGATCGGGTACGGGTACGGCTCACCGGAGCGTCCGTCGAACAGGCTCGCCTTGCCGGAGCCGTCGACGAGCCGCTGGCCGTCGCGCGTCGGGAGCGTCGCGTCGAGCAGGCCGATGATGGCCTCCTCGGTCGCGCCGTCGAACACCGGCGTGGCGACCTTCGTGTCGGCGGGCGCCTCGAGCGTGCGCGGGTCGAGACCCTCCGCCCACTCCGGGGTGCCCTCGACCTTCCAGCCCGTCTTCGCGATCCAGCCGAGGTGCGTCTCGAGCACCTGGCCGAAGTTCATGCGCTTCGGGATGCCGAGCGGGTTCAGCACGATGTCGACCGGCGTGCCGTCGGAGAGGAACGGCATGTCCTCCTCGGGCAGGATCTTCGCGATGACGCCCTTGTTGCCGTGACGGCCGGCGAGCTTGTCGCCCTCGGTGATCTTGCGCTTCTGCGCGATGTAGACCACGACCTTCTCGTGCACGCCCGAGCCCAGCTCGTCGTCGCCGTCCTCAGCGCGGAACTGCTTGACCGCGATGACCGTGCCCTGCTCGCCGTGGGGCACCTTGAGCGACGTGTCGCGCACCTCGCGGCTCTTCTCGTTGAAGATCGCGCGGAGCAGGCGCTCCTCGGCGCTCAGCTCGGTCTCGCCCTTCGGCGTGACCTTGCCGACCAGGATGTCGCCGGGGACGACCTCGGCACCGATGCGGATGATGCCGCGCTCGTCGAGGTCGGCCAGCAGGTCCGGGCCGACGTTGGGGAGGTCACGGGTGACCTCCTCCTTGCCGAGCTTCGTGTCGCGGGCGTCGACCTCGTACTCCTCGATGTGGATCGACGAGAGCACGTCGTCCTTCACGAGGTTCTGGCTGAGGATGATCGCGTCCTCGTAGTTGTGGCCCTCCCACGGCATGAACGCCACGAGCAGGTTGCGGCCGAGGGCGAGCTCGCCCTGGTCGGTCGCGGGGCCGTCGGCGATGACCTCGCCGGCCTCGATGCGGTCGCCCGCCGAGACGATGACGCGGTGGTTGTACGACGTGCCCTGGTTCGAGCGGTCGAACTTGCGCAGGAAGTACTGCTGCGTGCCGCCCTCGTCGAGCTGGATCGAGACCATGTCGGCCGAGACCTCTGCGACCACGCCCGCGCCCTGCGCGGTGATGACGTCGCCGGAGTCGATGGCCGCGAAGCCCTCCATGCCGGTGCCGACGAACGGCGACTCGCTGCGGACCAGCGGCACCGCCTGGCGCTGCATGTTCGCACCCATGAGAGCGCGGTTCGCGTCGTCGTGCTCGAGGAACGGGATGAGGCTCGTCGCGACCGACACCATCTGGCGCGGCGAGACGTCCATGTAGTCGACCTCGGTCGGGACGACCAGCTCGACCTCCTCGCCCTTGCGGCGGGCGACGACGCGCTCCTCGATGAACTGCTGCTTCGAGTTGAGGCGGTTGTTCGCGTGCGCGACGACGAACTCGTCCTCCTCCGAGGCGGTCAGGTAGTCGATCTTCTCGGAGACGACGCCGTTCTCGACGCGGCGGTACGGCGTCTCGATGAAGCCGAACGAGTTGATGCGCGCGAAGGTCGCGAGCGAGCCGATGAGGCCGATGTTCGGGCCTTCCGGCGTCTCGATCGGGCACATGCGGCCGTAGTGCGACGGGTGGACGTCACGGACCTCGACGCCGGCGCGCTCACGGGAGAGGCCGCCGGGGCCGAGCGCCGACAGGCGGCGCTTGTGGGTCAGGCCCGCGAGCGGGTTGTTCTGGTCCATGAACTGCGACAGCTGCGAGGTGCCGAAGAACTCCTTGATCGCAGCGCTGACCGGACGCACGTTGATGAGCGTCTGGGGCGTGATCGCCTCGATGTCCTGCGTCGACATGCGCTCGCGCACGACGCGCTCCATGCGGGCCAGGCCCGTGCGGACCTGGTTCTGGATGAGCTCGCCGACCGCACGGATGCGGCGGTTGCCGAAGTGGTCGATGTCGTCGACGTCGAGGCGGATCTCGACGGGCTCGCCCTTGCGGACGCCCGGGAGGGTCGTCTGCTCGGCGTGCAGCGCGACGAGGTACTTGATCGTCGCGACGATGTCCTCGACCGACAGGACCGAGTCGCTCATCGGCACGTCGATGCCGAGCTTGCGGTTGATCTTGTAGCGACCCACCTTGGCGAGGTCGTAGCGCTTCGGGTTGAAGTAGAAGTTGTCGAGCAGCGCGCGGGCGGCCTCGGCGGCGACCTGCTCGCCCGGACGCAGCTTGCGGTAGATGTCGCGGAGGGCGTCCTCCTTCGACATCGGCGCATCCTTCTCGAGCGTCGCGATGATCGACTCGTAGCCGGCGAACTCCTTGGCGATGTCCTCGCTCGTCATGCCGAGGGCCTTGAGGAAGACGGTGACCGACTGCTTGCGCTTGCGGTCGATGCGCACGCCGACGGCGTCGCGCTTGTCGACCTCGAACTCGAGCCATGCGCCGCGGCTCGGGATGACGCGAGCCGAGTAGACGTCCTTGTCCGAGTTCTTCTCGGGGGTGCGCTCGAAGTAGACACCGGGGCTGCGCACGAGCTGCGAGACGACGACGCGCTCGGTGCCGTTCACGATGAACGTGCCCTTCTCGGTCATGAGCGGGAAGTCGCCCATGAAGACGGTCTGCGACTTGATCTCGCCCGTCTCGTGGTTCATGAACTCGGCCGACACGTACAGCGGCGCGGCGTACGTCTTGCCGCGCTCCTTGCACTCGTCGATCGTGTACTTGGGCACGTCGAGCACCGGCTCCGAGAACGAGAGCTGCATCTTCTCGCTCAGGTCCTCGATCGGGGAGATCTCCTCGAAGATCTCCTCGAGGCCCGAGTGC
Source organism: Agrococcus sp. UYP10 (assembly GCF_040547205.1). Lineage (NCBI taxonomy): Bacteria > Bacillati > Actinomycetota > Actinomycetes > Micrococcales > Microbacteriaceae > Agrococcus > Agrococcus sp. UYP10. The sequence continues at coordinate 647,119 of NZ_JBEPPG010000001.1, forward strand.
GCGGGGATGTCGTCGCGACCCTCGGCGTTCGCCTCATCGAGGCGCGCCTTCCAGGCGTCGTCACCGATGAGCCATTCGAAGCTCTCGGTCTGGAGCGCCAGCAGGTCGGGGACGGTGAGCGTCTCCGAGATGTGCGCGAAGCTCAGTCGGCTTGCGCGCCGACCGGTCTTGGGGGCCAGTTCAGCCAAGGCAGATACCTCCGGGCCGGGAAGGGTTGCGGGTCTTCCCGGGATCGTGTCGTCGGTGAGAGACTCGTCAACACCCTGAAGCGCCCTGTCCGGGCGCGCGCCGACCGCAATATGAAGGCAGAGGGGATGTCTGTGAGCGCAACTAGCTACGATACGCCGCTGGACCCTGCGTGTCCAGTCCCTCGGCGTGTCGTCCTGCGGGTCGCCGTCGGCCGGTGGTAGCGCGCGTCCGGATGGCGGACGCAGCGGGGCCGCACGCGGGAGGATGGTGCCCGTGAGCACCCCCAGCCGCCGCCTCTCGAGCGGCCTGCACGCGGAGATGCGCTACGCCTCGTCGGGCTGGCAGCTCGTCGTCGACGGCACCCCGCAGTCGCACGTCGATCCCGAGCGGCCGCAGCTGCTCATGTACGAGTACGTGCAGCAGATCGGCCACGTCGTCGATGCGCTGCCCGCCGGCCCGATCACCGCCGTGCACCTCGGGGCAGGCGCGCTCACGCTGCCCCGCTACGTCGACGCGACCCGGCCCGGCTCTCGGCAGCAGGTGATCGAGCTCGAGCCGCTGCTCGTCGAGCTCGTGCGCGAGGTGGCCCCGCTCCCCCGCGGCGCGAGCGTGCGCGTGCGCTACGGCGACGCCCGCGAGCAGCTCTCCCGCCTGCCCGCGGGGCTCCGCGGGACCGTCGACCTCGTCATCGTCGACGTCTTCTCGGGCGCGCAGACGCCCGCGCACGTCACCACTGTCGAGTTCCACGCGCTCGTGCGCGACCTCCTCGCCCCCACGGGGGTGGTGGTGGTGAACATCGCCGACGACCGCACGCTCGCGTTCGCGAAGCGGCAGCTCGCCGCCCTGCTCGAGGTGCACGAGGACGCGGCGGCGCTCGCCGACCCCGGCATGCTCAAGGGCAGGCGCTTCGGCAACGTCGTGGCGGTCGCCGGCCGCGAGCTGCCCGACCTCGACGACATCGGCCGCGCGCTGCGCCGCGACCCGCTGCCCGGCAAGGTCGTGGCCGGCGCCGAGCTGCGCCGCTTCCTCGGCGGTGCCTCGCCGGCCCGCGACGCCGACGCGACGCCGAGCCCCGCGCCCGGCAGGGGCGTCTTCGGCTGACCACGATCTCGACGTCGCCTGTGGTCGCTCGCGCCGCATGCGGCGTCGTTCGACCACCCGCGACGTTGAGATCCCATCCTGCGCAGGGACGGCTCGTCGCGGATCGCGGCGCGTGCTCCGGGCAAACCGGTGCCGATGCGCGACGATGTGGGGATGAGCGAGTCGATCGGCTACGACCAGACCGCGCTGCGGAACGCCGTCGACGTCGCGGCGGCGGCCCGCAGGCTGCGCCAGCTCGGCCGCGAGCGCTCGCTCGCCGCGGTGTCGGAGCGCGCGTGGCTGCTCGAGAGCATCGGCAGGCTCGACGAGGCGCTGACGGCCGCGACCGAGGCCGTGACGCTCGCCCGCGCATCCGGCTCGCGCGACCGCGTCGCCGAGGCCCGGCTGCTGCGCGCATCCGTCGTGCAGACGCGCGGCGACCTGCGCACGGCGCTGCGCGAGTGCACGGCGCTCATCGCCGAGTCCCGCTCGAACGACTGGGTCGAGCTGTGGGCGCACGCGCTGCAGCAGCGCGGCACGGTGCACTTCGCGCTGCACCAGTGGCACGACGCGTGCGTCGACTTCACCGTGGCCGTCGAGCTGTGCCGCGAGGCCGACCTGCCCGCCGAGCAGCTGCAGGCTGCCGAGGTCGCGCTGCTCGTGGCGACCGACCGCGCGCAGACCGAGGCGCTCCGCGCCGAGCAGGACGTGCCGCGCGCGACGCACCCGATCTGGGGCGGTCGCTGAGCCGCATCCACAGTATGCGGTCGCCGGTTCGCGCCGGATCGACGGCGGCTGGCATGCTCGCGGGGTCGGATGCAGGGCTGAGCAGGCGGAAGGGGCTCGCGGTGGCGGATCTCGAGCGCGTGCGCGTGTGGGCCGAGGCCCTCATCCGGCTGCACCTCGACGACGACTGGACGTTCGGCTTCGACCGGGCCGTGAAGCGCGCCGGGCTCACCGACTACACCGCGCGCCGCATCTCGGTCTCCAAGCACCTCGCCGCGCGCTGGGACGACGACGACGTGCACCAGACGCTGCTGCACGAGGTCGCGCACGCGATGGCGGGCCCCGGCGCCGGGCACGGTCCGCGGTGGCAGCGCACGGCGCGCGAGCTCGGCTACGTCGGCGGGCGCACGCACCAGGGCGAGATCGCGTCGGAGCGCGCCGGGTGGGTCGGCTCCTGCCCCGGCGGGCACGAGCACGTGCGGTTCCGCGCGCCGCGCGGGCGCTACGCCTGCCGGGCGTGCACGCGCGCCGCGCGCCGGGTCGTCGAGATCCGCTGGCAGCGGCGCACGAGCGCCGCGTGACGCGGCGCGACGCGCCTCCTGCGCGGCGGACGCTCTCGAACGGGCTCGAGGCGACCCTCCGCCCCGACGCGCACGGGCTCGTCCTCGTGATCGACGGCATCGAGCAGTCGCACCTCGGGGAGCCGGGCGCGCCGCCGCGGCACGCCTCGCATCGCTGGATGCTCGCGGCCTCGATCGCCGCGCTCGGTGCGCGGACGGATGCGCTGCAGCCCGGCGGCGAGCCGCTCCTCGCCAGCGGTGCCGAGCCCCGCGTCAGCGGCGGCACCGCCGCACTGCACCTCGGCGGCGGCGCTGCCGCGCTGCCGCGCGCGCTGCAGCATGCGCTGCCGGGGCTCCGGCAGTGCGTCGTCGAGCTCGAGCCGGCGCTCGTCGACCTCGTCGCCGAGGGCGCGCCGCTGCCGCCCGGCATCGAGGTCGTCGTCGGCGACGGTCGCGCCGTGCTCGAGCGCGTGCCGTCGCCGGTCGCGCTCGCGACGATCGACGTCTTCGGGGCCGGGAGCGTCCCCGCGGCCTTCACGACCGTCGAGTGCTTCTCGGCGGCGCGAGCCGCGCTCGTCCCCGGCGGCACGCTCGTCGTGAACACCGCCGACGGCCCGCCGCTGCGCTTCGTGCGGAGCCAGGTCGCCACGCTGCAGGCGGTCTTCGCGCACGTCGCGCTCATCTCGACGGGCTCCACGCTCGCGGGCGCCCGCCACAGCAACCTCGTGCTCGTCGCGAGCGATGCGCCGCTGCCGGTCGACGACATCCGCGAGCGCGTCCGCGTCGGTCCGCCGCCGGCCGCGGTCGTCGCGGGGCGGCGGCTCGCGCGCTTCGTCGCCGACACGGCGCCGGCGCCGGTGCGCGACGCGACGGCGTTCGACTCCCCCGCGCCCGTGCGGTCGGCCTACCTGGGCTCCGCCTCGCTGCCGCCCTCGCTCACGGACCCGACGGACGACTGACCGGCGTCGGCGTCGGGCGCATCCTCGCCCTCGGCCGCCGGTGCCGATGCGTCGTACGACGCGCTGATCCGGTGGTACGAGCGGGTGAGGAACGCGAGCATCGCCGCCAGCACCATGATCGCGCCGCCGATGACGAAGACGAGCGCGATGCCGCGGGTGCTGCCCGTGCCGAGCCAGGGCTCGAGGGTCGCGGATCCCTCGTCGGAGCGCGCCCAGGGGATCACCCAGAACTCGGCGATCGGGGCGATGAGGAACGCGGTGATGGGCGCGGCAGCCGACTCGAACGCCATCGCGAAGCCGAAGACCCTGCCCTGCCGGCTGAGCGGCACGACGCGCTGGATGACCGTCTGCTCGGCCGCCTCGGCCGCGGGGATCAAGCACATGTAGAGCCAGATGCCGCCGGCGTACAGCCACCACTGCTCTCGGACGGCGAAGAGCGCGCCGAGCACGCCCATCGCGATCACGACGAGCAGCAGCGTGCGGATGGGCCGCTTGCCCAGCCCGAAGCGCGCGATCGCGAGGCCGCCGATGATGAAGCCGGTCGCCGTGACGCCGAGCACGAGGCCCCACATCTCGACCGAGAAGATCTCGAGCCCGTAGGGGTCCATGAGCGCCATGTAGAGGCCGCCGATGAGGTTGTTGAAGGTCGAGAAGACGATGAGCGCGAAGAGGCCGCCGATCGCGAGCACCGCCCGGATCGAGCCGCGGAGGTCGATCCCGCGCGCGGTGTCGTCGTCGTCGAGCGCGACGATGTCCTGCGGCATCCGCAGCGTCGCGAGGTGGCCGAGGCTCACGGTCGTGAGCGCGATGGCGATCGCGATCGTCCACCCCATCCCGAGCTGCCCGATCGCGAGGCCGGAGAACACGCTCGTGATGATGAAGGCGAGGCCCTGCACCGTGCCGACCATGCCGTTCGCGTTCGCGTGCCGCTCGTCGGGCACCAGGATCGTGACGGTCGTCGACAGCGCGATGTTGCGCATGTGCTCGACGACGGCACCGGCGAGGATGATCGTCGTGAAGAGCCAGAACCACGGCTGGGTCAGGTCGAGCAGCGCCGGCTCCGGCAGCAGCAGGTACATCGCGCCGGCGAGCGCGAACGCCGTGAGCGTGATGCTGCCCGAGAGCAGCATGACCCGCAGCTTGCGGTGGTGGTCGACGATCGAGCCGAACAGCATGCTGCTGAACGCGACGAACAGCATGTACGCGCCGCCGATGATGCCGGTGGCGAGCACCGATCGGGTCTCGAGGTAGACCCAGAACGTGAGCGCGAACCACAGGAAGCTCGTCGTGATGTTCGCGAGCGCGGTGTTCGCCAGCACGTGGAGGAACGTGCGCTCACCGGACGTCGTGGGCTTCGTCGCCGTCATGGCCGACACGCTAGCCGGGGCCGCCCACACGCGACACCCGCGAGTCGCCGGGCCGCCGGAGCGAAGGTTGCACCGATCTGCGGCTCTCAGCGCGGTTTCACCGCAGTTGCGTGCAACCTGTTCGAGCCATCGCCGGGGCGACGCCCGACGCGCGGGTGCGTCGTCCACAGCCCGCCCAGCAGCGGCCACGCGCTGCGCCTCCCTGGAGCCAAGGTTCGCGCATGCGCACCCCTGCCCCGCTGCCGGCACCGCTCGACGGATCGCCCTTCTTGGTCGCCGACGCGCTCCGCGCGGGTGTCACCCCCGCCCGCCTCCGCAGCAGCGACCTCGTCATGCCGTTCCACGGCGTGCGCGCCGCGAGCGCCGACAGCCTGCTCGAGCTCGCTGGCGCCTACGCCGTGCGGATGCCCGCGCATCACGCGTACGGCGGGATCACCGCCGGCCGGATCTGGGGCTTCCCGCTGCCGACGGATTGGACGCCCGGCGAGGCCCTCGTCGTCGCTCGGCCCACCGGCACCACCCGAGGCCGCTCACAGGGCACGACGCACATCGCCGTGGATGCGCGGCTGCGCGCGACGATCCATCGCGGGCTGCCCGTGCTCGCTCCCGCGGCCACGGCGGTGACGCTCGGCCGGGTGCTCGAGCACGAGCACCTCGTGCACGTCGTCGACGCGCTGCTCGCCACCTCCTGGAACTACCCAGACCTCGACCTGCCGCGTCGGCCCCACGCGACGGTCGACGAGCTCACGACGTTCCTCGCGCGCTGCGTCGGCGTCCCAGGCGTGCCGGCGCTCCGCGCCGCCCTCGACGACGCGAGAGCCGGCGTCGAGTCCCGCTTCGAGAGCATCACCCGGCGGTGCATCGTCCTCGCCGGGCTGCCGGAGCCGGTCGTGCATCCCCTCGTCGTCGTCGACGGCATCGCGCTCCACCCCGACCTGGGCTACCCGGACCTCAGGATCGCGATCGAGTACGAGGGCGACGGACACCGCGAAGCCGGCCGCTGGGATCGCGACATCGACCGCTACGCGCGGCTCGAGGCAGCCGGCTGGATCGTCGTGCGCATCACGAAGGCGCACCTTGCGCGCGGCGGCGACCGCGCGATCCGCCGCGTCGAAGCGGCGATCGCGCGACGCCGATGACGCGGGCACCGTGTCCCGGGGGTGCGTCGAGAGGATGCACGGATCCGCGGCTCTGCGATCCGCACGCCGAGCGATCGGTGCAACCCCGACCGATCGACCGCGGGAGCGCCGATCAGCCTCGCGAGTCGCGCGCCTGCGCCCAGAGGTCGACGCCCGGCTCGTCCTGCGCGAGCTCATCGATCGCGGCGAGCTCCGCGTCGGTGAAGTCGAGGCGATCGAGCGCGCCGATGTTCTGCTCGAGCTGCTCGACGCGCGAGGCGCCGATCGTGAGCGAGGTCACGCGCGGGTCGCGCAGCGCCCACGCGAGCGCGAGCTGCGCGAGCGACTGCCCGCGGTCCTCCGCGATGCTCGCGAGGCCGCGGATGCGCTCCATCGCCTCGGGCGAGACGTTCGGGTCGAGCGGCTTGCGCGCGCTGCCGCGGCCAGCGCGCGAGTCGGACGGCACGCCCTCGAGGTACTTGCCGGTCAGCAGCCCCTGGGCGAGCGCGGTGAAGCCGATCACGCCGATCCCGAGCTCGCCCGCGGCATCGAGCAGGCCGTCCCGCTCGATCCAGCGGTTCAGCATCGAGTACGAGGGCTGGTGGATCGTGAGCGGCGTGCCGAGCGACGCGAGGATCTCGTGCGCGCGGCGCGTGTCCTCGGCGGAGTAGCTCGAGACGCCCACGTAGAGGGCGCGGCCGGTGCGCACGATGTGGTCGAGCGCGGCCATCGTCTCCTCGAGCGGCGTCTCGGGGTCGGGACGGTGGTGGTAGTAGATGTCGACGTAGTCGAGCCCCATGCGCGCGAGCGACTGGTCGAGGCTCGCGATGAGGTACTTGCGGCTGCCGCCGATGCCGTACGGGCCGGGCCACATGTCCCAGCCCGCCTTCGTGGTGACGAGGATCTCGTCGCGGTGCGCGTGCAGGTCGCTCGCCATCACGCGCCCGAAGTTCTGCTCCGAGGCGCCGAAGGGCGGGCCGTAGTTGTTCGCGAGGTCGAAGTGCGTGATGCCGCGGTCGAACGCGGTGGTCAGCAGGTCGCGCTGGCGGTCGAGCGGCACGTCGTCGCCGAAGTTGTGCCACATGCCGAGCGTCAGCAGCGGCAGCTTCAGTCCGGATGCACCGGCGCGGCGATACTGCATGGCACCGGGGCGCTCGGCGTCGTAGCGTGCGGGGTCGGCCTGCCAGGTCATCGTTCGGCTCCTGCTCGGTGGTCGGTCGCGGACTGGATCGCGGCGGCGTCGGCCGCGACGAGGGTCCCGGTGGCGCCGCGCAGCGCGACGGCGGCCGCGCACGCGGCGGCGCACGCGGGGCTGTGGAAGTCGATGCCGAGCTCGGCGAGCTCGTCCACGACGCGGCCGGCGACGAGCAGGTCGGCAGCGGTGGGCCGCAGCGAGCCGTCGGTCCACCGCGCGCCGGCGGCGACGATCGCGATCGAGGCGCGGTCGCCGCGCCGCTCCTGCTCGTCGAGCGCGGCGCGGGCGACGGCGGATGCGCTCGCGAGCGTCGCGTCGAGCACGAGCGACGTGCGCGGGGCGAGGTCGTGCAGCTCAGCCGTCTCGGCTCCGCGATCCGCGTCGGCGATGACGACGACGTCGGCAGCGGCCGCGCGCATGGCTGCCGCTCCCCACTCGAGGGTCACCTGGTACTGGGCGCTCATGCGGCAAGCCTACGGACGCGGGCCGGACGCATCCCGAGCGTCGGCGACGCGCCGCTCAGCGGAGCGCGCCGCAGTGGGCGAGCGCTGCGCGCACGAGGCTGCCGCGGCCGCCCTCCATCTCAGTGGCGATGAGCTCTGAGGCCGCTGCCTCCGGGCTCAGCCACGTGAGCTCGAGGGCGTCCTGCCGCGGATCGCACGACCCCGTCACCGGCACGATGTAGCAGAGCGATACGGCGTGCTGGCGGTCGTCGGAGTAGAGCCCGTCGCCGTGGATCGGGAAGTACTCGGCGATGTGGAACGGCACCGGGCTCGCCGGCAGCTGCGGGAAGGCCATCGGGCCCAGGTCCTTCTCGAGGTGGCGGTAGAGCGCGTCGCGCACCCGCTCCCCGCGCATGACCCGGCCGGAGACGATCGTGCGCGTCATCTGGCTCTGCTCGTTCATGCGCAGCAGCAGGCCGACGTCGGTCACCTGACCGATGCCGTCGAGCCGCACCGGGATCGCCTCGACGTAGAGGATCGGCAGGCGCTCGCGCGCCTGCTGCAGCTCCTCGTCGCTGAGCCAGCCTGGATTGGGGTCGGGGGTGCGCACAGCCATGGCCCCATTGTGCCCGCTCGCGCTCGTCGCGCGATGCGGGCGTCAGGGACGCAGCCGCACGCCCCGGCGGTGCGCCCAGAGCGCGAGCGCGAGCCACGCCGCGACGACGAGCAGGCCGAGCACGATCGACGGGATGTCGCCGAGCGCCGCGAACCAGCCGACCGGGTCCGGGTCGGGCAGCGCCTCGAGCAGCGTGCGCACGGCGAGCGTCGTCCCGACCGCGACCAGGCTGATGCGGCCGACGGCGGCGAAGGGCTCCGCGAAGGCGCCGAGCGCCGACGTGCCTCCGCGGAGGTCGGTGTCGACCGTCGGATGCGTCACGCTCGCGAGCACGGCGATGAGGCTCGCGACCGCGAGCGTGAGCGGCGGCGTCCACAGCGCGGTCGCGGGCTCGAGCGGCGGGTGGAGCCAGACGGTGGGCGTGAAGTAGGCGAGGATGCCGAGCACGCCGAAGAGCACCGCGGCGAGCAGGCCGTAGCCCACGACGCGGCCGCGCTGGCGGGCGTCGACGCTGCGAGCCCGCAGCAGCGCGTGCACGAGCGCGGCCCCCGCGGCGGCCGGCAGCGCGAGGCCCAGCCCGGCGATCACCGTCGTGACCGCCTGCGTGACGGCGGGGTCGGCGGGCACGCCCGCCGCATCCGCGATGCCGCCCACGAGGAGCGTCGCCGGGCTGCAGGCGTCGCTCAGCCCGCCCTGCGGGGCGCCGCAGAGGCCGGCGCTCAGCCACAGCGTGCCCGAGCCGATCGCGGCGGTGATCACGGTCGCCCACGCCCAGCCGGCCCAGGTGCTCGCGAGCAGGCCGAGGAAGCCGAGCGCGGCGAGCGCGACGCCGAGCTGCAGCAGCGGGCCGGCGACGCGCATCCGCTCGAGTCCGCCGAGGGTGCCCGCCGCCGGGTCGAAGGCGATGCCCGCCGCGACGCCGCCGATGAGCCCGACCGCCGCCGCGAGCGCGAGGCCGGCGACGAGCAGCAGCGCGACGCGGCCGAGCACGCGCGCGCCGCTCGTCCAGCCGCGGTGCTGCGCCATCGCGAAGCCGCAGCCGGCGATGACGGCGAAGGCGGGCAGCGCGATGGCGTCGAGGCCGACGGCGCCCCACGGCTCCGACGCCGGGAACGGCCGGCGCGGCGCGGCGAGCCACGCGACCGTCGCGAGCACGAGCAGGCCGCGGGCGGCATCGAGCGAGACGACCCGGCCGATCGCCCTGCCGCGGGGCCGGCGGGCGGCACCGCTCCGGGCGCGCGCCGTCGGCATCACCCGGGTGGTGGCCGAGGTGCTCGTCATGTGCCGCACTCCATGCTTCGAGGCTACGGTGTGAGGGACGGCGCGGGCAGCCCGGCCGTGACGGTCGGCCGTCTTGGCCGGAGGGGGTCACCATGCAGCAGATCGACGCGGATGCGGTGCGCTGGCGCGAGGGCGAGCACGACGCCGGCGAGCACGACTCCGGCGAGGGCGACCTGCTCGTCGTGCTGCACGGCCTCGGCTCGCACGAGGGCGACCTCTTCGGCCTCGCCCCGCACCTGCCGTCGTCGCTCACGATCGCCTCGCTGCGCGCTCCCTTCCCCTACGGCGGCGGCTTCGCCTGGTTCGACCCGTCGCCCATCGACCCCGACGAGCGCGCGCGCGACGCGAGCGCCGAGGGCGTGCTGCACTGGCTCGACGGGCTCGATCGCCGCTTCGAGCGCGTGCACCTGCTCGGCTTCTCGCAGGGCGGCGTGATGGCCGTGCAGCTCGCGCGGCTCGCGCCCGAGCGGTTCTCGTCGATCGTGCACCTCGCGTCGTTCGTGCACGACGGGGAGCTGCCAGGCGATGCGGTGCTCGCCGCGCGCGAGCCGCGCATCCCGATGCTCACCACGATCGGCGACCTCGACGACGTGATCCACCGCGACAGGATCGAGCGCGCGGCGCCGTGGCTCGACGCGCACTTCGACGTCGAGCGCCGCACGTACCACCGCGCGCACTCGATCGTCGCGGAGGAGCTCGCCGACGTCGTCGCGTTCCTCGAGCGGGTCTGACCGGCGCCCCGACCCGCGCGTCCGATCGGGCTGAGCGCGGCACCGCGCCCGCATCCCGCCCACCTCGGCGCTCAGGCCGATCGAGCGCACGGCAGACTGAGGGCATGGAACGGTTCCGACTGGGCGGTGTGCCCGGCGTCACGCCCGCGAAGTGGATGCGGGTGTGGGCCGAGCGCATGCCCGACGTGCCGATCGACCTCGTCGCGGTCGACGACGCGGATGCGGCGGGCGCGCTCCACGACGGGCGGGTCGACGCGGTGCTCGCGCGGCTGCCGCTCGACGAGGACGCGCTCGACGAGCTGCACGTCGTCGGGCTCTACGAGGAGCTTCCGGTCGTGGTCGCCGCGAAGGGCCACCCGATCGTCGCGTTCGACACCGTGGCCGTCGCCGACCTCGAGGGCGAGACGATGCTCGAGGCCGACGGCATGACGTCGGCGCAGCTGCTCGAGGTCGTCGCGACGGGTGCGGGCATCGCGATCGTGCCGATGTCGGTCGCCCGCGCGCTCGGCGGCGAGGAGACTCGGCACCGCGTGGTCACGGACGTGCCCTCCACGACGATCGCACTGGCCTGGCTGCGCACCGCCGACTCCCCGCTGCACCAGGAGCTCATCGGCATCGCACGCGGCCGCAAGCCCGGCTCGTCCCGCGGCGCCGAGCGCGAGCAGGGCGAGCGGGAGCACAGCGTCCAGCCGGGCCAGTCGGCGACGGGCGCGAAGCCGCGCGCCTCGAAGCCGAAGCAGCCGCCGCGCCCGAACCGCCCGCGCCGTCCCGGGGGCCCCGGCAGGTCAGGGCGCCCCGGTCCCGGGCGCCGCCGCTGACCCAGTCCGGAGGATTCGGGCTGACAGACGGCGAGCGGAGCCTCTCAGGCGAAGGACTTCGTCAAGTCGTGAGCGCGCCAACCGACGAGCACGCCGCTTCCGATCGCGAGCACGAGGCCGACAGCGCCGTACACGAACGCTCCACCGACGAGAGCGGTCCAGATGATGAACCCAGCGCCCGCAGCGACGCGTGCATACCAGGGCCCCGACGACATGAGACGCTCGAGGTCCGCGTAGGCCGCGGGGTCGTCAGTCAACGTCGTCGACTGTCCAACCGCGTCGGCGACCCCGTTGGACACCACCAGCGCCACAGCGATCACCACGATCGCGTACACGCCGCCGTAGTTGCCCTTCACGGTGCCTTGAGTTCGCGCGAGGATGACGAATGCAAGGAAGACGCCGAGGGAGATGGCGAGGGTTGAGAGGAAGACTGCGAGCACGCCGCCCTCGAGCCCTGGCGTGAGAAGAGATACTCCGACTACTGGGGCAAGCAGACCCGCCGCGATCGCCACCACATCGAACCAGAGATTCGCTGACCGAGCCACGCGTCTGCTTGCCGTATCGGGTCCCAGCAGCAGTGCCCTGCTCATCGCCGCGTCTCCATCACTGTCCGCGTCCTCACCGCGCACGCGCGCGATGGCAGCATCGGCCGCCGCCCAGGCATCTGCAGGCGAAAGCGCAGCATTGGGGTCGCCCACGTCAAGACGGCGAGCGGATCCGCTCAGCTCGTGCACATGGAGCTGGCCGCCGCCCCTTGAAAGCAGCAGCCCGCGAGCGGCTTCGACCGCACTCGCTTGCGTGCCGTGCCGACTGACAGGGATGGGCTGTTCTGCAACATGGATCACCCACTGACCCGCGTCAGGTCGAACATGGAGAACGTTGTTCGTCACCTTGCGACTCCGCTCTACCCCCAGGCGCGACGATCCTCCTGGGTGCATGCAGTGTCAATGACCGTCTACCTGGCTTGGGCACAACAGCTCGCGAGCCTCCCGCGTCCGCAAACTGTCGCTGACGAGGAGGCGGCAGCTACGCGAAGCGATGGACCGAGTCCACCCGCGGCACATCCGGCGGCGCGACTGGGGACGACGAAGGCCCCGCTCCCTTGCGGGATGCGGGGCCTTCGCCTCTGGCGGTGACGGTGGGATTTGAACCCACGGTGGAGGGTTACTCCACACGACTTTTCGAGAGTCGCACCTTCGGCCGCTCGGACACGTCACCAAGGGACGATCCTACACGAGGCTCGGGGCCGAGCCCAATCGCTCCGAGAACAGGCGCACGCGACGCTCCTCGTGCATGCCCTCCTCGACCTTCCGGCCGCCGTCGGCGTGCCAGCCGTGCTGCTCGTAGAAGGCCGCGGCACGGGCGTTGCCGGCCAGCACCCACAGGTACGCGCCCTCGTGCCCGTCGGCGATGAGCCGACGCTCGACCTCCATGAGCAGCGCGTGCCCGACGCCGCGCGACCACCGCTCGGCGATCGCGTAGATCGCGTAGAGCTCGCCGGTCGCGGGCGGGTCGGGATCGCGGGCGCGGCCCGCGAACGCCCAGCCGACCACCTCGCTGTCGGCGACCGCGACGAGGTCGTGGGCGGCCGCATCCGCGTGGTGCTCGTCCCACCGCTCGATCCGCAGGATCGTCTCGCGCTCGACGCTCAGCCGGTCGAGCACCTCCTGCGGCACGAGGCCGCGATAGGCGGCGCGCCAGGTCTCGATGCGCACGCGGGCGATGCCGGCCGAGTCGGCGACCGTCGCCTCGCGCACGTGGGCGCTCATGCCGCATCCCCCGGTGAGGCGTCGACGACGCAGAAGCGGTTGCCCTCGGGGTCCTCCATGATGAGGTAGTCGGCGTCCGGCGGGCGCTTGGGCCAGTGCACGCGCTGCGCCCCGAGCGACTCGAGGCGCTCGACCTCGGCGGACTGGTCGTCGGCGTACAGGTCGAGGTGGATGCGCGGCGGCAGCACCCGCTCGGAGGGGTTCGCATCGAGCGACACGTTGGGCCCGGTGTCCGCGCGCGGCCGCAGCAGCACGAAGTCGTCGTCGATCGGCAGGCGCGGCTCGTAGTCGAGCGCGGCTGTCCAGAACAGCAGCTGACGCTCGAGGTCGCTGCACCGGATCACGATCGAGCCGACGGTGAGCATGGGGTCACGGTAGCCGGTCGTCGGCCATTTGCGCCGCAATCCGAGCCATCTTCGTCTCCGCGCGCCCGCGCGGACCGGCGCGTCGCCCCGCGCCTGGGGAGCGTCGCCGGGCGGGGTGGGCGGTCGCCGATAGCCTCGCAGACATGGTCAAGGCACCCGCGTACCGCTGCTCCGAGTGCGGCTGGACGACCCTGAAGTGGGTCGGTCGCTGCGGCGAGTGCCAGCAGTGGGGCACGGTCGGCGAGGCCGGCGTGCAGGCGAGGCGCGTGGCGCCCGCCGCGGTGCCTGACGCGCGCGCCGCGCGCCCCATCACCGAGCTGCGTACGGCCGAGGCGCCGCGCTGGCCCAGCGGGATCGCCGAGTTCGACCGGGTGCTCGGCGGCGGCCTCGTGCCCGGCGCGGTCGTGCTGTGCTCGGGCGAGCCGGGCGTCGGCAAGTCGACCCTGCTGCTCGCGGTCGCCGCGAAGGCCGCGCACTCGGGTCGTCGCGTGCTCTACGTCTCGGGCGAGGAGTCGCTCGCGCAGGTGCGGCTGCGCGCCGAGCGCACCGGCGCGCTCGAGCCGCAGCTGTACCTCGCGAGCGAGACCGACCTCGCCACGATCCTCGGGCAGATCCGCGACACCGACCCGGAGCTCGTGATCATCGACTCGGTGCAGACGGTCGCGAACGCCGAGAACGAGGCGCTCGCGGGCGGGCCGAGCCAGGTGCGCGATGTGGCTGCCGCGCTCACGCGAGCGGCGAAGGACGCGGACGTGCCGCTGCTGCTCGTCGGCCACGTCACGAAGGACGGCTCGGTCGCCGGCCCGCGCGTGCTCGAGCACCTCGTCGACGTGGTCGCGCACTTCGACGGCGACCGGCAGACGGCGCTGCGCTTCGTGCGCGCGTCGAAGAACCGCTTCGGCCCCACGGATGAGGTCGGCTGCTTCGAGATGACGGGCGACGGGATCGTCGAGGTGCCCGACCCCTCCGGCCTCTTCCTGTCGCGCTCGGCGACGCCCCTCGCCGGCACGTGCGTCACGATCGCGCTCGAAGGCCGACGGGCACTCCCGGTCGAGGTGCAGGCGCTCGTCGTGCCCGCCTCGACCGCGCAGCCTCGAAGGGTCGTGAACGGCGTCGACGCGTCGCGCGTCGCGATGGTGCTCGCGGTGCTCGAGCGGCACGCGCTGCTGAGCCTCGGCAGCCACGACGTCTACGTCTCGACGGTCGGCGGCATCAAGCTCACCGAGCCCGGCGCCGACCTGGCCATCGCGCTGTCGATCGCGAGCGCCCACCGCAACGTCGCACTGCCGCGCGCGCTCGCCGCGGTGGGCGAGATCTCGCTCGCGGGCGAGATCCGCGCGGCGTCCGCGACGAAGCGGCGCGAGGGCGAGGCACGACGACTCGGCTACTCGCGCTTCGTCGACGACGGCGTGGCGCTCGTGCGCATCGCGGTCGCCGAGACGATCGCCGCCGGCCGCAAGCAGGCGGAGCCGAGCCACCTCGTGGCCGTCCCCGAATTTTGAGCCCGGAGGCCGCAATGCCGCGAAGCGGCCTTGCGGCTGTAGGGCTCAAGGTCGAGTAGCACGCGGCGAAGCCGCGCGCGTACCGAGACCCAAGAGCTGGCCTACTGCAGCACGAACTGCGCGCTCTGCTGGCTCGCGTAGTCGCCCACGCGCACCGCGAGCGTGTACGTGGCGCCGCCGGCGTCGACCTGCGGCCGCTCCGCGGTGCACGTCTCGATCGACGAGGCGGTGCGGTCCCACTCGATCGGCACGGTCGACTGGGCCACGCCCGGCTCGAGCTGCACGACGTTGTCCTGCACGTCTGCTGCGCAGTCCGACCAGCGGTAGACGACCTGGTCCCCCGCGCGGATCTCGTACTCCTGCACGCTCGTGCCGGCGTTGAGCGAGCAGGCGCCCTCGCCGGTGTTCTCGATCGTGAACGACAGCTGCACCCGCTCGTCGGCCGCGTAGGTGTCCTTGTCGACCGAGGGGGTGATGGCGATCTGCTCCGCCGCGCACGGCTCGGTCGGCTCGCCGGTCTCGTCGCTGCCGCCGACGGGCGTGAAGGGCCCGGTCGGCGTGGGCGTCGGCGTCTCGCTCGGTGCGGGGCTGTCGACGGGAGCCGCGGCGCTGCCGCTCGGCGCGGGCACGACGGCCTCCGGCGCCTGCCACGGGCGCCACACGAGCAGCACGACGGCGACGACGGCGAGGATCGCGAGCAGGGCCAGCAGCGTGCGTCGCCGGCGCACGGCGGCGCGGCGCTTCGCAGTGGGTGCCTTGCTCATCGATCCAGGGTAGGCGAGCGGCGGCTCAGAGCCGCTTGAGCATGCGCGTGTTGCCGAGCGTGTTCGGCTTGACGTGCGCGAGGTCGAGGAACTCGGCCATGCCGCCGTCGGGCGAGCGGACGAGCTCGGCGAACACGTCGGGGCTCACGACCTGCTCGGCGACCTCGACGTAGCCGTGGCGGCCGAAGAACGCGGTCTCGAACGTCAGGCAGAAGAGCCGCGAGAGCCCGAGGTCGATGGCACGCTGCTCGAGCGCCTCGAGCATCGCGTGCCCGACGCCGCGGCCGAGGGCCCCCTCGGCGACCGCGATCGTGCGCACCTCACCGATGTCCTCCCACAGCACGTGCAGCGCACCGCATCCGACGATCTGCCCGTCGCGCTCGGCCACGACGAACTCCTGGACGGCCTCGAACAGCGTGACGAGCTCCTTGCCGAGCAGGATGCGCCGCTCGACGTATGGCTCGATGAGGTCGCGCATCGCCCGCACGTCGCCGGTTCGGGCACGACGGACCACGAGCGCCGAGGGGTCGAGTGCGGGTGCGCCGGCTGCGGGCGCCTCGGTGGGGACTGCGTCGGTGGTCACGGTCATCGAGCCTACGCGCGCGGGAGCTGAGCGCGGGGCCATGAGCCAGCCGACGCCGAAGGGGCGGAGCCGCAGCCCCGCCCCTCCGCGTCGATCAGATCAGCCGATCAGCCGCAGACGGTCAGCGACGCGACCGCCTGGTGCAGCGTCGGCTCGCCGCCGATGAGCGACACGCTCGACACCTGCAGGCGCTCGAGCTCGTCGTGCACCCGCTCCGGCACGCACGTGGCGCGCGTGATGAGCAGCGGCACGTCGGTCGCGCCGGCCACCGCGGCGCCCGCGAGGGCGTCGGGGTAGTTCTCGCCGGACGCGAGGTACGCCATCTCGACCGGAGCGTCGAACGCCGAGGCCGTGATGATGGCCGACGTCGCGAAGCGATCGATGCCGCCGAGCCGGCTCACGGTGAAGCCGGCGTCGACGAGCTCGCCGGCGATCGCCGACGGGATCGTGACGATCGAGCCGGTGACGCGCACGCGGTCCACGCCCAGCGCGTCGAGCGAGCCGAGCGTCGCGGCGGGGATCCGCTCGTCCGGGTCGACGAGCAGCAGCGGCTGGTCGAGGTGACCGGCAGCCGCGCCGGCCGACAGGGCGTCGGGGAAGCTGCGACCGGTTGCCACGTAGGCACCCGTCGCCGACTCGAAGGCGTAGTCCGCGACCAGCTGCGCGGTCTCGTAGCGGTCGTCGCCCGCGAGGCGCTGGACCGTCGTGACCGATGCGAGCGCGTCGATCTGCGCCTGCGTCGCCGTGCTGATCGTCGGCTCGCCGCCCACGATCACGACGCGGCCGGCGCCGAGGCGCTCGATCTCGTCGAGCACGATCTGCGGAGCCTCGCCCTTGCGGACGAGGAGCAGCGGGCCGCCCTCGTGCGCTGCGGCGGGGCCGGCGGCGAGCGCGTCGGGCCAGTTCTCGCCGCTCGCGACGTAGACGACGTCAGCGCCGTCGGCGTACGTGCTCGCCGAGAGCTCGACGGCGGTCGCGAAGCGGTCGTCGCCCGCGACGCGGTCCGACTCGAACGCGATCGAGATCGCGAGCGGCACCGCGGTGCCCAAGTCGGTGCGCAGCTCGAAGCGGTCGTCGCCGCGCAGCAGCGGCACGTCGAACGTGACGGTCGCCGAGTCGTCGGTGACGGGGTACGAGCCGAGCAGCTCCTCGCCGTAGTAGAGGTCGAGCTCCACGCTCTCGGGGGTGCCGAGCGAGGTGAGGTCGATCTCGTCCACGGTCAGCGACACCTCGGAGCCCACGGCGACCGGGGCGGTCGGCATGCCGACGACCTCGAGCTGGCGGCGCGAGTAGTCGGGCGAGATCGGGGACTGCGCCTCGAGGTACGCCTCGAAGGCCTCGGAGTCGACGAGACCCGAGTCGCGGTCGTCCGTGCCGGCGATGAAGCCGCGGAAGTTGTCGCCGCCCGACAGCAGGAAGCTGGGCACGGCCACGCGGAACGTGTCGGCCGCCGAGACCCACTGCTCGTCGACCCAGATGCCCGTGATGCGGGAGCCCTCGGGGAGCGTCGAGTCGTAGGTGTACTCGAGGTTGTCGCTGAAGCCGAGCTGCAGGTAGGCGCGCGAGGGCACGGTGCCGTCGGCGGCCCGCTGCCACTGCTGCTCGAGCACGACCTTCAGCTGCTCGCCCGTGAGCGTCGTCGTCCAGAGGTTGTTCGCGAACGGCAGCACCGCGGCGGCCTCGCCGACGGTCACGATGCCGTCCTCGGACTCGCCCTCGGCGGCCTCGAAGTAGAACTCGTCGCGGAGGCCGCCCGGGTTCGTGATGCCGATCTCGGCGCCGCCGCGGTTGTCTGCGGAGAGCTGGTCGCGCAGCATGTTGCCGACGAGCGTGCCCATCGTGGATGCGCTGGCGCGGTCGTCGCGGGCCTCGCCGACGAAGGCGGTGGTGATGTCGCCGGTGATCTCGCCCAGCGGCTCGCGACCGATGACCGCCGCCTGCTCGAGCGCCGCGGTCGTGATCGTGTCGACGGCCGCGACCCGCGGGTACGCGGCGATCAGCTCGGACGCCGGCGTCGTCGTGCGCGCGACGTTCTGCACCGTCGGGAAGCTCGCGGCGCCGGTGGCGGGGTCGATGACGACGACCACCTGGCTCACGTTCTCGGCGTACTGGCCGCTCTGCACGACCGGGCGCACGTCCTGCTGGCTGCCCTCGGGCGCGGGCGCGAGCCAGGAGTACGGCTTGTGCGTGTGGCCGTTGAAGATCACGTCGACGGCGGGGGCGGTCTCCTCGACGATCGAGCGGAACGCGGCGGACGAATCCATCGACGCCTCGAGCGCTGCGGCCTGGACGTCCTGCGGCGCGTTGAGCGCGAGCGTCGCCTGCGAGCCCTCGTGGTACTCGGCGATGAGCAGCTCGGCCTCGCCGTTGGCGGCGTCGCCGTCGGAGAGCCGCGCGGCGATCGCGTTGACCGCGTCGACCGGGTCGGTGAAGACCACGCCCTGGATGCCGGACGGGTCGACGAGCGTCGGGGTCTCGAGCGTGACGGCGCCGATGACGCCGACGGTGACGCCGTTGACCTCGAAGAGCTCGTAGCCCTGGTCGATCGGGGTGCCGTCGCGCGTGACGTTCGCCGCGAGGTAGGGGAAGTCGGCGGTGTCGCGGACGCGGCCCTGGAGGTCGTCGATGCCGCGGTCGAACTCGTGGTTGCCGGCGGCCGCCGCGTCGACCTCGAGCGCGTTCAGGACCTCCAGCGTGGGGGTGTCCTGCTGCGACGCGGAGGCGTAGAGCGAGGCGCCGATGTTGTCGCCGCCGGAGAGCAGGAGCGAGGCGTCGTCGCCGTGCGTGGCGCGCAGCTGCTCGATCGTGCCGGCGAAGCCCACCGTGCCGCCGCGCGGCGTCGGGTCGGCGGAGGTGCCGGCCGGTGCCTGCAAGCGACCGTGGAAGTCGTTGAAGTGGAGGATGTTCACGAGGCCAGGGGTGGCGGCCGCGGCGCCGACGTCGGCGGTGCCGGCGCCAGTGGCGACCGCCGCCTGCGGGGCGACGAGCAGCCCCATGGCGACGGCGCAGGCGGCGCCAGCCGCCAGGTTGCGCTTCATGTGCTTGATCACGGGTGTTTCTCCGATGCGAAGGGATCCAGACGGCGAGCAGGACACGCCACTGGTGAGCCTATGAAGTCGGAGGCCGAATCGCGAGGACCAATCGTTGCAGCGAGGTGAACAGCCGGTGACGATGCCGGAGACGCAGAAGAGGGGACCCCGCGGGGTCCCCTCTTCTGCGTCGCTCGTCGATCAGGCGTCGGCGGGCGCGAGCTCCGGCTGGTGCGGCTCGGGGCTCGTGTGCGTGAACACGAACTCGTTGTCGGCGAAGTCGACCGTCACGTGCTCGCCCGATCCGAGCTCGCCGTGCAGGATCTTCTCGCTCAGCACGTCCTCGATCTCGTGCTGCACCGCGCGACGCAGCGGCCGTGCGCCGAGCGCCGGGTCGTGACCGACCTGGATGAGCCGCTTCTTGGCGGGCTCGGTGAGCTCGATCGTCATGTCGCGGTCCAGCAGGCGCTCCTGGAGCCGCTTGATGAACAGGTCGACGATCTGCAGCAGCTCGTCGTTGCTGAGCTGCGGGAAGACGATCGTCTCGTCGACGCGGTTGAGGAACTCCGGCTTGAAGTTGCGCTTGAGCTCCTCGCGGACCTTCGCGCGCATCTGCTCGTAGTCGCCGTGCGTCGAGCCCTCGAGCACGAAGCCGACGGGGCCGCCGGAGATGTCCTTCGTGCCGAGGTTCGTCGTCATGATGATGACGGTGTTCTTGAAGTCGACGACGCGGCCCTGGCCGTCGGTGAGACGACCCTCCTCGAGGATCTGCAGCAGCGAGTTGAAGATATCGTTGTGCGCCTTCTCGATCTCGTCGAAGAGCACCACCGAGAACGGCTTGCGGCGCACCTTCTCGGTGAGCTGGCCGCCCTCCTCGAAGCCGACGAACCCGGGAGGGGCGCCGAAGAGCCGCGAGACGGTGTGCTTCTCGCTGTACTCCGACATGTCGAGCGAGATCAGCGCGTCCTGGTCGTCGAAGAGGAACTCCGCGAGCGCCTTCGCGAGCTCCGTCTTGCCGACGCCCGTGGGGCCGGCGAAGATGAACGAGCCCGAGGGGCGGCGGGGGTCCTTGAGGCCCGCGCGCTGCCGGCGGATGGTCTTGGCGAGCACGCTGATCGCCTCGTCCTGGCCGATGACGCGCTGGTGCAGCGCCTTCTCCATGAAGATGAGTCGAGCCGACTCCTCCTCGGTGAGCTTGAACACGGGGATGCCGGTCGCGTTGGCGAGCACCTCCGCGATCACGCCCTCGTCGAGCACGCCGGTCGGACCGCCGTTGCCGTTGCGCCACTGCTTCTCGGTGCGGAGCCGCTCGCCGAGCAGCTCCTTCTCCTCGTCGCGCAGTCGAGCGGCGGCCTCGAAGTCCTGGCCGTCGATGGCGGCCTCCTTGCGGGTGCGCACGCCGGCGATCCGCTCGTCGAACTCGCGGAGCTCGGGCGGTGCCGAGAGGATCGAGAGGCGCAGGCGGGCGCCGCCCTCGTCGATCAGGTCGATCGCCTTGTCGGGCAGGAAGCGGTCCTGCACGTAGCGGTCCGCCAGGTTGGCGGCCGCGACGAGCGCGCCGTCGGTGATCGTGACCTTGTGGTGCGACTCGTAGCGGTCGCGCAGGCCCTTGAGGATGTTGATCGTGTGCGCGACCGACGGCTCCTGCACCTGGATGGGCTGGAAGCGCCGCTCGAGCGCGGCATCCTTCTCGAAGTGCTTGCGGTACTCGTCGAGCGTCGTGGCGCCGATGGTCTGCAGCTCGCCACGGGCGAGCAGCGGCTTCAGGATGTTGGCGGCGTCGATCGCGCCCTCGGCAGCACCTGCGCCGACGAGCGTGTGGATCTCGTCGATGAAGGTGATGATGTCGCCGCGGGTGCGGATCTCCTTCGTCACCTTCTTGAGGCGCTCCTCGAAGTCGCCGCGGTAGCGGCTGCCCGCGATGAGCGAGCCGAGGTCGAGCGTGTAGACCTGCTTGTCCTTGAGCGTCTCGGGCACCTCGCCCTTGACGATCGCCTGCGCGAGGCCCTCGACGACGGCGGTCTTGCCGACGCCGGGCTCGCCGATCAGCACCGGGTTGTTCTTCGAGCGGCGCGAGAGGATCTGCATGACCCGCTCGATCTCCTTCTCGCGACCGATGACCGGGTCGAGCTTGCCGTCGCGGGCAGCCTGCGTGAGGTTGCGCCCGAACTGGTCGAGGATCTGCGAGCCCTTGGCGTCGGTCTGCTGCGTCTGCTCGCCGCCGACGGCCGTCGTCTCCTTGCCCTGGTAGCCGGCCAGGAGCTGGTTGACCGTCTGGCGCACGCGGTTGAGGTCGGCGCCGAGCTTGACGAGCACCTGTGCGGCGACGCCCTCGCCCTCGCGGATGAGGCCGAGCAGCACGTGCTCGGTGCCGATGTAGTTGTGGCCCAGCTGCAGCGCCTCGCGCAGGCTGAGCTCGAGCACCTTCTTGGCGCGCGGCGTGAACGGGATGTGCCCCGTCGTCTGCTGGCTGCCGGTGCCGATCATGTCCTGGACCTGGGCGCGCACGGCATCGAGCGAGATGCCGAGCTGCTCGAGGGCCTTCGCGGCGACGCCGTCACCCTCGTGGATGAGCCCGAGCAGGATGTGCTCCGTGCCGATGTAGTTGTGGTTGAGCAGCTTCGCCTCTTCTTGGGCGAGCACCACGACGCGGCGAGCGCGGTCGGTGAATCTCTCGAACATCGCTGGCTCCCTTCCTTGACTGCGAGCGTAGTCGCGGGGGTTCTCGCGAGGGGCCGTGTTCGCTGTCGGCGCGACACGGGAGGACGCCGACCGACGCTTGCGCGCGCTCGACCGATGCTGCATGCTTCACGAAGATCGTTAATAACGATCATCGATATGGTCGAGCGAGGGAGTACGCCATGTCCGGAGTCATCGGAGCATTCGCGGGTGCGGCCGTGCTCTTCGTCATGTTGCTGACCGTCGGGCTCGTGCTCGCAGCGCTGCGGGCCCGCCGTGACGGCGACGCCGGGCCGGTCGTGACCGCCGCGCTCGTCGTCGCCGTGGTGACCGCGGTCCTCGCGCTCATCGGGGGCACCATCGCCGTGCTCGCGACCTTGCTGGGACCACAGGTCTCGATCGTCGTGCCGGTCCGCGAGTTCTGGCCCCAGCTCCCCGACGGCGCGGCCATCGATGGCACGAGCGCGACGCGCGTGGCTGGAGGCTTCACCGCGGCGACCCTGCTCGTCGACGGGCTCAGCACCGGAGCCCGGGTCTGCTGGGCGATCGCGCAGGGGCTGGCATGGTTCGTGCCCGGCCTGGTCGCCGTGCTGGTCGCGGTGGGCTGCAGGCAGCTCCAGGCCGGTCGGCCGTTCGCGCCGGTGCTCGCGCGGCTCACGATGATCACGGCCGCCGTCGTCCTCGTCGGCGGGCTCGCCGCACAGGTGCTCGGCGATGTCGCGGGCAGCATGGCGGCCGCAGAGGTGCTCGAGTGGACGAGCGCGACGCTGCCCGGCGCCGTCGACGACCCGAACGTGCTGATGCCCGCGGCGACGTTCGCCGTCGAGGTGCCCATGTGGCCGGTCGGCGCGGGCCTCGGCCTCGCCGCGCTCGCCGCGGTCCTGCGCGTCGGCGGACGACTGCAGCGCGACACCGAGGGCCTCGTCTAGTGCCCGCCGAGGAGGACATCTCCCGGCTCCACTGCCGGCTGGACGAGCTGCTCGTCGAGCGGGGCATGACGCTCACCGCCCTCGCCGACGCGGTCGGCGTCAGCCTCGTCAACCTCTCGGTGCTGAAGAACGATCGCGCGCGGGCGATCCGGTTCTCGACGCTCATCGCGCTGTGCGACGCGCTCGACTGCCAGCCCGGCGACCTCTTCGCAGTCGACACCCATCGAACGCAGAAGCGGCCTCGGTAGCCTCGAGGTTCAGACGCGAGGAGCATGGTGACCGATCAGCCCGCCCAGCCCTGGAGCCAGCCGCAGCACGACCAGGGCATGCAGCAGCAGGTGCAGCCCCCGTACGGGCAGCAGCCGCAGTACGGGCAGCAGCCCCAGTACGGACACCCTCAGTACGGGCAGCCTCAGTACGGGCAGCCCGCCTACGGGCAGCAGCCGTACGGGCAGCCGCCCTACGTCCGGGGCGCTCCGCATCCGTCGTACGCGCCCGCGCCCCACGGCCAGCCCGGCCTCGCGCCGCAGCCCGCGCCGCCGAAGAAGCCTGCGCTGCTGCCGGCCGCACTGCCCGTCGACGGCCAGCCCTACGCGATGGCGTTCCAGCCGCTCGAGCGACGCGTGGGCCGCTGGTTCCTCGCCTGGGCGATCGCCATCGGCTTCTTCTTCGGCGGCCAGGTGGTCTCGGTCGCGCTGCTCATGCCCGGCATGGTCGACTTCTTCAGCACCCTCGACCCGGCGACCGCGAGCGACCCGGACATCGCCGCCGACCTGCTCGGCGAGATCCTCGGCACGCCGCTCGGCATGGCGGGCGTCAACATGGCGTGGGCCGCGATGATCCCGGGCGCGATCGTCGCGATGGCGGCGTTCGGCAAGGGCGCCGCGGGCTACGCATCGAGCGTCGTGGGCCGCTGGCGCTGGGGCACCGTCGGCCGCGCCGCGATCGTGATCCTGCCGATCTTCGCCGTCTACATCGGCATCTCGCTGTGGCTCGACCCGTCGGTCGAGTGGCAGTGGAACCCGAACTGGGGGCTCGTGGCGATCGTGCTGCTGACGACGCCGCTGCAGGCGACGGGCGAGGAGTTCACCTTCCGCGGCCTGCTGCCGCAGATGATGGCCGGCTGGCGCGTGCACCGCTACGTGCCTGCGCTCGTGATGCTGCTGCCGGTCGCCGCCGTGATGGTGCTGCAGCCCGCCACCTGGTACCTCTCGCTGCTCGCGCTCGTCGCGGCCGCGGTCGGGCCGTGGGTGCTGCGCGGACGCTTCGGCAACGCGATCTGGACCGGCCTCGCGACCGGGCTGCTCTTCGGCGCCATGCACGCGCATCCGTCGATCTCGGCGACGCTGCAGCTCTCGCTCGTCGGCTTCACCTGCTCGATGCTCACCTACCGCACGGGTGGGCTCGAGGCCGCGTCGGTGCTGCACACCGCGAACAACGTCTTCATCATGGTGCCGCTCGCGCTCACCGGCACGTCGGCGTTCGCCTCGTCGCAGCCCGTGGCCGGCGAGGACTGGATGTCGTTCGGCATCACCGCGCTCGCGCTCGGCCTCGCCTACGTGGCCGTGCACTTCTTCCTCGCGAGGTCGCAGCGCTCGACGGTCGGCGCTCCGGGCGCGGAGCTGCTCGAGCCCCAGCCGGAGGCGACGCGCGTGCAGCCGACGCCCGAGCCGGTCGGGGCGCGCTGAGCGGCGGGCACGCGCTGCGCGGAGGGCACTGAGCGGTGCGCTGCGCGGAGCGCCGATCGGAGCACTGAGCAGCGCACCGGTGAGCGCGCGCTGCGCTAGGTGTAGTTCCTCGTGACGTTGTGAACGCGTTGGGCGGGTGTCTGGCCGTTCAGCGCGGTGTGGGGTCTGTGGTGATTGTAGGTGTGGACCCAGGCGTCGTAGGTGGCTGCCCGCTCGGCCTCTGACCGGTAGGTGCTCGCGTAGGCCCATTCGTTCGCGAGGGTGCGGTTGAAGCGTTCGACCTTGCCGTTCGTCTGTGGCCGATAGGGCCGGGTGCGGCGGTGCTGGATGCCCTCGAGCGCGTCGCGGAACACGTGGGAGCGGTAGCAGGAGCCGTTGTCGGTCATCACTGCCGTGACCTCGAAGCCGGCGGCGCGGAAGAAGTCGCGGGCGCGTGACCAGAAGCCCGCTGCGGTCTCGCGGCGCTCATCGGTGAGGATCTCGGAGTAGGCGAGCCTGGAGTGGTCGTCGACCGCATGATGCAGGAATGCGTAGCCGCGGCTGCCGGCGGCGCCTGCTCTGGCCGCTCGGTCGCGGACGGCGCCGGCGGCGCGGTCCTGGGCGGAGCCGCGGCCGTGGACGCGCCAGCCGCCTCCGTCGGGGATACGACCGAGCTTCTTGATGTCGACATGGACCAGCTGGCCGGGCGCGGCCGCCTCGTAGCGGACCGGTCGCGGGCGGCGGGTCGGGAGACCGGTGGCCTGGTCCAGGTGGGCCAGCAGCGGCATCCGGTAGCGGCTCAGGACGTGGCTGACCGTGGAGCGCGGGATGCGCAGGTGATAGCCGATGCGGTGCGGTCCCCAACGGCGCGTGAACCGGAGGCAGATGATCCGCCGCTCCAGCCGCGATGGCGTCCGACGCGGAGACGACAGAGGCCGCGAAGAGCGATCGGTCATCGGCTCGCCCTCAGCCCGCCGAGACGACCACCGCGACACGGTCGCCGGAGAGCACTGGAACCGCTCCGCGACCCGACGGACGGGCCAGCCGCTCTCGAGCACCAGCCGCGCGATCCTCTCCCTGGTGGCAGGTGAGAGCGCGAGATTACGGTTGGACATGAAGGCCTCCTGGACGACGTGAGTGTGGTTACCCACATCCTCCGAGGAGGCCTTCACCTATGCCAAGCGTTCACAACCTCCCGAGGAAGTACAGCTAGGCGGAGGTGCGGTCCTGCCCGGGCGCTGCCTCGGGCGGCCGCTCGGCCGCCGTGGCCGTCGTCGCGGCAGGCTGGCCGGCGACGGGCGCGGCGGCAGCGGTCGCGCGCGGCGGCAGGCCGGCCTTCGCGCGCTCCTCGGCCTCGATCTGGTCGTACTTGAGGCGGGCGGTGCGATCGCCGCGGATGATCATCCGCATGACCATCCAGAAGATGAGCCCGAGCACGATCGTCGGGATGAGCGAGAAGATCGCGTTCCCCCACCAGCTCTCAGGCATGCATCCAGGGTACCGCGCCCGCCCGGCCACGACGCCGAGCTTCCCCGAACCGCGGGTTCCTCGCGCCGAACCCCGCGGTTGAGGGAAGTTCGCGAGGGGGTCAGGTGGTGAGCAGCGCGCGGACGCGCTCGGAGCCGATCGCCAGCAGCAGAGTCGGGATGCGCGGGCCGGTGTCGCGCCCGACGAGCAGGCGGTAGAGCAGCGCGAAGAACGCGCGCTGCGCGGCGGAGAGCGCCTTGTCGCCCTTCACGATCGCGTCGGGCTCGAGCCCGCGCTGCACCTTCGCGACGCCGTAGGTCTGGTGGGTGAGGCCGTCGAGCGTCCAGCTGTCCTCGATGGCGGGCAGCCCCTGACCGCCGTCGAGCAGCAGGCCCAGCGCCTCGCGCTCGACCTCGGTGAGCGCGTCGAGCGCCTCGCGGTCGGGCGACTCCCGCACGGTCGTGTGCTCGTCGGCGGGCATGTGCGTCGCGACCCACGCCTCCACCCGGTCGAGCCGGGGCCGCAGCGGGTCCAGGTCGACGATCGGGTCGGTCTCGTCGAGCCCGCGCAAGATGCGCAGGATCTGCGCCTCGTCGCCGAACGTGATGTCGACGACGGATGCGAGGGTGCGGTACGCGACGCGGCGCGGCGTCTGGGGCAGCCGCTCGTGGGCCGTCGCGGTCGCGCGCTCGAGCGCGGCGAGCTCGGCAGGCTGCGCTGTGCCGGCGGCCGCCTTGCGCAGCAGCGCATCCCACTCGTCGTAGGTGCGCTGCAGGTCGGAGCCGAACGCGACGTCGAACGACTGGTTCATGCGACGCCGAGCGTAGAGCCAGCGCAGCACCGGCGCCTCCATGACCGCGAGTGCATCCGCCGGCACCGGGGCGCCGCCGCGCGACGACGACATCTTCGCGACGCCGCCGAAGCCGACGAACGCGTACATCGGGCCGAGCGGCCGCTCCCAGCCGAACACCGGTGCGAGCTCGAGGCCGACCTGGAACGACGACCCTGGCGACTGGTGGTCGACGCCCGAGGGCTCGAAGACGACGCGCTCGTAGGCCCAGCGCATCGGCCAGTCGACCTTCCAGACGAGCTTGCCGGAGCGGAACTCGCGCAGCAGCACCGTCTCTCGGTGCCCGCACTGGCACGCGTACGTCATCTCGGTCGAGTCGTCGTCGTACGCCTCGATCGTCGTGAGGTCGGTGCCGCACACGGTGCAGTAGGGCTTGTACGGGTAGTACTCGGCGCCCGCCGAGCCGTCGTCCTCGGCCGCGGCGCCGGACCCGGCGTCGAGCGCGGCCTGCAGCGCCTCGTCCTCGTCCTTCGCGGCGGGGAGCGTGCGGTACTGCTCGAGGATCGCGTCGATCTCGCGGCGGTGGCGCATCGCGTGCAGGATCTGCTCGGTGTAGGCGCCCGCGGCGTACTGCTCGGTCTGGCTGATGCCGCGGTAGCGCACGCCCGCCTCGGCGAACGACGCCTCGGCCTGCGCGCGGAAGTGGGCGGCCCAGGAGTCCGCCGTGCTGCCGGGAGGGGCGGGCACGCTCGTGAGCGGCTTGCCGATGTGCTCCGCCCACGACGCGTCGACGCCATCGATGCCTGCCGGCACCTTGCGAAAGCGGTCGTAGTCGTCCCACGAGATGAGGTGCTCGGCGTCGACACCGCGGCGCAGCAGCTCGTCGGCGACGAGGTGCGGGCTCATGACCTCGCGGAAGTTGCCGAGGTGGATCGGCCCAGATGGCGAGATGCCGGATGCCGCGACCGGCCGGGTGCCGCGGCGCTCAGCCTCGGCGATGACCTCGTCGGCGAGGCGGGAGACCCAGTCGGCGCGCTCGTGCTCGATGGCGGGCTCGGGCGATGGCTGCTGGGACTCGGTCACGACCATCGATCCTACCGAGCCGGGGCGGCGCCGCCGCGGTCAGCCGATCGTGCCCGCGCGGTCAGCCGATCGTGCCCGCGCGGTCAGCCGATCGTGAACGTGGCGTTGTCGATCAGCCGGACCGTGCCGACGCGCGCGGCGACGAGCACCTGCACGGGGCCGCGGTGGTGCTCGGATGCCCCGGTGAAGGTGCGCGGGTCGACCACGGCGAGGTAGTCGAGTCGCACGCCGGAGTCGTCCTGCATGACGCCCTGCGCGGCGGCGAGCATCGCCTCGACGCCGCGGTCGGATGCCGCGCCCGCCGCCTCGAGCGCGCGCGAGAGCGCGAGCGCATCCGCCCGCTCCCCCGCCTGCAGGAAGCGGTTGCGGCTCGAGAGCGCGAGGCCGTCGGGCTCGCGCACGGTCGGCACGCCGAGCACCTCGACCGGCACGTTCAGGTCGCGCACCATGCGCCGCACGAGGAAGAGCTGCTGCGCGTCCTTCTCGCCGAAGACGGCGACGTCGGGCTGCACGATGGCGAGCAGCTTCGCGACCACGGTGAGCATGCCGTCGAAGTGACCGGGCCGGCTGCGGCCCTCGAGCACCGTGCCGAGGTGGCCGGCGGTGACGACGGTGGACGAGCGGCCGCCGTCCGGGTACATCTCCTCGACGGTCGGCATGAAGACCGCGGTGACGCCGAGCTCCGCGAGCCGATCGGTGTCGGCCTCCGGGGTGCGGGGGTAGCGGGCGAGGTCCTCGTGCGGCCCGAACTGCATCGGGTTGACGAACACCGACGCGATCACGAGGTCGGCGTGCTCGCGGGCCTCGCGCATGAGCTCCACGTGCCCGTCGTGGAGCGCGCCCATCGTCGGCACGAGCGCGATGCGCCTGCCCTCGGCGCGGGCGGCGCGGACGAGCGCGCGAGCGGCGTCGATGGTCGTCAGGGTCTGGATGGCGTCGGGCACCACGCAAGCCTAGGCGCGCCCATCCCCCGTCCATCTCAACGTCGCCGGTGGTCGCGCATCCGCCATGCGGCCTTCCGCGACCACCGGCGACGTTGAGATCAGGGCTGGAGGGGCGGGTCGGGGTAGCGGGCGAGCGCCGACTCGACGGCCGAGCGGACGACGCCGCCGAGCACGCGCGCCGGCCGCTCGATGCCGATCTCATGGAGCTGCCGCATCGCCTGCGCGACCAGCCCGTCGGCGAAGCCGGCCGCGACGCCGACGGCCTCGGCGTAGGCGGGCCGGTCGGCCTCGTCGACGACGATCGGCTCGGCGCCCATCTCGACCGCGAGTGCCTGCCCGATCGGCAGCACGGGGCCGGGCGCGGTCACGGCGACGGTGGCGTCGAGCAGGCGAGAGAGGTCGAGCGACGTGCCGGTGAAGGTCATCGCAGGGTGCAGCGCGATGGGGATCGCGCCGCGGGCGACCGCGGGCTGCAGCACCGCGACCCCGTGCTCGGCCGCCGTGTGGACCACGAGCTGGCCAGGCTGCCACGCGCCGGTCGCCGCGAGCCCCGCGACGAGGCCCGGCAGCTCGGCGGTGGGCACGGCGAGCAGCACGAGCTCGGCCCGCTCGACGATCGTCGGCGCGTCGAGCAGCTCGACGCCCGGCAGCACGGCCTCCGCGCGCTCGATCGCGTCCTCGCCGGTGGCGTCGATGCCGACGATCGCGTGGCCCGCGCCCGCGAGGGCCGCGCCGAGCACGGGGCCGACGCGGCCGGCGCCGATGATGCCGACGCCGAGCCTGCCGGGCTTCACGACTCGTCCCGCGGCCGCTGCCAGCGCGGGTCGGGGTGCTGCTGCGGGGACTGGGGCGGCTGGGTCGGGGGCTGCGGCACCGAGGTCGGCGGCGCCGGCTGCTGCTGCGGCGGCTGCTGCTGCGACGGCCACGGCTGCTGCTGCGGTTGCGGCGGCTGCTGCTGCGGTTGCGGCGGCTGCGGCTGCTGCGACGACTGCGGCTGCGCGGGCCACGGCTGCGGCGGCGCCGCGTGCTGGCCCGGCGGGCGCTGCTGCGTCCACTGCTGGCCGGGCCCGGCGGGCGGCCCCGCGGGCACCCACTGCTGCGGCGCGCGCGGCGGGCTCTGCTGCGCGTGCTGCGGGTGCTGCGGGTGCTGCCATGCGGGCTGCTGCTGCGGGGGCTGCTGCTGCGACTGCTGCCACGGCTGCTGCGGCGGCGGCGACGGCCACTGCTGCTGCACCTGCTGCCACGGCGCCGCGACCGGCGGGCTCGGCGGCGACATCAGGCCGTCCTGCACCGCGGGCGCGGTCTCGAGCACGGCGTTGCGCGAGAGCGACGCGGCCCACGACTCCGACGCATCCCGGTCGATCGCGACCTTCACGGTGCGCATCGCGTGGTCGAAGAGGATGCGGGCGTCGCCCTGGTCGATCGCGCCGATGCCGGGCGAGAGCACGGTGTCGGGGACGTGGAACTGCACGCGGCCGAGACGCGCGAGGCCGTAGATCGGCCCCTGCTGCAGCGCGACCGACTGCACGCGGGCCTGCGGCACGAGCTGCAGCGAGCGCCAGATGCGACCGGTCCGCAGCAGGAACGCCGCGTCGTGGACGTGGAAGCCGTTGCGGCGCACCGAGAACCAGCGGAACGCCCGAGCCCGCGGCGGGCTCACGACGAACGCGTCGGGCGCCTGCCCGAAGAGGCCCGCGTCGACGAGCGGCGAGTGCGCGAGCTCTGGCAGCACGAGCCCGACGACCGTGCGCACGTCGCGCAGGTCGCCGACCGGCAGCAGGTAGCTCGCCATCTGGCTGCTCTGCCCGCCCTGGCCGGAGCCGTCGGGCTTCGACTTGCCGGCGCGCGTGAACGTCACCTGCCACCACCCGAACGGCCGCCACAGCAGCGGCTGCTTCACCTGCAGCGCGAAGATGCGCCCCGGCGGCAGGATCTCGGTCGTCGTCGAGGCGAGGCCGTAGGCGAGCCGGATGCCGTCGGGCGTCGCCGCGATCGAGTAGCGCAGCTTCGAGCCGAGCGAGCGCATGCCGGCGGCGAAGAAGGCGATCGCGCCGGGCAGCAGCGCGAACACGGCCCAGAACTGCTGGAAGCCGATGATGAGCACGAGCGTGCCGATCGCGTAGGCGACCGCCCAGACGATCCAGCCGTCGAGCAGCGACGAGGCGACGATGCGGCCCAGCGGGATGCGCACGAGCGAGTGGGGCGCGAGGTGCGCGATCTCGGCGTCGGGCCTCAGGAACTCGTTGACGACGCCGCCCGCGGTGCCGGCGCGCTCGGTCGCCATGCGCTGGGCGTCGGCGGCGGACCGCCCGGAGGCGCGGTCCATGACCTCGTAGCGCAGCGCATCCGCGACCGACGAGCTCAGGTAGTTGAGGTCGACGTTGGCGTCGTTGCCCGCCTGCTGCACCTCGAACTTGCACGCGCCGAGCAGCCGCGCGAACCAGGGCTTCTGGATGTTGATCGCCTGGATGCGCGCGAGCGGCGCGCGGCGGTGCCGCTTGACGAGGATGCCCTGCTGCACCTCGACCGCGTCGCCGGTGATGCGGAAGCGGTGCACGCGCCAGCTCAGCCAGAAGACGAGGATGCCGAGCAGCACGAGCCCGACGGTGCCGAGCGCGACCCACAGCAGCTGGTCGATGATGAAGTCGCCGAACGGGTCCTGCTCGAACTCGTTCCACTCCTCGGGCACGACGATGCCGATGAGCCGGTCGCGGAAGGTCGAGACGATGATGCCGAGGACGATGATGAGGGCGAGGCCGCCGCGCAGCAGCGGCGTCGCCGGGTGCAGCCGGTGCCACTCGCCATCGACGAGCTCGATCGCCTTCGCGCGCGCGTCGCCCGCGGCGGGCTGCTGCTGCTGCTGCGGAGCCGCCTCCTGCTGCGGAGCCCCCTGAGGCTGCGGCCAAGGCTGCTGCTGCGGCCACTGCTGCGTCGGCTGCTGCTGCGCCGGCCACCGCTCCCCCGGTGCCTGCGGCGGGCGGGGCGCGTCGGTCACAGACCGGCCCGTCGGGACTCGGAGACGGCCACGAGGTGGTCGCGCAGCTCCTCCGCCGTCGAGCCCGGCATGCCAGGGATCGTGATGGCGCTCGACGCGGCGGCCGTGACGAACTTGAGCGACTTGAGGCCGAACATCCGCTCGATCGGGCCCTGCGTGATGTCGACGATCTGCATGCGGCCGTAGGGGACGGCGACGAAGCGGCGGAACAGCATGCCCCGGCGCACGAGCAGGTCGTCGTCGCGCTGCAGGTAGCCGATCGTGCGGGTGCGGAGGAACGACCAGACGACGCCGACGATCGCCAGGACCGCCGCGCCGATGAGCGGCAGCCACGCCCACAGCGGCATGTCGCCGTCGTGCAGGAGCCAGAGCGGGACGGTGACGCCGACGCCGACGATGACCCAGCCGATCACGGACCCGATCGACTCGACCACCGCGTAGCGCATGCTGATGCGCTGCCAGGCGCCGGTGACGTCGAGGCGTTCTGCCACGGGGTTCCTCCACTGCTCTCCGGCGATCGCCGGCGGCCCTCGGCGGCCGGCCTCCAGGCTAGCCCGAGGGCGCTGAACGGGCCGTCTGCGATACTGCCCTCGTGACTTCGGAGACCCAGCCGCGACGACGGCATGCAGGCCGATGGATCGCCGTGTCGATCGTCGGCGTCATCGTGCTGGCGCTGCTCGCGGCCATCGGGTGGTACTTTCTGCGCATCAATCCCTCGGTGCAGCAGGTCGAGACGATCGAGACCGCGTTCCCCGAGGAGTCGCTGCGCCCGACCCAGCAGGCGACCGAGTCCGGCTCCCCCATCAACGTCCTGCTGCTCGGCAGCGATGCGCGCGCCTCGGACGGCTCGCTGCTGACGAGCCTCGGCGACCGCGCCGACACGATCATGGTCGCCCACATCCCGCCGGACCGAGAGACGGTGCAGATCATGTCGATCATGCGCGACTCGTGGGTCGAGATCCCGGGCCACGGCACCCAGAAGGTCAACGCCGCGCTCTCGCTCGGGGGTGTGCCGCTCATGGTGCAGACCGTCGAGGGCATCATCGACCAGCGCATCGACCACGTCGCGGTCATCGACTTCGAGGGCTTCAAGGGGCTCACGGAGGCGCTCGGCGGCGTGACGCTGCAGAACGACATCGCCTTCAGCGACCGCGGCTACGACTTCCCCGCGGGCGAGATCACCGTCTCCGGCGACGAGGCGCTCGCCTACGTGCGCGCCCGGTACCCCTTCTCCGACGGCGACTACCAGCGCTCGCACAACCAGCGCGCGCTGCTGCGCGGCGCGATCGAGCAGATGATGACGCGCGAGAACCTCACGAACCCGGAGCGGATGGCGAACCTGCTCGCCACCGTGACGCCGCACCTCGCGACGTCCGACACCTTCTCGCTGCCGGTCGCGCTCGGCCTCGGGCCGCAGCTCGCGCAGCTCGACTCGACGCGCATCCAGAGCTTCACGATGCCGACGCTCGGCACAGGCATGGAGGGCGACCAGTCGGTCGTCTACGTCAACTGGGAGGGCGTCGAGGAGATCCGCGAGGCCTTCGACCAGGACTCGATGTCGACGTTCGAGCCCGCCGCGGAACGCTGAGCCCGGGGTTCGACTAGGCCGGCTCCGGCGCGGAGCCCGTGACGGCGGCGTCATCCTCGTCGTCGGGCGGCAGCACGCACCAGTGCTCGGCGAGCAGGCCGGCGCCGAGCTCGATCGCAGCGCCGACGGCGATCACGGTCACCGCGAGCACCGCGTCCCCGGCGACCACCGCGCGGGTCGCGAAGAAGGCGAGCGCACCGAGCGCGGCGCCCGTGAGCAGCGCGCCGACGACGGCGTTGGCCTTCGCGAAGCCGAGCACGCTCGTGGCGTGCCGGTAGTCGACGCGCCGCTTGCCGCGCGCGGCCTGGCGCACCGGCCAGGCGAGCAGCAGCAGCACGCCACCGAGCAGCGCCAGCGCGATGCCGAGCGTCACGGTCGGCACGACCGCCGGGCGGCCGCTCATGACGAGCATCGCCTCGACCATCCACGCGAGGGCCGCCGCGACGACCGCGCTGAGGATGAGCGCGGTCGCGGAGGTGCGCCTCACGCGAGCCGCCAGACGTCGCCGTCGGCGTACTCGGCGAGCTCGGCGATCGGGCCGTGGGCGGGCAGCGCCGCGGCCGGCTCGACCTCGAGCCACGGCTGCAGCACGAACTGCCGCTCGTGCGCGCGCGGGTGCGGCAGCGTCAGCTCGTCGGTGTCGAGCTCGAGCGCGCCGATCGCGACGATGTCGATGTCGATCGTGCGGCTGCCGTAGCGCTCCTCGCGCACGCGGCCGAGCGCATCCTCGACCGCCCGGATCGCGTCGAGCAGCTCGAGCGGCTCGAGCGTCGTGCCGACGATCACGACGATGTTGGCGTAGTCGGGCGAGAGCCCCTCGCCGTCGGGGTGCCACGACGGCGACTCCCACGTGCTCGAGCGGTCGAGCACCCGGATGCCGTCGATCGCGTCGAGCGCGCGCACGGCGCGGTCGATGGTGGCCACGCGGTCACCGAGGTTGGCCCCGAGCGACAGCACGGCTCGCCGCTCGAGCGAGAGCCTCAACGGATGCCCCCGCCGCGCCGCAGCCGCGCCCGCTGCACGGTCACCGCGACGTCGCCGAACGGCACGGCGATGGGCGCGCTCGGCTTGTGCACGGTCACGACCGCGTGCCCGACGCGGCGGTCCTCGAGGCAGACGTGCGCGATGCGGTCGGCGAGCGTCTCGATGAGGTCGACCGGGTCGCGCTCGATCGCCGCCACGATCCGCTCGGCGAGCTCGCCGTAGTGCACGGTGCGCGCGACGTCGTCGGTCGCGACGGCCTCGCGCACGTCGAGGCCGAGCGACACGTCGACGACGAACTCCTGCCCGTCCCTGCGCTCCTCGGGCAGCACGCCGTGGTGCCCGGTCGCTCGGATGCCCCGGAGGTCGATCGTGCCGTGCAGCCGCTCGACGTCGTCGAGCACGACGTCCCAGTCGGGGCCGTCGGCGCGTCGGACGGCATCGAGCGACCGCACGGCGGAGACCGTCGAGGCGACGTCGTGGACGCGCACGGAGCCGGCGCCGCGCTGGGCGGCGAGCAGCGAGGTCGCGGCGGTCGCCGCATCGCGCTCCGAGGCGGGCGCGCCCTCGGGCACGAGGTCGCCGAGGAACCGCTTGCGGCTCGTGCCGACGAGCAGGGGCAGCCCGAGCTCGACGAGGTGGTGCAGCCCGGCGAGCAGTCGCCAGTTGTCGGCCGCCCCCTTCGAGAAGCCGAAGCCCGGGTCGAGGATGATGCGCTCGCGCGCGATGCCCGCGTCGACCGCCGCGTCGATCCGTCGCTCGAGGTGCTCGACGACCTCGCGCACGACGTCGTCGTAGTGGGTGTCCTGCGTCACGTCGATGCCGCGGGAGTGCATGAGCACGATGCGCGCGCCGCCCTCCGCGACCGTGCGCAGCATGTCGGGGTCGTGCTCGCCGGCCGTCACGTCGTTGATGATCTCGGCGCCTGCGGCCATCGCGGCGCGCGCGGTCGTCGCGTGGATGGTGTCGACCGAGACGCGGATGCCCTCCCGCACGAGCTCCGTCACGACCGGCAGGATGCGGCGCTGCTCCTCGTCGGGATCGATGGGCGAGGCGCCAGGACGGGTCGACTCGCCGCCGATGTCGATGACGCCGGCACCCTGCGCCCGCATGCGCCGCGCGTGGGCGATCGCCGCACCCGCGTCGATGTAGCGGCCGCCGTCGCTGAACGAGTCGGGGGTGACGTTGAGGATGCCCCAGACCTCGGTGCGCTGCGTCGCCACCGCTACCGCCGCTCCCCGATGAGCGCCATGATCTCGGCGCGCTCGATCGGCTCGGCGAGGGTGCCGCGGCTCGCGATCGTCACGGTCGACGACTTGGCCTGCCGCGCGCCGCGCGCGGCCACGCATCCGTGCGCGGCCTCGACGACGACGAGCACGCCGCGCGGCTCGAGGCCCGCGACGAGCGCATCGGCGATCTCGTCGGTGAGCCGCTCCTGGATCTGCGGTCGCGACGCGATCGTCTCGACGACGCGCGGGATGCGGCCGAGGCCGACGATGCGGTCGCTCGGCAGGTACGCCACGTGGGCGACGCCCGTGAACGGCAGCAGGTGGTGCTCGCACATCGAGCGGAACTCGATGTCGCGCAGCAGCACGAGCTCGCCCGACTCTCCCGCGAGGTCGCCGGAGTCGAGGTGCGCGGAGGCGTCGACGCCGACGCCCGCGAAGTAGTCCGCGTAGGCCTCGGCGACCCGCCGCGGCGTCTCTGCGAGCCCGGGCCGCGCGGGGTCGTCGCCGATCGCCGCGAGCAGCTCGCGGACCGCCGCGGCGATGCGCTCCCCGTCGACCGCCATCAGACCTCGGCGACGGTCTCGGTGTCGGGCTCGACGGCCTCGTCGACGTGCTGCGAGACGGGCAGCTCGATCGGCGGGCGGTCGCTCACCGGTCGATCGGGGTGCGAGAGCCACTGCGGGCGCTCGGGCAGCTTCTCGACGTCCGCGAAGATCTCTGCGAGCCGCAGGTGGTCGAGCGTCTCGCGCTCGAGCAGCTCGCCTGCGAGGCGGTCGAGCACGTCGCGGTTGCGGTTGAGCACCTGCCACGCCTCGTCGTGCGCCTGCTCGATGATCGCCCGCACCTCGCGGTCGACCGCCTCGGAGAGCGTCGGCGAGTAGTCGCGGCTGCCGCCCATGTCGCGCCCGAAGAACTGCTCGCCCTGCGCGGATCCCAGCTTGACCGCGCCGACCGCTGCCGTCATGCCGTATTCGGTGACCATCTTGCGGGCGATGCCGGTGGCCTTCTCGATGTCGTTGCTCGCGCCCGTGGTGGGATCGTGGAACACGATCTCCTCGGCCACGCGGCCGCCCATCGCGTACGTGAGCTGGTCGAGCAGCTCGTTGCGCGTGACGGAGTAGCGGTCGTTCACCGGGAGCACCATCGTGTAGCCGAGGGCGCGCCCGCGCGGCAGGATCGTGACCTTCGTGACGGGGTCGGAGTGCCGCATCGCCGCCGCCGCGAGCGCGTGGCCGCCCTCGTGGTAGGCGGTGATGAGCCGCTCCTTGTCGTTCATCACGCGCGTCCGGCGCTGCGGGCCGGCCATCACGCGGTCGACGGCCTCGTCGAGCGACTCGTCGGTGATCTGCGTCGCGTTGTTGCGGGCGGTGAGCAGCGCGGCCTCGTTCAGCACGTTGGCGAGGTCGGCGCCGGTGAAACCCGGCGTCTTGCGGGCGAGCACGCTCAGGTCGACGCCCGGCGCGATGGGCTTGCCCTTCGCGTGGACCGTCAGGATCGTCTCGCGACCCTTCATGTCGGGGGCGTCGACGCCGATCTGCCGGTCGAAGCGGCCCGGGCGCAGCAGCGCGGGGTCGAGGATGTCGGGGCGGTTCGTCGCGGCGATGAGGATGACGTTCGTCTTCACGTCGAAGCCGTCCATCTCGACGAGCAGCTGGTTGAGCGTCTGCTCGCGCTCGTCGTGACCGCCGCCGAGGCCCGCACCGCGGTGCCGGCCGACGGCGTCGATCTCGTCGACGAAGATGATCGCGGGCGCGTTCTGCTTGGCCTGCTCGAACAGGTCGCGCACGCGGCTCGCGCCGACGCCGACGAACATCTCGACGAAGTCCGAGCCCGAGATCGAGTAGAAGGGCACGCCCGCCTCGCCCGCGACCGCGCGGGCGAGCAGCGTCTTGCCGGTGCCGGGGGCGCCGTAGAGCAGCACGCCCTTCGGGATGCGCGCGCCGACCGCCTGGAACTTCGTCGGGTCCTGCAGGAACTCCTTGATCTCGCCGAGCTCCTCGACCGCCTCGTCGGCGCCCGCGACATCCGCGAACTTGACCTGCGGCATGTCCTTCGTGATCAGCTTCGCCTTCGACTTGCCGAACTGCATGACGCCCTTGTTGCCGCCGGAGAGGCGCGTCATGAAGAAGTAGAAGAGCGCGCCGAGCAGCAGCACCGGCAGCAGGATCCCGAGCAGCGACAGCAGCCAGTTGCCCTGCGGCACCTCGTCGATGTAGCCCTCGGCGGGGTCGGCGGCCGCGATGGCCTCGACGACCGCGGGACCGCGGGGCGCGACGTAGTAGAACTGCACCTGCGCGCCGAGCTCGGCGTCGGGCTCCGTGAGGATCAGGTCCACGCGCTGCTCGCCGTCGACGATGCGCGCCTGCTGCACGCGGCCGTCCTGGATCATCTGCATGCCGACATCCGTCTGCACCGGACGGAACTGCGGCGTCATGAAGAAGCTGAACGCGACTCCGACGATGAGGAGTGCGAGGACGATCCACGGGATCGGCCCACGCAGGAACTTCTTGAAGCTCATGACGTCCTTCTGGGTCGGGAGGGCACCAGGCTATCCCCGGCGGTGAGCGGCCTCGCCGCCTGTTCGCTCAGGGCGCGGACGGCTCGAGCAGCTCGAGCGACATGACGATCGCGCGGATGGTCGCGTACTCCTCGCCGCCGAGGTACTCCTCCGCGGCCGCGACGGAGTCGACCGCCCACGGGGCACCGACGCCCGTGCCGGTGACGTTGACCTCCGAGCCGAAGCTGATGAGGCCGACGGGCGTCTCGATGACGTTCACGATCGGGCAGCGCGGCGTCTGCGCGTCTGCGGCGGGGCGGAGGCCGACGCTGACCACCCACTGCTCCCCCAGCTGCAGGGCGGCCGCGCCGAAGGCGATGCCGGATGCGCCGGTGAGGGTGACCTCCTGGCGGTCGAGCACCGCGGTGCGCCAGCCGACGGGCGTGCCGGAGCCGTCGACGCAGCTGCCGTCGCCGGCCGAGACGCCCTCGGCGTAGCCGAGCTGCCGCTGGCCGTCGGCGCGCAGGATGTCGAGCCCGCCCGCGGCCTCCGCGACCGACCAGTCGGCGGGGATGCGGAACGTGGCGGCGCCGCTCGGCACCGGGACCTGCTGCCAGCCGCTCGTGTCGACGCCGGCGATCTCGGCGGGCAGGGCCGACGTGACGGTCGGCGTCGGCGTGGCCGGCACGGTGGGCGGCGGGGCGGTGATGCCCGGAGGGATGGTCGGCTGGGGGTCAGGCGACGGCGTGCCGGAGCATCCGACGAGGACCGAGGCAGCGATCGCGAGGGCGATCGGGGCGAGCAGCCGGGCGGGGGACGTCATGGCTCCATCATCCCAAACCGTGGGGGACGCTCGGCTGTGAGCGCGCCGGTGCGAGCGGCGCGGCGATCACGCCGAGGCAGCGTCATGGCGCCGCGTCCAGCAGCGGCGCGTCGGTGAGCTCGAGCGACTGCAGCACGCCGATGATGGCGTCGTGCTCGGCGCTCCCGAGCCACGCGCGAGCGGACTGCTCGTCGGGGAAGTCGATCGTGGGGTCGGGGATGCCGTCCTCGCGCTCGGCGTCGCCGACCACGTCGAGCAGCACCACGCGGCTGCCGCTCCAGAGCACGTCGGTGAGGTCGGAGCAGCCGTCCTGCGTGACGGGCAGGGTGGTGACGACACCCATCACGACCGACCACTCGCCGGGCTCCCCTGCCGCGTCGAACTGCGCAGCCTCGCCGAGCTCGGCGAGCGCGAAGGTCGGCCCGATCGGTTCGCCCTCTGCTGCACGCGCGGCGACGAGCTCCTCGGAGAACGGCGTGATCTCGGTCCGCTCTGCGTCTGCCGACACCTCGCGGCAGTCGACGGAGTCGTTGCCGGGGCGCTCGCGGTACCAGAGCATGCGGTCGCCGTCCTCGTCGAGCACGACGAGCTCGTTGAGCCAGCTGGGGCCGTTATCGTACATCTCGGACGCCTCGTGCATCGCGCTGCGGTCGTCGACCGACCAGCCCTCCGGCAGCGAGAACCGCACCGCGCCGTCCTGCGCCTCGAACACCCGCGACGCCGCCCCGGCGGCGGCGCTCGGCGTCGGGGACGCCGAGGCGGTCGGGGCCGCGGTGGCGGATGCGCTGGGCGGCGGGCCGTCGGGCGCGACCGTCGGCTCCGTCCCCGGCTGGGCGCATGACGCGAGCGTCAGCGCCGCCAGGACGGCGACGGACGCTCGGACGGCGGCGGTGGTGCTGGTCATCGTGACTCCTCGGGCTCATCGGGCGCGGCGGCCCCTCGAACCGACATGTCCGATCGTCGCCCACGCGTCACATCCGGGCGGTCACGATCCGATCACGATCGTGCCCGACGGGTCCTGCCCGGCCGTCAGTTGTAGACGTGCGGCGCGAGCACGCCGATGCCGCGGAGGTTGCGGTACTTCTCGGCGTAGTCGAGGCCGTAGCCGATGACGAACTCGTTGGGGATGTCGAAGCCGCAGTACTTCACCTCGACCTGCACCTTGAGCGCGTCGGGCTTCCGCAGCATCGTGCAGATCTCGACCGACGCGGCGCCGCGCGACTCGAGGTTGGCCTTGAGCCACGAGAGCGTCAGGCCCGAGTCGATGATGTCCTCGACGATCAGCACGTGCCGGCCGGTGAGGTCGGTGTCGAGGTCCTTGAGGATGCGGACGACGCCCGACGAGACGGTGCCGGAGCCGTACGACGAGACGGCCATCCAGTCCATCTCGATGTGGCGGCGGAGCGTGCGCGAGAGGTCGGCCATCACCATGACCGCGCCGCGCAGCACGCCGACGAGCAGCAGGTCGAGGCCCTCGTAGTCCTCCTCGATCTGGCGGGCGAGCTCCTCGAGCTTGGCGTGCAGCTCGTCCTCGGTGATGAGGGTCTTGGCGAGGTCGCCCTCGACGTGCGTGAAGTCCATCTGCGCTCCTGGCGGTCGGCGTCGGCGGTGCGACCAACCTACCGGCCGGTCGCACCGCGCTCGCGCGTCAGACCCGGGCTTCGAACGACAGCAGGATCTGCTTGAGCGTCGCGTACTCCTCCGTCTCGAGGTAGGCGCGCGCGTCCTCGATCGAGTCGACGATCCAGATGGCGGCGTCGCCCATGCCGCTCAGCTGCGACTCCGTGGCGAAGGTCATGATGCCGCCGGGCTCGCCCTCCGGTGCCGGACCGGTGGTGATGAAGTAGAACGGGCAGCCGAGCGGCTCCTGCAGCCACTCCTCGGCGGTGATGCCCATCCCGAAGATCCAGCGCCCGTCCTCGAGCTCGACCGCGACCGCCCCGAACGCGACCGCCTCGGCATCGGCCGAGCCGTCGCCGAGGGTGAGTGGAGCCGTGTCGAGCAGCTCGCTGTCCGGCAGCATCGGCGTCGAGACGCCATCGCTGCCCTCGACGGTGCAGATCCCGCCGACGTCGCCCGGCGCCTGCGAGAAGGTGAGCTGCGGCTGCCCGTCGGGTCGCCGCACGGTGACGCCGTCGATCGGCTCGCCATCCTGCTCCGCGAAGGTCACGTCGGCGCTCCAGTCGGCGGGGATGCGGAACTGTGCGCGTCCGGACTCCGGCTGGATGAGCTGCCAGTCCGCCATCGGGTCGGCGCTCGCCGTCGGCGCAGCCGTGGCGGTCGGCGTCGCGGCCGGGGCATCGGTCGCGGTGGGCGCCGCGCTCGGCTCGGTCGCGGGTGCGGCGCAGCCGGCGAGCAGCGCACCGAGCGCGAGCACGGCTGCCGCTCCTCGGAGTCGGGCGTCGTGCATGGGAGTCCTCTCGTGATGGCTGAAGCGCGCCCTCATGGGAGCGCCGGGGCAGGGATGCCGGTCAGGTCGAGCGTCGCGACGATCTCGAGCAGCGCCGTGACGTCGTCGCTCTCGAGCCACGCGACGGCCGCCGCCTCGCTCGCGAACTCGCCGCGGACGCCGAACGACACGGTGCGCTCCCCGTCGATGACGGTCGATGCCGGTGCGCTCTCGCCCGCCGGCGACGTGGCCAGCCCGGCGTGCGCGGTGAAGGTGGTGCCGTCGCCCGTCGTCCACCACGCGCTCGCGAAGTGCTCGAGGTACGTGCGGTTCGTGTCGCCCGCTGCCGCGAGCTCGTCGGCGTCGAGCGTCTCGACGGGCGTCGACCGCACGACGCCGAAGTCGGCGGCCGCACCCACGTCGTCCTACGGGCCGTCGTAGTAGCTGGCGGTCACGGTCCCGGTCTCGTTGCGCACGGCGATGGCGTTGACCCAGTGCTGCTCGCCGTCGTACGCGACCTCCTCCCCGCCGACCTCCGCCGTCCATCCGGGCGGGATGCGGAACGTCGCCGTGCCGTTGGGCGTCGCGATCTCCTGCCAGTCGGCGCTCGGATCGGTCGACGAGGGCGTCGGCGTGGGCGTCGGCGCGGGGCTCGCCGTGGGCGTCGGCTCGGCGCTTGCCGTAGGCGTGGCCGTGGCCGTGGGCGTCGCCGCGGGCGTCTCCCCCGGACCCCCGGCCGTCGGGGCGCAGCCCGCGACCAGCAGCGCGATCGTGGTCAGGGCTGCTGCGGCCGCACCGCGGCGGCTCATCGTGCGGCCTCGAGCCGGAGCGACCGGAGCACGTCGACCAGCGCGGCGTACTCCTCGGTCTCGGCGTACGCGGCTCCGGCGTCGAACGAGTCGACCTGCCAGAGCCCTCCGCCCATCGACGCCGAGGGCGTGCCGAGCGTGACCCAGGGGTACCCCTCCGGCACGGCGACGTCGTCGTAGGTGAGGCACGGCATGCGATCTCCTTCTGGCCGTTCGGTGCTGTAGCCGACGTGGAACGAGAAGTCCCCCTCGGCCGGCTGCACGGTCGCTGCGTAGAGGTACGCCGGAGGTCCGTCGTCGAGGCTCTCGCCCGT
The DNA here is from genome assembly GCF_040547205.1 of Agrococcus sp. UYP10. Taxonomy (NCBI): domain Bacteria; kingdom Bacillati; phylum Actinomycetota; class Actinomycetes; order Micrococcales; family Microbacteriaceae; genus Agrococcus; species Agrococcus sp. UYP10. The sequence continues at coordinate 689,398 of NZ_JBEPPG010000001.1, forward strand.
CACGTCGACCTCCTCGACCAGGTGGATCCGCGCGGGCACGAACGCGGTGCCGTCGCCGTCCCAGTCGTCGCATGCCCCGCCGCGGTCGCCTCCGTTGCCGATGGCGAGGAGCGCCATCTCGTGCTGCAGCGAGTTGCGGACCCAGATCCACTCCACGTCGCCCACGTCGCTCGCCACGGCCCCGCCCTCGACCGTCCAGGTCGGGGGGATGCTGACCGAGGCCATGCCGCTCTCCGTCGAGAAGCGGTGCCACGTCGCCTCGGGCGCAGCGGTCGGCGAGGCGGCAGCGGTCGGGGACGCGGACGCCGGCGCGGACGAAGCGGGCGGTGCGGTCGTCGCCGCCGGCGCTCCGCCGGCGCAGGCGACGAGCAGCAGCGGTGCGACGAGGAGCGGCAGGACGGCGGCCCGTCGTGCGCCGGTCACTGGTGCACCTCGAGCGAGCGCACGATCGTCCAGGCGGCGGCGAGCCGGTCCTGATCGACCAGCTCCAGCGCCCGGCCGGCCGAGGAGAAGCCGGCGAAGGATGGCGGTGACGACAGGCTGGGGCCCGGGCTGCCGGTGCCGAAGGCGACGGATGCGATGCCGTTGGCACCGCTCGTCACGTCCACCGACGAGTCGGTGCAGCCCTCTGCGTCCGGCCGGCCGTCGGTCAGCGAGATCGACATCGATCCGCTCACGCCGAGCGCGTCGAAGCGCACCTGGGTCGAGAGCTGCCCAGGCGTGTCGATCGCGAGCTCCACCGGCTCCTCGTGCAGGACGCGCGCGTCGATCCCGGGGCCGTCGCATCGGAGCGTCCACGGCTCCGCGTCGAGGTGGAGGCCGAGCAGGTGTTCCCCGTCGTCGGTGTAGACGTGCGCGTAGCCCGCCGGCTCCGCCGTGCCGGGAGCGAACGCGTGCACGCCGCGCACCTCCCAGGTGGGCGGGAGCCGGAACGACGCCTCGCCGCCGGGCATCGTGAACGTCTGCCAGTCCGTGGTGTCGACCGCCGTCGGCCCCGACCAGGCAGGAGGCTCGGGTGCCGGCGGGGCGACCGTCACGCCCGGTGCCTCGGAGGGCGCATCCCGCTCGTCGGCCGAGGAGGCGCTGGGCGTGAGGGTCGACGACGCCGCGGTGGCGCTGGGTGCCTCGGTCGTGGGCGTCCCGGTCGTGGCCGAGGGGGCCTCGGTCGGTTCCGCCGCGGGAGCGGCGCAGCCCGCCAGCAGCGCGGTGAGGGCGAGTGCGGCGGTGACCGCGCGCAGCCGTGGGGTGATCATCGTGATCCTCTCGTGACGAAGATGCAGGTGTCGTGCAACCCGACATGTCCGCCCCGACGGCGAGGTCACCCGCGCGAGGTCACGGTTCGATCACGAAGCACTCCACTGCATCGAACCGCACCGCGGCAGCCGGCAGGTGGCCGTCGGCTGGACGGCGCATCACGATCGTGCAACGACCTCGAACGACGCGAGCACATCGCGGATGGCGCGGTACTCGTCGGTCTCCGCATACGCGCGCGCCGCGTCGAAGCTGTCGAACACCGGCGCCGCGAGCCCGGCGTCGTCGACGATCTCGAAGACCAGGTAGTCGTATCCCGTGTCGTAGAGAGCGATGATCCCCGGCTCGCACGCGGCATGCGGATCGTTCTGCGAGATGCCGGCTGCGAAGATCACCCCGCTCGCGCCCTCGTAGGCGACCGCGACGCGCGCGGCGCCCGCGGAGGCCACAGCACCGCCCATCGGTGCCGCGTCGAGCACCTCGGTGGCGGGCCTCGTGCACGGCGTGTAATCGGTGGCGTACTGGCCGCCGCTCGCGACCGCCTCGAACCGGAGCATCGGGGTGCCCGCGCTGTCGCGCACCAGCCCGCGGTGGTCGGTCCACGCCGGGTTGCCCTCGACGACCTCGGTCGTGATGTCGACGGTCCAGCCCGGCGGCATGCGCCAGCTGCTCCGCCCGTCCGGCGCCTCGTAGCGCTGCCACCCGGGGCTCGCCGTCGCGACCGGGGGCGCCGGCGTCGCGGTCGCGGGAGGCGCCGGCACCGCGGTCGGTGTCGGCGTCGCGGTCGGAACGGGGGTCGGCGCTGGGGTCGGCATTGGGGCATCGCCGGTCGCCGACGGCGCGGGCGGCGCGGAGTCGGCCGGCGCGGGCCCCGGCGCGCAGCCCGCGAGCACGAGCAGCGGCAGCAGCAGCGCGGCAGCGCGGAGCGCCCGTGCGGTGCGGTCGCGAGGGGGACGCATCAGGTGGCTCCTCCGGTCAGCGGACGCGGCGCGTCCGTCGAACCTGACATGTCCGGCAGCGCGCGACGGTCACACCGCGCCACGAGGCAGCGCTCAGGCCGCGACGAAGACGAGCCGACGCCCGTCGCGCGTCACGCGGATGCCCGGCAGGTGGATCGGCCCCTGGCCGTGCCAGTCGGTCACGAGGCGCGACACCTCGAGGGTCTGCTGCCGCGAGAGCGCGACGTGGAACTCGCTCTGCACGGCGAGGCGGATGATCCGCTGGCGCAGCGCGGGCGGGTTGGCGCCCAGCCCGCCCACGTCGAGCGAGAGACCGCCCTCGGCGTGCTCGACGAGGTCGAGGATCTGCTCCTGCGCGAAGTGCGCGAGCGCCTCGGCGTCCTCGCGGAGCGTGTCGGCGGTGCGCGTCAGCGCGAGCGCGACGCCGCCGCCGAGCACCTCGTCGAGCATCGGCAGCACCCGGTGCCGCACGCGCACGCGCAGGAAGCGGTCGTCGTCGTTGTGCGGATCGCTCCACGCGTCGAGGCCCTGGTCGCGGCAGGACTGGTGCGTGGTCGCGCGCCGCACCTGCAGCAGCGGCCGACGGAGGAAGCCGATGCGCGGGTGCATGCCCCAGAGGCTCTCGGAGCCCGACCCGCGCGCGAGCCCGATGAGCACGGTCTCCGCCTGGTCGTCGAGCGTGTGGCCGAGGAGCACGGCGGCGGCGCCCTCCTCCTTGCGCGCCTGCAGCAGCGCGGCGTAGCGGGCCTGCCGGGCGGCCGCCTCGGGGCTGCCGTCGGTCGCGACCTGCACGGGCATCACGCGCACCGGGTCGAGGCCGAGCTCGCGTGCCTGGCCCGCCGCGCGCTCGGCGATGTCGGCGCTGCCGGGCTGCAGGCCGTGGTCGACGATCACGGCGCCGGCCCGGACTCCGGACCGGGCGGCCTCGAAGGCGGTGGCCGATGCGAGGGCGAGCGAATCGGGTCCGCCGGACAGGGCGACGAGCACGAGCGCGCCCTCCGGCAGGTCGGCGATCGACTCGCGCACGGCCCGGCGGACGTCGGCGACGGCAGGCGTCAGCCGCGGTCGACGGTCGCTTTCGGGCATGAAGTAACCTTATGCCGATTCCGCACCACCACGAGAAGGAGCCGCTCTTGGCCGCCTACGACGTCGTCATCGAGATCCCCAAGGGGAGCCGCAACAAGTTCGAGGTGGACCACGAGACGGGTCGCGTGTACCTCGACCGCGTGCTCTTCACGACCTTCGTCTACCCGACGGACTACGGCTTCTTCGAGGGCACCCTCGGCCTCGACGGCGACCCGGTCGACGCGCTCGTGCTGCTCGAGTACTCGGTGCCCCCGGGTGTCTTCGTGCGCGTGCGCCCCGTCGGCCAGCTCAACATGGAGGACGACGGCGGCATCGACACGAAGGTCATCTGCGTGCTCGAGAAGGACCCGCGCTGGGTGCACATCCAGGACATCACGGATGTGCCGCAGCAGACGCGCGACGAGATCGAGCACTTCTTCCTGCACTACAAGGACCTCGAGCCGAACAAGTGGGCCAAGCTCGGCGAGTGGGAGGGCGTGGAGGCCGCGGAGGCGACCGTCCAGGCCGGCTACGCCGCCTTCGACGCCGCTCACGGCGACCAGTCCGGCGAGAGCGTCGAGAAGCCCGAGGGCGGCCGCGACGTCACCGCCTGAGACGAGACGCGAAGAGGGGCGCACCGCGAGGTGCGCCCCTCTTCGCATGTCTGCGTCGCTCGGGCCGGCGGCTCAGCGCAGGTAGACGCCCCGCGCGTTGAGGAACGGCTCGGGATTGACGAGCGAGCCGTTCACGCGGATCTGGAAGTGCAGGTGGCACCCGGTCGAGTGGCCCGTCGAGCCCTCGTAGCCGACGACCTGGCCGGCGCGGACGCTCTGGCCCGGGTAGACGACCGCCGGGGCGATCATGTGGGCGAACTCGCTCTGTACGCCCCCGCCGTGGCTGATGTAGAGGATGTTCGCGCCGTAGATGTCGCGGCCGCGCAGCGCGACCGTGCCGTTCGCCGGCGCGTAGATCGGCGTGCCGCAGCCGGCGACGATGTCGACGCCCGCGTGCAGCTTGCGGCCGAGCACGCCCAGCGGGTCGTTGCGCCAGCCGTAGGCCGAGCTGAAGCGGCCGTAGTGCGGCGTCTGCCAGCCGCTGGATGCGGGCGGCGCGACCGGCACGGACCCGCCGCCACCGCTGCCGCCGCCGCTGCTGCCACCGCCGCCGTTGCCCTGGTTGGCCGCCGCCGCGGCGGCTGCCGCCGCTGCCGCTGCTGCTGCCTGGCGCTGCTGCTCGGCGATCCAGCGCTGGCGCTCCGCCTCACGCGCGGCGGCCTCGGCGGCGAGGCGGATGCGCTCCTGCTCGGCCAGGTAGGCCTGCCAGCGCTGGCCGGCCTGGTAGTCGTCCTCGGTCGCGCGCCGGTTCTCGACGAGCACGGCGAGCTGCGCCTCGAGCTCGACGCGGTGGCTCTGCTCGCGCTCGACGGCGGCCTGCGCTGCCGCGGATGCCTGCAGCGCTGCGTCGTAGGCGGCGTCGGCCTCCTGCTTGAGGCCGAGGAGCGCCTCGCGCGCGACGGCGGCCTGGTCCTGGAGCGCCTGCGCGGTGTTGGCGTCGCGCTGGGCCTGCTCGTAGAGCGAGTCGGCCGTGCCGGCGACGCGGTCCATGAGGTCGAGCCGGTAGAGCCAGGTGTCGGCAGAGCCGGGGTTGGCGAAGAGCTCGGCGCTCATGTCGCCGGTGCCGCCGGAGCGCGCGAGCTGCGCGGCGAGCTGGCCGGCGGCGCGCTCGGAGTCCGTGGCGCGGGTCGAGGCCTCGTCGGCCTGCTGCTGGAGGCGGTCGGCGACCGCGACGGCCTCGTCGTAGCGGCCCTGCGCCTCGATGGCCTCGGCGGCGCGCTGCTCGGAGAGCGCCTGGGCGGTCTGGAGGTCGGTCTGCAGCTGGGCGATGAGGCCCTGGATCTGCGCGATCTGCTCGTTCTTCGCGGACTCGTTGCCGCGCGCGGCCTCGACCTCGGCCCAGGTGGGGAAGCCCCAGTCGTCGACGGCGTCGGCGGCAGGCGTGCCCGGCACGACCATGACGAGCACCATGCCCGCGACCGCGGCGGAGGTGGCGATCGCGTGGCGCAGGCCGCGCCAGTGGGCGGTCGCCTCGCCAGCGCCGGTCCGGTCGGGCCTCGCCATGTGACTCCTCGTTCGGCAGCGCCAGGCGCTGCTCAGGTCCATCGTGCCACCGCGGTGCGCGCACACAATGGGGGCAACTCTACCAACATTCATGCTCCGGCTGAAGGTTGGATTCCTCGCGATGCGCTATGGCGTGTCGACGAACCCGTCCGAACCCGAAACGCCCGCGCCACGGGGCTCGCGGGCCGCGCAGACACGCGGCATCCGCGTCCGGTTTGCACCGAGCCTCCGGCGTGCTGTAGCGTCTACCCTCGGTAGTCGAGCGCTCCGGCGCCCGGCCCCATCGTTTAGAGGCCTAGGACACCGCCCTTTCACGGCGGCAGCACGGGTTCGAATCCCGTTGGGGTCACTCAGGGCAGATTCGTTCTGTACGATGGGTCTACCAGCATGGCCCTGTAGCGCAGTTTGGTTAGCGCGCCGCCCTGTCACGGCGGAGGTCGCGGGTTCAAGTCCCGTCAGGGTCGCCATTGCCCTTGGCCCCTCTCGAGAGAGAGGGCCTCGTGCAAGGGCGGACGATGTTCCGCCTGGCTCTGTAGCTCAGTTGGTAGAGCGCACGACTGAAAATCGTGAGGTCACGGGATCGACGCCCGTCGGAGCCACACCGGAAGCCCCCGCCGTGCGGGGGCTTCGTCGTTCCCGGAGCGATCGCCCGAAGCACGTGCTCACCTCGCCTTGAGCGAATCCTGCCCTGGACCCGCCGCCTCGTTCTGTAACGTCGTTCGCGACGCGAGGGGGCGCACATGCGGGCAGTCGAGGTGCTGAGGTCGATGGTGCTGGATCGGCCGCCGACGCGCCGCCGCGAGGCGATCACGGCACCCGCGCGCTGCAGCGAGACCGACCCGGATGGGCGCCGCTGCGCCAAGGACGGCGGACACCTCCTGCCGCACCTCAGCCTCGCGGTCTCCGGAGCGGAGGCGCACGTGTGGCCGGAGCGCGGACCCGACCAGGCGCTCGTCTACATCGAGGAGGACGGCCGGCTCTCGCTGCTCGACGGCGCGCGCGTGACGCATCGGCTCGACCAGGTGCGCATCGACTACCCGCTCGGCTCGCCCTGGAGCGGCAGCTTCATCGCCCGCAGCGACTCCACGCACTCGTGCCCGGCGTTCGGCACGCGCTCGACCTACGACGAGCTCCTGCTCGCCGCCGACCGGCAGGGCATCGAGGTCTTCTGACCCGAGCGCTCAGCCGATGAGCGCGCGGAGCGTCGCGGCGTCCTCGTTCGCGCCGAACGCCGGGTAGCCCGGCTGCAGCCGCAGGCCCGCCTCGAGCGAGTCGAGCACCACGGGGTCGAAGCCGAACTCGTCGACGAGCCGCGCGACCAGGTCGACGTCGGCGCCGGCATCGCCCGCGACCGCGATCGCGCGGCGCTGCGGGTTGCCCGCGGGCCGCGGCCAGTCCGCGAGGTCGTGGTAGCCCATGTGGTTGAAGGCCTTGACGACCCGCGAGCCTGGCAGGAACTCCTGCACGATGACGCTCGTCGGCCGGGACGGGTCGGTGAACTCGTCGCGGATGCCGTCGGTCTCCCACCAGTAGTTCATGGCGTCGATGACGAGCTTGCCGCCCAGCGCCTCGACCGGCAGCGCGGTGTGCTGGCCGAGCGGCAGCGCGAGGATCACGACGTCGGCGGCTGCGGCGACCTCCGCCGCCGTCATCGCCTCTGCGCCCGGCGCGAGGTACTCCGTGATGAGGCGGATGCGCTCGGGGATGCCCGAGCCGGCGATGAGCGTGCGGTGCCCGGCCGCGAGCGCGCGCCGCGCGAGCGCCGTGCCGACCTTGCCGGCGCCGAGGATGCCGAGGGTCAGCGTCGCGCCGTCCGGGCGCTCGATCGATCGATCGGCGTCGAGCGTGCTCGTGCTGGACTCGGCCGGCTGCGTCATGCGGATGCTCCCCTGCTGCGGGCGCGCTCGTCCGCGACCCGTCACCATCATCCAACGCGAGGGCCCCGGCACGGCATTCCCGCGGCCGCTGCCGGGCCGTCAGTCGGTGGCGCTGGCCGCCGGCTCGCTCTCGGGCGCCGGCGCTGCCTGGCGGTGGAAGCGCCGGCCGGAGAGGCGATCGAGATCGATGCGCACGAACTCGCGGGTGACCGTGGGGATGAGCGGGTGGATCGGCAGCCGCTCGGCCGCCGCGATCTCGTCGCTCGACTCGAGGTGGCGCGCCTGCCCGTGGCCGATGACGCTCCAGGCCTCGCGCACGCCGATGTGGTCGATCTCGAACACGACGTCGTCGGCGAGCAGCACCCCGGCGAGCTTCGTGCCGGGCGACGTGCGGAACGTGATGGCGCTGCCGTCGGCGTGGTAGTTCACCGGGAACACCTCGAGCACGTCGCCGACCCGGAACGCGATGCGCCCGAACTCGAAGGCCGCGAGCAGCTTGCGGCACTCCGCCTCGCTGATCTCGTGCACGGGGCTCTCGTCCATGGCCTCATGCTCGCACCGGCGGGGCCGGCGCACCAGGGGCTCACCGGCGCCGCTGCGGTCAGCGCCGGCCGCGCTCCTCGGCGAGCCGCGCGGCGAGGCCGGCCTCGTCGGCCAGTCGCGGCTCGGTGGTGCGCTCGGGGTTGATGCCCACCTTGCCCGCGTAGAAGGCGCGGATGCGGTCCATGTCGGCCGGCACATCCCCGGTCATCGTCATGGTCGGGCCGAGCCCCGTCGTGCCGGTCGCGCTGTCGACCCAGCCGAGCGTGACGCCGATGCCCGTCTCGAGCGCGATGCGGTAGAAGCCGCTCTTCCACAGCGTCGAGCTGCGGGTGCCGTCGGGCGTGACGACGATCGCCGCGTGCGGGTCGTCGCGCACGAGCTGCACGATGCGGTCGACGAGGCCCGCCGGGTCGTCGCGGTCGACGGGGATGCCGCCGAGCCAGTGCATGACGCGGCCGAACGGGCCCTGGAAGAGCTCCCGCTTGCCGAGCCAGCGCACCGGCAGCCGCGCATCCCACGAGATGGCGAGCATCAGCACGAAGTCGCGGTTCGAGGTGTGCGGGGCGCCGATGAGCAGCCGCGGGCCGTCGTAGGGCGGCTGCTCGCGCACGAGCCGCCACGGGCTCAGCCGCCAGTGCAGGGCGGCGAGCGCGTGACGGACGGGGAGCCGCGGCCGGGTGGGGCCTCCGGTCACCGGCGTGCGTCGAGCATCGGGCAGTCGAACGGGTCGCGGGCGGCGAGGCCCACGCGGTTCAGGTACCGGATGACGGAACCGTACGCGCCGACGAGGTTCGTCTCGGTGTACGGGATGCCGTGCTGGGCGCAGTGCGCGCGCACGATCTCGCTCGCCGCCTTGAGGTGCGGGCGGGCCATGTTCGGGAAGAGGTGGTGCTCGACCTGGTAGTTCAGGCCGCCCATGAGCGTGCTCATGCCCCAGCCGCGGATGTTGCGGGAGGTGCGCACCTGCTTCGTGAAGAAGTCGAGCTTCACGTCGCGACCGACGGTGGGCATGCCCTTGTGGTTCGGCGCGAACGAGGCGCCCATGCCGATGCCGAAGACGGCGAGCTGCACGCCGAGGAACGCCAGCGCCATGAGCGGCGGCATGACGAGCAGCAGGAAGGTGATGAACAGCGTGAAGCGGGTGGCGATGAGGCCGAGCTCGAGCCAGCGGCCGACGACCGGGCGGCGCTCGAGCAGCGTCATGATCGAGCGCACGTGGAGGTTGGCGCCCTCGAAGGTGAGCAGCGGGAAGAACAGCCAGCCCTGGCGCTGCGTGACCCAGCGCTGGATGCCGCGGGCCTTCTTCGCATCGCTCGGGAGGAACGAGATCGTGTCGATGTCGATGTCCGGGTCGCGGCCGATCTGGTTCGGGTTCGCGTGGTGGCGGGAGTGCTTCGTCATCCACCACTGGTGGCTGATGCCGACGACGCCGGCGGCGAGGATGCGGCCCAGGCGGTCGTTCGCGGGGCCGTTCTTCAGCACCTGGCGGTGCGAGGCCTCGTGGGCGATGAAGGCGATCTGCGTGAAGAGGATGCCCAGGGCGCCGGCGATGAGCAGCTGGAACCAGCTGTCGCCGAGCAGGAAGGAGCCGACCAGCAGGCCGACGAGGGCGACGCCCAGGACGGCCATCACGCCGACGTAGAAGCCGACGCGGCGCTCGAGCAGGCCCGCATCGCGGACGGCCTTCGCGACGACGCGGAAGTCCGCGCGCTCGGCGCGCTCGGCGCGCTCGCTCGCGGGGATCGTGGAGCGGAGGGCTCCAGTGGTCATCGTGGTGGTCATTGTGCCCCTCTCGGGCTCTGCAGCGACTTCCCAGTCCATACGGGTCGGGAGCATCCATGCTCCGAACCCCGGATGCTTTCAGCGTATGCCGTACGCAATGCCGCCAGCCGCATGCGACCTATGACTCGCAGATGGATGCGCTGTACCCCACCATGCGCGACCCCACCGTCCCGGGACGGCGAAGGACCCGAGCGCCGGGTGGGCGCTCGGGTCCTGCGTCGTGCGTCAGCGGGCTGCGACCTCGGTCGCCGCCTCCGCATCCGCTGCCTCGATCGCATCGGCGTCCCGCTCGTCGCCGAGCTCGTGGTCGATCGCGACGACCTCCTCCGGGGGCAGCGGTGCGGCGCCGGCGCCGGCGAGCCGCTCCTCCCCCGCCGCCTCGCGCGCCTGCTTCTCGGGCACGGGCATCGCGCCCGACGCGCGCAGCGCCTCGTAGTGGGCGATCGCCTCCGCCTGGCGCTCGCCCTCGGCGCCGGTCGCGATCGTCGCGCGCAGGTGCGCGTCGGTGAGCCCGAACGCCGAGACGAGGTCGAGCGCGTGCGGGCGCAGCTTCTGCAGCAGCCGCTCGATCGTCGAGGTGACGGCCTTCGAGCGGGCGCCCGACAGGCGGCCGTTCTCGAGGTGCCAGGCGGCGTGCTCCTCGATGATCGTGAGTGCGAAGAGGTCGCGCACGTGCGTCATGACCTTCTTCGTGGCCTCGGGCATCCGCTCGACGGCCGCGTCGAGCGCGTCGTACTGCTGCAGCTCGACCCACGCGCGCCCGGCCTCGATGAGCTCGTGCTGCTCGGCGTTGAAGGCCGCAGCGGCCTTCGCCTGGTCGCGCGGCGCGTGGCGCAGGCGGCCAGCGATCTCGGCGACCATCGTCTCGACGCGGTCCTCGAGCATGTCGCGCTGGAAGTCGCGGTCGCGGATGGCGACGGATGCGTTCTGCACGCGGCGCAGGTCGCGCACGTCCTGCCCGAGCGTCCGCAGGCCGACGAGCGCGGTCGCGCGGTCGAACAGCTGGTCGGCGGCGAAGCGCGCGATGTCGGCCTTCGACGCGCCCTTGAACTGCTTGGCGAAGTCGCCGAGCAGGCGCTTGCCCACGAGCTGCAGGAGCACCGTGTTGTCGCCCTCGAAGGTCGCGTAGACGTCGAGGTCGGCGCGCAGCTGCACGAGCCGGTTCTCGCCCAGGAAGCCGGCACCGCCGCAGGCCTCGCGCGCCTCCTGCAGCGTGTCGAGCGCCTGCCACGTGGAGAGCGACTTGAGGCCCGCCGCGAGCGTCTCGAGGTCCTCGCGCTCCTCGGGCGTGTCGGTGCGGCCGGAGAACACGCCGTCGAACTGCGTCAGCAGGATCGCGTGCGCGTAGGTCTGCGCGTAGGCCTTCGCCAGGCGCGTGAAGAGGCGGCGCTGGTGCCGGCGGTAGTCGAGCAGCACCTCCTCCTGCACGTCGCTCGACGCGTTGAACTGCCGCCGCTCTGCGCCGTAGCGGATCGCGATCGCGAGCGCCGCCTGCTGGGCGATGACCGCCGCGCCGTCGAGCGAGACGCGCCCCTGCACGAGGGTGCCGAGCATCGTGAAGAAGCGGCGGCCCGGGCTCTGGATGGGGCTCGAGTAGGTGCCGTCGGCCGCGACGTCGCCGTAGCGGTTGAGCAGGTTGGTGCGGGGCACGCGGACGTGCGTGAAGTGGAGCCGCCCGTTGTCGATGCCGTTGAGGCCGCCCTTGTAGCCGTCGTCCTCGCCGCCGATGCCGGGCAGGAAGGCGCCGGTCTCGTCGCGGAGCGGCACGTAGAAGGCGTGCACGCCGTGGTCGACGCCGCGGGTGACGAGCTTGGCGAACACGACGGCGTCGCGGCCGTGCAGCGCGGCGTTGCCGAGGTAGTCCTTCCACGCGCCGCGGAACGGCGTGTGGATCTCGAACTCCTCGGTCTCCGGGTCGTAGGTGGCGGTCGTGCCGATCGACGCGACGTCGGAGCCGTGACCGGTCTCGGTCATCGCGAACGCCCCGGGGATCTCGAGGCTCATGATCGCGGGCAGGAAGGCGTCGTGGTGGCGCTGCGTGCCGAGGTGCAGCACCGCGGCGCCGAAGAGGCCGAACTGCACGCCCGACTTGATCTGCAGGCTGGGGTCGGCGAGCACGAGCTCCTCGAAGCCCGCGATGTTGCCGCCGTGGTCGTCCTGGCCGCCGAGGCGCGTGGGGAACGCGGCGAGCACGGCGCCGTCGTCGACGAGCTGGCGCATCTGGTCCATCACGCGCTCGCGGTGCGCGGCGACGGTCAGGTCGTCGAGGCGCTGGTAGCGCGGGTCGGCGGCCTTCGCGCGGGCGGCGAGACGGCGCTCGGGCCACGCGCCGAGCAGGTCGCGGCCGAGCCAGTCGACGTCCACCTGCGCGTGCTGTCGCGGCTCCGCGCTGCGCGAGCGCTGGCGACGGTCGAGGCGTGCGGATGCGGTGCGGTCGGCCATGGATCCCCCTTACGGATCGGATGCGCCCCCACGGTAGGCGCGCCCGCGGGGTCTGTCGCGGGCGTTGGCCACCCCCGCAGAACGGCCAGGGACCCGGCCGATGGCACTTGTGTCGCATCCACAACCGCCCGACGCATCCGCTGTCGGAACAGGCACCCCTCGACGGCGGCTCAGTCGCGCCGCGGCACCGGCAGCGGCGGCAGCTGCGCGCGCTCGCCGATGATCTCGCGGACCTGCGCATCGGCGACGCGGTCGGCCTCCGAGCGCAGCACGAGCGGCGCCATCGCCATCGCGTCGCCGTCGGCGCCGCGCACCACGTAGACCGACATGCACTGGGTCGCGAGCTCGAGCTCGTCGGTGCGCGGGTCGCCCGTGCGCGTGCGGGCGAGGATGTGCATCGAGCGCGGGCCGGTGTGCAGCAGTCGCGTCTCGATCTCGACGATGTGGCCGATGTGGATGGGCCGGTAGAAGTGGATGCCGCCGGTGTAGACGGCCACCGGGTCGGCGCCGGCGTAGCCCGCGGCGCACGCGGTCGAGGTCTCGTCGATCCAGCGCATGACGAGGCCGCCGTGCGCGTTGCCGCCCCAGTTGACGTCGGTGGGGTTCGCGAGGAAGCGGAAGGTCTCGGACGGGCCGGTCATCGCCGGCGAGAACTGGATCGCGGTGTGCAGGTCGTGGATGCGCTTCCGCGCCTCGATGCGCTCCTCGCTGCCGCGCGCGAGTAGCTCGTCGTCGCTCGTGCGGGGCCGCCACGGCGGCACGGCCTTCGCCTTCCCCTGCTCGTCGACCGCCACGAACACGAGCAGGCAGTCGAGCGCCACCTCGAACTCGCCGGTGCGCGGGTCAGCGGCCTCGACCGTGACGAACACGTGCATGCTCGAGCGACCGGTGTGGGTGATGCGGGCGCTCGCCTCGATGAGGCTGCCCGGCCGGATGGGCGCCGTGTAGTGCACGTTGCCGACGTAGGCCGTCACGCAGTACGACCCGGAGTAGCCGGCGGCGCACGCGAAGCCGGCCTTGTCGATCCACTCGAGCACGCGGCCGGCCTGGACGGTGCCGCCGCCATGCGCGGCATCCGTGGGTGCGGCCATGAACCGCAGCGTGATCCGATCGCGCATGAGGAGCTCCTTCGCCGGGACCGATCCTGCCAGTTCGGCCGGGCGGAGGGCAGGGTCAGGCGCGGATCGGGTGGCGTCAGCCCTCGAACACCGTCTCGCCCTCGATCATCGTGAGCGCGACGGGCATGGCGCGCAGCGCCGCGGCGACCGCGTGCGGGTCGTCGCCCTCCGGCAGCGGCGCGCCGAGCACCGCGAGGTCGGCGGGCTCCCCCGCCGCGAGCCGGGAGCGCGCGGAGATGCCGACGGCCTGCTCGAGCGTGACCGCCTCCTCCGGCTGCCACGGCGACTCGTCGCCGCGCGTGCGGGTGACCGCGGTCGCGATGGCGAGCCACGGGTCGAGCGGCGTGACGGGCGCGTCGGAGCCGAGCACGACGGGCACGCCGGCGTCGAGCAGGCTGCGGATGCGGAACGCGTCGCGGCTGCGGTCGGCCCACAGCGCGGCGGTCAGCTCGCGGTCGTCGAGCGCGTGCTCCGGCTGGATCGAGGCGACGATGCCGAGCCTCGCCATCCGCGGGATGTCGACGCCCGCGACGAGCTGGGCGTGCTCGATCCGTCCGCCCGTCATGCCCGCGCGCTCGAAGGCGTCGATGGCGGCGGTGACGGCGGCATCGCCGATCGCGTGGACCGTCGCGTCGAGGCCGATCTCGCCCGCCCGCGCGAGCAGCCGGTCGAGCTCTGCCTCGTCGACGTTGCGCACGCCCGTGGTCGCCGGCGACCCTCCCCAGCCGTACGGATGCGCCGTCCAGGCGGTTCGCGTGCCGAGCGATCCGTCGAAGATCACCTTGAGCCGGCCGACGCGCGCGCGACCGGCGATCGGGTCGCCGGAGCGGATGCCCCGCTCCGCGGCGAGCTCGAGGTCGTGGCGGTAGACGCCCGCCTCGACGCGCGTGGGCGTCGAGCGACCCGGCCGCGCCCAGGCGCCGACGGCATCCTCGAACTCGAGGTCGACGACGCCGACGACGCCGCGCGCGGCGGCAGCGGCGAGCGCGTCGACGACGTGGCGGTCGAGGGCTGCCGGGTCGAGCATCCCCTCGATCGCGGTGAGCGCGGCGAAGGCCGCGTCCTCGCGCAGCAGCGGTCCCTCGAGCTCGATGCCGAGCCGGCGGAGCATGGCGGTGTTGGGCCATGAGCAGTGCACGTCGCTCGACACCACGAGCGTGGGCACGGAGCCGGTCGCCGCGTCGAGCAGCGCGCGCGTCGGCGGTGCGGGCCACAGGCCGTCGCGCATGCCGACGAGCACGAGCGGGTCGGTGCCGACGTGCGCCGCCGAGGCCTGCCTGGCGATCGCGGCGGCCTCGTCAGCGCTCTCGGCGGCGAGCACGCTCTGCCGCGTGCGGTGCCGGGCCCACTGGCCCATGTGCGTGTGCTCGTCCCACAGGCCGGGGATGACCACGGCACCCTCGAGGTCACGGCGCTCGCCCACGGCCGCCGTCGAGCCGGCGAGGCTCACGCGCTCGATCTCGCCGTCGAGCAGGTCGATGTCCGAGAGGGTGCCGTCGAGCAGGCGGGCGTTCGCGAGGCGCATGCCTCCATTGTGGGGCGAGCGCGCGGTCGCGCCCGCCATGCGCGCGAGCCGCTGCAGCGGGTCAGCGTGCCGGTGAGCCGCTGCGCGCGACGCGAGCCAGGTCGATGCGGGTGCGGGGCGTGCGCTGCCGCAGCAGCGAGACGATCGTGCCCACCGCGCCGAGGGCGCCGATCGTCGTGAGGAGCAGGATCCACGTGCCGTCCAGCGGGACGTGGCTGAGCCAGGTGCCGTCCATGCCCCGATCCTCCGCCTGTCGCGGCTGGCGCGCCAGTGCCCGGATGCGGTCAGGGCGCCGGGACGGTGTCGAGCTCGACCTCCGGCGTGCGATCCCGGCGCACGGAGAGCGATACGAGCGCGGCGACGACGCACAGGCCCGCGGCGGCGAACCACGCGACCGTGTAGTGGCCCATCGCGTCGCGCACGACGCCGACGAGCACGCTCGCGATCGCGGCGCCGATCTGGTGCGACGCGAAGACCCAGCCGAAGATGACCGGCGCCCGCTCGCCGAAGTGCTCGCGGCACAGCGCCATCGTCGGCGGCACGGTCGCGACCCAGTCGAGGCCGTAGAAGACGATGAAGACCACCATCGGCGGCTGCACCTCTGCCGAGAGCAGGAACGGGAGCGCCATGAGGCTGAGACCGCGCCCGACGTAGTAGATGACGAGCAGCAGGCGCGGGTTCCAGCGGTCGGTCAGCCAGCCCGAGAGCACCGTGCCCGCGATGTCGAAGATGCTGACGAGCGCGAGCAGGCCCGCCGCGGCCGTCTGCGGCATGCCGTGGTCGTGCGCGGCGGGGATGAAGTGGGTGCCGATGAGCCCGTTCGTCGTCGCACCGCAGATGGCGAAGCCGGCGGCGAGCGCCCAGAACGTGCGGTGGCGCACCGCCTCCCGCAGCCCGTCGATCGCCGCGCGGGCGGGATTCGTGCGCGGCGATCGCCGCGGCTCGACCCCCGGCGCCGCCACCGCGCGCGCGCCGGGCTCTGCGTCATCGCCGGCCGCCGCATCCGGAGCACCGAAGGGCGTGACCCCGCGCGCGGCCGGGCTGTCGTGCAGGAAGAGCAGCACGAGCGGCACGACCGCGAGCGCGCCGAGGGCGACGAGCAGGCTGGCCTCGCGCCAGCCCCACTCGGTCGCGAGCCAGGCCGTCGGAGGGAGGAAGACGAGCTGACCGGTCGCGCTGCCCGCGGTCAGCACGCCGGAGACCGTGCCGCGGTGCCGCACGAACCAGCGCTGCGTGACGACGGCAGCGAAGACGAGCGCCATCGACCCGGTGCCGAGGCCGATCATGACGCCCCAGGTCAGCAGCAGCACCCACGGATGCTGCGCGAGCGTGCCGAGCGCGGCGCCGCCCGCGATGACGACGAGCGCGGCGGCGGTGACGCGCTTGAGGCCGAAGCGCTCCATGAGCGCGGCGGCGAACGGTGCCATGAGTCCGTACAGCAGGATGTTGAGCCCGACGGCGGTGGAGAGCTCGGTGCGCGAGAAGCCCAGCTCGGTCTCGATCGGCACCATGAGCACGCTCGGCGCGGCCCGGAAGCCGGCGGCCCCCACGAGGGCGAGGAACGCGACCGCCGCGACGATCCACGCGGGGTGCAGGCGGCGAGTGGTCACCGGGACATTCTGATGGAGAGCGCCGTCGGCAGGCAGCACGCCCGCGCGCTCGGCGCGGGCGTGTGCCCTGACGGGATGCGCTCCGCCGAGCAGCTCACAGCCCACCCGCCCAGAGCCGCTCGGTGCTGACGCGGTCGGTGCGGAGGCGGCGCTGCGGCGCGGCGGTGCGGGCATCGCGCTCCTGCGCGAGCCGCTCGTCCGCCTGCCCGATGCGCTGCCGCGCCCGGTCGTCGGCGGTGCGGTCGCGCAGCAGCGCGAGCCGCTCGGGGTCAGCAGGTGTCCTGGGCGCGCGCTCGGCGATGAGGGCGCGGATCGTGCTCGCTGCAGCCACGATCGCGATGGCGGAGATGACGATGATCCAGATGATGTCCATGGCAGGAAGTCTGCGCTTGCCAAGATCCCGCCACCAGTGGCAGGATGGCCAATGCTCGGCAAGATCCTGCCAGACTTGGCAGGGCCGGTCCCGACCTCCTCGTCGGGTCCAGCGCACCGTCGAAGGAGCCCCATGCTGAAGATCGCCTGCATCGTGGATGACGACGTGAGCGTGTTCGAGCTCGCGGTCGCGGCCGAGGTCTTCGGCACCGACCGATCGGACCGGGGCGTGCCGCGCAACGACTTCCGCGTCGTCACGCCCACACCCGGCCCGATCCGCCTCGCCGGCGGCCTGAGCCTGCCGGTGATGGTCGGCGAGGGGCTCGACTTCGCCGACGAGGCCGACGTGGTCATCGTCACCCCCTACGACGAGTGCAGCATCGACGGCGAGTGCTCGCTCAGCGTCGCCCGGGTGCTGCAGCGCGCCGTCGCACGCGGCGCACGCGTGCTGACGATGTGCACCGGCGCCTTCATCGCCGCGCGGTCCGGCGTGCTCGAGGGCCGCCGGGTCGCGACGCACTGGCGGCACGCCGACCAGCTGGCCGCGCAGTTCCCCGAGCTGGTGGTCGAGCGGGATGCGCTGTGGGTCGACGACGGCCCGGTCACGTCGAGCGCCGGCACGGCGGCGGCGATCGACGCGTCGCTGCACATCGTCCGCGAGCTGCAGGGCGCGCAGGTCGCCGGCATCATCGCCCGCTCGATGGTCGTGCCGCCCCTGCGCGATGGCGGCCAGTCGCAGTTCGCGGTCGGACCGGTCGCCGAGCAGCGGGCCGAGACGCTCGCCCCGCTCATCGACTGGATGGTGGAGCACATCGACGAGGACCACTCGGTCGCCTCCCTCGCGCGCAGGGCACGCCTGTCGGAGCGCACCTTCGCCCGCCGCTTCCGGGAGGAGCTCGGCACCACCCCGGCAGCATGGCTCGCCTCGCAGCGGGTGCAGCGCGCGCAGCAGCTGCTCGAGGCGACCGACCTCGGGCTCGATGCCGTCGCCCAGCAGTCGGGGTTCGGCACCGCCGCCCTGCTGCGCCATCACTTCACCCGGCAGCTCGGCGTCGCGCCGTCGGCCTACCGCCGCCGCTTCGCGTGCGTGGAGCCGGAGGACGCGGCCGGGTCGGCCGCGCCCGTCGCGATGGCGGAGCCGGCCGAGCGTTAGCCCTGCCGGGTCAGGGCCGCAGCACGACCCGCGGGCGGTGCAGATCGACCGCGGGCAGCGGCGCTCGCCGGCGATGACGCCCGGCGAGGGCTCGCCGTGCGCGGTGCTCGATGCTCTGCGGCTCGTCGCCCAGCAGTCGGGCGCTGAGCGGCACAGTCCCTCTCGGCTCGATGCGCTGCGGCTCGACGCGCAGCGGCTCGATGTCGGCGCTCGGCCCGACTCCATCCGGCAGGCGGATGGCCAGCGGCGCCACGGCAACCGCGGCCAGCGAGCCCGCCGAGCTCGGCTCCGCGGTCGCCGACGAGCGCGCCGCGCGCCGGACCGGCTGGAGCCGCGAGACGACGCGCCACTGCCCTGGCCGTGGCCCCGCTCGTTCGACGACCAGTCGCCCGGCGTGCACCTCGTGGTGGTGGTAGGTGCAGAGCAGGATGCCGTTGTCGACGTCGGTGGGACCGCCGAGCAGCCAGGGCAGCACGTGGTGCGCCTCGCACCAGGAGGCCGGCATCCGGCAGCCCGGCGCCTGGCAGCCGTGGTCGCGGGCGGCGAGCGCACGCCGCTGCGCGCGGTTGAAGAGGCGCTTCGCGCGCCCCAGTTCGAGCACGTGACCACAGGCGTCGGTGACGGCGATCTGCACGAAGGCGTCGCAGAGCATCCGCGCGGCGACGTCGATGGGCACGACGTCGCCGGTGTGCTCGACGCGCACGAAGCGCTCGCGGTGCTCGGCGCCGTCGATGGCCGCGGTGAGCGCCTCGATCGTGCCGGTGACGAGGAGCGTCGGCGCCTCGCCGCCCACGGTCGGCGCGTCGCCCGAGGCGGCGTGCTCGCGCACGATGCCGACGAGCACGTCGTGGCGCAGCTGCGCGGGGCTCCGGCCGTCGGGGACGTCGTCGCCCGCGTCCTCCCCCGCCGGCACGTCCGGGTCGCGGAAGCGCACTGCGACGCGCGGCCCCTCGTAGGCGTCGAGCACGGCCTTGAGCGCCGAGCCCTCCTCGGGCGGCGAGATCATCGTGATCACCCACATGCCGTCGGCACGGCGGCCCACGGTGAGCGATCGCATCGCCCGCTGCCGCTCGGCTCCCGGCAGCACGCCGTCCGGGTCGAGCACCGCGGCGTACATGCGCCCCTGCACGGCGAGGAGCTCGGGCACGAGCGGCGCGGTGGGCGTGGTCGCCGCGTCGACGAGCGCCCGCTCGGCCCACGCCAGCTCGCGCTCGTCGGCGCGCGGCACCGCGGGGCCGAGCGACTGCAGGATCGCGTCGGCCTGGGCGAGCGACAGCCCGCCCTCGGCGAGCGCGCCGGCGACGTGCGGGAAGCGCGCCGGCAGCATGCCGCCGGACAGTGCCGGCCGGGCGGAGGTCGCGGCGGCGAGCGCGAGGAGGTCGGAAGCCTGCCGCCCGCGCAGCCCGAAGACCGAGCCGACGCACTCCTTCGCGCTGCGGTGGCCGAGCTGGCGGCATAGCGCCTCGTCGATCGAGCCGCGCGAGCGCTCCGCCACCTCGGCCGCCAGCCGCACCCGCTGGGCGTCGACGACGCGCGAGAGCTCAGCGGCGCGAGCGAGCAGCGCGGCGACCTCGGCGTCGGGGGCGAGCGACAGGCCGTCGAGGCCGGCGAGCATCGTGCGGGCCGCGTCGATCGCTGCCGCTGCCTGCTCGATCCGGGACATCATCGCCTCCTCTTGCCCGAAGGGTAGATCTGGCCACCCACATGGACCGCTGCAGCCGCATCCGTGCCCGCGAGGCCGCCCGCGACCGCGGGCTGGGAGCGAGCGCCAGCCGTCGGGCGTACCGTGGCCCGCACCGCGGTGCGCACCCGAGCGTGCCCACCGCGCAGTGGTCATCCCACAGTGGTCATCGCACAGTGGTCATCGCACGTGCATCGCACGTGGTCACCCGCACGGGTCATGGAGGTTCGCATGCGCATCGTCGTCATCGGAGCGACCGGCAACGTCGGCACGGCGCTGCTGCGCCGGCTGCACGCCGCTGAGGAGGTGTCGGCGATCGCGGGCGT
The DNA here is from genome assembly GCF_040547205.1 of Agrococcus sp. UYP10. NCBI lineage: Bacteria > Bacillati > Actinomycetota > Actinomycetes > Micrococcales > Microbacteriaceae > Agrococcus > Agrococcus sp. UYP10. The sequence continues at coordinate 709,219 of NZ_JBEPPG010000001.1, forward strand.
CTCGCGACGCGGCCCCGAGCGCGGCGGGGAGCCCTACGACGGCGTCGAGTGGCACCGGATCGACGTCTCGGACCCGGAGTCCGGTCCCGCGCTCGAGCGCGTGCTGTCGTGCGCCGACGCGGTCGTCCACCTCGCCTGGATCATCCGCCCCAACCGCGACGAGCAGCTGCTCGAGCGCACGAACCTGGAGGGCTCGCGGCGGGTGTTCGAGGCCGCGGCCGCGGCCGGCGTGCCGCACCTCGTCGTCGCGTCGAGCATCGGCGCCTACGGGCGCCCCGACGCGAGCCCGCCGGGCTCCGAGCGCGCCGACGAGTCCTTCCCGCGCCACGGCGCCCCCACCTCGCACTACGGGCGGCAGAAGAGCGCGGTCGAGCGCATCCTCGACGACATCGCCGCCGCGCATCCCGAGATGGTCGTCTCCCGGCTCCGCCCGGGCCTGATCTTCCAGGCGGAGGCCGCGCCCGAGATCCGCGACTACTTCCTCGGGGCCCTCGTGCCCCGCACGCTGCTGCGTGCGCTGCCGCTCCTGCGCCTGCCCGTGCTGCCGTGGCCCGCCGGCATCGTGACGCAGGCGGTGCACGCCGACGACATCGCGGATGCGTACTGGCGCGTGCTGCGCGACCGCGCCGCCGGCGCCTTCAACGTCGCCGCCGAGCCGCCGCTCAGCCCGCAGTCGGTCGGCCGGCTCGTCGGCGCGCGGCGGTGGCTGCCCATCCCGGTGCCGGTGGTGCGCGCGCTCGTCGCCGTCACCTACCGGCTGCGGCTGCAGCCGACGGATCCCGGCTGGGTCGACATGGCGGCGGTGACGCCCGTGATGGCGACCGACCGCATCCGGGCGCTCGGCTGGTCGCCGCAGCACAGCTCGATCGACACGCTGCGTGAGCTCGTCGCACGGCTCGGCGCGCGCGGCGGCCTCGGCAACGCCCTGCACCGCTCCCGCAGCCCGTTGGAGTGAGGCGCGCGGTCGGATGCGCCGCCCGCCGGGCGGTCGTCGTCAGCCCAGCAGGCTCCAGCGCTCCGGCATGTAGCCCTCGGGCTGCAGCACGAAGCGCCCGATCGGCGTCGCCGGTCGCTTCCGCACCTTGGCGACCGAGGAGCGAAGCTCCTTGAACGGCTTGCCGTAGACCGTCACCTCGCGGCTGCCCTCGAACGCCTGGTCGGGGCGCTCGCGCGGGATCGTCAGCAGCCGGCCCGCTGCCCACTCGGGCTCCGTCGGCATGACCGGCTGCAGCTCGATCTCGCGCTTCTCGGGGAAGAGGAAGCCTCCGAACGCCACCGGTGCACCGCCGTCCACCGGGGTGAGCCAGCGCATCCACTGCCCCGGGTCGAACTCGGGCAGCGGCGATGCGGCGCGTGCCTCGAGCGCGCGACGCGTGCCGACGAGCCACCGCTCGTACTCGCGGTCGTCGTCGCCATCGGCGACGTAGAGCTGCAGGTCGAGCAGCGCATCGTCGCCCTCGAGCGCATGCTCCTCGATCTCGAGCGTGTCGGCGCGGACCGCGCCGTACGCCCACGGGTGGAGCGCCTTGCCGAAGCGGGTGGCCGCTTCGATGAGGAGCCCGCGCGATTCCTCGTCGCGCTCGACCTCGACCCGGAAGGCGCTGCCGCTCTCGTCGAGCGCCCACAGCCCGTAGGGGTTGACGGGCTGGTCGCCCTCGCGCTCCGCAGGCGGCTCCTGCGGCTGGAAGCGCTCGGCGTGCGAGGCGATGAGCAGGTCCCGCTCGTCCGACTCCCACTCGTCGTCGAGCGTCGTGTCCATGCGCACCTCGGCGCCCCGCGGCTCGGGCTCGAGATCGACCTCGACCATCCACCCACCGCGCTCGTCGAGGTCGACGACCTGCTTGAGCATCGTCGAGTAGATGCCCGGCGGCAGCTCGCCCGCGCCCTCGGGCACGAGCACGTAGGTGCGCGCGAGCCCGCCGGGCGAGTTCGAGAGCGCGATCTCGACGATCGGCCCGCGCCGGGTCTCGAGGAAGCCGTGGAAGGGGAAGTCGAGCTCGCCGACGGTCTGCGTCACGGCTCCACGCTAGCCGTTCATCTCAACGGAGCAGCTGGTCGCAGGAGGGGATAGTGCCCTCGCGGCGCCAGCTGCTCCGTTGAGGATCAGGCGAGGAGGGCGCCGCTGCCGGGCGGCAGGGTGAGGGCGTCGGCGAGCGCGACGTCGGGATGCGCCCGGAAACGCAGGTCGCGGCGCGAGACGGGCACCGTCTGCGGTTCGGTGCCGAGGTTGAGCACGATCTCGACCGCGTCCGCCATGCCGGCGCGGCGGGTGAGGCGCAGCACGCGCGTCTGCTCGTCCGCCTCCACGAGGTTCCGCGCGTAGTGCGGATCGGTGAGCGCCTCGAGCTCGGCGCGCAGCGCCGCGAGCTGCCGGTAGCCCTCGAGCACGCGCGCGTGGCGCTCGGCGCGCAGCTCCGCCCAGTCGAGCTTCGAGCGCTCGAACGTCTGCGGGTCCTGCGGGTCGGGCACGACGGCCGGGTCCCAGCCCATCTGCTCGAACTCCTCGAGCCTGCCCTCGGCCGTCGCCTTGCCGAGCTCGGGCTCCGGGTGCGACGTGAAGAACTGGAACGGCGTCGACGCCGCCCACTCCTCGCCCTGGAAGAGCATCGGCGTGAACGGGCCGCCGTAGAGCAGCAGCGCCGCGCACAGCAGCTGCGACTCGTCGAGCACCTCGGTGGTGCGGTCGCCGCGCGCCCGGTTGCCGATCTGGTCGTGGTTCTGCGCGCTCACCACGAGGCGCCACGAGAGCGAGCGCTCGGTGTCGATCGGATGCCCGTGGTCGCGACCGCGGAACGACGAGTAGGTGCCGTCGTGGAAGAAGCCGCGCTCGAGCGCCTTCGCGAGCGCCGCGATCGGCTCGAAGTCGGCGTAGTAGCCCTCGGTCTCGCGCGTGAGGGCGACGTGCACGCCGTGGTGGAAGTCATCAGACCACTGCCCGTCGAGCCCGTAGCCGCCCGCCTCGCGCGGCGTGATGAGCTTCGGGTCGTTGAGGTCGCTCTCGGCGATGAGCTCGAGCGGCCGGCCGAGGTGCGCCGACAGCGCCTTCGTCTCGATCGCCATCTCCTCGAGGATGTGCAGGTCGCTCGTGTCGACGAGCGCGTGCACGGCGTCGAGCCGAAGCGCGTCGACGTGCATCGCCTCGAACCAGTAGCTGACGTTGTCGAGGATGTAGCGGCGCACCGCAGGCTCGGCGAGGTTCACGTGGTCGCCCCACGTCGAGCGCCCCTCGCTCGAGAGGTAGGGGCCGTAGAGGGGCAGGTAGTTGCCGGACGGTCCGAGGTGGTTGTAGACGACGTCCTGCACCACCGCGAGGCCCGCGGCGTGCGCGGCATCGACGAAGCGCTGGTAGGCGTCCGGGCCGCCGTAGCCCTCGTGCACCGCGAACCACGCGACGCCGTCGTAGCCCCAGTTATGGGTGCCGTTGAAGCCGTTGACGGGCAGCAGCTCGACGTGCGTGACGCCGATGCCGCGCAGGTGGTCGAGCCGCTCGGCCGCCGCGTCGAGCGTGCCCTCGCTCGTGAAGGTGCCGAGGTGCAGCTCGTAGAGCACGCCGCCGGCGATCGGGCGACCGGTCCATGCCGCGTCCTGCCAGTCGTGCGCGGATGCGTCCCACGTGCGCGATCGCTCGTGCACGCCGTCCGGCTGGCGGAGGCTCCGCGGATCCGGGCGGATGGCGTCGTCGTCGTCGATCTGGAAGCCGTAGTCGCCGGCGCTCGCGAGCGCATGCCACCAGCCGCCCTCGCCCTGCGACATCTCGACGGTCTCGTCGCCCGCCACCACGCGCATCCGCGCAGCGGTCGGTGCCCACACCCGGTACTCGTGCAGCTCGCTCATGTCCCCCATGCTCGCATCACGCTGCTCGGAGCCCGGTGTGGGTGCCGTGCGCGGATGCCCTCGGCGCGGTCAGGCGTCGGTGGCGCCCGCCCCGCGGGGCGCGCCCCGGTACCAGCGGCCGGACGCCGGGAGGGCGAGGAGCACGCCGCCGACAAGTGCCGCGAGCGCGATCCCGACCGTCTCGGGCGCGGGCGATCGCGTCGCCGCCATCGCGAGCAGCGCGAGCAGCCCGGCGCCGATGCCCGCGACGAGCGCGAACCACCGCGCCCACTCGCGGCGACGGCTCGCGAAGATCAGGACGACCAGCAGCAGCACGAGCGGCACGACCGCGCCGACCACGCCGAGCGTCAGCTCGGCGCCCGTCGGCTGCGCACCGGGCTGGTCGATCGTCGCGACGTAGAAGACGGTCAGGAGCGCCATGAGCCCAGCGAGGCACAGGAACGCGACCCACAGCAGCACGAGCCCGATGCGCACCGACCACGGCGGATCCGCGGCAGCAGGCCGTCCCGGGTCCGCACCTCCGGCGCCCGGGGCCCGCCCCTGCCGCGCCACGTCAGTCGCCCCGGGTGAGCAGCGCGACCGGGAGCGTCCCGAGGAGGTCGCGCAGCCGGACCTCGCCGCCGCGGAGCTCCTTCGACGTCAGGAGGTCGCGCCAGTGCCCCTCGGGCAGCTGGATCGCCGTGTCGCCCCAGCCGCCGCGCTCCGCGAGGCCGATCGGCAGCCGTGTGGCGATGGCGATCGCGCCGCCGCGGTCGAACGCCACGACGTGCTCGGCCGCCTCGCCGCTCGCGAGCAGCGGCGTGTAGGCCTCGAAGCGCTCCGGGTGCTCGCGGCGGAGCCGCAGCGCCTCGCGCACGAGCCGCGTCTTGGCGACCTCGAGGTCCCAGTCGCCCGACAACGGGGCGCGCGCGGCCTGCCGCAGCGCATCCATCCGGTCCCAGTCGATCGGTCGGCGGTTGTCGGGGTCGACGAGCGACTGCTCGAGCGCCTCGGAGCCCTGGTAGACGTCCGGGAAGCCCGGGATGGTGAGGTTGAGCAGCTTCGCGGCGAGCACGTTCGCGCGGAAACCCTGCTCGGTCTCGGCGAGGAACGCCTCGATGTCGCGCGACGCGGGCTCGGCCATGACGCTGCGGACGAGCTCGGCGAGGTCGCGCTCGAAGGCCTCGTCGGGCGCCGTCCAGTGCGTGATCGCATCGGCCTCGCGGGACGCCTTCTCCATGTAGGCGAGCAGCCGGTCCTCGCTCGCGGGCCATGCGCCGACGACGGCCTGGAGCAGGAGGTTCACGAAGTCGCGCCCGCGGTTCGGTGCGAAGACGAGAAGCCGGTCGAGCAGCGCCTCCCAGCTCGAGGGGACCTCGGCGATCGTCGTGATGCGCGCGCGCACGTCCTCGCCGCGCTTCGTGTCGTGCGTCGACATCGCGTTCATGGCGAGCGACCACTCGGCCTGCCGCCGGCCCATGAAGGCGTGGAAGTCGGGCACCGGGATCGCGAAGACGGCAGGATCGCCGCCCACCTCGTTGAGGCTCGTGAGCCGCGAGTAGCGGTAGAACGCGGTGTCCTCGACGCCCTTGGCCATCACCATGCCGCTCGTCTGCTGGAAGCGCAGGGCCGCGGGCTGGCGAGCGTTGCCGAGCACCGGCAGCAGCGCGTCGATGGTGTCGGCCAGGTCGGGGCGGTGCTCCTTGGCGCGCTCCGCCGCCTCGCCCAGGTGCTCGAGGCCTTCGGGGAGGTACGAGCGGTAGACGGGGAAGCACGCGAGCAGCTCGGCGATCGCGTCGGCGGCGTCGGCCGGCGCGCCCTGCGAGCCCCAGGCATCCGAGGCCTGCACCTCGCGCTCGAGCCGCAGCACCTCCGCGCGGAGGATCCCGTCGGCGATGCCCCGCTTCGTGCCGTGCGTGAGCTCGGCCCAGTCTACGGCCTCGCCGCCGCGGAGGCGCGCGTCGATCTGGTGCAGCGCGTCGGCAGCGGATGCGTCGGTGAGCACCCGGTCGATGACGCCGAGCGTGTCGTAGCCGGTGGTGCCGGCGGTCGCCCAGCGCGGCAGCTCCTCGCCGGGCTCGAGGATCTTCTCGACGAGCACGAAGGCGCCGCCGGTGAGGCGGTCGAGGTCCTCGAGGTAGCCGGCCGGGTCGCGCAGCCCATCGGGGTGGTCGACGCGGAGGCCCTGCACGAGCCGCTCGTCGAACCAGCGGGCGATCTCGGCGTGCGTCGCCTCGAACACCTCCGGCACCTCGACGCGCACGGCGGCGAGCGTCGTCACCGCGAAGAAGCGCCGGTAGTTGAGCTGGTCGTTCCCCTGCTTCCAGTGGCCGAGCCGGTAGTGCTGGCGGGCGAGCACCTCCTGCGCGGTCCCGTCGCCGGTGCCGGGCGCGACGGGCAGCCGCGTGTCCCAGTAGCGGAGCGCCTGCGAGCCGTCCGCGGCTGCGGGCTCGAGCTCGAGGTGCGCGACGGTGCCGTCCTCCGACCAGTCGTCGTCGCCGACGATCGGCAGCAGCAGCTTCCCGCCGCCCGCCTCCCAGTCGACGTCGAACGCATCCGCGATCGGGCTCTCGCGCCCCTCGCGCAGCAGCTGCCACCACCAGTCGTTGTGCTCGGGCACGGCGACGCCCATGTGGTTGGGCACGATGTCGACGAGCACGCCCATGCCGAGCCTGCGCGCCTCGGCCGCGAGCGCCTCGAGGCCCGCCTCGCCGCCGCGCGACGGATCGACCCGCGCGTGCGAGACGACGTCGTAGCCGTGGTTCGAGCCGTGCTCGGCCTCGAGGATCGGCGAGAGGTAGACCCAGTCGACCCCGAGGTCGGCGAGGGCCTCGAGCCTGCCCGCGGCGTCGGCGAGGGTGAAGTCCTCGCTGATCTGCAGGCGGTAGGTGCTCTGGGGCGCGTGCACGGGACTCCTCCGGTGGTTCAGGGCTGGGTGTTCAGGACGCTGCGCGCTCAGGACGCTGCGTGCTCAGGATTCGGTGTCGGCGTCGGGGTCGATCGGCGGCACGATGCCGTCGACGCCCGGCTCGACCGGCTGGCCGGGCTCGGCAACCGGGGTGGACGCGTGCAGCGGCCGTCCGTCGTGCTGCGTCTGCTCGAGCGTCGTCACCGGCCCGGGCGCCGAGGTGCCCGTCGCCGCGGCGACGGAGGCGGCGACCGAGAAGTCCTGGTCGACCGGCGCGATGTGCTCGCGGAGCACCGCGATCGAGCGCGGTGCGAGGCGTCCGACCTCGCCGGCGCGCACCGCACCCTCGACGGCCTCCAGCGCACCCGTGTCGATCAGCACATCCCACGACTCCGCGTACTCCGCGGGCGGGATCGTGATCTCCCGCTCCTCCTCGGAGGCGTTGCAGTAGATGAGGAAGTGGTTGTCGATGATGCGCTCGCCGCGCTCGCTGCGACCCGCGATCCCGTTGCCGTTGAGGTACATGCCGACGGTCTTCTCGTGGGCGGCCTCGTCCCAGTCGCCGTCCTCCATCGGGGTGCCGGCGCTGCGCAGCCAGACGATGTCGTTGAGGCGCTCGCCGTTGCCGGTGCGCACCGTGTTGCCGGTGAAGAAGCGCTTGCGGCGGAACGTCGGGTGGTCGTGGCGCAGCTTGGCGACCGCGGCGGTGAACTCGATGAGCGGCTGGTCGATGTTCGACCAGTCGATCCAGCTCAGCTCGGAGTCCTGCGCGTAGGTGTTGTTGTTGCCCTGCTGCGTACGGCCGAGCTCGTCGCCGTGCAGGAGCATCGGCACGCCCTGGCTCAGGAGCAGCGTCGCGAGGAAGTTGCGCTGCTGGCGAGCGCGGACGGCCTGGATCTCGGGGTCGTCGGTCGGGCCCTCGACGCCGTAGTTGTAGGAGCGGTTGTGGCTCTCGCCGTCGTTGCCGTCCTCGCCGTTGGCGTCGTTGTGCTTCTCGTTGTAGCTCACGAGGTCGCGGAGCGTGAACCCGTCGTGCGCGGTGACGAAGTTGATGGAGGCGACCGGGCGGCGACCCGAGTGCTCGTAGAGGTCGGCGGAGCCGGCCATGCGGCTGGCGAACTCGCCGAGCGCCGAGGGCTCGCCGCGCCAGAAGTCACGCACCTCGTCGCGGTACTTGCCGTTCCACTCGGTCCACTGGGGCGGGAAGTTGCCCACCTGGTAGCCGCCGGGGCCGACGTCCCAGGGCTCGGCGATGAGCTTCACCTGGCTGATCACCGGGTCCTGCTGCACGAGCTCGAAGAAGGTCGACAGCTTGTCGACGTCATAGAACTCACGGGCGAGCGCCGACGCGAGGTCGAAGCGGAAGCCGTCGACGTGCATCTCGGTGACCCAGTAGCGCAGCGAGTCCATGATCAGCTGCAGCGAGTGCGGGTGGCCGACGTTGAGGCTGTTGCCCGTGCCGGTGTAGTCCATGTAGAACTGCTCGTCGCCCTCGACGACGCGGTAGTACGCGCGGTTGTCGATGCCGCGCATGCTGAGCGTCGGGCCCATGTGGTTGCCCTCGGCGGTGTGGTTGTAGACCACGTCGAGGATGACCTCGATGCCGGCGGCGTGCATGGCCTTGACCATGCCCTTGAACTCCTGCACCTGCTGGCCGCGCTCGCCGGTGCCGGCGTAGCCGGCGTGCGGCGCGAAGAAGCTGAGGGTGTTGTAGCCCCAGTAGTTGCGCAGCCCCTTCTCCATGAGCGTCGCGTCGTGCACGAACTGGTGCACCGGCATGAGCTCGATCGCTGTGATGCCGATCTTCTGCAGGTGGGCGATGACCGACGGATGCGCGAGGCCCGCATACGTGCCGCGCAGCTCCTCGGGGACGTCGGGGTGCGTCTGGGTGAGGCCCTTGACGTGCGCCTCGTAGATGATCGTCTCGTTGTAGGGCGTGCGCGGGTAGCGGTCGCCGGTCCAGTCGAAGAACGGGTTGATGACGACGCCCTTGGCCATGAAGGGGGCCGAGTCGTCCTCGTTGAAGCTCAGCGGGTCGCCGAAGTTGTAGCTGTGGAGCGGCTGACCCCACTCGATGCTGCCGCTCGTGGCCTTCGCGTACGGGTCGAGCAGCAGCTTCGCGGGGTTGTGCCGCAGGCCCTGCTCGGGCTCGTAGGGGCCGTGCACCCGATAGCCGTAGCGCTGGCCGGGCTGCACGGACGGCAGGTAGCCGTGCCAGACGTAGCCGTCGACCTCCGTGAGCTCGACCCTCGTCTCGACGTCGTCCTCGTCGAAGAGGCAGAGCTCGACGCGCTCGGCCGACTCGGTGAAGAGTGCGAAGTTGGTGCCGGTGCCATCGAACGTGGCTCCGAGCGGATAGGCCTGGCCGGGCCAGACCTGCAGGGCGGATGCGGTGTCAGTCACTCTCCGGAGTGTATGGGTTACAGGAGACCCCGACCTGAGAGCCGTGTGACGGTCGCGTGAACGATGACGGACGGATCGGCGTCGCCGTCAGTCGCCCACGACGCGCGGCTCGCCGCCCGTGATCCGCAGCAGCTCGTCGTAGGTGAGCATGAAGACGGTGTCGGCGGTGCCGGCCGCCGCCGAGAGCTGCGCGTAGTCCGCGAGCGCCACGTCGACGATCGTCCGGATGGGCGCCGGGTGGCCGAGCGGGGCGACGCCGCCGATCACCTGACCGGTGGCCGCGCGCACCTGCTCGGGCGTCGCGCGCTCGATGCGCCCCTCGCCCAGCTGCTCGGCGAGCGCGGCCGTGTCGACGCGGTGGCGACCCGAGGTCATGACGAGCAGCGGCGCATCCGCCATCCAGAAGATGAGCGAGTTCGCGATCGCGCCCACCTCGATGCCGAGCGCCGCCGCTGCCGCCTTCGCGGTGTGCGTGCCCTCCGGGAAGCGGATCACCTCGCGGTCGATGCCCATGTCGTGCAGCTGCTGCTGGATGCTCGCGGCCCTGGTCGGTAGCGTCATGGCCCCATCCTGCCGCCCGCGCAGCCCCGCTCGACGAGGCCGCGCGGGGTCAGGCGATGCGGCTGCCGGCGGCGAGCGTCTTCGCCGGTGCCCGCACCGCGGCGATCGCACCCCAGACGGCGGCACCCGCGAGCAGCACGTGGATGCCGAGGCCGACGAACCAGCTCGGCGCGGTGCGCTCGTAGATGCCCTCGACCGGGTCCTGCCACGAGCCGTCGTCCCCGTAGTCGGCGCACGACTCCGCGCGCGGCGGCTCCTGCACCATGCGCACGCCGAGGCCGATCTGGCCGAAGATGTCGTCGGGATAGCCGTTCGCGTCGAGCTGCGGCGGGATCGCGTCGGCCATGATCACGTACGGGTTCGCGGCCAGCATCAGCCACACGCGATCCGGGCGCGGCACCGTGGTCTCGTAGGTGTTGCCGGTCGCGATGCACGTCGAGTTCCCGGTGCGGTCGTCGAAGTCCCAAGTGATCTCGTCGCGCGTCTCCTCCTGCTGGAACGCGAGCGTCCCGACGCCGAACCCGATGAGCGTGCCGACGCTGAAGAACGCGACGACGAGGTACGTGACGACCGTCGACAGCACCGGCTTGCGGATCATGCCGGAGAGCCCGACGCCGATCGCCGAGACGAACCCGATCTCGAGCACCAGGATGGGCAGCGCGACGAGCACCGCCTCGAGTCGCAGGCCGCCGAGCATGGCGGAGCCGAGCATGAACGGCGCGCACACGGCCAGGAAGCCGAGCGAGGCGATCCACGAGCCGACCACCTTGCCGAGCACGAGCTGCGTGCCCGTCACCTGCGTGACCTGCGTGGAGGCCAGCGTGCCGGCATCGCGGTCGCCGTTGATGGCGCTGCCGCTCAGCGCGGGCGTGACGAGAGAGGTCACGAGCATCACGAGGAAGATCGTCATCGCGAAGATCGCGCCGCCGAGGTCGCGCTGGAAGCCCTGCAGCGACAGGAAGAGCACGACGATCACGCCGCCGACCACGATCGCGACGATCACGAGCAGCACGTACCAGGCGACGCTCCGCACGCGCTGCGCGAGCTCGAGGCGGATCACGACGCCGAGCATCTGCAGCCAGCGGCTCATCGGGCACCTCCCGAGAGGCCGAGGTAGGTGCGCTCCATGTCGCCGACGGCGGGCGCGAAGTGGGTGATGGGCACGCCCGCCCCGACGAGCCGGGCGAGCACCTCGGCGGCGTGCTCGTCGCGGTCGAGCGCGACGTAGGCGAGCTCGCCCTCGAGGCGCACGCGATCGAACGCGACCCCGATGTTCGCGAGCTGGTAGCTGAGCGCCCTCGGATCGAGGGCCCGGATGCGCCACTCGCGCGACGCCTGCTGGGCGAGCACGAGGCGCTCGCCGCGGACGACCTCGCCGCGGTCGACGAACACGGCGTCGTCGGCCATCTCGTCGAGCTCGCTGAGATCGTGGCTCGAGATGAGCACCGTGCCGCCGTCGGCCGCGAAGCCGCGGAGCATGCCGCGCAGCTCGACGCGCGAGGTCGGGTCGAGGCCCGCGGCCGGCTCGTCGAGCAGCAGCACGCGGGGCCGGTGCACGAGCGCCCGCACGAGGCCGAGCCGCTGCTGCTGGCCGCGGGAGAGCACGCGGCTCGGGCGGTTCGCGAGCTCCTCGAGGCGCGCCTCGACGATGAGCTCTTCGGCGCGCTCGCGCGCCGCCGCGCGGGCGAGCCCGTGGAGGCGGCCGACGGTCGTGAGGATCTGCAGCGGCGTGAGCGTGCGCCACGTGCCCAGCACATCCGGCATCCAGCCCATCGCCCGCCGGACGGCGCGCGGGTCGTGCATCGGGTCGGCGCCATCGATGCGGATCGCGCCGGAGTCGGGCGCGAGCAGCGAGGCGAGCATGAGCAGCAGCGTCGTCTTACCGGCGCCGTTCGGGCCGATGAGCGCGGTCACGCGCCCCGGCTTCGCGTGGAACGTCATCTCCCGCACCGCGTGCACCGATCCGAAGCTGCGGTGCACGTGCAGGGCGACGATGCCGCCCTCGTCGAGCCCCGGCGCCGGCTCGCCGGCCGCGAGCGGATCGACGAAGGCGGGGGGCGTGGACGGGACCGGCTCCGGGCGTCCGTCGCTGAGCGGCGTCATGGCCGCTGCCTCGTGGGCTGCATGGCTCGATCCTGCTGGGTGCGCGGCGTGGAGGCCAGCCGCCGCGCGCGGGATCATCCGAGCGGATGAGGGCCGCTCAGGATCCCGACCGGGACGACGCCGTGGGCGCCGCGGCGACCGGCCGCCAATACGCTGACCTGATGCGCGTGCCCCGAGCCTCCTCCAGCGGCATGCTCGGCGGTGTGCTGCTCGTGCTCTGCGCGATCGCCTCGGTGCAGTTCGGCGCCTCGATCGCGAAGACCGTGTTCGACCGCATCGACCCGGCAGGGCTGACGCTGCTGCGGCTCGCGTTCGCGGCGGTCATCGTGCTGCTCGTCGCGCGCCCGCGCATCCGCTCGTGGGACCGGGCCGCGTGGCGGGCGATCGCCTTCCTCGGCATCACGCTCGCCGCGATGAACCTGCTCTTCTACCTCGCGCTGCCGCGCATCCCGATCGCGGTCGCGGTCACGCTCGAGCTGCTCGGGCCGCTCGTGCTCGCGCTCGTGCAGTCGCGGCGCGCGGTCGACGTCGCGTGGGTCGCGCTCGCCGCGGTCGGCGTCGGCGTGATCGGCGCGCAGTCGATCGGCGGCGACCTCGACCCGGTGGGCGTCGTGCTCGCGCTCGCGGCGGGCGGCTGCTGGGCGGCGTACATCCTCGCCTCGGCGTCGGTCGGGCAGCGCGTGCCGGGCATCGGCGGGCTCGCGGGTGCACTCGTGATCGCCACGATCGCGGTCGCGCCGTTCGGGATCGTCGGCGCCGTCGGCGCGGTCGCGGCCGATCCGAGCGTGCTCGTGCCGGCGTTCATGATCGCGATGCTCTCGAGCGCGATCGCCTACGGGCTCGAGCTGCTGGCGCTGCGCCGCGTGCCGACCCGGGTCTTCGGCATCCTGATGTCGCTGGAGCCGGCCGCCGCGGCCATCTTCGGCTTCCTCGTCGTGCGTGAGCTGCTGACCGGCTGGGACCTGCTCGCGCTCGCGCTCGTCATCGTCGCGTCCGCGGGCGTCGCCCTCACGGCGGCGCGCGCACGCCGACCGGCGCCGCCGAGCACGGGCCCCATCACCGGTCTCGTGCCGCCGCTCCCCTGACCCGCCCCGCAGCCTGCCACGATGGATGCGTGGACGGGCACGACGACGACGCACGGCGCTGGGCTCGGCCCGCGGCCGACGACGCGCGCCCGGCGTCGGGCGGCGGCGTGGCCCGGCCCGAGCAGGCACCGCACTCGGCGGCGTCGCACTGGACGCGCGGGACGCGACCGACCCGCGAGCCGGTGGACGCACCCGGCGTGCCCGTGCCCGCGCTGCCGTGGGAGCAGCCGCCCGCCGCGGCGGACGAGCGCGCGCGGGAGCCGCGGATGTGGCCGATCGCGGCCGGCGTCGCCGGGCTCGCGGTGCTCGCGTGCACGCCGCACTGGGTCGCGCCCACGATCGCGCTCATGGTCTCGCTCGTCGGCATCCCGATCGCGTGGGGGTTCCGCCGCATCTCGCACGGGCGCCGGCGCGTGCAGTACGTCGTGGTCGTGCTGACGCTGCTGCTCACGGCGACCCTGTCGATCGTCGCGCCGATGCTGTGGCTGCAGCTCGGCGTGCTGCAGCCGCTCACCGTGCCGACCTAGTCCGACCGGCCGGGCCGGGGCTCGTGCGCGAGGTCAGCGGCGGTCGCCGCGGTGCAGCCATCCGGCCGCGAGCCGGGTGATGAACGGCAGGATGATCCCGACCATCACCGGCGTGAGGATCACCGTCGAGATGACGAGCCGCAGCGGCAGCAGCAGCTCGTTGAAGCCCGGGATGAGCCCGAGCAGGAACGTGACGAGCACGTTCATGGGGAAGAACGCGAGCCAGACGACGATCATCTGCTTCCACACCGGCGGGGCGGATGCGGAGGGCCGGATCTCGACCCGGTCGCCGTCGACGACGACGCCCTGCGGTGCGTCGAACCATCCCTCGATGCCCGTGCGGCGCTCGACACGCGCCTCGCTCGCGAAGCCCGCGCCCGAGGCGATCCACTGCTGCCGCTCGGGGCTGCGCTCCCACGCCTCGAGCGTCTCGGCGTCCTCGAAGCGGTAGAGCATGTGCCAGCGCTTGCTGCCGCGCGACTCCCGCACCCAGCCGGCGCCGAGGAAGCCCGGGAAGTACGTCGCGAGGTCGACGCCGTGCCGCACCCACGCCTGGGCGTAGCGGTCGAGGGTGGAGTCGACGGTGCGCTCGATGGCGACGGTGATGGGGCGGGGCTCCTGCATGCATCCACGGTGGCAGATCCGGGGTTTCGTCCGCATGTCGAGCGCCCTAGCGTGGCGGCATGACCAAGTACCTGATCTCCTTCCCGAGCGGCGAGATGCAGTTCGCCGAGGAGGACTTCCAGACCGTCGTCGACGAGTCGCACGCCGTGATCCAGGAGGCGAAGGACGCCGGCGTCTACGTCTTCGGCGGCGGCATCGACGAGTCGGTGCCGCCGGTGATGGTGGCCCACGACGGCACCGTCACCGAGGGCACCTACCCGCAGACGCGGCAGATCGAGGGCGGCTACACCGTGCTCGAGATCCCGACGCGGGAGGAGGCGGTCACGTGGGCGGCGAAGATCGCGAAGGCGTGCCGCTGCCCGCAGGAGCTGCGCCAGTTCGGGTACGACCCGATGAGCTGAGCCACCGATGCCCGGAGAGCTGTTCGAGGAGCTGCTGTCGGTCGCGTGCGTGCGCGACCGGGCAGCGGGACTGCGCTGGTACGAGGGGTTCTTCGGGCGCCCCGCCGACGAGGTGATCGGCGAGGAGTCGCTGTGGCGCATCGGGTCGGACGCCTACCTCGTGGTCGATCAGCGGCCGGAGCGCGCGGGCGCATGCACGATCACGTTCGCGGTGCGCGGCCTCGACGCGATGCTCGAGCGGATGGCCGAGGCCGGCATCCGGCCGGAGCACGCCGAGCGCTACGCCAACGGCGTGCACCACGTGACGATCGTCGATCCGGACGGCAACAGCCTGTCGCTCGCCGAGGCGCCGCCGGGCTTCGCGCCCTGAGCGCGAGCCCCGCGATCAGCAGGTGCCGTTCGCCTGCAGCGCCGGGTCGTGGATGATGCCGCCGTCGATGTCGAAGCCGGTGACGAGCTCGTCGTCGACCACCTCGATCGACTGCAGCGTCAGCGCTGCCGGCAGCGACGACGCGATGCAGACGCTGCGATCCTGCAGCAGCGGCTCGAGCAGGCCGCCGAACTGCCCCCGCAGCTGGTCGGCCGTCACGGTCGCCTCCGCGACGGTGCCCTCGACGGGCGAGAGCACGAGGTCGCCATCCGCGGCGCCCGGTGCGAGCACGAGGCCGAGCGGGATGGTGGCGCCGAGCAACTGGATCTCCGTCGAGGCCGTCACGTTCGGCGCCGCGAGCTCGATGCTCTCGGCCGGGAAGCCGTCGATCGTCGAGAGCAGCGAGCGCAGCTGCTCGGTGCTCATCCGCACCTCGGCCGTGCCGCCGGCCGCGGCCCGATCGGCGCGGATCGGGACGCCCTGGAGCTGCGCGGTGACGTCGCCGCTGAACTCGCCGACCGTCACGTCGTCGGAGGCGATGCGCACGTCGGCGAGCGTGCCCGCGATGAGCTGCGGCACGAGCATGCCGTCGACCTCCACGTCGACCGGGTGCTCCGCCGGCAGCTGCAGCTGCTCGACGACGGTCGAGCGGACGGTCGCGGGCACCACCTGCCGGGCGACGAGCTCCGCGACGACCGCGAGCACCGCCACGACGATCAGGACGACGAGGAGCACGACGAGGCCTCTGCCTCGGCGGCGCGGCTGCGCGACGTCGCTCACGAGCGATCCCGCTCGTCGGATCGGGGGTCGGCGCCGCGCGTCATCATCACCCGACGAGCGTAGATGCGCGGAGGTCCGGTGGACCTGCACGTGGACCGCCGGACACGCAGGGGGCCAGAACGAGGAACGGCCCGATCCGGAGGATCGGGCCGTGACGAGCGGATGACGGGAATCGAACCCGCGCTATCAGCTTGGGAAGCTGAAGTTCTGCCATTGAACTACATCCGCGTGGCCGCCGAAGCGGCGAGCCCATCCTACGCCACGACGGTCGGGCCGTGCCCCGGGACGTGCCCCGCGCGCTCGTGACGGGTCAGGGCGCCCGCCAGAACCGGACCGCGAGCAGGGGCCGAGCCGCCTCGCCGCGTGCGGCCGCCACCCACCCGCGGATGACGTTGATGAGGGTCATGATGGCGCCGCCGATGTACGCGATGCCGAGCAGGCTCCCGGTGATGGCGAGCACCACCCCCTGCGGCGACGAGCCCGACACGCTGCCACCGCTCGTGAGCGCGAAGAGCAGCCCGACGTGCAGCACGACCGTCACCACCACCGCGGTCATCCACGTGAGCGACCAGTTGAGCGCCGCTCGCGAGTTCGCCTCGTCGACGCCGCCGTTGCGCACGGCGCCGCCGCGCAGCCCCAGCAGCACGGCCGGCACGACGAGCAGCGGCACGAGCGGGACCGGCACCCAGTAGAGCAGCTGCCACGCCCAGTGGCGCACGCCCGTCGTCGGCCGGGGCGCGAACGGCCCGCCCGCGTAGCCCTGCTGCGGCGCGAATCCCTGCTGCGACTGCGGGGCGAAGCCCTGCTGCGGCACGGTGCCCGGCTGCGGGATGGAGCCCGGTTGCGCCGTGTAGCCGTGCGGCGCGAAAGCCTGAGGAGGGGCCTCGTCGGGCATGCGCGCGGGTGGCTGCGAGTGCGGATCGGTCACGAGCCGACGCTATCGGCGCCAGGGCGCCGACGGCTGAGCGGGCCGCGGCGGGCACCGCCGCGGCCCGCCGTGGCCGCGCTACGCCGACTGCTCGGTCGTGACCTCGCGCCGCGGCAGCACCCAGCCGGGGCGGGCGAAGTGGCAGGTGTAGCCGTTGGGGATGCGCTCGAGGTAGTCCTGGTGCTCAGGCTCTGCTTCCCAGAACGGCCCGGCTGCTTCGATCGTCGTCACGACAGGACCGGGCCACAGGCCGGACGCGTCGACGTCGGCGATCGTGTCGAGCGCGACGCGCTCCTGCTCGGCCGACAGCGGGAAGATCGCGGAGCGGTAGCTCGTGCCGACGTCATTGCCCTGGCGGTTCAGCGTCGAGGGGTCGTGGATCTGGAAGAAGAGCTCGAGGATCTCGCGGTAGCTCGTGCGCGCGGGGTCGAAGACGATCTCGATCGCCTCGGCGTGCCCGGGGTGGTTGCGATAGGTCGCGTGCGCATTGCTGCCGCCGGTGTAGCCGACGCGCGTGGCGACGACGCCGGCGCGCGCGCGGATCAGGTCCTCCATGCCCCAGAAGCATCCGCCCGCGAGCACGGCGGTCTCGGTGCCCGGGTTCTGCGTGATCGTGCCTGTGTCGGTCATCTGCTGCTCCTTCGTGGTGATTGCGGGCGCTCCGGCGTGGTGATCGCCGACCCCACTGGTCTGCAACGTGTTCGGGACCGGATCTGGTCCCGGATGGGGCGATCGATGTGCAGGTCGACCCGGGGGCGTCAGGGGCGGTACTCGTGCGCGACGAGGTCGTGGTGCTCGGGATGCTTCACGAGCCAGCCCTGCACGAACGTGCACTGCGGCACGATCGTGTGCGGGGCATCCCGCGCGCGCTGCATCGCGAACGACGCGAGCGCGCTGCCGACCCCGTGCCCGCCGAACGCCTCGCCGACGACCGTGTGCCGGAGCGTGCGCTCACCGGTCTCCTCGTCGTCCGAGTAGGCGAGCACGCCCGCGAGGTGATCGCCGATGTGCGCCTCGTAGCGCGAGCGGTCGGTGTCGTCGCCGACGACCACGTGCGTGGACTGCTCCGTCATGGCTCCCATCCAAGCCGTTCGGCTCCGATGGGACAAGGCTCAGGAGCGGTCGCCGCGGGGCTCGCCGGGAGCGATCGGGCCCGCGTCGACCGCACCGGGCTGCCCCGTCGCCGCACCGGCGATCGCGGACTCGGGGCTCATCGTGTCGTGCAGGTGCACCGGCTCGACCGCCGTGCCTGCGCGCTTCCGACGACGCGAGGCCGCGAGGAGGTTGAGCCCCTCGACGAGCACCGCGAAGGCCATCGGACCGTAGATGAGGGCCTTGTCGATGTGGATGCCGAAGCCGTCGGCGATGAGGAAGACGCCGATGAGCAGCAGGAACGACAGCGCAAGCATCTTCACCGTCGGGTGACGGTTCACGAACTCGAAGATGAACTTGGCGGAGAACAGCAGGATGCCGAACGAGAGCAGCACGGCGGTGATGATCACGATCATGTTGCTCGTCATGCCGACCGCGGTGATGACGGAGTCGAGCGAGAAGACCAGGTCCATGAGCAGGATCTGCGCGAGCACGGCGCTGAAGGTCGCCTTCACGACGGAGGCGGCATGCTCCTCCGCCCCCTCGAGCTTCAGGTGGATCTCGTGCACGGCCTTGTAGAGCAGGAATCCGCCGCCCGCGATGAGGATCAGCTCGCGGCCCGAGAAGCCCATGCCCCAGAGCGTGAAGAGGTCGTCGTTGAGGGTGATGATCCAGCCGGCGAGCAGCACCAGCAGGATGCGCATGAGCATCGCCAGCGTCAGGCCGAGGTTGCGAGCCTTCGCCTGCTGCTCCGGCGGCAGCTTCGAGGCGAGGATCGAGATGAAGATGACGTTGTCGACGCCGAGCACGATCTCGAGCACGAAGAGCGTCAGGAAGACGGCGATGAGATCGGGCGTGAATTCCAGGGAGAAGTCCATGTCACCGACAAGGATAAATACGCGAAGGTGACGGGATGCTCGGAAGGATGCCCGGCGTGCCTCACGGCACGCGGTGCAGCCACTCCTTCGTGCTGAACTTCGTGCGGATGCGCTCGTCGGCCTCGGCGAGCTCGGCCGCCGAGAGCTCGCCGTCGGTGCCGCCGTAGAGCCTGCGGAACGTCGCCTTCAGCGCGTCCTGCACCTCGGCCTTCTCCATGCCGGTCTGCGAGCGCAGCGGGTCGACGCGCTTCTTCGCGCTCGTCGTGCCCTTGTCGGAGAGCTTCTCCTTGCCGATCCGCAGCACCTCGGTCATCTTGTCGGCGTCGATGTCGTACGACATCGTCGCGTGGTGCAGCACGGCGCCGCCCGCGAGCCGCTTCTGCGCGGCCCCGCCGATCTTGCCCTTCGCCGAGGTGATGTCGTTGAGCGGCGCGTAGAAGGCGTCGATGCCGAGCCCCTTGAGCGCCTCGATGACCCACGCGTCGAGGAATGCGTAGGAGTCCTGGAAGCTCATGCCCTGCACGAGGTCGCCGGGCACGTAGAGCGAGTAGGTGATGGCGTTGTCGGGCTCCGAGAACATCGCGCCACCGCCGGTGATGCGCCGGAGCACCGGGATGCCGTGCCGCTCGGCCGCCTCGGGCTCGACCTCGTTCTTGTACGACTGGAACGAGCCGAGGTAGACCGCGGGGCCGGAGAGGTTCCAGAAGCGCAGGGTCGGGCCGCGCGTGCCCTTGGCGACCGCCTCGGTGAGCACCTCGTCGAGCGCGGTGTGCACGATCGGCAGCCGCGGCTCGTCGTCGATGATCGTCCACTCGTAGTCGCTGAACGAGCTCGCGTGCTGCAGCGCGCGGCGGATCGCGACGCCGACCGACTCGGGCGTGAAGCCGAGCAGCACCGCGTCGGCGGGCAGGCCCGCCTTGATCGCCTCGCCGATCTCGGCGGCGGACGCGGTGACGGCGAGGCCGTTCACCGACGCGTCGATCGCGCCGAGCGCCTCGTCCGGCTCGAGGAAGAAGTCGCCCGCGAGCCGGAAGCCGGCGATGCGGCCGTCCTGCTCCTCGAGGTCGACCACCACGAGCTTGCCGCCGGGGACCTTGTACTCGCCGTGCATGCCTCCAGCCTAGGCGGCGTGCCTGCCGGACCCGATCGCGGATCCTGGACCCGAGATCTCGGGTCCAGCATCCGGAAGCGGGTCCACGCCGCCGGCCCCCGGGCCGGCGCTACTCGGGTCGTCCGCTCGGCGCGAGCTTCGCGTCGAGCCAGGCGACGAGGTCGTCGAGCACCTTCGCCTTGTTGATCTCGTTGAAGATCTCGTGCCGCGCGCCGGGGTAGATCTTGACCGTGACGTCGGTCACCCCGCGCCGGGCGTAGGCCTCGCCCAGTCGTCGCAGCGACTTCGGGCCGGCCATCGAGTCGTCGGAGCCGCCGGCGATGAGCAGCGGCAGCTCGGGCGGGATGCGCTTGCTCGGCACCTGGTAGAGGCGCAGGCCCTCGATGATGCCGAACGACTTGGCCGGCGTCGCGGCGAAGGTCAGCGGGTCGGCGACGAAGGCGTCGATCACCGCCTGGTCGCGCGAGAGCCACTCGAAGCCGCTGTCGCCCAGGTGCACGTGGCGGGCGTTGAGGTCGCCCGCCTTCACCCAGCCGGGCATCGAGTACGCGGTGCCGCTGAGCACGGCCGCGTCGACGAGCTCCGCGCGGGTGCTCAGCAGCATCTGCGTCACGAGCGAGCCCCACGAGTGCCCGATGATCCCCACGGGCAGTCCCGGGTGCTCCGCACGGATGCGCTTCAGCACGTTCACGAGGTCGCCGACCACCGCCCGCATGCCGCCCGGGCCGAGCCGCCCGAGCTGGGTGGTGTCGCCGCCGTGCTGCTCGATGCCGGTCGCGCCGTGGCCGCGCTGGTCGAGCGCCCAGACCGCGTAGCCGGCCTGCACGAGCCGCTGCGCAACGTGCTCGTAGCGGAGCGCGTGCTCGCCGAGCCCGTGCACGATGAGCACGACGCCGACGGGCTTGCCCGGCTTCCAGCGGTAGGTGTGGATCGTCACGCCCTGGAGGTCGACGAACGTCGACTCCTCACGCAGCGCGGTGAACTGGGGCACGTCGGGAGTCTACGTCGAGGCGTGCGGACGCCAGCCGAGACCCCCGTCAGCATCCGCTCAGGTCAGCCGAGCGCGCCCCGGACCGCGACCGCGATCGCCGGCCGCGGGTCGGATGCGTCGTGGCGCGCGATGCGGTGCAGGATCAGCCCCTCGCAGAGCGCCATGAGCGCTTCGGCGGCCACCGCCGGCTCGGTCGCGCCGAGTGCGCCGAGCGCCTCGCGCGTGACGGCGACGTAGCCCTCGCGCGCGGCCGCGAGCCGCGCCCGCAGCTGGTCGTCGTGCGCCGCCTCGAGGAAGAGCACGTGGCGCGCGGTCGTCGCCACCCGGTCCGGACCGGTGACGAGCTCGACGAGGCCGGCGAGCGCCTCGACCAGCTCGGCCGGGCCCTGTGGGCGCATCGCATCCCGCACCTCCGGCATCTCCGCCGCGGTGATGCCGTCGACCGCGCCCTCCAGCAGCGCCGCGCGGGTGCGGAAGTGGTTCGACGTCGAGCCCTCGGAGAGGCCCGCGGCCTGGTCGACCCGCCGATGCGTGAGCGCGCGGGCGCCCTCGGTGCCGAGCAGCGCGATCGCCGCCTGCACGATGCGCTCGCGAGTGCTGCTCACGCGCGCCACCCTACGGCCGGAGCCGCCCCCGAACTCGCCACTCGCCACATCACTACGATCGTAGTACATTGCCGCTATGCAGGCACCCATGCCGGAGGTGGCAGGCGTCACCCATCGCCAGGCCAGGGCCGGCGACCTCGACGTGCACGTCGCGGAGGCGGGCGAGGGGCCGCCCGTCGTGCTGCTGCACGGCTCCCCGCAGCACTGGTTCGAGTGGCGCCGGGTGCTGCCGCTGCTCGCCGCCGACCACCGGGTGATCGCGCCGGACCTGCGCGGATGCGGGTGGACCTCTGCACCCGCCTCCGGCTACGACCTCGACACCCAGACCCGCGACGTGCTCGCGATCCTCGACGCGCTCGGTCTCGAGCGCGCGACGCTCGTGACCCACGACTACAGCGCCTTCATGGGGTGGCGGATCGCGTTCGACCACCCCGAGCGCCTTGACGCCCTCGTCGCGCTCGGCGCGCCGCATCCGTGGTTCCGCCCGACCGCCGCGATGGCCGCGCAGCTCTGGCGCGTGTGGTTCCAGCCGGTGCTCGCGATGCCGGGCCTCGGCGAGCGCGTCGCGCGCGGCGGGCGGCAGCGCGTCGTGCGGTCGATGCTCGACGGGTCCCGGCCCACCTTCGACGAGGCGGAGCGGCAGTCGTTCCTCGCAGCCTGGCGACCGCCGGAGCGCGCGCGGGCGCTGTCGTCGATCTATCGGCGGCTGGTCCTCCCGGGCATGGCTGCGCTCGCGCGCGGGCCTTACAACGGTCGGCACCTGGCCGTGGCGACGAGGATCGTGCTCGCGGGCGACGACCCCGTCATCCGCGAGGCGGGCATGGGTCCCTGGCGCGGCACGGCCGACGACCTGCGGACGTCGACCGCGGAGGGCGCCGGCCACTACATCGCGAACGACCGCCCCGATGCCGTCGCGGCCGCGGTCCGCGAGCTCACCGGCCGCTGAGCCGCTCAGGCCTTGGCGAGGCGCTTCGCGAGGTGGTGGCCGGTCAGCGAGTCGCCGGGCGTCGCCGCGAGCGCCGCTGGCGTGCCCTCGTAGACGATCGAGCCGCCCTGCGCGCCGGCACCCGGCCCGAGGTCGATCAGCCAGTCGGCGCGCGAGACGACGTCGAGGTTGTGCTCGATGACGATCACCGTGCGGCCGGCGTCGACGATGCGGTCGAGCAGGCCGATCAGGTTGTCGACGTCGGCCATGTGCAGGCCGGTCGTGGGCTCGTCGAGCACGATCACCTCGGCGTTCGTGCCCATCTCGATCGCGAGCTTCAGCCGCTGCCGCTCGCCGCCAGACAGCGTCGTGAGCGTCTGGCCGAGCCGGATGTAGCCGAGCCCGACGTCGACGAGCCGGCCGAGCATCGGCTGCACCTGCTTCTCGGTGAAGAACTGCTGCGCCTCCTCGACCGACATGTCGAGCACGTCGCCGATCGACCTGCCGCGCAGGTGGTACTCGAGCACCTCCGCGGTGAACCGGCGGCCGCCGCACAGCTCGCACGGCGTCGTGACACCTGCCATGAACGCGAGGTCGGAGTAGATGACGCCGAGGCCCTTGCACTCCGGGCACGCGCCCTCGGAGTTGGCGCTGAAGAGCGCCGGCTTCACGCCGTTCGCGGCGGCGAACGCCTTGCGGATGGGCTCGAGGATGCCCGTGTAGGTAGCCGGGTTGGATCGCCGCGAGCCCTTGATCATCGTCTGGTCGACGAAGGTCGCGCCGTCGCGCGGCAGCGAGCCGTGGATGAGCGACGACTTGCCGGAGCCCGCGACGCCGGTGATCGCGACGAGCACGCCGGTCGGCACATCCACGTCGACGCCCTGCAGGTTGTGCTCGCGGGCGTCGCGGATCTCGATGCGCCCGGCGGGCGTGCGCACCGTCTCCTTGAGCTGCTGCCGGTGCTCGAGGTGCTGCCCGGTGCGGGTGCCGGAGGCGCGCAGCTCGTCGAAGGTGCCCTCGAAGACGACGGTGCCGCCGTGCACGCCGGCGCCCGGCCCCATGTCGACGACGCGGTCGGCGATCGCCATCACCTCGGGCTTGTGCTCGACGACGAGCACCGTGTTGCCCTTGTCGCGCAGGCGGCTGAGCAGCCCGTTCATGCGCTCGACGTCGTGCGGGTGGAGCCCCGCGGTGGGCTCGTCGAAGACGTACGTGACGTCGGTGAGCGCGGAGCCCATGTGGCGCACCATCTTCGTGCGCTGCGCCTCGCCGCCCGAGAGCGAGCCCGCCGGCCGGTCGAGCGAGAGGTAGCCGAGGCCGATCGCTGCGAAGGTCTCGAGCAGGTCGACGAGCTTGGCGCGCAGCGGCGCGGTCGCCGCACCGCCCGCGGTGGGCGGGATCGCGGCGATGAACGGCGCGAGGTCGGTGAGCTGCATCGAGGTCGCCTCGGCGATCGTGATGCCCTGCACGCGCACCTCGCGCGCGGCGGCGTTGAGGCGGGAGCCGCCGCACTCGGGGCAGTCCTCGAAGGTCGCGGCGCGCTCGACGACCGCACGGAGCGTCGGCTTCATCGAGTCGACGTCCTTCACGAACACCGACTTGCGCAGCTTCGGGATGAGGCCCTCATACGTCATGTTGAAGCCGGCGAAGTTGACCTTCTGCTCCTCGCCGTGCAGGAAGAGGTGCAGCTCGTCGGCGGTGTAGTCGGCGACGCGCTTGGCGGGGTCGAGCAGGCCCGACTCGGCGTAGATCTTCCAGTACCAGGTGCCCACGGTGTAGTTCGGGAAGTCGATCGCGCCGTCGTTGAGGCTCTTCGAGCGGTCGACGATCACGTCGACGTCGATCGTCGAGACCCGGCCGAGTCCCTCGCACGCCATGCACATGCCGCGCGGGTCGTTGAACGAGAACATCACCGACGACTCGAGCCTCGGCTCGCCCACTCGCGACCAGAGGATGCGGAGCATCGTGTACGCATCCGTCGCCGTGCCGACCGTCGAGCGCGAGTTCGCGCCCATCTGGTCCTGCCCGACGAGGATCGCGGCGGTGAGCCCCTCGAGGCTGTCGACCTCGGGCTGCGGCGCGGGCGGCATGAACCCCTGCACGAACGCGTCGTAGGTCTCGTCGATGAGGCGCCGCGACTCCGCGGCGATGGTGCCGAACACGAGGCTCGACTTGCCGGAGCCGGAGACGCCCGTGAAGACGCTCAGCTGCCGCTTCGGGATGTCGACGTCGACGCCCCGGAGGTTGTTCTCGCGCGCGCCCCGCACGCTGATGTGCTCTGCCACGGGATGACGGTAGCGCGAGGCGCCCACAGCCGCGCCTGCCATCCTGGCTCCGTGCCGCAGGTCGTCGTCCGCTCATGGGTCCCCGTCGAACCGGAGCTCGCGTTCGCCGTGTCGCAGACGCAGGGCGAGGTGCGGCTGCGCTGGGACCCGTTCATCCGCCACCAGCAGCTCGTCGATGCCGATCGCCCGGCGAAGGGCGTGCGCACGGTGACGCGCACGCGGCTCGGGCTCGGGATGGTGAGCGAGTACGCGTCGTACCGCCCGCCGACCTCGGTGGGTATGACGATGCTGCAGGGGCCGTGGTTCTTCGAGCGGTTCGGTGCCGGATGGCGCTTCGCGCCGGAGGACCGCGACGGCGTCCCGGGCACCGCGGCGAGCTGGAAGTACACCTACACGGTGCGGCCGGCGTGGCTGCGGCCGGTCGCCGAGCCCATCGGCCAGTGGCTGCTCGGTCGCGAGATCCGTGCACGCATCGCGGCGTTCTCGGCGGCGTGCGACGACGACGTCGTGCTCGCCTCGGCCAGGGCGGACCTCGGCGCCTAGCCGGATCCGCGACTAGCGCAGCGCTGCCGCGTCCTCCTTCGGAGAGCGCCGGCGCGCGACGAGCAGCACCACGGCGGCGAGCACGGCGCCGAGCGCCGCCCCGACGGCGTTCGCGATCGCGTCGTCCACGGCGCACGAGCGTCCGAGCGCGGGTACGAGTGCTTGCACGAGCTCGATCGCCACGGTGAGCACCGCCCCGGCGAGCGCGCCGAGCGCCGGCCTGCGGCTCGCGATGCCGACGAGCAGTCCGATCGGCACGAAGAGCGCCACGTTCGCGAGCGGCTCAGGGCCTGCGAGCGTGCCGTCGCGGCCGAGCACGCAGACGAGCTCGACCTCCCTGCCCGTCGGGTACAGCGTCGTGACGAGCACCGCCACCGCGGCGAGCGCGGCGAGCGCCCACGCCGCGCGCGGCCGCGTCGCGAGCCACCAGCCGAGCGGCGGGCCGACGACGACCGCGGCGGCGAGCAGCGCGAACGCCAGCCACGGATATGCCGCGAGCAGGGTGGAGAGCACATCGAGACGCTACGCCCGGGCGACCGCACCGCGCGTCCGCCGAGCGGATGACCCGGCTGTCCGTCGCACGGCGGGGTCGAGGCCGGGCGCGGGCGTGGCCGGGCGCGGTCGTGGCCGGGCGCGGCTCGCGGCCGGGCGGCGAGTACGATCCCGGAGGCGGCCGGCCGCCATCCCCAGCTGGAACGACCGAGGAGCCGCATGTTCACCTGGAGCCGCCGCGACGACACGCGACTGCACGCATCCGAGCTCGTGCTCCCGGAGGAGCGCCTCAGCTGGGCCCGCACGATCGGCCTCGGCATGCAGCACGTCGTCGCGATGTTCGGCGCCACCTTCCTCGTGCCGATCATCACCGGCTTCCCGCCGTCGACGACGCTGCTCTTCTCCGGCATCGGCACGATCCTCTTCCTGCTCGTGACGGGCAACCGGCTGCCGAGCTACCTCGGCTCGTCGTTCGCGTTCCTCGCGCCCATCGGTGCGGCGACGACGATCGGCGGCCAGGGCTTCGCACTCGCCGGCATCGTGCTGGTCGGCGCGCTGCTCGCGATCGTCGGCCTCATCGTGCACCTCGCCGGCACCCGCTGGATCGCCGCCCTCATGCCGCCCGTCGTCTCGGGCACGATCGTCGCCCTCATCGGCTTCAACCTCGCGCCGGCAGCCAGGGACAACTTCCTGAAGGACCCGCTGCTGTCGGTCATCACGCTCGGCGCGATCATCCTCACCGCCGTGCTGTTCCGCGGGCTCGTGGGGCGCCTCGCGATCCTGGTCGGCGTCGTCGTCGGCTACGCCGTCGCGGGCGTGACGAACAACGTCGACTGGACGGGCGTCGAGGAGGCGGCCTGGATCGGGCTGCCGCAGTTCCAGACGCCCACGCTCGACCCCGCACTCATCCCCTCGCTGCTGCTCTTCGTGCCCGTCGTGCTGCCGCTCATCGCCGAGAACCTCGGGCACGTCAAGGGCGTCGGCCAGCTCATCGACCGCGACCTCGACCCGCTCGCCGGCCGCGCGCTCATGGCCGACGGCGGCGCGACGGTGCTCGCGGGACTCTTCGGCGGCTCGGCCACCACCACCTACGGCGAGAACATCGGCGTGATGAGCGCCACGCGCGTGTTCTCGACCGCCGCCTACTGGGTCGCCGCGATCACCGCGATCGTGCTCGGCCTCTCCCCCAAGGTCGGCGCGATCATCTTCGCCGTGCCCGCCGGCGTGCTCGGCGGCGTCACGACCGCGCTGTACGGCCTCATCGGCATCATCGGCGTACGCATCTGGATCGAGAACCGCGTCGACTTCTCGATCCCCCGCAACCAGTTCGCCGCCGGCGTCGGCCTCATCGTCG
Source organism: Agrococcus sp. UYP10 (assembly GCF_040547205.1). Lineage (NCBI taxonomy): Bacteria > Bacillati > Actinomycetota > Actinomycetes > Micrococcales > Microbacteriaceae > Agrococcus > Agrococcus sp. UYP10. The sequence goes on from NZ_JBEPPG010000001.1 coordinate 735,998, forward strand.
CGATCGCGAACTACACGCTCACCGCGGTGCAGCTCGTCTTCGAGGGCATCGTGCTCGGCACCGTCGCGACGCTCGTGATCTACCACCTCATGGATGCGCTCGAGCGGCTCCGCGGACCCCGCGCGGACGCCCGAGACGATCACGCGCCGCCCGCCACCGCGCCCGCGGGCGAGTCGCGCTGACGCGGGTCGCCGGGAGAGGGGTCGAAGCCCGGCGACCGACGTGCCACGATGGCGCCATGGACGCTCCTGGCGATCGCTGATGCCCGCTCTCCCCTCACCGCGCCGCGTCCAGGGCACCTACTACGTCCTCACGCTCGGCAACACGCTTGCGGCATCGTTCATCTGGGGCATCAACACCCTCTTCCTGCTCGACGCGGGGCTCACGAACCTCGAGGCGTTCGCCGCCAACGCGTTCTACACGGTGGGCGTGCTGCTGTTCGAGATCCCCACCGGCGTCGTCGCCGACACCCTTGGCCGGCGGGCGTCGTACCTGCTCGGCACGCTCACGCTCGCGGTCACGACGGTGCTCTACTGGCTGCTCTGGGTGTGGGAGTCGCCGTTCTGGGCCTGGGCGCTCGTCTCGGTGCTGCTCGGCCTCGGCTTCACCTTCTTCACCGGCGCCGTCGACGCCTGGCTCGTCGACGCCCTGCAGGCGGCCGGCTACGAGGGCAGCCTCGAGACCGTCTTCGGCCGCTCGCTCATCGTGAGCGGCGCGGCGATGCTGTCAGGGTCGGTGCTCGGCGGCTTCATCGCGCAGGTGACCGACCTCGGGGTGCCGTTCCTCATCCGCGCGGGCGTGCTGCTGGCGATGATCGTCGTCGCGGGGCTGCTCATGCGCAACCTCGGCTTCCAGCCCGACCGCAGCGAGGGCCCGATCCGGGCGACGCGCACGGTGCTGCGCGCGTCCTGGCGCCACGGGCTCGGCAACGCGCCGGTGCGCTGGCTGCTGCTCGCGAGCCCGTTCACGGCGGGCGTCGGCTTCTACGTCTTCTACGCCCTGCAGCCGCACCTGCTGCAGCTGTGGGGCGACCCGAACGCCTACACGGTCGCCGGCCTCGCCGCCGCCCTGCTCTCGGGCGCCTCGATGGTGGGCGGGGCGATCGCGCCGCTCGTGCGGCGGCTGTTCCGCCACCGCACCTCGACGATCCTGCTCGCGACGGTGACGAGCGTGGCCGTGCTGGTGGCGCTCGGCCTCGTGCAGGACTTCTGGATCGCCATCGGGCTCGTCGCCCTGTGGGGCGTCATGTCGGCCATCGACGACCCGGTGCACCGCGCCTACCTGAACGACCTCATCCCCTCGAAGCAGCGGGCGACCGTGCTCTCGTTCGACTCGCTGCTCGGGTCGGCGGGCAGCACGGCGTTCCAGCCGGCGCTCGGGCGCAGCGCCGACATCGGGGGCTACGGCTTCTCGCTGCTGCTGAGCGGTGCCATCTCGGCGATCGCGGTGCCGTTCGTGCTGCTGAGCCGCGCGCAGCACGACCCCGCCGACACCCAGCGCGAGGCCGACGCCGAGGCGCCGGTCGCCACCGATCGGCCGCCGACGACCGGCACGGCCGTCCCGACCGAGCGGCCGGGCTCGAGCGACTAGGGCGAGCCCGTCTCGACGGAGCCGCCGGTCGCGCGAGGGGCATCTGCCCTCGCACCGCCGACCGCTCCGTTCGGATCGAAGCGTCGGGGGTCGAGGAAGCCGATGTCGGTGAAGGGCTGCTCGTCGACGGCGAGCTGCGCGGCGAGCTCGCCGAGCGCGGCCGCGTGCTTGAACGAGTGCCCCGAGCAGCCGCCGGCGACGATGACGCGGCCCGAGGCATCCGTCGGCCCGACGACGAACTGGCCGTCGGGCGTGTGCGCCATGATGCAGGTCGTGAGATCGGCCGGCTCGGGGTCGAGGTCGGGGAACGCGGCATCGACGAGCTCGCGGATGCGGGCGGTGTCGGCGGCGTGGACCTCGCGGTCGATCGCGTCGGGGTCGTCCTCGTCGAAGGGGCCGTCGAACTCGGGGCCGACCTTCGCGAGGTCGCCGGGCAGGGCGCCGTGGCCCCAGATCCACTCCGCCGTGCCGGGCACGCTGCGGATGAACACCGGGATGCGGTCGATGGACGCGTCGTGCCCGTCGCGCGCGCCGAACCAGCTCATGACGACGCGGTGCGGCCGCACCGGCAGGCCGGTGAGCTGCGCGAGCCACGGCCCCGCGGCGATCACCGCGCGCCGGGCGCGCACGTCGCCGCGCTCGAGCCGCACCGTGACGGCGGCGTGCCCGATGTCGCCGACGTCGTCGACCTCGATGCCGAGCACCCGCTCGCCGGTGCGGATGCTGGCGCCTGCGGCACGCGCGGCGTCGACGGCCGCGACGATCGCCGCCTCGGGCCGCAGCACGCCCGCCTCCGGATCCCAGATGCCCACGTCGCCCGGGTGGAGGTGCGCGAGCGCGGGCAGCCGCTCCGCGATCGCCGCGGCGTCGAGCTGCTCGACGGGCAGGTCGTGCTCGCGCGCGGCGGCGAGCGTGCCCTCGATGATGCGCGTGCCGGGCTGCCCGATCATGATGCCGCCGGTCTCGACGAGCAGCTCCTCGCCGCTGTGCGCCTCGAGCTCGCGCCAGAGCTCGCGCGAGCGGCGCGCGATGGGTGTGAGCCCCGGGTGCTCGAGGCACGCGACGCGGAAGAGCCGCGACCGGCCGTGCGATCCGCCCCACGGGTGGCCCGGCTCGTGCTGATCGATGCCGACCACGTCGAGGCCGCGCGCGGCGAGCCGCCATGCGGCGCTCGACCCCACGGCGCCGAGCCCGACCACCACGACGTCCGCGATCCGCTCACCCTGCTGATCCACCGCATCCGCCCGTGCATCGCTCATCCCTCGAATCTACGACGCCGCGCGATCCTCGACCGGGCCAGTGGTCACCCGGCGCAACAGTCGCGTCCGCCGACCACTGACCCGGTTGAGGATCCGGGAATACAGTGTCGGCACCCGCGGTTGCAGATGTCGTTCAACTTTGAAATACTTGCCAGCGACGGAAGGAAACGCCATGAGCAGCATGCAGTTCGGCATCTTCTCGGTGAGCGACCTCACCCAGGACCCCACGACGGGCCGCACGCCCACCGAGCACGAGCGCATCAAGGGCTGGATCGCCATGGCCGAGAAGGCCGAGGAGGTCGGCCTCGACGTCTTCGCCGCCGGCGAGCACCACAACCCGCCGTTCTTCTCCTCCTCGCCCACGACGATCCTCGGTCACATCGCAGCGCGCACCGAGCGGCTCATCCTCTCGACCGCGACGACGCTCATCACCACGAACGACCCGGTGAAGATCGCCGAGGACTTCGCGATGCTGCAGCACCTGAGCGACGGCCGCGTCGACCTCACGCTCGGCCGCGGCAACACCGGCCCCGTCTACCCGTGGTTCGGCAAGGACATCCGCGACGGCATCGAGCTCGCGATCGAGCACTACGCCCTGCTCCGGAAGCTCTGGACCCAGCCGGTCGTGAACTGGACGGGCAAGCACCGCACGCCGCTCACCGGCTACACCTCGACCCCCGCGCCGCTCGACGGCGTCGCGCCCTTCGTGTGGCACGGCTCCATCCGCTCGCCGCAGATCGCCGAGCAGGCCGCGTACTACGGCGACGGCTTCTTCCACAACAACATCTTCTGGAACAAGGAGCACACCGAGCGGATGGTGCGCCTGTACCGCTCGCGCTTCGCGCACTACGGCCACGGCGAGCCCGAGCAGGCGTTCGTCGGCCTCGGCGGCCAGATCTTCATGAAGCCGACCGAGCGCGAGGCGAAGGAGCGGTTCCGCCCGTTCTTCGACGTCGCCCCGGTCTACGGCCACGGCCCGTCGCTCGAGGAGTTCACCGAGGCGACCCCGCTCACGGTCGGCACGCCCGAGCAGGTCATCGAGAAGACCCTCAGGTTCCGCGACTACGTGGGCGACTACCAGCGCCAGCTGTTCCTCGTCGACCACGCGGGCCTGCCGCTCGAGGAGGTGCTCGAGCAGATCGAGGTGCTCGGCACCGAGGTCGTGCCGGTGCTGCGCCGCGAGTTCGACTCGGTGCGCCAGGCGGGCGTGCCGGATGCGCCCACCCACGCCGCGCGCGTCGCCGCCGCGAAGGAGGCCGGCACGCAGCTCGGCGAGCAGGGCAGCACCTGGCGCGCGCAGGGCGAGCGCTCCGACCTCGACACCGGTGCGGCGATCGCCCGGCAGGGAGGCGAGGCAGCGTGACCTCCCCCCGCATCGCGGTCGTCTCGGCGGGCCTCGGCGAGCCGTCGAGCACGAAGCTGCTGGCCGACCGGCTGCGCGACGCCACCCTGCGCGCGCTCGCCGGCCACGGCCAGCACACCGAAGCCGTCGACGTCGTGCTGCGGCCGCTCGCGCAGGACATCGCGTCGCACATGCTCACGCACAACCCCTCGGAGGCGCTCGCCGCGGCGATCCGCGAGGTGGTGGACGCCGAGGCGATCATCGCCGTCACGCCGACGTTCAACATGTCGTACTCGGGGCTCTTCAAGTCGTTCTTCGACGTCATCGAGGAGGGCCAGCTCGCCTCGATCCCCACCGCGCTCGGGGCGACCGGCGGCTCCGCCCGGCACTCGATGGTCATGGACACGGCGATGCGCCCGATGTTCTCGTACCTCAAGGCGCAGGTCGTGCCGACGGGCGTCTTCGCCGCGAGCGAGGACTGGGGCACCGACTCCGGGCTCGAGAGGCGCATCGAGCGCGAGGGCAAGGAGCTCGCCGACCTCATGGTGGCGCTGCCGCGGCGCCGAGAGGCCGACCCGTTCGACGAGTCGGGCGAGGCGTTCCTGTCGTTCGAGCAGATGCTGGGGCACGCGTGACGAGCGACCGCGTCGCTCCGCGCGCCTGGCGCGCGTACTTCGAGGGCTCGCGGCTGCTCGAGAACGAGCTCGAGCGCCGCATGAAGGCGACGAGCGGGATCGACCTCGGCGACTTCAACGTGCTGCTCGTGCTGTCGGAGGCCGAGGGCGGGCGGATGCGCATGGGCGACCTCGCCCGTGCGATCGCCTTCGCGCCCGGCCGGCTGACGTACCGCATCGCCGCGCTCGAGCGCGAGGAGCTCGTGGTGCGCCAGCCGAGCATCGACGACCGCCGCGGCACCGACGCGGTGCTGACGGATGCCGGACGACGTCGCCTGCGCAAGGCACGCCCGCAGCACGCCCGGCACGTCGAGGAGCTGTTCCTCGGCTGCCTCGACGCCGACGCGGTCGAGGTGCTCGACCGCGTCTTCGGCCCGCTGCGCTCGCGCCTGCTCGCCCGCGACCACGAGGACTGACCTCCGTCGCGTCTTGGGCGAGCCTTCAGCGGTTCCTGAGACGATGACGAGGTGCTGGAGCAGCGACTGCTGGAGAAGGCGATCGGCGATGCCGGTCGCCTGATCGCTGTCGAGCCCTTCGGCGAGGGCAGCATCGCCCGCTTCACGATCGACGCCGGCGAGCACGCGGGCGACTGGTTCGTCGACAGCTCGCGCCAGCCCGTCGCACGCGAGACCGGCTTCGTCATCCGCTCGCGCGAGGGCGTCGCGGTCGCGCGCATCTGGCGGCATCCGTTCGACCCCCGACTGCCGGCGCTGCGCACCGCGCTCGACCCGGTGCGGCTCGGCCGCATCGCGAACGCCGCGGGCAGCGGCGGCCCGATCGAGGCCCGGGTGCTCGCCTACCGGCCGGGCCGGAGGGCGGTCGTGCGGCTGACGCAGCACGGCGTGCACCTGTTCGTGAAGGTCGTCCGGCCGGGAGAGGCCGAGGACCTCGCCGAGATCCACCGCGCGTGCCGCGCAGCGGGAGTCCCGGCGCCGGAGGTCGTGCACTGGACGCCCGCGGGGGTCGTCGTCGTGCGCGACGCCGAGGGCACGCCCGGACCCGTCGCCGCGAGCCGCATGCCCGCCCGCGTGCTGCTCGACGCGGTCGACGAGCTGCGCGGGCACCTGCTCTCGGTGCGCACGCGGCGCATCGCTCGCGCCTCCGCCGGGTCGCGGATCGACTGGCACCTCGACCGGCTCGCCGCCGACCTGCCCGAGCGCGCCGCCGACGCCAGAGCGCTGCTCCCGGCGCTCGTGCCGCACCTGCGCCGGGTCGGCCAGGCGCGCGTCGTGCACGGCGACCTCCACATCGGCCAGCTCTTCCTCACCGGCGGGCGCGTGTCGAGCGTCATCGACGTCGACACGGCCGGGCTCGGCGACCCCGCGGACGACACCGCCGCATTCATCGGCCACGCCATCGCGAGCGCCGTGACGAACGAGGTCGCGGGGCGCACGACGGATGCCGCGCTGCTGCAGGCGATCGCCGACGAGGCGGCCGACCGCTGGCTGCGCGACGCGCATGCCGCGGCGCTCACGGCGCTGCACCTCGTGGGCCACGGCATCCGGGCCGCCGACCGCTCCCCCGAGGCGGCCGGCCTGCTGCTCGATCGCGCCCAGCGCATCGCGCCGGCTCGCGCGAGGCGCTGAGCCGCCGCTCGCGCTGCGCTCGCGACACGCCCGGGCAGCGGCCAACTGGGCAACCGTCGACTCGCCAGTGCTGGCGCGGAGGATTGCGGTGCGGCCGCCCGTGCGCCCAATCCAGCCGGCGCGGTGATCCCGAAGCACCACTGCACACGCTGAAGCTGTCGTGGCCTCCGGGTCGCGACATCAACCGAAAGGGAAGCCATGCAGAAGCGCACCACCTTCAAGATCGCCACCGCCGGAGTCGTGGGCCTCGGCCTCGCTGTCACCGGTGGCTTCGCGGCGAACGCCGCGGACCACGACGACGAGAGCCTCGACCTGGGCCTCGGGCTCGGCTACGCCGAGGAGGACTCGAGCGGCAACGCGGAGGTCGGCCTGGGCCTCGGCGAGGACGGCCTCGACATCAAGTCGATCGTCATGCTGCAGGGCGACGACACCGCGATCGGCACTGGGCTCGACGTCTCGGCCGACGAGGAGTCGGAGTCGATCGACGTCGCCACGGGCACCGCGGTCGAGACCGAGGACGTCGCGGTCGGCGCCGGCGCGGGCGTTGCCGCCGATGAGGACGGCGCGGCCGTCGCGACCGGCGCGGGCGCCGCGACGGAGGATGTCGCCGTCGCCACGGGCGCCGAGGCCAGCGCGACCGAGGACGGCGCCAGCACGAGCACGGGCACCTCGGCACAGACCGAGGACGAGAGCCTCGAGGTCGGCACGGAGGCCGGCGCCTCCGACGACACCGACGCGCTCGACCTGGGCGTCGTCGTGGTCGGCGAGGGCGAGGACGGCGAGGTCGGCGTCGAGCTCGGCGGCCTGCTGGGCGACTGACCCACGCACCATCGCGAGGCGCCGCTCCCTCCGGGGGCGGCGCTTCGTCGCGTCCGGCGGCACGCGACGCGGTCAGACCAGGCGGTAGCCCATGCCCCGCACGGTCTCGATCCGGTCGGCGCCCAGCTTGTTGCGCAGGTAGCGGATGTAGACGTCGACGACGTTCGAGCCGGGGTCGAAGTCGTAGCCCCAGACGCGGCTGAGCAGCTGCTCGCGCGACAGCACCTGGCCGGCGTGCCGCACGAGCTCCTCGGCGAGCGCGAACTCGCGGCCCGAGAGGTCGACCTCGCGGCCGTCCATCCTCGCGCGGCGGGTGCGGATGTCGAGCTCGAGGCCCTGGTGCCGGAGCTCCGAGGGCACCTGCGCGCCGGAGGCGGCCGACGCCATCCGCAGCCGGACCCGTGCGAGCAGCTCGTCGAAGCGGAACGGCTTCGCCATGTAGTCGTCGGCGCCGCCCTCGAGCCCCGCGACGGTGTCGCTCCCGCCGCCGCGCGCGGTGAGGATGATCACCGGCATCGACGATCCCGAGCCGCGCAACTGCGCGAGCACCTCGAAGCCGTCCATGCCGGGCAGGCCGATGTCGAGCACGAGCAGGTCGAACCCATCGGTGAGCGCGAGGTCGAGCGCCTCGGGCCCGGTCGCGGCGACGCGGGTGCTGTAGCCGGCCGCGGCCAGCCCCTTCTCGACGAACGCGGCGATGCGCGCCTCGTCCTCGGCGATCAGGATCGATGCCACTGCTGCTCCTGGTGGTCGGCGGACGTGCGGTCGGCGGTCGTGCGGTCGTGGACGGCGCCGTCGTGGATGGCACGGTCGCGGATGGCGTGGTCGTCCTGCGTCGACGGGGTCGCCACCGACGCGCTCGCGGGCGGCGTGCTCGCGGGCGGCACGATCGCGCCGGGCAGCGTGAGGAGGAACTCGGAGCCGGCGCCGGCATCCGCCACCCACGCCCTGCCCCCGTGCCGCTCGGCGATGAGCGCGACGATCGACAGCCCCAGGCCCGAGCCGCCGTCTCCGCGCCCCTCGGCGGCGCCGCGGCGGAAGCGCTCGAAGATCACCTGCTTGAGCTCGTCGGGCACGCCGGGGCCGCGGTCGCGCACGAAGAGCTCGAGGTCGCTGCCGCGCACACGGGAGCCGATCGCGAACGGCCCTCGCGCGTGCCGCACCGCGTTCGCGGCCAGCTGCAGCATGGCCTGCGTGATGCGGTCCGGGTCGAGCCGGGCGACGACCGGCGTGGCCTCGACGTTCGGGTCGAGGTCGGCGCCGTCGATGGCGAGCGCCTTCACCGCGATCTGCTCGACGAGCGCCGCGACGTCGGTGTCCCGCAGCTCGAACGCCGCCGGGTCGCGCAGGCGTGCGGCGGCGCGCAGGTCGTCGACGAGCCGCGCCATCCGATCGAGCTCGTCGATCGCGAGCTCCCGTGTCTCGACGACGTCGGCCGGGCTCTCCGGATCCACGAGCTCGAGGTGGCCGCGCACGATCGTGATGGGCGTCTTCAGCTCGTGCCCGACGTCCTGCAGCAGCTGCCGCTGGTCGTCGAGCGAGCTGCCGAGCCGGTCGAGCATGCCGTTGACCGTCGCGGCGAGCTGCGAGACATCGTCCTTGCCCGTCACCGGGATGCGCTCCGACAGGTCTGCCCCCGAGGCGCGCTCCGCGACCTCGCGCATGTGGCGGATGGGGCGCAGCAGCCGCCCGGAGACGAGCAGCCCGATGCCGAACGTGACCGCGGTGGCGAGGAGCGCGGTGAGGGCGAAGACCCGGGCGGCGCCGTCGAGCTCGGCGAGCTCCGCCTCGACGTCGTAGCCGGTGACGAAGACGGCACGCGGCGGGCCGCTCGCGACCTCGCCCACCGTGACAGGCGCGGCCAGGTAGCGGATCGACCGCGTCCCCTCGACGTAGGTGCCGAGCACCGTGCGGCCGTCCGCCGTCTCGGCGATGATCCGCTCGACGAAGCCGGGCAGCTGCTCGAGCGGCACGTCGGGCGCGATGCCGGGCTGCCAGGCCGCCTCGCCGTCGACGATGCCGAGGGTGCCGGTGTTGTCGTCCGGGGCGAGCCGCTGCACGATCGTCGAGACGGCCTCGTCGGTCGACGACCAGTCGTCCCCCTCGACGATGAACCGCACGGAGTCGAGCGCCGCGTCGAGGTTGGCGTCGATCTGCTCGAGCACCCGCACGCGATCGACCGCGTAGGCGACGCTGCCCGCCGCGATCGCCGTGATGAGCGAGAGCAGCGTCAAGAGCCCGACGATCCGCGAGCGCACCGTCCAGGTGCGCAGGCGAGGGCGTGGCGCATCGGGCATCTGACCATGCAACCACCCGCGGGTGCGCCATGTGCCGAAGGTGAGAGAAGCCTCACGCTCGCCCACCGGCGCCGCGCGTCTGCTGGGATCGAGGCATGCAGCAGCAGCGGGAGCACGAGCACGCGACGGCGGAGCCGGTCGATCCCGGCAGGAGCGCCGAGGAGCAGCTGCTGCGCGATGCGCTCGGCGACGAGCTGCGGGGCGAGCTGCGCATGCTGAGCCACGAGCCGTATGGCGAGGGGGCGCTCACCGGCTTCGAGGAGGCCGGCACCGCCCGCGCCTGGTACGTCGACACCTCGGGCAAGCGCGTCGACAGCGAGACCGGGCTGGTGCTCGGGGACCCGCAGCAGCCCCAGGCGCGCATCTGGCTGCACCCCGCCGACCCGCGGCTGCCGGCGCTCTCCCCCGCCTCGTTCCCCGACGCCGCCGCGACGCTCATGGCCCGCATGGGCGTCGCGATCGACCGGCGCCCCGAGCTGCTCGTCTACCGACCGGGCAAGCGCGCCATGTTCCGGATGCGCGCCGGCGCCCGCGAGACCTACCTGAAGATCGTGCGCCCGTCGTCGTCGGCCGCCATCGTGCACCTGCAGGAGTCGCTCCGCGCGGGCGGCGTACCGGTGCCCACCATCACCGGCTGGTCGGAGCTCGGCATCGTGCTCACCGAGGCCGCGGCGGGCGTGCCGCTGACCGCGCGGCTCGACGAGCTCGACCCCGAGCTGCTGCTCGACTCGATCGACGCGCTGCGCGAGCGGATGGCGGCGGTCGACACCGGTCGCGACGCACGCGCCTCGCTCGCCTCGCGCACCCCCTGGTACGTCTCGCGGCTGCGCGCGGCGCTCGACCGCCACGCCCGGCGCGGGGCCCGGCTCGGGGTGCTCCTCGCGAGCGTCGAGCGCTCGCTCGACGCATTGGACGCCGCCGCACCCGACGACGCCGACCGCCGCACCGTGCACGGCGACCTCCACGTCGGGCAGCTGTTCATCGACGCGGACGGGTCGAGCCGCATCGCCGGCGTCATCGACATCGACACGGCCGGCCTCGGGGATCCGGCCGACGACGAGGCAGCGTTGATGGGGCACCTCGTCGCATCGATCGCGCTCTCCCGTGCCGACCCGGCGAGGGCGGCGGGCTTCCGGCGGCTCCTCGACGCGTCGGCGGCGCGCTGGCTCGCGCCCGGGCGACCGGGACGCGCGCGCGTCGCGCACCGCACGGCGGTGCATGTCCTCGCCCACGCGCTCACCCCGACGGAGCGCGGCGACCTCGAGACGGCCGAGGCCGAGCTCGCGCTCGGCCTCGAGATCCTCGGTCACGCCGGGCGCGCGCGGGGCGGCAGATGAGAGAGCTCTCATCCGACCCTCCTGCGCCGCTCACGCGGCGACGTGATCGTGGAGGCATGCAGCGCAACCAGTGGATCCTCGTCGGCACGGCCGGCGTGCTCAGCGTCGGCGCCCTCGCGATCGGCGCCGTCGGCGTCGCCAACGCGATGAGCGTGCAGGATGCGGCGGGCCGCCCGGTCGCGGGGGTCGAGATCCGCGGCGACGCGCTCGACGGATCGGCCGGCGCCATCCCGTCGAAGGCCGGCGGCGACGTGATCCTCGCCCCGTCCCCGACCGCGACGCCCTCGGCGAGCGGCGCGGCGAGCGCAGCGGCGCCCGCACCTGCGCCGGCGCCCGCTCCGGCCCCCGCACCCGCGCCCGCGCCCGCGCAGCAGGCACCCGCTCCGGCGCCGGCGCCGGCGCCCGTGGCCCCGGCCGCCTCGGTCTCGGCCGCCTCCGCCGCGTCGAACGGCTGAGCCGCGCGCAGACCTCCCGGATCGCAGGGTCGTGAGGTAGACTAATGAAATGCCTGCCATCGCCCTCGCCGATTCCCTGCGCGTGGCGCTCGTGCGCATGGGGCGCCGCATGCGCCGCGAGCGGGCGGACGAGAACCTGTCGCTCCACCACCTCTCCGCGCTCGGCGCGATGCAGGCGCTCGAGGAGCCCACGCTCGCGAGGATCGCCGCCGCCGAGTGCGTGAAGCCGCCGAGCATGGTGAAGACGCTGCAGCACCTCGAGTCGCTCGGCTACGTCGAGCGCAGCGACCACCCGAGCGACGGCCGCATGGTGATCTTCCGCATCAGCGCCAAGGGCGAGCAGATGATCGGCGAGACCCGCGAGCGCCGCAACCGCGCGCTCGCCTCCGCGATCGAGCAGCTGAGCGCCGAGGACCGCGCCGCGCTCGAGCGTGCTGTGCCGATCATCGAGCGGCTGGCCGAGCAATGATGTTCCGGAGCTTGCGGCTCTTCAACTACCGCACCTGGTTCACCGGCGCGCTGATCTCGAACGTCGGCGCGTGGATGCAGTCGACGGCGCTGTCGTGGACGGTGCTGACCGTCCTGACCGAGAACGACGCGACCGCCGTCGGCATCAACATGGCGCTGCAGTTCGGCCCGCAGCTGCTGCTGGTGCCCGTCTCGGGGCTCATCGCCGACAAGTACGACCGCCGCAAGGTGCTGCTCGTCACGCAATCCGCGATGGGCGTGCTCGCGCTCATCCTCGGCGTGGTCGTGACCACCGGCCTCGTCGAGCTCTGGCACGTGCAGCTGTTCGCGCTCGCGTTCGGCATCGTCCAGGCGTTCGACATGCCGGCGCGCCAGGCGTTCGTCTCCGAGCTCGTGGGGCAGGGCGACATCGCCAACGCGGTCGCGCTCAACTCCGCCTCGTTCCACGGCGCGCGCCTCATCGGCCCGGCGGTCGCGGGCGTGCTCATCGCGCTCGTCGCGCCGGGCCCGGTCTTCCTCATCAACGCGGTGACGTTCATCGCGATGATCGTCGCGCTGCTGCGGATCCGCAGGAGCGAGCTGCAGCCGAGCCCGCGCGGCGCCAAGGGCTTCGGCGACATCGTTGAGGGCTTCCGCTACGTGCGGAAGCGCGGCGATCTGCTCATCGTCTTCGTGATGGCGTTCATCCTCGGCACGTTCGGGCTCAACTTCCCGATCTACATCTCGACGATGACGAGCGTCGAGTACCGCGCGGACGCGAGCACGTTCGGCATCCTCTCGAGCGCGATGGCGATCGGCTCCGTGACGGGCGCCCTGCTCGCCGCGCGCTCCGAGCGGCCGCGCTGGACCTACATCATCGGCGGCATCGGCTCGTTCGTGCTCGCCTGCGTCTTCGCCGCGCTCGCGCCGAGCATCTGGGTGTTCGGCATCGCGCTCGCGGTCGCCGGCTTCACGGCGCAGCTCTTCATGACGAACGCGAACTCGATGGTGCAGCTCACGAGCGCTCCGGAGGTGCGCGGGCGCGTGATGGCGCTCTACGGCGCGGTCTTCATGGGCGGCACCCCGATCGGCGCCCCGATCGTGGGCTGGGTCGCCGACCTGTTCGGCCCTCGCTCCGGCATCCTGGTCGCCGCCGCGACGTGCCTCATCGCCTTCGTGGCCGGCGCGATCTGGTGGGCCCGCGCGCGCCGCGGCGACCGGATGACCCGCACCGGCACGCTGACGCTGCCGCCGGCGACGGAGTCGGTCGACGTCGTGAAGTGACCGGTCGCGGGCGGCTCGAGGCGCTCGCGGCTCGAGCGTCGCCAGCCGGCTCCTGCGGGGTTGATAGGCGCGGTGCATAGCGTGGGCGCATGACCACGCGACCGACCGAGAACGTCTGGGACTACCCGCGCCCGCCCCGCATCGAGCCGAGCGACGAGCTCGTGCGCGTGGTGCTCGGCGGCGAGGTGATCGCCGAGACGCGCGCGTCGCTGCGCGTGCTCGAGACGAGCCATCCGCCCACCTACTACCTGCCGCGCGCCGCCTTCCGCGAGGGAGCGCTCGCGAGCGCACCGGGTGCGAGCGTCTGCGAGTGGAAGGGCCGCGCGAGCTACCTCACGGTCGCCGGCGGCGATCGCGCCGAGTCCGCTGCCGCGTGGTGGTACCCGACCCCGCAGCCGGGCTTCGAGCCGCTCGCCGACCACATCGCGATCTACCCGGGCCGCATGGACCGCGTGGAGGTCGACGGCGAGGCGGTCGAGCCGCAGGCCGGCGGCTTCTACGGCGGCTGGATCACGTCGCGCGTGACCGGACCGTTCAAGGGCGCGCCGGGCACGCGGGGCTGGTAGCCGAGGCGGTCAGCGCCCGCTCACTCCTCGTGGCCCATCTTCACGGCCTCCACCACGAGCCGCACGATGAGCACGACGAGGAAGACGGCGAAGAGGATCGACGCGGTGCGCGCGTCGAGCGCGATCGCGGCGGCCGCGCCGAGGGCGGTCGTCACGCACGCCGACAGGCCGACGACGAGGGCTGACAGCAGGTCGACGTTGCGCTTGCGCAGGTTGCCGATCGTGCCCGAGATCGCGGTCGGGATCATCATCGCGAGCGACGTGCCCTTCGCGACCAGGTCGCTCTGCCCGAACAGCAGGATGAGCATCGGCACGATGATGATGCCGCCGCCGACGCCGAGGATGCCCGAGAGGACGCCGGTGATGAAGCCCAGCACGACGAGCGCGGCGATCGACCACGGATCGAGCGCCGTCTCGGCCTCGCGCGAGGGCACCACGAAGAACAGGCTCACCGCGACCGCGGCGAGGAACACGATGAACGCCCAGCGGATCGCGAGCACGGGCAGCTTGTGCAGCAGGTGCGCGCCGACCTGCGCGCCGATGACCGAGCCGATGACGAGGATGAGCGCGACGAGCCAGTCGACGTGACCCGCGGCGGCGTAGCTGCCGACGCCCACGAGCGCCGACGGCACGATCGCGGCGAGCGACGTCCCCGCCGCGCGACGGCGGCCGAAGCGCGCGAGCAGCACGAGGAGCGGCACGATGACGATCCCGCCGCCGATGCCGAACATCCCCGACAGGAAGCCGGCGAACAGCCCGATGCCGACGAGGGCGAGGATCGGGCGGCGCTGGTCGGTCTCTTCGCTCTCGGTCACCCCTCCATCCTGCCGTGCTCGTGGGCCTCCTCCGGCGCGCGCAGCACGAGCACGACGACGACCAGCGACAGGATGATCGCCGACACAGCGACGGGGAACGGCAGCACCGGGTCGAGCAGCACGAGCAGCGCAGCGGTCGGCACGACCGTGTTCACGAGGCGGTCGCGCTGGTGCCGCAGCGCGATCCACCAGATGCCCATGACGAACACCGCGATCGGCACGGTGACGGTGAAGGACGCGAGGAGCGGATCGAGCGACGACGTCTCCGTGAGCACGTCGATCTCCACCTCGATGCCGGCAGAGAGGGCACCGGCGGCGGCGAAGACGAAGTAGTGCGCGTAGCCGTGCCGCAGCGAGCTCGCGTAGTCGGTGATGAGCCGGTGGTGGGGCGACCAGAAGTAGATCCACCAGAGCGCGCAGGTCACCACGAGCGCGAGCGTCGCGATCCAGAGCAGCGGGCCCAGCTCGTCGACCTCCTCGAGCGCGACGATGACCGCGTTGGCCGAGGCGAGCAGGCTCTCGCCGAGCAGGATGAGCGTGAAGAGACCGAAGCGCTCGGTCAGGTGGTGCGGGTGCCAGGGCGTCTCGCCCTGCCGCTCGGCGACGAGCGGCACCGCGAGCTCGGCGACCATCAGCAGGACGATCGCGACGTACGACACCGGAGCGGGCAGCAGCAGCGACAGCAGCCACAGCCCCTGCAGCACCGAGATGCCGATCGCGTAGAGCTGGGTCGCCCGACGGCTGTCGCCGGCGCCGCGCGACGCGCGCAGCCACTGCGCCACCATCGCGACCCGCATCACGACGTAGCTGAAGATCAGCAGCGAGAAGTCGCGCTCCTCGAACGCCGGCTTGATGCCGGCGGCCAGCACGAGCACGCCGGCCATCTGCACGAACGTCAGCAGCCGGTACAGCCAGTCGTCGGTGCCGAACGAGGTGGCGAACCACGTGAAGTTCATCCACGCCCACCAGATGCCGAAGAAGATCACGGCGTAGACGAGCAGCCCCTCCGCGATGTGGCCCTCGCTCAGCGCGTGGTGCAGGTTGACGGCCGCGATGCTCACCGCGACGACGAACACGAGGTCGAAGAAGAGCTCGAGCGGCGTCGCGGCCCTGCCGGGCTCCTCCGGATCGCGCGGACGCATCCGCATGAGCCGGAATCGACCGGCCTCGGCTGCCGGGACGACCTCGGGCTCGCCGCTGTCGCGCGAACCGGCGTGGTGGGACATGCTCATGGCGCTGAGCCTACGGTCGCCGACGCGCGCCGCGCGCCGAGGGCGTCAGGGCTCGGTCGGCGGCCGAGCCGGTGACGGGGCCGCCGGTCGCATGGCATGGGCCATCCACCACCAGGCGAAGACGCTCAGGACGATCGGCACGATGATCGAGGCGAGGCTGCCGATCGCGACGAACGGCCAGGCGATCGCGACGAGCCGGTCGGCATCGGCCCACTCGGCCAGCGCGTCCGGATCGATGCCCGACGACGATCCGCCGAGCCCACCGGAGCCGATGCCCGGGACGCCGCCGACGAACGGGGCGCCGGCGGACGAGCCGAGCCCGCTGACGATGCTCGCGGCCACGAGGGCGATGCCGAACGCGGCCCACGTCACGCCGACCGGATGCGCGAGCCCGGGGTGGCGCAGCATGCGCGCGCTGAGCCACAGCCCGAGGAGCGCCATGCCGAGGCCCAACGGGACGCCGATCGCGAGTGCGATCGCGGTCGGCGTCCCGAGCCAGGGCAGCACCGCGCGGGCGATGCCGGCGCCCGGTTCCGGGGCACCCTCCATCCACGCGACGGCGCCGAGCAGCAGCGCGGGGATCGCGAGCCCGAGCAGCAGCATTGCGGCGCATGCCTGCGCGACGGCGAGCCCGAGCCAGGCGAGCCCGCCGCCGACGCCGCCCGCGAGGCGGGCCCGGTGCGCCGCGGCGCGCGGCAGCAGCGGCCGCGGAGCCGGCAGCGGCGCGGCCCCGATCGGCCGGCCGGACCCCGCGAGGGCGCCCGGTTCCGACAGCGTCATGGCGTCAGGCTAGGACCGCGTCCCCCGGCGTGCCAGGGGCGTCATCGTGTCGCGCTCGCGGCGGTCAGGCGGCGAGCGCCTGCTCGACGTCGCCGCGCAGCTGCTCCGGCGTCGTGGTGGGCGCGAAGCGCTCGAGCACCGTGCCGTCGCGGCCGATGAGGAACTTCGTGAAGTTCCACTTGATCGCGCCGCCGAGCAGCCCCTTCTTCTCCTCCTTGAGCCACTGGAAGACGGGGTGCGTGTCGCTGCCGTTGACCGCGACCTTCGCGAACATCGGGAAGCTGACGCCATAGTTGCGCTCGCACGCATCGGCGATCGCCTCGGCCTCGTCGAGCTCCTGGTTGAAGCTGTCCGAGGGGAAGCCGAGCACGACGAGCCCCTCCGGCGCGAGGTCGCGGTAGAGCTGCTCGAGGCCCTCGAACTGGGGCGTGAGGCCGCACTGGCTCGCCGTGTTCACCACGAGCACGACCTTGCCCTCGTAGTCGGCGAGGTCGACCTCGCCGCCGGTGAGTGCCTCTGCCTGGAAGTCGCTGAGCGTCGTCATGCGCTCATCCTCCCGGGTCTTGCTATGCGCGCGCCGAGCCGCGCGTCAGTCCGAGGTCGTGGGCTCAGGGCGCTCGAGCCCCGCGAACGGCGCGGTGCCGTCCCGGTAGGCCTGCTCGTCCGCCGCCTGGATGACGGTCGCGCCCGCCATGAGCGACACCTGGGACTGCACGGCGGCGTCCGTCTCCGGCGGCGCCCCCACCCCTCGATCGAGGTCCACGAGCATCACCGAGACCCAGGCGCTGCCGTTCGACGCCATGCCGAGCCACTGCCACATCTGCGCCGGGTCGAGCGACCCGTGCACCTCGACGACCTCGGCATCGTGCTCGGCCGGCGTCTGGTGCGCGTACGGCGCGCGATCGAAGTCCCAGACGATCGGGTCGAAGCCGTGCTCGGCGAGCTCCGCGTCGAGCGCGGCGCTCAGCGCCGGCCAGTCGTCGGGCACCGTCACGGTCGACCGGTCGCTCGAGTTGTAGAGGTGGTGCAGCGTCTCGCCGCCATAGCCGTTGCCGGTGTTCGCGAACATGCCGCCCGCCGCGCCCTCCGCCCAGGAGCCGCCCCTCGCGTGCTCGTCGACGACGCGCTGCAGATCGGTGAGGAGCGCGTCGCCGACCGACTCGATCTCCTCCGCCCGCGGCGCCGCGAGCACCTCGGCGGGCTCGACCCACGCCTCCCCGGGGAAGTCGGCCCACGAGAGCGTGACCTCCTGCCCGGATGCGTCCGTCACCGTCGCCCTGGGCGCCGGCGGCTGCAGCAGCATGCAGCCCGTCACCACGGCACCGACGAGGCACAGCGCGGCGGCCGGCCAGGTCCAGTGGATGCGTCGCATGGCAGGAGCCTGGCAGGCGGCGGCGCCCGGAGGGGCCGCCCGGGCGCGCAATCATCCCTCCGATGGACGGCGGCACGTCGAACTCGGCGCCGTGCGTCAGCGCTCGACGCGCTCCCCGCCGATCTGCCAGCTCGTCGTCGCGATCAACCGATCGATGAGCGCGTGCATGCTCCGACGGAGCGCATCGGGGTCGCCGACCTCGCGATGCTCGAGCAGCTGGTGGCCGATGACGACGAGGTCGCACGCCACCGGCGTGGGAGCGTCCAGCGAGGGAGCATCGGTGCGCGCGATCCTGACGCGGCGGCGAGTGCGGAGCACCTGCAGCTCGCCGCCGTCGGCCTCGGCCAGCCGCGCGAGCTCGCCGAACACCGCGTCGGTGCTCAGACGTCCGGGTCGGCGGCCGCGTGGTCGAGGCGGCGGCCGAGCGCGACGGCGAGCGCCGCGCCGAGCACGCCGACCGCGGTCGCCGCGATGAGCCAGCGGTAGTCGATCGCCCCGAGGAGCGCGCTGCCGAGCGCGAGCATGAGCATCTGCGGCACGTTGATCGACACGTTGAGCGCCGCCGAGGTGCGGCCCTGCAGCCGGGGCGCCGCGAGCCGCATCCGCAGCGTCACGACGCCGACGATCACCCACGGGACGCCGAACCCGACGAGCGCCTGCAGCGCGCCGACGCCCACCCAGCGCATCCACGCCTCCGGCAGCGGCCACTGCACGACGAGGAACGCGACCACGGTGCCGAGCCCGACGAGCGCGAGCCCCCACGCGACGAGGCGGCGCTCGCCGATCCGGCGCAGCATCCAGGCGGAGCACAGGCCGCCCGCGAGGGCGCCGACGCCCTGGATCGCCTGCGCGGGCCCGAGCGCTGCGGGACCCTCCTGCAGGCCGTGCTCGACGAGCGGGAAGATCGTCGCGTTGAGCAGCCCGGTCAGGCCGAAGCCGATCGCGGTGGCGATGGTGAGCAGCCGCAGCAGCGGGTCGGCGAGCAGCGCGCGGAAGCCCGCCGAGAGCTCGTGCCAGTACGTCTCGCCGGCCAGGCGCGGCTCGGGCGGCGACTCCTGGATGCGCACGGTCGTGAGCACGATCGCCATGGTGAGGAAGCCGCCCGCCGCGAGCGCGATGACCGCCCACGCCCCGGCGGCGACGTACAGGGCCGCGCCGAGCGCCGGGCTGATGATGCGCATCCCGTTGTCGATCGACGTGAAGATGCCGTTCGCGCCGGCGAGCTCCTCGTCCGGCAGCAGGTCGCGCAGCAGGCCCGATTGCGCCGCGGCGGTGAGGTAGGCGGCGAGGCCGTAGCCGAAGGTGGCGGCGTAGATGAGCCAGACGTGCTCAGCCCCCTGCACGAGCAGCAGCGTGAGCACGACGGCCGCCGTGCCGAGGTTGGTGCCGATGAGCAGCGGGCGGCGGTGCACGCGGTCGGCGAGCTGGCCGGCGAAGGGCGCGAGCAGCGCGGGCAGGCCGATGAAGAGGAAGACGAGCGCGCCCGCGGCGTCGGAGCCGGTGAGCTCCCGCACCCAGATCGCGAGCACGAGGTAGAGCGCGCTGTCGCCGAGGTTGGTGGCGACCCAGCCGACCATGAGGCGGCGGTAGGCGGGGCGGCGCATGGGCGACGCGGGCTTGGCGGCGGTCGCCGTGGATGCGGTGGTGGTCATGAGCGGTCCTCGGGTGGGGCAGGCGCTGCGCGGGCGCGGCGGATCGTGACCGCGGGCGCGCGGCCGGGGCGTCGAGGCGGGGCTCACGGCCTCCTCGACGAGCGGACGGGCGTCAGTCCGCGGCGGGCTCCGCGCCGGTCAGCGGCGCGTCCAGATCGGGGTTGAGGGTGGCGAAGAAGTGCGACTTGTGGCTGCCGACCGGGCGCAGCGACGCGTCGTCGTGGCGGCCGCGGAAGCGGTCGACGAGGTGGGCGATCTCCTCCGCGACCTCGGCGAGCTCGTCGGGCGTCGCCCAGAAGGTGGAGATGTTGACGGTGACGCCGTTCACCCACTCCGGCAGCTTGCCGTTGCCGTGCGCGGTGAGGAACTTGATCATCCGGTCGGCCTCGTGCTGCACGTAGAGGGCGCCGATCGTGCTCGACGACCGCACCGAGTCGATGTCGTCGGGGTCGGGGCGCAGATCGCGGCTCCGGTGCGCCGACCGCCACGGCTTCGACGTGCCCTTGGCCTCGGCGCGCACGATGAAGCCGGCCTTCTCGAGCGTGCGCAGGTGGAAGGAGCAGTTCGACGGGCTCTCGCCGACGCGCTCCGCGATCTGCGTCGCGGTCGCCTCCTCGAGCTCGTCGATGACGGCGAGGATCTCGACCCGCAGGGGGTGGGCGAGCGCGCGCAGCACCGCGGGATCGCTGCTCCGGAGCGCGGGGGCCTCATCGCCCGCCTCGCTCTGCGGTGCCCGATCGGACGGGTCGCGCGCCTCGGTCATGCTCAGATCAAACCACGCTGGATGCGCAGCTCCGCGCGCTCGCGGTCGTAGTAGCGCGCACGCTCCTCGCGCTCGACGCGGGCGCGGTTGCGCTCCTCGCTGGCGATGCGGTGCGGGATGCGGCTCGTGCGTCCCATGGTGTGCCTCCTCGGTGTCCGGCGGTGCAGGTGCCCCGCCGATATCCGAAACACTACCTTCGAAGCATTTGCTTCGCAAGGAATCTTTCGAACGATTTGCTTCGGCGTGTCGCATGCGCCCTTGGCCAGCCCAGGAGCCTCGGATGGCCCGCTCCGATCCGGAGCGGGCCATGCGTGGGCGCAGATCCGCGCGGGGTCAGGCGGCGAACGTCGCCTTCGCCTCGGCGACCACGGCGGGGTCGCGGAACGCGGCGAGCGCCGTCGCCGCGAGCAGCGCCGCGCCGTCCTCGATCACCGGGGCCGCCGCCGTGCCGCCCGCGGCCTCGGCGAACTCGCGGGTGTGCGGCGAGCAGTCGGGGACGAGCGTGAGCATCGGGTGGATCGAGGGCACGACGTGGCTCACGTTGCCCATGTCGGTCGACCCTCCCATCTGCGGCGCGACCGCCGGGGTGCGGCCGAGCGTGACGAGCGCCTGCTCGGCGAGGCCCGCGAGCGTCGGGTTGGGTCGCAGCGAGTAGTACGGCGGCGTCCGCTCCTCGATCAGCACCTCGCAGCCGGTCGCGATCGCCGCGCCCTGGAAGCACGCCTGCACGCGCGGCACGATGCTCTCGAGCAGCGCGTCGCGGTCCTCGGCGCGCACGAACGCCCGGATCGCCGTGTGCTCGGGGATGATGTTCGGCGCCTGGCCGCCGTCGGTCACGATCGCGTGGATGCGCGCGTCGTCGGGCAGCTGCTGGCGCAGCAGGCCGATCGCGGTGAGCGCGAGCGTCGCCGCGTCGAGGGCGTTGATGCCGCGCTCGGGGTGCGCCGCCGCGTGGCTCGCGCGGCCGGTGAACTCGACGTCGAGCGCGACGCGCGACAGCGAGCTCGATGCGGCGACGTCCTCCCCCGCCGGATGGATCATCATCGCCAGGTCGATGCCGTCGAGCACGCCGTGCTCGATCATCGGCACCTTGCCCGCCGCGCCCTCCTCACCGGGGCTGCCGACCACGACGAGGTGCGCGGGCGCGCCGCCGTCCGCGGCGAGCGCGTCCCTGACCGCGAGCGCCGCGCCGAGCCCTGCCGCGGCGATGATGTTGTGGCCGCACGCGTGGCCGATGCCCTCGAGCGCGTCGTACTCGAGGAAGACGGCGACGGTCGTCGTGCCGTCGACGGCATCCGCCGTGGACCAGCGGCCGACGAACGCGGTCTCGAGCCCCGCGAACCCGCGCTGGACGGCGAAGCCGGCGGTCTCGAGCTCCGCGGTGAGGCGCGCTGCCGCGTGCACCTCGGTGAAGCGGATCTCGGGGTTGGCGTGCAGGTCGGCGGCGACGTCGACGAGCGTCGACAGGTGGGCGGCGAGCGCGCCGCGCGCCTCCTCGATCAGCGCGGGCACGTCGACCTCGCGGTGGGCGGTGAGCTCGGGGGCGATGGTGGTCATCGGGTTCCTTCCTGGGGCAGGACGACGGTGGATGGGTGGGGCCGGGTCACAGCGTCAGGCCGTGACCGGGGCCGAAGGGCAGCCCGGCGAGGCCCCACAGCGCGAACTGCAGGAGCCAGACGGTGAGGATGACGATCGTGAAGGGCAGCACGAGGCTGAAGAGCGTGCCGATGCCACCCTTGGGCGCCCAGCGCTGCATGAGGCCGAGGATGACCGGCAGCATCGGGTTCATCGGCACGAGCGGGTTCGTCGCCGAGTCGGTGATGCGGAAGGCCGTCTGCACGGCGGCCGGGTCGATGCCGTTGAGCATGAACATCGGCACGAAGATCGGCGCGAGCAGCGTCCAGAGCGCCGAGCCGCTCGCGAGCAGCAGGGCGGGGAGGATGACGAAGAGGCTGAAGAGCATGAGGCCGCCGATGCCGTCCAGGCCGGCCGCGCCGAGCGCATCCGCACCGCTCGTGGCCACGAGCAGCCCCAGCTTCGACCAGCCGAACCAGGCGATCGCCTGCGCCGCCGTGAAGATGACGACGATGAAGGGCACGAGCTCCTTGACGGCGGCGACCATCATCTCGGGCACCTGCCCCCAGCGGGTGAGCGTGCCGGCGACGAGGCCGTAGGTGATGCCGACGGTGAGGAACATGAGCAGCAGGAAGATCGGCAGGCCATCCATGAACGGCGAGCGCAGCAGCTGACCGCCCTCGCCCTGCAGGGGCGAGCCCGGCAGCAGCGCGGCCGTCGCGACGAGCGCGGCGAAGACGACGAGCGCGATGCCGGCCGCGATGAGGCCGCGGCGCTCGGCGCGCTCGAGCGGCTTCGTGTCGGCGGCCTCGGCCTCGCCGTTCCAGGCGCCCAGGCGCGGCTCGAGGAAGCGCTGGCACGTGACCGTGATGGCGATCGCGAGGATCACGGTCGACGCCGACATGAAGAACCAGTTGGCGAGCGGCGTGACCTGCGCCTCGGGGTCGACGATCTGCGCGGCGGACGTGGTGATGCCGCTCAGCAGCACGTCGGTGCCGGCGATGATGAAGTTCGCGCTGAAGCCGGCGACCACCGCGGCGTACGAGGTGATGAAGCCGGCGAGCGGGTGGCGCCCGGCGGCGAGGAACGCGGCGGCGGCGAGCGGCGGGATGATGACCATCGCCGAGTCGGAGGCGAGGTTGCCCATGAGGCTCACGACCACGACGACGATCGTGACGAGCGACTTGGGGGCGGCGAGCACCGCGCCGCGCATGAACGACGACAGCAGGCCGAGGCGCTCGGCGACGCCGATGCCGAGCATCACCGTGATGATGAGGCCGAACGGCGGGAAGGCGACGAAGTTGTCGATCGCGCTCGTGAGCGCGTACACGAGGCCCTCGGGCGACAGGATGCTCTGCACCGGCAGCCGCTCGCCGGTCGCGGGGTCGAGGGTGGATGCGCCGAGCCCTGACGCGATCGCGGAGGCGAGCGCGACGATGCCGGCGAGGATGAGGAACAGGTAGAACGGGTGCGGCAGCCTGTTGCCGACGCGCTCGATGCCCCGCAGCACGCGGCCGCTGGCACCCGGCGCGTCGGCGAGGGCGAGCTCGGATCGCTCGGTCTCGGGACGGTCGTCCTTCGTGGTGGTCATGGTGGGCCCTCTCGGCAGGCGCTCGGGCTCTGCGGCCGGAGCGAACGTTGCGGACCAGGATGCGATCCCGGTGTTGCAGGCATGTGACATCTGCGCTCCTCGCCCCGGATTGCCGTCAGGATGTTCGATATGGACCTCGCCGCCGCCGAACCCGAGGACGTGCTGTCGCATTCGGACCTCGCCCTGATCGAGGCGCTGCAGCGCGATCCGCGCGCGCCGTGGGCGCAGGTCGCGCACGCGCTCGGCGTCAGCGCGCCGACCGCGCGGCGCCGCTGGGAGCGGCTGAGCGCCGAGGGTGCGGCGTGGATCACGACGTATCCGGGCATGGGCGCCGGGCTCGTCGCGGGACTCGTGGAGGTGCGGTGCCGGCCAGGCACCTCCGACGACGTCGCCGCGGAGCTCGTGCGGCATCCGCGCATCGTCACGGTCTCGGCGCAGACCGGCGACCGCGACCTCGGGCTCATCATCTTCGCCGAGGACCTCACCGAGCTGCGGCGCATCGTGCAGCGCGACCTCGGCTCGCACGCCGACGTGCTGCACGTGCGCTCGTCGATCATGACTCGGGTGTTCCGCGAGGGGTCGCACTGGCGCGCGGGCGTGCTGGGCGGCACGTCGCGGGAGGCGTCTGCCGGGCCGACGGCGACCGTCGCACGGCAGCTCGGCGCACCGACGACGCGGGCCGTGCTCGGCACGCTGGAGCGCGACGGGCGCGCACCGACGGCCCGGATCGCCGAGGCGCTCGGCACCGGCGAGGCGCACGCCCGGCGGAGCGTCCACCGGCTGCTCGAGAGCCGGCGCATCGTGCAGCGCGTCGACGTGACGCTCGACCAGCCCCACTGGCCGCACTCGCTCGCGCTCTGGATGGTCGTGCCGGCCGGGCAGCTCGACGAGGCGGCGCGGCGGATCGGCGAGCTGCCGACGATCCGGCTGTGCGCGGCGCTCGCGGGCGGCGCGAGCAACCTCTACGTGATCGCGTGGCTGCGAAGCCTCGAGCAGGCCGCCGAGATCGAGGCGCAGATCACGCGCGGCCTGCCGGCGCGCGTGCTCGACCGCAGCCTGCTGCTGCACTACTACAAGCGGCTCGGCCACCTCTTCGACGACCAGCGGCGGCGCGTGGGCCAGGTGCCGTGGGTGATCGACGCCCTGGAGGACTGAGCCTCCGGGCCCCGATATTTCGGTGTTGACGTATATAAGGCGCTGTGCAAGCATCGTGCTGTGCACGCGCTCGATGTCCTCGGTGATCCGGTGCGGCGACGCATCCTCGAGCTGCTCGCCGACGGCGAGCAGAGCGCCGGTGCGATCGCGGCCACGATCGGCGACGAGTTCGGCATCAGCCAGCCGGCGGTGAGCCAGCACCTGCGGGTGCTGCGCGAGCAGGGCTTCGCGGTCGTGCGGCCCGAGGGGCAGCGCCGCCTCTACGCCGTCGACCCGAGCGGTCCGCGCGAGGCCAGCGAGTGGCTGTCCGCGTTCGACCGCTTCTGGATGCCCAGGCTCGCCGCGCTCGACACCGAGCTCGCGCGCGGACGGCGACGGCGGCGGCTGGACGCCGAGGCGGCGGAGCATGAGCCACCGCAGGACGCCGAGCCCGAGCACGAGCCCGACCCCGAGCACGACCCCGAGCATGACCCCGAGCATGACCCCGACGGCGGCGACCGCTCCGTCGATCCCCATCCCACGAAGGAGACCTGACATGGTCGATGTGCTGGCCCAGCTGGGCGCCGTGACGCGCGAGGTGCGCGTCGATGAGATCGACGGCGCCGAGTCGCGCGTGCAGTCGCTCTCGCAGACCTACCGCTCCCCCATCGACGACGTCTGGGATGCGGTGACCGATCCCGAGCGGATCGCCCGCTGGTTCATGCCGGTGTCGGGGGACCTGCGGCTCGGCGGCCGCTACCAGCTCGAGGGCAACGCGGGCGGTGAGGTGCTCGAGTGCGAGCCGCCCGAGGGCGATGCTGCGCGCTACCGCGTGACGTGGGAGTTCGGCGGTGGCGTGACCTGGCTCACGGTGCGCCTCGTGGCCGAGGGCGACAGCACCCGGTTCGAGCTCGAGCACGTCGCTCGCGCGGCGGACGTGCCGAGCGAGATGTGGGAGACGTTCGGGCCGGGCGCGACCGGCGTCGGCTGGGACGGCGGGCTGCTGGGGCTCGCGCTGCACCTCGGGGCGACGGACGGGTCGCTCTCGCCGGCCGAGGCCGAGGCGTGGGCGGGCACCGACGAGGGCCGCAGCTTCTACCGCGGCGCGGCCGATGGGTGGGCTGCTGCGTCGGTCGCCGACGGCGCCGACGCGGAGGCGGCGGCCCGGCAGGCCGACGCGACCTACGGCTTCTACACGGGCGCGCCGGCGGCCTAGGGCTCCGCGCACGCCCGCACCTGCCGGTCGAGCCGGTCCGCGCGCCCCACCCGCCGTGCGGCTCGACCAGCAGGCTGGCTACTCCGACGCCGGCGCGTCCACGAGCACCGGGCCGGCCTGGCCCTGCTTCGCCATCGCGCTGCCCGCGGCGTTCCCCTGCGCGGTCGCGTTCACGATCGCCTGCAGGTCGATGCCCGTCGCGTCCTTCATCATCTGCGTCATCGTCGCCATGTTGCCGACCATGTCGCTCGTGAGCTTGCCGGTGCCGTCCGCCGAGACGACGGTGATCTGGCTCGAGGCGTAGGCCTTGCCGAACGCCTCCGCCACGGCGGGCATCACCTTGAGCAGCTCCTGCGCGAGCACGACCTGCGCGTTCTCGGTGAGCGCCTTCGCACGGGCCTCGATCGCCTCGCCCTCGGCGATGCCGCGGGCGCCGATCGCCTCGGCCTCCGCTCGACCGCGCGCGGCGGTCGCGACCGCCTCGGCCTCGCCCTCGACCTTCGCGGCCTCGGCGGCGGCGATGCGCGCCGTGCGCTGCGCGTTGCCTCGCGACTCGGTGACCGCGGCCTCGGCGACGCCCTCGGCCTTCGCCGCCTCGGCGCGCGCCTCGCGCGACGCTCGCTCGGCGTTCGCCTCGACCTGCCGCGCCTTCGCGTTCGCCTCGGCGGTGACCTGGATGCGGTACGACTCGGCGTCGGCGACCTTGCGCACGTCGGCGTTCAGCTGCTGCTCGCGCAGCTCGGCCTGCCGCTGCGCCGTGATCTCCTCCTGCGCGACGATCGCCTGGCGCTGCACCGCGTCCTCGAGCGGCTTCGCGGCGGCCGCCTGCGCGACGGCCTTGTCGGTCTCGGCGCGCACCGCCGCCTCCTGCAGCTGCAGCACGCGGTTCGCCTCGAGGATCTGCTTCTTCGCCTCGATCGACGCCTGCTCGGCGGCCTTCTGCGCCTCGGTGTTGGCGATGGCGGCGGCGCGCTGCACGGCGGCGGACTCGGGCACGCCGAGGTTCGAGATGTAGTTCTGGTTGTCGTTGATCTCCTGGATCTGGAGCGTGTCGACGACGAGGCCCTGCTTGGTGAGGGCGTCCTCCGCGGCCTGCAGCACCGCATCCGCCAGCGCCTTGCGGTCGTGGATGATGTCGAGCACCGTCAGCTGGCCGATGATGCCGCGGAGCGAGCCCGAGAGCACCTCCTGCGTCGACGACTCGATCTCCTCCTGCTGCGAGAGGAAGCGCTGCGCCGCGTTGCGGATCATCTCCTCGGTGCCGCCGACCTTGATCACCGCGACCGCCTGGGCGTGGATGGTGATGCCGTTCTTCGTCTGCGCGGTGGTGTTGAAGAGGAGGCGGCGCGAGCGCAGCGACAGCTTGAACGACTTCTGCACGAACGGCATGACGAAGACGCCGCCGCCGGTGACGACCTTCTGCCCCGAGAGGTCGGTGAAGGAGTGGCCGGAGGCGTCGACCGTGGTCTTGCCCTTGCGGCCCGTGACGATGATCGCCTCGTCGGGTTCGGCGATGCGGTAGCGGCGCACGGCGCCGGTGATGAGCACGACGGCCACGAGGGCCGCGAGCAGGATGAGGATGAAGATCGGGTTGAGCAGATCGGGCACGAGCGCCTCCTGAGGTGCGGGGGTGTCTCCCGCAGGCTACGGTGCCGAGGCGGCAAGTTGCACGAATCTTCAGCAAATCGCCGCGGGCGTGCGCTCAGATGATCCAGGTCTGGGACGCGACGTCGGTGAAGAGGTCGGCATGCCGATGCAGGAGGCGCTCGCGCTCCTGCTGCTCGAGGCTCAGCGTGTGCCGCTCCTGCCAGGTCGTCCGGTCGTCTCCGTGGCGCGTGCCGCGTTGCTGACGTCCCATGATCGCTCCGATGCTCGTCGTCGAACGGTTCGAGACCATCCGATCACCGACCACTGACACGCGAGTGCCCCCGGAGTGTCGGGTTCGCGCGCGAGTGTCGGGGCACTCGCGCAGCGACCCGACCCTCTGCCCGAGGGTCAGCGGACGAGCAGGATCTTGCCGCCGGGCGCCTCGGCGCCGCCCATGAGGGCGTGCGCCTCGTTCGCGTGCGTCAGCCGCAGCTTCGCGCCGATGACCGGGGCGATCTCACCCGCCTCGAGCAGCGGCCACAGCTCGCGGCGCACCTCGTCGATGACGTCGGCCTTGCCGCCGCGCCCGTTGTGCGGCCGCGCCCGCAGCGTCATGGCGCGCAGCGTGACGCGCCGCTGCATGAGGGCGCGCAGGTCGATCTCCGCCTTCGTGCCGCCCTGCGCGGCGATGACGGTGAGCGTGCCGTCGAGCGCGAGCGCCGCGACGTTGCGCGCGAGGTAGTCGCCGCCCACGACGTCGAGGATCAGCTCGGCGCCGTGCCCGTCGGTCGCGGCATGGACGACCGCCTCGAAGTCCTCCGAGCGGTAGTCGATCGCGATCTCCGCGCCCAGGCTGTGGACGAGCTCGTGGTGACGCTCGCTCGCGGTCGTCGCGACCCGGTAGCCGCGCGCCGTGAGCACCTGGATCGCCATCGAGCCGACGCCGCCGCTGCCGCCGTGCACGAGCGCGAGCCCGTCCAGCGCGGGGGCGGGCGCATCCCGGATCGCGGTCCAGACCGTGCAGACGGCCTCGGGCAGCGCCGCCGCGTCCTCGAGCGAGACCCCGGTCGGCACCGGGAGCAGCTGGGTGGCGGGCACCGCGACCCGCTCGGCGTACCCGCCGCCCGCGAGCAGCGCGCACACCTCGTCGCCGACCGCCCAGCCCTCGACGCCGTCGCCGACGTGGACGATCGTGCCCGAGCACTCGAGCCCGATGACGTCCGACTCCCCGAGCGGCGGCGGGTAGTGGCCGGCCGCCTGCATGAGGTCGGCGCGGTTGACGGCCGTCGCGACGACCTCGACGACCACCTCGCCGTGCCCCGCGACCGGGTCGGGCGCATCCGTCCACTCGAGCGGGGCGCCCGGCCCCTGCTGCTGCATCGCCTTCACGTCTCGCTCCCGTCCTCGTGGCCCAACCCTAGGAGCCGGGCCTGTGCGGCAGGTGGCGGCGGTGCGGCGAGGGCGCGCTCAGCTCGCGAGCACCGCCTCGATCGTGGTGATCGTGGCGAACCGGCCCGACAGCGCGGCCGCCGTGCGCGCGATGACGTCGGCGGCGGGCAGCGTGCCGGAGCCGTCGTGGAGGGCGAGCGGATGCGTCGCGGTGGCGTCGAGCACGACCTCGACGTCGTAGCCGAGGTCGCTGCCGACGCGCGCGGTCGTCTCGACGCACTGCTCGGTGCGGATGCCCGCGAGCCGCAGCCTGCGGACGCCCGCCTGCACGAGCCGACGCTCGAGATCGGTGGTCGTGAACGCGTTGTGGCTCGACTTCACGACGACCGGCTCGTCGGGCAGCGGCTCGAGGCCCTCCTGCAGGCGCACGAGTCCGCTCGTCGGGTCGAACGCGCCTCCCGAGCCTGGCTCGGCGTGCAGCACCCAGATCACGGCGTCGCCGGCACCGCGCGCGTGCTCGACGAGGCGAGCGGCATCGGCGGCGATGCCGGGGTTCGAGATGTCGGCCCACGACGGCTGGTCGCGGAAGGAGTCCTGCACGTCGATGACGAGGAGCGCGGTGGTCACCGACCCAGTCTGCGTGCTCGTCGGCCGCGGCGCCCAGCCCCGAACCGGCCAACCACACGCAAGATCGCGCCAGGCGGACGGAGCCGCGAGCGACCCGTCGCGGCCGGCGATGGCGAGGAGTACGGTCTGCCCATGGACGCGGATCCGGTCGCCTCGAACCCCCACCTCTACGCCGTGCTCTTCGAGAACGAGCGCGTCCGCGTGCTGGAGTACCGCGACGAGCCGGGCGAGCGGAGCACCCCGCATCGGCACCCCGACAGCGTGATGGTGACGCTCAGCGCCTTCGACCGGCGGCTCGCCTCGGGCGACCGGCAGATCGACCTCACGCTGCCGTCGGGCGCCGCCCGCTGGCTCGCAGCCCAGACGCACACGGGCGAGAACATCGGCACGACGCCGACGCACGCGATCTTCGTCGAGCTCAAGGAGCCGCAGCCTGCCGATGCGGCCGCGCCTACGCCTGCCGGCCCTGCCCCGCTGGGACCGGTGTGACCGACGCGGCACGCCCGCGCATCCTCGCCGACACGGTCGTGCTCGCCGCCGCTGCCACCGACCCGGTCGAACGCGGGGCGGTCTGGCGGTTGGGGGAGCCCGAGCGGCACCTCGACGCGAACGTCATCGCGCTGCCACCGGGCGAGCGCATCGACGAGCACGTCGGGCCCGAGGAGGACGTGCTGCTGCACGTGCTCGCCGGGTCCGGGACGCTCCGCTCGGGCACGGAGGTGCTCGCCCTCGCGGTCGGCGGGATCGTCTGGCTGCCGCGGCGCTCGCGCCGCGAGATCACAGCGAGCGCGGAGGGCCTCCGCTACCTCTCGGTGCACCGCCGGAAGCCGGGCCTGCGGATCGGCGGTCGCGGGCTCTGAGCAGCACGGCAGAGCCCACCGCGAGGCCGATGGCCACGCCGACGATGTCGGCGACCGCATCCCAGGGATCGCCCGAGCGCTCGGCGAGCACGAGGTGCTGCACGACCTCGGACACAACCGCATGGATGACGAGCAGCGGCGCGAGTACGACGGGCCGGATGCCCGCGAGCAGGCCGAGCAGCGCCGGCGCGAGGAACATCGCGGCATGCGCGACCTTGTCGAGGCCGGGGATGCCACCGCCGGACGGCGCACGCGGGGCGTAGAGCCCGACGAGCTGCACGACGAGCGCGAGCGCGAAGAGCACGAGCCAGCCGCGGCGACCGATCCATCCCATGCGTCGATCGTCGCACCTCGTTGCTCGTTCCCCGTCGCCGGGAGCACGACGCAAGCCCCCGCCCCCGCTTGCGGCACCCCTGGGCCGTCCGCGCGCCGTCGGCCGATCGATCAGCCGGCCGGGCTTGCGTTATGCCCGGGGCTGGCACGGCACGCGTCACGCGCTGGGATACTCGTCGCGATGAAGGCGCACGAGACGGTGATGAGCTGGGTGACGGCCGAGCTGCAGAGCGGCCGGCTGTCGATCGGCGACCACCTGCCCGGCGAGCGCGCGCTCGCCGAGACGCTGCACGTCTCGCGCGGCTCGCTCCGGGAGGCGCTGCGCGTGCTCGAGGCGCTCGGCACGATCCGCACGTCGACCGGCTCAGGGCCGAGGTCGGGCACGATCATCACCGCCGCGCCCGAGCAGGCGCTCGCGCTCGCGCTCGAGATGCAGCTCGCGACCCGGCACGTCGAGCACGCGCACATGTACGAGGTGCGGCTGCTGCTCGAGACGTGGGCGGCCGAGCACGCGCACGCGAGCGGCGACCAGGGCGCCGCCGCGGAGCTGCTCGAGCGCATGGATGAGCCCGACCTGCCCGTCGAGGAGTTCCTGCAGCTCGACGCGGCCTTCCACGTAGAGCTGTCGCGCGCGGCCGGCAACCCGCTCATCAGCACCCTCATGGATGCGCTGCGCACGTCGATCGCCGATCACACGCTCGCGCGCGCCCGGTCGCTCCCCGACTGGACGGCGACCGCCGCGCGCCTGCGCTCCGAGCACCACGGCATCCTCGAGCGCGTGCGCGCTGGCGACCGGGACGGCGCCGCCCGGCTGCTCCGCGACCACATCGAGGGCTACTACCGCGAGACCGCCGACGTCGAGGCCGGCGAGCCGCTGCCCTGACCGCGCTCCGGTCCCTTGACCGGGTCGACCATCGGCGGCTATCGTTCGTGTGGTCCGACCACATCGACGAGGATCGAGCCATGAAGCGTCAGCTGCCCAAGATCAGTGAGCTCACCGAGCTCATGCAGTTCAAGAAGCCCGAGCTCGACGGACGCAAGCGCCGGCTCGACGCGGCGCTCACGATCGGCGACCTGCGCGCGATCGCGAAGCGGCGCACGCCCGCTGCCGCGTTCGACTACACCGACGGCGCCGCCGACGGCGAGCTCTCGCTGCATCGCGCGCGGCAGGCGTTCGAGGACGTCGAGCTGCACCCCGACATCCTGCGCCCGGCCGCGCACGTCGACACCTCGACGACCGTGCTGGGCGGACCGAGCGCGCTGCCGTTCGGCATCGCGCCCACCGGGTTCACGCGCCTCATGCAGACCGAGGGCGAGACGGCCGGCGCGGGCGCGGCGGGGGCTGCGGGCATCCCGTTCACGCTCTCGACGCTCGGCACGACGACGATCGAGGACGTCAAGGCGGCCAACCCGGCCGGCCGCAACTGGTTCCAGCTCTACGTCATGCGCCAGCGCGAGCTCTCCTACGGTCTCGTCGAGCGCGCGGCAGCGGCCGGCTACGACACCCTCATGTTCACGGTGGACACGCCCATCGCCGGCGCGCGCCTGCGCGACAAGCGCAACGGCTTCTCTATCCCGCCGCAGCTGTCGGTGAAGACGATCGCCAACGCCATCCCCCGGCCGTGGTGGTGGTTCGACTTCCTCACCACGCCGAAGCTCGAGTTCGCGTCGTTCTCGACGACCGGCGGCACCGTCGGCGAGCTGCTGAACGCCGCGATGGACCCGACCATCTCGTACGACGACCTCGACGTCATCCGCGGCATGTGGCCGGGCAAGCTCGTCGTGAAGGGCGTGCAGAACGTGGCGGACGCCGTGCGGCTCATCGACGGCGGCGTCGACGGCATCGTGCTGTCGAACCACGGCGGCCGCCAGCTCGACCGCGCGCCCGTGCCGTTCCACCTGCTGCCGCAGGTCGTGCGCGAGGTGGGCAAGGACGCGACCGTCATGGTCGACACCGGCATCATGCACGGCTCCGACATCGTGGCCTCGATCGCGCTCGGCGCGGACTTCACGCTCATCGGCCGCGCCTACCTCTACGGGCTGATGGCCGGCGGCCGCCAGGGCGTCGACCGCACGATCGCGATCCTGCGGGGCGAGATCGAGCGCACGATGACGCTGCTCGGCGTCTCGTCGCTCGAGGAGCTCGAGCCGCGGCACGTGACGCAGCTCACGCGCCTCACGCCGCTCGGCGGCGCGCCGGCCGCCGCGGAGCGCACCGCCCGCTGACCGCCCGCGCCCGTTGAGGGTTTGCGTCCCAGCCTTGCGGGCAACTCGGACGCAAAGGCTCGACAGGCGGTGGGTCAGAGGCGGGCGGCCGCCTGCATGAGGTGCGGGCCGGCGTTCCAGCCGGCGACGCCGGTCAGTCGGCCGGATGCGTCGGCGAAGTCGGTGAGGAGGCCCCCGCTCGCGAGCTCGTCGCTCGTCTCGCGGGCATCGACGCCGCGCACGCCGCGAGCGCCGATCACCGCGCCGTAGGCCATGAGCGAGAAGCCGGTCGTCGGCGCCCACGCGCCAGGGTCGTCGCCGAGCCCGAGGTCGTGCAGCAGGACGCGCGCGGCGTGTGCGCCCTGCGCGGTCGCGGCATCCCAGTGGTCGACGCGCACACGGCCCTGCGGCAGCTCCGGCGCCGCCACGCTGCCCGCCGCGTAGACGCCGGGCGTGGCCCGCACGCGGAAGCGGTCGTCGACCGGGATCGCGCCGTCGAAGCCTGCCCACGCGGCGTCGGGCTGCGAGCCCACGGCGACCACCAGGGCATCCCCGGAGATCTCGCTGCCGTCGTCGAGCTGCACGACCACGGCGTCGTCGCGCCCCGGGATGCCCGCAGCGCGGATCGCGACGACCCGCACGCCGAGCCGCGCGTCGACGCGCTCCGCGTGCAGGGCCGCGAGCCGCGCCGAGATGTCAGCGCCGACCGCCTCGCGCAGCGGCAGCCGCGAGCGCCCGATGAGCGTGACCCGGGCGCCCGCACCGACGTAGTGGCTCGCGACCTCCGCACCGATGAACCCGGCGCCGAGCACCACGATGCTCGCCCCCGCGAGGTCGGCCACCGCGCTCCGCAGCCGCTCGGCATCCGCAGCGCTGTGCAGCGCGTGCTGGCGCACCGCCCCGTCGATCGCGATGGCGTCGTCGAGCCGGCGCGGCACGCTCCCGGACGCGAGCACGAGCGCGTCCGCCTGCAGCTCGGCTCCGTCGTCGAGCACGACCGCGCGCGTCGACGCGTCGATCCCCACGGCGCGCGCATCGACGACCTCGACGTCCGCGACCGGTGGCAGCGCGATCTGCGCGCCGGTCAGGAGGCCCGGCAGCACGCCGGTGTCGACGAGCGTGCGGTTGATCGCCGGTCCGCCCTCGCCGTTGACGAGTCGGATGCGGCCGGTGAACCCCTCGCTCCGCAGCGTGCGGGCGCAGCTGTGCCCCGCCGCCCCCGCGCCGACGATCACCACCTCGTGCTCGATCGAATCCATCCGCCCCACCCTCTCGTCGAACCTTGCATGCATACCCCCCTGGGGTATATCGTTCACGGTATCAGCACCGAGCAGCAGCGCTCGGGCCCAAAGCTCGGAGGACGACATGGCAACCACCCAGTACCAGGTGACCGGGATGACCTGCGGACACTGCGAGATGTCGATCCGCGAGGAGGTCGGCCAGATCGAGGGCGTCTCCGACATCCAGGTCAGCTCGACCGACGGCCACCTCGCCGTCACCACCGCGGGCGCGCCCGTCGACGACGCCGCGGTCTTCGCCGCCGTCGAAGAGGCCGGCTACGAGGCCCGCGTCGCCTGACGCCCCCGCGGCCGCCCGGCCGCCCGCGGCATCCGCCATCCCCAGCTCCACTCGCGCATCCCGATCGACCCGCGCATCCCGATGAAGAGGAACCGATGAACACGCCAGCCCGCCTCAGCCTCTACGGCCTCGGCCTCGTCGCCGCGTTCGGCACGGCATTCCTCGTCTCCGGCGCGGTCGTGCCCGACGCCGTCGTGGCCGACCGCATCGCGGCGACCGAGGACGGGCACGGCGGCGGCCACGAGGGGGCTGCGGCCGCCGCTCCCGAGGCGGCCGGCGCGGCACTCCCCGGCCTGTCGCTCGAGGCGGACGGCTACAGCCTCAGCCCGGTCGCGGCGCCCGCCGCGGTCGGCGAGGAGGGCGAGCTCGCCTTCACGGTGCTCGACCCGAACGGCGACCCGCTGCGCGAGTACACCGAGGAGCACGAGAAGGACCTGCACCTCATCGTCGTGCGGTCGGACGGCAGCGAGTTCCGCCACGTCCACCCTGAGATCGACGACGCGGGCGAGTGGACGATCCCGTGGAGCTGGGACGAGGCGGGCACCTACCGCGTCTTCACCGACTTCACGCCGGGCACCGCCGACGCCGGCGTCACCCTGACCCGCACGATCAGCGTCGAGGGCGACTTCGCGCCGGTCGCGGTCGAGGACGAGGTGCGCGAAGCCACGGCCGGCGAGTTCGACGTGACGCTCTCGGGCGATCTCGCCGCGGGCGGCAGCTCGACCCTCAGCCTCGAGGTGAGCCGCGACGGCGAGCCCGTCACGACGATGGAGCCCTACCTCGGCGCCTTCGGCCACCTGGTGGCGCTCCGCGACGGCGACCTCGCCTACCTGCACGTGCACCCGGAGGGCGCCGAGCCCGAGCCCGGCCAGGTCTCCGGGCCCACCGTCGAGTTCGCCACCGAGGCGCCGACGGCCGGACGCTACCTGCTCTACTTCGACTTCCAGGTCGACGGCGAGGTCCACTCGGCCTCGTTCGTGCTCAGCACCTCGGGCGAAGCCACGGCCGCGACCGAGGCGCCGGCCGAGACCGACGCCCCCGCCGAGAGCCCCGCACCCGCTGACGACGGCCACGACGACAGCCACTGAGCTGTCCGGGCCCCACGCACTCCACCAGAAGGATCAGCACCATGACGACATCCGAGGTCACGACCGAGCGGCCGGCGAGCACCTACGAGCTCGAGATCGGCGGCATGACGTGCTCGTCGTGCGCCATGCGCATCGAGAAGAAGCTCAACAAGCTCGACGGCGTCGCAGCCTCGGTGAACTACGCCACCGAGAAGGCGAAGGTCACGGCGCCCGAGGACTTCGACCCGGCCCTGCTCATCGCCGAGGTCGAGAAGACCGGCTACACCGCAGTGCTGCCGAAGCCGAAGGTCACGACGCCCGAGGAGGGCAACGACGCGGAGCCGGTCGACCACGAGCTCGTCTCGCTGCGCCACCGCCTCATCGGATCGATCGTGCTCTCGGTGCCCGTCATCCTCATGGCGATGATCCCCGTGCTGCAGTTCACCTACTGGCAGTGGGCGTCGCTCGCGCTCGCGGCCCCGGTGATCATCTGGGCGGCCTGGCCGTTCCACCGCGCGGCGTGGATGAACCTCCGCCACGGCGCGGCGACGATGGACACGCTCGTCTCGGTCGGCACGGGCGCGGCCTTCATCTGGTCGCTCTTCGCCCTCTTCTTCGGCACCGCCGGCGAGCCCGGCATGACCCACGCGTTCGAGCTGTCGATCGCCCCGAGCGACGGCGCCGCGAACATCTACCTCGAGGTCGCCGCGGGCGTGACGATGTTCATCCTCGCCGGCCGCTACTTCGAGAAGCGCTCGAAGCGCCAGGCGGGCGCCGCGCTGCGCGCCCTGCTCGAGCTGGGCGCGAAGGACGTCGCGGTCGTCCGCGGCGGCGCCGAGGTGCGCATCTCGATCGACGATCTCACCGTCGGCGACGAGTTCGTCGTCCGCCCGGGCGAGAAGATCGCGACCGACGGCGTGATCGTCAGCGGTCACAGCGCGATCGACGCCTCGATGCTCACCGGCGAGTCGGTGCCGGTCGAGGCTGGCCCCGGCGATGCCGTCACCGGCGCGACCGTGAACGCGAGCGGCAGGATCGTCGTCCGGGCCACCCGAGTCGGCTCCGACACCCAGCTGGCGCAGATGGCCAGGCTCGTCGAGGACGCGCAGTCCGGCAAGGCCGAGGTGCAGCGCCTCGCCGACCGCGTCTCCGGCATCTTCGTGCCGATCGCCATCGCGATCGCCGTCGTCGCCCTCGGCGCGTGGCTCGGCGCGGGCTTCCCCGCCGCGAGCGCCTTCACCGCCGCCGTCGCCGTCCTCATCATCGCCTGCCCGTGCGCGCTCGGCCTCGCCACCCCGACGGCGCTGCTGGTCGGCACCGGTCGCGGTGCGCAGCTCGGCATCCTCATCAAGGGACCGGAGGTGCTGGAGTCGACGCGCAAGGTCAACACGATCGTGCTCGACAAGACCGGCACCGTCACCAGTGGTCGCATGACCCTCGTCGACGTGGCCACCGTGCCCGGCACCGACCGCCGCGAGCTGCTCCGCCTGGCCGGCGCGATCGAGGACGCCTCCGAGCACCCGATCGCCCAGGCGATCGCGAAGGGCGCCTCGGAGGAGCTCGAGATCGACCTGCCAGAGGTCGAGGGCTTCCGCAACGTCGAGGGCAAGGGTGTCAGCGGTGTCGTCGACGGGCGCGCGCTCGTCGTCGGCCGGCAGTCGCTGCTCGACGACTGGTCGATCGCCGCGGACGGCGAGCTGCAGAGCCGCAAGGAGGCAGCGGAGCAGGACGGCAAGACCGCGGTGCTCGTGGCCTGGGACGGCGAGATCCGCGGACTGCTCGTGGTCGCCGACACCGTCAAGCCGACGAGCGCCGAGGCCATCCGGCAGTTCCGCGAGATCGGCCTCACGCCGATCCTCCTCACCGGCGACAACGAGACCGTGGCCAAGCGCATCGCCGCCGAGGTCGGCATCGACCAGGTGATCGCCGAGGTGCTGCCCAGCGACAAGGCCGACGTGGTCTCGCGGCTGCAGGCCGAGGGCAAGGTCGTCGCGATGGTCGGCGACGGCGTCAACGACGCCGCGGCGCTCGCGCAGGCCGACCTGGGGCTCGCCATGGGCACCGGTACCGACGCGGCGATCGAGGCCTCCGACATCACCCTGGTGCGCGGCGACCTGCGGAGCGCGGCCGACTCCATCCGGCTCGCGCGGCGCACGCTCGGCACCATCAAGGGCAACCTGTTCTGGGCCTTCGCCTACAACGTGCTGGCCATCCCGCTCGCTGCCTTCGGGCTGCTCAACCCCATGCTCGCCGGCGCGGCGATGGCGTTCTCGAGCGTCTTCGTCGTCGGCAACAGCCTCCGCCTGCGCTCCTTCAAGAGTCGCGCGGTGGATACCCCGTCGCCCGCTGCTGTCACTGCGTAGTGCCCGGCGCCGACGTCCGTCCTCCCCAACCCGAAAGGAACACAGCCATGTGCGAAGCCCACAACCACGCAGCGACCGACGAGGCCGCTGGGACGACCGCTGAGACGACCGCCGACACGAGCGAGACCGCCGCGCACGACCACGGCAGCCACGACCACGGCGCGCACGACCACGGTGCGCACGACCACGGGACCGGTCACCACCACGACGTCGCCGTCGTGGACTCCGAGACCGCCGAGTGCCTCGTGATGCGCGGCAACTACGTCAACAAGGCCGACGCCGAGGCCGCCGGCCTCGTGCGCGAGCACGAGGGCCAGAAGTACTACCTCTGCTGCGCCGCGTGCGGCCCGCTCTTCGACGCAGCGCCCGAGAAGTACGCGGCGGCAGCCGCCTAGGCAGCCGCAACGCCAGAAGAGGCGCCGCCCGTTCGGGCGGCGCCTCTTCTGCGTCGATCGGCGTGCGCTCAGGCCTCGCTGCGCACCGGGTCCGCGAGCGCGGCGAAGGGGATGACGACCCACGCCTTGCGGAGGGTCTCGTGCACGACCCAGCGGCCCTTCCAGCCCTCGGGCGTGACGAAGAGCGAGCCGGCCTGGACCTCGAAGCTCGAGCCGTCCTCCTCGAAGATCGTCGCGCGACCCGAGACGATCTGGCACATCTCGTGGTACTCCGGGCGGGTGCTGCTGAACGCACCGGGGGTGACCTCCCAGACACCGGAGCGGATGCCCTCAGCCGATTCCCACACGGTGCGGGACGACTCGGTCTGGCCGGCCTCCTCCGCGGTCGCCTTGTCATGGTGCTCGCCGGCGTCGGTCGTGACGACATCGGTGATGTGGATGGACTTCGGCATCGCTGCACGCTCCTCGTTGCGCCGGTGCGCGCCCTCCTGTGGGGCTGCGCAATCCCAGTATCGAATGCGTCGTTTCGATTGTCAACAATCGACAACCCCCTACCGGTGGCCGGCAATCGTGCGTACGCTGACATTGTCTACAATCCGTCGGGCGGCGGACCATCCGCATCCGCGCCCGCACTCGGGAGCTCGCGTGAACGGCGTCCAGACCCTCTCGGTCATCAACAGCAGACCCACCGCTGTGGTGATCGCCGACCAGCTCCGCGAGGGCATCATCGACGGCGCCTTCGCGCCCGGCGATCACATCAACGAGGCGCAGGTCGCGAGCCAGCTGCACGTGTCGCGCGGGCCGGTGCGCGAGGCGCTGCACCGCCTCGTGCAGGAGGGGCTGCTGCTGTCGCGGCCGAATCGCGGTGTCTTCGTGCAGGAGCTCACGGTGCGTGTCGTGGAAGAGATCTATGAGTCGCGCGAGGTCATCGAGTGCGCTGCCGCCGAGAGCATCGTCAAGCTGAGCCGCGAGCAGCGGGAGGCCACCGCCGTGCGGCTGGACGCTATCGTCGACCGCATGCAGGTCGCGCTGGAGTCCGACGACTGGACCGGGCTCGGCCGCATCGACCTCGAGTTCCACACCACGCTCGTCGGCGACGCGGGGAACAGCCGTCTCGTGCGCGCGTACGCGACCCTGGCGACCGAGGCCCTCATCAGTCTCACCCACTTCCCCGGCGCCTACCCGAAGCCAGACCGCGTGCTGCCGGGACATCGCGAGATCATCGAGCAGCTCCGCGCTGGTGACATGGAGGCGCTCCACCGGACGCTGCATCGCCACCTGTCGCTCAGCGGCTCCGGCGACGTCGCGGACCACGGCGTCCGCGCGCGGGCGACCGCGGTCGACGAGCCGGGCGGTGACGACTGAGCGCGGCCGATGAGGCGCCGGTGCAGTCGCTGCGCGCGCCGGCGAACGCCGCGAGCGTGCTCCGGGCGGCCCTCGCCCGTGGCACCGCCACCCGCGCCGATCTCATCGAGGACACCGGCCTGAGCAAGGCGACCGTCGCGCGCATGGTCGACGAGCTCCACCGCAACGGACTGCTCGTCCACGCGGCGCCGCCCGCCCCGGCGCTCGCCGCCCAGCGCGACCCGGCGCGCACCCGCGGACGCAAGCCGACCTCGCTCACCGTGCCCGCGTCCGTCGGGCAGGTGGTCGGCGTCAGCCTCGGCCTCCAGCGCACGGGCGTGCTCGCGCTCGACCTCGCCGGCCGGGAACGCTCCTGGGAGTCCGCCGCGACCCCGCGCTGGAGCACCCTCGACGACGCTGTCGCCTGGGTGGCCGAGCGCATCGTCGCCGCCGGCGCGCGGACGGATGCTCCGCTGCTGCGCGTCGCGATCGCCCTGCCTGCCCGGGTGGCCGACGGCACCGAGGTGCCGAACCCTCCGCCGCCGCTCGACGTGCTCGCCGGCGCGGCCTTCGCGCAGCAGCTGGCCGCGGCCCTCGACGCGCCGGTCGCGCTCGACAGCGACGCCAACATGGCCCTCGTCGGCCTCGTGGCCGATGGCGCGGTCGCCGACGCCGCGAATCCCACGCTGCTGAGCATGAGCACGGTGCTGACCGTCGCGGTGCGACGGAGTGACGGCACGGCCGCGCCGGGCCGCACGAGCTCGTTCGGCAGCTTCTCGCTGCTGCCCTTCCAGTCCGACGGGATCGACACCTCGCTCGGGGCGATGCTGAGCACGCAGGGTCTGCTCCGCTACTGCGCCGAGCGTGGCGTCGCGCTCACCGACGTCTCCGAGCTGTGGGGGGGCGACGCGTGGGATGCTCCGTCGAGCGGCGAGCAGCAGCACGCGCGGCGCGTCGCGGTCGTGCGCCGGAGCACCGACGCCGCTCCCGACAGCGCGGCACCGCACGAGCACGGCACCATCCGCGCCGCCTTCGCAGATGCCCTCACCGCCGCGCTGCGCGTGGTGGCCGTGATGGTGGATCCGCCGCTCGTCGTGCTCACCGGCCGGCTCTCGCCCCTGGCCGAGCTCGTGCTGCCCGCCGTGGCACGTCGGCTCGCCGCCGAGCTCGACGAGCCGCCGGAGCTGGTCGTCGCGAGTGCCGCCTCTCGCTGGCACGCGACCGCGATGGGCGCGGCGCACGTCGCCCTGCGGCACGAGCAGCGAGCGCTCTGCGAGCGGCTCGAGCGCGGGTCGGCGCAGGGCGACTGACCGCGATCAGCGCAAGTGCAGCGCGGCCACCTCGCCGAGGCCCTCGAGGAAGCGCTCCACGTCCGCCTCGTCGAACGCGAGCGGCGGCCGGATCTTCAGCACGTTCGCGTCACGCCCCGCGGCGCTGATGAGGATCCTCCTCTCGCGCATGCCGTCGATCACCCGCGTCGCCCGGGCGCGGTCCGGCGCCCGCGTCTCGAGGTCGGCCACGATCTCGACGCCCACGAGCAGCCCGGCACCGCGCACGTCGGCGATGTGCGGCGAGCCCTCGAGCAACCGGGCGATGCCATCGCGCAGCAGCGCGCCGACGCGCTCGGCGCGCTCCGGCACCCCCTCGCGCTCGAAGACGTCGAGCACCGCGGCGCCTGCCGCGATCGGCACCGACGAGCCGCCGAACGTGTTGAAGTACCGGACGGTCTCGCCGAAGTCACGCGCGACCTCGGGGCGGAACACCACCGCCGAGAGCGGGATGCCGTTGCCCATGGGCTTGCCCATCGTCACGATGTCGGGCACGACGCCCTGGCTCGCGAAGCCCCACATGCAGGTGCCGAGGCGGCCGAATCCCGCCTGCACCTCGTCGGCGATGAAGACGCCGCCTGCGTCCTGCACCGCGTCGACCATGGGCTGCAGGTAGTCGCCGGCTTCGGGCAGCACGCCGTCGCTCATGAACGAGAGGTCGAGCACGAGCGCGGCCATGCCGAAGCCGTGGCGCTCGAGGTCGCGGATCGCCCGCTGGGTCTCGGCGAGCATGTGCTCGGCGAGGGTGAGCCCCTCGGGCACGAGCCGCGGGTCGGGCGCGTCGATCTCGCGCACGTTGGGCCCGAGCGGCGATCCCGCACCGAGCGACGGAGAGATGCTCGCGACCTCGCGCGTGATGCCGTGGTAGGCCCAGCGGGTGACGATCATCCCCTCGTGGCCGGTGTGGTGCCGGGCGACGCGCAGCGCGAGGTCGTTGGCCTCCGAGCCGGAGCACGCGAAGGTCACGCGCCGCAGCTCCTCGGGGAAGAGGGCGACCAGCCGCTCGGCGTAGTCGACGAGCCCCGCCTGCGCATAGCGGGTGTTCGTGTTCAGGGTGGCCAGCTGCCGACTCACCGCCTCGACGACGTGCGGGTGGCAGTGCCCCACGACCGGCACGTTGTTGTAGGCGTCGAGGTAGTCCCGCCCCTCGGCATCGAAGAGGTGGGCGCCGCTGCCGCGGACGAACGCGACCGGGTCGTTGTAGACGAGCAGGTAGCCCGGGCCGAGCACATCGAGGCGGCGCTCGATGTTGTCGCGGATCACCGGATCCACCTCCTCGAGGCGCGCGGGATCGAAGCGGCTCGGGTACAGCGATGCGCCGAGAGAGACCATGGCTCGTGCTCCTTCAGTGAGGCGTCGGTGTCGTGTGCGGGGACAGGTGCAGCAGGTGGTCGCCAGCGTCGTCGAAGCCGAAGTGGACGGCGTTCGCGACGCGGCGCCAGTCGTCCCTCGCGTGATGCAGGACGTACGCCGCGCGCTCCGGATCGTGGGCCACCCGGCGGTTCGCCACGAGCGCCCGCAGCGTCACCCGCGCGACGCTCGCGATGACGACGAGCCGCACCTCCTCCTCGGTCAGCGGGAGCACCGCACGGTAGCCGTCGAGCAGCGCACGAGCCTGCGTCCACGGATGCTGGGGCGATGGGAGGAGGTGGTTGCCCAGCAGCACGGCCGGGTCGAAGATCACCGGCGTCCGCATGGTGTCGCCGAAGTCGAGCACGCCCGTGATGTAGGCGTCGGACGCAGGGTCCACGACGGCGTTGTACGGGCTGAAGTCACCATGGATGACCTGCGTGCGCGCGTCTGCGAGCGCCGGCGCCACCTGCTCCCGGTACCGGTCGAACACGGCGAGCGCGAGCGCGCGACGGCGCTCGTCCGGCTCGAGGTCGACGAGCGGTTCGAGCGCGGAGAACCGCGCGAGATCCCAGACGAACGCGCGCGTCTCGCCGGGGTGCGAGAAGCCGCGCATGGCGACGTCGACACGACCGAGCATCGCGCCCGTGGCGCGCAGCTGCGCCGGCGTCGGCACGGCGTCCGCGAGCAGCGTCCCCGGGATGAACTCGTGCACCCGCAGCACGCCGGATGCGCGGCCCCGATGGTCGATGAACGGACGCCAGCGCAGCCCATCGCGTGCCTGGAGCACCGTCTGGACCGGGATGCCCGGGTCCTGCTGCTCGATCCACGCGATCGCATCGACCTGGCAGCGCACGACGTCGATCGGCTCGTCGGGCTGCGACACCTTCACGAGCAGCTCGCGCTCGCCCTGCAGGCGGAAGGTGGCGTCCTTCTCGGTGTCGAGCCGCGTCAGCACGCCGTCGACGCCGTACTCCTCCCGGAGCACGGATCGCAGCCGGTCCTCGTCCACGCGGTGCGGCTCGCCGAGCAGACCGCTCTCGCGGAAGAGCTCCTCGACGGCATGCTGGCGAGCCTGAGCGCTCGGGTCCGCATCCACGTCGACTCCTCCAATGGCCGTTCAGAATGTCTACAAACTGACACTAGCGTTTCGTCTCAGCGTGAGTCAATATGGGGCCACGCAACAGTCGCCCCGAAAGGCCAGGCATGACCCTCGAACTCCCCCGTCCGAAGTTCATCTCCTTCGATGTCTACGGCACGCTCATCCACTTCCAGATGCGCGAGGCCGTGACGCCGCTGCTGGCAGATCGCATCACCGGCGATGACCTCGAGGTGTTCCTCCGGAGGTTCCGCACCTACCGCTACGACGAGATCCTCGAGTACCGCCCCTACGACGTGGTGCTCGATCGCGCCTTCCGCCGGGCCTGCGAGGAGTCGGGCATCGAGGCCCGAGACACCGACGTCGGGACCATCCTCGACGCCGTGCTCACCTGGGGCCCGCACGCCGACGTGCCCGCGGCGCTCCGCACCATGGCCGACCACTTCCCGCTCGTCGCCCTGTCGAACGCGGACAAGCGGCACCTCGACGCCAGCATCCCGAAGCTCGGAGCACCATTCCGCCGGGTCATCTCCGCCGAGGAGGCGGGCGCCTACAAGCCGCGCGTCCGCGCGTTCCACTACATGCTCGAAACGCTCGACGCGGAGCCGGCGGACTTCCTCCACATCGCCGCCCACCAGATCTACGACCACATCCCCATGCACGACCTCGGCTTCACCAACAAGGTCTACCTCGATCGCGGCTACGAGCCGGACCTCCCCCAGTACGGCGCTGTCCGCGTCACCTCGCTCGACGAGGTCAATCGGGCGCTCGGCATCGCCTAACCGCCCTGGGCGCACCGGCTCCGATGCGACCCCACCCCTGCAGCACCCACGAGAGGCAATCACCATGATCAGGAAGCAGAGCCGCCGCGTCACGGCTGCCCTCGCACTGTCCGTCGGCAGCGCACTGCTGCTGAGCGCCTGCGCCTCCGGCGACGCGCCCGGCGCCAGCGGCGACGGCAGCAGCGGCGGCGACGAGCGCATCCAGCTCGCCATGATGATCCCACCGACGGCGGGCTTCAGCCCGTACGGCGACGACGGCGCGAAGCTGCTGCGCTTCAGTGCGGTCGAGACGCTCGTCCGTCTCAACGAGGAGCTCGGCATCGATCCTCTGCTCGCGATCGAGTGGGAGCGCGTCGATGACCTGACCTGGACATTCCAGCTGCGCGACGGCGTCACCTTCCATGACGGGAGCGAGCTGACACCCGAAGCGGTGCAGAACAGCATCGAGCACGCGATCGGCGCGACGCCCACCCCGCGCGCGTTGAACGGAATCGCGCTGAGCGTCGAGGTGACAGGTGAGGACGAGATCACGCTGACCACGGACGTCCCCGATCCGCTCCTGACGAACCGCCTCACGAGCCCGCAGCTCGCCATCCTCGCTGAATCGGCGTACGCGGAAGACGGCACCGTCGACGCTGTCGGCACCGGCACCGGGCCCTTCGAGCTCACCGATGTCAACGGCACCGCGACCGCCACACTGGATCGCTACGACGAGTACTGGGGTGACGTCGCGCTCGCGGCGGGCATCGACGCCTCCTTCGTGCCGGACGGCGCCGCCCGCGCCGGCGCGCTGCGCGCCGGCACCGCAGACCTCGCCGAGACGGTGCCGGTCTCGCAGGTCGGCCTGCTGGACCCATCGATGGTCAACGAGATCGCCCAG
This sequence comes from Agrococcus sp. UYP10, assembly GCF_040547205.1. Lineage (NCBI taxonomy): Bacteria > Bacillati > Actinomycetota > Actinomycetes > Micrococcales > Microbacteriaceae > Agrococcus > Agrococcus sp. UYP10. The sequence continues at coordinate 780,971 of NZ_JBEPPG010000001.1, forward strand.
CCTCGAACGACGTTCATGACCTTGAACTCGGAGTCCGGCCCGTTCGCGGACCCCGCCGTACGCGCCGCGGCGCGCGCAGCGATCGACCCCCAGGTGCTCGTCGACTCGGTCTACGAGGGTCGCGCTGACGTCGCGACCGGCCTGCTCGGGCCCGCCATCTCGTGGGCAGCCGAGATGCGCGGCGACGTCGAGTCCGCGACGGAGCCAGCGGAGATCGACGGTGTCGAGATCCTCATCGCGACGACGACGGATCGCGCCGAGAACCCCGAGATCGCGGTGCAGCTGGAAGCGCAGCTCGAGGAAGCAGGGTTCGTGGTGACGCAGGACGTCCGAGAGTACGCGTCCATGGAGACGGAGATGCTCGACGGCGCCTTCGACGCCGTCATTTACTCGCGCGGCACCCTGCTCGACACGGGTGACCCGCTCTTCTTCATGCTGCAGGACTTCACCTGCGACGGCGGGTACAACATCGCCCAGATGTGCGACCCCGGCGTGGACCGAGTCGTCGGCGACGGCATGCAGCTCGACGTGGGCGAGGAGCGCCGTCAGGCGACGATGGACGCGGAGGCCGCGATCCTGCAGGCGAACGGCGCGGTCCCGCTCGTGCACCCGCTCGTGGTGCAGGGCGAGAGCGGCCGGATGGTCGACTTCGCGCGCGACCCTCTCGAGCGACGACTCGTCACCGAGTACACCCGCCCGGCCGAGTAGCACCCGGCGGGTGGGGCGCCGCTCTCGTCGCCCCACCCGCTCCTCCCGACCACCGCCTCTGAGAGGGACCCACCCGATGAAGATGCACTCCTACTGGCTCGATACCGCGACACCCAGCGGCGACTACACCGCCGCTCCGCTGCCGAAGCGGGTCGACCTGCTGGTCGTCGGCGCCGGCTTCACCGGGCTCTCGACCGCGCTGCATGCAGCACGGTCGGGCATGTCCGTCGCGGTCGTGGAAGCGCGCACCGTGCTGTGGGGGGCATCCGGTCGCAACGGCGGCATGGCCACCAACGGCCTCGGCACGGGCTTCCGGACGGCGATCGCCCGCTACGGGGAGCAGCGCGCGAAGCAGTACATCGACGCCTACGGCGATGCGGTCGACCTCGTGGAGCAGCTCGTGCGCGAGCACGACCTCGACGTCGACTTCGAGCGCAAGGGCAAGATCATCCTCGCCGCCAAGGAGTCGCACGTGCCTGGCCTGCGGCTCACGCACGACGCGCTGCGGCGCATCGCGGGTCACCGAGCGACCTTCCTCGAGCGCGATCGGCTCCGGGAGGAGATCGGCAGCGACGCGTTCCACGCGGCAGTCGTGGAGGAGGATTCGGCGGCGCTGCACGTGGGCAAGTTCGGCCACGCGCTCGCGCGACTCGCCGTCGAGGCCGGCGCGACCATCCACGAGCATGCTGAGGTCACCGGATTGAACCGCATCGGGCGCGGGACCGTCCACGACGTCGTCACCGCTCGCGGCACCGTGCGCGCGCAGCGCGTCGTCGTCGGCACGAGCGGCTACACGGGAAAGCCCTTCGGGTGGCTCCAGCGTCGCGTCGTGCCGGTCGGCAGCTTCGTCACGGTGACCGAGCCCCTGCCCGCCGACGTGGCGCACGAGCTGCTGCCGAAGGGCCGCACGGCGTCGAACACCATGAACCTGCTCCACTACTTCCGACTGACGCCCGACGACCGCCTGCTGTTCGGCGGTCGGGCTCGCTTCGCGCTCTCCGATCCCGCGTCCGACCGGAAGAGCGGCGACATCCTGGTGGCGGCGCGCAACGAGGTGTTCCCGCAGCTGCGGGACGTGCGCACCGACTACATGTGGGGCGGGCTCGTGGACATCTCGATGGACCGGATGGTGCACGCCGGCGAGCGCCGCGGCCTCTTCTACTCGATGGCGTACTCGGGGCACGGCGTGCAGATGGCGACCTACATGGGCCGCGTCATGGCCGAGGTCGTCGCCGGCAAGGGCGACGCCAACCCCTGGCGGCACCTGAAGAACCCTGCGGTGCCCGGCCTGCTCGGTGACCCACGGCTGCACCTCTGGGCGGGCGGCACCTGGTACGGGCTGCAGGACCGGAAGGGATGATGCGTCGCATGGATCCTCGCCGAACCGCTCCGGGCGCGGTACCGCTCGACCTCAGCTCTACGACCCCCGCCCTCGATGAAGGAGAGACACCATGACGTTCGACGTCAAGCCGAAGTTCGTGACGTTCGACATGAACGGCACCTTGATCCGGTTCCAGATCAACGACGCCATCCGCCAGGTCCTCGGGGAGCGCCTGCCGGCCGAGCTCGCGGACGACTACCTGCGAGCCGCCAAGGCGTACAGGATCGACGAGTGCACGGGCGCGTACCAGCCCTTCCATCGCGTGGTCGCGCGCTCGATGGAGCGCGCGGCGCGCCGCATGGGCCTCGCGCACGACGACGCGGACGCGCGCGCCGTCTACGACCTCATCCCGACGTGGCAGCCCTACCCGGGCGTGACGGCCGCGCTCAATCGCCTCGCCGAGGCTGTGCCGCTCGTCATCATCACCAACAGCGATGATGCGTACGCCGGGCGACTGATGGACAACCTGCGGGCACCGTTCGAGGTGCTCATCACGGCGGAGGAGATGGGCATCTACAAGCCGCGGCTGGGCGCCTTCGAGTACATGCTCGACAGGCTCGACGTCGGGCGCGACGAGATCGTCCACGTCTCCGCGAGCCCCATGTACGACCTGCGGTCCGCGGCGATGATGGGCATCGAGCACAAGGTGTACGTCGACCGGGGATTCGAGGAGGACGAGCACTGGCTCGGCTACGAGCGCATCACCGACATCGCCGACCTGCCCGTGCTCTTCGGGCTTCCGCGACCGACCGCGTGAACGGCCGCCGTCCACGGGCGCGGCTGCGCCTGTGGACGGCGGATCGCCGCGCGGCTGCTCGTCGCGGTGCGGCCTACGCGGCGGTGTAGCCGCCGTCGATCGGCAGGACGGCGCCGGTGATGTACGAGGATGCGGGCGAGCCGAGGAAATAGATGGCGTCGGCGACCTCCTCCGGCCGCGCGAGCCGGCGCATGGGGATGGTGGCGGCGCGCTGCGCGCGGTACGCCTCCGGGTCGTCCCTGCGCTGGAACGAGGCCTCGATGGCCGGCGTCTCCGTCAGCCCAGGAGCGGCGACGTTGACGCGGATGTTCCGCGCCGCGAGCTCGATCGCCGCGCCCTTGCCAAGCATGATGAGCCCGCCCTTCGCCGCGGTGTAGAGGACCTGACCGGGGATGCCGACGATGCCGAGCCGGGAGCTCACGAGCACGATCTGTCCGCCGCCATCGCGCATCGCGGGCACCGCGTGCTTGAGCACCGCGAACACGCTCAGCACGTTCGCGTCGAGCAGTTGGGACGCGCGGTCGAGCGTCATCTCGGTGAGCGCGCCGTCGCCCTGCATGCCGTGGCACGCGACCACCGTGTCGAGCGGACCGAGCTCAGCGACAGCTTCGGCGACGAGCCGCTCGACGAAGGCCTCGTCACCCAGGTCGCCGGAGAGGTACCGCTCGCCGTCGCGCATCGTCGCAGGTGCCTGCGACCGCCGGCCCGTGAGGTACACGCGGGAACCGCCGGCGCGGAACCGCTCCGCCACCGCCTCACCGATGCCGCTCGAGGCGCCGGTGATGAGCACGTTCGCGGGCGTCGCGTCGGCCGCGCTCACCCGCGCGCCTCGCAGACCATCTGCACCTCGACGGCGCTGTTGCGGGGCAGCGCCGCGACACCGATCGCGGTGCGCGCGTGCCGGCCGTGCTCGCCGAGCACCTGCACGAGCAGCTCGCTGCCTGCATCCGCGACGCGTGACTGCTCGGCGAAGCCGGGTGCGCTCGACACGAAGACGAGCATCTGCACGATGCGGACGCGCTCGACCCCTCCGAGCGCATCCGCGGCGACCGCCAGCGCGTTGAGCGTCGCCTGCGCCATGAGCGCTCGGGCATCCTCGACCGCGACCGTGTCGCCGACGACGCCCGCGAGCGGCAGCACGCCGTCGCGGTACGGCAGCTGCCCCGAGACGTAGACGCTGCCGTCTCGCGAGCTTCGCCAGTTGATGTACTTGGGGTCGTCCTTCACGACGGGGAGTACGAGGCCGAGCGCCTCGAGAGCCGCGGCGGGGTTGGTGTCGGTGTCCTCGAGCGTGTGGACGCCCGTCTGGTCGTTCATCGTTCGTGCCTCCATGATCAGTTCAGCTGTCCTTGCGCGTCGACCGCCCAGCGGCCGAGCAGCTCGCCCAAGCGGTTCGAGATGATCAGCTCCTCGAAGCTGTTCACGACCGGGCACACGTGATGCGGCACGACGGCGATCCGATCTCCCACCGCGGGGCGGGCGCCGCGCTCGGGGAGCTGCACGAAGCCGTGATACTCGTTGAGCTTCGACAGGTAGCCGTCATAGTCGGGCACCTGGCCGTAGCCTCGATCGGGGTTGCCCTCGCGAGCGAGCGCCTTCGTGCCGGCATCGATGACGACGTGGGGATGTCCCTGGTCGCTCACCACCGTGGTGGCGACGAAGAGCCCGATCTGGTCGGGCGAGCAGTCGCCCAGCCGAGCGTTGTCGTAGTCGTTGAACACGTACTCCCCGGGACGCAGCTCGGTGATGACCGGATCGGTGCTGAACTCGACGGTGGGCGTCGATCCCGCGCTCACCACGCGCGCCTCGATCCCGTGCTCCGCGAGCGATCCGACCGCCCGCCGAAGAGCCCCCGCCTGGTCCTCCGCAGCCGCCGCTCTCGCCCCGATCGTGCCGCCGTGGCCGGGGTAGGTGAAGACGCCGAGCGGTCGGAGTCCGCGGTCGCGCGCGTGCGCCGCCAGCGCACCGGCGCGCTCGGGCAGCACGCCGGACCGCGTCGCGCCGCAGTCGATCTCGACGACGACGCCGAGGAGGCCGGCGAGATTCCCCATGGCGTCTGCCAACCGGTCGATCGCCGCGATGCTCTCGACGCCGACGCTGAGCGACGTCTCCTGCGCGAGGCGCAGGAGACGATCCGCCTTGGCACCGGTGGCCCAGAGCGGGTAGGCGATGAAGATGTCGTCGCAACCGGCGTCGGCGAAGACCTCCGCCTCGCTGAGATTGCCTGCGGTGAGCCCGATGGCACCCGCCGCGAGCTGCAGCCTGCCGATCTCGACACTCTTGTGCGTCTTGACATGCGGCCGCAGGACCTTGCCGTGCGCGACGGCGAAGGCCTGCATCCGGTGGATGTTCTCCTCGACGACGTCGATGAGCACGACCGGCGCCGGTGTGCTCACCTGGTCGCCGAGCGCCGTCACGAGGTGCTGGAAGCTCGGCATGTCCTCGACCTCTCCCATCAGCCCAGCAGGCTCACGATGACGTTCTTCGGCTCGCTCATCTCGAGCACGGCGCTCGCGACGCCCTCGCGGCCGACGCCCGAGCGCTTCGAGCCGCCGAAGGGCATCGAGTCGATGCGGAAGTCGCTCGTCTCGTTCACGAGCACGCTGCCGACATGCAGCCGCTCCGCGGCGTGCATCGCGGTCGCCATCGACGCGGTGAAGATGCCGGCCTGCAGCCCGAAGTCGGTGTCGTCGACGCGGGCGAGCGCGTCGTCGAGGTCGCGGTATGCGACGATCGAGACGACCGGGCCGAACACCTCGTCGCGCAGCACCTTCGCGTCATCGGCGACGTCGAGCAGCACCGTCGGGTCGTAGAAGGCGCCGCGGCGCCCGCCGCCGATCGCGAGCGTCGCCCCCTCGGCGACCGCCTCGTCGACCCAGCCCTCGATGCGACGTGCCTCGCGCTCCGAGATGAGCGGGCCGACGTCGGTCGCGCTGTCGCGCTTCGACCCGACGACGAGCTTCGAGGTGCCGTCGACCACGAGGTCGACGAGCTCGCGGTAGCGGCTCTCGTGCACGTACACGCGCTGCACCGAGAGGCAGTTCTGGCCGGCGACGCCGAAGGCGCCGTCGACGATGCCCGCCGCGGCGGCGGCGACGTCGCCGTCCTCGCACACCACGACCGCGTTGTTGCCGCCGAGCTCCATGAGGATCTTGCGCGCGCCGGCCGCCCGCACGAGCGCGTCGCCCGTGACCGGCCCGCCGGTGAACGAGACGGCGGCCACGCGCGGGTCGCTGACGAGCGCGGTGCCCGCGTCGCGCTCCGAGACGAGCACGGCCATCCGGCCCTTCGGCACGCCCGCGCGCAGCAGGATGTCGAGCAGCGCGAGCGCCGACAGCGGCGTCGTCTTCGCCGGCTTCAGCACCACGGCGTTGCCGGCGATGAGCGCCGGCCCCACCTTGTGCGCGACGAGGTTCATCGGGTCGTTGAAGGGCGTGATGGCCGCGATCACGCCGAGCGGCGCCCTGCGGTTCCACCCGAAGCGCCCGGCGCCGCGCGGGGTGTCGGCGAGCGCGAGCGTCTCGCCCTCGAGCAGGTGGCCGGAGGCCGCCGAGAGGCGGATGGTCTCCGCCGTGCGCGCCGCCTCTCGCGTCGCCTCGGTGATGGTCTTGCTGCTCTCGGCCGAGATGATGCGCGCGAGCCGCGTCGACTCCTGCCGGATGAGGGCCGCGGCGCGCTCGAGCGCCTCGCGCCGCTCCCACAGCTCCCAGGCATCGTCGCGGAGGCTGCGCTGCACGCCGGCGATCGCGCGCTCCATCGTCGCGGTGTCGCCGACGTGCACGCGAGCGATGAGCGCGTCGTCCTCGGGATCGGTGACGGCCAGCGATAGGTCGTCCGTGATCCACTCGCCGTCGACATACCCCCCGCCCGGGATCGCCAGCGCATCGAGCCCCGCACCCCTGTCCATCACGCTGATCGCCTCATCGACGTTGCCTGCACCCATCGTTCGCATCCTCCTCGACGCTTCCTCTCAGCTCAGCTGAACTTGTCCTGCAGGCCGTAGTAGGCGCCTCCTGCGCGGAGGTGCAGCCACGGCTCTCCGAAGTACCCGGGGATCCAGGGGTTCTTGAGGTCGCGCCAGATGTTGGCCTCGGGATTGCCCGAGATGACGTCGACCATGACCTTGCCCATGTAGTTCGCCATCTGCACGCCGTGGCCCGAGTAGTTCAGGGAGTAGTGGATGCCCTTGTGCTCGCCCGCGTGCACCATCTGGTCCATCGAGATGTCGACGAGGCCGCCCCACATGTAGTCGATCCGCGCGTCGCGCGTCTGCGGGAAGATGTGGTGCATCGCCTTCTGCAGGATCTCGCCGCTCTTGCGGTCCTGCGACGGGTCGGAGAGCGCGAAGCGCGCGCGGCCGCCGAAGAGCAGACGGTTGTCGGGCGTGATCCGGAAGTAGTAGATGAAGTTCTTGCTGTCGGACGCCATGCGGCGGTTGGGCAGCAGCTCGTCGACGACCGCCTGGGGCAGCGGCTCGGTGACCACGATGAAGCTGCCGACGGGGATAACGCGGCGCTGCTGCCAGCCGAAGGGCTTGCCCGTGTAGCCGCTCGTGCCGAGCACGACGTTGCCGGCGCGCACGGTGCCGCGCGAGGTCTTGAGGTCGTGGATGGTCGTGTCGCCGATCCGCTCGACGTCGACGACCTCCGCCCGCTCGTGGATCGTGGCGCCGGCGTCGACGGCCAGGCCGGCGAGCGCGTGGCCGAACTTGCCCACGTGCATGCCCGCGCCGAGCGGGTCGACGAGCGCGCCGTGGTAGACGTCGGAGCCGATCTCGCTGCGGATGTTGGCGCGGTCGACGAGCTCGACGGGCTGACCGACGAGCCGCTCGAGGTCCGCGGCGGTGTGCCGCATGCCCTCGAAGTGCGAGGCCTTCCAGGCCAGCGTCATCTTGCCCGAGCGCTCGTAGTCGACGTCGAGGTCGTGGTCCTTCACGAGGTTCTCGATCAGGTCGATCGCCTTGTTGTACTCCTGGAAGTACCCGACGGCGCGCCGCTCGCCGTAGCGCTTGAACGCGCTGCGGAAGCCGATGGCGAGGCCGGTGGTGGCCATGCCGCCGTTGCGGCCCGACGCGCCCCAGTTGACGGTGTTCGCCTCGAGCAGCGCGACGGACTTGCCCGCCTTCGCCGCGTGGTATGCCGTCGAGAGCCCTGTGAAGCCGCCGCCGACGACCGCGACGTCCACCTCCTTGGGGATCGGGGTGCTGCTGTAGTCAGCGCTCGGCGTCGAGGTGTCGAGCCAGTAGGAGTGCATCTTCACGGGGGTCTCCGTCGTTTCTCTTGGTGCGTGGGTGCGGCGCTCGAGTGCGGCGCTGGGGACCGGGCGGGGCGCGGTGCGCCCCGCCCGGTCATGCTGGCTACTCGGCGGGTCGCGTGAACTCGGTGATGAGGCGACGCTCGAGCGGGTCGCGCGCGATGTCGACCCACGTGCCGGCCTCGCCCTGGACGACGCGGTCGTGCGCGATCGGCACTGCGGCCCCGAGCTGCATGATCGCGGCCTCGATGTCCATCGTCGCCTGCTGGCGGTCGTCACCGACCGGCAGCGGCTGGCCGTCCGCGACCAGCTGGTCGACGGTGGGGTCGCAGAGCCGGGTGATGTTGAAGCCGCCCTCGCAGGTGAAGTCCGCGGCCTCGAACGAGAGCGGGTCTCCCGTGTCGAGCAGCACGTTGCGGGAGATGATCGCGGAGTCGAAGCCACCGGAGAGCAGCTCCTCCTCCATGTTGATGTACTCGCGCACGTCCTGCGTCACCACGAAGCCGGCAGCCTCGAGCTGCTCCTCGAGCCGCACCGCGATCTCGGGCAGCTCGGCCCGGTCGGTGTAGGCGGCGAGGACGATCTCCACGCCCTCGACGTCGGCGGGCTCGGCGGTCGGCTCGACGTCGCCGCGGAGGTCCGCTGCCCAGGGGATCGCCGGGCCGATGAGACCCTCGGCGACGTCGGCGCGACCCTCGTAGACGGTGTCGACGATGACCTGCGGGTCGATCGCGGCGTAAGCCGCAGCCCGGAGGGCGGGGTCGGTGAACGGTCCGCTCTCGGTGTTGAGCGCGAGATAGGTGGTGCGCGACTGCTGCACCTCGAACGCCGTCGTCTCGTCGAGCAGGCTGGCCTGCGAGACGGGGATCGTCTCGGCGACGTCGGCCTCGCCGGAGCGGAGCGCTGCCGCGCGGGCTGCACCGTCGGGCACGAAGGACACGTCGATGCCGGCGGCCTGCGCCGTCTCGCCCCAGTAGTCCTCGTAGCGGTCGAGCGTCGCGGTGGTCGTCCCGCTGAGTTCGGTGAGCTCGAACGGCCCGGTTCCGGTGCCGACCGGAGTGACGCTGCCGTCGTCGCCGTACGCCGCGTCGGAGAGGATCGAGAGCTGCGCGCTCGCGAGCCGGTTGACGAGCAGCGGGTCGGGGACGTCGGTCGTGATGGTCACCTCGAAGTCGCCCGTCGCGGCAGCGTCGATCACGACGCCCCGGAGCACGCGGGGCAGCGGGTCGGCTGCGGCAGCCTGATCGAGGCTGTTCTCGACCGCGGCCGCGTCGAGCGCGGCGCCGTCGTGGAAGGTGACGCCCTCCCGGATCGTGAACACCCACGTCAGGTCATCGGTCTGCTCCCACTCGGTGGCGAGCAGCGGCTCGATCTCGAGCTCCTCGTTGAGCCGCACGAGCGACTCCGCGGTGCTCCAGCGGCTGAGCTTCGTGGCGTCGTCGCTGAACGGGCTGAGCGCGGTCTGGGGCGGCTGCAGCATCGCCAGCCGGATGCGCTGGTCGCTGCCCTCCCCGCCGGTGCCGCCGCTGCTGGCCGGGTCCGCACCGCCGCCGGCGCAGCCGGCCAGGAGGAGTCCCGCCGACGCCGTGAGGGCGGCGGCAGTCGCGACCCTGCGCCTCAGTGTCTTGCTCATGTTGGTGGTCCTTTTCATTGCCATGCGGAGGTCGTGCCGGGTTACGCGATGCCGAGGGCGCGGTTGACCTCGTCGAGCGAGGTCATGCGCACCGCGCCGTAGGCGGGGAGGTCGGGGTCGTAGCCACGGTCGAGGAACACCTTGTTGGTGAAGCCGAGCTTGGCCATGGGGATGTGGTCGTAGAGCTGGTGCGACGAGATGTGCAGGAACTCGTCGGGCGTCGCGTCGAGCTGCTTGAGCATGTGGTCGAAGGCCTGCACGCGCGGCTTGTAGGCGCCGGTCTGCTCCGCGGTGATGACCGCGTGGAACGGGGCGCCGAGGCGGGGGATGAAGGTGTTGAGGTGCCGGTCGTCGGCGTTCGACAGCGCGACGAGCGGGAAGTGCTCTGCCATCTTCGCGAGCGGCTCCGGCACGTCGGGGTGGGCGCCCCACGCGAGCACGTCGCGCTGGATCGCGGCGACATCCTCATCGCGCGCCTCGATGCCGTAGCGCTCGCAGATGCGGCGGAAGGAGCGCTCGAGCACCTCGTCGTAGGGGCGGTACTCGAGGATCTCGTCGTAGCGGATGAAGCTGAAGTCGGCGAAGAAGGGCTCGAGCTGGTCTGCCGCCAGGCGGTCCTTCACGATCGGCTCGACGGTCTTGCGCATCTCGAAGTAGATGAGCGTGCCGATGACGTCGAACGAGATGTACTTCGGACGAGGGAGTTCGATGGACATGTGCGCCTTTCGGTGGTGGTGCGGGACTATCGCGTGACCGACGTGACGTCGGTGGTGGGTGGGGTGCTGTGCGTCGGCAGGGCCGTCGGGATGAGGCCCGTGCGCTGGTCGGTGATGTTGCGCAGCGGCTTCCTGCGGCGGCTCACCTTCGCCTTGCCACCGCGGAGATCGATGCTGAGGCTCGAGAGCGAGACGGCGAAGATCGAGAGCAGCATCAGCGCGCCGGCGGGCACGAGCACGACGAGCGGTGCGCGCTCAACGTAGGGCAGGCCCTCCGCGAGCACGAGGCCCCAGTCGGACGCCGGCGGCTGCGGACCGAGGCCGAGGAAGCCGAGGGCGGCGAGCGCGAGCGCGATGCCGGGCAGGCGCAGGCACGCGTGGCGGAAGACGGGGCCGACCACGCTCGGCAGCACGTAGCGCAGCAGCATCCGCACCGGGCCGACGCCGAGCACCGGCGCGATCTTCACGTGCGGCTGCGCCTTCACCTCGGCGACGAGCGCCGCCGTGTGCGCTGCGAGCGGCGCCCAGCTCACGAGCGTGACGGCGATGGCGGCACCGAACGACGACGGCCCCAGGACGGCGGCGACGATGAGGCCGGCGAGGATCGGCGGCGCTGCGTTGGTGACCTCGATCGGCCCGGCACCGAGGTTGGGGAAGAGGCCGATGAGCAGGCCGAGCACGAGGCAGACCGCCGCCACCACCGCGCCGACGCCGATGGTCGAGAGCGCGCCGTGGGAGATGCGGGCGAGCACGTCGCGGCCGCTGGCGTCCGCACCGAGCGGGAGCTCCCAGCTCGGCGGCTGCAGCCGCGTGAAGTCCAGCGCGAACGGGTCCCGCGGGAGCCCGGCGAGGATGACGACGAGCAGGAGCGCGAGCATGGCTGCCGGCAGCAGGAGGGCCCACTTCGAGCTGGGTGTCTTGGGCACGGCGGCCGGCAGGGAGTTGGAGCGGAGCGCTGGGCCCAGCAGCAGCCGACGCACGAGCGTGGCACCGATGCCGAGCGCGACGGCGAGGAGCATGAGCAGGATGACGCCGCCCTGCAGCATCGGCAGGTCCTGCGACTGCGCTGCGGCGAGCGTCGCCCGGCCGATGCCGGGGATCGCGTACACCTGCTCGATGACGACCGCGCCGGCGGTGATGCCGACGAGGATGAGCGACATCGGGGCGGTGACGCCGGGGAGCGTGCGACGGATCACAGCCAGGATGATGCGCGCCTTCGAGAACCCGGCGACCTGCCAGGTCGCGACCCAGCGCTCGCTGAAGGTGCTCGCGAGCGCGTCGGAGAGCAGGCGCCCGAGGAAGCCGCCAGCCGGCAGGCCCATCGACAGCGCGGGGAGCACGATGTAGTTGATGCCGCGCCATCCGAAGGGCGGGAACCACCCGAGCCAGACGGCGAAGACGACGAGCAGCACCGAGGCGAGCAGGAACTCCGGCAGCGCGGTGAAGGCTGCCGCGAGACCGCCGCCCGTGCGGTCGGAGCGGCCGGCCAGGCCGCGTCGGAAGGTCCGGATGGTGAGCAGCGCAGCGAGGACGACGCCGACGACCAGCGCCGCGAGCATCAGGGTGAGCGAGTTGCCGAGCGCTTCGAGCATCACCGGCATGACCGGCTCCTTGGACGTCCAGGAGACGCCGAAGTCGCCCTGCACCGCGTTGCCGACCCACGCGAAGAAGGCGCCGAGGGGGCCCGCCTCGAGTCCGAGCTCGCTTCGGATGGACTCCAGGGCCTCCGGCGTCATCTCGCCCTCGGCGTAGCGGGTGCGGAAGACCGATGCGGCGATGTCGCGGCCGGAGAGCAGCGGGAGGATGCCGAGCAGGAAGATGACGGCGATGATCGTGCCGATGCGGGACAGCGTCGAGATCAGCGCGGCCTTCGAGCCGCTCGAGAGCACGGTCCGGCGCTGCGCGCCCCGCAGGGCGGGCACGGCCTGGGTCGAGAGTGCCATTCGCGTGCCTTCCTTAGGCGATCTGCAGGTCAGCGGGCATGACGTGGAGCGTGGGGATGGCGTCGAGCAGCTCCTTGGTGCGCTCGTGCCTCGGATCCGTGAGCACCTGGCGCGTCGAGCGGTCCTCGACGATCTCGCCGCCGTGCATCACCACGGTCCGCTCGCAGAGGCTCGCCACCATCGAGAGGTCGTGCGAGACGACGACGATGCCGGTGCCCCGCTCCTCGGAGACCTTGCGCAGCAGCGCGACGATCGCCTCGCGCATCGGCAGGTCGAGGCCGCTGACGGGCTCGTCGGCGAGCAGGAAGTCGGGGCGCGTCGCGATCGCCCGGGCGATGGCGAGGCGCTGCGCCTGCCCGCCCGAGAGCTCGTTCGCGCGGCGGTGCATGAACGTCTCGTCGAGGCCGACGGAGTCGAGCGCCTCGCGCACCATCTCGTCGTGGTCGCCGTCGACGCCGAGGCGCACGAGCGGCTCGCGCACGAGCTTGGCGACGGTCATGAGCGGGTCGAGGGTGCTCGCAGGGTCCTGGGGCACGTACTGCACCTTGCGGCGGTACCACTTGAGCTTGCGCACCTCGGCCGGGAAGACCTCCTTGCCCTCGCACGTGACCGCACCGGTGTCGGTGGTGTCGAGCGCGAGCATGAGACGGAGGAGCGTCGTCTTGCCGGAGCCGGAGACGCCGACGATGCCGACGCGCTCGCCCGCCGCGATGGTGAGGGTGGTCGGGTGCAGCGCCGTCTTCATCTCGCGCTTGCCGAACAGGCCCTTGCGGGGCATGGCGTAGGCCCGACTGACCTCGCCGATGTCATAGAACATCGCGCGGGTCGGCGCCGGCGCGGCGTCCTCGGCGCGGAGGTCTGCGAGCTCTTGGCGGAACCGCTCGACGTACGGGTCGACGGTCGCGGCGCGGGCGGCGCGGATGAGCTCGCGCGTGTAGGGGTTCTTGGGGGCGGCGAAGATCGAGTGCACCTGGCCCGCCTCGACGACATCGCCGTCCTTCATGACGACGGAGTCGCTGCACAGCTCGGAGGCGACCGCGAAGTCGTGCGTGATGAAGAGGAGCGCCGGCGTGTGCTGCCCGGCGGTGTACTTCTTCAGCACGTCGAGCACGCGCTTCTGCGTCACGACGTCGAGGGCGGTGGTCGGCTCGTCCGCCACCATGAGCCGCGTGTTGCACGCGAGGGCGAGGGCGATGCAGATGCGCTGGCGCTGCCCGCCCGAGAGCTCTGCCGAGAAGCGGTCGATGATCGTCTCGGGGTCGGGCAGGCCGACCGACTCTGCGAGCTCGACGGCCGCCTGCAGCGCGTCCTCGCGGGAGAGCCCGCGGTGGCGGCGGAGCGGCTCGATGATCTGCTCGCGGATGCGCACGAGCGGGTTGAGCGCGACCGCGGAGTCCTGGAAGACCATCGCGACGCGCGCCTCCTCGGGGCGCTTCGAGGCCGGCACGCCGAGCACCTCGACGCCGTTGACCTTGATGCTGCCCGAGGTCACCGCGTTGGAGGGGAGGCGGCCGAGCACGGCGCTCGCCGTGAGCGACTTGCCGGAGCCCGACTCGCCCAGCAGGCAGACGCGCTGGCCGACGCGCACCGAGAACGAGGTCCCGTTCACGATCGTGCGGCCGCCGATCGAGATCCGCAGATCTGTCACTTCGAGACTGTGCATGCTCACCCCGTCCAGAGAATCGGTGCCTGCTCCGTTGCTGGCCTACGGGTGACGCTAGACCTCCTAGCGGCAGATTGTCAACAATCCAATCATCTCGTTACCGGTCCGAAACATGGCCGTCACGCGCGGCGCCGGCGCAGCTCTGCGATGACGGCGGCGCCCACCTCGACGGTGGAGAGCGAGCCGCCCAGGTCAGGCGTGACCTCGCCGCGCTCGAGCACGGCGCTGAAGGCCTCCTCGAGACCGGTGGCGATCGCGTCGTGCCCGAGGTGGCGCAGCATCATCGCGCCGGCCCAGATCTGCCCGATCGGGTTCGCAATGCCGCGTCCCGCGATGTCGGGCGCCGAGCCGTGCACCGGCTCGAACATCGAGGGGTGCTCGCGCTCGGGGTTGAGGTTGGCGCTCGGCGCGATGCCGATCGAGCCGACCGCGCCCGCGACGAGGTCGGACAGGATGTCGCCGAACAGGTTCGAGGCGACGATCACGTCGATGCTCTGCGGCGACCGCACGGCGCGCGCGGCGAGCGCGTCGATGAGCACCGACTCGAGCTGGATGCCGTCGGCCTGCGCGACGACCTCGGCCACGACCTCGTCCCAGAAGGGCATGGTGTGGATGATGCCGTTCGACTTCGTGGCCGAGACAAGTCGCCCGGAGCGCGCCTGCGCGACCTCGACGGCGAACCGCGTGATGCGCTCGATGCCGTGCCGCGTGAAGATCGACTGCTGGTGCGCGGCCTCGAACGGCGTGCCCTGGTAGCTGCGGCCGCCGACGGCGGAGTACTCCCCCTCGACGTTCTCGCGCACGATCACGACGTCGATCTCGGGGTCGCCGGCGAGCGAGGAGCGCACGCCGGAGAACGAGCGCACCGGGCGCAGGTTGACGTACTGGTCGAACTCGCGGCGGATCGGGATGAGCATCCCCCAGAGCGTCTCGACGTCGGACACGTCAGGATGGCCGACCGCGCCGAGGAAGATCGCGTCGGTCGCGGCCATCGTGGCGATCGCATCCGTCGGCATCATGCGGCCGTGCTCGCGGTAGTAGTCGCTCCCCCACGGCTGCTCACGCCATTCGAGGCGCACGTCGTGCCCCTCGACCGCGGCCTCGAGCACCTCCATCGCGACAGGCATGACCTCCAGGCCGATCCCGTCCCCAGCCAGCACCGTGATCACGTGGGCGTTCATGTCGTCCTCCTCGTCGAGCTGCTGATGCAGACTGTCAACAATCTACACAACCGCTCGCTCGCAGTCACTGGTGCGAGGCGGAGAGCTCCGGGTGCATCTCGCCCAGCGACGGCGTGCGCCACGCGTGCGCGGCGACGCCGAGCGCGAGCGCGGCGAACGCCGCGAGGAGCAGCGAGGTCGGACCGAAGCCGATGAGCGTCGCCCCCCAACCGGCGGCCGGGTAGCTGATGAGCCACCAGCCGTGCGAGAGCGAGAACTGCGCGGCGAAGACGTCGGGCAGGTCGTCGTCCGGGACGGCGTCGCGCAGCACCCGCCCCATCGGGGCGAGCACGGCGGAGAAGCCGACGCCCGCGAGGAACCAGATCGCCCAGAGCCACGGCAGCGCGTCCTGCCCCGAGGCGAGCGCGAGCACGGGCCACACGAAGGCCATCGACACGACCATGAGCGCCAGGCCCGCCATCATGTACGGACGCACGCCGAGGCGGGCGATCATGGTTGGCATCAGGACGGCGGAGGTGATGGAGCCGACGCCGTACACGGCGAGCAGCGCGGCCGCCTGGACCTCGTCGCCATCGAGCTCGCCGAGCACCAGCGGCAGCGTGAGCACCATCGCGATCGCGCCGACCGAGGCGAGCGCGAGGTGCAGCGTCAGCACGGCGCGCAACCTCGGGACGCGCAGCATGAGCCGGGTGCCGTGCGCGATCTCGCGTCGCACGCTGCGCACGCCGCGCACGGGCGCCGACGCCTTCGGCAACGCCGCCGAGAGGATGAGCAGGGCCGACGCCAGGAACCCAACGCCGGTGCCGAAGAAGAGCGCCGACGACGACGCCACCACCACCACGACGCTCGCGATCGACGGAGAGACGAGCGCTTCGATGTCGTAGGCCAGCCTGCTGAGGGCGAGCGCGCCGGTGTACTGGCGCTCGTCGCTCACGACGGCGGGGATCGTGGCCTGGAACGTGGGGGTGAACAGCGCCGACGCCGACTGCAGCACGAAGATCAGCAGGTAGGCGGTGACCACGTCGCCCACGAACGGCAGCGCGAGCGCCACGCCGACGCGGGCGAGGTCGGTGAGCACGAGCAGCCGCTTCGTGCCGACGCGTCGCGCGACGAGGGGCGCGAGGGGTCCGAGCAGCAGGAACGTGAGCATCTTGATCCCGAGCAGCGTGCCGAGGACGCCGGCCGCGCCACCGCCGGTCGTGTCGAAGACCAGGAAGCCGATCGCGATCGTCGAGAGGCCGGTGCCGAGGAGCGCGACGACGTGCGCTGCGAAGAGGCGGCGGAACACGCGGTGGCGGAGAGCGAGGAACATGGCTTCATTCTTTGCGTAGATGCGCAATAACGCAAGGGCGGATGCAGAAGTGCCGTGCAGGCAGTGCACGCGGACGTGTTCGTGATCGCCGCGAGCGCGGCCGGCTGGCAGACTGCAGCGGATGGACGGTGCACGGACGACGAGCGGCGCAGCCCCCGAGCGGCAGAGCGCCGCGGCGCCCGAGCGAGCGCTCGTGCCGCTCGCGCTGCAGCGCACGAGCGCCGCCGAGCAGGCCGCCGACCACCTCACTGCGCTCATCCTCGACGGCACACTGGGGCCGGGTGAGCGCCTCCGCGAGAGCGCGCTCGCCGAGAGCCTCGGCATCTCGCGCAACTCGGTGCGCGAGGGCATCCGGCTCCTCGAGCAGGGCCGGCTCGTGCGCTACGAGATGCATCGCGGTGCCGTGGTCGTGACGCCCTCGATCGACGAGCTCGACGACCTGTTCCGCACCCGGCTGCACCTCGAGACGCTCGCCGTGGGCGCCGAGCGCACGCCCGAGCGCGTCAAGGCCCTCGAGGGCGCGTTCGAGGCGCTCGTGGCGGCCGCCGGCACGAGCCAGGCGCGCGAGATCGTCGTCGCCGACATGGCCTTCCACGCCGCGATCGTCGACGGCCTCGGCAGCGCGCGGCTCAGCGCGTTCTTCGCGTCGCTCACGACCGAGCTCGGCTACTACCTGCTGATCCTGTCGCACACCGACGACGAGCCGGGGCACGTCGACGAGGCGGTGCTCGCGCACCACCGGCGCCTGCTCGACACCGCGCTGTCGGGCGACGTCGAGGGCGCACGGGCCGCGCTCGCCGAGCACCTGCACGAGAACCACCAGCGCATCCGCCAGATCCTGGCAGCGGGCGGCGCCGGCGGCGCCGGCCGCTGACCCCGGGGTCACCCTCGGGGTCAGCGCGCGAGCCGCGCTAGGCGCCGCGACGGCCAAGGTTGTAGAACCGGATCTCCTGGTACTCCTCGAGGCCCTCACCGCTGCCCTCTCGGCCGAGGCCCGACGCCTTCACGCCGCCGAAGGGCGCGGCGACGTTCGAGACGATGCCCTGGTTGATGCCCACCATGCCCGCGTCGAGCTGGTCGGCGATGTTCAGGGCGCGGTCGATGTCCTGCGAGAAGACGTAGCTCGCGAGGCCGAACGGCGTGCTGTTGGCGCGCTCGATGGCCTCGTGCTCGCTCTCGAAGCGCGCCATCGCGGCCACCGGTCCGAAGATCTCGGTGTTCGCGATCTCGGCGTCGTCCGACACGCGGTCGAGCACGGTGGCCTCGAAGAAGTGGCCGTCGCCCTCCGGTGCTGCGCCACCGGTGCGCAGGTCGGCACCCTTCGCGACGGCGTCGTCGACGAGCCGCGAGAAGCTCGACACCGCACGATCGTCGATCACGGGACCGAGCGTGACGCCCTCCGCGAGGCCGTTGCCGAGCACCGCCTGGCGCATCCGCTCGGTGAAGCCCTCGACGAACGCGTCGGCGATGCCGCTCTGCACGAGGATGCGGTTGGCGGCGACGCACGACTGCCCGCCGTTGCGGAGCTTGGCCACGACCGCGCCCTCCACGGCTCGCTCGAGGTCGGCGTCGTCGAAGACGAGCAGCGGGGCGTTGCCGCCGAGCTCCATCGAGCTCTTGATGACGTGCTTCGCCGCCTGCCCGAGCAGCACGCTGCCGACGCCGGTCGAACCGGTGAACGACACCTTGCGCACGCGCGCGTCGGCCATGAGCGCCTTGCTGAAGCCCGACGCATCCGTCGTCGTGACGACCTGCACGAGCTCTGCCGGCACGCCCGCCTCGACGAAGATCTCGGCGACCACCAGCGTGGTGAGCGGCGTGAGCGCGGCCGGCTTCACGACGGCGCCGCAGCCGACGGCGATCGCCGGGGCGATCTTGCGCGTCGCCATCGCCATGGGGAAGTTCCACGGCGTGATGAGCAGCGTCGTGCCGATCGGCGCGCGAGTGGTGAGGATCGTCGAGCCGCCGGCGGGGTTCTCGCGGTAGTTGCCCGCGGGCCGGAGCGCCTCCTCGGCGTACCAGCGCACGTAGTCCGCGGCGTACTGCACCTCGCCGTAGGCCTCCGCGAGCGGCTTGCCCATCTCGCGCGTGATGACGCGGGCGAGGCGATCCTTCTGCTCGATGATGAGGCCGTAGGCGCGGTGGAGCACGTCAGAGCGCTGGCGGGCGGTCGTGCGCGCCCACGCCTTGCCGGCCGCATCCGCGCGGGCGAGCGCGACGAGCGCGTCGTCGATCGAGTGGTCCGCGGGCGTCGCGATCACCCGGCCCGTGGCGGGGTCGTGCACCTCGAACGTTTCGGTGGTGCCGAGCTCGAGGCGGTCGAGCACCACGCTCGCGATCGCGGCGTCGGAGCGCTCGCGCTCCTGCTGCGCGACGTCGCGCGCGACGGCTGCGGAGCGCTCGATGAGCTGCTGGTCGTCGCGGGCGCTCATCGGGCCACCGCCAGGCTGTCGGCCTTCGCCTCGGCGGCGACGACGTCGAGCGCCGAGACCGTCGCGGCGACGATGCCGCGCAGCTCGTCGTCGGTCGTCGTGAACGGCGGGCTGATCTGCACGACGTTGCCGCGCAGCGGCCGCGCGATCCAGCCCTCGTCGACCATCGCATCCGTCACGCGCTCCGCCGAGAGCTCCGGGCGCAGCTGGATGCCGCCGAGGAGGCCCGCGACGCGCGTCTCCTCGATGCGGTCGTCGCCCGCGAGCGCGTCGAGCTCGGCGTGCAGCACGCCCTCGAGGTGCAGCACGCGGTCGAGCAGGCCCTCCCGCTCGATGATCTCGATGTTCTTGAGCGCGAGCGCCGCCGACGTCGCGTGCCCGGAGTAGGTCGTGCCGTGCCGGTAGATCGGCGCGCCCGTGCGGTAGAAGGGCGACCACACCTCGGGCGCGACGATGATGCCGCCGACTGCGGAGTAGCCGGACGAGATGCCCTTGGCCATCGCGATGATGTGCGGGCGGATGCCGTAGCGCTGGGCTGCGAACCAGTGGCCCGTGCGGCCGAAGCCGGTGATGACCTCGTCGAGGATGAGCAGGATGTCGTGCTCGTCGGCGATCTGCTGCAGGCCCTCGAGGTAGCCCGGCGCCGGCGGGATGACGCCGCCCGTGCCCTGGACCGGCTCGGCGATGATCGCGGCGATGCGGTGCGGGCCGATCTCGGCGACCGTCCTGCGCACCTGCTCGATGTCGTGGGTGTCGAAGCGCGCCGTGTCGGGCACGAGCGAGTCGGTGCCGTAACCCTCGCGGTTGAAGTCGAGGCCGGCGACGCTCGTGCCGTAGGCGTGCAGCCCGTGGTACGCGAGGTCGCGGCTCAGGATCATCGTCTTCTCGGGGCGACCCTGCAGCTGCCAGTAGCGGCGCGCGAGCTTGAGCGCGACGTCGATCGAGTCGGAGCCGCCGCTGTTGAGGATGATCTTCGCGTCGGCGATCGGCGAGAGGGACGCGACCTTCTCGGCGAGCTCGACCGCGCGGTCGTTGAGGTAGCGGCCGAAGACGTGGTACGTCTCGAGCGTGCGCATCTGCTGCGCCGCGGCCTCCGCCATCTCCTCCCGGCCGTGGCCGATGTTGGCGTGCCAGAGGCCCGCGGTGCCGTCGAAGAGGCGCTGGCCGTCGGTGGTGAAGACGTAGTTGCCCGCGCCGCGCGCGATGACGAGCTGGCGCCCGAGCACGGACGGCATGTGCGCCTGCGCGCTCCAGAGGGCGGACCCCGTGTTGGCTGGTGTGGTCACGGCAGAGCTCCTTCGACGATGGCCAGCACCCTGCGGTGCGCGGATCCTCTGATTGTAGGGCAATACTACGATGCGCGGAAGGGCAGGCGTGGAGCCTGCCCTCCCGCGCGTGCGAAGGCGCGGATCAGGCCGCGAGGTCGAGGCCGAACGCGCGCGCGACACCGGCGTGCGTGACCGAGCCGGAGCGCGTGTTGAGCCCGAGTCGCAGCGCGGGGTCGGCCTCCGTCGCCGCCTCCCAGCCGCGGTCGGCGACCTCGACCACGTAGGGCAGCGTCGCATTCGTGAGCGCGCGCGTCGACGTCTCGGGCACCGCGCCGGGCATGTTCGCGACGCAGTAGAAGACGGCGTCGTGCACGGCGAAGGTCGGCGCGTCGTGCGTCGTCGGGCGCGAGCCCTCGAAGCAGCCGCCCTGGTCGATGGCGATGTCGACGAGCACGGCACCGGGGCGCATGGTCGAGACCATCTCGTCGGTCACGAGCTTCGGCGCCGCGGCGCCCGGGATGAGCACCGAGCCGATCACGAGGTCGGCGTTTGCGACAGCCTCCGCGATCGCGAGCCGCGTCGAGGCGAGCGTGCGGATCGAGGTGCCGTAGCGCATCTGCAGCTCCTTGAGGCGGGGCAGCGAGCGGTCGATGACGGTGACGGATGCGCCGAGGCCGATGGCGTTCGCAGCCGCGTGCTCGCCCGCGACACCGCCGCCGATGACGACGACCTCCGCGGGCGGGGCGCCGGCGACGCCGCCCATGAGCGTCCCGCGGCCGCCGCTGGCGCGCAGCAGCGAGTGAGCGCCGACCGCGATCGACAGGCGACCGGCGACCTCGCTCATCGGCGAGAGCAGCGGCAGCGAGCGGTCGGCCAGCTGGACCGTCTCGTAGGCGATCGCCGGCGTGCCTGCCGCGACGAGCGCATCCGTCAGCGGTCGGTCGGCCGCGAGGTGCAGGTAGGTCATGAGCGTCTGGTCGGCGCGCAGGTACCCGTACTCCGAGGCGATCGGCTCCTTGACCTTGACGAGCAGGTCGGTGTCGCCCCACACGGTCGCCGCGTCGTCGACGACGGTCGCACCTGCGGCCCGGTAGGCGTCGTCGGTGATGCGCGAGCCCTCGCCGGCGCCGGCCTGCACGAGCACGGTGTGGCCGCGGTCGGTCAGGGCGTCGACGCCCGCGGGAGTGATGCCGACGCGGTGCTCGTTGTTCTTGATCTCGGTGGGGATGCCGATGCGCATGGGAGCTCCTCTGCTGCGGTGGTGCGATCGTTCTGGGAAGTGCCATCATCTTGGGGGCCTGTTCGGGCGAGTCGGCTCTTCTTCGCAGATCCTTCGGCAGATCCCGCCTATGCTGGCGTCGGTCGCACATCGCGCCGGAAGCAGGAGGCACGCGGATGCAGGATCTTCGGGAGCGCATGCTCGACCCGATCGACAGCACGCTCATCGGCGAGCTCGCGCGGGATGCGCGCGCGACGAACGCGCAGCTCGCGGCGCGAGCGGGCGTGGCGCCGTCGACCGCCCACGCGCGGCTGCGCGCGCTCGAGGGCCGCGGCATCGTGCGCGGCTACCACGCGAGCATCGACCAGGCGGCGCTCGGGCGCGGCCTGCAGGCGATGATCGGCGTCACGCTCCGGCCCGGCTCCCGGCAGGAGAGCATCGAGCGGTTCGCGGCCGAGGTGGGCGCGCTGCCGCAGGTGATCCAGCTCTTCTTCGTCGGCGGCGTCGACGACTACCTCGTGCACGTCGCGGTCGAGGACTCGTCGGAGCTGCGCGCCGTCGTGGTGCAGCACCTCTCGGCGCAGCACAGCGTCGCCTCGACGCGCACGAGCGTCATCTTCGCCTACCAGCGCAACGCGCTCGCGGCCCCCTTCGACTGACGGGCCCTCCGCTCGTCGAGTAGCAGCCGGCGAAGCCCGCCGCGTATCGAGACGACCCGCCCCTCGCCCACGCTCGTCGAGTAGCAGCCGGCGAAGCCGGCCGCGTATCGAGACGACCCGGCGACCGCCCCACATTGGTCTCGATACGGGCCGGCTCCGCCGTCCTACTCGACCAGCAAGAAAGCTGCTCGTCGAGTAGCAGCCGAAGGCCGCGTATCGAGACGAACCGAGCTGGCGTGACCCCGTGGTCTCGATACGGGCCGGCTCCGCCGTCCTACTCGACCAGCCCTCCCGCTCGTCGAGTAGCAGCCGGCGAAGTCGGCCGCGTATCGAGACGAACCGAGCCGGCGCGACCCCGTGGTCTCGACACGGGCCGGCTTCGCCGTCCTACTCGACCAGCAAGTGGGGCGGCTCCGCCGTCCTACTCGATCAGCGCGGAGAGGGTCAGCCCTCCACGCGACCGTGCCGCAGCGTCTCCTCGTCGTGCGAGTGCAGGTCGAGCTCGTCGATCGACAGGTGCTCGTGCAGCGCGAGGTGCACCGCCTCCATGTCGCCGGAGCGCATGAGCTCGGCGATGTGGACGTGGCTCGCGATGAGGTCGTCATCGGGCTCGCTGTCGCCGAAGTGCAGCATGCAGATGAGCGCCTCGGTCGCGAGGGTCGTGTAGGCCCGGAGCAGCCGCGTGTTCTCGCCGCTGCGCACGAGCTGCGTGTGGAAGGCGAGGTCCGCCCGCCGCAGGCGGTCCCGATCGCCGGATGCCACCGCGGCCGCCATCGGCTCGGTGGCCGCCACCAACGCCTCGGCGATGCGATCGCGCTGCTCGGCCTCCATGCTCGTGATCACCTCGGCCGCCGCGCACTCGATCACCTCGCGCGCCTCCGCCACTTCGGCGATGTCGCGTCGCGTGACCTCCTTGACGAACACGCCGCGGTTCGGGCGGCCCTCGAGCAGCCCTTCCTGGACGAGCCGGTGGAGCGCCTCGCGCACGGGGCCGCGTGAGACCTGCAGCCGTTCGGCGAGCTGCGCCTCGTTGATCTGGTCGCCGGAGACGAACGTGCCCGCGACGATCCCCTCCCGCAGCTGGTCCGCGATGATGACCGCTGTCGAGCGATTCTCGATCGCCGAGAGCGTCTGGACTCCGTTCACACTGCCTCCTGCCGACACGCTGGTGTCATGCCACTGTAGACATTCGGACGATGATATTGCTGTTCGGCGCGGTGCGCGTCACGCATGCAGCGCGTGCTCGTGATGCACGTGCTTCGCCGGCTCGAGCTGCAGCGTGGAGTGGTCGGAGTCGAAGTGCTCCCCGAGGCACGCGTGGAGCTCGTCGAGGATCTCGTGGTAGTCGCGCTGCTCCGCGGTCTCGTCGATGACGACGTGGGCCGAGAGGGCATTGACGCCCGACGTGATCGTCCACGCGTGCAGGTCGTGCACGTCCGTCACGCCCGGCACCGAGAGCAGGTGCTCGCGCGTCTGGTCGAGGTCGACGTCCTTGGGCGTCGCCTCGAGCAGCACGCGCACCACGTCCTTGAGCAGGCTGTAGGCGCGCGGCGCGATGAGCAGCGCGATCGCGAACGAGGCGAGCTGGTCGACGATGTACCAACCCGTGAACAAGATGATGATCGCCGCGATGATCACGGCGACCGAGCCGAGCAGGTCGCCGAGCACCTCGAGGTAGGCGCCGCGGACGTTGAGGCTCTCCTTCTGGCCCGACTGCAGGATGAGCAGCGAGACGAGGTTCGCGACCGCGCCGATGATGGCGGCGATGAGCATCGGACCGGCGGCCACCTCGACCTCGGTGCCGAAGCGCCGGATGCCCTCGACGACGATCACGACGCAGATGACGCCGAGGATGATGCCGTTCGCGAGCGCCGCGAGCACTTCGACGCGCATGAGGCCGAAGGTGCGCTTCGACGTCGCCGGCAGCGCCGCCAGGAGGCTCGCGATGAGCGCGATCGTCACGCCGAGCGCATCCGTGAGCATGTGGCCCGCGTCGGCGAGCAGGGCGAGCGAGTTGGCGATGAACGCGCCGATCACCTGCACGAAGAAGATGGCGAAGGTGATGCAGAGCACGATGACGAGCTTCTTGCGGTGCTTGCCGGTGCCGGTCGAGTGCCCTTCGAGGCCGTGGCTGTGCCCGTGCCCGTGGTCGCCGCCCTCTGCAGCGGGACGCGGCGGGTGCGCCTCGCCGAAGGCATGACCGCGCTCATGGTCGTGATCGTGGCCGTGGTGGTCGTGGGTCTCGCCGCTCATGGAAGCAATGTAGCGCGATTGCAGATTGTTGACAATACGATCATGCAAAGATCTTCGTGCGGCTGCAGGTTGCTGACCGGGTCGCCGTGTGTCACTGTTTGCGTATGAACGCAGATATGCAGTCAGCGGATGAGCAGGTCGAGCTGGCGGTCGAGGTCTTCTCGATGCTTGCCGACGTCACGCGCGTGAAGATCCTGCTGGCGCTGCGCGACGGCGAGCAGTCGGTGGGCGACCTCGCTGCGGCGGTGCGGAAGCCCACTCCCGGCGTCTCGCAGCACCTCGCGAAGCTGCGGCTCGCGCGGATGGTCGTCGCCCGGCACGCCGGCACGCGCGTCTTCTACCGGCTCGCCGACGACCACGCGAGCGAGCTCGTCTCCGTCGCCATGCACCAGGCCGAGCACATGCTGGGCACCGCGCCCGAGCACATCCTCGTCGGCGACGCCACGGGGCGCGATCGCTCGGAGTCCGACCGTGCGTGACGTGCTGCGCAACCCCGCCTACGCGAAGCTCTTCAGCGCGCAGATCGTCGCGCTGCTCGGCACCGGCCTGCTGACCGTCGCGCTCGGGCTGCTCGCGTTCGACCTCGCGGGCGGCGACGCGGGCGTCGTGCTCGGCGTCGCCCTCACGATCAAGATGCTCGCGTACGTCGGTGCGGGCCCGCTGCTCATCGCGGCGACGAGCCGCGTGCCGCGCAAGACGCTGCTCATCGGCGCCGACGTCATCCGGGCCGCGATCGCGCTCATGCTCCCGCTCGTGGGCGAGGTGTGGCAGATCTACGTGCTCATCTTCGTGCTGCAGTGCGCCTCCGCCACGTTCACGCCCGCGTTCCAGGCGGTCATCCCCGAGATCCTGCCCGACGAGCGGCAGTACACGCGCGCCCTGTCGCTCTCGCGGCTCGCCTACGACCTCGAGTCGCTGCTGAGCCCGGCGCTCGCCGCAGCCCTGCTGCTCGTGATGTCGTACTCGAACCTGTTCCTCGGCACGGTCGCTGGCTTCGTGCTCTCGGCGGCGCTCGTGCTCGCGACGCGCTTCCCGGCGATCGAGCTCGAGCGCGGGTCGTCGTTCGCGGAGCGGCTGACGCGCGGCGTGCGGGTGTTCGGGCGGCACGCGGAGCTGCGCGCGCTGCTCGCGCTCAACCTCGCGGTGGCCGCACCGACGGCGATGGTCATCGTGAACACGGTCGTGCTCGTGCAGGAGCGGCTCGGGCGGCCGCAGGCCGATGTCGCGATCCTGCTCGCGGCGTACGGCGCCGGATCGATGCTCGTCGCCCTCTCGCTCCCCCGGATCCTCGACCGCATCGCCGAGCGCACCGTCATGCTGACGGGCGCGGCGGTGGTGGCGATCGGCCTCGGCGGCGTCGCGGCCGGCCTGGCGGGCGAGCCGCCATGGGCGCTGCTGCTGCCGCTCTGGGCGGTGCTCGGCGCTGGCAACGCGGCGATCCTCACCGCGTCGTCGCGGCTCGTGCGCCGCAACGCGTCGACCGAGGAGCGCCCTGCGGCCTTCGCCGCGCAGTTCGCGCTCTCGCACGCGTGCTTCATCATCACCTACCCGCTCGCCGGCATCGTCGGCGCGGCGCTCGGCCTCTCGTGGACCGCGCTGCTGCTCGCGGCGATCGCGGCCATCGCGACGGTCGCGGCCGCGGCGCTCTGGCGCACGCGCTCCCTCGTCCCCTCGCTGGTCGAGTAGCCGACGGAGGAGGCGCATCGAGATCACCTCCTCTCCACAGCCGTCTGCCGCCGCCACTCGCGCCATCGCCGCCTCGCGGCATCCTCCCTGCATGCGCGCGGATGCCACCCACCGGTTCGAGTTCGAGGTCGACGGCGGGCGGCGCCCGTCGTTCGTCTGCCTTGCGCGCACCCGCTCCGAGGCCGAGCACGTCGCACGACACGCGGGCGCGCCGGTGCGCCTGCGCAGCCAGCGACGGGTCGAGCTCGCCGACGGCGATGCCGCCGCCCGCAGCACCGTGCTGCAGCAGGGACTGCTGCGCCACCCGTGGCGCGACGACATGCTGCAGATCGTCGCGGTGCTCGACCACGTCCGGCACAGCTCCGACGCGATGTCGGTCGTGCCGGTCGCATTCCTGCCGCTCGCCGCGATGGCGGCGCGCGGTCTGCGGCCATGCGCGACGCACGAGCTCGTCCTTCCCGGTCGGCTGCACCCGGTCCAGCCGCCGGCGGGAGTGCTCGTCCAGATGATCGAGGACGGCGGCTGGGACCTGCATCTGTGGCAGGAGCGCGAGCGCCCCCGAGAGGGCGACATGCTCGATTGGGAGCGATGCGACTGCGGCGCGCTCGGTCTCGCGTTCCGGGCCGCGACCCCGGTATGGGTGGTGGCGCACAGGGTGCTGTGCACGCTCATGCTCGTGGCCGACCTGCGACCGGGCGAGCTCTCGGCGGCGCCGACCCCGCTCGAGGAGCTGCGCCACGGGTGAGCTTCCACTGGCTCGCGCTGCCCCGCGCTCCCCGGGGCTCCAGGATATCGGCGGGCATGGGCCTTGCCACAAGGCCCTAGGCCACCGCCAGAATGACCCAGCGATCCGGGCCGTCGGCCCGAACGCGCGGCTCGGAGGGCTCGATGCACGACGTCATCATCAGCGGCGGTGGGCCGGCAGGCATGATGCTCGCGAGCGAGCTGCGCCTGCACGGCGTCGACGTGCTCGTGCTCGAGCGCGATGCCGAGCCGAACCCGGCAGTTCGCTCGCTCGGGCTGCACGCGCGCAGCATCGAGATCGTGGACCAGCGCGGGCTGCTCGCGCGCTTCCTCGAGCACGGGCAGCGGTACCCGGGCGTCGGTCGCTTCGCCGGCATCGACACGCCGCCGCCCGCCGACCTCGACACCGAGCACGGATACATCCTCGGCATCCCGCAGCCGGTCACGGATCGGCTGCTCGCCGAGCGCGCCGCCGAGCTGGGCGCGCAGATCCGACGGGGCTCCGAGCTCCGCGCGTTCGAGCAGGATGACGACGGCGTGAGCGTCGAGCTGACCGACGGCGTGTGGCTCCGTGGCCGCTGGCTCGTGGGCTGCGACGGTGGGCGCAGCCTCGTGCGCCGGCTCGCCGGCATCGACTTCCCGGGCGAACCGGCGTCGACCGAGTGGATCCTGGGCGAGGTCGAGGCGACCACGCCGGCCGAGGAGGTCGCGAGGGTCTCGGAGGCGGTGCGGAAGACGCAGCTCGGCTTCGGCATCGGGCCGACCGGCGACGGCATCTTCCGCGTCGTCGTGCCCGCGGCCGCCGTCGCGGAGGACCGGTCCGTGCCGCCGACGCTCGACGAGCTCCGCACGCAGCTGCGCGCATTCGCCGGCACGGACTTCGGCGTGCACTCGCCTCGATCGCTGACGCGCTTCGGCGACGCGACCAGGCTCGCCGACCGCTACCGGGCCGGGCGGGTGCTGCTCGCCGGCGATGCGGCGCACGTGCACCCGCCGCTCGGCGGGCAGGGGCTGAACCTCGGCATCCAGGACGCCTTCAACCTCGGCTGGAAGCTCGCCGCGGAGGTTGCCGGCTGGGCGCCGCACGGGCTGGTCGACACCTACGCCGCCGAGCGGCGCCCCGTCGCCGAGGACGTGCTGACGATCACGCGGGCGCAGAGCGTGCTGCTGTCGACCGAGCCGGGGCCGCAGGCGGTCCGCCGCCTCCTCACCGAGCTGATGGACCTCGACGACGTGCGGCGCCTGCTCGCCGAGCGGATCGCGTCGATCGGCATCCGCTACGACGTCGGCGAGGGCCCCGAGCTGCTCGGCCGTCGCCTGCGCGACATCCGCCTCTCGAGCGGCAGGCTCTTCCAGCTGCAGCGCGATGGGCGCGGGCTGCTGCTCGATCAGACCGGCGCGCTCTCGGTCACAGGATGGTCGGACCGCGTCCATCACGCCGTCGACCGGAGCGACGAGCTCGAGGCGCCCGCGGTGCTGCTGCGGCCAGACGGGCACGTCGCGTGGATCGGCGACAATCAGGAAGACCTGCGGCACCACCTGCTGCGATGGTTCGGCACCGCGTCCGAAGCGGTGATCGACCCGCCTGCGACTCGCTGAGGCTGCTCATCGCGCCGATCGGTGCAGCGTGCTGCTCGAGGACGCCGGGCCCGTGACGAAGAGGACGCGAACGTCAGCTGCGGCGCGCTGCAGGTGGCTGCTCGCGAGGTCGCGGTCAGCGGCGCGGCCGCAGCGCCCCGCCCATCCACCGCCAGGCGCCCGCGCCGGATGCCGCACCGACGCCGACCCCGACGACGGCCGCCACGAGCGCGACGACCGCGATCCCGGTCGCCTCGTCGAGCTCGCGCTGCAGCACGAACGACAGCAGGACGACCACGAGGTTCGTCACGTGGACCGGCACCGCGGCGATCGCGGCGGCCGCGGCCGTGACCCCGAGCGCTCGCCCACCGCCCCACCGGCGCAGCAGCGACCAGCTGAGCGCGATCGCGAGCACGCACAGCACGGCGCCGACCGCCAGGACCGCCACGGTGAGCGGCGTGATGACGGCGGCGATCCCCTCCTGCAGCGGGTCGCCCTGGTCGTATGCGATGACGAGCGGCGCGAAGACCGCGGACATGCCGAGGATGAGCAGCCAGAAGAGCAGCATGACGCCGCCGAGCCCCGTGCCGGCGCCGAGCAGCGCGCCGCTCGCAGCGCCCACGCGGAGGAGGCGACGGCGCTCGACGTCGGGCAGCGGCGGACGCGCAGCAGCGGCGACCGGTTGGCCCTGCGGCGGCGGGAAGCTCATGCGCTGACGGTAGGTCTCGCGGCCTGCGAATCGCCTGCACCGCTGCACACGGGCGCGCCACGAGCGCACGATCTGCGGCGAGCCGAGGACGCGTCGTCCTCGACGTGTGCCCTCCGCCGGGTCTCCTCGTCTGGTGACGAGCAGGGGCTCAGGCGTAGTGCGCGGCCAAGCGGCGGAGGCCCTCGTCGAGCGAGACGGTCGGCGCCCAGTCGAGGTCCCGGCGGGTGTCGCGCTGGTCGAACCAGTGCGCGGTCGAGAGCTGCTCGGCGAGGAAGCGCGTCATCGGCGGCTCGTCGGCGCCGGCTCGCGTTCCCACACCGGGCAACGCCCAGATGCGCTCGACGAGGGAGCCCGCGGCGCGGCCGAGCGACGCCGGCACGCTGACGCGCGGCGGGCGCACCCCGGCGGCGAGGCAGATGCCGGCCAGCAGGTCGGCGACGGGGCGGGGCTCGCCGTTCGTGATGACGTAGGCGTTGCCGTGCGCCGCATCCGCCCGGTGCAGCGCGGCGACGATGCCGGTCGCCGCGTTGTCGACGTAGGTCGTGTCGATGAGCGCCGTACCGCCGTTCAGCAGCGGCAAGCGGCCGCGGCGCGCGCGGTCGACGATGCGCTCGATGAGCTGCGTGTCGCCGGGGCCCCAGACGATGTGTGGCCGAACGGCGACGACGTGCATCGCCACACCGTCGCGCGCGAGGGCGAGCAGCTCGGCCTCTGCCTTCGTGCGGGCGTAGTCGCCACGCGCGTGCTCCGGCGAGGCCGGCTCCGCGCCCACGCCGGTGAGCGACGCGCCAGCGTGCGCCACCGACGGCGACGACACCTGCACGAAGCGCGTCGCGCCTGCACGCTCGGCCGCGTCGAGCAGCGTGCGCGTGCCCTCGACGTTGACCGTCCGGAACTCGCTCGGATCGCCCGCGAGCGACACCTTCGCCGCGAGGTGGACGACGCCCTCGACGCCCTCCATGGCGCGCGCGACGTGGGCCGGGTCGGTGATCGAGCCGAGCGCATCCGTCGCACCGGGAACCGCGGACGGCCGGCGCTGCAGCGTGCGGACCTCGTGGCCGGCTGCGACGAGCTCTGCGGCGACCGCGCGGCCGAGGAAGCCGGAGGCGCCGGTCGCGAGCACGATCACGGCTGGTTCCTCACGGCGCGCTGACCATCTCGCCGGCGAGCGTGCGCTCGGCCCACGCGGAGAGCCGCGAGCGGTCGATCTTGGAGTTGTGGCGCACGTCGGTCGGCAGCTGGGGCACGACGAGCACGGCGGCGAGCGACTGCTCGGTGCTCGCGCGCACGGCGGCGGTGAGCTCGGGGTCGGCGAGCGCGGACCGCCGGCTGGCGGGCACGGTCTCGACGACCGCGACCGCCTGGCGCAGCCGGTGTGGGCCGATGCCGACGACGGCGGCGCGGCGCACCGCATCCACCGCCTCGATCGCCTGCTCCGCCTCGACCGGCGCGATCGGGCCGTCGGCGGTGACGATCACGTGCTGGATGCGGCCCTCGACCCAGACGCGACCGTCGGCGTCGAGGTGGCCGACGTCGCCGGTGCGGTGCCAGCGGCTGCCGTCGGCGGCGAGCGCCTCGGTCTCACGGGTGGCGGCCTGGTCGGTGAGGTGCAGACGGTCGTAGTGGCTCTTGAGGTGCGGCGCCGAGATGACGATCTCGCCCAGCACGCCCGGCTGGGCGCTGGGCGCGCCGGTGGCTCGGCCGTCGGCGTCGAGCGCGCTGACGAGCACGCGGTTGCTGCCGATCGGCGCGCCGACGCAGACGCCTGCGTCGGCCGCATCGGCCGCGACGAGCAGCTCGTCGAGCGTCACGTCGGTGACGAGCAGACACTCGGTCATGCCGTAGGGCGTGTGCGGGGTCGCGTTCGGCATGAGCTTCGCGACCGCCTGCAGCAGTGAGGCGCCGATCGGGGCGCCCGCGGACAGGAACGCCCGCACGCGCATGAGGGCCGCCTGGTCGGCCGCCGTGAGCGCATCCGCCGTCGCGACGACGTTGAGGATCGCTGCGGGCGAGAGGAAGACGATGCCGGCGTCGGAGGCTCGCACCGCGGCCGCGACCGCGCTGGCGGTCAGGGTGCGGGGCGACGAGACGTCCATGTCGGGCGTCGCCGAGCGCGTGCCGAGCGCCGGGCCGAGCAGCGCGAACGGCGCGAACCCGGTGACGAGTCCGCTGTCGGGCGTGATCTGGAGGTGCGCGGCGAGCACGTCGCGTAGCGCGCTCAGCTGCCCGTGCGTGTAGACGACGCCCTTCGCTGGCCCGGTGGAGCCGGAGGTGAAGAGGATCGCGGCGTCGTCGGCGGGGCCGGGCTCGGGCGGGAGGGGCGACTCCTTGCCGAGGGCGACGACATCGCGCAGGCTGCAGGCGACGCCGAGCGCGGTCGCCGCGATGCGCGGGAGGCGCTCGGCGGAGATGCGCAGGCCCGGCCAGCCGAGCGCGCGCGCGGCGGTGAGGCCGAGGCGCTCGCCGATGATGACGTCGGGCCACGAGCCGCGGACGGCACGGGTGAGCCCCTTGACGCCCAGGCCGGCGTCGGCGACGACGACGACCGCGCCTATGCGGAGGCACGCGTAGAGCACGGCGGTGAGCGTCGGGCCGGGCTGGAGGAGCAGCGAGACGCGATCGCCCTGCTGCACGCCCATCGCGTGCAGGCCGGCGGCGATGCGGCTCGTCTGGGTCTCGAGCTGGCGCCAGCTGACGCGGCGCGGCTCGCCACTGCCGGCCATGTCGATGATGGCGACGTCGTCGTCGTCCGCGCGCTCGTCGAGCCCGCGCCAGAGCGGCACGTGGTCCTGCGTGTTGGTCGAGCCGGACGGCGCGCTCAGCGCGCCGCCCGAGCCGAGACCTCGAGACGCGGCCTCCGGCTGCTCCTCGACCAGCGGGCGGAGCCACTCCAGCACCGTCGCCGCATACGGCCGCTCCTCCGCGACGAGGTGGCTCGCGCCCTCGAAGCGGTGCACGTCGGCGTGCGGCAGCCGGTCGACGAGGTCATCGAGGTAGCGGTCGGTGAAGACCGGGTCCTTCGGCCCCCACAGCAGCAGCGCCGGCACCTCGAGCCTCGCGACCCCCGTGCTGATGCGCTCGAGCTCGGCGAAGCTCTCGTGCTGCGCGTCGACGGGGATGTCGGCCACGAAGCCGCCGATGCCGCCGCGGCGGTCGGCCGATCCGTAGGGCGCGCGGTACGCAGCCTTCACGTCAGCGGGCAGCGGCGGCGACGCGAGCGTGAGCGTCGTGTCGAGGAAGCCCGTCGTGGCGACGGTCGCCGCCGAGAGCAGGCCGCGAGCGCGCGCGAGCCGCAGCGGCGCCGGGATCGGCACGCCCTCCGGGTGGTGCACGGCGGTGTTGAGCAGCGCGACGGCGGCGAGCTGCTCGGGGTGGTCGACGGCCCAGCCGAGCGAGACGACGCCGCCCCAGTCATGGCCGAGGGTGACGACGGGGCCGTCGAGGCCGAGCGCATCCGTGAAGGCGGCGAGGTCGACGACGCGCTGCGCCAGCGGCCGGTACAGCCCGGGCCCGCTGGACAGCACCGTGCGCTCCGAGAAGCCCATCTCGAGCTGGTCGACGGCGACCACGCGCCAGGCGGGCTGTCCGCCGACGGCCGCCTGCACCGACTCCGCCGCGATCGACCGCCACAGGTACGACCAGGTGGGGTTGCCGTGCACGGCGAGGATCGTGCCGGCGACGTGCGCGCCGGTCTCGGCCAGGGCATCCGCGGTGTCGAGGCAGTGCCACTCGCGGGTGACGCCCTCGTCGAGGCCGCGGCCGCGCACGCCGACGATGCGGCTGAAGCGCGGGTCGAGGCCGGGCAGGTCGTGCGGGGGCAGCGAGGCCGCCTGGGTCACCAGGCCAGCTCCAGCATGGCCGTGTTGAGGCCCGAGCCGACGCCCATGAGCAGCACGCGATCGCCCTGGCGGAGCGTCGCCTGCTCCTCGGCGAGGGTGATCGGGATGGATGCCGGCCCGACGTTGCCGTACTTCGGGAAGGTCGTGGGCACGCGCTCGGGGTCGAGCTTGGCCGCCTTGACGATCGCGTTCGTGTGCACCGAGGAGACCTGGTGGGTGATGTAGCGGTCCATCTCGGACCACTTCCACTCCGGTGCCGCCTCCTTCCAGGCGGAGACGACGAGGTCGAGGCCGCCCTTCAGCAGCGCCTTCGCGTTCGTGTACATGCCCTCGGCGCTGCCGACGCAGAGGTCGTGCCACTGGGTCGCGGCGCGGGTCACGCCGCCGAGGATGCGGTGGCCCTCCGGGTGCTCGTCGGCGCGGCCGAGCACGGCGGCGGCCGAGCCGGAGCCGAGCGTGAGGGTGGCGAACTCGCTGAGGAAGTCGTCGCGGTCGATGTCGGCGCCGAGCAGGCGGTCGATCGTGTTGACCTGGATGTCGTCGGCGTCCTCGCCGTTGACGACGATCGCGTAGCGGATCTGGCCCGACTCGATCATGCCGGCGGCGAGGCTCATGCCGTTGACGAAGCCGAGGCAGGCATTGGCGACGTCGAAGTTGACGGCCGAGGTCGGGAGGCCGAGCTCGTGGTGCAGGCGGACGGCGACCGACGGCTCGAGGTGCTTGCGCGTGACGCTCGTGTTGATGAGGAGGCCCACATCGGACGCCCGGACGCCCGCCTCGGCGAGTGCGCGCTCCCCCGCCTGGACGGTCGCCGCGTCGGCCGACTCGCCCTCGCCCCAGTTGCGGCGCTCGAGCACGCCGGCGACGCGCTCGAGCAGTCCGCCGCGCAGCTTGAGGCGCGAGAGGGCAGCCGCCAGGCGGTCCTCGATGTCTGCGGATGTCGTGACTCGGCTCGGCAGCGCGCTCGCGACGGAGAGGAGGGCCACGTTGCTGAAGCGCGTGGTGGCGTTGCCCGGGGCGGGGGCTTCGTCGAGAGCCGAGGCGAGCGATTGACGCATTGCTGAATCGTAGCGAGCGCACCTATGTCGAAACTGGTCGTCGGGGTACGCCTTCCTGCCGGTTCCCCTGGCGGCGCAGACCGGCTGATCTCCCCCGCTGGTCGAGCAGCAGCCGGCCCCTTCCTGCTGGTCGAGTAGCAGCCGGCGAAGCCGGCCGCGTATCGAGACCACCCCGCTACCGCACCGCCACCGTCAGCAGCACCGCGGCATCCGTCAGCGCATCCACCGCGTGCCGCGCGTCCGGCACGTCGACGACCTCGCCGACCCCGAGCTCGACCGCCTCGCTCCCCGACCGCAGCCGCACGCGCCCCACGAGCACCTGCAGCGTCTCCTCGCCGTTGGTCTCGTGCTCCTCGATGCCGTGCCCCTCGGTGAGCGCGAGCACGGTCTGCCGCAGCGACAGCGCTCGGCCGGAGCGGGTCGAGCGCGCGGCGCGACCGCTCGTCGCCTTCCGGGCGATGCCGAGCAGCTCGTCGGCGAGGTCAGGCAGGTAGGAGCTCTCCATGCCCTCAGCATGCTCGCCAACCACCCGCTGGTCGAGAGGCAGCCGGCCCACACGCCCCACACGCTGGTCGAGGAGCAGCCGGCGAAGCCGGCCGCCTATCAAGACCACCCCTCACTCCACGCTGACCAGCACCATCCCGCCCTCATCGCGGTCGTACGCCGCCGCGACCATCACGATGTCCCCGTCGACCGTGCCGTTGAGCGTGATGAGCGGGTTCGAATCCCCGCCGGAGTCGTCGTCCATCAGGCTCGACGCATCCGGGCTCGAACGCCCCCAGAGCACCGAATCGAAGTCCGCCTCCGCGCGGATCGACTCCTGACCCGTCGTCACGCGCGCGATGAACACAGCCGGTGCACCCGGCGCGATCTCCAGCGAGGCGCTCTCCCCGACGCCCACCACCGTCGAGCCCGTCAGCACCTGCAGCTGGAAGCCGGTGCGGTCGCCGCTGTACTCGCCGAGCTCGATCGTGTACGAGCCGGGCTCCAACACCGCACCGATGAGCGGATCGCGCGAGCGCATCTCGAACGCGAATCCGTCGAGCTCGCTGGCGCCGTCGTCGTTCTCGAAGTCGGCGTTGCCGCCGCTCAGCCGCATCGTCAGGTCCTCGTCGTCTGTCGACACCGCCCCGAGCACGACCGCGGAGCGATCCGCGACCTCGAGCTCGATCTCCGTCGTGCCGCCCGCGGCGATGAAGCCCTCGCGCACGTCAGCGGAGCCGCTCGTGCCGGGCACGACCGGGTCGGTGTTCGGCGCCTGCGGCACGGGCGGTGGCGATGGGATGAAGCACGCGGTGAGCCCGACGAGCGTGACGGCCGCGACGGTCGTGGCTCCGAGCATTCGCCTGGTGTGTGCTGCGCGCATGCTGCGGCTCCCTCTCGACGTGACCGGCCAGTCGAGTCGATCGTAGGCGGGGCCGCTGGCGGAGACTCGCGGCCGCGAGCCGGGATGATGGCAGCGTGACCATCCGACGCCGCTCCT
Organism: Agrococcus sp. UYP10; assembly: GCF_040547205.1. Lineage (NCBI taxonomy): Bacteria > Bacillati > Actinomycetota > Actinomycetes > Micrococcales > Microbacteriaceae > Agrococcus > Agrococcus sp. UYP10. The sequence goes on from NZ_JBEPPG010000001.1 coordinate 816,446, forward strand.
CGATCGCTGCCGGGGTGCTCTGGATGCTCAGCGCCCTCGTGCACCTCACCACGGAGGCCGTGACCGCCGCTGCCTTCACCGGCTACTCCTACGCGACCAACTACATCAGCGACCTCGGCATCCCCGAGGTCGGTGAGTACCAGGGCCGAGCCATCGACTCCCCGCTGCACCCGGTGATGAACGTCGGATTCGTCGTGCAGGGCGCGCTCTTCCTCGCGGCGGCGTGCTTCGCGCTCCGCGCGTGGGCGACCGGGCTCGGCCGGCTGCTCGTCGCGCTCGCCATCGTCTACGCGATCGGCATCTCGCTCGTCGGCATCGTGCACGGCAGCCAGGCGAGCGACAACGACGGCACCGCGATCTTCCACGTGCTCGGCGCAGGGATGGCGATCATCAGCGGCAACGTCGTCGCGATCGCGGTCGGCATCGGCGTCGTCCGCGAACGTCCAAGGTCGCCGTATGCGCTCGCCAGCATCGCGCTCGGCGCGATCGGGCTCTTCGGACTCGCCATGCTGCAGTTCGACGCCGGGACGACGACCGTCGACCTCCTGCCGGACGGCGTCTGGGAGCGGATCGCCGTCTACGCGGTGACCGCGTGGCAGCTCATGACGGGCACCGTGCTGCTCGAGGAAGTCTGACGGAAACGACTTGGTCGAGGTTGAGCCGCGCGTCTCCATCGGACGAGCGTGCGACACCGGCGTCCGAAACTTCAGATGGACCATGGCTGGCGGCGCGACCACCGTGCAGGATCGTATAGGCCCGCGGCATCGTGAGCATCACGCAGGCGGCGCAGTGGCTCGCGCACGTCGCCCTCTCGACGAGCTCTCGCTCGAACCGCGTCGAGCACTTCTCTGTATGGCTGCGCCGTCGTGGCGGCAACGATCGCGGGGCTCCAGAGTCGCCAAGTCTTGCGGGTGAAAACGCCGTCCGCTCGCAAGTCGGCTTGGTCTTCACAGAGCTCGAGGTACCGCCACATTAGTTGACGATCTCTAGAAGACCGTCGGGTTGCTGGCAGGCGACGCTGAAGAAGGATGGCCGTTCGCGCTTCGGGCGACAGCTCGTCGGTGATCGCCCAGTAGCGCTGGACGTATATGTCTTCCAGCTCTCGCATCCGGATTTGACGAGACAGCCTCAGTTGAACCAACGCTGCCGCCGCTGCGACGAGGGCCAGCGCCGTCACGACAATCTCGCTTATGGCTCTCCAGGTCGCGAGCGCATCTTCAACCATGTCGAGAGTCTGACTGCTATCAGCATGGTTGTCATCCGCGGGCGCGCGTGGGTCTTGATGCTTCGAAGCCGCAGAGCGCGCTTTGCAGCGGCGATAGGGTCGCCCCATGACCGAGCGCACCACCTATCTCCTCGTCGACGGCGAGAACATCGATGCGACGCTCGGGATCTCGGTACTCAACCGCCGTCCGGAGCCGCAGGAGCGGCCGCGCTGGAACAAGGTGCTGTCGTTCGCCGAGCAGGCGTGGCAGCAGCCGGTGAGGGGCCTGTTCTTCCTCGCCGTGCCGGGCGAGCTGCCGACGCCGTTCGTGCAGGCGCTCATCGCGATGGGCTACACGCCCGTGCCGCTGCGGGGCGAGGGCAAGGTCGTCGACATCGCCATTCAGCGCACGGCGGATGCGCTGGTCGAGCGCGAGGCTGACGTGATGCTCGTCAGCCACGACCGCGACTTCGCGCCGCACATGGCGCGACTGGCCGATCGGGACGCCCGCGTCGGCATCCTCGGCTTCGGCGAGTTCATGGCCGGAGGGTTGCGCGATGTCGACGGCGTCGAGTTCTTCGACCTCGAGTACGACGTCGCAGCGTTCAACAGCCGACTGCCGCGCGTGCGCGTCATCCCGATCGACGAGTTCGACCCGCTGCAGTTCATCTAGGAGCTCGGGCAACACGACTGAAGCGGGAAGGGTGTCAAGCCCTTACTCGTCTTGCTCAACTGGGGGTTCACTGAGGCACGCTAGCGCGATCTCCGCCAGCGTCCGCCCGCTGCATGACCACGCGTCCGCCGCGGAGAACGCATGCTGTTCGGCACCAGCCAGCCTGAAGATTTCGTTGCGCAGCGACGACGGAGTCCAACGCTTGTCGGACTCGAGGGCTGCCCCCCAGCGAAGCGGGTTGACTGGGTCGTCGACCCAGGTGACGTCGCGTCGAGCGGCATCGGCATCCAGCCATGCCTCGATCCGTTGCACGACTCCACCGCGCGCTTGACCCTGCAACTTGAGGTCGATACGCGCGCCTCCATGGATCGCCTTGTGTTCGTGGATGATCGCAACGGACCGAGCTCGGCGCTGGTTTGAGGCTCGGATCGCTACCTGCTGGCTTGCGGCGCGGCGTCCCGGCTTCAAGATCTGGTCGTCAATACCGACCACCGGATAGATCCGATCGAACGCTACGGTCACCGCGCCGCCCTCATCGAACACTGAGTACTCATGGCACTCGATCTGGAGACCGTCCGCGATACCGCGCAGCCACTCGACGGTCGTCAAGACTTGTGCTGTGAAACGCTCGGCCACCAGCACGATTCGGGGCAACCTGAGCAGTTCCTCCGACCACTCGTCCACGTGTGCCTGCAGAACGCCGAGGGCGGTGTCCTCCGAGACCACCTGCCCGGTTGCGTTGGACAACCACTCCGCGTGTGCGCGCGCGAGCGATTCCTCGGTGAAGCCTGACGCGAGTGCCGCGTAGGTGATGGCCTGGAGGTGCACATTCCGATCCGACCCGAGCTTCAACTCGATGACGACGAGTTCACCACTGCTGGCGAGAGCGAGAATGTCAAGACGCTCCGCAGCCGTGCCCGACCCGGAGAGCCACTTGTCGAACTGGGTCGTCACGACCATGAGTGTCGGGTCGATCAGGGCCGGATGCTCAACGATCCAGCGCTCGAGATCTCTCGTCTCGGAGAGTCTTTTCTCCCGCATCCGTGCCAATTCCAGCATTCTGAAGGAACCGTTCTCAACGCGAAGAAGCCTGCTCACCTCAGCATCGTCGCACAGGGCTCACGGCAGGCAGAGTCGGCTATAGACGGGTGCCACTGCTGGGCGAGCGAGGTTGTCGACATCGGATGCGCTCGCCGCTACGTCGGCATCCTCGTCTTCGGCGAGATCATGGCCGGCGGCCTGCGCGACGTCGACGGTGTCAGGTTCTTCGACCTCAAGTAGGACGCCGCGGCCTTTAACAGCCGACTGCCGCGTATGCGCGTCATCCCGATCGACGAATTCGACCCGCTGCAGTTCATCTAGGCCGCCGCAGTACGGGGCAACCGGCGCGACGCCCGTGTCCCACGCGGTCGGGGGGGGGTGGGATACTGGAGCGTTGGCGCTCGCGCGATCCACGAGCCGCCGCATCACCTCACATCCATGCCGCTGTGCGATGCGCGTGCGGTGCACCGCGCCCGCATCCGCGCCGCGCCCGCACCCCAGGGAGCACCCCATGAGCACCACTCATGCCACCGAAGCCGTCACTCCGACCGAGGAGCCGACGTCGACGTCGAGCACCGCGAGGCCGGCCCGCACTGGCCGTCGCTGGCCTTGGATCGTCGCGCTCGTCGTCGTCGCTCTGCTGGGCGCGCTCGGCACCGGCATCGCCTCGTCCTCCGCCGCGAACGCGCAGTCGGAGCTGACCTCGGTCCGGGCCGAGCTCGCCGCCGTCCAGGCCGACTACGCCGATCTCGAGACGCGCGCGGGCATCGCCCAGAGCAGCCTCGACCTCATCCGCGAGCACCGCGACCGCCTCGAGCTGCAGCTCGAGGAGCTGCAGGCGTCGCAGGGTTGAAAGCCCGACCCTTTGCATGACCAGGCGCGGTCCCAGCCTCTCGGCTCGGGGCCGCGTCCTTTCTATGACTGTCCGAGGAAGGTCACGGGCGTGAGGACGAGCCCTTGCAACCCGCGCAGCTACTCCGTTTCCTCCGCGCTGGCTTGCCCGGCGCAGGAGGGAACAGCGGCGCGACCGGCCAGGTACCAATCGACGCAGCCCTTGAGCCTGGCCATGAGTGCATGGCAAATGCCATAGGCGGCGAGCAGCGTGACGCCCGTGGCGCGGACAGAGGCGGGCACGAAGGTCAAGCAGGAAGCATGGAGGCCACGAAACCCCTGTTGGCAACATTGATCACACAGTTGTAACATCAACTGTACAGGCCAGGAGGTATCAATGTTCGAGAAAGAAATCCGTTCGGCCATCGCCAGCATCCGCGCGCAACTGGAGGTCATCGAGATGCAGCTCGGCCACGAGGACCTCGCCGCGCTCGAGGTGTTCGACCCGACGGAAGACGAGCCGCCGGTGCCACTCAACCTCGAGGGCACCCGGCATCAGCGAGATTGGTGTGCACTGCTCCTCTGGGCGAGGCTGAAGGCGTTGAACGTCCGCGAGGGCCGCGGGGCGACGAAGGCGGAGAGTACAGAAATCGCTCAACTGGCTGGCTACACCGATGCGCGGGGATGGAACCGGTGGTCGGGTTGGGTGAAGGACGATGAGAACGGCCGATGGGTGACCTCGGACGGCGAGAAGCATCTTCGGCACTACTACTCCGCCGTGGGTCGTCGGCTGCCGGACGACTTCCTCTCGACGTGAGGGTCGCCAGGGGCAGAGCGCAAGAAGCGGTGTCCGCGGCTTGCTTCCTACGCTTTGCTCGCCTATCTAGCAGGTCGGTGACTTCGCGGGCGGGTCGACCGTCCTCATGAGCGAACCGTCGACTTGCGCTCGCGCAGACGAGCGACTGCCCGAACCAGCGACGCGTCGAGCCCATCGAGCCGCAGCGGCAGCGCCGTGAACTCGCACGTCTCCCCCGGCACGTCGTCCGAGACCGCGCAGGTTCACGATGATGAGCCCGCCGACGCCCAGCGAGCGCTCGTGCACGGTAGCGTCGGCGGCTACCATAGCCTTACCCGCGGCCCTGTCCGAGGGGTCGGGGCTGCGGGTATCCACGCCCAGAACACCGACACCGAGGGCGAGCAGCGCATCCGCAAGCTCAACCGACCTGGCCGGGTGCGGCAGCATCAGCGGTGTGCCCCAGTGCACATCCCAGCCGGTGCGCACGAGGGCGATGCGCTCGCCGGCCCAGGCCCGCAGCTGGTCCTCGAGCGCGGCGACACCGATCATCTCGCCATCGCCCGCTGAGACCCGCAAGATCCGCGCCGGCCCCATGAGCCGAGGGGGGTCGATCTCGTTGATCGCCGCGCCGCCCTCGATCGAGTGCGACGGCCCATGCGCGTGCGTGCCCGGATGCGTGCCGAGCTCCAGCGGGGTCACGGCGAAGCCGTCGACGGCGATGCTCCTCGCGGGCGCCGCCGCGGAGTGGGGTCGGTCGGGTAGATCGGCCCGGTGGCGATCGGATACTACAGGTATGCGCGTCGATCGCTGCGGCGAGCGACCGGAGTTCGTCGTCGACGATGCCCGTGAGGAGCGCCGTTTTGCCCTCCTCACCGCGCCTCAGGCGGGGGATGCGTTGAGTCGCCGAAAAGCTGTCGGTCGCGCTGGTCCTCGCGATTGCCGGCATGGAGGCGACCTGCAATCTCCCGGGCCCCGTAGACGGTGTTGAAGGCGGAGCCACCCTAGCTCGGACCGCGCGCGCTCGGGGAGGTCATGCGGGACAACGCGCCGTCACCGGGGCGACGCGCGAGGCGATCGATGAAGTCGCCCTGAACGGCCTGCTGGTCCCCCCAAGGGCGGCGCCGCGCACCACTGCCTCGGCTCCGCCGTCGCGCGCACTGACATCAGCGTCGGACTCCCCTCATTGACCCAGGCATGCCGGATGTCGCTGCCGACGGCCCAGGCGAGTTCCGCTTCCGGGCAGCCTCGGCAGGGTTGCCGACTCAAGCAGCGTTGCGGTCCAGCGCCTCGGAGCGGTGCCCGGCAAGCACGACCGCACCCGTTGGCCGTCTCGCCAAGGCGCGGCGCCGACGGATCGGGTCGAGCTCAGTTGAAGCGGATGCCGCCACGGCTAATAAGAAGCCTCGCGCCCGTGGCCACGACCATTCCGACGACCGGCAGACTGGCCTGGATAACCTGCGCCCATCGCGTAGAGTTCGCCTGTTCGGCGATGAACTCCTTGTTCTCACTGTCCTTCGCATCTTCAATCCGCGTCGTGTCGATGATCGCGTCGATGAGGTGGCGCTCATTCGCCTCACTTATCGCTCCTTTGTCGAGCCTCCCAGCTAAGATGCGGCGGACGTCGGCTAGCGCTTCGTGGAGGCCCTGCTGGCTGCTGCTATTCGACTCCATGGTTCGGTCGAATACGGTCTCGGTCGCGTCGACGGATCGGATGGCCACGTCCTTCAAGCCGGGGATCTGCTCCAGCAAACGCAACTGAACCGCCTCAGGGATCGAAGGAAAGTTAGCGAGGAGCTCGAGCTTCTGTTCGCCCGAGAGGCCGTCAAGCGACGAGAGACCTAGGTGCTTCTTGATTGCATCCTCGTTGTCAAGTTGCATCCTGTTGCTCCGTTCGATGTGCGAGTTAGCGTGGTTGAGCTCAATCTACTTCCTCCGGCGGGGTCGATAGGCGCAGCCAGGACATGCCGCCATCGCGCACTCAGCGAGAACCCCAGGGTCGAGCGACCTCGCGCGTGCGTCCATATGCAACGCGGAGCCATGAGCACGAGCGCGTCAATTGATCTGGCGCACCTGTGACGCCATCCAGGCAACCGCGAAGACGCCGGCCAGCAACGCTAGGTGCGCCGACTAGACAATCTTTCGAGGCCGCTCAGGCGCTAGGCGGTCAGGCTGAGCGTCGGACGCACGCTGCTGCGCTACACCGTCGATACCCGCTAGTGTCACTGCGCTACCTCCGTGTCGGGCACGATTGGGACCTTCACGTAGTGGACGGTGAACGCCGATCCGATGAGGCGGAACTCCTGGCGGTTGCGGCCGAAGTCGAAAGGGTTATCGCTCGGCTTCTGCCAGATGTCGAGTCCCTTGCCGAGGTCGATGCGCCAGCCGTGGTTGGTCTCGATGCGGCGGTCGTGGATCGTGTCGTCAAGCCGCACGGCAAGCCGTACGCCGACTGCGTCGGACGCGTCCTTGATCGACTTCAGCATCAGAAGCTGCCCGTGCTTGAACTCGGTCTTTGACTCCTCGGTGGTGACAAGCACGACATCGATCTCGTCTGCGTCGTCCTTGGCCGCGGCGAGGAGGCTGAGCAGGTCCGCGAAGTTGCGTCCTTGGTGTGGCATGCGGATGTAAGGGTCCGTGACAGTGATCTTGGACGCGCCGCGCAGGTAAGGCATGAGGAGGGTCTCGTAGGAGACTCCCCTCTGGCCGGCGACGAAGTCCCGATGCCCCTCGGCCAGCGACGCCGGTGCGGGCTCCGCAGGCACGTCCGGAGCAGCCGCCAAGGACGCGGTTGATGACTCGGGGGCGGGCGCTGAAGCGATGACCGTAGGCACGCCGTCACCTGGCTCGCCGTCTGGCACCGCGTCCCAGTTCCGCCGGTACAACTGCGGGTACTGGCTCTCTTCGCGAGTCGCGACGTCCTGCCAGACGCCCGTCTTGTCGGCGTACCGGAAATGAACGGCGGTGTCGCGCATCGTGGCGTCGATTCGCAGGATCGAGTCCTTGACTCGCTTCCGCCCCTCGATTGCGAACTCCAGCAGCGTACGCACCTCATCTGCAGTGGCCTCGCCTGTCGGGTGAACGAGTTTCATGAGGCCGGAGAATGTCTTGCGGATGCCGTCCTGGTCGCGCGTCGAGATCGAGTTGTCGAGTGTGAAGTAGTCCTTGTACTTGTCCGAGAAGTCTTCAGAGCGCTTCGCGCGCAGCACCTCGGCGAGATAATCGACGACGAAGCCATACCCCGCTGAGAACATCTCCGAGCGGATCGGCGCAACCTCCCAGCCGGGGAGGTAGTGGTGGATGCGGTCGAGCCAGGCGGGGTCGCGGTAGGCGTCGGGCAGCTCGTCGAACAGGTCGGAGTTCTTGAGCATGTAGGGCACGGTGTGCGTCGTGTTGCCGATGAACGCCATCGAGGCCTCGGCCCCGTAGATGCTCGTGCCGCGCGAGAACGACTTGTTCGCGAGGTAGTTCTTCATGACGTTGACAAGGTTCTGGTCGGTGCGCCGGTTGGCGGCGAACTCGTCGAATGCGACGCAGTCCCAGTAGCCGACCAGGCCGATGCGCCCGCTCGCGTTGTTGACGAACAGCTTGGCGACCGTCACCTCTCCGCCGGAGATGAGGATGCCGTTCGGGGAGAACTCGCTGAACGTGTGCGATTTTCCGGTGCCCTTAGGGCCGAGCTCGACAATGTTGTAGTTGCGCTCGACAAACGGGATGAGCCGAGTCAGGGCGATGAGCTTGCCCCGCTGTTCGAACTGCTCAGGGTTGAGGCCGATCGACTGCATGAGCAGGTCGATCCACTCGTCGGTCGTGAATGCCTTGCGTGCCTCGTAGTAGTGGTCGATGTCGACGCCGGCGACCTGGATTGGCTTGAGGCTGCCCAGGATCCAGGGCACGACGCGCTGGTCGTCGGAGTGGAAGTACTCGATGTCGCAGATGCACCAGACACCGCCGACGAGGAGCTTGGGGTTCTGCTTGACCGTGACGTCGTCGATGATGACGCCCTTGACCTGGAGGTTCTCGAACTCTGCCTCGTGGACGTCGTTCTTCTCGTTGAGGGTGACGGTGACCTTGTCGATCACGCGGTGGCGGCCCTTGCGGCGGATCTCCGACTTCACGAGCATGTGCTCATTGCGGTTGACGTAGTGGGTTGCGAGAATCTGCCGCACGCTGTCGATCCCAGCCTGGATCGTCGCCTCGTCGTCGGATGCGGCGTACTGGCCCAGCAGATACTCAAGGACGTAAGACGGCACGACGGCGTTGCCGCGGACCGCCTTGACGAGGTCCTTGCGGACGACGGCGCCGGCGAAGTGCTCGTTGATTTTGTCGTCGAGCGCAGACTTCGTCGTCGCGGCGTCGGTCGTCTCCGCGGCGGCGAGGACGTCGATCTCGCCGAGGGCGTCTTCGAGGTTGGTCATGGCTGTCCTAAAAGTCGAAGTCCGTCGTGAACGACCGCTTGATGGTGTAGTTCCCCTTCGAGAACGACTTCCACTGCGTCGTGTTCGGGATCGGCTCTTCGAGCCGCAGCTCGACGGGCCGGTTGTTGTACTGGTCAGCATCCTGGGTCAGGTACAGCACGGCCTTCTGATAGCGGTCGCGCTGGTCATCGGATGCGCTGACGAAGGTAAGGACGGGCTGGTCGGAGATCACTTTGTCGCCGACGTAGAGCCCGAGCCGCACCTGGCGCGGCTGGATCTTGTCGGTGACGGCCTCGCGCTGAAGCAGCTTGACGGCGAGCTGCCCGGTGGTGATCTTGTCGGTCTCGGGCATGAGGTCGACATTGACCGGTCGGATGTCGCTCTTGCGCTTCTTGTTGACCGCGATCACCGGCACGACGATCTCCTGGAGGGAAGCGCCACCGTGCACGTAGCGGGTGCCAGCGCCGGGTAGCGGGATGCGGTGGATCGACTTGGGGATCTGGATGTCGACGTTTCCCGCGAGGCCTGCCTGGGCCGAGGTGAAGGTCATGAAGGAGGGCGACGGCTTCAGCGACCGGCCGAGCACGTAGCGGCGGTTGGTCTTGGTGACCGCGTCACCTTGCGGGCTCTCCGAGAGGTAGTAGGCCTGCTCCAGCGGGGTGTCTTGGTATTGGAACCCGTGGTCGGCGGTGATAAGGATGTTCGTCGCGTTGGCGTTGGTCCACTTCTTCACCAGGAGCAGCAGCTCGCGAAGGGTCTCCTCGGCAGCCTCGAAGACGGTCCGCTCGGTCGGGGCCTTGTCGCCCGCGGCGTCGATGCGGTCGTGGTAGACGTAGAAGACCTGGTGCTTCGTGTACAGCTCGCGAAGCTCGCTCCCTGGCATGGCCAGCACCTTGGCCGCGGTGATGGCATGTCCCTTGACCGCTTGCAGGATCTTGTCGCGGTTCGCGGTACCGTTCGTCGGCTTCCCGTCCGCGAGCACCGGCAGGCCGACGGGGTCGAGTTCCAGGCTGGAGTGCGGCAGCAGAGAGGCCATGCCGAGTTGGGTGTAGCTCGGCAGCGAGCCGAGCACGGCGGAGAGCGAGGCATCGAAGCGGTCCTCGCCGCGGACCATCGACGCGAGTTGCTCGGCGATCTCGTACCGCATGCCGTCGGAGATAATTACGACCACCTTGGTGCGCCCGTCCCTGACGACGGGGGCGACGTGACGGTCGAAGAACTTCGCCTGCGGCGCAAGCGTCGCAGACTTCCACTCGCTCATGGGCTCAAGGGCCTGCTGCCAGAGCCCGCCGAAGTCGTAGAGGTACTTGTTGGCGTACTGCTTGTCGACCTCGGCCTTGAGCGCTTCGAGCGGCTTGTGGAAGTCGGCGGTCTGGTGGGCGTACGTGAACCAGCGGTAGTGCTGGTCGATGCGGAACCAGTCGGACTGATACTTCTCCAACCCAGCGGCGGTCGAGGCAATGGCATGCGGCAGCACGGCGATCGCGGCGAGCAACTCAGCGGCGCTCTGGATGGCGTCGTAGAGCTTCGCGTACTTGACGCTCCACAAGCTGTGCTGACGCTGCCGGACGATGTCCGAGACCTCGCGCGGCGTCACCGACTGGGTCGCGACGGCGGCGGCGAGTTCGACGATGACCTTGCGGTCGATCTCCTCGAAGATCGTGATCTTGGCCAGTTCGCGGTAGTCGCGCTGGTCGATCTTCGACTTCACGTCGAGCGCGTCAGCCGCGCGGGACGCGAGGGTCGTCATCACGTCCTGCGTGCGCACGTCGTAGCGCAGGGCGTTGAAGTCGCTGCGGATGTTGCGGAACTCGTCGGGGGTGTCTGAGGCGAAGTCCTCGATGGCGCGACCGAACATCCACAGCACGAAGTCGTCCATGGTCGGGGTCGCGCTCGGGTACTTGAAGATGCCGGCGAGCCCATCCCAGAAGAACCGGTCGAGGCCGAAGGCAACGAGGTCGTCGAACTTGGTGCTCTTCCCCGCGGCGTTCTCGACGAGGAGTTCGCGGACAATGTCGGACAGTTTGTTGCCCGATGCCTTGACGAGCACTTGGCACATCTTGGCGCGCAGGCGTGCGGCGTCGTCTCCGTCGGAGAGGAGCTTCTCCAGAGACTGCCTGCGGCTGGTCGCGGCGAAGAACCTCAGGTGCTGTTCGATCACTGGCTGCAAGGCCGGGTCGTTCAGGCCAAGCTCCTGCTGGAGCATCGAGATCTTGTCGGCCGTGAAAACGCCATACGCAAGTTCGAGATCGAGCAGCCAGTTACCAGTACCGCGCGGGACGTCGCCGGAGCGATAGATGAGATGCTTGCTGACGCGGTCGGCAAGGATCGTGTTCTTCGCGCCGAACTCGTTGCCCTCAACACGGATGACGTTGACCGCGCCGAGGTCCAGCGCATCGAGGTCGGCGGCGTACTCACCAGCGGGGTCATGCCAAAACACGACCCGCTGTGAGACAAGCCGGCTTAGGAGGGCATTCTGGACGGAGATCACATCAGTCACTCGCCGCCTCCAGCCCGGGAATCTTCTTGAGCGCGGCGCCGAACTTCGGGTAGTTCGCCTTGACGCCGTCATCGAGGTCGATCGTGACCTGCTGGGTGGCAAGCGGGTAGAGCGTGTCGTGCTCGTACTCGTTCAACTCAACGAGAATCTTGCGGAGCCGGTCAGCTTCCTTCGCGTTCCCGACGCGCTCGGCCTGCTGGAGCGTCGATTCCAGCTTGGTCACGTACTCCCGCAGGTAGGTCAGGACTGTCGAGACCGTCGACTGTGTGTAGCGGTGCATGTAAATCAACGCGTTGAACGAGCCCCTCGGGCTGGAGAAGAGCCAGTAGATCGGGCGCTTCTTGTACCGCTGGACGTGGTCCTTGTGGAAGGACTTCACGAAGTAGTCGCGCAGCTTCTTCACCCCGAGTGATTCGGTGACGAACCGGAGGTTTTCCTCGAAGTGCTGCTCGCCGAACGCGACACGGAGAAACTGGCGGAACCGCCCGACGATGTCGTCCTCGAACCAGTCGCCATCAACGATGGGTATGACGTTGTCGGCGTCCGGCATAAACGTCGGCGTCGGCACCTTGGCGAGGTAGTCCTGCAACGTCGCACCCTGGTCGGCCAAGATCAGCCCCGGCTCATCAAGACTGTAACGACCAAAGAAGCAGCCAACGGAGTGAGAAACAAGCGCCTGTACTTGCTCACGAGCAGTAAGTCGATTCCCCACCTTTGGCAGGCGGATCAGCGGCTCATCCAGGTCGAATGCCTTGCTCACCTCAGCTTCAAGACGCGCCTCAACTTCGATCAGTCTCTGCTCGCGCTCGACCTTCATCGCAGCGTAGGCGTCCAGGGCATCGCTGAGCGAAGCTCCCCTTCTGAGAAGAGGTGATAGTTGAAAGCCCATCGAACCCTCATCTTCATCCCAGTCATCTCGTGCCAAGCTGATCGCCGTCTCTACAAGAGACTCCAACGCAACCGAATCAGTTCCCAAGGTAGGCAGCCGACCGATGCTCCCGACCTCGAAATTCATGGTTGGGCTAAGGGCACTGAGCAGCTCAGCTGCCATCTTCGAGTTCAGGACCGCGAGGGCCCTCAACAACTCCCTCCGCTCACCCATAATCGCCTTGCTACCGCTGCCGAACGTATGGCCAGCCTCGATTATCCTGAAGCTCGGCCGAGAGCTTGTAAGCGCCGACCACCCGATGTGTGGCTGGAAATAGCTTGCATTTCCGTCGTGCCTGAACCCTGGAAGCTTCTCCATCTCGGCAACCGCAACCGCGTTGTATCGGAGCACATGCGACACGTTTCCATACCAACGCCGTTCGGGCCCACCCTTGTGGTGCGGAGCCCATGGGCGAGCCACCGAGCCACCACCAATCCGCCCCACCGAGACCTCGTGCCAAAGACGAAAGAACCTGTCATTGCTCCCCGTAGAGATGCCAGCGACGGCAGGGAGCCGCTCGGACATCGGAATCGGTCCGGACAATAAACCGACGAGCTCGTCGGCGAGTCGGAACGCGATCGGGTAGCCCGGAATCTCAAGGAACTTCGAAGTGCTACCTGCGAACCAATTCTCATCAAGTGCCGCACCCGCGAGGGCCGCCTCGACTTGTCGCCGCTTTGCCTCAACTCCGGGAAGCGACGTCATAATGAACGAAACGTGGGCGTTTGGGTCGCCGCCGACGGTCAGCACGAAGGCCGAGTTGGCGCCAAACTTCGAAGGCAGGTTGCCAGAATCGTGCACGTGGATGAAGCTTGAGAATGCTGCTCGCTCGAGGATCTCTTTGCGGAATTCCTCGAAAGACTTGATGAACATCCACGTATCACCAGTGACGGCAGCGACCGCGCCGCCGGGCACGACCCAGTCAAGCCCACGCTTCACGAAGCACGCATAAAGGTCCTGCTTGCACCGAGGGTACTTCTCCTTAAGAAACTCACTCAGCGCCGGTCCTATGTTCCCACTGCCCATATAGGGCGGATTCGCGATCACCACCGCATAGCGATCAACGAGGTAGCGAGCTTGGGCGATGACCGTCTGCGCCTGATCCAGTGTGCTTGCAGTCAGGAGGTCCCCGTCGTCGTCGAGCGCGATGAGGTGACGCGCAAGTCTCGCGGTCAGGTCCGGATCGGGCTCGATGAGCGAGCCGAAGGAATCTGCCTCAGCAAACTGGTTCCAGAATGTTTCCTCTGCGTAACGATCTCCGTCCATGGTGACGAGGAAGTCCAGTTCGTCCGGGCCGAACGAGATCGGGTTGATAATGCAGATGTTGGCCTCGACCGGTTTGTTGAAGAATGTCCGCTGCTTGGCCCGTGCCTTCATCGTGAGGGCGAATGCAGCCAAGGCGCCGGCACGGGGGTCGATCTCGGTGCCGTAGAGGTTGTTCGCGAGAATCAGGCTCGGGATTTGAGACGGCGTGTATCCCTCTTCTTCGTAGATCGCGTAGAGAAGATCGAAGGCGTAGGTGAGCATGTGGCCGGAGCCACATGCAGGGTCAATTACCGTGAGTTCTTCGGGCCGGGTGATCTTGAGTAAGTCTGTCTCTTCATCGACTGGGGCGATGTAGTAGTCCATCTGGTCGACAAGGCGCGACTCGGGATGGTTGAGCATCCACAGGCGGCCCACGGAATTCTCAACGAGGTACCGGACGATCCAGTGTGGGGTGAAGAGCTGGGTGGCGGCAGGGATCTCGTCGGCGCCGGCCTTCTTGTTCTTCTTGAACCCGGCGAAGACTTCGTCCTTCCGCTCGGAGATGTAGAACTGGTAGAGCCAGCCGATGACCTCGACGTCCTGGCAGACGTCCTCGGTGAGCAACTTGACCGAGCGGGTGAGGACCGAATCCTCAGCGAGCAGGTTCGCGGGGATAAGCAGCTCGGTGTAGTCGCCTTCGCGCTCGAACATGAACGGCATCGCCCGGTTCCAGTAACGGCAGCAGTCCGCGAGGAGGAGCGCGTATGCCTCGGCCTGGGCATCGACCCCGGGGCGCGGCTGGCGGGTGCCATTGAGTAGCCCGGGAACGATCGTCGCGTTCGCGCCCTTGACCACGTCACCGTCGACCTGGCCGCGCTTGGCGGCGGCAAGAATTTCGGGCTGCCCGACCTGATCGGCGGCGGGCGAGACAACGCCGATGCCGGTGTAACCGTTCGCGTCCATGAAGCGCAGCGCGATGATGCGGTTGAACCATGTGTAAGCAACCTTGTCAGCAACATGCGCCCTGCCCTCGTCGCCGCCGCCCCCGCCGGCGATCGCCCGCTCCAACGCGGTCACGGCACGGGGCTGTTCAACCCGCTCTGGTGAACCCTGCGCGAGCACGGCCGTGATGCGCGCGCCGACCTCGCGGATGAGTTCCGTGCGCGCCGAGGTGGCGAAGGACTTCAGCGATGCAGTGTCCATCAGAGCGTGATTCGCTTTCCGTCATTGAGGGTCGCGACAAGCGCGGCACGGTACTTGGCGAGGTAGTCGTCGAGGTCGCCTTCAGACTCGAGCACCTTGCCGGAGACGCCCGGGACGCTGATCGTCTTGACCGAGACAGTCTGCTTCGGCTTGGACTTCGGCACGTCGTCGCCGCCAGCCTCGTCGCCAGCTTGCTGAGCAGCCGCGAGCGCATCGAGGAGTTCCGGGTAGCCAGACTGCTCGAAGTTCGATTCGAGTTGGAGGATCAAAGCGATCTGGTCCTCGCCAGCAAGTCGTGTGAGGACCTGGTCGATGCGCCGGGTCACGCTTGCTTGCCCCTCGGGGATCGCGTTGGCGTAGTAGGTGCTGGCGAGGATCTCGGCCTTGCGTCCCTCAATGGCGGTTGCCACGGCAACGCGCTGCTGGGTGACGGCATCGTCTAGTTCACCTCGGAGGGTGTCGGCGGCAACCTTGAGCGCGTTCATCTTGTTGCCGCGGAACGCGTTGGGATCCGACAGGAGTGCCTTGACAGGGTCGGCGGCCCCCGGCGCGAGGTAGCCGAGATTGCCCGTGTTCGTACTGAGGAGAGCCTGGGCCTCGTCGAAGATCGTCGCCTGCTGGCCGTTGATGAACGACTTGATCGGGTCGATCGTCTCTTCCTTGGCCTCAAGGAGTTCGTCGGCCTTGTCGAAGTTGGTGAGGTACCAGTCGGTGGACTTGCCGACGACCGCATCCAGCAGGGCGACGACATTCGAAAGCTGACTCACGAAGGGGTACTTGCTAGCTGTCACGAGGGCGTTGAGCTCTTCGCCCTTGGCTTCGAGCCTGTCCTTGCCGTAGCGGGCGAGCTCTGCGGGGTCACTGGGCACTGCGCCCTCATCGAAGAAGTCCGTGCAGAACTTCTTGAATGCACTGACCTTCCCCTGGTCGTACGCCTTCTGGGGTGCGACGACGACGTACTGGTGCTTTCCGGTGTTGCGGATTAGCGCTGCCGCCTCTGTCCGGACGACAGGGTTGGAGTCGACGGTGAGCGCAACCTTGCCGTTACCTACGAGCCAACCGATCACGACCTCGATGGAGCCGAGGTCCCAGCCGTAGGGCTTGGCCTCAAAGCGGTCGACGACCTTCTTCATCGTGACCTGCTCACCGAGTCCCGTCTGGGCGATGACCCACGACTCCATCTCGGCGCCGGGCGAGTTGAGCGTGCTGAGGTTCCCTGCGCTGAACATCGCTTGGTCGTTCTGGACGACGCCGGCCACCGCCTGCTCCGGGTAGATCTTGCCGCCGAGAAGGCCGAGGCTCGTGTAGGTGCGGCTGACGAGCTCCTGGAACCCGTCGGTGACGCGCGTGACTGCGTCCTGCGAGCTGGACGTGATCTCGGCGGCGTTAATGATCAGCTGCGCCTTGCCGACGGCCTGGCGCAGGCGCACGATGAGTTCCTTCTCACGGTCGGCGTTGAGCACCTGCTTCGACTGAAGAATCGCCTGCATCGACGGCGTTGCACCCGAGCTCGTGCGCTGCTTGTTGTACTTCTCCGTCTTGAGCAGCAGGCGCACGTCGGCGAGCAGCCGCTTGTCGCGGCCCAGGAAGACCCGCAGCTCGTTCTTGCCCATGCTCTGCGACAGGATCTCGGTGTCGGTGTAGCTCGTCTCGGGCGTGATGAAGTGGATGCTCAGTTCGCGCTGGTTGCCTTGCACGATGTCGTCGAGCTTGTAGCCGAACGCGAAGTCCTGGCCGTTCTTGGCGTACTTGAGCTTGTTGGTCTTGAGGATTTCGGACGACAGGTACCGGAAGAGCTTGCTGGAGACCTCGGAGGAGTCAATGTCGACCGCCTTGATCTCCTTCTCGATCTCCTGCTCCTCGTTGGTGAGGTACTCGTAGACGTTGCCGTTGCGCTGGACGTACGACTGCGTCTCCAGCAGGTTGAGCGCCTCCTGCACCTGCTTGCCCAGCCCCGTGAGGTCGAGCCCGAAGCGGTCGTAGACGAGCACGGTGAGGTTGCGTGGCGTGGCCTTGAAGGTGTCGACGTACTTGACCAGGAAGAGCGCCTTCAGGAGGCGATTGGCGAGGACCGTGACCTCGGAGCCGGGGTCGGGAAGGTGCTTCTCGGCCTGGAGGATCGCGCTCTGCGCCGTCGACTTCAGGGCAGCGCTGATGCCCGCGAACATCTGGTCGAAGGTGGCGAGGTAGCCCACCTGCTCGGCGCCGATGCGCTTGGCGACCTCCTGAACCACGCCCAGCATGGAGCGCTCGCCGACCGAGCTGTTCTTGCCCTCGAACATGTTGTGGTCGGACAGGCCCTCGATCGCGGACTGGAACATCGGGATCTGGTAAGTGACGAAGGGGTAGGTGTTGATGAAGCGGCCTTCGTCCACGTAGTTGCGGTAAGTCTTCGCGCCGTCGACGAAGTTGAAGATCGTCGGGAAGTTCGCCGCCTGCGTGGAGTGGATCGTCTTTAGCGCGCCGGCGCCCGCATCGTTCTTCTCCAGCAGACGCTTGCTGATGACCTCCTCGACGTCCTGGCTGGTCAGCTTCACCTTGGCGCTGAAGCGAGCCTGGATCTTGGAGAAGTCATTGCCCTGCTGCCGCGTGCGGTCGCCGATAACCTTGTCCATGTCCTCCTGCGAGGTGACGAACACCCACGAGCGCCCCTTGCACTTGGTGTTGAGAGACTCGGCGATCGTCTGGAGGTTGAGCATGAGCCTGACGTCGTCGGCGATGAACTGGCCGACCTCGTCGACGAAGAAGTTGAGTCGGAAGCCGGGCTCCTGCTTGTCGATCCAGGCCTTGACTGACGTGGCGAAGTCTTCGATCGAGACTGCGTAGGACTTCTGGTACTGGGCGATGATGCCGAGGTTCGCCTCGCCGTTGACCTCGGCGAACGCCCGGTCGATGTTGTGGCCCTCCAGCGCGGTCTGCTCGCGACCCTGGGACCAGTCGATGCCGGCGTGCCTGGCGAATGCCTCCTTGAACGCCTCGTACTGGCCGCGCTTGTCGAGGTCCTCCTCGAAGCGGGCGACCGCGCCGTCGTTGCCGAAGTAGCCGCGGCTCTCGTCGAAGACCTTGACGAATACCTTGAGCAAGGCGTCGGTCTGGTCCTTCGCAATTAGGGTCGCCTTCTGATCGATGTTGAACAGCAGGCTCTTGGCCGGGATCCCGGCGGCCTTCTTCAGCGACGCGACCAGGAACGCATCGTTGGTCTTGGCGAGGAAGCTCTCGCTCACCTTCTCTCGCCGGAACGCCTGGCCCTCGACGTCGCCGAGGAGGTGGGCGAGCATCTTGAGCAGGTGGGACTTACCGGAGCCGAAGAAGCCCGAGATCCACACGCCGTTGGCGTTGGTGTAGTTCGTGTACTCCTCCAGCAGCGGCGCGACACCCTTCGCGGCGTCGTTAGTGAAGACGTACTCCTCGACCTCGATGCCCAGGTGGTCGACGTCGTCGGCCTTGACGACGCCCTCGATCGAGCGGGTGACGTCCTTGAGGAAGATCTCGTTGAGTTTCATCGGGTCATGCTTCCTGGTCGAGGATGCGCTTGGCGCGGTAGAAGGAGTCGTCCTTGAGCTGGCCGAAGAGCACGAGTGCTGAACCTTGCGTGGCCGACACCTCGTACCGGCCTGGGAAGAACATCAGCATCGGCTTGTCCGAGACGACCGTTTGCAGGTTGCTCAGCACCGTGTGCGAGCGCACGAACGGGAACACCTCGCCAATTCCGGTGAGGAAGAGGATGTCGAACGACTCGCCTGCCATTCGCTCCTTGACCGCCGGAGCGAGGTGCAGCTGCGGATCGAGCATGTTCTGGAGGAGATGGAGAAAGTCGGGCTTGTCCATCGTCGTCTCGGCGGCGAGGACACGCTCCCACACATTGCGCGTCTTGAGCAGTTCGACCGAGAGGTCATAGAGATTGATCTCGAAGACCTTGATGCCCCGCTCGGTCTCGAGCTTTGTCTTGATGCGCTTCTTGGCCTGGGCGACGTCGAGAGCCCAGGCGGGCTCGTAGTCGTAGATGAAGTGAGCGACCTCGTTGCCGAGGCCCTCCATCTTCAGGAAGCGCTCGCTGCTGAGCACCATGAATAGGTGTTCCTCCTGCTGAGCCAACGTCGACTTGGAGTGCAGGGACATTAGACACCTCTCGTCGGGAAGAAGCGCAGGTCGTCCCTGCCAGGCGCTGTCAGCAGGTCAGCCAACCGCCCGGACAGCAGGGCCGGCACGATCTCATCATTTGGCGTCACCAAGTCGGCCTCCCGCATCATGCGGAAGACGGTCTGGCGGATGCCGGCCTTCATCGCGTCCGAGAGGCCCTCAAGTTCTGGGTGCCATAGGGCCTGCCTCAACACAAATCTTTCGAGATGCTCCGGCGAGATCGTCGACGCAAGGATGAGGTAGCGCTCGCGGACAACCTGCTCTGCGAAATCGCCGATAAATGGGTAGGCGCGGCAGGCCGCTGCCCACAGGAGGTATCCGCGCTCCCTAGGAGCCGCGTCGAGCAAGAACTCCACCTCATCATCGGACAGCACGGCCAACCGTCGAACGGCTTCACGGGTCAGGCGAACGCCCGACCGGTGAGTGCGGGCCTGCACGGAATTCTCGCTGACCGCGCGATCACGAACCGATTCCCACGACTCTCCAGGCCTGCGCATCTCGGCGAGGAGGGTGGTCTCACGCATGAGCAGCGCTCGGCTGACAAAGTTCAGCGCGTAGGGCGGCTCGACAGCGGAACTGTTGCTCATGGACACCTCCTCTAGGAAACCGGCAAGTCATTCAGGAAACCTTGACCCACTGACACCGATACACAGCGGTCACGCTCCGCGGCTCGGGCGCTGCCGCGCCATTGCGGGTCCGGCCCTGAACCGCCGGTCGAAGCGATGCGCTGTCGTCTGCGCGTCCGTGATCCACTCGCGGGTGGTGGGTGATGCGCACGTGACGGGAGTTTCTGTCGCAGACAGCCACGACTGAGCCACGTCGATGACCTCCGGGTTCCATGCGCAAACACCGCAACCTTATCGACGACGGGCGGTGCGGATACCAGCGGCACGCCATTGAAGGCTGCGTGGGCCCCTCGACATCGACGGTCCAGCTGGGCGGTCGCTGCCCGAGAGAACTCGCTCCGTTCAGGCGTCTCGCGCCGATGTCGCCCCCATACAGCATTCGGTACCAGTTGTCAGCGCCGGACGTCTTCGGCAGGATCGCTTCATGCGAGCGGTGCGAGTCGAGCCCATGCCCACTACAGTCGACCCGTTTCGAGAACAGCCGTGTTTCTCCCGACCGACACCGCGCTCGTGACGAGCGGGTCCTCGGGCTGCACGCGCGCGCGCACCTGTCGTTCCGGGTCGCGGGGTCGACGGCGCCGCTGCTCGAGCGGATGGCGCAGCTCGACAGCCCGGTGTTCATCTCCGAGACGGTCGGGCCGTTCGAGGTGGCCGCCGAGGTCCACACCCGGGACCGGCGCGAGCTGCAGGCCGCGATGCGCACCCTGCGCGGCGCCGACGGCGTGGTCGACATGCAGCTGACCGTCTATGAGCACGTGCTGAACAGCTTCTTC
Organism: Agrococcus sp. UYP10; assembly: GCF_040547205.1. Classification (NCBI taxonomy): domain Bacteria; kingdom Bacillati; phylum Actinomycetota; class Actinomycetes; order Micrococcales; family Microbacteriaceae; genus Agrococcus; species Agrococcus sp. UYP10. Next base: position 836,821 of record NZ_JBEPPG010000001.1, read on the forward strand.
CTGGCCGCGGAGCCGGACAGCGAACAGCACCTCGACGACGCCGACCTCGCGCTCATCTCGCAGCTGCAGCGCGACGGGGGATCGGGTACGCCGAGCTCGCGGACGCCAGCGGCCTGTCGATCAACGGTGCTCGTGGCCGCGTGCAGCGGATGCTCGACCTCGGCATCATGCGGATCGGGGCGGTGCGGCAGCGGTCGGACTCCACCCGCAACTTCCCGTTCGGCCCGGGGATCACCCTCCACGACGCCGGCGACCGGGTGATCGAGCTCATCGCGAACCGGCCGGGCCTCGAGTTCTTCGCGCGCACCTACGGCCGGTTCGACCTGGTCGCGACCGTGCCCTTCTCCTCCTTCGAGGACTTCCACGAGCTGCTCGACACGCTGCGCTCGCTCGAGGGCGTGCGCTCGGTCGACACCTGGCTGCACGCGCGGATCAAGCAGGAGCGCTACCAGTTCGCGCATCAGCTGCCGCTCGCGGCGGCGCGCCGGTAGCCGTCAGCCGCGCGGCAGGTCGGCGACGTAGGTGTTGATCGAGCGCGCGCGCTCGATGGCCGCGACCGGCACCCTCAGCACGACCACGCCGGGTTCGTCGCTCAGGAGCACCGCGTTGTGCCCGAAGGGGGTCGCGATGCAGCTGCGGCCGGTGAAGCCCGGGCCGCACTGGTTTGCGTACGCGATCACGACGCCGTTCTCCAGCGCCCGGGCCGGCAGCTGCAGCGTCGAGATCTGCGTAGCCGAGTAGTGCCACGCGTCGCCGAGGCCCTCGACGCCCTCCTCCACCGTCGGCACTGCCGTCGGCACGAGCAGGACGTCGGCGCCCGCGACAGAGAGCGAGCGCGCGAACTCGGGGAACTCGACGTCGTAGCAGATGCCCACGCCCCAGCTCGTGCCGTTCCAGGCGACCGGCTCTCCGTATGCGGCCGCCGGCGTCATCCACTCCTGCTCCACGCCGCCGAACAGGTGGCGCTTGTGCACGCGCGACAGCTCCTCCCCTTCGGGCGAGAAGAACGAGGCGGAGATGTGGTGCGCCGGCCCGACCGTGTCGACCGAGGATGCGACCAGCGCGATCCCTTGTGAGCGGGCGATGGCCGCGAGCGCCGTCCGGATCGCCGCGCCGTCGTGCTTCCACGCGCGGTCGGGCGCGTAGCCGGTGGCGAAGAGCTCGGGCGTCACGACGACGTCGGCGCCCTGCTCGGCGGCGGAGGCGACCAGCCCGTCGAGCGTCGCGAGGTTCTGGTCGACGTCGTCGATCACGGCGACCCCCTGGGCGACGGCGATCGCGTGGCTCTTCGGCGCATCCATCCGAACATCCTCCCCTGCGCTCGGCGTCGCTGCCATCCGGAGTTGACGACAGCGTCATCGTGCCTCAGTATGACGCTAAACCAAATCGGATTTGGTTTACGGCCGCGAGCGCGGCCCGTCCCCTGCCATGGCGAAGGAGCCGGCGATGACGTCACCCCAGCAGAGCGCGACCGCAGCGTCGCACCCGACCGCGTTCGAGCGCACGCTCGTCGCCGGCGGCACCGATCCGGCGGTCGCCGCCGAGCTCGAGCGCCGCATCCAGATCGTCGAGCACGACGAGCGCGACGAGCCGTCGCGACTGCCGATGACCGGCCGCGAGATCGCGGTGTACGTCGGCGTCTCGGTCGTCGCCGTCGTCATCGGCCTCCTGGTGGTGGTCCTGTGAGCGCGCGCGGCGAGGCCGTCGTCGACCCGAAGCTCGCCAACGAGCACGTCTTCGGCACCTTCCCGCTGCTGAAGAAGGAGCGCTTCTGGAGCGCCCTCGACTTCACGTGGGTCAACACCGCCCTCGCGATCGCGACCTGGGCGTTCCTCGTCGGCGGCTCGACCGCGCTGCTCGTGGGCTTCGAGGCGGGCATCGCCGCGATGCTGATCGGCAACGCGATCGGCCTCTGCTTCATGGTGCTCGCCTCCGTCGTCGCCTCGCAGCGCTGGGGCTCGGAGCAGTACACGCTGCTGCGCGGCGCCTTCGGGGTCGTCGGCGTCGGCATCATCGTCTTCACCGTCATCCTCGTCACCGAGATGGGCTGGTCGTCGCTGCTCGCCGTCATGGCCGGTCGCGCGACCAGCCAGGTCGCCGCGACCTTCGCCGGCACCGACCTCGGCCAGTACGGCCCGGTCGTCACGATCGGCGGCCTCGTCGCCATCCTCATCGCCTGGTGGGTGCTCTCGCGCGGACCGGTCACGATCGGCCGCTTCAACGCGATCATCGCGCCGGGACTGGCCGTCGTGACCGTGATCATGATGGTGTTCCTCGTCGTCAACACGTCATGGGACGCCCTCTTCACCGCCTCGCCGATCGCGCCGTTCGACGACCCGACGCTCAACTTCATGGTGGCGGTCGAGTTCAACGTCGGCGTCGGCGTCTCCTGGTACCCCGTGATGGGCTCGCTCGCCCGCATGACCCGCAGCCGGAAGGCCGCCGTCTGGCCCGCATACGGCGGACTGCTCATCGCGACGCTCATCGCGCAGGTCGTCGGCATGGCCGCCGCGCTCACGCTCGGCGACTCCGACCCGACCGTCTGGATGGTGCCGTTCGGCGGCGCGATCCTCGGCGCCGCGGTGCTCATCTTCATCGCGTTCGCCAACATCACGTCGATGTCGTCGATCGTCTACTCGACGATCCTCGCCATCCGGCAGTCGTCCGGCGGGCTGCTGGCGAAGGTGCCGTGGAAGGTGCTGACCGCATCGTTCTTCATCGTGCCCGCGATCATGACCTTCTTCCCGCAGTTCATGTACGAGCAGTTCATGATCTTCGTCTCGGTCTCGGGCGCGTTCCTCACCGCCATCTGCGGCGTCGCCGTCGCCGACTACTTCGTGCTGCGCAAGCAGCGCGTCGAACTCCGCGAGCTGCACCTCGGGCAGCGCGGCACGCTCTACGCCTTCGCCGGCGGCATCAACTGGGCGGGCCTCATCGCGCTCGTCGCGGGCGCCGCGTTCTACCTGTGGCTCTACAACCCGATCACGCTCGAGACGCAGGCCGTCTTCTCGGTGATCACCGCATCCCTGCCCGCGGCCATCGTCGCCGCGGTCGTCTACCTCGCGCTCTCCGCCGTGCTCTACCGCGGCCGCGCCACGGAGGTGGTGCGCTGATGGCGACCACGCGCGCAGCCGTCTACAGCGGCAAGCCCGAGCTCGACATCCGCGAGGTCACGCTCCGCGACCCCGGCCCCGGCGAGGTGCTCATACGCATCGGCGCCTCGGGCGTCTGCGGCTCCGACCGGCACGTGCTCGACGGTGACTGGGACATGCCGCAGCCGACGATCATGGGCCACGAGGGCGCGGGCGTCGTCGAGGCGGTCGGCGACGGCGTGCGCAGCCTCGAGCCCGGCGACCACGTGATCATGACCTGGTTCTACCCCTGCGGCGTCTGCACCAGTTGCCGCGAGGGCCGCACCTGGGTGTGCACCGGCTCCGGCTCGGAGGCATGCGTGCTGCCGGACGGGTCGACCCCGATGACCCTCGACGGCGACACCGCCTACCCCTACCTCGCCGTCGGCTCGATGAGCGAGCGCGTCGTGGTGGCCGAGCAGGCCGCGATCAAGGTGCCGAAGGAGCTGCCGTTCGACGTGGCGGCGCTCATCGGCTGCTCGATCGCCACCGGCGTCGGCGCGGTCGTCAACGATGCCGAGCTGAAGGCGGGCCGCTCCGCGCTCGTCATCGGCGCGGGCGGCGTGGGCATCAGCATCATCATGGGCCTCGCCCTCGCCGGTGCGAGCCCGATCATCGTCGCCGACGTGACGGACGCGTCACTCGAGCTCGCGCGCGAGTTCGGCGCGACCCACACCGTCAAGTCGGACGCGTCGCTCCCCGACCGCATCCGCGAGCTCGTGCCCGGGGGCGTCGACGTCGCCTTCGAGGCGATCGGGCGCCCCGACACGATCGCGATCATGCCCGCGACGCTCAAGCGCGGCGGCACGGCGGTCATCGTCGGCCTGCCGCCGCAGGACCGGCCGGTGCCGATCGACGCGCTCGCGCTCGCCGAGGAGGGCAAGTCGCTGCTCGGCTCGAACTACGGCTCGACCGTGCCCGCGCGCGACTTCCCGATGCTCGCGCAGCTCTACCTCGACGGCCGCCTGCCGATCGACCGGCTCATCACGAACCGCATCCCGCTCGACGAGGTGAACGACGCCTTCGACCTCATGCGGTCGGGCGCCCGCGGGCGAAGCGTCATCATGTTCTGAGCCCCTCGCAACCGAACGGAGCCTCGTGGCCAGGCCGAAGCACCGCATCCTCTCCCCGCAGCTGATCGCGGGAGCGGCGCTTCGGCTGGTCGCGAAGCACGGCGACTTCACCATCCCGGGGGTCGCCGCGGCGCTCGGCGTGCACCCCTCGTCGCTGTACCACCACCTGCCGGGCGGGCGCGCGGCGATCGTGCATCGCATGCGCGAGGAGCTCTACGGCTCCATCGACCTGGGACCGGCGCTCGACACCTCGGAGGCGCCGCTCGAGCGGCTGCGCCTGTGGATGCGGGCGTACCGCGCCGCCACCGCCCGCGTCCCTGCCGTCGTGCCGGTGCTCGTGGGGGCGCCAGTCGAGGACTTCCGGACGCTCGAGATCTACGAGGCGCTGTTCGTCATCCTGCGGGATGCGGGGGTGCCGGTCGAGCAGCGGGTCGCCTGCTCGGCGATGGTCGACGCCCTCGTGCTGGGTTCGGCCGTCGACGCCGGGTCGCCGGCGCCCCTGTGGCGCAGCGAGGGGCACGACCTGCCAGAGCTGCGAGGGGTCGTCGCCGCGCGCGATGACGCGGACCGCGCACTCGCCGGCTTCGAGCTCGGCGTCGAGGCGGTCGTCGCGGCGGTGGCGAGCCTGGCGGCGCCGCCGCGCGTTGCCTGAGGCGCCCGCCGACTGAAGCGCGGAGCGCGCTACGCACCGTCGACGAGCTTGGTGAGCAACGACCGCAGCTGCGCTCGCTCCGCGGCGTCGAGGGCGCGCATCGCGGTCGACTCGGAGGTCACGGCTCCCACGAGGCGTGCACGGATCTCCACGCCGGCCGGGGTCGGCGCCAGCAGCTTCACGCGACGATCCGGCCCAGCGGTCCGCTCCGCCACGCCGCGGGCTTCGAGCTCATCGGCGACGCCGGTGACGTACGAGGCGTCGACGAGCAGCCGCTCGGCGATGCGTCGCATCGGCATCGGCTCGTCGAGCAGCAGCAGCACGCGCGCCATCGACGGTGTGATGCCCATGGGCTGCGCGGCTTTCGTGAGGTCGGCCCCCGCGAGCGCGGCCGCGCGGTGGGTGAGCATCGCCAGTTCGCGTGTCTCCTGCAGGGCATCCGGCTCCGTCACCCCGCCAGAGTACTTGGCCAAGTCAATGCTTGACCTAATCAAGCATTGAGCGCATCATGGCGTCACGAGGACCCCGCATCGGGGTCGTGGCGGAGGAGGAATCATGACGAACGCATCCCAGCCCGGCGCGGGCGCAGCGCAGGTCGAGCTACCCGCCGCTCCAGTGGAAGCCCCGGACCGACGGGGAGGCCGCAGTCTGCTCGCGCGCGGGCTGCTCAGCGCAGGCATCGCCACGGCCGTGAACCTGGCTATCCTCGCGGCCGCCACTGCTGCCGGCGCGTCCATGGTGGTGGCGCAGGGCGGATCGGAGATCGCGGTGGGATTCGTCCCGGTGCTGGTGGCAACGTTCGTGCCACTGGCGCTTGCGACGGTCGTCGCGTGGCTGCTCGCGAAGCGGTGGCCACGCGCGATCCCGGTGCTCGCGTGGACGGGACTCGTGGTCGCAGCGGCGTCGGCGATCGCGCCGCTCACCGGGGCCCTCGACGCGGGCACCGGCATCGCGCTGGCGCTCATGCACCTCGTCGCGGGCGTGAGCTGGTTCACGGCGCTCCGCTCGCAGCGCCGCCGCTGACTCCCGGGAGCCGGCTCAGGCCGCGAGGGGCTCCCCGCAGTCCCGGCACGTGGCGGCGACGGGCACGACCATGAAGCAGTTCGGGCATGTGGTCTCGCGCATCACCGCGGGCGGCGGGGTCGGCGCGGCGGCGGTCGCGCGACTACGCGAAGGCTGAGCGCTGCGCGAGGGCCGCGCGGGCCGAGACAGCACCGGCGCGAGCACGGTGGGCGTGCCGCCGTCGGCCGGCAGCGCTGCACCGAAGGCGCGGTAGCACTCGAGGCGGTCCTCGGCGGCGCGCTGCTCCCGCCCGCGCGCGTCGAGGAGGCCCGACGCCCCGGGGTGGCTGTCTCCGACGCGGAGCTCAGCCGTGACACACAATGACGCAAGGCGAGGCTCGCCGCGCTGCTCCGCATCCGCCGCCACCGAGCCGAGGACGCGGCCGATCCACTCGGGCGCGGGCTGGTTCGTCGAGACGCCGGTGCGATGCTGCACCTGCGCGCCGAGGTCGTCCTCGGTGATCCAGGATCCGTACTCGTGAGCGGTCTCGATGAGCACCTCTCGGGCAGCCGGCCACCACTGGCGGATGGCGTCGGCCTGCGAGACGTACTTGCCGTTCGCGAGATGGGGCATGGAACCTCCTCGGGGTTGCAGGTTCAACCGTACGCGGGTCGCCCGTTCCCCTCAGACCGACCGCCTCGCCGAGACCGATGGCAACTCGGACGAAGCCGGCGACCCGGTCGGCGATCGACGGACGATGCGTCACGAGCTCGCCGACCGTTGGCGAGCGCTCGCGGAGCGGCGCGACCCTGGGCTACGTTGCCGCCATGGCGTGGACACGCGAGCAGCTTCGGCACGACGGATTCGGCGGCTTCGTCAGCTGGGCCGCCATGGAGCGCTCGCACATCCCCGCCGAAGCTGGCGTCTACGTCGTGTTGCGCGACCCGGGGACGACTGCCGACTTCCTCGAGGCCTCCGCGGGTGGATGGTTCAAGGGCAGGAACCCCAGCGCCCGCCCCGACGTGCTGGCGGCCGCGTGGGTCGAGGCAGCCGACATCCTCTACATCGGCAAGGCAACCTCGCTGCGCAACAGACTGTGGGCATACCGGCAGTTCGGAGACGGTCGACCCGTCGGCCATTGGGGCGGCCGGTACATCTGGCAGCTCACCGATAGCCAAGCGCTCGTGGTTGCGTGGCGGCCGACACCGGACGAGTCGCCCCGGGACGTCGAGCGCCGGATGATCGCGGACTTCGTGCAGTCCTATGGCCGCAGGCCATTCGCCAACCTCCGGGGATGACGCCGAATCAGTCGATGACGCCGTCGCCCGAGTAGCCCACGACGACGCGGCTCTCGAGCATCGGGATGATCTGCATCTTGCCGATCGATGCGAAGTGGGCGCTCTCGCGGTGCGCGGTGAACGCCTCCTCGTCTTCGTAGACCTCGACGATGGTGAAGACGTTCGGCCGCTCGAGGTCGCGGGCGATCGAGTAGGAGATGTTGCCCTCCTCCTGCCGACTCGCCTCGGCGAGCAGCGGCAGCCGCTGTGCGACGCGGTCGGCGGTGTCGGGCTTGGCGGTGTAGGTCGCGATGGCGACGTAGTGCTGGCTCATGGCAGGCCCCCTTCGATCCGTTCAGCGTAGGCGCGCGAGCCTCACGGTCAGCCGCGCGTCTGCCGACGGCCTACTCCGCAGCGGCGCGGATCTCCTGCAGGGCCGCTTCCAGCAACCGGGCTTCGTCGGGTGCGAGTGCCCACGTCCCGGTCGGGCCGTCGAGCGCGAAGTCCGGGGTGAAGCTGATCGAGGCGCCGTCCGCTGCACCTGCTTCCTCGAAGCGGACCTGCCGCCTCGGGGCAACCCGATCGGCGCGAGCCCTCGGCTGATGACCGGGCTTCTCAGGCGCGACGATGTAGCCGTCGGCGAGGTCGCCGTAGACCTCGAGCCGAGGATCCTGCACCGACCAGAGCCACGCGAGCCAACCGCAGAAGATGCCGTCGACCTCGTCCTCGATCCGATTGAGGTCGCCGTGCTTGGTGGACGACGCGGCGATCGCCCGCAGCTCGCCCCAGCGTGGCACCTCCGCCAGCCGCAGCGAGTCGACACCTTCGAGCAGCTCGAGCAGTCGCAGGAACTCGGCCTTCCGGTACTCGAACGGGTACTTCGCCTTGTGCTTGTACTTGAGGATGAGGTCGAGGTCCCAGAGCCCGACCATGGCGGGGTGCGGGTAGACCTCGATGGCGACGCCCTCGCGAGTGCCGTTCGGGTCCATCGGCAGTCCGAGCCAGGTCGCGAGCGCTGCGCCACGCGGGGGATTGAACTCCGGCTTGCCGAGGTTCGTCGAGTGCGGGCTAGCGTCGAAGCGACCGAACGCTGCGTGGATGAGCGACTCGCACCTGCGACGGCCGGTCGCGTTCGTGACGACGAGCGGCGCATCGATGGCCACGACGCCCAGTCGCTTGGCATGGGAAGCGATCCACGCGACGATCTCGGCGTCCCCATGCGCGCTTCCCGATGCGAGCAAGCGCCCATCGGCGGCGACTGCAGCCAGGCCGGTGCGGTTCTTCGACCCCCATGCGAGGTCGATGCCGATGTGGACGGTCGGGTGCGCGCTCATTCGGCCAACGTATCCGCGTCCGCTCGGTCTGCATCGTCGTGTCACCCGCGCTCCGTAGGCTCGCTGCCAAGGAGGCGACGATGATCCTCGAAGCCGGCGACGTGCTGCTCACCGCGAGCGACCTGACGCGCGCGAGCACGTGCGAGTGGCAGGTGCTGACCTCGCTCGACGCGAAGCTCGGCCGACGCGAGCCCGTGCCGGCCGAGGCCGACGCGATGCTGGACCGCACCGCCGAGCTCGGCGACCGGCACGAGGAGGCGCTGCTCGAAGTTCTCCGCACCCGCACCGACGTCGTCGAGATCCCCAAGGGGCTCGATGCGGAGGGACGCTCGCTCGCCGTCGCGATGACTCGCAAGGCCGTGGACGACCTCGCCGGCGCGATCTTCCAGGCCGCGTTCGAGGGTGAGCGGTTTTTCGGCTACGCCGACTTCGTCGAGCTCGACGACGAGGGCAGCTACGTCGTCTCCGACGCGAAGCTCGCCCGCCGCGCGAAGGTGACCGCGCTGCTGCAGCTCGCCGCCTACGCCCGCGCGCTGCGCTCGATGGGCGTGCCGGTCTCCGACGAGGTGCGGCTGCTGCTCGGTGACGGTCGCGTCAGCGTGCACGAGCTTCGCGACATCGAACCGGTGCTGCTCGAGCGGCGAGCGCGGCTCGAGCAGATCGTCGACGAGCGGCTCGCGGCCGACGCCGCGCTCCCTTGGGGCCTTGACGGCATCCTCGCCTGCGGCCAGTGCGCGGCGTGCGCCGAGCAGATCGAGCTGCACGACGACGTCTTCCAGGTCGCCGGCATCCGCAAGCAGCAGCGCGACCGGCTGCGCGCCGCCGGCATCGTCACGATGCCGCAGCTCGCGGATGCCGCGGCCGGTCCACCGGGGATGGCCGCGGCGACGTTCGCCGCGCTGCAGCGGCAGGCGAGGTCGCAGCTGCGCTCGCGCGACGCATCCGCCGTGACCTTCGACGTCGTCGATGAGGCAGCCATCCGCGAGCTGCCGCCGCCGTCGTCCGGCGACCTGTTCTTCGACTTCGAGGGTGACCCGCTCTGGCAGCAGGGCGACATCTGGGGGCTCGACTACCTCTTCGGCGTGCGCGACGCCGACGGCGTGTTCACCGGCTTCTGGGCGCACTCGCTCGCCGAGGAGCGGCAGGCGCTCATCGACTTCCTCGCGTACGTCGACGAGCGGCGGCAGCGGCATCCCGACCTGCACATCTACCACTACGCCTCCTACGAGCGCACGCACCTGCTGAGCATCGCCGCCCGCCACGGTGTCGGCGAGGAGCAGATCGACGACCTCCTGCGCGGCTCGGTGCTGGTCGACCTCTACCCGGTCGTGAAGCGGTCGCTCGTGATCGGCAGCCCGAGCTACTCGCTCAAGAAGCTCGAGCCGCTGTACATGCCGGGCTCGCGGATGGGCGAGGTGACGAACGCCGGCGACTCGATCGTGTGGTTCCAGCAGGCGACCGAGCTGCGGGAGGCAGGCGAGGCGGCGAAGGCAGACGCGCTCTTCGCGCAGATCGAGGAGTACAACGCCTACGACGTCGAGTCGACGCAGCGGCTGCGCGACTGGCTGCTGGAGCTCGTGGCCGAGCCCTCGGAGGGGGCGCCGGTCCGAGACGCCGCACCGCCGAAGGAGCTCTCGCCGGAGCGCGCCGAGGTCATCGCAGCGCGCGAGGCGCTCGTCGAGCGGCTGCTCGCGGGCGCGGGTGACGACCCTGCTGATCGCACACCCGACCAGATGGCGCTCGCGCTCGCTGCCGCCGCGGTCGGATACCACGCGCGCGAGCGCAAGACGTTCTGGTGGGAGCACTTCAAGCGGCTCGCGGACCCGCTCGACGACTGGCGCGACCAGCGCGACGTCATCACGGTCGACGAGGTGCTCGAGGTCGGGCCGTGGGAGCAGGCGAAGCAGAGCCTCGTGCGCCGCGTCCGCTTCCGCGGCACGGTCGGGCCGGGCACGCGGCTCTCGGACGAGACGACGCAGCAGTTCGCCGTCTACGAGCCGCCGCACCTGGCCGGCGACGACCAGAATGCGTGGCGCTCGACGCACGCGAAGACGACGCTGATGCTCGACGAGGACGTGTTCGAGCTCGTCGAGAGCGCGGGCCGCCACACCACGGCGATCCCGTGGGAGGCGACGCCGATCGCGCTCACGCCGGCGCAGCCGCCCAACAGCGCGCCGCTCGAGCAGTCGATCGAGCGCTGGGCCGATGCCCTCGCCGACGCGCTCGAGGACGGCGGCGAGCTCGCGGCGGCGCTGCCGGACGACGCCTCCCTCGACGTGCTGCGGCGCCGGGCGCCTGCTCGTCTCGCCGCGGTGGAGGGTGACGGCACCACCGACGCGATCGTCCGCTCGCTCGCCGAGCTCGACGCATCCTTCGTCGCCGTGCAGGGTCCGCCTGGCACCGGCAAGACCTACACGGGCGCGCGCGTGATCGCCGCGCTCGTGCGGCGCGGCTGGCGGATCGGCGTGGTCGCGCAGTCGCACGCGACCGTCGAGCACATGCTCGAGGGCGTCGTCGAGGCGGGAGTGCCGGCCGATCGGGTGCTGAAGAAGCCGCGCGAGGGCGACGTCGACGCCCACGCGTGGACAGCGGTGAAGGATGCGTCCGAGGCGCTGGGCGGTGAGCCGGGCGTGATCGGTGGCACGGCATGGGCGTTCGCGGGGCACGCGAACAAGGGGTTCGCGCCGCTCGACCTGCTCGTCATCGACGAGGCCGGGCAGTTCTCGCTCGCGAACACGGCCGCCGCGGGACGCGCTGCGCGGAGGCTGCTGCTCATCGGCGACCCGCAGCAGCTGCCGCAGGTGAGCCAGGGCACGCACCCGGCGCCGGTCGACGGCTCGGCGCTCGGCTGGCTGTGCGCTGGCGAGGCGGTCATCCCCGAGCGCTTCGGCTACTTCCTCGGCACGTCGTGGCGGATGCATCCGCAGCTCTGCGCGGCCGTCTCCGACCTCGCCTACGACGGGCGGCTCGGCGCGCACGACTCCGCGCGCCGCCTGACCGGCGTCGAGCCGGGGCTCGAGCCCGTCGCGGTGCGGCACGCGGGCAGCACGACTTCATCGAGCGAGGAGGCGGACGCAGTCGTCTTGATCGTGCGCGACCTGGTGGGCCGCGAGTGGCACGACGAGACCGGGACCCGGCCGCTGAAGGCGAGCGACGTGATCGTCGTCGCGCCCTACAACGCCCAGGTAGGGCTGCTGCACGACCGGCTCGCCGCCGCGGGCTTCGGTGACGCCTCGGTCGGCACGGTCGATCGCTTCCAGGGGCGGGAGGCGGCGGTCGTGATCGTCTCGATGGCGGCGTCGAGCGCGGTCGACGTGCCGCGCGGCATCGAGTTCCTGCTGTCGGTGAACCGGCTCAACGTCGCGATCTCGCGGGGGCAGTGGCGGGCGTACCTCGTGCATTCCCCCGGGCTCCGCGCGCACCTGCCGCCGACGCCGGAGGGCGTGGCGCAGCTGAGCGCGTTCCTGCGGCTGCTCGCCTGAGCCGCGGGCGCGCGGCGGTCGCGAGCAGCGGCGGTCGTCACCGTCCCGGCCGCCCCTGGCCCCGCCTCCGCCGCTCTGTGAGACTCGGGGAGCGCGCCGGTGCGTCACCGCTCCGGCCGCGGCGCACTCGCGCCACCGACGAGAGGATGCAGCATGACCGTGAAGCTCGAGGACGCCCGCCGCGTGATCGCCGCCGCTGAGGCGAAGGCCGACGAGATCGGCCAGCCCATGAACATCGCCGTCGTGGACGCCGGCGGGAACCTGGTCGCGCACGTGCGGCAGGACGGCGCGTGGATCGGCAGCGTCGACATCTCGATCAGCAAGGCCTGGACGTCGCGTGCCTTCGACATCTCGACGAAGGACCTCGGGGACAACTCCCAGTCGACCCAGCAGTTCTTCGGCATCAACACGACGAACGGCGGCAAGGTCGCGATCTTCGCCGGCGGCATCCCGCTGACGCGCGACGGTGCGGTCGTCGGCGCCGTCGGCGTCAGCGGCGGATCGGGCGCCCAGGACCACTCGGTCGCGGAGGCGGGCGCCGCAGCCTTCTGATCGCTCCTGTCCTACTGCGGACCACGGCGCCCGAACGTTGTGCACCTGAGCCGACCCTCGACTGGATAGTGCTGTCGAGCGGCCTCCCGTGCGCACTTCTTCCGGATGGACGGAGCCCCCGCGAGCGTCGGTGCGCGCGTCGCTACTGCCCGACGACCGGCGGCGCGACGCGCGGCGCCTCGGCGCGGCGGCGCGCGAGTGACACCATCCACTCGACGAGCAGCGCGAGCAGCCCGCCGAGCCATGGGATCGCCGCGACCATGGCGATCACAGCTGACACGTCGTTGACCGGCGAGTCAGTGCCCGTGCTGCCGAGCATGAGGCCGAGCGTCGAGGCGACCGACTCGCTCGTGTCGCCGCCGTCGACCACCGTGAGGCCGACGATGAGCACCCCGATCGAGGTGAGCCACGACCAGATGACGGCGCGCGTGCGATGACCTGGTCTGCGGAGCGATCCGCGCCGGCGCAGCATGCCGACGGCCGCCGGCACGACGACAGCCGCGTACCCGGTGAGCCAGATCGGGAACGAGAAGACCATGCCGACGAGCAGCCAGCCGCCAGTGGGCAGCTTGAGCGCGATGGCCACGAGCGGCGCGAGGATGGCGACCCACGCGGCGGTGAGGAGCGCCGCGTCGTCATGGCCGCGCTCGGGCGGGTTCGGATGCATGCGGCTAGCGTGCCGCATCGACCTGCGGAGTGCGGCACGCGCGCCGAGTCGCGGTGGTGCAACGGGGCGCCGGTCTCGGAGCAGCGCGCAGCACGCCCGCACCCATCTCCCAGGACGAGGCGGGACAGTTGGGGGACACACTCTCGATCGGAGGCCACGATGACCGACCGTCGCAGCGATGCCGACGACAACCTCGCGACCTACCTCAACGAGCACCTGCTCGCCTCAGAGGGCGGCGTGCAGGCGTTCAAGGCGGCGGCGCGCACCTTCGAGGGCACCGCCCACGAGCAGGCGCTGCTCGCGCTCTCCGGCGAGATCGAGCGCGACCGGCGCGACCTCGCGCGCATCATCCAGCAGCTCGGGTTCCGACCGAAGGGCTGGAAGCGCCTGCTCACGGGACTCCTGCGCATCGGCGGCGGCGTGAACCCCGTCAACCTGCTGCGCCTGCGCCGCAGCTCGCTCGCGCAGATGGAGCTCGACTTCCTCACCGGGGCCGTGCGGGCGAAGCGGTCGATGTGGGATTCGCTGCTGGAGCTCGCGGAGAGCGACCCAAGGCAGGATCGCGCGCTCCTCCTCTCGCTGCAGCTGCGCGCCGACCAGCAGATCGAGGAGATCCAGCGCATCAACCGCGAGACGGTGCGGGAGCGCTTCCATCGCAGCGCCGACTGAGCGCGTTCTAGCGGCTCATCCGAGTCGCGGCGGCAGGACCGGCGCCGCGACCAGCGCGGACGCGCGCCGCGCCCTGACAGCGGCGACGATCCACTCGACGACGAGCGCCGCCCAGCCCACGATCCACGCCACCGCCGCGATCCAGGAGACGGCCTCGGTCAGGCTGTGCGCCGGCGACGGGCTGACGGGCGCGCCCAGCATGAGCGTGAGCGTCGACTGGACGGACTCCGTCGTATCGCCGCCGTCGATCACGGTGAAGCCGAGCACGACGATACCCACGGACGTCAGCAGCGCCCAGATGATGGCGCGGACGCGGCGAGCGCCGAACCGCAGCTGCCCGCGGCGCCGGAGCATGCCGAGCGACACCGCGACGATGAGCAGCCCGTAGCCGGCGAGCCAGAGCAGCCCTGAGATGAAGAAGAAGACCATGAGCCAGCCGCTCGACGGCAGCTTTACGAGCACGGCCACGATCGGCGCGGCGATCGCGATGATCCCGGCGACGACGGTGCCAGGGCCGGGCGTGGGCGGTGGCGCATACCTCGGTGCCGGCTGCGGAGCGTACGTCATGAGGAGAGCATGGCCCGAGACGGCGAGAAGCGCATCGGGCATCCCGCGGCGGCTTGCACCCGCCCTCCGTCCGCGTCAGGCTGAGGATGTACCCCGAGAGCACCGACGAGAGGAGGCCGCATGACCACCGCCGTCATCGTCGGCGCCGGACCCAACGGCCTCACCGCCGCCGCCGTGCTCGCTCGCGCCGGCCTCGACGTCACCGTGCTCGAGCGTCTCGACTACGTCGGCGGTGCGAGCGCATCCGTACCCGCCTTCGGCGACCAGGCGATCATCGACCTCGGCGCCGCCGGGCACCCGTTCGGCGCGACGAGCCCCGCCTTCCGGGCGCTCGGGCTCGAGCAGCACGGGCTGGAGTGGGTGCACGCCGACTTCCCGATGGCGCACCCGCTACCCGGCGGCCGCGCGGCGGTGCTGCACCGCGACGCCGAGCAGACCGCGCGCGAGCTGGGCATCGACGCCCGCGCCTGGCTGCGGCTGCACAAGCCGGCGACGGACGACCCCAACGGCACGGCCGAAAGCATCCTCGGGCCGCTCGTGCGCATCCCGAGCGACCCGCTGCTGCTCGCCCGCATCGGCGTGCGCGGTGCCTGGCCCGCGACGATGCTCGCGCACACGATCTTCCGCTCCGGTGCCGCGCAGGCGCTCTTCGCCGGCAGCGTCACGCACGCCACGCTGCCGCTCGGCTACCCGCTGACGAGCGCGTTCGGCGTCGCCTTCGGCGGCGTCGGCCACACCGCCGGCTGGCCGTTCGCGAAGGGCGGGTCGCAGTCGATCGTGGATGCGCTGGCCCGCGTCGCCGAGCTCGCCGGCGCCCGCATCCAGACGGGTATCGACGTGACCGACCTGGGCGACCTGCCCGATGCCGACCTGATCCTGCTCGACGTCACGCCGCACCAGCTCGCGCGCATCGCCGGCGACCGCATCGAGGGGCCGTACGCGAAGCGCCTGCGGACCTGGAAGTACGGGCCGGCCGTCTCGAAGCTCGACTTGCTGCTCGACGGCCCGGTGCCGTGGGAGGACGAGCGGGTCGCTCGCGCGGGCACCGTGCACCTCGGCGGCACGATGGCCGAGATCGCGGCCGCCGAGCACGCGGTCGCGGTGGGACGGATGCCGGACGAGCCGTTCGTGCTCGTCACGCAGCCGACCGCTGCAGACCCGGATCGTGCGCCCGCGGGGCGGCACATCCTGTGGGCGTACGCACACGTGCCGCACGCGTGGCCGGGCGATGCATCCGCGGCCATCGAGCGGCAGATCGAGAGGTTCGCGCCGGGCTTCCGCGACCGCATCCTGGAGCGGCGGCCCATGACGCCGGCCGCGATGGAGCTGTGGAACCCGAACCTCGTCGGCGGCTCGATCGGCGGCGGCACGCTCGCGGGCACGCAGCAGCTGCTCCGACCGGTGCTCGCGCACCCGTACCGCGTGCCGATGCCGGGCCGCGTCTTCCTGTGCTCGTCGTCGACGCCGCCGGGCGGCGGCGTCCACGGCATGAGCGGCTGGCACGCGGCGCACGCGGCGCTGCGCGAGATCGGTGTGCACGAGGGCTGAGCGATGGGTGAGCGCGTGGGTCTGGCGGTGCTCGAGCGTCTCTCGCCTGGGCTTGGGGCGGCGCGGCGCCTTGGTCTCGATACGCGCGGCTCCGCCGTGCTACTCGACCAGCGTGTGGGGACCGGTCTCCTCGACCAGCGTGAGGGGACGGAGGGCTAGCGATGGACTGGGCAGCGATCGTCGGCTGGCTCGACGCCCCGCACGCGGAGCTCGCCCGCCAGGTGCTGCAGCGCGGGACGGCCGCCATCTTCGCCGTCGCGTTCCTCTCGACGCTGCTGCAGTTCCCGGCGTTGCTGGGCGAGCGCGGTCTCTCCCCCGCCCCGCGTTACATCGCCGCCGGCGCGCTCGAGGGCCAGCCGAGCATCTTCCGGTGGCACTACTCCGATCGCTTCCTGCGCATCCTCTGCGTCGTCTGCATCGCGATCGCGCTCGCGCTCGTCGCTGGCCTGCCGCAGCTCGGCCCGCCGTGGCTGCCGATGCTCGCGTTCCTCGTGCTCTGGATCGTCTACCTCTCGATCCTGCCGATCGGCCAGGTGTTCTACGGCTTCGGCTGGGAGCTGCTGCTGTGCGAAGCAGGGTTCCTGGTCGCCTTCCTCGGCTCGGATGCGGTGGCGCCGCCGACGCTCGCGCTGCTGCTCATCGTCTGGCTGGTGTTCCGGCTCGAGTTCGGCGCCGGCATGATCAAGCTGCGCGGCGGCCTCGAGTGGCGCGACCTGACGGCGCTCATGTACCACCACGAGACGCAGCCGATGCCGAATCCGCTCAGCCGCTGGGCGCACCTCGCGCCGGCGTGGTGGCACAAGGTCGAGGTGCTCGGCAATCACTTCGCGCAGCTCGTCGCGCCGTGGGTGCTGCTCGTCTGCGCGCTCGGCGCGATCGGCGGGGTTCGCGGCGACGCGGCCGGCGTCACCGCGGTGCTCGGCGCCATCATGACGGCTGCCGCAGCGATCATGATCCTCACGCAGGGCTGGCTCGTGCTGACCGGCAACTTCGCCTGGCTCAACTGGATCACGATCGTGCTCGCGTTCGCGGCCGTCGACGATCGCGTGATCGCGTGGCTGCTGCCCGCCTGGCCCGCGACGCGCGCGTACGAGCCGACGCCGGTGTGGTTCGGCATCCTCATCGCCCTCGTCTTCATCGCCTACGCCTGGCTCTCGATCCCGTCGGCGCGCAACCTCGCGGCGGAGCGCCAGCTCATGAACGCCTCGTTCAACCGGCTGCGGCTCGCCAACGCCTATGGCGCGTTCGGCACCGTGACGAAGCGGCGCGACGAGATCATCATCGAGGGCACGATGGCGGATGCGCCGGAGGACGACGACTGGGTCGAGTACGGCTTCAAGGGCAAGCCCGGCGACGTACGGCGGGTGCCGGCCTGGTTCGCGCCGTACCACCTGCGCCTCGACTGGCTCATGTGGTTCCTGGCGCTGGGACAGCGGGGCACGTGGTTCCGGGTGCTGCTCGAGCGGCTGCTCGAGGCTGACCGGCCGACCCTGCGGCTGCTCGGTCACGACCCGTTCGACGGCGAGCCACCGCGCTGGGTGCGGGCGCGCGTCTATCGCTACCGCTTCGCCACCCGCGCCGAGCGGCGCGCGACCGGCCAGGTGTGGATGCGCGAGGACCGCGGGCTGCTCGTCGCGCCGATGGGGCTCGCCCGCCGCTGACCGCACTGGGCGGGTTTCCGGTACCGATGTGTCGGTGCGAGGCACCCGGGACCGACACATCGGTACCGGAACCGGAGCAGGTCCGCGTCGTTGCCAGGCGCCCGGTCAGCTCGAGGGCTGCGGCGGCTGGGCGGAGGCCGCCCAGTCCACCCGCTCGCGCATCGCCCGCAGCGCGAAGACGACCGTCGCGACGCCCGACTGCGGCTCCTCGTGCGCGATCGAGCTGCGGTAGAGCGCGTCGATGGCCTCCTGCGAGGTCGCCGACGCGGCGTCGACGTCGCCGCGGTCGTGCCACGCGCGCAGCTGCACGGCGAGCGCCGCGACGGCATCGGCGGCGAGCCTCCGCTCGTCGCGCTCGAGCGTGATCTCGATCGGCCGGTCCCACGCTGCGGCCGCGAGCGCCTCGAGCACGTCGTCCATCCGGAAGACGACCGAGCGCAGCGCCGACACCGCCTGCTCGTCGGCGTCGAGGTCGTGCCGGTGCCACAGCATCCGCACGTTGAAGCGTCGCGCCTCACGCGCCTCGTCGACCTGCGCGTCGAGCGCGACGACCCGGTCGCGGAGCTCCGGGCCCCACCCCGCCCAGTCCTCGCGCTCGGGTGGCCACTCGCCCCTGAGCGTGTCGGCGAGCACCTCCGTGCGCTCGGCGAGGTCGTCGACGGTGTCGTGGATCTGCTGCCGCGTCTCGCGGTCGTAGAGCGGCGGCATCGCCACGGCGTTCACGAGCACGCCGATCGCCATGCCGAGCGTGAACTGCCCGACGTAGCCGATCGCGTAGCCGTCGGCATCGACGCCGCCGAAGATGATGACGAGCAGCGCGACGACCGGCACGACCGTCGCGGCCTGGCCGAAGCGAGGGATGCCCTGCATGAGCACGGCGACCCCCGCGATGAGGCCGATCTTGGCGATGCCGGGCCACTCGACGGCGAGCAGGCCGATACCGATGATCGCGCCCACCAGCATGCCGATCGCCTGCCGCAGCGCGGTGCGAGCGACGGTGAAGATCGTGGTGCCGGTCGCGACGAACGCCCCGAGTGGCGCGGCGTAGGCGTAGTCGGCCAGATCGCCGCCCATCCGGTTGGCGAGCAGCCAGGCGGCCATCGCGGCGAGCGCCGCCCGCACGGCGATCGCGACGCGGAACATCGGCAGGGCGCGGGCGACCGAGCGCTTCGCCACGCGCGCGGCGGCCTTCGCGTCGGGCGCGGCCGCGGTCATGGGCGCGAGCGCGCCCTCACCGGTCACCTCGGGATCGGCGACGGATGCGGGCCCGGTGCCGGTCGTCGACGCCTCGTCGCGCCCACCCCCGTCGAGCGGGCCACCACGCGGCTCATCAGGTCGAGTCACGGAGCCACCGTAGTCCCCCATCGGGGGACGAAGCAGCCACCGACGCGGATGGCCAACGCTCGCTGCTGAGCGCCCGGACGCTGCAGTCCCCGATGCTGAGAGCATGGGGGCGTGCGGAGCGCGGTGAGGATCGCGGCGATGGTCATCGCGGCCACGCTGCTCGCCGGCTGCGTGCCCGGGGCGCTCGTCCCGACGCCGAGTCCCGCCGCATCCGCGACGCGCTCAACCGCGCCGGAGCCGTCGACGGCGCCGACACCGACGCCGTCCCCGCAGGCGACCCCCGTGCTGCTGGCGACCCTCGCCGCATCCGACGGGCTGGCGATCGTCGACCCGGATGCCCGGGCGCCGGTGCTCGACGTCGTCACGGTGGGGCGGGCGCCGTGGGGCGTCGCCGCCACGGCCGACACCGCGTTCGTCGCGACAGCGGAGGGGCTCGCGGTGGTCGACCTCGCGAGCCGGGAGCGCACAGCGCTCGTGCCCTACCTGCACGACGCGCAGCTGCATCCGCCAGGGTCCGACGCGTTCGGGGAGTACCGCGACGGCGGGCTCGGCATCGCCGTCTCGCCCGACGGCGCCCGCGTGTACGTCGCCGTGCACCGCTGGCCCGACCCGGCCTGGCTCGAGGTCTTCGACGTCGAGCTGGGCGCCTTCGCCGGGAGTGCCGACGTGGGCGTGCGTCCGTTCGACGTGCTCGCCGACCCCGAGGGCGCGTGGGTAGCGACCGTCGACCACGACAGCTGCACCGTGTCGCTCGTCGACACCGCGACGCTCGCGGTCGAGCAGGTCGAGATCGCGCCGTTCGGCAACTTCGGCTTCGCGGGGTGGGAGAAGCCGCACTACGCCGCGCTGACCGACGACGACCGGATCGCGCTGCCGTACCAGGGGCTCGTGACGGTGCTCCTCGACCCGGGGACCGGCGAGACCGAGCGGGTCGAGGCGTCGGCGAACTCGCACCAGCACGGCGTCGCGACCGCGCCCGACGGGCGACTCGTCTCCGCCGGCACCGGGCCGTTCGGCACGGCGACCGGGGGCACGAACGTCTCCTTCCTCGACCCCTCGGACGGCGACGAGGTCGTCGTGCCGCTCGCGCACCCGCACGAGACCGTCGCGATCTGGCAGCCGGAGGGCGACGGCGGCTGGGAGGCGGTGCTCGCCGGCGGCTTCACGCGCGACGGCTGGTGGGACGGCCTGACCCTCGTCGATCCCTCGGGCTCCATCCGGGAGGTGCCGCTCGAAGGGCGGCCGCAGCACGTCATCTCGGCGACCTTGCCAGCCGTCGCGCCCTGACCGAGCACAGCGAAGCGGGGCCGTCCCGGTGGGAACGGCCCCGCTGATGCTGCGGTCACGACAGCAGCGTGCGTGCGAGTGCGTCCATCGAGGCGCGGTCGCGGGCTGCGACAGCGCGCTCGAAGGCGGCGGCCTCGCGGCGAGCCTGCTCGGTGACGACGGGCTCCAGGGCCCAGCGCTCGAGCAGTCGCGAAGCACTCAGTGCGAGCCGGCGGGGAGCCGGCAGCGAGAGGGTCAGGGTTGACATGGTGATGCTGCTTTCTGGCATGGCGATATCGCCCTGCGAATGGGCGTGCGATATCGCTGGAGGAATTGCGTGTGAATTGCGCGATGAACTGCACCATTGGGTGCGGATGCGCGGAATGCGACGAGCGCCGGTCGGACCGCGATGGACGCGGCCGTGCAGCTGTCGCTGATCAGCGAGGGGTGAAGGGAGGCGCAGGGCTCAGATGCCTGCTGTGGCCTGGCGATCGCGATGCCGGTGATGGCATCGCGGGCCGGTGGCCCGTGCGCTCCGCGCTAGCGGATCCCGCCGGGGAGGAGGGCTCCAGTGGTCTGGATCTTGACGGTCATGAACACGAGCTCCTCCTTTCTCGACGTGCGGGAGTTCGCAAGAGCGAAGGTATACCGAGGTCGCGGCGGAATGCAAGCGGGATCGCGGAATTGGATGGATGAATTCTGGAATGGGGGACAGAGCGGGGTGGAATGGTCGCGGCTCGACCAGCAGAGGCGGGGCGCGCCGTCCGGCTCGACCAGCAGAGGCGGAGCGCGCCGCCCGGCTCGACCCAGCAAGCGGCCAGGATTGGTCAGACCAATCTTGACAAGCAGCGCCCGTGTGCGGTAGCGTCCTGCACATTGGTCAGACCAATCGGTCGGGCCGCTCGATGGCGAGGGAGGCGACATGGACGAGACGCGCGAGGCGTTCGCGATCCAGCTGATCGGCCTCTCGACGCCCGAGCCCGACGGCTCCCGTCGTCTCTTCCCCGAGCGCGAGCTCTGCACTCGCCTCGACGTGAGCCGCGGCTCGCTCCGCGAGCGCCTCTCCGAGCTCGAGTCGATCGGCATCCTCTCTCGCCGCCAAGGCCACGGCACCTACCTGCAGGCGCCCGGCCCCGACGTCATCCGCACGTACTTCACCACCATGCGCGCCCTCGGATTCCTCGACTCGAGCGAGATCGCCGAGGCTCGCGAGATGCTCGAGACCGTCGTCGCTGTGCAGGCCGCACGCCGCGCCGGCGACGCCGACGCCGAGCGCCTCCGCGACCTCGTCGACGAGATGGTCGCGTGCACCGCGGCCGGCGACCACGACCGCGCGACCGAGGCCGACCTCGCGTTCCACGCCGAGCTCTTCGCCATCGTCGCCAACCCGGTGTTCACCATGGTCCACAACGGGCTCGCCCACGCGCTCGCGCAGGCGATGCACGAGCGCCGGGCCGCCGCCATCGCCGCCGAGGGCGTGACCGCCGACGGGCGGGCCGAGACGGACACCATCCACTATCCGATCGTCGAGGCGATCGCCGCGAACGACCCCGATGCCGCCCGCAGCGCGATCCGCCGGCACTTCGAGATCCACTCGCTCATCACGCTGGACACCGCCAAGGAGGGCACCCCGTGACCACTTCATCCCCCGTCGTCTTCGTCGGACTCGGTGCCATCGGCACCCCGATGTCGCAGCGCATCGCGGCGGCCGGCTTCGCCGTCACCGGCGTCGACCCGTTCGAGGCGGCGCGCGAGCGCTCGGCAGCGGCCGGCATCCCCGCCGTCGCGAGCATCGCGGAGGCGCCGGCCGACGGCGACGTCGTCGTCATGGTCGCCACGCCCGACCAGCTCGACGAGCTCGTGGCACAGGCGACATCCGCGGGCGTCGCCGCGGGACGCACGTGGGTCGTCATGTCGACCGTCGGCCCGGATGCCGTCCGTCGCGCCGGCGAGCAGCTCACGGCAGCGGGCGCCCGCGTCGTCGACGCGCCGGTCACCGGCGGCGTCGCCCGCGCCACGACCGGCGAGCTCATCATCTTCGCGTCCGGCGCGGAGCAGGACCTCGCCGCGACCGCCGACCTGCTCCGGCCGCTCGGCACCGCCCGCATCGTCGGCACCGACCTCGGGCAGGGCCAGGCGATCAAGGTCGTCAACCAGCACCTCTGCTCGGTGCACATCGTCGCGGCGGCCGAGGCGCTCGCGCTCGGCGAGGCGCTCGGGCTCGACAAGGCCGATGTGCTCGACCTCGTCGGCGGAGGCGCGGCCGGCAGCTGGATGCTCAGCGACCGCGGCCCCCGCATGCTGCAGGGCGCTGACGCCGAGGTCACCAGCACGATCGGCATCTTCGTCAAGGACTCCGGCCTGGTCGCGGATGCGGCCGCCGGCGTCGGCGCGGAGGTGCCGGTGCTCGCCGCCGCCCGCGAGCGATACCTGCTCGCCGCATCCGCGGGGCTCGAGCGCCGCGACGACAGCAGCGTCATCGAGACCTACCAGCACTAGACCCAGCGGCTCGAGCCCCTGGGTCCGAGCGCAGCTCCCGCCACGGCCGATCCCGGCACGGGCTCACCACGCACGCACCCAGCACGAACGCCCGCGAGGCATGTTCGAGGAGGAACCATGTCCACCAGCAGCACCACCGACGCGCAGCCGCCCGTCGCGAAGAAGGACAACGCCGTCAAGGTGTCGCTCGCGTCGATGATCGGCACGGTCGTCGAGTCCTACGACTTCTTCATCTACGCGACCGCATCCGCCACCTACTTCGGCGCCGTGTTCTTCGCGACCGACGACCCGCTGGTCGGCGCGCTCGCCTCGTTCGCGACCCTCGCGATCGGCTTCCTCTTCCGTCCGCTCGGCGGCTACCTCGCCGGCCACTTCGGCGACCGCATCGGCCGCAAGCGCGTGCTCATCTGGTCGCTCGTGGTGATGGGCGTGGTGACGACGCTCATCGGCGTGCTGCCGACCTTCGCGACCATCGGCATCGCCGCGCCGATCATGCTCATCCTGCTGCGCGTCATCCAGGGCGTGGCCTACGGCGCCGAGTGGGGCGGCGCGGTGCTCATGGCCGTCGAGCACGCGCCCACGCACCGCCGCGGCTTCTTCGGCGCGCTGCCGCAGATCGGCATCCCCGGCGGCCTGCTCGTCGCCAACGGCACGATCCTCGCGACGAGCGGCCTGCCCGGCGACTGGGCCTGGCGCGTGCCGTTCCTGCTCGCGAGCGTCATGGTGATCATCGGCCTCTTCATCCGCCTCAAGGTGGCCGAGAGCCCCGCGTTCGAACAGGCGAAGGAGCAGGGCGAGCTGCTCAAGCAGCCCGCGCTCGAGACCCTCAAGCAGGACTGGCGCGTGATCGTCCGCATCATCGGCCTGCGCCTCGCCGAGACCGGCGGCTACTACGTGACCACCGCGTTCACCGTCACCTACGTCGGCCTCGCCTCCATCACGGCCGGCTCGAACGTGCTGATCGGCACGCTCGTCGGATCGGCGCTCGGGCTCGGCAGCCACCTGCTCTTCGGCGCGCTCAGCGACCGGATCGGCCGCAAGAAGGTCTTCCTCATCGGCTCGGTCTTCACGATCCTGTTCGGCATCCCGATGTTCCTGCTCATCAACACCGGTTCGCTCGTCATGATCGTCATCGCGATCGCGCTCTCGCTGCTGCTGAGCCACGACCCGATCTTCGCGGTCGAGTCGAGCTGGTTCTCCGAGCTCTTCCCCGCCAACCGCCGCACCTCGGGCATCTCGCTCGGCTACAACGGCGCCGCCATCATCGCCGGCTTCCTGCCCTTCATCGCCACCGCCGCCTACGGGTGGATGGGCTGGATGGGCCCGGCGCTGCTGCTCACCCTGCTCGGCGTCATCTCGACGCTGACCGCGATCACGGCTCGCGAGACCGCGCCCGCCGTGGTCGGCGCATCCGCCGCCGCATCCGACACCCGCATCGCAGAGAGGGTCTCCGCATGACCATCGCCGACACCGCCGCCCGCGTCGCGGGCAAGGACGGCCGCAGCCGCGACGAGCGCATCACCGCCGTCGCCGACAGCGCCTACCGGGCTCGCCACCACGCCCTCGACATGGGCGAGGTGCAGGGACAGGGCTACGTCGGGCAGGCGCTCGGCGCCGCCGACATGATGGCCGCCGTCTACGCCGACCAGCTGCGCTACGACCCGGCCGACCCGCACTGGGAGGGACGTGACCGCTTCCTCCTCTCCACCGGGCACTACGCGATCGGCTTCTACGCCGCGATCGCCGACGCGGGCATCGTGCCCGTCGAGGAGCTGCTCACCTACGCGACCGACGACTCCCGCCTGCCGATGTCGGGCATGGCGTCGTACACGCCGGGCATGGAGATCTCGGGCGGCTCGCTCGGCCACGGCCTGACGGTCGCGGTGGGCATGGCGCTCGCGCTGCGGCTGCAGGGCCGCTCGGACCAGCGCGTCCTCAACTTCCTCTCCGACGGCGAGCTCGACGAGGGCTCGACGTGGGAGGCCGCGATGGGCGCCGCCCACCACCGCCTCGGCAACCTCACGGCGATGGTCGACATGAACGCGCTGCAGGCCGACGGCCCGACCGCGTCGGTGCTGCGCATCGAGCCGGTCGAGGAGAAGTGGCGCGCGTTCGGCTGGCACGCCATCCGCATCGACGGCAACGACCCGGCGGCGCTGATCGACGCGCTCGACGAGTGCGCGGCGATCGCCACGGCAGACGGCCAGCCGCAGGTCATCATCTGCGACACGAAGGTCGGGCGCGGCGTGCCGCTGCTCGAGGAGCGCGAGAAGGCGCACTTCATGCGCATCGAGGAGCACGAGTGGCAGATCTGCCGCGAGCAGCTCACCGCAGGACGCGAGCAGGAGGCAGCACGATGACCACGGCCACGAAGCCCAAGGGGCTCAGCACGAGCGCGATGATCGCGTCGTTCGCAGACCCCGGCCAGCGCACCGAGTCGGCCCCGTTCGGCCACGCCCTCGCGGCGCTCGCTGAGCAGGACGAGCGGATCGTCGGCCTCACCGCCGACCTCGGCAAGTACACCGACATGCACATCTTCGCCGAGGCGCACCCCGAGCGCTTCTTCCAGATGGGCATGAGCGAGCAGCTGCTCTTCGGCGCCGCCGCAGGCATGGCCGAGCTAGGCCTCGTGCCGTTCGCGTCGACCTACTCGGTCTTCGCCGCGCGCCGGGCGTACGACTTCATCGCCCTCGACATCGCCGAGCCGAACCTCAACGTCAACGTGGTGGGTGGCCTCCCGGGCCTCACGACCGGCTACGGCCCGAGCCACCAGGCCACCGAGGACATGGCGATCTTCCGCGGCCTGCCGAACCTCACGATCGTCGACCCGTGCGACGCGCTCGACATCGCGCAGTCGGTGCCGCAGCTCGCCGCGCACGACGGCCCCACCTACCTGCGCCTGCTGCGCGGCAAGGTGCCGGCGGTGCTCGACGAGTACGACTACACGTTCGAGCTCGGCAAGGCCAAGGTGCTGCGGGGCGGTGCCGACGTCGTGCTCGTCTCGTCGGGGCTCATGACCATGCGTGCGCTGCAGGCGGCGGATGCGCTGGCGGCCCACAAGGTCGACGTGGCGGTCGTGCACTCCCCCACGATCAAGCCGTTCGACGCCGAGACCGTGGTCGCAGAGCTCGACACCCCGCGGCTCGCGTTCACGCTCGAGAACCACACGGTGGTCGGCGGGCTCTTCTCGGCGACGGCCGACGCCGCCGCGCAGCGGGGCCTCGGCAAGCGGATCGTGCCGATCGCGCTGCCGGACGAGTTCCTCGACGCCGGCGCCCTGCCGACGCTGCACGAGCGCTACGGCCTGTCGAAGGATCGCATCGTCGCGAAGGTGCTCGCCGAGCTGGGCTGAGGTGGGCACGAGGAGGGGCGGGGCGTCGGGCCCCGCCCCTCCGTCGTCGCTTGCGGTACCGATGTGCGGGTGCGGCCCGCGCGCATCCGCAGATCTGTACCGCAAACCGCGGGTCGCGCCGCGTTGCGGTACCGATGTGTCGCTCGAAGTCGCAGGGAGGCGACAACTCCTTACCGCAACCCGCTGGCCGGAGCACGTTCAAGGCACCGATGCGCCCGCCCTCAGCAGGAGCTGGCGGCACCTCGGTGCCACAACCGACTCCGGGTCGGAGGCGAGCGCTCAGCGGCTGAGTGACGCCTCCATGCGGGCCGCGATCACGTCGCGCGCCGAGGTGTTGTGCGCGCGCAGCACGCCGCGCGCGAGGTCGGCGTCGCCGCTCGCGATGGCCTCGACGATGGGCGCGTGCCGAGCGGCCGACATGTTGGCGATCGCGGTCTCCTGACCGGCCGCGGTGATGACCGCGCGCGCGAGCCCGCTCACCCGCCGCCACGACTCGACGAGCGTGCGGTTGCCGCTCGCGATGCAGATGGCTTCGTGGAACGCCAGGTCGGCCGCGACCTGATCGGCGATCGACGCCTGTTCGCTCTCCTCCATGCGCGCGAGCGCCTCGCGCAGCTGCGGCACGACCTCGTCGAGGTCGTCGCGCTGGCACACGACCTCGGCCGCCGCCGACTCGAGCGCGAACCGCACGTCGAAGATCTCGCGCACCTCCTCGGGCGTGACGACGCGCACCGAGAGGCGGCCGCGCGCATCCTTCGACAGCAGGCCCTCCTCCTCGAGGTGCCGCAGCGCCTCGCGCAGCGTGCCGCGGGAGACCCCGAGCGACGCGCTCAGCTCGGTCTCGGCGAGGTGCGTGCCCGGTGCGAGCTCTCCGGTGCTCACGGCCGACCGCAGCCGGTCGAGGATCAGCTCACGCCGCGTGACGCGCTCGATCGATCCCAGGGATCGGAACTGCGCATCGACTGTCATGTTGCCCACGGTACCGAGCATTCCTTCCTTGTGCCCCGCGAACCGGGGGACAGATCAGCGCGTGCCGCGCTCAGTGCAGGTGGCTGGCGCCGTTGATGTCGATGTTCGTGCCCTGGAGGTAGGCGGCGTCGTCGCTCGAGAGGAACGCGAAGACGGCGGCGATCTCCTCGGTCGACGCGACGCGGCCGATGGGGATGTCGGCGGCGAGCTTCGCCTCCGATTCGGGCGTGGAGCCGACGCGGATGTTCGTGTCGACCGCCCCGGGCGTGACGGAGTTGACGGTGACGCCCGAGTCGGCGATCTCGCGGGCGAGCGCCTTCGTGAAGCCGAGGATCGCGGCCTTCGCGGCCGAGTAGGGCACCTTGCCGAAGACGCCGCCGCCGCGCTGGGCGGAGACCGACGACATGTTCACGATGCGGCCCCAGCCGGCGTCGAGCATCGCGGGCAGGAACGCCTTCGTGACGAGGTAGGTGCCGGTGGCGTTGACCGCCATGACCTTGTTCCAGAGCGCGAGGTCGGTCTCGAGGAACGGGACGGGCGAGGTGATGCCGGCGATGTTCGCGAGCGCACCGACGGCGGGCAGCCGGCCGGCGTCGACCTCGGCCTGCACGGCGGCGTGGGCGGCGGTGACGGATGCCTCGTCGGCGACGTTCGCGGTGGTGCCGAAGGCGGGCACGCCGTGCCGCTCGCCGATCTCGGCGGCGACCTGCGCCGCGCGGTCGCCGTCGAGGTCGAGGATCGCGATCCCCCAGCCGTCGCGGGCGTAGCGGTCGGCGACGGTCATGCCGATGCCGCGCTCGGACGCGGCGCCGGTGATCACGGCGGTGCGCGCGGTCGTGGTGCTGGTCATGATGCTCCTTGGATGTTCAGGGACGGATCGGAGAGGTCTGGATCGGCGTCGAGGGCGGCGACGAGCGGCGCCATGCGGGCCGCGGCGTCGCGGATCGCGTCGACGCGGGCGGTGCGCGCCTCATCGCTCAGCGCACCCGTCGCGTCGTCCGCGTAGGCGCGCGAGGGCAGCTCGAGCGCGAACCCGCCGGTGTAGCCGATGCCGGCGAGCGCCTCGAGCGCGGCGGAGAAGTCGACCTCGCCGTCGCCGATGGCTCGGCTGAACTCGCCGGCGACGGCGTCGCGCAGGTGCACGTGGGCGATGCCGTCGCCCCACGCTCGGATGGTGTCGACGAGGTCGTCGCCCGCGGCGACGACGTGCGCGACGTCGAGGATCGGCCGAACGCCGCTGCCGGCGAGGCGCGCGTGCAGCGCGTCGGCGCGCTCGCGGTCGAAGCAGAGCCGCAGGAAGTGCAGCGACTCGACCCAGAGCTCGACGCCGTGGTCGGTCGCGAGCCGCCCGGCGCGCACGAGGGCGGCGGCGACCCGGTCGAGGTCGGCGTCGAGGTCGACGATGGGCTCGTGGTCGAGGGCGCCGCAGGGCAGCACGAGCGCGTCGGCGCCGATCGCGGCGGTGAGGCGCACGAGGCGCTCGACGTGCGCCGCCTGCGCGTCGGTGTCGGCATCCGGGTCGTTGAACGCCCCGACGTCGCCGTTGACGCTGCGCACCCGCAGGTCGTGGGCCGCGATGGTCGCGGCGACCTGCTCGATCGCGGCGTCGTCGAGCTCATAGGGCACGTGGTCGCAGACGCCGGGCAGCGCGCCGAGGTCGGTCTCGGCGAAGCCGAGCCGCTCGATCTCGACCAGCGCCTGCTCGAGCGTCAGGTGCTGGAACGAGATGGTCGAGCACCCGAGGCGGCTGGGGAGCGCCGACCCGGGGAGCCCGGCGACGACGTCGGTCATGGCAGCACGACGCCCTTGCGCGCGTCGCCCATCGGGATGGGCGTGTAGCGGGTCACCTCGACCGGGCTCGCGAGCAGGCCCTCGAGCTCGACGTTGAAGTCAGCGACCGGCGCGGCGGCGCCGTGCGCGTCGAGGGTCGCTGCGGAGTCCCAGTGCTCGATCATCGCGATCGTGCCGTCCTCGGCCTCCTGGATCGCGTAGAGGTTGCAGCCCTCCTCCTCGTGCACCCGCGGGATGACGCGCTGCATCGCGGCGAGCACCTGCTCGCGCTTGCCCTCGGCGGGGCGGAAGATGGCGGTGACCACCAGCGGTGCGTCGGTGCCGGATGCGGGGGTGCCGGTCGCGGCGGTGCTGGTCGAATCGGCGCCGGTCGCGTCGGCGTTGGATCCGATGGGTGCGGTCGAGTCGGTCATGGCTGTTCCCTCGTGTCGTCGTCAGCGCTGCGGCCGACGGATGGTCTGGTAGATGCCGGAGTGGTCGAGGCCGCCGTCGCCGGCGGCGGATGCGGCCTCGAAGAGCGCGAGCGCGGTGCGGGCGGCGTCGAGCCGCAGCCCCG
Organism: Agrococcus sp. UYP10; assembly: GCF_040547205.1. NCBI lineage: Bacteria > Bacillati > Actinomycetota > Actinomycetes > Micrococcales > Microbacteriaceae > Agrococcus > Agrococcus sp. UYP10. Next base: position 866,213 of record NZ_JBEPPG010000001.1, read on the forward strand.
CGTCGTCGGCCGCTTCGCGCGCGAAGCGGAGGTCCTTCACCTGGTAGTCGATCGTGCCGCCGGGCTCGAACGACTCGGTGATCCAGTGGTGCCGCTTCTGCCGCAGCACCTCGCTCGAGGCGAGCCCCGAGCCGAGCGCGTCGGCGAGGGTCTCGGCGTCGATGCCGCTCGCGCGGGCGAGGGCGAACGCCTCCGAGAGGGCGGTGACCGTCTCGGCGACGATGAGCTGGTTGCACAGCTTCGCCATCGCGCCGGTGCCGGTGCCGCCCATCCGCGTGACGCGTGAGGCGCACGGCTCGAGCAGCTGGGCGAGCTCGGCGACCTGGGCCTCGCTGCCGCCGACGAAGAAGCTGATGCGGCCCTCGGCGGCACCGAGCACGCCGCCCGACATCGGGGCGTCGACCACATCGATGCCCTGGGCCGCGAGCTCGTCGGCCAGCTCGCGCAGCGCGACGGGCGACACCGTGCCGTGCACGACGAGCATCGGATGCTCGACGCCCGCCGCCCGCCAGCCGGCGAGCAGCCCGTCGTCGCCCTCGAGCACCTCCCGCACCTGCGGCAGGTCGGGCAGCGCGGTGAGGACCACCTCGGTCGCCGCGGCGGCGGGCGTCGTGGCGACCACGACGTCCGCCGCCCCGTCACGCAGGGCCTCATCACGCCGTGCCTCCTCGCGCAAGGCCTCGGCGCGCGACGCGCTGCGGTTCCAGACCGTCAGCGCACCGCGCGCCGCGAGCCTGCGCGCCATCGGCAGGCCCATGGCACCCAGCCCGAGGAGGCTCAGCGAACGGCTCATGAGGATCGGATCACGCCGCGGCTGCAGCGGCGAGCGCCTCGGTCTCGCGGCGCAGCTCGATCGCCTGCGCGAGCGAGTCGTCGACCTCGACATCGTCCCAGCGCACGCTCTCGCCCTGCTTGATGTCGTTCTTGAGCGGCACGTGGTGCGCGAGCGCGACCGGCAGGTAGCCCTCGGCGACCGACGTGCGAGCCGACACGAGCTTGCCGTAGACCGCGAAGCCGCCCTCGCCGTCGAGCGTGTCGCCCGCGGCCAGGTCCTTCTTGGCGGTCGCCACGACATCCGCCGTGAAGCCGATGGCCGTGCCCGTCGCGACGCCGCGCAGCACCGCGTTCGCGATCGAGACGTTGAGCTCGAGCCCGACGTAGTGGTACGGCCGGTAGAGCGCCGCGTACTGCCCGGTGGGGTCCGGGTGCCACGGGTACTCCTGGAAGCACTCGGAGACGTAGTCGTTGGTCGCCTTCACGACGACGAACACGCCCTCCTGGGTGTTGTGGGGGATCCAGTCGCCCTCGCGGGTGTAGCTCGACATCACGTCGACGGTGCCCTCGTGCGAGAGCACGCCGCCGACCGACTCCGGGCGGCAGACCGTGGCGATCTCCTCGAGGTTGCCGGGCGTGAAGCTGAGGCCGGCGTCGCCGGGCACGAGGCCCGCAGCGTTGGCGACGGCTGCCATCTCGATGGCGGCCTTCGTGCCGTCGCGGAACGACGTGTGCATGTAGGGATTGAGCTGGCCGGACTGCTTGAGCTCGTCCGAGAACTCCCAGTGGTCCCACACGTTGTCGGGGTTCATCTGGTTGTAGCCGGGCAGGTACTTCGCGCCCTTGCCGGCGCAGACGACGTCGAAGCCGCTCGTGCGCGCCCAGTCGACGAGCTCCCAGATGAGCGCGGGCTGGTCGCCGAACGCCATCGAGTAGACCACGCCCGCATCCTTCGCGCGCTTGGCGAGCGCCGGGCCGGCGAGGGCGTCGGCCTCGACCGTCACCATCATCACGTGCTTGCCGGAGTCGATCGCGGCGAGCGCATGCTTGATGCCGACGATCGGGTTGCCCGTCGCCTCGACGATCACGTCGATGTCGGTGCGGAAGAGGTCCATCGCGTTCGCGATGACGGCCGTCTTGCCCTCGGACAGGTCGTCGACCGAGTCGACGATGGCGTCCTCCGGCCAGCCGACGCGAGCGAGGGACTCGCGGGCGCGCGCCGTATTGATGTCGGCGATCGCGAGCACGCGCACGCCGGGGATGTTGCGGGCCTGCGAGAGGTACATCGTCCCGAACCGGCCGGAGCCGATCAGGCCGACGCGGATCGGCTGGCCCTGTGCTTCGCGCTCCTTGAGCAGCTCGTGCAGGTTCATGGTCTCTCTCCTGAGATGTCGGATGCGTGGGGCTCGACGGGTGGTGCCGCACCGCCTGGGTGCCGATGCGGCGGGATGGTGGGGTGGGGTGGCGGGGCCCCGCGGACGGGGCCCCGCCGTGGATCACATGCCGCGGATCTGCTCGACCCAGGTCTGCACCTGGTCGGGGAGGCCCTCGACGACGGGCTGCGTCGCCTCGACCCATGCGTCGCGGTCGGTGATCTCGTGGAACTCCGCACCGGCCTCCTCGAGCTGCGAGCGGTAGTCGGCCATGTTGGTGACGGTGTTGTCGGTGTACTCCTGGCCGACCTCATCCGTGACGTCGAGGATCGCCTGGCGGATGTCCTCCGGGTAGCCCTGCAGCGCCTCGTCCCACATGATGAAGTGGTAGTTGGCGTACATGTGGTCGGTCTCGGCGATGTGCGGCGCGACCTCGTGGATCGAGTTGAAGAGGATCGCGTCGAGCGGGTTCTCCTGGCCGTCGAGCACGCCCGACTCGAGTGCCGAGTAGACCTCGTTGAAGGGCAGCGCCTCGGCGCGAGCGCCGAGCGCGTTCCACGTGTCGAGCATCGTCTGCGCGCTCGGCGTGCGGATCGTGAGGCCCTCGACGTCGCTCAGCTGCGTCACGGGCTCCTTGGTGGTGAGCTCGCGCGGGCCGCGGTACATGTTGCCGAGCAGCGAGTAGCCGGATGCCTCGGTGACCGAGGCCTGGATCTCGTCGCCGAGCTCGCCGCCCCAGACCTCGAAGAACTGCTCCTCGCTGTCGTAGAGGAACGGAGCCGTCTCGACCGACGCGAGGTCGGTGTAGGCCTCGACGGAGAGCATCGACTCGATGACGATGTCGACGCTGTCGATCTGCAGGCCGTCGATCATCTCCTCCCAGGTGCCGAGGGTGGAGTCGGAGTGGATCTCGACGGTGACGCGACCGTCGGTCGCCTCCTCGATCCGCTCGGCGAACTGCTCGGCAGCCCACTGGCGCGGGTCGGTGGTGGAGCCGGCGTGGCCGAGCACGAGGGTCATCGTCTCGCCCTCGGCGCCGGTGCCGCCCGAGCTGCTGGGAGCCGAGCCGCCGGTCGAGCAGCCTGCGAGGGCGAGGGCGACGATGCCCGCGCCGGCGAGGAGCTTGGTGGTGCGCATGGTGATTCCTTCCTTGGTGGTTTGGATCGCGGTCACTCGCCGAGCAGCACGGATGGCAGCCAGAGCGAGATCTGCGGGACGTAGGTGATGAGGAGCATGAAGATGAGGCCGGTGAGCAGGAATGGCCACGAGGCTCGGATCGCCGAGATGAACTTGACCTTCGAGATCTCGGCGGAGAGCATCAGCGCGATGCCGACCGGCGGCGTGATGAGGCCGATGCCGAGGTTGACGACGATGATGATGCCGAGGTGCACAGGGTCGACCCCGAGCGACGTCATCACCGGCAGCAGGATCGGCGTGATGATGATCAGCGCAGCGTTCGCCTCGATGAACATGCCCGCGATGAGCAGCATGATGTTGACGAGGATGAGGAGCACCACGAGGTTGTCGGTGAAGCCGAAGATCGCCTCCGCCGCCGCCTGCGGCACACCGCCGGACGTGAGCGCCCACGAGTAGAGCTGCGCCGCGGCGAGCACGAGCATGATGAGGCCGACCATGAGGCCCGACTCGGCGAGCGCCGTGACGAGCTTCTTCCAGGTGAGCTCCCGGTAGATGAACAGGCCGACGAGCAGTGCGTAGACCACCGCGACCGCGGCCGCCTCCGTGGCGGTGAACCAGCCGAAGCGGATGCCGGCGAGGATGATGAGCGGCAGCAGCAGCGCCGGCAGCGACCCGACGAGCGACGGCAGAAACTTCGGGCGCTCCTCCTTGGGCGTCTTGCCGATGAGCTCGATGTTCGTCGTGTTGGCGACCAGCTCGTCGGTGAAGCCCTGCTTGCGCACGGTCAGGTGCACGGCGACCATCAGCATCGCGATGTAGAGCAGCGCGGGGATGATGCCGGCGAAGAACAGCGCGCCGATGGACGTTCCGGAGACCACGCCGTAGACGATCATTGTGATCGACGGCGGCATGATCGGCGCGACGATCGGCGCGGCGGCCGTGACGGCGGCCGTGTATGCGGCCTTGTAGTTGCGCGCCTTCATCGCGGGGATGAGGATGCGGCCGAGGCTCGAGATGTCGGCGACCGCCGAGCCCGAGATGCCGCCGAAGAACAGTGCGGAGAGCACGTTCGTCTGCGCGAGACCGCCGCGCATCCCACCGACGATCGAGTCGGCAAGGTTGAGCAGTCGCTTCGTGATGCCGCCGGCGTTCATGATGCCGCCCGCGAGGATGAAGAGCGGGATGGCGAGCAGCGCGAACGGCGTGATGCCCGCGACGATGCGCTGGGCGCCGATGGTCAGCGGCGTGTCGGTGACGAGCCAGATGGTGATGATCGACGCGAGCGCGAGCGCGAAGCCGATGGGGACGCGCAGGAGCATCGCTCCCACGAAGTTGCCGAGCAGCAGAGGACCCATGGGTTACACCTCACCCTTCACAAGCGTGTCCTCTTCGGACTGGAACAGGACGCTCGACGGGAGCGGGTCGACCTCGGGGTCGGTGTTGCGGACGAGCTTCCACCACGCCTCGATGGCGAACAGAGCGGAGAACGAGCAGCCCACGGGCACGGCGAGCGAGATGATGCCGAAGGGCAGATCGATGCCCGGCATGTTGCGGCGCATCGCGCTCGGCAGCGCATCGATGCCGTACCAGACGAGCACGGCGAGGGTGAAGAGCACGAGCGCGCTCGCCACCGTCGTCACGGTGACGCGGAGCCAGCGGTGAGCCGGCGCGTACTCCCAGATGTCCAGCACCATGTGGCGTCCCTGACGGACACCGAGCGCGATGGCGAACATCGAGAGCCAGACGAACGCGAGCGACGAGACCTCGACGGTCCAGGATGCGGAGTCACGCGTGACGTAGCGCGAGATCACCTGCCAGGTCACCGCGACGGTGATCACGACCAGGCAGAGCACGCAGAACCATTGGACGATCTTGTCGAGCGTCGACATGATCTGATCGATCAGTCGTGGCATGGGTTTCGCTCCTTTGCGAGTGGTGAGGCGACGGTGCCTGAGACGAGTGAACCGTGGTCGCGTTCTACTGTCAACAGTAGAACGCGTGCGTTATGAAACCGTGACGCTCTGTTCGGCGCGGAACTCCGCCTCGAGCTCTCGGCGGAACCGGACGGCCGCGAGCGACCCGTCCGCATCCACGTCGTTCCACGTGACCGAGCGGTCCTTCGGCACGTCGCGGATGAGCTTCGCGCCGTGCGCGAGGCCGAGCGGAAGCGCCTCCTGCTCGAGCGAGAAGCTCGCGGGGCGGAGCTTGCCGAAGACGGTGAAGCCGCCCTCGCCGTCGAGCGTCTCGCCGGCCTTGAGGTCGCGCTTCGCGGTCGTCACGACGTCGCCGCGGAAGCCCGTGGGGGCGCCGGTGGGCTCACCGCGCAGCACGGCGCTCGCGATCGAGACCCCGAGCTCGAGCCCGATCATGTGGTACGGCCGGTAGAGCGAGCCGTAGCGGCCCGTCTCGTCGGTCTTGACGCCGTACTCGGCGAAGCACTGCACGGCGTAGTCGGTCTTCGCCTCGAAGGTGACGTAGACGCCCCAGCGGATGTCGCGCTCGACCTCGGAGCCGTCGCGGTGGAGGCTCGACGCGATCTCGACGGTGCCGCGGCGGTCGAGCTCGCCGCCGACCGAGCGCTCGCGGAAGATGCGCGGGAGGTCGTCGACCCCGGCAGGCGGGAAGTGGAGGCCCTCGAGCTGCGGCTCGAGGCCGGTGCCGTTCGCCACGGCGGCCATCTCGATCGCCGACTTCGTGCCGTCGAGGAACGAGTTGAACATCTTCGGGTTGAAGTCGCCGGAGGCGAGCTGCTCGGGGGTGAAGCCGTAGTAGTCCCAGACGGTGTCGGGCGTCGAGTAGTGGTACTCGGGCAGGTACTTCGTGCCCTTGCCGGCGCCGACGACATCGAAGCCGACCGTGCGGCACCAGTCGACGAGCTCGGAGATGAGCGCGGGCTGGTCGCCGTAGGCCATCGAGTAGACGACGCCGGCCGCGGCAGCGCGGCGCTGCAGCAGCGGGCCGACCATGCAGTCGGCCTCGACGTTGACCATGATCACGTGCTTGCCGTTGTCGATGGCCGCGACCGCGTGGTCGGTGCCGACGATCGGGTTGCCGGTGATCTCGAGGATGACCTCGACCGAGGGGTGCTTGATCAGCGCCATCGAGTCGTCGATCACGGCGGTCAGGCCGGTGCGCGCGGCCTCGTCGAGCGAGGTGGCGGCGTAGCGGTCGGCCGACCAGCCGGTGCGCGAGAGCGCGTCCTTCGCCTTCGGCACGTTGATGTCGGCGACGCCGACGACGTGGAACTCGGGAGTGACGGATGCCTGCGTGAGGAACATCGACGCGAACTTGCCGGCACCGATGACGCCGACTCGGATGGGGCCGGACTCGGCCGCTCGACGACGCAGTAGCGCGTGGAGGTTCATGACTGCTCCTTTGCAGTGGGCATCTCGTGCTGTTCTACTGTTGACAGTAAAACACCGTTGGCGATCTCGTCAAGTGCGAGCTGTGGAGAGACCTGACCGCGCGGTTGCGGCGCGGCGTACTCTGCCCCCATGCTCCGGAGGCTCGCAGCAGGCGTCGCGCTCGTCGCGGCGCTCGCCCTCGCGGGTTGCACGCCGCCGGAGCCGACTGAGTCGACGACGCCGGTTGCGACGCCGACCAGCGAGGCCGCACTGGTCATGGAGGCGACCCGAGCATTTGCTGACTTCTACACCGATGTCGATGAGCAATTCGCGCAGGGCTCTGCCTCGGGACCCGGCCTCGAAGAGCATGCAACTCCGGCGCTCGCCGCAGAGTTTGCCGAGCAGATTCAAGCAACGCTCGACCGAGGCGAAGTCAGCCGCGGAGTACTAGAGGTCACCGCCCTTGAGATCACTGAGCAAAGCCAGGGCGGCCTGACTGCGCACATGTGCACCAGCGCAGAGAACGTTCGGACGACACAGGCGAATGGGGATGTCCGTCAGGGGGAAGGTCTCGACGCCTGGACAGTCGCGTTCGAGCGCCGCACGGACGGCCGGCTACTCGTGGCGGTCCTCAACTTGAGTGAGGACGAGACCATATGCGCATAGTGCAATTGAGCATCTGGCTTCTGGTGTTTGCGTTCGCGTCGCTGGCCCAAGCAACTACTGGTCCTGCTACCTGCACCGAACTAGATGTGATCACCGATCGTTGCGAACTTGACCCGGCATCGGGGGCCTTGGTGATCGTCGGTTCCAGCAGCGGCGCTGGCACTGGTGATTCGAGCGCAGAGGCAGACGCCGCCCCCGCGGCGAAGCCACGTCCGACGCCCTATCAAGAGTGCATGGACGCGGGCACCGACCCGGTGACCTGCGAGCGGATGAACTTCGCAGTGATCGACAATCGCCCTGGCGTCGCGGAGGTGGGGCAGCCCATCACCATCAACGACCTCGCGCAGTTCCGCCCGGTCGTCGGCGAGCTCGTCGTCGAGCCGGACGGGTGGGGCGTCGTCGGCACACCGACGAACTTCTACGCCACCGCGGAGACGCACACGATGGACGGCGAGCTGTTCGATGCTCCGATCGAGGTGCGCTGGACGCCCACCTCCTACGTCTTCGACTACGGCGACGGCACGACGGAGACGAGCGACGCATCCGGCACGGCCTGGAGCGGCACCGACGAGTCGTGGACCGAGACCGCGACGAGTCACGCCTACGCCGCGCGCGACGACGTCACCGCATCCCTCACCGTCGTCTTCACCGCCGAGGTCGACGCGGGCGGCGGCTGGTTCTCGGTGCCCGGCACCCTGCCGGTCGACGCGCCGGCCGTGAGCGTGAAGGTCTTCGAGGTCGAGACCGTGCTCACGAACGGCGACTGCATGGCGAACCCCTCGGCCCCGGGATGCGGGTGACGCGGGCTAGAGTCGCCGCATGACGACCTCCTCGCCCGGCTGGGGCATCCTCGCGCCCGGCGGCATCGCTGGAGCCTTCGCCCGCGACCTCGCCGTCGGCGGCCACCGTCTCGTCGCGGTCGGCAGCCGCGATCAGGGTCGCGCCCAGGCGTTCGCGACGACGCACGGCGCCGCGACCGCGCACGGCAGCTACGAGGCGCTCGTCGCCGATCCCGACGTCGACATCGTCTACGTCGCGTCGCCGCACGGGCTGCACCGCGAGCACGCGCTGCTCGCGATCGAGGCGGGCAAGCACGTGCTGGTCGAGAAGGCGTTCACCACGACGGGCGACGAAGCGCAGGAGGTCGTCGACGCGGCCCGCGCGAAGGGGGTCTTCGTGATGGAGGCGATGTGGACGCGCTTCCTGCCGACGATGGAAGTCGTGCGCGAGCGCATCGCGGCGGGCAACCTCGGCGAGCTCGTGAGCGTCACCGCCGACCACTCGCAGATGCTCGACCTCTCCCCCGGCGGCCGCATGATCGAGCGTGCGCTCGGCGGCGGCGCGCTCCTCGACCTCGGGGTCTACTGCGTCTCGCTCGCGCACGCGTTCCTCGGTCCGGTGACGCGCGTCCGCGCTGCGGGTGCCGTCGACGCCGCGGGCGTCGACCACCGCGGCTCGGCGATCCTCACGCACGAGGGCGGTCGCATGTCGACCGTGACGTTCTCGATGGAGACGCTCGGTTCCAACCGCGCCTCGATCGCCGGCACCGAGGGCGTGATCGAGCTCGACCCCGCGTTCTACGTGTGGACCGGGTTCACTCGCCGCCACGCATCCGGCGACAAGGAGACGTTCGTGCCCGAGACGGACGGACGCGGGATGCAGTTCCAGGCCGCAGAGGTCGAGCGCTGCGTCGCGGCGGGGCAGCTCGAGAGCCCGCTCATGCCGCTCGACGAGACGGTCGCCATCATGCGCGTGATGGACGAGATCACCGCGCAGATGCGCGCCTCCGCCTGAACTCTCAACGTCGCGGGTGGTTGCTCGGCCGCCATAGCGGATCGAGCGACCACTGGCGACGTTGAGGATCCGGGTCAGCTCGCGGCTGCTGCGGCCGCCTCGCGCTCGGCGATGCGTGCCCGCACCTCCGGGCGGCGGAGCGGCGGCACCGTCTGCGGCGGCTGGCGCCGGTCCGGCAGGTCGGCGAGCAGGTGCTCGGTGATGTGCGCGACCTCGGCGACCGCGCGCTCGAACGCGTCGCGCGTGCGATCGGTCGGATGCGTGATGCCAGAGACCTTCCGCACGTACTGCCGCGCGGCGGCCTCGATCTCCTCGTCGTTGGCGGCAGGCTGCAGCCCCCGCAGCTCGGTGATGTTCCTGCACATGGCGACCACGGTAGACCGCTGGGCACGAGCCGGCCAGACCACGACCGAAGAGCGGGGCTGCCGCCGGGGCCGGTAGCCTGGTGGCTGGTGTGCCGGGAAGCCTGGTCGGCGTGCCGCTCGGCGATCCGGCTGCGCGGTGCCGAGAGGAGACCCTCTATGGAAGCCCCCCGCACCCCGATCGGCTCGCGCCGAGCACGCCTCGCCCAGCTGCTGCGGCTCGAGACGACGAGCGGCGTGCTGCTGCTCGTCGCGGCAGCTGCAGCCCTCGTCTGGGCGAACTCGCCCTGGCGCGAGACCTACGCCGACCTCATGGCCACGCGCATCGGACCGGAGGCGATCCACCTCGACCTCTCCGTCGGCGCATGGGCCGCGGACGGACTCCTCGCCGTCTTCTTCTACGTCGTCGGCGTAGAGCTCAAGCACGAGATCGTGGCCGGGAGCCTCCGCGACCCCAGGCGGGCGGCGGTGCCGGTGCTCGCCGCCATCGGAGGGATGGCCCTGCCCGCGCTCTTCTTCGCAGCCATCGTGGTGATCGCCGGCGACAGCTCCGCGCTCACCGGCTGGGCCATCCCCGCCGCGACCGACATCGCGTTCGCGCTCGCCGTCCTCGCGATCTTCGGCCGCGGGCTGCCCGTCGGCCTGCGGACCTTCCTCCTGACGCTGGCGGTCGTCGACGACCTGCTGGCGATCGTCGTCATCGCCGTCTTCTACACCGCGGGCGTGCAGGCGTTCGCGCTGCTCGGTTCAATCCTCGCCATCACCGCGTTCGGCCTGCTCGTGCGGTCTCGCTGCTCGTCGTGGTGGCTGCTCATCCCGATCGCGCTCGTCGCCTGGTGGCTCATGCACGAGTCGGGCGTGCACGCGACGATCGCCGGTGTGCTGCTCGGCGCCACGGTGCCGGCGCGCGCCGTCTTCGGCGAGCGGGAGCCTCGCACGCATCGCCACGAAGCCGCGGTGCGGCCCTGGGCGACCGCCATCGCCCTGCCCGTCTTCGCGTTCTGCGCGGCGGGCGTGTCCGTGGTCGACAGCGGCGGCTTCGGCGACCTGCTGGCAGACCAGCCCGTCCTGCTCGCGGTCGCCGCCGGCCTCGTCGTGGGGAAGCTGCTGGGTGTGCTGGGCGTCTCGACGCTGGTGGTCCGCTGCACGCCCCTGCGGCTTCCCGACGGCATCGGCATCCGCGACCTCCTGCCCGTCGCGCTGCTCACCGGGATCGGCTTCACGGTGTCGCTCCTCATCGGCGAGCTGTCCTTCGACGACGGCGGTCGCACGGACGCCGCGAAGCTCGGCGTCCTGCTGGGCTCGGGGCTCGCGGCCCTGCTCGCCGCTCCGCTGCTGCGGTGGGATGCTCGCCGCGCGCGGAGCGCCGACGAGAACGAGGACGGCGTGCCCGACACGCGTCAGGCCCGCATCGGCGGTTGACGAACGCTCGTCGGGACGCCGGTGGTCTCGATACGCGGTCGGCTGCGCCGACTGCTACTCGACCAGCGGGTGGTCAGGAGTACGCGGTCGGCTGCGCCGACTGCTCCGCGACCAGCGGGCGGTCAGGACTCCTTCGTGATCTCCACGCTGACGAAGAGCTGGCTCTTGCCGGCACCGGCGTAGACGCCGCGCAGCGGTGGCACGTCGTTGTAGTCGCGGCCGAGGCCGACCTTGACGTGGCGCTCGCCGATGTCGATGAGGTTCGTCGGGTCCCACGCGTTCCACTCGCCGGTGAACCACTCCACCCACGCGTGCGATTCGCCGCGGATCGTCTCGCCGATCTGCGCGTTCGGCCGCGGGTGCAGGTAGCCCGAGACGTAGCGCGCCGGGATGCCGACGTGCCGCAGCGCGCCGATCGTGATGTGCGCGATGTCCTGGCAGACGCCCTTGCGGTTGGTCCACGCCTCGGCGGCGAGCGTGTGCACGTGCGTCACGCCCGACATGTACTCCATCTCCTCGCCGACCATGCGCGCGATCGCCGCGGCGGCGGCGCCCGGCGTCTCGGACGCATCGCGGATCTCCTGCGCCGCCGCGATGAGGTCGTCGGTCGGGCGCGTGCGGATCGTCTGGCCGAGCTGCTCGACGTACTGCGTGGCCCGCAGCGCGACCTTCTCGAGCTGCTCCCACGACAGGTCGTGCCCGCCGGTGAGGCGCGGGCGCACCTCGACGAGGCTCGTCGCGGTCAGCTGCAGCTCGGTGTGCGGCGCGAGCACGTCGAACGAGACGACCTTCGTGCCCCAGTAGTCCTCATACGTGTTGATCGAGGTGTTGGGGCGGATGTCGAGGTTCGAGTAGATGACGAACTGGCCGTCGGAGGTCGACGGCAGCATGCGCGACTCGTTGTACGACGCGACGGCGGGCTGCTCGTAGCGGTAGCCGGTGGTGTGACGGATGCGGATGCGGCTCACGATGCCTCCCTGGTCCAGGCGGGCATGTTGTGGGTCGGGAAGTAGCGCTCGCGCACGGCGTGCGACACGTTCGTCGTGGTCGTCTGGACCTTGTCCATCACGACCGGCAGGTCCTCGATGATGTCCTGGATCGGGCGGAACTCGAGCTCCGCGCGGATCTGTCCGAGCATCCGCTGGGCGATGTCGACGTAGCCGACCCGCTCCTGCCGCGGCTCGATGTCCTGCAGGCATGCCTCGGCGCTGCGCACCGAGAACAGGATCGAGCGCGGGAAGAGCCGGTCGAGCAGCAGGAACTCAGCCGCGTTCGTGCTCGAGGGCACGCCGCGGTAGGTGCGCAGGTAGGCCTCGTAGGCGCCGACCGAGCGCAGGATGGTCGTCCACGAGGGGCCGGACGCCTCGGTGAGCGCGCGGGTCGCGAGCAGCCGCGCGACCATGTCGGCGCGCTCGATCGAGCGCCCGAGCGTGAAGAAGCTCCACGCGTCGTCGTGGCTCACCGTCGAGTCGGCCATGCCGCTCGCGAGCGCCGAGCGCTCGCGCACCCAGCCGAACATCTGGTGCACCTGGTCGGGGCTCACGCGCCGCGGCATGTTCGCGTACGTGGCGTTGAGCACCTCCCACAGCTCGGTCGAGATGATCTCGCGCGCGCGGCGGGCGTTCTCGCGCGCGGCGTTCACGGAGTAGGCGATCGACGCCGGCTGCGTGCGGTCGGTCGCGAGCGAGTTCACGACGTCGACGCGCGTGAGCTTGCGCTCCGGCGGGGCGTCGTGGCCCATCACGCCGAGCAGCGCGCGGCAGGCGGTGTCCTCGTCGACCGCGACATCCTCGAGCAGCAGCTGGAGGTAGACGTCGAGGATGCGCGCGGTGCCGTCGGCCCGCTCGATGTAGCGGCCGATCCAGAACAGGCTCTCGGCGATGCGGCTGAGCATCATGGCTGCGTGCCTTCCGTGTCGGGCCGGTGCTGTCTCAGTCCGCGATCGGCTCCACCGACCGCTTCCCGACGCGAGGAAGCGGACTGCGACTGGCGCTGCGACTGCCGCTGCCCGCCGCGCGACTGCGACTGCGACTGGCTCTGCTGCTGCTGCTCGCCCTGGCCGCGCGGGGCGTCCTGCGGCGACTGGTCCTGCGGGTGCTCGTGGCCGGCGATGATCGAGATCGGCCGGGTCATCGGCTCACCGGACGCGCCGAACTCGGCGTCGTGGTCGATGAGCGGCAGCTGCTCGCGAGCGCCGGCGATCACCCAGGTGTCCTTCGAGCCGCCGCCCTGCGACGAGTTCACGACCAGCTGGCCCTCGGGCAGCGCGACGCGCGTGAGGCCGCCGGGCAGCACCCAGACATCCTTGCCGTCGTTGACGGCGAACGGGCGGAGGTCGACGTGGCGGGGGCGCATGCCGTCCTCGACGAGCGTCGGGATGGTCGACAGCTGCACGACGGGCTGCGCGATCCAGCCGCGCGGGTCGTCGAGCAGCCGCTGCTTGAGCGCCTCGAGCTCCTCGGGCGTCGCGTCGGGGCCGACGACGAGGCCCTTGCCGCCCGAGCCGTCGACGGGCTTCACGACGAGCTCGTGCAGGCGGTCGATGACCTCCTCGAGCGCGCCCGGATCCTCCAGCCGCCACGTGTCGACGTTCTTGAGGATCGGCTCCTCCGACAGGTAGTAGCGGATGAGCTCCGGCACGTAGGTGTAGACGAGCTTGTCGTCGGCGATGCCGTTGCCGACCGCGTTCGCGATCGTGACGTTCCCGAGCCGCGCGGCCAGCATGAGGCCCGGGCTGCCGAGCATCGAGTCGGCGCGGAACTGCAGCGGGTCGAGGTAGTCGTCGTCGACGCGGCGGTAGATGACGTCGACGCGCGCCGGCCCCTCCGTCGTGCGCATGTAGACGCGGCCGCCGGAGGTGAACAGGTCGCGGCCCTCGACGAGCTCGACGCCCATGAGCCGCGCGAGCAGCGTGTGCTCGAAGTAGGCGGAGTTGTAGACGCCGGGCGTGAGCACCACGACGCGCGGGTCGTCGACGCCGGCGGGCGCGGCGGCACGGAGGGCGTGGAGCAGCTTGTCGCAGTAGTCGCCGACCGGGCGCACGCGCATGGTCGAGAACATCTCGGGCAGCGTCTGCGCGATCACGCGGCGGTTCGAGATGACGTACGAGACGCCGGAGGGCACGCGCACGTTGTCCTCGAGCACGCGCCACTCGCCGTCCTGGTCGCGGATGAGGTCGATCCCCGAGACGTGGATGCGCACGCCGTTCGCGCCGACGACGCCGGCGGCCTGGCGGTGGAAGTGCGTGGACGTGGAGATGAGCTTCGCGGGGACGATGCCGTCCTCGACCGCGCGCTGCGGGCCGTACATGTCGGCGAGGAACGCCTCGAGCGCTCGCACGCGCTGCTGCACGCCCGACTCGACGTGGCGCCAGTCCTCGGCGGTGATGATGCGCGGGATGGCGTCGAGCGGGAACGGCCGCTCCTCGCCCGCGAAGTCGAAGGTCACGCCCTGCGCGAGGTAGGAGGTGGCGAGCGCGTCGGCGCGCGTGCGGAGGTCGTCCTTCGTCAGCTCGGAGAGGGCGTCGTACAGCGGCTTGTACGGGCCGCGCGCTGCGCCCTTGCTCTCGAACATCTCATCCCACGCCGTGCCCTCGCGCTTCCGGGGGTTCGCGAAGGGCTTGTCGTAGTCGTCGAACAGATCGCCCATGTCCGCGAGCCTAGCCGGATCGCTGTTTCCGGCTCGTGTCGGCGGCCCCGGTGGATCCGCGGATCCCCGGGGCCGTCGACCGCCCCGTCAGCCGAGCTTGCGGCGATACAGGGCGGTGGCGAGCACCGCCGCGACGGCGAGGATGCCGACGCACCAGCCGAGCGCGATCCACAGCTCGGCGCCCACGGGCTGCTGCGCGAGCAGCGCCCGGATCGCGTCGACGATCGACGTGACCGGCTGGTGCTCGGCGAACCAGCGCACCGGGCCGGGCATCGACTCGGTGGGCACGAATGCCGACGAGACGAACGGCAGCAGGATGAGCGGGTAGGAGAAGGCGCTCGCACCGTCGACGGTCTTGGCGGAAAGGCCGGCGATCACGGCGATCCAGGTGAGGGCGAGCGTGAAGAGCGTGAGGATGCCGGCGACGCCGAGCCACGCGAGGACGCCGGCGCCCGAGCGGAAGCCCATGAGCAGCGCGGCGCCGATCACGATCGCGACCGAGACGAGGTTCGCCACGAGCGAGGTGAGCACGTGCGCCCACAGCACCGAGGAGCGCGCGATCGGCATCGACTGGAAGCGCTCGACGATGCCGGCCTGGAGGTCGAGGAACAGCCGGTAGGCGGTGTACGCGATGCCCGAGGCGACGGTGATGAGCAGGATGCCCGGGAGCAGGTAGTCGACGTACGAGGCGCCGCCCACGTCGATCGCGCCGCCGAAGACGAAGACGAACAGCACGAGGAACGCGATCGGCATCACCGCGGTGGTGATGATCGTGTCGGGGCTGCGGAGGATGTGGCGCAGCGAGCGCCCGGTGAGCACGGCGGTGTCGCCGACGGCGTGCGTGGTCATGCTGACTCCTCGGAGGCGGGCGCCGCGGTCGGCGCATCGGTGCCGGCGCGGCCGACGATGGCGAGGAAGACCTCCTCGAGGGTGGGCTGCACCTCGACGACCTCGACGGTCGCCTTGGGCAGCAGGGCGCGGAGCTCGGCGAGCGTGCCGTCGACCGCGATGCGGCCCTCGTGCAGGATCGCGATGCGGTCGGCGAGCTGCTCGGCCTCCTCCAGGTACTGCGTCGTGAGCAGCACCGTCGTGCCAGAGCGCGCGAGCTCGCGCACCGCATCCCACACCTCGTTGCGGGCCTGCGGGTCGAGGCCGGTCGTCGGCTCGTCGAGCACGATGACCGGCGGCGAGCCGATGAGGCTCATCGCGATGTCGAGCCGGCGGCGCATGCCGCCCGAGTAGGTGCCGACCCGGCGACCACCGGCCTCGACGAGCGAGAAGCGCGCGAGGAGGGCGTCGGCGATGGTGCCTGGTTCCGGCAGGTGCCGGAGGCGCGCGACGAGCGCGAGGTTCTCGCGGCCGGTGAGGATCTCGTCGACGGCGGCGAACTGCCCGGTGAGGCTGATCGCCTCGCGGACGGCGGCCGCGTCGGTGCGCACGTCGTGGCCCTCGACGGTCGCCGTGCCCGCATCCTGCCGGAGCAGCGTCGCGAGGATGCGCACGAGGGTGGTCTTGCCGGCGCCGTTCGAGCCGAGCAGGGCGACGATCGTGCCCCGCTCGACGTCGAGGTCGACGCCGCGCAGCACCGAGAGCGCCTTGTACGACTTCTCGACGCCGCGGACGCGGATGACGGGCTCCGCGATCGCGGTGCTCATCGCTCCCCCTCGGCGACGGCCTTGGCGATCGAGGCGTTGAGGCGGGCGCGCTCCTTCGAGATCCAGCTGCCCTGCGGGTAGTTGGCGAGGAAGGTCTCGGCGAAGTCGACCGCGTCGTCGCCGAGCAGCTCGTGCATGGGCGTCCGTGCCTCGGCGCCCTGCTCGAGCAGCGTCACGAGGTCGTCGAGCATGGTGAGCAGCATCGCGGTGTCGTTGCCCGCGCCCAGGTTCATCACGTACCGCTCGAGCGCTGCACCGCTCGCTCGGTAGGGCTCCGGCAGCGCCTTCACGCGCGCCTTGTACTCGCGGTACTGACGCTTGCCCTCGAAGTCGCCGATGATCTTCTCGAAGATCGACATGGTCACATCCCTCCTGCCGTGGTGGGGCCGCTCCGGCCCTCTGCGCGCAGGGACTCGAGGCGCTCCGAGAGGAACCCCCAGTTCGCCCAGAACTCCTCCAGGTACTCGCCGCCCTGCGCGTTCAGCGAGTAGACCTTGCGCGGAGGGCCCTTCTCCGAGGGCACCTTCTCGACGTCGACGAGGCCGCGCTGCTCCACCCGCACCAGGAGGGCGTAGATCGTGCCCTCCGCGATGTCGCTGAAGCCCTCGTCCCGGAGCCGAGCGGTGATCTCGTACCCGTAGGCGGGGCCGCCGCCGAGGATCGCGAGCACCAGGCCCTCGAGGATGCCCTTGAGCATCTCCGTCACCTGTCTGGGCATCTCGTCCTCCGTCCCGATGAGCACCGGTCGCATGCGCCTGACCGACTACTCAGTGTCACTGACTACTGGTACATAGTATCGCTGAGTACCGGTTGCGCAACCCCTTCGTGCGACGGATCTGCCGACGGTCGCGGGGTGACACCGTCGGCGGCCCGGTGCACGCTGTCGGCATGGATGCGATCACCCGACTCCGACCGGACGGCCTCGTCCGCTCCCCCGCCTTCAGCCACGTCGCGATCGTCCCGCCGGGCGCGACCACGATCTACGTCGGCGGCCAGAACGGCGTCGACGAGACCGGCGCGCTCGTCTCGGACGACGCTGCCGCGCAGTCGGCGCGCGCCGTCGACAACGCCGCCCTGGCGCTCGCCGCGGCCGGCGCGACGCTCGCCGACGTGGTGCAGTGGACAGTGCTGCTCGCCGAGGGCGCCGACATCGCCAGCGCCTACGGCGCGGTGGCGCAGAAGCTCGCGAGCGACGGCGAGCCGGCGCTCGTGACCGCGGCGATCGTCTCGGCGCTCGGCGTACCCGGCGCGCTCGTGGAGGTGAGCGCGGTCGCCGCCCTCATGCCCGCCTGAATCTCAACGTCGCGGGTGGTCGCGCGAGCGGCATATCGCCTCGTGCGACCACCCGCGACGTCGAGAACCGGGCTCGGGTCAGGTCGAGGGCGCGCGACCGCGGGACTGCTTGAGGCCGAGCATGTACGGGAGGCCCTGGCCGACGGCGCGGAAGGTGCTCCCGAGCCGCGCCGACCACGACGCCCGAGGCACCGGCGGCGGGTCGTCGAGGTCGGCGACGTCGACGAAGAACGCGCGGATCTCGCCGATGCCCTCGAGGTCGGGGGTGATCTCGCGCACGTCGCCCGGCACCGATGCCTCGCCGGTGCGGTACAGGTCCTCCGAGAGCAGCACGTACTCGGGGATCGGCACGGCGTTCTTCAGCAGCCGGTGCGCGAGGATCACGTCGATCCCGACGAGCTTCCTGCGGCCGCGGATGGCCTGGCTCGCGACGTCGCCGACGTGCGCGACGAACTTGAGCTTGAGGTCGCGCGCCTGCCGGCATCCGCCGCACGGGCAGAGGTTCGCGACGACGTACTCGCGCTCGTGGTGGAACGCGCGGTGCATCGCGACGGCGGCGCCCAGGATCTCGCCGACCGCGCCGTCGTCGCTGCTGCCCACGCGACGAGAGAGGAACGCGGCGTCGCCCTCGATCTCGACGAGCTCGAAGCCCGGCGCCGCGTCGACCATGCGGTCGAGCATCCGCGCGGTGTTCACCTCGGCGTGCGCCAGGGTCATGCGGTGCGACCCCATGTAGTCGGTGTAGCCGCCGATGTCGGCGATGAGGAGGGTCGCCCGCTCGGTGGTCACGGCGCTCACGATCCCACCGATGCCCCTGCGCCACAACGGCGGATGTCATCGCGACGATGGCGGACGCCACCGCGCGTCCGGTCAGGGCGCCGGCGGCTCCTCGAGCGGCTCCCGCGGGCCGTAGCGGTCGAGCTCGTCGCCGACGTGCGCGAGCGCGGCCTCGGTGCTCGGGGCGTAGCCGAGCACGGCGAGCAGGAACCGCTCGGCGTCGATCGCCCGCAGGCGGAGCGCGGTGCTCGCCCGCACGGTCGCGGTGCGGCGGGTGCGGCGCAGCAGCGCGATCTCGCCGAACCCGTCGCCCTCGGCCAGCGTCGCGACGACGCGACCGTCACCGACGACATCCGCATGCCCGGACTCGACGACGTAGAAGCGGTCACCGATCTCGCCCTCGGTGATCACCGCCTGCCCGGCCGGCACCGCGATCGCCTCGAGCCCGCGGGCGAGCTGCTCGATGGCCGGCAGCGGCAGCGGCGCGAGCATCGGCACCCGCTGCAGCAGGTGGATGGCGCCGTCGAGGTCGCCGACTGCCCGGTCGAGCCGGCGGAGGCGGCGCCAGGCGACGAGCGCGAGCACCGGGCACAGCAGGCCGATCGCGATGAGCGCCGCCTCGACCCCGAACCACTGCACGAGCGCCGACGCGAGGAGGGCGCCGACCCCGATCGAGACGGCGACCAGGCTCTCGAGGATGCCGAAGACGCGCGCGAGCACCTCGTCCGGAGCCAGTCGGCCGATCAGGGTGAAGCCGGCGACGTCGATGAGGGCGTTGCCGACGCCGATGAAGGCCAGCAGCACGAGCGCGGCGGCCTGCTCGGGGAAGACGCCCACGAGGGCGAGCGGCAGTCCCCACAGCGCGACCCCGAGGGCGAACCAGCCACCCAGCCGCCCGGAGCCGACGAGGAACGACGCGGCGAGGGAGCCGGCGACCGCGCCGACGCCGACGGCGGCCATGAGGGCGCCGACGCCGGGCTCCCCCGTGCGGAGCAGCTCGATCGCCACGACCACCGAGAACACCGTGAGCGCGCCGCGCGTCAGCGACTGCGCGGCGGCGAGCACGAGGATGAGCTGCAGGTCCGGACGCCCGGCGACCGCGCGGATGCCGTCCGCCGCCTCGCGCAGCAGCCCGGGACCGCGGGGCGCCGCCGCCCGAGGAGCGCCGTCGTAGCGGACGCGGAGCAGCAGCAGCGCCGCCCAGATCGACGCGCCGGCGGCGACCGCGAACACGACCGACACGTCGGCGACGGCGAGCAGCACCGTGGCGAGCAGCGGCCCGACGAGCGTGGCCACCGAGTCGAGCATCCCGCGCACGACGTTGGCGCTCGTCAGCTCGTGCCCCGTGCGGCACAGCGTGGGCAGGAGCGCGGAGTGGGCGGGGCGGAAGAGGGTGGCGGCGATGGTCGAGAGCACCGCGAGGGCGTAGACGACGAGCGTCGGTCCAGCGAGCGCCACCGTGATGGCGGCGGCACCGGTCGCGACGCCGCGCGCGGCGGAGACGACGACGAGCACCCGCTCGCGACGCCCCCGATCGGCGAATGGCGACAGCAGCGGGGCGAGGATCGCCGACGGGACCATGCGGAGGAGGCCCACCAGGCCGACCGCGAGCGCACCGCCGTCGGCGTAGGCGACGATGCCGAGCGCGACGGTGAACGCCCACTCCGCCGTCCACGCGCCGAGGAAGCTCAGTTGCGCACGACGGAGGTTGGGGTTGCGCCAGTTGCTCGTGAAGGCGGCCGCGGCCAGCGCGAGCCGGCCGCTGCCCCGCGCCTCCGCCATGCGGGCACTCTACGGCCGCACCGGGGACCTCGCTACGGCCCGGCGCCGATAGCGTGGAGGGATGCCCGACCCCAGCCCCGCAGCGCTCGAGCGCGCCGAGTCGCGCATCGCGATCACTCCCGACTTCCCGTCGCCGGGCGTGCTCTTCCGCGACATCGGGCCGCTGCTGACCGACGCGGATGCGCTCGCGACCGTCACGCACGCGCTGGCCGCGCCGTTCGAGGGCGGCTTCGACCTCGTGGCGGGCGTCGAGGCGCGCGGCTTCCTGCTCGCCGGCGCGGTCGCGGCGACCGCGGGAACCGGCCTGCTGCCCATCCGAAAGGCCGGCAAGACGCCGCGGCCGACCGCATCCGTCGACTACGCGCTCGAGTACGGGGTCGCGACGATCGAGGCGGCCGGCGACCTCACGGGCCGGCGGGTGCTGCTCGTCGACGACGTGCTCGCGACCGGCGGCACGCTCGTGGCGGCGATCAGCCTCGTCGAGCAGCTCGGCGGCACCGTCGCGGGCGTCGCCGTCGTGCTCGAGCTCTCGGACCTCGGCGGCCGGCACCGCCTGCCCCAGGCGCACGCGGTCTTCACCGCCTGATCCTCAACGGAGCGGCTGGTCGCGCGAGGGCACTATCCCCTCCTGCTACCAACCGCTCCGTTGAGATCAGTGGAGGGCGATCGTCTCGACGGAGCGCAGCTGGTCGCGGATGAAGCGGTTCGCGTGCGCGGCGAGGTCGGCGGAGTCGTCCCACAGGTTGCGCCAGATGCCGAGCGTGTTCGAGAGCGACTCGGAGACCACCGCGCTCGAGAACGACTCGAAGACGATCGGGCCGTCGTAGCCGAGACGGCCGAGGCCGCGGAAGAACGAGCCGAAGTCGACCGATCCGGTGCCGAGGTAGCCGCGGTGGCTCTCGCCGATGTGCACGTACTTCAGGCGGTCGCCCGCGTCGAGGACAGGCTCGAGCATCCCCGACTCCTCGATGTTCATGTGGTACGTGTCGAGGTGCAGGTGCACGTTGTCGTGGCCGACCTCCTCGAGGAAGCGCAGGCCGCCGCGGGCGGTGTTCGCGATGTTCGTCTCGTAGCGATTGACGATCTCGAGCGAGAGCGTGACGCCCGCCGCGGCCGCCCGGTCGCCGAGCCGGCCGAGCGCGGCCGCCGAGCTCGCGCGGCCCGCCGCGGTCGCCGGTGCCATGTACTTCTGCATCGCCGAGTAGATGACGCCGCAGAGGTGCTGCCCGCCGGCCTCCGCCACGACGTCGATCGCGCGCTCGAGCAGCGTCTCGCCCTGGCGGCTGACCGCGGGGTCCTCGCTCGAGAGGTCGTGCGCGGCGTCGAGCCCGAGGCTCGAGGTCATGGCGACGCCGTGGTCGTCGAGCATGCGCCGCACGAGCGCGCCGTCGATCGCGAACGGGTCCATGAGCGGCAGCTCGAGCAGGTCGAAGCCCGCCGCCTGGGTGCCGGCGATGGCCGTCTGGAGGCCCGCCTCGTCGAATGTGCCGGTGAAGACGAGGCCGTGGACGCCGATCTGCATGGTGAGCTCCTTCGCTGGTGGTCAGTGGGCCGCGTCGAGGATGGCGCGGCGGACGTGCTCGTCGTCCCGGCCGTCGATGCGGTCGAGGACGTCGTCGGGCAGGAAGCGCGGCTCGCCCGCGGCGAGCGCGCCGAGCAGGATGCGCGCGAACTTGTCGGCCATCTCGGTGATGCGGAGGCACTCGGCCGGGCTCGCGCCGATGGCGAAGATGCCGTGGTTCTGCAGCCAGGCCACCTTGGGCAGCGCGCCGTGCCGGTCGGCGAAGCCGCGCAGCTCGTGCCGCATGAGCCGGCCGAGGCCGAGGCCGGGGTCGACGTAGGGCACGAGGAGGCTGCGGGTGCCGAGCACGACGACCTGGTCGGGGAAGAGCGCGCCGGCGACGAGCAGCTCCGCCCGGTCCGAGCACAGCAGCGCGTTGGCGGCGACCGGATGCGTGTGGCACGCGGCCTCGGCGCCGGACGTCAGCACGACGGCGTGCAGCAGCGCCTCGACGCTCGGGCGCTTCGCCGCCGGGTCGACGCGCGCATCCATGAGCGCCTGGGCGACCCGCGCGTCACCGGCGCCGCCCTCGAACGCCGTCGGGTCGTCGAGCAGCTCGAGGATGGGCTCGAACCGGCACTCGACGAGGTCGTCGGGACCGGAGGCCGCGAGCGACGACCCGGTGGCCTTGACGAGCATCCGCTCGTCGTCGAGCCGCGCGGAGACGTTGCCCTCGGCGAGGATCGTCAGCTCGCGCTGCGGCTCCCCCACGGCGTGGGCGAGCCGCAGGAGCGACGCCTCGAGCGCGCTCATCGCGCGGTCACTTGGCGCCCGGGGCGGTCCCGGGCACCGAGAGCGGCTTCGCGAGCCCGCCCTGCCGTCGCCGGATCGTCGCGTTCGAGAGCAGCGAGGCACCGAGCAGCACGACGCCGAGCGCGAGCAGCTGCGCCTGGGCGCCCTCGTTGCCGGGCACGACGAGCAGGATCGACGCGTTGAGCCACACGATCAGCAGCGCGGCGAGCAGGATGCCGCTCAGCCGCCCGATGCCGCCGGTGATGGCGACGCCGCCGAGCACCGCGATCGTGATCGCGGGCAGCGCCATGCCGCTGCCGCTCGTGCCCGCGTCGGGGCGGGCGGAGGCGAACTGCGCGACGGTGTAGACGCCGACGAGCCCGGCGATGGCGCCGGCGGTGACGTAGGCCATCATGCGCGTGCGGCGCGTGTCGATGCCCGCCCACTGCGCGGCCGTGTCGTTCGTGCCGATCGCGTAGAGCTTGCGGCCATAGGTCGTGCGGTTGAGCACGAACCACGCGACGATCGCGACGGGCAGCAGGAAGGTGAAGACGCCGAGCGGCACGAGCGGCAGCCCGCCGCCGATGACGGGCAGCTCGATCGCCTTCGCCGCGCTGTAGAACTCCGAGATCTCGGGGCCGGAGATCGGGCGCTGCTCGCTCACGACGAGCGCGATCGAGCGGTAGGCGTAGAAGGTCGCGAGCGTCGTGATGAGCGCCGGGTAGCCGAGGTAGGCCGTCAGGAAGCCGTTGACCGCGCCGAGCAGCGCGCCGAACGCGACCGCGAGCAGGACGGCGACCGCGAGCGGCAGCCCCACCTGCTGGTAGAGCATCGCGAAGACGATGCCCGTGAGGGAGACCATCGAGCCGACCGAGAGGTCGATGCCGCCGCGACCGGACGTGATGACGAAGAGCTCGGCGAGCGCGAGCAGCGCGAGCGGCACGTAGGCGATGAGCGTCGAGGCGAGGTAGTCGCTGTTGAAGCGGCCGCTCGTGAGGCCGACGCCGTCGAGGATCGCCATCGCGACGAGCAGCACGACGATGAGCGCGAGCAGCAGCACGGCGCGGTCCTTGAGGGCGCCGCCGGTGATCCAGTCGCGGAAGCGCGAGGGCTCGCGGCGCTGGTCGGCCGTGGTGGGGGTGGTGACGGCGGTCATGCGCGCCTCCTCGTTCGCTCGCGGATCAGGTCGGTGCCGACGGCCACCAGGATGAAGATGCCGACGAAGAGGAAGCCGAGCTGGGTGGGCCAGCCGAGCTGGGTGACGCCCGAGACGACGGTCTGCACGAGGATCGCGCCGAGCAGCGTGCCGACGACGCTGCCGCGGCCGCCGAGGATCGAGGTGCCGCCGATCACGACGGCGGCGATGACCTGCAGCTCCTTGCCCGAGCCGACCGACTGGTCGAGCGTCGCGGTGCCGGTCGCGATGACCATGCACGCGGCGAGGCCGGCGAGGGCGCCGGTGACGACGTAGACCCACACGAGCCGCGGCTGCACCTTGATGCCCGCGAGCCGAGCGGCGTTCTGGTTGCCGCCGATCGCGTACAGGTTGCGGCCCGCCTTCGCGTAGCGCAGGAACCACCACGCGGCGGCGACCGCGATCACGGCGATCGCGAACGAGTGCGGCACGCCGAGGGTGGATCCGGCGCCGCCCCGACCGAAGAACTCGAGCGTCGAGGGGATGCCGTTCACGGTCGACGAGTCGAAGACCCGCAGCCCGAGCCACTGGAAGAGGTTCGCGGTGCCGAACGTGATGATGATCGGGTGCACGCGGCCGTAGGCGATGAGGAAGCCGTTGATCGCGCCGAGCGCCGCGCCGATGACGATCGCGACGAGGACGGCGGCGATCGCCGGGATGTCGAACGCGACGAGCATCCGCGCGGTCGTGACCGCGGAGACCATGATCATCGCGGCGACCGAGACGTCGATGCCCGCGGTGATGATGACGAAGGTCATGCCGACGCCGATGAGCGCGATCGGCGCGACCTGCACGAGCAGCGGGCCGATCGATGCGGGCGTGAGGAACGCGGGCGTGAAGATGCCGAGCAGCACCCACAGGATGACGAGCACGCCGAGCAGCACGATCTCCTGCCCGGTGACGATGGGCGGCAGGATGCGCCGCAGGCTCAGCGGCTTCGCGCCGGCCGGCGCGACGGTGTCGGTGCTCATCGGGGCTCCTCCCCAGGGATGGGTCGACCGGGCAGGTCGGCGACGGGCTGGCCGGTCGCGGTCTGCGCTGCGGCGGGGTCGTCGACCGCGCCGGCGGCTGCCGCGAGCAGCGAGGCCTGGCTCGCGCTCGGCGGGAACTCGTGCGCGACGCGGCCCGACCGGAACACGAGGATGCGGTCGGCGATGCGCTGCACCTCGGCGAGGTCGGTCGTGATGACGAGCACGGCGGTGCCGCGCTCGGCGAGGTCGGCGATGATGCGGTGG
The DNA here is from genome assembly GCF_040547205.1 of Agrococcus sp. UYP10. Lineage (NCBI taxonomy): Bacteria > Bacillati > Actinomycetota > Actinomycetes > Micrococcales > Microbacteriaceae > Agrococcus > Agrococcus sp. UYP10. Next base: position 890,963 of record NZ_JBEPPG010000001.1, read on the forward strand.
ATCTCCTCCTTGGCACCGACGTCGACGCCCTGCGTGGGCTCGGCGAGCACGAGCAGCCTGGGCTGCTCGACGATCTGGCGCGCGAGGACGACCTTCTGGGCGTTGCCGCCCGACATGGCGCCGATGGGCTGGCGGCCCGACGGCGTCTTCACGGCGAGGCGCCGGATGAGGTCGTCGGAGATGCGGCGCTCGGCCTTCGGCGAGACCCAGCCGAGCCTGCCGAGCAGGCCGAGCGAGCCGATCGTGATGTTGAAGGCGATGGGCTGGAACGAGAACGAGCCCTGCGACGAGCGGTTGGCGGGCACCATGCGGATGCCGCGGCGCTTCGCCTCGGAGGGCGTCGCGGGGTGCCGGTCGTCTCCCGCGGCGCGCATGCGGCCCGAGCTCGCAGCGCGCATGCCGTAGACGACCTCGCCCACCTCGGCCGCGCCGGAGCCGACGAGCCCATAGAGGCCGACGACCTCGCCGGCGCGCACCGACAGCGACACGTCCGAGAAGGCGCCGTCGAGCGTGAGGTGCTCGAGCTCGAGCACGAGATCGCCGTGCTCGCCCTCCTTGTGCACGCCCTCGGCGATCTCGCCGCCGACCATGCGCTCGGCGATCTCGCGGACGGTCAGCTCGCCGATCGGCTGCGACGAGACGGTCTCGCCGTCGCGCATGATGGTGACCTCGTCGGCGATGCGGAAGAGCTCGTCGAGTCGGTGGCTGATGTAGATGATCGAGACGCCGTCCGCGGCGAGCCGCCGCACGACGCCGAAGAGCACCTCGATCTCGGCGTCGGTGAGGATCGCGCTCGGCTCGTCGAGGATCAGCACGCTCGCCTGCTCCAGCAGCGCCTTCGCGATCGACACCTGCTGCTGCTTCGCGATCGAGAGCGCACCGAGCGGCTGGGAGGCGAGCGAGCGGTCGAGCCCGACGGTGTCGAGCAGCTCGAGCATGCGCGGCGCCTGCGCGCGCCAGTCGATGGTGGGGCCGCGGGTGATCTCGCGGCCCACGAAGAAGTTCTCGGCCACCGTGAGCTCGGGGAAGAGCTGCGGCTCCTGGTAGACCGTCTGCACGCCGAGCGCGATCGCGTCGGTCGTCGAGCCGATCGACACGTCCTGTCCGTCGATCGCGATCGTGCCCGTGTCGGGGCGCTCGGCGCCCGCGAGGATCTTGATGAGCGTCGACTTGCCGGCGCCGTTCTCGCCCACGAGCGCGTGGACGGTGCCGGGCCGCACGGTGATGTCGGCGTGGCGGATGGCGCGGACGCCGCCGTAGCGCTTGGAGATGTCGCGCATCTCGAGCCTCGGCGTCGGGCCCTGACCCGGTGCCGGGTCGGTGCGCTGGGCGGTGTCGGTCATGGTGCTCCTGGTCGGCGTCGTCGCCGGGTCGGTCACGGTGGTGCGAGCGGGAAACGCGTGAGGGGGTGCCGGGGCGCGGCGCGAGCCGCGCCCCGGCTGTCGAGCGCCACGATGGCCGTGGCACCCGGGTCATCCGAGCCGGTGACTAGTAGTCGTAGTCCCCGGCGTTCTCGGCGGTGAAGACCGTCGGCGGGCCGAGCAGCAGGACGCCCGACGCCTCGTCGTACTCCGCGTCGGCGAGCGCCTCGTTGTCGACGCCGCTCAGGTCACCGAGGTCGCCGTCGTTCGCGAGCTGCACGCCGGCCCAGCCGGTGAGGTAGCCCAGCGCCTCGACGTCCCAGAGGATCGAGCCGCTCGACGCGCCCGACTCGAGGTAGGGCAGCATCGACTGCGGCGTGCCGAGGCCCACCGTGAAGACCTCGCCCGTGCGGCCGGCATCCTGCACGGCCTGCGCGACGCCCGGTGCGCTCGAGGTGCACTCGCCGACGAGGCCGGTGAGGTCGGGGTTGCTGTTCATGAGGTCGGTGGCCATCTGCGTCGCCATGGCCTGGTCCTCGCCGGCGTACACGACGTCGACGATCTCGGCGTCGGGGTACTCCGAGGCGGTGTACTCCTCCTGCACGTCGATCCACGCGTTGAGGTTCGCCGCGGTCTCGCCGCACGACACGATCGCGTACTTGCCCGAGCCGCCCATGGCCTCGAGCAGCGTGTCGGTCAGCGCCTGGCCGATGCCCTCGACCGATGCCTGGTTGACGAAGACCTCGCGCACCGAGTCGGGTGCGTCGGTGTCGGTCGTGGCGACGTGGATGCCGGCGGCCTGGGCCTCCTCGAGCAGCGGCGCCATCGAGTTGGGGTCGTTCGGCGCCACGAAGAGCACGTCGACGCCCTGCTGGATGAACGAGCGCACGATGTCGGCCTGCGCGGCCGCGTCGGCGGTGGTCGGGCCCTGGTAGAGCCACTCGAAGCCGAGCTCCTCCGCGGCCTGCTGGCCACCGGTGTTCATGGCCTCGAAGTAGGGGATGCCCTGCAGCTTGGGGACGAACGCGATGGTCAGGCCCTCGGCGCTCGCACCGTCGGTCCCGCCGGAGGCGCCGGGTGCGGCGGACTCGCCGGGCTCGTTGCGCGACGTGCAGCCGGCGAGGACGACGGCAGCCGCCGCCGAGAGCGCCAGTGCTCCCGCGATCTTGCGTGAGATCTTCATCGATGCTCCTTCTGGGTGGGGCGACGGGTGCTTCCCGTCCGCGCCTGGACCGGCGCCGTGCCGGTCGTCTGGCCGCCGGGGACGGGAACGCGCGTGACGGGCACGCCGACCGCTCTCCAGTCCTCGACGAAGTCGTCGGATGCGCCCGCATCCGTGATGAGGCTCGTCACCTCGTCGGCGCGAGCGAACGAGTGCAGCGCGAAGCCGCGCGTCTTGCTCGAGTCGAACAGGCCGTGCACCGCGTCGCTCGCCGCGACGAGCGCCTGCTTCGAGACGGCCTCGTCGGTCGCGAGCTCGAGCAGCCCGCGCTCCGGGGAGAGGCCGACGACGCCGACGAAGGCCTTGTCGATGCGGCCGCGGCCGACGAGCGCGTCGGTGATGGGGCCGACGAGGCCGGAGCTCTCGCGGCGCAGCGTGCCGCCGGGCATGATGACGCGGGCGTCGGAGCGCTCGAGCAGCACCATCGCGGTGGGCAGCGACTGGGTGATGACGACGAGGCCCTGGCGCTGCACGAGCTCGAGGGCGAGGTGGTGCGCGGTGCTCGAGGTGTCGAGCGCGATGACGTCGCCGTCGTCGACGAGCGCCGCCGCCTCGGCCGCGATCGCGAGCTTCGCGGCGGACTCTCGGTGCAGGCGGTCGCGGAAGGCGCCCTCGTCGCCGCGCTCTGGCAGCACGGCTCCACCGCGGGTGCGACGCAGCAGCTGCCGGCGCTCGAGCGCGTCGAGGTCCTTGCGGATCGTCACCTCGGAGACCCCGAGGTCGCGAGCGAGCTCGGCGACGGCCACGGAGCCCACGGCTCCGAGCGCATCGAGGATGCTCGCCTCACGACTGACCACAACGTCTCCCTTGTCGGTGATGTTGGCGACAGTACGCATCCGAAACCGCTTTCGCAAGCGAGCGATACCAAATCGCAACATTTGGGCTTGCGTTCGAAACTGCTACCGGGCATGCTGGCTCGCAACGAGCACCCCATTCGCGCAGCCGCCCCGGCCGCCGCGACGTCGACGAGGACAGGAGCGACCATGGCGATCACGCCCGCCGCGACCTCCGCCGACCGCATGCGTCCCGTCTGCTTCCGCCTCCGCGTGCGACCGGAACTCGTCCCCGCCTACCGCGAGCGCCACGCCGCCGTCTGGCCCGAGATGCTGCAGGCGCTCGCCGAGACCGGCTGGCACGACTACCGGATCTTCGTCGCCGACGACGGCACGTGCATCGGCACCTTCACGACGCGCGACCTGGACGCGTCGCTCGCCGGCATGGCCGACCGCGACGTGAACGCGCGCTGGCAGGCCGAGATGCAGCCCTTCTTCGAGGGCCTCGACGCGCCCGCCGACCGATCCTTCGAGCTCATCCCGCTCGCCTTCGACCTCGACGCGCAGCTCGCCGCGCTCGACCCATCCCCTAGGAGCTGACATGGCCGTCACCCCCACACCTGCGCAGCTCGACCGGCTGCAGATCGAGGTCCCCAGCTGGGCCTATGGCAACTCGGGCACGCGCTTCCGCGTGTTCACGACGCCCGGCACCCCGCGCGACCCCTTCGAGAAGCTCGCCGACGCGGCGGAGGTGCACCGCCACACCGGCCTCGCCCCGACCGTCGCGCTGCACTACCCGTGGGACAAGGTCGACGACTGGGACGCGCTGCGCCGGCACGCCGAGGACCTCGGCGTGGCGCTCGGCACGGTGAACTCGAACACCTTCCAGGACGACGACTTCAAGTTCGGCTCGCTCGCCCACCCCGACGCGCGCATCCGCCGCAAGGCCGTCGACCACCATCTCGAGTGCATCGAGGTCATGCACGCCACCGGCTCGCGCGACCTGAAGGTGTGGCTCGCCGACGGCACGAACTACCCCGGCCAGGACTCGATCCGCGAGCGCCAGGACCGGCTCGCCGAGTCGCTCGCGCAGATCTACGCCGAGATCGACGAGGAGCACCGCATGGTGCTCGAGTACAAGTTCTTCGAGCCGGCGTTCTACCACACCGACATCCCCGACTGGGGGACGAGCTACGTGCACTGCCTCGCGCTCGGCGACCGCGCGAAGGTCGTGCTCGACACCGGCCATCACGCGCCCGGCACGAACATCGAGTTCATCGTCGCCCAGCTGCTGCGCCTCGGGAAGCTCGGCGCCTTCGACTTCAACTCGCGCTTCTACGCCGACGACGACCTCATCGTCGGCGCGGCCGACCCGTTCCAGCTCTTCCGCATCGTGGTCGAGCTCATCGCCGGCGGCGGCTACGGCGACCCGGACGTGCAGCTCGTGCTCGACCAGTGCCACAACATCGAGGCGAAGGTGCCCGGCCAGATCCGCAGCGTGCTCAACGTGCAGGAGGCGATCGCGAAGGCGCTCTCGCTCGACACCGACGCGCTCGCCCTCGCCCGCCGCGACTGCGACGTGCTGCTCGCGAACGAGATCATGATGGACGCCTACGCGACCGACGTGCGGCCGCTGCTCGCCGAGCACCGCGCCGCGAAGGGGCTGCCCGAGAACCCGATGCGCGCGTTCCTCGACTCCGGCTACCTCGAGCGCATCGCCGCCGAGCGGGTCGGCGGCACGCAGGCCGGCTGGGGCGCATGAGCGCCGCCATCGCAGGCACTGACGGCATCGACGACGGAGACGACATGGACCAGGCAATCGACGACCTCATCGCGCGCAGCAACCGGCTCGGCGCCGACCCGCGCAACACCAACTACGCGGGCGGCAACACCTCCGCGAAGGGCGTCGCCACCGATCCCGCGAGCGGCCGGGACGTCGAGCTCGTCTGGGTGAAGGGCTCCGGCGGCGACCTCGGCACGCTCACGCCCGCCGGCCTCGCCGCGCTGCGGCTCGACCGCGTGCGCGGGCTCGAGGCCGTCTACCCCGGCGTCGAGCGCGAGGACGAGATGGTCGCCGCGTTCGACTACTGCCTGCATGGCAAGGGGGGCGCGGCGCCCTCGATCGACACCGCGATGCACGCGCTCGTCGAGCAGCCGCACGTCGACCACCTGCACCCGGACGCCGGCATCGCGATCGCGACCGCCGCCGACGGCGAGGCGCTCACGCGGCAGATCTTCGGCGACGAGGTCGTGTGGGTGCCGTGGCGCCGCCCCGGCTTCCAGCTCGGCCTCGACATCCGCGAGATCCAGCGCGCGCACCCCGAGGCGATCGGCTGCATCCTGGGGGGCCACGGCATCACGGCGTGGGGCGCCACGAGCGACGAGTGCGAGGAGCGCTCGCTCCGGATCATCCGCACCGCCGAGGCGTACATCGCGGAGCACGGCAGGCCCGAGCCGCTCGGTGCGCCGCTCGAGGGCTTCGGCCCGCTCGCGCCGGAGGCCCGGCGCGCTCGCGCGGCCGAGATCGCCGCGCAGCTGCGCGGGCTCGCGTCGACCGACCGCCCGATGGTCGGCCGCTTCACCGACGACGAGGTCGTGCTCGACTTCCTCTCGCGCAGCGAGCACCCGCGGCTCGCCGCGCTCGGCTCGTCGTGCCCCGATCACTTCCTGCGCACGAAGGTCAAGCCGATGGTGCTCGACCTGCCCGGCGATGCACCCATCGACGAGGTGCGCGCCCGGCTCGTCGCGCTGCACGAGGCCTACCGCGCCGACTACACCGCCTACTACGAGCGCCACGCGACCGCCGACTCCCCCGCGATCCGCGGTGCCGATCCGGCGATCGTGCTCGTGCCCGGCGTCGGCATGTTCTCGTTCGGCAAGGACGCGCAGACCGCCCGCGTCGCCGGCGAGTTCGCCATCAACGCGATCAACGCGATGCGCGGCGCCGAGGCGCTCTCGCGCTACCAGCCCATCTCCGACGAGGAGAAGTTCCGCATCGAGTACTGGGCGCTCGAGGAGGCGAAGCTGCAGCGGATGCCGAAGCCGCGCTCGCACGCCGGCCGCGTCGCGCTCGTCACGGGTGCCGCATCCGGCATCGGCAAGGCCATCGCCACCCGGCTCGCGGCCGACGGCGCGTGCGTCGTGATCGCCGACCTCGACCTCGAGAAGGCGCAGGCCGCCGCGGCCGAGCTCGGCTCGACCGACGTCGCGATCGGCGTGCGGTGCGACGTGACGAAGGCCGAGGAGGTGCAGGCGGCGGTCGACGCGACGGTGCTCGCGTTCGGCGGCGTCGACCTCGTCGTGAACAACGCCGGCCTCTCGCTCTCGCGATCGCTGCTCGAGACCACCGAGGCCGACTGGGACCTGCAGCACGACGTGATGTCGAAGGGCTCGTTCCTCGTCTCGCGCGCCGCGGCGCGGGCGCTCATCGACCAGGGCATGGGCGGCGACATCGTCTACATCTCGTCGAAGAACGCCGTCTTCGCCGGCCCGAACAACATCGCCTACTCCGCGACGAAGGCCGACCAAGCGCACCAGGTGCGACTGCTCGCGGCGGAGCTCGGCCAGCACGGCGTGCGCGTGAACGGCATCAACCCGGACGGCGTCGTGCGCGGCTCCGGCATCTTCGCCGGCGGCTGGGGCGCGTCGCGCGCGGAGGTCTACGGGGTCAAGGAGGAGGAGCTCGGCAAGTACTACGCCGGCCGCACCCTGCTCGGCCTCGAGGTGCTCCCCGAGCACGTGGCCAACGCGGTCGCCGTGCTGACCGGCCCCGACCTCAGCCACACGACCGGCCTGCACGTGCCGGTCGACTCGGGCGTCGCGGCCGCGTTCCTGCGATGACGGCGACGGTCGCCGCGATCGACCTGGGCGCGACGAGCGGCCGGGTCGTGCGCGCAGAGGTCGGGCCGAGCACGCTCCGGCTCGACGAGGTCGCGCGCTTCGAGAACCGGCCGGTGAAGATCGGCGACGGCCTGCACTGGAGCGTGCTGGCGCTCTACGACGCGGCGCTGCAGGGCGTCGCGACCGCGTCGCGGGATGCGTCGCTCGCCTCGGTCGCGGTCGACTCGTGGGCGGTCGACTACGGGCTGCTGCGGCGCGGCAGCCTGCTCGGCATCCCCTTCTCGTACCGCGACGACCGCACGGCGCACGGGCTCGAGCTCGTCGACGCGGTCATCGCGCAGCCCGAGCTCTACGCTCGTTGCGGGCTGCAGCGGATGCCGTTCACCACGATCAACCAGCTCATGGTCGACCGCGAGCGCGGCCTCCTCGAGGCGGCGGACCGGCTGCTCATGCTGCCCGACCTCTTCGGCTACTGGATGACCGGGCGGATGGTCACCGAGCGCACGAACGCGTCGACGACGGGGCTCATGCGCCTCGACGGCACGTGGGACACCGAGCTCATGGGCATGCTGGGCATCGACCCGACGCTGCTCTCGGAGGTCGTCGAGCCCGGCACGCGGCTCGCGCCCATCGACGCGGTCACGCGCGCGCACTTCGGCATCGAGGGCGCGCCCGACGTGCTCGCGATCGGGTCGCACGACACCGCGTCCGCGGTCGTCGCGGTGCCGATGGAGCCGGGCGGCGCCTACATCTCGAGCGGCACCTGGTCGCTCGTCGGCATCGAGACGCCGGCGCCCATCGCGACCGCGGAGGCGCTCGACGCCTCGTTCACGAACGAGGGCGGCGTCGACGGCCGCACGCGGTTCCTCAAGAACGTCATGGGGCTGTGGATCCTCAGCGAGGCCGTGCGCACGTGGCAGGCGGCGGGCGAGCGGCTCGGGCTGCCCGAGCTGCTCGAGGCCGCCGCGGCGGTCGATTGGGCCGTGCCGGTCTTCGACCCGACCGACGCGGTCTTCTACCCGCCCGGCGACATGCCGGAGCGCATCCGCGCATGGTTCGAGGAGCGCGGGCAGCGCCCGCCGCGCGGCCGCGCGGAGGTCGTGCGCTGCATCCTGGAGTCGCTCGCGGAGGGCTACGCCGTCACGCTGCGGGATGCAGCGCGCATCAGCGGGCAGGCGATCGAGCGCGTGCACGTGGTCGGCGGCGGCGCGCGCAACGCGCTGCTGTGCCAGCTCACGGCCGACCGCACCGGCCTCCCCGTCGTCGCCGGCCCGGTTGAGGCCACCGCGATCGGCAACGTGCTCGTGCAGGCGCGCGCGCTCGGCGCGGCACCGGAGTCGCTCGAGGAGCTGCGCGCGCTCGTCCGCGCGACGCACGAGCTGCGGGAGTACCGCCCCCGGCACCGGGCCTGAGGCGGCCGCGCCTCGGTGACGCGCCCGGGTTCGGCCCTCGGCGAGCATCCGGAAGCCTTCGCGCGCCCGCGCGTTGCACCTCATGGTGCGCCCACGCGGGGCGCTCGAGACGAAGGAGCAGGACGATGGCACGGTTCGACGGCAAGGTGGCACTCGTGACGGGCGGCGGCTCGGGCATCGGCGAGGCGGTGAGCAAGCGGCTCGCGAGCGAGGGCGCGCAGGTCGTGGTGACCGACATCGCCATCGACGCGGCGCAGCGGGTCGTCGACGAGATCGTCGCCGCAGGCGGCACCGCGACCGCCGTGCAGCAGGACGTGGCCTCCGCGGAGGACGCCGAGCGCGTCGTCCGCACCGCGGTCGAGACCTACGGCGGCCTGCACCTCGCGGTCAACAACGCCGGCATCGGCGGTGCCCCGGCCCGCACGGCCGACATCGCGCCGGAGGCGTGGCAGAAGGTCGTCGACGTCAACCTCACCGGCGTGCTCCACGGCATGCGCGCGCAGATCCCGGCGATGCTCGAACACCCGCAGCAGTCGGCGATCGTCAACATGGCGTCGATCCACGGCTCGGTCGCGGCGCCCATGAGCAGCGCCTACACGGCCACGAAGCACGCGGTCGTCGGGCTGACGAAGAACGCGGCCGTCGAGTACGGCCCCGAGGGCCTGCGCATCAACGCCGTCGGCCCTGGCTACATCCTCACGCCGCTGCTCGAGCAGAACCTCGACCAGGCGGCGCGCGACGGGATGGCCGCGAAGCACGCGCTCGGCCGGCTCGGCACGCCCGAGGAGGTCGCCGCGCTCACCGCGTTCCTGCTCTCCGAGGACGCCAGCTTCATCACCGGCAGCTACCACCTCGTCGACGGCGGCTACACGGCCGTCTGACGCCGCCCGCCACGAAGGGCCCGCCGCAGCAGCGCTGCGCCGGGCCCTTCGCCGTGCGGGTCAGATGGCGACGTCGCCGCAGAGGTGCACGCGGATGCCCATGCCGGCGAACATCGCCGCCTTCGCGGTGAGCGCCCGGTCGGCAGCCTCCGCGTCGGGCGCGTAGGCGACCTGGATGTGGTTCGACTTGTGGCGCGCCATCAGCTGGTCGCGGCTCACGCCGTGCAGCACCGCGTGCATGATCGGCCACTGGCGGTCGGTCGACTCGAGGCGGCGCTGCGTCTCCTCCTCGGGCAGCGCCACGACGTGCGCCCTGCCGATGTCGACGTGCAGCGCGCCGTCCATGACGAACACGCGCGACCAGACGATCTCGCCCGGCTTCGAGACGCCCGAGAGCGTGCCGCCGCCCTTCGGGAAGAACATCGGCACCTGGCGCATCGAGTACGAGCGGTCGTAGCCGCCGTTGTGGCTCGCGGGCACCGAGCCCGAGATCTCGAACACCCACACGAACTCGCCGTCGTAGTCCTCGCCCCAGCGGATGTCGTGCAGCGTGGTGGCGGGGTCGAAGCCCATCGCGGTCCACACCCGGTTCGTCACGAGCGCGTCGACCGCGACGCCCTCGTCGACCTCGTTGAAGTGCGGCAGCGGCGCGCCGGCCCACAGCTCCCGCTCGCCGTCGCGCGAGCGCACCGGTGGGCGCTCGACGTTGTTGAGCAGCCCCTCCGCGAGGTCGGACGCGGCGCACTGGTCCTTGAGGCCCTGCTGGTACTGGATGCCGATCGCGTCGACGCCGTAGTCGTCGCCGATGCGGAGCGCCGCGATGTACATCCGCATCTGGCTCAGCACCTGCGCGCGCGTCAGCTCGGTCGCGTCGTCCTCGCCCCAGTGGAACGTCAGCCCGGCGTCCTCGAGCCACCGCAGCGCGCCCTCCGCCTCGGCGTCCGGCACGCGGTCCATCTCGGCCAGCAGCGCGCTCTGCGAGAGGCGCTCCTTGTAGATGCCGGTCGGGTTGAGCATCTCGTCGTCGATGATCGCGTTGTACATGCCCATGCAGCCCTCGTCGAAGACGCCGATCACCGCGTGGTCGTCCCGCAGCTGCGCCGCGAGCTCGGTGCCCAGGCGGGCCTCCTCGCTCTCGGGCAGCGCCGGGAGGTCGCGCACGTGCTCGGTCGCGTGCGCGATCGTGCCGGTCTCGAGCCACTCCGCGAGCCTCGTGCGCGCCCACGCGTCGGTGAAGTCCTCGCTCCAGAGGATCGAGTGCGGGATGTCGGCCTTCGTGAGGCTCGCGGTGAGGTTGAGCAGCCCGACGAGGCCCGGGAACTGCCCGGACCAGTTGGCGACGATGAGGATCGGTCCGCGGTGCGCGCGCAGGCCCGCGAGCACGTGGTGGCTGTACTGCCAGACGGCGTCGACGACGACGACCGGCGCATCCTTCGGCACGTCGCGGAAGACGCGGATGCCCTTCGCCTGCGAGTCGATGAAGCCGTGCCCGGTCTCGGGGTCGACCTCGTGGGCGCGCTGCATCGCCCACCCGTGCGACTCGAGCGCGGCGCCGACCTGCGCCTCGAACGCCTGCTGGGCGGGCCAGCAGGTGGTGTTCGCGGCGAGCCGCAGATCGCCGGAGGCGACCGCGTAGACGGTGCGGGGCGCGGCCTCGGCGGCGACGCGCCGCTCGGGGAACGTGTAGGTGGTCACGGGTGTCCTTCCTCGCGGCGCGCTCGCGCCGCCTGGTGTCAGCGGTACGCGGCGACGACGCGGTGGATCTCGGCGATGGCGGCCTCGTCCGGCGCGTCGAGCATCATGCGGCAGGTGCCGTCGGCGACGCCGAGGATGCGCAGCGCCTCCTTCATGCGCGCCATGTCGCCGCCGATGATGGCGACGACGTCGTCGACGTCGTGCTGCGCGCGGTCGATCTCGGCCGCGTCACCGCTCGCGGCGGCGCCGGCGAGCGCGCGGAACGGCCGCGGCAGCACCGAGCTCACGCCCGAGACCACGCCCTGCGCGCCGGACCCGGCGGCGGCGACGAGGTCGCGGTCCGCGCCGGTGTAGAGCACGAAGGACTCCGGCACCGCATCGCGGTAGGCCTGGATCTCGTCGAGCGAGAGCTCGCTCACCTTCGCGCCCACCACGTTCGGCAGCGTCGCGAGCCGCGCGAGCAGCGCGGGCGAGACGTGGTTGCCGCTGCGCGCGGGGTAGACGTAGACCCACAGCGCGATGCCGTCGGACGCGGCGGACAGCTGCGCGAAGTAGTCGAGGATCGCCTCGTCGCTCACCGGCAGGTAGTAGGGCGTGATCGCGGCGACCTCGGTGGCGCCGGCGGCGCGGGCGATCGCGAGGCGGCGCAGGGCGCCGTACGCGCTCGGGTGGCCGATGTGCACGACGACGCGCATGGTGCCGCCGAGCGTGTCGATGGCGAGGCGCGTGAGCGTCGTGAACTCCTCCTCCTCGATGACGGGGAACTCGCCGGTCGTGCCGAGCACGAAGGCGCCCTCGTTGCCGGAGCGGCCGACGTGCTCGAGGATCGCACGGCTGCCCTCGGCGTCGAGCTCGCCGCCGGGCAGGAACGAGGTGGGGACTGCGGTCAGGATGTCGTGGGGCACGTCAGCTCCGTCGGGTGTCGGCGCCGGGCGCGCTGGCGGCGCCGGCAGGGTCGGTCTGGTCGGTGTCGGGTCCGGTGGTGCCGGGCTCGGCGGCCTCCGCCGCCGCCTCCTCGCGGAGGCGCTCGGCGAGCGAGGTCCGATCGCGTCGCGATCGCATGCTCGAGCGGACGGCCGGCACGACGACGGAGAGCACCGCGAGCGCGAGCAGGGCGAGCGCGATGGGGCTCACGACCTCGAGGAAGGGGCGCGTCGGCAGGATCGCGAGCGTGCGGGCGAGGTTCTCCTCCGCGAGCGGCCCGAGCAGGAGGCCGAGCACGACGGGACCGGCGGGCATCTCGATCCGCTTGAAGATCAGCCCGACCACGCCGAACACGAGCATCGTGAGCACCGTCGAGAGGCTGTTCGTCGTCGCGTAGGTGCCGACGATGCAGAAGATGAGGATGCCGCTCCACAGGTACGGCTGCGGCACGTCGAGCAGGCGCACCATGCCCTTCATGCGCACGAGGCTCAGGCCGAGCGACAGCAGGGTCGCGAGCAGCATGATGCCGGCGATCGACACGACGAGGTCCGGGTGGTTGGTGAAGAGGCTCGGGCCCGGGGCGATGCCCCAGATGATCATCGAGCCGATCATCACCGCCATCACCGAGTCGCCCGGGACGCCGAGCGCCATGGTGGTCGTGAGCGAGCCGCCGAGCGTCGCGCTCGAGGCCGTGTCGGCCGCGGCGAGGCCCTCGAGCGAGCCCTTGCCGAAGCGCTCGGGCGTCTTCGAGACGCGGCGGGCGCGCTCCCAGCCGATGAGGCCGGCGATGTCGCCGCCCGCGGCGGGGATGAGGCCGACGCCGAGCCCGACGCCGCCGCCGACGGCGACCGCGCGACCGGTCTGGCGCAGCTCCGAGCGGTTCGGCCACCACCGGCCGAGGCTCGAGATGGGCCGCACCGACGACTTCGTGTGGGTGAGCAGCTGGTCGAAGAGCTCGGCGATGCCGAAGAGGCCGATGATGACGGCGATGAAGTTGAGGCCCTCCTGCAGCTCGAGCACGCCGAACGTGAAGCGCTGGTCGGCCGTGGCCGAGTAGGCGCCGACGGTGCCGAGCATGAGGCCGATGAGGCCGCCCAGGATGCCCTTGAGCATCGACTTCGACGAGATGCCGATCATCACGGCGATGCCGAAGACGACGAGCGCGAAGAGCTCGGGGCTCTTGAACGACGACCGCGCGAAGGAGGCGATCGGCACGGCGGCGGCGCAGAACAGGATGATCGACGCGAGGATGCCGACGGCCGAGACGAGCGCGGAGACAGTGAGCGCGAGACCCGCCTTGCCCTGCTTCGCCATCGGGTAGCCGTCGAGCGTCGTCGCGATCGAGGCGGGCGTGCCCGGCGTGTTCACGAGGATGGACGGCACGCGGTCGCCGAAGTTGGCGGCGACGTAGATGGACAGCAGCACCGCGAGGCCCTGCACGGGCTCCATCGTCATGGTGAAGCCGGCGGCGAGCGCGACGACCATGGTCGCGGTGAGGCCGGGGAAGGCTCCGACGAGCATGCCGAGGACCATGCCCACGACGAGGGCGATGATGACGTTGATCTCGAGCAGGGCCGAGATGCCGTCGACGAATGCGTTCACAGGGGGATCCTCAGCAGCATCGCGAACAGCACCCAGTTGAGGGCTGCGAGCGCGATCGGGTAGATGACGAGGCCCTTCCAGCCGCGGTGGCCGTAGAGCAGCAGCAGGGCCACGACCGCGAGGGCGGTCGCGATCGGGAACACGGGGATCCTGATGCCGGGCAGCACGAGGTCGTTCACGGCCCAGAGCGCCAGGTAGGCGAGCGCGATCGCCATGGTGCCGCCGACGCGGAGGAGGCCGCCCGGCTGGGCCGTCTCGATCTCGTCGCGCGGATCGGCACCGCGCAGCATCGTGCGCAGCACGAGCAGGCCGGCGGTCACGACGGCCGCGACGCCGAGGAACATGGGCCACGCCCGGGCGTCCATCTGGCCGGGCGCCGCCTCGCGGCGCAGCTCGATCTGCGACGAGAGCACGAGGTAGGCGATCGCGAGCGCGAGGAGCGCGAGCGACACCACCAGGTCCATCGCGGTGTCGCGCGTCCAGCGACGCGCGGGTGCGGGTGCGGGTGCGGTGTCCGTCATCGTCGACTCCTCAGCAGTCGCGCGGAAGGGGCTGCCCGGTCGGCAGCGCGGGCCGGCGGGCTGGAGCCCGCGCGACGGGGATGGGGCGGCCGGGCTCGGCCCGGCCGCCCCGAGGCGTCAGCCCAGGAGGTCCTGGAAGATGCCGAACTGGTCCTCGACGAAGGTCGTGAACTCCTCGGAGTCCCGGTAGACGACGAGGTTGCCCGAGTTGTCCTGGAACTGCTGGTAGCTCTCGCTCTCGACGGCCTGCGCGATCGCGTCCTCGAGGGTGGCGTGCACGTCCTCCGGCAGACCGGCCGGCGCGTAGATGCCGCCCCAGCCGCCGAACGCGACCTCCTCGCCGAGCGCCTCCTCGACGGTCTCGACGTCGGGCGCCTTCGGGTGGCGCTCGCCGTGCATGACGGCGAGCACGCGGACGGCGCCCTCCTGGGCGAGCGCCTCGCCGAGGCCGGAGACGGCCGCGTCGGCCTCGCCGGATGCCGCGGCCGAGACCGCGGTCGCGCCGCCGTCGTAGGGCACGGGGGTGAGCTGCGCGCCGGTGACGTCGCCGAGGCCGAGCGTGGCGGCCTCCCAGATCGAGCCTGCGCCGGAGTTGGCGACCGTGAGGGGCGCCTCCTCCGAGCGTGCGACGAGGTCCTCGAGCGTCTGGATGTCGCTGTCGGCGGCGACCGAGATGACGCCGGGGGCGAGCATGATCTGCCCCAGGAAGTCGTAGTTCTCGGGCAGCACGTCGGCGCCCTGCGTCGTGTTGAGCATCGCGATCTCGACCGGTCCGAAGCCGATGACGGTGCCGTCGGCGGGCTGCGAAGCGACGTACTCCATCGCGAGCGCGCCGGAGGCGCCGGGCATGTTCTCGGCGATCACCGAGACGCCGAGGATCTGCTCGAGCTCCGCGGCGAGCGCGCGGGACGAGAGGTCGGAGCCGCCACCGGGGTTGGCCTGGATGATCAGGCGGATGTCGCCCTCGGGGAACGTCGAGGCCGCGGACTCCTCGGGAGCCGCGCTCCCGTCGGTGCTCGGGGTGCTCGCGGAGCAGCCGACCAGTGCGGCGGCGCCGATGCCGATCGCGGCGAGTGCGGCGATCGGGCGGGGGGCGTGGGGACGGGGCATCGTTGCTCCTCCTCGTCATCGAGTGGGTCGGCGGGTGCCGATGGCATGACACTAGCCCCGTTCACTGTTTACAGTCAACTGTTTCTCTCGAACTACCCGTCGGGGTGGTGCGGGGCGTTCGGGAGACGGCGGCACGCGCGCCGGACGCCGCTGCGGCCGGGCGCGGACGACAAGCGGCCCCGACGCAGGAAGGGTGACCTGCCGGCGTCGTCAGCGAGCCTCGATGGCAGCGCGCATGCGCGCGTGCGACCCCTCGAGGTGCCGCGCAAGCGCAGCCGAGGCGGCCTCCTCGTCGCCCGACCGCATCGTCTGCAGCAGTCGCGCGTGGTCCTCCGCCGCATCCGTGAGGTCGCGGTCCTGGTGGATGGTGACGTCGAGGAGCGCCTCGAAGGTCGGCTTGTACTGCTCCCACGCGCCGAGCAGCCTGGGGTGCTCGGCGAGGTCGTAGATCTGCGAGTGGAAGACGAGGTCGGCCGCGAGGAACGCCTCGGCGTCCTGCCGGCGCGCGCTCTCGAGCATCGCCTCGACCGAGCCCTCAGACTCGCGCCAGCGCTCCTCGTCCTCGACCCGCATGGCGCGACGCAGTGCGAGCGCCTCGAGCGCACCGCGCAGGCTGTAGAGCTGCTCGACGTCGTCGAGCGTGAGGCCGATCACGAAGACGCCCGCGGGCTTGCGCACCTCGACGAGCCGCTCGAAGCTCAGCTGCGTGAAGGCGTCGCGCACCGGGCCGCGGCTGACGGCGAACTCCTCGGCGACGGCCTCCTCCACGAGGCGCGAGCCCGGCAGGATCTCGCCTCGGACGATCCGCTGCCGCAGCACGTCCGCGACCTGGCGCCCGAGGCTCCTCGACCGCTGCACCTGCACTCCGGACATCGCGCCCTCCTTCTGTCAACCGTAGACATTGTGCGCTGTGCGAGCCGTCCCGCGCGACTCTCGCGCCGGTCGGGGCGGCCGCTGCCGCTAGCCTCGAGCCATGCCTGAGACCAGCGGCGTCCTCATCGTCGGCTCGATCAACGTCGACCTCACGACCTTCTCGGCCCGCGTGCCCGAGCGCGGCGAGACCATCACCGGCGACGCCTTCGAGCTGCAGCTCGGCGGCAAGGGCGCCAACCAGGCGGTCGCCGTGGCGCGGGCCGGCGCGACGGCGCACATGGTCGGATGCGTCGGCGACGACGTGTTCGGCCGGCTCGTCACCGAGAGCCTCGGCACCGCCGGCGTCGACCTCCAGCACGTGCGCACCGTGCCGGGGCAGACCGGCATCGCGCACATCCGCGTCGCCGACGACGGCGACAACGACATCGTCGTGGTGCCGCAGGCCAACGCATCCCTCGACGCGGCGCAGCTCGAGCGCGCGTTCTCGGCCCTCGCGGGCAGCGCCCGCGTGCTGCTCACCCAGCTCGAGACGCCCTTCGCCATCACGCTCGCGGCAGCGCGGCTCGCGCGCGAGGCGGGGATGACCGTGATCCTCGACCCCGCGCCCGCAGCGCCGCTCGACCCGGCCATCTGGCCGCTCGTCGACATCGTGAAGCCGAACGAGTCGGAGGCGAGCCTCCTCACCGGCATCCGGGTCGACTCGCGCGAGGGCGCGATCGCGGCCGGCAACTGGTTCCTGGAGCGGGGCGCCGGTGCGGCGCTCATCACGATGGGCGGTGCGGGCAGCGTGCTCATCACGGCCGAGGGCACGACCGACCACCCGTCCATCCCGGTCGAGGTGGTCGACACGACCGCCGCGGGCGACGCCTACGCGGGTGCGCTCGCCGCAGCCATCGCCGGCGGCCTGCCGCTCGAGCAGGCGATCCGTCGCGCGGCCGCAGCCGGCGCGATCGCGGTCACGCGCCGCGGCTCCTCCTCGAGCGTGCCGACGGCCGCCGAGGTCGACGCGCTGCTCGGCTAGGCAGAGCCGAGCACGCCGAAGCCGCGCGTGGCATCGGCGGTGCCGCGCGCATCGCGCTCCCACGGGGCGGCGATCGGGAAGTACGCCTCGAGGAACGAGCGCACCGCGGCGGTGCGCTCCTCGACGGAGATCTCGGGGAACGAGCCGTCGTTGAGGCAGAACATGTCCTGGTCGCGCTTGCGCAGCAGCCGCTGCATCGCCGGCAGCGCCTTGCGCAGGGTGGTCTCGATGTACTGCACCTTCGCGCCCGTCTGCTGGACCGCTCGCCCGGTCATGAGCGCGTAGTAGTGGTAGAGCGAGTTCGTCACCGAGATGTCGGTCGCCGAGCGGAAGCGCGCGGCGGCGGTGCGGCGGAACTCCTCCGGGAACTCCCGCTCCATCTCGGCCATCACGCCGCGTGTGAGCGGCGCGGCGCAGTGCTCGAGGTGGCGGGTGGTGATCGCGCCGAAGCGGCGGCGCAGCACCTGCCGGTTCGTGCGCGCGGCGTTGTCGTGGCCGGAGCGGTCGGGCGTCGTGTCGCCGAGCCCGATGCGCGTGGTCGCCTCGACGAACTTCGTCACGCCGCCAGGCGAGAAGAAGATGTCGGGCTTGAGCGCGCGGCCGAAGAACATGTCGTCGTTCGAGTAGAGGAAGTGCTCGCTGAGCCCCTCGATGCGGTGCAGCTGCGCCTCGACCGCGTGCGAGTTGTGCGTGGGCAGCACCGAGGGGTCGGCGAACATCGCCTCCGCGGGCACGATCGTCACCCTCGGGTGGTCGGCGAGCCAGGCCGGCGCGGGCGAGTCGGTGGCGATGAAGATGCGCCGCACCCAGGGCGCGTGCATGTGCACCGACCGCAGCGCGTACTTGAGCTCGTCGATCTGGCGGTAGCGCGCCTCCGAGTCGTCGCCCTCACCGACGACGTACGCCTGCATCCGCTTGGCGCGCTCGCGCTGGAAGTCGTCGCTCGAGCCGTCGACCCACGAGAAGACCATGTCGATGTCGAACGACACGTCGCTCGCGAGCGGCTCCCACATGTCCTGGATCGTCTGCCACTCGCGGCCGTAGCGCTGCACCGTGTCGACGACCGCCTCGTGGCGCGGCATCGTCGCGCGCATGAGGGCGTTGGGCAGCGGCGCGGTGAGCGACTCCTCGCCGAAGCGCCAGAGCTCGAGCTGCACCGCGGTCTCGCGACCGTAGCGCAGCCGTCCGGCAGGCTCGACCCGCGGCCGGTAGACGCGCATCACGGATGCCTTGGGGTGGCCGGCGAGGCGGCCGTCGGCGAGCAGCACCGGCCCGCGCGCCGCCTTCTTGGGCGCGATCCCCTCGGCGTAGAACGGCTCGCCCGCGAACGCCTCCGCGAGCGCCGCAGCGAGCGCCTTGCGGCGGGCGCGGTCGACCGCGATGATCGGCCGACCGTCGTCGTCGCGCACGAGCAGGCACGGGATGCCCGCCTCGTCGAGCGCCGCGCCGATCGCGAGCAGGTCCTCGACCATCGACTCGTGCGGCGTCATGTGGCCGTCCGCGAGCGCGTACAGCCCCTTGCGCACCACGACGTCGTCCCGGTCGAACCGCGCGAGCCGCCCGTCGACGTGCACGAGCACGAGCTCGGGCGCGGTCGACACCTGCGGCTCGACGTCGTCCGTCGGACGCACGAACGCGGCAGCGTCAGCGGGATGCGGATCGGGGATGCGGTGCTTCACGTGCTGGGCGGCTCCTGCCTTCTGGGGTGCGCCCGGCCTGTCGGGGCGCTTCCCATGGTACGACCGCCTCTCATCGGCCGTTCACCTGGCGTACACGCCGTGTGCAGACCCGGTTTCCGTGGGTGGACTGGACTAGGTTTCGACCAGCGCTCGATGCAGAGCGCACCCGACGACAGCGGAGGGCACCGTGCAGATCCGATCGGCCGAGCACCCGAGGCCGAACCACTTCCTGCTCCACATCTCTGACACCCACCTCCTCGCCGGCGGCGGCAGCCTCTACGACCGCGTCCCGAGCGAGGTGCACCTGCGCCGCCTCTTCGCCGAGTTCGAGGCGTCCGGTGCCCGGCCCGACGCGATCGTCTTCACCGGTGACCTCGCCGACCGCGGCGAGCCCGACGCCTACCGGCGGTTGCGCGCCATCGTCGAGCCGGTCGCCGACGACCTCGGCGCGCGCGTCGTGTGGGTGATGGGCAACCATGACGAGCGCGGGGCGTTCCGGCGCGAGCTGCTCGACGAGCCCGCCTCCGACGCCCCCGTCGACGCGGTGGTCGACCTCGACGGGCTGCGCATCGTGACGCTCGACTCGACCGTGCCCGGCCGCCACCACGGCGAGGTGAGCCCCGAGCAGCTCGAGTGGCTGCGGGGCGTGCTCGCGACGCCGGCGCCGCACGGCACGATCCTCGCGATGCACCACCCGCCGATGCCGAGCGTGCTCGACCTCGCCGTGAGCGTCGAGCTGCGCGACCAGTCGGCGCTCGCCGCGTCGCTCGTCGGCACCGACGTGCGCGCGATCCTCGCCGGGCACCTGCACTACTCGTCCACGGCGTCGGTGGCCGGCATCCCGGTGTCGGTCGCGTCGGCCACCTGCTACACGCAGGACCTCAACGTGCCCGTCGGCGGCACGCGCGGCCGCGACGGCGCGCGCGCGTTCAACCTCGTGCACGTCTACCCGAGCACGGTCGTGCACTCGGTCGTGCCGCTCGGCGAGTTCGCGGCGCTCGACTGGATCGACGCCGACGAGTCGTCCCGGCGGCTCGCGGCGGCCGGGGTCCGGCTCGCGGAGCGGCAGGCGGCGCTCGTCTCGGCCTGACGCGGGCCGAGCCCGACTCGCTCAGACCAGCCGCGCCTCCAGGATCACGTCGTCGGTGACGCGCACCTGCACGTCGGCGAGGCGGATGCCCTCCGGCAGCTCGGCTGCGAGGTCGATGCGGCGGCCCTCGTAGCCCTGGACCTTGCCGCGCGTCGCAGCGAGCAGTGCAGCGACGAGGGGGTTGCCGCTCTCGAGCCGGATGTCGCTGAGCGTGACGCCCATGCGGTCGTCGATGCTCGCGCTCGCCGAGCCGTGCACCGACGCGCCCAGCAGCCCCTTGCGCACCTTGCCGTCGACGATGAGCCGCAGGCTGTGCGGGCCGGTCGACTCCACGTCGACGTCGAGCCGCGAGACGGTGACGCCCATGTCGAGCAGCGCCGACTCGGCGAGGCCGAGCACGGCGGCGCCGAGCTGGTGCTTGGGCACCGAGACGATCGCGTGCCCGTGCAGCGGCTGCTCGTCGCTGGGCCTGGCCAGCTCGACCGCGAGCTCGCGGTTGTCGGTCTCGATCCACCGGAACGGCAGGTCGCGCAGCTGCGCGTCGAGCGTCACCTCGGCGCCGGAGACGCGCATCGGCGCAGCCCGGACGGTGAGGTTGCGGAGCACGGCCGACTCGCTCGAGACCGGTGCGCCCTGCGGCTCGAGCCGCGCGCGGTCGCGATCGACCTCGCCGGCGAGGGTGAAGTCGGTGAGGTCGAGGTGCAGCCGCGCGATGTCGGCGCCGTCGAGCTCCGCGTCGATGACGGAGGTGCAGGCGATGCCCGCGGGCTCCGCCGCGATCACGAGGGTGCGGATGCGCTTCGCCAGCTGCGCGCCGTCGGTCGGCCTGGGGGCGTGCCCGAGGAGGATGCTCTCTGCCACGCCCGCGAGCGTACGCCAGTCTCGCCCGGAAGCGAACTCAGGCTCCCAGCGCTCGCCGCATCCCGGCCTCCGCCGAGCGCATGACGGCGCCGTGCTGCCGCGCGAGGGCGCCGTGCAGCAGCGGGCTCAGCGCGCGCAGGACGCGCTGACGCACCTGCACCTCCTGCGCGAACCGGACGCGGGTGCCCACGCCCTCGGGCTCGACGCTCCACGCGCACCAGCCCTGCAGGTCGCCGCTGATGGAGGCGCGCAGCTCGTGCGGGAGCGGCTCGCTTCCCGCCGGGTGCGCGTCCTCGGTCAGCGTGATCCGCAGGCGGTAGCCGAGCGGAGCGCGCACCTCCAGGTCGGCGGTGCGCGCCCCCGTCCCCGACGAGCCACCGGTCACCCGCACCGCGGGCCACCACGCGCCGTAGCCGGACAGGTCCTCGAGGAGCGCCAGCACGGCCTCCGGGGCCGCGTCGAGCTGCCACGCGTGGTCGAAGCGGTAGTGCGTGCGCATCCGTCCATCATGCCCCTGGCCACCGTGGGACCCGGGGCGTAGCGTCGCGCCATGAGCCTCGTCGTCCACTTCGAGATCCACGCGAGCGAGCCGCAGCGGCTCATCGACTTCTACGCGCAGCTGCTGGGGTGGCGGTTCGAACGGTTCGGGCAGTGGCAGTACTGGTCGATCGCGACCGGCGAGGGCTCGATCGGCGCGGGCTCGCCCGGCATGGGGATCGACGGCGGGCTCACGCAGCGCGAGGGTCCGGCACCCGAGGCGGGCGCGCCGGTCAACGGCAGCACGATCGTCGTGGGCGTGGACGACGTCGACGCCTCGTTCGCGCGGGGCATCGACCTCGGCGGCGCTGCGGCCGTGCACCCTGCGGACCTGCAGGGCGTCGGCCGGGTCGGCTACCTGCGCGATCCGGACGGCAACGTCTTCGGCATGATCTCCGCGGTGCTCGGCGACGGCACGGACGGGCGGCAGCAGGCGGATGCGGTCGACCCGATGCAGGCGACGCCCGAGCCGTAGCGCCGAGCAGCTCCGGGACCCCTCCCACCAGCAGGGACCCGGTGCACCGGGTCCTGTCCGGTCGAAGGGGTCCCGGGCGCCTGGGCTACGTCCCGACGGCCGCCCGGAACTCCCGGACGAGCATGTCGAGGTCGCCCTCCTCGATGACGATGGGCGGCGCGAGGCGCACGGTCTGGCCGTGCGTGTCCTTCGCGAGGATGCCGCGCTCGAGCAGCCGCATGCAGACGTCGCGCGCCGTGCCGACGGCCGGGTCGATGTCGATGCCCGCCCACAGCCCCGCGCCGCGCACGGCGGTGACGCCATGGCCGACCAGCTCGCCGAGCCCTGCCTGCAGCCTCGCCCCCAGCGCGCGGGCGCGTGCCTGCATGTCTCCCTCGGCGAGCATCCGCACGACCTCGAGGCCGACCGCGGCCGCGAGCGGGTTGCCGCCGAAGGTCGAGCCGTGCGAGCCGGGCGTGAGGACGCCGAGCACGTCGGCGTCCGCGACCACGGCCGAGACCGGCACGACGCCGCCGCCGAGCGCCTTGCCCAGCAGGTAGACGTCGGGCACGACGCCCTCGTTGTCGCACTGGAAGGTCGCACCGGTGCGCCCGAGGCCCGACTGGATCTCGTCGGCGATGAACAGCACGCGCTCGCGCTCGGTGATCTCGCGCACGCGCTGCAGGTAGCCGGCCGGGGGCACGATGATGCCGGCCTCGCCCTGGATGGGCTCGAGCAGCACGGCGGCCGTGTTGGGCGTGATCGCGGCCTCGAGCGCCTCGGCGTCGCCGAACGGCACCCGCACGAAGCCGGGCGTGAACGGCCCGTAGCCGGTGGTGGCATCCGGGTCGTCGGAGAACGAGACGATGGTGGTCGTGCGGCCGTGGAAGTTGCCCTCCATGACGATGATCTCGGCCTGCCCTGCCGGCACGCCCTTGACCTCGTAGGCCCAGCGGCGAGCCACCTTGATGCCCGACTCGACGGCCTCGGCGCCGGTGTTCATCGGCAGCACCATGTCCTTGCCGGCGAGCTGCGCGAGCGCCTCGACGAACGGTCCGAGCGCGGCGGCGTGGAACGCCCGGCTCGTGAGCGTGACGCGGTCGAGCTGCGCGTGCGCCGCCGCCAGCAGGCGCGGGTTGCCGTGGCCGAAGTTCACCGCCGAGTAGGCGGCGAGGCAGTCGAGGTAGCGGCGGCCGTCGACGTCGGTCACCCACGCGCCGGACGCCTCCACGACCACGACGGGCAGCGGGTGGTAGTTGTGCGCGGCGCTCGCCTCGACCTGCGCGATGGCGGCCTGCGTCGCCGTGCTCAGCGCGTCGGCGTGGGTCGTCGTGCCGGTCATCGCCGCAGCTCCAGCGTGCAGCACTTGATGCCGCCGCCGCCGAGCAGCAGCTCGGAGAGGTCGAGGCCGATCGTCTCGTAGCCGCGCTCGGTGAGCTGGCGCTCGAAGTCGGTCGCCCTCCCCGCGATGAGCATCGTGCGGCCGTCGCCGAACGAGTTGAGGCCCAGCACGGCGGCGTCCTCCTCGTTCACGTGCACGGCGTCGGGGTAGCGGCGCTCGAGCTCCGCGCGGCTGGCGTCGTCGAACGCCTTGGGCAGGTAGGCGATGTTCTCGTCGTCGAGGATCGCGATCGCGGTGTCGAGGTGGTAGAACGCCGGGTCGACGAGGCGCAGGCTCACGACCTCGCGGCCGAAGATGCCGCGCAGCTCGTCGTGCGACTCGAGCGAGGTGCGGAAGCCGTGGCCCGCGAGGATCGCGCCGTTCGAGAGCAGGAAGTCGCCCTCCCCCTCGTTGATCTGCTGGGGCTCGTGCACCTCGAAGCCGTGGTCGGCGAACCACGCCATGTAGGCGGGGCCCTCCGGCACGCGCTGCTCGTAGGTGAACTTCGCGCCGTAGGCCTTGCCGTCGAGCGTGAAGCCGCCGTTCGCGGCGTAGACCATGTCGTTGAGGCCCTCGATGGGATCGATCAGCTCGACGTCGTAGCCGAGGCCGCGGTAGGCGTCGTAGAGCGTCTCCCACTGGCGCACGGCGGTCGAGGTGCTCGTGGGGATCTCGGGGTGCATCCAGGGGTTGATGCGGTAGCTCACGGTGAAGTGCTCAGGGCGGCACATCAGCACCGTCTTGTGCACGGCGGCGCGGGTGGTCGGGGCTGCGGTCTCGGGGCGCGCGATGATGGTCGTCTCAGGCTGCATGCCTCCATGCTCGCAAGGAATCGACGCACGGGCACCGGTTTCGACGCCGGTTCTTTGCGAGCCGACCCCCCTGGGTCGTAGATTCGTGCGCATGGATCGCATCGACCACGGCATCATCGACCAGCTGCGGCTGAACGCCCGGGCGGGCTACGCCGACATCGGCGGCGAGGTCGGGCTCTCGGCCTCGGCCGTGAAGCGACGCATCGACCGGCTGGTGGCCGACGGCGTCATCCGCGGGTTCACCGTGCAGGTCGACCCGGCGGTCGAGGGGCTCGCGACCGAGGCCTACGTCGAGCTGTTCTGCCGCGGGACGGTCTCGCCGAAGGACCTCAAGCGCATCCTCTCCGGCGTCCCCGAGATCGTCGAGGCGGGGACGGTGACGGGCGAGGCGGACGCGTTCGTGATCATGCGGGCGCGCGATGTGATCGCGCTCGAGGACGCGCTCGAGAAGGTGCGCGCGGCGTCGAGCGTCGACCACACGAGGTCGGCGATCGTGCTGTCGAAGCTCATCACCCGCAACGCCGGGTAGCCGCCGGCGCTCGCTACCGTTGCAGTCATGCGCGTCATCACCGTCTCGGCGATCTGCTTCGAGCGCGAGGACGGCGCGGTGCTGACGGTGCGCAAGCGCGGCACGAGCGCGTGGATGCTGCCCGGCGGCAAGCCCGAGGCGGGCGAGGGCGCCGCGGCGTGCGCGGTGCGCGAGGTGCTCGAGGAGCTGGGCGTCGTGATCGCGCTCGACCGGATCGAGCCGATGGGCGACTTCGAGACGCGTGCTGCCAACGAGGCGGGCTTCGCGCTGCGCGCGAGCGTCTTCCGCACCCGCGACGCCATCGCACCGGAGCCGCTCGCCGAGATCGAGGCGGTGCGCTGGATCGACCCGGCGGTCGGGATCGACGACGAGGCCGAGGCGCCGCTCAACCGCGAGCTCGTGTTCCCGCTGCTGCTCGCGGAGCGCGCTCGGCAGCGCTGAGACGAGAAGGGGGCCCGACCATCGCGGTCGGGCCCCTCTTGCATCAGCGGGCGGCAGCGTCACGGCTGCCGCGCAGAACCTCGCTCCATGGTCGAGGGTCCCGCTCGTATTCCCTTGTCTGGCCCGATTTCCCCTTCGCCTCTCGGCGTCAGGGCCCCAGCCGGGCCGTTCGACCACGGTACCCACGCCACCTGAGAGTCCGCCATGGGGAGAACTACCCATCGCCAGAGGCGGATGGCCGGCGCCCGTCCGCGTCCTGCAGGAAGCTCGGCGGCCCCTGCGTGGGACGCCGGGGCCGATAGCGGCGCCACGCGTCGCGGAAGCCCAGGTAGCCCCGGCGCATGGACACCGCGCACCAGGCGAGGCCGGCGGCGACGCCGACCGCGACCGCCCACGGGACGGAGCCGGTCGCCGTGACGACGAGCGCCGCGGCGAGCAGCCCGTCGACGCACGCGTTCACCACCACGATGAGCACCATCGAGCTGCCGAAGAGGTGACTGGATGCGCTGCGGCGAGCGATGAACGAGTAGGTCTGATCCATGCCCGCCTGGTCATCGGTGACGGCGGCGAGGAAGTAGGTCGCCGCGCGGGGGTCGAGGTCGACGTAGCCCCCGCGCAAGCGGTTCATCGCGACGACGTACATCATGTCCTCCTGGGCGACGTTGATCACCCGCAGCTGCGTCATGAAGCCGATCAGCGCGAGGAACGCCAGGATCGCCAGCATGGCCGGCGAGAACCAGTCGGCGTAGCCCGACGCCTGGCCGAGCAGCCCCAGCGTGACGAGCCCCGCCGACACGAGCGTCAGGAAGATCGTGATGCGCGTGAGCACCTCGCTCTGCGCGGTGCCGCGAGCGGCGAGGAGCCCCCAGTGCTCGGTCGCCAGGATCTGGGCGCGCCTCGCGAGCGCGGCGTCGCTCTCCGCGCCCACCGCGGTCGGGGCGTCAGCGCCCGACGCGTCCGGCGCCGGAGGCGCGGCCAGGTCGTCGGCCATGGCTCATTGTGCGGCCGGGCGCACGTCGCGCGCCAGGGGCATCCTGCGGCGCTCCGATGCGGCTGCGCCGCAGCCGCATCAGTCGACGTGCCGCGGCGAGCGCCAGCCCAGCATCCAGTCGCCGGCGAGCTCGGCCAGCATCGTCGGCATGAGGTTGAACGCGCCGTTGCGGGCGGCGACCAGCACCGGGTTGCGCGCCTGCACCGTGGTGCGCGCGAGGCGGTGCGAGAGCTGCTGGAACCGCTGCGTGCGGCCGACCCGCTCGCGGTCGTACTGCCGCAGCGCCTCGTCGCGGGAGTGGTCCTCGAGCAGGATGCCGAGGGTCGCGGCGTCCTCGAACGTCAGGTTGCCGCCCTGCCCGAGCGTCGGCAGCATCGCGTGCGCCGCGTCGCCGAGCAGCACCACGCCGGGGCGGTGGAAGCTGCGCAGCTGGGTCGCGAGCGACCACAGGTCGCGGCGCACGATCCCGGCCTGCGGCGTCGCGGCGATGTGATCGCGCACCTCCGGCGCCCAGGTGTCGAAGCGGGCGCGGGCGGCCTCGAGCTCGTCGCGCGAGGAGCGGCCCATGCGCGCGTGCGCCATGCCCCACCAGTAGACGCGACCGCCGTCAATCGGCTCCATGCCGAACTCGGCGCCGCGCCCCAGGTACTGCCGCACGCCCGACGGCGAGTCGGCCTCCGCCTGCACGACGCCGTACCAGCAGGTCGCGCCGGCGTAGTCGGTGCGCGCCTTCGGCCAGAGCGCCTTCCGCACCGCGGAGTCGATGCCGTCGGCGCCGACGACGAGGTCGGCCTCGATCGACTCGAAGCGGGCGGCCTCGACCGCGCGCACCTGCGCGCGGCTCGCGCGGCCCTCCGCCCGGCGGTCGATGGGGTCGTCGCCGGGCTCGAGCGCCCGGTGGAGGCGGCGGCCGAGCTTCGTGCCGCGCGCCCGGTCGCGGCGCCGCTGGCGCTCGTCGCGGGCGTCGGCGGAGTCCGGGTCGGCGGCGCCGTGCTCGATCGTGACGCTCGGGCGGCCGCTCGCGCCGTCGGTCACGCCGACCACGCGCATGCCGGTCTCGATCTCGCGGCCGTCGCGGAGCGCATCCAGCAGGGTCGAGCGGTGGATCGCGTGGATCGCGCTCGAGTCCAGCTGGAAGCCGCGGTGCAGCGGTGAGCCCTGATCGGTGAAGATGCCCTCCGGCAGCGCCCGGACGGCGCGCTCGCGCACGGCGTCGCCCACGCCGAGGGCGTCGAGCGCCGCGAGGCCGTTCTCGGTGATGCTGATGCCGGCGCCGACGCTGCGCACGGCGGGCGCCGCCTCGAGCACCCGCACCTGCCAGCCGGCGGCCTCGAGGCCGCGGGCGGCGGCGAGGCCGCCGAGTCCTGCACCGACGATGATGGCGGTCTGCGTCATGCCCTGAGGCTAACGGGGCACGCTGGACGGCGGCACGACGAGATGCGCGGGCTGTGGCTCAGTCCTGCTCGGGGGCGTCCGCCTCGCCGGCCCGCTGCGACACCCGGCGGTCCCAGACCAGCCACTTCTCGTCGATCGCCTGCTCGATGTCGACGCCCGTCGCCTCCGCGAGCGCGAG
Organism: Agrococcus sp. UYP10; assembly: GCF_040547205.1. Taxonomy (NCBI): domain Bacteria; kingdom Bacillati; phylum Actinomycetota; class Actinomycetes; order Micrococcales; family Microbacteriaceae; genus Agrococcus; species Agrococcus sp. UYP10. The sequence goes on from NZ_JBEPPG010000001.1 coordinate 918,546, forward strand.
CAGCATGCCCACCGCATCCGCGAGCTCGAGCGCGAAGCGGCGGTCGATCTCCTCCGGGCTGTGCCCCTTGTCGCGCTGCCGACCCGTCTTCGCGAGCCACGCCTGCACGACCTCGCCGACCTCCTCCTGCAGCTTGAGCACGAGCCAGTCGGCGTCGCGCTCGAAGCCGTAGACGTCGGCGTACCGGCGCGAGATCGCGTCGATCTGGCGGGCGAGCGCTCGGAGCTCCATGCGGCCCATGCTCGCACGCGCGGTAGATTCGATGATCATGGAACACGCCTTCGACGACCTGCTCGCGAGCAACCGCGACTTCGCCGCCTCCTTCGACCTGCAGGGCTTCGACGGTGTCGCGAAGTCCGGCGTCGCGATGGTGACCTGCATGGACTCGCGCATCGACCCGCTCGGCATGATCGGGCTCGTGCCCGGCGACGCGAAGATCCTGCGCAACCCCGGCGGCCGCGCCACCGAGCGCACGCTCGTCGCGCTCGTGCTGGGCGTCAACCTGCTGGGGGTCGACCGCGTGCTGCTCGTGCAGCACACGCGCTGCGCGATGGCCTCGAAGTCGGAGCGCGAGCTGCTCGTCGACATCTCGCAGGCCGCCGGCACCGACGCCTCGTGGCTCGACCTCGGCGCGATCGAGCACCAGCGGCTCTCGATCATCGAGGACGTGCACCGCGTGCGCTCGCACCCGCTCATCGGCGACCGGGCCCGCGTCGGCGGCTTCCTCTACGACGTCGACTCGGGCCTGCTCGAGCAGGTCGCCTGACCTCTCGACGGAGCAGTCGGCGCGGCGAGGGGATAGTGCCCTCGCACGACCGATCGCTCCGTCGGGATCTCGCCGGGCGGGATCCGCGGCGGCAGGATGGGGGCATGGATCCCTTCCTGCAGGTGCCCCTCGCCGACCTCCGCGATCGCACGAGCATCAAGTGGCGGTTCTTCGAGCCCGACGTCCTGCCGCTGTGGGTCGCCGAGATGGACGTGCTGCCCGCCGAGCCGATCACCGAGGCCGTGCACGCGGCGATGCTTCGCGGCGACACCGGCTACCCGCACGGCACCGGCTACGCGGAGGCGTTCGGCCGGTTCGCCGCTGACCGCTGGGGCGCCGCCGTCGCCGTCGACCGCACCGCGCTCGTCAGCGACGTGATGATGGGCGCGTTCGAGCTCATCCGGATGCTCACCCCGCCCGGCGGCGCCGTGATCGTCACGAGCCCGGTGTACCCGCCGTTCCACGCCTACTCGGCGCACGCCGAGCGGCAGGTGGTCGAGGCGCCGCTCGGGCCCGACCTGCGGCTCGACCTCGCGGCGATCGAGGAGGCGTGCGCGCGAGTCGGCGGGACCGGTGCGGTCGTGCTGCTGTGCAACCCGCACAACCCCACCGGCACCGTGCACACGCGCGCCGAGCTCGAGTCGCTCGCCGAGATCACCGCCCGTCACGGCGTGCGGGTGATCGCCGACGAGGTGCACGCGCCGCTGCTCTTCGACGCGACGTTCACGCCCTACTGGACCGTCGACCCGCGCGGCTTCTCGCTCTCGAGCGCGTCGAAGGCGTGGAACCTCGCGGGGCTCCGCACCGCGCTCATCGTCGGCGGCGCCGAGACGGCCGACGACCTCGCCGGCATCGCCGAGGTCGTGAGCCACGGCCCCTCGCACATCGCCTCGATCGCCCACGTCGCGGCCTTCGACGACGGCCGCGCGTGGCTCGACGACGTGCTCCTCGCGCTCCGCGAGCACCGGGCGCTGCTCGCGCGGCTGCTCGCCGAGCACGCGCCCGCCATCCGCTGGCGACCCGGCGAGGCGACGTTCCTCGCATGGCTCGACTGCAGCGGCACGCGCGTCGCCGACCCCGGCGCGCGCGCCGACGCCGGCTACATCGGGCTGTCCACGGGCCCCGCGAAGGCGTTCCTCGAGCAGGCGCGCGTCGGCCTCAGCGCGGGCGAGGCGTTCGGCACCGGCGGCGAGAACCACGTGCGCCTCAACCTCGGCACGCGACCCGAGGTGATCGAGGAGGCGGTCCGGCGGATGGGCGAGGTCGCCTGATCCGCGCGGCGCCGCGGCTGGGCCGGGCCGGGCCGTCGCGCTGATGGGTGACGGTCATGGCATGCGTCGTGCTCCTCGTTGCTCGATGCGACGAGACACGAGGTGGATCAGCACTCTACGAGGGCGGCATCGCCACCGACCATCCGTGAGCGTCCTCCTCGGCATAGCGCTGCGCGAGATCAGCGAAGGCCACGCTCGAGGCGGCGAATTCCTCCACCTGCGCGCGATAGCGGCGGCGCAGCGGGATGGTCAGGTGACGCAGCTTCGGTAGCTCCGCCAAAGGCGTCAGGTCGGCCGAGATGACTGCGCCCGCCAGGTGAAGGCTCTGCAGATTCCGCAGTCGCGACATCCACGAGAACGACGTTGGGCGGACCTGCAGCGTGCTGCTCGGTGTCGCTGAGAAGGCGAGGTCGCGCAACGTGTCCAGCTCGCCCAGGCGCTCGAGATCCTCGACCTTGGCAGCACCGTAGAGCTCGATCGAGTGCAGGTCTTGCAGCGCCAGCAAAGGCGCGACGGACCGGACCCTCCGGCAGTCGAGGATGACCGCCCGCAGTCGCTGCAGCCCTGCTAGCGGGACGAGGTCGCCATACGTGCCGGTCTCGACGTCGAGCCGCCGCAATCCCCGCAACGACCCGATCACATCCAGGAAGTCCTGATCGACGCCGGCTTCGACGGACAGCGATGTCAGCAGACCCGCCGCGGCGTCGCTCGCGAGCCAATCGATCCACGAGCGTGCCCACTGAGCCCGCTCACTGCGCGAGAGGGACCAATCCGGCAATACGACTCGCACGACGCGGCTGACGTTGCTGGGATCCGGCAGGGCCAGCTCCGGTACCCGAGCAGTCCTCTCGTCCCATCGACTATCGCCGAGCCAGTCGCTCAATGTCACACCGCGACCTTAAGCGCTCGGCCGAACGCATCGCTCGCCCGAGCCGACGGCCTTCTGCTGGGGCTGCAACGCCGTCGCGCTCGTGGGCGCCGCCCTCTAGCGTCGGGGCATGACGATCCGACTGCGGCCGCTGCGCGACGACGACCTCGACGAGCTCTTCCGCTGGGAGCGCGACCCCGATGCCGTCGTGATGGCCGCGTTCACGCGCGAAGATCCCACCGATCGGGCGGCCTTCGACGCCCACTACCGGCGCGTGCGCGCCGATCCCGCGAACCACCTGCTCGTGATCGAGCAGGACAGGCGGCTCGTCGGCGCCATCTCGACCTTCACGATCGAGCAGGAGCGCGAGGTCAGCTACTGGATCCACCCCGACCGCTGGGGCCGCGGCATCGCTTCCGCGGCGCTGGCGCTCCTGCTCGAGCAGGAGCCGGAGCGGCCGCTCTTCGCCCGTGCCGCCGCGCACAACCCCGCCTCCGCCGCCGTGCTGCTGCGCAGCGGGTTCGCGCTCGTCGGCTCGGAGACGTCGTGGGCCGCCGGCGTCGGCACGGAGGTCGTCGAGCACGTGTACCGGCTCGACTGAGCCCGCCTCAGGCGCCCGCGAGCAGGTCGACCATGCGGTCCTCGAAGCCCGGCTCGACCTCCATGACCACGCGATGGCGAGCGCCCTCGCGGTCGGGCCACGTGCCCCACTCCCCCTCGAGCCTCGCGACGGTGCGCCCGCGCGTGGAGCCGTCGCTGCAGTCGACCTCCACGTCGACGATCGGCGACAGCGTCGTGCGCACGAGACCCGTCGCCACCGCGAGCGCGAGCGCGTCGTGGTTGCCGGACGCGCGCTCCCCCGTGTAGCCCTCGTAGTAGCCGAGGTAGAAGTCGAGGATGTCCGACGAGAAGCGCCCGACCGTGCCGCCGGCGGCGAGCCGCGCGCGATGCTCGTCGGTGATGAGCGACGTCATCGTCACGTCGAGGCCCACCATCGTCAGCTCCCACGGCGCGTCGAAGACCGCCTGCGCTGCCTCGGGATCGTGCCAGATGTTCGCCTCCGCGGTGTCGCTCACGTTGCCGGCCGCGAGCGCCGCACCGCCCATGATCGTCAGCTGCCGGATGCGCTCGGGCAGGGTCGGATCGGCGTCGAGCGCGGCCGCGAGGTTCGTGAGCGGTCCGACCGCCACGATCTCGAGGGCGCCGGCGTGCTCGTGGCTCAGCCGCAGCATGAGCTCGACCGCGCCCTCGGCCGCGAGCCGCGGCTCGTGGGCCGTGTCGGCGCAGCCGCCCAGCCCGTCGTCGCCGTGCACCTGGGGCGAGAAGACCGCGACCCGGCCGTTGCGGGGACCGGCGGCGCCGACCGCGATCGGCACATCCCCGTGCCCGGCGAGGCGCAGCACCTCCGAGGTGTTGCGCGCGCCCTGGTCGACGTCGACGTTGCCCCACACGACGGTGCAGCCGACGAGCTCGATCTCGTTCGAGAGCGCGGCGGTGAAGAGGGCGAGGGCGTCGTCGATCCCGGTGTCGACGTCGAGCAGCACGGTGGTCACCCGTCGAGCCTAGGCGGGCGCCCCTGGCGGCGGTGCTCCGGCAGGACGACACTGGGGTCGTGATGCGCCTGCCGGATCTGCCGCAGCGCGACCGCATGCAGCTGCGCGCCGCGTGGGCGGACGCGGTGGGCGTGCCCGTCACCGCCTTCGACGGCGAGGGCGTCACGTGGGTGGAGCGCGACGACCTCGACTCTGTCGTCGTCATCGAGCTCGGCGCCGCGATGGTCGTCGCGGCGCCCAGGCGCGCGCTCATCGCGCTCGAGACGCACCACCGGGTGACGCTGCGGGATGCCGCCGCGGTCGCGGCGCTGCTGCCGGGCTCGCGGGCGCTCGGCTCCGCGCACCTGCTCTTCACCGGCACCCGGCCCGCGGCGCCCTCGCACGGCGTCGTGCCAGGCGAGGATCGCGACCTCGCGCTCGTCCGCGAGGCGGTCGACGGCGACGAGTGGGCCGAGGCGGGCGTCGAGCCGATGGAGCAGCACTGGGCGGTGCGCGAGGGCCGGGAGCCGGTCGCGGTCGCCGGCTTCCAGCGCTGGCACACCACCATCGCGCACCTCGGCGTCGCGACGGCGGCACGGCGGCGTGGCCGCGGCTACGCGTCGGCCGCGGCGACCGGCGCGGTGTGCGCCGCGATCGACGCTGGGCTGGTGGCGCAGTGGCGCTGCCGCACCGGCAACGCCGCGTCGCTGCGGGTCGCCGACCGGCTCGGGTTCACCCGCGTCGGCGCGCAGGCGGCCGTCGCGCTCGCGGCGCGCTAGCGACCGACGCGCGGCGCGTCAGCTGGTGCAGAGGCAGAACGGGTGCCCGGCAGGGTCGAGGAAGACGCGGAACGTCTCGCCCGGCTGGTGCTCGTGCTTCGTCGCCCCGAGCTCGAGCACCGCCGCCTCGCCCTCGTCGAGGTCGTCGACGACCACGTCGAGGTGCATCTGCTGCGGGTGCTCCTGGCCGGGCCATTCGGGCGCCGCGTACTGCTCGACCTGCTGGAAGCAGAGCATCTGGCCGTAGTCGGCCTTGATCTCGACCCAGTCGTCGTCGGAGCTCGACACCGGCCAATCGAGCAGCGCGCTGTAGAACCGCGCGAGCGCGGCGGCGTCGGGGCAGTCGATGACGAGCGTGGGGAAGCGTGCGATGGCCATGGCGGCGAGGCTACGGGAGGCCGCCGACATCCGGAACACCGGATCCTCGACGTCGCCGGCGGCGACGCATCCGCGATACGGCACGAGCCGCCACCCGCGACGTCGAGCGATCAGAAGCCGTGGACCAGCGGGAAGATGGGCAGCGCCTCCTGGTGGTGCGCATGCACGATCACGAGGAACACCACCGCGTCGAACAGCAGGTGCACCGTCACGACGTAGAAGAGGTTCTTCGTCCACGAGAAGATCGCGCCCTGCACGAGCGCGAACGGGATCGTCAGCAGCGGCCCCCACGACTGGTAGCCGAGCTCCCACAGGAACGAGACGAAGATCGCCGCCTGCAGCAGGTTCGCGAGCCACGGCCGGAAGTGGCGCAGCAGCAGCGTGTAGACGGTGCAGATGAAGAAGAGCTCGTCCCACAGCCCGACCGCGTTCACGCCCATGAACAGCCGCCCGATCATGTCCCACTCCGCGACCGGCGGCCAGTTGCGGTAGACGCCGGAGGTGAGGAAGTAGAACGGCAGGATCAGGTAGGCGGCGAAGACGACCACGACGAGGTACGTCCACATCCGCCGCGACCAGCGCCCGCCCTTCCAGGGGAAGCGCACCGCGTGGTCGCGGTAGACCCAGCGCGAGATCGCGTAGGGGATGAGCACGGCGCCGCCGAGCGCGATCGTGAACCGCAGGATGCCGGCGTTCGAGATGTCGGCGTGCAGCGAGATCATGCTGATCCAGGCGAGCGCGATCGCGATGATCGCGAGGTCCTGCCCGAGCTTCGACGAGCGGCCGGCGCGGTCGGTGAGCACGCCGCCGACGACGCCCAGGATGAGCGGCAGGTAGCCCCAGTCGGTCATCACCCAGAACTGCAGCACGGCGCCGAGCGAGACGAGCGCGGCGGGGATGATGGCGACGGGGTGCGTGGCGGTGCCCTCTGCCGCGATCCGCGAGGAGCCGCCCGGGGTGCGCCCGCCACCGGTGCGGCCATCACGGGTGCGCCCGGCATCGGCGCGGCTCCCCGGCGCGAGGCGGCCGGATGCCGGCGTGTTCGGGGCGGCGGTCGTCACGCACCCAGCCTACGGACGAGCGCCTGTCAGCCGAGCGGATGATCCTGCATCCACCGCTCGATGCAAAGGCGTCCGGATCGCTCGTATCCGCAACCGACCGATGCTCGGATGGAGCCATGCAGACCAACAGACTCGATGCCCAGCGGCTCACCCACACCTACGGCGAGGGCAACAGCGCAGCGCCGGCGCTCGCCGACGTCTCGCTCACGATCGGCGCGGACGGCCCGGAGGCCGTCGCCATCATGGGCCCGAGCGGCTCGGGCAAGTCGACCCTCCTCCACGTGCTCGCCGGCATCGTCGCGCCCGCCGACGGCCGCATCGTCTGGCGCGGACGCGACCTCGCGACGATGCGCGACAGCGAGCGCACGCGGCTGCGCCGCAGCGACTTCGGCTTCGTCTTCCAGTCGGGCCAGCTGCTGCCGGAGCTGCCGGCCATCGAGAACGTCGCGCTGCCGCTCATGCTCGGCGGCGGCTCGCGGTCGGCCGCGGAGGCGCAGGCGGGCACGCTGCTGCACCGGCTCGGCCTCGGCGGCATGCTCGCGCGCCGACCCGGCGAGCTCTCGGGCGGCCAGGCGCAGCGCGTCGCGATCGCGCGGGCGCTCGTCGGGCAGCCCGGCATCGTCTTCGCCGACGAGCCGACCGGCGCGCTCGACCGGTCGACGGGCGATGCGGTGATGAGCCTGCTCATCGGCGCGACCCTCGGCCATGGCGCCTCGCTCGTCGTCGTCACCCACGACCCGGAGGTCGCGGCGATGTGCTCGCGCGTCGTCCGCCTGCAGGACGGCCGCATCGTCAGCGACGAGCGCGGCGCCGGCGACGGATGGCAGCAGGCGACCCCCGGTGGTGCGGAGCGGCCGGCCGCGACCACGCCGCTCGGCATGGGAGTCCCTGCCGCGCAGGCGGCGCTGCCGCAGCACCCCTCCTACGGCGCAGCGCGCGCCGAGCAGCGCGTCGAGAACCCGATGACCGCCCAGCAGGGCTGGATCGAGGCGTCGCGATGACCGCCCTCCGACTGTGGGCGCGCCTCGCCCGCGCGACCGGCCCGCGCGCGACCGACGTGCTGAGCGCGATCGCCTTCGCGTTCGCGACCGCGGCGCTGCTCGCCGTGCTCGGCGGCGTCAACGCCTTCCGGATGCGGCTCGAGAGCGGCGCCGTCGACCGCTTCGACGGCGAGTTCGTGCTGACCCTCGCCTTCGTGGCCGCTGCGCTGCTGCTGCCCGCGGTGTGGACGCTCGCGCAGGCCGCCGTGCGGCTCGCCATCGCACGACGCGACGACCGGCTCGCGGCGCTGCGGCTCGCCGGCGCGACGCGCGGCCAGGTGAGCGCGATGGCCGTGCTCGACGCGCTCGCGCAGGCTGTCGTCGGCGTCGCGATCGGCGCGGTGCTCGCGCTCGCCGTCACGCCGCTCATCGCCCGGATCGAGTTCCAGGGCATGCCGTTCACGATCGCCGAGCTGCTGCCGCCCGCCTGGGTGTGGCTCGCGGCCGCCGGCGCCGTGCTCGCGGTCGCCCTGGGCGCGGCGCTCGCGTCCCTGCGACGCGTCCACGTCACCCCGCTCGGCGTCGCGCAGCGCGTGCGCGGCAAGCGACTCTCGCTCTGGCGCATCCTCGTCTTCGTCGCCGCGGCGGCCGCCTACGTCGCCATCGTCGTCTACGACGTCGTCGACCTCGGCATCGCGTTCTCGATCGCGCTCATCGCCGTCTTCGTGCTCGCGTACACGGTCCTCGGCCCGCTCATCATCCAGGGCGTGGCCTGGCTCGTGGCGAAGGGCGCGCGCCGTCCGGCGACGCTGCTCGCCGCGCGCCGCGTGCTCGACGACCCGCGCGGCGCCTTCAACATCGTCGGCGCGATGGCGATCGCGGTGCTGGCCGGCGGCTTCGCCTCGCTCGCGCCCGCGACCGCCGGCGGGGCGGACCAGATGAGCACCGACATGGCGACGGGCGCGGCCCTCACCATCGCGATCGCCGGCGTGCTCGGCGCGGTCCTGGCCGGCATCGCCCAGTCGGCGAAGGTGCTGGACCAGCGCCGTGAGCACCGGGCGATGCACCGCATGGGCGTCGAGCTGCCGGTGATGCGCGCGGCGATCGTGCGCCAGGTGGCGCTGCCGCTGCTCGTGGCGGTCGGCGGCGCTGCCGCGGCGGCCCTGCTGCTGATCCTGCCCACCTTCCTGTGGTGGATCCAGACCCCCGGCTCCATCATCATGTGGGCGCTCATGGCCGTTGGCGCCGTCGGCCTGACGCTCGCGGCGACCGCGTGCGCGCTGCCGCTCGTGCGCCGCGTCGCGACCGAGCTCGCGGCGGCGTAGCCGCGCGGCGCATCCGTCGCCTCCGGCTGCGCTCCGCCGCCACGACTCGACCCGTCCCCGCCGACCCGACCTGCCGCAGCTGGTCCGGCCGGCGCGGGCGGGTCGAGTGGCGGAGGGTCAGCGCGGGAGCAGCGGCAGCACGTCCTCGGAGAAGTGCTCCAGGAAGCGGCGCTGGTCGTCGCCGGGGCCGTGGAACACGAGGTGAGTGAAGCCGAGCTCGGCGTAGTGGGCGATCTCGGCCGCCACGGCCGATGCATCCGAGCCGACGATCCAGCGCTTCGCCACCTGCTCGATCGGCAGCTCGTCGGCGAGCCGCTGCATCTCGAGCGGGTCGTGCACGCTGTGCTTCTGCTCCTGCGTGAGCGAGAGCGCCGCCCAGAAGCGGGTGCTGTGCAGCGCCGCGTCGGGGTCGCGGTCGTACGAGACCTTGATCTCGATCATCCGGTCGACGTCGGCGGAGTCGCGGCCCTCCTTCTCGAGCCCCTCCTCGAGGTTCGCGACGATCGTGTCGCGGTAGTACTCGTCGCCCTTGCCCGAGGTGCAGATGTGGCCGTCGGCGAAGCGCGCCGCGTAGCGGGTGGTGGCGGGTCCGCCGCCCGCCACGTAGATGGGGATGGGGGCGTCGGGCCGGTCGTAGATCGTCGCACCGCTCGTCGCGTAGTAGTCGCCCTCGAAGTCGACGCGCTCCTCGGTCCAGAGCCGGCGCATGAGCCGCACCGACTCCCGCAGCCGCGCGAACCGCTCCTTGAGCTCGGGGAACTCGACGCCGATCGCCTGCTCGTTGAGCGACTCTCCCGTGCCGACGCCGAGGATGAGGCGGCCGGGGTGCACCTGGCCGAGGGTCGCGAACTGCTGCGCGACGACCGCCGGGTGGTAGCGGAGGGTCGGCGTCAGCACCGAGGTGCCGAGCACGATGCGCTCGGTGCGCTCGAGCGCCATGCCGAGCCAGGCGACCGCGTTCGGGGCGTGCCCACCGTCGTGCCGCCACGGCTGGAGGTGGTCCGAGATGAACGCGCTCTCGAGCCCGACCTGCTCGGCGAGCTGCACGAGCTCGAGCAGCTCCGCCGGGGAGAACTGCTCGGCGCTGGCCTTGTATCCGTACCGCATGGAGCCAGTCAAGCACTCGCGGCCGGACGAACGGCCACCACTGGTGAGGAGCGGAGGGACTAGACCGCGAGCGCCAGCATCTGCTCGTCCGGGTTGCCGAAGCGGTGCGCCGTGATCGACACCGCCTGCTCCCGCAGGAACGGCAGCAGCTCGATGCGGCCCTCGGTCGTCACCGGCCCGTCGTAGACCGCGACGCGCACGTTGCCCGCGAGCACCTCGCGCAGCTGCGGGTCGGTCCCCACGACGCGGATGCGCCGCACCGGCTCCGACACGCGCGTCAGCCCGAGCGCGTCCTCGGTGTGCACCGGCTCGAGCGCCTCGCCCGAGCGGATGCGCTCGTGGAAGGCCGCGTCGGACTCCTCGACGATCTCCTCGATCCGTACGTGCGGGATCGGCAGGCGCGACAGCTTCACGACGCCGCTCGGCACCTCGAGCGCCGACGAGATGCGCACGACCGCACGGGTGCGCGCGGCGGCTGCCAGCAGCCGCACGAGATCGACCATCGCGCCGTCCTCCGCCACGCGGATGAGCAGCTCGGCCGGCCGGTAGCGGAGCACGTTGCGCTCGACGCCGAGCGCCGAGATGTCCTTCGACACCCCGAACTCCTCCTCCCACCAGCGCTCGTCGCTGTTCGCGCCGGCGCGCACGCGGTCGAACTCGATGAAGTCGAGCTGCGGGGTCGCGGCCTCGATGACCGCCGCCACGCGCTTGTGCAAGCCGTGCAGGCGCACCGACTTCCTCGGCTCGGCGTGCACCGGCTCCCAGTCGACGAGCGTCGCGAGGTAGTTCGGTCCGCCGGCCTTCGCGCCGGGGCCGACCTGCGAGAGCTTCCAGCCCCCGAACGGCTGCCGGCGCACGATCGCGCCCGTGATGCCGCGGTTGACGTACAGGTTGCCCGCCTGCACCTCGTCGAGCCAGTGCGCCACCTCGTCGGGGTCGAGCGAGTGGATGCCGGCCGTGAGGCCGAACTCGGTGGCGTTCTGCGCCTCGATCGCCTCGTCGAGGGTCTCGACCTCGATGAGCGACAGGTGCGGTCCGAAGAACTCGGTCACGTGCGACATCGTGCCCGGGAGCACGGCGTCGCGGATGCCGGGCGACCAGAGCCTGCCCGACGCATCCAGCTGCCGCGGCTCGAGCAGCCACTCCTCGCCGTCCTCGAGCGTCGTCAGCGCGCGCAGCAGGTCGCCCTGCGCGGGCTCGATGAGCGGACCGACGTGGGTGCGCGCGTCGAGCGGCGAGCCGACGCGCAGCGAGCGCGCGGCATCGATGAGATGCCTGCGGAAGCGCTCGCTGTCGCCCGCCGTGCCGACGAGGATCGCGACGGATGCTGCGGAGCACTTCTGGCCGGCGTGCAGGAAGGCGCTACGGACGATGTCGGCTGCCGCGAGCTCGAGGTCGGCCGAGGGCGTCACGACGATGGCGTTCTTGCCACTCGTCTCGGCGAGCAGCGGCAGGTCGCTGCGCCACGAGGTGAAGCGCGCCGCCGTGTCGGACGAGCCGGTGAGGATGAGCCTGCCGACGGCCGGGTGGGCGACCAGCCGCTGCGACAGCTCGCCCTCCTCCATGTCGCACAGCACGAGCACGTCGCGGGGCACGCCCGCCTCCCACAGCGCCTCGGCCAGCACGGCCGCCGAGCGGCGGGCCTGCGGCGCGGGCTTCAGGACCACGGCGGACCCGGTCGCGAGCGCCGCGGTCACGCCGCCGCAGGCGATGGCGACCGGGAAGTTCCACGGCGGGGTGACGACGGTGAGCGCCACGGGCCGAGGCGTCGCGTCCTCCACCTGCTCGAGCAGGATCGCCTGCTCGGCGTAGTAGCGCGCGAAGTCGATCGCCTCCGACACCTCGGGGTCGCCCTCGCCGATCGTCTTGCCCGTCTCGGCGATCATCACCTCGACGAGCCGCCCGCGGTAGACGCCGAGCGCCTCGGCCGCGTCCCGCAGCACCGCGGCCCGGCGCTCGGCGCCGAGCGCCGCCCAGCCCGCCGCCGACTGCGCTGCCCGGTCGATGCGGCGCTCGAGCGTCGGCCAGTCCTCGATGCGGTTCATGCCGAGGGTGCGGATGCCGAGCTGCGACTCTGCGGCCCGTGCGACCACCTGCCGCCCCCACGCCCGGTTCGACGCGAGCGACGGGTCGGTGTCGGGCTCGTTCTCGAACCCGAGGGGATGCGTCACCGAGACCGCGAGGTCGCCCAGCCGGTCCTGCGTGCGGTTCGGGCGCGGCTCCCCCGCGGCGTCCTCGCGCTCGAGCAGCGCGATCGAGGCGAGGAAGCGGTCGCGCTCGCGCTGCAGCACGGCGGGGTCGGCGAGGTCGAACATGCTCGACATGAAGTTCTCGCCCGAGGCGTTCTCCTCCAGCCGCCGGATCAGGTAGGCGACGGCCGCGTCGAACTGGTCGGGTCGCACGACGGGCGTGTAGAGGACGATGCCCGGGAAGACCTCGCGCACGGCCTCGCGGTGCTCGGCGGCCATGCCCAGCAGCATCTCGGCGTCGACGCGCTGGTGCGTGCCGTGGTGGCGGGCGAGCTCAGCGGCGTACGCGAGGTCGAACAGGTTGTGGCTCGCGACGCCGAGCCGCACCGCGAAGGCGTTCTCGGGCAGCAGCGCCTCGCGCAGCACGCGCTTGTAGTTCGCGTCCGTCGACGCCTTCGACGGCGCCACCGCGAGCGGCCAGCCGTGCAGCGCGGCGTCGACGCGCTCCATCGCGAGGTTCGCGCCCTTGACGAGCCGCACCTTGATGCCGGCGCCCCCGTCGGCGCGGCGCTGCTTCGCGAAGGCGGCGAGGCGGCGGTAGGCCGCGAGGGCATCCGGCAGGTACGCCTGCAGCACGATGCCGGCGTCCAGCCTCGCGAGCTCGGGCCGGGTGAGGAGGCGCTCGAAGACCGCGATCGTCAGGTCGAGGTCGCGGTACTCCTCCATGTCGAGGTTGATGAACTTCTGCGGGCTCGCCTCGGCGGCCACGCGGTAGAGCGGCAGCAGCCGCTCGACGACCTCGTCGACCGTCTCGTCGAACGCCCACGCCTGCAGCTGCGGCGCCATCGCCGACACCTTCACCGAGACGTAGTCGACGTCGTCGCGCTGCAGCAGCGCCATGGTGCCCTCGAGTCGGCTCGCCGCCTCCTCCTCGCCGAGCACGGCCTCACCGAGCAGGTTGATGTTGAGTCGCGTGCCGTCCTCGCGCAGCTTGGCGAGCGGCCGGGCGAGCCGGTTCGGCGAGGCGTCGATCACGAGGTGGGAGACCATGTCGCGCATCGCGCGCTTCACGATCGGGATGATCAGGCGCGGCGTGACGACGCCGAACCCGCCGCCGACGGTGACGCCGAGCTTGAGGTACCAGTCGAGGAAGCCGGGGATGTCTCGGCTGAGCGCCTCGAAGTTGCGGGCGCTGACCCTCGGATCCTCGGGCCGCACGACCTTGTCGACGAAGCCGATGGCGAAGTCGAGGCCTGCCGGGTCCTTGAGCAGTCCGGCGAGCCGCTCCGCCGCCTTGTCGGGCTTCGCGGTGCTGGGCCGCGCGGCCCAGCCGCGCACGCGCTCGACCGCGGCGAGCGCGAAGGGGTCCGCAGACTCCGGCTCGGTCAGCGCGACGGGCTCCGGCGTCGAGGCGGGCGCCGCGGCGAGGGGATTCGGGATGGCCGGAGGCGCGACGGGTGCCGCCTGCGGCGAGGGCATGGGGATCGCGCGCGCGGGTTCGGGTTCGGGCTCCGACTCCGGTTCGGGGTCGGGCTCCGGTTCGGGCTCCGGTTCGGGCTCCGGCTCCGGCTCCGGTTCGGGCTCCGGCTCCGGTTCGGGCTCCGGCTCGGGCTCCGGCTCCGGTTCGGGCTCCGGCTCGGGCCCCGGCTCGGGCTCCGGCTCGGGCTGCGGCTCGGGCTCGGGCTGCGGCTCGGGCTCCGGCTCCGGCTCCGGCTCCGGCTCCGGCTCGGGCTCGGGCTGCGGCTCCGGCTCGGGCTGCGGCTGCGGCTCCGGCTCGGGCTGCGGCTCCGGCTCGGGCTGCGGCTCCGGCCGCGGCTCCCCCGGCTCCGGCCACGCTTCGGGCGGCGACGCCGGCGGCGCGGCGGCCTCGGCCTGCACCTCGGGCTCCGGCTCGAGGTCGCGCTCTGCTCGCTCCGCGGCGGCGCGCGCAGCGACCCTGGCGGCGAGCCCGCCGATGCGCGGCTGATCCGAGGGCGGCAGCACCGGGAGCACGGGCGAGACGGCGTGCCGGGCGCGAGCGGCGGCATCCCTGGCATCCGACGTCGGCGCGTCGGTCGGCCGCGCGTCGGTCGGCCGCGCGTCGCTCGGCGCGGCGACGGCACGCAGCTCCGCCTCCAGCTCGGCGGCGTCCATCTGCTGGGTCGGCACGTCGGCGCTCTCGCGGGACAGCGACCACCCGCCGGCCGGCAGCGCCTCGCCGACGTGGGCGGTCGGGGACAGCTCCACCTGGGCGAGGGGATTCGCCGCGGCCGCAAAGGTCACGTCGTCGACCTCGAAGGCCGGCAGCGAGTCGCCCGGCCGCAGCGCCACGAACGGATCATCCGCGCGCTGCTCGTCGACGACCTCGACGTGCTCCTCCGGCACGAGCGCCGGTCCGTCGGTGCGGTGCTCGGCGTCGGCATGGGCGATCGCCTCGGCGATCAGCGCGTCGAAGTCGTCCCTGCGCTGCTCACTCATGCCGCATATCGTATGCGTGCGGACTCTCGAGGCCGACGGACGCCGCACGTGCGCGCGCTCGCGGCGCGATGCATCCGCCGACCTACGAGGAGGCACCATGCCGCGCGTCGCCATCATCGGTGGAGGCCACAACGGGCTCACCGCAGCCGCCTACCTCGCCCGCGCGGGGGTCGAGGTGACCGTGCTCGAGCGGCTGCCGCACGTCGGCGGCGCGGCCGTCTCGGCGCAGGCGTTCGACGGGCTCGACGCGCGGCTGTCGCGCTACTCCTACCTCGTGAGCCTGCTGCCCGAGCGGATCATCCGCGACCTGGGGCTCGACGTGCGGCTCGCGCGGCGCCGCTACTCCTCCTACACGCCCGAGCCCGGCACCGATCGCGGGCTGCTCATCGACGCCGGCGACGCAGCCGCGACCCGTGCCTCGTTCGCGGCGATCGGCGCTGCCGACGACGCCGACCGCTTCGCGGCGTTCTACGACCGCACGACCCGCCTCGCGAGCGCGCTCTTCCCGACGCTGACCGACCCGCTCCCCACCCGGGCGGCGGCGCGCGAGGCGGCGGGCGCCGCATCCGCGTGGTCGGAGGTGGTCGACGCACCGATCGCCGATGCCATCGAGCGCGCCGTCGGCCACGACCTCGTGCGCGGCGTGATCGCGACGGATGCGCTCATCGGCACCTTCGCCGCGCTCGACGACCCCGGGCTCGAGCAGAACCGCTGCCTGCTGTACCACGTGATCGGCGGCGGCACCGGCGACTGGGACGTGCCCATCGGCGGCATGGGGCAGGTCTCCGGCGAGCTCGAGATCGCCGCGCGGCAGGCGGGCGCGACCGTGCTCACGGGCGTCACGGTGACCCGCGTGACGCCGGACGGCGAGGTCACGTGGAGCGAGCACATCGGTGGCCTCGCGAACGACTCCGAGGGGCTGCCGACCGGCACCGAGCTCACCGCGCAGTTCGACCTCGTGCTCTCGGCCGTCGCGCCGCACGTGCTCGGGCAGCTGCTCGGGGACGAGGCCGACGCCGCGCCGCGCCCCGAGGGCGCGCAGGTCAAGGTCAACATGCTGCTGTCGCGGCTCCCGCGACTGCGCGACGGCGTCGCGCCCGAGGCGGCGTTCGGCGGCACCTTCCACATCAACGAGGGCTACGCGCAGATCGGCCGGGCCTACGCCGAGGCGGCCGCCGGCCGCATCCCCGATCCGCTTCCGTGCGAGATCTACTGCCACTCGCTCACCGACCCGTCGATCCTCGGGGAGGACCTCCGCGCATCCGGGGCGCAGACCCTCACCGTCTTCGGCCTGCACGTGCCCGATCGCCTGCTGACGCGGGAGACGAACGACCGGATGCGCGACGAGCTCGAGCGCGCCGTCGTCGCGTCGCTCGACTCGGTGCTCGCCGAGCCGATCCGGCCGCTGCTGCTCGAGGGCGCCGGTGGACCGGCGATCGAGACGAGGACGACGCTCGACATCGAGGACGCGCTCGCGATGCCCGGCGGCAACATCTTCCACGGGCCCCTCTCGTGGCCGTGGCTCGAGCAGGAGGCGACGTCGATCGCGGAGGCGTGGGGCGTCGAGACGCGGCATCCCCGGATCCTCATGGCCGGCTCGGGCGCTCGTCGCGGCGGCGCGGTGTCGGGCATCGGCGGGCACAACGCGGCGCACGCGGCGCTGGAGCTGCTCCGCCCGTAGCCGCCGGCTCGCCGCTGATGGTGCGTCAGCCGGGCATCGAGGGGCTCCGGCTCAGCGCGGCGTGCGCCCCGCCCAGTCGGAGCGATGGGTCGCGCGGCTCGGCGGCAGCGCGTTGAGCCGCGCCCACTCCGCGACGCGCTCGTCGAGCTCTGGCAGCTGCACGTCGATGCCCGCCGCCTCGAGCACCTCGACGACGCGGGCGATCTTCGCCGTGCCGACGCCCTTCTCGATGAAGCGGCCCTGCACGACGCCGCGCGCGTGCAGCTCGCCGTCGACGACGAAGCGCTGCTGCAGGTAGATGGCGCGCTCGTCGCCGCCCAGCACCGCGGTCTCGATGTCGAACCGCTGCCACAGGTCGAGGCTGCGGCGGTAGACCATCGACGACTGGCCGACCACGGCGTAGATGCCCGCCTTCGCGAGCGCCTCCGACATGCCGGTGCGGTTCGACATGTCGACGCGCGCGAGGTCCATGTACGACGGGTAGCGGCCGTTGTTCATGTGCCCGAGCAGGTCGATGTCGGTCGGCAGCACCCGGAACGAGGTCCTCGCGACGTCGTCGATGCCGAGCCCCGGCTTGCCCTTGCTCTTCACCGTCATGGCCATGAGCCACTGCAACCACATGTTCACGAGGAGCCATCCTGCCGGAGCCGCGCCCCGCATCCGCACGCCTTGGTCCTCTCGCACAACGCACGCCCGACCGCCGATCCGCCCGGCTGGCGGAGTCCGCGCACCTCGGCGGGCGCGCGGCCGCCGCGCGGGGCGTGCGTCGTGCGGCCGGTGTCGGCGAACGGGGTGCCGGACTGGGAGGATCGTCCGATGCACAAGGTGCTGCTCTACTACCGCTTCACGCCGATCGCCGACCCCGAGGCGGTGCGGCTGTGGCAGCACGCGCTCGCGACGTCGCTGGGCCTCACCGGCCGCATCCTCATCTCGCCGCACGGCATCAACGGCACCGTCGGCGGCGATATGGCGGCGTGCAAGCGCTACGCGCGCGCCACTCGCGAGTACTCCGGATTCCGAGGCATGGACATCAAGTGGTCGACCGGCACCGGCGACGACTTCCCGCGGCTCACCGTGAAGGTGCGCGACGAGATCGTGACGTTCGGGGCGCCCGACGAGCTCGAGGTCGACGCGGGCGGCGTGGTCGGCGGCGGCACCCACCTGCAGCCCGCGGACTTGCACCGGCTCGTCGAGGAGCGCGACGACGTGGTCCTCTTCGACGGGCGCAACCGCTTCGAGGCCGACATCGGCCGCTTCCGGGGCGCGATCGTGCCCGACGTCGAGACGACCCGCGACTTCGTCGAGCTGCTCGACTCCGGCGCCTACGACCACCTCAAGGACAAGCCCGTCGTGACCTACTGCACCGGCGGCGTGCGCTGCGAGGTGCTGTCGTCGCTCATGACGAAGCGCGGCTTCAGCGAGGTGTACCAGCTCGACGGCGGCATCGTGCGCTACGGCGAGACGTTCGGCAACGCCGGCCTGTGGGAGGGCTCGCTCTACGTCTTCGACCAGCGGCAGACGATGGACTTCGGCTCCGGTGCCGCCGTCCTCGGCACCTGCGTGCGCTGCGGCGCCGCCACGAGCGGCATGGGCAACTGCGCCGTGTGGTCGTGCCGCAAGCAGGTGACGACGTGCGAGGCGTGCCAGCCCGCGTGCGCCGCGCACGTCGCTGCCGCCGCCTGAGGCGGCGCGCAGACCCCCGCCGCTACGCTGACCGCATGGGCGACGGCGACACGGGTGACGGCGGCAAGGGCGATGGCGGCCTCCGCATCCGGCAGGCGACGACGGCGGACGCCGACGTGCTGCTCCCGCTCTTCGCCGCCCATCGCGCGGCTGACGAGCCCGACGAGAAGGTCGACCGCTACCGCGAGCGCCTCGGATCGCTCGTCGAGAACCGCGCCCATCACATCGTCGCCGCCGAGCTCGACGGCCGGGTGATCGGCTACGCCGCGGCCCAGGACTACGGGCCGGCGCCGCACCGCGACTGGTCGATCGCCCGGATGCACGACCTGTGGGTGTCGCCGGACGCGCGCGGGCACGGTGCGGGCACGGCCCTCTTCGAGGCGGTCCGGTCGTGGGCGGAGCTCCACACGCGCGTGCGCGTGCTCGAGTGGCAGTCGCTCGACGTCGCGGCCGCGTTCTACCGCAGGCTCGGGCTCGCGGGCGAGCACGTCGACGAGGCCGACCCGCGCGAGCGCTACGAGCTCGAAGTGCACCTGCCCTCGCGGCGCTGACCGAGCCGCCGAGCGACGTCGGCAGCGTCAGACCCGGCCGGTGACCTTGTCGATCGCCATCCGCAGGATGATGCGGTCGGGCGAGTCCGGCGGCGCCTGCGTCGACGGGTTGCCGTAGCGGTTCTGCAGCGTCACGTAGAAGGATCCCGTCGGGTCGTCGATCACGCCCGCGAGGTGACCGCGGATCTCGACGTACAGCAGCGGGTCCTGCGGGTCGACGATCGACAGGCTCATCGTCGGGTTCGCCTGCAGGTTCTTGAGCTTCTGGCGCTTGCTCGTGTGCGTGAAGCGCACCTCGTCGCCGACGACCTGGAACCACATGGGGTTCGACTGCACCGAGCCGTCGGGCCGCACGGTCGCGAGGTGCGCGAACAGGGGCTGGTCGGTCAGGTAGCGGTACCGCTCCGGGATCGTCATGGCGTCAGCCTCGCACGTCGGCGCGCTACCGCGCGATCTCCGCGTCGGCCGTCTCGCCGAGCCCGTCGAGGTGCCAGACGAGCGTGCCCGCCGGCAGCGAGACGGTCGTGACGGAGCAGTTCGGCAGGATCATGTCGGGCGTCAGCTCGGGCACGAGTTGGCGCAGCATCGACGTGATGAAGCCGCCGTGCGACACGACGAGCACCTGCACCTCGTGGTCGCCCGGCACGGCGGATGCCGCGCGCACGATGCGCTCGAGCGCCACGTCGGCGCGCACCACGGTCTCGGCGGCCTGCTCGGCCTGCCCGCTCGCGTCGAGCTGCGCGATCGTGTCGAACAGCCCGCGCCAGCCGACCTGCTCGCCGATCGAGCGGAGCGCGCTCAGCTCGCGGTCGACCTCGAACCCGTGCTCGACGATGACCTCGCGCCACACGTCCGCTGCGGGGCGCTCCTCGTGGCTGCCGAAGTGCCACTCGCGCAGCACCTCGTCGTAGGCGATCGGCGGCTGCGGGTCGAGCCTGGAGAGGATGCCCTCGGCGGTCGTGCGCGTGCGCTGCAGGTCGGAGGAGAAGGCGAGGTCGAAGCGCTCGCTCGAGAGCCGGTCTGCGACGGCGGCGATCTGGTCGCGGCCGCGCTCGGTGATCGGGGAGTCGGACCAGCCCTGCATGAGGTGGTTGATGTTGTGCTCGGTCTCGGCATGCCGCACGATGCGCAGCCGCAGCGCGCGGCCCTGGGCGTAGGCCGCGAGCTCCTCCGGCAGGTGCTGCTCGGCGCGGTCGCCCGACCCGCCCGCCTCGTGACGTCCGTCGGTCATCGCTTCCCCATCCGCTCGAGCATGTCGTTGTAGGCGTTGAGATCCGCGTCGCCGTCGCGCGACGCGGCGCGGTCCGTGCGCACCTGCTCGCGCCGGTCGCTGCGCGCCCAGAGCACGACGGTCGTGATCGCGAGGATCACCGTCGGGATCTCGCCGATCGACCACGCGATGCCGCCGCCGACCCGCTGGTCCGCGAGCGCGTCGACGCCGTTGCCCATCGCGCCGAACCAGTCGGCGAGCAGCAGCGCCTCACCGGTCATGAGCGTGAGGCCGAAGAACGCGTGGAACACCATCGCGCCCAGCAGCAGCACGAGGCGCAGCGCGTAGGGCGGCCTGGCAGGACCGGGGTCGATGCCGATGATGGCCTGCACGAACAGGTAGCCCGAGCCGACGAAGTGCACGACCATCCAGACGTGCCCGAGGTGCTCGTGCATCGACCACGCGAAGAGCGGCGTGTAGTAGAAGAGCCACAGGCTCGCGACGAAGAGCCCGGCCGCGACGAGCGGCGAGCTGAGCACCTCCATGTACTTCGAGTGCACGATCGCCATGAGCCACTCGCGACCGCCGCGCGAGCCGTCGCGGCGCTTCTGGATCGCCCGCATCGCGAGCGTGATCGGCGCGCCCGGCACGAGGAGCACCGGCACGGCCATGCCCAGCAGCATGTGCACGAGCATGTGGAGCGAGAACTGGAACTCCTGGTAGAGGTTCAGCGGGCCGTTCGTGCACCACCACAGCAGCGCGACGCCGGCGACCCACGCGACCGTGCGCTGGAGCGGCCAGCGGTCGCCGCGGCGCGCGAGACGGACTACGCCCGCGAGGTAGAAGAACGCGAGCATCGCGCAGATGACCGACCACAGCGGGTCGATCGACCACTGGTCGGCGAGCCGCGCAGGCTCGAAGGTCGGCGGCAGCGGACGCCCGGTGAGGATCTCGGCCGGCGTCGCCTCGGCACCGGGCGGCACCTCTGCGACCGGCGTCGGCGTGCGCGCGAGGCCGGCGGCGACGCCGGCGGTGACGCCCATCACCGTGAGCTCGAGTGCGAGCAGGAGCGCGACCGCGCGGCCCGGCACCCGGTCGGGCACGGTCGCCGCGGGCCGCAGCACGCGCATCCGCTGCCACGCGCCGAAGCCGCCGAGCACGAGCAGCAGCGCCGCCTTCGTGAGCGACAGGAGGCCGTAGGGGCTGAACCAGTCGCCCTCCATGCGCACCCAGGCCGAGACGATGCCCGAGAAGGCGACGACGAGGAAGCTCACGAGCGCGAGCGAGGAGTAGCGCAGCAGCACATCCCCGTACGCGGCGTCGGCCACGACGTCGGACGCGCCGGGCCGCGGGTCGCGGCGGGCGAGCAGGCCGACGTGCAGCAGGCCGCCCAGCCAGATCGAGACGAAGATGAGGTGCAGCAGCAGCGACGACACGGCGATCGTGTGGTTCGCGGTGCCGCCCGCGTGCCCGCCGGAGGCGATGAGCCAGAACGGCACCGCCCAGAGCACGACGGTGAACGCGACCGCGACCGGTCCCCGCGCGACGAGCAGCAGCACGGTCAGCAGCGCGAGCGCGAGCAGCGTGCCGAGCAGCAGCCGGCCGGTCTCGACCTCGACGAAGAAGAACTGCAGCAGCTGGCCGAAGTCGTTCGTCGCGGTGACCGGGTTCGTGACGACCTGCCGGAACGACCCGAAGCCGACGAAGCCCTGCGCGACCGTCGCGATGCCGGCGGCAGCGCCCGCGAGGTCGAGCGTGCGGTGCCAGTCGCGGCTGCGCGGCGGGAGCGCGAAGCACGCGAGCACCGCGCCGCCGAAGGCTGCCGCGATCGCGACGTTCCGCAGCATCGTGGCCATCGGCACGCCGTAGCGCACGGCGGGGCCGGGGTCCTGCAGGCTCGGGGCCGCAGCGCCGCCGCCGAGCTCGAGCGCCGCCCACGCCGCGGCCAGGCCCGCGAGGATCGCGAGCGCCGGCGCGAGGAGACGGATGCGCTGCACCCACCCAGGGTAGTCGTCGCCCCTATGCGCGCCGTCTGGCCCCGGGACGACAGGAGGGGCCCCGCCTCACGGCGGAGCCCCTCCTGCTGCTGTGGTGGTGCGAGCTACTTGACGGCAGCCTTGAGCTTGGAGCCGGCGGTCAGCTTGACGCGGTGGCCCGCGGCGATCTTGATCTCGGCGCCCGTCTGCGGGTTGCGGCCCGTGCGGGCAGCGGTCTCGGTGCGCTCGGCGCTGAAGAAGCCCGGGATCGAGACCTTGTCGCCGGCGGCGACGGCCGTCGAGACCTCGTCGAACAGGGCGTCCAGCACTGCGGTGACCTTCGCCTGCGAGAGGTCGGTCGTCGCTGCGATCTTCGAAGCGAGGGTGGTCTTGTTGATGGTCTCAGCCATGGTGTCCTCCTGATGGTGGCATGTCCGTCCCGCCTGGGGGCGGGCATCCGTCGGCGCCCGAGGGGGCTCCGACCAACCCCGAACGTAGCCCTGAACCCCTGGCGGGTACCGGAGAACCCGGGCGACACGCCGCAGTTTCCGCGGTTTTCCGCGGATCGCGAACGGATCAGCGGCGCTGATCGGCTCCTCGGCGACTCGTGAGCCGCGCGACCGTCGCCTCGCGACGACGTGCGAAGAGCGGCAGGAAGATGCCGATGAGCGGGCCGATCCCGAAGGCGAAGATCACGGTGCCGACCCCCACCGGACCGCCGAGCAGCCAGCCGAGCAGCAGCACCGTGCCCTCGATGAGGGTGCGGACGATCCAGACGCGCCAGCCCGTGATGCGCACGATGCCGGTCATGAGGCCGTCGCGCGGCCCGGGGCCCAGCTGCGGCGCGATGTAGAGGCCGGTCGCGAAGGCGAGCAGCACCATGCCGCCCACGAGCAGCGGCACCTGGGCCCACAGCCCCTGCACCTCGGGGATCAGCAGCAGCCCGACGTCGGCCGAGGGACCCACGAGCACCGCGTTGAGCAGCGTGCCGATCCCCGGCCGCTGGCGCAGCGGGATCCACACGAGCAGCACGAGCGCCGACACGGCGATCGTGGCCATGCCGTAGCTCATGGGCAGGTGCACGGCGAGGCCGAGCGAGAAGACGTCCCACGGACCGACGCCGAGGTCGGCGCGGATCAGCATCGCGAGGGCGATGCCGTAGAGGAAGAGGCCGACGAGCAGCTGCACGACCCTGGCGGTCGTGTCGCGGGGGCCCAGCGCATCGATGGGCAGGAGCAGCCGTCGGATCGGGTGCCCGGCGGGTCGCTCGTGCGCTCGTGGGTGCTGCTGCTGGTGGGGACCGGTCGTCACAGCGTCCATTCCACTCCATCGGGCATGCCACCGTCGCGGGCCACTCCCCCGCAAGTGGCTCGTGCTCTCCAGTCCACTGAGGCGGCAGGATGGGCGCATGGCATCCAGGCTCGGCACCCAGCTCGGCGAATGGCGCGCGACGACCGCGGTCGCGCGGTCGCTCGCCGACCGCATCCGCATGCTGCTGCTCGACGGCCGCATGACGGTCGGCGAGCGGCTGCCCAGCGAGCGGGCGCTCGCCGCCGAGCTCGGCCGGTCCCGCGCCACGATCGCGCGGGCCTACGAGCTGCTCGAGTCGGGCGGCTACGTCGTGCGCACGCACGGCTCGGGCACCCGGGCGTCGCTGCCGGCGCAGCGCCTGCAGCGCCCGGCCGCCGCGGACCACGACGTCATCGACCTCACGATCGCGTCGATCGGCTCCGCGCCGGGGCTGCACGCGGCGACGGTGCGGGCGCTCGACCGGCTCGCGGGGCTGCTCGGCACACCCGGGTACTCGATCGACGGCCTGCCGGAGCTGCGGGCTCGCATCGCGGATCGCTACACCGCCCGCGGGTTGCCGACCGACCCCGACCAGATCGTCGTCACGAGCGGCGCGATGCACGCGCTCTCGATCGTGCTGGCGGCGTTCGGCGAGCGCGGTCGCAGCGCGGTGGTGGAGCAGCCGAGCTTCCCGCACGCGATCGACGCGCTCCGGCGCACGGGCCACCGGCTGCTGCCGACGCCCGTGACGCCCGATGCGGGTCCGCACGGCAGTGGCGGATGGGACGCGAACCACCTCGTCGAGACGCTGCGGTCGCAGCGGCCGGCGCTCGCCTACCTGGTCGCCGACTTCCACAACCCGACAGGGGCGACGATGCCCGAGCTCGAGCGGGCGAGGCTCGCCGCGGTCGCGCGCGCGACCGGCACGCTGCTCATCGTCGACGAGACGTGCGCCGAGCTCGACATCGACCGCGGCTGGACCCCGCGTCCCTTCGCGGCGCACGGGCCGGCGATCCTGCTCGGCTCGATGTCGAAGATCGCGTGGGGCGGGCTGCGCATCGGCTGGATCCGCGCGGGCCGCGAGCAGGTCGCCGCGCTGCTCGGCGCGCGGCCGTCGATCGACCTCGGCACCCCGCTGCTGGAGCAGTGCATCGCGATGGAGCTCTTGGACGAGATGGATGCGCTGCTCACGAGCACGCGCGACCGGCTGCGGGCGGGCCGTGCCGCGGTCGCGGCGGGCCTCGCCGAGCACCTCCCGGGCGTGGCGATGCCGCCGATGCCGGGCGGCCTCGCGGCCTGGGTCGACCTGGGCGGACCGTGGTCGACCGCCCTCTCGCTCGCCGCGCGGGATCGAGGACTGCTCCTGCCGCCCGGGCCGCGGTTCTCGGCCTCCGGCGTGCTCGACCGCTTCGCCCGCATCCCGATCACGTGGGAGCCGGCGCTCACCGCCGAGGCCATGGCTCGCCTCGGCAGCGCCTGGCGGGCGCTGCACGCGGGCGAGCGCTCCAGCGCCGAGCACCTCGACCGCTCGGCGGTCGTCTAGCAGTCGACGCTGGACGCGAGGGCATTGACCAGCCGTCGCCCACCCGGTTCGCTGGAGCGATGACCGTCCTCGGATTCCACGCGTCCCACGAGCAGCTGCCGCCCAGCAGGCTCCTCGCCGCGGTCCAGCACGCCGAGGCGGCGGGCTTCGACGCCGCCATGTGCTCCGACCACCTGGCCCCCTGGAGCGTGCGCCAGGCGCACAGCGGCTTCGCCTTGTCCTGGCTCGCGGCGGCGCTCGCCACCACCTCGCTGCGCTTCGGCGTCGTGACGGCGCCGGGGCAGCGCTACCACCCGGTGGTGCACGCGCAGGCGCTCGCGACCCTCGCCGAGATGTTCCCGGGGCGCTTCTGGGCCGCGCTGGGCTCCGGCGAGGCGATGAACGAGCACGTGACGGGCGACCCCTGGCCCGAGAAGGCGGTGCGGGAGCGACGGCTCGTCGAGTGCGTCGACGTCATCCGCCGCCTGCACGCCGGCGAGGAGGTGACGCACGAGGGCGAGGTCACCGTGCACCGCGCCCGCGTCTGGTCGCTGCCGGAGGAGCCGCCGCCGCTGCTCGCCGCCGCCACCACGCCGGAGTCGGCCGCCGCCCACGCCGCGTGGGCCGACGGCCTCATCACCGTGGCCGGCGAGGCCGAGTCGCTCCGGCGGATCGTCGAGGCCTATCGCGACGCCGGTGGACGCGGCCCAGTGGCCGGCCAGCTGCACCTCTCCTGGGCGAGCGATGAGCAGGAGGCGCTGCGGATCGCGCGCGAGGAGTGGTCCAACGGGGTCATCCGCCCCCCGGAGGCCTGGGACATCGCCTTCCCGGAGGAGTTCGACCGGCGCAGCGCCGGCGCGAGCGAGGAGGACATCCGGGCGGCCGTGCACGTCTCGAGCGACCTCTCGCGGCACACGACCCACATCGCGGGGCTGCTCGCCACGGGCATCGATGCGCTGTACCTGCATCACGTCGGCGAGGAGCAGGCACCGTGGATCGACGCGTTCGGCGAGCGGGTCCTGCCCGCGCTGCGGGTCGGCGCGTGAGCCCGCGCCCGATCGAGGCCGCCGACAGCTGGTGGCGGAACGCCGTCTTCTACTGCCTCGACGTCGAGGTGTTCCAGGACTCCGACGGCGACGGGATCGGCGACCTCCAGGGACTCGTCTCCCGCATCCACACGCTCGCCGACCTCGGCGTCACGTGCCTGTGGCTCATGCCGTTCTTCCCCACCGCCGACCGGGACGACGGCTACGACATCACCGACTTCTTCGCGGTCGATCCGAGGCTCGGCACCCTCGGCGACCTCGTCGAGGTGATCCGCGTCGCCCGCGCGCAGGGGATGCGCGTGATCATCGACTTCGTCATGAACCACACCTCGGACCAGCACCCGTGGTTCCGCTCGTCGCGCTCCTCGCGCGACTCGCCCCACCGGGACTGGTACGTGTGGCGGGACGCGCCGCCGGCGAAGCAGGACGCGCCCGTCTTCCCCGGCGAGGAGGACTCCACCTGGACGGAGGACGAGCGGACGGGCCAGTGGTACCTGCACCACTTCCGCGCGCACCAGCCCGACCTCAACATCGCGCATCCGCCCGTGCAGGTGCAGATCGAGCGCAACCTCGGCCTCTGGCTCGAGCTGGGCGTCTCGGGCTTCCGGGTCGACGCGGTGCCGTTCCTGTTCAGCAGCGCCCCCGCGCACGGCACCGAGACGACCGGCGCCGCGCCCGACTACCAGGGCGCCGACCACCTGCGCGCGATCCAGCGCTTCGTCTCCCGCCGCAACGGCGAGGCGATGCTGCTCGGCGAGGTCAACCTCCCCCACGAGCAGCAGCTGCAGTGGTTCGAGGCCGAGGGCGAGGCCTCGGGTCTCCACCTGCAGTTCGACTTCGTGTCGATGCAGCAGCTCTTCCTCTCGCTCGCGCGGAAGGACGCGCGGCCGCTCGCGAAGGCCCTGCGCGACCGGCCGGAGCTGCCGCCGGCGAGCCAGTGGGCGAACTTCGTGCGCAACCACGACGAGCTCACGCTCGACAAGCTCGCGCCCGACGAGCTCGAGGAGGTGTTCGCCGCCTTCGCGCCGGACGAGGGGATGCGGCTGTACGGCCGCGGCATCCGGCGCCGGCTGCCCACGATGCTCGGCGACGACCGAGCGGTGCGGCTCGTCTACACGCTGATGTTCTCGCTGCCGGGATGCCCGGTGCTGTTCTACGGCGAGGAGATCGGCATGGGCGAGGCGCTCGAGGTGCCCGGCCGCTACGCGGTGCGCACGCCGATGCAGTGGGAGCCGGATGCCAGCGGCGGCTTCTCGACGGCGCCCCAGCGGCGCTGGACCCGGCCGATGCCCGGTGGCGAGCTCGGCCCGCAGCAGGTGAACGTCGCTGACCAGCAGCGCGATCCGACGTCGCTGTGGCGGCACATCCAGCAGCTGACCGACCTGTACCGCGACACCCCCGAGCTCGCGTGGGCCGACCTCGAGGTCATCGGCGTGCGGCAGCGATCGGTGCTGGCGCACGTGTGCCGCGGCGACGACTGGACGATGCTCGCGCTGCACAACCTCGGCGACGAGCGCTCGGCCGTCACGCTCGAGCTGTCGGCCGACGGGCCAGTGACGCTCGTCGATCGCTTCGACCACACGACCATCACGGTCGAGGGGACGCTCGAGCTCGAGCTCGACCCGTACGGCTGGCGCTGGCTGCTCGTGACGCCGGCGGACGCGCCGATCCGGCGCGTGTAGCGGCTACGCCGCGGGCGGAGCCGGTGCGGCGGACGGAGCAGGCTCGGCATCGCGACCCCGTGCTACGAGCTCCTGCAGGGAGCGGTCGATGCGCAGCAGCGCCCGCAGCGCGATGACCACGACCACGATCACGGCGATGAAGGCCAGCAGATTCGGGATGGCCATGATGAGCGCGCGAGGGTTGCCGGTCATGATGTACATGAGGAAGTCCATGCCGCCGACTCTCGCACGCGATCGCCCTGGCGGCGATCACGATCCGAGCACGATGCGGGCATCGGACGACGAAGGGCCCTGACCGCGAGGTCAGGGCCCTTCGTGCGAAGCGGGTGCTTACCAGCTCGACTTGGTCACGCCGGGCAGCTCGCCACGGTGCGCCATGTCGCGGAAGCGCACGCGCGAGATGCCGAACGCGCCGACGTGGCCGCGGGGGCGGCCGTCGATCGCGTCGCGCTTGCGCACGCGGACCGGCGAGGCGTTGCGGGGCAGCTTCTGCAGCCCGAGGCGAGCGGCCTCGCGCTCCTCATCGGTGCTCTTGGGGTCGACGAGCGCCTTCTTGAGGGCAGCGCGCTTGTCGGCGTAGCGGGCGACGATGATCTTCCGCTGCTCGTTCTTGGCGATCATGCTCTTCTTGGCCATTTATCGCTCCTCTCGGAACTCGACGTGCTGACGCACGATGGGGTCGTACTTCTTCAGCACAAGTCGGTCGGGGTTGTTGCGACGGTTCTTCTTCGTCACGTAGGTGTAGCCGGTGCCGGCCGTCGAGCGGAGCTTGATGATCGGACGGACGTCCTGGGACTTCTTCGCCATCAGAGCTTCACCCCCCGAGCCTGCATGTCACGGACGACGGCCTCGATGCCACGAGCATCGATGACCTTCATGCCCTTGGCCGAGACGTTGAGCGTCACGTTGCGCTTGAGCGACGGGACGAAGTACGTCTTGCGCTGCACGTTCGGGTCGAAGCGTCGCTTCGTGCGCCGGTGCGAGTGCGAGATGTTGTGTCCGAAGCCGGGAACGGCTCCGGTCACCTGGCATACGGCTGCCATTGGTGCCTCCATGTGGTTACCGTGGGCCGGAGCCCACCCAAGATCACTTGCCTGCGCACGCTGAACCCTGGTCCTTGCGGGGTGGGAGGCACGTGCGCTGCGCGGCCGAAGCCGCACCAACGACCTATCGTACGGCATGCGGCTGCTGCGCGGCAATCCCGATCTGCGGCGGTCGCCGCGGCGCCGCGATCAGCGCGACGGCGGGAAGGCCGGCTGCCCGTCGGGTCCCATCGGCAGCGGGGTGCCGTCGGCGTAGGTCGGCCACGGGAGCAGCCCGGTCGGCGGCTGCTGGGGTGGCATCGGCTGCTGCTGCGGCATCGGCCGCTGCTGGATCGGCTGCTGCCCCGGCCACGCCGTCTGCTGCGGCCACGGCTGCTGCCCGGGTGCGGCGACGGCCGCGGGTCGCACGTGCTCGCCGCGGGCCTCCGCCTCCTGCCAGTCGATGTTGCGGCGGTTCCAGTAGAGGAGCACGGTGATCGATGCCGCGAGCGCGGTCACGACGATCGCGGCGACCGTGGCGCGCCAGTACCACTCACCCACGTCGAGGCCGAGGGCGTCGAGCGCGAAGTGCAGCGTGAGCAGCACCCCGACGAGACCGAGCAGCGCGGCCGCGATGAGGCCGATGACGCGCGCCATCGCGGCGCGGCTGCGGTTGCCGAGCGAGATGAGCCCCCACGCGCCGGCCGCGGCCGCGCGCACGACAAGGATCGTCAGCAGCACGATGCCAAGCAGCTCGGCGAAGAGGAAGTCGTCCTCCCACGGCTCGCGCTCGGCCTCGCGGGGGCCGTCCATCCAGATGGCGATCATCAGCACGGCGAGCAGGTAGACGTTGGCGGCGACGCCGATCACGAGCGGGGTCGCGGAGCGGCGTGCGAGCACGAGGTCGAGCGCCAGCAGACCGGTGAAGGCGAGGAATACGACGACCGTCCAGACGACCCGCGACGCCTGGCTCTCGAAGTCGCCGACGAAGATCAGCACCACCGTGATGATCGTGACCACGGCCAGCAGGCAGATGCCCACGAAGAGCACCGGCTGGATGCCCAGGATGCGGCGCTGGCGGGATGCCGGTGCCGGAGCCTGCTGCGCTGGCTGCCGCCGCTGCGTGACGTCGTCGACGCTGTTCGGGTGCTGGGCGCCGTAGGCGCTGGGCGGGTTCGTCACGACGACCTCCTGGGGCTGCTGCCGTCATGATCACAGCCATGCCTGGGCGCTCGCCGCATGTCTCTCGGCCCCTGTGGACGCGCGAGCCGCGGCTACCGCTAGCGCGCCGCCGCGCAGACGGCGCACAGGCCGAAGATGTCGACGACGTGCTCGGGCTCGACGAAGCCGTGCGCGGCGGCGACCTGTCCGGCCCAGCGCTCGACGGCGGCCGCCTCGAGCTCGACCGTGCGGCCGCAGCTGCGGCAGATGAGGTGGTGGTGGTGCGTGCGGGTGCAGGCCCGGTAGAGGGCCTCGCCGCCCGACTGCAGCGCATCCGCCTCGCCGTCCTCGGCGAGCGCCGCGAGCGCGCGGTAGACGGTCGCGAGGCCGACCGTGGAGCCGGACTGCCGCATCGACTGGTGGAGCGCCTGCGCCGAGACGAACTCGTCGCTCGCGCCGAGCGCCTCGCGCACGGCTGCGCGCTGCTTCGTCGTGCGCCGGGGGGCCTCGCCGCTCTGGGCTGCCGTCGTGCTGTCTGCGCTGCTCATGGTGTCCTCGCCTCGATGGTCGCACGGACCTCGGCGGGGCGCGCCCGGTCGCGTGCGCTGCCCACGAGCCACGCGGCGCCGTAGAGCAGTGCCGCGACCAGCGCGATCGCGCCGCCGGCGGCGAGATCGAGCCAGCGCGACGCCAGCAGGCCGACCACGCCCGCGGTGATGCCGATCGCGGGCGCGAGCACGAGCATCCACCGCCAGTCGCGCACGACGAGGCGTGCCGCGGCGGCGGGTGCGACGATGAGCGCGACGCCGAGGATGGCGCCGACGACCGGCATGATCGCCACGACCGTGCCGGCGATGAGCGCGAGCGAGACCGTCTCGGGGATCCACGGGCGCATGCCCGCCCGCCGGTAGCCCGCCTCGTCGGCGCTCGAGAAGACGAGGTGCCGCCCTGCGAGCGCCCACACGGCCGCCGCGGCGACGAGCAGCACGGCCGTCAGGCCGACATCGGCGCCGGTCACCGCCAGCACCTGGCCGACCAGGAACGACTCGACGTCGATCGCGAGCGGCGCGAGCGACTGCAGCAGCGCGCCGAGCGCGAAGCCGGCGGTGAGCATGACGCCGGAGGCGACGGCAGGGCCCTGCGACCGGATGCGCCCGATGCCGACGGCGACGGCGATGAGCGCGACCGCGGCGACCGCGGCGCCGATCGGCACCGAGCCGCCGAGCATCGCCGCGGCGACCGCCCCGGGGAAGGTCGCGTGAGTGAGCGACATCGTGAAGAACGCGCGCTCTCGCAGCACGACGAGCACGCCGACGATCCCGGCGAGTGCTCCGGCGAGCACCACCTCGAGCATCGCGAGGGCGAAGAAGTCGAGCTGCGGCATCATCGCACCCCTGCGACGGCGCGCGGGGCCGGACGACGAGCGCGCCCGCGGACGGCGCCCGCGGCGAGCGCGAGCAGGTAGCCGACGATCATCGTCAGCGCGACCGTCGCGCCGGGGGCGGCGTCGAGGCCGAGCTCGGCGAGCTGCACCACGAGCCACAGCCCCAGCCAGCCGGTGACCGCGCCGAACAGGATGGCCACGACGATCGCGGCTCGCAGCGAGCCGGTGACCGCTCGCGCCGCAGCGGCGGGCACGATCACGACGGCGAGCGCGAGCAGGGTGCCGACCGACGCGGATGCGGCGACCACGACGAGCGCGACCGCGACGGTGCCGGCCATCTCGAGCCCGAGCACGGGCAGCCCCGCTCGGCGGGCGCCGGCCGCGTCGAACGCGGCGAAGAGCTGCGCTCGAGCGGTCGCCGCGACGAGCGCGACACCGGCCGCGATGAGCGCGAGCCCGATCCAGAGGTCTCCCCATGTGATCGTGAGCAGGCGGCCGAAGAAGAAGTCGGAGAGGCTGCCGGCGATGCCCTCGGTCGCCGAGACGAGCACGACGCCGAGCGAGAAGAAGCTCGTCAGCACGATGGCCACCGCCGTGTCGCGGGGCTGCCCGCGGCGCGCGATGAGCGCGAGCACGACGGCGGCGACGAGCGCGGCACCGATCGCCCCCGGCAGCAGGCCGGCGGCGCCGCCGAGCACGGCGCCGATCGCGAGGCCGGGGAAGACGGCGTGCGTGAGCCCGTCGGCCGAGAACTCGAGCCGCCGCAGGTGCACGAGCACGCCGACGGTGCCGGCCGCGACCGCGAGCGCGAGCAGGAGCAGCAGCGGCCGCGCCATGAACGGCACGGCGAACGGCGTGAACGGGTCGAGCAGCGCCGCGATCGCGGGCGCCCTCATCGGGCGTCGCGGCGGTCGAGCCCGTCCTCGGCCTGCAGCAGGTGCTGGTGGCGCTGGGCGTGCTCCGCCTCGTGGTGCTCGGTGGTGGCGAGCGTGTGCCCGTCGATCTCCATGACGTGCGACGCGAACGCGGCCTCGACGCGCTCGAGCGTCAGGACGCATCCGGTCTCGTCGAACGCGATCTGCCGCTGGTTGACGAGCAGCGTGCGGTCGCACACGGCGCGCGCGAGCTCGAGGTCGTGCGTGGTGATGACGAGCGCGACGCCGCGCGCCTTGAGCGCGCGGACGGTGTCGAGCAGCGCCTCGCGCGAGCCCTGGTCGAGCCCGTTGAACGGCTCGTCGAGCAGCAGCAGGCGCGGCTCGCTCGCGAGCGCACGGGCGAGGAGGCCGCGCTGGCGCTGCCCGCCGCTGAGGTCGCCGAAGCGGGTGCGGCGCTGGGCGCTCAGCCCGACGGCCTCGAGCGCGTCGGCGACGATGCGCCGGTCGGCGCCGCCCGGCCACCGCAGCCCGAGGCGCGGCGTGCGGCCCATCGAGACGACCTGCTCGAGCGTCACCGGGAAGGCAGGATCGATCTCGCTCGACTGCGGCAGCGAGCCGATCTCGCCACGGCCCGTGGGCACGCGGAAGACCCGCGCGTCGTGCTCGGCGAGGCCGAGGAGCCCGGCGAGCAGCGTCGACTTGCCGGCGCCGTTCGGGCCGATGAGGGCGACCGCCTCGCCGGGCAGCACCTCGAAGCTGACGTCGGTGAGCACCGGTGCGGCGCCGTAGCCGAAGGCGGCGTCCGCGATCTCGACGACCGCGCCGGTGCTCGTGCTCATGACAGCGATCCTGGCACCGGCAGCGGCTCGGCGCCCCATCCGGTGACGAGCGCCGTCGTGTTGTGGATCTGCGAACCGATGTAGGTGCCGGTCGGCGACCCCTCGGCGCCCAGCGCGTCGGCGGCGAGCGCGTCCTCGCCCTGGCGCAGCTCGACGCCCGCCTCCCGCGCGATCGTCGCGGCGAGCTGCGGGTCGATCGCGTTCTCGCTGAACACCACGGGCGCCCCGCTCGCGCGGATCTCGGCGACGAGCTCGTCGATGTGCGCCGCGCTCGCGTCGGCGCTGTCGTCGAGGCTCGGCAGCACCGTGCCGACCACCTGCACGTCGAACGCGCGCTCGAGGTAGCCGAAGGTGTCGTGCGTCGTGACGACGAGGCGATCCTCGACCGGCACCTGCTCGATCGACGCGTGCATCCAGGTCTCGAGCTCCGCGAGCTCTGCGAGGTAGGCATCCGCGGACGCGGTGATGTCGGCCTCCGGGTCGGCCGCGATCACGGCGTCGCGCACGGCCTCGGCCTGCACGATCGCGTTCGCCGGGTCGGTCCAGACGTGCGGGTCGAAGGCGCCGTGGTCGTGGCCCTCCTGGCCCTCCTCCTCGGCGTGCTCGGCATGCTCCTCCGCCGTCTCCCCCTCGTGGCCCTCCTCCTCGTGGGCCGCGTGCTCCTCCGCCGTCTCGCCCTCGTGCGACTCCTCGGCGTGGTCGTGGCCCTCGTGCGGGTCGTCCTCGGCGGCGAGCAGCTCGATCCCCTCGGAGGTGTCGACCATCGTGCCGGCGAAGCCCGACGCCTCGACGGTGCTGTCGAGCCAGGTCTCGAGGCCCGCGCCGCTGATGACGAGCAGGTCGGCGCTCGCGAGCGCCGACAGCGCGGCGGGGCCGGGGTCGAACGCATGGGCCGAGCTGCCGGGCTCGAGCAGGCTCGTCACCGTCGCGGCGTCGCCGACGACCTCGCGGGTGATGTCGGCGAGCTGCGTCGTCGTGGCGACGATCTCGAGGCCGTCGTCGGTCGCGCCCTGGCCGGCCGCGCTGCCCGCGCATCCGGTCAGTGCCAGGGCCATCGCGCCGATCGCGCCGACCGCAGGGAGGTTCCGCATGGTGTCCTTGTCCAGCACGGCGCCCTGCCGTGCCCGTCCACGCTACGTGCACTTGAGAACGATTGTCAATCGCGCGGTCTCGCAACACGCTCGAAACCAGCCGGGTCTAGGCTTCCCGCCATGGAGCGCACCACCGGCACATCGCAGTCCGCCATCATCGCTGCCCTCGAGGCGAAGCCCTCGATCGATCCGGCGCCCGAGCTCGAGCGGCGTATCGGCTTCCTCTTCGACTACCTCGCCGCCACCGGCGCGAAGGGGTTCGTGCTCGGCATCTCCGGCGGCCAGGACTCGACGCTCGCGGGGCGCATCGCGCAGCTCGCGGTCGAGCGACGGCGCGCGGCGGGCGAGGACGCCTCGTTCGTGGCGGTGCGGCTCCCCTACGGCGTGCAGCACGACGAGGAGGACGCGCAGCTCGCGCTCGACTTCATCAAGGCCGACCGCGAGGTCGTCGTCGACGTGAAGCCCGGTGTCGACGAGCTCGAGCGCGAGGTCGAGGCGGCGATCGGCGAGGTCGTCGACTACCACAAGGGCAACGTCAAGGCGCGGGCGCGGATGGTCGTGCAGTACGCGATCGCGGGACAGCTCGGCATGCTCGTGCTCGGCACGGACCACGCCGCGGAGGCGGTGACGGGCTTCTTCACGAAGTACGGCGACGGCGGTGCCGACGTGCTGCCGCTCTCGGGGCTGACGAAGAGCCAGGGCAAGGAGCTGCTGCGCGAGCTCGAGGCGCCGGACCGGCTGTGGCAGAAGGAGCCGACCGCCGACCTGCTCGACGGCAAGCCCGGGCAGGCCGACGAGCACGAGCTCGGGGTCACCTACGAGCAGATCGACGCGTTCCTGCGCGGCGAGGACGTGGCCGACGACGTCGCCGCCGAGATCGTCACGAAGTACGACCGCACCGAGCACAAGCGGCGGATGCCGGTGGCGCCGAGCGACGACTGGTGGCGCGCGCGGGTGGCCGAGTAGCGCGCCGGCCTCGCCCCGCTCGTCCACACGCTCGTCGAGTAGCACGCCGGAGGCGCGCGTATCGAGACGAATCGCCTCGCTGAGCGGCGTGATCTCGATACGCGGCCGGCTCCGCCGGCTGCTACTCGATCAGCGGGAGACGCTCGTCGAGTAGCACGCCGGAGGCGCGCGTATCGAGACGAACCTCCAGCGCGAGCAGCGTGATCTCGATACGCGGCCGGCTCCGCCGGCTGCTACTCGATCAGCAAGTGGGGGCAGCCGTGTCCGCCGGCTGCTACTCGATCAGCGGAGGAGGCAGGCGAGCGGAGCTCAGTCGAGCAGCAGCGCCGGCTCCTCCAGGATCGACGCGACGTCGGCCACGAAGCGGCTGATCACGTCGCCGTCGATCGCGCGGTGGTCGAACGACCCGCCCACGGTCGTCACCCAGCGAGGCCGCACCTCGCCGTCGACGACCCACGGCTTCTGCCGGATCGTGCCGAGCGCGATGATCCCCGTCTCGCCCGGGTTGAGGATCGGCGTGCCCGTGTCCATCCCGAAGACGCCGATGTTCGTGATCGTGAACGTGCCGTGCTGCATGTCACCGGGCTGCGTCCTGCCCTCGCGCGCGGTCGCGGTGAGCTGCTGCAGCGCCTTCGCGAGCTCGAGCAGCGACATCTGCTGCGCGTCCTTCACGTTCGGCACGAGCAGGCCGCGCGGCGTGGCCGCGGCGATGCCGAGGTTGACGTAGTGATGCACGACGAGCTCGTCGCCGGTGAACGTCGAGTTCACCTGCGGCGACCGGCGGATGGCCCACAGGATCGCCTTCGCCATGATGAGCAGCGGCGAGACCTTCACGTCGGCGAAGTCGGCCGACGCCTTGAGCCGCTGGACGAACTCCATGGTCCTCGTCGCGTCGACGTCGGTGAAGACCGACACGTGCGGCGCCGTGAACGCGGAGTCGACCATGCCCTGCGCGATCACCTTGCGCACGCCCTTGACCGGGATGCGCTCCTCGCGGCCGCCCGACCACTGGGGCGTCTCGAGGTTGCGGAACACGCTCGCCTGCTTGGCCGACTGCACGACGTCGTCGCGCGTGACCTCGCCGGCGAGGCCGGTGCCGGCCACGAGCGAGAGGTCGACGCCGAGGTCCTTCGCGAGCTTGCGGATCGGCGGCTTCGCGATCACCGGCGACGCGGATGCCGCGGGCACGGAGGCAGGCGGGGCCGGTCGCGCCGAGGCGACGGCGGGCGGCACGTCGCGCACCGTGTGGGGCTTGCGGCGGCGGGTCTCCGCTCCGCCGCGCACGCCGTAGCCGACGAGCACGGCGCCGCCGTCCTCGTCGCGGTCGACGGTCTGCTGCGTGTCGAGGGTCGTCTCGACCGCGTCCGCGTCGCCACCGGAGACGCGGATGATCGGCGTGCCGACCTCGACCGTCTGGCCCTCCCCGACGAGCAGCGCCTCGACGGTGCCGTCGAACGGGCTCGGCAGCTCGACGAGCGACTTCGCGGTCTCGACCTCGAGCAGCACGTCGTTGACGTGCACGGTGTCGCCGGGGTGCACGCGCCACGTGACGATCTCGGCCTCGGTGAGGCCCTCGCCCGGATCGGGCAGCCTGAACTCCTGCATCGGTCGTCCTTCGGTCGTCGTCAGTAGGCCAGCGAGCGGTCGACCGCGTCGAGCACGCGGTCGGCGTCCGGCAGGTAGATGTCTTCGAGCTGCGCCGGCGGGAAGGGGGTGTCGAAGCCCGACACCCGCAGCACCGGCGCCTCGAGCGAGTAGAAGGCGCGCTCGGCGATGGTCGCGGCGATCTCGGAGCCGACCGACACGTGGCCGGGCGCCTCCTGCGCGACGATGACGCGGCCGGTGCGCTGCGCCGACTCGACGAGCGGCGCCCAGTCGATCGGCGACAGCGAGCGCAGGTCGACGACCTCGCACGACGTGCCCTCGCCCTCCGCGATGAGCGCCGCCTGCAGCAGCACGTGCACCATCGCGCCGTGGCCGATGAGCGTCACGTCGCTGCCAGGCTTCGCCACGACCGCCTGGTGCAGGTGGGCGGCGGGCGCGGGCAGCACCTCGCCCTTCGACCAGTACTTCGACTTCGGCTCGAGGAAGATCACCGGGTCGTCGCTCTCGATGGCCTGCCGCAGCATCCAGTGCGCGTCGTTCGCGGTCGACGGGCTCACGACGCGGAGGCCGGCGGTGTGCGCGAAGTACGCCTCCGGGCTCTCCTGGTGGTGCTCGACGGCGCCGATGTGGCCGCCGTAGGGGATGCGGATGACGATCGGCATCGACACGCGGCCGCGGTGGCGGGCCGTCATCTTCGCCAGCTGCGAGACGATCTGGTCGAACCCGGGGTAGACGAAGCCGTCGAACTGGATCTCGATGACCGGCCGGTAGCCGCGCATCGCGAGCCCGATCGCGGTGCCGATGATGCCGGACTCGGCGAGCGGGGTGTCGAGCACCCGGTGCTCGCCGAACTCGGCGTGCAGCCCGTCGGTGATGCGGAAGACGCCGCCGAGCGGGCCGATGTCCTCGCCCATCAGCAGCACCTTGTCGTCGGCGCGCATCGCCTCGCGGAGCGCCGCGTTGAGCGCCTTCGCGATGGGCATCGTGACGGATGCCGCGGGCGCCGCCTGCGCCTGCTCGGTCTGGGTGTCGCTCGTCATGCCTCGCCTCCGAAGCCGGCCTCGAACTCGGCGAGCGCCCGCTTCTGCTCGAGCACCAGCGGGTGCGGCTCGCTGTACACGTGGTCGAAGATGTCGTCGCTCGCGGCGGTGCCCGCGGCGAGCGTGCGGCGCCGCATGTCGGCGGCGAGCTCGGTCGCCTCCGCATCCTGCGCGGCGAGCGCAGCGTCGTCGACGCCGAGCTCGCGCAGGTGCGCGGCGAGCCTGGCGATCGGGTCGCGCCGGCGCCACGCCTCCTCCTCCTCGGAAGGGCGGTACCGCGTGGGGTCGTCGCTCGTGGTGTGCGCGCCCATCCGGTAGGTGTCGGCCTCGACGTAGCCGGGCCGTCCCTGCCTGGCCGCGTCGAGCATCTGCCGCGTGACGGCGAACGAGGCGAGCGGGTCGTTGCCGTCGACCCACGCGGCGTCGAGGCCGAAGCCGCGCGCGCGCTCGTGCAGCGGGGTGCGGCTCTGGCGCGTGGACGGCACCGAGATGGCCCACTTGTTGTTCTGCACGAAGAAGACGATGGGCGCGTCGTAGCTCGCGGCGAAGACGAGGCCCTCGCTCGCATCGCCCTGGCTGGCCGCGCCGTCGCCGTAGAACGCCATCACGGCCTCGTCGCGGGACGCGTCGCCGGTGCCGCACGCGCCGTCGAGGCGGATGCCCATGGCGTAGCCGGTCGAGTGCAGCGCGTGGGTGGCGATCACGAGCGAGTAGATGCGCATGCCGCGCGTCTCGAGCGGGTCCCAGCCGCCGTGCACCGCGCCGCGGAAGATGTCGATGATCTGCAGCATGTCGACACCGCGGTGCAGCGCGATGAGGTGCTCGCGGTAGGAGGGGAAGATCGTGTCCTGCTCGCGCGACGCCCAGGCCGCGCCGACCTGCGCGCCCTCCTGGCCGATCGACGGCACCCAGAGGCCGAGCTTCCCCTGCCGCTGCAGGTGCCCCGCCTCGATGTCGAACCGCCGGGTGCGCAGCATCTCGCCGTGCATCGCGAGGCGGTCGTCGGTCGAGAGCTGCGCCGCGAGCTCGCGCCACTCGGCGTTCGCGTCGGACTCGACGAGCGAGCCGTCGGCGTCGAGCAGTCGGATGGGCTCCGTCGCGGCGTCGGCCGGGGTATCGGCCCGTGTCACTGCAGCGCCTGGATCTCGACGGCGGCCGCGACGATGTGGTCATCGGCCTCGGGCTCCCCCACCGAGATGCGCACGCCGTCGGCGAAGACCTTCGCGACGATGCGGTTGGCGGCGAGGATGTCGTGGATCGCCTCCTCCTGCCCAGGCTGCGACGGCACCCAGACGAAGTTGCCGAACGGCCGCGGCACCGGCACGCCGGCGTCGACGATCCGCTGCCAGAGGGCGTCGCGCTGCGCGGCGAGCACCTCGATGCGGGCGTACGTCTCATCGCGGTGCGCGAGCGCGGCGATCGCGGCGGCGGACGCGAGCGAGGTCTGCGACAGCGGCACGCCGCACAGGTCGGCCCCCCGCAGCACCGCCGGGTCGCCGACCGCGTAGCCGACGCGCAGGCCGGCGAGGCCGTGCGCCTTCGAGAAGGTGCGCAGCACGACGAGGTTCGCGTGCTCGCGCTGGAGCGCGATGCCGTCGATCGCGGAGTCCTGCACGAACTCGATGTAGGCCTCGTCGAGCATGACGAGCACGTCGGAGGGGACGCGCGCGAGGAAGGCGTCGAGCGCATCCGCGTCGACGATCGTGCCGGTGGGGTTGTTGGGGCTGCAGACGATCACGGCGCGGGTGCGCTCGGTGATGGCGTCGGCCATCGCGTCGAGGTCGTGCGCGTGGTCGGCGTCGACCGGCACCTCGATCGGCGTCGCGCCGCCGGTGCGGACGAACAGCGGGTAGGCGTCGAACGAGCGCCAGGCGTAGACCACCTCGTCGCCGGGGCCGGCGACGGCGTGGATGAGCTGCTGCAGCAGGGTCGCGGAGCCATCGCCGATGAGGATGCGGCCCTCGTCGACGCCCAGCTCGGTCGCGAGCGCCGCCCTGAGCTCCGGCGCGCCGGGCCGCGGATAGCGGTTCACGCGGAGCGCCTCGCGCTGCACCGCCTCCACCACCGCGGGCAGCGGCGGGAAGGGGTTCTCGTTGCTCGAGAGCTTGTAGCCACCCTCGGGCGCCGGCCGTCCCTGCTGGTAGGGAGGCACCGCCGCGATCTCGGGTCGAAGTCGCACAGTCACCGGTTCAGGCTATTGCGCCTGCTGGCTCCGTCGGGGATATGGATGCCACAATCGGCCCATGCGCTTCCTGCTCCGCGTCGCCTTCACCGCGGTCGCCATCTGGCTCGTCACGCTCTTCGTGCCGGGCATCAGCATCGACTCGTTCGGCAGCGCCTGGTGGGAGGTCGCGCTCACGACGCTCGGCGTCGCGCTGGTCTTCGCAATCGTCAACGCGACGATCGGCAACCTCATCCGGATCGTGGCGTTCCCGCTCTACATCCTCACGATCGGCATCGTCGCGCTGTTCGTGAACGCCTTCCTGCTGATGATCGTGCACTGGCTCTCGCAGCTCGTCGGCTACGGCATCGAGGTCGAGAGCTTCTGGTGGGGGATGCTCGCGGCGGTGTGCATCGCGTTCCTCACGTGGCTCATCACGATCGTGACGCGGCCGATCTTCGGCAAGGAGCGCCCGCGGGAGCGGTGAGCCGGCCGCTCGGCGTGTGATCTCGATACGCGCGGCCTCCGGCCGTGCTACTCGATCAGCAGGTGTTGGCCATCCTCCTCGATCGGCAGGTGTCCCACACGCTCGTCGAGTAGCACGGCGACGGAGTCGCCGCGCGTATCGAGACGACACCGCTAGCGGCGGACCGCGACGCTCCACCCCGCGACCCCCTCGCCACCCTCCGTCGCCGCGCCGAGCCGCGCCGCGAAGCTCCCCACGACGAACTCGTCGGCGGGCGCCCGCGCGAGCGACTCGACGTACTCCTGCCCGTCGTGCCGAGCCGCGACCCCCGTGCCGTGGCCGCCCACGCTCTCGAGCGCGACCGTGGTGATCCCCTGCCCGTCGCCGATGCCGCCCAGCGCCGCGACCGGGTCGCCCGCGTGCGCGACCGAGAGCACCGCGACGCCCGGTGGCAGCGCGATGCCGGCGACCGGACCGCCGACGAGCATCGCCGTCTCGACGCTGAACCGCTCGGTCGCGGCGACGTTCGCGACGGCCGCGGCGCCCTGCGAGTAGCCGAAGAGGTCGACCGGATCGTCCGGGCCGATGCCTGCGGCCTCCATCGCCTGCGCGAGCGCCGCATCCGAGCCGCGCAGCACGTCGGGCGTCGACCCCGCGTTCTCGAGGTTGGCCGGCCCATCGAGCCCGGTCGCGGCATCCGGCAGCCACGCCTCCGTGCCGCGCACGAACACCTGGAACCGCCGCCCGCCGCCCGGCATGCGGTGCTCGTGGATGGTGATCTGCTCGTCCTGCGCGAGGATCACGCGCATCGCCTGCGCCGGTGAGGCGACCGGGCGCGCGGGCGGCGGGACCGGGCGCACCTCGGCGGCGCGCACCCGCTGCAGGCCGCCGCCCACGCGCACCCCGAGCCCCGCGCCCGCCGCGAGCGCCGTGAACAGCTGGTCCTGACCGATCGCCGCCTCCAACCCGGCGGCGACCGGTGCGGGGACGCGCAGCAGCCCGGCGAGCGCCTCGTCCGTCGACTCCATGGCGATCGCGAGCGCCGGCACGAAGCCGGGCGTCGCGACGAGCCGCTCACCCGTGCGATCCCAGAAGCCCGCCGCGTGCGCCATGAGCTGCTCGAGCGGCACGCCCGCCGCTCGGGCATGCGCGACGAGGGCGGCGACATGCTGCGGATGCGTGACCGCGAGCCGTGCGGCGAGCGGCACCACCACGAGCCCCGCTGCCAGCACGGCGCCGGCGCCGAGCACCAGCAGCGGCGACGAGGCCGCGACCGCGCCGATCGCGAGCGCCGGCCCTGCAGCGCCGAGGGCGTGCGCCGCCCCGCCCGCGAGCTCCTCGACGAGGCGGAGCACCGCGTCGGACGCCAGCTCGTAGGCGCGGCCGGCGAGCATGGTGTCGTCGTGCAGCCGCTCGAGCTCGACGGCGAGCGCGGCGACGGCGACGATCCGCGCGTCGAGCTCGGCGATGCACGCGCGCATGCCCGCGACGTCGACGCCGGGCGCGGCGTCGAGCCGCAGCCCTGGGGCGCCGCGGAGCGCCAGCACAGCCCGCCGGACGAGCCAGCCCGCGTCGCGCAGCCGGCCGCACGCGATGCCGGTGACGCTGGGGTCCCACGCGGTCGCCGCGCCCTTCGTCGGCGCACCGAACGATCCGCCGCCGCCGTGCACCGCGTCGGTCACGTCGACCCCTCGATCGCGAGCGCGAGCACGCGGAGCTCGCGCTCCTCCTCGGCCAGCCGGTCGTGGAGCGCGAGGCATCGCGCGTCGAACGCCGCACGTGCCGGGCCGAGCCACGCGTCCTGCCCCCGCAGCAGCACGAGCCCCGCCGCCTCGTCGAGCAGCAGCGCCGCCCGGCTGACGGCCGCCTCCACCGCCCGCGCCTGCGCGACCGCCTTCGCGTGCGCGGCGGCCGCCACCGCATCCGTCACCGTCATCGCACTCCCCCGGTGCACCGTGGCACCCGGCGACGCTCGACCATGCGGCTCCCGTGCTCCCCTGTGGAGAGATCGGCCGGCAACCAGGGCTCGGCGGCGGCGCGCGTTTGCCACAATGGGGCCGTGACCATCGACCGGGAGTTCGCCGACGCCACGCGCTTCCGCGTCTGCTTCGTCTGCACGGGCAACATCTGCCGCTCCCCGATGGCCGCCGCGGCGTTCGAGCGGCTCGCGCAGCGGCACGGCGTCGCCGAGCGACTGCTGGTCGCGAGCGCCGGCATCAGCGAGTACCACGTGGGCGAGACCGCCGACCCCCGCACGCTCGCCGTGCTCTCGGAGGCCGGCTACGAGGCCGGCGCGCACCGCGCGAAGCAGTTCAAGCCGCGCTGGCTCGACGACTTCGACCTCATCATCGCCTTCGACCGCGGGCAGGAGCGCGCGCTCCGCTCGCTCGCGCGCGGCGACGAGCAGCTCTCGAAGATCCGCCTGCTGCTCTCGTTCGACCCCGACGCCACCGGCCAGGACGTGCCGGACCCCTACTACTCGGAGGACGCCTTCTTCGGCACCGTCCTCCGCCAGATCGAGACCGCCGTCGGCAGGCTGTTCCGCCAGATCCAGCCCGCCATGCGCCCCTGAAGGAGCCCCATGCCCCTGCCCATCCAGCCCCTCTCCCCCCTCGACGGCCGCTACCAGCGCCAGACGTCGGCCCTCGCGGAGCACCTGTCGGAGGCCGGCCTCAACCGCGCGCGCGTGCACGTCGAGGTCGAGTGGCTGCTGTGGGTCGCCGAGCACCGTCTCTTCGGCGCGACGCCCGTCGAGCCCGGTGACGCGGAGGCACTGCGCGCCTGGGCGGCCGGCTTCGGGCAGGCCGAGATCGACTGGCTCGCCGAGAAGGAGGCGGTCACCCGCCACGACGTGAAGGCGGTCGAGTACCTCGTGCGCGACCGGCTCGCCCAGCAGGGCCTCGAGCGCCTGTCCGAGGCGGTGCACATCGCCTGCACGAGCGAGGACATCAACAACCTCTCCTACGCGCTCACCATCCGCGCCGCGGTGCAGGAGGTCTGGATGCCGGCGTTCCGCGCCGTCGTCGACCGGCTGCGCGAGCTCGCGCTCGAGCAGCGCGACCGCCCGATGCTCTCGCTCACGCACGGCCAGCCGGCGACGCCGACCACCCTCGGCAAGGAGCTCGCGGTCGTCGCCTGGCGCCTCGAGCGGCAGGCGGCGCGCATCGAGGGCGTCGAGGTGCTCGGCAAGTTCGCCGGCGCGACCGGCACCTTCTCGGCCCACGTGGTCGCCGAGCCCGGCGCCGACTGGCCGGCCACCGCGTCCGCCTTCGTCGAGCACCTCGGACTGACCTGGAACCCGCTCACCACCCAGATCGAGTCGCACGACTGGCAGGCGGAGCTGTTCGGCGCGATCTCGCACGCCGGCCGCATCCTGCACAACCTCGCGACCGACGTGTGGACCTACATCATGCTCGGCACGTTCACGCAGATCCCGGTCGCGGGCGCGACCGGCTCGTCGACGATGCCGCACAAGATCAACCCCATCCGCTTCGAGAACGCCGAGGCGAACCTCGAGCTCGCGTCGGCGCTGCTCGACTCGCTCTCCGCCACCCTCGTGACGAGCCGCCTCCAGCGCGACCTGACCGACTCGTCGACGCAGCGCAACATCGGCGTCGCGCTCGGGCACTCGCTGCTCGCGCTCGACAACCTGAAGCGCGGCCTGAGCGAGATCGCGGTGTCCGATGCATCGCTCGACGCCGCGCTCGACGGCAACTGGGAGGTGCTCGCCGAGGCCATCCAGACGGTCATCCGCGCCGAGGTGCTCGCGGGCAGCTCGTCGATCGACGACCCCTACGCCCAGCTCAAGGAGCTGACGCGGGGGCAGCGCGTCGGGCAGGCCGAGCTGATCGCGTTCGTCGACGGCCTCGACATCTCGGATGCGGCCAAGGAGCGCCTGCGCCGCCTGACGCCCGGCACCTACACGGGCGTCGCCGGCGAGCTGGTCGACCGCCTGCCGTAGGAGCCGCCAAGGCGCGCGTGCCAGGCTGGTCGCATGCGAGCGACGATCCTGCACGCCCCCGGCGACATCCGTGTCGAGGAGTGGGCCGACCCGACCATCGAGCAGCCGACCGACGCGATCGTGCGGGTCGTGGCCGGGTGCGTGTGCGGCTCCGACCTCTGGTCGTACCGCGGCGTCAACGAGGTGCTCGAGCCGCGCACGGTCGGCCACGAGGCGATCGGCGTCGTCGAGGCGGTCGGCGCAGGCGTCGGACGGGTGCGGGTCGGCGACTTCGTCATCGTGCCGTTCGACCACTGCTGCGGTCGCTGCGTGCACTGCCTCGCCGGGCAGACCCAGGGCTGCGTCGAGCTCGCGATGACGGCGAGCGGCCAGGCGGAGCTGGCGCGCGTCACGAACGCCGACGCGACCTGCTTCGTGCTCGACGACGCCCCGTCCGCCGACCGCCACGCGGCCGTGCTCGCCCTCAGCGACGTGCTGCCCACCGGCTACCACGCCGCCGTCTCGGCCGGCGTCGGGCCTGGGATGACCGCGGTCGTCGTCGGCGACGGCGCCGTCGGGCTCTGCGGCGTGCTCTCGGCCCGCCGCCTGGGCGCCGAGCGCATCATCGCGCTCTCGC
The DNA here is from genome assembly GCF_040547205.1 of Agrococcus sp. UYP10. Taxonomy (NCBI): domain Bacteria; kingdom Bacillati; phylum Actinomycetota; class Actinomycetes; order Micrococcales; family Microbacteriaceae; genus Agrococcus; species Agrococcus sp. UYP10. The sequence goes on from NZ_JBEPPG010000001.1 coordinate 963,087, forward strand.
GCAACCCAGAGCGGCAGCGCATCGCCACGGTGTTCGGGGCGACCGACCTCGTGCCGGAGCGGGGCGACGACGCCGTCGAGGTGGTGCGCGAGCTCACCGGCGGCGTCGGCGCGGATGCCGTGCTCGAGTGCGTCGGCACCGAGGAGTCGATGGCGACGGCGTTCGAGGTGGCCCGGCCCGGCGCGACCGTCGGGTACGTCGGGGTCCCGCACGGCGCAGCGGTGCCGTGGCGGTCCGCGTTCCGCGGCAACATCGGCCTGCGCGGCGGCATGGCGCCGGTGGTGCGCTACCTGCCGGAGCTCGTCCCGGCGGTGCTCGCGGGCGACCTCGACGCATCCGCGGTCTTCGACCTCGAGCTGCCGCTCGACCAGGCCGCCGAGGCATACCGGGCGATGGACGAGCGCCGCTCGGTGAAGGCCCTGCTGCGACCCTGACGCCGGTGGCGATGGGCGGCTGGGGAGTTCTCCCCATCGCCCTCCCCAGCCGCGGAGCCCTACCGTTGGCACATCGGTAGACGGAGGTGATGTGTCGTGGCGATGAACCTGCCCGGGGAGCTCGTCTGGGTGCTCGACATGCTCGGCTACGACTGGCCGCCGCTCGACGAGGACGAGATGCGGCGAGCCGCCAACATCATCCGCGTGTTCGGCGAGGACGTGCAGGGCACGGTCGAGGTCGCCGACTCGCGGATCAAGGACGACGTCGGCTCCGCCATGAAGGCGCAGGCCGCGCAGTCGTTCGCCGCCGCGTGGGACACCAACCGCCAGCAGAACATCCAGAAGCTCGTCGACGTGCTCGACCCCGCCGCCTCCGGCATCGACCTCGCGGCCGACGCCGTGCTGGCGCTGAAGATCAAGGTGATCGCCGAGCTCGTCATCACCGCCGCGCAGATCGCCGCAGCGGCCGCGAGCGCGGTCTTCACCCTGGGCGCGAGCCTCGCGGCCAACGCCGCGATCATCGCGCTGCGCAAGAAGCTGCTCGACGTCGCGACGAACATCGCGATCGACCAGCTCGCGGCGCAGCTGCTCCCGATGATCATCGAGCCGCTCTTCAACCAGGCGGTGCCCGCCGTGATGGCGATGCTCGACTCGCCCATCGTCGAGGGCCAGGTCGGCGACGTCAGCAAGTTCGGCGCCGACCTCGATGCGCTCGACGCAGCCGCCGCAGACCTCGACCGCAACGCGAGCGACCAGGAGAGCCTCGCCGACGACTTCCTCGCGCAGCTCTCCTCCTGCCAGATCTTCACGGGGTGACGACCGATGTCGCAAGCACTCAAGACCCTCACGCGTGAGGCCATCGATGCGCTGCAGGACGTGCTGCCGCGCATCGCCCGCGGCGTCGCCGGCCAGTCGAAGCGCTCGAAGGACAAGATCCGCGAGATGGCCGAGGCCATCCGGGCGAAGGACCTCGAGCTCGCGCGCGGCGTGCGCCGGAGCGACGTCGACAACCCGACCACGATGGACGTCGACATCCGGTCGTTCAACAACCGGCGCTACGACCAGACCGAGTTCAACCGCCAGGTGAACGAGCAGGTCGACGCGCTCCAGGACCTGTCGGTCGCGGACTGGATCCGCAATCGCGGCGACTACCTCGACGGTGGACGCACGAGCGCGTCGCGGCGCGCGCAGCAGGAGGCTCGGGAGCGCGCGTTCGACGACCAGGTCGAGACGCTCATGGATGCCGGCGTCGAGTACGAGGACGCCGTGCAGCAGGCGAACGACTGGCTCTCGACCCAGGCTGCGACGCACCGGCTCGACGGCATCGCCGGCGGCGACCTCACCGACATCCCCGGGGTGGGCGACGCGGGCGTCAACTCGTCGCTCGGCTCGCAGTGGCGGCACCGCGTGAGCGCGCTCGACACGGCGGTCGCCGACTTCGTCGCGAACAACCCCGGTGTCGACCTCTCCGAGGTCTTCATGAACATCCGCTTCCGCTAGCTCGTCGATAGGGTCGCTGCATGATCGAGATCCCGGACTTCGTCCCGCACGCCCCCGTGCCCGCCGACCTGATCGACGCGTACCGCGACCGCGTCCCGGAGGACCTGGTCGAGATCTGGGAGCAGTACGGGTTCGGCACGTTCGGCGAGGGATTCGTGCGGGTAATCGACCCGCGCGCGTACGAGGCGGGCATCGGCGACGTCCTCGGCAAGGTCACGGGGCAGCGCATCGCCATCCCGATCATGGTGACCGGGTTCGCCGATGTCATCACCTGGGATCCGGGCGACGGCGTGACGGGCATCAAGTACCGCGTGGAGGACACCACCGGCCTCGGCTCGAAGGTGTCGACGTTCGTGAAGCTCACGGTCGGCGGCGGCGCGAAGCATCTGGAGCGGAAGTTCGACTGGGGGCTCTTCCCGCAGGCCGTGGCGAAGCACGGCGCCCTCGCCTTCGACGAGTCGTTCGTGTTCGTGCCGCTGCTGTCGCTCGGCGGGCCCAAGGACGTCGAGCACCTCCAGCCCCGCAAGACCATCGAAGCGATCCGCACGATGGTGGAGTTCCAGGGCGTCGTCGAGCACTGACGGCATGGGCGAGCGCAGGTTCCTGACCGTCACGCTGCAGCGCGGCCCGGCGCTCGTGACGGTGCGCCGCGAGGTCGACGGCGCGCGCATCGAGGCTCGAGGGATCGCGGGCGTGCGGACGCGGCTCGAGGCGACGATCGACGCGTTCGCGGCCCAGCGCGGCTCGTGGGCGGACGGCTTCGCGGTCGATGGACCCTGGTGCGCGCTGACCCTGCGATCCACCGACGACGGCTTCGTGGTGCAGAGCCCCCGGTTCGTCGACGATCCGCACGAGCACCGCACCGATGACCTGTCGATCGCCCTCACGATCGCCGAAGGGTGGGAGCGGGTGCGTCGGAGGGCGGACGTCGAGCCGCGCCCGGTGCGCTTCGACGACACGATGCTCGCGGTCACGGGCTGGGAGCAGCACTCGATGCTCACGATGACGAGGGTCGAGACAGCCGACCCGGGTGACTCGGGCTGGCTGATCGAGCCGCACGAGTCGGAGGCGGGCACGTGGGACGCCGCTCATCGGGAGCGGCTGCAGGCATGGATGGTCCAGTCGCTGCGCCCCGCCGTCATCCGCGCCGCCGTGCTGCCGCCGGGGCTGGCCGCGGTGGTCCAGGACGATGACATCCGCGTGATCGTGCGCGAGGCCGATCGCGCGGTGCACGCCCACGGCCTGCTCTGACGGCGCCGGGCCCGCCCGGCACGCCCAAGACGCGACGCGGCCCGCCCCGGTGGAGACCGGAGCGGGCCGCGTGCAGGGCCTAGAAGACGGCGGGGGTGCGCACCGGCTCGGACGCGAGCGACGTGCGCGCCTCCGAGATCGGCGTGAGGCCCGCCTCGACGCGCGCGCCGAGCCCGGCGTCGACGCTCTTCCAGTACTGGATCGCGCGCTCGCGGATCTCCGGCACGCGCGTCTTGCCGACGTGGCCGACGATGTTGGCCACCAGGCGCTCGCGCTCCGGGTCGCTCAGCACCTCGCGGACGAGCGTGCCGGCCTGGCCGAAGTCGTCGTCCTCCGGGTGCAGCGTCACCGCCGAGCGCACGAGCTCGCCGTCGCTCTGCCAGCCGCGGTCGTCGCCGGCCGCAGCGGCATCCGCCGCCGGTCCGCCGAACGAGTTGGGCGCGTAGACCGGCCGGCTCGGCGAGCGGAAGGTGTGGCGCAGCTGGCCGTCCTTGTCGTACGAGTCCACCTCGGTCGCGCGGGCGCGGTTGACGGGCAGCTCGGCGTGGTTGGCGCCGACGCGGTACCGCTGCGCGTCGGCGTAGCTGAAGATGCGCGCCTGCAGCATCTTGTCGGGGCTCGCCGCGATGCCGGGCACGAAGTGCGCGGGGCTGAAGGCCGCCTGCTCGATCTCGGCGAAGTAGTTCTCGGGGTTGCGGTCGAGCGTCATCTGACCGACCTCGATGAGCGGGTAGTCGCCGTGCGGCCACACCTTCGTGAGGTCGAACGGGTTGAAGCGGTACGACACCGCGTCCTCGTACGGCATGACCTGCACCGAGAGCGTCCACGACGGGAACTCGCCGTCCTCGATCGCGCCGTAGAGGTCGCGGATGTGGTGGTCCGCGTCGCTGCCCGCGAGCTGGTCGGCCTCCGCCTGCGTCAGGAAGTCGTTGCCCTGGTTCGTCTTGAAGTGGTACTTCACCCAGAAGCGCTCGCCCGCCGCGTTGATCCACTGGTAGGTGTGCGAGCCGAAGCCGTCCATGTGCCGCCACGTCTTCGGCAGGCCGCGGTCGCCCATGAGCCACGTCACCTGGTGGGCCGACTCGGGCGAGAGGGTCCAGAAGTCCCACTGCATGTCGTTGTCGCGCAGGTTCGAGCCCGGCAGGCGCTTCTGCGAGTGGATGAAGTCGGGGAACTTGATGCCGTCGCGGATGAAGAAGACGGGGGTGTTGTTGCCGACGAGGTCGTAGTTGCCCTCCGTCGTGTAGAACTTCAGCGAGAAGCCGCGCGGGTCGCGCCACGTGTCGGGGCTGCCCTGCTCGCCGGCGACGGTGGAGAAGCGTGCGAGCATCTCGGTCTCGACGCCCGGCTGGAAGAGCGCGGCGCGCGTGTACTGCGACACGTCGTGCGTCGTGACGAAGCGGCCGTAGGCGCCGCCGCCCTTGGCGTGCACCACCCGCTCCGGCACGCGCTCGCGGTTGAAGTGCGCGAGCTTCTCGACCAGGTAGTGGTCGGTCAGCGCGATCGCGCCGTCGGCGCCGACGCTCTGCGAGTGCGCGTCGCTCGCGATCGGCGTGCCGACGCTGTTCGTGGTGGGAGTCGTCATGCTTCCTCTTCCTGTCATCCTCGGTGTGTCCGCTGGGGGTCTGTGGGCACGGCGCGGCTGCGCCGTGCTCGGCGTTGGGCGGGCGACGCTGCCCTGGTGGTGTCGGTCAGGCGGGGTTCGCGCAGTCGGCGCAGAGCCCCACGAAGGTGACCTCGGCCGCCTGCACCGTGAAGCCGGCCGGCGCATCCGCGTGCATGCACGGCGCCTCGCCCACCACGCAGTCGACGTCGTCGACCCGACCGCAGCTCGCGCAGACCGCGTGGTGGTGGTTGTCGCCGACGCGCCGCTCGTAGCGCGCGGACGACCGCGCGGGCTCGAAGCGGCGCACGAGGCCGGCGGCCGTGAGATCGCCGAGCACGTTGTGCACCGACTGCACCGACGTGTCGGCGCCAGCGTCGGCGAGCGCGCGGTGCACGTCGTCGGCATCGGCATGCGGAAGCCGGTCCAGCACCTCGAGCACCGCGAGGCGGCCCTGCGTCACGCGCAGGCCGCGTGCTCGCAGCAGCGCTGCATCCGGCTCCGTCATGCCCTCACGGTAGCGGTTATCGTGAACGATTCAAAAGAATCCTCGACGCTGGCGTGTCGACCGGCCGTGAGGCGGAAGCCCCGGCGGGATCAGTCGTCGGCGGTGACCGAGCGGCCGGAGTCGTCGCGGCCCCACTCCGACCAGGAGCCGTCGTAGACGGTCACCTCCCGGCCGGTGATCGTCGCCGCGAGCGCGAGGACCGCCGCCGTCACGCCGGAGCCGCAGCTCGCGATGATCGGTCGCTCCGCCGCCGCCGATCGGAGGCGCTCCGCCAGCGCCTCGACGGGGAGCATGCGGCCGTCGGGCGCGATCGAGGCGTAGTGCAGCGAGTCCGCGCCCGGCATGTGCCCGGCGCGCACGCCCTCGCGCGGGTCGGGCTCGGCGCCGCTGAACCGGCTCGGCGAGCGGGCGTCGAGCACGGCCGCGTCGCCGCTCGCGAGCGCTGCTGCGGTGACGTCGGCGTCGACGAAGGCGCTCGCGTCCCACGCGACCGTCAGGTCGCTCGGGCGGCCGAGGCTCGCGAGGATCGGGGCGGTCGGGTGCCCGGCCTCCGTCCAGGCCGGCAGCCCGCCGTCGAGCACGGCGGCGTCGACCCCCGCGGCGCGCAGCATCCACCACGCGCGGGCACTCGAGAAGAGGCCGGCCGCGTCGTAGGCGACGACCCGGTCGCCAGCGCGGATGCCGAGCCCGCGCAGCGCGCGCTCGAAGTCGGAGGGCGCCAGCATGTCGTGCACGCCGACCGGTCCGAGCCCGTCCGCCTCGTCGTGCCGCGACATCGCACCGTCGATGTCGAAGCGCACGGCACCGGGGATGCCGTCGTCGGGCAGCGGGTCGCCGGAGCCGGGCGGCGCCATGCTGGCGTCCACGACGACGAGGTCGTCGTCGTGGAGGTGGTCGGCCAGCCAGTCGACGGTGACGAGATCGCGCATGCCACCATCGTGCCAGCGGGCCCGCGCCGCGCAGCGCTACGGCTTCTTCTTGTCCTTCTTCTCGTCGACGATGCCGCCCAGCAGCCCGCCGATCGCGCCGCCCAGCGCCCCGCCCGCCGGTCCCCCGATGATGGCGCCGATTCCCGCGCCGATGCCCGCCAGGCTCGAGCCGTAGCTCACCCTCGCGATCGTCACCGTCGTCGAGCCGTCGTCGCCAGGAGCGACCTCGAACGAGCCGACGCCGGCCGACGCGACGATCAGCGCGACGGGGCTCGCGGTGCCGCTCGCCGCCATCCGGTCGTATATGCCGCGCGACTCGAAGAACGCGCGCTGCGCATCGCCCTTGCCCTCGCCCGCCTCATAGCCGATCCGGTACAGCTCGAGCAGCGTCCTGGCCTCCTCGCCGGTGATGAGCTCGGCGACCTGCAGCCGATCGAGGATCGCCTCGTGGTCGCTCACCACGTCGCCCTTCGAGGCCTCCATGACCCGCCGCGCCTCCGCTCGGGTGGCATGCATGAGCCCGGCGATGTCGAGACCCACGGTGGCCGGTTGCTCCATCTTCATGATGCGCCTCCTGGTCGAGCCGCTCGTGATGGAGGACCCAGGACGAAGGGCTCAGTCGTTGGATGCGCTCAGTGAAGCACCGGGCATGCGGCCCCACCAGGGGCGAGTCGCGGCGGCGACCCGGCGCCTCTCGTCACTGCTCGTCGGGGAAGGCCGTGATGACCTGTCCGGAGCCGATGCCGACGCCCACCGTCACCATCCACGACCGCTCCACCGAGCCGCCGTCGACGTACTCGACCAGCACGTCGTAGTTCGCGATGTCGTCGCGGTAGGGCTCGACGCGCGTCGGCTGCTCGAGCGCGAGATCGATCGCGAACCACGCGACGTCCTCCCATCCGGCGCCGACGAGCCCGCCGAGCTCGCCGAAGTCGCCGGTGTGGCCGTCGGCGATGTGCCGCCAGCCCGCGCCGTCGGCGTTCCCGCACGTGAGCGTGGCGTCGCCCGCGGCCACGCCGAGCTCGGGTGCCGCCGCGCGGTCGAAGGTCGCGAGCGCCTCACGCCCCGATCGGCCGTCGCAGGCCTCGGTGCCGCCGACGTCGTCCGCGATGGGGTCGAGCCACCGGCCTGCGGCCGTGAGGTGCGGGCCCGTCGGGGCGGATGCCTCGCTCGGCCGGGATGGGGTCGGCGCGGGCTCCGCCGACCGGTCGGGCAGCAGCTGAGGCGAGCATCCGGCGAGCGCGGCCACGACGAGCACGCCGAGCAGCGCCCGACGGCTCACGGCTCGAAGCCCTCGCGCTTGTCCAGGTCGGCCGCGGACCGGCCCTTGGGCTTGATCGCGAGCATGAGCGTCGCGGTGAGCAGCAGCGTGAAGATGAACGCGATGCCGAACGCGACGAGCGCGAGCACGACGTCGCGCACCGACAGGAGCACGACGAGGCCCACGAAGACGCCGGCCACGGCCGCGAAGGCGAGGTACTCGAACGGCTTGAGCTGCTGACGCCGGGTGGGCTGGACGGGACCGTCGGTGCGGCGGTGATCCTGGCCGTCGGGTCGGTGGTGGTCGGTCATGCCTGGCTCCGCTCGCTCGCTGTGGTGCGCGCCGGGCGTGCGGAGGCCGCCGCGAGCGCGTGGTAGACCCCGACGATGACGGCGTAGGCGCCGAGCAGGCCGGTGAGGGTGACGGCGTCGCGCACGAACAGGAAGACGACGCCGAGCAGGAGGGTGAGGACCGCGACCGCGCGCCAGTCGCGCACGAGCCGTACGGTGCGCGGCTCGCGCTCGGCGCGCATCCGCCACCAGCCGAGCAGCTCGATCGCGCCGGCGCCGATGCCCCAGGCCGCGACCGTCAGGGCCAGCGTCAGCTCGCTCGCGGCCAGCAGCGCCAGCAGCGCGACGACGGCGAGCAGGGCGCTCCAGATCGCGGCGTGCGCGGGCCAGCGCCCGGCCTCGGCAGGCACGAGGCCGCGGCCGAGCCAGAGGGCCGCCGCGGTGCCCGCGAGCAGCACGACGAGCGCGATGAGCCCGACGAGCGGCGAGTGCAGCTGGATGAACGGCAGCGGCAGGCCCACGGCGAGTGCGGGGACGGCGCGCATCGCAGGGAGGTGCCAGGGGTGCCATCCCTGCGAGGGGCTCGGCGTGGCGGTCACGGCTCTCCTCACAGTTCCCCTCCATGCTACCGCTCGGCCCTCGGCGCCCGCCCCGGCGTAGCCTGACCGCATGACGCTCGAGAGCCACCGCCCCTTCATCGAAGACCTCTACCGCGAGCTCCACGCGAGTCCCGAGCTCTCGAACCGCGAGCACCGCACCGCGGCGCGCATGGCGGAGCTGCTCCGGGAGGCGGGCCTCGAGGTGTACGAGCAGGTGGGCGATTCCACCGGCGTCGTCGGCGTGCTGCGCCGGGGCGACGGCCCGACGGTGCTGCTGCGCGCCGACATGGACGGCCTGCCCGTCACCGAGGTGGAGCAGGTGCCGTACCGCTCGAGCGCGACCGACGAGTTCGAGGGCCAGCGCACGGGCGTCATGCACGCGTGCGGGCACGACACCCACATGGCGGCGCTCCAGGGCGCGCTGCGGATCCTGGCGGAGCAGGACGACTGGTCGGGCACGATCCTCGCGGTCTTCCAGCCCGCCGAGGAGATGATGGTGGGTGCGCTCGGCATGCAGGAGGCGCTGCGCGAGCGCTTCCCGGACGGCATCGACGTGGCGCTCGGGCAGCACGTCATGCCGGCCGCCGCCGACGAGGTGCGCAGCGCCGCGGGGCCGGTGATGGCCGCGAGCGACCACCTCATCGTCACGGTGCACGGCCGCGGCGGCCACGGCTCGCAGCCCGAGAAAACGATCGACCCGATCGTGCTCGCGGCGAGCATGGTGGTGCGGCTGCAGACGATCGTCTCGCGCGAGGTCGCGCCCTCCGATCGCGCCGTCGTCTCGATCGGCACGTTCCACGCCGGCACGAAGCAGAACATCATCCCGGAGTCCGCGCGCTTCGAGGTGAACGTCCGGTCGTTCGAGGAGCCGGTGCGGCGGCGCGTGCTCGCCGCGATCGAGCGGATCGTGCAGGGCGAGTGCCAGGTCGCGGGGGCACCGCCGGCCACGATCGTGCCCGGCGACATCGCGCCGCTGACCGTGAACGACGACGATGCGGCCGCCACGGTGGGCGCGGCGTTCGATGCCGTCTTCGGCGACCGGCACGCCGTGCAGCAGCCGCTACTCGGCTCCGAGGACTTCAGCTACCTGCCGGAGACGTGGGGCGCGCCCTACGTCTACTGGATGTACGGCGGCTTCGACCCCGAGCTCGTCCGGGTGGCGCGCGAGCGCGGCACCTTCGACATCGACGTGCCCTCGAACCACTCCCCCGACTTCATCCCCGTGCTGCAGCCCACGCTCGACACCGCGACGACGGCGATGGTGACGGCCGCGCGCGCGTTCCTCGCCTGACCCGCGGGCGCGGGGCGGGCGCTCGCGTGACAGGCGCTGCTGTCGCTGCCGCCGACGGGAATATCTGACATCAGACGAGACGTTGGACCCGACGGCGCCGCAGGTGTGCGCCACGACTCTCTACGTCCTCGAGGAGCATCATGTCTGCACGTCCCCAGATCGGCATCATCGTCGGCAGCACACGTCCCGTCCGCGTCGGCCGCCCGGTCGCCGACGAGATCGCGACGCTGATCGAGGCCGCCGGCGGTGACGTGGTCATGCTCGACCTCGCGGAGATCCGCCTGCCGCTGCTCGATGAGGCGCTGCCGCCCGCCTCCGGCGTGCGCACCCAGCCGCACTCGGTGGCGTGGGCCGAGCAGATCGCCGCCCTCGACGGCGTCGTCTTCGTCACCCCCGACTACAACAGCGGCTACCCGGCAGCGCTCAAGAACGCGATCGACTACCTGAAGGCGGAGTGGAGCGCGCTCCCCGCCGTCGTCGTCTCCTACGGCTGGTCGGGCGGCGCCTCGGCGGCTGCGCAGCTCAGCGCCGTGCTGCGCTACATCGGTCTCGACCTGCAGGGCGAGGGCGTGCAGATGGCGTTCCAGCCGACCGATTTCGACGCGGCGATGCGCATGACGGATGCCGCCGCGTTCGTCGGCCGCTCGGCCGAGCAGCTCCGCACCGCCGTCGAGCAGCTCGTCGAGGTCTCGGCCCAGGCGGAGCGCGCCGCGGCCTGATCCGATGCACGGGCGGATGCGCGGCCGGCCGGCCGTCGCATTCGCCCGTCGCCGCGCCCAGCGGCACTGCGCCGCCCGTCGCGGCCGCGAGGGTGCCTAGGCTGGGGGCATGATCGCCGTCATCCTCTCGTTCTCCGACGACCCCGCCCGCCTCGAGCTGCGCCCGCGCCACCGCGAGCTGCTCGGCGAGATGCACGAGCAGGGGCTGCTGGTCGCCGCCGGCCCCTTCGCCGACCAGTCGGGAGCGCTGCTGCTGTTCGCGACGGACGACGTCGCCGAGGTGAAGACGGCGCTCGCCCGCGACCCGTACTACGGCGCGCCGGGCGTGCAGATCGTCACGATCCAGCCCTGGAGCGTGGTGACCGGCTCGGTCTGACCGCTCCTGCGGGCGCCAGCGACACGCTGCGCGCTCAGCGCCGCACGCCCAGCCGCGAAAGCACCCGGTCGGCGAGCGGCTTCCCGCCCGTCTGGCAGGTCGCGCAGTACTCGAAGGTGCTGTCGGCGTAGATCACCTGCCGCACGGTGTCGCCGCACACCGGGCACGCCTCGCCCTTCCGGCCGTGCACGCGCATGCCCTGCCGCTTCTCGCTCTTGAGCGAGGACGCCGTGACGCCGTGCGCGCGCTCGACCGCGTCGCCCAGCACCTGCTGCAGCGCGGCGTACAGCCGGTGCACGTCGTCGGGCGGCATCGACGCCGGATGGAAGGGCGACATCCGCGCCGCGTGCAGGATCTCGTCGGAGTAGGCGTTGCCGATGCCGGCGATGCGCTGCTGATCGCGCAGCACGCCTTTGATCTGCGCGCGGCCCGCGTGCGCGAGGATCTGGGCGAACCGCTCCTCGGTGAACGACGCGTCGAGCGGCTCGGGGCCGAGCGTCGCGATGCTGAGCACCTGGTCGGGATGCGCCACGACGTGGATCGCGAGCCGCTTCTGCGTGGCCTGCTCGGTGACGTCGAAGCCGTCGCCGCCGACCCGTTCGTCGCCCTCCGGTCGCTCGAGCACGACGCGCGCGGCGAGCGGTCCCCGACCGCGCCCGGTCGTCGGCTTCGGCGCCTCCGCGCGCCACCGGATCCACCCCGATCGGGCGAGGTGCAGCACGAGGTGCAGGCGCCGCGGCTCCTCGTCGCGCTCGACGTCGATCACGAGGTGCTTGCCGCGCCTCCCGGTGCCGGTGATCACCGCGTGCTCGAGCGCGTCGACCGGCGGGTCGAACGTCTTGAGCGCGGCGACCTCGGCGATCTGGACGCGCCGGATCGTGCGGCCGATCAGGCGCTCGCCGAGATCGGCCGCCAGCGCTTCCACCTCTGGCAGCTCCGGCATGCCGTCATCCTGCCGGATGGCGCCGACATCCGCACGCGGCGGGCGACGAGTGGCGCGTCAGTCGCCCTTGAGGCGCAGCAGGCGAGCCTGGCCCTCTTCGCGCATGTCGACGATCTCGCCGCGCGCGGTGACGAAGTCGGTGAACGATCGGTGGCCGAGCGACTTCTCGTTGAACACCGGGTCCATCCGCTTCATCTGCTCCTTGACGACGTTCGCGTGCAGCCACTCGTCGTCGTTCTTCTGGTGCAGGATGCGCATCGCCCGCTCGAGCAGGCCGGTCGCGGCGTCGCCGCGCTGCGCGGTGGTCATGGCGACCTCGTCGGTCTCGGCCGCGACCGAGGCGCTCGACGCGCGCCGGCTGCGGCGACCCCGCGTGGGCTGCTGCTGGGCGGCCACCTCCTCGGCCTCCGCGACGATCGCCTCGGCCTCGGCGGGGGTCGGCTCGGGGGCGTCGGGCTCGGGCTCGGGCTCGTCGATCTGCACGGGCTCGATGCCGGGCAGCGCGTCGTAGTCGGCGAACTCGTCGCACGCGGCCGCGAGCGACTTGGAGGTGCTGCCGGCCACGCCGATGCCCACCATGAAGCGACCGAGGCGCTTCGTGCGCTGCGCGAGGGCGATGTAGTCGCTGTCACCGGCGACCACGACGACGTGCGTGATGTTGTCGAGCCGGAACAGGTCCTCGACCACGTCGATCGAGAGGCGGATGTCGGCGCCGTTCTTGAGCGAGCGCGTGGTCGGGAACATCTGCACGAGGTCGACGGCGCGCGCGAGCAGCTGGTCGCGGTACGCGGCGTGGGCAGGCACCGACCAGTCGGCGTACGCACGGCTCAGCACGATCGAGCCGTAGCTCGAGGCGTAGTCGATGATGGCGCCGAGGTCGACGGTCGCCTGCGAGAAGCGGGTGCGTGCCTTCGACTCGCGGCCGTCGGTCGTGAGCGTGCGGACCTTGTCCGCGTGGAAGGCGCCCCGACCGTGGATCTGGTCGTAGCGAGAGATGAGGATGTTGTCGAAGTCGATGTAGACGGCGACACGCGCCTCGGAGTCGGTGGGCATGCAGCCAGTCTGGCAGGGTCCTGCGCGGACGCCTCCCCCGCACCGACACGCCCGGCGTCGACCGCCGCTTGCATCGGCGGCCGATCCTCGGCATCGTGGCCGGCTCGCCAACGGAAGGAGCAGCCATGCTCACCCTGACCGAGAACGCCCAGACCATCATCACCGGCATCGTCGACGGCGCGCAGGCGCCCCAGACGGGCGGCCTGAGGATCGCGCAGGACGCCGAGGGCGCCGGGCTCAACGTCACCGTCGCCGAGCTGCCGGAGGCAGACGACCAGGTCGTCGAGTCCGCCGGCGCGAAGGTCTTCCTCGACCCGTCGGCCGTCGTCGCGCTCGACGACAAGGTGCTGGACGCATCCGCGACCCCCGACGGTCGCGTCGACTTCGCGATCGGCCAGCAGGGCTGACGCAGCGCACGAGGAAGGGCCCCGGTCGCATCGACCGGGGCCCTTCGTCGTGTCAGCCCTCGACGGGCGGCGGCGCGCCGTAGGGCGTGCCGCCGAACGGCGTGCCGCCGGGCGGCATGCCAGGTCCGCCGTCGCCACCCATGCCGGGCGCGATGTCGACGAAGCGCGCGAGGTGGCCGTGGAACGCGACCGGGATCGTCTTCGTGGGGCCGCCTCGGTGCTTGGCGACGATGATGTCGGCCTCGCCCGGGCGGATGTCGCGGTCGTACGCGTCCTCGCGGTGCAGCAGCATCACGATGTCGGCGTCCTGCTCGATCGAGCCCGACTCGCGGAGGTCGCTGATCGCCGGCTTCTTGTCGCCGCGCTGCTCCGGGCCTCGGTTGAGCTGCGAGAGCGCGATGACCGGCACCTGCAGCTCCTTCGCGAGCAGCTTGAGCGAGCGGGAGAACTCCGAGACCTCCTGCTGGCGCGACTCGACCTTCTTGCCGCTCGTCATGAGCTGCAGGTAGTCAACGACGACCATCTTGAGGCCGGCCTGCTGCTTGAGCCGCCGGCACTTCGCGCGGATCTCGACGAGCGTGAGGTTGGGGCTGTCGTCGATGTAGAGCGGCGCGTCGTTGATGCGCCCGCGCACCTGCGCGAGCGTCGTCCAGTCGCGGCCCTCGATCGCGCCCTTGCGCAGCTTCTGCAGCAGGATGCTCGACTCGGCCGAGAGCAGCTTCATGGCGATCTCGGTGCGCCCCATCTCGAGCGAGAAGAAGACCGACGGCATGTCGTTCTTGATCGAGCACGACCGCACGAGGTCCATCGCGAGCGTCGACTTGCCGAGGCCCGGTCGGGCGGCCACGACGATCAGCTGGCCCGGGTGCAGGCCGTTCGTGAGCTCGTCGAGCTCGCGGAAGCCGGTCGGCACGCCCGTCATCACGCCATCGAGGCCCTTGGCGGCCTCGATCTCCTCGATCGCCGACTCGACGGCGAGGCTGAGCGGCACGTAGTCCTCGGACTGGTCCTCGCCCATCACGGAGTAGATCTCGGCCTGCGCGTGGTTGACGAGGTCGGTGACCTCGCCCTCCGAGGCGTAGCCCATCTGCACGATGCGGGTGCCCGCCTCGACGAGCCGCCGCAGCACCGCCTTCTCGGCGACGATCTCGGCGTAGTAGCCGGCGTTCGCCGCAGTCGGCACCATCGACGTCAGCGAGTGCAGGTACTGCACGCCGCCGGCACGCGAGAGCATCGCGGTCTTCGTGAGCTCGTCTGCCACCGTGATGACGTCGGTCGGCTCGCCGCGCGAGTAGAGGGACAGGATCGCCTCGTAGACGATCTCGTGCTTCGGCTGGTAGAAGTCGTTGCCGCGGACCGTCTCGAGGCAGTCGGCGACCGCATCCTTCGACAGCAGCATGCCGCCGATCGCGGACTGCTCGGCGAGCATGTCGTGCGGCGGGGTGCGCTCGCTGTAGCGGCTCTCGTCGAGGCCGATCTCTGCAAGGTCCGTCATGCCCATCCCCCCTGTGCGCCAGATGATGGCGCAGGCCGCCCACACCGATCGATCGAGGGAGCCTCGCACAGGCTAGGAGCGCTGAGCCGCCCCGTCGAATCGGGCTTGTGGAGAGCGCTGTGGAGAGCTGTGGACAGCTCCGCGAAACGCCGAGCGCTCAGCCCCGCTGCATCCCCAGGCCTGTGCACAGATCTGTGGATTCGAACTGCGGATAAGCGAGGAAACGCGCTCTGACCGGGCATTTCCCTTTCCACATCCGGTGTGTGGAATGTGGTGTCAAGTGCACGTTGAAGGTTGTGCGAGCGGGCCATCGAAGGTCCGCCCAGGCGCGCGCGAGGGCAAGCGGAAGGGCCCGCATCCACAGGGGATGCGGGCCCGACAGCGGTGACGGGGAACGTCACTTCGCGGCGACCACCTTGAGGGTGATCGTGGCGACGATGTCGTCGCGGAGGCGAGCCGTCGCCTGGTGGTCGCCCACCGAGCGGATCGGCGTCGGGATCTCGATGACGCGCTTGTCGACGGAGCCGTGGCCGGCCGCCTGGACGGCGTCGGCGATGTCCTTCGTCTGGATGGAGCCGAAGAGACGGCCCTCTGCGCCGGCCTTCGCGGTCAGCGTGACGGGGTTCGCCTCGAGCCGGGCGCGCAGGTCCTGCGCCTCCTCGATCGTGGCGTGCTCGCGTGCGACGCGGGCTGCCTTGATCTGCTCGACCTGCTTCTCGCCACCGCGCGTCCACATGACCGCGAGGCCCTGCGGGACGAGGTAGTTGCGAGCGAAGCCGGTCTTGACGTCGACGACGTCACCAGCGGAGCCGAGGCCGGAGACCTCGTTCGTGAGGATGAGCTTTGCCATGTTCCTCAGCCCCCTCAGCGTCCGGCGCCGGAGTAGGGCAGGAGCGCCATCTCGCGCGCGTTCTTGATCGCCTTGGCGATCAGGCGCTGCTCCTGCACCGACACGCCGGTGATGCGACGGGCACGGATCTTGCCGCGCTCGGAGATGAACTTCTTCAGCGTCGCGACGTCCTTCCAGTCGACGACGCCGACCTTGATCGCCTTCGCCGGAGCGAGCGGCTTTCCGCCCTTCGGGCCCCGCGGCTTGCGGTTGTTCTGCGGCTTGCCAGCCATGTGTCCTTCTTTCGTGCTCGGGACTGCCGTCCCGTGAGTGCTTGGTGCCGAGAAGCCTTAGAAGGGCGTCTCGTCGTTGTACGAGGTGCCGGGCGCGCCCCAGACGTCGCCGCCCGATGCGGGCTGCGCCTGCTGCTGGGCGGGCTGACCCCACGGCTCGTCCGCGACCTGCTGCGGCTGACCGAAGTTGCCGCCGCCGCCCTGGCCGCCGGAGCTGCGGCCTGCGCCGCCGCCCTGCGCGCGGGTGACCTGCGCGGTCGCGTAGCGGAGCGAGGGGCCGATCTCGTCGACCTCGAGCTCGATGACCGTGCGCTTCTCGCCCTGCTGCGTCTCGAACGAGCGCTGCTTCAGGCGACCCTGCGCGATGACGCGCGAGCCCTTCGTCAGGCTCTGCGACACGTGCTCGGCGAACTCGCGCCAGACCGACGCGCGGAGGAACAGCGCTTCGCCGTCCTTCCACTCGTTCGCCTGGCGGTCGAAGGTGCGGGGGGTCGACGCGATCGTGAAGTTCGCGACCGCGAGCCCGTTCTGCGTGTAGCGCAGCTCCGGGTCAGCCGTCAGGTTGCCGACCACCGTGATGATCGTCTCGCCCGCCATGGCTACTTGGCCTCGACCTCTGCGGGAGCCTCGGTGGCTGCCGGGGCTGCGGGGGCTGCGGGGGTCGCGTCGACGGGGGCCGCGGGGGCCTTGTCGGCCTTGGCTGCGGCCTTGGCTGCCTTCGCGTCGTAGTGGCGCTTCGAGTCACCGGTCTGCGAGACGGCGGTCTCGGCACGCAGCACCTTGGTGCGCATGACGGCCTCCGACAGGCCGAGCTGGCGGTCGAGCTCGTCGGTCGTGGCGGACTCGGCCGAGAAGTTGACGACGGCGTAGATGCCCTCGGTCTTCTTGTCGATCTCGTATGCCAGGCGACGACGGCCCCAGATGTCGATCTTCTCGATGGTGCCGCCATCGTTGCGGATGACGTTGAGGAACTTGTCGAGCGACGGAGCGACGGTGCGCTCGTCCACCTCCGGGTCGAGAATCACCATGAGTTCGTACTGCTGCATGCTTCACCCACCTCCTTCGGACTAGAACGGCTGCAGACGATCTGCAGCAGGAGGGTATGCATGTGCGGGATCAGAGTCCGCGCAACCTGTCGATCCTACCGCACGCGCCACTCCGCCGCCACGAGATTCTCAACGGAGCGTGTGGCAGCTCGGGGTGATACTGCCCTCGCGTGACCAGCTGGTCCGTTGAGAACGAGGTCAGATCAGCGGGACGCCCACCAGTCGCGGAGGACCTGCTCCGCGCGCTCGGCGCCCAGCGGGCCGTGCTCGAGGCGCTGCTCGAGCAGCATCCGGTACGCCTCCCCGACCTCGCGGCCGGGCCGGATGCCGAGGATCGCCATGATCTGCTCGCCGTCGAGGTCGGGACGCACCGCGTCCATCTCCTCCTGCTCGCGCAGCTCGGCGATCCGGTGCTCGAGGTCGTCGTACGCGAAGTCGAGCCGCTCCGCCTTCCGGCGGTTGCGGGTGGTGACGTCGGAGCGCGTGAGGATGTGCAGCCGCTCGAGCAGCGGTCCGGCGTCGCGCACGTAGCGGCGCACCGCGGAGTCGGTCCACGCCTGCTCGCCGTAGCCGTAGAAGCGCAGGTGCAGCTCGACGAGCCGCGCGACCGCCTTCACGGTGTCGTTGTCGAAGCGCAGCGCCTTCAGCCGCTGCTTCGCCATCCGCGCGCCGACGAGGTCGTGCTGGTGGAACGTGACGACCCGCCCCTCGATGCGTCGGGTGGCGGGCTTGCCGATGTCGTGCAGCAGGCCGGCGAGCCGCGACACGAGGTCGGGCGCCGCATCCGGGTTGCGCGATGCCTCGAGGTCGATGCCCTGCTGCAGCACGGTGAGCGAGTGCTCGAAGACGTCCTTGTGGTGCGCGTGCTCGTCGGCCTCGAGCCGCAGCGCCGGCACCTCCGGCAGCACGATGTCGAGGATGCCCGCGTCGGTCAGCAGCCGCAGCCCCGGCACCGGGGTGCTCGTCAGCAGCAGCTTCGAGAGCTCGTCGCGCACCCGCTCCGCCGAGATGTCGCGGATCCGCTCGGCGAGCACGGCCATCGCCTCGAGCGCCCGCGGCGCGACCTCGAAGCCGAGCTGCGCGGCGAAGCGCGCGGCGCGCATCATGCGCAGCGGGTCGTCGTCGAAGGAGCGCTCGGGCGCCATCGGGGTGTCGAGCACGCCCTGCAGCAGGTGCTCGAGCCCGCCGCCGACGTCGATGAGCTGCGGCACCGTCGTCTCGCTGCCGTCGCGCCGTGGCGTGAGCATGAGCGCCATCGCGTTCACCGTGAAGTCGCGACGCTCGAGGTCGTCCTCGAGCGAGTCGCCGAAGGCGACGGATGGTTTGCGGGAGACGCCGTCGTACGTGTCGGCCCGGTAGGTCGTGATCTCGACGTCGGCACCGCCGATCCGCGCGGCGATCGTGCCGAACTCGCGCCCCACGTCCCAGGTCGCGTCGGCCAGCGGGGCGACGAGCGCGTGGATCTCGTCGGGCGTCGCGCTCGAGGCGAAGTCGAGGTCGGTGACCGGCCGGTCGAGGAAGGCGTCGCGCACCGGGCCGCCGACGAGCGCGAGCTCGTGCCCGGCGCCGGCGAAGGCCTCTGCCAGCTGCGCGGTCGGCGCGGATGCGACGAGTGCGTGCAGTCGCGCGGTCGCCTCAGCCATGTCGGTCACGAGACACCATTCTGGCAGGGCCGCTCGCCGTCGCCCGCGCGGATGCGCGGCACCACGGCCGCGCCGATGCTTCGGCGGTACCCTGTCAGCCATGCTGTCGGCAGGTCGCCTCGCGCGTCGGCGCGCGACCGCGTGCGCCGCCGCGGCTGTCGCGACGGCACTCCTCGCCGGCCCGCTGCTCGCTCCGAGCGCGGCGAGCGCGACGACGGCGACCGACGAGGCGCCGACCCTCATGCTCGCGCCCGTCGACCCGCTGCTGAGCGAGGGCGAGGCGCTCGAGGTCGAGGTGCTGCTGCGCAACCCCACCCGCGAGAGCCTGCCTCCGACGCGCATCGAGGTGCTGCGCACGAGCGCGCCGATCGGCACCCGCTACGGGCTCAGCCGCTGGTTCGAGGGCGACGGGATCCTCGCGAGCTCGTTGGTCGCCACCCTGGACCTGCCCGCGGTCGCGGCGCTCGGCCGCACCTCGACGACCATCACGGTCGATGCGGGTGCGCTCGGGCTCGACGGCGCGAGCTGGGGCGCCTACGGCCTCGCCGCATCCGCGCCCGACATGGAGGGCGCCACGAGCGTCGTGGTCCGCGACGAGCCGGGCGAGGCGAGCCCGACGCGCCTGGCGCTCGCCGCGCCGATCGACGCCGGCGTCGACGCCACCGGCCTGCTCACCGCGGAGGAGCTGGAATCGCTCACGGAGCCCGGCGGCGACACCGACGAAGCGCTCGACGCGGCGATCGACGCCGGTGCGACGATCGGCGTCGACCCGGCGATCGGCGCGAGCGCCGAGGCGCTCGGCACGGACGCGCCGGAGTCGGCCGGCGACTGGCTCGAGCTCGCGGAGACCCGCGACACCTATCCCCTGCTGTACGCCAACGCCGACCCGATCGCGCAGGCCCGCGCCGGCGCCTTCCCGGTCGAGCCGCTCGGCATCCCGGTCGAGGACGACGAGCCGCTCCCCGGCACGGCCGGCGAGGTCGGCTCACGCATGCCGGTGATCGACGCGACCGGCGCGATCGTGCAGGATGCGGAGCTCGGGACGCTCGCCGGGATGGGCACCGTCGTGCTCTCGACCGACAACCTCGCCGAGACGCTCGAGGGCAGGACGCCGAGCGCGCACGCGAGCGTCGGCGGCGTCGACGTGCTCGCCGCGGATGCCGAGGTGCAGCAGCGGCTGCAGGACGCGACCGACCCGAACGCCGACACCGCGGCGCAAGGGCGCGCCGAGCTCGTCGCGCTGCTCGCCACGATCACCCGCGAGCGACCGAGCGACCCGCGCACGCTCGCCGCGGTGCTGCCCGCCACCACCCAGGGATCGCCGGTCGCGGTGCTCGAGACGCTCGCGGACGCCGGCTTCGTCGAGACGGTGAGCATCGACGACGCGCTCGAGACGCCCACCCGTGAGGCGGTGCTCGCCACGATCGACGACCCCGAGCGCGACGCCGGCGCCGAGCTGGTGAGCGCCGCGCTCGCGCAGGAGGCCGAGGCGTCGCGCGTCGCCACGATCGTCGACGAGCCCGCGTCGCTGCTGTCGGGGCTCCGGCTCACGCTGCTGGCGGCGCTGCCGGATGCCGGCCGGGCCGTGACCGATGCCGACCGCACGGCCATCGATGGGCTGGGCGGCGAGCTGAGCCAGGTGCGCGAGGCGGTGCAGATCGTCGGCGGCAGCGACATCCGGGCCGTGGGCGAGAGCGTGCCGCTGCCGATCACGATCGCGAACAGACTCAGCGTGCCCGTGCAGGTCGTGCTGTCGCTGCGACCGCTCAACGCGCTCGTCTCCGTGCCGCAGCCGAGCACGAACATCAGCCTCGCCGCGAGCACGCAGCAGCGCGTGCAGGTGCCGATCGACGTCGTGGGCACCGGTACGGTGCTCATGGTCGCGCAGCTGCACACGCCCGACGGCGTGCCGCTCGGACAGCCCCAGATCATGCGCGTGACCGCGCAGCCCACCATCGAGACCGCCGTCGCCGTCGCGCTGGGCATCGCCATCGTGCTGCTCATCGCCTTCGGCATCTGGCGGTCGGTGCGCAAGCGCCGCCGGGGCGAGGCCCACGGCGACGCCGATGACATCAGCGATCGCGAAGCCCGCGATCAGCCCGTGAAGGAGTCCCTGTGAGCACAGGCAAGGCAAGCGCCATCATCGCGGCGGGCACCATGGTGTCGCGGGTGCTGGGGTTCATCAAGATGGCGATGCTCGTCATCGCGATCGGCCAGTCCAGCTCCGCGGCGGGCGCGGCGTTCGGCCTCGCCAACCAGCTGCCCAACAACGTCTACGCGCTCGTCGCCGGCGGTGTCATGAGCGCGGTGCTCGTGCCGCAGATCGTCAAGGCGTCGAAGGCGGCTGACGGCGGCGAGGCGTACGTCTCGAAGATCCTGACCCTCGGCGGCTCGGTGTTCATCGGCCTCGCCGTGATCGCCACGGTCGCGGCGCCGGTGCTCGTCGACCTCTACGCGATCGCCGGCGACGGCTTCAGCGCCGAGCAGATGACCGTCGCGATCGGCCTCGCCTACTGGTGCATGCCGCAGATCCTCTTCTACGCGATCTACACGCTGCTCGGCGAGATCTACAACGCCCGCAGCCAGTTCGGGCCGTACACCTGGGCGCCGGTCGCGAACAACGTCATCTCGATCGCCGGGCTGGGCTTCTTCATCTGGCTGTTCGGCGGCGAGGCCGTGAACCGCAGCATCGACGTCTGGGACTGGGACCGCGTGATGGTCCTCGGCCTCGTCACCACGGCCGGCGTGGCCGTGCAGGCGCTCGTGCTCGTGCTCTTCTTCCGCCGCACCGGGATGCGGTTCCGGCTCGACTTCGGCTGGCGCGGCGTGGGCCTGCGCGCGACCGGCAAGGCCTCGCTGTGGCTGTTCGGCATCGTCATCATCGGGCAGGTCAAGGGACTCGTGCAGTCGCGCGTCGCGACGCTCGGCGACGGCGCCAACATCCTGACGATGCAGAACGCCTGGTACCTGTTCTCGCTGCCGCACTCGATCATCGCCGTCTCGATCGCCATCGCCTACTTCACCCGCATGTCGCACCACGCGGCCTCGCACGACATGAGCGGCATCCGCGCCGACCTCTCGAGCGCGCTGCGAGCCGTCGGCATGCTCACCACCATCTCGGCGCTCGTGCTGGCCGTCGTAGCCGTGCCGTTCGCGCGCATCCTCGAGCCGCGGTTCGAGCTCATGATGGCGATGGCCTGGGTGATCTGGGCGTTCCTCGTGTGCCTCGTGGCGTTCAGCGCCGAGTACGTGGTGCAGCGCGTCTTCTTCGCGCTCGGCGACACCCGCACCGCGTTCGTCTACTCGTGCTTCGGCATGTTCGTCACGTTCGCGGGCCTGTGGTGGGCGTCGACGCTGCCGCCGGAGTGGATCATCGCCGGCACGGCCCTCGCTGTCTCGGTCGCGAACCTCATCTCCTTCGCCGTCTGGCTCGTGCTCGTGCGCGTGAAGATCGGCCCGTTCGGCTTCAAGCTCATCGCCATCCGGCACATCCAGTACCTCGCGTACGGCCTGCTCGCCGCGGCCGCGGGCTTCGGCGTCGTGCTGGCGCTCGGCGGCTACCGGCCAGGCGGCTTCGGCACCATCAACGTGCTCGGCGCCGTCACCACCTGCGTCGCCGCCGGGCTCGTGATGGGGCTCATCTACTTCGGGCTGCTCTTCATCACGCGCAACCCCGACTTCCGCGCGACGGTCGACGTGGTGCTCGACCGGTTCCGCCGCGGACGCTCGAGCGCCGAGCCAGTCGAGCGCGTGGAGCCCGCCGAGCCGGTCTGAGCGCCGCATCCCACTGGGCAAGCCCACAAGCTCGGCGTCTAGGCTGGCGACCCGGCACCGTCGCAGGCAGCCGGGGATCAACGCCAGGGGGATCGCATGGCCAGCTCGCTCATCCGCGTCGCCGGACCGCTGCTCGTCGGCGTCGCCGCAGGCATCGGGGCCATCGTGGGCGCGTCGCTCACCCGTGAGCGCAAGCAGCAGCTCGAGCTGGAGTCCGCACCTCGTCCGCTCGCGGTCGAGGGCTGGTGGTCGTCGGATGCGTCGTCGTCGCTCGCGCACGCCCACCCCGCCGTGCTCATCGTCGACGCCGACACCGCGCGACTCGTCGACTCGTGGGATCGCCGCTCGCGCGCCCGCGTGCACCACCCCGTCGTGCGCCGCACCCCCGAGTGGCCCACGGCCGGCCTGATCGTCGTCGACGCCGCCACCGGCGACCTGCTCGCGGTCGTCAGCGAGCCCGGCCACGCGGGAATGCCCGCCACCTAGAATCTGTTGACCCCAAGGATCCCGCCTCGACTCAGGAGACAAGAGTGCACGACCTCATCATCATCGGCTCCGGCCCCGCCGGCTTCACCGCCGCCATCTACGCGGCACGCGCCAACCTGAAGCCGATCGTGCTGGCCTCGAGCGTCGAGATGGGCGGCGACCTCATGACCACGACGGATGTCGAGAACTTCCCCGGCTTCCCCGAGGGCATCCAGGGTCCCGACCTCATGTTCGCCATGCAGCAGCAGGCCGAGCGCTTCGGCGCCGATGTGCGGATGCAGGACGTCACCGACCTCGAGCTCGACGGCGAGGTGAAGCGCGTGCACGTCGGCGACGAGGTGCTCGAGGCCCGCGCCGTGATCTTCGCGACCGGCTCGGCCTACCGCAAGCTCGGCATCGACGGCGAGGAGCGCCTCTCCGGCCACGGCGTCTCGTGGTGCGCCACGTGCGACGGCTTCTTCTTCAAGCAGAAGCAGCTCATCGTGGTCGGCGGCGGCGACTCGGCGATGGAGGAGGCCAACTTCCTCACGAAGTTCGCCGACAAGGTCACGATCGTGCACCGCTCCGAGACGTTCCGCGCGAGCGAGGTCATGCTCGACCGCTCGCGCGCCAACGAGAAGATCGACTTCATCACGAACGCGTTCGTCGAGTCGATCGAGGGCGAGGCCCAGGTCTCGGCCGTCACGCTGCGCGACCGCATCACCGGTGAGACCCGCCGGCTGCCCATCGACGGCGTGTTCGTCGCGATCGGCTCCGACCCTCGCACGCACCTCGTGCACGGCAAGCTCGAGCTCACCGCCGAGGGCACGATCGCTGTCGGTGGCCGCAGCTCGCGCACGTCGGTCGAGGGCGTCTTCGCCGCGGGCGACGTCATCGACCCGACCTACCGCCAGGCCGTCACGGCCGCCGCGTCCGGCACCGTCGCCGCGCTCGACGCGGAGCACTACTTGGCCGCGCACGCCGTGCCGGTCCTCGTCACGAGCCCTGAGGAGGCAGCACTGTGAAGGAAGTCACCACCGCGTCGTTCGAGCAGGACGTGCTCAACGCCGACAAGCCCGTCCTCGTCGACTTCTGGGCCGCCTGGTGCGGCCCGTGCCGCGCGGTCAGCCCCATCCTGGAGCAGATCGACGGCGAGACCGAGAAGCTCGACGTCGTCAAGGTGAACGTCGACCAGGAGCCCGACCTGGCCATGCGCTACAACATCACGTCGATCCCCGCCATGAAGCTCTTCCAGGGCGGCGCGGTCGTGAAGGAGCTCATCGGCGCTCGTCCGAAGCCCGCGATCGAGCAGGAGCTCGCAGCGTTCCTGTGATCCACGCATGACGAAGGCCCCGAGGATGCGTCCTCGGGGCCTTCGTCATGTGCGCTGCGGTACGGCGGACGCTCAGTCGCCGGTGGGCTCCAGGCCGGCACCCACGCCCTGCTCCCCCAGCTCGGAGAGGATGCGGTTGAGGTCGCCCACGGTCGCGAAGTCGATCGTGAGCTGGCCCTTCGAGCGCCCCAGGGCGATGCGCACGCGCGTGTCGAGGCGGTCCTCGAGCCGCGTGGCGATCTCGTCGAGGCCGTGCTGCACGGCGCCCTTCGTCGGCGTCCGGCGCGGGCTCCGGGCCTGGAACAGGCCTGCGGCTGCCTCGGCCGCACGAACTGAGAGATCTTCATTGATGATCTTCGCGGCGAGCTGCTCCATCGCCTCGACGGTCGGCAGCGAGAGGATCGCCCGAGCGTGCCCCGCCGACAGCACGCCGCCGGCGACCTTCGCCTGGATCGACTCGGGCAGCTTCAGCAGGCGGATCGTGTTCGAGATCTGCGGCCGGCTGCGGCCGATCCGCTTCGACAGCTCGTCCTGCGTGATCGAGAAGTCGTCCATCAGCTGCTGGTAGGCCGACGCCTCCTCGAGCGGGTTGAGCGACGCGCGATGCAGGTTCTCGAGCAGCGCGTCGCGCAGCATGGCGTCATCAGGCGTGTCCTTGATGACGGCGGGGATGGTCTCGAGGCCGGCTCGCTGACTCGCGCGCCATCGCCGCTCCCCCATGATGAGCTCGTAGTGCGTGCCGTCGTCGCCGACCGACACTGGGCGCACGACGATGGGCTGGAGCACGCCGAACTCGCGGATGGAGTGCTCGAGCTCGGCGAGGTCGTCCTCGTCGAAGACGGTGCGCGGCTGGTTCGCGTTCGGGCGGATGTCGCCGGGCGCGACAGCACCGAAGGTCGCCCCGGGGATGGCGAGCAGCCCCTGCGCCTCGTCCTCCTCGCCGGAGAAGAACACGTCGACCGGCCGCCCGCCGGGCTTCGGCGCCCGTCGTGCGCGTCGGTGCGGCGGGGTCGCCTCCGCCGTCGTCGGCGCAGACTCGTCGCGCTCGTCGATCTCGGCTGCCGGTGCCGGCCCCGTCGGGATGAGGGCGCCGATGCCGCGTCCCAGTCCTGCCCTCTTGCTCATGCCGTTCCTCTGCGTGCGATCTCTGCGGCTGCCTCACGGTATGAGAGCGCGCCCGGGGAGTTGGGGTCGTAGGCGATCACCGTCTGGCCGTAGCCGGGGGCCTCGGAGACCCGGACCGATCGCGGAATGATCGCGTCGAGCGTCTGCTCCGGGAAGTGCTTGCGCACCTCGTCGACGACCTGCCGTGACAGCAGCGTGCGACCGTCGAACATGGTGAGGAGCACGGTCGAGAGGTCGAGGGTGGGATTCAGGTGCGCCTTGATGCGCTCGATCGTGTCCATGAGCTGCGACACCCCCTCCAGCGCGTAGTACTCGCACTGGATCGGCAGGAGCACCTCGGTGGCGGCGGTGAACGCGTTGATCGTCAGTAGCCCGAGAGACGGCGGGCAGTCGATGAAGATGTAGTGCGGCGGCTCCGATGCCTCGCTGAGGTAGGCGTCGAGCGCCTTCCGGAGACGGTGCTCGCGCTGCTCCATCGCGGCGAGCTCGAGATCGGCGCCGGCGAGGTGGATGGTGGACGGCACGACCTGCAGCCGGTCGCTCTGCGGACTCACGGCGATCGCGGACTGCAGCGGCTCTCCCTCGATCAGCACGTCGTAGGTGCTGACGACGTCGGCGTGGTGATCGATGCCGAGTGCGGTGGACGCATTGCCCTGCGGATCGAGGTCGAGCACGAGCACCCTCGCGCCACCCTGTGCGAGCGCCGCCGCGAGGTTCACGGCGGTCGTGGTCTTGCCCACGCCGCCCTTCTGGTTGACGACGGTGAAGATGCGCGTGCGCTTCGGCAGCGGGAGTTCGACGGACGAGAGCGCCTGTCGGCGGCGCGCCATCGCGGCCAGCTCACGTGCGATGGGGGTGGTGTCGAACTTGCCCGTGGTCACGCATGCCCTCCTGATCGATGTTTCACGTGGAACATCGAGCGCGGGCAGCGAGGTTCCGGGACGTGGTCCAAGGGGTCCAGTCTGGCCCCTCCAGCGTCGATCGCAAAGTCGAGGGGCAACGTTCGCGCGGCACTTGTTGTACACAGGCCTGTGGAGAACGCTGTTTTCAATCTCTCGGCCTTCTCTCGAGCATGAAGGTTGACCCTGTACCCCGAAAACCCGCGTCTTTCCGCGGATTATGGCCGCCTGGGGATGCGCGCGCCACGGGCCGGGCCGTGGCTCGCGGAGCCTACTTATGCACATCTTTCCACAGGCATGCGAGGCCGCTGAGCACCGCGAAGCGCGCGCAGATCGCGATCCCGCTCGCGCGACGACGAAGGAACTGACCAATCATCATCCTGAAGTGCGGCCCGTCATCGGCCGCATTGATGCCAGTTCGGCGGATCGCAGGAGCACATCCCCAGAGAGCTCGCAATGCTCCGCGATGTTCCACGTGAAACATCTGAACCGCTACCGCGGCGTACTGACCTCGCGTGCCGAGCGGCGACCGGCGACCTCTCTTCTGAGGGCCCGGTGCGCAAGTTACCGCTGCGATCGCATCTGCTCGCTGTTCTATTGGGGCTGGCACGCGATCGATCGCCGGCGCGGTTGACGCGCGCAGCGTCTGGCAGCGGGACGTTTCACGTGAAACACGTGACGCTGCCGAATGTGTGCTGCGGCGGCGCGACGCACGTCTGCGCCAGTCGCCGCTGATGGCCCGGTGTGGCGCGGCGTCGAAGATGCGCGCGCGGCGCATCGCGCGACCGATGTTTCACGTGGAACACGTGTTGAGTCGCGCCATGCTGACGCGCAGGGGCGCTCGCGACCGCCGTACGTCGATGGCACGCGGGTGTGTCCCAACCCACCGGAATGCGCAAGGCACGGCTGGGCTTGCTGGATGCAAGCGCTCGCGATACCGGTGCGCGATGTTTCACGTGGATCACGTGGTCTGACATAGCCCACGGCTCCATGACCTGGATCCGCGTGCAACGGGTGATCGCTACCGGCCCCCGCGGGAATCCAGTGCCGTCGAGCGTCTCATGAGGTTTCACCCGCTCCTCGCAGCGGGCACTGCCGGCGCTCTGCGCGACGCCGCGAAGGCGCACGGCAGGCGTCATGTTCCACGTGAAACATCGCGGTGCCAGCTCCGTGACCGATCCGCTCTTCAAAGTCGGGCAACAGCAGTCCGAGAGCGTCACCGAGAGGGCCGCGACTAAAGGAACACCCCCGCCGGCGTTCGGCGGGGGTGGGGCGATGCGAGACGTCGATCAGGGATCGACGAGGGCCCGGACCACACGTGTCGGCTCCAGCCCGGCGTCGGCGCCCAGCTCGAGCACCTCAACGTCCTGCAGGCGATGCTTGCGAATCATCTTCTGCGCTGCGTCGATCTCCTCCGCAGCGCGGCCGCCCTTCATGAGCAGCAGGGCGCCACCGCTGCGCACGAGCGGCGCCGTCAGCGGGATGAGCGTGCGCAGGGCCGAGACGGCTCGCGCAGTGACCTGATCGAGGGGGAGGAGCGCTCCGGATGCCGGCACGTCCTCTGCTCGCGCGCGCAGCACCGCCACGTTGTCGAGCCCCATGCGGTCGACCTCCGACTGCAACCAGTCCGTGCGGCGCTCCATGGGCTCGATGAGCGTCATGTGCACGTCCGGTCGGGCGATCGCCAGCACGAGGCCAGGCAGACCCGCCCCGGAACCCACGTCGCCCACCCGTCCCTGCAGCAGCGGTGCAAGCAGCGCAGAATTGAGGATATGTCGACTCCACAGCTGCGGGAGCTCGCGCGGCCCGATGAGACCGAGGAGCTCACCCTTCTGCGCGAGCGACGCGGTGAAGGATCGGGCCAGCTCGATCCGGTCGCCGAACAGCTGCGCAGCGGCGGCGGGCTCGTCCTCGAGCACCGGGGGAGCGGTGTCCGCCACGGGCTCAGGCGGGCAGGACGACGATGTGGCGCGCGGCGCCCTCACCCTCGGAGTCGCTCGTCAGCCCGAGCTCCCGCACGAGGTCGTGCACCAGCTTGCGCTCGTAGGAGGACATCGGCTCGAGGGCCACTCGCGCCTGCCCTGCCTCGAGGCTCGCGGCCGCCGCGTCGACCATCGCCTGCAGCTCCTCGGCGCGGGCGTCGCGGGATCCCGCGACGTCGAGCACGAGCCGCGAGAACTCGCCGGTCTGCTGCTGCACCGCGAGGCGGGTGAGCTCCTGCAGCGCGGCCACGACGTCGGGCTTCGCGAGCCCGCCGAGGTCGTCGCCGGCCTCGCCCACGACGATCGTCGTGCGCATCTCGGTCTGCTCGATCTCGATGTCGCCGTCGAGGTCCGCGATGTCGAGCAGACCCTCCACGTAGTCCGCGGCGATCTCGCCCTCGTCCAGCTGGTCCTGCGCCTCGACCTCGACGGTCGACTCCTGCTCCGTCATGCTCAGCCCTCTCGCTGCGACTTCGGCTTCTTGCCGCGCGGCTGTGCGCGCTGCGTCCTGAGGTCGATCTGCGCCTGCGTCTCGGTCGGCTCGGCATCGTCGACGGCGGGCAGACCCATCCGCTGCCGCTTGCGCGCCATGCGCGCCTCGCGCGCGAGCGCGGCCTCGGAGCCGGGCGTGGGCAGCTTGTTGATGATGATGAGCTGCTGCACGAGCGTGTAGATGTTCGAGACGAGCCAGTAGAACATCGTGCCGAGCGGGAAGAGCCAGGCAGAGATCAGCAGGAAGACCGGGATGATGTACAGCAGGATCCGCTGCTGCCGGTACATCGGCGATTCCTTCATCGCCGGCGTCTGGTTCTTCGTCATGATCTGCAGCTGCGTGTAGAACTGCGTCGCGCACATGATGAGGGTGAGGACGACCGCGGTGATGATCACCGGGACGTTGCCCTCGGTGAAGCCCGCCTGCATGGTCTTGTGCAGCGGCACGATGCCGAAGAGCGTCGACTGGCTGAAGAGCGTGGCGAGATCCTGGGTCAGGAGGCCGACGCCCGGACGCTGGTTGTTCGCGTCGGTCAGCACCTGCACCAGGCCGAGGAAGATCGGCATCTGGATCAGCAGCGGGAGGCACGAGGCGAAGGGGTTCGTGCCAGCCTTGCGGTAGGCCTCCATGGTCTCGCGCTGCATCGCCTCGCGCGAGAACTGGTCCTTCTTGCCCTTGTACTTCTTCTGGATGCGCTGGATCTCCGGCTGGATCTCGAGCGACTTGCGCGACGAGACGATCTGGCGCACCGTCAGCGGGATCATCGCGCTGCGGATGACGAGCACGAGGCCGACGATCGAGAGCACCCACGTCAGTCCCGAGCCCGGGTCGCCGCCGAGGGTGGTGACGATCCAGTGGAATCCGACCAGGATGGCCTCGATGACCCACTTGATGGGCCACATCAGCAGGGCGAAGATGTCCAAGCTGTCACTGCTCCTTGCGAGCGAGGACGAACCCCGCTCGAGTCGTTGCGAGCCGCGCGTGCGGCTCTGGGATGTCGTCCACTCCGCCGGCCGCCCAGGGATGGCAGCGGATGATGCGCCGAGCGCCCAACCAGATGCCGCGCACCACCCCGTGCTGCTGGATGGCCTGGAGGGTGTAGCTCGAGCAGCTGGGGTAATAGCGGCACACGTCGCCGTAGAGCGGTGAGATCACCGCGCGGTAGGCGACGAGGATCGCGACGCAGACGTTGCGAGGGATCAGCCACAGCCTCAGCAGGCTCCGACTCATGACCGACGCACCAGCAGCGGCGCGATGCCGGCCCTCAGTGTATCGAAGTCAGCCTCGCCCGCCGGGGGGAGTGCACGGATCACGATGTCGGCGGTCTCGATCCCGTCGAGCTCTGCTCGGACGATCTCGCTGAGCCGCCGCTTCACGCGGTTGCGGACCACGGCGTTGCCGACCTGCTTGGACACGATGAACCCGAAGCGGCTGACTGCCGCTTCGGGCTTCGCGCGGTGCACCACCGCGAGGGGGCCGCCCGCGCGGCGACCGGTGCGCACGATGCGACGGAAGTCGTCGCCGCGCATGATCCGGTTCGCCTTCGCGAGCACCTCGTGGGCTACGCGGAGAGCTCGGTGCGGCCCTTGGCGCGGCGCGCAGCGAGGATGGCGCGGCCGGCACGCGTGCGCATGCGGAGGCGGAAGCCGTGCTTCTTGGCGCGGCGGCGGTTGTTCGGCTGGAACGTACGCTTGCTCATGGTGGATCTCCCGTGGTCCGGCGCGATCGCCGGAAGTCGTCTGGTCGAGCCGCCAAGCTCGACGATGCGCCGCACGACGGGCGCGGCAACCTGACAACCATACGCGAGTCCTGGCCCTCGGTCAACGGCGCCCACCCCGGCTGCACGCCACGCCGAGGTCATGACGCGAGGACTTGCACCCTGTGCGCTATGCGTGCAGACTCTGGGGATCCGCGCCGCGGCAGGTGCCCGGGGAGCAGTGCACGGCGTGGAGAGCACACCCCATCACCTGTGGATAATGGTGTGGAAAGCACCGACCCTCCACAGCACCAGAAGAGGAACCGCATCCTGATGGCCCCGGACACCCGAACCGGACAGCTCTGGTCCTCCGTGCTGACGACCCTCGAAGGCGATGCCCGGATTCCCCCGTCGTTGCGCGGATTCCTGGACCTCGTGGAGCCGCAGGGCGTCATGGGTTCGGTGCTGTACCTCGAGGTGCCGAACGACCTCACGCGCGACATGCTCGAGCAGCGGCTGCGCGTGCCGATCACCGATTCGCTTGTGGACAACGCTGTGGACATCGCGTCGTTCAAGATCGTCGTCAACCTCGAGCTCGAGCGCGAGGAGCCGCTGCCGGACGTCATCGACGACCCCACCGCCGAGCCCGTCGTCTCGCCCATCCCCTCGTTCGAGCGCGAGCCGTCCGAGCAGTCGTCCCGGCGCGTCGACTCCCGCCTCAACCCGAAGTACGTCTTCGACAACTTCGTGATCGGCGGCTCGAACCGGTTCGCGCACGCCGCAGCGCTCGCGGTGGCCGAGACGCCGGCCAAGGCGTACAACCCGCTCTTCATCTACGGCGACTCGGGCCTCGGCAAGACGCACCTCCTCCACGCCATCGGCCACTACGCCGAGGGCATGTACCCGGGCATCCGTGTGCGGTACGTGTCGAGCGAGGAGTTCACGAACGACTTCATCAACTCGATCGCCAACAACCTGAACCAGTCGTTCCAGCAGCGCTACCGCGAGGTCGACGTGCTGCTCATCGACGACATCCAGTTCCTGCGCGGCAAGGAGTCGACGCAGGAGGCGTTCTTCCACACCTTCAACACGCTGCACGACCACAACAAGCAGGTGGTCATCACCTCCGACGTGGCGCCGAAGCTGCTCCAGGGCTTCGAGGCCCGCATGGTGAGCCGCTTCGAGTGGGGACTCATCACCGACGTCACCGCTCCCGACCTCGAGACCCGCATCGCGATCCTCCGCAAGAAGGCCGAGGCGGAGCGCATCCAGATCCCGCCGGAGGTGCTGTCGGTCATCGCCGACAAGGTGCAGTCGAACATCCGCGAGCTCGAGGGCACACTCATCCGCGTCACCGCGTTCGCGAGCCTCAACCGCCTCCCGGTCACCATGGACCTCGCGCAGACGGTGCTCAAGGACCTCTTCTCCTTCGATGAGGAGGCCGTGGTGTCGCCGAGCGACATCATCAGCCACACGGCGGCCTACTTCCGGCTCACCGTCGAGGACCTGCACGGCTCGTCCCGGTCGCAGACGATCGCGCTCGCGCGGCAGATCGCCATGTACCTGTGCCGCGAGATGACGAGCATGTCTCTGCCGAAGATCGGGCAGCTCTTCGGCAACCGCGATCACACCACCGTCATGTACGCGAACAAGAAGATCGAGAAGCTCATCCAGGAGCGCCGGTCGGTGTACACGCAGGTGACGGAGCTGACGTCGAGGATCCGGCAGCAGCAGCGTTGATGCCGGAGCGCTCAATGCGACGAAGGAGCGTCGAGCGCGGAGGCATCGAGGTCGAGTAGCAGCCGGCTTGCCGGCCGCGTATCGAGACCAACCGGGCACGCCTCCACGCGCTGATCCAGGAGCACCACCGGAGGCCGCGCGCATCGAGACCGGTCGGGCTCGGCCCCACACGCTGATCGAGTAGCAGCCGGCTTGCCGGCCGCGTATCGAGATCTCTTCCCGTCGACCGCGGATAACGCTGGCCGCTGTGGCTGCTCGCGGGCGGTTCAGCGCCGAGGTCTCGGTACGCGGCCGTGAGATCTCGGTACGCGGCCTGCTCCGCAGGCTGCTACTCGATCTTGCTGCCTCCGCGCGCAACGCTCCTTCGTCGCATTGCGCGCTCCGGCATCAAACCTTCAACGTGGACTTCATGTGGTTCGGGTGTGGACGGCCACGGCGAGCCTGTGGAGAACGAGGCCTCGAGCTGTGGACGGCGGCCCGGGGCGCCGCCTCCGAGTCCACCGATCTGTGGATGTCCGTCAACAGCGGCTCAACATCTTCCAACGTTGTAGTTCCCAATCGAGGACCGGCGAGGAGGTGAGCGATCCACAGAACCCACAGGGGTTATGAATGACAGAGTTCTTGAGATGAGATCCGGCGAGTCACCAACCATGAGCGTCGGACCGGGGCGGGACGGCGGTCTGCGGATGACGAGCCTGTGCCAGAATCGACACCGCCGTGCACGCCCTGCCGTGCGGCCTCTGCCCAGCAGGGCCACGAGCAACCGAAGGAGGATGCCGAGTGAAGTTCGTCATCAATCGTGATGTCTTCAGCGACGCCGTGTCGTTCGCCGTGAAGCTGCTGCCGCAGCGGCCCACGATGCCGATCCTCAGCGGTGTCCGCATCGAGGCCACGCCCGACGGCGTCGTCTTCTCGTCCTTCGACTTCGAGTCGTCGGCCCGCACCTCCGTGCAGGCCGATGTCGACACCGAGGGCGTCGTGCTCGTCTCCGGCAAGATGATGAGCGACATCGCGGCGAAGCTGCCGCAGCGCGAGGTCCGCGTCGAGGACGACGGCCAGAAGGTCTCGATCCGCTGCGGCAACGCCAACTTCTCGCTCGCGAAGATGCCGCTCGAGGAGTACCCGACCGTGCCGACCGTCGAGGGACGCACCGGCGTCGTCGAGGGCAAGGCCTTCGCCGAGGCCATCGCGCAGGTCGCGATCTCGGCATCACGCGAGGACGTCACGCCGGTCATCACGGGCGTCCAGCTCGAGGCCGCCGACAACGTGCTCACGCTCATCGCCACCGACCGCTACCGCGTCTCGGTGCGCAGCATCCCGTGGGACGCCGGCGACCAGACCGATGCGCTCACCTCGCTCGTGCCGGCTCGCACCCTCACCGAGGTCGGCCGCACGTTCGGCGGCGCCGACCGCATCGAGATCACGATGAGCGAGGCAGGCGAGCGCCAGCAGATCGCGTTCTCGACCGCCGACCGCACCGTGACGAGCCTGCTCATCAAGGGCAACTACCCGCCGGTGCGCCGCCTGTTCCCGGAGCAGGTCGAGCACCACGCCGTGGTGAACACGGCGGAGCTCGTCGACGCCACTCGGCGCGTGCAGCTCGTGCTCGACGCCGAGGCTGCCATCCGCTACACCTTCAGCGACGGCCAGGCCCAGCTCGAGGCGATCGGCTCGGAGCAGGCGCAGGCGTCCGAGATCATCGATGCCGTGCTCGAGGGCGGCGAGATCGTGCTGTCGATCAAGCCGCAGCTGCTCATCGACGGCATCCAGGCGACCCACTCGGAGTTCGTGCGCGTCGCGTTCACGCACTCCGAGAACACGAACAAGCCGGGCCCGATGCTCATCCGCGGCCAGACCTCGCGCGACGACGCCGAGGCCACCGACTTCAAGTACCTGCTGCAGCCCAACCTGCTGCTGCGCTAGCGAACCGGCGAGGGAGCACCATGACGCACATCGGCCTGATCGGGCTCGGCAAGATGGGCGGCAACATGCGCACCCGCCTGCGCGCCGCCGGCATCGAGGTGACCGGCTTCGACCGCAACCCCGAGGTGACCGACGTCGAGAGCGTCGACGCGCTCATCGCCGCGCTGCCCACGCCGCGCGTCGTGTGGGTGATGGTGCCCGCCGGCGAGATCACGGATGCCGTCGTCACCGAGCTCGGCGAGAAGCTCGAGGCCGGCGACCTCGTGATCGACGGCGGCAACTCGCGCTTCACCGAGGACGAGCGGCACGCCGCCCAGCTCGCCGAGCGGGGCATCCGCTTCGTCGACGTCGGCGTCTCCGGCGGCGTCTGGGGCCTCGAGAACGGCTACGGCCTCATGGTCGGCGGCGAGAAGGCCGACGTCGACTCGCTGCTGCCGGTCTTCGACGCGCTGCGCCCCGAGGGTCCGCGCGAGGAGGGCTACGTGCACGCCGGCCCGACGGGCGCGGGCCACTACGTGAAGATGGTGCACAACGGCATCGAGTACGGCCTCATGCAGGCCTACGCCGAGGGCTTCGAGCTGCTCGAGCGCAAGGAGCTCGTGCACGACGTCGCCGGCAGCTTCAAGGCTTGGCAGCGCGGCACCGTCGTGCGCTCCTGGCTGCTCGACCTCATGGTGCGCGCGCTCGACGAGGACGACGACCTGTCCGAGATCGAGGGCTACGTCGACGATTCCGGCGAGGGCCGCTGGACCGTCGAGGAGGCGATCGCCAACGCGGTGCCGATGCCCGCGATCTCGGCGTCGCTCTTCGCCCGCTTCGAGTCGCGCCAGGACGACAGCCCCGCGATGAAGGCCGTGGCCGCGCTGCGCAACCAGTTCGGCGGCCACGCGGTCAAGAAGGCCTAGGTGCGTGTCAGCCGACTCGCGCTGACCGACTTCCGCAACTATCGGGCGGCGGACGTCGTGTTCGAGTCCGGCGCGAACCTGCTGGTCGGGCGCAACGGCCAGGGCAAGACCAACATGGTCGAGTCGCTCGTGTGGATCGCGACGGGCTCGAGCCACCGGGTGCCGACCGACGTCGCGCTCATCCGCGCGGGGGAGCAGCGCGCGATCGTGCGCTGCTCGGTCACGAACGACGAGCGCGCCTTCCAGCTCGACGTCGAGCTCAACGCGCGCGGCGCGAACCGCGCGCAGGCGAACGGGCAGAACGTCCGCATCCGCGACCTGCCGCGCTACCTGCAGGTGGTGCTCTTCAGCCCCGAGGACCTGCAGCTCGTGCGCGCGGATCCCTCCGGCCGGCGGCGGTTCCTCGACGAGCTCGCCGTGATGCGCGCCCCGCGGCTCGCGGGCGTGCACAGCGACCTCGACCGCGTGCTGAAGCAGCGCAACTCGCTGCTGAAGAGCGCCCGCGCCGCGCGGCTGCGCCCCGACGACCTCACGACGCTCGAGGTGTGGGACGGCAGGCTCATCGAGCTGGGGCTTGAGGTGATGCGCACCCGCCGCGCGCTCGTCGCCGAGCTCGCGCCGCACGTCGACGCCGCGTACCGGCTGGTCGCCGGCGATGAGCACGAGGCGAGGATCGCCCTCGTCACGAACGTGCCGGACGACGCGGATGCCTTCCGCGCGCTGCTCGCCGAGCGCCGGCGCGACGAGCTCGACCGCGGCGTCAGCCTCGTCGGGCCGCACCGCGACGACCTCGAGCTGCACCTCAACGACCTGCTCGCGCGGCACTACGCGAGCCACGGGGAGTCGTGGTCGTTCGCCCTCGCCCTCAAGCTCGCCTCCGCCGAGCTGCTGCGCGACGGGTCGGGCGGCGACCCGGTGATGATCCTCGACGACGTCTTCGCCGAGCTCGACGCCGGTCGCCGGCAGCGGCTGGCCGAGGCGGCGGGAGGCTTCGAGCAGGTGCTCATCACCGCGGCCGTCGAGGACGACGTGCCGGATGCGCTGCGCGACCACCGCATCCGGATCGTCGGCGGCGAGGTGGTCGACGATGCGTGAGCTCGCGGCGACCGAGCCGGAGCGGGTCTGGCTGCGGCTCAAGGCCAAGCTCGGTGACCCCGAGATGGTCACGCGCGACGGCCGCCGGCGCTCCCGCCGCGAGCCGGGCGCGTCCGTGCCGTTCGGCAAGGGCCGCGACCCGCGCGCGCTCGGCGACGTGCTCGTCGGCTTCGCCGACGACCGGGGCTGGACCGCGACGCTCGCGCGCGCCGACGTGATCGCCCACTGGGGCGAGCTCGTGGGGGAGGAGAACGCGGATCGCACCGAGCCGGTGTCGTTCGACGAGGGCGTGCTCACCGTGCGCTGCGCCTCGACCGCCTGGACGCAGCAGATGCGGATCCTGCGCGCCGAGACGACGACCCGCATCCTCGCCCGCTTCCCGGACTGCGGCCTGCAGCGCGTCGAGTTCGTGGGACCGAGCGTGCCGAGCTTCTCGAGGGGACGCAGGTCCGTACCAGGGCGGGGGCCGCGAGACACCTGGGGCTAGCCGGATAAGGTGTCAGACATCCAAGCTCGAGGAGGAGCGATGCCCAGGCCTTCGCGCACCCATGACGCCGTCGACCAGCTGCTCGACGCCATCATCGACGGGACGCTGACCGCGGGCGAGCAGCTGCCGCCCGAGGGCCAGCTCGCCACCGAGTTCGGCGTCTCGCGCCTCACGCTGCGCGAGGCGGTGCGCCTGCTGCAGGCCCAGGGCGTCATCGTGCAGGTGCCCGGCAGCCGGCATCGCATCGCCCCGGTCTCGGAGTGGACCGGCATGGATGCGGTGGTGCGGCACGCGCGCAGCGCCGGGCAGCGCCGGCGGTCGTCGCTCGAGCTGCTCGAGGTGCGCGTGATGATCGAGACCGGCGCCGCGCAGCTCGCGGCCGAGCGCCGCACGGCCGAGCACCTCGACGCGCTCGAGTCGTCGCTGCAGCGGATGGTCGCGCACCACGAGGCGGATGAGGTCGACGCGTTCGTCGCCGCCGACCTCGAGTTCCACGAGACGATCCTGCACGCGGCCGAGAACCGGATCCTGATCGCCGCGATGCTGCCGCTCACGTCGATGCTGGCGGAGACCCGCGGCGAGACGAGCGCGGTGGGCGAGATCCGCCAGCACGCCATCGCGCAGCACGGCAAGCTGCTCGAGGCCATCCGCGCCGGCGTGCCGGTCGCGGCGAGGGACGCGATGTGGACGCACATGATGCAGACGCGCGACGATCTCATCGCCCTCGTCCTCGACTGAGGTCGCGCCTTGACATCCACCGCTGGCCGCCCGAAGATGTCTGATATCTGATCCGATCACGGCGCGCCGTGGTCCCCGCGAACAAGGGAGTTCTCGTGCAGCTGAGCGAGCTGCTGGCCACCGTGCCGGCACCGATCGAGGTCGCGGCGGCCGATGTGGCCGCCGCCCGCAGCGACGACCTCGTCTTCGTCGTCCTCGACGACGACCCGACCGGCACCCAGTCCGTCGCCGGACTCCCGGTGCTCACGCGCTGCGAGGCGGAGGACCTCGACTGGGCGCTCGCGCAGCCCGCCTCCGCCGTCTACGTGCTGACGAACACGCGCTCGCTCGGCGAGGACGACGCGGCCGCGCGCAATCGCGAGGTCGTGGCGGTCGCGGTCGCCGCCGCGGCCCGCGCCGGCAAGCGCGTGTCGTTCGTCAGCCGCAGCGACTCGACGCTCCGCGGACACTTCCCGCTCGAGACCGATGTGCTGAGCGCCGCAGCTGCCGAGC
Source organism: Agrococcus sp. UYP10 (assembly GCF_040547205.1). NCBI lineage: Bacteria > Bacillati > Actinomycetota > Actinomycetes > Micrococcales > Microbacteriaceae > Agrococcus > Agrococcus sp. UYP10. The sequence continues at coordinate 1,000,704 of NZ_JBEPPG010000001.1, forward strand.
ACGCGGGTGCCGCCCCGCATCTGACCATGCTCGTGCCCGCGTTCCCGGATGCGGGCCGCATCACGGTCGACGCCGTCCACTACTGGGTGGTCGACGGCGAGGCGACGCCGGTGGGGGAGACCGCCTTCGCCGCGGACGCGACGTTCGGCTACCGCTCCTCCGACCTGCGCGACTGGGTGGAGGAGAAGACCGGCGGGCGCATCCGCCGCGACGACGTCGCCGCCCTGACGCTCGGCGTGATCCGCGCGGGCACCGCCGCGGTCACCGACTTCCTGCGGGCCCTGCCGGCCGGCACGGTCGTCGCGGTCGACGCCGTCGACGAGCACGACATGCGCCAGGTCGCGCTCGCGCTCCACGCCCTCGACAAGGAGGGCGTCACGACGCTCCTCCGCATCGGGCCGCCCTACCTGCGCGCCCACATCGGCCAGGAGATCGCCGAGCCCGTCACCGCCGACCGCATCGCGATGGTGCACGAGCGCGGCGGCCTCGTGGTCGTCGGCAGCCACGTGCCGCTCACGACCGCGCAGCTCGAGGCGCTGCGTGCGGACCGCCCCGACACCGTGACGATCGAGCTCGACGTGCGCTCGCTCATCGACGAGCGCCGCGAGGCGCACCTGACCGAGCGCGCGGATGCGGTCGCCCACGCGATCGCCGCGGGCACCGTCATCGTGCACACGAGCCGCGAGCTCGTCACGGGCCGCGACGGCGCCGCGAGCCTCGACATCGCCCGACGCGTGTCGTCGGGGCTCGTCGAGCTCGTCGCCCGGGTGCTCGAGGCGGCGCCGCCGCGCTTCGTCATCGCGAAGGGCGGCATCACCTCGAGCGACGTCGCCTCGGAGGCGCTGCAGATCCGCCGCGCCGAGGTGGTCGGCCCGATGCTGCCGGGCATCGTCTCGCTGTGGCAGCCGCAGGTCGGGCCCGCCGTCGGCATCCCCTACGTCGTCTTCGCCGGCAACGTCGGCGAGCGCTCGTCGCTCGCGCTCGTCGTGCGCACCCTCGCCGGCTGAGCCGTGCCGACCGCCACCCCGCCGCAGAGGAGCAGCATGACCACCACCGTCGCAGTGATCGGGCTCGGCGCCATGGGGCTGCCCATGGCGACCCGCCTCGCCGAGCGGTTCGACGTGCGGGGCTTCGACATCGCCGAGGCCCGACTCGAGCTGGCGGCGCAGCACGGCGTCGCGCCCGCGGCGTCGGCGGCCGAGGCGGTCGAGGGCGCCGAGGCGGTCATCGTCGCGGTGCGCACCGGCGAGCAGCTCCGCGACCTGCTCTTCGGCGATGAGGGCCTCGCCGAGCACCTTGCCGAGGGATCGGTCGTGATCCTCACGAGCACGGTCGGCACCGATGGCATCGCGGAGCTCGCCGCGCGGCTCGCGTCGCTCGGCGCCGCCCTCGTCGACGCGCCGCTCTCCGGTGGACCCGTGCGGGCCGGCGAGGGAGACCTGCTCATCGTCGTCGGCGCGGCGCCCGCCGCGCTCGCGACGGCCAGGCCCGTACTCGAGCAGCTGTCGTCGACGCTCTCGGTCGTGGGCGACGAGCCGGGCGACGGCCAGGCGCTCAAGACGGTCAACCAGCTGCTGTGCGGCGTGCACATCGCCGCGGCCGCCGAGGCGCTCGCGCTCGCCGATGCCCTCGGCCTCGATCGGGAGCGCACGCTCGAGGCGCTCAGCGCCGGGGCCGCCGGCTCGTTCATGCTCGGCAACCGCGGTCCGCGCGCGCTCCAGGCGTACGACGAGGGCGGCGCCGAGGTGCTCAGCCGGCTCGACATCTTCGTCAAGGACCTCGGCATCGTCGGCGACGCCGCGCGCAGGGCCCATCTGGCCGTGCCGGTGGCCGCCGCGGCCGAGCAGCTCTTCCTCCTGGGCGAAGCGCAGGGCCTCGGCGAGCTCGACGACTCGGCGGTCATCCGGGTCGTCGCGCCGACCCGTCGGAGCCACTCCCGCGAGTGACACGGGACCGGCTCGCGATCGTGCCGCGCGGCCGACCCGGTTCCGAGCGGGGATCGTCCTCCGACGTGATCGTGCCCGAGGAGCCCGGTGGAGGCATCCAGCACCTCAGAACGCGACTTCGGCGGTGTGTTCTGGCCTCCGACTCGGAGATCGTCCCGCAGAGGCGCGTTCATCGCAGCGCCGATCGCGGTTCCGGGGTAGAATCGGAGGGTTGCGCAGCCCCCGGTGGCCGCGCGGAAGGCGGACGCAGGAACGATGGCGAACGAGCAGGACGCGCAGCCCGACGACCAGACGGCGAAGCAGCCAGAGCAGGGCGACTACGGCGCCGATCAGATCCAGATCCTCGAGGGTCTCGAGGCGGTGCGCAAGCGCCCGGGCATGTACATCGGCTCGACCGGCCCACGCGGCCTGCACCACCTCGTCTACGAGATCGTCGACAACGCCGTCGACGAGGCGCTCGCGGGGCACTGCGACAACATCGAGGTCACGATCCTGCCCGACGGCGGCGTCCGCGTCGCCGACAACGGCCGAGGCATCCCGGTCGACCCGCACTCGAGCGACCCCTCGAAGTCGACCGTCGAGGTCGTCCTCACGGTGCTCCACGCCGGCGGCAAGTTCGGCGGCGGCGGATACGCGGTCTCGGGCGGACTGCACGGCGTCGGCTCCTCGGTCGTGAACGCGCTCTCGTCGAAGCTCGAGGTCGAGATCCGCCGCCAGGGCAGCGTGCACCGCCAGGCGTTCGCCGTCGGTGTGCCCGTCGGCCCGCTCGTGACCGGCGAGGATGCCGACACCACCGGCACGACGCTGACGTTCTGGCCGAGCACCGAGATCTTCGAGACGGTCGAGTTCGACTACGAGACGCTCGCGAAGCGCTTCCAGCAGATGGCCTTCCTCAACAAGGGTCTGCGCATCGCGCTCGAGGACCTGCGACCGGAGGCGCTCATCCAGCCCGATGGCGACGACAGCGCCGCGCCGGTGCAGCGCGCCGACGAGTTCCTCTACGAGCAGGGCCTCAAGGACTACGTCGCCTACCTCAACGAGTCGAAGAAGTCCGAGCCGGTGCACCCCGAGATCATCGACTTCGAGTCGGAGGACAAGGAGCGCCGCATCTCGGTCGAGATCGCGATGCAGTGGACCGGCTCCTACCAGGAAGCCGTCTACACCTACGCGAACACGATCAACACGCACGAGGGCGGCACCCACGAGGAGGGCTTCCGCGCGGCGCTCACCACGCTCGTCAACCGCTACGCGCGGCAGACGAACCAGCTCAAGGAGAAGGACGAGAACCTCACGGGCGAGGACGTCCGCGAGGGCCTCACGGCGATCGTCTCGGTCAAGCTCGGCGAGCCGCAGTTCGAGGGGCAGACGAAGACGAAGCTCGGCAACACCGAGGCCAAGTCGTTCGTCCAGCGCGTGACCGGCGAGCAGCTCGGCCACTGGTTCGAGTCGAACCCCGCCTCGGCGAAGGAGATCGTCCGCAAGGCGATCCAGGCGGGCATGGCGCGCCTCGCCGCCCGCAAGGCCCGCGAGCAGACGCGGCGCAAGGGGCTGCTGGAGTCGAGCGGCATGCCCGGCAAGCTCAAGGACTGCCAGTCGAAGGACCCGACCATCTCGGAGATCTTCCTCGTCGAGGGCAACTCGGCAGGCGGCTCGGCGGTGCAGGGCCGCGACCCCTACCGCCAGGCGATCCTGCCGCTGCGCGGCAAGGTGCTCAACGTCGAGAAGGCGCGGCTCGACCGCGCGCTCGGCAACGCCGAGATCCAGTCGATGATCACGGCGTTCGGCGCCGGCCTCGGCGAGGACTTCGACCCCGACAAGGCCAGGTACCACAAGATCGTGCTCATGGCCGATGCCGACGTCGACGGCCAGCACATCACGACGCTGCTGCTGACGCTGCTGTTCCGCTACATGCGGCCCCTCATCGACAAGGGCTACGTCTACCTCGCCGCGCCGCCGCTGTTCAAGCTGAAGTGGACGAACGCCGAGCACGAGTACGCCTACAGCGACCGGGAGCGCGACGCGATGCTCGCGAGCGGCTCGGCCTCGGGCAAGCGCATCCCCAAGGACAACGGCGTGCAGCGCTACAAGGGCCTCGGCGAGATGAACTACTCGGAGCTGTGGGAGACGACCATGGACCCGAAGACGCGCACGCTCAAGCAGGTCACGATGGACGACGCCGCGGTGGCCGACTCGATGTTCTCGACCCTCATGGGCGAGGACGTCGACGCCCGGCGCACCTTCATCCAGAAGAACGCGAGGGACGTGAGGTTCTTGGACATCTGAAGGATGTCCGAGAACCTCACGTCCCGAGCGGGTCGAGTAGCAGCCGGCGGAGCCGGCCGCGTATCGAGACACACGTGACGTCCGCACCCAACGCCCCCACAGCATCCGCACGCACCGCACCGCAAGCCAAGAACACGAGACCCCATGACTGACACCACACCCCCCGAGCCCTTCGACCGCGACGCGCCCGATCACGGCGCGATCGAGCAGGTCGACCTCCAGCTCGAGATGCAGCGGTCGTACCTCGACTACGCGATGAGCGTCATCGTCGGGCGCGCGCTGCCCGAGGTGCGCGACGGCATGAAGCCGGTGCACCGTCGCGTGATCTACGCGATGTACGACGGCGGCTACCGCCCCGACAAGGCGTTCTCGAAGTGCTCGCGCGTGGTCGGCGACGTCATGGGCCAGTTCCACCCGCACGGCGACACGGCCATCTACGACGCGCTCGTGCGCCTCGTGCAGCCGTGGAGCCTGCGCTACCCGCTCGCGCTCGGGCAGGGCAACTTCGGCTCGGCCGGCGACGACGAGGCCGCCGCCCCCCGGTACACCGAGACGAAGATGTCGCAGCTCGCCATGGAGATGGTGCGCGACATCGACGAGGACACCGTCGACTTCCAGGACAACTACGACGGGCGCACGCAGGAGCCCGCCGTGCTGCCGGCGCGCTTCCCGAACCTGCTCGTCAACGGCTCCGTCGGCATCGCGGTCGGCATGGCGACGAACATCCCGCCGCACAACCTGCGCGAGGTCGCCGACGGCGCGATCTGGCACCTCGAGCACCCGGATGCGTCGAAGGAGGAGCTGCAGGCGGCGCTGCTGCAGCGCATCCACGGCCCCGACTTCCCGACCGGCGCGCAGATCCTCGGCACCAAGGGCATCCAGGAGGCGTACCGCACGGGCCGCGGCTCGATCACGATGCGCGGCGTCGTCACGGTCGAGGAGATCCAGGGCCGCACGGCGCTCGTGGTCACCGAGCTGCCGTACCAGGTCAACCCGGACCGCCTCGCGGTGCGCATCGCCGACCTCGTGAAGGACGGCAAGCTGCACGGCATCGCCAACCTCGAGGACCAGACCTCCGGTCGCACGGGCCAGCGCCTCGTCATCACGCTCAAGCGCGACGCGGTCGCGAAGGTCGTGCTCAACAACCTCTACAAGCACACGCAGCTGCAGGAGAACTTCGGCGCGAACATGCTCGCGATCGTCGACGGCGTGCCCCGCACGCTCTCGATCGACGGCTTCATCACGCACTGGGCCGACCACCAGGTCGAGGTCATCGTGCGGCGCACGCAGTTCCGCCTCGCCAAGGCCGAGGCGCGCATGCACATCCTCGAGGCCTACCTCAAGGCGCTCGACGCGCTCGACGAGGTGATCGCGCTCATCCGCCGCTCGCCCACGACCGAGGCGGCGCGCGACGGGCTCATGGAGCTGCTCGACATCGACACCGAGCAGGCGAGCGCGATCCTCGAGATGCAGCTGCGCCGGCTCGCGGCGCTCGAGCGGCAGAAGGTGCACGACGAGGCCGAGGAGCTCACCGTGCGCATCGCCGACTACAAGGAGATCATCGCGAGCCCGGTGCGGCAGCGTCGCATCATCGTCGAGGAGCTCACCGAGATCGTCGACAAGCACGGCGACGACCGGCGCACCGAGATCATGCACGGCTATGGCGGCGACGTCTCGATGGAGGACCTGATCCCCGAGGAGCAGGTCGTCGTGAGCCTCACGAACGGCGGCTACATCAAGCGCACCCGCATCGACCAGTACCGCGCGCAGCACCGCGGCGGCAAGGGCGTGCGCGGCGCGCAGCTGCGCAGCGACGACGTGGTCGAGCACTTCAGCGTCAATTCCACGCACGACTGGATGCTGTTCTTCACGAACCTCGGCCGCGTGTACCGCATGAAGGCCTACGAGGTCGTCGAGGCCGGTCGTGACGCGAAGGGCCAGCACGTCGCGAACCTGCTGGCGTTCCAGCCGGACGAGCAGGTGCAGACCGTGCTGACGCTGCGCGACTACGCGCAGGCCGAGTACCTCGTGCTCGCGACGCGCGACGGCCAGGTGAAGAAGACCCGCCTCGAGCTCTACGACACGAACCGCACGGGCGGCATCATCGCCGTGAACCTCGCCGAGGGCGACCGGCTCATCTCGGCGATGCTCGCGGATGCGTCCGACGAGATCCTCGTGGTGACGAAGGCGGGACGCGCGGCGCGCTTCGCCGCGACCGACGAGGCGCTGCGGCCGATGGGCCGCAACACCGGCGGCGTGCGCGGCATCCGCCTCCGGGACGGCGACCAGGCGCTCGCCGCCATGGTGATCGGCGACGAGGGCTACGTGTTCGTCGTCACCGAGCAGGGCTTCGGCAAGAAGACGCCGGTCGCGGACTACCCGTCGAAGGGCCGCGGCACGCAGGGCGTCCTCACCTTCTCGTCGGGCGACCACGACCGCGGCGCGCTCGTGGGCGCGACGATCGTCGGCGACGGCGAGGAGCTGCTGCTCATCCGCGCCTCCGGCAAGGTCATCCGCTCGCACGTCGACGAGGTGCGCGCGACCGGCCGCACGACCATGGGGGTGCAGTTCGCCGAGAAGTCGACCACCGACCTCGTGATCTCGATCGCCCGCAACATCGAGCGCGAGGTCGAGGAGGAGGCGCTCGTCGACGAGGCCGCCCACGTCGAGGATCCTGCCGAGGAGGCGCTCGCCGATGAGGCTGCCACGGCCTCGGAGACCGATGGCGCTATCGTTGACGCCACGGACGCGGTCGCGCCCGAGGCCGCAGAGGCCGACGCCGACGCCACCGAGGAGACCGACGAATGAGCATCGCCGAGAAGCTGCAGAGCAAGACGCCTCGCCGCAGCGGCTCGAGCAAGCAGGTGCGCCTGCGACTCGTGCACATCGACTTCTGGTCGGCCATGAAGGTCTCGGCGGTGCTGGGCCTCGTGCTCGGCATCGTGCAGCTCGTCGTCACGTTCGTGATGTGGACGCTGCTGCAGGTCGTCGGGCTGTTCGGCAAGATCGACGAGGTGCTGCGCGACATCCTGGCGCAGCCGGACTTCGCGATCACGTCGATCATCTCGCTGCCGCAGGTGATGATGTTCACGCTGCTCGTCGCGGTGCTGAACTTCGTCGTCATCACGGTGCTCGGCGCGGTCATCGCGGCGCTCTACAACATGTCGGTGCGCATCACCGGCGGCCTCCAGGTCGGCTTCGCCAACCAGTGAGCCGGCGCGGGACCGGGTGCAGCACAGCCCGGACTTCGTGGTAGAGTCGATGCTTGTGCTCGGGGCTATAGCTCAGGCGGTTAGAGCGCTTCGCTGATAACGAAGAGGTCCCTGGTTCGAGTCCAGGTAGCCCCACCACGCACAACTCCCACGGCACGCAGGTGCCACGGGGCCTTAGCTCAGTTGGTAGAGCGCCTGCTTTGCAAGCAGGATGTCGGGAGTTCGATTCTCCCAGGCTCCACACCCAGCCCCACCCTCCGGTGGGGCTTTCGTGTTGCCAGGGGCAGTCGGCCGACCCGGTCGCGCTCCGGGCGGATGCCAGGATGGAGTCGATGGACGGGCGGATGGACGGGCGCAGGGACTGGCGCCGACGGCTGGTGAGCGCGATCCGCACGGACCCCGCGCAGCGCCCGATGACCGAGGCGCTCCTCACGATCGACGACGTCCACGCGCGCAAGGTGATCGACCTCGCGATGCGCATCGCCGAGGCGCTCACGACGGTCGGCGCATCCGCCAACGACGTGACGCTCGCGACCACGCGCGTCGCGGCCGCGCTCGGCATCCGCCCGGTGCACGTTGACATCACCTACAACTCCATCGGCGTCTCGTACCACCGCAACCACGACGACCTGCCGATCACGCTCATCCGGGTCGTCCGCGCGCCGGTGCCCGACCACGCGAAGCTCCAGCGGCTGCAGGCGCTCGTGGCCGAGATCGAGGGCGGCATCGAGCTCGAGCAGGCCCGCGCGCGGTTCCACGAGATCCGCCGCACACCCTTCCTCTACCGGCCCACGTTCGTCGTGCTCGCGCAGGGCATGCTCGCGGTCGGCGTCTGCGTGCTCTTCGGGGCGTCGTGGGTGATCGCGGCGATCGCGTTCCTGGCGTCGTGCGCCGCGGCGATGGCGCAGCGGGGCATGGCGCGCCTGCGCGTGCCCTACTTCTTCTCGCAGATCGTCGGCGCCCTCGTCGTCACCGCTGCCGCAGCGGCCACCGGCGCGCTCTCGAGCATGGGGGTGCCGCTCCTCGACGACGTGCGGCCGTCGATCATCGTCGCCGCCGGCATCGTGCTCATGCTCGCCGGGCTCTCGGTCGTGGGCGCTGCCCAGGACGCGATCGACGGCTTCGCGCTCACGGCCGGCGGGCGCATCCTCGACCTCGTGATGCTGACGCTCGGCGTCGTGATCGGCATCATCGGCGGCCTGTCGTTCGCGAGCTCGCTCGGGGCCGGCTTCGTCGTCACGAGCGAGGCGCCGGCGCTCGGCCCGCTGCCGCTGCAGCTCGCCGGCGCCGTCATCATCGCGGTCGCCGTCGCGCTCATGAACGGCGCGGGGCTCCGCGCGACGGTCGTGAGCGCGCTGCTCGGCGGCATCGCGTGGATCGGCTACACCGCCGGGATCGCCGCACGGCTCGACGTCGCGGTGGCGAGCGGGCTGGGCGCGCTGCTCGCGAGCTTCATCGGCATCGTGGTCGCCCACCGGCTCCACGTGCCGTCGATCGCCGTCACGACGGCGGCCATCGTGCCGCTCGTGCCCGGCTACGCCGTCTTCCGCGGACTGCTCGAGCTCGTGGAGTCCGACGGCAGCCCAGGGAGCCTCGTGCTGGGCGGCGCGACCCTGGTCGGTGCGGCCGCCGTGGGCATCGCGCTCGCCTCCGGCGCGTCGCTCGGGCTGTTCCTCGGGGCACCCTTCCGCGACACCGTCGAGAGCGTCGTGCGGGGCCGCGGCCGGGCGCGTTGAGCGCGCTCGAATCGCATCCACAGCAGATTCCTACTACCGTTGATGGGTCGCGATGCGTCCATCCGGCGCATCGACGACGTGCGATGCGACTGAGGGAGATGCGATGAGCGAGACGACGAGACCGGCAGAACGACCCGAGAAGCCCCGCCGGATGCCACGCCGGCAGAAGCCCCTCCACCCCGCGCTCGACGTCCCGCCCGCCCCCGCGAAGGACGCCGCAGGGCGCCCGCTCGACCGCATCGTCTTCGCCGTCGCTGCGGCCGTCGCGCTCGGCTTCGTGCTCTGGGGCGCGGTCTCGACCGGCTCGCTCGCCGTCGCCTCCGCCGCCGGCCTCGAGTGGGTCGTGCACAACACCGGCTGGCTGTTCGCGCTCGCCGCCACGGGCTTCGTGATCTTCATCGTCTGGATCGCCGCGAGCCGCTTCGGCAGCATCCCGCTCGGCGATGACGGCGAGGACCCCGAGTTCAGCACCGTCTCGTGGATCGCGATGATGTTCTCGGCAGGCATGGGCATCGGCCTCGTCTTCTTCGGGGTGACGGAGCCGGTCAGCCACCTCGTGACGCCCCCGCCGGGCACCGGCGGCGGCGACGAGTCCGAGGCGATCCGCACGGCGATGGCGACCACGATGTTCCACTGGTCGCTGCACCCCTGGGCCATCTACGCCGTCGTCGGGCTCGCGCTCGCCTACAGCGTCTTCCGCAAGCGCCGCGCGCTCACCATCTCGGCCGCGTTCACCTCGCTGCTCGGCAAGCGCACCGTCGACGGCCCCGTCGGCCGCGCGATCGACATCTTCGCGATCTTCGCGACGCTGTTCGGCTCCGCGACCTCCCTCGGCCTCGGCGCCCTGCAGATCGGCTCGGGCCTCCAGATCGTCGCCGGCATCGGCGAGATCGGCAACGGCGTGCTGGTCGCGATCATCGCGGTGCTCACGGCAGCGTTCGTCGTGTCGGCCGTGTCCGGCATCTCGCGCGGCATCAAGTGGCTCTCGAACATCAACATGGTGCTCGCCGCGGTGCTCGCCCTCTTCGTGTTCGTCATCGGCCCGACGATCTTCATCCTCAACCTGCTGCCGACGACGATCGGCGGCTACTTCGAGCAGCTCGCCGTCATGTCGGCCCGCACGGAGGCCGCCGGCGGCGAGGCGGTCGCCGCCTGGCTGTCGGGCTGGACGATCTTCTACTGGGCGTGGTGGGTCAGCTGGACGCCGTTCGTCGGCATGTTCATCGCGCGCATCTCGCGCGGCCGCACCATCCGCCAGTTCGTCACCGGCGTGCTCGTCGCCCCGACCCTCGTCTCGCTCGTCTGGTTCGCGATCTTCGGCGGGCTCGGCATCGACCTCGAGCGGGCAGGCGTCGACCTCGGCAGCTCCGGCAGCCCGGAGGCGACGCTGTTCACGGCGCTCGCCGAGCTGCCGCTCGCGCAGATCAGCTCGATCGTCGTGATGGTGCTCGTGGCGATCTTCTTCGTCTCCGGCGCGGACGCCGCCTCCATCGTCATGGGCACGCTCTCGCATCGGGGCTCGCTGCGGCCGGCGCGCAGGACCGTCATCTTCTGGGGCGTCGCGACCGGCGCGGTCGCGGCGATCATGCTGCTCATCGGCGGCGAGGACGCGCTCAACGGCCTGCAGCAAGTGACGATCGTGGCGGCGCTGCCGTTCGTCGTCGTGATGATCGGGCTCGCGATCGCGCTCACGAAGGACCTCTCGCAGGACCCCGTCGTCGTGCGCCGCGCCTACGCGTTCGCCGCGGTCGAGCAGGCGGTGGTGGCGGGCGTCACCGAGCACGGCGACGACTTCCAGCTCACCGTCGAGCAGACGGCGCCGGGCGAGGGCGTCGGCGAGATGGTGCCGACCCAGGCGATCGAGCCGACGGCGCACCCGTCCGACCCGTCGCCGGCGCCGGATGCCCCGGGCTGGCGCGGCGCGGACCGCGACGCCGCGAGGGTCGCGGCGGAGGACGCAGACGCACCCACGGCGTCGGCCGAGCGGCCCTAGGATGGCGGGATGCGCATGCGAGTGGCCGCCTACGCCCTGATCACCAGGGGCGAGGGCGACGAGCGCGAGATCCTGCTGCCGCACTGGAACGAGGGCGGCATGAGCGGCTGGACCCTGCCGGGCGGCGGCGTCGAGCCGGGCGAGCACCCGGCCGACGGCGCCGTGCGCGAGGTCAAGGAGGAGACGGGCTACGACGTCCGGCTCACGAGCCTGCTGGGCGTCGACTCCGCCGTGGTGCCGACGAGCCTCCGGGGCGACGAGATGCAGGCGCTGCGCATCCTCTACCGCGCCGAGGTCATCGGCGGCGAGCTGACGATCGAGGTCGACGGCACGACCGACGACGTCGCGTGGCACCCGCTGTCCTCCGTGCGGCAGCTGCGCCACGTGCATGCCGTCGACTGGGCGATCCGCCACCTGCACGACGCCGGATCCCCGCTGCGCTGACCGATGCATCCCCTCGTCGTCGTCGGTCTCTGCGTCATGGTGGCCAGCTGCATCGTCAGCGGCGTCGATGCGGTGCGCACCATGCGGTCGGGTCGCGAGCCAGAGCGCCGGATGCGGGCGTTCGTGCTCGCCGGCGGGCTGCTGCTGGCCGGCGGCCTGCTCGTCGTGCTCGGCGTCAGCCTCGGCTGAGCGCTGCGCAGCCGTTCACGACGAAGGGGCCCCCGCCGGATGGCGGGGGCCCCTTCGTCATGCGGAGGTCAGGCCTGCGGAGCGCCTGCCTCGGGACCGTCGGCGAGACCGCCGGAGGGCTGGTCCGTCGGGCGCGGGGGAGCGTCGATCGCGGAGTCCTCGGCGTCCGGGATCCACAGGTCGTCGTCGGCGCGGAGCGTCTGCCACGCGGCGTAGGCGGCGCTGACGACGGCGACCGAGCCGACGCCGATGAGCAGCCACTGCCAGGCGTTCGGGCCGCTCTTCTGCGCCGGGGCCGGCACGAGGTCCGGCACCGTCGTGTAGCGGCGCACGTTCTCGATCGCGCTCTTCACGCGGTCGTCCTTCGCGACCTGGGCCACCGCTGCCAGCGAGCCGAGGCCCGAGGCGATCGCGGGCACGACGGCGGCGTTCCAGCCGCGCGTGGCGCGGGAGATGCCGTCGCGGCCGGCGTCGACGCCGCGGTGCACGTACTGCTCGGCGGTGGGGATGAGCGACTCGGTGCCGTAGGCGCGAGCCTGGGCCTTCGCCTCGCGGGCGATGCGGGCGGCGTGCTGGCTGACGACGCGCTGCTCAGCCCAGAGCTTGTCGGCCTGCTTGCGGAGCTTCTTGATCTCCTTCGCGCGCTTGCGCGTGAGTTCGAGCGACATAGATGTCCTTCCGTGGTCGAAGCCTGGGCGTCATCCTTGCAGGTTTTCCTGAGCGAGTCACCCAGTCCGGCGCGGTTTCGCTGTCGTCGAACGGGCGCACCCCGCGACCTCCGGCGAGCCCCGCTGTGGGAGGATCGAGCCATGGCTCATCACACCGCTGTCGCGACGATCCGCACCAACCTCGGCGAGATCAAGGTCAACCTCCTCGGCGACCACGCCCCCAAGACCGTGCAGAACTTCGTCGAGCTCGCCACCGGCGCGCGCGAGTGGACGCACCCCGCCACCGGCGAGAAGTCCACCGCCCCGCTCTACGACGGCGTCGTCTTCCACCGGATCATCCCCGACTTCATGATCCAGGGCGGCGACCCGCTCGGCCAGGGCGTCGGCGGTCCCGGCTACCAGTTCGACGACGAGATCCACCCGGACCTCGGCTTCAACGCCCCCTACGTGCTCGCGATGGCGAACGCCGGCAAGGTCGCGGGTCGCGGCACCAACGGCTCGCAGTTCTTCATCACGACGGTCGCGACCCCGTGGCTGCAGGGCAAGCACACGATCTTCGGCCTCGTCGAGGACGCCGAGTCGCAGCGCGTCGTCGACGCCATCCAGGCGGTCCCCACCGACGGCCGCGACCGCCCGCTCGACGACGTCGTCATCGAGACCGTCGAGATCGCGCAGGTCTGATACCCCGGTGAGCGCCGCACCGCCCGCCGATCGCTGCTACCGGCACCCGAACCGGTCCAGCTGGGTCCTGTGCCAGCGCTGCGGCCGCACCATCTGCGGCGAGTGCCAGCAGCAGGCGCCGGTGGGCGTGCGGTGCCCCGACTGCGTGCGGGAGCTGCGCGCCGAGCAGCAGACGATGCTGCGCGAGACGCGTGCCTCCAACGGGGCGCCCCGCACCGCGGTCGGCCGCCGAGCGCGCCAGTGGCTCGCGCAGCCCGCGCCGGTCACGATCGCGATCGCCGTGGTCACCGCTGTCGTCGGCGTGCTGCAGATCCTGCCCGGTGACCTCGCGGAGTCGCTGCTCTTCTACACGCCGTTCTCGCTGGCAGAGCCGTGGCGCTTCGTCACCTACGCCCTCGTCCACGCCGGCGTGCTGCACTTCGCGTTCAACATGCTCGTGCTCTGGATGGTCGGACCACCGATCGAGGAGCGCATCGGCAGGCTGCCGTTCCTCGCCGCCTACCTCGTGAGCGTCGCTGGCGCCGCCGTCGCGGTCGCGTGGTTCACGCCGGCCGCTGGCGTGGTCGGCGCATCCGGCGGCATCTACGCGCTGTTCGGCATGACGATCGGCATGCAGCGGATGGTCGGGCGGGTGAACCGGTCGCTGCTCATCATCGTCGGCATCAACCTGGTCATCACGTTCCTGTTCGCGAGCATCTCGTGGCCCGCGCACGTCGGCGGGCTGCTCATCGGGCTCGCGCTCGGCCTCGGCATCGGCTTCGCCGACAAGCGCTCGAAGGTCAGGACGTCGACGGCGTCGTGGCTCGTCATCGGGGCCACCGCGCTCGTGCTGGCCGCGCTCTTCGCGGCGCGGGTCGCGACGCTGCTCTGAGGCGCGTCACGAGCTGCGCGCGCCTGCATGCGCGGCAGCCGGCAGCGAGTTGTCCACAATTCTCTCCACAGGTGTGGAGAACTACACCGGTGTAACTCGCTACTTCCAGCGGGTGGTCATGATGAAGCCGATGAACATCACGCCGAAGCCGATCACGATGTTCCAGGAGCCGAGCGACGGCACCGGCAGGGTGGTGCCGGAGATGTAGTAGACGATGACCCACAGGAAGCCCACGAGCATGAAGCCGAACATGACGGGCTTGAACCACGCGGGGTTCCGCTGCTCGTCGTGCGGGGAACGCGCCGACTTGGCTCTCGCCGTCGACGCCTTGTCGACGGACTTCTCGCTAGGGCTCATGGCAACCCATGCTAATGCAGTCGGCGCCTAGGATTGTCCTGTGGTCGGGCAGCAGCGCACGGACCGGCGCCCCCGGCGCCGGGCCACCGTGGTGAGCGTGCTCGGCGAGCTGCTGCTGACGGCGGGCGTGCTCGCGCTCGGCTACGCCGGCTGGCAGCTCTGGCTCGCCGACGCGGTGCTCGGCAGCGAGCAGCAGCAGGCCGCCAGGTCGTTCGCCGCGCAGCTCGGGCCGCTCGAGCCGGCGGAGCCGACGACCGAGGGGCTCCGCACCGACGAGCCACCGGCCGAGGCGGCGGTCGCCGACCGCGAGTCGTTCGCCGTCATGCACATCCCTCGGCTCGGCGCCTTCCAGCGAGTGGTCGGCGAGGGCACGAGCCGCGCCGTGCTCGACTCGCTCGACCAGGGCCTGGCGCACTACAGCGGCTCCGCGCAGCCGGGCGCGCTCGGCAACTTCGCGGTCGCCGGGCATCGCAACGGCCAGGGCGGCCCGTTCACCCACCTCGACGAGATGCGGGTGGGCGACCGGATCTTCGTGCAGACCGCGAACGCCTGGTACGTCTACGAGTTCCGCAACCACGAGTACGTGCCGCCGACCGCGGTGGGCGTCGTCGCGATGGTGCCGCAGCAGCCGACCACGCCCGCGGACGGCCGCTACCTCACGCTCACGACCTGCAACCCCGAGTGGTCGGCGGCCGGCCGACTGGTGGCCTACGCCACGTTCGTCGGCTGGCAGAGCGCTGCCGACGGCATGCCGCGCGAGCTCGCCGATGCGATCGGGGCTGCCTGATGTACGCCGCGCTGTGGCGCGCGCTGCCCGGCCCGTGGCCGCTGCGGCTGCTGATCGTGCTGCTGCTGGTCGCCGCCGTCGCCGCCACGCTCATCCTCCACGGCTACCCGTGGGTGATGCAGACCTTCTTCCCCACCCCTGACCCCATGCTCGAACGAGCACCGTCCGAATGAGCAGAGCCACCTCCATGACCCGGATCCTCGTCGTCGACAACTTCGACAGCTTCGTCTACACCCTCGCCGGCTACCTCCAGGAGCTCGGTGCCGAGGTCTCGGTCGTGCGCAACGACGAGGTCGACGCCTCGACGATCGGCGACTGGGATGCCGTGCTGCTGTCACCGGGACCGGGCGCGCCCGGCGACGCGGGCGTCTCGATCCCGATGGTGCACGCCGCGATCGAGCACCGCACGCCGCTGCTGGGCGTATGCCTCGGGCACCAGGCGATCGCCGAGGCGCTCGGCGGGGTGGTGACCCACGCGCCGGAGCTCATGCACGGCAAGACGAGCCTCGTCGACCACGACGACTCCACGATCTTCCACGGCCTGCCGAGCCCGCTGACCGCGACCCGCTACCACTCGCTCGCGATCGTCGACGGCACGATGCCGGAGGCGCTGCGCGTGACCGCGCGCACCGCGGGTCCCGGGGCGGTCATCATGGCGGTCGAGCACCGCGACGCGCCCGTCTGGGGCGTGCAGTTCCACCCCGAGTCGGTGCTCACGGAGGGCGGCTACCGGATGCTGGGCAACTGGCTCGAGGCGGCCGGCCTCGCGGGCGCCGCCGAGCTCGCGGCCGGCCGAGCGCCGCTCGTCACGCTCGCGCCGCCGCCCGACCACGTGGCCTGACGGCTCGCTCGGGGGCGTCAGCCCTCGTCGCCGCCGCCCTCTTCGCCGCCGTTGTCGCCGCCGTTGTCGCCACCGCCGTTGTCGCCACCCTCCGGCTCCGTCGGCGTGGCCGGGGGCTGCGTGGGCTGGCTCGGCGGTGCCGGTGCCGGCGCGGGCCGGGACTGGCCGTTGCAGTAGAGCAGCGTGATCGTGCTGCCCTGGGGATGCGCGCCGGGCGTGAGCGACTGCTCCACCACGTCGCCGCCTCGGCAGCGGGTCGTGAAGCGGCGGTCGACGGTCAGGCCGAGGGCCGAGAGCTCCTCGGCGGCCGCGGCGATCGGCCGCTCGAGCACGTTCGGCACGTCGACGAGCCCGGACGACAGCACGAGGTTGACCGTGGCCCCGCGCGCGACATCGGTGCCGGCGCTCGGGTCGGTGCTGATGACGAGGTCCTGCGCCACGGTGGACGAGTTCTCGCGGGTGACGGAGCCCACGGTGAAGCCGCCGGCCTCGAGCGCCTGCCTGGCCTGCGCCTCGCTGAGGTTCGCGACGCTCATGAGCGGCGCGGGTGGTGGACCGTTCGAGATGACGAGGGTCACGGCGGCGCCCGGGGAGACGGTGATGCCCGCATCCGGCTCCGTCCGCAGCACCGTGCCCGCGTCCGCCTCGTCGATGACGCGCCGCACCTCCGGGGTGAGGCTCGCCTCCTCGATCGCGGCGATGGCGGCCTCCTCCTCGAGCCCGGAGACCGTGGGGACCACGGTCGAGAGCCCGGCGATCGGCAGGCTGCCGCCGAGGCTGACGGCCCAGACGACCGCGCCGACGACGAGCACCCCGATGAGCGCGACCGCGGCCCACAGCCAGACGAGGTGCGGGCGACGGGTGCGCTGCACCGGCTGCTCGACCTCGGGCTCGGCGTCGTCGGCGGCGAGCGCTGCGAACATCGTCGTCGCCGCGCCGATCTCGAGCGGCGCGGTCTGCGTGCGGACGAACGGCACGAGCACGCCGGCGAGCGCGTCGTCGAGCGCCTCCTTGAACTCGGTCGCCGTCTGGAAGCGGTCGCCGCGGCGCTTCTCGAGCGCCTTCGTGACGATCGAGTCCATCTCCGGGGTGATGCCGGGCGTGATCGACGACGCGAGCGGCGGCTCCTCGGCGACGTGCTGGTACGCGACGCCCACCGCCGTGTCGGCCTCGAAGGGCGCGCGGCCCGTGAGCAGCTCGAAGAGGATCACGCCGGTCGAGTACAGGTCGGTGCGCGCGTCGACGGTCTCGCCGCGGGCCTGCTCGGGGGAGAAGTACTGCGCCGTGCCGAGGATGAGGCCGGTCTGCGCGACGTTCGCGCTCGTCTCGCTGACGGCGCGGGCGATGCCGAAGTCCATCACCTTGATCTGCCCGCCGGGCGTGACCATGACGTTGCCGGGCTTGATGTCGCGGTGCACGATGCCCGCGCGGTGGGAGTACTCGAGGGCGGTGAGGATGCCCTTCGTGATGCGCACGGCCTCGGCCTCGGAGAGCGGGCCCTCGGCGATGATGTCCTTCACCATCCGGCCGTCGACGTACTCCATGACGATGTACGGCACCGCGGCAGGCTCGCCGTCCGGTCCGACGGCCGGCTCCTCGCCGGCGTCGAAGACCCGCACGACGGTGGGGTGCGACATGCGCGCCGCCGACTGCGCCTCCTGGCGGAAGCGCGTGCGGAACTCCGGGTCGAGCGACAGCTCGGGCTTGAGCAGCTTGACCGCGACCTGGCGGTCGAGCCGGGTGTCGCGAGCCCGGTGCACCTGCGCCATGCCGCCCTGGCCGATGAGGTCGCCGATCTCGTAGCGGTCGCCGAGGGTTCGCAGCGACGCGATGATGCTGTCGGTCATCGCTGGTCCTCTCGTCGTGCGTGGCCTTCGACCCTGCTCGCGCGGGGATCCGTCGATTCTACGGCACCCGGTGGTTCAGGGCCCGTCCGTCGGCTCGACGGGCAGCGTCTCGATCGGCTCGGTCGGCGTCGGGGTGGGCTCCGGCTCCGGTTCCGGCGTCTCCTCGGCGGTGGCCGTCATGGTGAGCGCGGGCGAGGAGCCGCTCGTGAGCGTCTCGCCGTCCGGGATCTCGCAGCGGTAGACGTAGGAGACCGAGGTCTCGCCGCTCGGCACGGTCGTGAAGTCGAGCTGCGCGGTGCCGGTCTCGAACGTCTCGGTCTGGCCGTCGGGCCACACGACCGTCGCGGTGTACCCGCCGAGCGTGTAGCCGGCGGGGCAGCTCGCGGCATCCCAGACGACCGAGACCGCGTCGCCCGCCGTCACGGCGGCCGGGTCCGATCCGTCCGAGAGCCGCGGCGCCGCGGTGGGGTCGGTGATCTCCGAGACCGGGCCGTAGATCGTGCCGGTCACGGTGGAGCCCTCGACGACCGGGCCGGTCGGGTTCACCGCGTAGACGAGCCCGATGTCGGCGGGGTCGGTCGCGGGGTTGCCCGTCTCGACGTTCGCGACGAGCCCGAGGTCCTCGATCGCGCCGCGGAACTCCGTCTCGTCCATCCCGATGAAGGTCGCCTCGTCGATGTCGACCGTCGCGGCGGTGCTGTCGGTCGGCTGCTGCGACGTCTCGGTCGCGGCGGGCGGCGTCTGGTTGCCGTTCAGCAGCATCAGGGCGATCGCGACGCCGGCCGCCACGAGCAGGACGGCGAGGATCACGACGGGCCAGATCCACGGGTTCGTGCGGCGCTTCTCGGCGTCGCGCGTCGTCGTGGTCGTGCGCGTCACCGGCAGCGCGGCCGTGGCAGGGCTCGACTGCGTCGTGATGACGCGGGTCGCGGCCTGCGTGGGCGAGTCGATCGTGGCGAACGAGTCGGTGGATGCGATGCCCGGCACGATCGCCGCGGCGCCCGCGATGTCACCGCGGCGCAGCATGGTCGCCGCGCGCGAGAGGTGCGCCGCCGACGTCGGCCGGTCGGCGGGGGTCTTCGCGATGCACGACAGCACGAGGTTGCGCACCGGCTCGGGCACGGTGCCCGGCAGGTCCGGCGGCGCGTCGTTGATGTGCGCCATGGCGATCGAGACCTGCGACTCGCCCGTGAACGGCCTGCGGCCCGCGAGGGCCTCGTAGGCGACGATGCCGAGCGAGTAGATGTCGGTCGCGGGCGCGGCCTGCTGCCCCGAGGCCTGCTCGGGGGAGAGGTACTGCACCGTGCCCATCACCTGGCCGGTGGCCGTGAGCGGCACCTGGTCGGCGATGCGGGCGATGCCGAAGTCGGTGATCTTGACCCGGCCCTCGGGGGTGATGAGCAGGTTCCCGGGCTTGATGTCGCGGTGCACGAGCCCCGCCTGGTGCGCGGCGTGCAGCGCGGCAGAGGTCTGCGCGACGATGTCGAGCACCTTGTCGGCCGAGAGCGTGCGGTCGCGGTCGAGGATCGCGCTGAGCGGCTCGCCCGGCACGAGCTCCATCACGAGGAAGGCGCTGCCCTCCTCCTCGCCGTAGTCGAAGACGTTGGCGATGCCCTCGTGGTTCACGAGCGCGGCGTGCCGGGCCTCGGCGCGGAAGCGCTCGAGGAACCCGGGATCGCCCATGTACTCGTCCTTGAGGATCTTCAGCGCGACGGTGCGGCCGATCACCTGATCGGTCGCCTGCCACACCTCGCCCATGCCGCCGATGGCGATCCGGCTCGACAGCTGGTATCGCCCACCGAAGGTGAGTCCGCTGGAAGGTCTCATGAGTTCAGCACCGCCTCGATCACTGCTCTCCCGATTGGCGCGGCGATCACGTTTGAAGTATCACCGACGATGTTCTCATCTGGCACGACCACGACGGCCACCGCCACGCTCCGATCGTCCAGCTCTCCGTAGCCCGTGAACCACAGGTTGAACGGCTCGTTGTTCTCACCGGTCTCCGCGGTGCCGGTCTTGCCGCCCACGGTCACGCCCGGTATCTGCGCGTTCGTCGCGAGCCCCTCGTTGACCGCGAGCTCCATCGCGGCGCGCATCTCGGCGGCCGTGGCCGACGACACGGGGTTGCCCATGATCGTCGGCTCCGGGTCGTCGAGCACGTCGAGGTTCGGCGCCAGCACCCGGTCGACCATGTTGGGCCGCATGAGCGTGCCGTCGTTCGCGATCGCCGCGGTCGTCATCGCGATCTGCAGCGGCGTCACGCGCACGTCGAACTGGCCGAACGAGGTGAGCTGCAGCTGCGACGGGTCCAGGTCGCTCGGGTACCTGCTGGGCTGCACCGAGACCGGGATGTCGAGGTCCTGGCCGTAGCCGAACGCGGCGGCCTGCTCGGCGATCGCGTCCTCGCCGAGCTCCTCGCCGAGCAGCGCGAACGGGATGTTGCACGACAGGCTCAGCGCGGTCTCGAGGTTCACGCGCTCGCCCGGCCCGCAGGTGGTGCGCGAGGCGTTGCGGATCTCGGTCGACGTGCCGGTGAGCGTGAGGGTCTCGGGGTTGTCGAACTCGGAGTCGAGCGTGTAGCGGCCCGACTCGAGCGCCGCGGCGAGCACGAGCACCTTGAAGACCGAGCCGGGGAAGTAGAGGTCGCCCGCGATCGCGCGGTTCTGCAGCGGCTGCTCCGGGTCGTTCAGCAGCTGGTTGTAGGTGTCGGTGACGGCCGCCGTGTCGTGCAGGGCGAACGCGTTCGGGTCGAAGGTGGGGCTCGAGTACATCGCGAGCACGTCGCCCGTCTCGGTGTCGAGCGCGACGACCGCGCCCTCGCGCGAGCCGAGCGCATCCGCCGCCGCCTGCTGGGCGGCGCTCGAGATCGTCAGCTCGACCGACGAGCCTGCCGGGTCCTGACCCGTGAGGGTCGCGACGATCTGGTCGAGGAACTGGCTGTTCGCCGTGCCCGTGAGCTCCTCGTTCATGGCGCCCTCGATGCCGGTGTTGCCCTGGCCGAGGGTGTTGTAGCCGGTGACCGGCGCGTAGAGCGCGCCCAGCGGGTACTCGCGCTGCCACTCGTACTCGTCGTCCGACGGCGTCGAGAGCGCGACCTGCACGCCGTCGACCACGATCGAGCCGCGCTCGACGGCGAACGAGTCGCGGAGCGTGCGGGTGTTGCGCGGGTCGCCGTGCAGCGCATCCGCCTGCACCGCCTGGATCATCGTCGACGAGCCGAAGAGGCCGACGAACATGATGAGCAGCAGCGTGCTGATGCGGCGGATCGGCCGGCGCATGCTCTGCTCCGGGTCCGGGTTGCTGGTCATGCGATCCCCCTTCCGCGCACCGAGTCGCTCAGCCGCAGCAGCAGCGCGACGATGAGCCAGTTGGCCAGCAGCGAGGAGCCGCCGGCGGCGAGGAACGGCGTCGTGAGGCCTGTGAGCGGGATGAGCCTCGTGACGCCGCCCACGACGATGAACACCTGCAGGCCGATCGCGAAGGCGAGGCCGATCGCGAGCAGCTTCGTGAAGTCGTCAGGACCCTGGAAGCCGACGCGCACGCCGCGCGAGACGAGCACGAGGTACAGCGCGAGGATCGCGAAGATGCCGGCGAGGCCGAGCTCCTCCCCGAGCGACGGGATGATGTAGTCGCTGTTGGCGTAGGGCGTGATGCCCGGCCGGCCGAGGCCGAGGCCGGTGCCGAGCAGGCCGCCGTGCGCCATGCCGAAGACGCCCTGCACGATCTGGAACGAGCCGCCGGTCGCGCCGTAGACGTCGGCGTCGAACGCGTGGATCCAGGCGTGGATGCGGCGCTGCACGTAGCCGAGCGTGAAGTAGGCGGCGACGCCGCCGAGCGCGACGAGGCCGACGCCGATGAGCATCCACGAGCGGCGCCCGGTCGCGACGTAGATCATCACGAGGAAGAGCCCGAAGTAGAGCAGCGAGGTGCCGAGGTCGCGCTGGAACACCAGCACGAGCATGCACATCGCCCAGACGATGAGGATGGGCCCGAGGTCGCGCAGGCGCGGGAACCGGATGCCGAGGAAGCGCTTGCCGACCACCGAGAGCGAGTCGCGCGCGGTCATGAGGTAGCCGGCGAAGAAGATCGCCAGCGCGATCTTCGCGAGCTCGCCCGGCTGCAGCGAGACGAGGTCGCCGACGCCGATCCAGACGGTCGCGCCGTTGATCGTGCGGCCGATCCCGGGCACGAGCGGCAGGATGAGCAGCAGGATCGCGACGGCCATCGCGAGGAACCGGTAGCGGGCGAGCACGCGATGGTTGCGCACCACGACGATCGCGACGATCGCGACGATGATCGCCATGCCGGTCCACGCGATCTGCCGCATCGAGGCGGCGTCCCAGCCGGTCACGCCCTCGTCGATGTCGATCCGGTAGATCATCGCGATGCCGATGCCGTTGAGCGCGGTCACCACGGGCAGGATGATCGCGTCCGCCTCCCGCGCGACGACGCGCAGCGTGATGTGCAGGGCGAGCGTGAGCACGCCGAGCCCGGCGGCGAGCTGCAGCGGGAACAGGTCGACGCGCTGCAGCGCGCCGAGCTGCACGAGCACCATGGCGCCGCCGGCGATCACCCAGGCGATCACGAGCAGGAACAGCTCCAGGTTGCGCAGCTTCGCGGGGTTGCGGATGCGCACCTTGATGGCCTCGGTCACGTCGCGCAGCTGCACGATGCCGGTCTGCAGCGCGTTCGAGGCGGTCCGGTCGGACGGTGTCGTCTGCTGCGTCATGGCGATCGCTCCAGTCGCTCGATCACGGCTTCGGCGTCGGCCAGCGAGTCGGCGGAGATCGTCTGCTCCACGCTGCGGCGGTTGAAGGGGGTGAGGTCGTCGACCGCGATGTCGGTCTCCTCGACCTGCGTCGCGAGCACGATCGGCCCGATCTGCTGCTGGATGCCCTGGTAGATCGCGACGTTCCCCGCCTCGTTGACGCCGACGAAGTAGCGGTCCTGCGTCCAGGTGTAGAAGAGCACCGAGAGGATGCCGATGCCGATCACGGCGAGGGCGGCCCCGACGCTCCAGCTGATCCGCCGGTTGCGCCGCATGCGGCGCTGCTCGGCGAGCAGCTCCTGCAGGAACTCCTCGCTCTCGGGCTCGAAGTGCTCGAACGCCGGCTGCTGGCGCGACTGGCGCGGGTGCAGCAGCAGCTGGCCGAGCGACACCGAGGTCCGCTCGGGCTCGACCGCCTCGTACGAGATGGGGGCGGCGGCGGAGCCGACCGTCGTCGGCTCGATCGACGAGCGGCGGCGCTCGTCGATGTCGCACAGCACGACCGTGACGTTGTCGGGGGCGCCCCGCGAGAGCGCCTCGTTGACGAGCCGCTGCACGGTCGACGGGGTGTCGAGGCCCTGCTCGAGGATCGCTCGCAGGCGCTCCTCGTCGACGTAGCTCGACAGGCCGTCGGAGCAGACGAGCCACCGGTCGCCCGGGAGCGCGTCGTGGACGGCGGTGTCGATCTCCGGGTCGGTCTCAACGTTGCCGAGCACGCGCATGACGACGTTGCGCCGCGGGTGGTGCTCGGCCTCCTCGCGCGTGATGCGCCCGGCGTCGACGAGACGCTGCACGAAGGTGTGGTCGGTGGAGATCTGCTCGAGCGCGCCGACCCGGTAGCGGTAGATGCGGCTGTCGCCGATGTGCGCGAGGCCGATGCGGTCGCCGACCCGGATGATGCCCGAGCCGGTCGTGCCCATGCCCGAGAGCTCCGGGTGCTCGACCATCGCCTGCTGGAGCGCGTCGTTGCCGGTGCGGAGCGCCTGGGCGAGGGCCGCGGCCGCCTCCTCGGCGGTCGCGTACTCGCGGTCGGCCTCGCGTGCCTTGCGGGTCACGATCGCGCTCGCGACGTCGCCGCCAGCGTGGCCGCCCATGCCGTCGGCGACGAAGCACAGGTAGGTCCCGGCGTAGCCGGAGTCCTGGTTCTCCGAGCGGATCCTGCCGACGTGGCTGATCGCGGCCGCGAGCGGTGTGCTCAAGCTCAGCGCCTCAGCTCGAACGTGGTGGTCCCGATCCGCACCGCGCTGCCGACGCGCACCGGGGTCGCCTCGGTGATGCGCTTGCCGTCGACGTAGGTGCCGTTCGTCGACCCCAGGTCCTGCACCATCCACTGGTCGCGCCAGCGCACGATCTTGGCGTGCGCGCTCGAGGTGTAGTCGTCCTTGATCTGCAGGCCCGACCCGCTCGAGCGGCCGATCGACAGCCCGGTCTCGGGCAGGTCGAGCTCGAGGCCGGCACGCGGACCGGAGGTGATGACGACCCGGCTCGCGCTGCCGCCGCCGCTGCTCGGCGCGACGCGCTCGGTGACGGTCGTCGGGCTGTCGGCCGGAGCGGCTGCCGGCGCGGTCGCGCCCACGCTCGCGCGGTTCTGCTGGCTCTGCACCGCGACGCGCTGCAGCGGCGTGAGGCGCGGCCCGAAGAGGTCGCTGCGCAGCGAGTAGAGCACGATGAAGATGAACAGCCACAGGAGCGCGAGGAAGCCGATCCTGATGATGATGAGGGTCAGCTCGCTCATGCTCGCCCCTTCGGCTGCGCCAGCACGCGGTACACGATGCGCGTGGCGCCGATGTCGATGATGGAGTCGGGCTCGAGCAGCGCGCTGCTGAGCGCGCGGCCGTTGAGGGTCGTGCCGTTCGTGGAGCCGAGGTCGCTCACCTGGGCACGCGTGCCGTCCCAGACGATCTCGGCGTGCTTGCGGGATGCGCCGGCGTCGTCGACCGTGATGTCGGCATCCGAGCCCCGGCCGATGATGGTGCGGCCCTTGCGCAGGGCGTGGCGCTTGCCCTTGATGTCGACGACGGCCGTCCAGACGACCTCGCCCGCCTCGGTGCCCGAGACGATCTCGAGCATGCCCGTCGTCTTGCCGTCGTCGGGCTCGAGGCCGAGGTCGATCGCGCCGGCGAACGAGTAGCCCGACTGGCGGGCGTGCGCCTGCACGGTGCCCGTCAGCTCGTCGAGGAGCGCGTCGCCGAGGCGGCGGAGGCGCTCGAAGTCGGCGGGCGCGAGCCGGACGGTCAGGCGGTTGGGCACCAGGATGCGGTCGCGCGAGACCACCGACGCGTTGGTGTCGAGCTCGCGCTTGAGCGCGCTGGCGATCTCCACCGGCTCGACGCCCGAGCGGAAGGTCTTCGCGAAGGCGCCGTTGACGGCCTTCTCGAGCCCGCGCTCGATCGAATCGAGGAATCCCATGGATGTATCACCGTCCTTTGCCGCCGTCAGCGTACCTGCCGAGCCTAGGAACCTGATATTCTCGTGTGGTTGCCCGGTTCCGACCGGGCTTCGCGCGAGTGGCGGAATTGGCAGACGCGCTGGCTTCAGGTGCCAGTGTCCGTAAGGACGTGGGGGTTCAAGTCCCCCCTCGCGCACGAACGGCCCCGGGCTCCACCCCGGGGCCTTTCGCTTGCCCTGCGCTCAACCGGTCCTGTGGTCGAGGAGCGCAGCTATCGCGCCCGCCGACCACTGGCCCGGTTCAGGATCAGTGCGCGGTCGGCTCGAGGACGACCTTGAT
Organism: Agrococcus sp. UYP10; assembly: GCF_040547205.1. Classification (NCBI taxonomy): domain Bacteria; kingdom Bacillati; phylum Actinomycetota; class Actinomycetes; order Micrococcales; family Microbacteriaceae; genus Agrococcus; species Agrococcus sp. UYP10. Next base: position 1,026,055 of record NZ_JBEPPG010000001.1, read on the forward strand.
GCACTCGTCCTCCTTCTTCTGGAAGATCTCGTACATGTCGGGCGCCTGCTCGAGCGGCACGCGGTGCGTGGTGAGGTCGGCGGTGCCGAGCGGGTCGGCCGGGTCCTCGACGATCGGCAGCAGCTCGTCGCGCCACGACTGCACGTTGCACTGGCCCATCCGCAGCGTGATCTGCTTGTCGAAGAGCGTCATCATCGGCATCGGGTCGGCAGAGCCGACGTAGACGCCGCTGAGCGACACGGTGCCGCCTCGCCGCACGGCGTCGAAGGCCGTGTGCATCGCCGAGAGCCGGTCGAGGCCCGCATGCTTCATGAGCGGCTTCGCGAGCAGGTCGGGCAGCGCGCCCACGAGCTGCTGCGCCGTCGCGGTGCCGGGCGCGCCGTGCGCCTCCATGCCGACCGCGTCGACGATGCGGTCGGGGCCGCGGCCCTCCGTGAGGTCCTTGAGGGCGTCCGTCGCGTTCTCCATGTCGAGCGTCTCGACGCCGTAGCGCTCCGCCATGGCTCGGCGCTCGGCGACCGGCTCGACGGCGATCACGCGGTGGCCGAGGTGGCGGCCGATGCGCGCGACGAACTGGCCGACGGGGCCGAGCCCCATGACGCCGAGCGTCTCGCCGGGCTGGAGGCCGGCGTAGGCGACGCCCTGCCAGGCGGTCGGCAGGATGTCGCTGAGGAAGAGGTAGCGGTCGTCGGGCAGCTCGGAGCCGACCTTGGTCGCGTTGAAGTCGGCGAGCGGCACGCGCAGCCGCTCGGCCTGCCCGCCGGGCACCGAGCCGTAGAGCGACGTGTAGCCGTAGAGGGCGGCGCCGGCCCCCTGGTCGCGGTTCTGCGTCGTCTCGCACTGCGTCGTCAGGCCGCGCGAGCACATGAAGCAGCTGCCGCACGCGATGACGAACGGGATCACGACCCGATCGCCCGGCTGCAGGCTCGTGACCGCAGAGCCCACCTCCTCGACGATGCCCATCGGCTCGTGCCCGAGGATGTCGCCCTGCTTGAGGAAGGGGCTGAACAGCTCGTAGAGGTGGAGGTCCGACCCGCAGATCGCGGTCGACGTGATGCGGATCACCGCATCCGTGGGCTCTTGGATGCGGGGGTCCGGCACCTCGTCGACCGAGACCTTGCGCTTGCCTTGCCAGGTGAGTGCTCTCATGCCTCCACGCTAGGCCGATGGGGTACAGATCGGCTGAGATTCGGAGCAGACGTGGAGGTGCGGGCACCCGCGCTCAGCGGTCCTTCGCGACCTTCCCGATGAGCGCCTCGCCGATCGCGAGGCGGTCCTGGTCGTCGTCGCCAGGCACGCGGTCGCCGCGCAGGCTCCGCCCCGCCGTCTCGTTGAACGTGAGGATCGCGAGCAGGCCGACGATGCCGGCGACGGTCATGTAGAAGCCGGGCACGAGCGTCGAGCCGGTCTGCTCGATGAGCGCCTCGTTGATGAGGCCGGCGGGCCCGCCGAGCAGCGACGTCGCGACGTTGTAGCCGAGCGCGAAGCCCGCGTAGCGCACCGTGGTCGGGAAGAGCGCCGGCAGCGATGCCGAGATGTTGCACAGCAGCATCACGAGGAAGAGGCCGAAGATCGCGAGCCCGAGCACCTGCAGCACGAGGTTCCCGGTGTTGAGCAGCATCACCGCGGGCACCGAGAACAGCGTGAACCCGATGGCGGCCGTCAGCAGCAGCGGCCGTCGCCCGATCCTGTCGGTGAGCGCCCCCATGGGGATGATCACCGCCATCATCACGAGCTGCACGCCCACGAGCATGAGCCCCGCCTGCGTGCCGTCCATGTCGAGCGAGGTCTGGAGGAACGTGGGCATGTAGGTGAGCACGAGGTAGAACGCGGTGTTGATGAGGATCGTGATGCCCATGATCTTCAGCAGCTGCTTCGGCTGCTGCGTCACGAGGTCGCGCAGGGTCTGCCAGGCGCTCGTGCGCGTGTCCTGCTCCTTGGCCTCCTCGAAGACGGCCGACTCGTGCAGGCGCGCGCGCATCGCGAGGGCGATGAGGCCGAGCGGCAGGGTCAGCAGGAACGGCAGGCGCCACCAGCCGGCCTCCATGCCGTCGCTGCCGACGATCGCCTCGAGCGCGGTGACGAGGATGGCCGCGAGCGAGAAGCCGAGCAGCGTGCCGAACTCGAGGAACGACCCCCAGAACCCGCGGCGGTCGTCGGGCGCGTGCTCCGCCATGTAGACGGCGGCGCCCGCGTACTCGCCTCCGGCCGAGAAGCCCTGCACGATGCGCAGCAGGAACAGCAGCACCGGTGCGAGCCAGCCGACCTGCTCGAAGGTGGGCAGCAGGCCGATGGCCGCGGTGGCGACCGAGATCATCATGATCGTGAAGACGAGCACCTTCTGGCGCCCGATGCGGTCGCCGAGGGGGCCGAGGATCGCGCCGCCGAGCGGGCGGACGAGGAACGAGACGGCGAAGCCGAAGAGCGTCCAGAGGATCGCGTCCTCCGAGCCGCCGAAGATCTGCGTCGAGAGGTGCACGGCGAGGTAGCCGTAGATGCCGTAGTCGAACCACTCGATCGCGTTGCCCGCCATGGCGCCCATGACCGACTTGCGGACGGTCGTGCGCTGGACGGGGGAGAGGTCGATCTCGCGCGTGATGGGCGGCGGGCCGCTCTCGGGGTGCGCGGATGCTGTCTGCTCGGTCATGGGCCGTATCCCTTCCGGATGGGGTGGATCGTGCGGGGTGTGCGGTCGTGCAGGGTGGTGGTCAGCGGTGCAGGTGGAGGGCGAGGCGCACGTAGGCGCGGGCGGCGGCGCGCAGGTCGGCGATGCGGACGCGCTCGTCCGGCTGGTGGGCCTGCCCGGTGATGTCGCCAGGGCCGAGGATGATCGTCGGGCAGCCGTGGTGCCGCGCGATGAAGCCGCCCTCGCACGCGGCCGTCCACGCCTCGACGGGCGCGGGCGCGCCCTCGGCGACGAGCGCGTCGACGGCCGCACCGACGAGCGGATGCGCCCTGTCGGTCTCGAAGCCGGGCATCTCCATGAGCAGCGAGGCGTCGGCGGTGCAGCCGTCGTCGCGGAGCGCGCGCTCGATGCCGGCGCTGAGCTGCCCGAGCGCCTCCGCGCCGGTCTCGCCCGGCATGAGCCGCCGGTCGACGAGCAGCGTGCAGCGGTCCGGCACGATCGAGGTGCCGTGCCCGCCCTCGATGCGTCCCACGTTCCACGTGGCGGAGCCCAGCAGCCCGGAGGCGCCGGCGCGCAGCCGCGCGTGGTCGTCGGCGATCCAGTCGACGATGCGCGCGGCGGTCGTGATCGCGCTGGCGCCGTCCTCCGGACGGCCGGCGTGCGCGGCGCGGCCGCTCACCTCGACCTGGAGGTTCGCGGCGCCTCGGCAGGCGATCACGACGGCGAGGTCGGTCGGCTCGGCGACGATGCAGGCGCGGTAGACCGCGGCGGCGTCGGTCGCCGCGAGGTGCGCCTCGATGCCGGTCGCGAGGTCCTCCTCGTCGACGGTCACGAGCAGCTCGAGCGGCAGCTCGGGGCGCACGGTGTGCACGGCGGCGAGCGCCTGCAGCGCCGCGGCGATGCCGCCCTTCATGTCGGCGGCGCCGCGGCCCGTGAGCCAGCCGTCCGCGACCCGCGGATTGAACGGGTCGGCCGCCCAGCCCTCGCCCGCAGGCACGACGTCGCTGTGGCCGAGCATGAGGATGCCCGGCACCGCCTCGGTCGGGTCGGGCCCGAACCGGATCGACAGGTTCGGGCGGTCCGGCGCCACCGGCTCTCGGCGGCTGCGGCCGCCCAGCCGCGACGCGATCGACTCGAGCACCCGCACGGCGACGAGCTCGGTGCCGCCGGGGTTCTCGCTCGCGGCGAGGATGAGCGACGACGCGTCGGCGACGATCGTCGCCTCGTCGACGAGCGCGAGCGCGCGCTCCAGGTCGGCGTCGGCGCCGGCGCCGGGATCCGTCACGCGTCGCCTCGCACGATGAGCTCGCGCGGCGCGCTCGTGAGCACATCGACGCCGTCGGCGGTGATGGCGATCGACTCGCTCAGCTCGCAGCCGTAGCCCGACATCCACATGCCGGCGATGATGTGCAGGCAGACGCCCGGCTCGAGCACCGTCGTGTCGTCGCCGCGCACCGAGACGGTGCGCTCGCCCCAGTCGGGCGGGTAGCCGATGCCGATCGAGTAGCCGAGCCGCGAGGGCTTCTCGACGCCGTGCTTCGCGATGTGCTGCGCCCAGATCGCGTGCACGTCGGCGACCGCCCGGCCGGGGCGCAGCGCGTCGAGCACGAGCGCGAGTCCCTCGGCGGTGATGTCGGCGAGCCGCTCGAGCCGCGCGTCGGGGCGACCGAGCGTCAGCGTGCGCGCGAGCGGCGCGTGGTAGCGGTGGTGCGCGCCCGCGAGCTCGATCGAGACGGCCTCGCCGGCTCCGAGCCGGCGCGCGCTGAAGGTCATGTGCGGGGTGTCGGCCGACTCGCCGGTCGGCAGCATCGGCACGATCGCGGGGTAGTCGCCCTCGGCGCCCTCGACCCCGGTCGCCTGCGCGAACTGGATCGCCGCGGCGACGTCGTTGAGCCGGGCACCCTCGGTGACGGCGTCGATCCCGGCCTGCATCGCGGCGGACGCGACGCGGCCGGCCTTGCGCATGAGCTCGAGCTCGTCCTGGCTCTTGACGAGCCGCACCCAGTTCACGAGCTCGTGGCTGTCGACCAGCTGCCACTCGGGCAGCCCGCGCTCGAGGGCGTGGAACGCGCGCACCGAGAAGAAGTGGGCGTCGGCCTCGAAGCCCACGCGGCCGCGCTGCGCGAAGCCGTGCTCGCGCAGCTGCTGCGCAGCCCAGTCGAAGGGATGGACGCCCCGCTGGTGCACGAGCGCCTCGGGGTAGCCCAGGATGCGCTCGGGCGGCGTCTGCGCCGTGCGGTGCGCGCCGCCGGCGTCCATCGCCCGCATGATGAGCAGCGGCTCGCCGACGAGCGGCACGAACAGCAGCTGCGGCATGTAGAACGACCACGCGTCGTAGCCGGTGAGGTAATGGAGGTTCGCCGGGTCGACGACCACGAGCCCGTCGAGCCCCGACGCCTGCATGCGTGCGCGCGTGCGGGCGAGCCGGTCGGTCAGCGCTTCGGGGCTGGGGCGCACGGATGCCTCCTCGAGTCGGTCCAGCAACCCTACGCGGGGGCCGCCGGGTCCCGTCCGAGCCGCGCGGTGCCGTCGCCGTCATGCCGTCGCCGTCAAGCCCGCGGCGTCACTCCCGCAGCGGCACGAAGGCGTACCTGCCTCGGTCCTCCCGCGCGCGCGGCTGCCCGTCGCGCACGTCGACGACGGTCATCCGGCCGGCGACGGGGGCGACCATCCGGCCGCCGTCGGCGAGCTGCGCGACGAGCGCGTCGGGCATCCGCCACAGGTCGGCGGAGACGAGGATGCGGTCGAAGGGCGCGTCGTCGGGGAGGCCCAGCACGTGCGGCGTCGCCTGCCGCACGCGCGAGCGGCTGCCGTGCGCCGCGAGGTTCGCGTTGGCGGCCTCGACGAGCTGCGGCACGAGCTCGACGCCGGTCACCGCCGCCCCGAGCGCTTCGAGGATCGCCGCGGTCCAGCCCGAGCCGGCGCCGACGTCGAGCACCCGGTGGCCCGGCCCGGCGTCGAGCAGCTCGAGCATGCGAGCGACCGTGGAGGGCTGCGAGCTCGTGGCGTCCCAGCCGATCCCGACGGGCCGGTCGACGTCGGCGAGGTGCCGCACGACGGGCGGCAGGAAGGTCGCGCGCGGCGTTGCCGCCATGGCGGCGCGCACGCGGTCGACGACCCCCGGCTCGACGTGCAGCTCGCTCACGGGTCGCACGCTACGCCGGCGCGCCGCGCAGGTCGAGTGCCGCCGCAGGTCGAGTGCCGCCGCAGGTCGAGTGCCGCCGCAGGTCGAGTGCCGCCGCAGGTCGAGTGCCGCCGCAGGTCGAGTGCCGCAGTGGCGTGATGGAGCGGTGCGGACTGGCTCATGGGCGCTTGCGCTCTCGCAAGGTCTGGTGAAGGCGCCTGGTCGGTCCGCACCGCTCGACTTGCCCGCGACTGTACGCCGACGGGCACGCCGCCGCAACGGTCCGACCGTCGTCTGTGGACGGGCGCGTCCGTCAGCCGAGCGGCACCTGCGGCGCGCGGATGCCGGGGTGGCCGCGCGGGATCGAGGCGAACAGCACCCAGCCCGAGATCGCGACGCAGGCGATGATGAGCGGGTAGGTGAGCGCGACGCGCATGATGGCGAGCCAGGTCGCCTCGTCGAGCCACCACAGCACCGAGAAGACGGCGACGCGGACGACGTACTGCGCCACCCAGACCCACGAGGCGCGGCTGTAGGCGCGCAGCAGCCCGGGGTCCCGGCGCCATCGCGTCCGGGTGCCGATGAGGCCGCCGACGATGAGGCCGAGGAACGGCCAGCGCACGGCGATCGACACGCTCCATGCGAGCGCGCTCGCCGCGTTCGACAGCAGCTGGACGAGGAAGAAGTTGCGCGCCTCACCCGTCTGCTGGGCGATCATGGCGGCGACGGCGGTCGCGAGCATGCCGATGAGCACCGCTCGCGGCGCGCGGCGCTGCACGACGGACAGCACCAGCACGACGGCGCTCGCGGCGAGCGACCAGACGACGGAGGCGGTGAGGTCGCCGTCGCTCGCGAGCCAGCCCACGAGGAACCCGACCGGGGGCACGCTGCCCTCGACGGCCGCCCTGCCGCCGCCGAGCAGCCGGGCGAGCGACTCCTCGCGCGTCGGGTCGGCGTCGGCGCGCTCGTCGGTCGGCGGGCGATCGGCGGCGTCGCCGGGGAGATCAGACATCGGGCGCGCCACGGAGCGAGGCTATCCCGGGCCGGCGTCGATCCGCCAGGCGGCCGGCGCGGGCTGCGGCTCAGTTCGTGCGCCACCCGCGCGGGCCGCGCGAGCCCGCCCGGTACTCGTGCATCGGCACCGCATCCGATCGCCAGGCGTCGAGCACCGGCTCGACGATGCGCCAGCACTCCTCGGCGGCGTCGCCGCGCACGGCGAGCCGCGGGTCGCTGTCGAGGATCGATGCGAGCACCTCGCCGTAGGGCAGCAGCGACCCGCCGCCCAGCTCGCCGCGCAGCACCGTCTGCTCGAGCGTGAAGGGATCGCCCTTGCCGTTCGTCGTCAGGTGCAGCTCGAAGCCGTCGGGCTTGAAGTCGATGACGAAGCGATCCGGGGTGTCGCGGCCCGAGAGCCCCTTCGGCACGTGCGCGGGCGCCTTCCAGTGCACGATCGCGCGCTTCCGCACGCCCGCGAGCGACTTGCCCGAGCGCAGGATGAAGGGCACGCCGGCCCAGCGCGGGTTCGCGATCTCGACCTGCACCTCTGCGAGCGTCTCGGTGCCGAGCGACGGGTCGACGCCCTCCTCGGCGACGTAGTCGGGCACGTCCCGCCCCTCGACCGCGCCCGCGGTGTAGCGCGCGCGTCGCGAGTGCCGGACGGGGTCGACGACGCTCGCCGCGCGCAGCACCTGGCTGATCGCATCGCGCAGGTCGCGCTCGCCGACGCTCGCGATCGGCTCGATCGCGATGAGCGCCATGATCTGGAGCAGGTGCGACTGGATCATGTCGCGCAGCGCGCCGTTGCGGTCGTAGTACCCGGCGCGACCCTCGAGCGTGACGGTCTCGTCGTAGAGGATCTCGACCCGCTCGATGCCGTCGCGATCCCAGGTCGGCTCGAGCAGCCGGTTCGCGAAGCGCAGGCCGAGGAGGTTCAGCACCGTGTGCAGGCCGAGGAAGTGGTCGATCCGGAAGATGCGCTCCTCGGGCACGATGCGGGTGACGAGCGCGTTGAGGCGCCGCGCCGACTCGAGGCTGTCGCCGAACGGCTTCTCGATCGCGAGGATCGTGCCGTCGGGCACGCCGATCTGCTCGAGCGTGCCGCACACGAGCTCGCTGATGTGCGGCGGCAGCGCGAAGTAGATGACGAGCCGGTCGCACGCGATGCTGTCGAGCAGCGCGCGGAGCGCGACCGGGTCGGTCGCGTCCGTCGAGACGTAGCGCGTCGACGACACCACGGCCTTCGCGGCCGCGCCCTGGGCGCCCCCGACGTTGAGTGCCGTGCGCACGCGGTCGTGCCAGTCGTCGGCCGCGAGCTCGCGCAGATCGGCCCCCACGATCTCGACGCGGCGCGACGGCTGCGATCGCAGCAGCGTGGCGATGCCCGGCAGCAGCAGGCGACTCGTGAGGTCGCCGGATGCGCCGAGGATGAGCAGGGTGGTCGAGCGGCTCGGTGCCATGGCCCGATCCTCGCATCCCCGGCTGGGGGCGCGTCAGGCGGGGCGGCTCACCACCAGATGCCGCCGCCCGCCGAGATGCCGGCGAAGGTGAGCGCGACGAGCACGAGCGCGACGACGGCGGGCGCGATGCCGCGGCCGCCCGCGTGGCGCGACTTGAAGAGCGCGATGATCGCGAGGATGCCGGCGATCGCGGCAGGGCCGCCGCCGAAGATGACGCCGATGAAGAACGGGATCGGCATGAGGACCAGGCCGACCAGGCCGATCCAGAACGCCCACCACGCCCACGGGTTGGATCGCTTCGTCTCCATGGCCCCATGGTGGCAGCAGCAGGCTCGGAGGCCGCTGGTGATCGCGGCGCCGAGCGGCTTCCTCAGCACCGCCCGACGTTGTCGTCAGGCTTTTGCGGACACTGTTGCGATTGCCGGGTGGCGGGTCTTTGCTGGTCGCAGCAGCTGCGACGAAGGCCGTGCGAGGCCTGAGCGCGCTGCCAGGCGCTCCGGCGCCGCGGCCGGGAGTGGACGATGCGGGCAGAGGGTCGGGGACGCGCGCCGGGTGCTCCCGCGCCCCGGTCGCGCACGCCTCGCCACGCGGCGCCGCGCGAGCGCCACCGCGGGCACCCGGCGCTCGCGGCCGCCGTCGCCATCACCACGAGCCTGCTCGCGCCGCTCGGCGCCGCGCCCGCGGCGGCCACCGAGCCGCCGCACGGGCCGGACGAGGTCGCGGCCACGCTCACCCTGCTCGCGGAGGTCGACGGGGGCGACGGCGGGGATGCCGCGCTCGGCGAGTGGATGCTCGAGGCCGCCGGCCCGACGCCCATCCGCGGCGCGAGCGGCGACCCCTCGGTGACGGGCACGCCCGTCGCGGCCGGCGCCTACGCGCTGCAGGTGACCGGTGGCAGGGGCGGATACAGCGCGTCCGCATGGTCCTGCACGGGCGGCGTCCTCGACGGAGCCACGCTCACGCTCGTCGCCGGTGACGACGTGGCCTGCGCCGTCGTGCTCGACGACCACCCGGTCGACCTCGCGCTCACGCTCGACGACGGCGGCGCCGCCCCGGCGAACGGCGGCGCGTTCGACCTCACGATCGGCGTGCACAACCTCGGCGCCCGCGACGTCGACCTCGACGAGCCGGTCACCGTGCTCGCGGCCGCGCCCGTCGGCGCGGTCGTGACGGCCGTGCCCGGGGGCTGCTCGGCGTCCGCCGGCATCGTCACGTGCGGCGTCGACCCGGCCGCGCTCGCGGCCGGCGCCGGTGTGGTGCTCTCGATCGCGCTCCGGTTCGATGCGGGCGCGACCGCCGGTGCGTTCGGGACGGTCGCATCCGTCTCCACCGAGGACGACCCGGCGCCCGTCCCCGCAGCGTGCGGCGCGTCGAACAACGTCGACTGCGAGCAGACCGAGCTGCGCTACCCGACGCTCACGCTCGTGCAGGTGCTCGCGACCGACGACGGCGGCGACGCCACGCTCGCCGACTTCGCGCTCAGCGCATCCGGACCCGTCGAGATCGGCGGCCCGAGCGGCGCACCGGCCGTCACCGTCGCACCGGTGCCGGCCGGGGCCTACCGGTTGAGCGCCGCCGGTCCCGCCGGCTACGCGGCAGGGGCGTGGAGCTGCACCGGCGGCTCGCTCGAGGGCGACACGCTCACGATCACCGGCGCCGTCGACGTCACCTGCACCATCGGGCGTGACGACGGGGCCGTCGACCTGCAGCTGACGGCGAGCGGCGACGAGGTCGTCGCGGTCGGGAGCGAGACCGGCCTCTCGCTGCTCGTGCGCAACCTCGGTGCCCGAGGCGTCGATGACGACGAGTCGGTCGAGGTCGTCGTGGCGCTGCCGACCGGCATGCGCTTCGTGAGCGGTGCGGGCTGCGCCGCCGACGGCGGCACCGTCGCCTGCGCGATCGAGCCCGCGGCGCTGGGATCGGGCGCCGCCGTGCGGCTCGAGCTGCGGGTCGCGATCGCGGCGGACGCGGTCGCCGGCACGCTCGAGACCGCGACGACCGTGTCGACCGAGGACGACCCCGTGCCCGCGGGCGGCTGCGAGCGGCCCTCGAACAACGCCGCGTGCCTGCGCACGCGCGTCGTCGCCGGGTCGGTGACGGCGCAGAAGTCGGTGTGGGAGCGGGTGAACGGGGCGTGGATGTCGTCCGACGGCACCGTCCGCTTCGGCGACAGCGTGCAGTTCCGCATCGTCGTGCGCGCGGTGGGCGAGGCGCCGAGCACCGGCGTCGTGCTCCTCGACCGGCTGCCCGACGGCCTGCTCGTCGACGCGGCGGCCCGCTGCTCGATGCCGTGCGCCGTCGACCTCGACGACGCGACCGGCACGCAGCGCATCACGATCGGCACGATGGAGCCCGGCGACGTCGTCACCGTGACCATCGAGGCGACGGTGCCCGGCGTCCCGTCGCAGGCGGACGGCACCACGGTGCGCGTCGCCTTCGACAGCGCGGCCTCGCTCTCGAGCGACAACGTCGAGAGCGCACCCACGAACATGGTCACGCTGCGGGCGAGCCACGCGCTGCCCGCCGCGCGCCGCAGCGGGGGCGAGATCCCGCTCGGCGGCATCGGGCTCGCGCTCGCCCTGCTCGTCGCCGGCGGCCTGCTGCTCGTCCGCTCCCGGGAGCTCATGCCCCGCTGACCCCACCGACCCCGAGCCCCCGTCTGTCGTGACCAGGCGGGGGCTCGGCCCTGTCCGGGGTGCATGCGCCGTGGCAGGCTGGGGCCATGACGCGCGAGCTCCACCTCACCGGCGACGACGCCGCCGACCGCCTGCTCTCCGACGACGACTTCGCGCTGCTGACGGGCATGCTGCTCGACCAGCAGGTGCCGATGGAGACGGCCTTCGCGGGGCCCGCGAAGCTGCGCGACCGGCTCGGCGACCTCGACGCGGCGGCCATCGCGACGATGGACCCCGACGCGTTCCAGGCCGCGTTCGCCGAGAAGCCCGCGGTGCACCGCTTCCCCGGATCCATGGCGAAGCGCGTGCAGCAGCTCGCGGCCGTGGTCGCGGACGAGTGGGGCGGCGATGCCGGCGCGATCTGGCGATCGGGCGATCCGGACGGCGCCGAGGTGCTCCGTCGCCTGCAGGCGCTCCCGGGCTTCGGTGAGCAGAAGGCGCGCATCTTCCTCGCGCTGCTCGGCAAGCGCGCCGGCTTCGACGGCGCGGGATGGCGGGAGGCGTCCGAGCCCTACGGCGAGGAGGGCTCGAAGCGCTCCGTGGCCGACATCGTCGACGCGGACTCGCTCGCCGAGGTGCGGAAGGCGAAGCAGGCGGCGAAGGCCGCCGCGAAGCAGGCCGCCGGCTGACCGAGCCGCGCCGCCCGCCCGCGGGTCAACGGCGCTTCGCGCGCCCTCGCGGCAGCAGCTCGACGGTGGGGATGCGCGGCGACGGCAGCGTCGTGCCCGAGCCGTCGTCGACGACGCCGAAGCGCGGGCGTGCGTCGGTCGGCGCCTCGCGCTCGGCCATCCACGCGTCGCGCGCGCGCTGCACCGTGGCATGGTCGCGCCCGATGAAGTTCCAGAACATCACCACCTCCTCCTCGTGCGGCACGCCGCCGAGCAGGATCGCGACGCCGTCGGCCCGCTCCGCCGACACGATCGCGGAGGCTCGCCCGGGCTCCAGCACACCGATCTCGCCGACGCCGATCGGCACGTCGTCGAGCGCGATGCCCGGCGTCAGCGCGAGCACCCCGTGCTCGAAGCGCTCCTCGAGCGCGAGCTGCGCCTCGGCGCCGCCCGGGATGCGCAGCTCGGCGCCGAGCAGCGGCGAGAACGTCGGCGCGGCGCTCGTGGCCCCGGCGTAGGAGCCCACGAAGACGCGCACGGTCGCGCCGCCCGGCAGTCGCGCGCTCGGCACGTCGTCGACGCCCGCGAACGAGGGCGGGATGTCGTGCTGGTCGAGCGGCAGCGCCGTCCACAGCTGCACGCCGTGCAGCACGGCCGTGTCGCTCGTGGAGTACTCGCTGTGCGAGATGCCGTGCCCCGCGGTCATGACGTTGACCCCGCCAGGGCGCACGGTGTGCTGCGCGCCGGTCGAGTCGGTGTGCGCGATCGCGCCCTCGACGAGCCACGAGACCGTCTGCAGACCGGTGTGCGGGTGGGGCGGCACATCCATGCCCGGACCGCCGCTGATGTCGACCGGCCCGAAGGAGTCGGCGAAGCACCACGCGCCGATCATGTGGCGGTGCTTGTTGGGCAGGCTGCGCAGCACCGGCAGCGCGCGCGGGCCGCCGAGCGGCACCTCGCGCGGCAGCAGCAGCTCGACGCCGGCCGCGCGCGCCTCGTCGATGCAGGCTCGCTCCGCCCCCTCGACCAGCAGCGCCTCGTCGTTGCTCATGCGTCCACGGTAGCCTCCGCCGCGCGGCCTCCGTCGGCCGGTGGAGGCGGCCGTCCGGGCGCCGCCCTACCGTGGCGGGCATGGACCTCACGATCCCGGAAGCCGTGCTCCTGCTCGCGATCGACGACGAGGCGGGCACGCCGCTCATCGACGACTCCTCGCTCGGCATCGCGATGGCGGCCGCGGTGACCGCGCAGCTCCTGCTCGACGGCCGGATGCGGCTCGCCGGCGCCGGGGAGCCCGGCGCGGAGGAGGGCACCCTCGTCGCCGCGGCCGGCGGCACCGACGAGAGGCTCGAGCCGCTCGTCGCCGAGATCGCCGGGCGCACGCCGAAGGCCGCGATCGAGCGGGTGGCCGGCTGGGGCGGCACGCGCACCCCGGGCGGGAGGCTGCGCGGACGCCTGATGGACGACTTCGCGACCGCCGGCGTGCTCGCGCGCGAGCAGGACCGCTTCCTCGGCATGACGTGGCGCGAGCGCTGGGAGCGCGGCGAGCGCCGCGCGGTCGAGGGTGCGCTGCAGGCGACGGCGCGCGAGGTGCTCGACGGCCGCGACGAGCCGCGCGTCGCGACGGCGCTCGCGATCCTGCACGGGGCCAAGGCACTGCCCGCCGTGTTCCCCGACCTGCCGAAGGAGGCGCTCGAGCGCCGCGGCGAGGCGCTCGCGAGCGCGAGCTGGGCGTCCGCCTCGGTGCGCGCCGCGATCGAGGCGATCGAGGCAGCGATGGTGGCGATCATGGTCGTGACGATGATCGTGCCGATGACGTCGAGCGGCTCCTAGGGCACCCGTCCGCGACCCGGCTGCGGCGCAGGAGGGCGGTGCCAGGATGGGGCGACCGCTCGATCGACCGAGGAGGCACGACGGATGCCGCACGTCTCGACCGTCATCGGCCACGCCCTGGGCGCCGGCTTCGCCGCGCTCGCGTCGGTCCGACGCCCGCACCCGATCCACCCGCACGGCGTGCAGCTGCACGGCTCCCTCCGTCGCACCGGCAGCGCGCTGCGCACCGGCGTCCCGTGGTTCGACGAGGCCGGCGCAGCGCCCGTGCGGGTGCTCGCGCGTGCCTCGCGCTCGGCGGGCCTGCCCGCGCCCCTGCCGGACGTGATCGGCCTCGCCGTGCGCGTCGACGGCGATGCCGGACCCGCGGACCTCGAGCTCGCCTCCACCGGGCGGGGCTGGCCGTCGCGCTTCTGGCTGCTGCTGCACCGCTCGCCGTCGCGCGCGCACCTCGGCTCCCTCTTCCCGTACCGGACGCCGACGGGCCCGGTGCTCGTCGCCGCGCGCACCCGCGCTCCCGCCGACCTGCCGATGGCGCCCGAGGCGCTCGGCGAGCGGCTCCAGGCGGAGCCGTGGCGCCTGACCCTGCTCGTGGCGCGCCCACGCGGGGCCTGGCATCCGTTCGCCGAGCTCGAGCTGGCCCGCGAGCCCGGCCCGCTCGATCCGCTGCTGCGGTTCGACGCCGGGCGCCACCCGCTGCCGGGCACGCAGCAGTACGACTGGGCGCGGCGAGCGCGGCAGCCCTCCTACGACCGCGTGCAGCGCGGCGCGGCGCGCGGCTGACGCGTCAGATGCCGAAGAGCTGCTTGCCGAAGACGATCACGACGATCCCGGCGACCGCGAGCAGCGCGCACAGCGCGAGCAGCACGCCGGCCACGGCTGTCGAGCCGGGCCTGCGGCTCTCGAGCGAGCGGATGGCGAGCGCGTAGACGACCGGGATGCCCGCGCCGAGCAGCAGCCCGACGGCGAGCACCGAGACGATGGCCGTGGCGAGCGCGCCGAGGTCGAAGCCCATCAGCGGTCCTCCGTCCGGGGCTTGGGTCGCTTCTTGCGCTTCCGCGGCTTCGCGAGCGGCGCGATGCCGGAGGCGACGGCGCTCAGCTCGCGGTCGATCTCGCGCTTGCGCTCGGCCTTCGGCTGGTCCCACTCCTCGGTGACGTTGTGGTGGCCGACGTGGCTCGCGCGCGAGCGCAGCCACATGACGAGGCACGCGGCGAGCAGCAGCAGGGTGACGACGATCGATCCGCCCAGGTGCCCGAAGATGCTGGCGATGCCGAAGCACAGCGCGCCGACGGCACCGGCCGCGGGCAGGGTGATGAGCCACGCGATGAGCATGCGGCGCGCGACCGACCAGCGCACCTTCGCGTCCGTGCGGGCGACCCCCGAGCCGATGACGGAGCCGGAGGCCACGTGCGTGGTCGACAGCGGCAGCCCGAGGTGGCTCGAGGTGAGGATGATCGAGGCGCTCGAGAAGTCGGCCGACATGCCCTGCCGCGGCGAGATGTCGACGATGCCCTTGCCGAGCGTGCGGATGACGCGCCAGCCGCCCATGTAGGTGCCGGCGGCGATCGCCACCGCGCAGACGATCCGCACCCACAGCGGCATGTCCGCCTCCGGGTCGAGCGTCCCGTGCGCGACGAGCGCGAGGAAGATGACGCCCATCGTCTTCTGGGCGTCGTTCGTGCCGTGCGCGAGCGACATGAGCGAGGCGGCGCCGATCTGGCCCCAGCGGAAGTCGGTGCGCTCGCGCCGCTCGCTCAGCCCGGCGGTCACGCGCTGCACGAGCCACGTGCCGCAGAAGGCGACGAGGCCGGCGATCACCGGCGCGAGCAGCGCCGGGATGAGGATCTTCTGCGCGACGCCGCCCCACAGCACGCCGGTGAGCCCGAGCGCCGCGATCGTCGCGCCGATCAGGCCGCCGAAGAGCGCGTGGCTCGACGACGACGGCAGCCCGAAGAGCCACGTCAGCACGTTCCACACGATCGCGCCGGTGAGCCCGCACAGGACGATGAGCATGAGGCTCTCGCCGTCGACGCCCGTGAGGTCGACGATCCCCGACCCCACGGTGCGCGCCACCTCGATGGAGAGGAACGCGCCGACGAGGTTGAGGGACGCCGAGAGGGCGACCGCGGGCTTCGGCTTCAGCGCGCCGGTCGCGACGGACGGAGCCATCGCGTTCGCGGTGTCGTGGAAGCCGTTCGTGAAGTCGAACGCGAGCGCGACGACCACGACGATCGCGAGGATGACGGTCTCCTGCATCGCGCCAGTCTCCACTACGGACCCGACGCGCGCCAAAAAGTGGCCGCCTGGACAGATGCATAAGTCACTTATATGATTGGACGGTGCACGAGGCGAGCGAGGAGCAGGCGGCCAGGCTGGCCACCGCGGTCGATCGCATCGTGCGCATGCACCGCCGCACCGAGCTGCCCGGCGCGCTCAGCCCCGCGCGCGCGTCGACGCTGTTCACGCTCGTCGAGCGCGGTCCGCAGCGGCTGGGCGAGCTCGCGACCGGCGAGCGGGTGAGCCAGCCCGCGATGTCGCAGATCGTGCAGGCGCTCGAGGCCGACGGCCTCGTCGAGCGGCGCCCCGATCCCGTCGACGGGCGCGCGAGCTCCATCGCGATCACCGCGGCGGGCCGCGCGCTGTCGTCCGAGCGGCGCGCGCGGCGCGCGGCGACCATCGCCGCCGTCATCACGACCCTCGACGCCGACGACGCTGCAGCGATCGCGAGGGCGCTCCCAGCGCTCGAGCGGCTCGCCGACGCCGCCGACGCCGTCCATCCGCCGCGCTGACGCGCGGCCGTTCGAGGAGCCTCCATGGCACAGCACACCGACGCGCCCGCGCGCGCCGCCGCTCACGACGCGCCAGCGATCGCGCCCACCGCGCGCAGCGGGCGGGCCCAGCCCAAGGCCGTGTGGGCGGTCGCCTTCGCCTGCGTCATCTCGTTCATGGGCATCGGGTTCGTCGACCCGATCCTCCCCGCGATCGGTGAGCAGATGCGGGCCTCGCACGCCGAGGTCGAGCTGCTGTTCACGAGCTACCTCGTCGTCACCGCGGTCGCGATGCTCATCACCGGCTGGGTCTCCAGCCGCATCGGCGGCAAGCGCACGATGCTGCTGGGGCTGGGCATCATCGTCGTGTTCGCCGCGCTCGCGGCAGCCTCGCCGACCATCGGGGCGATGGTCGGGTTCCGCGCAGGCTGGGGCCTCGGCAACGCCCTCTTCATCGCCACGAGCCTCGCCGTCATCGTCGGCAGCGCGAGTGGCGGCGTGCCGGGCGCGATCGCGATCTACGAGGCGGCCATGGGCATCGGCATCGCGGTCGGTCCGCTGCTCGGGGGCCTGCTCGGCTCGATCGGCTGGCAGTGGCCGTTCCTCGGGGTGGCCGCCCTCATGCTCGTCGGCCTCATCGGCACGCTCGTGCTCGTGCCGAGCACCCGGACGTCCACCCGGCCGATCGGCGTGCTCGAGCCGCTCCGGGCGCTGCGGCACCGCGGCCTGCTCGTGCTGAGCCTCGTGGCGCTGCTCTACAACTGGGCGTTCTTCACCGTGCTCGCCTACGCGCCCCTCGTGCTGGGGCTCGACGCGATCGCGCTCGGGGCCGTCTTCTTCGGCTGGGGACTCCTCGTCGCGATCTTCGCGGTCGCCGTCGCGCCCCGCCTCGAGCGGCGGTTCGGCCTCGTGCCCGTGCTGGTCGGCACGTTCGTCGTGATGGCGCTCGACCTGGCGGTGATGGCGGCGTGGACCGACGTGCCGGCGGTGCTCATCGCGACGGTGGTGCTCTCGGGTGCCTGCTCGGGGCTCAACAACACGCTCGTCACGCAGGCGGTCATGCAGGTCGCACCGGTGTCGCGCCCGGTGGCGAGCGCGTCCTACAGCTTCGTGCGGTTCCTGGGCGGGGGGCTCGCGCCGCTCGTCGCGGGCATCGTGGGCGCGGCGGTCAGCGTCCACCTGCCCTTCTGGCTCGGCGTCGTCGCGCTGGCGCTGGCCGTCGCGCTGCTGCTCGCCGTCGGCGGCGTCGTCACCCGAGCGGTCGAGTCCTCGCACGATCGCGTGCTGCCCGAGATCGCCGGGGACAGCCCCGCGGAGGTGCCGGTCGAGGCACGGCGCACCGCGGACGCCTAGCATCGGAGCATGACCTCGACGCCGCCGCCGTCCTCGCAGCCGCCCGGGTGGTACCCGGATCCGTACGCCGCGACGCCCGGCGTCGAGCGCTGGTGGAACGGCCTGCAGTGGCTCGCCGAGACGCGCGACCCCACCGCGCAGCCGACCTGGTCGCCCGCCCCGTGGGAGGACGTCCCCGAGCCGGAGCGGGAGACCGCCAGCTGGGGCGCTCGCCTCGGCGCCTACCTGCTCGACATGATCCCGATGGTGGTGCTCGCCATGGTCGTGCTCGGCGCCTTCGGCTGGTTCGGCCTCGTCGGCCGCGCGGCCGAGGGCGACGAGGCGGCGTTCGCCGAGCTCGAGGCGCTCAGCGCGCCCGGCAGCCCCGCATCCATCGCGAGCATCGTGATCGGCGCGATCGCCTACTTCTGCTACAACGTGGGCTTCCACATGGCGAAGGGCCAGACGCCCGGCAAGATGCTCGTCGGCATCCGCGTGCGGATGCGCGACGAGGACCGGCTGCCGGACGCGCGCGCGGCGATCGTGCGCTGGGCGGTGCAGCAGGGCGCTCCGCAGCTGCTGAGCGGCTTCGCCGGGCTCGGCTTCCTCGCCGGCGTCTTCAGCATCGTCGACCACCTGTGGCCGCTGTGGGATCCGCGCGGGCAGGCGCTGCACGACAAGGCCGCCCGCACGATCGTCGTCCGGGCGCCGCGCCGGAGCGTCAGCTGAGGCCGAGCCAGTAGAACGACTGGGTGCCGAAGGTGAGCGAGAAGCGCCCGTCCTCCGCGATCGTCGGGAACTGGCCGCCGCCGAACAGGTCGTTGAGCCGGGCGCGCGCGAACTGCGGGGCGTCGATCGTCACGTGCACCGGGTTGTGGCTGAACGAGAAGACGCAGAGCACGCGCTCGGCCCTGGGTCCCACGTAGCTGCCGTCGCCCTCGTACGAGCGCACGAACGCGAGCACCGCGTCGTTGTCGGTGTCGAGCACCGTGATGTCGCCGAGCCCGAACACGGGGTGGGCGCGGCGCACGTGCAGCACGGAGCGCATCCAGTGCAGCAGGCTCGAGGCCTGCGCCATCTGCGACTCCACGTTGACGGCGGCGTAGTGGTAGACGAGCGACTGCACGACCGGCAGGAACAGCTTGCCCGGGTCGGCGTTCGAGAAGCCGGCGTTGCGGTCGGGCGTCCACTGCATCGGCGTGCGGGATGCGTCGCGGTCGTCGAGCCAGATGTTGTCGCCCATGCCGATCTCGTCGCCGTAGTAGAGGAACGGCGAGCCCGGCAGCGAGAGGAGCAGCGCGTTGGCGAGCTCGAGCTCCGCGCGCGAGTTGTCGAGCAGCGACGAGAGCCGGCGGCGCACCCCGACGTTCGACCGCATCCGCGGGTCGTACGCGTACCAGCCGTACATCGCCTGCCGGTACTCCTCGCTCACCATCTCGAGCGTCAGCTCGTCGTGGTTGCGCAGGAACACACCCCACGCGGCGCCCGGCGGCACGTCGACCTGCTCGGCGAGGATGCGCTTGAGCTCGAGCGCGTTCTGCGCCCGCAGCGAGTAGAAGATGCGCGGCATCGTCGGGAAGTCGAAGGCCATGTGGCACTCGGGCTCCGCGGCCGTGCCGAAGTACGCGGCGGTCTCTGCGGGCCACTGGTTCGCCTCGGCGATGAGCACGCGGCCCGGGTACTCGTCGTCGACGATGCGCCGCAGCCGCTTCACGTACTCGTGCGTGGCGGGCTCGGACTCGCCGTTGCCGCCCTCCGACTCGTAGAGGTAGGGGATCGCGTCGAGCCGGATGGCGTCGACGCCGAGGTCGAGCCAGAAGCGCAGCACGTCCTCGATCGCGGCGTGCACGGCCGGGTTCTCGAAGTTGAGGTCGGGCTGGTGCGAGAAGAAGCGGTGCCAGTAGAACTGCCGGCGCACGGCGTCGAACGCCCAGTTCGACTCCTCGGTGTCGACGAAGATGATGCGCACGTTGGGGTAGCCGTCATCGGTGTCGCGCCACACGTAGAAGTCGCCGTACGGGCCCTCCGGATCCTCCCGAGAGGCGAGGAACCACGGGTGCTGATCGCTCGTGTGGTTGATCGGCATGTCGATCATCACGCGCATGTTGCGGGCATGCGCCTCGGCGACGAAGTGGCTGAAGTCGTCGATCGTGCCGTACTCGGCGAGCACGGCCTTGAAGTCCGAGACGTCGTAGCCGCCGTCGCGCAGCGGCGACTGGTAGAACGGCGGCACCCAGATGCCGTCGATTCCGAGCCACTGCAGGTAGTCGAGCTTCGAGGTGAGCCCCTGGAAGTCGCCGAAGCCGTCGCCGTTCGAGTCGACGAACGAGCGCACCATCACCTCGTAGAAGACGCTCTTGCGATGCCAGTCGCGATCGAGGGCGAGGCCGGGCACGTTGCCGCCGATGATCGGGATGGGCGAGGTGAAGCTGGAGGTGAAGCTCACGGGCGCTCCTCGAGGTGCGGTGCCTGGGAGCGCAAGCCAACCACGGAACGCGGCCTGCGCGCGATGGACGCGCACGCGGCGCAGCGCCGCCTCAGACCGGCGGCGCCCCCGTCGACGAGCGGATGACGAGCACGGGCGCGTAGCTCGTGTGGCTGCGGTCCGGCTCGGCGTCGGGCCGGCCGTGCGGATGCTCGGCGAGCGCGGTCATGATCCAGGCGACCACATCCTCGCCGTGCTGCGCGGGGTCCTGCCGGATGGTCGTGAGGCCGAACGCGGCCGCCGTCGGCACGTCGTCGACGCCGATGACGCTCAGCTGCTCCGGCACGCGGATGCCCAGCTGGTGCGCGGCGAGCAGCACCCCGAGCGCGACCTCGTCGGTGCCAGCCACGATCCCGGTGGGGCGATCGGCCCTGACGAGCAGCTCCCGGGCGGTCGCGTGCGCGCCCTCGAGCGTCGTCGGCACCGTCATGATCGGGCGCATCCGCAGCCCGTGCCTCGCCGAGACCCGCTCGAACGCGCGCCTGCGGCGGTCGGACGACGAGGCGTCGATCGGCTGCACCTCCGTCTCGCTCATCATGTGCAACAGGTCGCGGTGACCGAGGCGCACGAGGTGCTCCGCCGCCTGCTCGCCGGCCGCGTCGTCGTCGAGGCAGAACGAGCGCGAGTGCGGCGTGGGCTCGCCGACCGTGGCCACCGGGATGCCGAGCTCGTTGAGCCGCGACAGGTCGCCGCCCACGAGGCTCCAGGTGATCGTGACGAGCCCGTCGACCTCGCCGCGGTCCATGAAGCGCTCGAACTTCTCGTGCCCGCCCCGGCCGAACGCGCCGAGGTCGTAGAGCAGCACGTCGTGCTCGTGCGCGTCGGCGGCGTGCGCGATGCCGTGCAGCACCGAGCCGAAGTACCAGCGGTCGACGGAGGGGGTCAGCACCCCGATCGTGCGGGTGAGGCCTGTCGCGAGCCGCCTGGCGGCGCCCGAGGCGCGGAAGCCGAGGTCGCCCGCGGTGCGGCGGACGCGCTCCCGCGTCGCCGGAGACACCCCGTCGGCGCCCGACAGCGCGCGGGACGCGGTCGCCTTCGACACCCCGGCTGCGCGGGCGACGTCGTCGAGCCTGGGCATCGCGCCTCCTCGCGCCGTGACGGGCCTCGTCGCCCGTCCCTCGATGGAACCGGTTCCGAGTGTAGAGCGCCACCATGTCGCACGCGAGCGTCGGCCCCCAGCGATCGTGACCGAATCGAAACATTGTCATGTGGCCGGGACCCGTCCGGCGTGCGCTACCGTCACTGGCAGTGGAACCGGTTCCGGCTCCCTGCACGAGGCCGTGCTCCGTCGCGGCTCGTACCCCTTGGCACTGAGCGAACGAAGGAGTTCACGTGAAGCACGCACGCAGGATCGCGGTACCGCTCGGCATCGCCGGCGTCGCCGCGCTCGCCCTCACGGGCTGTGTCGGCGACGCACCCACCGATCCGTCGGCGGCGCCCGGCGCATCCGGTGGCACCGCGGCGGAGGGCTGCGAGGCCTACGCCGACTACGGCACGTTCGACGGCGCAGAGGTCAACGCCTACGGCACCATCCTCGACGCCGAGGCCGACCGACTCAACGAGTCGTGGGCCGAGTTCGAGGACTGCACCGGCATCGACGTCGTGTACGAGGGCTCCGCGGAGTTCGAGGCGCAGATCAACGTCCGCGTCCAGGGCGGCAACCCGCCGGACCTCGCCTTCTTCCCGCAGCCCGGCCTGCTCGCATCCGTCGTCGGCACCGGCAGCGTGCTGCCCGCGCCCGAGTCGGTGGCCGCCAACGCGACCGAGTACTGGAACGAGACGTTCCAGGGCTTCGGCACGGTCGACGGCACGCTCTACGGCGCACCGCTCATGTCGTCCGTCAAGGGCTTCGTCTGGTACTCGCCGGCGGTCTTCGAGGAGAACGGCTGGGAGATCCCGACCACGCTCGACGAGCTCGACGAGCTGACCGCGACCATCGCCGAGACCGACGTCACGCCGTGGTGCGTGGGCTTCGGCTCGGGCGAGGCGACGGGCTGGCCCGGCACCGACTGGCTCGAGGACTACGTGCTGCGCCTGCACGGCGCGGACGTCTACGAGCAGTGGGTCGCGCACGAGATCCCGTTCGACGACCCCCGCATCGTCGAGGCGCTCGACCGCGTCGGTGACCTCATCAAGAACCCCGAGTACGTGAACGGCGGCATCGGCGACGTCTCGACGATCGCGACGACCGACTTCGGCGAGGCCGGCCTGCCGGTGCTCGACGGCGAGTGCGCGATGCACCACCAGGCCTCGTTCTACGAGGGCTTCTGGAGCGACGACAACTCGGTCGAGGTGGCCGAGGACGGCCAGGTCTGGGCGTTCCTCCTGCCCGGCACCGAGGCTGACGCAGCCGCGGTCACCGGCGGCGCCGAGATCGTGGCGGCGTTCAACGACTCCGACGAGGTCGTCGCGGTGCAGACCTACCTGGCGAGCCCGGAGTGGGCGAACAGCCGCGTCTCGCTCGGCGGTGTGCTCTCGGCCAACTCGGGTCTCGACCCGGCGAACGCCTCGAGCGACCTGCTGCGCCAGGCCTACGAGATCCTGCAGGACCCGAACACCACGTTCCGGTTCGACGGGTCCGACTCGATGCCGGGCGCTGTGGGCTCGGGCACGCTGTGGACCGGCATGGTCGACTGGATCTCCGGTGCCGACACGCAGTCCGTCCTGTCCACGGTGGAGCAGAGCTGGCCTTGATCGGCCGTTGATGCCCGAAGTGGGGGCCGCGCTCGCGGCCCCCACTTCGGCATCTGGGAGGTGTCCATGACCACGTTGGATCTTTTCGGCAAGGTGCTGCAGGCGATCGTCGCGCTCGCGGCGTTCGGCGTCGTGATGGCGCTGCTGCTCGCCTTCCTCGACCGCGACGACACCGTGCAGCGGCGCGGCTTCCTCGCATCGCTCAAGGTCGGGCTGCGGCCGCGCATCATCATCGCGGCGGCCTTCGTGCTGCTCGCGGTGCTCGCGCGCGTGCTCTACGGCACCGTCTCGTGGATGACGCAGGAGCTGACGAACTCGCTCATCCTCATCGGCATCCTCGGCGTCGTCGGCGTCGTGCTGCAGCTGCTGCTCGACCGGGCGCTCGAGCCCGCGTCGCCCGCGGTCCGCAGCGCGGTCTTCCGGCTCGTGGCGGCCGCGCTCATCGCGGTCGTCATCGTCCTCGCCCCGATGGGCGAGAGCGGCGCGATCCCGATGCTCGACTGGGTGACGCCCGCGCTGTCGCTCGCGGCGACCATCGCTGGGTGGCCGCTCGTCGCGGCGCTCGTCGCGACCGCCGCCATCGCGTTCGCGCCAGCGCGCATCCGCCGCTCGCTGCGGCTGCTCGCCTGGATCGTGGCCGCGGT
Organism: Agrococcus sp. UYP10; assembly: GCF_040547205.1. Taxonomy (NCBI): domain Bacteria; kingdom Bacillati; phylum Actinomycetota; class Actinomycetes; order Micrococcales; family Microbacteriaceae; genus Agrococcus; species Agrococcus sp. UYP10. The sequence continues at coordinate 1,049,297 of NZ_JBEPPG010000001.1, forward strand.
CGCCATCGTGGTGATCGCGCTCGTGCTCGAGGGCGGGCGGGAGGTGCCGATCGGCGTGTGGCCGTGGGCCTTCGCCGCGGCGCTCAGCATCGCCGGGCTGCTCGGCTACCTCGCTGACCACGACGAGGACTCGAAGCCGATGCTCGTGTTCCTCATGCCGGCGGCGCTGCTGCTCACGATCGGCCTCGTATACCCGGCGATCCGCACCGCGATCCTCGCGTTCACCGACGCGACGGGCACCTTCAACGGCGCCGACAACTTCGTCTGGATGTTCACCCAGCCGGAGGCGCTCATCACCCTCGGCAACACGATCGTCTGGGTGATCCTGGTGCCGCTGCTCTCGACGGCCATCGGCCTCGCGTACGCGATCTTCATCGACAAGAGCCGCGGCGAGCGGTTCTTCAAGATGCTGCTCTTCATGCCGTTCGCGCTCTCCATGGTGGGCGCGAGCATCATCTGGAAGTTCATGTACGCCTACCGCGGACCGGAGCAGGACCAGATCGGCTTCGTCAACCAGATCATCGTCTGGCTGGGCGGCGAGCCGCAGCAGATCCTGCAGAACAGCCCGTGGAACACGCTCGCGCTCATCATCGTGATGATCTGGATCCAGACCGGATTCGCGATGGTCGTGCTCTCGGCGGCCATCAAGGGCGTGCCCGTCGAGCAGATCGAGGCCGCCTCGATCGACGGGGCCAACCCGTGGCAGCGGTTCTCCAACGTGGTGCTACCGGGCATCCGCTCGTCGCTCGTCGTGGTCGTCACGACGATCTCGATCGCCACGCTCAAGGTGTTCGACATCGTCCGCACGATGACCGCGGGCAACTTCAACACCTCCGTGGTGGCGAACGAGATGTACACGCAGGCGTTCCGGTCGGGCGAGCCCGGCCGAGGCGCCGCGCTCGCGCTCATCCTGTTCGTGATGGTGCTGCCGATCGTCGTCTACAACATCCGAGTGCTCAACCAGCAGAAGGGCATCCGATGAGCCAGATCGCCGTGACCCCAGACCCCGAGATCACGCTCGCGTCGACCGACGCGGCGCTCGGCACGAAGCTCGACCGCGTGAAGCGGCGCCTCACCAGCCCGTGGGCCACGATCGCGGCGATCGTCATCGCCGTGATCTGGACGATCCCGACCTTCGGGCTGCTGCTGTCGTCGTTCCGCCCCTCCGACCAGATCTCCGGGTCCGGCTGGTGGACGTTCTTCACCGACCCGCAGCTGACGCTCGCGAACTACAGCGAGGTGCTGTTCTCGGCCTCGTCGTCGTCGCCGCAGCTGGGCGAGTACTTCGTCAACTCGCTCGCGATCGCCATCCCCGGCACGATCTTCCCGCTCGTGCTCGCGTCGCTCGCGGCGTACGCCTTCGCGTGGATCAAGTTCCGCGGCTCGTCGACGCTCTTCGTGATCGTCTTCGCCCTGCAGATCGTGCCGCTGCAGATGGCGCTCATCCCGCTGCTGCAGCTGTTCGTGACGTTCATGCAGCCGTTCCAGGATGCGCTGCACGAGACGCTGCCGTTCATCAGCGAGCGGCAGTTCCTGCCGGTGTGGATCGCGCACACGATCTTCGCGCTCCCGCTCGCCACGTTCCTGCTGCACAACTTCATCTCGGAGATCCCGGGCGAGGTCATCGAGGCGGCGCGCGTCGACGGCGCGGGGCACGGGCAGATCTTCTTCCGCATCATCCTGCCGCTCGCCACGCCGGCGATCGCGTCGTTCGCGATCTTCCAGTTCCTGTGGGTCTGGAACGACCTGCTCGTCGCCCTCGTGTTCTCCTCCGGCACACCGGATACCGCGCCGCTCATGCAGCGGCTGGCAGAGCTCGCGGGTTCGCGCGGCGAGAACTGGGAGCGACTCACGGCGGGGGCGTTCGTCTCGCTGCTCGTGCCGCTCGCGGTGTTCTTCGGCCTCCAGCGCTACTTCGTCCGAGGCCTGCTGGCGGGCTCCGCGAAGGGCTAGTCACCCGCGCTTGCGGTACCGGATCGTCCTCTCGCAGTCAGTGAGGCGACGATTCGGTACCGCATCTGTCCGTCACCGATCGGGAATCGCTCTGCGCTCAGCCGCCGGCGAGCGCCCGGTGCACCGGCACGACGGCCGCGGCGCTCCACGCCTGCGGGCGGCACGACGCCGGGTAGGCGACGGGGGAGGATGCCTCGTCGCGGCTGAAGCCGGCGAAGAGCTCCGGCAGCCGGCCGTCGAACGCGTCGGCCGCGCGCACGAGCTGCGCGGCGAGCACGCGGGCCGCATCGCCGAGGCCGGCCCGCAGCATCCCCTCGATCACCACGCCGGTGTCGTGCGGCCAGACCGACCCGCAGTGGTACGAGAGCGGCCAGTAGCCGCCCTGGTCGGTCGACATGGTGCGCAGCCCCCAGCCGGAGGCGAAGCGCTCGTCGACGAGCAGCCGCGCGACCTGCGCCTCCTCCTCGGCGGTGAGCAGCGTCGTGCCGAGCAGCTGACCCATGTTCGAGGTCTTCGCGTCGACCGGCTCGCCCTCGCCGTCGAGCGCGATCGCCGGGTAGCGCTCCCCGTCGCGCTCGACCCAGAACGCGGCGCGGAAGCGCTCGCGCATGCCCTCGGCCCACGCGCGCCACTCGTCGGCGCCCTCCGTGTCGCCGAGCGCCTCGAGCAGCGCCGCGCCGTCCTCCGCCGCCTGGCACGCCTGCGCCTGCACCTCGCAGAGCGCGATCGGCCCCTCGGCGATGCGGCCGTCGCGGAAGCGCACGGAGTCGCCCGAGTCCTTCCAGCCCTGGTTCGCGAGCCCGGTGCCGGTCTCGTCGATGTACTTCAGGAAGCCGGATCCGTCCGGGCTGCCGTGGTCGCGCAACCAGCCGAGCGCGCCCTCGAGCGCCGGGCGCAGCTCGCGCACCGTCGCGATCGGCAGGCCGGCGCGCCAGGCGTCGTGCAGCAGCACCACCCAGAGCGGCGTCGCGTCGATCGTGCCGAAGTACACGGGCGGCAGGACGATGCCCTCGCCGGGCATCGTGAAGGTCGACTGCCGCAGCTCGTGCAGGATCTTGCCCGGCTGCTCCGCGGTCGCAGGGTCGACGACGGCCCCCTGGCGTGCGGCGAGCGTGCGGAGCGTGCCCTCGGCGAGCTCGAGCGAGAGCGGCAGCAGCAGGCGCGCGGTGATGAGCGAGTCCCGCCCGAAGAGCGTCATGAACCACGGGGCGCCGGCCGCCGCGAACGGCCCCTGGCCGGCGTCGAGCAGCAGCGCCCGCAGGTCGTCCGCCGCGCAGGCGGCCCAGCGGTCGAGCGCGGCGTCGCCGCTCGGCTCGAGCTCGGCCAGCGGCCGGTCGGCGGCCGGCCCGACGACGGCGGTCGGGTCGTGGAGCCCGATCGTGAGGCCCGCATCCACCGCCGAGCCGGGCGCCACCTGCAGCCGCCAGCGCACGACGACGCGGTCGCCGTCGCGCGAGACCTCGGCGCCGGGCGCGGCGAGCGCCAGCGTGCGCGTGCCGTCGCCGGCCTCGAGGGCGTCCGGCCCCTGCTCGCGCCACGAGAGCGGCATCGGCGCCGGCAGCCCCGCCTTCACCGTCGAGAGCTCGGCGATCGAGACGTCGACGGCGAGCTCGACGTCGGCGGTGACGGCTTCGTCGAGCCCGTTGCGGATGCGCACGCGCTCCTCGAGCGCGCCGGCCGCGACGCTGCGCTCGCGCTCGACGAGCACCCGCGGGTCAGGGGTCTCGTCGTCGATCGCGCGGGCGACCCCGTGGAACACGACGCGGCCGGCGGACCGGCCGGTGCCGGTCGCCTCGACCGGTTCGCCGCCGACGCGCAGCGAGAGGCCGCGCACGTAGCGCCAGTCGCCGTGGAACACCCCGTGGATCGCCGCGCCGCCCATCTCGCCGGACGCATCCGACCACGACTGCGTCGGCGCCTCGAGCACCACGAGGGCATCGTTCAGCAGCGGCTGTCGACCGCGATCCGACGCTGGAGCTGCACTGCTCATCCTGGGCCTCCCGACCGGGGTTCACTTCGGACGATCGATACGCTACCGTCAGGATTGGAACGATCCAAGCGGGCTTTCGCCGCGCGGGTCGAAGGCATCACAAGGGTGTGAGACCGAGGAGCAGCTGATGGGGACGACCCTCGCCGACGTCGCGGCGCATGCCGGCGTCTCGGTGCAGACCGTCTCCAACGCGCTCAACAACCCCGCGCTGCTCAAGCGCTCCACGCTCGACCGCGTGCTCGCCGCCGTCGACGACCTCGACTACTCGCCCAACCTCCAGGCGAGGCGCCTGCGGCAGCAGACCGTCGCGACGATCGGCCTGCGCATCGACCCGCTCACCGAGAACGTGGCCGCGTCGCTGCTCGACCGGTTCCTGCACGAGCTCACCGCCCGCGCCGACGCGCAGGGCAGGCACGTGCTGCTCTTCACCGCTGTCGACGACGAGGAGGAGGTGCGCAAGATCCGCGAGCTCGCCGGCCAGCGGGTCGCCGACCGCTTCCTGCTCACCTCGACCCACCTCGGCGACGCGCGCGTCACCTCCCTGCTCGACGAGGGCCTCGCCTTCGCCGCGTTCGGCCGTCCCTGGGGGGCTGCGCGCGCGCACAACTGGGTGGACGTCGACGGCGCCGCGGGCACGCGCGCCGCGACGGATGCGCTGCTCGACGCCGGACACCGGCGCATCGGCTTCCTGGGCTGGCCCGCGGGCAGCGGGTCCGGCGACGACCGGCGCCGAGGCTGGGCAGAGGCGATGGCCGAGCGGCTCGGCGTCGGCGGCGACGCCCTCGACGCCCTGACCGCGCGCTGCCAGGACCGCGTCGCGGACGCGCTCGTCGCCGCCGGACCGCTGCTCGAGCGTGGGGTGACCGCGCTCGTCTGCGCCTCCGACTCGCTCGCGACCGGCGGCATCGGCGCGGCGTCGCAGCTGGGGATCCGGCTGCCGGTCATCGGCTTCGACAACACCTCGCTCGCCGCGGGGCTCGGCTTCCCGAGCGTCGACCAGAGCCTCGGCGAGGTGGCCACCGCGGCGCTCGCCGCGATCGACGCCCAGCCGGGCGCCGTCACGACCATCGTCCGGCCGCACCTCGTGCGGCGGGACGACGCACGGTGGGGGATCGCCCCCGCCGCCGACCGGGGACCCTCCCCATCCTGAAAGGAACAACCATGCGACACAGCAAGCTGGGCAGCGTCGCCCTCGCCGGCACGCTCGCCCTCGCCCTGGCCTCCTGCTCCGGGGGTGGCAGCACCGGCTCCAGTGGAGAGCCCGAAGCGCCCGCCGAGGCGCTGACGATGCTCATCGGCTCCTCCGGCGAGGCGGAGACGGCGGCCGTGCAGGCCGCGGCCGACGCCTGGAGCGCCGAGTCGGGCACGACCGTCGAGGTCATCGCGGCGTCCGACCTCAACCAGGAGCTCGCGCAGGGCTTCGCGGGCGACTCGGCACCCGACGTCTTCTACATGGGCTGGGACCAGTTCCAGACCTACGCGGGCGACGACTACCTCGAGCCCTACGCGGGCGACCTCGCGAACGCGGGCGACTTCTACCCGGCGCTCGTCGACACCTTCACCTTCGACGGCGAGTTCGTGTGCGCCCCGAAGGACTTCTCGACGCTCGGCCTCGTCATCAACACGCAGCTGTGGGAGGCGGCAGGCCTCACCGACGCCGACGTGCCGACCACATGGGAGGAGCTGCAGACCGTCGCCCAGACGCTGACGACCGGCGACACCGTCGGGCTCTCGATGGGCGCGGAGTACGCGCGCGTCGGCGTCTTCATGGAGCAGGCGGGCGGCGGGCTCATGGACGGCGACACCGTGACCGCGAGCTCGCCCGAGAACGTCGAGGCGCTCGAGTACGTGCAGGGCCTGCTCGAGGCGGGCTCGCTCAAGTGGCCGGCCGACCTCGGCGCCGGCTGGGGCGGCGAGGCGTTCGGCAACGGCGCAGCGGCGATGGTGATCGAGGGGCCGTGGATCCGCGGCGCGCTCGAGGCCGACTTCCCGGACGTGGAGTTCCTGGTGGCGGAGCTGCCGGAGGGACCGGCCGGTCCCGGCACCTTCACCTTCTCGAACTGCTGGGGCATCCCGCAGGGCCAGGAGACCGCGGCCACCGCGCAGGAGCTCGTCGCCTTCCTGACGAGCGACGAGCAGCAGCTCGAGTTCGCCGACGCGTTCGGCGTCATCCCCTCGACGCAGGCGGCAGCTGCCACCTACGCCGAGACCTACCCGGAGAACGCCGCGTTCGTCGCGGGCGCCGACTACGCGGTCAGCCCGGTGAACTTCTCGGGCGCGGCCGACGTCGTGACCGAGTTCAACAACACGATCACGACGCTGCAGGGCGCTGACCCGCAGGCCGCGCTCGACGAGCTGCAGACGCAGCTCGAGGCCGCCTACGCGTCGTCGCAGGGCTGATGAGCTCCGTCTCGACCGCTCCCGCGCCGCGCAAGCGGCGCGGGGGCGCGCGGGGCGGTGAGACGGTCGCCGGCTGGCTCTTCACGCTGCCGGCGATCCTCATCATCGGCGTCTTCCTGATCGCGCCGATCGCCCTCGCGCTGTGGGTCTCGTTCACCGACTGGAACGGCCGCAACTCGCCGCTCTTCAACGAGAGCGTCGACGTCGTCGGCCTCGAGAACTACGCCGCGATCACGACCGACGACTCGCTCACGCGCGAGCTGTTCGGCCGCACGATCCGCAACACCGCCTACTTCGTGCTCTTCGTCGTGCCGCTGCAGACGGCGCTCGCGCTCTTCCTCGCCGTGCAGGTGAACCGGCGGCTGCTGAAGGGCAAGGGCTTCTTCCGCACCGCGTTCTACTTCCCGTCGGTGACCTCGTCGATCGCGATCACGGGCGTCTTCCTCTTCCTCTTCGCGGCCACGGGCGTGGTCAACCGCGTGCTCGGGGCGCTCAGCATCGACGGCCCGAACTGGTTCGCCGACCCGCGCGGCGTGTTCCACATCCTGTTCCGCAGCGATGCTGCGCCGCCCGGCCTCGACAGCCCGGGCTTCCTGGGCGTCACCGGATGGGATTGGCTGGCCGGCCCGTCGGTCGCGATGTGCGTGATCATCACGATGAACATCTTCACCACCTCCGGCACCTTCATGCTGCTGTTCCTCGCGGGGCTGCAGAACATCGGCGCCGAGGTCGGCGAGGCGGCGGTGATGGACGGCGCGGGCCCCATCCGCACCTTCTTCTCCGTGACGCTGCCCATGCTCCGCCCGACGCTCTTCACGGTGCTGACGCTCGGGCTCATCGGCACGTGGCAGGTGTTCGACCAGATCTACCTGACGCGCGGCACCCCGGCGGCACCGACGCTCTCCAGCCCGGCGTACCTCGCCTTCAACCAGGCGTTCGAGAACAACGAGCCCGGCATCGCCGCGGCCATCGCGTTCGTGCTGTTCCTCATCATCATCGCCATGACGCTCATCCAGCGGCTGGTGCTGGGCGAGCGGGACGAGAGCGGCATGGGCAAGCGGCGCAAGGGGCGCGACCTCAAGGCGCCGCTGCTCGCAGAGGGCGCGGTGCGGCTCGAAGCCGGTCCGCAGAGCACCACGGGAGGTGGACTCACATGAAGGAGCGCGTCAGCGGCGGCCTGATCGTCGGCTACGTCATCCTCGTCATCTTGGCGCTGGTCTACATCTACCCGTTCGTGATCGCGGTGAGCGGCTCGTTCAAGACGGATGCGGAGGCCAACGGGGATCCGATGTCGCTCATCCCGCAGACGTTCACGTACGCCGCCTACGAGCGGCTGTTCACCGGCGACCTGCCCCTGTGGGCGGCGAACTCCGCGTTCATCACGATCGTGGTGACCGTCTTCCGGGTGTTCTTCGACTCGCTGGCGGGCTACGCGCTGTCGCGGCTGAAGTTCCGCGGCCGCGGCTTCGTGTTCGCGGTCTTCATCGCGGTGCTCGCCGTGCCGTCGGTGGTGCTGATGATCCCGCGCTTCCTGGTGATCAAGGAGCTCGGGCTCTACGACACCTACGGCGGCATGATCATCCCGCTGCTGGCGACCGCTGCCGGGGTCTTCATCATGAAGCAGTTCTTCGACTCGATCCCGGTCTCGATCGAGGAGGCCGCCAGGATCGACGGCGCGGGCGTGTTCCGCACCTTCTGGTCGGTGACGCTCCCGATGGCCTCGCCGGCGCTCATCACGCTGACGATCCTGTCGTTCCAGGGCTCCTGGAACGAGTTCGGGCACTTCGTCATCTCGCGGCAGAGCCCCGAGCTGCACACCCTCACGACCGGTGTCGGCTCGCTCGTGTCGGGGGCGCTGGGCTCCGGCACGCAGTTCCCGCTCAAGCTCGCGGCGGCGGTGCTGATGACGATCCCGGTGGCGATCGTGTTCTTCATCTTCCAGAAGCGCATCATGTCGACGACGGAGGGCGCCGAGAAGGGGTGACGCCGGACGCCGAGGGGCGCGGGGCGGCAGCGCCGCACCGCGCCCCTCGGCGTCAGCGGGTCGAGGCGATGGCGCGCCTCACCCCTCCGGGTCGACCAGCCGCAGGCGCGGCCGCTGGGTCGATCGATCGCCGCTGCCCGTGCCCCGCAGGAGCGGCAGCTGCACCGGCCCGGTGTCGAGCCGCTGCACGCGCTCGACCGCCGCGAGGTGCCGCTCGCCGGTGTCGATGCGCTGCTTCGGCCGGCCGGCGCGCGCCTCGAGCGCGCGCTGGACGACGACGACGGCAGCGGCGCTCGCGGCGTGCGGGCTGCCGGCCCCCGGCAGCGGCACCGGCATCGCGACGTCCTCGAGGCCGAACCCCGCGAAGGCCGCCGGCAGCCGCCCGTGGAACGCGTCGGCGGCGGCGAGGAGCTGCTCGGCGAGCGCGCGCGCCTCGTCGCGGAAGCCCGCGCGCAGCAGCCCCTCGATCGCGAGGCCGGTCTCGTGCGGATGGATCGCGCCGCCGCGCTCGAGCAGCGGCCAGTAGTCGCGGTCGTCCGCGGCGAGCGAGCGCAGCCCGAAGCCCGAGGCGATCGCGTCGTCGAGCAGCATCCGCGCGACGATCGACTCCTCGTACTCGTCGAGGATCCGGGTGCCGAGCAGCTGGCCGAGCTCCGCGCCGAGGCGGTCGTGCTGCCCGCCGTCGTGGTCGATGGCGAGCGAGGGGGTGCGCGCGGAGCCGTCGCCGCTCCAGAACGCGTCACGGAAGCGCGAGCGCAGGCGAGCCGCCCACGCGCGCCACTCGTCGCCGTCGTCGCCGAGCGCGTCGAGCAGGTCTGCGGCGCCGACCGCGGCGCGGCAGGCGATGGCCTGCACGGCCGCGCTCACCTCGTCGTCGTCGGGATCGGCGAGGAAGCCGTCGCCGGTGTGCGCGGCGAGCCAGCCGAGCGCGGCGTGCAGCGCGGTGCGCAGCTCGCGGGCGGTCTCGGTGGGCATGCCGGCGATCCACGTCTCGTGGAGGAGCACGATCCACAGCGGCGTCGCGTCCACCGATGCCCGGAAGGCGGGCGCGCTGCCGTCCTGGCGCACCTCGTGGGGGATGCGACCGGGCTCCTCGCCCGTCTCGGCGTCGTGGAGCACGCCCTGCCGGGTCGCGAGCGTGCGCAGCGTGCCCTCGGCGATCGCCGAGGCCTGCGGCAGCGCGAGGCGCGCCGCCACGAGCGCCTCGCGCGACAGCAGCGTCAGCTGCCAGGGCGCCGCGGCGGCGAGGAACGGGCCGTGGCCGACGTCGAGGGAGAGGTCGTCGAGGTCGGCCACGGCGCGCCCGGCCCAGCGATCGAGGGCTGTCACACCGGTCGCGCGCAGCGGCGGGAGGGATGCGGTCGGAGGTCCCGGCTCGGCCAGCTGCGCGTCGTCGACCGCGAGCTCGATCGACAGGGTCGCCCAGTCGCCCGGTCGCACGACCACGCTGCGCGACGCCGTGACGCGGTGCCCGTCGATCTCGATCGCGCCCTTGGTGCTCGCGCAGCGGAGCGTGCGGGTGCCGTCCGTCGCGACGGCCGCGCCGTCGTCGAGTCGGAGGTCGATCGGCACGGCCTCCGGCCTGCCGGCGTGCACGGAGGCGAGCGGGGCGAGCTCGAGGTCGAGGCGCAGCTCGAGGAGCGCCGTGACCTCGACGTCGCGGCCGTTGACGATCGTCACGCGCTCGACGAAGCCGCCCGGCTCCACGGCGCGCATCCGCTCGACGAGCACGCGCGGGGTCGACGAGTCACCGTCGAGCTGGCGAGCGACGGCGCGGAAGACGGTGCTGTCGCGGTCGTCCGCGGTCGTGAGGTGCTCGATCGGCCGGCCGTCGACGAGCAGCTCGAGGCTGCGCACCCAGCGCCAGTCACCGTGGAAGATGCCGTCCGCGGCGCCGCCCATCGTGCCGTCCCGACGCGACCACACCTGCGTCGGAGCCGAGAGCGCGACGAGCTCGTCGTGGAGGAGCGGCGGTCTGCCGGTCTTCGCATCGAGCTCGGGATGCATCGGATGTCCTATCGTCGCCGTGCTGCGGCACTCGTCACGCTAGCCGCGGCGTCGGAGGGCAGCGCCCAAGGCGCCCTCAGCCTTGGCGCACGGGAGGCTCAACCGCCCGCGCCGCCGCTCGACGGGGCCGTCGGGCGGTGCGTGGACCGCTATGGCGTCGGCGTGCGGGCGTCGTAGGCGAGGAAGGAGCGCTGCGTGCGCGTGACGATCGCGATGAGCGCGACGATGAGGAGCCCGCCGATGAGCGGCGGGCACCACAGCGCGACGAGGCTCGCGGCGGCGCCGGCGTAGAGGTCGCCGATGCGGGGCCCGCCCGCGACGACCACGGTGAAGAGGCCCTGCGTGCGCCCGCGCATCTCGTCGGGGGCGGCGGTCAGCATCATGGTCGAGCGGAAGATGGCGCTGATCTCGTCGCTCGCGCCCATGCCGGCGAGGGCGAGCGCCGCGACGGCGAGCGCCGGCCACGCGACCTGCGACCAGTCGGCGCCGACCGGGCCGCCCCATCCGAGCGACATCGCGAGCAGCACGGCACCGAAGAGGGCGACGAACGCGCCGTAGACGGTGATCGCCCGGGCGACGGCGACGCCGTGGCGGTGCACGTGGGCGACGGGGCCGGAGAAGAGGCTCGCGAGCAGCGTGCCGACCGCGGCGGCGGCGGTGAGCACGCCGACGGTGATCGGGCCGCCGCCGATCGCGATCGCGCCCACCGCCGGCAGCAGCGCGAAGGGGCGGCCGAACGACATGGCGATGATGTCGACGAGGAACGACATGCGGATGTTCGGCGCCTGGCGCAGGAACCGCCAGCCGTCGAGCAGCGATGCGAGGCCCGGCTTCGCGACCGCGCCGAGCGGCGGCAGCCGCGGCAGCCCGAGGATGCCGACGAACCCGGCGGTGAAGAGCACCGCGTCGATCGCGAACGTGATCGGCAGGCCGACGCCCGCCACGAGCACGCCCGCGAGCGCGGGACCGACGGTCAGCATGATGCCGATCGCGATGCCGTTGAGGGCGGTCGCGCGCGAGATCAGGTGCGCGGGCAGGATGCGCGGCGTGACAGCAGAGCGCGTCGCGCCCGAGACGGTCGCGGCGACGGTGTTGAGCGTCGTGAGCACGTAGAACGGCCACACCAGCGCGCGCTCGCCGTCGGCGACGAGCGCCGCGTCCCAGGTCGAGAGCGCCACGAGGCCCAGCACTGCGGCCCAGCCGACGAGGCTCGAGACGATGAGCACGGCACGGCGGTCGAAGGCGTCGGCGATCATGCCGCCCCAGAGGCCGGCGACCACCATGGGCAGCAGGGCGATGCCGCCGACGAGGGCGACGGCCATGGTGCTGCCGGTCATGTCGAAGATCTGCAGGCCGACGGCGACGACGGTCATCTGCGCGCCGATGCCGCTGATGGCGTTTCCGATCCACAGCCGGGCGAAGACGGGTGAGGCCGTCAGCGGCGCGAGGTCGACGAGCCGTCGGCGCTTCTCGGGCGCGGATGCGCCGGCCGTCTCGCGCGGATCGGTCTCGACGCCGGCGGGCGGCAGGATCGCGTGGTCGCCGGTCGCCGTGCTCTCGTCCTGGCCGGTCACGCCACGTCGTCGATGCCGTAGAGCGCGTCGATCGCCGACAGGAAGTCGTCGTGACGGCCCTCGGCGGCGAGCTCCCGCGCGCGCACGGTCGGCTTGTGCAGCAGCACGCCGGCGAAGTGGCGCAGCGCCTGCTCGGCGGCGCGCCGCTCCTCCTCGCTGCCGCGCTTCGCGACGCGGGCGAGCTCGGCCTCCATGGCCTCCTCGACGTGCTGGCGCAGCGCGGCGATGGCGGGTCCGAGGCGGCGCTCCTCGGTGCCGCGCTCGAACCGGCGCGCGGCCTTGCGCACGAGGTCGCGGGCATCGGCGGCGGCGGTCAGGTGCTCGAGCGGGGCGTGCAGGCGGATCGTCTCCAGGTCGAGCACCTCGACGCCCGCGACCGTCGCGACATCGGGGTCGACGTTGCGGGGCATGCCCATGTCCACGACGAGCTGCGCGCCGCGACCGTGCTCGACGGGGCAGCCCGCGACCGTCGCGCCGGCGGCGTGCATCGGGCATCCCGCGCTCGTGCCGCCGAGGGCGACCGGGCAGGTCGCGGCGTCGTGCGCCTGACCGGGGAAGTCGTGCGTCGCGAGCCGCGCGCGGCCGGCGTGCAGCAGGGCGGCGTCGACGACGAACCGGTCGGCGCTCGTGCAGGTGATGATGACGTCGGCGGAGGCTGCGGCGAGCGCGGCGTCGCGCGCGTCGACGTGACCGATCGCGTGGCTGCGGGCGAAGCCCTCGCCGCGGTCGGACGGGCTCCACACCTCGATGTGCTTCGCGCCGCGGCGACGCAGCTCGGCGAGCGAGACGCCGGCGAAGCGGCCCGTGCCGACGAGCAGCACCCGGGCGTCCACGAAGTCGACCCGCGCGCTCGCGAGGTCGAGCGCGAGGCGCACGATCGAGCGGCCGGCCTCGCCGATGCCCGTGCGGTTCTTGATGCCGCGCTGCGTCTCGGAGGCGCGCTGGAACAGGCGCTCGAGGTGCGGCGACGTGGTGCCGGCGACCTGCGCCGACTGCAGCGCGCGGCGCACCTGGCCGGCGATCTCGCCCTCGCCGACGACGACCGACTCGAGGCCGGCGGCGACGGCGAACAGGTGCTCCGCGGCCTCGACGTCGGCGAGCGGCTCGAGCGTCTCCGGCTGGTGGAAGCCGAGCGCGTCGGCCGCGACGGTCTGCGCGATGCCGGCAGCGTCGTCCGCCTCGGCGTCGATGTCGAGGTACACCTCGAAGCGGTTGCAGGTCGAGACGACGACCGCCCCGTCGACCGCGGGGTGCGAGGCGAAGGAGCTGGGCAGCTGTGAGGCGTCAGCCGTCGACAGTGCCTCGAGGGCAGTGAAGTCGGCGTTCTTGTGACTCGCCGTCAGGCAGATGAGCACCAGACCATCCTACTGTCCCCCAGGGGTGCCCGCGGAGCACGCGGGCCTTCGCCCACCGCGAACGGGAGCGGCCCGGGCGCTCGCCCGGACCGCTCCGCCGGCCTCACTTGCCGAACGCGTCCTTCGCGGCGTCCTTCACGTGCTCGCCCGCCTGCTTGGCGTTCGCGCTCGCCTGCTGGGCCTTGCCCTCGGCCTCGAGGCGCTCGTCGCCGGTCGCGGCGCCGAAGACCTCCTTGGCCTTGCCGCCGAGCTCCTGGGCCTTGTTGCTGATCTTGTCGTCCGTGCCCATGTCGGGCCTCCTTCATCGGGTGCGCGAGATCGCGCGATGGCTGCGGCGCGGACGCGCCGCAGAAGCGATCAGTCGGCGCGACGGGTGGTCGCGACGGCGGCGCGCAGCCCGCCGCTGACGTGGATGAGGATCGGCACCTGGGCGCCGAGCCGCTGCTGCGTACGCTCGGCGGCGGTCGCGGCGCGCTCCACGACCTCGTCGAGCCGTGCGCCGTGCCGCACGTGGAGCGCGATGCGCCACGCGGGGCGGCCGCGCCGGGCCCACCAGGGCTGCACGTCGACGTCGAGCACGTCGGGCATCGAGCCGAGCTCGAGCCGGTACAGGTCGCGGACGGCGTGCTTGTCGACGGCGATGCCGTGGTCGGCCACCGCGTCGCCGCTGCGGCCGCGGCCGCGGGTCGCGCCGTGCACCGCCGCGAGCAGCACGAGGGCTGCGCCCGCCGCGGTCGCGACGATCGTCCAGTCGACCGACGCCGCGGTCGCCGCGACGGGCGAGAGGGCGGCGTGCACGAGGTCGGGTCGCACGTGCCAGAGCACCACGACCGCGCCCAGCGCGAGCCATGCGGTGCCCAGGAGGGCGAGCAGCATCCGGTTCAGGGTCCTCGACGAGCGGCTCACGCGTCGCGCTCCTCTCGGACGACGACGCGCACCGTCGGTCGTGGGCGCAGCGCCTCGATGAGCGCGCGCGCTGCCTCGTCCGCGGCGGCGGTGTCGGTGGCGAAGCCGCTCGGCGGCCGCAGCGCGACCTCCGCCGAGGTCCTGCCGAGCGTCGTGCGGGTGCGGTCGACCGGCGCCCGTGATGCGAGCGCCGCGGCTCGCGAGATGGCGCTCGCGAGCACGGCGTCGTCGGCGACGATCGCCACGCCCTCGCGCTGCAGCGCTCGCCGGGAGCGTCGCCCGGGGGCGAGCGCGAGGATGAGCATCGCGAGCCCGACGAGCCCAGCGGCAGCGCCGATCGCGATGCCGACGGCACCGGCTCCGCCCGCGAGCGAGGCGATCTCCGCGCTCCCCGGCAGCGTCGCACCGGGCACGGTCGTGCCCGTGCGCTCGAGCAGCAGCAGCGCCGCCACGGCCGCGACGGCGAGGGCGGTGAGCCACAGCGCGATGCTCGCGGAGAGCGAGCGCGAGCGGTGGAGCTCGCACCGCTCGAGGCGCCGGAGCTCGCGCGCATCCGGGGTCGGAGCGCCGGGCTGGGGACTCGGCTGCGGGGTCATGGGGTGTCCTTCCTGGGGAGTGGAGCGCTCAGCGGACGCGCGAGCGCTCGGGCACCGAGCAACCGGTGATGCGGATCTCGCACGTGCCGAGGCTCGCGCCGGTGAGGGCGCCGGCCCGGTCGAGCAGGAGCCGCCTGGCGCGCTCGGCGGCGGCCAGCACGGTCTCGTCGCCGAGGCCGATGGGGGTGGTGATGCGGAGGTCGAGGGCCGGGCCGCGCTCGACCACGTCGGCGCGCACGTCCGCGCGCGGGGCGCCGAACGCCTCCGCCGCGGCTGCGCGCACGGTGGCGCGCAGCGCGCGGGGGGCGATCGTGATCGCGCCGGGCACGTCGGTCACCCGACGCTCCTGCCGCGGGCCGCGTCGACAGCCGCCCGCAGGTCGAGCCTCCTGGTCGCGACCGCGCCGACGAGGGCGCCGAGGGCCGCGAGCGCGAGGCCGAGGAGGAAGCCCCCGAAGCCGAACGCGAGCGCGAGCGCCGCGAGGGCGAGCCCGGTCAGGACGCCGATCGTGATGGCGTTCATGCGGCGCGCGGCTCGTCGGGCTCGTCGTCCTCGCCCGGGATGTGCACGTCGGAGACGGTCACGTTGACCTCGGCGACCTCCATCCCGATGAGCTCGACGATCGCGGTGCTGACCGCGCGGCGCACGTTCTCGGCGACGATGTGCAGCTGCTCGGGGTAGGCGACGACGATCGTGACGTCGGCGGCCACCTGGTGCTCGCCGACCTCGACGCGCACGCCCTGGCCGAGGTCGCTCTGCCCGAGCGCGTCGCGGACGGCGCCGACCACGCGCGCCGCGCCGCCGCCGAGCGCGTGCACGCCGGGCACCTCGCGCGCGGCGATGCCGGCGATCTTGGCGACGACGGGGTCGACCACGGTCGTGGTGCCCTGCAGGCCGTCGGCCTTCAGCCCATCGGTCGGTGTGGTGCTGCTCATGGTGTCCTCCGGTTCCGGGGGCGGATCCCCCTTCGTGACTGTGACGTCACGAGCGATGGATTCGTCACGGATCCGCTCTGCAGATCTCGCGTCGGGTCGCAGACGGCGCTCGCCGCGACTGCGGCTACGCTCCGAGCAGATGAGCGTGCAGCTGGAGACGGCACCCGACGCACTCCTCGCGCAGCGCGCGAAGGACGGCGACGAGCGGGCGTTCGCCGTGCTCGTGCGGCGGCACTCGCCGTTCCTCATCGCGTTCGCCACCCGCTACCTGGGCGGCTCGAGCGACGCCGACGACGTCGTGCAGGAGGCGCTCGTCACTGCCTGGCGGCAGCTCGACGAGCTGCGGGAGCCCGCGCGCGTCCGCTCGTGGCTCGCGACCTCGGTGGCGAGGCGCGCGACCGACGTGCTGCGCACGCGGGCGCGCCGCGACGTGCAGCCGCTGCCCGACGAGGAGGGCCCGGCGACCTCGCCGCAGCCGGATGCCGTCGCCGAGGGCAGGGCGGCGACGCGAGCGCTCGGCGACGTGCTGGCGGCGCTCCCCGAGGACCAGCGCGAGGTGTGGCTGCTGCGCGAGATGGCGGAGCTCTCCTACGACGAGATCGCGGCGCGGCTCGAGGTCAGCCCCGCCACCGTGCGCGGCCGGCTGGCACGCGCCCGGGGTGCGGTGCTCGCGGCGATGGCAGAGTGGAGGTGACCATGGACGACACGATCGGAGGATCCGGCCGGACGCTCGAGCAGCTGTCCGCCTACTTCGACGCGGGCAGGTCGCCGCGGGTCGCCGCCATCGAGGAGGACGCGGAGTGCCGCGCCATGCTCGCGTCGATGGAGCGCCTGTCGCGCCTCACGCGGGCGCTCGTCGTCGAGGAGTCGGGCGCGGTCGACGCCGGATGGGTCGACCGCGTGCTGGCCGTGGTGCGGGACGAGGTGCGCGCCGGCCGCGACCTGCCGCTCGAGGCCATCGACGACCGCACCGAGACGACCGTCACCGAGGGGGCGCTGCGCGAGCTCGTCCGCCGCGCGGGCGACGAGGTCGACGACGTGCTCGTCGGCAGCGTCGAGCTGCGGATCGACGATGCGCCGGCGCTGCACGTGCGGGTCACCATCGGGGTGCGGTTCGGCTCGCCCATGCGCGCCAGGGCCGACGCCGTGCGCGCGGCCATCGGCGCCGCCCTCGCCGCGCACGCGCCGGCGCCGGTGCGCGAGATCGACGTGGTGATCGACGACGTCTTCGACGCGGGGGTGCTGGATGCCTGAGAGCCCGCAGCGCGTGGCAGAGCTCGTCGACGCGGCGGTCGCCGCGCATCCGAGCGTCGCGCGGGCGTACCGCGCCGTGCCGACCGTGGCCGGCCGGGCGGCGCCGTCGAGCGTGCTCGCGCACGTCACGCTGCTGCCCCGACGCGTGGCCGTGAGCGTGGGCGTCGCAGAGGTCGACGACTCGCGCGTCGTGGCCTCCGAGGTCGCCCGCGCGGTGCGCGACGCGCTGCCGGAGGACTGGGGCGACGCCGCGGTGCGCGTGCAGGTGCGCCGCATCGAGCAGCCGGAGGTCGACGCGCACGGCTGAGCGCGCACGGCGCGGCCCCACGTACGAGGTGGGATGATGGAGGGGATGCCTGCACTCCGCGAAGACCACCCGCTCAGCACCCGCACCGGCTCGTCCGGGCTGGTGCGGGCGTACCGCGGCGACCGCCCCGCGGTGACCCCCGTCTGGTTCATGCGGCAGGCCGGTCGATCGCTGCCCGAGTACCGCGAGCTGCGCCGCCGCACCGACGGCCCGGAGCGCGACATGCTCGACACGTGCCTCGACCCCGCGCTCGCGAGCGAGATCACGCTGCAGCCGGTGCGCCGCCACGGCGTCGACGCCGCCATCTTCTTCAGCGACATCATGGTGCCCCTGCGGCTCGCGGGCGTCGACGTCAAGATCGAGCCGGGCGTCGGCCCGGTGGTGGCGCAGCCGATCCGCACGCCGGAGGACGTCGAGCGGCTCGTCTCGCTCGACCCGGCAGCGCTCGACAGCGCGCTCGAGCCGGTGCGCGAGGGCGTGCGGCAGACGGTCGCCGGCCTCGCGGCGATCGGCGACGGCTCGACCCCGCTCATCGGGTTCGCGGGCGCCCCGTTCACGCTCGCCGCCTACCTCGTCGCGGGGCGTCCCTCGAAGGACCACCTCGAGGCGCGCACGCTCATGCGCGCGTTCCCGGATGCCTGGGACCGGCTCGCTCGCTGGACCGCCGACGTCACCGGCCGCTTCCTCCGCGCGCAGGTCGAGGAGGGCGCCTCCGCGGCCCAGCTCTTCGACTCGTGGGCGGGCTCGCTGCCGCTCGAGCAGTACCGCGAGCACGTCGCGCCTGCATCGCGCATCGCGCTCGACGCCGTGCGCGACCTCGTCGACGCATCCGGACGTCGGGTGCCGCTCGTGCACTTCGGCGTCGGCGCGGGCGAGCTCTACGGCGCGATGGACCTCGACGTCGACTGCGTCGGCGTCGACTGGCGCGTGCCGCTCGACGTCGCGCTCGAGCGCATCGGCTCCGACGTGACGGTGCAGGGCAACCTCGACCCCGCCGTGCTCGGCGCCCCGTGGGAGATCGTCGAGGCGGCGATCGACCACGTGATGATGGCCGGCTCCGTCGCCCGCGCGCACGTCTTCAACCTCGGCCACGGCGTGCCGCCGTCGACCGACCCGGATGTGCTGACGCGCATCGTGCAGGCGGTGCACGCGCGGTGACCGCTGACGCTGGGCAGGCGGACGCGACCCCGCTGCCCGAGGGCTCGCTGCCGGAGACCCCGCTGCCCGAGGCGCAGCGATGGGACTCGATCGTCGTCGGCGCGGGCGCCGGTGGCCTGACCGTCGCGCACGACCTCGCCGGTCGGGGCTACCGCGTGCTCGTGCTCGAGGCCTCGGATCGCCTGGGCGGCGTGGCCACCGGCATCGAGGTCGCGGGGCTCGCGCTCGACGCCGGCGCCGAGTCGTTCGCCACCCGCGGCGGCGCCGTCGCCGAGCTCGCTGCGGAGCTGGGCCTCGCCGACGACATCGTGTCGCCGAACCCGGCGGGTGCGTGGCTGCAGCTGGGCGACCGCGCGGTGCCGCTGCCGAAGGCTAGCCTGCTCGGCATCCCCTCGTCGCCGCTCGCGCGCGACGTCATCGACGCGCTCGGCTGGGGCGGCGCCATCCGCGCCTACGCGGATCGGCTCATGCCGGTGCTGCGCATCGGCAAGGACGACGCCCTCGGCCCGCTCGTGCGGCGCCGCATGGGGCGCAAGGCGCTCGACCGGCTCGTGGCGCCGCTCGCGGGCGGCGTCTACTCCGCCGACGTCGAGCGGCTCGACGTCGCGACGGTCGCGCCGGGGCTCAACAACGCGCTCACGCAGGCGGGCTCGCTCTCGGGCGCCGTCGCCGTCGTGCTCGAGGAGCGCGCCGCCGCGGTGGCGCGGGGCGACGCCGCGCCGAGCAACGCGCAGCGGCCCGGCTCGGCGGTGCAGGGCATCCGCGGGGGTGTCCACCGGATCACGGCCGCGCTCGCGGAGCGCGCTCGCGCGCACCACGCCGACCTGCGCACCGGGGTGCGCGTGACCTCGGCGTCCCCGACGCCGACCGGCTGGGCCGTCGAGACGGACGCGGGTGCCTTCGCCGGGTCGTCGCTCGTCGTCGCGCTGCCGGAGCCCGAGGCGCTGCGCGTGCTGGGCGGGCTCGACGGCTTCGCGCCGCTCGCGACCGACGCGGCCGGCGTGGCGGTCGAGCTCGTCACGCTCGTCCTCCCGCCCGGCGCGATCTCGGGCGACCCGCGCGGCACGGGCGTGCTCGTCGCGGCCGACGCCCCCGGCATCCGGGCGAAGGCGCTCACGCACGCGAGCGCGAAGTGGCCGTGGCTGCGCGAGGCGGCCGACGGCCGCGAGGTCGTGCGGCTGTCGTACGGCTCCGGCGCCGCCGCCCCCGCGACCGAGGGCCTCGACGACGACGCGGCCGCGGCGCTCGCGCTGCGGGACGCGCGCGCGATCCTCGGCCGCGACCTCCCCGAGCCGGTCGCGAGCGCGCGCGTGCGGTGGGAGCAGGGGCAGCCCACCACCGTCGTCGGCGCGCGCGGCCGCCAGCAGGCGCTGCGCGACGCCGCCGACGCGCACGCCAACCTGTTCCTGGTCGGCGCCGCGGTCGCCGGCACCGGCCTCGCGCAGGTCGTGCCGGACGCGCGGCGGGCGGCGCTCGGCATCCGCCGCGAGCGCTTCGCGGTGCCGGGCACCCCGTGGACCGACGAGGTGGCCCCCGACGAGCTGGCCCCCGATGCGGCCGCCGCGCACGACGAGACGGACGCGGCGGCGCCCGCCGCATCCGCCACCCCAGCACGAGACGCAGACGAGCGAGGAGACGCATGAGCGAGCACACGCCGCAGCAGGACACCGAGCAGCAGGACGACGGCTACACGATCTGGAGCGTCCACCGCCGGGGCACGACCGCCGACGGCGCGTCGGCCGCGGGCACGTCGCTGGCGGACGAGATCGCCGCGCTCGAGCGCGAGGGCATCGTCGTCCGCGGCATCTACGACGTCTCGGGGCTCCGCCACGACGCCGACGTGATGGTGTGGATGCACGGGGCGCCCGGCGCCGCCGTCGAGCCGCAGGCGCTGCAGGCGGCCGTGCGCCGCGTGCGCCGCACCCGCGAGCTCGCGGGCACCACGCAGACGTGGGGCGCGATGGGCGTGCACCGCGACGCCGAGTTCAACAAGCGCCACGTGCCGGGCTACATGCGCGGCATCGAGCCGAAGCAGTGGGTGACGGTCTACCCGTTCAACCGCTCGTACGACTGGTACCTGCTGCCGGCCGAGGACCGCGGCCGCATGCTCGCCGAGCACGGCCGCGCGGGCGCCGCCTACCGCGGCGTCGTGGCGAACACCGTCTCGGCGTTCGCGCTCGGCGACTACGAGTGGATCCTGCCGCTCGAGGCGGACGAGCTGACCGAGCTCGTCGACATGATGCGCGAGCTGCGGGCCGTCGAGGCGCGCATGCACGTGCGCGACGAGATCCCATTCTTCACGGGCCGCCGGATCGCGGCCGACGAGATCGAGGAGGTGCTCGCATGAGCGACACGACGACGACCGGCGGCTGCTGCGGCGGTGGGTGCTGCGGCACGTCCGCATCGGATGCCGTGCAGCAGCAGGTAGAGCAGCAGCAGAGCGAGCAGCAGCAGGCGGAGCAGCAGGCACCGCAGCGGCGCGAGACGAAGGCGCCGGCAGCGACCTCCGTGCACCTCGAGCCGGGTGCCGCCGTGCCGAGCGCGAGCCCGGCCGCGCAGGCGGGCCCCGAGCACGTGGAGGAGCCGGTCGCCTACGACGGCATCCTGCTGTCGGGCTTCGGCGGCCCGGAGGGGCAGGACGACGTCATCCCCTTCCTCCGGAACGTCACGCGCGGCCGCGGCATCCCGGACGAGCGCCTCGAGGAGGTCGCGGGCCACTACCGCCACTTCGGCGGCGTGAGCCCCATCAACGAGCAGAACCGCGAGCTCAAGGCGGCGCTCGAGGGCGCGCTCGCGGCCGCGGGCGTCGACCTGCCCGTCTACTGGGGCAACCGCAACTGGGCGCCCTACCTCGACGAGGCGCTGCAGCAGGCCGCCGATGCGGGTGCGACGCGCCTCATCGCCATCCCCACCTCGGCCTACTCCTCCTACTCGTCGTGCCGCCAGTACCGCGAGGACTGGGCGGATGCGCTCGAGGCGACCGGCCTGCAGGCGTCGATGCAGATCGACAAGGTGCGGCAGTTCTTCAACCACCCGGGCTTCCTGGCGACCTTCGTCGACGGCGTGCGCGCATCCGTCGCCGAGGCGCGCGAGGCGGGCTTCGCCGACGCCGAGATCGAGGTGCTCTTCGCGACCCACTCGATCCCGACCGCCGACGCCGAGCGCTCCGGCGCCCCCGACCTGCACGAGTGGGGGCCGGGCGGCGGCTACGAGGGCCAGCACCTCGCCGCCGCCGAGCACGTGATGGCGGAGGCGGCGCCCGGCATCGCCTGGCAGCTCGTCTACCAGTCGCGCTCCGGCCCCGCGTCGCAGCCGTGGCTCGAGCCCGACATCAACGACGCCATCGAGGCGCTCGAGTCGCGCAAGGCGATCGTGATCGTGCCGCTCGGCTTCGTGAGCGACCACATGGAGGTCATGTGGGACCTCGACGAGGAGGCCATCGAGACGGCCACCGAGGCGGGGCTGTGGGCGCGCCGCGCGCCGACCCCCGGCATCGATCCGCAGTACGTGGGCGCGCTCGTCGACCTCGTGCAGGAGCGCCTCGAGGGCCGGCCGGAGGCCGAGCGCAAGTCGGTCACCTCGATCCACACCTGGTACGACGTCTGCCGCCCCGGGTGCTGCGAGAACCCGCGCCTCGGGTTCCGGCCGGCGATCGCGGGGCTGCAGCCGTGACCATCCGGGTGGGCACGCGCGGCTCGGCGCTCGCGCTCGCGCAGACCACGGCGCTCGCGGCCCGCTTCGCGGGTGAGGTCGAGATCGTCGAGATCACGACGCAGGGCGACACCGACCGCTCGTCGCTGTCGCAGCTCGGCGGCACGGGCGTGTTCGTCTCGACGCTGCGGGATGCGCTGCTCGACGGCCGCGTCGACGTCGCCGTGCACTCGATGAAGGACCTCCCCACCGCGCCCGCCGCCGGCATCGAGCTCGCGGCCGTCACGAAGCGCGAGGACGCCCGCGACGCGCTGTGCGCGCGCGACGGGCTCACGCTCGCCGACCTGCCGGAGGGCGCCAAGGTGGGCACCGGCTCGCCGCGCCGCATGGCGCAGCTGCGGGTCGCGCGGCCCGACCTCGAGGTCGTCGACATCCGCGGCAACGTGCCGACGCGGCTCGCCCGTGCGCAGGGCGACCCGCAGACCGGGGAGCGCGACCTCGACGCGGTCGTGCTCGCGCTCGCGGGGCTCAAGCGCCTCGGGCTCGAGGACCGGGCGACCGAGGTGCTCGACCTCATCGACTTCCCGACCGCGCCCGCGCAGGGGGCGCTCGCGGTCGAGATCCGCGACGGCGACGGCGCGGCGCGAGCGGCGGTCGCGAAGACCGACCACGCGCCGACGCGCGCGGCGGTCGACGCCGAGCGACGCGTGCTCGCGGGGCTCGAGGCGGGCTGCGCGGCGCCGCTCGCCGCGCACGCGGAGGTCGCCGACGGGATGCTCTTCCTCTCGGCGATCGCGTACGCGACCGACGGCTCGAGCCGGGTGGCCGCATCCCACGCCTACACGCTCGACTCGACCAGGGCGTCCGAGCTCGAGGAGGCCGCGCGCGACGTGGCCGACCGCGCGGTGACCGAGCTGCTGGACGGCGGCGCGGCCGACCTCGTGCAGGCCGCCAGGGCGTAGTCCCGGGCGGCGAGCGACCGCCCGCACCGACCACCCCGTCGACGACGGGCCGTGACCACGAGCCCGGCTGGGTCTGCGAGGATGCGGAGCACCCACCACCGATCCCGGAGGAACCCATGCGCGTCCTGATCCCCCGAGGCGGCACCTGGGGCGACGAGGTGGCCGAGCTCGTCACCGATGCCGGCCTCGAGCCGCTCATCCTGCCGCTCGTGCAGATCGAGCCCGCCGAGGACCAGCAGCGGCTGCAGCAGATCCTCGGGCAGCTGGCGGAGGGCCGCTTCGACTGGCTGGTCGTCACGAGCCAGTCGACCGTGCGGGTGCTGCCGCGCGTGCCGTCCTCCGTGCAGGTCGCCGCGGTCGGCTCGGTGACGGCGGCATCGCTGCGCGAGCGCGGGGTGCCCGTCGCGTTCATCCCCGCGCGGCAGTCCGCGGCCGGGCTCGTCGACGAGTGGCCGATCCGCGAGGGCCGGGTGCTCTGGCCGCACGCGCTCGACGCGCGCCCGACCATCGCGAGCGGGCTGCGCCAGCACGGCATGCAGGTGACCGAGGTGGTCGCCTACCGCACGGTGCCGGTGTTCGAGTCGGGCGAGCAGCTCGTCGAGGCGGTGACCACGCAGACCGACGCGATCCCGATCATCGGCGCGCCGGTCCACCCCGCGAGGGTGGACGCGCAGCAGCAGCAGGCCGCGCAGGGCCCCGAGGCGGCCGAGCGCGACACCGGCGAGCAGGCCGCCCGCGAGCAGCAGGACAGGGACCACGTCTCGGAGCAGGGCGCTCATGACGCGGTGCTCACCGCCGTCGAGCCCGCAGAGACGCCGATCGACGCGGTGCTCGTCACCTCCGGCTCGGTGGCGAAGCAGGTCGCGCGGCTCGGCCTCGCGGCCGAGACCCGCATCATCGCGATCGGTGAGCAGACGGCGGAGGACTGCCGCAAGCACGGCCTGCAGGTCGCGGGCATCGCGCAGCGCCCGAACGCGCAGGCGCTCGTCGCCGCCCTCGTCGCCGCCACCGCCTGAATTCTCAACGTCGCGGGTGGTCGCACACCGGCGATATCGCCTCGTACCACCACCCGCGACGTCGAGAACCGGCATAGCCTGACGGCATGGCCGACACGAACCCCGCGCTCGAGGCGCTCGCCGCATCCGGGCTCGAGCATGAGATCACCCGCCACGGTCGGGTGTCGTCGCTCGCGGAGGCAGCCGAGGCCCGAGGGGTCAGCCCCGCCGAGGTCATCAAGACGATGGTCGTGCGCCGAGGGGAGGGCGACCACCTCCTCGTGCTCGTGCCGGGCGACCGCACGATCGCCTGGCCGAAGCTGCGGCAGCTGCTCGGCGTCAGCCGCCTGTCGATGCCCGACGCCGACGCCGCCTTTGCGGTGACGGGGTTCCGGCGCGGCACGATCACGCCGTTCGGGACGACCACGCCGCTGCCGATCGTCGCCGACGAGCGCGTGCTCGGCCACCGGGTGTCGATCGGCGGCGGCGAGCACGGCGTCGCGGCGACGGTCGACGGCGACGCGCTCGTCGCGTACCTGCACGCGCAGGTCGCCGACGTGACCGAGCACGAGGTCTGACCGGAACTGGGTCAGGCGGGCGGCTCGTCGAGCGCCCGCAGCACCTCGAGCACCTGCTCGGCGGGCATCTCGCACGGCCGCAGCAGCGTGCCGGCTCGGGTGCGCCAGACGTTGGCGCTCATCCGCCGCGCACCGCCGAGCTCCTCGCCGTCGATCGTGCTCGCGCGGCCGTCCGCGCGGTCGACCCGCGTGACGCCCCAGGCGCGCCCGTCGATGTGTTGCCGGCTCCAGCCGAGCGGCACGCGCGCGACGAGCGCGTCCAGGTCACTGCCGTCGACCTGCGGGTGCTCGCCGTCCACGGGTCAACGGTAGCGCCGGCGCCCGCGGACCTTCCGCTCCGTCGCGCGCTCCGCTAGCCTCGTGGGGCGATCGTCGGCGGTGTCAGCGCCGACGCCCCACGCCAGGAAGCAGCCGAGATGACCGAGATCCGCGGAGCCGCGACAGCGCGCTGACCCGACGACCACGCATCGTCGACGCATCCGTCAGCGCTCATCCGCTCTCGGAGGATCTCTCTTGGCACACCCTGTCATCGCGCTCTCGCGCGTCACCTTCCACTGGCCTGACGGCACCGGCGTCTTCGGCGCCCCGGGCATCTCCGGCGCGCTCGGCCACGGCCGCACGGGCATCGTCGGCCGCAACGGCGCCGGCAAGTCGACGTTGCTCGGGCTCATCGAGGGCCGGCTCGAGCCGGTCTCCGGCGAGCTCGTCGTGCACGGCAGCGTCGCGACGCTGCCGCAGCAGCTGGGCCTCGGTCCCGGCACCGTCGCGGATGCGCTCGGCATCCGCCCGGTGCTCGACGCCATCGCCGCGATCGAGCGCGGCGACGTCGCCACCCGGCACTTCGACGCGGTCGGCGACCGCTGGGGCGTCGAGGCGGAGGCGCTCGGCGAGCTGTCCGCGCTCGGCCTCGCCGGCGACGAGGCGCTGCTGCGGCGCCCGATCGCCGCGCTCTCCGGCGGCGAGGCCGTGCTCGTCGGGCTCGCCGCGATCCGGCTGCAGCGCGCCGACATCGCGCTGCTCGACGAGCCCACGAACAACTTGGATGCCGCCGCGCGCCGCCGCCTGCACGACGCGGTCTCGGCGTGGCGCGGGTCGCTGCTCGTGGTGAGCCACGACATCGAGCTGCTCGAGCGGGTCGACCGCATCGCCGAGCTGCGCGGGTCGGCCCTGCGCTCCTTCGAGGGCCCCTACTCGGTCTACCGCAGCGCGATCGAGGCGGAGCAGGCGGCGGCCGCGCATGCCGTGCGCGACGCCGAGCAGCTCGTCCGGCGCGAGCGCCGCGATCGCCTCGACGCCGCGGAGCAGCGGTCGAAGGCCGAGGCGGCCGGCCGCCGCGCGGGCCAGGCGGGCGGCATCCCGAAGATCGTCGCCGGCGGACTGCAGCGCAGGGCCGAGCGCACGAGCGCCCGTTCCAAGGCGCTGCACGAGGGGCGGGAGGCGACCGCCGAGGCGGCGCTCGAGCTGGCCGAGGAGCGGCTCCGCGACGACCGGTCGATCCGCATCGACCTGCCCGGCACGCGCGTGCCGCCCGGCCGCGACGTGCTCGCCCTGCGCACGAGCGCCGGCGAGGTGCTCGTCCGGGGCGCCGAGCGCATCGCGCTCACGGGCGGGAACGGCGCGGGCAAGACGACGCTGCTCGACGCGATCGCCGGCCTGGAGCCGCCGGCAGGACGGCCGGATCCGGTCGCCGAGGTGACGCACCGCATCCGGCAGACCGCGCTGCTGCCGCAGCGCATCCGCTTCGCCGACGGCGACGCGACGCTCGTCGACGCGGTGCGCGAGACGGCGCCGACGCGGCCGCCGCAGGAGGTGCGGGCGCAGCTCGCGCGGTTCCTCTTCCGCGGTGCGCGCGCCGAGCAGCGCGTGCGCGAGCTGTCGGGCGGCGAGCGCTTCCGGCTCGCGCTCGCGCGGTTGCTGCTCGCCGACCCGCCGCCGCAGCTGCTGCTGCTCGATGAGCCGACGAACTCGCTCGACCTCGACAGCATCGACGGGCTCGTGGATGCGCTCACCGCCTTCGAGGGAGCGGTCGTGGTCGTGAGCCACGACGCCGCGTTCCTCGAGCGCCTGGGGCTCACGCGCCGGTGGACGATCCATGGCGGCCGGTTCATCGACCGGCCGGCCTGACCGGCGTACGATCCGACCAGCACGAGGGAGCAGCCATGCACGTGGATCCTGAGGCGCTCGACACCGCCGTCGCGAAGCACGCGTTCACCGGCGTCGCGGCGATCGATGTGGGCGACCTGCGCACGCTCGAGCGCTGCGAGGGCCACCTGCACCGGGCGCTGCGGGTGCCCATGATCCCGGAGGCGCGCATCGCGATCGCGAGCGGCAGCAAGGCGTTCACCGCGCTCGCCGTCATGCGCCTCGTCGAGGACGGCAGCCTGCGCCTCGACCAGCCGGTGCGCGAGCTGCTCGGCGACGACCTGCCCCGCATCGACGATGCCGTCACGATCGAGCAGCTGCTGACCCACACGTCCGGCATCGGCGACTACCTCGACGAGGAGGCCGACTGGGAGCCCGAGGACTACGTGCTCACGGTGCCGTCGCACGAGCTCACGAGCGCCGCGGCGTTCCTGCCGATGCTCGACGGCCACGACCAGAAGCGCCCGCCGGGTGAGCGGTTCTCGTACTGCAACGGTGGCTACATGGTGCTCGCCGTGCTGCTCGAGCGCGTGACGGGCGAGGGCTACCACGACGTGGTGCGCCGGCTCGTGCTGGAGCCGGCGGGCCTCGAGCGCACCGGCTTCCTGCCGCTCAACGACCTGCCGGCGGATGCGGCACCCGGCTACGTGGCAGACGCGGGCGACCTCGTGAACACGCTGCACCTGCCGGTGCTCGGCAACGGCGACGGCGGCGCGTTCACGACCGCCGCCGACCTGCACCGCTTCTGGCTCGCGCTGCTCGACGGGCGCATCGTGTCGCGGGGCAGCGTCGAGGCGATGATCCGGCCGCGCTTCGACGTGCCCGACGAGCGCAAGCGGTACGGCATGGGCTTCTGGCTGCACCCGACCCACGACGCGCTCATCCTCGAGGGCTACGACGCCGGCGCCTCCTTCCGCTCGACGCACCTCGTCGCGAGCCGGACGACCGTGAGCGTGCTCGGCAACAGCTCGGAGGGCGGCTGGCCCGTGATCTTCGCGCTCGCCGACGCCGTCGACGCGGAGCTCGGCGCGTGAGCGACCCGCACGTGCTCGGCCCCGACCTGGCGCCGACGCCGTTCACCGCCGACGAGATCCGCGCCGGCAATCCCGACGGCCGCAGGCTGCTCGTGCGCACCCGGCTCGAGGGCCGCACGACCTACCACTGCGACAGCTTCCAGGACGGCGACGCGGACGGCTGCGCGCTCTCGCAGGTCGTGACGGATGCGTCGGGGACGCCCGTCGACGACCCGCGCACCTCGCGCGTCACCTGGCGCGAGCTGCAGGCGCACGCCGCCTTCCCGGAGGCGGCGACGACCGTGACGCACGAGCGCATCCGGCTCGCGGTCGGCGAGGTCGACTGCCTGCGGTACGACGTGCAACGGGACGACGGCGCCAGCACGTTCTGGTTCGCCGTGGACCGGCCCGGCATGCCGCTCCGCTACGCCTCCCGGGGCGCGGAGGTGGAGGTCGTCGAGATCGCCTGAGCGCCCGGCGCGTCAGCGGTCGATCGAGGCCATGTTCGCGTCGTCGTGCCGCGCGCCTGCTGCGGGCTCGAGCGCCTCGAGCCGCGCGATCTGGTCAGGCGAGAGCCTGATGCCGTCGGCCGCGGTGTTCTCCTCGACGCGCGCCACGCGGCGGGTGCCGGGGATCGGCGCGATGTCGTCGCCGCGCGACAGGATCCAGGCGAGCGCGGTCTGTGCCGGCGTCGCACCGATCTCGGCGCCGATCGCGGTGACCTCGTCGACGAGCGCGAGGTTGCGTGCGAAGCTGGCGTCGGTGAACCGCGGGTTGGTCTTGCGCCAGTCATCGTCGGCGACGTCGTCGACGCTGCGGATCCTGCCCGCGAGCAGCCCGTGCCCGAGCGGCGAGTAGGGCACGAAGCCGATGCCCAGCTCGCGCAGCACCGGCAGGATCTCGGCCTCGACATCGCGCGTCCAGAGCGAGTACTCCGTCTGCAGCGCCGTCACCGGGTGCACGGCGTGCGCCCGCCGGATCGTCTCGGCCGACGCCTCCGAGAGCCCGAGGTGCAGCACCTTGCCCGCGGCGACGAGCTCCGCGACCGCGCCGATGGTGTCCTCGATGGGCACGGCGGGGTCGACGCGGTGCTGGTAGTACAGGTCGATCCTGTCGGTGCCGAGGCGACGGAGGGAGCCCTCGACCGCGGCTCGGATGCTCTCCGGCCGGCTGTCGATCCGACCGACCGCGGGTTCGGCGCCGTCGCGGTGGGAGACGAGCCCGAACTTCGTCGCGATGACGACGTCGTCGCGGCGGCCGGCGACGGCGCGTCCGACGAGCTCCTCGCTGAGGAACGGCCCGTAGACCTCTGCGGTGTCGATGTGCGTGACGCCGAGCTCGAGCGCCCGGTGGATGGTGCGGGTGGACTCGTCGTGGTCGAGCGCCCCCTCGGACGTGTAGGTGCCGGCCATGGTCATGGCGCCGAGGCCGATGCGGGAGACCTCGAGGCCTCCGAGTCGTGCGGTCTGCATGGTGGTGCTCCTCCGGTTGGGGCCTATGCGGTGGGCTTGGCCCAGCGCTCGGCCGTGGTGGTGTCAGGGGTGTCAGGCGTCGTGCGAGAGCGAGGCGGAGAGCTCGCGGTGGGCGTCGATCTGCTGCTGCACGGTCGCCTGCTTCTGCTCGATCCCGGCCATGGCGTCTGCCCCTGCGATGAAGCGGCCGGGGAGCGCGCCGCCGTCGGACAGGGTCACGAGCGCCGCGGCGAGCTTCGCCGGGTCGCCGGCCTGCGTGCCGTGCATGCCGCGCCACGCCTCGATGGTCTGCGCGGTGCCCTCGGCGTAGTCCTCGATCTCGAGCTCCGGCCAGAGGGTCGACGAGCCCTCGACGAGCAGCTCGGTGCGGAAGAAGCCGGGCTCGACGGACATGGTCTCGATGCGGAACGGCGCGACCTCCTCGGCGAGCGACTCCATCCAGCCCTCGAGGGCGTGCTTCGAGGCGGCGTAGGCCGACGTGAACCCGCCGCCGACGAAGCCCGCGGTCGACGTGACCGTGATGATCTGGCCGGAGCGCTGCGCGCGGAGGACCGGCAGGACCGCGCGCGTGACGTTGAGCGGGCCGAAGAAGTTCGTCTCCATCTGCGCGCGCACCTGCTCGGGGCTGAGGGTCTCGAAGTAGCCGGCGTAGAAGTTGCCCGCGTTGTTGACGAGCACGTCGATGCGACCGAAGCGCTCGACCGCGGCGGCGGTGGCGCGCTCGGCGGATGCGGGGTCGGTGACGTCGAGCGCGACCGCCAGCAGGCGGTCGTGCTCGCCGAGGGCGGCGGTGACGCGCTGCGCGTCGCGGCCCGTCGCGACGACGGCGTGCCCTGCCGCGAGCGCTGCGTGGGCGATGTCGATGCCCATGCCGCGGCTCGCGCCGGTGATGAGCCAGACCTTGGGTTCAGCCATGGTGGGTGCTTCCTTCTCTCGGGTGCCGGCCCAGCGGCCGGGGTCCGTTGCGGATGCCACCAGTCAACGTGCGCGCCGCGGCCCGAGGGAGACCCGGTCGATAGGGTCACTGGCCGTACCTCCCTCGGGTGCCGGGGGTGGCCTAGCGTCGTCCCCATGGACATCCGGGACGACATCCGCGAGTTCCTGACCACCCGTCGGGCGCGGCTCACCCCTGCCGACGTGGGGCTGCCGGACTTCGGCGGCCGTCGCCGCGTGGCGGGGCTCCGTCGCGAGGAGGTCGCGCTGATCGCCGGCATGAGCGTCGAGTACTACGTGCGCCTCGAGCGCGGCAACGCGACGGGCGTCTCGGAGTCGGTGCTCGAGGGCATCGCGCGCGCCCTGCGGCTCGACGACGCCGAGGTGCAGCACCTGCACGACCTCGTGCGCGCCGCGAACGACGGCGCCGCTCCCGGGCGGCGGCGGGCACGACCCCGGACGCATGCGATCCGGCCCGGCATGCAGCAGCTCCTCGACGCGATGCACGGCATCCCGGTGGTGGTGCAGAACGGACGGCTCGACGTCGTGGGCGTCAACGCCCTGGGTCGCGCGCTGTTCTCGGAGCTCTTCGACAGCCCGCGCCAGCCGGCGAACTTCGCCCGCTACCTGTTCCTCGACCCGCGCGCCCCCCGGTTCTACCGGCAGTGGGACGACGCGGCCCAGCAGATCGTCGCCCTGCTGCGCGCTGAGGCCGGGCGCGCCCCGCGCGACCGCGAGCTCAGCGACCTCGTGGGCGAGCTCGCGACCTGCAGCGACACGTTCCGCGCGCTGTGGGCGTCGCATGACGTGCGGGAGCACCGGACGGGCGTCAAGCCGGTCACGCATCCGCTCGTCGGCGAGATCGACCTCTCGTTCGAGGCGCTCGACGTCAGCACCGAGCGCGGGCTGCAGCTGATCGCGTTCACCGCCGAGCCGGGCTCCGCGTCCGACGGGGCGCTGCGCCTGCTCGCGAGCTGGGCCGCGTCCGAGCCCGCGGCAGCGTCGGTCGACAGCCGGACCGCCGGCACGGGCGGGTAGCCGCGGCGCATGCCAGCATGATGCGACCGGCGCCGGCCGCGCGCCGACGGAGGGGAGCAGCATGACCGGGAGCCAGCCGCATCCCCTCGAAGCGGGAACCGGAGGCGGAGCGGGGGCATCCGCGCACCCGCCGCTCGACCACCGGCTGCGGCGCATGGTCGGCCGCGACCCGGATGAGCCGCACCGCAGCGCGACACCGCTCGAGCTGCTCTTCGACCTGACCTTCGTGGTCGCGTTCAGCCAGGCCGGGACCCAGGCCGCGCACCTGCTCGAGATCGGGCACGTCGTCCCGGCGATCATCGGCTTCACGATCGCGGTCTTCGCGATCTGCCTCGCCTGGATCAACTACTCGTGGCTCGCCTCGGCGTTCGACAACGACGACATCTTCTTCCGCGTCGCGACCATGGTGCAGATGATCGGCGTGCTCGTGCTCGCCCTCGGGCTCCCACCCGCGTTCCACTCGATCGACGAGGGCGAGCATCTCGACAACGGCGTGCTGGTCGGCGGCTACGTGATCATGCGCGTCGCCACCGTCGCGATGTGGCTCCGGGTCGCGCGCCACGCGCCGGCGCGGCGTCGATCCGCGCTCGCCTACGCGGGTGTGATCGGGCTCATCCAGGTCGGCTGGGCGACGACGATCGTCATCAATCCCGCACTGCCCGTCATGCTGGGGATCTTCGTGGTGCTCGGCACCCTCGAGCTGCTCGGCCCGTACGTGATCGAGCGCCGCGTGGGCAGCACGCCGTGGCACGCGCACCACATCGCCGAGCGCTACGCCCTGCTCGTCATCATCACCATCGGCGAGGTCATCCTCGGCACCATCCTCGCGATCTCGGCCGTCGTGGAGGAGCAGGGGTGGAGCGTCGAGGCCGGGCTCGTCGCCTTCGGCGGCACGGCGCTCGCGTTCTGCATGTGGTGGGTCTACTTCACGATGCCGTCGGGGAAGGTGCTGCATCGGTTCCGCGAGCGCGGGTTCACCTGGGGGTACGGGCACCTGGTGATCTTCGGCTCGATCGCGGCGACCGGCGCGGGCCTGCACGTCGCGGCGTACGAGATCCAGGGCGTGGCGCACATCGACCACGTGGCGGCGATGGTCACCGTCGCCGTGCCGGTCGGCGTGTTCCTCATCGCACTGTTCACGATCTACTCGCTGCTGCTGCGCGAGCTCGACCGGTTCCACATCCTGCTCTTCGCGCTCAGCGTGGCAACGCTCGTGGCCGCGGTGCTCGCGGTCGTCGCGGGCGCGAGCATGGGCACGGGCATCGTGCTCACGGCCTGCGCGCCGCTCGTCGTGATCGTCGGCTACGAGGCGGTCGGACACCGCCACCAGGCTGCGGCGCTGCACCGCGCGCTCGACCGGTAGCCCACGCCCGACAGCGCTCGGCCGCAGCGCGAGAGTACCCTTGGGAGGATGCCTCCCACCCTCCGCCCCCGCAGGCTGCGGCAGAGCGCTCCCATGCGCCGCCTCGTGGCCGAGACCCGCATCCACCCGGCGCAGCTCGTGCTCCCGATGTTCGTCGCCGAGGGGATCGACGAGCCCCGCGCGATCCGCTCGATGCCCGGGCAGGTGCAGCACACGCTCGACTCGGCGGCGCGCGAGGTCGAGCGCGCCATCGCCGCGGGCGTCGGCGGCATCATGCTCTTCGGTGTGCCGACGGCGAAGGATGCGGTGGGCTCCGGCGCGACCGATCCCGACGGCATCCTCAACGTGGCGACGCGCTTCCTCGCCGAGCGCTTCGGCGACGCGACGGTCGTGCAGACCGACCTGTGCCTCGACGAGTTCACCGACCACGGCCACTGCGGCGTGCTCGACGAGCGCGGCGCGGTCGACAACGACGCGACGCTCGAGCGCTATGCGGCGATGGCGATCGCGCAGGCGGAGGCAGGCTCCCAGATCCTGGGCCTGAGCGGCATGATGGACGGCCAGGTCGAGCATGTGCGCGCCGCGCTCGACGCGGCCGGTCACCTCGACACGGCGATCCTCGCCTACTCGGCGAAGTACGCGACCGCGCTCTACGGTCCCTTCCGCGAGGCGGTCGACTCGAGCCTCACCGGCGACCGCAAGACCTACCAGCAGGACC
The DNA here is from genome assembly GCF_040547205.1 of Agrococcus sp. UYP10. Taxonomy (NCBI): domain Bacteria; kingdom Bacillati; phylum Actinomycetota; class Actinomycetes; order Micrococcales; family Microbacteriaceae; genus Agrococcus; species Agrococcus sp. UYP10. Next base: position 1,082,581 of record NZ_JBEPPG010000001.1, read on the forward strand.
CGGCGAACCGCCGCGAGGGCCTGCGCGAGGCGCTGCTCGACATCGCCGAGGGCGCCGACATCGTGATGGTGAAGCCGGCGAGCCTCTACCTCGACGTGCTCGCCGACGTGGCCGCGGCCTCCGACGTGCCGGTGTGGGCCTACCAGGTCTCCGGCGAGTACGCGATGGTCGAGGCGGCCGCCGCGAACGGCTGGATCGACCGCGACCGCATGATCGCCGAGAGCCTGACGAGCATCGTGCGCGCGGGCGCCGACGTCGTGCTCACGTACTGGGCGATCGAGCACGCGCAGCTGCTGGGCACCCACGGACTGGGCGCGCCGACGACGGGAGCAGGACGATGAGCACGAACGCCGAGCTGTTCGAGCGGGCGAAGCTCGCGATCCCGGGCGGCGTCAACAGCCCCGTGCGCGCCTTCGGCTCGGTCGGCGGCACACCCGCGTTCCTCGTGCGCGCGAAGGGCGCCCACGTGACCGACGCCGAGGGCCGCGACCTCGTCGACCTGGTCGCGAGCTGGGGGCCGGCGATCCTCGGCCACGCGCACCCGGAGGTCGTCGAGGCGGTGCAGGACGCCGCCGCGCACGGACTCTCGTTCGGCGCCTCGACGCCCGCCGAGGCGCTGCTCGCCGAGGAGGTGGAGCGGCGCGTCGGCCCGGTCGAGCGGCTGCGGCTCGTCTCCACCGGCACCGAGGCGACGATGACCGCGATCCGGCTCGCGCGCGGCGCGACCGGCCGCGACCTGCTCGTGAAGTTCGACGGGCACTACCACGGCCACTCCGACGGCCTGCTCGTCGCGGCGGGCTCCGGCCTCGCGACGCTTGCGATGCCCGGCTCGGCCGGCATCCCCGCAGCGGTCGCGGCCACGACGGTCGTGGTGCCCTACAACGACCGCGCTGCGATCGAGCAGCTGTTCGCCGAGCGCGGCAGCGAGATCGCCGCGATCATCGTCGAGGCGGCCGCCGCCAACATGGGCCTCGTCGAGCCCGACGGCGACTTCAACGCCTTCCTCGCCCGCACGGCGCACGCCCACGGCGCGCTGCTCATCAGCGACGAGGTGCTCACCGGCTTCCGCGTGCACCGCGCCGGCATGTGGGGGCTGGAGCAGTGGACGGGCGACGACGCCCCCGACCTCCTGACCTTCGGCAAGGTCATCGGCGGCGGCATGCCGCTCGCCGCGCTCGGCGGCCGCCGCGAGCTCATGGAGCTGCTCGCGCCGCTCGGCCCCGTCTACCAGGCGGGCACCCTGTCGGGGAACCCCGTCGCGGTCGCGGCCGGCCTCACGACGCTGCGCCTCGCGACCGACGACGTCTACCGCAGGCTCGACCACGCGGCCGACGTCATCACCGATGCGCTCGCGGAAGCCCTGCGGGCGGAGGGCGTCGCGCACGCGATCTCGCGCGTCGGCAGCCTGTTCTCGGTCGCGTTCCGCGACGGCGCCCCGCGCAACTTCGACGAGGTGAAGGCGCAGGACGCCTTCCGCTACCCGCCGTTCTTCCACGCGATGCTCGACGCAGGTGTGAGCCTGCCGCCGAGCGTGTTCGAGGCGTGGTTCGTGACCGCCGCGCACGACGAGGCGGCGCTCGGCCGCATCGTCGACGCGCTGCCGGGAGCGGCGCGCGCGGCAGCGGCGGCGACCGCCGTCTGACCCTGGCCCTAGGCGGACGACCGCCCGCGGACTAGCGTGGCGGCATGGCGACGTCGCCGAGGTGCCCGAGCTGCGGCACCCCCATGCGCGAGATCGTGTGGGGGTACGGCACGATCGCCGACGTCGAGGACGCGGGCGACGTGGTGATCGGCGGATGCGTCATCGACGTCGACGACGACGGCCGCGTCGCCGCGCTCCAGTGCCCGGTCTGCGGCACGCGCGCCGACGCCCAGGGCGTCGCGCTCGAGGCGCCGCAGGCGCCGGCGACCACCGAGCACCCCTTCGCCGTGAGCTTCAGCAGCCCGCCCCGGGAACGATGGGAGGTCACCATGACGGATGCGCACGAGGTGCGACCCGACACCGCATCGTCGCACGCACCGCCGGACGGCGCGGATGCGTCGCCGTTCGTCGACGAGGACTTCGGCGGCGCCGCGGCCGGCGACGGGTGGCGCGATCGCGTCGAGCCGTACTCGTCGCGCGACGACGCGCTGCCGCCGCCATCCGCGCCCACGCCCGACCACGTCGAGCCGTACGCCTCGCGGGAGGACCCGCTGCCCGCCGGCGGACCCGTGACGCCCGATCACGTCGAGCCCTACGCGTCGCGCGCGCACGACCTGCCGCCGGCATCCGCGCCCGGCCGCGACCACGTCGACCCCTACGCCTCGCGCGACGACCAGCTGCCGCAGGCGACCGGCGCGTGGCGCGAGCGGGTCGAGCCGTACACCGGCTCGGCGGCCGACGAGGCGCCCGTCGACCCGGCAGCCGCGGGCATCCCGCCGGTCGACGACGGTGCCGACGTCGTGCCGGGCGAGGCCGTCGACGCCCGCTGGAGCTTCACGAGCGACTTCACCGACGCCGAGGAGGAGGGCTGGCCGCCCGGCAGCCGCGACGACGACTGATGCCGCGGCGCGACCGCGATCAGAACAGCCGCGCGTGCCCGGAGTCGATGCCGCGCATCTCGTCGTAGTCGAGCACGACGCATCGGATGCCGCGATCCTCGGCGAGCGTGCGCGCCTGCGGCTTGATCTCCTGCGCGGCGAAGACCCCGACCACCGGCGCGATGCGCGGGTCGCGGTTGAGCAGCTCGAGGTAGCGGGTGAGCTGCTCGACGCCGTCGATCTCGCCGCGGCGCTTGATCTCGACCGCGACCGTGACGCCGGCCTCGTCCTTCGCCAGGATGTCGACGGGTCCGATCGGCGTCATGTACTCGCGCCGCCACAGCTCGAAGCCGTCGCCGAGCCGCTCGATCTGCTCGGCGAGCAGCACCTGCAGGTGCGCCTCGACGCCGTCCTTCACGAGGCCCGGGTCGACGCCCAGCTCGTGGCTCGAGTCGGAGAGCACCTCGTGCACCGAGACGATGAGCGAGTCGCCGGTCTTCTTGTGCGTCACGGTCCACACCTCGGTGATGCCCGCATCCCGCTGGGCCTCGTCGGGCTCGGATGCGTGGAAGACGGCGGGCGGGCTCATCCAGTTGAGCGGCTTGTACGAGCCGCCGTCGGAGTGCACGAGGATCGAGCCGTCTGCCTTGAGCATCAGCACGCGCGGCGCGAGCGGCAGGTGGGCGGACAGGCGGCCCGCGTAGTCGACGGAGCAGTGGGCGACGACGATCCTCACGACCGCACCTCCTGGACGCGGCCGCGCTCGCGCGCGACATGGCTGGTGAGCAGCGAGAGCAAGACGAAGGCGAGCACCGCGAGCATCGCGCTGCGCAGCCCCACGAGGTCGCCGAGCAGGCCGAGCAGCGGCGGCCCGGCGAGGAAGGCGATGTAGCCGATCGCCGAGACGGTGCCGACCCGGGCGGCGGCGAGCCGCGGCTCGTCGGCGGCGGCGCTCATGCCGACCGGGAAGCCGAGGCTCGCGCCGAGGCCCCAGAGCACGACGCCGGTGATGACGAGCGCGGGGTGGTCGGCGAAGATCACGAGCAGCAGACCGATCGCGGCGAGCGCGGCCGTGCCGCGCAGCACCGGCACGCGGCCGAAGCGCGCGAGCAGCCAGACGCCGAGCAGCCGGCCGGCCGTCATCGCGGTGAGGAAGAGCGCCAGCGTGAAGGCGCCGCCCTCGAAGCTGAAGCCGTGGCCGTCGACCATCACGAGCGCGAGCCAGTCGTTGGCGCTGCCCTCGGTGAGCGCCATGCCGAGCACGAGCAGGCCCAGCAGCAGCGTGCGCGGGTCCTTCCAGACGGCGAGGCGCTCGCGGAGCGTGACGGGCTCCTCGTGCTCCTCGACCGCGTCCTCGGGCAGGTGGCGGTAGACGACGACGCCGAGCGCGACGGTGAGCGCGGCCACGAGGGTCGCCTGCCAACCGAGCGTGACGCCCAGCAGCTCGCACAGCCCGCCGAGCCCTGCGCCGGCCACGGTGCCGATCGAGAAGAAGGCGTGGAAGATCGGCATGATCGGCTTGCCCGCCGCGCGCTCGTTCGCCGCCCCGGAGATGTTCATCGCCACGTCGGTGATGCCGGTGAGGCTGCCGCCGAGGATGAAGCCCGCCACCACGAGCCACGGCAGCGACGCCTCCGCGGCCCAGCCCGCGATGGCGAGGCCGCCGGAGACGGCGATCATCCCGAACGAGGCGACGATCCGCGTGCCGGTGGCGTGGATCACGTGGCTCGCGACGAGCAGTCCGGTGATCGAGCCGATCGAGATGCCGAGCAGCAGGAGCCCCATCTCGCCCGTCGAGACGCCGAGCACGTCGCGCACGTGGGGGACCCGAGCCATCCAGCTGGCGAAGCCGAAGCCCATGGTGAAGAAGGCGGCGAAGACGGCATTCCGCCAGGCGATCAGAGGGGGCACTCCGACATTCTGCCGTGCCCGGTGCCACGGCGCACGCGCGGCCGCAGGGCCGGTTGTGCTGGGCGCGCGCAGGAGTAGCGTCGGCATCGTGGCAGGCACGGTCATCGAGACCCCCGTCATCCGGACCTCGGGTCTCGACAAGCGGTTCGGGCGCGTGCGAGCGCTCGACGGGCTCGACCTCGTCGTCGAGCGGGGCGATGTGCACGGCTTCCTCGGGCCCAACGGCGCCGGCAAGTCGACGGCCATCCGGGTGCTGCTCGGGATGCTGCGCGCGAGCGGCGGCGAGGCGCGCGTGCTCGGCATGGACCCCTGGCACGACACCGTGGCGATCCACCGTCGGGTCGCGTACGTGCCGGGCGACGTGACCCTCTGGCCGACCCTGACGGGCGGCGAGGCGATCGACACGATCACGCGGCTGCGAGGCCACCGGGCGCCGGCCGCGGATCGGGCCCGGCTCATCAGCGCCTTCGACTTCGACCCGCGCAGGAGGGCCAAGACCTACTCGAAGGGCAACCGGCAGAAGGTCGCGCTCATCGCGGCCTTCGCGAGCGAGGCCGATCTCTACATCCTCGACGAGCCGACGAGCGGGCTCGACCCGCTCATGGAGAGCGTCTTCCAGGCGGAGGTGCGGCGGATCGCCGACCGCGGCGCGACCGTGCTGCTCTCGAGCCACATCCTGAGCGAGGTCGAGCGGCTCTGCTCCCGGGTGTCGATCATCCGCGACGGCTCGATCGTCGAGTCCGGCACGCTCGACGAGCTGCGGCACCTCCAGCACACCGTGGTGGCCTACCGGGGACCTGCGCCGGAGGGCGTGCCGATCGCCGACGTCTCGATCGACGGCGAGCGCGTGCGCGGCTCGATCGCGGGGGAGGACGTGCCCGCTGTGCTGCGCTGGCTCGGCGAGCGCCGGGCGCAGAGCGTCACGCTCACGCCGCCGAGCCTCGAGGAGCTCTTCCTCCGCCACTACGGCGACGAGCCGCGGGTCGACCGGGCACGCGCGGAGCGCGCGATCGGCGATCGGCACGCGGATGCGTCGGCGGTCGTCGAGGCGCCCGGTCCGGCCGAGGATGTGCGCGCCGTCGAGGATGCCGGTGCGGTCGACGATGCCGGCGCGGCCGCCGCGCCCGCGCATCCGACCGGGCACGGCCGCCACTCGAGGTGAGCGTGACCGGCACCGGACTGCTGCTCGCGGCGGCGCTGCGGCGCGACCGCCTCGTCGTCGTGCTCTGGGTGGTGGGCATCGCGGGCCTCTGGGCTGCGGGCGTCGGCGGCGTCGGCGCGGCGTTCGACGAGTCGGCCAGGCGGGGGCTCGTCGCGCTGCTGTCGGCGCAGCCGGCGCTGCTGCTCGCGCGCGGGGCGCCGGCCGGCACCGGCCTCGGCGCGGTCATGTTCGTGTCGACCTACTCGTACCTCGCTGTGATGGTGGCGTTCATGATGACGTTCTTCGCGGTGCGGCACTCGCGCGGCGACGAGGACGCGGGGCGCGCGGAGCTCGTCCGCGGCACCGCGGTCGGGCGCTGGGCGCCGCTCGTCGCGACGCTGCTCGCCGGCGCGATCGAGCTGGCCCTCGTGTGCGGCGTCACCCTCGCGGCATCCGTGGCGCTCGGCCTGCCGCCGCTCGGCTCGCTGCTGCTGGCGGTGGCGCTCGCGGGCGTCGGGGTGGCCGCGATGCTCGTCGGGCTGTTGGCCGGGCAGGTCTTCCCGACCTCGCGCGCCGCGAACGGCGCGGCGGCGATCGTCGTCGGCGTGTGGTTCTTCGTGCGCGGCATCGGGGACGCGCTGGGCGAGCCGAGCGCCGACCTCACGCGCGTCGAGTCCGCGTGGCTCAGCTGGGCGTCGCCGATCGGCTGGGGCGCGCTGGCGCATCCGTACGCCGACGAGCCGTGGGCGCCCGACGGCACGCCGCTGCTGCTCTTCGTCGCGGCCGCCGTCGTGCTCTGCGCGGTCGTGGTGGTGCTCGAGGCACGGCGGGAGCTGGGCCGCTCGCTGCTGCCGGAGCGGCCGGGGCGGGGCGCCGGCAGCGCCCTGCTCGGCTGGCACCCGGGCGGTGCGCCCGTCGGGCTCACCGGGCGGCTGCTGCTCGGCGCGACCGTGGGCTGGACCGTCGTCGGCCTCGTGCTCGGCGTGATGGCGGGTCGCCTCGCGCCGGTCATCGCGACCGCGCTCTACGACAACCCGGCGCTCGGCGCGATCGTGGCTCGGCTCGGCGAGGAGGGCAGCGGCGACGCGGAGGGCACGTTCATCACGGCGCTGGCCGGCATCCTGGGCGTGATCGCGTGCGCCGCCGCGATGCAGGCGGTGCTGCGGCTGCGGCACGAGGAGCAGGCGCACGGCGAGCTGCTGCTCGCGACGCCGGTGCGGCGATCCGGGTGGCTGGGCAGTCACCTGCTGCTCGGGGCGCTCGCGGCGCTCACGACGCTCGCGGGCTTCACCGTGGTGACCGGCGCGTCGCTCGCCGCGAGCGACGACGACCGCTGGCGGCAGCTCGTCGACATCGCCGTCACGCACCTGCCGCTCGTCGCGATCTACCTCGCCGTCGGCGCGGCGCTCGTCGCCTTCCTGCCGTCGACGGTCGCGTGGCTCGGCTGGGTGCTGCTCGTGGGGCTCATGCTCGTGGGGGAGTTCGCGCCGCTCTTCGGCGACGCGTGGGCGTGGATCGAGAACATCAGCCCGTTCCACTGGGTCGCGAACCCGCTCGCCGCTGATCCCGACTGGACCGGCAGCTGGTGGCTGCTGGGCGTCGCGGCGGTGCTGCTCGCCGCGTCGGTGCTGCGCTTCCGCCGCCGCGACGCCCTCGTCTGACTAGCCGCAGGTCGCGAGCAGCATCGGCACGAGCAGCGCGTTCAGGTCGTAGAGCGGCGTCGGCGACCCGGAGCTGTCGCGCCCCGTCACGCCGAACGACACCTGGCGCTCCCCGTCGGCGGAGGTGTAGGCGACGCTGACCGTGCCCATGGCGCCGCCGTCGTGGCCGTACATCCAGGCGCCCGGCTCGCACGGGTCCGGGACGCGGTAGACGCCGAGCCCGTAGGCGAGGGGTGCCTCGCTCACCGGCTCGAGCATGACGTCGAGCAGCTCGGCCGGCACCACACGGCCGGTCACGAGGGCCTCGGTGAAGGTCGCGAGGTCCTCCGTCGTGGTCACGACCGCGCCGGCGTGCGAGAAGAACGTGGGGTCGAAGTGCCGGAGGTCGTGCCAGGCGGCGCCGTCCCACAGCGCCTCCTGCAGGGCGTTGCCGCGCATCCCCGGAGCGTCGGGGTAGCTCGTGGCGCGCATGCCGAGCGGTCGCCAGATGCGGTCGCGCAGCAGGTCGCCGACCGCCTCGCCCGTGGCGGCCTCGAGCGCCACCCCGAGCGCGACGTAGCCGACGTTGGAGTAGACGAAGCCGCCCGGCTCCGTCCACGTGCCGGCGTTCGCCGCCGCGAGGTGCTCCTCGTCCGGGTAGTGCTCGCCGAGCGCGGCGATGGTCTGCTCGATCGAGGTCGGGTCCGCGACGTGCCCGAGCAGCAGCGCGTCGGTGCCGTACGGCGTGCCGGCGGTGTGGCTGAGCAGCTGCCGCAGCGTGACCTCCGGGTGGCCGGGGAAGATGCCGGGCACGACGTCGTCGATCCGGGTATCGAGGGTCCACGTGCCCGCCGCGACCTCCTGCAGCACGAGCGCGGCGATCATCATCTTCGTGTTGCTCGCGGCGCGGAACGGGCTGTGCGGCAGCGCCGGAGGGTTCCGGTCGAGCCCGCGCGTGCCCGCCGCATCTGCCCAGGCACGACGGCCGACCTCGACGCGTGCGGTCACGCCGATCGCGCCATCGGCGACGAGCGCCTCGACCGCGGCGTCGAGCTGGGCGTGGGTCTCGCCGGCGGCGGAGGGCGCCGATCGCTGTGCGGCGGCGGCTGCCGGGGCGGCGGGCGCCGACCACAGCTGCTGGTGGAGCGCCGCCTCGTCAGGCGCGGTCGGTGCGACGGGCGCGGCGCTCGCGGCCGTCAGTGCCGTCACGGCGGCGATGGCTGCGGCGGTGGTCAGGACGTGTCGGGCTCGCATGCGTGTCTCCTCCTCGATCGGGGCCGGCTCGATCGGGGTGCTGGCACCTCGCGCCGACCCGTCCACCGTTGCAGGGAGCGCGCGGTGGCGCATCCGCCGCCCGACGGACACCGCTCGGCCGCGCGACGGAGGCGCGGGTTCAGCGCACCGCGCCGAGGCGCAGCCACGCGTCGGAGCGGGCGCGGAGCCCGAGCGTGATGGCGCGCGCGCCCAGGTAGCCGAACGAGAACGCCGCCCAGATGACGGCGAGCGCATCCCAGCCCGTGACGAGCGCGAGCAGCAGCAGCGGCAGGTACGCCGCGAGGTTCACGATGCCGGTCCAGGCGAGGTAGCGGGCGTCGCCGGCGCCGATCAGCACGCCGTCGAGCACGAAGACGAAGCCCGCGATCGGCTGCGCGAGCGCGAGCAGCACGAGCGCGACCGGCAGCGCCGAGCGCACGTCGGCGTCGGTCGTGAAGACGCCGCCGAGCACCCAGGCGACCGAGAGCAGCAGCGCGCCGACGACGCATCCGAAGCCCACGCCCCAGCGCTGCAGCCGTCGTGTCACCGCGCGTGCCTGCGCGCCGTCGTGCGCGCCGAGCGCCTTGCCCACCATCGCCTGCCCGGCGATCGCGAGCGCGTCGAGGGCGAAGGCGAGCGTCGAGAAGAGGGTGAACGCGATCTGCGTCGCGGCGAGCGCCGTCGTGCCCGCCTGCGTCGCGACCGCGGTGGTGGCGAGCAAGGCCGCGCGGAGCGAGAGCGTGCGGACGAAGAGCCAGCCGCCGGTCGACGCGGTGCGCCCGAGGTCGCCCCACCGGATGCCGAGCGGCACGCGTTCCCGGATCGCGGCGCGCACCGCGGACCAGACGAAGAACGCGGCCATGCCCCACTGCGCGATCACGGTGCCGAGCGCGCTCCCCGCGACGCCGAGCCCGGCGCCGTAGATGAGGGCGACGTTGAGCGCCGCGTTCGCCGCGAAGCCGATCGCGGCGACGACGAGCGGCGTGCGGGTGTCCTGCAGCCCGCGCAGCAGACCGGTCGCGGCGAGCACGATGAGCATCGCCGGCAGGCCGAGGATCGAGATGCCGAGGTACACCGCGGCGTGCTCGGTGACGGCGGATGCGGCGCCGAAGAGCGCGACGACCGGGCCCGCGAGCGGGGCGGTCGCGAGCAGCGCGACGCCGGCGACGATCGCGAGCCAGATGCCGTCGATGCCGGCGCGGATCGCGCCCGGCCGGTCGCCCGCGCCGAGCAGCCGCGCGACCGCGGGCGTGGTGCCGTACGCGAGGAAGATCAGCAGCCCGACGACGGTCGAGAGCACCGCGACGCCGATGCCGACGCCCGCGAGCTCCTCCGCCCCCAGGTGGCCGACGAGCGCGGTGTCGACGAGCAGGAACGCGGGCTCGGCCACGAGCGCCCCGAGCGCGGGGACGGCGAGGGCGAGGATCTCCCGATCCAGCGCATCCGCCCGCCTCCGCACCCGCCAACGCTAGCGGGGCGCGCTCGCCCTAGGCTGGCGGCATGACCACCCTGCCCTCCGGCCTCCCCGTCGACGACTTCAGCGACCGCATCCGGCCGCAGGACGACCTCTTCCTCCACGTTCACGAGCGCTGGCTCGAGCGCACCGAGATCCCCGACGACAAGGCGCGCTGGGGCTCGTTCGCCGTGCTGGCGGAGGAGGCGGAGCGAGCCGTGCGCGAGATCGTGATCGAGATGCAGGAGGCCGAGCCGGGCACCGACGCGCGCAAGGTCGGCGATCTCTACGCCTCGTTCCTCGACGAGGCGGCGGCGGACGCGAAGGGCATCGATCCGATCCGGCCGCTGCTCGAGCGCGTCGAGCAGGTGACCGACGTCGATGGCCTGCTCGCCCTCATCGGCGACCTCGAGGCCATCGGCGGCCCGAGCATCGCCGGCCAGTGGGTCGACACCGACCCCGGCGACCCCGGGCGCTACATCGTGCAGATGAGCCAGGGCGGCCTCGGCATGCCCGACGAGTCGTACTACCGCGAGGAGGGCTTCGCAGAGGTGCGCGAGGCCTACCTGACCCACCTGACGACGATGTTCGGCCACCTCGGCGCGGAGCACCCGGAGGCGGAGGCCGCGACGGTGTTCGCGCTCGAGACCGAGCTCGCGACCCACCACTGGGACCGCGTCGCCTCCCGCGACGACGAGAAGACCTACAACCTGCAGCGGCCCGCGGAGGCGCACCCGCGCCTGCAGCCGTGGCTGCGGGCGATCCGCGCACCGGAAGGCGTCTTCGACGAGGTGGTCGTGCGACAGCCGAGCTACTTCGAGGGGCTCGCGACGATGCTCGTGGAGGAGCGGCTCGACGAGTGGAAGGCGTGGCTCCGGATGAGCATCATGCACGCGTTCGCCTCCTACCTGTCGACGCAGATCTCGCGCGACCAGTTCGCGTTCTACGGCACGGTGCTGACCGGCGCGAGCGTGCAGCGCGAGCGCTGGAAGCGCGGGGTCTCGCTCGTCGAGGGTCTGCTCGGCGACGCAGTCGGCAAGATCTACGTCGAGCGGCACTTCCCGCCGCACGCGAAGGCCGCGATGGACGTGCTCATCGAGCACCTCGTGGGCGCCTACCGCGAGTCGATCGCGGCGCTCGAGTGGATGAGCGAGGGCACCAGGGCGCGAGCCCTCGAGAAGCTCGAGCAGTTCACGCCGAAGATCGGCTACCCCGCCCGCTGGCGCGACTACGGTTCGCTCGAGATCGGCGACGACCTCGTCGCCAACGTGCAGGCGGCGACCCGGTTCGAGCACGACCGGGAGCTCGCGAAGATCGGCAGGCCGATCGACCGCGACGAGTGGTTCATGAACCCGCAGACGGTGAACGCCTACTACAACCCGGGCTTCAACGAGATCGTCTTCCCCGCCGCGATCCTGCAGCCGCCGTTCTTCGACGCTGGGCGCGACGCCGCGTCGAACTTCGGCGCGATCGGCGCCGTCATCGGCCACGAGATCGGCCACGGCTTCGACGACCAGGGCTCGAAGTACGACGGCGAGGGCCGGCTGTCCGACTGGTGGACCGACGACGACCGGGCCGCCTTCGAGGAGCGCACCGGATCGCTCATCGCGCAGTACGACGCGCTCGAGCCGGCCGCGGCCCCTGGCACCACGGTGAACGGCGCGCTCACGATCGGCGAGAACATCGGCGACCTGGGCGGGCTCGGCATCGCGTGGAAGGCCTACGTCGCGTCGCTCGGCGGGGAGGAGGCGCCGGTCATCGACGGCTACACCGGCGCCCAGCGCTTCTTCCTGTCGTGGGCGTACGCCTGGCAGCTGAAGATCCGCACCGAGGAGGCCATCCGGCTCGCGTCGCTCGACCCGCACTCGCCGAACGAGCACCGCACGAACCAGGTGGTGAAGAACCTCGGCGCGTTCGTCGAGGCCTTCGACGTGCGTCCGGGCGACGGCCTGTGGCTCGACCCGGCGGCGCGCGTCACGATCTGGTGACGGGTCAGGCCCCCGGCGAGCGCAGCAGCGCGCCGAGCTCGTCGAGCGCGCCCGGCACGACGCGGAAGTAGGCCCAGCGTCCGCGCTGCTCGCGCTCGACGAGCCCCGCGGCGGCGAGCACCTTGGCGTGGTGGGATGCCGTGGGCTGCGACACCTCGATGGCCTCGGCGAGGTCGCACACGCAGATCTCGCCGTCCGTGGCCGCGAGCATCGACAGCATCCGCAGTCGGGAGGGGTCGGCGACCGCCTTGAGGCGCGCGGCGAGCGCCTCGGCCTCGGCGCGCTCGAGCGCGGGTCCTCCTGGTGTGCAGCAGACGTCGGCGGGCATGTCGCACATCCTCTCATATCGATGCGCATCGATGTGGTAGACATCGATGGACATCGATGAGAGGAGGTGCGCGATGGACGAGCAGATCCTGGCTGAGGCTCGCCGCGAGTGCTGCGGCGACGGCTGCTGCTGAAGCATGCGGGGCGGGCCGCGCGCCCGCCCCGCACCGCAGCGGCGGGGGGCGAACCTGGGAGCGCGCCGCGGTCTCGCGTGGGTATCGTTGGGGCGACCAGGTCCAGCACAGCTGGCCCCCGAACGTCAGGAGCGAACATGCGCGGCAGGATCCTCTTCGTGATCGGCCTCGGCGCGGGCTACGTGCTCGGAGCGAAGGCCGGACGGCAGCGGTACGAGCAGATCGCGAGCACCGCCGACAAGGTGTGGAACTCGCCTAGCGTCAAGAAGCAGCGCCACGACGTGCAGCACTTCGTCGAGACGAAGGCGCCCAAGCTCGTCGAGACCGCGACCGACGCGGCCGGCGACGCCATCGGCAAGGTGACGAAGCGCAAGGGCCGCCGCGGCGACCACGGCTCTGAGATCGCGCGCCCCGAGGACGTCTGATGGTCCAGCGCAAGTCGCTCGGCGATCTCCTGTCCGAGACGCCGCAGCTCATCGTCGACCTCGTCAAGGCCGAGATCGCGCACCTGAAGGGCGAGCTGTCCGAGAAGGCCAAGGGCCTCGGCGTGGGCGCCGCGCTGCTCGCCGCCGCCGGCTTCTTCGCGATCTTCCTCTTCTCCTGGCTCATCTACGCCGGGTTCGAGGGCCTCAACGTCGTCTTCGCGCCCTGGCTCTCGGCGCTCATCGTCTCGGCGGTGCTGCTCGTCGTGGTCGCGATCCTGGCGCTCGCGGGCCTCGGCTCGATCAAGAAGAACAAGGACTTCGACGACCTCGAGGCCGTCGACAGCATCAAGGACGACGTGAACATGGTGCGCGGGCTCGGCCACGCGGCCGATGGCACGAACCCGCTCGACGACCTGCCCGCGCCGTCGGGGACCGGGGCGACGGTCGCGGCGCCCAGGACGAACGGAGACGTGCGATGACCGACCAGCGCGAGATCGACCGCAAGCGCGAGGAGCTGCGCCAGCACCTCAACGAGATCGAGGACCGCGTCAACCCCAAGAAGGTCGCGGACCGCGTGGTGGGCAAGGCCCAGGACTCCTACAACGAGGACCCCACGCCCTGGATCGCCGGCGCTGCCGGTGTCGCCGTGCTCGTGCTGGGCGGCATCGCCCTCGCGATCTTCGGCCGCAAGTAGCAGCCCGCGCCGTCAGCCGACCTCGGCCACCAGGCCGGGGAGGAGCCGCAGGTTGCGCGCGACCACGCCGCCGAGCTCCCAGGCCGACTGCTGCTCCGTCGCCGCGGCGATCGCCTCGAAGGTGACGGTCTGGAACACCAGGTCGGCGAGCGGGGCGAGGCGCAGCGCGCGGTCGACGTCGACGTCCGGATGCGCGGCGCGCCAGACCGCGGCGTAGACCGCCTCCGCAGCCGATGCGGATGCGTCGTCCGCGAACCGCGTGAGGTGCGTCGCGTCCAGGAACGGGTGGCTCACGCAGCCGTCGGTCCAGTCGAAGATGCGCAGCGCGCGGCCGTCCCAGGCGACGTTGCCCAGGTGCAGGTCGCCGTGCGCGAGGGTCTCGGGGACGCCGGCCTCCCAGCACGCGCGCGTCAGCGCGACCGCGCGGTCGGCCGACGCGCGGACGTCGGCCAGCTCCGCATCCGTGAGCAGCGCGAGCTCGGCGCTCGAGGCGAGGAGGCGCAGGAAGGCTGCGATCGTCTCGTCGGCGCCCCGGTGCTCGAGGCCCGCAGCCAGCAGCGCGGGCACGTGCTCGATCGCGTCGAGCTGCGCGGCCGCCCACCGCTGGGCGACCTCCACCGCGGTGCCCGCCGCCTGCGCACCCGGCTCGGTGCCGGCCATCGGCTCCATGAGCAGCCAGCCCTCGTCGCGCTCGATCGCGACGAGCCGCGGCACGAGGTCGGGCAGCAGGCGCTCGACCGCGGCGTGGATGCTCGCCTCGCGCCGGAAGTGCTCGCAGGAGGCCTTGCACCACAGCTCGCCGTCGTCGGTCGGCACGCGCACGACGGCAGAGATGCTCCACAGCCGGAACGGCTCGACCGGTCCCGTGCGTCGCCGCCCGCTCGGCGCGAGGACGGCGTCGATCCACGCCTCGACGAGGTCGAACCATCCCGGGCGGAACCAGGCGGGCCGCAGCGCCGGCGACCGCCCGGGGTCGAGCTCGGCGATCGCGTGCGCCACCACGGCGGCGTGGCCGGGGTCCGCGAGAGCGTCGGGTGCGACGAAGGCGCCGTCGGGTGCGCCGCCGCGCATGCCCACGAGGTGCACGAAGCCGCCGTCGGCGAGCCTCGCGGTCGGTGCGAGCGGGATGTCGCCGCCGACCAGGGCGAGGACGTCGGCGAGCGCATGGCCGTCGTGGTCCGCCTGCAGGTCGGGCAGCACCGGCAGCGCACCCGTCCCGTCCACGAGCACGACGCCGCGGTGGATGAGCGCGACGTGCTCGACCGCCGCGATCGGCGGCTCCTAGGCGGCGGCCTCGACCGCGCGAAGCTCGCGGCGGTCGACGGTGAGCTCGGCGAGGTCGACGCGCACCGCCGTCTCCGGCGCCATGCGGTTCCAGCCGTCGCCCGTCAGCCCGCTCGAGGTCACGGCGATCGAGCCGTCCTCCGAGCGACGCCAGGAGAGCTGGTAGTAGTGGTCGACGTGGCCGGCCGGCAGGTCGTCGCCGAGCCCCGACTCCTCGAACAGCTCGTGGGGGATCGGCGCGCCTTGGTTGGCGTGCACCGCGATGAGCTCGCGGGGCGAGAGCACCAGCAGGTTGAGCGCCGAGGTGGGGAACTCGCGCCGCAGCTCGGTCACCGTCGCGGTGACGGCGTCGAACAGCGGCTCGCCGGCGTCGTGCCGGCGCAGGATGAGCGCGAAGACCACCGCGGTGTCGGTCTCGCCGCCCACGCGGGCGAGCTCCTCGTCCGTCACCTTCGCCCGCAGCCGGGCGAAGGGCGTCACCGAGCCGTTGTGCGCGAGCACGATCTCGTCGACGCGGAACGGGTGGGTGTTCTGCACCCGGCTCGCGAAGCCCTCGGTCGCGAGGCGCAGGTGCGTGAGGCGAGCGCGCGATGGCGTGTCGCCGAGCGCGTCGGTGAGGTCGGGGTTGTCGAGGCCGCGCACGGGGTCGCGGTAGCGGCGCACGGCGTCGCCGTCGAGCCACGCGGTGCCCCAGCCGTCGGTGTGCAGTCGGCCGAGCCGCTGCCACTCCACGGCGGCGCGAGCGCCGATCACGTCCTTCGTCGTGGCAGGGGCGGGGGAGACGTGCGCCAGCAGTCTGCACATGGTCTTCCCCCTCTCCGTCCCCTCCATCCTCTCGCATCCTGCGCGCCGATGTCGGATGCGTCGTCACACTCGGTCACACAGGGCGAGCCGAGGCGCCGACCCACAGCCGCGCGGCGGCGCTCCCGGCTGTCGCGCGCCGATGCGGGAGGATGGTGGGATGACCGTCGAGCTCACCCCGGAGCAGCTGGCGATCTTCGCATCCATCGAGGACGGCGACGGCCACCTGTTCATCACCGGCCGCGCTGGCACGGGCAAGTCGACGCTGCTGCGCCACCTGACCGAGCACTCGAAGAAGCAGATCATCGTGTGCGCGCCGACCGGTGTCGCCGCGCTCAACGTGGGCGGCCAGACGATCCACTCGCTGCTGAAGCTGCCGCTCGGCGTGATCGCCGACGCGCCGCTGCGGCAGAGCGCCGAGCTCAAGCGCATGCTCGGCAAGCTCGACCTACTCGTCATCGACGAGATCTCGATGGTGAACGCCGACCTCATGGATGCGATCGACCGGTCGCTGCGCCAGGCCCGCGGGGTGCGATCCGTGCCGTTCGGCGGCGTGCAGGTCGTGATGTTCGGCGACCCCTACCAGCTCGCGCCGGTGCCGGGTGATGCCGAGGAGCGCGCCTACTTCGCCGACCACTACGAGTCGATGTGGTTCTTCGACGCGCGCGTGTGGCGCGAGGAGTGCGATCTCACCGTGGTCGAGCTCGTGCACATCCACCGCCAGACCGACCTGGAGTTCAAGCAGGCGCTCAACGCGGTGCGGCACGGCACCGTGACCGCCGACATCGCGCAGCTGCTCAACGACGCCGGCGCGCGCACGCCGCCCGGCGACGACGTGCTCACGCTCGCGACCCGCAACGACACCGTCAACCGCATCAACGCGCGCGAGCTCGCGCGCCTCCCCGGCAGGCACAAGACGGCGATGGCCGAGATCTCCGGCGACTTCGGCGGCCGGCAGTACCCGGCCGACGCCGAGCTGCAGATCAAGCTCGGCGCGCAGGTGATGTTCCTGCGCAACGACGCGGAGGGGCGCTGGGTCAACGGCTCGCTCGGCAAGGTCGTCGACATCGGCGGCACCGTCTGGGTCGAGGTCGACGGCCAGCAGCACGAGGTGGAGCCGGCGGTGTGGGAGCAGTACCGCTACTCCTACTCGCCGACCACGAAGGAGATCAAGCGCAACGTGGTGGCCGAGTTCACGCAGTTCCCGCTGCGGCTCGCGTGGGCGGTCACGATCCACAAGTCGCAGGGCAAGACCTTCGATCGGGCGGTCGTCGACCTCGGCACCCGCGCGTTCGCGCCCGGCCAGACCTACGTGGCGCTGTCGCGGCTCACGTCGCTCGAGGGCCTCTACCTCACGCGGCCGCTGCGGCCCGCCGACATCATCGTCGACCAGCGGGTGCGCCGCTTCATCCACGAGGTGCGCGAGCGCGACGCCGCGCGCGCGGCGCGCGACGACCTGCGCCGGGAGCCGGCGCGCGATGCCGCGCCCGCGGAGACGGCTGCCGAGGAGGATCGGCGCGACCGCGTCGACGCCTTCGCCTCCGACGCGCCGCCGCCCTTCTAGCGGCTCAGCGCGCCACGGGAGGGGCGCTGTGGTCCATCACCGGCAGCGCCGCGAGCTCCCGCAGGAACCGGGTCGCCGCCCGCCGCTCCTCGCTCGTCATCGCAGCGGCCACCGCGAAGCGGCGCGTGTGGTCCCTGCCGACCGACGCCGTCGCGGTCTCCCGCGTCTCGTCGGTGACGACGATCGAGAGCGCGCGGCGATCGGTCGGATGCGCCTCGCGGCGGATGTGCCCGGCGTGCTCGAGGCGGTCGAGCAGCTTCGTCACCGACGGCCCGGTGATCCCGAGGTGCTCGGCGAGCATCGTCGAGGTCACGATGCGCCCCTCGCGACGGGCGACCATGAGGAAGCGGACCGCGCGCATGTCGTTCTCGTTGAGCTTCATGAAGCGCCGGGTGGCCTCGCTGTGCGCCTCGGACGCCTGGTGCCAGCGCCGCAGCGCGTGGAAGAGGTCCATGACCTCCTCGACGTCGGCGTCGCTCATCCCGAGCTCGGTCACCAGCTCGGCCGATGCGTCGAGGCGCCGGGGGTCGAGCATCGCTCGCTGCTCGGCGGGGATGTCCTCGGGGCGCATCATGTGCCCATAGTAGGACGAAAGACTCATAGTTGCGTAGGCTCACTATTTGCTACGGTGTGGTCATGACGATCATCGAGCCGCTCGAGCAGGAGCTCGTCGTCCTCCTCGACGAGCGACGCGAGCCGATCGGCTCTGCGCCGAAGGCCACGGTGCACACGACGTCGACCGCGCTACACCTGGCGTTCTCGTGCCACGTGCTCGACAACGCCGGGCGCATGCTCGTCACGCGTCGCGCGCTCTCGAAGGTCGCGTGGCCCGGCGTGTGGACGAACTCCTGCTGCGGCCACCCCGCGCCCGGCGAGTCGATGGAGGCGGCCGTGCGCCGCCGGCTGCAGCACGAGCTCGGCGCCGAGGTGGGCGAGCTCGAGCTCGCGCTCCCGGACTTCGCCTACCGCGCGGTCGACGCGAGCGGCATCGTCGAGAACGAGGTCTGCCCCGTCTTCGTCGGCCGCGTCGTCGGCGCGCTCGACCCGGATCCGACCGAGGTGGCCGAGTGGCAGTGGGTCGAGCCCGACCAGCTGCTCGCGGGCATCCGTGCCACGCCGTGGGCGTTCAGCCCCTGGCTCGTGCTGCAGGCCGAGCAGCTGCCCGCGCTCGTGGGTGCGCCGTGACCGCCGTCGACACGCCGACGCTGCTCGCCGAGGTCGAGCAGCGGATCGCGCTGCTCGCAGCCCCGACGGGGCAGCACCCGGTGCAGGTCGCGGCCCAGCACGCCGTCACGGGCGGCAAGCTGCTGCGCCCGCGGCTCGTCGTCGCCGCCGCGGGTGAGCGCGCCGATCGCGAGGCGGTGATCGCGACCGCCGCGGTGGTCGAGCTGCTGCACGCGGCGCTGCTCGTCCACGACGACGTCATCGACGCCGACGACGAGCGCCGCGGCCAGCCGTCCCTGTCCCGCGCCGCCGCCGACACGGCGATCGCCGCCGGCATCCCCGCCGCGACCGCCGCGCGCATCGGCATGACCACGGCGATCGTCGCGGGTGATGCCCTGCTCGTGCGCGCGATCGCGGCGCTCGCGCGGCTCGACGTGCCGACGGCCGTGCGCATCCGGCTCGCCGACATCGTCGAGCGCGCGATGGTGCGGGCGGCGGAGGGCGAGCACGACGACGTCCTCTTCGCCGGCGCCGTGCCCGACGAGGCGGCGATCGGCCGCATCCTCGAGGGCAAGACGGCCGACTACTCCTTCCGCGCGCCGCTCGAGCTGGGCGCCGTGCTCGGCGGTCGCGACGAGGCCGTGATCGCCGAGCTCGGCGCGATCGGCCTGCGGATGGGCGTGCTCTACCAGCTGCGCGACGACGTGCTCGGCGTCTTCGGCGACGAGGCGGTCACGGGCAAGAGCGTGCTCAGCGACATCCGGGCCGGAGCGCCGACGCTGCTCTCGGCGCTCGCGAGCCGCGACCCGGCGTGGGCGCGCGTCGCGCACCACTACGGCGACCCGACGGCAGACGAGGGCGCCGCGGCGCGCATCCGGGCCGTCATGCGCGGCAGCGGGGCGCTCGCGGAGGTCGAGCGGCGCATCGACGCCGAGTGCGCGGCCGTGAAGGCGCTGCTCGAGGCTGCGCCGATCGAGGCGTCCCTGCGGGCCGAGCTCACCACGATCGTCGGGCGCTGCGCGGAGCGGGGACGATGACGGGCCTCGAGCTCTACACCGCGACCGCTCGGCGGGCGAGCTCCGCGGTGATCGCCGCCTACTCGACCTCGTTCGGCATGGCGAGCCGGCTGCTGCCGCCGGCGATGCGCGGCGACATCCAGACCGTCTACGCGCTCGTCCGCGTCGCCGACGAGATCGTCGACGGCCCGGGCGCGGAGTCGGGGCTCGACGTGGCCGCGTGCCGTCGCGTGCTCGACGGGCTCGAGCAGGAGGTCGAGCGCGCGATCGCGACCGGCTTCAGCGCCGACCTCGTCGTCCACGCCTTCGCCGAGACGGCCCGCAGGGTCGGCATCGACCGCGGGCAGACCGCGCCGTTCTTCGCCGCCATGCGCCGCGACCTCGACCCCGTCGCGTTCGCCGACGACCGCGAGCTGCGGCAGTACGTCTACGGCTCCGCCGAGGTGGTGGGCATCATGTGCGTGCGCTGCTTCACCGTCGGCCGCAGCCTGCCCGACGCTGAGGCTCGGCGGGTGGCGCGCGGCGCCCGGGCGCTCGGCAGCGCCTTCCAGGTCGTCAACTTCCTGCGCGACCTCGGTGCCGACGCCCAGGGGCTCGGCCGCACGTACCTGCCGGGGCTCGACCCCGCGCATCCCACCGACGAGGCCGTGGGCCGCGTGCTCGACCGGCTCGAGGGCGAGCTGCGCATCGCGCGCGGCACGATCCCGAGCCTGCCGCGCGAGGCGCGGCCCGCCGTCACGGCGGCGCACGACCTCTTCGCCTCGCTCGCGCGCCGCATCCGGGCGACCCCGGCTGCCGAGCTGCCGACGCGGCGCATCAGCGTGCCGCGCAGCGAGAAGGCGGCGATCATCGCCCGGGCGGCGCTCGGCGCCGGCCTGGCGCGCGCCTCCGCGTCGTCCGTCCGGATGCCGCGGCCGGAGCCCGTCCGATGAGCCGCATCGTCGTGATCGGCGGCGGCATCGCGGGGCTCGCGAGCGCCGGGCTGCTCGCGCGCGACGGGCACGACGTCACGCTCGTCGAGCAGTCGGACGCGCTCGGCGGCCGCGCAGGGGTGTGGCGCTCGCGGGGCTTCACGTTCGACACCGGCCCGTCGTGGATGCTCATGCGCGAGCCGTACGAGCACTCGTTCCGGATGCTCGGCTCGAGCCTCGATGCCGAGCTCGACGTCGTGCGGCTCGACCCCGCCTACCGGGTGCTCTTCGAGGGCGAGTCCGAGGCGCTCGAGATCTCGGGCGACCTCGCGACCACGATCGAGCGCGTCGAGGCGATCGAGCCGGGTGCCGGCGCGCGCCTGCGCCGCTACCTCGACTCGGCGACCGAGACCGCGGCGCTCGCGACCGGCGGCCTGCTCTCCAACCGGTTCGACTCGCCTCGCGCGTTCGCCGGGATGGGGCTCGCGCGGCGCTTCCCGACCCTCGCCCGGCTGCTCGTGGAGTCGCTCGAGTCGCGCATCGCGCGCTCGTTCCGCGATCGCCGGCTGCGGCAGGCGCTCGGCTACCCGGCCGTGTTCCTGGGCACCGAGCCGAGGTCCGCGCCTTCGATGTACCACCTGATGAGCCACTTCGACCTCGTCGAGGGCGTCTGGTACCCGCAGGGCGGCTTCACCCGGATCGTGGAGGCGCTGGCGCGGCTCGCGACCGAGGCCGGCGCGACGCTCCGCACCGGCGCGCGCGTCGAGCGCATCCTCGTCGAGGACGGCGCGGCGCGCGGCGTCGTGCTCGCCGGTGGCGAGCGCCTCGAGGCCGACCTCGTCGTGTCCGCCGCCGACGGCCACGCGACCGACACGAAGCTGCTCGCGCACGTGCCGGGCGTCGCCGAGCGCGGGCGCCGCCGCTGGGCGCGCGGCGTCGCCGGCCCGTCCGCCGTGCTCGTCATGCTCGGCGTCGAGGGGCAGCTCCCCGAGCTCGAGCACCACACGCTGCTGTTCACGCGCGACTGGGAGGAGGGCTTCCGCCGCATCTTCGGGCCGCCTGCCGCCGATCCCGCCGACGGCGTGACCGATCCCGCCTCGCTCTACGTCAGCCGCACCTCCGCGACCGACCCCTCCGTCGCACCCGCGGGCCACGAGGCGCTCTTCGTGCTCGTGCCGGTCCCCGCCGACGTGCGCCTCGGTGCCGGCGGCGTCGACGGCGCCGGCGACACGGCCGTCGAGGCCATCGCGGACCGGGCGATCGCGCAGATCGCCGAGTGGGCCGGCGTCGACGACCTCGCGGGCCGCATCGTCACGCGCCGCACGGTCGGCCCCGCCGACTTCGCCGCCGACTTCGACGCCTGGCGCGGCACCGCCCTCGGCCCCGCGCACACGCTGCGGCAGAGCGCGTTCCTGCGCGGCTCGACGAAGCACCCGCGGGTGCGCGACCTGCTGCTCGCCGGCTCGACGACCGTGCCCGGCATCGGGGTGCCGATGTGCTTGATCTCTGCAGAGCTCGTCGTGAAGCACGTGCGGGGCGATCGCTCGACGGGCCCGCTGCAGCCGCTCGCGCCCTCGACCGAAGGCGCGCGATGAGCCTCGCGTACCTCGGTGCGATCGCCGTCGCGGCGCTCGGCACCGGCGCGCTCGACGCCCGCTACCGCCTCGCCCTGTTCCGCGACGCCCCGCGCGCCCTGCTGGCGGTGGTGCTCACCGCGCTCGTGATGGTCGGCTTCGACCTCGCGGCCATCGCGACCGGCAACTTCCGGCTCGGAGCGTCGCCGTGGATGACAGGCATCGAGGTGCTGCCGCACCTGCCGATCGAGGAGCTGGCCTTCCTGCTCTTCCTCGCCTACGTCGCGCTCGTCGCCTTCACCGGCGCGGAGCGCGTGCTCGTGTCGCGCCGGACGAGGGAGGCGTCGTGACCTACGCGCTGCTGCTCGCGCCGCTGCTGGCGGCCGCGCTCGTCGCGATCGTCGTCGCGCTCCGGCGGCGTCGCCGCAGCTGGGCGTCGCTCGCCATCGCCGCCGCGATCCTGCTCGCCCTCACGATCGCCTTCGACTCGGTCATGATCGCGATCGACCTGTTCCGCTACGACGACGCCCTGCTGCTCGGTCCGCGCGTGGGCCTTGCCCCCGTCGAGGACCTCGCCTACGCGCTCATCGCCCTCTTCGTCGTGGTCGCGCTCTGGCGACTGCTGCCCACGCGCATCCGCTCGTCGCGCGCCGCGCGCGCGAGCTGGGCGGACCGCGCGCCCGGCAGCGCGGGAGCAGGGGAGCGCGCGGATGCCTGAGGTCGATCGCGCGACCGGCCTCGGCCGCCGCCTGCTGCTCGCCTCCCGGCCGGTCAGCTGGATCAACACCGCGTTCCCGTTCGCCGCCGCGATGCTGCTCACCACCGGCGAGGTCGACGCGCGGCTCGTCATCGGCACCCTCTTCTTCCTCGTGCCGTACAACCTCGCGATGTACGGCATCAACGACGTCTTCGACTACGAGTCCGACGCGAACAACCCCCGGAAGGGCGGCGTCGAGGGCGCACTGCTGCCGCCGTCGACGCACCGCGCGACGCTCGCGTGGTCGGTCGGCCTCGCGGCGCCCTTCGTGCTCGTGCTCATCGCGCTCGGCGGGCCCGCGTCGTGGGCGGTGCTCGCGGTCAGCCTCTTCGCGGTCGTCGCCTACTCCGCCAAGGGGCTGCGCTTCAAGGAGGTGCCAGTGCTCGACTCCGTCACCTCGAGCACGCACTTCGTCAGCCCCGCCGTCTACGGGCTCGTGCTCGCCGGCGCCGACTGGAGCCCGCAGCTCGTCGCGGTGCTCGCCGCCTTCTTCTGCTGGGGGATGGCGAGCCACGCCTTCGGCGCCGTGCAGGACGTCGTGCCCGACCGCGAGGCCGGGATCGGCTCGATCGCGACCGCGCTCGGCGCCCGGACGACCGTGCGGCTCGCCATCGCGCTCTGGGCGGCGGCCGGCTCGCTCATGCTGCTCACGCCGTGGCCCGCGTGGCTCGCGGCTGCCGTCGCGCTGCCCTACATCGCGCTCGCCGCGCCGTTCTGGAGCGTCACCGACGCCGACAGCGCCGCCGCCAACCGCGGCTGGCGGCGGTTCCTGTGGGTCAACTACGCCGCCGGCTTCGTGGTGACGATGGTCTGCATCCTGTGGGCGATGGGCATGCGATGAGCGGCCGTCGCGTGCTCGTCACCGGCGCCACCGGCTACGTCGGCGGTCGCCTCGCCCCGCGCCTCGTCGAGGCGGGGCACACGGTGCGCGTGCTCGCCCGCGACCCCGGGCGGCTGCGCGACGCGGCATGGGCGGGTGCGGTCGAGATCGTCCGCGGCGACCTGGAGGCGCCCGGCGACGTGCAGCGCGTCATGGCGGGCATCGACGTCGTCTACCACCTCGTCCACGCGATGGGCGCGGGCGGCGACTTCGCGAAGGCCGAGCTCGTCCAGGCCCGGCACGTCGCTGCGGCGGCGAAGGCGGCGGGCGTGCAGCGCATCGTGTACCTGTCGGGGCTGCACCCCGAGGGCGAGCACCTGTCGAAGCACCTCGCGTCGCGCGTCGCGGTCGGCGATGTGCTGCTGGCCTCCGGCGTGCCGACGATCGTGCTCGAGGCGGGCATCGTGATCGGCTCGGGCTCCGCCTCCTTCGAGATGATCCGGCACCTCACCGACGTGCTGCCCTACATGCCCGCGCCCCGCTGGGTGCGCAACTTCGTGCAGCCGATCGCGGTGCGCGATGTGCTGCACTACCTCGTCGAGGCGGCCTCGGTGCCCGGCGACGTGCACGGCACCTTCGACATCGGCGGCCCGGACGTGCTGCGCTACGGCCAGGTGATGAACGGCTACGCGGTCGAGGCCGGGCTGCCGCAGCGGCCGATCGCGCCGCTCCCGGTGCTCACCCCGTGGCTCGCCTCCCAGTGGGTCAACCTCGTGACCCCGGTGCCGCGCGCGATCGCGATCCCGCTGATCGGCTCGCTGCTGCACGACTGCGTCGTCGAGGAGCGGCGCATCGACGCCGTCATCCCGCCGCCCGAGGGCGGCCTCACCGGCTACCGCAAGGCCGTGCGCCTCGCGCTCGCGCGGGAGCGCTCCGGCGACATCGAGTCGAGCTGGCGCTCCGCGTCGGCGGCCGGCGCCCCCTCGGACCCGCTGCCGAGCGATCCGCGGTGGTCGGGCACGACGGTGTTCGAGGATGCGCGGGAGCGCACGACCTCGGCGTCGCCGGCGGCCGTCTGGGCGGTCGTCGAGTCGATCGGCGGCGCTCGCGGCTGGTACTCCGTGCCGCTGCTCTGGAGCCTTCGCGGCCTCGCGGACCGGCTCGTCGGCGGCGTCGGCCTGCGCCGCGGCCGCCGGGACCCCGACCGGCTGCGCGAGGGCGACACGGTCGACTGGTGGCGCGTCGAGCGCATCGACCGCGGCCGGCTGCTGCGGCTGCGCGCCGAGATGAAGGTGCCGGGGCGGGCCTGGATCGAGTTCGAGGTCACGCCGGAGGGCGAGGGGGCGCACTACCGCCAGCGCGCCATCTTCCTGCCGAGCGGCCTCACCGGCCGCCTCTACTGGTGGTCGCTCGTCCCCGCGCACCACGTGATCTTCGAGGCGATGGCGAGCCGGCTGGTCGGCGTCGCGGAGGCGTCCGAGCGCACCGCTCGCGGCTAGCATCGAGCAGATGAGGATCTGGTCGCTGCACCCCGCGCTGCTCGACCGCCAGGGGCTCACGGCCTGCTGGCGGGAGGGGCTGCTCGCGCAGGCGGTGCTCGCCGGGCGCACGAAGGGCTACCTGCGGCACCCGCAGCTCGAGCGCTTCCGCGCGCAGCCGGATCCGCTCGCGAGCATCGGTGCCTACCTCGCGCGCGTCGCCGACGAGGCCGATGCCCGCGGCTACTCGTACGACCGGACGCGCATCGACCGGCCGGGGCCGGCGCCGCTCATGGCGGTCACCGACGGCCAGCTCGAGCACGAGCTGCAGCACCTGCGAGCGAAGCTCGCCGCGCGCAGCCCCGACCGCCTGCCGCTCGCGGTGCGCGCGATGCCGCATCCCTGCTTCGTCGTGGAGGCGGGCGGCATCGAGGGCTGGGAGCGCGTGTCGGACGGCACGGGCGCGACCTCCTGAACCGGTCCCGCGCGGGCCGGGCGGTCGCGCCGCGCCGCCCTCACTCCGGCTGGGCGCAGATCCCGGCCATCTCGGCGAGGTAGTCGGCGTACGGCGCGAGGCCGGCCTCCTCGCGGATCCGCTCGATGCCGTCGGGGTCCGAGAGCGGCGTGGCGGGCACCGGCCCGTCGTCCGTGCAGGCGACCTGGGTGCCGTACCGCTGGGGCGCTCCCGCGGCGGCCTGGATGCGGTCGTCGAGGTACGCGAGGTTGCCGGGCGACCCCTGGCCCGCGTC
The DNA here is from genome assembly GCF_040547205.1 of Agrococcus sp. UYP10. NCBI lineage: Bacteria > Bacillati > Actinomycetota > Actinomycetes > Micrococcales > Microbacteriaceae > Agrococcus > Agrococcus sp. UYP10. Next base: position 1,108,186 of record NZ_JBEPPG010000001.1, read on the forward strand.
GACCGCGACGCGCAGGTGCTCGAGCGCGCACCGCTGGAACCCCGGGTCGAGGTCGGCGTGCTGGGCGATCGCCCACGCGGCGTCCTCGCCGTCCTCACCCACGAGGTCGAACGTCGGCCACCCGTGCTCCGCGATGACCTCGGCCAGCCGCTCCGTGCGCGCCGCATCCCCCTCCTCGTCAGGGCCGGTGCCGAGCCGGCCAGCCTGATCGCGCTCGAGCATCGCCACGAGCTCGTCGTGCAGCGCCTGGTCGAACGCGGTGCCGGCCTCGGGTGGCGCCGTCGCGGGGCAGTCGGGGCCGGGCCCGATCGACGTGGGCCCGGCCGATGCGGATGCCGCCGAGGGTGACGTCGTCGTCGACGAGGGCGGCGACGAGGTCGACGGCGAGGCGCCGCCGATCACCGGGTCCGCCGCGCAGCCGCAGAGCACCACCACGGCGAGCAGCACCGTCGCACCGATCGAGCGCGACGCACCGATCGAGCGGGACGCACCGGGGGCGGCCATGGGCGCGATGCTAGTGGGTGCCCGCACCGCAGCGGGGCCCGCACCTCAGCGGTGCTCGAACCGCCAGGGGAGCGAACCCACGTGCAGGCGGTGGCGAGGGCCCTCCTCGGTGTCGGGCAGGCCGTCGTAGGCCTCGTCGCCCGCCCAGATCGCGAGCCCGCGCTGGGGGTCCTGCTTCGTCGCGTAGCGACGCAGCTCGTGCCGCGCGATGCCGGCGAGCGCCGCGTCGACGGTCGGGTAGGCCATGAGCGTGTCGAGCGTCACCCAGGTGGGCGGGAACAGCCGGAGCGTGCCGGCGCCGTGCTGCTTGAGCGCGTCCGCCGGCCGGATCCACCGAGCGGCGACGGCCTCGGACTGCTGCACCACGACCTCGCCCTCGGGCGCCTCGGCGACGAAGAACCAGGTGATGAACTTCGTCGCGAGCTGCTCGGGCGGCGACCAGTGCGAGAGCGGCACGAGCGCGTCGGGCGCCACGACGAGTCCCGACTCCTCGGCCGTCTCGCGCACCGCGGCGTTGCGCGCGGTGGACTCCTCGTCGTCGACGCGATCGACCGGCTCGACCTTGCCGCCGGGGAACACCCAGGCGCCCGCGAACGCGCCGCGGTCGGGCCGCTGCAGCAGCAGCACCTCGATCGCGCCCGCGCCATCGCGCATGAGCACGAGCGTGGCGGCGGTCGGGATGACGGTCACGGACTCACGCTATCGCTGAGGAGGCCTCATCCGCGTCTGCAATGCCGGGATGCTCGCGGATCTGCGTCACCGAGACGGCGTGCAGGTCGGGCTTCTGCGCCGGCACGGCGAGCACCTCGAGCGGCGGCGTGCGGTCGAGCGACGGATCGAGCCCCTGCAGGCTCGAGAAGCGCCGCGCCTGCGTGACCACGTTGCGGTCGAGCGACGCGTTGAACGCGTTGTACGCCTCGACCGTGCTGTTGAGGCGCTTGCCGAGCGTCGTGAGGTGCGAGCCCATCGTGCCGAGCCGCTTGTGCAGCTCGCGGCCCACCTCGAGCACCTGCATCGCCTCGCCGGCGAGCTGCTCCTGCCGCCAGGTGTAGCCGACCGTGCGGAGCAGCGCCACGAGCGTGGCGGGCGTGGCGAGGATGACGTTCCGCGCGAAGGCGCGCTCGAACAGGGTGGGGTCGCGCTCGAGCGCCGCGTTGAGGAACGGCTCGGCGGGCACGAACATGACGACGAACTCGGGGGTGCCGGGCACCGCCTCCCAGTAGGCCTTCGAGCCGAGCTGGTCGATGTGGTCGCGCATGTGGCGCGCGTGGGCGTCGAGCCGCTTGTCGCGGGTCGCGTCGTCGCGCGCCTCCATGGCTTCGAGGTAGCCGCTGAACGCGACCTTCGCGTCGACGATCACCTGCTTGTCGCCCGGCAGGTGCACGAGCATGTCGGGGCGCAGCGCCCCGTCGTCGGTGGCGTGGTGAGCCTGCTCGGTGAAGTCGACGTGCTCGAGCATGCCGGCCGACTCGACGACGCGGCGCAGCTGCAGCTCGCCCCAGCGCCCGCGCACCTGCGGCGCTCGGAGCGCGGTGACGAGCTGCCGCGTCTCGACCGTCAGCTGCTCGGACGATGCGCGCATTGCCCGCAGCTGCTCGGCGAGCGCGGCGTTCGCCTGGGCGCGCGCCTGCTCGGCCGCCGTCACCTCCCCGCGCACCGACTCGAGCGACTTCGACAGCGGCTCGACCAGCTGCTGCACCGCCGCCTCGCGCTTCGCGAGCTCGGCCGCGCCCTCGGTCTGCGAGCGCCGCAGCCGCTCCTCCGCCTGCTCGAGGAACACGGCGGAGTTGCGCTCGAGCGCGGCGCTGCTGAGGGCGGCGAACTCGTCGGCGCGGCGCTGCGCGTCCTGCTGCAGCTCGGCGAGCACCTCCCTGCCGCGCTCGCGCTCCTCGGCGACGCGGCGCTGCGCCTCGTCGCGGACCTCCTCGAGCTGGGCGGCGTGCCGGCGCTCCGCGATGTCGCGCTCGCGCACCCGCTCGGCCTCGAGCACCTCGAGCCGGCTCCGCGCGGCCAGCAGGTCGCCCGTGGTCGCGGCGCTGTCGGCGGTGGCGCGCGCGTGCCCGATCCGCGTGCCGAGCAGCACGCCGAGCGCACCGGCGAGCAGCACGGCGGCGAGTGCGGCGACGATGACGAGCGGCTCCATGGCTCCATGGGACCAGAGGCCGGTGACATCGCCGCCGGGGCGCGCCAGCGCGGCGGATGCCGGGCGTCGTAGGGTCGACGCATGGTCGAGATCGAGCGCATCCTGGCACCCAACCCCGGCCCCATGACGCTGGACGGCACGAACACGTACGTGCTGGGCGGGCAGGTCGTCGTCGATCCCGGCCCCGCCGATGCCGAGCACATCGAGCGGCTGGTGCGGCTGCGGCCGCGGCTCATCCTGGTGACGCACCGCCACCCCGACCACACGGAGGCCGCGGCTGAGCTCGCGCGCTCCACCGGCGCCGCGCTCCGCGGCCTCGATCCCGACGAGTGCCTGGGCGGCGAGCCGCTCGTCGACGGCGAGTGGATCCCCGTCGACGACGTCGAGCTGCAGATCATCGCGACCCCCGGCCACACGGCCGACTCGGTCTGCATCGTGGTGCCGGGCCGGGCGGTGCTCACCGGCGACACGATCCTCGGCCGGGGCACGACCGTGATCATGCACCCCGACGGCGCGGTCGGGCCGTACCTCGCGACGCTCGACCGGCTGGAGGCGCTCGGCGACCTCGAGGCGCTGCCGGGCCACGGCGATCCGCTGCCGTCCGTCGCCGCGGTGGCGCGCGAGTACCGCTCGCACCGGCTCGAGCGGCTCGACCAGGTGCGCGACGCGCTCGCGACGCTCGGCACGACGGCGTCGGACGCACCCGTCGCCGCCGTCACCGACGTCGTCTACGCCGACGTCGACCCGTCGGTGCGGCAGGCGGCCGAGGCCTCGATGGCGGCGCAGCTCGCCTACCTCGCGCAGGCAGGCTGACGCGGGCGCTCAGCGCGAGGCGCGAGCACCAGCGGGTGCCGTGCTCAGCCGCTCTTGCGGCGGTGGACGCGCTTCTGCACGGCGGGACCGGAGTGCGCACCCTGCACGCTGCCGGGGGCGCCCATGCCCTGCCCGTGGTGGCCGAGCTTCTTCTTGTCGAGCGCCTCGCGGAACTTGCGACGCTGCGCCTCCTCGGCCGTCTCGGTGCCCTCAGGGGTGTCCTGCGGCGTCTCAGGCTCGACCGGATCGTGACTCGTCATGGCTCAACCTTGCCCGCTGCGGGCACCGATGTCGAGTCGGCCGCGCCCGCGGTCAGGTCGCGGCCGCCGCGCGCAGCGGCGACGGCGACGCCGACGGGCGGCTCTCCTGCGGCACGAGCGCTGCGAGGGTGCGGACGAGCGTCGTGAGCCAGACGAAGAGGATGCCGACGGCGATCGCCTCGAGCGCCGTGGCGCTGTAGACCTCGAGGGGTCGCCACAGCAGCACCGCGACGACGAGCGCGACCCCGGCGGCGACGGTCGTGAGGAGCAGCGCGCGGGGCGGTCCGGGCATCACGATGGTCACGACCACCATCGTGACCCCGAAGAGGCCGAGCGTGCCGAACGCCGCGATGTCGTGGAGCAGCTGCCCGCGATGCACCGGGAAGATGCCGACGCCGGCGAGCGCAGCGCCCGTGAGGGCGAAGAGCGCGACCACCAGCGCGATCCGGCGGAGCGCCGGGTCGCCGAGCCGGCGGTGCAGGTCGCGACCGATGTACGCGCCGATCGTCGCGACGAGCAGCCCCGCGACGATGAGCGTGAGGTTGAACGCCCAGCCGGTGCCGAGGTCGGAGAAGTGCCGCTCCCACCAGCGCGGGTCGGCTGCCGTGATCATCGCGAACACGGTGCCGATGGTGAGGAACGCGAAGAGCAGGGTGGCCAGGTCGGTGGTGCGCAGCTCGACGCCGGCCTGGAAGGCGAGCCACCCGGCGGCCGCGCTCGCGGCACCGGTCAGCAGCGCGCCGCCCACCGCGGGCGCCTGCAGCCCCTGGAGGCCGAGCGCGAGGATCTCACCGGCCGTGAGCACCGCGAGGTACGCGACCGCGGCGAAGGCGATGGTGATCGCGATCGTCGAGATGCGCGCGATGACCGCCTGCCAGCGCGGCATCGGCGACGTCTCCCCGCGTCGGTGCATGGCCGAGCTGACGACGAACGCCGTCGCGGCGACGAGCGCGGCGATGCCGGCGGCCGGCAGGGCGACCGAGCCCTCGCCGGCGATCGGCCGCGGGGGGCCGGCGAGCGCGATGAGCCCGAGCGCGATGCCCGCGGCGAAGCACGCCCACGCCGCCGCGATCGCGCGCGACTCGCGGAGCGCATCCGCCTCGACCGGTGGCTGCATGCTGCCGATCGAACCACGCGGGGCTGACCGTCCGGAGCGCGACCCGCGCTGACCTCCTGACGGAACGCTCAGGCGGTGCTCGGATCCCGCTCGCGGAGAGCGCCCGCGGCGCCACCTAGGCTCATCCACCATGCAGCTGACCACCGATCAGCGGATGCACTGGATGGACATCCTCCGGGGCTTCGCCATGATCCTCGTGCTCGCGTGGCACGCGCCCGCCATCCCGGCGCTGCTCGGGGCGGAGCTGCCCGACTGGCTGCTCGCCGCGAACGACGCGCTGCTGCCGTACCGGATGCCGACCCTCATGTTCGTGTCCGGCCTGCTGCTGCCCGCGGCGCTGCGCAAGCCGACCGGACGGTACTACTGGGGCAAGCTCCAGCTCGTCGTCTGGCCGTACCTCGTGTGGTCGGCCCTGCACATCCTGCAGTCGGACTCCGGGGAGCCGTTCTTCCACTGGCGATCGTGGATCGCGACCGGCTACCTCTGGTTCATCTTCTTCATCGCGTGCTACTACCTGGTGGCGCCCCTGCTGGCCCGGCTGCCCCCGTGGATCGTGCCCGCTGCCGCGCTCGCCGCCGCGCTCGTGCTGCCCGACGGGCTCGCCGTGCGCATGACCTACTTCGCCTTCTTCTTCTTCGCCGGAGCGGCGGTGAGCCGCTCGCCGAGGCTCCTGGGGCTCATCGGCTCGACCTGGTGGGTCGCCCTGCCCGCCGGCGTCGTCGCCGTCGGGTTCGGCGTGGTCTCGGCCTTCGAGCGCCACCAGTTCGAGGCGTGGACGGCACCGTTCTCGCTCTGCGGGATCGTCGCCGCCATCTACTGCGCCCGGCGGATCGAGCATCGGCGCTGGACGCGCCCGCTGCGGTTCGTCGGCCGCAACTCGCTCGTCTTCTACGTCGCGCACTTCCCGATCGTCCTGGGGGCATGGCTGCTCGTGCGCGGCGCGCTCAGCGACAGCATCGCGGTCGCCTCGGTGCTGCTCTTCGTGATCGCGATCGCCGCCTGCTCAGCGCTCGCGGTCGTGCAGCGGTACCGCCCCGTCATCTGGCTGTTCCGCGCACCCGATGTGCCGGCGATGCTGCGCCGCATCCCGCCCCGCCGCACGTCGGCGGCCCCTGCGCGCCCCGCCCCGGAGCGCGTGCCGGAGGGCGACCTGCTGCCGTGACGCCGATCGACCCGCCCCGCCGAAGCGGGACGGGTCGACGATGCGGCGCGAGGCCCGGACGGTCAGCGGCGGAGGCCGCCGTCGCCGTCGATGCCGCGGTCGCGGTCGACGTCGCCCTCGCGGTCGATGTCGACCTCCTCCTTGGAGACGTCCGCGGAGACGCGCTCCTGATCGGTGACGGTGCGCTTCTCGACGCCGATGCGCTCCGCGTCGACGACCTCCTTGTCGACGACGGGACGCTCGGCGTGCGTGGTGACGGCGATCTCGTCGTCGCCGAGCGCGCCGCCGGTCGAGGTGCCGGTGATCGGCTCGCGCACGACCTCGAACTCCTCGCGCTCGACGGGCACGGTCACGGTCTGCTGCTCCGTGACGACGTGCTTGCGGATGCGCAGGCGGCCGGTCTCGACGCGCTCGGTGCCGACGTTCAGCTGCTCCTCGCGGCGCACGATCGACTCGTCGCCGAGGTCCGCCGTGCGGTCGCGGTCGCCGTCGAGGTCGAGGTCACGGTCGCGGTCGAGCGATCCGTCGCCCAGGCCGCCGAGGCCGCCGACGCCCGCGGTGGTGTCGCGGTCGTGCGTCGTGGTGTCGCGGCCGCCGCCGCTGTAGTCGTAGTAGCGGAACAGCTCGTCCTGCTCGCTCTCCTCCATGTGGCCGTCGGCGTCGATGCCGGGTGCGTCCTTCACGAAGTCCTTCGTGTACGGCACGTGGATGTCGTCGCCCTGCCGGGTCGCGCCGCGCACGGGCACGAAGCTCTCGCGGGCGCCGAACAGGCCGGTGTTGACCGTCACGAACTGCGGCTCTCCGGTGGTGTCGTCGGTGTAGACCTGCTTGACAGCACCGATCTTGTCGCCGGCGGAGTCGTAGACCGTGCCCCGGTAGAGCTCGTCGATGCTGAAGGTGTGATCCGTCATTGGTTCCCCCTCTTCTTGCGCGCACCCCTGGTTGGGGTACAGCGGGTGGGGGACAACAGTGACAGACGGCTCGAGGCACCGCATTCGGGGGACGCTCAGCATTCAACCAATTGACTTTCGATAGATATCGCGCGAGACTCGATGCATGCTGCAGTCCCGACTCGTCGTCTTCGCCCTCCGCGTCGTGCTCGTCATCGCCGCCCTCTGGCTGATCGTGCTGCTGACGTTCGCGCTGCCCGGCGAGCTGTCCGACGGCACCCCGGAGGCCGGGGTGCGCCTGCCGACGCAGCTCGTCCTCTCGCTCGTGCTGCTGAGCGTGCTCGCGGTGATCGTGTGCATCTGGCGGCTGCTGACGCTGATCGGCCGCGACCGCCTGTTCAGCGACGCCTCGCGTCGCTGGGTCGACGCGATCGTGTGGTCGCTCGCGATCGGCTGGGCGCTGCTCGCGGGCTTCGCGCTCGCGGTCACCGCGGTCATCTTCTTCACGCCCGAGATCCGCGACCCCGGCATCCCGATGCTGCTGTTCGGCGTCGTCGTGCTCTCGTCGCTGCCGCTGCTGCTCATGATCGTCATGCGCGGCCTGCTGCGCCAGGCGACCGGCTATCGCGCCGAGCTCGAAGAGGTCATCTGATGCCCATCGTGGTGCGGATCGACGTCGAGCTGGCGAAGCGCAAGCTGAGCGTCGGCGACTTCGCGGAGCGCGTGGGACTCACGCCCGCCAACGTCGCTGTCCTGAAGAACGGCCGGGCGAAGGCCGTGCGCTTCTCGACGCTCGACGCGATGTGCCGCGTGCTCGAGTGCCAGCCCGGCGACCTGCTCGAGTGGGTCGACGAAGCGGATCCCGACTGAGCCTCAGAGCAGCGTCTCCTGCGCCACGACGAAGGGCACCGAGGCGTCGAGCTCGATGCGCGCGTAGCCGAGCGGACCCGAGCCCACCCCGCCGCCGTTCGTCTCGAGCCACGCGTAGACGTAGATCGCGTAGCGGCGGCCCGGGACGGCGACGAAGTCGGTGACCAGTCCCTCGCTCGACACGGCCGTGCCGCTCGTCTCGCTGTCGAAGAGGTAGCCCTCCGCCGAGGTGCGCTGCACCACGGTGATGAAGTGGTCGCGCTCCTGCTGCGTCTGCGCATCCCCGGGTCGCCAGCTCTCCACCAGGATGCCGAGGTGGCAGACGACCGACGCGCCGATCGAGTAGTGGTTGAAGGAGGTCAGGGCCACCCACGGCACGTAGGGCCGCACCGAGACGCGCGAGGCGCCGTGCTGCGCGGTGAACAGCATCCCCGCGCCGCCGACGCTGAACGCCCACTGCCCCCAGTAGACGCCGCAGCTGCCGGCGAGCCGGCCGGAGCGCACGATCGCGGGCCCCGTGGTGCTGAAAGCGCTCGCGTAGGTGCTGTGGTCGAGCCACGCCCAGCGGTAGTAGCGCTGCTCGCCGGTGGCGTCGCGGTCGGGTCCGTAGACGTGGAGCAGGTCGCGCGGCTCCGGCTGGGCCATCGCCTCGAACCATCCGCTCATGGTGAGGTCGAGGCCGTCGGAGACCTTGTGCATGACCGCGCCGCGCAGGTCGAGGTGCGTCAGCGGCACGAGCGTCTGGCGGAAGCGGTCGAGCCGCTCGGCTACGGCATCCGGCACCGGCCGGTCGTCGAGCAGCTGCTCCTCGACCGCCGGTCCGGACGCCGCCGCGATGATCGCGCGGCGCCGGAGCGCGGTCCTGTCGAGGGAGCCGACGAGCATCTCGATCTCGTCGTCGCCGATGTGGTCCTCGCGCTCGCCGCCGTCGGCCATCGTCGCCACCCCTTCGCAGCACCGCCCCGATCCGCGCGGCGTCCGCATGATCCCGCGCGCCAGGACGATCCGAGGATGGCACCGCGCCACGGCGCGCAACAGCCCCGACCTCGTCGGCCAGCGCCGGCCCGTCCAGGGGCCGCTCGATAGCCTCGACGGATGCGCAGCCCCGTACCCGACTACCTGGACGAGGTGCGCCGGTCGTGCGCCGACGACGGCGATGAGGGCGAGGTCGCGAGCTACATCCCGGAGCTCGCGGATGCCGATCCCGAGCGCTTCGGCGTCGCGATCTGCACGATCGACGGCACGCTCTACGGCGCAGGGGACGACGAGCACCGCTTCACGATCCAGTCGATCTCGAAGCCCTTCGCCTATGCGCTCGCGCTCGCCGACCGCGGGCTCGAGATGGTGCTGGAGCACGTGGGCGTCGAGCCGTCCGGGGACGCGTTCAACGAGATCTCGCTCGAGCGCAACGGTCGCCCGCGGAACGCCATGATCAACATCGGCGCGATCACCACGCACACGCTCGTCGGCGGCGCCGACGCCAGCCCTGCCGAGCGCGTCGAGCGCATCCGGTCGGGCCTCTCCGCCTTCGCCGGCCGCGAGCTCGAAATCGACGAGCAGGTCTACGAGTCGGAGCGCTCGACCTCGAGCCGCAACATGGCGCTCGCCTACCTCGTGCACGCGCAGGGCAAGCTCGAGGGCGAGCCGCACGACGCCGTCGACGGCTACACGAAGCAGTGCTCGCTGCTCGTCGACGTGCGCGACCTCGCGGTGATGGCGATGACGCTCGCCGCCGGCGGCCGCAACCCGGTGACGCGCGAGCAGGTCGTGCCCGCCTGGGTGTGCCGGCAGGTGCTCAGCGTGATGGCGACGTGCGGCATGTACGACGCGGCCGGCGACTGGATGAGCCACGTCGGCATCCCGGCGAAGAGCGGCGTCGCGGGCGGCGTGCTCGGCGCGCTGCCAGGCCAGGTCGGCATCGGCGCCTTCTCGCCGCGGCTCGACGAGTACGGCAACAGCGTGCGGGGCGTGCGCGTGTGCGAGCGGCTCTCGCGCGACATGGGCCTGCACCTCATGCAGGCGCCCGAGGTCGCCTCGCACGTGCTCTACGGCGTGGTCGAGCCAGACGCCGATGCCGACGGCGTGCGCGAGGTGCAGCTGCAGGGCACGATGCACTTCGCCGCCGCCGAGGTGGCGCTGCGCGAGCTCGAGCGCGTGCCGCAGGACGGCGAGCCGGTCGTGGTCGACCTCTCGCGCGTCGCCTCGACGAACAAGGTCGGCCGGCGGATGCTGCGCGAGGGCATCCGGCGCCTGGAGCGCGACGGCCACGAGGTGCGCCTCGAGGACCCGGACGGCCTGCTCGAGACCTGAGCCGGTGCACTGCTCACGGGACCGGGAGCGGTCGGTGCGTGCAGCCGGCGGGTGACGGCCGACTGGCGCACCGCAGACACCGCGTCGTAGCATCCGGTCAGCTCGTTCCATCGAGGAGGTCGCTCGTGTCGCAACACACCCTCGCGCTGCCGGAGGTCGACCTCGTCTACGACGTCCACGGGCCGCTGCCGACCGCGGATGGCCGGCCGCCGCTGATGATGATCGGCCAGCCGATGGACGCGAGCGGGTTCCAGGCCCAGGTGGGCCTGTTCGGGGACCGCACGGTCGTGACCTACGACCCGCGGGGCCTGGGCCGGAGCGTGCGGAAGGACGGCGCGACGACGAACGAGCCGGAGGTCCAGGCCGAGGACGTCCACGCGATCATCGAGGCGCTCGGCGCCGGCCCGGTCGAGATGCTCGCGAGCAGCGGCGGCGCGGTGACCGCGCTCGCCCTGGTGACGGCCCACCCGGGAGACGTATCGACCCTGGTCGCGCACGAGCCGCCGATCGACTGCGTCCTGCCGGATGCGGAGGCCGTGCAGCGAGCCCGGGCGGCCTACACGCAGGTGTACCAGGAGCAGGGGTGGGGCGCCGGGATGGCTGCGTTCATCGCGATGACCTCATGGCAGGGGGAGGTCACAGATGAGCACCTCGCTCGACCGGCGCCGGACCCGGCGGCGTTCGGTCTGCCGACCGCGGACGACGGGACGCGCGACGATCCACTCCTGTCGGAGCGATCCTGGGCGGTGCCCCTCTACCGGCCAGACCTCGATGCGCTGAACGCGGCACCGACCCGGATCGTCGTCGCGGTCGGGGAGGAGTCGGTGGATGTCTACACCGGCCGGACCGCGATCGCCTTGGCGGAGCAGCTCGGCCAGCAGGCGACCGTCTTCCCGAGCCACCACGGCGGCTTCATGGGTGGCGAGTTCGGCTATGCCGGCCAGCCGGAGGCGTTCGCCGCCAAGCTCCGCGAGGTGCTGGACCCCGCGTGAGCCCCGGTCTCTCGTCGCCAGCGCACACGGCACGAGGCCCGCGACGGCAGTGATCTGCTGTCGCGGGCCTCGTGCGGGCAGTGCGAGACGGGTCGCGGCTCAGAAGTCCCAGTCGTCGTCCGAGGTCGCCTCGGCCTTGCCGATCACGTACGACGAGCCCGACCCCGAGAAGAAGTCGTGGTTCTCGTCGGCGTTCGGCGAGAGCGCCGACAGGATCGCCGGGCTGACGTCGGTCACCGTCGACGGGAACAGCGGCTCGAACCCGAGGTTCATGAGCGCCTTGTTCGCGTTGTAGTGCAGGAACTTCTTGACGTCCTCGGTGAGGCCCACGGCGTCGTAGAGGTCGGCCGTGTACTTCGACTCGTTCTCGTAGAGCTCGTACAGCAGCGAGTACGTGTAGTCCTTGATCTCCGCCTGCTCCGCGGGGCTGAGCTTCTCGTAGCCCTTCTGGAACTTGTAGCCGATGTAATAGCCGTGCACGGCCTCGTCGCGGATGATGAGGCGGATGAGGTCGGCCGTGTTCGTGAGCTTCGCGCGGCTCGACCAGTACATCGGCAGGTAGAAGCCCGAGTAGAACAGGAACGACTCGAGCAGCGTCGAGGCGACCTTGCGCTTCAGCGGGTCGTCGCCCTCGTAGTAGTCGATGATGATCTCTGCCTTGCGCTGCAGGTAGGGATTCTCGGTCGACCAGCGGAAGGCGTCGTCGATCTCGGGCGTCGACGCGAGCGTCGAGAAGATCGACGAGTACGACTTGGCGTGCACCGACTCCATGAACGCGATGTTCGTGTAGACGGCCTCCTCGTGCGGCGTGATCGCGTCGGGGATGAGCGAGACCGCGCCGACGGTGCCCTGGATCGTGTCGAGCAGCGTCAGCCCGGTGAAGACGCGCATCGTGAGCGTCTTCTCGTCGGGCGTCAGCGTGCCCCACGACTGCACGTCGTTCGACAGCGGCACCTTCTCGGGCAGCCAGAAGTTGTTGACGAGCCGGTTCCAGACCTCGAGGTCCTTGTCGTCCTCGATGCGGTTCCAGTTGATCGCCCGCACGAGCTGGTTGTGCTTGTGCGCGCGCTGCTGCGCCTCGGTCTGCGGCTTGCCGGCGCCGAGCGCCGCCTCGACCTCGTCGCGCTCGGCGGCGATCGCCTCGCGCGCCTCGGGGGCGACCGGGGCCTCGGCGATCTCGTCGAACGCCGAGCCCGTCTGCGTGTCCTGCGTGTCCATGTTCTCGTTCCTCATCGCTTCAACGTGGTGTTGAGCATTGCTCACAGCATGCAGGAGACGCAGCCATCCACCTCAGTCCCTTCCAGCGCGAGCTGGCGGAGACGGATGTAGTAGATGGTCTTGATGCCCTTGCGCCATGCGTAGATCTGCGCCTTGTTGATGTCGCGGGTCGTCGCGGTGTCCTTGAAGAACAGCGTGAGCGACAGGCCCTGGTCGACGTGCTGCGTCGCCGCGGCGTAGGTGTCGATGATCTTCTCGGCGCCGATCTCGTAGGCGTCCTGGAAGTACTCGAGGTTGTCGTTCGTCATGAACGGCGCCGGGTAGTAGACGCGCCCGAGCTTGCCCTCCTTGCGGATCTCGATCTTCGACGCGATCGGGTGGATCGACGACGTCGAGTTGTTGATGTACGAGATCGAGCCGGTCGGGGGCACCGCCTGCAGGTTCTGGTTGTAGATGCCGTGCTGCTGCACGAGCGCCTGCAGCGCGCGCCAGTCGTCCTGCGTCGGGATGTGGATGTTCGACGTGTCGAACAGCTCCTGCACCCGGGCCGTCGCAGGCTTCCACTCCTGCTGCGTGTACTTCTCGAAGAACTCGCCCGACGCGTACTTCGAGCGCTCGAAGCCCTCGAACGTCTGGCCCTTCTCCTGCGCGAGCAGGTTCGACGCCCGGAGGGCGTGGAACAGCACCGTGTAGAAGTAGATGTTCGTGAAGTCGAGCCCCTCCTCGGAGCCGTAGTGGATGCGCTCGCGGCCGAGGTAGCCGTGCAGGTTCATCTGGCCGAGGCCGATGGCATGGCTCATCGAGTTGCCGCGGGCGATCGAGGGCACCGAGCCGATGTTCGACTGGTCGGAGACCGCCGTCAGCGCGCGGATGGCCGTCTCGACCGTCTTGCCGAAGTCGGGCGAGTCCATCGACAGCGCGATGTTCATCGAGCCGAGGTTGCAGGAGATGTCCTTGCCGACGGACTCGTAGTCGAGGTCGTCGTCGTAGGTCGACGGGGTGTTGACCTGCAGGATCTCGCTGCACAGGTTCGACATGTTGATGCGGCCGTCGATCGGGTTGGCCCGGTTCACCGTGTCCTCGAACATGATGTACGGGTAGCCCGACTCGAACTGGATCTCGGCGAGCGTCTGGAAGAACTCCCGCGCGTTGATCTTCGTCTTCGTGATCCGGGCGTCGTCGACCATCTCGTGGTACTTCTCGGTCACCGAGATGTCGCTGAAGGGCACGCCGTAGACGCGCTCGACGTCGTAGGGCGAGAAGAGGTACATGTCCTCGCCCTTCTTCGCGAGGTCGAACGTGATGTCGGGCACGACGACGCCGAGCGACAGCGTCTTGATGCGGATCTTCTCGTCGGCGTTCTCACGCTTCGTGTCGAGGAACCGCATGATGTCGGGGTGGTGCGCCTGCAGGTACACCGCGCCCGCACCCTGACGGGCACCGAGCTGGTTCGCGTACGAGAAGCTGTCTTCGAACAGCTTCATCACGGGGATGACGCCGGAGGACTGGTTCTGGATCTGCTTGATCGGGGCGCCGTACTCGCGGATGTTCGTGAGGTTGAACGCCACGCCGCCGCCGCGCTTCGAGAGCTGCAGCGCCGAGTTGATCGAGCGGCCGATCGACTCCATGTTGTCCTCGATGCGGAGGAGGAAGCAGGAGACGAGCTCGCCGCGCTGCTTCTTGCCCGCGTTGAGGAAGGTCGGGGTGGCCGGCTGGAAGCGGCCGTTCACCATCTCGTCGACGTAGGCCTCGGCGAGCGGCTCGCTGCCCTCGGCGAGCGCGAGTGCGACGTTGACGACGCGGTCCTCGTAGCGCTCGAGGTAGCGCTTGCCGTCGAACGTCTTGAGCGTGTACGAGGTGTAGTACTTGAACGCCCCGAGGAACGTCGGGAAGCGGAACTTGTAGCCGTAGGCGCGCTTCATGAGCGACTTGATGAACTCGAAGGAGTACTGGTCGAGCACCTCCTGCTCGTAGTACTCGTTCTCGACCAGGTAGTCGAGCTTCTCCTTCAGCGAGTGGAAGAAGACCGTGTTCTGGTTGACGTGCTGCAGGAAGTACTGGTTCGCAGCCTCGCGGTCCTTCTCGAACTGGATCTTGCCGTCCGGTCCGTAGAGGTTGAGCATCGCGTTCAGCGAGTGGTAGTCCATCACGGACGTCTTGCCCGTCGTCATCTCTGGCGTCACCGTTGCCATAGTGCATCCAATCCATCGTTCACGACGCGCACGTCGTCGGGGGTTCCGAAGAGCTCGAAGCGGTAGAGGTGGGGCACGTGGCACTTCTTGGCGATGATGTCGCCCGCCAGTCCGTAGCCCGCACCGAAGTTCGTGTTGCCGGCACTGATCACGCCGCGCAGGTGCTGCCGGTTCTGCTCGTCGTTGAGGAACCGGATGACCTGCTTGGGCACAGCGCCCTTGCCGTCGCCGCCGCCGTACGTCGGCACGATGAGCACGTAGGGCTCACGCTGCTCGAGGGGCGGCTCGGTGGCGTAGAGGGGGATGCGCGAGGCGGGCCGTCCGAGCTTCTCGACGAACCGGGCGGTGTTGCCCGAGACGCTCGAGAAGTAGACGACCTCGCTCACGGCAGCCTCCACGACGGCGATGCGGCTCAGGCCGCGAGGATCGCCTTGATGCGGTCGGGCTGGAAGCCCGACCAGTGCTGCTCGTCGGCGATGACGACGGGCGCCTGCATGTAGCCGAGGTCCTTGACGGTCTGGAGCGCCTTGTCATCGGCGGTGACGTCGAAGATCTGGTACTCGATGCCCTGCGCGTCGAGCGCGCGGGTGGTCATCGTGCACTGGACGCAAGCCGGCTTGGAGTAGACGGTGACGGTCATGAGCGGCACTCCTCGTGTGTGTTCTCGTGTGGTGCGTGTGCTGGGAAGCAGTCCGGCCGTTGCCGGGCTCCCACTATATGTGGGGTCTGCGGTGGAGCAACGACACAAGATGGTGTGTTTCTCCACACTTGTTTTAACAACCGTCCCCAGGTTGGGATTCCCGCCGCGGAACGACGCGGAAAAGCCTGTGGAGAGCGGCGACGGCGGCCTGTGCACGACCCGGAAACTCGATCCGCGACACGCCGGGCGGGAACTACAGCGGTGTCGTTCGAGCCGCGCATCGTGCCCTCCCTGCCGTCGCTGGAGCCCTCCGACGGGTCGCCGATCGCCCCGTCATGGCCACGCTACGACCGGCCGCCCACACGATCCGGCGCGCTCGTCGCGCTCGCTGCGGACTCACACGCGGCGCGGATGCGCCGGGGGTATCGTCCCCGGCGTACCCCAACTGGAAGGAGCACAGCCATGGCTGACATCACCGGCAAGAAGGTCGCGTTCATCCTCACGGACGGCTTCGAGGACTCGGAGCTCACCAGCCCCTGGGAGGCCGTGCAGGGCGCCGGCGCCCTGCCGACCCTGATCGCGCCGAAGGACGGCCAGGTCGAGGGCAAGAACGGTCACACGCAGGCGGTCGACGCGGTCTCGGCCGATGCGAGCGCCGACGACTTCGACGCGCTCGTCCTCCCGGGCGGCGTCGTGAACGCCGACCACCTGCGCATCGACCAGCCGTCGGTGCAGCTCGTGCAGCGCTTCGTGGAGTCCGGCAAGCCGATCGGCGTGATCTGCCACGGCGCCTGGATCCTCATCGAGGCGGGCGGCGTCTCCGGCCGCACCATCACGAGCTACCCGACGCTGCGGACCGACCTGCAGAACGCGGGCGCGACGTGGGTCGACGAGGAGGTCGTGACCGATCAGGGCCTCGTGTCGAGCCGCACGCCCGACGACCTGCCCGCCTTCAACGCGAAGATCATCGAGGAGTTCGCCGAGGGCGTGCACCCGCGCTGATCCGGCGCCGAGCACCGTCCGTCGTCAGCGCTGGCGCGTCGGGGAGGCATCCCTCAGCAGGGCACGGGATGCTTCTTCGACGCGCCGCCGACGACCGCAGGGAGCCCGATGGAGATCATCGTCACCGATGCCGACGCGATCGGCGCGCTGGTCGCCGACGAGGTGCAGGCGCTGCTCGCCCGCCGGCCGGATGCGGTGCTCGGCCTCGCGACGGGATCGAGCCCGCTGCGCGTGTACGACGAGCTGGCGGCGCGCGTGCGGGATGGGCGGGTGACCTTCGCCGGCGCGCGGGGCTTCACGCTCGACGAGTACGTCGGCCTGGCGCCCGGCGACCCGAGGTCGTACCGCGCCGTCATCCACGACGAGCTCGTCTCGCGCGTCGACTTCGCACCCGGCGCCGTGCTGGGCCCGGATGGCGGCGCCAGCGACCTGGTCGCGGCCTGCGCCGACTTCGAGCGCGCGATCCAGGCCGCCGGCGGCATCGACCTGCAGCTGCTCGGCGTGGGCACGACCGGCCACATCGCGTTCAACGAGCCAGCCTCGTCGTTCGCGTCGCGGACGCGCGTCAAGACGCTCACCGCGCAGACGCGGCGCGACAACGCGCGCTTCTTCGACGGCGACGTCGACGCCGTGCCCCGCCACTGCCTGACGCAGGGACTCGGAACGATCCTGGAGTCGCGGCAGGCGATCGTGATCGCGACCGGCGCCGCGAAGGCGCCCGCGGTGCGCGAGATGGTCGAGGGCGCCGTCTCGGCGCGCTGGCCCTGCACGGCGCTGCAGCTGCACCCGAACGCGCTCGTCGTGCTCGACGAGGAGGCGGCTGCAGGGCTCGAGCTCATCGACTACTACCGCGAGGTCGCCGAGCACCGAGGGGCCGTGCGCCGGAGCGCACCGGGTGGCATGCTCGCCCCGTGACCGACCGAGACCGCGTGCGCGCGCTGCGACGCGCCTCCCTCGTGGTCGCCGCGCTCAACCTGGCGTACTGCTTCGTCGAGATGGGCGTCGCGCTCGCGATCGGCTCGGTGTCGCTGCTCGCCGACAGCGCGGACTTCCTCGAGGACACCGCGATCAACCTGCTCATCGTGATCGCGCTGGGCTGGTCGCTCGGGGCGCAGGCGATCGCCGGTCGCGTGATGGCCGGCATCATTCTCGTCCCCGCGGCGGTCGCGGCCTGGCAGGTGGTCGCGAAGGCGTCGGATCCGACGCCTCCGGATGTGCCGCTGCTCGTGATCACGGCCGGAGGCGCCGCGGTCGTCAACCTCGTGAGCGCGCTCGTGCTCGCGCGCGTGCGACGCATGAGCGGCTCGCTGTCGAAGGCCGCCTTCCTCTCCGCCCGGAACGACGTGATCGTCAACGTGCTGATCATCGCGATGGGGCTCGTCACGGCCTGGACCGCGAGCGGCTGGCCCGACATCGTCCTCGGCGCGGTCATCACCGTGCTCGCCGTGCACGCGGCATGGGAGGTGTGGGAGGCGGCGGGCGAGGAGCGGCTCGCCGCGAAGGCGCTCGCGGGCGAGGCGGTGGACTGACCCGGGCCTCAGCCCTCGAGCCAGCCGAGCTCGCGCGCGACGGCCGCGAGCGACGTGAAGAGGTGCGCGTTGTAGTCGAGGCCGAGCTGGCTCGGCAGCGCGAACAGCACGGTGTCCGCCGCCTGCACGGCCTCGTCGGCGAGCAGGCGCCGGGCGACGTGCTCGGGGTCGCCCGCGTACGTGGGTCCGCCGCGCACGGCGCCGCCCTCGATGCGCCCGGTGCCGTCGCGCTGCTCGTCGGCGAGGCCGAAGTAGCGCCGATCGTCGTCCGACACGATCGGGAAGGCGCTGCGCGTCACCGCCGTGCGCGGGCGGATGCCGTGACCCGCGCCCGCGTGCACGTCGAGGTAGGCGCGCACCTGGTCCGCCTGCTGCACGTGGAAGGGGCGCCCGTCGTCCTGCGTCAGCAGGGTCGAGGAGAGCAGGTGGTAGCCGTGCTCGGCGGCCCAGAGCCCCGACGCGTGGTTCCCGGCGCCCCACCACAGCCGGTCGGCGAGCCCGGGGGACCGCGGCTCGACCGGCAGGTCCGGCCCCTGTGCGAGCTCGACCGCCCGCTCGGATCGCGCCACCGGCTCACCGCGCAGCGCGCGGCGGAAGCGGTCGGCGCGCCCTCGCGCCTCGTCCGACCAGCTGCCGCCGGGCGCGAGGCCGAGGCCGAATCGCTCCTGGCCATCGGTGGCGCGCTCGGGTGAGCCGCGCGAGATGCCGAGCTGCAGGCGGCCGCCCGCGAGCAGGTCGGTCGCCGACGCGAGCTCGGTCATGGCCAGCGGCTGCTCGTAGCGCAGGTCGATGACGCCGGTGCCGAGCTCGAGCGTGCTCGTTCGTGCCGCCATCGCGGCGAGCAGCGGGTAGGGCGTCGCGAGCGACTGGTCGAAGTGATGCACGCGCACCCATGCGCCGTCGAAGCCGGCCTCCTCCGCCGCGACCGCGAGCTCGACGTGCATCCGAAGGCTGTCGCCGGCGGTCGGCACGCGCGAGCCGGGCACGTCGCGGTAGTGGCCGAAGGAGAGGAACCCGATCCGCTTGCGCATGTCGGAGGGAACCCGCGGGCGCGTGGCGCGATTCCCGCGGGTCCCGACGCAGACCCGCCGCTCCCTGCGCCGGCGCTCAGGAGCGCGCGACCGTCACGCGCCAGGCGCCCCGCTGCGCGCGGGCGAGACGCCGATCGTCCAGGTCACGCCGAAGCGGTCGGTCAGCATGCCGAAGCCGGGGCTCCAGGCGGATGCAGCGAGGGGCTCGATGACCGCCGCGCCGTCGGCGAGCCGCTCCCACAGTGCCGCGACCTCGTCGAGCGTCTCGCCGGAGAGCGACACGAAGAACGGCTCGCTCGTGATGGTGGTGCCGTGCTCCCGGCGGGTCTCGCCCGCCGGCGCCGCACCACCGACCGCGCCGGGGATGTCGTAGGCCATCAGCCTCGACCCGTCCGCGTCGACCTGCCCGAAGACGATGCGGTCGGCGTCCGGGAGGTCGCGCGGCATGCCGAGGTCGCCGTAGGTGGTGAGCGTGAGCTCGCCCTGGAGCACCTGCTGGTAGAACTCCAGGGCTGCGCGGGCGTCGCCGCGGCGGTTGAGGTGGATGGTGGTCGTCGTGCTCATGGCTGCTCCTTGGTCGCGCCGGAGGCTTTCTCCGACGGTGTCGACGCTCCCAGCCGTCTAGGTCAGGGTCTGTCCTCCACTGCGGCTAGGTTGAGCGCATGACTCCGCAGCGGTCGACGGTCGAGCGCGAGACGGCGACGTCCCGGCTCCTCACGCTGCTCTCCCTGCTGCAGACCGGGCGGGAGTGGCCGGGCACGAGCCTCGCCGAACGGCTCCGGGTGAGCCCGCGCACGGTGCGGCGCGACGTCGACCGGCTGCGCACCATGGGCTACGGCATCCGAGGGACGATGGGACCGGAGGGCGGCTACCGCCTCGACGCGGGGAGCGAGCTGCCGCCGCTGCTGTTCGACGACGAGCAGGTCGTCGCGCTCACCCTCGCGCTGCAGGCGGCGGCGACGACGGGCGCCGGCATCGAAGAGGCGGCGCTGCGCGCCCTGGTGACCGTGCGGCACGTGCTGCCACCGCGCCTCCGCCAGCGGCTCGCCGCCGTCGAGTTCGAGACGGTCCCGCGTGCCGGTGACGCGACGCAGACGCCCGTCGCGCCGGAGGTGCTCGTTGCGCTGTCGACCGCGGTGCGAGCCCGGGAGGTCCTCCGCTTCGACGAGGTCGGTGAGCGTCCCGGCGCCGACGGCGGCCGTCGCTCCCCGCGACGCGTCGAGCCGCACCACCTGCTGGTCTCGAGCGGCCGCTGGTACCTCCTGGCGTGGGACCTGGAGCGAGCGGACTGGCGCATCTTCCGCGCGGACCGCATCGTCCCGCGCCACCCGACGAGCCTGCGATTCGCGCCGCGGACCGTTCCCGGCGGCGACGCGAGGGCGTTCGTCGCTGCGCGCTTCCGGGGAGCGCTCGAGGGCGGCGGATGGCCGTGCGTCGGCATCGTCGTGCTGCACGCGCCCGCGAGCCGCGTGCGCCCCTTCGCGGGTGACGGCACCGTGGAGGAGCTGGACGCCGAGCGCTGCCGGTACACGGTGGGGTCGTGGTCGTGGATCGCGCTCGCGGCGTCGCTCGGACGCTTCGACGCCGCGATCGAGGTCATCGCGCCCGAGGAGCTGCGCCTCGCCTTCGCCGAGCTGGCATCACGCAACGCGGCGACGGCGGCGTCGACCGCGGTGGACGATCAGGATCGGAGAAGCGAGCGTCGTCCTGAGCGGCCATGATCGGTACCAGCGGCACCCGAGCGGACGCATCCCATCCCGCACCCGCACCAGCACCCGCACCAGCACGGAGGAACCCATGGCCGACGACACCCTCTCCGACGTCGAGCGCACGGCGGTCAAGCAGCGCGCCGCGGAGCTGAAGAAGCAGGCGAGCCGCAAGGGCGGCACGAAGAAGGAGCGCGAGCTGCAGGATGCGCTCGAGGCGATCGACGGGCTCCCGGAGCCCGACAAGTCGATCGCGCAGATGGTGCACGAGGTCGTCACCGAGGTCGCGCCGCAGCTGGATCCGAAGACTTGGTACGGCTTCCCCTCGTACGCGAAGGACGGCAAGGTCGTCGTCTTCTTCCAGCAGGCGTCGAAGTTCGACTCGCGCTACGGCACCCTCGGCTTCCAGGACATCGCAGCGCTCGACGACGGCGACATGTGGCCGACGTCGTACGCGCTCATCGCCGACACCCCCGCGGTGCGCGAGCGCGTCGCCGAGCTCGTCCGCCGGGCAGCCGGCTGACCGAACAGCGCCGCAGACCCGCCTCCGCGACACGCGCGCACGGATCGGGAATGCATCCGCTCACAGCCCGTTCTAACTTGAGTCGAGCAGACTCAAGTTCGACGAACAGACTTCGAGGGGATGCACATGGCAGCCATCTACGGACCCATCGGCGACGGATCGTTCGACGACTTCATCGCCCGGATCCTCCAGGGACAGCGCGTGCCCGCGCAGCGCGCGATCGACCTGTCCCGACTCGTCTCACGTCGCACGAGCTCGGTCATGGCGACCGCCGTCGAGTACGCGCGCGAGCACCGGCACGCGGAGGTCGACGCGCTCCACCTGCTGCGGGCGCTGCTCGAGCTGCCCGAGGTCGCCACGGCCGTGCAGGGCACCGGCGCAGACGTCGACGCGCTCCGCGGGGCGATCGAGGGCCGCATGCCGGCCGACGGCGAGCGCGAGGTCGACGGACCGCCGAGCCTCACACCGTCCGCCCAGCGGGCGCTGCGCGACGCGTACCAGATCGCCCGTGCCAACGGCTCGAGCTACATCGATCCCGAGCACCTCTTCTTCGCGTTCCTCGTCGCGGGCGACACCGCGGCGGGCGGGCTGCTGCAGGAGGCCGGCATCACGCCCGAGGCGCTGCAGCGCGCGGCCACGCAGGCGCAGCGCGAGGCGATCGAGTCGCAGCAGGGGCGCACGCCGAGCAAGGCGGTCGACCCCAGCTCGACGACGCCCACGCTCGACGAGTTCGGCATCGACCTCACCGAGCGCGCCCGCGAGGGCAAGGTCGACCCGGTCATCGGCCGCGCCGACGAGATCGAGCAGACGATCGAGATCCTCTCCCGCCGCACGAAGAACAACCCCGTGCTGATCGGCGAGGCCGGCGTCGGCAAGACCGCCATCGTCGAGGGGCTCGCCCGCGCGATCGCCGAGGGCGACGTGCCGAAGTCGCTCATGGGCAAGCGGGTCGTCGCGCTCGACCTCACCGCGATGGTCGCCGGCACCCGCTACCGCGGCGACTTCGAGGAGCGCATCACGAAGGCGATGGACGAGATCACCGCCCACCGCGACGAGCTCATCGTCTTCATCGACGAGCTGCACACGATCCTCGGCGCCGGGGGCGGCGGGGAGGGCGGCATGGACGCCGCGAACATCCTGAAGCCTCGGCTCGCGCGCGGCGACCTGCACATGATCGGCGCGACGACGCTCGCGGAGTTCCGCCGCATCGAGAAGGACGCGGCGCTCACCCGCCGCTTCCAGCCGGTGCTCGTGGCCGAGCCAAGCGTGGAAGACGCCGTGCGCATCCTCGAGGGCCTCGCGTCGGCCTACGAGGAGCACCACCGCGTCTCGTACACGCCGGAGGCGCTCCGCGCAGCGGTCGAGCTCTCGCACCGCTACATCAGCGACCGCTTCCTGCCCGACAAGGCGATCGACCTCATCGACCAGGCCGGTGCGCGGCTGCGGCTGCGGCTCGGCGCGAAGGTCGACGTGGATGCGCTGACGAAGGAGCGCGAGCACCTCGAGGACGAGAAGCGGCAGGCCGTCGAGGCCGAGGAGTTCGAGGAGGCGACCCGCCTGCGCGACCGCATCGCGTCGATCCAGTCGGCGATCGACTCCGGCTCGGGCGAGGACGGCGAGGTCGGCGAGGAGGAGATCGCCGAGGTCGTCGCCCGCGCGACGGGCATCCCGGCGGCGCGCCTCACCGAGGGCGACCGCTCGCGGCTCGCCCGCCTCGAGGAGGAGCTGCACGAGCGCGTCATCGGCCAGGAGGACGCGGTCACCGCCGTCGCGAAGGCCGTGCGGCGCTCGCGGTCCGGGCTGGGCGACTCCGGGCGGCCGATCGGCTCGTTCCTGTTCCTCGGCCCGACCGGCGTCGGCAAGACCGAGCTCGCGAAGTCGCTCGCGTCGAGCCTGTTCGGCTCGGAGGGTGCGCTCGTGCGCTTCGACATGTCGGAGTTCGGCGAGAAGCACACGGTCGCGCGCCTCATCGGCGCCCCTCCCGGCTACGTCGGCTACGACGAGGCGGGCCAGCTCACCGAGAAGGTGCGGCGCCAGCCCTACTCCGTCGTGCTGCTCGACGAGATCGAGAAGGCGCACCCGGACGTCTTCAACCTGCTGCTGCAGGTGCTCGAGGACGGCAGGCTCACCGACGGCCAGGGCCGCACGGTCGACTTCCGCAACACCGTCGTGATCATGACGTCGAACCTCGGCGGCGAGTTCCTGGCGTCGAAGTCGGGGCCGATCGGATTCCAGGCCGGCGACGGCACCGGCTCGGCCGATGAGCTGCGGGCGAAGGTCATGGGCCGGCTGCGCGAGCAGATGCGCCCGGAGCTCATCAACCGCATCGACGAGATCGTGCTGTTCCAGAAGCTCGAGCCCGAGCAGCTGCGGCAGATCGTCACGCTGCTGCTCGACCGCGTCGCCGACCGCCTCGCGGCGCAGGAGCTGCGGCTCGACGTGACGGATGCGGCGCTCACGTGGCTCGCCCAGCGCGGGTACGAGCCCGAGTTCGGTGCCCGACCGCTGCGCAGGCTCATCCAGCGCGAGGTCGAGGACAGGGTGGCCGACCTCATCGTCGGAGGGCTCGAGTCGGGCACGGTGCGCGTCGACGTCGCGGGCGACGAGCTGTCCGTGGTCGCGACGGGCGACGAGCCGGTGACCGCAGCGATGTAGTCGCGGTTGCAGCACGGCTCGACGCGGCCGCCCCGATCGGGGCGGCCGCGTCGTGCGTCTCGCCGGCATCCCTTGCGCCGCCCGCGCCGCACCGCCATGCTCGGTGCCCTGGAGGCGACATGGCTGCCGATCTCTCGCCGCGGCTCGCGGCGGTGCTGCAGGCGCTGCCGCTGCGTCCGGGCATGCGCGTGCTCGAGGTCGGATGCGGCCCGGGGGCGCTCGCCCGCGCGATCGCCGAGCGCGTGGGGCCGGAGGGCCACGTGCTGGGCATCGACCGCTCCCCGCTCGCCATCGCGGCGGCGCAGAGCGCCCCCGACCGCGGCGGCCTCGACTTCCGCGTCGGCGCCGCCGAGGAGTTCCGGCTCCGCCGCGACGAGCAGCCGTTCGACCTCGTCGTCGCGATCCGCGTCGGCGCGCTCGACGGCCGGCATCCCGAGCTCGAGCAGGCGGCGCTCGCGCACCTGGCGGCGGCGACGACGCCCGACGCATCCGTCTACATCGACCGCGGCGACCCCCTCGAGGCGGTCCCCCTCCACTGATCTCAACGTCGCCAGTGGTAGCTGAGCGCGATAATGCGCTTGAGTGACCACCGGCGACGTTGAGGAGGATCGATGGGGGAGCGGGTCGCCGTGATCGGGGCGGGCGTGATCGGGCTGTCGGTCGCGCTCGAGCTCGCCGAGCGCGGCGGCCGGGAGATCGCGGTGCTGCACGACCTGGACCCGCTCGACTCGACCTCGGCCGTCGCCGGTGCCGTCTGGTTCCCCTACGCCGCCGAGCGGTCCGCGGTCGTCGACGCGATGCTCGCCTCGACGCTCGAGCGGTTCACGGGGATCGCCGCCGAGCACCCGGAGGCGGGCATCGACCTCCGCACCGGCGTGATCGTCGAGCGGTCGCCGCAGCCGGACCGCTCCTGGACGGCGCTCGTGCCGGCGACCGAGGTCGACGCGGCGGAGCTGCCCTCCACGCTGCACGGGACGGGTGCGACCGGCATGCGCACCACCGTGCCGCTCGCGACGATGTCGCTCTACCTGCCGTGGCTGCGGCGGCGGTGCGAGGCGCTCGGCGTGCGGTTCGAGCGACGCGCCGTCGACGACGTGGATGCGCTCGCCCCCGACTTCGACGCCGTCATCGTCGCGGCCGGGGCGCGCGGGGGCACGCTGCTCGGCGACGACGCGAGCGTCGTGCCGATCCGCGGCCAGGTCGTGCGCATCGAGGACCCGGGCGTGACGGAGTTCATCGTCGACGACGAGAACCCGGCTGGGCTCGCGTACGTGCTGCCGCGGCGCGACTGCCTCGTGCTCGGCGGCACGCACGAGCCGGGCGCGACGTCGCTCGAGCCCGACCCCGCGATCGAGGCCGGCATCCTCGAGCGCTGCGCGGCCCTCGTGCCCGCCGTGGCCGGGCAGCGCATCCTGTCGCGCGCGGTCGGGCTGCGGCCCGGCCGGGAGCGCCTGCGGGTCGAGGAGGTGCCGGACAGGGCACTGCGCACGATCGCCGCCTACGGCCACGGCGGCTCCGGCATGACGCTCTCGTGGGGCACCGCCGAGCGGGTCGCGACGCTGCTCGCGCAGCGGTGACGGCCTCGGCGCCGATCCCGTCGCCGAGCACATAGGAAGCCTGGCTACCATTCTGCGATCGAGGTGCCTCCGGACTGCATGAGCGGCCCGCGCATCCGTCCTTGAGGAGCACTCGTGAGCCAGACCCCCGATCCGACCGCCCGCGCCGATCGCTTCGTCCGGTACCGCTGGTGGGGGCTGCTCGCCATCAGCCTCGGCGTGGCGCTCATCATCATGGACTCGACGATCGTCTCGGTCGCGATCCCGTCGATCGTCGACGATCTGGGCATCTCGAGCACCGAGATCCAGTGGGTGCAGGAGATCTACACGCTGCTCTTCGCGGCGCTGCTGCTCACCTGGGGCCGGCTCGCCGACCGCATCGGCCGGCGCCGGATGATGCTCATCGGCGTCGTCATCTTCATCGTCGCGAGCGTGCTGTGCGCGATCGCCGAGAGCGGGGCGCTGCTCATCGGCGGCCGTGCGCTGCAGGGCCTCGGCGGCTCGATGATCCTGCCGACCTCGCTCGCGCTGCTGAACGCCAACTTCCACGGCCGCGAGCGCGGCATCGCCTTCGCGGTCTGGGGCTCGACGATCGGCGGCATGGCGGCGATCGGACCGCTCGCGGGCGGCTGGCTGACCGAGAACGCGAGCTGGCGCTGGGCGTTCGGCATCAACGTGCCGGTGGGCCTGCTCATCATCGCGGGCCTGCTGCTGTTCGTCGCGGAGTCGTCGGAGGCGGTGACCGGTGCGGTGCAGCGGCTCGACCTCGGGGGCGCGCTGCTGTCGATCCTCGGCTTCGGCGCACTTGTCTTCGGCCTGATCGAGGGGCGGAGCTACGGCTGGTGGACCGCCTCGGAGGATGCGCCCTTCGACGTCGCGGGGCTCTCGCCCGTCCCGGTCGCGTTCCTCGTCGCCGTCGTCGCCCTCACCGCCTTCGTGCTACTCGAGCGGGCCAGGAGCGCGGCGGGCAAGGGCGTGATCCTCGACCTGTCGCTCTTCCGCATCCCGTCGTTCGCGAACGGCAACATCACCGCGCTCATCGTGAGCTTCGGCGAGTTCGGGCTGATCCTCTCGCTGCCGCTGTGGTTCCAGAACGTGCTCGGCTTCTCTGCGTTCGAGGCCGGGCTCGCGCTCGTGCCGCTCGCGGCCGGCTCCTTCCTCGCGAGCGGTGGGGTCGCGGCGCTCTCGCGCCGGTTGAGCCCGATCGCCGTCGTGCGGATCGGCATGGTGCTCGAGATCGCGGCGATCGCGGCGCTCGCCCTGCTCATCCGCCCCGACAGCACCGCGTGGCTGACCTCGCCGGTGCTCTTCGTCTACGGCATGGGCGTCGGGCTCGCGACCGCGCAGCTGACGAGCGTCGTGCTCGCGGATGTGCCGGTCGAGCGGAGCGGCCAGGGCTCAGCCACGCAGAGCACGGCGCGCCAGACGGGCTCGGCGCTCGGCATCGCGGTGCTGGGCACCGCCTTCTTCACGACCCTGCAGGTCGGCACCGAGGACCGGCTCGCGGATGCGGTCGCCGGCGACCCGACGCTGCAGGGCCTCGTCGACTCGGTGAACGCGAGCTCGGGCGGCAGCATCGCCGCGCTCGCGGCCAACCCGCAGACGGCGTTCGTGGCGGATGCGGCGCGCGCCGCGATGACGGACGGCACGTCGCTCGCGGCCTGGATCGCGGCGAGCGCTCTCGTCGTCGGGCTGCTCTCGAGCCTGCGGATCCGGCCGGAGGTCGGCGCGGTCGCCGCTGAGCGGGCCGATGCGGCCTGACCCGGCCGACGCGCGCACCGCGACCTCCGTCGACGAGGTCGCCGCACGCATCCGCGCCTTGATGGCTAGCCGCGACGTCGTGATCGTGGGTCTCGCGGGCTACGGCGGCGCCGGCAAGACGACACTCGCGCGGGCGCTCGCGGCACGACTGCCCGCTGAGCGGGTGCGTGGCGACGACTTCCTCGACCCGCGCGGCAGCCGCGACCGCAGCGACGACTGGGCCGCACTGCTGCGGGACGAGCTCGGCGCCGTGCTCGACGCGCTCCGGGCGGGCGAGCCGGCCGAGCACCGCCCCGTCGACTGGGCGACCGGCGGGCGGCAGCCCGCGCGCATCGCGCAGGCGGCACCCGTGCAGCTCGTCGACGCGGTCGGCCTGCTGCATCCGCAGCTGCTGCCCCGGTTCGACCTCACCGTCTGGGTGGATGTGCCGCTCGAACTGGCGACGGAGCGGGGGATGCGTCGCGACCGCGAGGCCGGGAACGACCACGACGCGCTCTGGCGCGACGTGTGGGCGCCGACCGAGCGCGCGTTCGACGCGCGCTTCGCCCCGCGCGACGTCGCCGACCTCCGGTACGTCGCGGACTGACCGCTACGCCTGCAGGGCGAGGCTGAAGGGCAGTACGTCGCCGACCTCCGGTACGTCGCGGACTGACCGCTACGCCTGCAGGGCGAGGCTGAAGGGCAGCACCGCGGACGCGCCGGCACCGCGGAGCAGGCGGCCCGCCACCGTGATCGTCCACCGGCTGTCGACCAGGTCGTCGACGAGCAGGATCGGCCGCCCCGCGACGCCCTCGAGCGCGGTCGCCAGCTCGGGTCCCACGCCGAACCGGTCCCAGACGCTCGCCAGGCGGTAGGCGCTGTTGCCGCCCGGCTCGCCCGAGGGGCCGCCGTCGACGAGGCTGAGCGCGCCGAGGTACGGCAGGCGACCCACCTCCGACAGCGCCCGCGCGACCGAGTCGACCAGCTGCTGGCGGCGCCGCGACGGCACGCTGACGATCGCCGCCGGGCGCTCGTCCCAGCCCCACTCGGCCAGCACGCGCACGCACGCCTGCACGAGCGCGGGGCTCGCCGGAGCGTCGGGCGTGCCGGGCGAGAAGAGGTCGCGCAGGGCGCCGCCCCAGCCGAGGTCGGTGAGCCGCGCGAGCGCTCGACCGGCCTCGAGCCGGTCCGCCGGAGGGATGTTGCCCTTGACCTGCACGCCCAGGGAGCCCGCGCCGGTCGGCCACTGCGCGCGCGGCTCGATGGCGGCGCCGACACGGCTGAGCGACTGCTGCGCCTGGCCGGACGCCTCCTCCCGCACGTCGCGCGGGTACCAGGCCGGCTGCCCCGCCGCGGCCGCGCAGTTGTCGCAGCGGCCGCAGGGCACGGCGGTGTCGTCGTCGAGCGCGCGCTGCAGGAACTCCATGAGGCAGCCGGTCGTGCGCTCGTACTCGAGCATCGACTGCTGCTCCTGCACGCGGGCGGCGGCGATGCGCGCGTAGCGCTCGGCGTCGTAGACCCACGGCTGGCCGG
Organism: Agrococcus sp. UYP10; assembly: GCF_040547205.1. Lineage (NCBI taxonomy): Bacteria > Bacillati > Actinomycetota > Actinomycetes > Micrococcales > Microbacteriaceae > Agrococcus > Agrococcus sp. UYP10. Next base: position 1,136,572 of record NZ_JBEPPG010000001.1, read on the forward strand.
TGGCGACCCAACCGCCCGTGACGCGCCGCACGGCGCCGTCGACGTCGAGCACCTTGAGCAGGAGCTCGAGCGGGGTGCGCTTGAGGTTGACGCGCGCCTCGAGGGCGGGCGTCGACAGCGGCGCGCCCTCGAACGCGAGCTCGTCGATCACGGCGAGCGCCTTCCGCTCGTCGGGCATCGACGAGGTCGCGAAGTACTGCCAGATGGCCTCGTCCTCGGTGCCGGGCAGCAGCAGCACGTCGGCGCTCGCCGCCCTGCCGGCGATCATCGCGGCACGACCGGCGCGACCGACCTGCTGGTAGTAGGCGACCGGCGACGAGGGCGCCCCGAGGTGGACGACGAAGCCGAGATCGGGCTTGTCGAAGCCCATCCCCAGCGCGCTCGTCGCGACGAGCGCCTTCACGTTGTTCTGCTTGAGCGCCTGCTCGAGCCCTTCGCGCTCGCCGGCGTCCGTGCGCCCGGTGTACGCCTGCACCTCGTGGCCCGCCTCGCGCAGCAGCCGGGCGGTGTCCTCGGCCGCGGAGACCGTGAGCGCATAGATGATGCCCGAGCCCGGCAGCTCGCCGAGGTGGCTGAGGAGCCACCCGAGCCGCGCGCCGGCATCCGGCAGCCGCAGCACGCCCAGGCGGAGGGAGGCTCGCGCGAGTGGGCCGCGGATCGTCACGACCGGCTCGCCGCCGGCGTGCTCGAGCTGCTCAACGACGTCGGTGACGACGCGCGAGTTGGCGGTCGCCGTCGTGGCCAGCACCGGGACGCCGTGCGGCATCTCGGCGATGAGATCGCGGAGGCGGCGGTAGTCGGGGCGGAAGTCGTGGCCCCAGTCGGAGATGCAGTGCGCCTCGTCGACGACGAGCAGCCCCGTGCGCGGGATGAGCTTCGGCAGCTGCTCCTCGCGGAAGCGCGGGTTGTTGAGGCGCTCGGGCGAGACGAGCAGCACGTCGACCTCGTCGGCGTCGAGCCGCTGCAGCACGTCGCCCCACTCGTGCGGGTTGGCCGAGTTGATCGCGACGGCGCGCACGCCGGCGCGGGCGGCGGCCTCGACCTGGTCGCGCATGAGCGCGAGGAGCGGCGAGACGAGCAGCGTCGGGCCCGCGCCTCGCGCGCGCAGCAGCAGCGTCGCCACGAAGTACACCGCCGACTTTCCCCAGCCGGTGCGCTGCACGACGAGCGCGCGCTGCCGGCCCTCGACGAGCGTCTCGATCGCCTCGAACTGCCCCTCGTGGAAGACGGCGTCGGGCGACCCGACGAGGGTGCGCAGGATCTCGAGGGCGTCGTCGTGCGTGCTCGTCACGGGTCCGAGGGTCTCAGGTGCCGCTGACAGGGCCGTCGGTCGGCGGGCCGTACGTGGGCGGGCCGTACGCCGGCGAGCTGTATGCGGGCGGGCCGTACGCCGGCGAGCTGTATGCGGCGTGCTGCCCGTGGCCGTGGGCCGCCATCTGCGCGCGGTAGGCGGGATCGAAGCGGATGCCGGCGGGGTTCGACGGGAACACGCACATGACGAGCGGCACGATGCTCGCGCCGATCAGGGAGAGCAGCGCGAACGCGCCGTGGAAGCTCGCGTCCTGGAGGCGTCGCCACATCACCGCGTAGGTGGGGAGCGCCAGCGCGAGCGAGACGACCAGCATGATCCCGATGGTCCCGAGCATCCCACCGGACAGCGCGAACGTGAGGGGATCGATCGAGGTCCCCATCCCGCTGCCGGTGCTGGTGGCGGTCGCGATGACCTGCGTCATGAACGCCGCCCACACCGCCCAGAACGGGATCTGCGCGACGAGCGAGACGAGGAACGTGAAGAGCATCGCCCACCAGAACTCGCTGCGGCTCGCCCGCCCGGAGAAGGCGACGTAGCCGCGGAAGAAGCGGCCGATCGCCTGCCGGAACGACGCCCCGGGCAGCGGCTGGCCGACGGGGACGACGGAGGAGATGCTCACCCCTCCAGTGTGGGGTACGTCGGGCGCGGATGACGACGCTCGGACCGGCCCTTGGGGGTCAGGGCGTGAGCCCCGCGCGCACCGTCGCCTCGGCGAGCGCCCGATCGCCCTCCACCTCGACCCCGTCGGCTGCGAGGCGGTCGTCGTCGGGCACGCCGCGACCCCACACCAGCAGCGCGAGCGAGCGCGCGGACCCGCGCACGACCGCCATCGGCGCGTCGGCGGGTGCGCCGGCGAGCTCAAGCCGCGCATCCGCACCGACAGGGGCGAACACGACGCGCACGCGCGGCGGGGCGATGCGGCCGAGCCGCACCTGCCGCGGATGCATGACCGTCACCACCTCGTCGAGGCAGTCGAGCCAGACGCGGTCGTCGACGTCGAGGTCCTCGCCGACGGCCGTGCGCAGATCCCACAGGTGCACGAGCGTCTCGTGCACCTGCCGCCGGTGCCAGAACGCGACGGTGCCGGTCTGCTGCGCGCGCGGCACGCCGTCGTCGATGAGCGCCCACGCGCGGGCGGCGGGGTCGAGCTCGGCGAGCGCCTCGCGCAGCTCGCGCGCGCACGACTCGTAGAGCACGGGCAGGTCGAAGGGGCCGCGGCCGAGCGGCGACTCCTGCTGCCGCCGCGCCTGCCCTGCCGCCCAGTGGTGGATGCGCGCGAGGTGCACGACGAGCGACTGCACCGTCCAGCGCCCGAGCCACGGGATGCGCACGGCCGGGTCTGCGCGGCGTGTGGTCTCGAGGAAGCGCGCCTGCAGGTCGGCGAGCACGGCGAGGTGGTCCATGCCGCGAACGCTACTCCCGGTCGCCGACCCCGGTCCGGCCAGTGAAGGCGGGGGTGCGCTTCTGCTGGAAGGCGGCGAAGCCTTCGCGGAAATCGGGCGTCTGGGCGAGCGCCGCCTGCGCGATGTTCTCGGCGTCGACGGCCTGCCACAGGCCCATCCGCTCGTCGCGGAGGCCGCGGATGATCTCCTTCGAGGCGAGGTAGGCGAGCGTCGGTCCGGCGGCGGCGTGCGCGGCCGCGGCGCGCGTCGCCGCCAGCACATCGTCGTCGGGGAACGACTGCGAGAAGAGCCCGAGCGCGACCGCCTCGGCGCCGCTCATGAGCCGGCCGGAGTAGATGAGGTCGAGCGTGCGGTGGGCGCCGAGCCGCTCGTAGAAGAGGGCGTGGCCGCCCGAGTCGAGCGTCGCTCCGAGCGCCGCGAACGGGCTGCCGACCTTCGCGGACTCCGCGACGTAGACGACGTCGGTCGCGATGAGCAGCCCGAGCCCGATGCCGAGGCACGCGCCGTGCGCGACCGCGAACGTCGGGGCGGGGAAGGCCGCCATCCGCTGCAGCAGCGGCTGCAGGGAGCCGCGCAGGAAGCCGATCGCGTCGTCGGTGCGAGGGTCGACCTGCGAGATGTCGCGCCCCGCGCAGAACGCCCTGCCCTCGCCGCGCAGCACGAGCGCACGCACGCCGGCGCGCTCGGCGGCCGCGTAGGCATCCGACAGCTCCTGCAGCGCGGATGCGTCGAGCGCGTTGCGCCGATCGGGTGCGTCCAGCACGACCTCGGCGATGTCGTCGGTGATGGTGAGGTCGATCATCGGGACTCCTTCGTCGTCGGAAGCCTACGGTCGCGACCGGCTGCCGGGCCCGTCGTCACTCGGCCGCCTCGGCCCGCGCACCGGTGGCGAAGGGACCGCGGAGCGCGGCCCACTGCAGCAGCATGATCGTCTTGGCATCGACGATGTCGACCCCGATCCGCGCGAGCGCGTCGTCGATGTCGAGCTCGACCACCTCGGTGTCCTCGCCCTCCGCCGCGACGCCGTGCCGCGAGCCGGCGATCACGGATGTGCGGTCGTACGGCGCCGCGAAGCAGTGGAGGCGCTCGGTGACGGAGCCGGGGCTCATGTAGACGTCGAAGACGTGCTCGACGGGGCCGACGCGGTGCCCGAGCTCCTCCTCGGTCTCGCGCCGGATCGCCGCCTCGGGCTCGTCGGCGTCGAGGAGCCCCGCGGCGGCCTCGATGAGCATGCCGTCGGGGTGCTCGTTCACGTAGGCGGGGTAGCGGAACTGGCGCGTGAGCAGCACGGTCCGCGCACCCTCGTCGTAGAGCAGGATGCAGGCCCCGTCGCCGCGGTCGTAGGTCTCGCGCTCCTGCGTCGACCAGCTGCCGTCCGAGTGCTGCAGCTCGAGCGTCGTCGCCCGCGTGACGAACCAGTTCGAGGTCAGCAGGCGCACGTCCGTGACGACGACGCGGGGGTTGCGGTCGAGGTCGCGGCCGGCGCGGTCGAGGCCCGTGCGGCCGCGGCGGTCGGGGATGTCGACACCGGGCACACCGCTGGGCACACCGCTGGGCACGCCGGTGGGCGCATCGATCTCCTGCTCCATGCCGCTACACGTCGTAGTCGACGACGACCTTGGCCGTGTCGGGCTTCGGGTGCGACTGGCAGGTGAGCACGTAGCCGCGGGCGATCTCGTCGGGCTCGAGCGCGTAGTTCTCGGTCATCGTCACGCTGCCCGAGACGACCTTCGCGCGGCACGTGCCGCACACGCCGCCCGCGCACGCGAACGGCACGTCCGGGCGCACGCGCAGCGCGGCGTTGAGGATCGACTCCCGCGCCGACAGCGGCGACTCGACCTGCGTCGACTGCCCGTCGAGCGTGAAGTCGAGCGTCCAGGTGTCCTCGCCGGCATCGACCTGCACGGGGCGTCCGCGGTCGCCGCCCGCCGCATCCGGCTTGCCCGTCGTGAACAGCTCGAAGCGCACGTGCGACGGGTCGACGCCCTTCGCGGCGAGTACGTCGCGGCAGAGCTGCACGAGCTCGAACGGCCCGCAGAGGAACCACTCGTCGACGGTGTCGGGGCGGATGAGGTCGGTCAGGATGCGCTCGAGCCGCTCCTCGTCGATGCGGCCCGACATCAGCGGCGCGGCGCGCTGCTCGCGCGAGAGCACGTGGTGCAGCGCGAGCCGCGAGGGGTAGCGGTCCTTGAGGTCGGCGAGCTCCTCGATGAACATGACGTCGAGGGTCGACCGGTTCGAGAACAGCAGCGAGAACGTCGACGTCGCCGAGCGCGAGAGCACCTCGTGCGCGAGCGCCATCATCGGCGTGATGCCGCTGCCGGCCGCGATGCCGACGACGTGCGCGCCGTCGACCTCGTCGAGCGCCGAGGTGAACGTGCCCTGCGGCACCATCACGTCGATGCGCGCGCCGGGCTGCAGCTCGGCGTTCGCCCAGGTCGAGAAGCGGCCGCCGAGGTCACGCTTGATCGCGACCGAGATCGAGCCGGGGGTCGGCGGGCGGCAGATCGAGTAGGAGCGGCGCACCTCGTGGCCGTCGATCGTCGCGCGGAGCGCGAGGTGCTGGCCGGCGACGTACCCGAAGTCGTCGTGCAGCGCCTCCGGCACGGCGAACGTCACCTCGACGGCGCTCTCGGTGAGCGGTCGCACCGCGGCGACCTCGAGCTCGTGGAAGCGAGCGCGCTTGCGGGACGTGCTCGAGCCCAGGTTGATGGCGGCCACGCTCAGTGCACCTTGAAGTGGTCGAACGGCTCGAGGCACGCGAGGCACTCGAAGTGCGACTTGCAGGCGGTGGAGCCGAAGCGTGAGACCTCACGCGTGCGCAGCGATCCGCAGCGCGGGCACTTCACGCCGAGCGAGAGCGGGATCGGGCCCCGCCGCTCGCCCGCGCGGTGCGTGGGCGGCGCGATGCCGTACTGCTCGAGCTTCGCCTTGCCGGCGTCGCTCATCCAGTCGGTCGTCCAGGCGGGGGAGAGGGTGAAGTCGACGCGCACGTCGCGGAAGCCCTCGACGGTGAGCGCGAGCAGCACGTCGTCGCGCATCTGGTCGATCGCCGGGCAGCCGGAGTAGGTGGGCGTCAGGGTGACGACCGTGGTCTGCCCCTCGATGCGCACGTCGCGGAGCACACCGAGGTCCTCGATCGTGAGCACCGGCACCTCCGGGTCGGTGACGGCGGCGGCGATGCGCCACGCCTCCCGGGCACGCTGGTCGAGCCGCCCGCCGGAGGCGCGCGGGTCGAGACCATCCACGACCGGCGCGGCGCTCACCACGTCGCCCCGGGATGGCGGCGCGCGAGCACCTGCATCTCGGCAAGCAGCGGGCCGAGGTGGGTGGAGTGGTGGCCGTGGCGGCCGCCGCCGGACGACTGGCCGATCTTCGAGTTCGTGAAGTCCGCCTCGGTGATCTCCGCCTCGGCGAGCACCGCCGTCCAGATCTCATCGAACCCGGCGCGCAGGCTCGACGGCCGCGGCGCGATGTCGCCGAGCCGGTCGTGCAGCTCGTCGTCGCGGAAGAGCTCGTCGGTGTACGGCCAGGTGTCGGTGAGCGCGACGAGCAGGCGGCGGCGCGACTCCTCGGTGCCGCCCGCGAGCCGGAGCGTCCACTGCACGGCGTGGTCGCGGTGGTACGCGACCTCCTTCACCGACTTGGCCGCGATCGCGGCGAGCGACGCATCCGTCGACCGCGACAGCGCCGTGTAGAGCTCCTGCATCCAGATGGCCGCGATCAGGCCGCGCGCGATCGTGTGCGCGAAGTCGCCGTTCGGCTGCTGGAACAGCCACGCGCAGCGGAACTCGTGCTCGTCGCGCCAGTAGGCGAGGTCGTCCTCGGTCCTGCCGGATGCGGTGCCGGCGTAGTGCAGCAGCGAGCGCGCGTGCCCGAGCAGGTCGAGCGCGATGTTGCCGAGCGCCATGTCCTCCTCGAGCTCCGGCGCGCGCGAGATCCACCAGCCGAGCCGCTGGGAGAGGATGAGCGCGTCGTCGCCGAGCCGGAGCGCGTACGCCGCGACGTCGGGCGTCGCCGTCGCCGACGCATCCGCGCCGGACAGCTCGGACTGCAGCTCGAGCTCGTCGACGGAGACGTCGCCGTGCACGGCGTCGGCATCGGCCTGGTGCGCGGCGGCGACGGATGCGGCGTCGCGGGCCGGGGGCTGGGGAGTCACAGGTGGGGGACCTCCGCGCTCTTCTCGTAGTACTTGGCGTGGCGGTAGTTCTTGCCCGCGGGGCTCTCGAAGAAGGCGCCCTTCTGATCGGGGTCGCTCGTCGTGATCGCGCTCGAGCGCACGACCCACACCGAGACGCCCTCGTTGCGGCGCGTGTAGAGGTCGCGCGCGTTGCGCAGCGCCATGTCGTCGTCGGGCGCGTGGAGCGACCCGACGTGCACGTGGCTCAGGCCGCGGTTGGCGCGCACGAACACCTCGTACAGCGGCCAGCCCTCGCCGGCGACATCTCCGGGTGTCGACATCTTCGTCTCCTCGTCCTGCTCCGTCGAACTTCCCTGAAGTCCGGGATTGCTGCGTCGAATCCCGCAGTTCGGGGAGGCTCGACGGTCGTGTCGGTGTGGGTCAGGCGGCCTGGCGGGCGCGGGCGGCCTGCTTCTCGGCGTAGGCGGCGGCGGCCTCACGCACCCACGCGCCGTCCTCGTGCGCGTCGCGGCGGTGCTGGATGCGCTGGGCGTTGGCGGGCCCGCGGCCGGCGAGCACCTCGTTGAACTCGGTCCAGTCGATCTCCGACATGTCCCACTCGCCCCGCTCCTCGTTCCAGCGGAGGTTCGGGTCGGGGAGCGTGAGCCCCAGCACCTCCGCCTGCGGCACGAGCATGCTGACGAAGCGCTGGCGCAGCTCGTCGTTCGAGAAGCGCTTGATCTTCCAGGCCATGGACTGCGCCGAGTTCGGCGACTCGTCGTCGGGCGGGCCGAACATCATCAGCGACGGCCAGTACCAGCGGTCCACGGCCTCCTGCGCCATCCGGTGCTGCGCCTCGGTGCCCTGGCTCAGCTCGAGCAGGATCTCGAAGCCCTGGCGCTGGTGGAAGGACTCCTCCTTGCAGATGCGCACCATCGCGCGCCCGTAGGGGCCGTAGGAGGCTCGGCACAGCGGCACCTGGTTGCAGATCGCGGCGCCGTCGACGAGCCAGCCGATCGCGCCCATGTCGGCCCACGTCGGCGTCGGGTAGTTGAAGATCGAGGAGTAGCGGGCGCGCGACTCGATGAGCTGCTCGGTCATCTCGTCGCGGCTGATGCCGAGCGTCTGCGCGGCGGAGTAGAGGTAGAGCCCGTGGCCGGCCTCGTCCTGCACCTTGGCCATGAGGATCGCCTTGCGCTTCAGGCTCGGGGCGCGCGAGATCCAGTTGCCCTCGGGCTGCATGCCGATGATCTCGGAGTGCGCGTGCTGGGAGATCTGGCGGATGAGCGTCTTGCGGTACGCGTCGGGCATCCAGTCGCGCGGCTCGATGCGCTGGTCGGCCTCGATGAGCGCATCGAAGCGGGCCTGCAGCTCGGCCTCGTCGAGGTCGCCCGTGGCGGATGCGTCGGGTGCGGTGAGCGTCATCGTCGACTCCCCTTCCTGGGATTCGGAATTAGTTACCGAACGTTCAGTAAGTATAGACTCACCTCGAGCGGACCCGCAACGGCCGCTCGAGCACGACAGATCACACGGGCGATGGAGCACGGATGCGAGACGAGAGCTGGCTGGCCACGATCATGGCCGAGACGGACCGGGCCAAGGAGGCGTTCGGCATCGAGATCGCTGAGCTCGAGCGCGGCCGCGCGGTGCTCACGATGCCCATCACGGATGCGATGGTGAACGGCTTCGGCATCACCCACGGCGGACTCGTCTTCACGCTCGCCGACACGGCCTTCGCCTACGCGTGCAACGAGGACGCCACCGTGACGGTCGCCTCCGGCGCCGACATCACGTTCGCGAAGGCCACGCACGTCGGGCAGACGCTCACCGCGACCGCCGAGCGCCGCTGGCGCTCCGGCCGCAACGGCATCTACGACGTCTCGGTCGTCGACGAGACCGGCGACACCGTCGCGGAGTTCCGCGGCCGCTCGTTCGCCACCAACCGCCCCGCCCCCGCGGCGCCGACCGGCGCCGGCGGCCCCGCCTGACCCACCCGCGAGACGCCGAGCTTCCCTCTACCGCGGGTTTCCGCCCCGGAAACCCGCAGTAGAGGGAAGCTCGGCACCACCAAGCACGAGGAAAGAGAGCGACGATGCTCGACCAGACCACCGCATCCGATGACCTCCGCGACCCGGATCTGCGAGACGCCGGCGAGCGGCTCTCGCTCGACGAGCTGCGCGCCCTGCAGCTCGAGCGGCTCCAGCAGACGGTGCGCCACGCCTACGCGAACGTGCCGACCTACACGCGGAAGCTCGACGAGGCCGGGGTGACGCCCGACGACATCCGCTCGCTCGACGACCTGCAGCTGCTGCCCTTCACCACGAAGGAGGACCTGCGGGCGTCGTACCCGTTCGGCATGTTCGCGGTGCCGATGGCCGAGGTCGCGCGCATCCACGCGTCGTCCGGCACGACCGGCCGCCCGACCGTCGTCGGCTACACGAAGGCCGACCTCGAGGTCTGGGCCGAGGTCGTCGCGCGCTCGCTGCGCGCGGCGGGCGTGCGACCGGGCATGAAGGTGCACAACGCCTACGGCTACGGCCTCTTCACCGGCGGCCAGGGCGCGCACGCGGGCATCGAGCGGCTCGGCGCGACCGTCATCCCCGTCTCGGGCGGGCAGACGGCGCGACAGGTGCAGCTCATCCGCGACTTCGAGCCCGACGCGATCATGTGCACGCCCTCGTACCTGCTGACGATCGCGGATGCGTTCGAGGACGCGGGGCTCGACCCGCGCGAGACGTCGCTCAAGGTCGCGATCTGCGGCGCCGAGCCGTGGACGAACGAGATGCGGCACGAGCTCGAGCGCCGGATGGGCATCGACGCGGTCGACATCTACGGGCTGTCGGAGGTCATGGGCCCGGGCGTCGGCAGCGAGTTCGCGACGACGAAGGACGGGCCGACGATCTGGGAGGACCACTTCCTGCCCGAGGTGATCGACGGCGAGACCGGTCGGCAGCTGCCCGACGGCGAGATGGGCGAGCTCGTCTTCACGTCGCTCACGAAGCAGGCCTTCCCGGTGCTGCGCTACCGCACGCGCGACCTGACGCGGCTGCTGCCCGGCTCGGCGCAGTCGACCATGCGCCGCATCGAGAAGATCACCGGCCGCAACGACGACATGCTCATCATCCGCGGCGTCAACGTCTTCCCGACGCAGATCGAGGAGATCGTGCTCGAGATCGAGCACCTGACGCCGCACTTCATCCTCGAGCTCGTGAAGCGCGGGCGCATGGACGGGCTGGTCGTGAAGATCGAGTGCACGCCCGGGCTCAAGCCGGTCGTCTCCACCGCGGCCGCCGAGGTGCTCAAGCTGCGCGTGAAGGAGCGGATCGGCACGACCGTCGACGTCGAGGTCGTGCCGACCGGGTCGCTGCCGCGCTCGGAGGGCAAGTACAAGCGCGTCTACGACCTGCGCGAGTCCGCTGCGGTGGTCGAGTAGCAGCCGGGCGGAGCCCGGCCGCGTATCGAGACCACGCCCGATGCTGGAGGATGGATCGATGACCGCCACCGCCGAGCCCGCCCGCCGCGGCCGCCCGGGCTACGACCGCGACTCGATGCTCGAGGTGGTCGTCGCGGCGTTCAACGAGCGCGGCTACGACGCGACGTCGCTCGGCGTCATCGCCGAGCGGCTCGGGCTGTCGAAGTCGGCGATCTACCACCACTTCGCCTCGAAGGAGCAGATGCTCGAGGTGGCGCTCGCCCAGGCGCTCGACGCGCTCGAGGCGGTCTTCGACGCGCCGGAGGCGACGTCGGGTCCGGTGGTCGACCGCATCCGCTACGTCGTGCGCGGTGCCGTGCTCGTGCTGTGCGAGCGGAAGCCCTTCGTGACGCTGCTGCTGCGCCTGCGCGGCAACACCCCGATCGAGCTCGAGGCGATGCGCCGCCGGCGCGAGATCGACCGCAAGCTGCGGCTGCTCTTCGAGGCGTCGCGCGACGAGGGCACGCTGCGCCCCGACATGGATCCGCGCATCGCCGAGCGCCTGACGTTCGGCATGGTGAACTCGATCGCCGAGTGGTACCGGCCGGGCGGCTCCATCACGCCGGAGCAGCTCGCCGATTCGGTGCTCGAGCTCGTCCGCACCGGACTGCGCGAGCCCTCCTCGCTCTAGACGCATGGAGGGCTCCGAGGTCGCGCGCATCGCCGCGTGGCTCGCGGCGCGCGGCGTCGTCTACCAGTGCAACGGCGGCTGGGCGGTGGATGCGCTGGTCGGCCGGCAGACGCGGCCGCACCGGGATCTCGACGTGTTCCTCGACGCGGCGGCGGTCGCGGATGCCGTCGCCTGGCTCGAGCACGACGGCTACCGCGTGGCGGAGGACTGGCTGCCCGTGCGCGTCGAGCTGCGCGCGGACGGCCGGGCGGTCGACCTGCACCCGATGCGCCTCGAGCCGAACGGCGACGGCGTCCAGGCGCTGCTGGACGGCGGCTCGATCGTGCATCCCGTCGCGTCGCGCACGATCGGCCGCGTGGCGGGCTTCCCCCTGGTGGTGGCCGACGCCGCGCGGCTCATCGCGCTGCGCGAGGGCTACGAGCTGCGGGCGGTCGACCGGCATGACCTGGAAGTGCTCAGATCGCTGGAGGCCGCGCCGAACCCGACGGGATCGTTATCGAATCGTGACAATGGGGTAGCGTGGACGACCTGAACCGCGAAGGACGGCCGTCGCATCCGCCCCGAGAGTCCTTCGTGCCATCGAATCCAATCCTTCCGGTCGGGCGGTCGCGCGCTCTGCGTGCGCGAGACGGGGCCCTGGAGTTCATCGTGAGCAAGCACACTACGTCCGGCATCACCGCCGGCACCCGCGCCCGCCGATCCAAGCGCGCGATCGCGGGGCTCGTCGCCACCGGCGTCGCGACCGTCGCGGGCGCCGTGCTCGTGCCGACCGCCGCGAACGCGGCATCGGACTCGACCTGGGACGCGCTCGCGCAGTGCGAGTCGAGCGGCAACTGGTCGATCAACACCGGCAACGGCTACTACGGCGGGCTGCAGTTCTCGCTCTCGACCTGGCAGGCCTACGGCGGCAGCGGCAACCCCGCCGACGCGTCGCGCGAGGAGCAGATCCGCGTGGCCGAGAACACGCTCGCCGGGCAGGGCTGGGGCGCATGGCCCTCGTGCTCGGCGCAGATCGGCGCGAGCGGCGCCGCGGAGCCGCGCCAGGCGGCACCTGCCCCCGCGCCCGAGCAGGCGGCGCCCGCACCGGCCCAGCAGCAGGCTCCCGCCGCTGCGCCGGCCGCTGCCGCGCCCGCCGCCGCACCGGCGGCCGCCCCCGCTGCCGCCCCCGCGCAGCAGCTGCCCGACGTGCAGCCCTCCGACGTGACGTACACGGTCGTCGCGGGCGACTCGCTCTCGGCGATCGCCACCGCGCAGGGCGTCGACAGCGGCTGGCTCGGGCTCTTCGCCGTGAACCAGGCGACGGTCGCCGACCCCGACGTCATCCAGGTCGGCCAGCAGCTCGTCCTGCCGGCCGAGTAGCAGCCTGCTTCCGGTACCGGATGGTCGTCCGCGGCTGACGCGACCGACCACTCGGTACCGGAAGGCGCTCGGCGCAGGTCAGCCGGGCGGATCGGACGCCAGCTGCACCCACTGCGAGCGCCACGCGGGCGGGTCGAACGGCTCGCTCCAGTAGGCCGTCTCCCGGGCGATCCGGCCGTCGCGCAGCTCGAAGACGAAGACCGTCTTGTAGACCGGGCCGCCGTAGTCGAGCGTCGCCTCGGCGACCACGAGGTCGCCGGAGCTCAGCAGCCGCCGCGGCGTGATGGTCGGCAGCTGCGGGAACGCGCGGTAGATCGCACGGCGCGCGTCGCCGCCGATCACCCGCTCGCCCGACTGCGGCCAGTCCATGACGCTGTCCTCGGCGAACAGCTCGTCCATCACGTCGATGTCCCGGTCGTTGATGCACGCGATGAGCCGCTCGATCACGGCCTCGTTCTGCGCGTTGCGCCTCGCACCGTCCACGGTGCACCTCCTTGCGACGGAGGGCACGGCCGCGACATCCGTCGGTCGTCGTGCACCTCCGGCAAGGCGCATCGTCCTCCTTCCGGGCCCCGGGCGGCAGGCCCGACTTCGCGGGGAGGACTCAGCCCGCGGGCTGCTCCTGCTCCTTCGCGACGTAGGTCAGCAGGTCGTACTGCGCGACCGTCTCGTCGTCCTGGTTGGTGAGCACCGCATCCCACCGCACCTCGCCGTAGGGGTCGGTCTCGCGCGGCGTGATCTGCTTCGCCGTGAGCGTGACCCGCAGCGAGTCGCCCGGGGAGACGGGCGTCATGAAGCGGAGGTTGTCGAGACCGGTGTTCGCGAGCACGGGGCCCGGCGCCGGCTCGACGAAGAGCCCCGCCGCGAACGACAGCAGCAGGTAGCCGTGCGCTACGCGACCCGGGAAGAAGGGGTTCGCCTCAGCCGCCTCCTGGTCCATGTGGGCGTAGAAGAGGTCGCCGGTGAAGTCGGCGAAGTGCTCGATGTCGTCGAGCGTGATCACGCGGCGCTCCGAGACGACCTGGTCGCCGATGCGCAGCTCGGCGAGCGACTTGCGGAACGGGTGGGGCGCATCCGTCGACGCGGCGGCGCCCCGGTGCCAGACGCCGGTGAGCGCGGTGAGCATGGTCGGGCTGCCCTGGATGGCGGTGCGCTGCATGTGGTGGAGCACCGAGCGGATGCCGCCCAGCTCCTCGCCGCCGCCGGCGCGGCCGGGGCCGCCGTGCACGAGCATCGGCAGCGGCGAGCCGTGCCCGGTCGAGGCGCGCGCGTCGTCGCGGTCCAGCAGCAGGATGCGGCCGTTGTGGGGCGCGATGCGGCGCGTGAGCTCGGCGACGAACACCGGGTCGTGGGATGCGACGGATGTCACGAGCGAACCGCCGCCGCGCGCGACGATCTCGGCCGCCTGCTCCGGGCTGCCGTACTCGACGAGCGACGAGACAGGGCCGAACGCCTCGATCTCGTGCAGGGCCTCCGACTCCGGGTCGCGGAACGCGAGCAGCGTCGGGGCGACGAACGCCCCGTCTGCCGCCTCGCCGAGTGAGCCGTCGGCGAGCGTCACGTGGCCGGCGTCGCCGCCGACGACGATCTGGCCGCCGCCCTCGCGCAGCTTCATGACCTGCTTGAGCACCTCGTCGCGCTGCTCGGTCGACGCGAGCGGTCCCATCGTCACGCCCTCCGCGCGCGGGTCGCCGACGACCACCTTCGCGGCGATGCGCTCGCGGACGGCGTCGGCCACCGCATCCGTCATGCCGGTCGGCACGATCGCGCGGCGGATGGCGGTGCACTTCTGGCCCGCCTTCGCGGTCATCTCGGTGACCACGCCGCGCACGAACGCGTCGAACTCGGGGGTGCCGGGCTCGGCGTCGGGCCCGAGGACGGATGCGTTGATCGAGTCGGTCTCGACGGTGAAGCGCACGCCGTGGGTCTGCACCGCGTCGTGGAGGCGGAGGCCTGCGGCGGTCGACGCGGAGCCGGTGAAGCTCACGGTGTCGCCGAGGCGCAGGTGGTCGAGCAGGTCGCGAGCGGAGCCGGAGACGAGCTGGATCGCGCCCGCGGGCAGCAGGCCCGACTCGGCGAGGATGCGCACCATGTGCTCGGCGACGTAGCCGGTGGGCGTCGCGGGCTTGATGAGCGTCGGCATGCCGGCCAGGAACGCGGGGGCGAGCTTCTCGAGCGCACCCCAGACGGGGAAGTTGAAGGCGTTGATCTGCACCGCGACGCCGGGGAGCGTCGTGCAGATGTGGCGGGCGAGGAACGAGCCGTCCTTCGAGAGCTGCTCGACCGGGCCGTCGAGGTAGATCGTCGACTGCGGCATCTCGCGGCGGCCCTTCGACGAGTAGGTGAAGAGCACGCCGATGCCGCCGTCGATGTCGACCCACGAGTCGTTCTTCGTCGCGCCCGTGCGGCTCGAGAGCTCGTACAGCTCGCCCTTGCGCTCGGTGAGCGCGAGCGCCATCCGCTTCAGCAGGATCGCGCGCTGGTGGAAGGTGAGCGGCGCGAGGCTGTGCTGGCCGACGGTGCGGGCGTGCTCGAGCGCGGCCGCGAGGTCGAGTCCCGTCGTCGAGACGCGCACGACCTCCTCGCCCGTGGAGGCGTCGCGCACGACCGCGGCGTCGCTCGCGACGTCGCCGGTCGGCTCCCACCAGCCGTCCTGGACGTAGCTGGGCAGGATGCGGGTGCGGGTCATGAGGTCGGACATCGTCGTCTCCATCTGTCGTCGTCGGGGATGGTCTCGAGGTGCCGCGAGCGGCGGCGCCTCGACCAGCGGGTCAGGTCCAGTCGTAGAAGCCGCGGCCGCTCTTCTTGCCGAGCCGGCCCTCCGCGACCATCTGGCGCAGCAGCGCGGGCGGCTCGAAGCGCGGGCCGAGCTCGCGGTGCAGCTGCTCGGCGATGCCGAGCCGCACGTCGAGCCCGACGATGTCGGTCGTGCGGAGCGGTCCGGTCGGGTGCTTGTAGCCGAGCTCCATCGCGAGGTCGATGTCGCCGGGGCTCGCGACGCCCTCCTCGACCATCCGGATGGCCTCGAGGCCGATCGCGACGCCGAGCCGCGAGCTCGCGAAGCCCGGCGCGTCGTGGACGGTCACCGGCGCCTTGCCGATCGCCTCGACCCACGCGCGCGCGTCGTTCGCGAGGCGCGGGTCCGTGTCGTCGCCGAGCACGATCTCGACGAGCGTCGACGCCGGGACCGGGTTGAAGAAGTGCAGCCCGAGGAAGCGGGCGGGGCGCTCGAGCGCCGCGGCGAGCCTGCCGATCGAGATCGACGAGGTGTTGCTCGCGAGGGCCGCGCGGTCGTGCAGGACGGCCTCGACGCGGGCGAGCGCCTCGGCCTTGAGCGCCTCGTCCTCGGGCACCGCCTCGATGACGAGGTCGGCGTCGGCGAAGGCGCTGACGTCGGTGGCGACGCGGATGCGGCCGGTCAGGTCGTCGAGCGGCTCGGCCCAGCCGCGCTCGACGCTCTTCGCGAGGCTCGCCCGCACCCGCTCGTCGGCGGCGTGCGCCGCGTCGGCGTCGCGCTCGACCACGACGACCTGGCTGCCGGCGAGTACGAACGCGTGCGCGATGCCGGCGCCCATGCGGCCGCCGCCGAGCACGCCGACGCGCTCGGGCGCGCCCGCGCCGACCGTGGCATCCGTCGTGTCGGTCATCGCGTGGCCTTCCGCTCGAGGAACGCGGTCATGCGCCGGTGCTTCTCGGGGCTCTCGAAGAGCACCGCCTGCTCGGCGAGGTCGATCTCGGGATGCGCGCTCGCGGGGGCGAGCAGCGCGCGCTTCGTCGCCTGCGTGGCCGCGGGGTCGAGGGCGGCGATGCGGTCGGCGAGCTCGGCGGCGCGGGCGAGCGCCGCCTCCGGCTCGAGCACGTCCGAGACGAGGCCGGCGGCGAGCGCCTCGTCGGCGCCGAGCACGCGGCCGGCCAGCAGCACCTCGCTCGCGAGCGCCTCGCCGACGATCTCCTTGAGGCGCCAGGTGGCGCCCGCGGCGGCGATGATGCCGAGGCCGGTCTCCGGGTTGCCGATCTTCAGCGACGGCGTGCCGATGCGGATGTCGGCGGCATAGGCGAGCTCGGCGCCGCCGCCGAGCGCATAGCCGTCGAGCACGGCGATCACGGGCATCGGCAGCGCGCGGATGCGCTGGAAGCAGCGGGTGTTGATGCCGGCGAGGGCGTCGGTCGCGCGGCGCTCGCGGAGCTGCGCGATGTCGGCGCCGGCCGCGAAGGTGCCGCCGGAACCGGTGATGACGAGCGTGCGGCGCTCGACCTCGAGGCGGGCGCAGAGCCGGTGCAGGGCGTCGATGAGCTCCTGGTCGATCGCGTTGCGCTTCTCGGGCCGGTCGAGCGTCGCGAGCACGAAGCGCTCGCGCTCCTCGACCCGCAGCCCCCCGCTCATGCGCGCCCCGCCCATGCACCGGTCGTCGAGTAGCACCCGAAGGGCGCGTATCGAGACGAGACCCGGCTCAGGTCTCGATACGGGCGGCTCCGCCGTCCTACTCGACCAGCGAAGGGGCGAACGGGAGTCACGGGCGCTCCAGGATGATCGAGGTGCCCTGGCCGACGCCCACGCACATCGTCGCGAGGCCGCGGCGCGCGCCCTCGCGCTCCATTCGGCCGAGCAGCGTGACGACGAGGCGCGCACCCGACGAGCCGAGCGGATGCCCGAGCGCGATCGCCCCGCCGTCGGCGTTGACGATCGTGCCGTCGAGCCCGAGCCGGCGGATGACCGCGAGCGACTGGGTCGCGAAGGCCTCGTTGAGCTCGACCGCGGCGATGTCGTCGATCGTGAGTCCCGTGCGCGCGAGCAGCTTCTCGGTCGCCGGCACCGGGCCGAGGCCCATGATCTCGGGCGCGAGGCCCGCGCTCGCGCTGCCCACGATGCGGGCGCGCGGCGTCAGCCCGAAGCGACGCACGGCATCCTCGCTCGCCACCACGATCGCCGAGGCGCCGTCGTTGAGCGACGACGCGTTGCCCGCGGTGACGACCGAGCCGCCCGCGACGACGGGCCGCAGCGCTGCGAGCCGCTCGAGCGTCGTGTCGCGGCGCGGGCCCTCGTCGACCACGACGTCGCCGCGCTTGGTGGGCACCGCGACGATCTCGTCGGCGAACCGCCCGGCGTCGATGGCGGCGATCGCCCGCTCGTGCGAGCGCAGCGCGAAGGCGTCGGCCTCGGCGCGGGTGATGCCGTCGACGCGAGCGACCTCCTCGGCCGTCTCCGGCATCGCGTAGGTCGCCTTGTCGCGCGCGAGCAGCTTGGGGTTGGCGAACCGCCAGCCGATCGAGGTGTCGAACGCCTCGCCAGGCTTCGCCCACGGCTTCTCGGGCTTCGCCTGCACCCAGGGCGCCCGCGTCATCGACTCGACGCCGCCGGCGACGACGATGTCGGCGTCGCCCGAGCGGATCATCTGCGACGCCATGATGATCGCCGACATCCCGGATGCGCAGAGCCGGTTCACGGTGATGCCCGGCACGGAGTCGGGCAGGTCGGCCAGCAGCACGGCCATGCGCGCGACGTTGCGGTTGTCCTCGCCCGCCTGGTTGGCCCCGCCCAGGATGACCTCGTCGATCAGCGCGGGGTCGATGCCCGCGCGGCTGACCGCCTCGCCGAGCACGAGGGCCGCGAGGTCGTCCGGGCGCACGCTCGCGAGCGCGCCGCCGTAGCGTCCGACCGGCGTTCGAGCGCCGCCGATGAGGAAGGCCTCGGGCATGGGACTCCTGACTGCGTCGTCAACGGTCGTGAATTAGTGACCGATCGTTCAGGAATAGCGTAGGCCCCGTCGGATGCCGTCGCAACCGCGCCGGGCGCCGCGTCAGCTGCGGCGCGGCTGCCGCGTGGGTCGGGAGCCGGAGAGCCAGACGACCGCGGCGACGGCGAGGCCGAGGACGAGCATCGTGGCGGCCGCGAGCGCGAGCACCGTGAGGGCGATCTGGGCGAGCGTCCCGAGCAGGGCGAACAGCGACATGGTGGGCTCCTCTTCGTCGCCTCCGACGCTATGGATCGGTGCCGTCCCGCCGCGTCCTCCCGCGGTCGCGCGCGGGTCATCCTGCGGGATGATCGCCGTCGGTCGCGCCGCCCGTGCCATGCTCGACCCATGCCGATCGAGCCCGACACGAAGGACTGGACGTGGGTGCTCCGCGAGCGCTGCGACGAGTGCGGGTTCGACCCCGCCGCGGCGGAGCGCGACGCGCTCGGCGCGCGCGTCCGGGCGGCGGCCGCGGCGATGCACGCGCGCCTGCACGGTGCAGCGGTGACCACGCGACCCGACGACGCCACCTGGTCGCCGCTCGAGTACGGCGCGCACGTGCGCGACGTCTGCGGGGTCATGCACGGCCGGCTCGAGCAGCTGCTCGCCGAGGACGACCCCGAGTTCGCGAACTGGGACCAGGATCGCGCGGCGATCGACGGCGACTACGCGAGCCAGCAGCCCGAGCACGTGGCGGTCGAGCTCGACCTCGCCGCGGCGGCCTTCGCGAGCGCGGCGGATGCGGTGCATGCGGATGCGTGGGAGCGACCGGGCAGGCGATCGAACGGCTCCGTCTTCACGGTCGAGACGCTGCTGGTCTACGCGCTACACGATCTCGAGCACCACGTGCACGACGTGCGGCCGCTCGCCGCGTAGCCGCTCGGCCCTCCGCTCGTCGATCGGCAGTGCCGCGCTCAGCCGCGGAACGCGCTCAGCCCCGTCAGCGTCTGCCCGATCACGAGCGTGTGCACCTCGTCGGTGCCCTCGTAGGTGCGCACGCTCTCGAGGTTGGCTGCGTGCCGCATGGGGGAGAGGTCGAGCGTGATGCCGTTGCCGCCCAGCAGCGCCCGCGCCTCGCGGCAGATGTCGATCGCCGCGCGGCAGGAGGCGAGCTTGCCCATCGAGATCTCGTGCGGACGCAGGAGCCCGGCGTCCTTGCGCCGCCCGAGGTGCAGCGCGAGCAGCTGCGCCTGCTGCAGCGCGAGCACCATCTCGGCGAGCCTGGCCTGCGTCAGCTGCATGCCCGCGAGCGGGCGGCCGAAGACCTCGCGCTCGCCGACGTAGGCGAGCGTCGTCTCCAGCGCGTCACGCGCGGCGCCGAGCGCACCCCACGCGATCCCGAAGCGCGCCTCGCTCAGGCACTCGAACGGCGCCCGCAACCCGCGGGCGTCCGGCAGCCGCATCGACTCGGGCACCCGCACGCCGTCGAGCGCGATGTCGCACTGGATCGACGCCCGCATCGACAGCTTCGGCGCGATCGGCGTCGCGGTGAAGCCAGGCGAGGCCGTCTCGACGAGGAAGCCGCGCACCCCCTCGTCGGTCTGCGCCCAGACGACGGCGATGTCGGCGATCGACGCGAGGCCGATCCAGCGCTTCGTGCCGTCGAGGATCCAGTCGTCGCCGTCGCGGCGCGCGACCGTGCGCATCGCGCCGGGGTCGCTGCCGGCATCCGGCTCGGTGAGCGCGAAGCAGCCGATCGCCGAGCCGGCGGCCATGCGCGGCAGCCACGCCTCGCGCTGCGCGTCGGAGCCGTGCTTGGCGATCGCCGTCATCGCGAGCGATCCCTGCACCGAGACGAACGTGCGGATGCCGCTGTCGCCGGCCTCGAGCTCCGCCATCGCGAGGCCGTACTCGACGGCGCTGCGGCCGGCGCATCCGTGGCCGGTGAGGTGCATGCCGAGCAGCCCCTCGGCGGCGAGCGCCGGCACGAGCTCGCGCGGGAAGTGGCCGCGCTCGAACCAGTCGGCGATGTGCGGCTTGACCTCGCGGTCGACGAGCGCGCGGACGCGCGACTGCACGGCGCGCTCCTCGTCGCTGAGCAGCGAGGCGATGTCGAGGAGGTCCGTGGTCATGGGAGGGAGTCTGGCAGGCGGGGAGGGGTGGTCTCGATACGCGGCCGACTTCGTCGGCTGCTACTCGACCAGCAAGGTGGGCGGCTGGTGCTCGACCAGCGGAGGGAAGGGGCTAGACCGCGAGGTCGGCGACCGCCTTGTCGGCGCGGAGGCCGCGCCAGACCGGGTGCCGCAGGGCGCCGGACGTCGTGCGCTCGGCGTGCTCCACCTCGCCGACCGCCGCGCGCACCCAGCGCACCTTCTTCACGACGTCGGCGGGTACGCCGTCGACTGCGGGCGTCGTCCTCCGCGGCCGCAGCTGGTCGCGCAGCCGGTCGCGGTCGGCTCCCGAGAATCCCGAGCCGACGCGGCCGGCGTACTGCAGCCGTCCGCCCTCGCCCGGTCGCGCGAGCACGAGCGAGCCGACGGTGCCGGCGAGCGACCCGTTGCCCTCGAGCCAGCCGATGACGACGACCTCCTCCATCTGCTGGTGCTTGAGCTTGCGCCAGTCGTCGCTCCGCTTGCCCGGCCGGTAGCGGCTGTCGTGCCGCTTCGCCATCACGCCCTCGAGCCCGCGCTCGGCCGTCACCTCGAGGATCCGCTCGAGCGATCCGCGCAGCGGCTTCGAGATCTTCACGCGCGCGCTCTCGTGCACGAGGGCGTCGAGCCGCGACTGCCGGTCGTCGAGCCGCTCGTCGAGGAGCCGCTCGCCCTCCTCCTCGAGCAGGTCGAAGAGCATGATCGTCGCAGGCCGCGCCTTCGCGGCCCGCGCCGCCTGCCGCCCGCTGAGCCCGCCGCGGTCCTGCAGCGCCTCGAAGTCGGCCGCGCCGCGCTTCAGGATGACGATCTCGCCGTCGAGCACCGCATCCGTCCCGACCGCGGTCGGCACCGCCTCCACGAGGTCGGGGAACGCACCGGACAGGTCGCGGCCGTTGCGGCTCAGCAGCCGCACGGTCGTGCCGCTGCGCTCGACGATCACGCGCCAGCCGTCCCACTTCACCTCGAACGACCACTCCCGCTCGTCGTCGATGGCGGATGCGTCGCTGAGCGACGCGAGCATCGGCCGCAGGTCGGTCACGCGGTCGCCCTTCGAGCGCCCGGAGCCGAGCTTCTTGCCGAGCCGACGCTTGGGGGGCGCCGCGGCCGCGGCCGTGTCGGCCTCTGCATCGACGTCGGCATCCCCAGCCTCGCCCTGCGCCTCGCGCGCCGCGGCCGCCTTCGACGGCGCGTAGCCCTTCAGCCGCGCGTCGCGCTCGGCGTCCTGCTCCTTCATCCGGTGCACGAGCCACTGCCGCTTGTCGGCGTCGGTGCGGATGAGCGCGAACCGGTACGGGTCGCCGCCGAGACCGCCGTCGGGCCGGCCGTGCAGCGTCGCGATCACCTCGTCGTCGCGCCACTTCTCGAGCTCGTACGTGCCCGCATCCCAGATCTGGACCGTGCCGGCGCCGTACTCGCCCTTCGGGATCGTGCCCTCGAACGAGCCGTACTCGAGCGGGTGGTCCTCGGTCTGCACGCCCAGGCGGTTCTGCTTCGGGGTGGACGGCAGACCCTTCGGCACGGCCCACGACACGAGCACGCCGTCCTGCTCGAGCCGGAAGTCGTAGTGCAGCCTGCTCGCCCGGTGCTTCTGCACGACCCACGAGCGCCCGTCGGTCGAGGTGGGCGGCTCGGCGGGGACGGGCTCGGGCGTGCGGTGCGCCGAGCGCATGCCGCGGTACTTCGCGAGCCGGTCGGGCGGCGGGTCGAGCGAGGCGATCAGGTCGCCGTCGCGCTCGAGCCGCTCGAGCACCTCGGTGTACTCCAGCTGCTGCAGGCCGCCGGCCTCGACCTCCTCCCACGTGCGCGGGGCGGCGACGGTCGGCAGCAGCCGGCCGCGCAGCGAGTAGGGCGCGACCGTCGTCTTGGAGCCGGAGTTCTGGCTCCAGTCGAGCAGCACCTTGCCGGTGCGCAGCGACTTCTTCATGTCGCTGACGATGAGCTCGGGATGCATCGCCTCGAGCGAGCGGGCGAGCTGGTGCGCGACCTCGCTCGCCTGCTCGCTCGTCACCGTGCCGTCGAGCCGCGCGTACATGTGGATGCCCTTGGAGCCGCTCGTGAGCGGCACGGGGTGCAGGCCGATGTCCTCGAGCAGCTCGCGCACCCAGAGCGCCACCTGCGCGCAGTCGTCGAGGTCGGCGCCCTCGCCGGGGTCGAGGTCGAGCACGAGCCGGTCGGGGTTCTGCCGGTCGCCGTCGAGCATGCGCCACTGCGGCACGTGCAGCTCGAGCGCGCCCATCTGCGCCATCCACGCGAGCGCGGCCGGCTCGGAGAGCACCGGGTACTGCTTCGGCCCGGTCGAGTGCTGCAGCTCGACCGTCTGGATCCAGTCCGGCGCGCCCCGCTCGAGCGTCTTCTGGAAGAAGACCTGCCCCGGCTGCTGCTCGGTGCCGACCCCCTCGACCCAGCGCTTGCGGGTGACGGGGCGGCCGCCGGCGTGCGCGATGAGCGGCCCGGATGCGCGGAGCACGTACTCGAGCACGTCGCGCTTGGTCGTGCCGGTCGACGGATACAGCACCTTGTCGGGGTTGGAGAAGCGCAGGCTCCTCCCGCCGACGACGATGCGATCGGCCGCCGCCACCTCAGGCGGACTTCCGCTTGCTCGCGGCCGTGGACTTCGCCGCCGGCTTCTTGGCTGCGGCTGTCTTCGCCGCGGGCTTCGTTGCCGCAGTCTTCGTCGCCGTGGACTTCGCGGCGGGCTTCTTCGCGGCCGGCTTCTTGGCCGCGGCCGTCTTCGTGGCCGTGGACTTCGTTGCCGTCGACCTCGACGTGCGCTTCGCCGGCGCGTCCTTCGCGGGAGCCTCGTCCGTGCCCTCGTCTTCCGCGTCGTCCTCCGCGTCGGCCTTCGCGCTCGACCCCTTGCGCTTCTCGACGGAGCGCTGCAGCGCCTCGAGCAGGTCGATCACCTCGGCGCCCTCGTCCTCCTCGGTCTCGCCGAAGGTCGCGGCGGTGTTGAGCGCGTCGCCCTGCTCGAGCTTCGCCTCGACGAGGGTGCGCAGCTGCTCCTGGTACTCGTCGACGTACTGCTCCGGCTCGAAGTCGGCCTCGAGGTCGCGCACGATCGAGCGGGCGAGGTCCATCTCGCGCTTGCCGACCGTGACGTCGTCGTCGAGCGCCGAGAACTCGGCCGCCCGCACCTCGTCGGACCAGCGGATGGTCTGCACGAGCAGCACGTCGTCGCGCACCCGCATCGTCGCGAGCCGCGTGCGCTGCCGCAGCGAGATGCGCACGACCGCGGTGCGCTCGGTCTCCTCGAGCACGCGGCGCAGCAGCACGTAGGCCTTCGGGCTCTTGGAGTCGGGCTCGAGGTAGTAGCTGCGCTCGAACAGGATCGGGTCGATCTGCTCGTTGGGCACGAACTCGAGCACCTCGATCTCGCGGCTGCGCTCTGCCGGCAGCGCCTCGAGGTCCTCGCCGGTCAGCACGACGGTCTGCTCGCCGTCGTCGTACGCCTTGTCGATGTGCTCGTACGCGATCTTCTTGCCGCACACCTCGCACTTGCGCTCGTACCGGATCCGCCCGCCGTCGGCGTCGTGCACCTGGTGCAGCTGCAGGTCGTGCTCCTCGGTCGCCGAGTAGAGCTTCACGGGCACATTGACCAGCCCGAAGGTGATCGAGCCCTTCCAGATCGCGCGCATGTGCTCACTTTCCACGATCCACCTGGACTTCCACCAGCCCCCGAGCCTGGGAGTCGATCGCGCTCGCACGTGCGGTCGGCATCCAGGGTGCGGGGGGATGATCCGCGCATGACCCTGCAGCATCCTGCGCGGCGCGCCCCTCGCACGTTCGGCGTCGAGGAGGAGGTGATCCTGCTCGAGCCGGGCTCGCTCGCGCCGGTCGACATCGCCGACGAGGTGATCGCCGAGCTCGAGCACTCCGATGCCGACGTGCACTGGATCACCCACGAGTACCTCCGCGCGCAGGTCGAGTTCTCGTCGCCCGTGCTCGCCGACGCGGATGCGGCCGACCGGGTGGTGCGCGAGTTCCGGCGCGCGGTCGCCGGCGCGGTCGCGCGCCGCGGACTGCTGGCCGCGAGCTCCGGCACCGCGTACGGCGCCGGCCGGTCGGCCACCGGCGCGGGGGAGCGGTACGCGCGATTCGCGCAGGAGCTGGGCGCCATCCATCCCGACCACCGCATCCAGGGGCTGCACGTGCACGTCGCCGTCTCGTCGCGCGAGGAGGGGGTCGCCGTGATGCGCGCGCTGCGGCCCTGGCTCGCGCCGCTGCTCGCCCTCACCGCCAACTCCCCGTGCTTCGGCGGCGTCGACACCGGCTTCGCGAGCTGGCGCACCATCGTGGGGCGCCGCTTCACGACGGCGTCGGTGCCGCCGGCGTTCGCGGATGCGGCCGACTACGACCGGCGCGTGCGCGCCCTCGTCGGCCTCGGCGCGACGCTCGATCGGTCGTCGATCTTCTGGATGATGCGGCTGGCCGAGCGCTACCCGACGATCGAGCTGCGCGTGTTCGACGCGCAGCTGACCGCCGACGAGACGGTGGGGGCTGCCCTGCTGGCCCGCGCCCTCGTGGAGTCGGCAGCCGCCGGCGACCTGCCGCACGCGGCGGCGGCCGCCCACGCCGAGCACCTCGACGCCGCGGTGTGGCACGCCGCGCGCCACGGGCTCGACGACGTGCTCGTCGACCCGGTGACCGCGTCGATCGCGCCCGCCCGGCACGTGATCGAGCGCATGCTCGACGCGGTGCGTCCCGCGCTCGACGCATCGGGCGACCGCGATCGCGTCGAGGCGCTCATCGCGCGGCTCCGCGCCGAGGGGAACGGAGCCGCGCGGCAGCGCGCGGCGCTCGCGGAGGGCGTGCCGGCGCTCGAGCGGCTGCTGCGCACGAGCTTCGCGCCCCCTGTCGCCGCGTAGCCCGCTGCGCCGCCGCGGGCTGCGCCGTCGGGATCGGGCGCCGAGCGCTACTCGACCGGCGCGACCGGCGGCGTCGACGACGACGCGGCGGGGCGCAGGTGGGCGTCGAGGAACGCGAGCGTCGACGACCAGGCCGCAGCCGATGCGTCCGCGGAGAACCGGCGCTCGATCTGCGCGTTCTGGAAGCCGTGCACGGCGCCCTCGTAGTGGCGCACCTCGATGCCGTCGAAGCCCTCGGTCGTGAGCCGGGCCTGCAGCTCCTCGGGCGACTCCCGCCCGGTCCAGTCGTCGGTCTCGGCCAGCTGGAACAGCACCGGCACCCGCGGCGTCACGGTGCCGCGGGTCGTGCCGTAGTAGGCGACGACCGCGTCGAGCGACCCCTGCGCGGCGTAGGCGAGCGCGATCGTGGCGCCCATCGAGAAGCCGACGATCGCCGCACTCGTGCTGCCGAGCGCCCGCGCCTCGCCGATCGCCTCGCTGACGAGGTGGAGGGCTCCCGGCAGGTCGTCGAGGCGCTCCCGCAGCAGCTCGCCGGCCTCGTCGTCGTCGGTCGTGGTGCGACCGGCGAAGAGGTCCGGCACCGCCACGCGGTAGCCCTCCGTCGCCAGCCGAGCGGCGAGCTCGTCGATCCACGGCAGTCGGCCGTTCCAGTCGTGCGCGAGCACGACGAGCGGTTCGCCCTCCTCGCCGTGCCAGGTGGTCGCCGTGCCGGACTCGTCGCTGGACTCGCGCATGCTGCTCCCTCGGTCGGTGCGGCCACGCTAGCCGACGCCGCAGGGCGAGCCGATCAGGATCCCGTCGCCATGCCTCCGGTGAGCGCGTACTCGGCCGCCTCGAACGCGCCGTAGTCGCGCCCGCGCTGCTCGGCGGCGCGCAGGCGCTCGGCGTCACCCCGGCTGGCGAGCTCGTCGAGGTAGCGGGTGTGGAAGACGAAGGCGGGCGCGTCGAAGACGGCGGTGCGGGCACGGATGGCGGCGGCCGCACCGGCGAGCACGCCTGCGCGGTCGACGTCGTCGCGCGCCGCGGCGATGGCCGCGAGCCCCTCGATGCCGTAGGCGATGCCCTCTTCATGCCGGAGTCCCACGGAGGTCGCGACGGCGTCGAGGAACAGCGGCTCCGCGTCGTCGGGCGAGCCGCTCAGCAGCAGCGCCCGTCCGAGGTGATGCCTGGCGACGCTCGCCGTGAACCGGTCGCCGCTGCCGACCGCGGCCTCCACCGCTCGCCGGAAGTCGGCGGTCGCGGCCTCGAGGTCGCCGGTGAGCACCGAGATGCGCCCGAGCGCGACGAGCGCGAGCGACTCGCCCCAGCCGGCGCCGAGCTCGCGGAACCGGCGCGCGCCATCCTGCAGCCATGCCGAGGCCTGCGCGATGTCGGGGTCGGCGGTGTTGATCTCGGCGAGCCCGGCGGTCGCGACCGCCATGGTGGCGCCGAGCTCGTCGCCGCTGTCGACGAAGGCCTGCGCGGCGCCGAGCAGGGCCGTCGGGATCTCGTGGGACGGTGCGAGCCACATGTCGCGCCACGACACGTAGAAGGTGGCGATCGCGGTCGCGCGCGGTGAGACGGAGCCGGGCGGGCTCGCCACCACCTCGTCCATCCACATCGCGACCTCGATGAGGAACTCGCCCACCCACCAGTAGAGGAACAGCCGCCACGCCATGTCGGCGGCGGTCTCGACATCACCCCCGCTCGTGAGGTGCCGCACCGCCGTGCGGAGGTTGCCGCGCTCGAGGTTCAGGCGCGCGACCGCGCCGACCTGCTGGCTGAAGCCGAGCCCGCGCCCCTCGCGCCGCGCGAGCTCGAGGTAGACGGCGGCGTGCGCGTCCCGGGCGGCCTGCTCGTCGCCGGCCTCGCGCAGTCGCTCGACGCCGTGCTCCCGCACGGTGGCGAGCATCGAGAACACCGGCTCGCCGCCCATGTCCTCCTGTCGCAGCAGCGAGCTGTCGACGAGCGTCTCGAGCACGGCCATGACGTCGGCGTCCCAGCCGCGCCCCTCACCGAGCGCCTCGATCGACTCGAGCGTGAAGCCGGGCGAGAAGACCGACAGGTCACGCAGCACCCGCCGCTCCGGTTCGGTCAGCAGACCGGTCGACCACTCGATCGTGGAGCGGAGCGTGCGCTGCCGCGGCGGCAGGTCCCGCGACGCGTCGACGAGCAGCGGCAGCTGGTGGTCGAGCCGCTGCAGGATGCCGGCAGGCGTGAGCACGCGCATCCGCGCCGCCGCGAGCTCGATCGCGAGCGGGATGCCCTCGAGCACGCGGCAGATGCCCACGATCGCCTCGACGTTCGCGTCGGTGACCTCGAAGTCGGGCTTGACCGCGTGCGCCCGCTCGACGAGCAGCTCGACGGCGGGGGAGGAGCGCGCTCGCGCGATCGAGTCGGGCGACGCCGGGTCGTGCGTCGCGAGCGGCGGCACCTCGACGACGCGCTCGCCGCGCACGCGCAGCACGGCCCGGCTCGTCACCAGGAACGACGCATCCGGCGCGATCGTGAACAGCCGCACGACGATCGGCGCGGCGGCGACGAGCTGCTCGAAGTTGTCGAGCACGAACAGCATGCGGCGCCCGCGGAGCGCGATCGCGAGCCGCTCCTCGAGCGGCAGCTCGCCGGTGTCTCGCACGCCGATGGCGGCGCCGATCGCGGGCAGCAGCAGCGCGGGCTCGAGCACGTTCTCGAGCGGCACGAACGCGGCGCCGTCGGGGAACCGGTCGCGGTCCTGCGCGGCGGCCTCGGCGACGGCGATCGCGAGCCGGCTCTTGCCGATGCCGCCCGGTCCGAGGAGCGTGACGAGCCGGGTGCCGCGGTCTGCGAGCAGCGCGAGCGCATCCCGGACCTCGCGCTCCCTGCCGATGAGCCGCGTGTACGGCGAGGGGATGCGGGCCGCGAGCAGGTCGAGGGCCGCTGAGCCTGGGGCATCGGGCGCCGGCGCCGGGCGGACGGCGGCGTCGAACCGCTCGGCGAGCAGCGTGGCGAGGTCGGCCTCGACGAGCTCGGCGAGGTCGTCCGGCGACCGGTACGTCTTGTAGGAGGCCGTGTCATCCGCCTGGATGCGCTCGATGAGCTCGTCGAGCCGCGGCTCCCGCGTCGCGCCCTCGCGCAGGTAGATGAGCCGGGGCATCGACGGCCGCGCGAGCCGGTACTCGTCCTCGAGGCCCGAGACGTCCTCGCCCGGCGCGACCCACCCGTAGCGCTCGGCGTAGATGCCGACGAAGACGTCGCTCTGCTCGAGGTAGGCGCGGTAGAGGTCCCGGGGCGGGTGCGGCCTCGCGCCGAGCTCGAACATCACCGGCGCCAGTCGCAGCTGCTCGATCGCGCTGCGCACCGCTCGCCGCTCGGCCTCGAGCTCGCGGAGCGTCGACGACACGAA
Organism: Agrococcus sp. UYP10; assembly: GCF_040547205.1. Classification (NCBI taxonomy): domain Bacteria; kingdom Bacillati; phylum Actinomycetota; class Actinomycetes; order Micrococcales; family Microbacteriaceae; genus Agrococcus; species Agrococcus sp. UYP10. The sequence goes on from NZ_JBEPPG010000001.1 coordinate 1,164,920, forward strand.
GACGCGCAGCCGCTGGTCGGGTGTCCGGATGCGCGCCCGGCCGCCGTCGCTCACCAGCTCGCCAGCGCGGGAGCGATCCGCTCGCGCTCCTGCTCCGGCAGCGCGAGGGCGATGGCCTCGGCGACGCTCAGGTCGCGGCCGTGCCGCTCGCCGGCGGCGACGCCCTGCGGCTCCGTCGCCCGGATGGCGTCGAGCTGCGGCATGTGCACGGTGAACGCCTCCGCGTCGAAGACGCCGATGCGCTGGCGGATGCCGTCGGCGACCGCCCACAGCGTGCCCGCGCGCTCCGCCTCGCCGCGCGCAGCCGCCACGGCGCAGAGCCCCTCGAGGGCGTACGCGACGCCCTCCTCGAAGTGCAGCCGCACCGAGACGAGCAGCGTGCGCACGCAGCCCGCCTCCGCCGCGTCGATCTCGCCGCGCACGAGCTGCAGGCGCGCCTGGTGGTTGCCCGCGACGGAGACCGTGAAGAGGTCGCCGACCGACTCGGCGACCTCGGTCGCCCGGTCGAAGCACGACTGCGCGTCGTCGGTGAGGCCGCGGAGCCAGGCGAGGCGGCCGCGGGAGACCTCCGTGATCGCCTCCGCCCAGGGGTTGCCGAGCTCCCGCAGCCGCTCCACGGCCTCCCGCAGCTCGCGCTCGGCGGTGTCGAGGTCGGGCAGCGGCAGCTGCAGGCGCGCGGTCGCCCGCGCGGCGACGGCCATCGCCGCGGCGTCGCCGTCCTCGCTCTCGGTGAACAGGCGCACGCACTCGCCGAGACCGGCGACGACCTCCTCGGTCGGGTGCTGCCACATCTCGCTCCAGAGCGAGAAGAACCACGCGACCGCCCGGGTGTGCGGCGTGATGGGGGTGTCCTTGCCGAGCAGCTCGAGCATCCAGACCCGCACCTCGCCGAAGAAGCCCGCGATCCACCAGTAGACGAGCAGCCGCCACGCGAAGTCGCCCGCGTCGTCGAGCCGGTTGATGTGCACGAGGTGGCGCACGGCCGCGCGCAGGTTCGGCAGCTCGAGGCCGAGCTGCACGACCGCGTCGCCCTGGCCCGCGCCGCGCAGGCCCGGGGCGACCGCCGCGACCAGGGCGCTGTAGTAGTCGGCGTGCGCCGCGCGCATCCGCCCCGCCTCGCCGTGCTCCTTGAGCTGCCCGAGCGCGTACTCGCGCACGACCGCGAGCAGCGAGAGCACCGAGCGGCCGCCGATCTCGGCCTGCTTCACGAGCGAGGCGTCGACGAGCGCCGCGATGCCGTCGATCGCCTGCCCCTCCCACGGGCGGCCCTCGCCGAGCGCCTCGACCGCCTCGAGCGTGAACTGGCGCGCGAAGACGCCGAGGTCCTCGAGCATCGCCCGCTGCTCGGGCGGCAGCAGGCTCACGCTCCAGTCGATCGTGGCGCGCATCGTGCGGTGCCGGCTGGGCAGGTCGCGGGCGGCAGCCGTGAGCAGCGGCAGGCTCTGCTCGAGCCGCTGCGCGATGCCCCGCGGGGTGAGCAGCCGCACCTTCGCCGCTGCGAGCTCGATCGCGAGCGGCAGGCCCTCGAGCCGCCGGCAGATGTCCGAGACGGCCGCCGCGTTCTCGTCGTTCAGCTCGAAGTCGGGCTTCACGGCCTGCGCGCGGTCGACGAACAGCGCGCCGGCGGGGGATCGCCGCACGCGCTCGGGGCCGGCTCGCGCGACGGCGTCGGGCACCGCGAGCGCCTTGACGTCGTAGACGCGCTCGCCGCGGATCCGCAGCACGGTGCGGCTCGTGACGAGCAGCGACACCGTCGGGGCCACCGCGAAGAGCCGCACGAGCAGCGGTGCCGCCTCGACGATCTGCTCGAAGTTGTCGAGCACGAGCAGCACGCGCCGGCCGGCCAGCGCACGTGCGATGCGCTCCTCGAGCGCCGCCTCGCCGGTGTCGCGGATGCCGAGCACGTAGGCGATCGTGGGCACGAGCAGCCCGGGCTCGAACACCCCCTCGAGCGGCAGGAAGTAGCGGCCGTCGGGGAACAGGTCGGCGGTGCTCTGCGCGACCTCGATCGCGAGCCGGCTCTTGCCGATGCCGCCAGGGCCGATGAGGCTCACGAGCTTCGTGCCGCGCTCGAACAGCTCCCGCACCTCCGCGATCTCGCGCTCGCGGCCGATCGTCGTCGTCGGGGGGACGGGGATGCGCGACTCGGGGGTCGGCGGGATCTCCTCCGCGCCGCCCCGCGGCTGCAGCTTCGACTCGTCGAAGCGCTCGGCGAGCAGCGTCGCGAGGTCGTTCGAGACCTTCTCCTCGAGCTCGGCGGCCGACTCGAACGGCAGGTAGGCGGCGGAGTCGTCCTCGCGGATGCGCGCGATCAGCTCCTCGAGCCGCGGCTCGCGGTGCTCGGAGGCGCGGATGTAGATGAGCTTCGGCATCTCCGGCGGCGCGAGGTTGTACTCGTCCTCGAGCCCCGAGACCTCCTCGTCGGGCGCGACCCAGCCGTAGCTGTCGGCGTAGATGCCGACGAACACGTCGCTCTGCGACAGGTAGGAGCGGTAGAGCGCGCGGGGCGGATGCGGTCGCGCTCCCAGCTCGAACATGACGGGCGCGAGCCGGATGCGCTCGATCGCCGCCCTGGCGGCACGGCGCTCCTCTGCGAGCTCACGGAGCGTCGAGCTCACGAACACCCGGAGCCGCTGGTCTGGGGTGCGGATCACGGGCCGGTGGGCGCCGGTCATGGCCACATCTTGGCCCCGACGCGACGCGGACGCCAGATCCTTGATGAGAAACCATCGACACTCTTGAGCGTTAGCGTGGGGTCATGAACCGAGATGGGCGGTCGAGCGCCGCGGCGTCGGCCAAGGACGCGGCTGGCAGGGCGACCGACAAGGCGCAGGATGCGGCAGCGGGTGCCGAGCGGCATCGCGCAGCCGACTGGGTCACGGGCGCCGGCCAGATCGCCAACGGCATCGTGCACTTCGCGATCGGCGCGATCGCGCTCGGCGTCGCGTTCGGCGGCAGCGGCTCGGCCGATCAGTCCGGCGCCATGCAGGCGATCAAGGAGTCGCCGCCCGGCGCCATCGCGCTGTGGGCGGTCGGGCTCGCGCTGATCGCGCTCGCGCTGCTCGCCTTCGTCGCGGCGGTGGCCGCATCGCGCCGCGGGTGGAAGGACGCGCTCAAGGAGGCCGGGCGCGGCGTGGCCTACGCCGTCGTGGGCGCCACCGCGCTCGTCGTCGCGACCGGCGGCACCTCGGACGGCGAGTCGCAGACCGAGTCGTTCTCGGCGCAGCTCATGTCGAACCGCTTCGGTGCGCTGCTCGTCGGGCTCATCGGCGCGGGCATCGCAGCCATCGGCGTCTACTTCGTCGTCAAGGGCGCCAAGCGCAAGTTCCGCGAGGACGTCGCGCCGCCCGCCCGCTGGCGCCGCCTCGTCGACGTGCTCGGGACCGCCGGCTACATCGCGAAGGGCGTCGCGATCGTCATCGTGGGCGCGCTCTTCGTGATCGCGGCGGTGCGGCACGACCCCGAGGAGGCCGGCGGCCTCGATGGCGCGCTCCAGTCGCTCACGACCGTGCCGGGCGGCGTGATCGCGCTGATCGCCATCGCGGTCGGGCTCATGCTCTACGGCGTCTACTGCTTCGCCCGCGGCCTCTGGTCGCGCTGAACCGGCGGACGATGGCGGGCGACGTGCGGCCGGAGGCGCGGCCGCGCGCCGACGGCGAGGACGGCGCCTCGCGCAGCCCCGCGCGCAAGGCGCAGGACGCCGCAGCGGGGGTCGAGGACCATCGCGCGACCTCCTGGGTCGAGGCGGCGGGGCAGTCCGCGAACGGCGTCGTGCACATGGTCATCGGCGGCATCGGGCTGAGCGTCGCGTTCGGGGCGGGCGGCTCGGCCGACCAGTCCGGGGCGATGCGCGCCCTGCGCGAGACACCGGTCGGCGGCCTGGCGCTGTGGGTGGTCGGCGTCGCGCTCGTCGCGCTCGCGCTGCACGCGTTCGTGATCGCCGTCGCGGACTCGCGCGGCCAGCGGCGCAACGCGATGCGCGCGGCGGGCCGCGGCATCGGCCACGCGGTCGTCGGGGGCACGGCGCTCGTCTTCGCGCTCGGCGGGTCGGTCGACGGCGAGGATGCGACGGAGTCGTTCTCGACGGGTCTGCTGCAGCATCCGGTCGGGCCGTGGCTGCTCGGCGTCGCCGGGCTGGTGATCGCCGGCGTCGGCATCGCCTTCGTCATCCGCGGCGCGCGGCGCACGTTCTTCGAGGACGTGGCCCCGCCGCGGCGGTTCCGACGCGTCGTCGAGGCGCTCGGCGCACCGGGCTTCATCGCGAAGGGCGTCGCGGTGACGATCGTCGGCGGCCTGTTCATCGTCGCGGCCGTGCGGCACGATCCGGGCGAGACCGGCGGGCTCGACGGCGCGCTCCAGTCGCTCACCACGGTGCCGGGCGGCGTGGTCGCGCTCGTCGCGATCGCCGTCGGGTTGATCGTCTACGGCGTCTACTGCGTCGCGCGCGGCGTCTGGGCGCGCTGAGCAGGACCTACTTGGCGCGGCCCTGTCGCGGGTGGGGCATGATCGGGTTCCGCAGCCGCGCGAGCCGCTTCGCGAGCTCCGCCGGGCGCACCCCGCGCTCGGCCAGGTCGTCCGCCGACAGCTCGTCGAGCGTCGCCTGCGGGCCGCGCTCGAGCGGGGGCCGCGCCGCAGGAGCTTCCGCGGCGTCATCCGAAGCATCCTCCGGCGATGACGGCACGTGCGGTGCGTGCTCGACGTGGGCCGCACCGCGCAGTCGCGCGTCGAGCGCGCTCAGGTCGGGGCCGGTGGACTGCAGGTCGCGGCCGAGCGTGCGCAGCACGCGCACGGTCGTCTCGTAGTCGGCGTCCGAGACCGAGGCCTCGGTGCGGCGCGCGACCTCGGCGTCGCCGAGCGACGCGCGCGCCCGCTCGATCGCGGCCGCCGCGAGGTCGATCCAGTCCTCGAGGCGCCGATTGCGATGCACCGCCATGGTCGCCTCCTCCGCCGATCGTCGTGCCTCCATCTTCCTCCTCCAGGCTGAGCGCGACATGGGCGAGATGGCGGGCGATACGCTCGGCGCGTGCTGCTCAGCGACCGCGACATCCGCGCCCGACTCGCGTCCGGCGACCTCGCCCTCGACCCGCTCGACCTCGGCATGGTGCAGCCGTCGAGCGTCGACGTGCGGCTCGACAAGGGCTTCCGGCTCTTCGACAACCACAAGTACCCGTTCATCGATCCCGCGGAGGACCAGCCGGAGCTCACGCGGCTCGTCGAGGTCGGGCCGGATGAGGCGTTCATCCTGCACCCCGGCGAGTTCGTGCTCGGCGCGACCTACGAGCGCGTGACGCTCCCCGACGACGTCGCCGCGCGCCTCGAGGGCAAGTCGTCGCTGGGGCGACTGGGGCTCTTGACGCACTCGACCGCCGGCTTCATCGACCCGGGCTTCTCGGGCCACGTCACGCTCGAGCTCTCGAACGTGTCGACGCTGCCCATCAAGCTGTGGCCGGGCATGAAGATCGGCCAGGTCTGCTACTTCCAGCTCTCGTCGCCGTCGGAGCACCCGTACGGGCAGGGCCCGAACCTCAACCGCTACCAGGGGCAGCGCGGACCGACGGCGTCCCGCTCGTTCCAGAGCTTCCACCGCACCCGGATCGACTGAGGCTCGGGCGATGGCCGGTCCGCTGCGCGTCGAGCACGACGTCGAGGTCGCGCGCTGGGTGCAGGAGGCGCTGCGCGACGACTTCTCGGTCAGCGCGGTCGTGCCGCCGATTCTCCAGGCGTACGCGCGCATCCTCCACCCGGCGACGCTCGACGTGACGACCGACGAGACGGATGCGTGGGGCAACCAGCGCTTCGAGTCGCGCGAGATCACCTGGGCGGAGGCCGCCGAGCTGATCGGCGACAGGGCGGGCCGCAGCCAGCCGTACACCGCGTGGCTCGCTCGCTTCGGCGAGCAGCAGTTCGAGATGCCCGGCGGCTGGCTCAACGAGCCGCACCAGGGCGACATCCCATTGTCGCTGCTGACCGAGGTCGCAGCGCTGCTGCTCGACGAGCACGGCGACGCCGACGTGCTCGCGGCGGTCTGGGAGGGGAGCGGGCTCGATACGACGAGCACCGGTGTGTTCGCCTGGTCCCCTGATGACGGCATGACCGCGGCGCAGCGCAAGCTGCGGCTCGCCGAGCTGCAGTCCGCGGCCTACGCGGCGCAGCTCGCGTCGGTCGACCCCGACGTGCGGCTCGCGATGGAGCGCCAGGAAGTGCTCGGGCTGCCGCGTGAACATGGAGGCCGCGGGCACGTGCTGCTGCACGGGCGGCTGTCGGCGTTCACGGATCCCGCATGGGAGCGCGCCGCCGGCCTCGGTTGGCGCGAGGACTGGCCGCACCCCGGGCGGACGCCCAACCTGCTCTGGCCCACCGAGCCCCACGCGTCTCCCGCGTGGATGGTCGCGACCGACCTGGACCTCGACACGACGCTCATCGGGGGCAGTGCGCGGCTGATCGGCCGGGTGCTCGCGCATCCGTCGTTCGAGGCGGAGCGGGTGCTGCCGACCGACCCGCTCGTCTGACGCACCAGGGCGCTCTCGCCGAAGCGAGGGCGCCCTGGTGCTCGGTCAGGATCAGCGCTGGTGGCGCAGATCCATCCCGATGCGCCGCAGCGTGCGCATGGTGGTGACGTAGTCGGCGTGGCTGACCGTGGTCGCGATGCGGTGCTGCAGCTGCTCCGGCGTGAGGCCGGAGTGGCGGATGCGCCGCGCGGACTTCACGATGCTGCGTGCGAGCGTCGGCCGTCCTCGACCGCCGTGGCCGAAGCCGTGGCGGTGCGGGGCGAAGCCGTGCTGCCGCGGGCCGAAGCCGTGCTCCCGCGGGCCGAAGCCCGGAGCGGAGCCGTGCGGCTGCTCACCGCGGCCGTGGGGCTGCTCGCCCGGGCCCCAGCCGTGCCCTCGCGGGTGGTCGGCACGCTCGCGGTGGGCGCCGTGCTCGCGACCGAAGCCGTGCCGGTCGCGGTGGTCGCCGTGCAGGCGGCCGAAGCCGTGCCGGTCGTGGTGGCCGCAGCCGTGTCCGGCGGGGTGCCGGTGTGCGTCAGGGTCGTGGTGCGGGTGCTCGGCGTGCTCGTGCTCGGCAGCGTGGTGCTGCTCGGCGGCGGGCTCGTCCGGGACCGGAGCAGCGTCGTGCTGCTCCGGAGCGTCGTGCTGCTCGGGAGCGTCGTGCTGCTCGGCAGCGTCGTGCTGCTCGGCAGCGTCGTGCTGCTCGGGAGCGTCGTGCTGCGGGGCGGTGCGGTCGAGCCCGTCGGTGGGCTGACCGTCGTGGGTGACGTGGTCGTCGGATCGCATGGCGATCTCCTCTCGATGGTGGGGCGGCCGTCGGGCCGCTGCTGCATCCCGTCCGGGTGGCGGTGCAACTGCATGTCATTGTGCATGTACATGTAGAGTGACATACATGTCGGACGGACGTCAAGACCCCAGCGCGGATCCCAGCCCCGAGACGCAGCAGATCGCCGAGGCGCTCGACCGCATCGGCATGCGCCGGCCGCCGCGGCCGGGACGCGGCGGGCCGCCGTTCGGCCCCGGTGGGCATTCGTTCGGGCACGGCGGGCCGCACGGGTTCGGACCGCTCGGCCACGGCGGCCCGCCGCACGGCGACGGCGGTCCGGACGAGCAGCACGGCGACGGCGCGGGCCGTGGGGGGCCGTTCGGCGCGCGAGGCATGCGCGGCGCGATGGGCGCTCGGCGGATGCTGCACGCCGTCGTGCGCGCCGAGCAGCCGGCGTCGATCACCGACCTCGGGCACGCCATCGGCGTCGATCAGCCGCGTGCATCCCGGCTCATCCAGTCGCTCGCCGACGCGGGCCTGGTTCGACGCATCCCCGATCCTCGCGACGGCCGACGCGTCGTGATCGAGGCGACGAAGGCGGGCCGAGCGCACATCGCGGCGCACGCCGAGGAGCGGGCCGCCGAGGTCGCGATCGCGGCCGAGGCGCTCACGCCCGCCGAGCGATCCGAGCTCGCGCGCCTGCTGACGCGGCTGGCCGACGCCTGGCCGTCGCGGTAGGCGGCGTCTCGGTCAGCTGCTCGCGAGCGTCGTGAGGGTGGCCGTCGCGGGATCCCAGTGCCGGATCGCGACGGCGGATGCGTCGATGCGGCCACCCAGGAGCGCGAGCGCGGTCGGGATGTCGACGAGGCGCAGCCGCCGGGCGAGCGTCACGTGCGGCAGCCACCGTCCGGGGAGGAAGTGCTCGTCGTCGGCCGGCCCAGCCGCCGCACGGACCGTCGCCTGCAGTGCGAGGAGGGCCGGGCTCGGCAGCACGGCCCGAGCGAGCACGCGGCGGTCACTCGACCCGAGCAGCATCGGCGGTCCGAGCACGAGGGGAACGGGCAGCTCGACGTGCTCGAGCGGCAGCGCCGGCAGCCCGATCCGAGCGAGCAGGGTCACGTGCGGCCGGTTGCTCGCGGCGTCGTGCCGCGCGAGGCTCGACAGCCCAGCATCGGCGAGCGCGCTCCACTCCGCCCGCACCTGCGCCTCCGCGCCGTCGTCGAGCAGCAGCTCGACGCTCGACATCCGAGTCTCCATGCCCACACCCTGCCCGACGCAGCCCGCTCGAGCCTGCTTCCCGTACCGATCTGCGGGTGCACGTCGCCACGACCCGCAGATCGGTACCGGAGATCAGCCGGGGGCACCTCGTCGCGCCAAGGCCGCGCGGACCCGCGCGACGAGCCCAGCGCCGCCGTTCCGCAGGTCGGCCTTCGTCACGCGGATGACGATCCACCCGAGCGACTCGAGCAGCTCCTGACGACGGATGTCCTTCCCCCACTGCGCCGGATCGGTCAGGTGGTGCTCGCCCTCGTACTCGATCGCGATCTTCCACTCCGGGTAGGCGAGGTCGATCACGGCGCGCAGCTCGCCGTCGACCCACACCTCGAGCTGCACGACGGGCTCGGGCAGCCCGGCCGCGATGATCGCGAGCCGCGAGCGCGTCTCCTGGGGCGACTCGGCGCCGACCCGGGCGCGCTCGAGCGCGCGTCTGAACGCGGTGGCCCCATGGGTGCCTCGGCAGCGCGCGACGAAGGCGGTCAGCTCCTCGACGGTCGTGAACGGCAGTCGCGGCAGCTGCAGGCCCGGGTAGCGCGGTGAAGGCGTGATGAGCGCGTCGATCAGAACGACGAGATCATCGGCGTCGGTCTCGCGAGCCATCGACATGACCGCGGACGCGGGGCCGAGGGCGAGCACGCCGTCGACCGTCCCCGAGGTGAGCCGATCCGGGTCGAAGCGCCGGATCCGGACGCCGTGCGCGCGCGTTCGAGTCGCACCGGCGGGCACGCCGATGACGAGCGGCTCGGCCACGCTCCACAGCATGGAGACGGGCAATCCCCAGAGCCGCGCCGCGGTGATGCCGGCGTAGACATGGCCGGGCGCCATGCGCTGCGCGTGCGCCGCGGCGAGGGCGCGCAGTTCGCTCGGCGCTCCATGCGACCGCACCCCGCGAAACGGTGCCGCGAGGTCGCGTGCGCGCAGGCGCCTGCGCGAGAGGCCGAGTTGGAGCGCCGCCGCGGTGGTGAAGGGGCCGTCGGCGAGTGGCTCGGGCAGAGGCGAGGCGGCGACCATGGGCGCATCGTGCGCCGCGAGCGCCAGCGCGGGTGCGGCATCCGGGGCCTCCTGTGGAGAGGTCTGCCTCGCGCGGAGGTGGGGCACTGCTGCCGCGGTCGCTCTCCGCGAGGTCGGAAGCAACTGCGTGCCCGAAATCGCAGGGAAGCAGGGGGGGGGCTCGGCTTGGGCACGAAGTGGCCGCGTCCCCGCGGCCCGCGGCGGCAACTTGGTGCCTCAAGAACGCAGGGAAGCCGTGGAGTACCCGGTTTGAGGCACGGAGTGGCCGCGTCCCGGCCCCTGACGGCGGCAACTTGGTGCCCCAAACCGCGGACCGGGGCGGGCGCGCGAAGTTTGGGGCACGGAGTGGCCGCGTCCCTGCCGCCTAGGGCGGCTACTCCGTGCCGCAAACGGGAGGTCCGCCACGCGGGCGGCGGGTTTACGGCACCGAGTGGCCACCTGCGTGGCTCGTGGGCCCGTCGGTACCGGAAACTCGCTAGTCGGCGCGCGTCGCCACGGCGCTCGGCTCGCCCTCGATCACCGTCGGCTTCGGGTGCACCGGCAGCACCAGCAGCAGGCCCGCGACCAGCACGAGCACGATGCCCAGGATGCCGAAGCGCACGTCGCCCGCGACCGTCACGAAGATGCCGAAGAGCGTCGGCGCGAGGAACGAGACCGCGCGCCCGGTGGTGGCGTAGAGGCCGAACATCTCGCCCTCGCGGCCGGCAGGCGTGATGCGCGCCATGAACGAGCGCGAGGCCGACTGCACCGGGCCGACGAAGGTCGACAGCGCGAGGCCGAAGACCCAGAACATGCCCTTCCCTTCGACGAAGAGCACCGCCAGGCCCGAGATCGACAGCAGGACGAGCGAGATGACGATGACGATCTTCGGGCCGAACCGGTCGTCCGCCCATCCGCCGATGAACGTGCCCGCGCCGGCCATCACGTTCGCGGCGATCGCGAAGAGGATGACCTCCTCGGACGAGAAGCCGAACACCGACGAGGCGATGATCGCGCCGAACGTGAAGACGCCCGAGAGCCCATCGCGGAAGACGGCGGACGCCACGAGGAAGAGCAGCGTCTTGGGCGCCGTGCGGCGGATGCGCCCGATCGTGCGGAAGAGGATGCGGTACGACTCGAGCATCCCCACGCGCTTGGGCGCGGCACCGGTCGGCGGCACCTCCGGCACCTTGAGCAGCAGCGGCAGCGCGAAGACCAGGAACCAGATCGCGCTCGCGAGCACCGCGAGTCGCACGTCGAGCGCCCCGCCCTCGCGGCCGTTCGGGATCTGCAGCACGCCGCCGGCGTCCGGGTCGGCGAGCGGGAAGATGAAGAGCACGAGCAGCAGCCCGAGCAGCACGATGCCGCCGACGTAGCCCATGCCCCAGCCGTAGCCCGAGGTGCGGCCGAGCGCCTCCTTGGTCGACACCTGGTGGAGCATCGCGTTGTAGTTGACCGAGGCGAACTCGAAGAACAGGTTGCCGGCGGCGAGCAGCGCAGCACCGAGCCAGATGTACTCGGGCACCGGTGCGACGAAGCACATGCCGATCATCGCGACGATCGTCACGCCGGTGTTCACCGCGACCCACAGCTTGCGGCGACCGCCGCCATCCGACCGCTGGCCGATGACCGGCGCGAGCGCCGCGACGAGCACGCCGGCGATCGCGATCGCCCACGCCACGATCGAGGCGTTCTCGGCGAGCGCGCGCGTCAGCTCGGGCGAGCCGCCCTCACCCGCCGCGTCCACGATCGCCGGGTCGACGAAGAGGTCGGATGCGATGTACCGGCTGAAGACGAAGGTGGTGATGACCGCGTTGAACGACGCGGAGCCCCAGTCCCAGAGCGCCCACGCCGTCGCGCGCCGGCTCAGCTCGCGGCGCGCGATCGGCGCGACGCCGATCTGCGACGGCTGCACCAGGTCGTCGGGTGCGGGCTTGGCGGTGACGGATGCCGCGCGCGGCTCCTGAGGGGCGCTCATGCCCCTGAGCGTAGGGCCGCAAGGCGAACGATCGGGGCGACGCGGGTGTCGCGGCGGTGTCGCGTGTCAGCGGTCCTCACCCCGCGAGTGGGCGGCCGCCTTTCACGGCGGATGCACAGCCGCGAAAGTTGACACAGGTCGACTCAAGGTGGAAAAGTTGAGCCATCGCGACTCAAGTCGGCGTCCAGCCGGGCGCAGGTCGCGGCTGCGGTTCCGGGGGACGAGCCCACCGCCAGGCAGTGCATCCGATGCGCTGCGGGGGATGTCGGTGCGCTCCTCCGCCGGAACCAGGCAGAGCAGGCAACCAGCAGGCATACCGCAGCACAGCTGCGAACAGGAGGCACCACCATGGCACGAGCAGTCGGCATCGACCTCGGCACCACCAACTCCGTCGTCGCATTCCTCGACAACGGCGAGCCCACCGTCATCGCGAACGCCGAGGGCTTCCGCACGACCCCGTCGGTCGTCGCCTTCGTGAAGGAGGGCGAGACGCTCGTCGGCGAGCCCGCCAAGCGCCAGGCCGTCACGAACGTCGACCGCACCATCTCGTCGGTCAAGCGCCACATGGGCACCGGCTGGAAGCAGGACATCGACGGCAAGTCGTTCACGCCGCAGGAGATCTCGGCGCGCATCCTCGGCAAGCTCAAGCGCGACGCCGAGACCTACCTCGGCGAGCCGGTCACGGATGCGGTCATCACCGTGCCCGCGTACTTCAACGACGCCGAGCGCCAGGCCACGAAGGAGGCCGGCGAGATCTCCGGCCTGAACGTGCTGCGCATCATCAACGAGCCCACCGCGGCCGCGCTCGCCTACGGCCTCGACAAGGGCAAGGAGGACGAGCTCATCCTCGTCTTCGACCTCGGTGGCGGCACGTTCGACGTCTCGCTGCTCGAGGTGGGCAAGGACGACGATTTCTCGACCATCCAGGTGCGCTCGACCGCCGGCGACAACCGCCTCGGCGGCGACGACTGGGACGACCGCATCGTCGAGTGGCTGAAGAAGCGCTTCCAGGAGCAGACCGGCGTCGACGTCTCGAAGGACAAGATCGCCATGCGCCGCCTGAAGGAGGCCGCCGAGCAGGCGAAGAAGGAGCTCTCGTCGTCGTCGACCACGAGCATCCAGCTGCCCTACTTCTCGCTCACCGAGAACGGCCCCGCCAACCTCGAGGAGACGCTCACCCGCGCCCAGTTCGAGAACATGACGAAGGACCTGCTCGAGCGCACCCGCAAGCCGTTCGAGGACGTCATCCGCGAGGCCGGCATCACGGTCTCCGAGATCGCGCACGTCGTGCTCGTCGGCGGCTCGACCCGCATGCCCGCCGTCTCCGACCTGGTCAAGCAGCTCACCGGCGGCAAGGAGCCCAACAAGAGCGTCAACCCGGATGAGGTCGTCGCCGTCGGCGCCGCGCTCCAGGCCGGCGTGCTGAAGGGCGAGCGCAAGGACGTCCTGCTCATCGACGTCACCCCGCTGTCGCTCGGCATCGAGACCAAGGGCGGCATGATGACGAAGCTCATCGAGCGCAACACCGCCATCCCGACGAAGCGCTCCGAGACCTTCACGACCGCCGAGGACAACCAGCCCTCGGTCGCGATCCAGGTCTTCCAGGGCGAGCGCGACTTCACCCGCGACAACAAGCCGCTCGGCACGTTCGAGCTCACCGGCATCGCGCCGGCGCCCCGCGGCATCCCGCAGGTCGAGGTCACGTTCGACATCGACGCGAACGGCATCGTGCACGTGTCCGCGAAGGACAAGGGCACGGGCAAGGAGCAGTCGATGACGATCACCGGCGGCTCGAGCCTCTCGAAGGAGGACATCGAGCGGATGGTGAAGGACGCCGAGGAGAACGCGGCTGCCGACCACGCCCGCCGCGAGGCCGCCGAGCTGCGCAACACCGGCGAGACGCTCGTCTACTCGGTCGAGAAGGTGCTGACCGACAACGCCGAGCAGCTGCCCGACGACGTCAAGACCGAGGTGCAGGCCGACGTGGACGCGGTGAAGTCGGCCCTCGCGGGCGACGACGACGAGGCCGTGAAGACGGCGGTCGAGACGCTGCAGCAGTCGCAGTCCAAGCTGGGCGAGGCGATCTACCAGCAGGCGCAGGCGCAGCAGGGCGCCGAGGGCACCGACGGTGCGCCGGAGGACGGCGCGGCTCCGCAGGGCGAGCAGTCCGCCGAGGACGACGTCGTCGACGCCGAGGTCGTGGACGACGAGGACGAGAAGAAGCAGCCGTGAGCGAGCGCGAGGAGTCGAACATGCCCGACGAGTCGAACGAGCCCGACCGCCAGGACGCCGACGGCGCCCACGGCGAGGCCGGCACCCCGCAGCCCGCAGCCGCCGAGCCCGAGCAGACCGAGGAGGCCGCGCCCAGCGCGGCCGCCTCGGCGCCCGGCCCCGACGACCTGAGCGACGAGGACCGTGCCCTGCTCGAGGGCGAGGCCGCGGCGATCGAGGCCGAGCGTGCCGCGTTCGAGGCGAAGTCCGCCGCGCAGCTCGACGAGCTGCAGCGGCTGCGCGCCGAGTACGTCAACTACCGCAACCGCACCGAGCGGGAGCGCGCGGGCGACCGCGACGCGACCACGGCATCTGTCATCAAGGCGATGCTGCCGGCGCTCGATGGGCTCGACCTGGCCGAGAAGCACGGCGACCTCGCCGAGGGGCCGCTGGCGCTCGTGGCGCAGAAGCTGCGCGCCTCGTTCGACCAGCTCGGCGTCGTGCGGCTCGGTGAGGTCGGCGAGGCGTTCGACATCGACAAGCACGAGGCGGTGGCGCAGCTGCCGAACCCGGAGGTGACCGAGATGGTCGTCGCCGACGTCGTGCAGTCGGGCTACCGCGTCGGCGAGCGCACGCTGCGAGCCGCCAAGGTCGCGGTGTTCGTGCCGGCCGAGTGAGCTGAGGTCCGGCATGGCGAGCAACGACTGGTTCGACAAGGACTTCTACGCCACGCTCGGCGTGCAGAAGGACGTCACGCCTGCAGACCTCAAGAAGCAGTACCGCAAGCTCGCGCGCCAGTTCCACCCGGACTCCAACCCGGGCGATGCGAAGGCGGAGGCCCGGTTCAAGGAGATCTCCGAGGCGCACGCGGTGCTGTCGGATGCGAAGCAGCGGCAGGAGTACGACGCGATCCGCGCGATGGCCGGTGGCCGTCCGCGGTTCGCGCCGGGCGGCTCCGGTGGCTTCGAGGACGTCTTCGGCGGCTTCGGCGGCGGCCCGCGGGTGCAGTACTCGCAGGGCGACTTCGATGACCTGCTCGGCGGGATGTTCGGCGGGAGCAGCCCGTTCGGCTCGCGTCGTCCGGCCAAGGGCCGCGACGTCACCGCGCGGGCGGCGCTCGACTTCACGTCGGCGGTGCAGGGCGACACCCTCAAGCTGACCGTCGGCGGCAGGACGATGACCGTCAAGGTGCCCGCGGGCGTCCACGACGGCCAGAAGATCAAGCTGGCCGGCAAGGGCGATCCGTCGCCGACCGGTGGCGAGCCGGGCGACCTCATCCTCACCGTGCAGGTGCGGCCGCACCCGGTCTTCACGATGGACGGGCTCAACCTGCGCGTCGACGTGCCGGTCACCTTCGCGGAGGCGACCCTCGGCGCGACGATCGAGGTGCCCACGCTCGGCGGCAGCCCGGTGCGGCTCAAGGTCGCGCCCGGCACGCCGTCCGGTCGCGTGCTGCGCGTCAAGGGCCGCGGCGTCGCGGGCAAGAAGGGCACGGGCGACCTGCTCGCGACCATCCAGGTCGCGGTGCCGAGCCACCTCACGAAGGACCAGGTCGAGCACCTCGAGCGGTTCGTCGAGGCCGGCCCGAGCGAGTCGCCGCGCGCCGACCTGCTCGCGAAGGCGAAGGCAGCCTGATGGCGAGCGCGCCGGCCGGCTTCGACGAGACGTCGCCGATCTTCTCGATCGCGGCGGCCGCGGAGCTGGCCGGCCTGCACGCGCAGACGCTGCGCCAGTACGACCGGCTCGGGCTCGTGCAGCCGAGCCGCACCGCGGGCAACACCCGCCGCTACTCGATGCGCGACGTCGGGCGGCTCCGGCAGGTGCAGCTGCTCTCCGGCGAGGGCGTCTCGCTCGAGGGCATCCGCCGCATCCTCGAGATGAGCGACGAGAACCGCGATCTGCGGCAGCGCGTGCGCGAGCTCGAGTCGGCGCTCGCGGATGCGGTGATGCAGCAGCAGGGACGCCGCGTCTTCGCGGCCGGCACCGCGGGCATCACGACGATCCGGGCAGGTGCCCGGCCGACGAGGCCGGGCTCGGTCGTGCTCTGGCGGCCCTCCGCCCGCTGACCCCCGCTCCGGGCCTGATCCCTGGCAGCGCCGGGTGCCGCGCAGGGCCGGATGCGATGATGTGCGCGTGGACCAGGAGCCTCGCGCGAGCGTCGACCCCGCGGCGCCCCCGCCGCCGGGCACCGACACGCCCGTGCCGTCGGACGCCACCGAGCGTGCCGCTGCCGCGGGCCGCATGCGACGGCGCGAGGCGCCGGCAGCGCCCGCCGCCGATCGGCTCGTGCCGGCCAAGGCGCTCGAGACGCGCGCGGAGGAGCGCGCGCGACTGCGGCGCGAGCGGCTCCTGCTGCAGCCGCCCGTGGGCGGGCAGGGCGTTGCGAACCCCGCCGCGGGCTTCGCCCCCTCCGGCGCGATGCTGCCGCCCGGGCTCATGCCGGCGGTCGCCGACTCGATGCCGCAGCGGCTCGCCCCGCAGCAGCCGACGCACGGGCAGGACCCGCATGGCGTGACTCCGTACGGAGCGAACCCCTACCCCGCGCCTGCGTACGCCGCCGGTCCCTACGGTGCTGGCCCCTACGGTGCTGGCCCCTACGGTGCTGGCCCCTACGGTGCTGGCCCCTACGGTGCTGGCCCCTACGGTGCTGGCCCCTACGCCGCAGCTCCCTACGCCGCAGCTCCCTACGCCGCAGCTCCCTACGCCGCAGCTCCCTACGCCCCGGTCGCCTATGCCGCTGGCCCGTACCCGCCGGCCGGCCCCGAACCCTACCCGCAGCTCGTGCTCGTGCCGCCGCGCATCCGCTGGACGAAGCGGCAGCGGAGCGCGGCGCTCCTGAGCTCCTGGGTCGGGCAGACGCTCATGGCGCTCGCGACGCACCTGCTCACCGCGTTCTTCCTGATCGTCGGGTTCGCGTTCCTCCTGCACGCCTCCGGCGACGAGGTCTCCGACTTCGAGGCCGACTCGTTCACGACGGTCGTCTCGCTCTGGTCGACGCCGGAGCGCGTGGGTGCGACGGTCGTCATCGGGCTGCTCGTCGGCGGCGGGCTCCTCGCGCTCGGCTGGCTCGCGCAGGCGCTCTGGTCGAAGTCGGCGGGGCTCGCGAAGCCGCACCGCTCGACCTGGCTCGCGTGGCTGTGCACGACGGCGACGACCGGCTTCATCGGCGTGATGGTGTGGCCGATGGCGCTCATGGGCGGCCTGTTCTTCATCCTCGGTGCGAGCTCCGCCTCGCTCACGACCGGCACGATGTGGACGACCCTGTTCGCGCTGCTCGGCATCGCGATCGTGCTGACGGGCGGCGTCGGCCTGCTGTACGGCTGGCTCTTCCTGTCGACGGCTCGCCCGCGGGTCGACTTCGCCGCGCTGGCCGAGGCGGAGGAGGCCGCGGCGCGCGCTCGCGACGAGGCCGAGCTCGCGCGCGTCGAGCTGCGCGGCGAGCCGAGCACCAGATGAGCCGCGCGCGGGCGGCCGCGCCCGACCCGCTCGACGCCGGGCAGCGCGCGGCGGTCCGGGCCGCCGGCAGCATCGGCCTGGCGCTGGTCGCGGCCGGCGCGAGCCTCGTGTGGGGGCTGCTCGTCGCGGCGATCGTGCTGCTGCTCGTGCGCTCGGTGGTGGTCGACCTCTTCGACGACGTCGCGTGGGGGCGCTCGGTGGTCGCGTGGGTCGAGCAACTCGACGGCACGCCGCTCGCGCCCGTCGTGCTCGGACTCGTGCTGCTCGCGGTCGGTGCGGGAGCGCTCGGCTGCTGGCTCAGCACGCGGCGGATGCACCGGGCCGGCGTGCCCGCGGCCGCGGCGGTCACCTTCCGCGGCGCCGCGCTCGGCACCGGCCTGCAGGCGGTCCTCTCGACGCTGTCGAGCTGGCTGCTCGGGCTGCTCGTGCTGCTGACCGGGGTGGTGGGCTTCTGGATCGTCGCCGCCATCTACGTCGTCGGCTCGATCGTCGTCTCGACGATCATCGGATGGCTCGCCGGGCCGCGCACGTGGCTCGCGATCGCCCGGCGTGAGGCGCGGCGCGCCGTCGGCCCGGAGCATCCGGCTGTCAGGGGCGCCACGAGCGGATAGTGCGGTCGAGGCGTCGCTGGGTGCCGCATCCGCCGGGGCAGCAGGCTGCCGGTCACCCCGCACACGCAGCGGCGCCCCCGCCGCGAGGACGGGGGCGCCGCTGCGTCAGGTTAGGCGCCGGTGCTCGCCGACTCCGAGGACGGCGTCGCGTCAGCGGTCTCGCCCGCGCCGCCGGTGCTCAGCTCCGACCGGCGGTCGCGCTGCTCGACCGAGATCTTGCGCGGCTTCGCGCGCTCGGCGACCGGGATCGTCAGCATAAGCACGCCGTGCTCGTACGTCGCCTCGATGCGCTCGAGGTCGACGTCGTTGCCGAGGCCCAGCTGGCGCATGTAGCGACCGGCCGGCCGCTCCTGCGCGAGCCACTGCGCGCCGTCCGCCGCGCCGATCGTGCGCTCGGCCTGGATCGTCAGCGTGTTCGCGTCCACGTCGAGGTCGATCGAGCCGGGGTCGACGCCCGGCAGGTCGACGTTCACGATGTAGTGATCGCCCGCGCGGTAGAGGTCCATCGGCATCCAGCTCGACGAGCGCTCGGTGCCTCCGCTCGTCAGCAGGCGGGCGGCCATCCGGTCCATCTCGCGGAATGGGTCGAAGGTCAGTGCCATTGACAACCACCTCCTCAACGTCGGGCCGTCGCCCCCATGCGACGGTCCCCGGTGTCTGTGGCAGCCCCTCGGGGCGTGCCCCGCGGAGCGACGCCAGATTAGCACTCTCGATAGGAGAGTGCCAGCGGTTCTCAGCGACCTCTCGGCAGCATCTGACCCCTTGCGAAGGGTCCCGGCGCCCCGCATGCTCGATGGGATCGCAGCCGGTGCCGATGCCGTCGCGACCGATACCGAGGGAGCGCAGATGCGACTGATCGCGCACGAGTTCATGACGCTGGACGGCGTGATGCAGGGGCCGGGCGGGGCGGACGAGGACACCTCCGGCGGCTTCCGCTACGGCGGATGGGTGGCCCCGGCGTTCGACGAGACCGTCGGCGAGGTCGTCACCGGATGGTTCGCCAAGACCGACGCGCTGCTCTTCGGCCGCGTCACCTACGGGATGATGGCCGACTACTGGCCGCAGGTGACCGATCCCGACGATCCCGTCGCGCAGCGCCTGAACACCGCGCCGAAGCACGTCGTCTCGACGACGCTCCGGCCTGAGGACGCGACCTGGGGTGGCACGGAGTCGGTCATCGGCGACGATGTCGTCGAGCGCATCCGCGCGCTCAAGGAGGGCGGCGACGGCGAGCTGCAGGTGCACGGCTCGTGGCAGCTGCTGCAGACGCTCATCGCCGAGGAGCTCCTCGACGAGCTGCGGCTCATCGTCTTCCCGACCATCGTCGGCCCCGGCAAGCGGCTCTTCGACGACGTCGCGCAGCCGTCGGGCTTCGACGTCTCGGATGTGCGCATCGCCGACAGCGGCGCGGTGGCGATGACGCTCACCCCGGCGCCGTTCCGCACCGCGACCTACGCCATCGTCGACGGCAAGGAGGTCCAGGTCGAGGGCTGAGCGCTCAGGCGCGACCTGCGCTGCGCGCGAGCATCCGCCTCGCGGCGCGGACCCGCACGAGGCGGCATCCGGCATCGGTCAGGCGGGCGACGATCACCGGCTCGCGGCGAGCGAGCAGCATGCCGCGGCGCACGAGGAACGCGGGGCTCTTGCGGCGCTCGCGGAGGTCGCGCGCGAAGCGCAGCCCCATCGTCACCCAGCGGGAGCGGTGCACGCAGAGCGCGTCGGCCAGGATGCCGCGGCGGCGCGCCTCGGCCACGACCTCGCCGACGAAGACGCCCTCGGCGACGAACAGCGTGGCGCCGTCGAGCGTGACGTCGCGGCTGCCGACGGTCGCGCTGCGCGAGATGTCGTAGACCGGGGCGCTCGTGCGACCGGTGCGCGCGAGCTGCTCGAGGGCGTCCGCCGCCCGATCGAGGTGCCACGAGCCGGGGTGGTCCCAGTCGACCTCGCCGGTCTCGAGCCGCGGCAGCGCGGGGTCGTCGCCCTCGCGGTAGAAGTCGTCGAGCCGCAGCACGGGCAGCCCCGAGCGCTCGGCGATGCGCGACTTGCCCGAGCCGGAGGCCCCGCCGATGAGCACGACGCGCGCGAGGGGCTCGGCGACGGAAGGCATGGGCTCCATCATCCCAGATCCGCCGACGCGCCCACGTCGACCGGCGTCGTTCAGCGCCGCGTCAGTCGCCAGGCGGCATGCTCGACGCATGCGGGTGCTCCTGGTCGACGACGAGGTGCGGCTCGCCGACGGCATCCAGCGGGGGCTCCGGGCCGAGGGCATGACGGTCGACGTCGCCCACGACGGCGTCGACGGCCTATGGCGCGTGCGGGAGTTCGCCTACGACGTCGTGCTGCTCGACGTGATGATGCCCGGCATGAGCGGCTACCGCGTCTGCCAGACGATGCGCGCGGAGGGCAACTGGACGCCCGTGCTCTTCCTCACCGCGAAGGACGGCGAGTGGGACGAGGTCGAGGGCCTCGACACCGGCGGCGACGACTGGCTCACGAAGCCGTTCTCGTTCCCGGTACTCGTCGCCCGCATCCGCGCGCTCGTGCGGCGCGGCGCGCGTGAGCGCCCCGTGGTGCTCGAGGCGGGCGACCTGCGGCTCGACCCGGCCGCGCGGACCGTGCGCCGCGGCGACACCGAGGTCGAGCTGACCGCGCGGGAGCTCGCGGTGCTCGAGCTGCTCATGCGCCGTCGGGGCGAGGCCGTCACGAAGGCAGAGCTGCTCGACGACGTGTGGTCGGAGGACTTCGAGGGCGACCCCAACATCGTCGAGGTCTACGTCGGCAGGATCCGCCGCAAGGTCGACCGGCCGTTCGGCCGGGACGCCATCCAGACGGTGCGCGGCGCCGGCTACCGGCTGGCGGCCGACGGTGGCTGACGCGGATCGCCCAGCGCCGCGCGGCGCGTCCATCCGCCTCCGGATCACCGCCGCCGCGCTCGCGGTCGTCGCAGTCGCGCTCGGGCTCGGCGCGGTCGGCATCGTGTGGTCGCTCGACCGCCTGCTCACCGCCTCCGTCGCCGAGCAGCTCGGCGACGAGCTCGCGGCCCTCGCCGACGGCGTCGACGCCGGCACGATCCAGACCGCGGCGCTCGTGCAGCGAGACGACGACGTGCTCGTCGCCCTGCGCTCCGCCACCGGCGTGGTCGTGAACGCCGACCGGGCGACCGCGGTGCCGGTGCCGACCGGCGCGGAGCCGCTCGAGGCGACCGTGGAGGGCGAGCGGTACGTCGTCGTCGCGCAGGAGGTCACGGCCGGCACGATCGTCGTCGCGCGCTCGGCGGCCGGCATCGACGACGCCGTGCGGCTCGCGACCTCGCTGCTCATGATCGCCGTGCCCCTCGCGATCGTGCTCGTCGGCACGGTCGTCTGGATCGTCGTGGGCCGCGCCCTCGCGCCGGTCGATCGGATGCGCGCGCAGGTCGACGCGATCGACGCGACCGCGCTCGATCGCCGGGTGCCGACGAGCGGCCGCGACGACGAGGTCGACCGCCTCGGCGCGACCATGAACCGGATGCTCGCGCGCGTCGAGGAGGGCGCGCGGGCGCGGCGCAGGTTCGTCGCCGACGCCTCGCACGAGCTGCGCTCGCCGCTCGCGTCGATGCGGCAGTTCGCCGAGCTCTCGCGCGCGCATCCCGACTCGACCGCGCCCGGCGAGCTCGCCGACGTCGTGCTCGAGGAGGGCGAGCGGATGCACGGCATCGTCGAGGGGCTGCTGCTGCTCGCCCGGCTCGACGAGCACGAGGCCGGCCAGCGGCGGCCGGTCGACCTCGACGACCTCGCGCTCGCGGAGGTGGAGCGGGTGCGCGCCCTCGGGCGCACGGCCGACGGGTCGGCCGTGCGCGTGGCGCCGGTCGTGGGCGACGCCCGGCTGCTCGCCCGGGCGCTCCGCAACCTCGTCGACAACGCCCTGCGCCATGCGCGCGACGCCGTCGCGCTCGGCTCGGTCGTGCGCGACGGGCGCGCGATGGTGTGGGTCGACGACGACGGCGCCGGCGTGCCCGAGTCGGAGCGCGAGCGCGTGTTCGAGCGCTTCGTGCGGCTCGACGAGGCACGGGCGCGCGACGATGGGGGCTCCGGGCTCGGCCTCGCGATCGTGCGCGAGGTCGCCAGGGCGCACGGCGGCGACGCCTGGATCACCGCCGCGCCCACGGGCGGCGCGCGCTTCGTGCTCGAGCTCCCGGTCGCGACCGATCGATCCTGAAGCGGTGTTCAGCATCGTTCAGACGCGCGTCAGCGGTCGTCGAGGAAGGTGAGGCCCATGAACGAGACTCCCCGCGATCCCCAGCAGCCCTTCGGCCAGGACGGCGACGCCCAGCACTCCGACGCCCTTGCCGCGAACGACCCGGCCCCCCGCGACCCCGCGGCCGGCGACGCCGCCCTGCGCGACGCCGACGCCACCACCCGCATCCACGAGGCCGCCCCGGCCGGCGCCCCCAAGCGGGGCCGCGGCATCCTGAAGCCCGTGCTCATCGGCTCGGCGGCCGCCCTCACCGTGCTCGCCGTCGCCGGCGTCGGCATGACGATCGCCGATGCGGTCGACGACGGCGACGACCCCTCGCCCTCCGCCACCTCGGCGCCGCTCGCATCGGCTCCGGCGCCGAGCGAGTCGAGCGACCCGTCCTCGACCGACGCCCCGAGCGCGACCGACGACCCGGGAGCGACGGATGGCCCCAGCCCGTCCGCCGAGCCCGGCGACGACCGCGGCGGCGACGACGACGCGCCCGCCGGCGGTGCGGCATCGGCCGCGGCATCCGACCTCGTCGCCGCCATCGACACGGCGATCGCCGCCGCCGGCGGCGGCTCGGCGACGAGCATCGAGGTCGAGCAGGGCGCCTGGAAGGTCGACGTGCGGCTCGACGACGGCAGCGAGCTCGACGTGCGCGTGCCCGTCTCCGGCGACGCGGTGGTCCGCGAGGACGACGACGACGACCGCTCGAGCGACGTGCCGCTCGACCCCTCGCGCATCGCCGCGATCGTCGACGCCGCTGTCGCGGCCGCGGGCGGCGGCACGGTGACCTCGATCGAGACCGAGGACGACCAGGTGCGCTACGAGGTGGAGGTCGCGGTCGACGGCGACGACGTCGACGTCGAGCTCGCCGAGGACCTCGCGGTGCTCTCCGCCGAGCGCTGATCCCGCACGACGACGACCGCCGCTCGCCCCATGGCGACGTGGCGGTCGTCGGCGTCGGCGCGCGTGCGGCTGCCGCGCCGGCCCGGTGCAGCTGCTGCGGCGGTTCAGTGCAGCTGCGGCGCCGGACTCGGCAGCCCGGCCACGATGCCGAGGAACTCGTCGTACTCGCGGATGTAGTCGGCGTTGTCGTACTCGTGTGAGGCGAGCACGACGAGCACCGCGTCGGGGCTGTAGGCGTACTGCGTGCCCCACGTGAGCGGCTGCATGTACAGGCCGATGTCGGGAGCGTCGAGGAGGTACTCCCGGCGCTTCGTGCCGTCGTCGGCGATCGCGTGCACGGATCCCTTGACGCAGATGAGGAACTGGTGGCACGCGCGGTGGGCATGGGCGCCGCGGGCGTAGCGCGTGGGCACGTCGTAGACGATGAACATGCGCTTCGGGGGGAACGGCAGCCCCGCCGCGAACTCGACGGCCGAGAGCGAGCCCCGGAGGTCGATGGCGTGCTGCAGCTCGATGAGGCCGAAGCCGCCGTCCGCGATCGCGTGGTTGACCGATCCCGGCGCCGCATGGATCGGCCCGATCGTCTCGGTGTCGGCGTACCCGATGATGCGGGCAGGGTTGCCCGCGACGATCGCGTACGAGGGCACGTCGCGCGTGACGACGCTGCCGGCCCCGACCATCGCGTGGCTGCCGATCCGGATGCCCGGCAGGATCGTCGCGTTCCCGCCGATCGATGCGCCGTGCTCGACGACCGTCTGCGGGTAGGCGGCGAGCCGCTGCTTGCTGCGCGGGAAGCGGTCGTTCGTGAAGGTGGCGTTGGGCCCGACGAAGACGTCGTCCTCCAGCCGGATGCCGTCCCAGATCTGCACGCCGCACTTCAGCGTGACCCGGTCGCCGATGACGACGTCGTTCTCGACGAAGACGCCGTCGTTGAGGTTGCAGTCGGCACCGATGACGGCGCCCGGCAGCACGTGCGCGAAGGCCCAGATGGTCGTGCGGTCGCCGACCCGCTCGCTCTCGCAGATGCCCCGCTCGTGCACGAAGTGGTTCATGAGTCCACCCTTCTCAATCGATGGCGCGGTCGCAGGAAGAGGAGTCGTCCCGCGAGGAAGCTGAGGGGCACGGTCACGGCCAGCAGGATCCCGCTCGTGAGCAGCAGCTCGACGAGTCCCGCGGGGTCCACCAGGGCCACGATGAGCCGGCCGACGAGGTAGACGACGACGTAGACGCCGACGAACGCGACCATCCGTCGCCAGCTGGTCCTCGTGCCGAACACGAAGTGCGGCGTCATGGCCGCGACGAGCACGAGGCCGGCGAGGTAGCCGGCGGTGTACGCGATCCAGGGCGCGACCAGCAGGCCGAGCACGATGAAGATGCCGTAGCTCACCGCGACGTTGAGCGCGCCGACCAGCAGGAAGCGCGAGGCCTGCCGCCGAAGCTCCCGGCTCATCGCTCGAACTCCGTCGCGCGGGCGACGATGGCGTGCGGGCGCCGCTTCGAGTTGTCGAACCCGCGTCGCACGTAGCTGCCGATCACGCCGAGCGCGATGAGGATCGCGCCGGTGCTGCCGAGGTTGACGAGCATGAGCGCGGTGAAGCCCTCGACCGGGATGCGGCCGAGCGCCCAGGAGATGAAGACCGTGAGCGCGATGACGATCGTGGTCAGGGTGCCGAGGATGCCGACGAGCGTGATGACCGTGATGGGCGCGTTCGTGAACGAGAACGAGCTGTCGAGGAAGTAGCCGATCTTCCGGCGTAGCGACCAGCCGCTCTTGCCGTGCTCGCGGGCCACGCGCGCATAGGGCACCTCGACCCGCCGGTAGCCGACCCAGAGGAGGAGCCCGACGAGGCTCGAGTGCGACTCCTCGAGGGCGACGAGCCGGGCGGCGACCTCGCGCGTGCAGCCGAAGACGTCGATGCCGCCCTTCGGCATCTCCGGCTGGATCAGGCGGCGGTAGAGCGACCAGTAGGTGCCGGAGAGCAGTTTCGACGAGCCCGGGTCGTCGCGCGACTGCCTCGTGCCCACCGCGACGTCCCAGTCACCGGCCTCGAGGATCGTGAAGAACTCCTCGACGAGCGACGTCGGCTCCTGCAGGTCGGCAGCCATGACGCCGACGTAGTCGCCCTTGACGACCGCGAGCCCCGAGCGGATCGCCTCGAACGACCCGAAGTTCCTGGAGTGCTCGACGAGCTGCACCGAGAACGGGGCGTCGGTGAGCTCGGCGCGGATGACGTCGGCCGAGCGGTCCGGCGAGCCGTCCACCACGAGCACGACCTCGAGGTCGCGCCAGCGGGTCGAGAGGTCGCGGAGCCGCGCGAAGAGGCTCGGGATCGTCTCCTCGTTCTTGTAGACGGGGATGACGATGGAGTACCGCGGTGCCATGGCGTCACGACATCTCGTGGAGCGCGGCGACGACGCGCGCCTGCTCGTCGTCGGTGAGCCCGGCGTAGAGGGGGACGCTGATGATGTGCTCGCTCGCCCACTCGGTGACGGGCAGCGGCGGGGCATCCGGCCCGGCGATCGGCTGGTGATGGTCGGGGATCGGGTAGTGGATGTCGTGCCCGATGCCGTGGTCGTCGAGGATCGCCGTCACGCGCTGCCGGTCGTCGACGACGACGACCGCGAGGTGGCCCGCGTAGGACGGCGTCGCGCGGTTGACCATGCGGATGCGACCGGTCGCCGCCGCCTCGTAGCGGCCGTGGATCTCGCGGCGACGGGCGACGTCGGCGTCGAGCGCGGGCAACAGGCGCCGCAGGACCGCGGCCTGCAGCTCATCGAGGCGAGAGTTCCGGCCCCCGGCCGCAGACGAGCGGTACTTCGACGACCACCCGTACTGCCGCAGCTGGCGGATGCGCGCGACGAGCTCGACGTCGTCGCTGAAGACCGCGCCGCCGTCACCGACCGCGCCGAGGTTCTTCGTCGGGTAGAAGCTCGTCGTGGCGATGGTGCCGAACGTGCCCGCGGCACGGCCGTCGCGGCGGGCGCCCATCGCCTGCGCGCAGTCCTCGACCACGGGCACGCCGCCGGCGATCTCGGCGATGCCCCCGGCGTCGGCCATCTGCCCGAACAGGTGGGTGACGACGACCGCGCTCACCGGCATCGGCGCGCTCCGGAGCGCCGCCTCCACCGTCGCCGGGGTGGCCTGCAGCGTCGCCGGGTCGACATCCGCGTACCAGGGGGTCGCGCCGATCGCCCGGGTGGCGGTCGACGTGTAGCCGCCGGCGTTGGCGACGGTGATGACCGCGGTCCCCGGCCGCGCGCCGACCGCTTGCAGCGCGAGCTGCAGGGCGTCGGTACCGTTCCCGACGCCCGCCGCGGCCGCGATGCCGAGCGACGCGGCCAGCTCGCGCTCGAAGGCGTCGTGCTGCGGGCCGAGCACGAACCATCCAGAGGCGAGCACCTCCTCGATGGCCTCGCGCACCCCTGGTGCGGTGCTCTGCAGCCCGCGGCGGAGGTCGTTGAAGCGCACCGCGTCAGGCATCGTTCTCTCCTCGACCGTCCGCGTCGGCGAGGCGCCGGCGCGAGGACCACAGGGTCGCGGGTGCGAGCGCCGCGATGAGCGCTCCTGCCCAGAACAGCAGCCAGCCCACGCCGAGCCCGGGGGTGGCGTAGGTCAGGGTGACGAGCGACGCGCCTTGGGGCACGTCGATCGTGACGAGGCCGTCGGTCGCGGTCGGCGCCCCGGTCACGCACACGTCGTCGGCGCAGACGGATGCCTGCCATCCGCGGTAGAACGGCTCGTTGAGCACGACCGCCCCGGCCGAGGTCGTCTGCAGGTCGTACTCGAGCCGGTCGGGCTCGTAGGCCACCGGCGTGACCCGCACGCCTCCGCACGCCTCGTCCGCGCACCCCTCGTCGAAGGCGGCTGCGGTGATCGCGGTGCCGGGGTGGGAGAGGAAGGCGAGCAGCTGCGCCGCCCGATCGCCCTCGCTGATCGCGGCCCGCAGCGTCTCGAAGTAGGTGTTGCCCTTGAGGTTGAGGTACCCGCCGAGCGCCGCCTCGCCGGTGTAGTAGGCCACGTTCCACTCGCTGCTCTGGATGTCGTCGAGGCCGGCGTCCGCGGGCAGCGGCGTGCGTCCCGGTCGCCGGTCGCCGGCGAGCGGTTCGGCGTCGGCGACGAGCTCCGCCACGGGGCCGTCGAACCGGCCGACCTCGGCGTCCACGCGGTCGGTCCGCCAGGGCTCGCGGTTCGAGTAGGCCCACAGCCCGCCGGAAGCGACGACGCCGACGATCAGCAGCGCCGCGAGGTCGCGCCGGCCGCTGCTCACGGCGAGCACGAGCGCCGCCGACGCGACGAGCACCGCGAGCGTGAGGGCGTAGTCGCGCAGGTCGATGCGCGCGAGCAGCCCGCCGACGGCGAGCAGCACGACGACGGCAACGGCCACGGCCACGCGCGCCCGCTGCCAGGG
This sequence comes from Agrococcus sp. UYP10, assembly GCF_040547205.1. NCBI lineage: Bacteria > Bacillati > Actinomycetota > Actinomycetes > Micrococcales > Microbacteriaceae > Agrococcus > Agrococcus sp. UYP10. The sequence goes on from NZ_JBEPPG010000001.1 coordinate 1,192,234, forward strand.
GAGCGGGGTGCGGTGCCGCACGAAGCCGTCGACCGCGGAGGCCGCGAGCAGCAGCACGCCGAAGAGCATGAAGACCTTGAAGTCGCTCATGGTGAAGCGGCTGAGCGACAGCCCGGGGAGCTGCTGCAGCGCCTCGAACCACGGGAACAGCGGCAGACCCAGCAGCGCGGCAGGGATGAGGATGCCGAGCCCGAGCCGCGTGAGCGGTGACCCGGGGCGCGCGAAGAGGGCGGCGAGCAGCACCGCGGCAGGGATGAAGAACGAGCGCATCGAGATGTCGTTCGGGTAGAAGCCGTAGTCGTAGCCGAACTGCAGCGAGAGGAGCATCGACCACGACCACTCGGACGCGTCGGGCTCGCGCACGCCGGTGAGGTCGTTGCCCAGCACATAGGGCAGCAGGCGCACCATGCTGAGGAGCAGGGCGGCGACCATCGCGATCCCGAGCGGCAGCAGGAAGTCGGTGAGCCGAGCGCGGCTCTGCACCTGCTGCAGCACCACCCAGACGACGCCGATGCACGCGTAGGCGACGAGCATCCCCGGGTACACGCCGGACGCCGCCTGCCACAGCACGAGCGTCGCGACGGGGATCGACCACCAGCGCCGCCACGGCCACCGCGTCGAGGCGACCAGCAGCACCCACGGCAGCCACGCGTAGCCGCGGGCGATGTCGGGATGCTCGGCGTTGCTGAAGGCGCCGACGGCGAAGAACCACCCGGCCGCGGCGACGAGGCCGGCGAGGAACGAGACGCCGTGGCGGCGGACGAGCAGGTACGCGCCGACGCTGCCGAACGCGACGTGGACGGCCGAGAGGAAGGCGAGGGCCCACGGCGTCAGCGGCATGACAGCGGCGACGGCGCCGTACGGCAGGTACCAGGCGCTGTTCTGCAGGCTGAGCGATGCGGGATAGCCGCCTCGCACCGCGGGGATCCACGACACGGGGTCGAAGAAGCCGCCGTGCGCCCACCACCAGTACGCCTCCTGTGCGTACGCGCCGAGGAAGTCCCACGGGGGCACGCGGGCCCCCCGGATCCATCCCTCGAGCACCAGCACCTCGAGCGCGACCACGAGACCGGCGAGGGCCGCGACCCTGAACCGCCGGCGCCCGGACAGCCGACGCAGGGAGGCGACGCGATCGGCCAGCGGGGTCGGGCGCACGCGCTCGTCTGCTGGGTGGATCAGGTGCATCATCGACCTCCCGGACCGTCGACAGCGGTGGGAGCGGGCCGTGGATCCCTAGGGTCGTCCGGCTCGGGGGCGAGCGGGCGCACTTGACGATCTCCTGACCCAGTCCTGAGCCATCGGAGAGGCGCCTCGGAGCGGCGGTCGCTACGCGCGCGCGGCGTTCGCCTCGCGCGGCGCCAGCGATCGGCGGCGCCACCGCGCGTACGCGACGAGTGCGGCCGCGCCCAGCAGCACCGTCGCGGCCACGATGAGGCACATCACCGCCACGCCGGCGTAGCCGTTCGCGTGCGTCGCCGGGTCGAGGAACGGGTACGGGTACCACCACGGCCGGCCGCTGGCCTGGTCGAGGGTGACAGGTCCGCGCAGCAGCGTGTAGACGAGCCACAGGACGGGGTAGATCGCGACGATGCGCAGGTCGGCGAAGCGCACCTCGCGCTTGCCGGCGGTGAGGAGCCAGTCGATCAGCATCCAGAGCGGCGCGATGAGGTGCAGCACCTCGTTCGACCAGCCGAGGGTCGCGCCCTGCGGCAGCTCGATGCCGCGCAGCAGCGTGTTGTAGACGATGCCGGTCACGACCATGTACGTCGTGGCGCACAGCAGCAGCACGTCGAAGCGGCGCCCGATCCTGGGTCGGCCGAGCTGGGCCGCGACCAGCAGCGCGAGCACGACCATGGCGAGCAGGTTCGACTCGATCGTGAAGAAGGAGAAGAAGTTCAGCAGGTCGAGCGGGATGGATTCGTCACCGCGGGCGGTCCAGAAGCCGACCGAGGTGATGAGCTGGCCGATCACCGCCGCGAGGATCGCGACGGCGATGATCGCGCGGCCGACGAGCACGACGCGGCGGATCGGCGAGGCGGTGGTCGGGCTGGTCGTCATGCGCGCTCCTGACGCTCGCGGTCCGCGATCGAGCAGGCGGTCGCCCGGTCATCGCGATCGTAGCCGCCGGCGTCTCACCACGAGCGGATCGGCAGCGGCTCGCCGTCGCCGGGCGGATCGGCGACGACCGCCTCCGCCTCGGCCCTCGTCAGGTGATCCGGGTAGAACGACTTCGAGAACCTGCCCGTCGCGTCGTGCTGATCGTGCGGGAGCTCGATCGCGGATGCCGCCACCAGGTCGAGCAGCGCCGCCGTCTCGGCCTCGCCGAGCACCAGCCGCCCGCGTCGGCGCAGGTGCACGGTCGCTCGGAACCCGCGGCGCGCCGCCAGCGTCAGCATGAGGCTCCGCTCCGTCGCGTCCGGCACGAGCGGCGCGGACGACAGGACCGCCGTGACGAGCTCGGAGGCGGCCACCTCGCGCGAGCCATGGCGCAGTCGGCTGCCGTCGGGCGCGATCCACGGCGGCTCGCTGCGACGTCGGAGCACGACGGCGGCGACGGTGACGGCCGCCACGGCGAGCGCGACCGCCGTCGCCACCGCCCACGGACCCAGGTCCACCAGCACCGGCACGAGCAGCACGACGAGCACGGGCACCTGGAACAGCTGGAACGGGATGGCCGACGCCCAGTCGCGCCGCACGTCCATCGGAGCCCGCCGAGACCCCAGGCGGATCCACCCGCGCGCATCCACCGACGGCTCCTCGGCCGGCCGGTCCCTCGACGCGACGGGGCCGGGCACCGAGGCCGTGCCCACCGCGATGAGCGATGCGCCGCAGAGCCCGAAGAGCACGATCACGGTCCAGGAGCGGATGGGCTCCAGGGCGGCGATCGGCTCCGGCACGAGCATGCCGACGGAGGTCGTGACGCTCGCCGCCAGCAGGAAGGCGCCGTAGACGAGTGCGCCCCGGCGGGCGCGCCGCGCGCTCCAGGCGTCGGGTGCCCCTCCCGGCGCGCGGGCGTGCAGCGACAGGCCGACCGCGACGCCGATCGACGCGAGGGCGAGCAGGATCGCCGCCGGGACGCCCCAGGGCGGCTGCGGGATCGCGGCGGCCGCGGCGATGCCGACGAGCGCGCTCGCGACCGCGAGCAGGAGCCCGGCGAGGCGGCGGCGCGGCGTGCGCTCGTCGCCCCCGGACGCGGCCCCCGATGCCATGCGGCGTGTCTACCACGGCTAGCCTTCGCGCATGGGCTCGATCTCCGTCACCGACGACCTCGCCCGCATCGACCTCGACGTCGTGCACCGCTGGCTCTCGACCGACGCCTACTGGGCGCTCGGGCGATCCCGCGAGACGGTCGAGGCCGCGGCCCGCGGCTCGCTGAGCTTCGGAGCGCTCGAGCAGTCCGACGACGGCGACGAGCTCGTTGGCTACGCGCGCGTCGTGACCGACCGCGCGACGTTCGCCTGGCTCTGCGACGTCTACGTCGCGCCGTCCGCGCGCGGTCGAGGGGTGGGCTCGGCGCTCGTGCGGGCGGTGCTCGAGGCGCTCGAGCCCATGGGGCTCAGCCGCGTCATGCTCGCCACCCACGACGCGCACGCGCTCTACCGGCGCCACGGGTTCGGCGAGCCCGCGCACCCGGAGTGGCTCATGGCGCTTCGGTCCACGGCCACCACCACCGCAGGCGCGGCGTCCGCCGTCTAGCCAACGCTCAGCATCCGGAGTAAACTTGAGCCGACAGCACTCAAGTTTGATCGGATGGGGGATTCGATGGCACGGATGGGCGGCATGATGCCCGGTCAGGACGACCAGCGGTCGGCGCTCGAGCAGTTCGGCACCGACCTGACGGCGATCGCGCGAGCAGGCAGGCTCGACCCGGTGATCGGCCGCGACGCCGAGATCCGCCGCATCAGCCAGGTGCTGTCGCGCCGCACGAAGAACAACCCCGTGCTCATCGGCGAGCCCGGCGTGGGCAAGACGGCCGTCGTCGAGGGCCTCGCGCAGCGCATCGTCGCGGGCGACGTGCCCGAGAGCCTCAAGGGCAAGTCGCTGGTCTCGCTCGACGTCAACGCCATGATCGCCGGCAGCAAGTACCGCGGTGACTTCGAGGAGCGCATGAAGAACGTGCTCGCCGAGATCGCGAAGGCCGAGGGCCGCATCGTCACGTTCATCGACGAGCTGCACATCATCATGGGCGCCGGCGCGGCCGAGGGCAGCCAGGGCGCGAGCAACATGCTCAAGCCCATGCTCGCCCGCGGCGAGCTGCGCCTCATCGGCGCGACGACGCTCGACGAGTACCGCGAGTTCATCGAGAAGGACGCGGCCATGGAGCGCCGCTTCCAGCAGGTGTACGTCGGCGAGCCGAGCGTCGAGGACACCGTGGCGATCCTCCGCGGCCTCAAGGAGCGCTACGAGGCGCACCACAAGGTGACGATCGCCGACAGCGCGCTCGTCGCCGCGGCATCCCTCTCGAACCGCTACATCACCGCCCGCCAGCTGCCGGACAAGGCGATCGACCTCATCGATGAGGCGGCGAGCCGGCTGCGCATGGAGATCGACTCGGCCCCCACCGAGATCGACCAGCTGCGCCGCACCGTCGACCGCATGGAGATCGAGCGGCTCGCCCTCAAGCGCGAGCGCGACGACGCGTCGAAGGAGCGGCTCGCCGCGCTCGAGCAGACGCTCGCCGGGCTGCGCGCCGAGCTGTCGGAGCTCGACGCGCGCTGGCAGACCGAGCGCGCGAGCCTCAACCGCATCGGCGGGCTGCGCGAGCAGCTCGACGAGCTGCGCAGCCGGGCCGAGCGCGCCCAGCGCGAGGGCGACCTCGAGCGCGCGTCGCGCCTGCTCTACGGCGAGATCCCGCAGATCGAGGCGCAGCTGAAGCAGGCCGAGGCCAGTGCCGCCGAGGCGGGCGCACGGATGGTGGGCGACCAGGTGACGGCCGACGACATCGCCGCGGTCGTCGCGGCCTGGACCGGCATCCCCGTCGGGCGGCTGCTGCAGGGCGAGACCGAGAAGCTGCTCGCGCTCGAGGGCGAGCTCGCGCACCGCGTGGTCGGCCAGCGCGAGGCGGTCACGGCGGTGGCGGATGCGGTGCGCCGCACCCGCGCCGGCATCTCCGACCCCGACAAGCCCACCGGCTCTTTCCTCTTCCTCGGGCCGACCGGCGTCGGCAAGACCGAGCTCGCGAAGGCGCTCGCCGAGCTGCTGTTCGACGACGAGAAGGCGCTCGTGCGCATCGACATGTCGGAGTACGGCGAGAAGCACTCGGTCGCGCGCCTCGTCGGGGCCCCTCCCGGATACATCGGGTACGAGCAGGGCGGCCAGCTGACCGAGGCCGTGCGCCGTCGCCCGTACTCCGTGATCCTCATGGACGAGGTCGAGAAGGCGCACCCGGAGGTCTTCGACCTGCTCCTGCAGGTGCTCGACGACGGCAGGCTCACCGACGGCCAGGGCCGCACGGTCGACTTCCGCAACACCATCCTCATCCTCACCTCCAACCTCGGCTCGGCGTACCTCACCGACCCGACGGTCGCGCCCGAGACGGCGCGCGACGAGGTGATGGGCGCGGTGCGCGCCGCGTTCAAGCCGGAGTTCGTCAACCGCCTCGACGACATCGTCATCTTCGACTCGCTCTCGATGGAGGAGCTGGGCTCGATCGTCGACATCCAGGTGCTCGGGCTCGACCGGCGGCTGCGCGAGCGCCGCCTCGTCGTCGAGGTGACCGAGGCGGCCAGGCAGTGGCTGGGGGAGCGCGGCTACGACCCGATGTACGGCGCGCGGCCGCTGCGCAGGCTCATGCAGCGCGAGATCGACGACCGACTGGCGCGGGCGCTGCTCGCGGGCGAGGTGCGCGACGGCGACACCGTCGTGGTCGACGTGCAGCCCGGCGGCTCGGGCCTCTGGGTCGGTCCGCAGGGCGCCGCCCGGCCGGCGCAGTGGTCGTTCGACGCGGAGTCCGACGCGAGCGACGTCGTCGAGGGCGAGCCGATCGACGACCTCTAGCGGGCGTCCGCCGGGCGCGCGCCGACCGGCATCGTCGGCACGGCATGATCGATCGGGTGCGAACCCGCACGGGAGCGGAGGATCGATCGTGGCTGTCGCGCCGCCCGTCGGGGCCGAGCCCGCCCTGCCGCCGCTGACGCCGGGCCCGCACCGGCGCCGCCTCGGCGTCATCTCGATCGTCGCGTGCTTCGGCGGCCTGCTGTTCGGCTACGACACCGGCGTCATCAACGGCGCGCTGCGGCCGATGAGCGCGGAGCTCGGGCTCGACGCGCTCGCCGAGGGCATCGTCACGAGCTCGCTCGTCTTCGCCGCCGCCATCGGCGCGCTCGCCGGCGGCCGCGCCTCCGACCGGTTCGGCCGCCGCTCGACGCTCGTGGCGCTCGCCGTGCTCTTCTTCGTCGGCACCGTCGTCATCGTCGCGGCGCCGGGCCTCGCGGTGCTGGTCGTCGGCCGGATCCTGCTCGGGCTCGCGGTCGGCGGCGCCTCGACCGTCGTGCCGGTCTACCTCGCCGAGCTCGCCCCCTTCGAGATCCGCGGCTCGATCTCCGGCCGCAACGAGCTCGCGATCGTGACCGGGCAGCTCGCCGCCTTCCTCGTCAACGCCGTGATCGGCAGCACGCTCGGCCACCTCGACGGCGTGTGGCGGGTCATGTTCGCCGTCTGCGCGCTGCCCGCGGTCGCGCTGTTCGTCGGCATGCTGCGCATGCCCGAGTCGCCCCGCTGGCTCGCCGAGCACGGCCGGCACGAGCGCGCGCTCGCGGTGCTCCGCAGCGTGCGGGCGCCCGAGCGGGCGATCGCCGAGCTCGCGGCGGTCGAGCGCTCGGTCGAACGGAAGTCGCGCGGCTGGACCGGGCTGCGGACGGTGCTCGCGCACCGCTGGCTCACGCGCATCCTGCTCGTGGGCATCGGTGTGGGCGTCGCCCAGCAGCTCACCGGCATCAACTCGATCATGTACTACGGCCAGACCGTGCTCGTGGAGTCGGGCTTCTCGGAGTCGGCCGCGCTCGTCGCCAACGTGGCGCCCGGCATCATCGCCGTGGTCGGCGGCGTCATCGCGCTGTGGATGATGGACCGGCTCGACCGCCGCAGGACGCTGCTCATCGGCTTCTCGCTCACGACCGCCTGCCACGTGCTCATCGGTGTCGCCTCGACGGTGCTCGAGCCCGGCGACCCGCTGCGGCCGTTCGTGATCCTGGCCCTCGTGGTCGCGTTCGTCGGCTCGATGCAGACGTTCCTCAACGTCGCCACCTGGGTCTACCTGTCCGAGATCTTCCCGCTGCGCATGCGGGGGCTCGGCATCGGGGTGGCCGTCTTCGCGCACTGGACCGCGAACGGCGTGCTCGCGCTGACCTTCCCGTCGCTCATCGACGCGGTCGGCATCACCGGCACGTTCTTCCTGTTCGCCGCCGTCGGCGCCGTGGCGCTCGCCTTCATCGCGACGCAGGTGCCCGAGACGCGCGGCCGCACGCTCGAGGGCCTCGAGGCCGACACCCTGTCGGGCGCGCTCTTCCGTCGCCGCGACCGCGGCTCACGGCCGCGAGCGGCGCGCGGGCGGGCTGGCTAGAGGCCGCCCGTGCCCCGCACCCGGTTGATGACGCCGTTCGGGGAGCTCGAGATGTGCACCGCGGCGAGCGCCGGGCCGTCGTCGGTGACCCGGCGATAGCCGAGCACGGCGAGGACGATGCCGACGGGGATGAGCACGAGCAGCACGATCGCGAGCACGAGCTGCAGGGCGGAGCCCTCCGTGCCGAGGAAGAAGGTCGCGACGGCGTCCAGCTCCGTGCCGCGCACGGCCTCGGCCGTGGGGCCGACGCGCGTGCCGAGCGCGATCATGGCCCCGATCGCCAGCACGAGGCCGGCGGCGAGCATGACGATGCCGGCCAGCCTGCGGCGCCGGTCAGCCGGCGTCGGCTCCGGCCGGCGCGAGCTGTCGAGCGAGCGCTCGACGGGCAGGGCCGCGGCCTCGGGCGCGGTGCGCAGGATGCCGGTCTCGCTGGGCTTCTGGGCCATGGTGACCTCCTCGTGGGATGTCACCGCACCATAGCGCGCCGGCGGCCGGTCGTGCGCAATCTTGCGGGATCGGCATCCGGCCGGCTCAGTGGAAGGGGCACTTCCCGCTCGTCGCGGGGCGCTCGGCGGATGCGCTGCGCACGCGCCCGCCGGAGGCCGGCTTCGTCGGCATGCGGCGCCGGCTGACCTCGAGCCCCTCACCGGAGATCGCCACGCGCGGGTCGCTGAGGGCGGCGATCGCGCTCGTGAGCGTCGAGAGCGTCACCCTCTCGCCCGGGCAGCGGTGTCCGGTGTTCGGGCGGCCGCCGCCCTGCGGCACGAAGGCCTCGATCGACTCGAAGTCGTCCACGCCGACGAAGCGCTCTGGGTCGAACGTCGAGGCGGTCGACCAGCTCGCGTCGTCGAGATCGGTCCCGAGCACGTCGAGGAAGACCTTGCCGCCCGCGTCCACGCGCTGGCCGTCGAGCTCGATGTCGCGGATCGCCTCGGCGGGCAGCATCGGCACGAACGGCACGGTGCGGCGCAGCTCGTGCGCGAACGCGGTCGCGAGCGGTCCGCCGGTGAGGCGGCCGCGCTCCGCCGTCTCGGCGGCGATCCGCGCCCGCCAGTCGCGGTGCTCGTGCAGCTCCTTCGCGGCGAACGCCACGAAGCGCGCGACCGCGATCGCGGGGCGGAAGGAGTTCTGCAGCTCGATGCCCGCGAGGCGCGCATCGAGCAGCTCGCCGTCTCGATCGCGATGCCAGGCCCACGCGTGGAGCGCAGTGCCGGCCGTCGCCTCGAGCGTGCCGGCCCGCACGGCCTCGATCAGCTCGCGCGCGTGCCGGTCCGACCAGGCCCGGTTCAGCATGGTGAGCAGGTACTCGGGGGAGTAGGGCGAGCCGAAGCCGTCGACGATCTGCGCCTGCCGGCGTGCCCATCGCGTGCGCGCATCCGCCGTGCCCGGGAGCCCCGCCCACGCCTGCATGGCCCGGCCGATCGCGCCCACCGCGGCGTCGTACGCCGTGCGCTCGCCGCCCGCCTGCCAGTCGTCGAGCTCGCCCCGCCACTCCTGCTCCAGGAACGGCTCGAGCCGGGTGACCTGCGCGTCGTCGTAGGCGAGGCCGAGGAACGTCTCCTTGCGGTGCCGGTGCTCCGCGGCGTCGAGCGTGTGCACCGAGCCGTGCCCGAAGAGCGACTCCTGGATGAAGCTCGGCATCGCGCCGTGCCGGCGCACGCTCTCGTCGTCGTAGAAGAGGCGCACGCCCTCCTTGCCGCGGACGAAGATCGCGTCGTCGCCGAGCACGCGCATCGGCGCGGCGCGGGCGCCAACGCGCACGCGCTTCCAGATCTCCGCGCCAGCGTCGTAGCCGCGGGTGAGGATCAGGAGGCCATCGTCCTTCAGAGGGTTGGGCATGTGGGGGACAGTAGCGAGCGCACGTGAGCGCGGCGTCCAGGCGGGCGTGCATCGCGCGCCGGCGGCTACACGTCGAAGCGGTGCCAGACGGATGGCTCGTCGACGGGGCGCAGCGGCGGCCTGTCGGTCGAGGCCGTGGCGATGAGCCGCTGACCGGCGGCGACGAGGGCGGCGCCGACGACGCCGAGCGCGATCCAGCCGAGCACGAGGGCCAGCGCCGCGGGCGAGTCGCCCTCGACGCCGAGGAAGTAGACCGCGGCATGCTCCATGCCGTTGTCCCTCGCGATCGTGGCGGTGGGGAAGACCCGGGTGCCGAGCAGCACGAACGCCGCGTAGGCGGCGATGAAGCCGGGCAGGAGCAGCCCCAAGCCGATGGCGTCGCGTCGCAGCACAGCACCTCCCCGGGTCCCGCTCAGGTGAGCCAGCCTACGTCCGCCGAGCCCGCGGCGGCAGGGGGATGTCAGGGCTCGGGCGGGCGGTCTGGCGCGATGTCAGACTCCCCTGCTAGGCTAGGGGCACTGTGCGAGCAGGGCGTCGAAGCCGGCTCGCCAGCGGGAACCACTTCCCAGCGTCGTAGAACGCTCCTCTCTCCGCCCGGTCCAGCCGGGCGTCGACGAACTTCCACGGCGAACGATCGCGACCACCGTCGCGCTCGCCGAACTGCGTCGATGCACCCACTGCTCGTCCCGCACGGTCCTGCCGTGCCTGGGGCGAGGGTGCACGCGCACGCTCAACGAAAGAGCAACGCATTGACTGACACCACACTGACCTTCGCCGAGCTGGGCGTCCCCGCCAAGCTCGTCACCGCCCTCAAGGGCATGGACCGCGAGACGCCGTTCCCGATCCAGGCCGACACGCTGCCCGACACCCTCGCGGGCCGCGACGTGCTCGGCCGCGGCAAGACCGGCTCGGGCAAGACGCTCGCGTTCTCGATCCCGCTCGTCGCCCGCCTCTCCGGCGAGCTCGCCGGCGGCGGTCGCCGCAAGGGCCTGCCGCTCGGCCTCGTGCTCGCACCGACGCGCGAGCTCGCGACCCAGATCGCCACGGAGATCGCGCCGCTCGCCAAGGCCGCCGGCCTCACCGTCACGACCATCTTCGGCGGCGTCTCGCAGCGCCCGCAGGAGACCGCGCTCCGCAACGGCGTCGACATCGTCGTCGCCTGCCCCGGTCGCCTCGAGGACCTCATGAACCAGGGCGTCGCGAGCCTCTCGGCCATCGAGATGACCGTCATCGACGAGGCCGACCACATGGCCGACCTCGGCTTCCTGCCGGTCGTCACGAAGATCCTCGACAAGACGCCCAGCTCGGGCCAGCGCCTGCTGTTCTCGGCGACGCTCGACAACGGCGTGGACAAGCTCGTGAAGCGCTTCCTCACCAACGAGGTCATGCACTCCGTCGACGAGGCGAACTCGCCCGTCGCCGCGATGACGCATCACGTCTTCGAGGTCGGCGCCGACGACAAGAACCTGCTCGTGCGCCGCCTCGCCTCGGGCGAGGGCCGTCGCATCCTCTTCACCCGCACGAAGCACCAGGCGAAGAAGCTCGCGAAGCACCTCACCGCGTCCGGCATCCCGGCCGTCGACCTGCACGGCAACCTGTCGCAGAACGCCCGCGACCGCAACCTCGCGCAGTTCTCCGAGGGCATCGTGCGCGTGCTCGTGGCGACGGATGTCGCCGCTCGCGGCGTGCACGTCGACAACGTCGAGCTCGTCGTCCACGTCGACCCGCCCATGGAGCACAAGGCTTACCTGCACCGCTCGGGCCGCACGGCTCGTGCCGGCTCGGCGGGCGACGTCGTCACGGTGATGATGCCCTCGCAGCGCGGCGACACCATGTCGCTGCTGCGCAAGGCGGGCATCGGCGCGAAGCCGCAGATGGTCATCGCATCGTCGGATGCCGTCGACGAGCTCGTCGGACCGTACGCGCCGCACGTGGCGCCCGTCCCGGGCGGCCCCGGCTCGGGCAACGAGATCCAGCAGCAGCAGGGCGGCGGCCGCTCGGCCGGCGGTCGCGGCCGTCGTGGACCCCGCGACGGTGTCGCCGGCTCCAGCGCGCACGGCGCCGGTGGCGGCGCGGCTCGCGCCGAGCGTCCCCGCAAGGACCGCTCGGGTCGCCCCGACGTCAAGCAGCCCGCGGCAGCAGGCGGCCGCGGTGGCCAGGGCGGCGCACGCTCGGGCCAGCCGGCCCGCGGCGGCCGTGGCGGCCAGGGCGGCGCAGCGCGCGGCGGCTCGTCCGTCGCGTGGTCGTCGACCGGCGGCGGCTCGCTGCAGTCCGGCGGCAGCGAGGGCGGCCAGCAGCGCCGCGGCTCGCGTCGCGCGCAGGGCTGATCCCCGCGCATCTCCTCAGCTGAGGCACGACCAGGCCCCTCCCGCTCGCCGGGAGGGGCCTTGTCGCGTCCCGAGCGCGCACGAAGGCCGTGAGCGTCGGCGCTTCGGCGTGAGGAAGCCGTGAGAGCGACGATCCCGTCGTCGCCTGAGGCGTTGGATCGGATCGTCGCCCCGCGGGGCGGCCGCGACCTTCCCCGGTCGTGCTCCCGAGTGAAGAAGCTGATCCACATGCTCGACGTGATCGTCGTGGCGAGCGCGCTCGCCCTGTTCGCCCTCCTGGGGCTCGTCGTCAAGGCGGTGGAGCGCCTGTGATGATCTTCGAAGCCATCGCCGCCGTCGCAGCGATCGGCGCGATCGTGCTGCTCGCGACCGCGCTCGTGCGTCCCGAGCGGTTCTGATGGAGTGGCTCTCGGGGGCCTCGTCCCTCCTCGTCGTCGTCGCCGCCCTCGCGGTCGTGCACCGCCCGCTCGGCGACTTCCTCGCGCACACCTACACGTCGACGCGGGACCTGCGCATCGAGCGCGGGATCTACCGCGTGATCGGCGTCGACCCGGAGTCCGAGCAGACGTGGCAGGCCTATGCTCGCGCCATCCTCGGGTTCTCCCTCGTCGGCATGCTCGCGGTGTACGCGCTGCAGCGGCTGCAGCCCGTGCTGCCGTACTCGCTCGGCCTGCCGGCGGTGCCAGAGCTGCTGTCGATGAGCACGGCGGCATCCTTCACCGCCAACACGAACTGGCAGTCGTACCTCCCCGAGTCGACCCTCGGCTACACGGTGCAGCTCGCGGGGCTCGTGGTGCAGAACTTCGTCTCTGCAGCCGTCGGCATGGCCGTCGCGGTGGCGCTCGTGCGCGGTGTCGCCCACCGCCGCTCGGGCACGATCGGCAACTTCTGGGTCGACCTCGTCCGCGGCACCGTCCGCGTGCTGCTGCCGATCTCGATCCTGGGCGCGCTCGTGCTGCTCGTCGGGGGCGTCATCCAGAACTTCAACGGCTTCCAGGACATCCAGACGCTCACGGGCGCCGCGCAGGTGCTGCCCGGCGGCCCGGTGGCGTCGCAGGAGTCCATCCGGCTGCTCGGGACGAACGGCGGCGGCTTCTTCAACGCGAACGCCGCCCACCCGTTCGAGAACCCTGCCGCCTGGACCAACATCCTGCAGATCCTGCTGATGCTGCTCATCCCGTCGGCCATGCCGCGCATGCTCGGCACCATGGTCGGGGACCGCAAGCAGGGCTACGCGATCCTCGCCGTCATGGGCGTGCTGTTCCTGGCGCTGTGGGCGGCCGCGATGGTGTTCGAGCTCGCCGGCGCCGGGACGGCCCCCGGCCTCGCCGGTGCCGCGATGGAGGGCAAGGAGGCCCGGTTCGGCATCCCCGGATCCGTCCTGTTCGGCATCGTGTCGACCGGCACCTCGACGGGTGCCGTGAACTCGATGCACGATTCGTGGACCGCGCTCGGCGGCATGATGCCGCTCCTCGCGATGATGCTCGGCGAGGTCGCGCCGGGCGGCGTCGGCACCGGCCTCTACGGCATCCTCGTGCTCTCGATCATCGCGGTCTTCATCGCCGGTCTGCTCGTGGGTCGCACGCCCGAGTACCTCGGCAAGAAGATCAGCACCACCCAGATCAAGCTCGCAAGCCTGTCCATCCTCATCACACCGGCGCTCGTGCTCATCGGCACCGCGCTGTCGTTCGCGATCCCCGCGGTGCGCGCCGATGTCGAGGGCACGTCGATCTGGAACCCCGGCGTCCACGGGCTGACTGAGGTGCTGTACGCGTTCACGTCGGCCGCGAACAACAACGGCTCCGCATTCGCAGGGCTCACCGCGAACACCGACTGGTTCAACGCCGCGCTCGGCGTCGCGATGCTGCTGGGCCGCTTCCTCCCGATCATCCTCGTGCTCGCGCTCGCCGGCTCCCTGGCGAAGCAGGAGCACGTGCCGGCGACCGCCGGCACCCTGCCGACGCACAAGCCGCTGTTCGTCGGGCTCACCGCCGGCGTCATCATCCTCGTGACCGCGCTCACCTACTTCCCGGTGCTCGCGCTCGGTCCGCTCGCAGAAGGGCTGGTCGCATGACCGCCGTCATCCAGGCGCCCGAGGCGCCCGCATCACCCCCCGAGACGAAGCGCTCGGGCATCGGTTGGGAGCAGGTCCGGCAGGCCGTCCCGGGCGCCGTCCGACGACTGTCGCCCCGGCACCTGTGGCACAACCCCGTCATGCTCATCGTCTGGGCTGGGGCCGTCCTCACCACGGCGATCGCCGTCATCGAGCCCTTCGCGGGCGGCCCCGGCACGTCCGGCGGCACGCAGGTGCCGGTGGCCTTCACCGCCATCATCGCCGTGTGGCTCTGGCTGACGGTGCTCTTCGCGAACCTCGCCGAGGCGATCGCGGAGGGGCGTGGCAAGGCGCAGGCCGACTCGCTGCGCGCCACCAGGACCAGCACGACCGCGCAGCGGGTGCACGCCTACGACGCCGACGCCGACGCGCCCGCCGAGCGCGCGCGCACGGCCGCGGTCGCCTCGAGCGACCTGCGGCTGGGCGACCACGTCGTCGTCACGGCGGGCGAGCTGATCCCCGGGGACGGCGACGTCGTGTGGGGCGTCGCCTCCGTCGACGAGTCGGCCATCACGGGCGAGTCCGCGCCCGTCATCCGCGAGTCGGGCGGTGACCGCAGCGCCGTCACCGGCGGCACGCGCGTGCTCTCCGACCGCATCGTCGTGCGCATCACGTCGAAGCCGGGCGAGACGTTCGTGGACCGGATGATCTCGCTCGTCGAGGGGGCCGCGAGGCAGAAGACGCCGAACGAGATCGCGCTCGACATCCTGCTCGCGTCGCTGTCGATCGTCTTCGTGCTCGTGGCGCTCACGCTCAACCCGATCGCGTCGTACGCCGCGAGCCCCGTGTCCCTCGCCGTGCTCATCGCGCTCCTCGTGTGCCTCATCCCCACGACGATCGGCGCGCTGCTGAGCGCGATCGGCATCGCCGGGATGGACCGGCTCGTGCAGCGCGGCGTCCTGGCGATGTCGGGCCGCGCCGTCGAGGCGGCTGGCGACGTGACGACGCTGCTGCTCGACAAGACCGGCACGATCACCTACGGCAACCGCCGCGCGACGGACGTGGTGCCGCTCGCGGGCGTCACCCGCGAGGACCTGCTGCGTGCGGCGGCGCTCTCGTCGCTCGCGGATCCCACGCCGGAGGGCCAGTCCATCGTGGAGCTGGCGCGCGCCGAGGGGATGACGCTCGACGCGCGCACGCCGGGCGACGTCGTCCCCTTCACCGCGGAGACGCGCATGTCGGGACTCGACCAGCCCGACGGCACCCGGATCCGCAAGGGCGCCGGCTCGGCGGTGCGCGCGTGGCTCGCGGCAGAGGGGGCGCCGCTCTCCGAGGCGGACGCGCAGGCGCTCGGAACCGCGACCGACGCGATCGCGTCGTCCGGCGGCACGCCGCTCGTCGTCGCGATCGCCGCACCGGGCGCGCCGGCTCGCGCCCTGGGCGTCGTCCACCTCAAGGACGTCGTCAAGGAGGGCCTGACGGAGCGCTTCGCGGAGCTGCGCGCCATGGGCATCCGCACCGTCATGATCACGGGCGACAACCCGCTCACCGCTGCGGCGATCGCGAAGGAGGCAGGGGTCGACGACTACCTCGCCGAGGCGACGCCCGAGCAGAAGCTCGCGCTCATCCGGAAGGAGCAGGAGGGCGGCAGCCTCGTGGCCATGACGGGCGACGGCACGAACGACGCCCCTGCGCTCGCGCAGGCGGACGTGGGCGTCGCGATGCACTCGGGCACGTCGGCGGCGAAGGAGGCGGGCAACATGGTCGACCTCGACTCGGATCCCACGAAGCTCATCGACATCGTGCGGATCGGCAAGCAGCTGCTCATCACCCGCGGCGCGCTGACGACGTTCTCGATCGCCAACGACGTCGCGAAGTACTTCGCCATCATCCCGGCGATGTTCATGGGCGTGTTCCCCGGGCTCGGCGTGCTCAACGTCATGGGGCTGCACTCGCCGGCGTCCGCGGTACTGTCAGCCGTCATCTTCAACGCGCTGGTGATCGTGGCGCTTATCCCGCTCGCCCTCAAGGGTGTGCGCTACCGGCCGGTCGCGGCGTCCCAGCTGCTGGGCCGCAACCTCCTAGTCTACGGGCTCGGCGGTCTCGTCGCCCCCTTCATCGGCATCTGGCTCCTCGACCTCGTCGTGCGCCTCATCCCCGGCTTCTGAGAGGCACCCATGTCCAGCACCAGAACCACTGCCCGCACCCTGTGGGTGTCGGCGCGCGCCGTCGCGGTCCTGACCATCACCACCGGCGTGCTCTACACGCTCGTGATCACCGGCGTCGGCCAGCTGGCCCTCCCCGCCCAGGCGAACGGCTCTCTCCTCCGCGACGATGAGGGGCGAGTGATCGGGTCGTCCTCGATCGGCCAGCCCTTCACCGGCGCCGACGGCGAGCCGCTGCCGGCGTACTTCCAGCCACGGCCGTCCGCGGCGGGCGACGGGTACGACGGCGGGCTCTCCTCCGGCTCGAACCTCGGCCCGGAGAGCCCGGAGCTCATCGCCGCTGTGGAGGAGCGCCGCGCAGAGGTGGCGGAGCGCGACGGCGTCGCCGAGGAGGATGTGCCCGCCGACGCGGTGACCGCCTCCGCCTCCGGCCTTGACCCGCACATCTCGCCCGCGTACGCCGCCATCCAGGTGGAGCGCGTCGCCGTCGAGCGCGGACTCGAGCCTGCCGTGCTGCGGGCGCTCGTCGCCGCGCACACCACCACCCCCGTCGCCGGCATCGGCGGCGCGCCCGTGGTGCACGTGCTCGAGCTGAACGTCGCGCTCGACGGCCTGGACGGCTGACGTGGCACGGGGGCGGCTGCGTGTGCTGCTCGGCGCCGCCCCCGGCGTCGGCAAGACCTACACGATGCTCGAGGAGGGCAGGCGGCTGCATGCCGAGGGGCGCGATGTGGTCGTGGCGCTCGTCGAGACGCACGGGCGTGCCGCGACCGCGGCCATGGTCGCGGACCTCGAGGTCGTGCCGCGCGCCGACGTCACGCACCGAGGCATGCGCCTCGACGAGATGGACCTCGACGCCGTGCTCCGCAGGGCGCCCGAGCTCGCGCTCGTCGACGAGCTCGCGCACACGAACGCGCCCGGGAGCCGCAACGAGAAGCGCTGGCAGGACGTGCACGTGCTGCTCGACGCCGGCATCGACGTGATCTCGACCGTCAACATCCAGCACATCGAGTCGCTCCACGACGTGGTCCAGCGGATCACCGGCATCGCGCAGCGCGAGACCATCCCCGACCACGTGCTGCGCGAGGCCGACACGGTCGAGGTCGTGGACCTCTCGCCGCAGGCGCTGCGCGATCGGCTCGCGGGCGGCAGCGTCTACCCGGCCGAGCGCATCGACGCGGCCCTGTCGAACTACTTCCGCCTCGGCAACCTCACCGCGCTCCGCGAGCTGGCGCTCCTGTGGCTCGCCGACGAGGTGGACCAGGCGCTGCAGCGGTACCGAGCCGAGCAGGGCATCGACGCGTCGTGGGAGGCGCGCGAGCGCGTCGTCGTGACGCTCACCGGTGGGGTCGAGGGCGAGACGCTGCTGCGGCGCGGCGCGCGCATCGCCACCCGGTCGTCCGGCGGCGAGCTCCTCGCGGTGCACGTCACGACGCAGGACGGTCTCCGCCGTGGTGATCCCGAGGCGCTCGCCCGGCAGCGCGCGCTCGTCGAGGAGCTGGGCGGCACCTTCCACCAGGTCGTCGGCGACGACATCCCGGCAGCACTGGTCGACTTCGCGAAGGCCGTGAACGCGACGCAGCTGGTGATCGGTGTGTCCCGCCGCGGTCGGCTGCAGTCGGCGCTCACCGGCCCCGGCATTGGGCAGAGCGTGATCCGCGCCGCCGGCCGCATCGACGTGCACGTCGTCAACCACGCGGCAGCCGGGGGCAAGCTCCGACTGCCGCAGCTCGGAAGCGCGCTCTCCACGGCTCGCCGAGTCGCGGGCTTCGCGCTCGCGCTCACCGCCGGGCCGCTGCTGGCGTGGCTGCTCGCGGGCGCCCGGGAGGAGGAGCAGGACCTGCTCACCACCGACGTGCTCGCCTTCCAGCTGCTCGTCGTGATCGTCGCACTCGTCGGTGGTCTGTGGCCTGCGGTGTTCGCCGCGGTCATGAGCGGTCTGACGCTGAACTTCCTGTTCACGGACCCGATCTACACGATCTCGATCGACGAGCCGGTGCATGCGGCGACCATCGCGCTGTACGTCATCATCGCCGTGCTCGTCAGCATCGTCGTCGACAGGGCTGCTCGCCAGACCCGAGCCGCCCGACGGGCAGCGGCGGAGGCGGAGCTGCTCGCGATGGTCGCCGGCAGCGTGCTGCGCGGCGACGACGCGCTGCAGGCGCTCGTCGAGCGCGCCCGTGAGGCGTTCGGGCTCGAGAGCGTCGCCCTCGTCGACGGCGGCACGGTCGCCCTCCGGTCGGGTGCGTCGACGCGGGAGC
The DNA here is from genome assembly GCF_040547205.1 of Agrococcus sp. UYP10. Lineage (NCBI taxonomy): Bacteria > Bacillati > Actinomycetota > Actinomycetes > Micrococcales > Microbacteriaceae > Agrococcus > Agrococcus sp. UYP10. The sequence goes on from NZ_JBEPPG010000001.1 coordinate 1,210,440, forward strand.
CCGCATCGATCCCGGTCGGCGACCAGGCGACGCTCCAGCTGCACGGCCGCGAGCTCGCCGCGAACGAGCGTCGGCTGCTGGGCGTGATCGTCGCGCAGCTCGAGGCCGCCCTCGAGCGCGACGACCTCGCCGAGACGGCGAGCGAGGTCGCGCCGCTCGCCGCCAACGACAAGGTCCGCACCGCCCTGCTCGCGGCCGTCAGCCACGACCTGCGACGGCCGCTCGCGGCCGCGGTCGCCGCGGTCAGCGGGCTGCGGGCCACCGGCGACATGCTCGCGGACGAGGATCGTGACGAGCTGCTCGCGACAGCCGAGGAGTCGTTGGAGGCCCTCACGGCCCTCCTCACCGATCTGCTCGACGTCTCGCGGCTCCAGGCCGGCGTGCTGGCGATCTCGTCGACCCGTGTCGACCCCGCCGCCGTCGTGCTGGCCGCTGTGGAGGAGCTGGAGCTGTCGGCTGCGGAGGTCGACCTCGACCTCGACCTTGACGCGATGGACGCAGCGGCGCCGACCGACGTGCTCGCCGACCCCGTGCTGCTGCAGCGCGTGCTCGTGAACGTGCTCGCGAACGCTCGCCGCCACTCGCCGCCGGACGCCCGCGTCCGCATCGCCACGAGCGCCTTCGCCGGGCGCGTCGAGGTGCGCATCGTCGATCACGGACCCGGCATCCCGGCAGATCGACGCGACGAGGTGTTCGTGCCCTTCCAGCGGCTCGGCGACACCGACAACACGACCGGGCTCGGCCTCGGGCTCGCCCTGGCGCGGGGCTTCGTCGAGGGCATGGGTGGCACGCTCGAGGCGGAAGACACACCCGGAGGCGGCCTCACCATGGTCGTCACCCTGCACGCGGCCGACGCCGCCCAGGAGCCAGCATGAAGATCCTCATCGCCGACGACGACCCGCAGCTGCTGCGCGCCCTCCGCATCACGCTCACCGCCAAGGGCTATGAGGTGATCGCCGCCCCCGACGGCACCGCGGCGGTCTCGCTCGCGGTCGACGCCCGGCCGGACCTCATCATGCTCGACCTCGGCATGCCCGGGCTCGACGGCGTCGAGGTGATCCAGGCCATCCGCGGCTGGTCGTCGACGCCGATTCTCGTCGTCTCCGGACGCACGGGCTCGGCCGACAAGGTGGAGGCGCTCGACGTGGGCGCCGACGACTACATCACCAAGCCGTTCGCGATCGACGAGCTGCTGGCACGGCTCCGTGCGCTCAGCCGGCGCATCCCCGACGAGCCCAGCCTCGGCACGATCGCCTTCGCCGGCATCTCCGTCGATTTCGCCGCGCGCCGCGCGATGCGGGGCGACCGGGCGATCCGCCTGACGCCGACCGAGTGGCGGCTGCTCGAGCTCCTCGTCGAGCAGCAGGGCAGGGCGGTCTCCCGCGAGTCGCTGCTCGACGCGATGTGGGGGCCGTACTACTCGCGCACGTCCAGCAACCTCCGCTTCTACATCGCGCAGCTGCGCAAGAAGCTCGAGCCCGAGCCGAGGGAGCCCGTGCACATCGTCACCGCCGACGGCAGCGGCTACCGCTTCGAGCTGGGCGGCGGCATCGACGGGCGAGAGGACCGGACGGAGGCCTGAGCGACGGGCGTGGCCCGAGCTGCGGCGCGGCGCGGCGGTCAGCGAGCGGCGAGCACCGCCGCGCCGATCGCTGCGGCGTGGCCGCCGAGGCGGGCGAGCTCGAGCCGGCGCGGCTGCGGCACGCCCTGGAGCGGCGCGTGCGTGGCGAGCTCCCGCTCGATGACCGGCAGCAGCAGGTCGGCGCACTCGAGCATCACGCGGCCGCCGAGCACGACCACCTCGGGATCGAAGGCGGGCAGCAGGCGGCGCAGCCCCGCGGCCACCGCCCATCCGGCCCGCTCGAGCACGGCGAGCGCCGTCGCATCGCCGGCGCGCGCCGCCCGCTCGAGGTGCACGGCGGTCGCCCGGCCGCCCGGCGCGAGCGCGACCGCCGCCGGCACCGCGGCCGCGTCGCGGGCGAGCGCGTTGCCGCCCGCGTAGGCCTCGATGCAGCCGCGGGCCGTGCACGAGCAGACCGGTCCCTGCTCGTCGACGGTCACGTGGCCGAGCTCGCCGCCGAGGCCGTGCGCACCGATGAGCGGCCGGCCGTCGACGACGAACGCGCCGCCGACGCCGGTGCCGAGCGCGATGAGGATCGACGACGACGCATCCGCCGCCGCCCCCATCGCCGCCTCGCCGACCAGGTAGCCGTTCGCGTCGTTGTCGATCGTCACGGGCACGCCGAGCCGTTCGGCGAGCGCCGCGCGCAGGGCGAAGTCGCGCACCGCGAGGTGCGCCGCCCAGGTGACGATCTCGCGGTCGCGCGTCAGCCACGCCGCGATGGCGAGGCCGACTGCCTCGATCGGCGCGTGGCCCTCCTCGGCGAGCAGCTCGTCGAGCTCGCGCACCGCGGCCTCGAGCGCGTCGAGCAGCGCCTCGGGCCCGTGGATGCGGTGGGCCCGATGGGTGCGGGCCAGCACGTCGTCCTCGGTCCAGGCAGGACCGCTGCCTCGGTCGCCGCCGCGCGCGCGGAGGGCGACCCCCGCGATCTTCGTCCCGCCCACGTCGAGGCCTGCGATCGTCACGGTCTCATCCTGCCGTGCCGCGCGGCATCCGGTGTCGAGAGGCCTCCGCAGGCAGGATGCAGGCATGCGGCTCGCCTCGTGGAACGTCCTGCACGGCCGGACGAGCGCCGACGCCGCGGTCGATGGGGATCGCTTCGCGCGCGCGATCGCGGCGATCGATGCCGATGTGCTCGCGCTGCAGGAGGTCGATCGCGGGCAGGCGCGCTCCGGGCTGCTCGACCTCGCCGAGATCGCCGCCGAGGCGACGGGCAGCGCCGTCGCGCGGTTCGTGCCCGCCATCATCGGCGACCCGGCGCGCGAGTGGCGCGCCGCGGAGGCCGCAGACCTCGACGCGGTCGCCGACGGCTACGGCATCGCGCTCGTCTCGCGATATCCGGTGCTCCGCTGGCACGTCCTCCGGCTCGAGTCGTCGGCGCGCTTCCGCGCGCCGGTGCTGATGCCCGAGACGCGCAGCGTCCTCTGGCTGCGCGACGAGCCGCGCGCGGTCGTCGCGGCCACGATCCGCACGCCGCTCGGCGATTGGACCGTGGCCTGCACGCACCTGTCGTTCCTGCAGGGCGTGAACGTGCGGCAGCTGCGGCGGACGATGCGATGGCTGCGCCGGCTGCCGGGGCCGAGGGTGCTGATGGGCGACCTGAACCTGCCGCCCGCGGTCGTGCGCCGGGTCGCGGAGGCCGACCTCCTCGCGCGCGGCGCGACCTTCCCGCAGCAGCGGCCGCTCGTGCAGATCGACCACATCCTGAGCGCCGATCCGCTGCCGCGATCGCGGCAGGTGCGCCTCGCGCGGCCTGCGCTCTCCGACCACATGCCGATCGCGATCGAGTTCGAGGAGTAGTCGAGGCGCGGCAGACTGGGTCGCATGCGCATCCTCGTGACCGGGTTCGAGCCGTTCGGCGGCGACGCCGAGAACGCGAGCCTCGAGGCGGTGCGCAGGCTCGAGCAGGCCTGGTGGGCCGACCCGCAGCCGGGCGTCGAGCTCGTCACCGGCACCCTGCCGGTCGCCTTCGCGGCAGCGGGGGAGGCGCTCGCGGCGCTCGTCGCCGAGCACCGGCCGGATGCTGTGCTCGCCATCGGGGAGGCCGGCGGCCGCACGGCGATCACGCCGGAGCGCTGGAGCGTGAACGAGGACGACGCCCGCATCCCGGACAACGACGGCGACCAGCCGCAGGGCACGCCGATCGACCCGGACGGCCCGCCGCGGCGCGCATCCGGGTTCGACGTCGACGCGCTCGCCGGCGCGATCCTCGCGGTGGGCCTGCCGGCGCAGCCGAGCGAGGATGCCGGCCGCTTCCTGTGCAACCACGTCGCCTACCTCGCCGCCGGCCTCGACGTGCCCGGTGGCTTCGTGCACGTGCCGGCGGTGCGCTCGAGCGGCACCGCGGGCGTCGGGCGCGAGACCGACGCGACCGCGGCGCCCACCGCATCCGCGCTCACGTTCGACGACCTCGCACTCGGGCTCGCCGCTGCCGTGCGCGCGATCGCGAGCGGTCGCGTCGGCGCGCCGGATGCCGCCGAGGCGGGGACGCGCATCGACCGCGCGGGCACGGTGATCGCCGTCGCGCCCGAGCGCGTCTACGAGGCGCTGCTCGACCCGGCCGCGCTCGCCGCATGGCTGCCGCCCGAGGGTACGACCGGCACGATCGAGGACATGGACGCTCGCGAGGGCGGCGGCTTCCGCGCCGTGCTGCGCTTCGAGCACCCCGACGACACGAAGACGACCGACGACACGGATGCGTCGGTCGTCACCTTCGTCGAGCTCGTCCCCGGGCGGCTGGTCGTCCAGCGGGTGGCGTTCGAGACCGACGAGGAGCGCTTCCGCGGCGACATGCGCATGACGTGGCGGCTCGAGCCGGTGCAGGCCGGCACGCGCGTGACGGTCTCGGCGACGGATGTGCCGGCCGGCATCGCGCAGGAGGACCACGAGGTGGGCCTCGGCTCGTCGCTCGCGAACCTCGCCCGCTACCTGGAGCGGTAGCGGTCGCCACCGCCGCGTCGCGGCGGCGCGATCAGCTGGCGGCGCGCGCCGCAGCCGCCGCGCGGTCGACCCACTTCGGGGTCTCGCCATAGCGCTGCGGTGGGATGAGCCTGCCCGCGGCGCAGTCGTCGGCCAGCTGCCGCGCCCGCTGCTCGCGCGTCTCCGCGCGCTTCGCGCCGAGCACCCAGGCGATCGCGCCGCGCCGGTAGGTCGCGGTCGCGGCGGCCAGGAACGCCTGCGCGGCGGGCGACGCGTCGAGGTGCGCCTGCAGGTCGGGCGGCAGCGCATCCACCTGCGTCTCGTAGGCGTAGATCGCGGTGCGGTCGTCGCGCCGGGCCTCGAACGCGGCGATCCCTGCCGGGCGCATCCGCCCCTCCGCCGTGAGCCGCTCGACGTGCGCCACGTTGACGGCCGACCAGTTGGAGGTCGCCTTCCGCGGCGTCCAGCGCTGTCGGCGAGCGTCGTCGTCGATGCGCTGCGAGAGCGAGTCGATCCAGCCGAAGCAGAGCGCCTCCGGAACCGCCTCAGCCCACGTCAGGCCGCGGGGTTCGACGTGCTTCGCGTTGAGCCCCATCCACAGCTCGGTGGCCGTCTCGTGGTTCGCCTCGAGCCACGCGCGGAACTCCGCCGCGTCGCGGAAGAACCTGGCGGGCCGGTCCGCCGTGCCGCCCTGCGTGCCCGTAGAAGCCATGCCGGAAGCGTGCCACAGGCCGCAGACGTCTTCAGGCCAGTGCGGATGCAACGTTCAGGAATGGGGTACAGAGTCCATAGGAGCAGGGGGACAACCTCCCGCGTCAACAGGATTGGATGACTCATGACCGACGCATACCAGCCCAATGACCCGCTCCGTCGGCCCGCTGGGCTCCCGCCCGAGGCTGAGGCGGTCTTCGACAGCCCGACCGTGCCGGTAGCGGCCACGCCCGCGACGGGCACCACCGTGCCGCCCATCACGACCACGCCGTCGACCGGCAGCGGGCAGACCTCGGGCGTGAAGGACTCCGCCAGGGACGTGAAGGACACCGCCAAGGAGGAGGCCGCCAACGTGGGCGAGTCCGCCAAGGACGCCGCAGGCCGCGTCGCGGGCACCGCGAAGGACGAGGCGCGCAACGTCGCCACCGAGGCGAAGCAGCAGGCTCGCCAGCTGCTCGACACGACGCTCCAGGAGGCGCGCAGCCAGGCCTCGACGCAGCAGCACCGCGCCGCCGACGGCCTCCGCACCATCGCGAACGACCTCAGCTCGCTGTCGTCGGGCAGCGGCGGCACGGACGGCATCGCGTCCCAGCTCATCGGCGAGGTCGGCAGCCGCGTGGAGTCGGCCGCGAGCTGGATCAGCGAGCGCGAGCCCGCGGACCTGCTCGAGGAGCTCAAGCGCTACGCGCGTCGCCACCCGGTGACGTTCATCGCCATCTCGGGCGTCGCAGGCCTGCTGGTCGGTCGCCTCACGAGCGGCCTCATCGCGGGCGCCAAGGAGGAGCGGGCTGCCACGGCCGGCACGACCGGCCCGACGTACGGCACCACCACGACCGGCTCGGCGTATGGCACCGGCACGGCCTACGGCTCCGACTCGGCGTACAGCTCCGACTACGCCACCGGCACGACCGGTGACGTCACCACGCCGCGGCACTTCGCAGCCGGCACCGACACCTGGGCCGACGAGCCCCTGACCGGCACCGCCGCGGACGACGCCATCTACGGGACCCGTCCCACGGAGGAGCGCGGGCTGTGAGCAGCTCCGAGTACGGCGCGCCCGGCGCGCATGCCGCCCACGAGGACCCGGTCGTCGCGGCCGCCACGAACGACGCGGAGCGTCGAGCGGCGCAGCAGTCGGTCGGCGACATCGTCGGCGACCTGATGCAGGACGTCTCCGCCCTCATGCGCGATGAGATCGCGCTCGCGAAGGCGGAGGGCATCGAGCAGGCGAAGCGCGCCGGCAAGGGTGCAGGGATGCTGGGAGGCGCTGGCTACGCCGGTCACCTCGTGGTCCTGTTCCTGTCGCTGACGCTGATGTTCGTCCTCGGCGGCCTGCTCGACCACCTCGGATGGGGCGCGCTCATCGTCGCCATCATCTGGGCCGTGGTCGCCCTCGTGCTCTTCCTGCAGGGCCGCAAGGCGCTCAAGCAGGTGGAGCCGATGCCCGAGACGGTCGACTCCGTCAAGCACATCCCCGATGCACTGCACACCAAGGAGGAGAACCGATGACTGAGACACCCGAGGAGATCCGCGCGCGGATCGACCGCACCCGCAACGAGGTCAGCGGCGACGTGGACGCGCTCGCCGAGAAGGTCTCGCCCAGCAGCATGGTCGACCGCCAGGCGACGCGAGCCAAGGCCGCGATCGGCGACGTCAAGGAGCGCCTGTTCGGCAGCGACCACCCCGCTGACTCCGGAGCCGTCGGCCGCGTGGGCGACCGCGTCGGCGACAGCGTGCACGGTGCCGTCGGCAACGTGCAGGGCGCCGTCGGCCGTGTCGGCGAGGGTGCGCAGGACGCCGCGCAGACCGTCGCCCGCAAGGCGAAGGGCAACCCGCTCGCCGTCGGCCTCATCGCCTTCGGCGTCGGCGCGCTCATCGCGTCGCTGATCCCGGCGAGCGAGCCCGAGAAGCAGGCCGCCGCCAAGGTCAAGGAGGGCGCCCAGCCCCTCGTGGAGGAGGCGAAGGACGTCGCCAAGGAGGCGGGCGAGCACCTGAAGCAGCCCGCGCAGGACGCCGCGCAGTCGGTCAAGGAGACGGCGCAGGACGCCACGGCCACCGTCAAGGACGAGGCGCAGGGCGCCGCCGGCCAGGTCAAGGACGACGCGCAGCAGGCGAAGGACCGCGTGCAGGGCGAGGCGCAGCAGGCGAAGGACCGCGTGCAGGGCGAGGCGCAGTCCGGCTCCTGATCCAGCAGGACGAACAGCCACGGGGCCCCGGCGGAGTACCGCCGGGGCCCCGATGGCGTCCGGGCCCCGACCGGGTCAGCTCGTGGGCGGGAAGGGCGCGGCGGGGAGGGGCTCCTCGGGCGTCGCGGCCTCGACCGGCTCCCCGCCGACGGCCTCGCGCACGGCCTCCGCGAGCGCATCCACGTCGGCCTCGGTCGTGTCCCAGGTGCACATCCAGCGCACCTCGCCGGCGGCGGCATCCCAGTCGTAGAAGAAGAACGCCTCGCGCACCGCATCGGCGACGCCCTCGGGCAAGCGCGCGAACACGCCGTTCGACTGCGTCGGGTAGGCGAACGAGACGCCGGGCAGCTGCTCGACCGCGGTGCGCAGCCTGGCCGCCATCGCGTTGGCGTGCACCGCGTTCTCGCGCCACAGCTCGCCCTCGAAGAGCGCGACGAGCTGCGCCGAGATGAAGCGCATCTTCGATGCGAGCTGCATGTTGAGCTTCCGCAGGTAGACGAGCCCGTGGCCCGCGCGCTCGGACAGCACGACGACCGCCTCCGCGCCCATCGCCCCGTTCTTCGTGCCGCCGAGCGAGAGGATGTCGACCCCGGCATCCGTCGTGAACGCCCGCAGCGGCTGGTCGAGCGCGACTGCCGCGTTGGCGATGCGGGCACCGTCGACGTGCAGCAGCATGCCCTTCGCGTGCGCGTGGTCGGCGATCGCGCGGATCTCGTCGGCTGTATAGAGCGTGCCGAGCTCGGTCGACTGCGTGATCGACACGGCGAGCGGCTGCGCGCGGTGCTCGTCGCCGTAGCCCCACGCCTCGAGGTCGATGAGCTCGGGCGTCAGCTTGCCGTCGGGCGTCGGCACGGTGAGCAGCTTCATGCCGCCGACGCGCTCTGGCGCCCCGCCCTCGTCGACGTTGATGTGCGCGGTCTTCGCGGCCACGACGGCGCCCCAGCGGGGGAGCAGCGACTGCAGGGCGAGCACGTTCGCGCCCGTGCCGTTGAAGACCGGGAACGCCTCGGCCTGCTCGCCGAAGTGGCGCCGCACGACCTCCTGCAGGTGCGCGGTGTACTCGTCGGCGCCGTAGGCGGTCTGGTGGCCGCCGTTCGCCGCGGCGATCGCGGCGAGCACCTCGGGATGCACGCCGGAGTAGTTGTCGGATGCGAAGCCGCGGCGGTCCGCGTCGTGGAGCGTCTGCACGGTTCCATCCTGGCAGGCGTCCAGGGCGGTTCCAGGTCGGGGGACGAGAGTGCTGTGCGCCAGCGGCGCCGCCGGCGCCGCGCGAGGATCGGAGTGGACATGTCTGACGAGACCGACCAGGCACGCGTGCCGGAGGGTGCGGGCGCCGTGCTCCCGGACGACGCGATCCCGGCGTCGGCCGACAGCCTGGGCGCGGCCGAGTGGCCGGCAGGCGAGGCGGACGAGCCGCAGGGGCAGCACGAGGTGCAGTCCGGTGACGGCGGCCGGGTGGCGGGCACCGCGTCGGCGGAGGACGAGCGCCTGCGGGCGGATCGCGAGACGGACGACGGCGAGCTGACGCCGAGCGACCCGTCGAGCGTCGACCAGGGGAAGCCGCCGGCGAACCTCGCCGAGCCGCTGCGCTGAGCGCACATCGGGCATCCGGCGGGCGGGCAGTAGCCTGCCCGCATGGGTGCCCAGATCGTGTGGTTCCGTCGCGACCTGCGGGTGCAGGACCATCCCGCGCTCGTGGCGGCCGCCACGGCCGGTGAGGTGCTGCCCGTCTTCATCGTCGACCCCGCGTTCGTCGGCGCGGGCACCGCGCGCGCCGCGGCGCTGCGCACCGCACTCGCCGCCCTGAGCACGGCCACCAAGGGTGCGCTCGTCGTGCGCGAGGGCGCACCCGAGCAGGTGCTGCGCGAGCTCGTCGACGAGGCGGCGGCGGATGCCGTGCACATCTCGGGCGAGTCGACGCCCGGCGGTCGCCGGCGCGATGCGCGCGTGGAGCAGGCGCTCGACGTGCCGCTCGTCGCGACGGGCACGCCTTACGCCGTCTCCCCTGGTCGCGTGCGGAAGGCCGACGGCTCGCCCTTCCGCGTCTTCACGCCCTTCTCGCGCGCGTGGCTCGCGCACGGCTGGCGCGCGCCCGCCGAGCTGCCGGACGCCGTGCGATGGCTGCGGGGGATCGAGGGCGAGCCGCTGCCCGCGGTGCCCGAGACCGAGGCGGAGCTGTCGTGGGCCGCGGAGGACACGGCCCTCGAGCGGTGGGCCGCCTTCCTCGACGGGCCCATCGACGACTACGACGAGCATCGCGACCGCCCCGACCTGGACGGCACGTCGCGGCTCTCGATCGCGCTGAAGCTCGGCACCGTGCATCCGCGCACGCTGCTCGCCGACCTCGACCGCACCGCGCCGAGGCGGAGCAAGGCCGCGCAGCGCTCGCTCAAGCGGTTCCAGGCCGAGATCGCCTGGCGCGAGTTCTACGCGGATGTGCTGTGGCACCACCCGCGGTCCGCGTGGCGCGACTTCGGAGACCAGCTGCGCGGCATGGCCTACGACGAGCCGGGCGAGGGCTTCGAGGCGTGGTGCGAGGGCCGGACGGGCTTCCCGTTCGTCGACGCGGGCATGCGGCAGCTGCGCTCGCAGGGCTGGATGCACAACCGGGTGCGGATGGTGACGGCGAGCTTCCTCACGAAGGACCTGCACGTGTGGTGGGTGCATGGCGCCCGGTTCTTCCAGGAGCAGCTCGCGGACGGCGACCTCGCCTCGAACAGCCACGGCTGGCAGTGGACGGCGGGGACGGGCACGGATGCGGCGCCCTACTTCCGCGTCTTCAACCCGGTCGTGCAGGGCCAGCGCTACGACCCCGACGGCGAGTACGTGCGGCGCTGGGTGCCCGAGCTCCGGCACATCGCAGGCGCGGCGGTGCACGAGCCGTGGAAGGTCGCGGACGGGTACGCACACGGCTACCCGGAGCGCATCCTCGATCACGCCGCCGAGCGGCAGGAGGCCCTCGACCGCCTCGCCGCGGTGAAGGCCTGAGCCGGCGCTCGCGCGCGGTGCCGGTCGCGCTGTCAGTGGCGATCCAGGTTGCCGGAGAAGACTCGCGGCGCGGAAGCAGCGGCACCGACCGGTGCCGTCCGCGCAGCAGGAGGGAGACCCGATGACGGACGCATCGCAGAGCGGCGACGAGCTGCAGCCCGGCGGCACCACCGGCGCCGAGCACGACGGCGGGATCCAGCAGGTGGCCGCGGAGTCGCAGGACGCGCTCGACGAGGCGCTCGACGGCCCGTCGCGGTGGGGCGCCGACCGGCCCATCAGCGGCGAGCCGACCGATCCGCTCGCCGGCTCCGGCGCCCCGACCGAGGGTGCGGGCGAGCCGCAGCAGGCGGTCGCCGCTGACGACGACGACGCCGCCGAGGGCGCAGCGCCCTAGCGAGACGAGCGGGGCCCGCCCGAGTCGACGACTCGGGCGGGCCCTTGCTGCGTGATCGGCTCAGCGAGCCTGAGCGCGGCGCACGAGCGCGAGCCAGACGGCCGCCCCGACCGCCCCGAGGAGGGCGACGACGCCCATCCACGGCAGCCAGCCCATCATCCCGACGTCGACCGCGAAGCCGCGGAACGGCTCCGAGAGCACGAGTCCTGCCGAGAAGGCCAGCACCACGATCGCGAGCGCGATCCAGAAGACCCAGAGGAACGACTGCCCCCAGCGGTGGAAGGCGGTGGTGATCGCGGCGCCGACGAGCATCACCGAGAGGATGAGCAGGAACGTCTGCACGAGCGTCTGCCACCACTCGCCGGTGCCGGTGAAGTGCGTGTCGAAGAAGCGGATGCCGAGCCCGAAGCCGCCGGTCGCGACCTCGATCACCTTGCCGATGGTGATGATCACCGCGTAGAAGGCCGCGTTGCCGGCGAAGACGAGCGCGGTGCCGGTCGCGAACTCGCGGCGGGTGAGGCCGAGGCCGAGCGCGAGCGGGAAGTACTGCCCCATCGCGGTGAAGCCGAAGCCGATCAGCGGGCCGAGCAGCGCGAAGATCGCGCCGTTCCACTGCATGCCCATGTTCATGCCGGCGCGCGCCTGGGCGCCATCCCCGGCTGCGGCGGCGACGTTCACGACGAGCGCGCCGATGATGAGCACGACGATGAGGGACAGCAGCATGATGACGAGCGGCCAGCCGAAGGCCTGCAGCTTGTTGACGGTGTGGAGCTGGACGACGTTGCGGATGCGCATGACGGTGCCTCTCAGGAGGTCGCGACGTCGGTCGCGGAACGGGTGCCGATGGGCTGCTCGGCGGCTGCGGCGTTCGCCGTGGTGAGGTGCACGAAGAGTGCCTGGAGCGAGACCTGGCTCACGTCGAGGCCGGCCTCGCGAGCGGCGCGCTCGTCGCCGGCGTGCGCGGTGAACGTGGCCGTGGCGAGGGTGCCGAGCACGGTGCGCTCGAGCACGTCGCGGTCCGACAGGAACGCATCCACGTCGGCCGCGCGGCCGGAGACCGCGATCGCCGCGTGGTGCAGCTCGTCGGTGTCGGCGTCGAGCAGCACGCGCCCCTCGTCGAGGATGATGACGTGCTCGAGGAGGTTCGCCACCTCGTCGATGTGGTGCGTCGAGAGCACGACGGTGCGCGGATGCTCGCTGAAGTCGGCGAGCAGGCGGTCGTAGAACATCCGCCGGGCGACCGCGTCGAGCCCGAGGTAGGGCTCGTCGAAGAACGTCAGCGGTGCGCGGGAGGCGAGCCCCACGACGATGCCGATCGCCGACAGTTGGCCGCGCGAGAGCTTCTTGATCATGCGCTTGACCGGCAGGCGGAACTCGTCGACGAGCCGGTCGGCGAACGACTGGTCCCAGTTCGGGTAGGCGCCGGCCGCGACCCGCAGCACGTCGATCGCGCGGAACGTGTCGGGGTACTTCTGGCTCTCCTGGATGAAGCACGTCTGCATGAGCACGTCGGCGTTCTCGACCGGGCTCGCGCCGAGCACCTCCATGGTGCCGTCGGTCGCGAAGACCTGGCCGGTGAGCAGCTGCATGAGCGTGGTCTTGCCGGCGCCGTTGCGGCCGAGGAGGCCGTGGATGCGGTGCTCCTCGAGCGCGATCGAGACGCCGTCGAGGGCGCGCACCTCGGGGTAGTGCTTGGACAGCTGGCGGGTGACGATGGCGGTCATCGGACGGCTTCCTTCGTGATCATGTCCGCGAGGTCCTCGGCAGAGATGCCGAGCTGTGCTGCCTCGCGGAGCAGGGGTGCGATGAACTGGTCTTGGAACGCGAACCTCCGGCGCTGCCGGAGCGCTTCGCGAGCGCCTGGGGCGACGAACATGCCGATCCCTCTCCTCTTGATGAGCACCCCGGCGTCGACCAGCAGGCTGAAGCCCTTGCCGGCGGTCGCGGGGTTGATGCGGAGGAATGCTGCGAGCTCGTTCGTCGAGGGCACGGGGTCGTTCTCGGCGTAGGTGCCGTCGAGGATCCCGTCCTCGATCTGCTCTGCCACTGCTACGAACAGCGGCTTGCTGTCGTCGAGCATGCTGCTTCCTTCGGTCGGTGGGTCGGATGTGCGCACATCCGGGAGCGTGCGGGTCGCTGAGGCGTTCCGCGCTACTCCGTTGGTTCATTACTCGACTAATGAACCATGCAACCTCGACGGTGTCAACCCATCTGCGGGATCACGTCCCGGAGATCGCGAATGGCCCCGTTCCGGGCAGGAGCGGGGCCATCTGCGACCATCCGACGGACGACGGCTACACCTTCAGCGCGTCCTTCCACTTCACGGCCGAGCCGGTCTTGAGCAGCGACCGCTCGTAGACCTTCGCGGCGAAGACGATCACGAGGATGGTCGAGACCACCAGGATCGCGAGCGAGAGGAACGGCTCCCACCACTCCATCGTGCCGAGGTAGACGCGCATCGGCACCGCGACCGGCGACGAGAACGGCACGTACGACATGATCTGCAGCGCGAGCGGGTTGTTGTTGAAGATGATCACGAGGAAGTACGGGATCATGATCAGCATGATGAGCGGGCTCGTCGCGGAGCCCAGGTCCTCGGCGCGGGAGACGAGCGCCGCCGCCGCCGCGTAGAGCGCCGCGAGCATGATGAAGCCGACGGTGAAGAGCACCACGAACCACACGATCGGCATGCCGAGCCCGTCGAGCAGCAGCTGAGAGCCGGTGATGGCGCCGCCCAGCAGCACCACCGCCGCGATGAGCAGGATCTGCCCGAACGCCAGGATCGAGTTGCCGATCACCTTCCCGGCCAGGATGGCGCGGGCCGGCACCGTCGCGAGCATGATCTCGACGATGCGCGACGCCTTCTCCTCGACGACCGAGTTGGCGATCGTCTGGCCGAACGTCATCGCCGACATGAAGAAGACGAGGCCGAAGGCGAGGCCGATGAAGTAGGTCAGCATCGGGTCTGGCGCGCTGGGGTCGAGCAGCTCGAGGTCGGGCGTGATGCTGAGCAGCTGGAGCAGGCTCGAGGGCGCCTCGCGGTCACCGATGACGACGAGCCCGGACGGGCCGTCGCCCGCGATGACGCCGGCGTCGACCGAGCCGTCGCGCACGGCGTCGCGCACGGCATCCGCGCTGTCGGCGGGGACGACGGCGACGCCGTCGAGCTGCTCGAGCGTCGGCGCGAGCTCCGACGTGGTGGCGACGTCGGTGTCCTCGTCGAACAGCTGCGGGCCGACCGACGAGAAGAGCACCGCGCCGAACACCAGCGCGAGCGTGATGATCGTCGAGATGATGAACGCCTTCGAGCGCAGCTGCGTCATGATCTCCCGCTGCGCGACGATCCCGACGGCCTGCGCGAAGCGCGTGCGCCCGCGGGTGTTCGTGCCCGGGGCGCGGGTGGTGGTGGTGCTCATCGGATGACCTCCTGGAAGATCTCGGTCAGCGGTCGGATGGAGGGGGCGAAGCTGCGGACGGTGCCGCGCTCGATCGCCTCGCGCAGCACGCGGTCGGCGTCGTCGTCGGTGGGGGCGGTGAAGCGCACGTGACCGCCGTCGAACTCGATGACCTCGATGCCGCGGATGCCGCGCACGAAGCCCGCGTCGTCGGTCTCGAGCACCCACTCGGGCCGCGCGTGGGCAGAGCGGATCTGCTCGCGCGTGCCTGCCGCGCGCACCTCGCCGCCGGCGAGGATGACGAGCGAGTCGCACAGGCGCTCGACGAGGTCGAGCTGGTGGCTCGAGAAGAGCACCGGGGCGCCGCTGCGGGCGACGTCGCGGAGCACCTCGACCGTCGTCTCGACGGCCATCGGGTCGAGCCCGGAGAACGGCTCGTCGAGCACGAGCGCGGTGGGCTCGTGCACGAGCGCCGCGGCGATCTGCGCGCGCTGCTGGTTGCCGAGGCTGAGCGACTCGAGCTTGTCGTCCCGGCGCTCACCGAGGCCCAGCTGCTCGAGCAGGTCTGCAGCGCGGGTCGACGCGTGCGCCGAGCTGAGGCCGTGCAGGCGGCCGAGGTACACGAGCTGCTCGTGCACCTTCATCTTCGGGTAGAGGCCGCGCTCCTCCGGCATGTAGCCGAACTGCGCGCGGTCATCGGCGGTGATGGGGCGGTCGTCGACGAGCACCTCGCCGGTGCTCGGCGTGAGCACGCCGAGGATGATGCGCATGGTCGTGGTCTTGCCTGCGCCGTTGGCGCCGACGAAGCCGGTCATCAGGCCGTTCTGCACGTCGAAGCTGACGTCGTTGAGCGCCCGGTGCCCGTTGAAGGAGCGGGAGATCGATCGGATGGAGAGCATGCTCCGACGCTACGTCGGCGGCCTCGCGCCGGCCTCCCCCTGACGGCTGGACTTGCGGCTCCGCCGTGCGGGGGAGCGGGGGCGGCGGCTCCGCCGAGCGGCCCCCGGACTGGTGCGCGCGGCGTCGATCGGCCAGGCTGGCCGCATGGACTTCGCCGAGCCCGACGGCCCGCTGGACGACCCGCCGACCCTCGACGCGGTGTCGGCCGAGTTCCCCGTGCGGCTCGCGACGCTCGTGGCCCAGCCGAGCATCCGCGAGACCGGCGTGAGCACGATCGCGTCGAGCAGCGACGGCGGACCGTTCCAGCTCGACGCCGCCGCCATCTCCTACGCGATCCTCTGGAACCCCGACGACCTCGACGACCCGATCAACCACGTGCGGCTCTCGCCCGACCTCGAGGCGGCGCTCGCGGATCCGTCGCCCCGACTGCCCCCGACGGCCGTCGAGTGGATGCGCTGGATGCGCTTCCCCGCGGCGTACGAGGCGGTGCAGACGGTCGTGCCGCGCGACGACGAGTCGGTCGCCGACGTCCTCGCCCTGCACATGCGCAACGTGATCGGCAACACCTTCCGCGAGGAGCGGGATCCGACGCCGCACGAGCCCGACGCCTTCATCGACGAGCCCTCGGCGCTCGACGCCGTCCCGAGCTCCATCCTCATCGACGGCGAGGAGGTCGCCTGCGTCGAGATCGGCGACGAGCACGTCGTCGGCATCGGCGTGGGGCTGGGCGACGCGGTGGCCGCGGTCGTGTGGCCGAGGCACCTGCTCCCGCTCGTGCGCCTCGAGCTGACGCGACGACCGCGGCCGGACGAGTGACCGGCGGCCCGCGCCGCGGCTAGCCCGAGGCGACCGGCCGGTACCGCAGGTTCACCTCCGCGGTGGGGTCGTCGCCGTTCACGAGCGACAGCCGGATGGGCGTGCCGCCCGGCGCGTGGTGCAGCCAGATGCCGTCGCCGAGCAGGATCGGCGCGATATGCAGGTCGATCTCGTCGATGAGCCCCCGCTCGAGCAGCTGGCTGCCGATCGAGGGCGAGAGCACCTCGAGGTTCTTGCCGGCGGCCGCCTCGAGCCCGATCCGCACCGCCTCTGCCACGTCGCAGTCGAGGAAGGTCACGCCGTCCACCGGCTGCGCGTCCTCCGGGTGGTGCGTCAGCACGAAGAGCGGCCCCTGCCACGCCCCGCCGTACGTCATGCTCGGGTCGGGGAACATGTCCCAGCCGACGCGACCGCCGAGCACGGCGCCGGTCGTCTCGACGTACTCGTCGATGAGCCCGTCGCGGTTCGTGATGCCGCTCATCCAGTCCATCGCGTGCTCGGGCCCCGCCACGAAGCCGTCGAGCGACATCGTGAAGTGCCACAGCACCTTGCCGCCTGCGGTCTGCGGCTCCGTGTCCCTCATCGCCCGCCTCCCTCGACCGCGTACTCCGTGACGACGTGCCCTGCCGGATGCGCGACCGACGACTCGAGCCGCAGCAGCCGCAGCCCGAGCGACGGCGGCGTGAAGCGCAGTCCGTCGCCGATGAGCGCGGGCGTCGTGCGCAGCCGGAGCCGGTCGACGAGGCCCGCGTCGAGCAGCGCGTCGGCGAGCGACAGCGATCCCCAGACGATGATCGAGCCGAACCGGCCCTTGAGCGCCCGCACGGCATCCGCCGCCGTCGGGTCGGGCCGCACGACCTCGATCTCGCCGTCACCCCACGGAGCGCGCTCGAGCGTGGCCGAGAGCACGAGCTTCGGCAGTCGCGCGATCGGCTCGGCGACGCGCTCCACCGCCGGATCGGCGGTCGGCCAGTAGGCGGCGAACATCTCGTACGTGCGCCGGCCGAGCAGGATCGCGTCGACGCCCTCGAGCATCGTCAGCTGGCCCTCGTCCGAGATGTCGCCGTCCGGCGTCGTCGCCTCGACGAAGCGCATGCCGCCGTCGGGCTCGGCTGCGAAGCCGTCGGCCGAGACGATCTGCTCGACGATGAGGCCGCTCACGATGAGCGCTCGCTCGTCGTCGCGAGGGCGTCGTCGAGCTCCTCCAAGGCCTCGGTCCAGCCGTGGAAGACGCTCTGCTCGCTCACGCGGTCCTCGTCGACGCCCGACAGGTGGAAGCTCATCTCGCACCGGCCGCCCTCGAGCTCGGTCAGGTCGACCGTGATCTGCATGGCGTCGGCGACCGCGTCGCCGGGGTCCGCCCACGAGAAGCGCAGCCGCTCGGGCTCCCGCACCTCCAGGTACTCGCCGCCGGTCGGGTACTCGCTGCCGTCGGGCGCGATCATCAGGTACTCGTAGCGGCCCCCGACCCGCAGGTCGATCCGCACCGACTCGGGCGGCACGGCCACCTCGTGCGGATGCCACCACTGCGCGGCGATCGTCGGGTCGGTCCATGCCCGCCAGACCGCTGCCCTGGGCGCGTCGAACGTGCGCGTGATCGTGAACTGCTTCGTTGCGGTCATCACTGCTCCTTCGGGTCGCCGACGGATGCGTCGGCCTGGTCGGACGTGCTGGTGCCGGATGGCCCGGCGTCGGATGCTGCGTCGTGGGCGTCGCTCGCGCTGCCAGCGCTGGGCTCGCCGGCGACCAGCGCGGCAAGCGTCTCGTCGAGCCGGTCGAAGCGCGACTGCCATGCGGCGCGGTGCTCGGTGACCCACTGCTCGGCGTCGTCGAGCCCCTCGGGGCGAAGCGCGCAGCTGCGCCACTGCCCCTGCCGGGTGCGCTCGATGAGGCCGGCCTGCTCGAGCACGCCGAGGTGCTGCGAGACCGCCGGCCGGCTCATCGCGAACGGCTCGGCGAGCTCGCCGACGGTCGCGGCGCCGGCTGCGAGTCGCTCGAGCATCGCGCGCCGGGTCGGGTCGGCGAGCGCGAAGAAGATGCGGCTGAGGGGATCGGTCGCGATCGGCACTGCGCACCTCCTTGCGTAAGCAACTACTTACATGGTGCGCCGGCCGGTCGGTGGAGTCAACCCCGAGTCGGTGCTGAGCGGGCTCTCGGCGGCCGGTGCGAAGGTGGGCGCATGGAGGAGGAGCGCCGCGAGACCGCGCCGGCCGCCCGCGCGCGCGTCGGCATCTCCGGCTGGCGCTACGCCGAGTGGCGCGGCGACTTCTACCCGCGCGGGCTGCCGCAGCGTCGCGAGCTCGAGCACGTCGGCGAGCGGATGTCGTCGCTCGAGCTCAACGGCTCGTTCTACTCGCTGCAGCGCCCGGCCAGCTACGAGCGCTGGCGCGACGCAGTGCCCGACGACTTCGTCTTCGCGGTGAAGGGATCGCGCTACATCACCCACATGCTGCGGCTGCGGGGCGTCGAGGCGGCGATGGCGAACTTCTTCGCGTCGGGCGTGCTCGCGCTCGGCGCCAAGCTCGGGCCGTTCCTCTGGCAGCTGCCCGAGCGCGAGGAGTTCGACGCCGAGGGGCTCGACCGGTTCCTCGCGGGCCTGCCGCGGTCGACGGGCGAGGCGCTCGAGCTCGCGCGACGCCACGACGACCGGATGCAGGGACGCGCGTGGCTCGAGGAGGTGCCCGACGTGCCGCTGCGTCACGCGCTCGAGCCGAGGGCGCGCTCGTTCGAGGATCCGGCCGCGGCCGAGCTGCTGCGGCACCACGGGGTCGCGCTCACCGTCGCCGACACGGCAGATCGCTGGCCGGCGTTCGGCGAGGTCACCGCCGATTTCGCCTACGTGCGCCTGCACGGCTCGCGCGAGCTCTACGCGAGCGGCTACACGCCCGACGAGCTCGACGCGTGGGCGGAGCGCATCCGCGGGTGGGTGCGCGGCGCTGGCACGCCCGACGGCTCTCCGCGCGACGTCTACGTCTACTTCGACAACGACATCCACGGGCACGCGCCGCACGACGCGATGGCGCTGGCGCAGCGCGTCGAGCCGACCTGATCTCCCGGGTCGGTCAGCGCTCCGGCGACGCCCGCCGGTGCAGCGCGACCGCGCGCATCCCGAGGAAGAGCGGGAAGGTGAAGGCGATCGCGATGACGGCACCCAGCACGACGAGCACCCACACCCAGCGCGCCCATCCGAGCCGGACGCCCTCGACGATCATGAAGATCGAGGCCGCGACCGCGACTACGAGCAGGTCGATCGACGCCGAGGCGCTCGCGGCGTTCGCGAACCATCCCTCGAGGTAGCCGAGCCCGCCGGGGTCGGCGAAGAACGCGATGTTGTACCACCACGTGCCGACCAGGCCGGCCGCAGAGAGCGCGAACCACACGATCGCCACCGCGGGGATGCGCCGCGCGCGAGGCTCCGACGCGGGCGCGCGGACGGGCTCAGGCACGAGGCGCGACCACCCCGTGCTCGTACGCCCAGATGACGGCGTGGATGCGGTCGCGGATGCCGAGCTTGAGCAGCACGTTCGACACGTGCGTCTTCACGGTCGCCTCGCCGACGAACAGCTCGCGAGCGATCTCGGCGTTCGACCGACCGCGCGCGAGGAGCAGCAGCGTCTCGCGCTCGCGGTCGGTGAGGTCGACGAGCACCGGGCTCGGCGGAGCGGCGAGCATCTCGCCGGTCGTGACCGCGGCGTCCGTCGAGCCCGACGCGCCGGCGAAGCGCTCGATGACGCGGCGGGTCACCTCCGGCGAGAGCAGTGCGTCGCCGCGCGCGAGCGCGTGCACGGCATCGATGAGCTGCTCGGGCTCGGCCGTCTTCAGCAGGAACCCGGAGGCGCCGGCAGAGAGCGCGTCGAACAGGAAGTCGTCGCGGTCGAAGGTCGTCAGCATGAGCACCGCGGCGTGGCCGTCGGCAGCGCAGATCGCCCGCGTCGCATCGAGGCCGTCCATCACGGGCATCTGCACGTCCATGCAGATCACGTCGGGCTGCAGCTCGGCGGCGAGGCGCACGCCCTCGGCGCCGTCCTTCGCCTGGCCGACCACGTCGAACCCGGGCTCGCTCGAGAGGATCGTCTCGAAGCCGGCGCGCACGAGCGCCTGGTCGTCCACCAGCAGGATGCGCGTCACGCGTCCCACGCTACCGGCGCCGCGGCCACGGATCGGGCGCCCCATCCGCCGACCAATCCCTCGACGCCTGCCGAGTGCGCACATATGCTGAAAGCAACCTCCTCCTGCGTGAACGCCCGAAGCTTGCGCCCGATCGAACGGCCCGCCGATGCGCCTTCGCCCTCGTCTCGTCGCTGTCGCGGCCCTCACCGCGCTCGTCGCCGGTCTGCTGACGGTCACCCCGCCCGCCGGCACCGGTGGCAGCGCCACTGCCGCCGTGGCGGCCGACTTCGAGGCCGGCTACCTCGTCTCCGACGAGCAGTTCTACGACGGTGGCGCGATGACGGCCGCGCAGGTGCAGGCGTTCATCGACGCGAAGCACGCGGGCTGCGCGGCCGGGTACACGTGCCTCGACACCTACAGCCAGAAGACCCCGTCGATCGCGGCAGACGCCTACTGCGGAGCGATGACGGGGAGGGCGAACGAGTCGGCCGCGAGCATCATCGCTCGCGTCGGGCAGGCCTGCGACATCTCGCAGCGATTCCTGCTCGTGCTGCTGCAGAAGGAGCAGACGCTCGTGACGCACCCGTCACCGAGCGCCTCGCGCTACGAGAAGGCGACCGGATTCGGCTGCCCCGACACCGCGCCGTGCGATGCGAGCGTCGCCGGATTCTTCTACCAGGTCTACTACGGCGCCCGGCAGTTCCAGCGCTACGCGGCACACCCCGAGCGCTACAACCACCGCGCCGGCGTCGTGAACCAGATCCGCTACGACACCGAGGTGGCATGCGGTTCGAGCCCGGTGCTCATCCGCAACCTCGCCACGGCGGGGCTCTACAACTACACGCCCTACCAGCCCAACGCGGCTGCGCTCGCGAACCTCTACGGCACGGGCGACTCGTGCTCCGCCTACGGCAACCGCAACACCTGGCGCATCTGGACGGACTGGTTCGGCGACCCGACCGAGCCGCTGCCGAGCGCGCAGCGCATCGCGGGCGCCGACCGGTACGCCACGTCGGTCGAGATCTCGCGCCGCGCGTTCCCGACGGGTGCTCCCGTGGTCTACCTCGCGAGCGGGGAGAACTTCCCGGACGGCCTCGCTGCGGGGCCTGCGGCCGCGCACGCCGGCGGACCGGTGCTGCTGACGCCGAGGGGCTCGGCCATGCCGGCCGTGCTCGCCGAGATCCAGCGGCTCAACCCTGCGGAGGTCGTCATCGTCGGCGGCGAGCCGTCGGTGTCGGCGGCGGTCGAGGATGCGGTGCGCGCGCTCGCGCCCGCCCGAACGGTGTTGCGGCTCGGCGGCACCGACCGCTTCCACACCAGCAGGCTCGTCGCCGAGCACGCCTTCGACTCGGCGGATGCGGCGTTCGTCGCGACCGGCCTGAAGTTTCCGGACGCGCTCGCCGCGGGTCCGGCCGCGGCGTTCCGCGGCGGGCCGGTGCTGCTGGTCGACGGCGGCAGCGGCTCGCTCGACGCAGCGACGCGCGCGACGCTGCAGGGGCTCGGCGTCGACTGGGCGGGCATCGTCGGCGACGGCACCTCGGTGTCGACCGGGGTCGCCAACGGGCTCTCGGCGGCCGTCCCGAGCGTCGTCCGCTACGCGGGGGCCGACCGCTTCGCGACCGCGGCGCAGCTCGCCGACGTCTTCGACGCGGTGAGCACCGTCTACATCGCGAGCGGCACGGACTTCCCCGACGCGCTGGCCGGCGCGGCCGCGGCGGGGGCAGAGGGCGCGCCGATGCTGCTCGCCCGGCGCGAGTGCATGCCGGCCGTCAGCCGCAGCGCGCTCCTCGGCTCGGGCGCCGACGAGGTGCTGATCCTGGGTGGCCTGCCCACGCTCAGCGCGGCGACCGCTGCGTACACCCGCTGCCCCTGACATCCGGCTGTTGAGCGTTTGCGTCCGAGTTGCGCTGCACTCGGACGCAAACCCTCAACGGGCGGATGCGTCGGCTCCCGTGGGCGCGTCGGCGGGTGCGGCGCTGGCGGGGGTCTCGGTGCTGGCGGTGGCTGCCGGGTCGCCAGCGGAGGCTGATGCCTCGTCGGCGAGAGCCGGCGTCGCCTCGTCGGCGCGCACCGGACCGGGGCTCGGCACGCGCGCCCGCACGAGCCAACCGCCGCGGGATCGCGGCCCCACCTCGAGCGATCCGCCGAGCGCGGCGATGCGCTCGCGCATGCCCATGAGACCGGCGCCCGCGCCGTGCGTCCCGGCGGCGCCGCCGCGGCCGTCGTCGGTGACCTCGACCTCGATCTCGTCGTCGAGATAGCGCAGGCGCACGTCGACCCGCGCGACCGGACCGGCGTGCTTGCGCGAGTTCGTGAGCGCCTCCTGCACGATGCGGTAGACCGTGAGGCCCACCATCGACGTCACGGGCCGCGGGGTGCCGATCGACTGCAGCTCGATCCGCTGCCCGCTCTCGCGCGCCGACTCGACGAGCGCGGGCAGCGCGTCGAGCTCGGGCGCCGCCGACGTGCCGTCGTCCTCCGATCGCAGCGTCACCACGAGCGAGCGCAGCTCGCCGATCGCGTCGCGCGCCGACTGCTCGACGTGCCGCAGCGCATCCGCCGCCTTCACGGGGTCGCGGTCGAGCACTCGCCGGGCGGCACCCGCCTGCACACCCATCGCCGACACGTGGTGGGCGACGACGTCGTGCAGCTCGCGCGCGATCCGCAGCCGCTCGAGCGAGACCGCCTGCTCGGCGAGCCGGTCCTGCTGCGCCTGGATCTCGGCGTGTGCGGCGTCGAGCGCCTCCCGCTCGACCGCGCTGCGCCACGCCCGGTCGCCGAAGACCCAGCCGGCGCCGAAGTAGGCGGCGTTGATGACGATCTGGATGATCAGGAAGGCGAAGAACGCCGAGACTCCGCGTTCGCCCGTCTCCGGGTCGAAGAAGCCGCGGACGGCCGACGAGGCGAGCCAGACCGCCATCGCGATCACGATGACGAGCCGCGACCAGAAGGCCCGGCGGCGGTCGGCATCCCACGCGCCGATCGAGTAGAAGCCCATGAAGAGGCTCACCTGCGAGGCGTACAGCTCGAGCACCGCCGCCTCGCCGGCCACGATGTAGATGGCGATCTGCGCGATCGACACCGGCAGCGGATGCACGCGGCGCAGCACGAGCGGCGCCGGCAGCAGCACGGCGGCCAGCAGCGGCGCCCAGATCGGCACGTCGGCGAACTGCAGGCCGGTCATGGCGCTGAGCGCCACCATGACGCAGCCGATGAGCGCGAGCGCGACGGCCAGCACCAGGTCGGCGCGCAGCGAGCTCGCGTCAGGGGCGCGGCGGACGGACATGGCGTCCAGCGTAGGCGCGCGGATGCGTCGGCCGCCTCCGCCGCCCGGCGGGCGGCCCGCCGTGGTCGCCTCCGCCTCGCGGGGGAGTTCCGAAAGGATGTGCGGCGGAGCGGCACGCGGCCTGCACTATCCCGCCGGCGCCCCGCTCAGCCGCACATCTTCCGGCCTCCGGACCGGGGCCTCGACCGTGACCGAACCGTGACTCCCACGATCGGCTCGGCAGGAGCATCCTGGACCCATCTGGACCGACGGGGGAGTCGCGACCAGAAGGAGCAGGCCATGATGATCGCCACCCGGCCGTCCGCTCGCGCGGTCGGCGCCGCAGCCGCGCTCGCGGCGGCTGTGCTGCTCGTCGGCTGCGGCCCCGACGCGCCGACGGCCCCGTCCGAGACGGCGGCCACGCCGTCGCCTGCGGTGGAGACCGCTGGGCCGACGCCCGTCGAGCCGACCCCCACCGGATCCGTCACGCCGGCGCCGACCGTCACGCCGGCACCGACGAGCGCCCCGGTGCCCACCGAGATGGCGAGCTCGACCTTCGAGACGCAGAACGGCACGATGCGGCTGCAGCTGCCGGAGGGCTGGACGGTGCTCGACAACAGCCGCCTGACGATGGACTTCGAGGGCGACCCGTGGTGGGAGAACACCGTCGGCTTCACGTCGCCCTCCGGCACCGAGATCACGTACTACGACGGCTTCGGCGACTCGGCCGGATTCCTGAACGCAGACTTCGGCATCGTCGAGGAGCGTGCCATGGACATCGCGGGTACCGCGGCGATGTCGTGGTGGGTGCACGCCGCCGACCGCTGGTTCGTGCACGCCGCGGTCGCGCGGCCCTCGCAGGAGGGGCTGGAGCCGATCCCGCTGTTCGGGCTGCCGGATGTCGAGCGCACCCACACCTGCACGATGCTGCTGCTCGGCGACGACCAGGCGGCGGTCGGCTCTCGGGCCGAGGCCGAGCAGCTGCTCGGCAGCGCGCCGGTGCTCGAGGCGCTCGACGTCATGACGACGCTCGAGCTCACCGGCGTCGATCCGTCGACGATGCCGGCCGGGGTGGAACCGTAGCGCCTGCAACTGATCGCGTCCCGCGTGTAACCAGGGCGCGCATCCCGGACAATCCTGGATGTGGACCTCGCGCAGACCGACGAGCAGCTGTGGCGTGCCGTCGTGCGCGGGGACGGGGTCGCCTTCGCCGCGATCTTCGACCGCCACGGAGACCGCGTGTGGCGACACGCATGGAGGCTGATGCAGCACCGACAGGACACCGAGGACGTCACGGCCGCCGTGTTCGCGGAGGCGTGGCGCAAGCGGTCGCGCGTGCGCATCGTCGATGACTCGGTGCTGCCGTGGCTGCTCGCCACGGCGACGAACTGCGCGCGCAACGCCCGCCGCAGCATCCGCCGCAACGAGCGGCTGATCGCGCACATCCCGCTCGGCCCGGACTCGCCCGACACCGCCGACGTCGCGGGGGACCGCTTCGCGCGGGTCGACGCGTCGAGCGCGGTCGGCGCGGCCCTGCGCGAGCTGTCCGAGACGGATGCTCGGCTCGTGTCGCTCGTGCTGCTCGAGGAGATCCCGCTCGCCGACGCCGCCAAGGCGATCGGCGTGAGCTACGGCGCGGCCAAGACGCGCATCCACCGCGCGAAGCAGCGGCTGCGCGGCCACCTGCAGGCGGCTGGCGCCGGCGACCTCGAGGAGGTGTCGGCATGAGCGATCGGCAGCAGCAGGGCATGAGCCCCGACTTCCGGGCGCGGATGCGCCAGGGCCTGTCGACGATGGCGGTGCGCGAGCGCGTGCGAGAACGGCGCCGCAATCGCGCGATCGCCGGCGGCGCGGTCGCCGCGGTCGCCGCCGCGGTCGTCGGGGTGGGCGTCTGGCAGTTCGCCGGCGCGCTCGACCCTCGCATCGACGAGGCCGCACCGGCGCCGACGACCACGATGGAGCCGAGCGCGGAGCCGAGCGCCGAGCCGACGGCGACCGCGACGCCCGAGCCGGAGCCGACGGAGACCGCACCCGTACCGCCGCCGGGCTTCGAGGGCGTGGCGGCCGGCGCGCCGATCGTCACCGACTTCGTGGACTGCCGCAACGGATGCGGTGACACCGGCGCCGCAGGCGGACCGACGCTCGAGCGGTATTACGACGTCTACGTGCTGTGCGAGGGATCCGGCTCGGTGCTGTTCGGCGGTGCCGAGTGGATCGACTGCGCGGACCACGAGCCGGGCACCGGTTGGGCGCTCGTCGACCGAGCCGATGTCGTCGGCGATGGAGATCCGCAGTTCACGGCGTCACCCGACTTCGACGGGCAGCTGCAGGTCGTGGATCCGGGCGAGGTGCCGCTCGGCTCGGTCGAGGGCGCGACGGCGACCGTCTACTACGCCTGCGGACCGACGGTCACGATCGGCGGCGTCACCTTCGACTGCAACGCCGATCCGGGCATCATTCCCCAGCTCGCTGCCTGGGGGGTCCCCATCGGGGACGGTTCGTTCGCGCCTCGGATGGAGTCCGGCGAAGGGGTCTCGCGGTCGGACATGCGGTGGGTGATGGAGCGATGATGCGCCGAGCTTCCGGATGGGCCGCGGGACCGCTCGCGGTCGCGGTGCTGCTCGGGCTCGTGGCGTGCGGCCCGGCCGGGGGCCTCGCTCCGGCGCCAGAGCCGGAGCCCTCCAGCACGAGCGCGACCACGGCGACGACGCCCGCGACGACATCGGCACCAGCGGACGCCACGCCGACCCCCACCGCGACCCCCACCCCGACCGCGAGCCCGACGCCCCAGGCGGCGCGCACGCCGCCCACGACGCCGCCGCTGCCCGTCCTCTCGCCAGCAGGCACGCCGGTGGCCGTCGTCGGCGCCGAGCTCGTCGAGGGCGAGCGCTACGACTACCTGATCCCGTGCGTGCCGAGCGTCCCCATGTGGTTCGACGCGGGCGACGGTCGGTACTCGTACGACTCGACGGACCGGCTGATCCCGTGCGACCACGGGCTCGTCGCTGCCATCTCGGTGAGGGTGGGCCACGAGATGTCGCTCCTGACGGTCTTCGAGCAGGACATCGGCGCGCCGACCGCCTTCCGCGTCATCACCGGAGCGGGCTTCGACGAGGCCACCGCCGCCGAGGTCGCCGCGCAGACCGGTGCGCAGCTGGTCGACATCGAGCTGGCGTGCGCCGGGGGCGACGGCGAGCTGATCGAGCTGGGCGATCGCTACGCCTACTGCACCGAGCCCTGGGGCTTCGCGGTCATCCCGGACGCCACCCTGAGCGATGCGCTCACACAGGTGGGCGTCGGATTCGGCTACTCGCGTGAGCTCTTCTTCCGGGCTTCGTGATCCCCTCGCGTCCCACCGCGTGATCCGGAAAAAAGTTGAGCGGATGTCACAGGCGCGTCGTACAGTGGTCCGAAGTCGTGCAGAGTTGCCTGATCGGCAACTCTGTGTTTCGGCACTGCCCCACGAGGAGAGATCACAACGATGTCCTTGACCGAGCCACCGAGGGTGGTGCCGGAGTCGAGCGTCTGGGCCGGGTGGCCCCACGCTGACGCTGCCGCGTGGGCGGACGCCCTGCTTGCCTTCGAGCGGCACCGCTTCACGTCGAAGCCGAAGCACATGCTGCTGCACGCGCTGTGGCACGACTGGCACGAGCGCGGCGCGCTGCCCGAGCTGCGCCGATGGGAGCAGCTCGCACGTCGCTTCGAGGCGCAGGGCGTCAGTGCCGATGCGTTCGAGCGGATGCACCGCGACGCCGGCGCGATGCCGTGGTCGCCCGCGGTCGAGCGCAGCTGCCCCGAAGCCGTGCCGCAGCAGGGCGCCTGAGGACCTCCGCCGTTCGTGATGGAATCGTGACCGGATCGGCGTGACCGCCGCCTGACGCTGGACATGTCAGAGCGTGCGGGGATGAGCCTCGCGAGAGAGGAATCCCGCCGTGCGCCCTTCCCCGAGCCGAGTGCTCGTCACCACCGCGATCGTCACGCTGACCGCCATGCTGGGCGCCTGCGCGCAGGCCCAGACCGGGTCGACCTCGGCGCCGGATCGACCCCGCTCGACACCGACCGCCAGCGCGACGCCGACATCGACGCCGACGCCGACGCCGACGACCTCCGCCGGCGCGACCGGTGCACCGGGCACCGCGACACCGCCCGAGAGCGATGCCGTCGAGCTCGTCCCGTTCGAGACGCAGAACGGCATGATGCGCATGCAGATCCCGGCGGACTGGACCGTCGAGGACAGCAGCCGCGTCGCCCTCGGCTACGACGGCCTGCAGCGGTGGGACAACATCGTGGCGGTCACCGGTCCCGATGGCGGCCACCTCTGGTTCGACGACGGCATGCCCGATGACGTGGGCGCGGCGGCGCTCGAGGAGCACGTCGTCGAGCGCATCGACATCGGCTCGGGCCTCGCGGCTACTGCCTGGTGGGAGCGCTACGAGAGTGACATCTACGTCGCCAGCGTCGCCGTGATCGACGGCGAGGCGCCGCTCTCCGACTCGTTCCGCGTCGATGGGTCCACGAGACTGCACTTCCTGAAGTTCGAGCACCCGGACGCCGAGGAGCAGTTCTCGAGCCGCGACGCGGTCGAGGCCTACCTGGGGAGCGACGAGGTCGCGCTCGCGCTCGACATCATGGCGACCGTCGAGATCTCGGGCGACGACACCGCGGTCCCGGCCGGCGTCGGCGTCGAGCACGAGGGCACCACGTACCTCCCGTACACGACGCAGAACGGCACGTCGACGTTCCTCGTCCCGCTCGAGTGGCGCATCGATGACAACAGCCGAGTGGGCTTCGGCCACGGCGGCGTGCCCGTCTGGGAGAACTGGGTCCAGCTGTTCCGGCCGAACGGCGGCAGCGCCGTGTCGTACGTCGACTACGTGCTGTTCGCCGGCGAGGAGCCCGAGTGGCCGTGGACCGCCGGTGAGGTGCGGCCGACGACGGACGGTCTGCACGCGGTCTCGTACATGCTCGGCGACACCGGCGACTACAACACCGGGCTCGTCGGCGTGAACCTCACGGACCAGGGGGACGCCACGCGGCCCACTGGCACCGTCTGCGCCGAGACCATGTGCCGCGTGTTCAGCAGCACGCAGCTGAACGAGGGCGACGCCTTCTTCGGCGGAGCGACCGAGGAGCAGCTGCTCACCGTCATCGCGTCGCTCGAGCGGCACCACGACGACGCCCGCATGCCCTGACGCAGGTGCAGCGCGAGGGCCGGGCGGAGCACCGCCCGGCCCTTTGCTGCTCCATCGCCCAGAAGCGTGACCGAACCGTGACCTCCAGCGGGTGACCGGTTCCCGCATCCGGACATCTCAGGACAAGCGGGGAGATGCCCCGCGAGAGAGGAACCCGCCGTGCGCCCCATCCAGAGCCGCCTGCTCGCCGCGACCGCCGTCGTGGTCGTCGCGACCATCACCCTGGGCGCGTGCGCGCAGGCCGAGGAGGCATCGGCACCGCTGCTGCCGGAGACCGCGCCGAGCGAGACGGCGTCACCCGCGCCGACGCCCTCGCCCACTGGCGAGAGCGAGCCGGCCACGACCGGCACCGCCACGCCGCCGCAGAGCGCGCAGCCCGCTGCCGTGGAGGCAGCGCCTGTGGAGATGGTCGACTTCGAGACGCAGAACGGCACGCTGCAGCTGCAGGTCCCGTCGAACTGGACCATCGAGGACACGAGCACGATCGCCATGCAGGGCTCGGGGCGGCAGGGTTGGAACAACGAGGTGGTCTTCTCCCCGCCGACGGGCGGGAGCCTGCAGTACTCGGATGGCTACTGGGGGGACACGGGTCCCGCGACGATCGAGACCCAGATCATCGAGCGGATCGCCATCGATCGCGGACTCTTCGCGGCAGCGTGGTGGGATCGGCACGAGGGCGGCCGCTACAGCGTCAGCGTCTCCATCGTGGGCGACGTGTCCGAGCCGTTCCACATGTTCCACGTCGGCGAGGGCAAGCGGCTGCACGGCATGGGCTTCTTCCACCCCGACGCACAGAACGGCTTCGACAGCCGCGAGGCGGCGGAGGCGTACATCGGCGGCCCCGAGGTCGCGCTGGCCCTCGACGTGATGGCCTCGGCCGCGTTCACCGGCGAGGACGACGCGCTGCCGGCCGGGGTCGGCGTCGAGCACGAAGGCACGACCTACCTGCCGTACACGACGCAGAACGGCACGGCGAGCTTCCTGGTGCCGCAGCACTGGAGCATCGGGGACCACAGCCGCCCCGGCACCAACCGAGCCGGCCAGGACGTGTGGGACAACTCCGTCGCGCTCTACCTGCCGAACGGCAACATGGTGCTGCACTACGGCGACATGTGGTTCACCAACCTCATCGAGGAATGGGAGTGGACGCTGGGCGAGGTCCGGCCGACGCAGACGGATGGGTGGCAGGCGGTCTCCTGGACGCTGGGCGACTCGGTGCCCAACCACGCGGGCTACGTCGGCGTGAGCCTCTCGGACCAGGGAGGCGCGGTGCGCCCGGCTGACAATGTCTGCAGCGAGAACCTCTGCCGCAGCTTCAGCGGCGTACCGCTCGACGTGCGCTGGCTCGACGACGGGCTCGACAGCCCCGATGACTTCTTCGGCAGCGCGATCGAGGAGCAGATGCTCACCGCCGTCGCATCGCTCGAGACGCACCACGACGACGCCACGCGCTTGCCCCAGTAGCGGCGCGGTCACAGATCCGGGGGCCGGGCGGAACACCGCCCGGCCCCTGTGGCAGCTGCGAGGTCGTCCTGCTACCGTGTCGCGCGATGGCGGAGTGGCGGATGGGCACGTCGATGCGGCGCGGGGCACAGACCCCGGGTCGGGCGCTGTCCGCGCGGGCACTGCTGCTCCTCGGCGCGACCGTCGTGCTGCTGATCACCGGTCTGCTGGGCATGCACGCGCTGGGCGGCTCGGCGGGCGGGCACGGGTCGGGCCACGCGATCGCCGGCCACCCGGACGCCGGCCAGTCGAACGTCGCGGTGGTCGCAGGTGATGCCCACGCCTCGCACGCGGCCCCTGCGCACCACGCGCATGACGCGGCGGTTGCGGTGAAGGCGAGGGGCTGCACCGATGCGTGCGCGACCGACGGGCCCGCCTCGCCGGGTCACTCGGAGCTCATGGCGTGCGTGCTCGCGCTGCTCGCCGGCCTGCTCGTGCTCGTCCCGCCCGCGCGTCTCGGCATCCCATGGGCATCGGTCGTGACCATCCCGATGTCGGCCGACGCATCCGCCGCCCGGGCCGAGCCGCCCACACCCTCGCTGATCCTGCTCTCGATCAGTCGGACCTGATCGGTCTGCCTGGCCATCGGCCAGGCCGCCGGCGTCGCATCCCGCGGCGTCGCAGATCCATCACATCCATTTGAGATCGAGAACAGGACCACCACCATGAAGACCATCAACCGCGCGCTCGGAGTCAGCGCGCTCGCCCTCGCCTTCGTCGTCACCGGCTGCTCCGCCGGCGGATCCACGGGTGCCACGCCCGCGGCATCACCCGGCATCACCGCAGCGCCGTCGTCGGCACCCGCATCCTCGGAGGCCAACGCGGCCGATCAGATGTTCGTGACGATGATGATCCCGCATCACGAGCAGGCCATCGAGATGTCCGACATCGTGCTCGAGAAGGACGACATCGACCCACGCGTGCTCGACCTCGCGCAGCGCATCAAGGACGCCCAGGGGCCGGAGATCGAGCAGATGGAAGCCTGGCTCGACGACTGGGGCATGGGCCACGGAGGCATGGGCGGCATGGACCATGGCGACGGCATGATGTCGGAGGGCGACATGGAGGCCCTCGACGCCGCGACCGGCAACGAGGCGAGCCGGCTCTGGCTGCAGCAGATGATCGAGCACCACGAGGGCGCCGTCGAGATGGCGGAGGCCGAGGTGGAGGACGGTCAGCACCCCGACGTGGTCGCCCTCGCGCAGCAGATGGCCGACGCGCAGGCGACCGAGATCGCCGAGATGGAACAGCTCCTCACCGAGCTGTAGGCCCCGTTGAGGGTTTGCGTCCGAGTTGCCCTGCACTCGGACGCAGACCCTCAACAGCCCGGTGCCGTGACGGGGCGTGTTGAGCCTTTGCGTCCGCGGGTCGCCCGGATGTGACCGCAGGGCGTTGCCGGACATGTCTCGGTAGGCGGGGTGTGGACCCCGCAGGCTCCCAGGAGGTCTCGCATGCACCGACGCACCCCGACGCTCGCTGGCGCAGCGGGCGCCCTGATCGTCGTCGTGACGACGATCGCCGGCTGCGCACCGGGCGCAGCGGCGCCGCCCGTGCCCAGCATGACCGCCGGCGCTCCGACCCCAGCGGCGACGGCCGAGCCGACCTTCGAGCCGAGCGCCGAGCCGACGGCCGACCCGAGCGCCGAGCCGACCGCCGCCCCGACCGCATCCGCTGCAGACGGGCAGGCGTTCGTCACGCAGATCGGCAACGCGACGTTCGAGGTGCCGAGCGGCTGGACCGTGCGAGACGAGAGCCGCGTCGGGCTCGATCACGACGGCCAGGACCAGTGGATGAACAGCATCGTCCTGCTCGACGGCCGCGGCCGGGAGCTGCTGCGCTACATCGACGGCGCCATCGACGCGCAGGGGCAGATCACCGCGGGCTGGGGCATGGTCGAGCAGCGTCCGATCGCTGCGGCGATCCCCGACGAGAGCGGCCTGCCGACGGCCGCAGCGAGCTGGTGGGTGCAGGGGGACGCAGGCGTGCAGGTCTTCGCCTCGGTCACGCTCGTGCCCGACGGCGAGGCGCCGTGGGGCATCGTCCCGGCGGGGGACGCCAGATCCGCGCAGTTCGTCGCCGACCTGTCGCTGCTC
Organism: Agrococcus sp. UYP10; assembly: GCF_040547205.1. Classification (NCBI taxonomy): domain Bacteria; kingdom Bacillati; phylum Actinomycetota; class Actinomycetes; order Micrococcales; family Microbacteriaceae; genus Agrococcus; species Agrococcus sp. UYP10. The sequence continues at coordinate 1,242,533 of NZ_JBEPPG010000001.1, forward strand.
GACGCCTGCCAGCAGGTGGTCTACGTCTCGGATGCCGAAGCATGCCTCGAGAGCGACGACGTCGCCGAGCTGATGGCCGTGCTCGCGACGCTCGAGCAGCATGCGGTCCCGCGCGACGCGATGCCCTGATCGCACGTCCAGCCGGGCGCCTCATGATCGACCTCGAGACAGGAGCAGGCATGCGCAGCACGCACCACGGGCCACGCGCCGCGCTCGCGCTGCTCGTGGCCGGCGCGGCACTGGTCGTCGGCGGATGCGCGACGCCGGTCGTCAACGCACCGGCGGTCACGCCGACCTCGTCCTGGCAGCAGGTGGAGACGCAGACGGGGTCGGCGCGCTTCCGCATCCCGCCGGGCTGGACGGTCGAGGACCGCAGCGCGTTCGTCGGCGCGGGCGTGGTCTCGTGGGTGAACGTCGTCGCGCTGCTCGATGAGGAGGGCCAGCAGCAGCTCGCGTACGCGGACGAATCGGCGCTCGCGGAGCCGTACGTGGCGGGCGAGGAGGCGATGGCGTGGTTCTACAGCGACGGGCTGCCCGGCGCACCCGCGGCAGGGGAGGGCCTCGTCGCGGAGCGGGCAGCCAGCGAGGGCCGCGTCGTCGCCGGCTGGTGGGACGAGTCCCGCGTCTGCCTGCTCGGCTGTCAGTCCTCCTACCAGCCGCACCTGGCGGTGATCGATCCGGCGGCCGGCCCCAGCCGGGTGCTCACGACCGAGCAGTCCGACGGCACTCGCCGGCACGCATTCGGGCTCCTGCGCGCCGCCGACGGCACCGAACCGGGTGCCTACGACTCGCCGGACGAGGCAGCGCGCTTCGCGTCGGGGCCGCAGGGGCAGCTGCTGCAGGCCGTGCTCAGCACCCTCGAGCTGCTCGCGGTGCCGCTCAGCGCCCTGCCGCCCGGGGTGTCGCCTCCCGCCGATGTGCTCGACACGATCGCGTACGACGGGCCGCTCGAGCGCTTCACGACCGCAGACGGCGCGATCGCGTTCGACGTGCCGCACCTCCACACCGTCGTCGACGAATCCACCACCGGGCCGGGCGCGGAGCACCGGATCAGCGTGGTCGAGCCGTTCGGCGAGACGGTGATGACGATCGCGGACGGCGCGTCGCCGCCGCTGGACCCGACTGTGGGGCCGGGCGAGGTCACGGTGGTCGAGCAGCGCCCGATCGACGAGCGGCTGGCGGCGACGAGCTGGCTGATCGAGTCCGGGCGTGGGGTCACGGCGCACATGGCGCTCACTGAGCTGGGTACCGAGAACCCGGTCGGCTTCGTGCCGCTCGACGACGGTCGGGCGCTCGTCGTCTACGTCCAGTGGTCAGCGGGCGGATGCGCGATGCTCGGCGGCCTCAGCGAGGCGCGCGACTGCCTGGCCGGCATCGGCCCTGCCGCGCTGCTCGACACGATCGAGTCGATCGAGTCGATCGAGCTCGACGGCGGCTGACCTGCGGGGTTCGCTGCGCGCAGGAGCCGGTCGTCTCACGACCCGGTGCACGCGGATGACGCGCTCGAGCCCTCAGCGCGAGCGCGGGAACGCGAGCATCGTGAGGGCTCCCACGACCCACACCGCCCCCGAGGCTGCGAGCAGCAGGAGCGGGTCGAGGCCGGCGAGCAGACCCGCGACGGCCGTGCCACCCGCGCTGGCGGTCGTGCGCAGCGCAGAGCCGACGGTGAACACCTGCGCGACGACGTCGTCGGGGCTCTCGAGCCGCCGGAGCGTGAGCATCGCGGCGGTGGGTGCGGCGCTGAACACGCCCGACAGGCCGACGAGCACGATCGTCCACCAGAACCCCAGGTCGAGCGCGGCCGCGAGCGTCGCGAGCCCCACGAGCCCGAACCCGACGAGCATCGTCGCCTGCGGCGACAGGCTCGCGCGGCGGATGGGCTCGACGATGGCGCCGATGAGCGCGCCGATCGCGAAGGCGGTGACGATGAAGGCGCTTGCGGCTGCATCGCCCGTCGCGAGCAGCGCGATGCCGATTGCCGCGATCGGCATGATGCCGCGGCCGAACTCGACGAGCGTGCCCGAGACGGTGATCGTGGCGAGCGGCCGATGCGTCGACAGGGCGACGAGCCCCGCGCCGATCGAGCGCCACAGCCCCTTGCGCTCGGCCTCCCGCCGCTCGATGCGCAACAACGGGTAGGCGACGAGCGACACGAGCGCGATCGCGGCCATCGAGGCGAGCGCCCAGCGCGGCCCGAGCGTCGGCGCCAGCAGCGCGACGAGCGCGGGACCCGCGACACCGGAGAGGTTGTAGCTGAGCGCGTCGAGCGCGTACGCGCGGCGCGCATCCGTGCCGGCCGGCGCGACGAAGCTCGAGAGCCCGCCGAAGCCGAAGGGGTTGAGGAGGCCGCTGAGGACGAGCGCGATCGCGACGAGCCACACCGGAAGCGGATCGAGCGCTGCGGTCAGCCCGTAGGCGACGGCCGTGCCGGCGGCGGCGCCCATCATGAGCGGGCGCGGCCGGTGCACGCGGTCGAGGATCGCGCCGACGAGCGGTGCGGCGATGATGCTCGGCACGAGCGCGAGCGCCGCGAGCGCCGCTCCGAGGGCGATGTCGCCCGTGATCGACACCACGAGGATCGGGATCCCGATCTGCGCTCCGCTGGCAGCCGTTCGGATCGGCACGGATGCGGCGAGCTGGCGCATCCCCGCGGCCTTCCCCTCGTGGTTCACGAGCGATGCGGTCGGCGCGGACGCTGACGAAGGCCGATCGGCGTCGCGAGGGGATTGCATCCCTCAAGCATGCCGCCCTGCTCGCCGTCTAGCCGAATGCGCGGTCTGCGCGCGGTGTGCGAAGCGTGCACGGCGCGCGAGGCGGACGCGGATCAGCGCCGCAGGACGATGCCGGGTCGCGGCAGCCGGTCGGCTCGCCCGCGATGCCGGCGACCTCGGCCCTGCTCGTCGAGCAGGGTGCGGATGCGTCGCTCGGTCGAGCCGACCGCGCTCCCTCCGGATGCATTGAGCGCAGTCCGTGGGCGCCGTCGCTGTCGTGGGACGCACACGGAGGAGCCGGGCTCAGCCGGTTGGACGCTCGCGCTGGTGCGAAGCTCGATGCCAGGGTCGAGGGGCTCCGGCAGCTTCATGGCGAGCGAGGCGGGGGCGGCTGCGCCGAGCGATCCGCCGCGCGATCCAGTGGCGCCGGTCGCGGTGGCGAGCCCATCGACGCTCGGCATCTCGGCGGAGTCGTCGCGGCCCCACCGGGCCGGCTGGAGCTGCGACACGATCCGCCAGCTGCCGGGCCGTGGTCCGACCTTCTCGACCCGCAGCCGGCCGGCGTGGATCTCGTGGTGGTGGTAGCTGCAGACGAGGATGCCGTTGTCGACGTCGGTGGCGCCGCCGGCCTGCCAGGGGACGATGTGGTGCGTCTCGCACCAGGCGACGGGCATGCCGCAGCCGGGGACGCGGCAGCCCTTGTCGCGCTTGGCGAGGGCGCGCTTCTGCGCGCGGGTGAAGAGCCGCTGGGTGCGACCGAGCCAGAGCGGGTGGCCGTGCTCGTCGACGACGAGGTGGTGGATGTCGGCGAAGCAGACGAGCTGGTCGATGTGCTCGATCGGGACGAGGCTGCTCGTGTGCTCGATCGTGAGCGTGCGCTCGGCCTGGCGGACGCCCTGGACGTAGGCGCCGTACGCCTCGATCGTGCCGGTGAGGACGAGCGAGGGCGACTCGCCGCCGGCCAGCGGCGCGTCGCCGGAGGCCGCGTGCGCCTTCACCATCGCGATGAGGGCGTCGTGCGCCTTCTGCTCGGGCGAGCGGTCGTCGAGCGAAGGCTCCGCGCTGCTGCAGTCGGCGCCGGCGCAGCGGCCGTGGTCGCAGTGATCGTCGTGGAAGGCGACCTTGACGCGTGGGCCGGTGTACGCATCCACCAGCGACTTGAGCGCGGACCCGTCTTCGGCGGGGGAGCGCATGACGGTGAGCCACGAGCCGTCGCGCTGCTGACGGGTGCGGAACGAGCGAAGCGCCCGCTGCTGCTCGTCGTTCGGGAGCACCCCGTCCGGGTCTAGGAGCGCCACGCACCGGCGGGCCAGTACGACGAGCTGCTCGGGTGGGAGCGGCGTGGCCGCATCGGTGGCGGCCTCGACCAGCAGCTGCTCGGCCGTCTCGAGCTGCTCGACGTCGGCTCGCGGCGCGGCCGGATCGATGGTCGAGACGATCGCGTGCGCCTGCGCGAACGAGATCTCGGCCTCCGCGAGCGCGCCGGCGACCGCCGGGTACCTGGCGGCGATGGCGGCGCCGGTGATCGCGATCGACGGCGATGTCGCTCGCCCCATGAGCAGCAGGTCGAGCGCGCGGCGGGAGCCGAGACCGAACGCCCTCGAGACCGCTTCCCGCGAGTGCCGAGCCCCCAGCAGCATGCACAGTGGCTCATCGACCGCGCCGTGCGAGCGCTCCTCCACCTCGTGCGCGAGCCGCACCTGCAGGCTCTCGGCGACTCGCGCCAGCTCTGCGACTCGGCCGAGCAGCTCGGCGACCTCGGCGTTCGACGTCGTCGAGAACGACGGGGCCGCAGCGAGCAGGGCGCGGGCGGCGACGACCGCTGCTCGTGCCTGCTCGGTGCTCGTCATCGCCGCCTCCTTGTGAGGAGAGTAGAGGCGACCACCCACATCGACTCCGCCCTCGTCGCGAGCAGAGTGGATGCGACCACTGACACGCCACGCCGTGCCGGAAGACGAGTGCGCCGCGTGCTCAGGGCACGCGGCGCACTCTCATTCCGGCTTGGGGTTCAGCCCGCCAGCGGTGCCGTCACTCGGTGCCGGGGACGATCAGGCCGCCCCACGTCTCCAGCATGTAGGCGTCCGTCTCCTCGCTCGTGAGCAGCTCGTACAGCGCCGCGACGCGCGGGTCGCTCTCGAGCTCGGGCGTGGTCGCGAGGATGTTGAAGTAGTCGGAGTCGTCGCCCTCGGTGAGGATCGCCTGGTCCTGCGTGAGGCCGGCCGGCAGCGCGAACGAGGCGGTGACGAAGACCGCGTCGTTGTCCGGGATCGCGAGCGGCAGCGTCGCGTTCTCGACCTCGGTGAACTGGAAGTTCGACGGGTTCTCGGTGATGCCGTCGAGGTTGGTCGCGCCCTCCTCGATGCTGATGAGGCCCTCGGCTGCGAGGATGCCGAGCGCACGGCCCTCGTTGGTCGGGTCGTTCGGGATGGCGATGGTCGCGCCCTCGCCGAGCTCGTCGATCGAGGTGAGCGACTCCGAGTAGAACGCGGCGGCCGGCAGGTAGACCTCGCCGACCGAGACGAGCGTGCCGCCAGCCTGCGAGTTGTACGTCTCCATGAACGTCGAGTTCTGGAAGAGGTTCGCCTCGGTCGAGCCGTCGGATAGCGCCGGGTTGGGCGTGTTGTAGTCGGTGAACTCGACCCACTCGATGTCGAGGCCCGCCTCGGCCGCGAGGTTCTCGTCGACCCAGGTGAGGATGTCGCCGGCCGGCACGGGCAGGGCACCCACGCGGATCGTGCCGAGCGAGCCGTCCTCGGATGCCGCGGGGGCAGCGACGTCAGGGGTGCTGGAGGAGCAGGCGGCGAGCGCGACGACGGCGACGCCGGCGGCGATGGTCGTCGCGACGCGACGGCGGAAGATGTTGGTCATGGAGGTTCCTTAGGAGGTGCTCGACGGAGGCGTCGGGCGGCGGGGGTCGGGGATCGTGAGGTCCACGTCGAGGTGGGCCTGCGCATCCGCCGTCACGTCCTTCTTGGGGCCGCGACGAGTGCTGGGCGCGCCGAGCTTTCGGGCGAGCGCGGTCAGCGCCCACTGGATGAGCTGCACGAGGGCGAAGAGGATGATGACGACGCCGATGATGTGGATGCTGCTGTAGCGCTGCATGCCGTAGGTCAGGGCGACGTTGCCGAGACCGCCGCCGCCGACGACGCCGACCATCGCCGAGAAGTTGATGATCGACGTGATGGTCGTGGCGGTGCCGAGCAGGATCGAGGGGGTCGCCTGCGGCAGCAGCACGCGGCGCACGAGCAGCCAGCGGGAGGCGCCGAGCGATTCCGCGGCCTCGAACAGGCCCGGGTCGACCTCGCGCACCGCGATCTCGACGACGCGCACGAAGAACGGGATCGCGATGAGCGTGAGCGGCACGATGGCCGGTCCGGTGCCGATGAACGAGCCCAGCAGCCAGCGGGTGAGCGGGATGAGCGCGATCATCAGCACGATGAACGGCACGGAGCGGCCGAGGTTGACGATGAAGCCGAGCAGCGCGTTGATGACGCGGCCGAGCGCGCGCGAGCCGAAGGGCGCCTCGAGGAAGCGGCCCTGCTCGGTGCCGACGAGGATGATGCCGAGCGGCAGGCCGACGACGAAGGTGATCGCCATCGCGATCGCCGTCATGTAGATGGTCTCCCACGTGCCCTCGAGGAGCACCGCGATGAGCTGCGGCCAGAAGGTGGGGGAGCTGACGTCGATCATGCGAGCACCTCCCAGGCGGTGACGCCCTGCGCCGTGAGGCTGTCGACGACCTGGCGGGCGGTGTGCTCGTCGCCGGGCACCGCGAGGCGCGTGCGGCCGGCCTGGTGACCGTTGATGGTCTCGAGCGCGGCGCCGAGAATCGAGACGTCGAGGCCGAAGTCGCGGGCGAGCTGCGCGATCACCGGACGGTCGGCGCTGAGGCCCGTGTAGGTGACGTCGACGATGCGGTGGCCCGGGATGCGGTGGGGCTCGCCGACCGGGAAGAGCTCGGCGGCGACCTGGCTGCCGGGCGTGCGGATGAGCTCATCGAGCCCGCCCTGCTCGATGACGCGGCCGGTCTCCATGAGGGCGGCCGCGTCACAGATGCGCTTGACGACCTCCATCTCGTGCGTGATGAGCAGCACGGTGAGGCCGAGCTCGCGGCTCAGGCGGCGGATGAGCTCGAGGATCGAGCGGGTCGTCTCGGGGTCGAGGGCGCTGGTGGCCTCATCGCTGAGCAGCACGTCGGGGCCGGATGCGAGCGCGCGGGCGATGCCGACGCGCTGGCGCTGACCGCCGGAGAGCTGGCTCGGGCGGTCGTCGGCGCGGTGCGCGAGGCCGACGAGGTCGAGCATGTCGAGCGCCTTGAGTCGGCGGTCCTTCTTCGCGGCGCCGGTCGCCTCGAGCGCGAACTCGACGTTCTGCGCGACCGTGCGGTTGCCGACCAGGTTGAAGTGCTGAAAGACCATGCCGATCTTGTGGCGCTCGTTGCGGAGCGCCTGGGCGCTGAGCGCGGTGACGTCGACGCCGTCGACGGTGACGCGGCCGGTGTCGGGCCGCTCCAGCGCGTTGACGGTCCTGAGGAGGGTCGACTTGCCAGCACCGGACTGCCCGACGACGCCGAAGATCTGCCCCTTGGCCACCCCGATGGAGACGTCGTCGAGCGCGACGACGGCGTCAGGGCCGTCGCCGAAGCGGCGGCTGACGTGCTCGATCGAGATCATGGAACTCCAAGCGGGGGCGCGGTCAGCGCCCGGGATGGGGGAGTGGTAGCCCGGCTGCGGCGGCGGACTGCCTTCTAGTGTCTCGTGGATCGGGGGAGGGTGCGAGCATGTGACGCCGTGTGACGGGTTCGCTCCTTGAGGAAAGCCCTCGGCTCGCATGTGTAAAGCTGCGCGGATGGATGGTTACATGCGGTTCGTACGGTCAAGGTTGTCGGCGCCGGAGTCGGCAGAGATCGAGGAAGTCGACGCGTTGGCAAGTGCGCTTCATGAATACCTCACTCAAAGCGTCGTTCATTTAGCACAGACTCACGTGCACGGTGCAGGAAGTTCGGCGATTCAAAGCCTCGTTGGAAAGCATTTGCTCTCGTCCGCCCAGTTCGAAACTGAATCGGTTGTACTTGCCGGGCCGTCGATCACAGCCCGACCACGAGCTGATTTTTACGGGCGACTAAGCCCGGGTCGAGGTATCGTCGTCGAGGTCGAGCGTGGTGGGGCAACCACCAACAATCACGACCTGAAAGACATCTGGAAAACGCACTTAGCGGAAAACGCGCACCATCTTTTCTTGATTGTACCGAAGGCGAACTTCAGAGCAGACGGCTCAGCGCGGGAGCGTCCTTACTCCGTCGTGGTGCGTCGGCTCGCTGCATTCTTCGGAGATCCGCGCCGAGAGATCGACGTGCTCACCGCGCACGTATTCGGCTACTAGGCGACGCAGGCGCTGACAGCTCGTCCAGGGATCGGCACACCAATCAGTGGCGCTGTTCGGTCGGCGCAGGCATGGCTCGCATGCTAAGGCGTTCTTTCACTAGGTCAGCGTCCATGTCGGGCACTCCGATTCGCCCACGGAAGTGACTATTCTGCACAAGCAGCGCTTCTGCGAATGGGCTCACGAGCGACGCGATGGGATCCATCGCAGCAAGCCTTTCGGCGGTCACCGACTGCACTCTCTCTAGATCGATGACGAGATCAGGGATGTCGCGAAATGCGGGGAGGTAGTGGTACCGACCGCTCGTCGCCGTGAGCACGTCCTTCTTCAGATCGTTCCACGCGCCTTTCGATTCGGTTTCTGCCCATCTGACATGCTTCGGATGCGCCTCGAGGCTGCGAGCGTTCGCGAGCAGCACGAACTCATACTTGTTCTGGGCTAGATCGCACGAGGGGGTGAGAACCACCCACCATTCATCGTCGATCGCGCGTACTACGTCGCCCGGGCCTCGAATCGCGGTAGCTGGCGGGTAAACGTATCTGTGGCTCGGATGTGCGGTCAGAGCATGGTCCCGGTCCTCGTCCAGGATGCGGGCGAGCCGGCTGATGAGAACGCGCGCGATGTTGGTTGATTCGGCGCCCGCCGTATATTCCTCCCAGTGCGGTGCCAACTCGGTCCACATATGACGGGTCAAGACGGCTGCAACGTCAGCTGCGATATCTGCGATGATTTCGACGGCGCCGCTCGCGATTGCCGATTTGATCGCCCCTGGGAGCTGATCCATGTCGTCCTTTTTCACTACGGCGACTAGAGGCTGCATTGCTTCATCCGCAACCGATTCTGGAAGCGCAGTCCAGAAGATCACCGGTGCGAAGCGCGCGGCTCTGATTTGTTGATAGATCGTGTGGCCCGCCGTCTCATCTTCCGGTGACGGTGTCGGCCCATCACGCCGGACGTCCAGCACAACCAGATCGCAAGACCCATCGCGCACGACGGCGAGACCCGCCTCGAAGTCGGTCTCGGTGCGCACCTCGACGTCGATGTCCGCCTCAACGTCAAAAGCGTCGGCAATCTCGCGCCGAGCGTCTTCGGCAAGGTCCGCATTGTCTTCGATGATGAGGATGCGCCACAAGGGATGGGTCATCAGCTCCGCCTTCTGAACGTGGCCTCAAAGGTAGCTCCTGGCAGGGGCCCGTCGTGGACGAGCACAAGTTCCCCCGCGTACACATCCCCAACCAGCAGCCCGGCGATGCTCAATCCCAGTCCCACTCCATCCGGCTTGCTGGAGAAGTATGGATCAAAAATAAGCTCTCGGAGCTCTGGGGCGACGCCCGGCCCGGAGTCGCTGACGATGAAGGTGAGTGAAGAGTCCTCGTTGACTCGAGCATCGACTAGCACCACGCGGTCTTGCCCTTGTGGACGGGTAGACGTCCAGAAGATGGCGTTTTGAACTAGATTCACTAGTACGGTGAGGAGCTCGGATTCATCGACCCGAGTTACATGATCGCATTCTCCAGCTATAAGCGTGACCCCAAGGTCGTCAGCTTCCATTTTCATGATCGTTATGACGTTAGCAATGGCATCGTGCACGCGCACCTCTTTCGGCCGACCACGCTTTCGCCCACCGAAAGGCTCGATCTGATTGAAGAGTGACGACAAGACGCCGGTCTGCAGCTCGGCTTTCTCGAGTGCCGCCCGAGCGGCGGACACTTTCTGCTGTTCCAGCAACGCATTGCTGTCGAGATCTCTGATTCCAAAGCGAGCAGCGTTCTTCAGTCGTGTGACAATAGTTCGACCGTCGTGCAGGACTCTATCCACCAACGAGCCAAGCGTGGCCAGCCTCGAGTACCGCGACAGTACTTGCTGCACCTCCGTGACTCCTTCTTGAATCTCGCGATCTTTAGCTTCAATGAGCGTGAGAACGCGGCGGGCGTTCGGTTGGTCGATGGAGAGCTCGGACTTGATCGCGCTCAAGTCGAACCGCGCGAACAAGCCGCCTTTATTCGCCGCGCCGGGAGTATTGTCGCTGCGGCGAGCGGCATAGCGTCGGACTTCGAGTTCATTGAGCGCCGCCTGAACTAACCGTTGCAGGTCAGAATATGCGGAACCCGCAAGCATCCCCTCGCGATTAGTTTGATCCCTAAGGTTACTATTGTCGTCCGCACCAATGAACACATGTCCAATTAACTGGTTGTTTGATAGTCGCCGGGTAGGGCTCTGAACTCTTCTCAAGTCCAGTCCCAGCCAGTCATCGCCCTTCTCTCCGAAGGGGAGGACGCGAAAGCCGTCCCGGTAGATACTGACGCCAGCGACATCGTCGAGGGCGTCGCGGAAGCGCTTTAACTCAATGGACGGACTGGAGGCGCCCGTCGAGGTCGAGCCTACAGTCCTAGCCAGCGCCTCCTTGTCTCGATCCCAGACGTTGAGCTCGAATTCAAATGGGCCGCAGCTGGGGCCACGCTGTTTGTGTTGCCAAAGGAGCTTGGAGCCGAGGTCTTCGTCCAGAGCAGGTTCTTGCTGCGAGTAGCGCATGGTCGCAACTCCGTCGGAGTCAACTGAGCCTGAAAGGCGGTAGTGCGGCGCTTGGAGGCCGTCCAGGGTGTCTACGGGCCCGGCTAAGACCTCGACGTCCTCCGGTGCGTCGGTCAGCTCGAGCACTACTCGGAAGGTCGCCGCCCCAGGCCCTGCTCCAGTTCCGGGCGAACTGGCCGTCGAGGCCAACGCTTTGGATGGCCGCGGTCGTATCAACCGCGCAAGCGCGGTTCGGAGTTCTAAAAAGTCGTCGCGGGACCACGCGTGGCTCAGATGGTCCATTCTGAGCACGGTTCCCCGGTCACGATGCCACTTGCCGGTTGTTGCCGCCTCAAAGATCTCGGTCGCTGCCCCACCGCGGTCGAAGATTGCGGTCGCCCCTACCTCCCATGCAACTTCAATCTCATCCAGATAGGCATCCGCTCTATCGAACTGCCGCCAATCGATGAGCAAGCTAACTTCGATTGAGTTGATGCGCTTGCTTGTCATCATCAATTCATGACTCAGCCGGGCTGCAGCGAGTCGACCGATGCCCTTCTCGCCGAGCATCCGACGGCCAGCATCACTAACTGAGCGTTTGCGCTTCACATCTGTCGCAATATCCAACCAAGAACCTTGAAGGGTCTCCACGTCCATCCCGTGGCCATCGTCCCAGACTTCGATTCGCCCACTCGACGGGTCTTGCGGCCTAACAAACCGCACGATCACTACGCTCGCGTCCGCATCGAACGAATTCTTGACCAACTCCAGCAGAGCGACCTTGTCGCTACTGATTAGGTCATCTCCGAGTGTCCGGAGTAGGCGCGCCCGTGGTCTGAGCGCGCCAGTCCCCGACGGGTGCTCGTTGACAGTGGCAGTCATGCGTGCTCCATCGGCTGAAGGGACGACTCAGGCGCCTTAACGAACGCTCGCGCTTCCGAAAGATTAATGGTCCGAATCGCGCACATCCTAAGCGCAGCGTGCGGCCCACGCCCGACTAGTTGAGCCAGCGCGACCTTGATGTCGGTGTAGAGTCCGGTCTGAGCATCCGGAAGCTCCATTAACATGGCGACGACTGAGGCAACTCGTTTGCTTAGAATCAGTTCGTCACGCCCTTGTAGAACAGCGAAATTCTGCAGTTGAGCTTTCCCCATCATCTTTTCCACTTCAGTTGGCCAGGAGTCTTCATCCTTGCCCTGAAGGAGCGCTCGGAGCTCCCTGATCGAATGGCGACGTGTGGCACTCAGTGCTTGCACGTCGATGTGAGACAACATCTTTGGGTTGAGCTTCAATACTCCACGAAGCGGTTCCATCATCGCGCGGGCGAGGGCGACGGGGAGCCGGTGGACCTCGAGAAGCGCAGCAACTGCAGCAGCGGCAGGAGTCATCTCTGGGCCCGGGTAGAGCCACCATTCTGAACGGCGTGCGCGGGCTCCCCAATCGGCGAGGCGTGAACGCATGAGGGGCAGGCGCGCGGTCTCGATTTTCGGCGCCGCAGAGCAGGCAAGCGACTGCGCGACAGCGCGACCGAGGATTGGAGGGACGGCGTTGCCTATCTGACGGAAAGCGTCACTCCGCGTGCCTGAAAAGCGGAACCCGTCCGGGAACGTTTGGATACGCGCCGCTTCTCGGACGGTGAGCGTGCGGTGTTCGGCTGGGTGGATATACCAATACCCATCCTTCGCGATATGTGCGGTGATAGTGCGACTCAGCTGGTCCCAGTCCAGCCGCTTGTACTTGTCATTGAAGGTGTCGGACCGATAACGCTTGAGGCGCTCAGGCAGGTCGGAGTATAGCGTCGTCGATGTCATCATCGCGAACGCTTCGCGGTCGTCTTCCCTGACAGGTCGCGTCATGTGATCGAAGACGACGCCCGAGTCTGCTTGTCCCCGAAGCTCCCGAGCGAGTGCGCCCTCGGGCGTGCCCGGGTAGTGCATTTCTCTAGAGCCAGTCGTCAGCTCAAGCGGCGGCAAGTCGCCGATGGCGTCACGAACTGTCGGACCCGAGCGGTCCAGACGAGGCCAGGTTGGAACCACACCGTCTCTCCTCGCCTGAAGGATGAATCGCTTCCGATGTTGAGGCACGCCGTGGCGCCATGCGTCGAGGAGTCGGTAGTCGACGACGTAGCCGGAATCTTCAAGGAGACTTGCGATCTCTCTTACGACAACGAGGTCGTCGCCAATAGCCATGTCGGGAACGTTCTCCATCAGCACGGCGCGGGGACGTAGCGCCAAGGCAACGTCTATAAACGAACGCCAGAGCTGCATCCGAGCGTCGACCGGGTCGCGGACGCCCTCGGTGATCAGACTCCTAATTTTTGCCCGACCCGCTCGACTAAACGGCTGGCAAGGGGGCCCGCCCGCGACCAAGTCGATGGGCAGGAGGCGCAGTTTGTCAACGAGGTCGGCAACCTGCAGCGGATCCGCCATATCGATGTCAAGCGCCTTGCCGGGGAAATTCGCACGGTGAGTTGCGAGCGCTTCACGGTCATTGTCGACTGCAGCGACCACGGTCCAGCCAGCGGACTCGATGCCTAGACCAAGCCCCCCTGCGCCGGAGAATAGGTCGACCGCCAGCGGTCGACCCGCGGCGCGCTGTGTGTTGCACCATGCGAGAAAGCCTTCGTCGCTGGGCGCGCTGGGGTGAGGGTCCAAGACCAGCGGTGCCGAGCGCTCGAGCTTTACGGCGTATGAGACCACGCGTGAGCACCCTCCGTGACAAATGCCTCGTCAGTCTAGACGGCTTACGGATGTGACCGAACGAGCGACACCCTGTCAGGGGGTGCCCAGGTTAGCCTTCCGCCGCCGGTGATGGTTCGCACCCCGGCGGGGTGGATGCGGATTCTGGCAGAGCGATCTCTGCAGACGGCCAGTGCTCGAACTCGCTCGCCGCACCGTGCGTGCCGAACGGGTCCGGTCAGCCGCGGTCTTGTTGCGAGCCTTCGCCCCGCGGCAGGACTGTTTACCTCACACGAGGGCCGGCCGCCTCGAGCTGCCTAGAAGCGTAGGTGAAGAGTCATACCAGGTCCGGCGCGCCGATGATGCCGTAGAGGTCCTTCGAGTCCTCAGGCTCGGTGACGAGGTCGATCGCCTGCGAGAAGCGCGTCGCCGCCGTCGCCTTCTGCACGTAGCGCAGCGCCGTGAAGTCCTCGATCGCGAAGCCGACCGAGTCGAACACGGTGACCTCCTCGGTCGAGATGCGACCCGGCTCCGCGCCGGTGATCACCCGCAGAGCTCCGTCACGGGGAAGTCGGCCGGCAGCTTCTGGATCTCGCCCTCGATGCGCGTCTGCGGCGTGTGCTCGACGAAGACGCGGATGCGGCGCACGATCTCGACGTCGAGCTCCGTCTTGCCGGGGCAGTCGCCGCCGATCGCGTTGATGTGCACGCCGGCCGGCACCTCGTCGACCCGCTGCACGGTCGCGTTCGTCTTGTCCGCCGTGGTGCGCTTCTGCTCGGCGTCGCGCTGCATCGCGTGCCACTCGCCGAGCATCCGCCGAGCGTGGTCGAGCAGCTCGAAACCGGCACCGGTCAGAGCGACACCGCCGGCACGTCTCGTGAAGAGGTCCACGCCCAGCTCGGCCTCGATCTTCTGGATCCGCTTGGTCAACGCCGGCTGGGCCATGCGCAAGCGCACGGCCGTCCTGTTGAAGTGCAGCTCCTCGGCGAGGACCACGAGGCATTTCAGATCGCGGACGTCGAGCATGGGCCCAGTCTGGCCCGGCTCAGCGCCGCGGCGCGTAGCCTCGGAGGATGGACGAGACGACGATCACGCCGGTGGAGCTGTCGCGGGAGCTGGGGCTCGATCGCAAGGGGAAGCAGATCCGGGGGTTCCTGCGGAACCCGGTCGACGGTCGGGGACCCTTCGAGGGGCACGAGATCGGGACCGAGTGGCACCTGACTGTGGCGCAGGCCGACCGGATTCGGGAGCACTTCCGGAAGGGGTGAGTGGTCTCGATACGCGGCCGGCTTCGCCGGCTGCTACTCGACCAGCGTGGGGGAGCGGCTGCTATTAGAGCAGCGTGTGGAGCGGCCGCGCTACTCGACCGGCACGGAAGTAGGATCGGCGGGTCGGGCTCTCCGGCGTCTCCCCGCCGTGAGGCGTCCTAATACGCGCGGCGCCGCGCATTCGATCTGCGATGCGCATGAGCGCACACCCGAGGAGCCTTCATGGCCATCACCACCCCGACGCGCGAGCGCTATCGCGACGACCCGTCCGTGCTGACGGTGCTCAAGAGCCCGCGGCTGCTGACACGTGAGGCGCTCGCCGGGCTCGTCGTCGCGCTCGCGCTCATCCCCGAGGCCATCTCGTTCTCGATCATCGCCGGCGTCGACCCGCGCGTCGGGCTCTTCTCGAGCTTCGTGATGGCCGTGACGATCGCGTTCGTCGGCGGCCGCCCCGCCATGATCAGCGCAGCGACCGGCGCCGTCGCGCTCGTGATCGCGCCGATGATGCGCGACCACGGCTTCGACTACTTCATCGCCACCGTGCTGCTCGCCGGCGTCATGCAGATCGCGCTCGCGCTGCTCGGCGTCGCCCGGCTCATGCGCTTCATCCCGCGCAGCGTGATGGTCGGGTTCGTCAACGCGCTCGCGATCCTCGTGCTCATCGCGCAGCTGCCGCACCTGTTCGGCGTGCCGTGGCTCGTCTACCCGCTGGTCGTCGTCGGCGTCGCGGTGATCGTGCTGATCCCGCGCCTGCAGAAGGTCGTGCCGTCGCCGCTCATCGCGGTCGCGCTGCTGACCTCCGCCGTGCTCGTCTTCGGCTGGTTGGTGCCGAACGTCGGCGACCAGGGCGAGCTGCCCCGCAGCCTGCCCGAGTTCTTCGTGCCGCAGGTGCCGCTCACCCTCGAGACGCTCGGCATCATCGCGCCGACCGCGTTCGCGATGGCGCTCGTCGGCCTCATGGAGTCGCTCCTCACCGCCAAGCTCGTCGACGACATCACCGACACCCGCTCGAACAAGACGCGCGAGTCGTGGGGCCAGGGCGTCGCCAACCTGCTCTCGGGCGTGTTCGGCGGCATGGGCGGCTGCGCCGTCATCGGCCAGACGATGATCAACGTGAAGGTCTCCGGCGCCCGCTCGCGCGTCTCCACCTTCCTCGCCGGCGTCTTCGTGCTCGTGCTCGTCGTGGCGCTCGGCGACGTCGTCGCGCTCATCCCGATGGCGGCGCTCGTCGCCGTCATGATCATGGTCGTCGTCAGCACCTTCGACTGGCACAGCATCCGCCCGTCGACGCTGAAGCGGATGCCGCGCTCCGAGACGCTCGTCATGGTCGTCACCGTCGTGGTCGTCGTCATCACGCACAACCTCGCGATCGGCGTGATCGTCGGCGTCATCACCGCGATGGTGCTCTTCGCCCGCCGGGTCGCGCACTTCCAGACGGTGACCCGCACGGTGACGGATGCGACGGCCCACTACGCCGTCGAGGGTGAGCTCTTCTGGGCCTCGTCGAACGACCTCACGACGCAGTTCTCCTACACGGAGGACCCGGCGCACGTCGTGATCGACCTCTCCCGCTCGCACATCTGGGACGCCTCCACCGTCGCCGCGCTCGACGCGATCGAGACGAAGTACGCGCGACTCGGGAAGACGGTGGAGCTGCGTGGGCTCAACGCGGCGAGCACCGGCATGCGCGAGCGGCTGACTGGGCAGCTCGGCGCCGAGAGCTGACGCAGCCCCGACGTAGGCTGGCGGCGTGTCAGCAGAGCAGTCGCGCGTCGCGCTCGTCACCGGCGCGACTTCGGGCATCGGCGTCGAGATCGCCCGCCGGCTCGTCGAGGACGGCCTCCGCGTCGTCATCAGCGGCCGCTCACGAGCGCGGGGTGAGGCGGTCGCGGCCGACATCGGCGCTCGCTTCATCGCCGCCGACCTGACCGCGCCGGGGGCCGCCGACGAGCTCGTCGCCGCGACCGTCGCGGCCGAGGGCCGGCTCGACGTGCTCGTCAACAACGCCGCCATCGACCACACCGGCTGGCTGCTCGACACCCCCGCCGAAGAGGTCCGCACCACGTTCGAGACCAACGTCTTCGCCGCGATCGCCTGCCTGCAGGCGGCAGGCAGGGCGATGCGCGACGCCGGCCGCGGCGGCTCGATCATCAACATCACGTCGCGCCTCGCGAGCATCGGCGTGCCGACGATGAGCGTCTACAGCGCGAGCAAGGGCGCGATGCTCGCGCTCACGACCGCGGCCGCCGTCGAGCTCGCGCCGCACGACATCCGGGTGAACGCTGTGGCGCCCGGGATGACGCGCACGCCGCTCTACGAATCGTGGGTCGCGTCGCAGGACGACCCTGCCGCCACCGAGCAGCGCGTCGCCGCAGCGATCCCGCTGCAGCGCATCGCGACGCCGCAGGATGTGGCCGCTGCCGTCGCGTTCCTGGCGAGCCCGGGCGCGGCCTACATCACCGGCACGTCCATCCCTGTGGACGGTGGCTACCTGGCGCAATAGGAGGAATCGTCACCATTCGCGATGTTTCAGCCTCGTGACGTATCTCCGATCGCGCTCGATCGGATGCGTACGATCAGGTGTCGCCGCGGCTCCTGCTGCTCGCGGCTCACCCGCAGCAGAAGGAGCGCTCACGTGGCACGCGATCCCATCCCCGGCTCGAGCGCGAGCTCGCCGTACGACAACCCCGTCTCGCCGGAGACCTCCGCCGGTCAGATCGTCGGCAAGAAGCTGAAGTCGCGGCACGTCACGATGATCGCCCTCGGCGGCATCATCGGTGCGAGCCTCTTCGTCGGCTCGGCCAACATCATCATCGCGGCCGGCCCCGCGGCGACGCTCTCGTACCTCGCGGGCGGCATGATCGTCTTCCTCGCCATGCGGATGCTCGGCGAGATGGCCGCTGCGCGCCCGGCCGTCGGCTCCTTCATGGAGTACGCGCGCGTCGGCCTCGGCGACTGGGCGGCCTACATCGTCGGCTGGCTCTACTGGTACTTCTGGGTCGGCGTCATCGCCTACGAGGCCGTCGTCGGCGGCGGCATGATCGCCGAGTGGTTCCCCGCCGTGCCCGCATGGGTCGGCTCGCTCGTGCTGCTGGCGATCTTCGTCACGACCAACCTCGTGTCGCTGCGCTCCTTCGGCGAGACCGAGTTCTGGCTCGCGAGCATCAAGGTCGTCGCGATCGTCGTATTCCTCGCTGCCGGCCTGCTCTTCGCGTTCGGGCTGTGGCCCGGATCCTCGATCTCGATCCCGAACCTCTGGGAGCACGGCGGCTTCATGCCCAACGGCTTCGGCGTCGTCATCTCGTCGATCGCGCTCGTGCTCTTCGCCTACTTCGGCGCGGAGATCGCCGTCATGGCGGCGGCCGAGTCGGAGGACCCGGCCAAGGGCATCCGCCAGGCGGCCAACACCGTCATCTGGCGCGTGATGCTCTTCTACGTCGGCGCGGTGCTCGTCATCGTGACGGTCGTCCCCTGGAACGAGCTGCCCCCGCCCGACGAGATCGCGCCGTTCGCCTACGTCTTCAGCCTGCTCGGCATCCCCGGGGCCGAGGCGATCATGACGCTCGTCATCTTCACCGCCGTCATCTCAGTGCTGAACTCCGGCACCTACTCCGCGTCGCGGATGTTCGCCGCGCTGTCCGAGCAGCGGCTCGCCCCGGCGATCATGTCGAAGCGCTCGAAGCGGGGCGTGCCCGTGTTCGCGGTGCTCGCGTCCACCGCCGGCGGCCTGGTCGCGACGCTGGTCAACTTCATCGCGCCGAGCTCGGGCATCTACGACTTCATCATGAACTCCACCGGCCTCGTGGCGCTCTTCGTCTTCGTCTTCATCGCGGTGACGCAGTGGCGGCTGCGCCTCGCCATGACGCCGGAGCAGCGCGCGGCGCTCACGCTCAAGGTGTGGATGTTCCCCGTGCTCAACGTGCTGCTCATCGCGGCGGCGATCGGCATCGTCTTCATCATGCTCGGCACGGAGTCGGGCCGCGCGCAGGTGCTGACGAGCTTCATCGCCGTCGGCGCGCTCGCCATCTTCTGGCCGATCGTGCGCAAGAACCTGCGCCGTGCACGGGCCGAGGGCGTGATCGAGCCGGAGCCGGAGCCGACTCCGATCGGCTGATCGGCTGACGGGACAAGAGGGGGAGGGGCGGATGCCCTTCCCCCTCTTGTCGTTAGGGCGTGGCCCTACCCGTGCGTGCCCATCCCGCCGCCGAGCGTCGCGGCAGCCGCCACGAGCAGGCCGCCGAGCATGAAGCTCACGATGACGCCGACGAGGAAGCCGGACGACAGGTCCGGGATGAAGCGGCGGGCGCCCACCGCCGGCTGGGCGCCGTGGTGGTACTGGTGGGTGAGCGCGTGCCCCTTCCCGCGCTGCAGCAGCACGCGGTTGACGGGATAGGCGGCGAAGAACGCGACGGTGAGCGCGATCATCATCCCGATCCAGAAGACGGGGTTGACGAGCCCCGCGTCCATGGCTCCCGGGATCAGCGCCATCACGCCGTTGTCGACGAGCTCCATGGTCGCGATCGAGAGCGTGTCCGCAGCGAGCACGACACCCAGGGCGGTGCCGAGCGAGAGGCCGGCCTTGAGGAGCGGCAGGGTCGAGAGCGCGTAGCCGAAGAGGAACGCCAGGCCCACCGCGAGCACGACGGTCCACAGTGACGACAAGCCGATCGCGGTGCCGATGACGAGCCCCAGGATCTCGCCGATCGCGCATCCGGTCAGGCAGTGGAGCGTCGCGCTGGCCGCCATCCGGTTGATGCCGCCCGCTCCGCCACCGGCGTGCTCGTGCTCGTGGCTCGCCTCGCTCGAGGCGACGTGCTCCCCGTGGTGCTCCGCGTGGGGCTCACCGGCGTGCTCCCCGTGGTGCTGTCCGTGGTCGTGATCCATCGCCATGTCGGTACGGTCGCACCTGCGGGAGCGCGCGTCAACGCGCCGGGGGCCGGATGCGCGTCACTCGGGCGAGAACAGATCCTCGATGCGGCACTCGAAGACCGCGGCCAGCCGGAACGCCACGGGCAGCGACGGGTCGAAGCGACCCTTCTCGATCGAGATGACCGTCTGGCGCGAGACGCCCAGCTCGTCGGCCAATCGCTGCTGCGACCAGCCGCGCGCCTGGCGCCGCTCCGGCAGCGCGTTGCGCATCAGGCGCCCGCGCGCTTCGCGAGCAGGTAGCGCACGGCGAAGTCCAGGGCGATGAGCACCGCGAGCCCGAGCAGCAGCATGCCGGTGTCGACCTGCACGCGGGTGATCGAGAAGACCGCGGCGGCGAGGCCCACCGTGACGAAGACGTCGAGGAAGGCGCTGCGGGCTGCGGAGTCGTACCAGGCGGACTCGACCGAGTCCTCGGGGCGTTCCACCGCATCCGGCAGGCTCGAGCGGTCGACGAGCACGGCCCACGCGAGCGCGGCCGCGACGGGCAGGGTGACGAGTGCCATCACGGTGAACCGGAGGCCCGCATCGCCCGGCTCGCCCAGCAGCGCGAAGCCGGCGCCGAGTCCGGCGGCCAGCGCAGCTCCGATGAGCACCGAGACCAGGATCAGGGCGGCGCTGCCTCCGCCGAAGCGTGCGCGGCCGAAGCGCGCGGGGGTGCGGGACGAGGAGGAGCTGGTCACGGGGTGCCTTCCGGAGGAGCGGTCGATGTCAAGGTCGCTTGACTGGTCCTGTCAGCGTAGAGAAAAGTGACCTTGACAGTCAAGCGTGCTTGACGTCACCCTGTTCAGGGCGGCCCCGCGCGCGGACGTGCCGCCGGTGACCTCGTCGAGTCGAGGTGGCGCGCTACGCGCGCGGCAGCACCGCTGCGGCCACGACCACGTTGTTCACGACGATCGCCGTCATGGTGCGCGCGACCGCGTGCGCGGCGGCATCCGCGCCCCAGTCGCCCTGCTCGAGCTGCTTCGCGCGCTCGATCACCGGGGTGCCCCACGGGATCTCGCGGTGGAGCTGCGGCAGCGCGCCGCTCGCCGACACCAGCGCGGCGAGCGCGGCGATCCGCGGCGTCGGATCGGCCCCGTCCACGAGCACAGCGCGCACGTCCGCGAGCAGCGCGGCGCGACGGTCGCCGCCGTCGCCCAGCAGCACATCCGTCGTGAACAGGCCGAGCGACCTGCGCTGCTCGCGCTGGATGTCGCCGCGCTCGACGAGGCGCTCCAGCACCGGTGCGCGCAGGGTCGGACCGATGGCGGCGAGCACCGTCTGGACGCCGCGAGGTCGCTGCGCCATGTACTCCCACGCCGTGCGCAGCAGGGCGTCCGCGGGAGGGTTGGCGGCCACCGCGCCGACGCGAGCGGCTCGCGTCGCCTCCTCTGCGCGGACGTGCTCGCCGAGCGCGAGCTCGGCCAGCACCGCGCCCGCGAGCGCGTAGAAGAGCGTGCCCTCGGCGGCGATGTGGCCGGTGTCGGAGCGCCCTCCGGATCCTGGCTGGAACAGCAGCAGCATCAGGTCTTCGGCGAGGGTCGGGTCGACGGGCTGGTCCGGATCGTCCGCGGTGTGCATGCGAGTTCCTCTCGGGGTCGGTGTGGATGCGTCAGGCCAGCAGCGCCGAGACGGCGAGCCAGGCGGCGACGGTGGTGAGCGTGGTCCAGAGCACGATCGCGATGGCCTGCCACAGCAGCACCCAGCCGCGGGGCACGCCAGAGGCGACGAGCGTCGCGGCGGTGAAGTGCGTGGGGATCGCGAGCGGCCCGAGCAGGCTCGCGCCCGGCACGCCGAAGCGCACGAGCCAGCGCTTGAGGCGCTGCTTGCCCTTGGACTCCGGCTTCGCCGGCCCATCGGGTTGGTCGGCCTCGAGGGTCATGACGGCGCCGGCCTCGCCGCCGGCGGACGTGGCGCCGGATCGAGCGCCGCGCCGCGCCGTCAGCGTCTCCCGCGTGCGGGAGGTGAGCATGACGACGGCGAGCACGGCGAGCAGGTTGCCGGTCGCGGCGGCGATGCCCGCCACGATGGGATGGATGCCGCCGATGATGCCGATCGGCGAACCGCCCTCACCCTCGATGAAGGGGATCATGCCGGCGAGCATGACGATGAAGGGCTGCAGCAGCTCGGGCACGGCGGCCACGAGCTCCTGGAAGCCGATGACGAGGTCTTCGATCGGGTTCACGGTGCTCCTTGGGTGAGATCAGGCGCCGAGATCTCGGCGCGTGACCCAGTAGGCACTGTGTTCCCACCACAGGGTCAAGCGCGCCCGCGGCGGTGCGCCCGCAGTTGAGCGCTCGACATGTCGCAGGGCGGTGAGCGAGGTGCGGGCGGCGTTCAGGAGCCGGGCTCGTCCTCCGCGTCTCCGTCCGCCGGGTCGGCCTGCTGCAGCCGCGATCGCGCGATCGCGTCGCTGCGGGCGAGCGCGTCGAGCTGCGCCGGGTTGTAGAGCTCGACGACGGCGCTGACGAAGGCCTCCGTCGTGGCCTCGGCGCTGCGCCGCGACCGGGCGACGGGATCGAGCACCCAGGGGTAGTCGCGCATGTGCTGCTCCATGGCCGGGGCGAGCGCCTCGGCGACGCGCTGGCGGGTCGCGTCGTCAGCATCCGGCCCCAGCGCATTGAACGCCGCCTCCGCGGTGTCACCGACCTCGGCCTCGACCATGCGGCGCAGATCCGCGAGGGCGTCCTCGTCGTAGAGCTGCGCGTAGAGGTGCAGCATCGAGCTGTCGGCGGACGACAGCTGCGCGGAGACCGACTCGAAGCCGCGCGGGCCGTCGGCGGGGCCGTTGCCCCGAAGGATGGCCGCGATGTCCTGGCGCGCCCGCTGCAGCTGCTCGATCTGCTCGGCGAGGTGCGCGTCGACCGCGAGCAGTGCCTCAGGCGTGCGCTCGACCTCGCTGCTGATGCCCGAGATCTGCGCGAGCGGGACACCGAGGTCGACGAGGCGCCGGATGCGCAGCAGCCGCACCACGTGCTGCACGCCGTACTGCTTGTAGCCGTTGACGGTGCGCTCCGGCAGCTCGAGCAGCCCGAGCCGGTGGTAGTGCCGGACGGTGTTGACGGTCGTGCCGGTGAGGTCGGCGAGCTGGCGCGTGCTCCAGGCCATCGGATGCCTCCCTCGCAGGTGCTGGCTCGACCCTACTCACCGGTGCGCAGGGCGGCGTCCACGCCCGGCCGAGGCGCGCTCGCTAGCCTGGCTCGCGCGGGCGGGACGCGCCGCGCGCTGTGACGAGGGGACCGCATCCGATGCAGGCATGGACCGACATCGCCCACCACTTCTCGACGACCGCCGTCGCGCACCTCGCGACGCTCGAGCCGGATGGCGCACCGCAGGTCGTGCCGCTCTGGATCGACCGGCACGGCGACGACGAGCTCGTCTTCTTCACGATCGCCGGCTCGCGCAAGGACCGGAACATCGGCCGCGATCCGCGGGTCGCCGTCTCGATCACCGCGCCGGACGACGCCTACGTGATGGCCACGGTGCGCGGTGATGTCACCGCTCGCATCGACGGCGAGGAGGGGATGGCGATCGTCGACCGGCTCTCGGTGAAGTACACGGGGGAGCCGTACGCGGAGCGGGAGGGCTTCGTCGCGTTCGTCATCCGTCCGCGGAAGTGGTCCGCGGTCGACTACGGAGCCGCTGACGCGACGGCGAGCTAGCGGCCGCGGGCTCCCTGCTGCTCGTGGGCGTCGTGCTCAGCCCACGCGCTGCGAGATGAGGCAGCGCTCGCAGCCGTTGGCGCGCCCGTAGAACGCGGTCGCGAGGCGCACGGCGCTCGCACCCCCGTCGTGGGGGCCCAGCTCTCGCCGGTCCGCCTCGTCGGGCAGGCAGCTCCAGATGGTGGCGCGGTCATGGACCTGGTGGTCGCCGTGCTCGTCGGCGCGCCGGTTGACGACGTAGTGGGGCATCGGGGGCTCCTTCGCTGTGGATGCGGACTCCTTGGCTCGACGCTCGCCGGTCGGCCGGGTGCTCGTCCAGCGCTCGGGTGCACTGCTTGAGGAACGCTTGGACGCTGCAGAAGAGGCAAGCGAACGCTGTGTGCAAACGGTGTCCGGCATGAAGGCCGAGGGCCTCGGCTCGCGGTAGTGCGGCCGCTCCATCGCACCGCCCGGCCCGTCCGCCGCGCGCCGCCCGCGCTCCAGCATTCGCCATGCGAACGCGCAGAGTGCATGCACGCTGCTTCGCTATCGTCGGCCGCATGCGGAGGGCATGGGGAGCAGGGGTCGCGGTGGTCGTGACGGCGGTGCTGCTGACGGGATGCGCGACCGTGCCCACCGATCCCGACGGCACGCTCGAGCGCGTCCAGGGCGGGGTGCTGCGCGTCGGCGTCACCGAGAATGCGCCGTGGGTCGAGCTGAGCGACGGCGGCGACCCGTCGGGCACCGAGCCGGCGCTCATCCTCGAGTTCGCGGAGCGGCTCGACGCCGAGGTCGAGTGGACGCCGGGCAGCGAGGCGACGCTCGCGGAGGCGCTCGAGGCGGGCGAGCTCGACCTCGTCATCGGCGGCTTCGTCGAGGACACGCCCTGGACGGAGTTCGGCGCCTCCACCCGCCCCTACGTCGAGACCGGCACCGCCGAGGGGAACGACAAGCACGTGATGCTCGCCCCGCTCGGCGAGAACGCCTTCCTCGTCGAGCTCGAGAGCTTCCTCGACGAGGAGGCCGTCTCGTGAACCCGCGCTTCGGCCGCACCGAGCTGCCCGAGCGCCAGGCGAAGGCGCTCCGCAAGGCAATCCGATTCGAGTGGTGCACGCTCGCGTTCCTCGCGGTCGCGATCACGATGGTCTACCTCGTGATGGGCAGCTCGCAGGCGATGAAGGCCGCCTGGATCGAGGACCTGCTCTCGCTCGCTCCGCCGATCGCGTTCCTGCTCGCGGTGCGGCTCGTGAACAAGACGCCGAACCAGAAGTACCCCTACGGCTACCACCGGTCGGTCGGGGTCGCGCACCTGGTCGCGGGCGTCGCGCTCTTCACGATGGGTGCGTTCCTCATCTACGACTCGGCGACGGGGCTCATCACCGCCGAGCATCCGCCGATCGGCTCGGTCGTGCTGTTCGGGCAGACCGTCTGGCTCGGCTGGCTGATGATGGGCGCGATGGCGCTCACCATCCCGCTGCCCATCTACTTCGGTCGGGTCAAGATGCGGCTCGCCGAGGAGCTGCACGACAAGGTGCTGTACGCCGACGCCGACATGAACAAGGCCGACTGGATGACCGCGGCCGGCTCGATCGTCGGCGTCGCGGGCATCGGGCTCGGGCTCTGGTGGACCGATGCGGCGGCCGCGCTCTTCATCGCCGCGAGCATCCTCTCGGACGGCTTCAAGAACATGAAGGCGGCCATCACCGACCTCATGGACACCCGGGCGACCACCTTCGACGACGGCCGGCCGCATCCGGATGCGGCGAAGGTCGACGCCTACCTCGAGAGCCTGCCGTGGGTGGCGCGAGCCGGCTCCAGGGTGCGCGACCAGGGGCACGTCTTCCACGTCGAGGCGTTCGTCGTGCCGCACCGGGGCATGATGCCGACGCTCACCGACCTGCTCGACGCGCGCGACGGCTGCATCGACCTGGACTGGAAGGTGCAGGACATCGTGCTCGTGCCGATCGACGAGCTGCCGGAGGAGGTCGGCGGGCCCGACCGCAGTCGGCAGTCGGAGCGGAACCGGTAGGGCGTCAGTGGTGGCGACGCCGCGCGGGGCTTCGCCGGGCTGAGGCAAGGCGCAGCATTGTGCAACAGGCTGTTGCACAGACGGCTCGTCGATGACGACGCGGCACGGACCGTGCCGCGCGTGCCCGAGCGGCGCCGCCGCATCCGCTCCTAGGCTGAGCGGGACACGAGGAGGCCGTGATGTCGGAGACCGTGCCGGAACTGCTCGCGGAGCTCGCCGCGCTCGACGACCCGCGCGCCCGCGAGGTGAACGAGCGCCATGGCGACGACCATGGCGTCAACCTCGGCAAGCTGCGCGCGATCGCGAAGCGGTTGAAGACGCAGCACGAGCTCGCGCTCGAGCTGTGGGCGACGGACGAGACCGCCGCGCGGCTGCTCGCGCTGCTCATCTGCCGGCCGAAGGCCTACGCGCGCGACGAGCTCGACCGCATGCTGCGCGA
This sequence comes from Agrococcus sp. UYP10, assembly GCF_040547205.1. NCBI lineage: Bacteria > Bacillati > Actinomycetota > Actinomycetes > Micrococcales > Microbacteriaceae > Agrococcus > Agrococcus sp. UYP10. The sequence goes on from NZ_JBEPPG010000001.1 coordinate 1,268,100, forward strand.
GGCGCGCGCGCCGAAGGTGCACGACTGGCTCGTGAACTACGTCGTGAAGAAGCACCCGGAGGCCGAGGCGCTGCGGCTGTGGTGGGTCGACGACGCGGATCCGGTGGTGGCGAGCGCCGGATGGGCGCTGACGAGCGAGCGGGTCGCGAAGCGGCCAGAGGGGCTCGACCTCGACGTGCTGCTCGACACGGTCGAGGCCGAGATGCGCGACGCACCGGACCGGCTGCAGTGGGCGATGAACACCTGCCTCGCGACGATCGGCATCTCGCACCCCGAGCACCGCGCGCGGGCGATCGCGATCGGCGAGCGGCTCGAGGTGCTGAAGGACTACCCGACGCCGCCGAACTGCACGTCGCCGTTCGCGCCGATCTGGATCGAAGAGATCGTGCGGCGGCAGGACGCGGTCGCGCTGCAGGTCGGCTGAGCAGCGAGCTCAGCAGATGGGCCGATCGGCTCCGGGTGTGCCGCGGTGCTCGGCCCGACGCAGCGCCCGCATCGACGAGGCCGCGTGGCGCAGCCGACCGCCGGCATACGGCACGCCGCCGGCCGCCCGCCAGGCGAGGGCGACCCACGCGGTGATCGCCCGCTCCGCGACCCACGCCGGCGCCCAGAGCGCTACGGTCGGCGCGAACACCTGCCGCCCGCCGGCGACCCGCCGTCCACGCTCGGCGACCATGACGGCGGCAGCCGCCCAGACGAGGTAGCCGCCAGGCGCACGGGCCTGCAGCAGCAGGGCGGGCAGCAGCGCGAGCTCGGCCGCGAGCCGCCAGGGCTGCGCCTGCGAGTCGTACGCCTGCCGCACACGCTGCGACCGGAAGTGCCGCGCACTCGGCGGCCGGCGTTCGACGAAGAGGTCCTTCGCCCGCTCGACCGTCCCGCCGCGCGCGGCGACGGTGCGCAGCAGCTCGAGGTTCTCGAACAGCACGTCGCCGCGGTAGCCGCCGGCGGCGAGTGCTCGCCGCACGGCGACCGTGCCGGCGTAGTCCGCGCCGAGCGCCCGGTTGAGCAGCGACCTCGCCGTGTCCCAGCGCGCGTGCCACGGCAGCGGGCGGAAGTGGTCTGCGGCATGACGATGGCGGCGCGGTCCAGCCGGCGCACGACGTCCGCGGGGCCGCGCTCGTCGTAGCGGGCGTCGTCGTCGGCGATCACGATGCGGTCGCGTCGGGTCGCCCGGATGCCGGTCAGCACCCCCGCCACCTTGCCGTTCGGGCACGGCGGCCCCTCCGGCGGGATGTGGCGCACGAGCCCGGACCACGCCGCGTCGTGCTCGGCGAACACCGGCGGGTCCGAGCCGTCGACGACCACGACATCCGCCCATTGGCTCAGGCGCGCGAGGTAGGCGGTCAGCTCGGGCAGCTCGCGGTGGGACGTCGCGGCGTCCCAGCGCAGCGGGAGGATGTAGTCGACCCGCATGCGCCGCTCGCTCCCGGTCCGCGTCGGGCGGTCAGTCCGCCGCGGTGAAGAACGTGCCCGCCACCGCCCGGAGGTCGTGGAGGTCGCTCACGCCGGCGAGCTCGCGCGCCGAGTGCATCGACAGGATCGGGATGCCGACGTCGACCGTGCGGATGCCGAGCCGCGTCGCCGTGATCGGCCCGATCGTCGAGCCGCACGGCACCGCGTTGTTCGACACGAACGGCTGGCTCGTCACGCCCGCCTGCTCGCACCACGCCTGCCAGGCGGCGGCGCCCGCGCCGTCGGTCGCGTAGCGCTGGTTCGCGTTGATCTTCAGGATCGGGCCGGAGCCGAGCACCGGCTGCACGCGGGGATCGTGCTTCTCGGCGTAGTTCGGATGCACCGAGTGGCCGACGTCGCTCGAGACGCACCACGACGCCGCGAGCGCGCGCATCCGCTCCTCGCGGCTCGCGCCGAGCGCGAGGCCGATGCGCTCGAGGACGTCCTCGAGGAACGGGCCGGCCGCGCCGGAGCGAGTCGCCGAGCCGATCTCCTCGTGGTCGAACACCGCGAGCACCGGGATGTGCGCCGCATCGAACCCCTCGGCGGCAGCGGCGAGCGCGACCGTGCCGGCGTGGACGCTCGCGAGGTCGTCGAACCGCCCGGCGGCGAAGAAGGCGTCGTCCTTGCCGAACACCGCGCCCCGCGCGCTGTCGGCCGTGACGAGGTCGAACCCGCGGATCCGGGCGACGTCGACGCCGCTCGACGCGGCGACCTCGGCGAGCAGATCGGCCGACTCGGGCGACCCGAGCCCCCAGACCGGCTGTGTGTGCGCCTGCTTGTCGAGCGTCAGGCCGTCGTTGGCGCCGCGGTCGAGGTGGATGGCCAGCTGCGGGAGCCGGAGCAGCGGTCCGGAGTCGGCGAGCACGTGGCTGCCGTCGTCGAGCACGAGCCGACCGGCGAGGCGCAGCTCGCGGTCGAGCCAGGAGTTGAGCAGCGGCCCGCCGTAGACCTCGACGCCCGCCTGCAGCCAGCCGAGCCGGCCGGTGGTCGGCTGCGGCTTGAGCTTGAAGGCGGGGGAGTCGCTGTGCGCCCCGAACACCCGCACGGGCGTCGTGGCGCTCGCGGAGGCGGGCACGATCCAGGCGATGACGGCGCCGTCGCGCACCACCAGGTAGCGGCCGGCGGCCTCCGGCCACGCATCCGCCTCGTCGAGCGCCGTGAAGCCGGCGTCCTGCAGGCGGCTGGCCACCTCGGCGGCCGCGTGGTAGCTCGACGGCGACGCATCGACGAACGATGCGAGATCGTCGGCGTGGGCGCGGGCGGTGTCGGACGCGGATGCTGCGGGCACGAAGGGACCTCCTGGGCGACGGGCTCCGATCGTATCGAGCGCTCGCCGCGCTCGCCCCGGGCAGCGCGCCGCCGAACGACCGCGTGCTGTCGATCTCAACGGAGCGCTTGGGAGCGCGAGGCGATAGTGCCCTCGCGCGACCACCCGCTCCGTTGAGATCACAGGCAGCGGGCGGGGCGGAGGGTGGTCAGCGGACGGCGACGGATGCGCGGATGTAGTCGGAGGCCGTGCGCGGCTCGATGCCTGCCGCGCGGAGCGGGGCGTCGTCGGCCGTGCTCGGGTGGGTGTCGCTGAAGAGCGCCATGGCGAGCATCGACGCGAGTGCCGGCTTCATGTTCCACAGCGCCCGCGTCGCGACGTCGAGCACCCCGCGGGGCACGTGCCGCACGCGCAGCTCCCGCCCGGCCGCCGCGGCGAAGGCGGCGACCACCTCGTTGCGGGTGAGCGCCTCCGGCCCGCCCACCTCGACCACCTTCGGCGGGTCGTCGACGGTCGCGAGGTGCGCGCACAGCGCCGCGAGGTCGTCGGCCGCGATGTAGCGGTGCGCGGCCTGCCCGCGCCCATAGACGACGGCCTTGCCGTTGCCCGGGTCGATGCCTGAGAGCGGCTCGAGCCAGATCTCCATGAGCATGTCGCTGCGCACCACGACGCTCCGCATCGGCGACGCCGCGAGCGCCTGCTCGGCGTGCCACTTCGCCTCGGTGAGCGGCGCGAGGCGTTCGAGCCCGCGACCCATCCCGGTCGCCGAGACGAACACGAAGCGCTGCACGCCCGCCTCGCTCGCTGCCCGGATGAGATCGAGGTTGCCGGCGAGGTCGACATCCGCGATCGTGAGGTCCTTGTCGCCGTCGAGGATGCGGCTGATCGCGTTCGCCGAGGTGACGACCGTGTCGACGCCCGCGAGCGCGGCGCGCACGCTCGTCGGGCCGCGGAGGTCGCCGCGCGCGATCGTGACGCCGGATGCCTGCAGTGCCGACGCATCCGTGTCCGGGCGGACGAACGCGCGCACCGGCTGCTCCGCCTCGACGAGGTGCTCGACGATCCGGCTGCCCAGCAGCCCCGTGGCTCCGCACACCAGGATCATGACGGCTCCCTCTGCGCCGGAGCCGGTCGTGCTCACGACCCGCCGCAGCCCCGACGGTGTGCGCCGAACGCTACTCCGGCGCGCGACCGCTGGACAGGCGAGTCTTCTGCAACTCTGCTGGACCTGCGCCGAGAGCCCGCGCTAGCGGATCGCGCGCTTGATGGTCTCGCGCTCCTTCTCGAGCTTCCGCACGCGACGGCTCAGCTTGAAGAGGCGCACGGAGCCGAGCAGCGCGGCGATGAGCACGCCCGCGATCGCCGCGAAGAGCATCGCGACACCGAGCGGCAGGTTGAACTGTAAGCCGAAGTAGGCGAAGTCGGCGGGCACGTTGTTCTGCAGGATGAAGATGAGCAGCAGCACGAGGATGAGCGTGCCGAGGATGAGCGCGATCCACGTGCCGCCGGTGACGCCCTGCCGCTGGTGCGAGTCGAGCGAGGGGTCGAGCGTGATGCGCTTCGGCTCGACGGCGGTCGGCGCGGCCTGGGTCGTCGAATCCTGCGTCGTCGTGTCGTGCGTCGTCGCGCTGCGGTCGCTCGAGGTGTCGGATGCGGTCGCTCCGTCGCGGTGCGCGCGATCGTCGAGTCGCTCGGTCTCGGCGCGAGCGGGCGTGCCGTCGGCGTCGACGCGACGCGCGGCGTTGGGGTCGTCGTACTGGGACATGACGCTCTCCTTGCTCGCGGACTCCTGCGGTTCCACGCTAGCCCCGCCCGCCTGAGATCCCGCGGTGGATCGCGGCGCGCGGCTAGCGCGGTCGCCGCTCCGGCGCCGGCGGCACGGTCTTCGCCGCCACGATGTCGGCGATCGCGATGACGACCTCGCCGCGACGCGTCGCGACCGTGCACGACACCGGGCCGACGGCGATGAGGTCGCCCAGCGCATCCGTCGCCCCGTGGGAGTCGCCGTGCAGCCGGTAGCGCACGACGACGCGCGTGCCGGGCGGCAGCGCCCGCAGCTCGGCAGGCGTCATGGCGCGGTCACGCGGTCACCAGGACGTGCGCTCACCAGGAGCCAGGCGCGTAGTCCTTGAGGAAGACGCCGAAGAGGTCCTCGCCAGCCTCGCCGCGCACGATCGGGTCGTAGACGCGGGCGGCGCCGTCGACGAGGTCGAGCGGGGCGTGGAAGCCCTCCTCGGCGAGCCGCACCTTGGTGAAGTGCGGGCGCTCGTCGGTGATCCAGCCGGTGTCGACGGCGGTCATGAGGATGCCGTCGCTCTCGAACATCTCGCGCGCGCTCGTGCGCGTGAGCATGTTGAGCGCCGCCTTCGCCATGTTCGTGTGCGGGTGGCCGGGGCCCTTGTAGCCGCGGCCGAAGACCCCCTCCATCGCCGACACGTTGACGACGTAGGTGCGGCGGGCGCTCGACGCGGCGAGCGACGGCCGCAGGCGCGAGACGAGCAGGAACGGCGCCGTCATGTTGGCGAGCTGCACCTCGAGCATCTCGAGCGGCTCGACCTGGTCGACGTGCTGCGTCCAGGAGTTGACGTGCTCCTCGTCGGGCACGAGCCCGCCCGCGTCGATCGCGGTGCCGGCCGCGAGCCGCTCGAGCGAGCTCGAGCCCGCCGCCATCGCCTCGGCGGTGAGCTCGTCGGCGGTGCGGGCGGTGCTCGCAAGCACGGGGTGCGCGGCGACGGATGCCGTGAGCGAGAGCGGATGCGCGTCGTTCGTGTGGCCGAAGGTCACGAGCTCGGGCATCGGGCCGCCGTTCGGCCCCGTCGCGGGCAGCGGCTCGAGCTCGGCCTCGACGAGCGGCGCGTAGGCGCCCGCGGAGCGGCGGACGGTCTGGGCGGCGTTGTTGATGAGGATGTCGAGCGGTCCCGCGGCGGCGACCTCCTCGGCGAGCCCTATCACCTGCGCGGGGTCGCGCAGGTCGATGCCGACGACCTTGAGGCGGTGCAGCCACTCCGCGGAGTCGGGCAACGACGAGAAGCGGCGCACCGCATCCCGCGGGAACCGCGTCGTGATCGTCGTGTGGGCGCCGTCGCGCAGCAGCCGCAGCGCGATGTGCATGCCGATCTTGGCGCGCCCGCCGGTGAGCAGCGCGCGCTTGCCGGTGAGGTCGGTGCGGGCGTCGCGCTTCGCGTGGCTCGTCGCCGCGCAGGCGGGGCACAGCTGGTGGTAGAAGGCGTCGACGAGCGTGTACTGCTGCTTGCAGATGTAGCAGCCGCGCGAGCGGATGAGCGTGCCGGCGGTGGGCGCTGCGGCCCGCGTCGCGAGCGGGATGCCGCGCGTCTCGTCGTCGATGCGGTCGGGGGCGCCGGTCGCGGTCGCGGCGACGACGGCACGGTCGGCGGCCTGGATGCGCGCGTGCTTCGCCTTGCGGCTCGCGAGCTTGACCTCCTTGAACATGTTCGCGGTCGCCTGCCGCACCGCGACGTAGTGGGGGTCGTCGCGGTCCATGCTGTGGAGCGTCTCGAGCACGCGGAGGGTCGTCGCGACGTCGGCGGCGTCGAGCGTGGCGGGGGCCGCATCCGCTGCGTCGTCGATTGCCGCGTCGGGCGTCGCCGGCTGGTCCGCGGGCGCGCCAGACGGGTCCGAATGATGGGGGAGCACAGGAGATTCTACCGAGCGGCGCGTGGTGCGGGAGGATCGAGTCGATGAGCCTCCTCGACCACGCGCCAGCGACCTGGGATCCCGACGCCGCGTTCGAGGCGTTCGCCGCCTGGTCGGCCGAGCGCGGACTGCCGCTCTACCCGGCGCAGGAGGAGGCGCTCATCGAGATCGTGAGCGGCGCCAACCTCATCCTCTCGACGCCCACCGGCACCGGGAAGTCGCTCGTCGCGGCCGGCGCGCACTTCGCCTCGCTCGCGCAGGGCAAGCGCACCTTCTACACGGCGCCGATCAAGGCGCTCGTGAGCGAGAAGTTCTTCGCGCTCGTCGAGATCTTCGGCGCCGAGAAGGTCGGCATGGTGACGGGCGACTCCTCGGTGAACGCGGATGCGCCGATCATCTGCTGCACCGCGGAGATCCTCGCGAACCTCGCGCTGCGCAACGGCGACGCCGCCGACGTCGACCAGGTCGTCATGGACGAGTTCCACTTCTACGGCGACCCGCAGCGCGGCTGGGCGTGGCAGGTGCCGCTGCTGACGCTGCCGCACGTGCAGTTCGTGCTGATGTCGGCGACGCTCGGCGACGTCACGCGCATCGCCGACGACCTCAGCCGCCGCACCGGCCGCGAGACGGCCGTCGTCACCGGCGTCGAGCGGCCCGTGCCGCTCTCGTACGAGTACGCCATGACGCCCGTGCACGAGACGATCGAGGAGCTGCTCTCCACCCAGCGCGCGCCGGTCTACATCGTGCACTTCTCGCAGGCGGCGGCGCTCGAGCGCGCGCAGGCGCTCACCTCGGTGAAGATCATCAGCCGCGAGCAGCGCGACCAGATCGCCGACGCGATCGGCGAGTTCCGCTTCACCACGCGCTTCGGGCAGACGCTCTCGCGGCTGGTCCGCTCGGGCATCGGTGTGCACCACGCCGGCATGCTGCCGAAGTACCGGCGGCTCGTCGAGCAGCTCGCCCAGCAGGGGCTCCTGCGCGTCATCTGCGGCACCGACACGCTCGGGGTCGGCATCAACGTGCCGATCCGCACGGTGCTGCTCACGGGGCTGACGAAGTTCGACGGCACCCGGATGCGCCAGCTCTCCGCGCGCGAGTTCCACCAGATCGCGGGTCGCGCGGGCCGCGCCGGTTACGACACCGCCGGCACGGTCGTGGCGCAGGCGCCCGAGCACGAGGCCGACAACGCGAAGATGCTCGCGAAGGCGGGCGACGACCCCAAGAAGCGCCGCAAGCTCGTGCGCAAGAAGGCGCCGGAGGGCTTCGTGTCGTGGGGGCAGCCGTCGTTCGAGAAGCTCATCGCCGCCGAGCCCGAGCCGCTCACCTCGCACATGCAGGTGAGCCACTCGATGCTGCTCAACGTCATCGGCCGCGGCGGCGACGCGTTCGCCGAGATGCGCGAGCTCATCGCCTCCTCGCACGAGCCGTGGCGGTCGCAGCTCGCGCTCGAGCGCCGGGCGCTCGCGATCTACCGCACGCTGCGCACCGCCGGCGTCGTCGAGCAGCACGCCGATCCGCACGGCGGGCCCGACCGCATCCGACTCACCGTCGACCTGCAGCCGAACTTCGCGCTCAACCAGCCGCTCTCGCCGTTCGCGCTCGCGGTCATCGACATGCTCGACCCGGCCGACCCGACGCATCCGCTCGACGTCATCTCGGTCATCGAGTCGACGCTCGACGACCCGCGGCCGATCCTGTCGCAGCAGCAGTTCCTCGCGCGCGGCGAGGCGGTCGCGGCGATGAAGGCCGACGGCATCGAGTACGACCAGCGGATGGAGCTGCTCGAGGCGGTCACGCACCCGAAGCCGCTCGACGAGCTGCTGACCGAGGCGCTCGCGGTCTTCGCGTCGTCGCAGCCGTGGGTCTCGGACTTCGCGCTGTCGCCGAAGTCGGTCGTGCGCGACATGTGGGAGCGGGCGATGACGTTCGCCGACTACGTGCAGCACTACGCGCTCGCCCGCAGCGAGGGGCTCGTGCTGCGGTACCTGTCGGATGCGTACCGCGCGATCCGCCAGACGGTGCCGGACGAGGCGAAGACCGACGAGCTGCTCGACCTCATCGAGTGGCTCGGCGAGGTCGTGCGGCAGGTCGACTCCAGCCTGCTCGACGAGTGGGAGGAGCTCATGCATCCCACCGCGCCCGGCGAGGCGCCGATCGCGCCGCCGCCGCCGCCCTCCGTGGTCGCGAACCCGCGGGCGTTCCGGGTGCTCGTGCGCAACGAGCTGTTCCGGCGCGTGCAGCTCGCGGCGCTCGACAAGCACGAGGAGCTGGGCGAGCTCGACGCGGCCGCCGGCTTCGGCGCCGACGCCTGGGGCGACGCGCTCGACGCGTACTACGAGGAGCACGGGTCGATCGGCACCGGAGCGGATGCGCGCAGCGCCCGGATGCTGCAGATCGACGAGGGGCCGCTCGTCTGGGAGGCGCAGCAGATCCTCGCCGATCCGGCGGGCGACCACGACTGGCGCATCTGGGCGTCGATCGACCTCGCGGCGTCCGCGGAGGCCGGCACCGCCGTCGTGCGCGTCACCCGCGTCGGCCGCCTCTGATCCTCGACGTCGCGGGCGGTAGCGCGAGGCTGTGAGCGCGATGCGCGACCACTGGCGACGTTGAGGATCCTGCGGGTCAGGGGGCGAGGACGCGGTAGCGGATGTGCGTGGCGCGCGGGGTGCTGACGACCTCCGCGATCTCGAGCCGGATGGGGGCGGGCAGCACGTCGAACAGGCGGCGGCCCGCGCCGAGCAGCAGCGGCACGTGGTGGATCTGGATCTCGTCGATCGCACCTGCCTCGAGCGCGGCCGGCACCCACGCGGCGCCGATCATGTGCACGCGCCGGTCGCCCGCTGCCGCCTTCGCCTGGCGGATCGCGTCGACCGGATCGGCGACGTAGTGCACGAGCGGGAGCGCGGCCGCCTCGGCACTCGGCGCACGCCGGCTGACGACGAAGATCGGCACGCCCATCCCGTGGTGGTCGCCGCCCCAGTGCCCGGCCTGCTCGGCGGTGCGCCTGCCCGACAGCACCGCGCCGGCGTCGCGGACGGCGTCCATGAGTTCGCGGTCACGGCCGTCGGCGCTGCTCGGATCGTCAGGGTCGCCGATCCAGTCGTGGAGCGAGAAGCCGGCGCCGCCCGGCAGCTGAGGGCTGTCGTCGGGTCCGGCGATGAAGCCGTCGAGCGACATCGACATGTCGAGCACTGCGATGGCCATGGGTCCTCCCGGGGTGCGCTGCTGCATGGACCGTACGTCGGCGCGCCCGCTCGGGCAACGCTCGGATTCGGTCTCGCGGCCGGGCTACGCTCGCGATGGACGAAGGAGCACGCATGCCATTGACGGGCGAGTACGCACCCAGCACCTCCGAGTGGGCGCGCAAGCAGGCGGAGGCGTTCGAGGCATCCGCCGGCGCCGAGGCCAACACCCTGCGGGGCAAGCCGATCATCCTGCTGACGAGCGTCGGCGCGAGGTCGGGCAAGCTGCGCAAGACCGCGCTCATGCGGGTCGAGCACGAGGGCGAGTACGTCGTCGTCGCCTCGAAGGGCGGCGCCCCGGAGCACCCGGTCTGGTACTACAACCTCAAGCAGCACCCGCTCGTCGAGCTGCAGGACCTCGCGGAGCGCCACGACTACATCGCGCGTGAGCTCGAGCCCGGCGCCGAGCGCGACGCCTGGTGGGAGCGCGCGGTCGCCGCGTGGCCCGACTACGCGAACTACCAGGCGAAGACCGACCGCCTCATCCCGCTCTTCCTGCTCACCCGCACCGACTGACCTCTCGACGGAGCGGCTGGGAGCAGGAGGGGATACTGCCCTCGCGCTACCGGCTGCTCCGTTGAGAGAACTCGGCGGTGAGCTCGGCGGCGAGGGCGGTCACGTCGGTGTGGCCGGCGAAGTCGCGGTCGGGCTGCGCGGCGCGGTCAGCGTCGGAGACGAGCGCCTTCACGCGCTTCACGACCGTGCGGGCCGGGGTCGCGCGCAGCTGGTGGCCGACGGCGGCGAGCCACGCCTCGGCGGCGGCCTTGAGCGCCACGTAGTTGGCGTTGCCGGCGGTCGGGCGCTCGACGCCGGTCGTCGAGATGATCGCGATGACGCCCGCCTCCGAGCGCCCGATCGCGTCGGCGAAGGTGCGGGTGGTGTTGCGCAGCGTGCGCACGACGCGTGCCTCGAGCCACGCCCAGTCCTCGTCGGACTGGCCCGCGAGGCCGCCGCCGCCGCGCCAGCCACCGACCAGGTGCAGCAGGCCGTCGAGCTCGCCGACCTCCTCGCCGAGCTGCCGGACCGCGTCCGGGTCGGTGAGGTCGCACTCGAAGCGCTCGCTCGCGTCGACCATGCCGAGCCGGTCGGCGTTCGAGCCGACCGCGATGACGTGGTGGCCCGACTCGAGCAAGGCGGATGCCGTGGCGTGCCCGAGCGCGCTCGTGGCGCCGGCGATGAGGATGCGCATGGCTCCAGTGTGCCGTGCGTGCCCGCCCTCGCGGTCCGCGCGGTCAGCCGGCGGCGACGACGAGCCCGGCGGCGACCGACACCGCGAAGATGCTCGCGCCGACGAGGCTCGCTCGCAGCGCGCGGCGGCGCTGCACCGCGAGGACCACGACGGCGACTACCGTCGCGATCCAGACGGCGAGCGGCAGCTGCCAGGTGAGCAGCATCGCCCACGTGCGGGCCGTGCCGCCCTCCGGGTTCGCCGCGAACAGCAGCACACCCATGACGATGGTGGCGGCGTAGCCGAGCACCGCGACCGCGACGAGCACGGCGGCGCTGCCGAGCAGGTCGGCGGTGCGGCGACTCGGGTCAATCGGCGGGATGAGCGATGCCATGGCGTCAGCGTAGGCGCGAGTCGCGCCGACCGCGCGTCATCCGCGTCCCCAGCCCCACAGCCTGCCGTCGAAGGGCGACGGGACGGCGTGCGTCGTCAGCCGGAACAGCCGCACCGTCCGGCCGGAGTCGCGCTCGTACTGCCGGTAGCCGGGCCACTGCCGCTCGATGCGCGACCAGGTCGCCTCGCGCTCGGCGTCGGGCACGCGCTCGGCGCGCACGCGGAACCGCCGGCCCCGCACGACGACCTCCGCGTCGGGATGCGCGGCCAGGTTCGCCGTCCACGCCGGATGCGCCGCACGCGCGAAGCTCGTGCCCGCGACGATCGCGCCGCCGCGGCCGTCGGGCGTGTACATGAGCTCAGAGCTGCGCGGCTGCGCGGACCGCGCGCCGGTCGTGCGCAGCACGAGCGAGGGCACGAGGATGCCCGACACCACGAGCCGGCCGCCGGTCGCGCGGCGCAGCAGCCGCTCGGCGACCGGCAGCGCTCGCGGGCCGACGCGGCGGAACCACCGCGTGCGCGACACCGGCGCCGCGATGCGCCGCAGCGCTCGCAGCACCGGGTGCGTCACGGTGCGTCGTGGTGCTTCGCTGCGCCCGCGCGCGCCTCGCGCACGAGGTCGCGCACCTCCACCTCGCCCGGTGTCGCGCCGCCGGCGTCGAGCTGCTCGAGCACCGCGGCGACCGCGTCGTCCTCGCTGCCCTCCAGCGGCACGCGCAGGCCGCGCTTCAGGAGCTCGCCGTAATCAGGGATCCACTCGACGTCCATGCCAGCACTGTCGCAGACCCGCGGCGCTCGCGACAGGGGCGGATGCCGCGTCGCGAGCGCGCCTGCTCAGTACGCGAACGAGATGTGCTCGCGCACGTGCGCGCCGGCCTCGATCTCGTCGACGACCGCGAGCCCGAAGTCGGGACCCGAGATGACCGACTGCCCGTCGGCGTCGTAGAAGGCGTCGTCGCCGCCGGTGCGGTACTCGCCGCGCCGCGTCTGGTCGGGCACGTAGCCGCCGAAGGTGCCGGCCGGGCTCACGTAGGTCCAGTCGACGTCCATCGCGCTGACCCGCTCGAAGGCGGAGAAGAGCTCGAGCGCCTCGGGCTTGTACTCGGGCGCGAACGCTGCGGTCTCGACGATGCGGTCGCCCGCCTCGTCCTTGAGCGAGCCGAAGCCGCCGACGATGATGAACCGCGTGCCGGGCGCGAGCCGGGCGGCGACGTCGGCATAGGCATCCGCCACCTTGCCCTCCATGTCACCGCGCGGCGACAGCGCGCCCACCACGACGTCGGCGCCGTCGATCGCCTGCGCGAGCACGTGGGCGTCGAGCACCGAGCCCTGGATGACGCGAGCGCCGGCGGGCGCGTCCTGCGGCGCGGACCGCGAGACGAGCGTGAGCTCGTGGCCGCGGCTCGCGGCCTCCGCTGCGATGTGGCCGCCGGCGAACCCGGTGGCGCCCAGCACGGTGATCTTGGTCATGGTCAACCCTTCCTCGGAGCCTTCGACGCTCAGCGAGCAGTCCTCGAGGCGAACCTCCGAGCGGCGTGCGGCATTCCGCATCCGCATGCAGCGAGGAGGCTCCCTGCCGGGAACCTCCTCGCTGGTGAGCGGACGAGCGCTAGGCCGTGATGCCCTTCGTCGAGGCGATGACGTCGCGCATCTTCTTCTCGAAGGCCTCGTAGAACATCGACAGCGGGAACTCGTCGTCCATCACCAGGTCGGTCAGCTGTCGCGGGGCGCCCTCGAGCGGCAGCGCGCCGGCCTTCCACGCGGATGCGGGGTGCGGCTCGACGACGGAGGAGACGAGCTCGTAGGCGGCGAGCCAGTGCGCGATCTTCGGGCGGTCGATCGACTTCCAGTACAGCAGCTCGATCGCCTCGCCGAGCTTGTTCACGACGTCGGGCACCTCGTCCCAGTCGAACGCGAGCTGCGTGTCGGTCCAGTGCAGCACGCGGTGCTGGTGCAGCCACGCGAAGAGCAGCTGGCCGCCGAGGCCGTCGTAGTTGCGGGTGCGGGTGCCGGTGATCGCGAAGCGGAAGATGCGGTCGAAGATCACCGCGTACTGCACGAGCTTCGCGTGCTTCGCGAGGTCGCGGTCGGCCTCCGTCGCCGCTCCCTCGCCGGTCACCGGCATCGCCGCGATGCGGCGCTCGATCGCGACCGACTCGCGGAACGCGGTGAGGTCGCAGCGCAGCTCCTCGAGCGAGTAGAGGAAGAACGGCATCCGCTGCTTGATCATGAACGGGTCGAACGGCAGGTCGCCGCGCATGTGGGTGCGGTCGTGGATGAGGTCCCACATCACGAAGGTCTGCTCGGCGAGCGACTGGTCGGCGAGCATCTCGGCGGCGTCGGCGGGCAGCTCGAGCTTCGTCACCTCGCACGCGGCCTCGACGACGCGGCGGAAGCGCGCGGCCTCGCGGTCCTGGAAGATCGCGCCCCACGTGAACGTCGGGATCTCGCGCATGGCGACGGTCTCGGGGAAGAGCACGGCCGAGTTCGTGTCGTAGCCGGACGTGAAGTCGATGAAGCGCAGCGGCACGAAGAGCGCGTTCGAGTAGTCGCCGGCCTCGAGGTCGGCGATGAAGTCGGGCCAGATGACCTCGACGAGCACGGCCTCCACGAGCCGGTCGCTCGAGCCGTTCTGCGTCACCATCGGGAAGACCACGAGGTGCTGCAGGCCGTCGACGCGGTGCTGCTGCGGCTGGAACTCCACGAGCGCGTCGAAGAAGTCGGGCACGCCGAAGCCCTCGGCCGCCCAGCGCTCGAAGTCGACCGCTGCCTGCGCGAGGTACGCGGCGTCGTGGGGGAACTCCGGCGCGATCTCGCGGATGCCCTGCACGACATCGGCGACGTGGCCGCGGGCGGCGTCGTGGTCGGCCGCGTCCTCGATGGCGCCGCTCTTCGACTGCATCGGCTGCAGCGCCGTCGCTGCGGCCTTGATGCGGAGCCACGCGGGGTGCTGGCGGAGGTCGGCGGCGGTGGCCTGGGTCATCGTCATGGGAGCCTCCATGGTTCGGTCGGGGATCGGGGCGGATCGCGCTGTGCGCGATGCGCGCTGGACGATCCGTGCGTGAATCCAGCGTATGGAGTCCGTCGCGCACGTTTGTTGCACCCGGCCCCGGCTTTCCTGCCACTTCCCGGCGTCGCGCGCGGTCCGGCTGTCGGCCGCAACGGACGTGCGCGGGTGCCCGGATGCGCCCCTCAGACGAGCGTCGTCGCGATGAGGAAGCCGGTCCAGCTCGCGACCGCCGCGAGCACCGGCGGCACGATCGCCCAGCGCTGACGGGTCGCGGCCGCTGCAGCGCCGATCCCGTTGCCCACGATCGTCGCGCCGAGCAGCGTGATCCAGAAGGTGAGCCGCGCGGGGCCGACGTCGGTGCCCGACGCGTCCGCAGCCTGCAGGAGCCCGCCGTCGCCGATCGGCGCCAGCAGCAGCAGCCCGAGGAGGTTCGCGAAGATGAGCACCCACGCCGCGAGCCGCAGGCGCTCGGCGGGGGTGCGCACGCGCCGCGGCTCGAGCTCCTCCCAGTCGGCTCCCTCGTCGAAGGTCATGCGCGCGACACGTCCATCGCGACGAAGAACACGATCCAGCAGGCGACCGCGGCGAGCGCGGCCCAGCCGAGCCCCCAGCTGCGGCGCTGCCAAATGGCGAGGCCGTTGAGCACGACCGTGGCGATGCCGAGCGCGAACCAGTAGCCGGCGACGACGCCGCCGGGTGGCTCGGTGCCGGCGTTGTCCTGGGAGACCTGCGACTGCAGCCCGACCGCGGCCGCGCCGAGCGCGCCCAGGATCGCGAGCGCCAGCAGGTTGAGCGATACCCCCGTCAGGGTCGCGATCTCGAGCACGCGCGCGGTGCGCGAAGGCGCGGGCACGCCGACCGGCGCGTCGACCGGCCCGTCGACCGCCGCGTCCTGCGACGGCGCGGGACCGCCCGACGCATCCGGCATCAGAAGATCATCGGGCGGTCGTCGTCGAGCTCGGTCTCGAGGTCGAGGTCGACGACCACCGGCACGTGGTCGGAGGGCGCGTCGCCCTGGCGCTGATCGCGGTCGATCGAGGCGCGCGTGACGAGCTCGGCGAGCTCGGGTGTGCCGAGCACGAAGTCGATGCGCATCCCCTCGTTCTTGTTCCAGCGCCCGGCCTTGTAGTCCCAATAGGTGTAGCCGGGGGCGCGGTCGCGCACCACGTCGACGAGGCCCGACTGCAGCAGCGCGTCGAACGCGGCCCGCTCCGGCTTCGACACGTGCGTCGAGCCGTCGAACGCGCCGATGTCCCAGACGTCGGTGTCGAGCGGCGCGATGTTGAAGTCGCCCATGAGGGCGAGCGGGCGCCCGCCCCACGTGCCCAGGTGATCGGCGAGCACGCGCAGCCACTCGAGCTTGTAGCCGTAGTGCGCGTGCGCCAGGTCGCGGCCGTTCGGCACGTAGAGGCTCCACACCCGCACGCCCTCGACCGTCGCGGCCATCGCGCGCGCCTCGACGACCGGGTCGCCGGTGTTCGCGTAGCCCGGCTGCCCCTGGAAGCCGCGCTCGACCTCCGTCATCGGCAGCCGCGAAGCGATCGCCACGCCGTTCCACTGGCTGAAGCCGTGCGCCTGCACCTCATACCCGGCGGCCTCGAACGCCGCGTAGGGGAACTGCTCCGTCTTGCACTTGATCTCCTGCATGGCCAGCACGTCGACGTCGCTGCGCTCGAGCCAGTCGACGATGCGAGCGGTGCGGGCGCGCACGGAGTTCACGTTCCAGGTGGCGATGCGCATGCATCGAGCCTACGGGCGGGACCCCTCCGCGGGTGCTCCGACGCGCATCCGCGGGGCCTCGCGTGCGCACGGCGCCGGGGCTCGGCGCGTGCGACGGTGCACTATGGATGGATGGGCACCGCTCGCGAACGCTACCTCCAGGCTCTCGACCTGTTCTCGGCCGAGGCGCGAGCCGGCGCCGACCGGCTCGGCCTGCCCTCGGCCTGCACGGACTGGTCGATCGCCGACGTCATCCGCCACGTCACCGGCGTGCAGGCCGAGTACGGCGCCGGTGCGCTGCTCGGCCGCGCGGAGGGGGATGGCGACCTCACCGCCGACCACAGCACCGTCATGGCGCACGGCTCCGACTTCGAGGCCGTCGAGGCGTGGGAGGTGCTCGCCGCGCGGCTGCGCTCGGCCGCGCACGACGCCGACGAGGATGCCTTCCGCGCCCTGCCGCTCGCGACGCTCGACATGGCGCTCCACGCGTGGGACATCCGCTGGGGCTCCGCCCGCGTCGGGCTCGCCGGCAACCTCGACTTCCCCGCCGAGCTGCTCGAGTGGATGGAGGAGTACCGCGAGCGCGCGAACGAGGCGTCGATCCGGAAGCCCACCATCTTCGGCGCGGCGATGGAGCCGCCGGCCGACGCCTCGCCGTCGGAGCGCTTCGCCGCCTGGACCGGCCGCGAGACGCGCACCGGCCGCGAGCCGCGCGGCGACAGCCTGCCCGGCCCCAGCGACGGCTGACCGCCGCTGCCTTCTCAACGTCGCGGGTGGTCGGACGAGCCGCTGAGCGGCACGAGCGACCACAGGCGACGTTGAGAAGTAGCCTTGGGGGCGTGACCGCGCGCGACCAGCTCATCCAGCTCATCCGGGACGAAGCCGTCTTCCACGGCGACTTCGTGCTCACCAGCGGCAAGCGCGCCAGCTACTACATCGACCTGCGCAAGCTCTCGCTCGACCACCGTGCCGCGCCGCTCATCGGCGACGTGCTGCTCGACCTCATCGCCGACATCCCCGACGTCTCGGCCGTCGGCGGGCTGACGATGGGCGCCGACCCGCTCGCGAACGCGGTGCTGCACCGCGGCCTCGCGCGCGGGCTCGAGGTGGACGCGTTCGTCGTGCGCAAGGAGCCGAAGGACCACGGGCGCGGCCGCCAGATCGAGGGCCCGGAGCTCGAGGGCAAGCGCGTCGTCGTGGTCGAGGACACCTCCACGACCGGCGGCAGCCCGCTCAAGGCGATCGAGGCGCTCCGCAAGGTGGGCGCGGAGGTCGTCGCCGTCGCCGTGATCGTCGACCGCGCCACGGGCGCCCAGGCCGTGATCGAGGCCGCGGGCGTCGAGTACCGCGCAGCGATCCGCCTCGATGACCTGGGCCTCGAGGCCCAGTAGACCCGCTCCGCTGGTCGAGCCGGACGGCCGACCCCGCCCTGCTGGTCGAGCCGGACAGCCGCCCCCGGCGGCTGCCCGAGTCGAGACCACCACGCCACGCATGGCACGCCCGCTCCGCGGTGATGTCAGACTTGTCCTGACCAGTGGACGAGCGAGCGCGGAGGTGACATGGGCGGCGTGCTCATCGGCTTCGCCGTCATCGGGTTCGTCATCTTCGTCGGCTGGCTCCTCGCGCGGCTGAACGTCGTGAACCAGGAGGGCCGGCTGGTCCTCAACAAGACGTCGTTCTTCGCCGCGAGCCCCGCGCTGCTCTTCATCGTGCTGAGCGAGGCCGACGTGGGACTCCTCTTCTCGAGCGTGCTCGCGGTCGCGCTCATCGGCTTCATCGCCGTCGCCGGCATCTACATCGTGGTCGCCCGGATCTGGTTCACGCGCGACCCCAGCCGCATCGCGCTCGGCGCCACCGCATCCGGCTACAGCAACGTCAACAACATCGGCCTGCCGGTCGCGATCTACGTGATCGGCGATCCCGGCTTCATCGGGCCGATGCTGCTGCTGCAGCTGCTCGTGCTCGCGCCGCTGCTGCTCACGACCCTCGACGTGCTCACCGCCGGCCGCGCATCCTTCATGGGCATCATCACCCAGCCGCTGCGCAACCCGATGCTCATCGCCGCGGCGCTCGGCGCGCTCGTGTCGGCGCTCGGCATCCAGCTGCCCGACCCGGTGCTCGCGCCGCTCGAGATCCTCGGCGGGGCCGCGGTGCCGCTCATGCTGCTCGCCTTCGGCATCTCGCTCGGCGGGGAGCGCCCGCTGCAGCCCGGCTCCGGCCGCAAGGAGGTGGCGCTCGCGGTGGTGCTGAAGTCGCTCGCGATGCCGGTGATCGCCTACCTGCTCGCGCGGTTCGCGTTCGGGCTCGACGAGCAGCTCGTCTACGCGTGCACCGTGATGGCGGCGCTGCCGTCGGCGCAGAACATGTACCAGTATGCGCTCCGCTACGACCGCGCGACCGCGGTCACCCGCGACATCGTGCTGCTGACGACGATCGCCTCGCTGCCCGTGATGCTCGTCGTCGCCTGGCTGCTGAAGCCCGCCTAGCCAGGCCACTCCGTCAGCGGCGGGGCTGGCCGCAGGCGCCCGTCGGGCACCGGCAGCTCCCAGAAGCGCGCGTCGCCGCCGATCGCGCCGAGGTCGTCGCGCTTCACCCGCACGCGCTCGGGCGTGACCTCCGTGACGCGCACGCGCTCGTCGGCGCCGTCGACGGCGAGCAGGAACGCGTCCATGAGCCACGCCAGGCTGTGCTCGTCGAGCAGCGCCTCGGCGGCGGACCAGTCGCCCGGCTCGGCGAGCGGTCGGCCCAGAAGGTCCATCGGCTGGAAGTCGTCGCCCGCCTCGCGCAGGTAGCCGACCACCTCGCCGTCGGCGCGGCGATGGGGGATCCAGGATGCGGGGATCATGCCCACGACCCTAGGGCGGCCGGGCTCGGCCGACCAGCGCGCGGGCGTAGCGTTGCAGCGTGCGCTGGTCCGACCGCCTCTTCCGGAGGCCGCCCCTCATCGTCGCCGGGCAGCCGGCCACGGGATGGCTCGGGCTGCTGACGTCGTGGGCGACGGCCGGCTACGGGGCCGCGTCGGCCTCGAGCGCGACCGGGATGCTGCTGTCGGCCGACGAGGCATGCGGCTCGCTCTCGACCGCCGTCTGCCAGGTCGCGGGCTGGGGCGGGCTGCTCATGGGCGTCGTGCTGCTCGCGGTCGCCGCCGTGCTCGGCCTCGTGGTCGCGCGCGGCTTCGGCCCGCCGATCACGTGGTGGGTGCTGCCGCTCATGCTCGGCGCGCTCGCCTTCGCGCCGTTCCGGGCGGCCGCGGGCGCGTCGGTGCCGTGGCTCTGGCTGCTGCTGGCGGTCGCGTCGGCGATGCTCGCGCTCGCCGTCGCGGGGGCCGCGGTCCGGCGAGGCAAGGCCGCGCTCTACGGCTGGATCCGCATCGACGGGCTCGACGCGCGCGAGGCGGCCCACCGCCCGATCGACCGGGTGCTCGCCCCCGCTGCACTCGCCGCGGCCGTGATCGCGGGCCTCTTCGGCGCCCACGTCATCCGCCTGCTCTCCGAGTCCTGATCTCTCAACGGAGCAGCTGGCAGCGCGAGGGCACTATCCCCTCGCGCCGCCAGTCGCTCCGTTGAGGATCCCGATCGAGGGGGCTAGACGTCGGTGTGGGGCTCGTCGAGCTCGGACTCGGCGGGGACCGGGTCGACGAGCTCGTAGACGCCCTGCAGCGTCTCGTCGGGCCGGAAGGGGTAGGTCGCGACGAGCGACGGATCGGAGATGCCGGTCATGACGAGCACCGTGTGCAGGCCCGCCTCCATGCCGGCGATGATGTCGGTGTCCATGCGGTCGCCGATCATGCCGGTGACCTCGGAGTGCGCGCCGATCTTGTTGAGCGCCGAGCGGAACATCATCGGGTTCGGCTTGCCGACGATGTAGGGCACGCGACCCGTCGCCTTCGTGATGAGGGCGTTGATGGCGCCGGTCGCCGGCAGGATGCCGTTGGCGCTCGGGCCCGTCGCGTCGGGGTTCGTCGAGATGAAGCGCGCGCCGGCCGCGATGAGCCGGATCGCCTTCGTGATGGCCTCGAACGAGTACGAGCGGGTCTCGCCGATGACGACGAAGTCGGGGTCCGACTCCGTCATCGTGAAGCCGATCTCGTGCAGGGCGGTGATGAGCCCCGCCTCGCCGATCACGAACGCCGAACCGCCGGGCATCTGGTCGTGCAGGAAGTCGGCGGTCGCGAGCGCGCTCGTCCAGATGCGCTCCTCGGGCACGGTGAGGCCGGATGCGCGCAGGCGCGCGGCGAGGTCGCGGGGCGTGAAGATCGAGTTGTTCGTGAGCACGAGGAACTCGGTGCCGGCGTCCTGCCACTGCTGGAGCAGCTCCTTGGCGCCGGGGAGGGGCCGCTCCTCATGGACGAGCACGCCGTCCATGTCGGTCAGCCAGCATTCGATGTCGGCACGGGTGCGCATGGGCTCAGGCTACGCGCCCCGTGCGCCGCCCTCTGTGTCGGCCTCGTGAACACCTGACTTCCTTCGAATTCGAACCACCCTTGCCGAACGCTGAGGTTGCCCAGTCATGAACTGAGGATTCCTTTAGCGCGACGGGCAAGTTTGCTGAGACTGGCTCAATACCGTTCTGGAAGAACCATCGCCCCGGTGCGCGATCCCCTGCCCACCACTCCTGCGCGGTCCTCTTCCCCCTCTCGAAGGCAGTCATCCCCATGCGCATCCGCACGTCCACGCCACGACGCTCCACGCGAGCCGTCGTCGCTGCGGTCGTGCTGTCGGTCATGGGCGGACTGCTGCTGCCCTTCGCCTCCTCGGCTGCCGCGCGGGCCGTCCCGGGCCCCGAGACGATCAGCTCGACCTCGGTGGCATGGCGCGTGACGGATGCGTCCGGCGCGCTCGTCGGCGGCGCGACGTTCGAGCTGCAGGGCCCGCGCACCAGCACCGTCTGGGGCAACATGGAGTGGAACGTCAGCTGGAACACGGCCATCACCGTCACCGACTGCAGCGCTGCTCCGTGCGCGGGACCGGACGTCGACCCCGACGCCGGCGAGTTCCAGGTCGCGAGCATCGGCTCGCACCGCGTCGAGACGGGCGCGCGCTACCGCCTGCGCCAGACGGCGAGCCCGGCCGGCTACGAGTCGCCGTCGACCGCCTGGTCCGAGATGGGCAGCAACGCCCAGTGGCAGTCGCGCGTCTACAGCTTCTCGGCCTTCCAGGTCGCGGCACTGCCGGAGGTCTCGTGCGCGTCGAACCGCCTCTACGCGACAGCCGCCAACGGCATTGTGAGCGCGATCGTCGTCAACGGCAGCACGGCGAGCCTGTCGACCTTCGGCCAGTGGCCCGGCGTCGACGACGTCAACGCCCTCGGCGCGAGCGCCGACGGCACGCTCTACGCCCTCCAGCGCGCGAGCGCCACCTCCGTCGAGAGCGTGCTGCGCTACAGCAGCACCACCGGCTGGCAGTCGATCCCTGCGAGCTACACCGCCGGCAGCTCGCTCATCGCCGGCGCGGTGAGCCCCCTGAACGGTCGCTTCTACTTCGGCGGCGGCTTCCTCGAGGGCAGCGTCTACAACTTCCGCCTGCACCAGTTCGACCCGGCGACGGGCGTGGTCTCGCGGGTCGGCATCATCACGACGAGCCTCACCGCCGAGCAGAACGCCGACATCGCGTTCGACGCGGCCGGCAACCTCGTGGTCTTCCACAGCCCGCTGAACGGCAGCACGACGGTGTCGCGCTTCGACGTCGCGGCCTCCGCGGTGAGCGCCGGGACCGGCACGACCCGGCTCGCGTCGGTGCGAACGACGGTCGCGTCGGTCGCCGCCAACGTCAACGGCGTCGCCTTCGACTCCGACGGATCCGTCTACTTCGGCACCGAGACGCAGCTGCGTCGGGTGGATGCCGCGGGCGGCACGCCGACGACCATCGGCCAGCTGCCGAGCAGCGTCGACCTCGCGAGCTGCGCGGCGCCGGTGACGATCACGGTGCAGAAGGCCGTCCCGGCCCGCGCCGCCGCGACGGACCAGTTCGCGCTCTCCATCCGCCAGGGCACGAGCGGCACGGTGCTCGGCACCGCCACCACGACGGGCACCGCCACCGGTGTCCAGGCCGCCCGCATCACCGACATCACCGTCCCCACCTCCGAGACCGTCACGATCTCCGAGTCGATGGCCTCCGGCACCGCGGCCGACTACGACGCGAGCTGGGCCTGCGTGAGCGGGACGCAGGTCATCGCCTCCGGGACCGGCACGTCAGGCACCTTCACCGCGCCCGCCACGGGCGGGGCGAGCGTCGTGTGCACCTTCACGAACGCGCCGCTCGTCACGAGCATCACGGTGCGCAAGGACATGCAGGACGTCAACGGCGCGAACACCGCGCCGCGCGAGCGCTGGACGGTCGGCGCGGCGGTCGCCTCCGGCGCGACGCAGATCGGCACCGTCACGACGTCGACGCAGCAGACCGCCGCGAACGGCACCGCGAGCTGGACGATCCGCCACACCAACGCCAGCACCGCCGCCCGGATCGCCATCAGCGAGCAGCAGCAGGCCGGCTTCGACTTCGTGCAGGCGTACTGCGACGTGACCCCGCTCGGGGGCACCCCGGCGCGCACGGCGATCACGAGCGCGGCCGGCAGCACCCTCACCATCGCGCCGGGATCGACCGTGAGCTGCGTCTTCACGAACAAGGTCCGGCCGACGACGCTGACGCTCGTCAAGCAGGTCACCTTCGGCACCGCACAGGCCAGCCTCTTCACGCTCACCGCGACCGCCCCCTCCGGCGCGCTCGCCGGACCGACCGGGGTGAGCGGCGCCGCCGCCACGACGAGCGCTCGCATCACGCCGGCCGCGGCCTACCGCCTCTCGGAGTCGGGCGGTCCCGCCACCTACGCGCAGGTCGGCAGCTGGACGTGCGTGAACCAGACGGGCGCCACGGTCGCCGTGAGCGCCGCGGGCGATGTCTCGGCGGCGCAGGGCGACGACGTCACGTGCACCGTCCGCAACGCCACGGCGAACCTCGTCATCCTCGAGCGCATCGAGGGCACGACCTCGCTGACGGCGAACCAGTTCTCCCTCACCTCGACGCCGACGGCCCTCGCAGGCCTCGCGGCGACGACGGTGACGGGCTCCGAGTCGGTCGCGAGCGGGAGCACCATCCAGGTGCGCCCCGGTCACGGCTACGCGCTCACCTCGACCTCGACCGCGGCCTTCATCGGCCTCCGGTTCGAGCGCTACACCGGCACGGTGGGCGCGAACGGCTCGGTCGACCACACCAATGCCGCCCTCTGGGTGGCGGCCGATCCCGCGACCGTCTCGGTCGCAGCGGGACAGACCGGCATCTACCGGTTCGTCGCCACCGCGCCCAACCCGTTCGTGCTGCCCTCCACGGGCGGCGTCGGCACGGCCCAGATCCAGCTGCTCGGCGGAGGCTTCGCGGCCCTCGCCCTCCTGACCGGCCTCGGGCTCCTGCTCCATCGCAGGCGCCACGCGGCCTGACCCCTCACCCAGAGACCCGGCGCCACGCCGAACCCGATCACCACGATCGGCATCATCAAGGAGAACGACATGAACACCACCACTCGCAGGAAGGGCAGCCGCCTCGTCGCTGGCCTCGTCGCCGCGGGCATCGGCGTGGCCGCAGCCCTCGGCGTGGCCACCCCGGCCATGGCCGCCCCGGACTCGTCGAACATCAACCCGGCGGCGACCGGCTCGGTCGTCGTGCACAAGTTCCAGCAGCCGACCACGCAGGGCGCCCGCTCGACCGGCTCGGCGCTGCCGAGCGCGCAGACCTCGACGCTGACCCCCGTCTCGGGCGTCACCTTCTCGGTGCGCCGCGTCACGCACGCCACGGCCCTCGACCTCACGAAGTCGTCGACCTGGCAGACGCTCTCGACCCTCACGCCGGCGCAGGTCACCGCCGCAGGCAGTGGCTACTCGCTCGGCACCGCTGCCACGCAGGTCACCGCGGCCGACGGCACGGCCACGTTCGGCTCGCTCCCCGTGGGCGTCTACCTCGTCGAGGAGACCGCGGTCGGCGCCCAGCCCGTCGCGCTCCGCGCACAGCCGTTCCTCGTCTCGATCCCGCTGCCCGAGAACGGCGCCTGGGTCTACGACGTGCACGTCTACCCCAAGAACGCGATGACGGCCATCACGCTCGCGCAGGACACCACCGCCGCGCGTGCGCTCGGTGACACCGTGAAGTACACCGTCACCACGAACGTCCCGAACAAGCAGACCGGCAACCCGATCACGTCGTACGTCATCACCGACACGCTCGATGTCACGCAGGTCACCTACGCGAGCTCGGTCGTCCGCCTCGGCACCACGGTGCTCAGCGCCCCCGGCACCGCGACGCCCGACTACACGCTCACGACCGACGCCGCGACCGGCCTCGTCACCGTCACCCTCACGACGGCCGGCATCGCCAAGGTCAACGCCGCCCCGAACGGCTCGCAGGTCATCCTCGAGGTCAACGCCACCGTCACCGCCCTCGGCGACGGCAGCATCGAGAACAACGCGACCGTGAACATCAACAGCACGACGACGGTCCAGGCCACGCAGGTCGTCTCGAGCTGGGGCGCCGCCCGCATCATCAAGTACCCGTCGACGAACGAGAACCTCCGCCTGCAGGGCGCCGTCTTCGAGGTCCGCCTCCCCGGCTCGGCCACGGCCATCCCGGTCGGCAGCGGCACGCCCCGCCAGACGCAGTTCACCACCGGCGAGAACGGCGAGGTCGTCATCCCGGGCCTCATCGCGGGCAGCTACGAGCTCGTCGAGATCACGGCGCCGACCGGCTACCAGGTCAACTCGACGCCGATCGCGTTCACGGTCACGGCCGGCACCACGGCCAACGCCGTGCAGGTCAAGGTCGCCAACACGCAGGTCCCCGCCTTCGCGCTCCCCATCACGGGTGGCGACGGGCAGATGGCCTTCATGATCGGCGGCGGCTCGCTCCTCGTCGTCGCAGCTGGCGCCTTCCTGATCGTCGCCGGCCGCCGCCGCGCCGAGCAGCAGGCCTGATCCACCACGAGGGGAGGTCGCGGCAGCAGCCGTGACCTCCCCTCGCCTCTCTGCCTCATCCGTCCCCGGCCCCAGGAGCACCATGCGTCCCTTCCGCCCCACCCGCCGCGCCGTGCGCGGCGCGGTCGCGGTCGCGGTGCTGACGATCCTGGGGGCGGGGACGATGCTCTACCCCGCTGGGGCCTCCTGGTTCTCGCAGCTCGAGCAGTCGCAGCTCACGCAGGAGTACTCGGTCGAGCGCGGCAGCGAGGGCGCGGCCGTCGAGCGCGAGGCGCTCGTGCACGCCCGCGCCTACAACGACACCCTCCCCGGCGGCGCGATCGGCGATCCCCAGGACCCGAGCTCGGCCGACGGCACGGGGGAGATCGCCGAGCAGTACCGCTCGCTGCTCGCGAACGACGCGAACGGCGTCATGGCGCGCATCCGCATCCCGTCGATCGGCGTCGACCTGCCCGTCTACCACGGCACCATGGAGGAGACGCTGCGGGCCGGCATCGGCCACCTCTTCGGCTCGTCGCTCCCGGTCGGCGGCGTCGGCTCCCACTCGGTGCTCACGGGGCACCGAGGGCTGCCGGAGTCGATCCTCTTCACCGATCTCGACAAGGTGGTCGTCGACGACCTGCTCCAGATCGACGTGGAGGGCGAGACGCTCACCTACCGCATCATCAGCTCCGAGGTCTTCGATCCCGCCGACACCGACCCGCTGCTGCCGGTGGTGGGCCGGGACCTCGTCACCCTCGTGACCTGCACGCCGCTCGGCATCAACAGCCAGCGCATCTTCGTCACCGCTGAGCGCGTCGCGAACCCGCCTGCCGACGACCCCGCGCTCGTCATGCCCGAGATCCCTGGCAAGCCGTGGTGGACCGTCGCCCTCGCGGGTGCCTTCGCCCTCGGCGCGATCGTCGTGACCGGCACGTCCCGCCCTCGAACGCCGCGGCAGCCGGTGCGCGGCCGCCACGGCGCGGGGCGCGAGGGGCAGCACGCCCAGCCGGCGACCATGGCCCCCACCTCGATCATCGTCTGACGCGCCCTAGCCTGGAGCGGTGGGGGAGCGCGAGCGGGACGGATCCGAGCGGGATGCCGTCGAGCACGATGCCCCCGAGCCGCAGCTCGAGGTGGGCGTCGGTCCCTGGCAGGGCGAGCGGCCGCAGGACGACCGCCTCGATGCCGAGCTGCTCGCGCTGGGCGACCGGCGCAACGTCGTGGACCGGTACCGCTACTGGCGCATGGAGGCGATCGTCGCCGACCTCGACACCCGCCGCCACCCGTTCCACGTCGCGATCGAGAACTGGCAGCACGACCTCAACATCGGGTCGATCGTGCGCACCGCCAACGCGTTCACCGCATCCGCCGTCCACATCGTGGGCAAGCGCCGCTGGAACCGTCGCGGCGCGATGGTGACCGACCGTTACCAGCGCATCGAGCATCACGAGTCCGTCGATGCGCTCGTCGCCTGGGCCAGCGGAGCGGCGCTGCCGATCGTTGCGGTCGACAACACCCCGGGCTCCGTGCCGGTCGATGCGTCGCCGCTGCCGGAGCGCTGCGTCCTGCTGTTCGGGCAGGAGGGACCGGGGCTGACGGATGCCGCGATCGCGGCCGCGGACGCCCACGTCGCGATCCGGCAGTTCGGCTCCACGCGGTCGATCAACGCGGCCGCTGCGGCCGCGATCGTGATGCACGAGTGGGTGCGGGAGTGGGCGCGCTGAGAGGGGTGACGCCCCGCGCTTGTTCAGGGCGCGTACAGCGCACGTAGGACAAACGTTCACCTATGTGCAAGGTTGCGTCAGACGCACGAAATTCCTTGCATCTTCTGCAATCTGCCCGTACCGTCGTGATCGTCACCCGAGGTGAGCTCGACGCCGGAGCCCTCGACGCTCACCCACTCTCGACGAGGACGACGCCGCATGCCCTGGCCCCTGTCACGCCGCGCGCGCGCACGCGCTGTGGCGACGGGCCTGGCGCTGGTGCTGGCGGTCGGAGCGCTCGTCGGGCCGGTCGTCCCGGCGCCCTCGGCAGCCGCCGTCACCGGGCCCGAGCCGACCGTCGCAGCACCGTACCTGCACTGGCGGGCGACCGATGCGGCGACCGGTGCCCTCGTCGGCGGCGCCACGTTCGAGCTGCAGGGCCCCCGCGGCATGACGGGCCTGACGTGGAACACCGCGATCACGGTCGCCGACTGCTCCGCCGCGCCGTGCACGGGCGCCGACCTCGACCCGGACCCGGGCGAGCTCCAGGTCACGAACATCGGCACCCACCGCATCACGGCCTCCGACCGGTATCGCCTGCGTCAGACCGCCTCGCCGTCGGGCTATGTCGCACCCACGACCGCCGCGTCGACCTTCGTCGAGATGCCCGCCGGCGCGACGTGGACGGCGGGCGCCTACAGCTTCGGCACCTACGCGCTCACGGCGCGCGCTGCGCTCGCCTGCACGACGGGCACCTTCTACTCCGTGAGCTCGGCCGGGCTCGTCCGCCGCGTGAACAACGTCAGCGGCACGGGCACGATCACCGACTTCGGCACGTTCCCCGGCACGCTCGCCAACGTCAATGCGCTGGGCATCGGCTCCGCCGGCACGACGATGTACGCGATCGAGCGATCGACGTCCGCGGCGGACGTGCTCTCGGTGCTGCGGTACACGGTGGCGAGCGGGTGGGAGACGGTCGCGGGCTCCGCGTACACGACCGGCAACTCCTCGTCGCTCGTCGCCGGCGCGGTGAGCCGCACCAACGGCCGCTACTACTTCGGTGGCGCGCACCAGGCGGCCGGCAGCTCGACCTTCAGCTTCCGCCTCCACCAGTTCGATCCCGCGACCGGCCAGCGGTCGCTGGTCGGCACGATCGCGACGAGCTCGACCGTCGCCGCCAACGGCGACATGCTGTTCGACTCGGCCGGCAACCTCATCCTCATCCTGAGCGGCACGAGCGGCGTCACGACGCACACCGTCCCGGCGGCGACCCTCGCCGCGGCCACCGGCGGCACGCTCGCCGCGACCTCGACGACCGTCGCGAGCAGCGTCGGCGCCGACATCAACGGCTTCGCGTATGAGTCCGACGGCTCGGTCTACGCCGGCAACGGCACCACGGTGCGGCGCTACGACCCGACCACCTGGACCCAGATCGGGACCACGCCCATCACGACCGCCCTGACGAGCAGCACCGACCTCGCTAGCTGCGCAGCACCCGTCTCGATCACGGTCGTGAAGAGCGTCGCCGGTCGCGTCGCGGCCACCGATCAGTTCACGCTCGCGGTGCGCAACGCGTCGAGCACGGTGCTGGGCACCGCGACGACGACCGGCACGAGCATCGGCCAGCAGGCCGCTCGCATCACCGGCGTGAACGTGCCCACCGGCGCCGCGCTGACGATCGCAGAGACCGCCGCATCCGGCAGCCTCACCAACTACCAGTCGACGTGGGCGTGCACGAGCAACGGCACCGCCTACACGTCGGGCACGGGCGCGTCGATCGCCCTCACCACCCCGGCGACGCCCGGCGCCAACGTGGTCTGCACCTTCACGAACGCGCCGCTCGTCACGAGCGTCGTCGTCCGCAAGGTCGTGCAGGACGCCGATGGCGCGAATCCGCAGCCCGGCGTGGGCTGGACGGTGCGCGGCGCCACCACCGCGCAGACCGGCACCGTCACCGCGACGCCGGCCGCGACCACGCAGCAGACGCTCGCCGACGGGGCGGCGCGCTGGAGCCTGCGCCACAGCGCCACGTCCGCGCTCGCGACGATCGCGGTCGGCGAGACGCAGCAGGCCGGATTCGACTTCGTGAGCGGGCAGTGCACCGTCACGACCGCGGCGGGGGCGGTCTCCACCGTCGCGCTGCTGAGCGCGAGCGGCGCGAGCGTGACCGGCGTGCAGCCGGGGTCGAGCGTCGACTGCACGATCGTGAACCGCGTGCGCGTCACGACGCTCACCCTCGTGAAGGCCGTGTCGTTCGGCGACGCGGCGCCCAGCTCGTGGCCGCTCGCCGCGGTCGGGGCCACCGGGTCGCTCGCCGGCCCGTCCGGCACCTCCGGCGCCACGTCGGCGAGCGCCCGCATCACGCCGGGCGTGGCGTACCGGCTGAGCGAGTCGGGCGGACCCGCGACCTACGTGCAGGTCGGCGGCTGGGCGTGCGTGAACCAGACCGGGGCGACCGTCGCCGTCTCGGCGGCCGGTGACGTCATCGCGACCCAGGGTGACGCGGTCACCTGCACGGTGACGAACGCGACGGCACGGCTCGTGCTGCTCGAGCACGTCGAGGGCGCCGCCACCGTGGTGCCCTCCCAGTTCTCGCTGACCGCGACGCCCGCCGCGCGCCCGGGGCTCTCGGCATCGACCGTCGCCGGCTCCGACACGGCCACGACCGCCGCGACCGTGCAGGTCCGGCCGGGCCACAGCTACGCCCTCGCCTCGACCTCGGAGGCGCCGCACCTGCAGCTGCGCTTCGAGCGCTACGTCGGCACCGTCGGCGAGGGCGGCGTCGTCGACCACGCGAACGCGAGCCTGTGGCGCGCTGCGGACCCGTCAGCCGTGACGGTCGCGGCCGGGCAGACCGCGATCTATCGCTTCGTCGCCGCCGAGCCGTTGGCGTTCGCGCTGCCGTTCACCGGCGGTGTCGGCCTCGACCAGGTCCAGCTCGTCGGAGCCGGCGTCTTCGCCGTCGGCCTGCTCGCCGGATTCACCGCCCTGCTGCTGCGCAGGCGACGGACCTCATGACCACTTCCTCTCAACCACTCGACATCGACCGCCCGGTCGTCACCCAAGGAGAAACCATGCACACCACCACCCGTCCGAGGGGCGCACGCCTCGTCGCGGGCTTCGCGGCAGCGGCCGTCGGCGCCTTCGCGGCGATGGGCGTCATCGCCCCGGCGTCCGCCGCTCCCAACATCGACCCCGATCTGACGGGTTCGATCACCGTCCACATGTTCGAGCAGCCGGCCACCACCGGCACGCCGAGCGACGGCCGCCCGCTCCCCAGCACGAGCGGCCTGACGCCGCTCGAGGGCGTCACCTTCAACGCGCAGCGCGTCACGTCGATCGACCTCTCCTCGAACACCGGCTGGACGACGGCGAGCGGCCTGACCGCGAGCGACGTCATCGCCGACTCCGTGGCCTACCCGCTCGCCGCGGGCACGCCCGACACCACCGACAGCGCCGGCGTCGCGACGTTCACGGGCCTCGAGATCGGCGTCTACCTCGTGCAGCCGACCGCGGTCGGCGGCAACGAGGTCGCGCTGCCGACGCAGCCGTTCCTCGTCTCGGTGCCGACGCCCATCGAGGGCGATGAGTGGCTCTACGACGTGCACGTCTACCCCAAGGCGTCGCTGACCGACATCACCATGTCGCTCGACGACGAGGACGCGTACGAGCTCGGCGATGACATCACCTGGACGATCGACGTCCTCGTGCCGCGGCAGAGCGAGGGCGACACCATCTCGTCGTTCATCGTCACCGACCAGCTCGACGCGACCCGCCTCGACCTGCAGTCGACGACCGTCACGCTCGGCACCACGACGCTCGTGCTCGGCACGCACTACTCGCTCACCGAGGTCGACGGGCTCGTCACCATCACGTTCCTGCCCGCCGGCCTGACGCTGCTCAACGCGAGCGGCGGCCAGACGCTCGAGATCGCGCTCGTCACGACGGTCACCGCCCTCGGCGACGGCACGATCGAGAACTCGGCGAACCTGTACGTCAACGACACGGCCTTCGCCGCGCCGTTCCCGTCCGACACCGAGATCAGCTACTGGGGTGCGGCCGTGATCGTCAAGCACGCGCTCGGCGACGAGGCGGCGCTGCTCGACGGCGCGGTCTTCGAGCTGCGCAACAGCGCGGGCACCGTGCTCGAGACGATCACCGTCGACGGCACCTACACGATCCCGGGCCTCCGGACCACGCCCGCTCGCGAGGTCTACACGCTGACCGAGATCGAGGCACCGACGGGCTACGTGCTCGACGCCACGCCGCGGTCGTTCGCCGTCATCGCCGGCCCGGTCGCATCCGCGGTCGAGCTGCAGATCGCCAACGCGCAGGCTCCGGCCTTCGAGCTGCCCGTCACGGGTGGCGCGGGCCAGACCGCGTTCCTGATCGGCGGCGGCGCGCTGCTCGCGGTGGCGCTCGGTGCGCTGCTCGTGCAGGTCGGCCGACGCCGCACGGCCAAGCAGGACTGACCCGGTGCTGGGAGGCCGCGGCGACGCGGCCTCCCAGCGCTCGTGCACGACGACCGGAGGGGATCGGTGCCGCGGATGCGACGGACTCGACGCGCGACGCGCGGCGCGCTCGGCGTCGTCGCGCTGCTCGTCTCCGGCGCGTGCATCATGCTCTACCCGGCGACGGCCGCGTGGTTCGCCGAGCTGCGGCAGTCGCAGCTGCTCGGCGACTACGCGACCGTCGTCGAGCACACCGACGGCGCCGCGCAGCGCGCTGCGCTCGCGTCCGCGCAGGCCTACAACGAGACGCTGACGGGCGGCGCGATCGTCGAGCCCGACCTGGAGCGGGCTTCCGACACCACGGGTGAGGCGGCGGCGGACTACCGCGCCCAGCTCGCCGGCGACGAGCACGAGGTCATGGCCCGCGTGCGCGTGCCGGCGATCGGCGTCGACCTGCCGATCTACCACGGCACCTCCGAGGAGGTGCTGCGACGGGGCGTCGGTCACCTGTTCGGCACGGCGCTGCCGGTCGGCGGTGCCGACACGCACGCGGTCATCACGGGCCACCGAGGGCTGCCCGAGTCGACGCTCTTCACGAACCTCGACCAGGTGGGCGTCGGCGACCTCGTGCAGATCGACGTCGCCGGTGCGCTGCTGACCTACCGGGTGTCGGCCACGCGCGTCGTCGAGCCGAGCGACACCCACTCGCTGTTCCCCGTGCCGGGCCAGGATCTGCTCACGCTCATCACCTGCACGCCGCTCGGCATCAACAGCCACCGCATCCTCGTGACCGCAGAGCGCATCCCCAACCCCTCGGCGGACGACCCGTTGCTCGAGATGCCGCCGATCCCCGGGCTGCCGTGGTGGAGCGTCGGCCTCGCGGCCGCGCTCGGCGCGGCGGCGGCGATCGTCACGACGTCGTCGCGCGCTCGCGACGAGGTCGCCCGCGAGCGCCGCCAGCTCGCGCACGCCGAACTTCCCTGAGCAGTCGATCCTCCCGACCGAATCCCCGAGTTCAGGGAAGCTGGGCGATGGATCAGACGGCGGACGGCTCCGGCTGGCAGCGAGGGCACCACTGCACCTGGCGCAGCATGCCGTCCTCGAGGCCCAGCTGCGCATCGCGGATGCGCGTGCCGCAGCGCAGGCACGGCTGGCCGCCGCGGCCGTAGACCCACGTCCGCTTGCCGCGCCGCGCATCACCGGTGAAGGTCCGCTCGGTGCGGTCGCGGTTCGCGACCATCAGCCGCCGTGCGAGCGCGACGAGCGGCTCGACGTCGACCTGCGCGATCGGCGTGACCGGATGCACGCCCCGCAGGAAGCAGAGCTCGCCGCGGAAGACGTTGCCGAGCCCGGCGACCGCGTGCTGGTCGAGCAGGGCGACGCCGATCGGCGCATCCGTGTCGCGCAGCCGCCGCACCGCCTCCGCCGCCATCGCGTCGTCCCAGGCGGGATCGAGCAGGTCGGGGCCGAGGTAGGCGAGCGTCGCGAGGTCCCCCGCGCGGGGCAGCAGCTCGAGCACCGGCAGGCTCGACCCGACGATGTCGTGCTCGGCGGTCGACAGCACGACGCGGACGGTGTGGCTGGCGACCGGCGCGCGGCCGCCCGGCGCGAGCACGTGCCAGAGGCCGTCCATGCCGGCGTGCGAGTGGATCGTCCAGTGCTCGCCCCGCATGAGCAGGTGCTTGCCGACGCTGCGGACCTCCTCGATGCGCTCGCCCGAGAGGTCCGCGGTCGCGAGCGACGGCACTCGGAAGTCGCTGCGCTCGAGCGTCCGCCCCGCCATCGCGGCACCGAGGTTGACCGCGGCGCGATAGATCGTGTCGCCCTCCGGCATCAGCTCTCCCTCTGCTCAACGTCGCCAGTGGTCGCGCGTCGGCCAGAGCGCCTCGTGCGACCACCGGCGACGTCGAGATCCTGGAGGGTCACGGGCCGATCCGGTAGCCGCGCGGGGTGCGCCGCAGGTTCGCGCGCTCGAGCATCGGCGCGAGGTCGGCGTCGAGCGACGAGCGGCCGTCGACCTGCTCGAGCACGCGGCGGCGACCGCCGAGCCGCGCGACGGCATCGGCGAGGCTCTCGAGCGCCCGCACGAGCACGTCCTCGTCGTCGACGAACGTGAGCAGCGACTTGCCGCCCCGCTCGAGGTGCAGCACCGGGCGGCCGCCGACGATCGTCGTCAGGGCACCGACGCGGCGGGTCGGCCGGTGGTCGCCGCGAGGCTCGGGCCAGGGGAGCGCTGCCCCGAACGGATTCGCCGGGTCGACGGCCGAAACCGTCGCGATCGCGTCGGTCGGACCGCTCGACTGGCGGGCGCGGAGCGCGTCGACGACCGGCGCATCCGCGAACTGGGCGGCGCCGAGGCCGTCGACGAAGTAGCCGCGGCGGGTGTGGCCGGCCTCCTCGAACGCCTTCAGCACCTGGTAGACGCCGTGGAAGCCGCCCGGCACGTCTTCGGCGACGACGCTGCCGCGGGTGACGACGCCGTAGCGCGCGAGCAGCGCGTCGGCGGTCTGCGCCGCGAGCTCCGTCGGCGCCCCTGCCGGGCTCGACGCGAGCAGCCAGCGGCCCGCGAGCAGCGGCATCGCGTCGCTCCGGGATGGGCGCGCGAGGCCGATGCGGCGGCGGCTCGCGGGCGAGGCGCGCCGGCTCGGGGCGGGCGCCGCGCGGGCGCGGGCACCGAGCAGGTGGGCGCGCAGCGGCGCGATCGTGTCGTTCGTGACCCGGCCGGCCCAGACGAGCGGCCACAGCACCTCCGCGAGCCGAGCGGGGTCGAGCGCGACCATGTCGCCGAGCTGGCGGGCGAAGAGCGCACCGCCCTCGGCGAGCGCCGCCAGGATCGCGGCGGCCTCCGGGTCGTCGTGGCCCACGTCGCGGCGCTGCGCCACCCCGTCTGCCGCACGCAGCACGACGCGGCCGTCCTTGCCCGTCAGCGCGCCCGCGCCGGCCCAGGTGATGAGGCCGCTCGCGGTCAGCTCGTCGAGCATCGAGGGCCGGTAGCCCTTCACGCGCGAGGGCAGGATGAGCGTCTCGAGCGCGCTCAGCGGCAGCGGCAGGCCGTCGAGGCCGTCGAGCGCCTCGAGCAGCCCGTCGCTGCCGGTGAGCGGCCGCGTCACGTGCTGGTGGGCGAGCAGGTGGTCGGCGAAGACGGCGTGGTCGACGGGCTCGACGTCGCTGCGCAGCGCCTGCAGGCTGCGGCGCTTGAGCTTCGACAGCACCTGCGCGTCGATCCACTCCTCGCCGCTGCCGCCCGGTCGGTAGGCGCCGGGCAGCACGCGGCCCTGCGCCTCGAGCGCGCGCAGCGCCGAGCGCGCGACGGCGGGTGCGAGGCCGAGCCGGGCGCCGACATCCTCGACGGTGAACGGTCCGTGCGTGCGCGCGTGGCGGGCGACGACGTCGCCGATCGGATCGAGCACCGTCTCGAGCAGCGCCGACGGCACGCCAGGCGGCGGCGGCACGCCGAGCGCGTCGCGGAGCCGCGCGACGTCCTCGATCGCCGCCACGCGCTCCTCGTCGCCGATCCGCACGCGCACCGCGCGCCGCGCATCCACGAGCTCGGCGGCGAGGGCGGCGGCGCCGGCCTCGTCGAGCGCCGCGTCGCCGGCTCCCTCGAGTCGCGCCGCGAGCTCGCCGACGGTGAGCGGTCCGAGCAGCCGCAGCAGGTCGGCCGCGCCCTCGACGCCGCGCGCCCGCCGATCGGGCGCGAGCCGCTGCAGCTCGAGCTCGATGCGCTCCACGACCAGCGGGTCGAGCAGCTCGCGCAGCGCCGTCGTGCCGAGCACCTCGGCGAGCAGCGTCGGGTCGAGGGTAAGCGCAGCCGCGCGGCGCTCGGCGAGCGGGGCGTCGCCCTCGTAGAGGAACGCGCCGACGTAGCCGAAGAGCAGGTGGTGCGCGAACGGCGACGGGCTGGGTGTCTCGACCTCGACGACGCGGATGTCGCCGTGCTGGAGCCGCTCCGCGATCGAGCGCAGCGCCGGCAGGTCGTAGGCGTCCTGCAGCACCTCGCGCAGCGCCTCGAGCACGATCGGGAAGTCCGGGTAGCGCTTGGCGACGTCGAGCAGCTGCGCGGCGCGCTGCCGCTGCTGCCAGAGCGGGGCGCGGCGCGCGGGGTCGCGCTTCGGCAGCAGCAGCGCACGGGCCGCGCACTCGCGGAACCGGCTGGCGAACAGCGCGGTGCCGCCGGCCTCCGTCTCGACGATGCGCTCGAGCTCGTCCGGCTCGAAGCGCAGCAGGTCGAAGCCGGGCGGCTCCGCGTCGGAGTCGGGGATGCGGATGACGATGCCGTCGTCGGACGCCATCGCCGCTGCACCAAGGTCGCGGTCCTCGCGCAGCCGCCGGTCGATCGCGAGCGCCCAGGGCGCGTGCACGCGGCGGCCGTAGGGGGAGTGGACGATGAGCCGCCAGTCGCCGAGCTCGTCACGCGAGCGCTCGACGACGATCTGCCGATCGGTCGGCACCGCTCCGGTCGCGGCCAGCTGGTCGCGCACATACGCCTCGAGGTTGCGGCGGGCGCGCTCGTCGGAGTGCGTCAGCTCGAAGCCGGTGCCGGCCGCGAGGGCGGCGGTCGCGCGGCCGATCGAGGCGCCGAGATCGGCGGGCCTGCCCTCGTTGTCGCCGTGCCAGAAGGGCAGCTTGCCGACCTCGCCGAAGGCCGGCACGACGAGCACGCGGTCGTGCGTGATGTCGACCACGCGCCAGCTCGTCGCGCCGAGCGCGAAGACGTCGCCGGTCCGCGTCTCGTAGACCATCTCCTCGTCGAGCTCGCCGACGCGCGCGCCGGGCTTCCCCTCCTGGCCCGAGAGGAACACGCCGAACAGGCCGCGGTCGGGGATCGTGCCGCCGCTCGAGACGGCGATGCGCTGCGCGCTCGGGCGACCCGTGATCGTGCCTGCCTCGCGGTCCCACACGACGCGCGGCCGCAGCTCGGCGAACTCGTCGCTCGGGTAGACGCCCGCGACGAGGTCGAGGGTCGCGTCGAAGGCGCCGCGCGAGAGCTGCGCGAAGGGCGCCGCCCGCCGCACGGTCTGGAACCAGTCGTCGACCACGAGCTCGTCCATCGCCGCGGCGGCGACGGTCTGCTGCGCGAGCACGTCGAGCGGATGCCGCGGCATGCGGATCGGCTCGAGCTCGCCGCGCGCCATCCGGTCGGCGACGACCGTGGCGTGCAGGAGGTCGGCGCGGTGCTTGGGGATGATGACGCCGCGCGAGGCGTCGCCGACGTTGTGCCCGGCGCGGCCGACGCGCTGGAGGCCGCTCGCGGTGCTCGGCGGGGCCTCGACCTGCACGACGAGGTCGACCTCGCCCATGTCGATGCCGAGCTCGAGGCTCGAGGTCGCGACCACGCAGCGGAGCCGGCCGGACTTCAGCTGATCCTCGATCTCGCTGCGCTGCTCCTTCGACACCGAGCCGTGGTGGGCGCGCGCGAGCGGCGGCGCCTCGGCGTCGGGGCCGGCCGCGTCGCGCGCTGCGGCGCGCTCAGCGAGCCGCAGCCGGATGTGCTCGCTCACGTCGCGCAGGATGACGCCGCTGCCCGCTCGGCCTGCCGCCGCATCCGCCGGCGGCGCCGCCTCTGCCTCGTCGAGCCGCTCGGCGTCGAGCTCGTTGAGTCGCGCGGTGAGCCGCTCGGCCGCGCGCCGGGCGTTCACGAAGACGATCGTGGAGCGGTGCCGGTCGACGAGCTCGAGCACCTCGCGCTCGATGTGCGGCCAGATCGACGGCTGGTCGGGCTTCGTCGCGCCGAATGCGCTGCCCGTCGGCGCCGCCTCCTCGCGCTGCGGGCCGCGCAGGTCGGTCATGTCGTCGACCGGGACGGTGATCGTCAGCTCGATGCGCTTCTCGCTCGGCGGCGCCACGACCGTGACGGGCGCCGGGCCGCCGAGGAACGCGGCGACCTCCTCCGCCGGCTTCACGGTCGCGGAGAGGCCGATGCGCTGCGCGGGTCGCTGCAGCTGCGCGTCGAGCCGCTCGAGGCTCAGCGCCAGGTGCGAGCCGCGCTTCGTCGGCACGACGGCGTGCACCTCGTCGACGATGACGGTCTCGACGGTGCGGAGCGTCTCGCGCGCCCGGCTCGTGAGCAGCAGGAAGAGCGACTCGGGCGTCGTGATGAGGATGTCGGGCGGATGCTTCGCCTGCGCCCGGCGCTCCTCCTGCGGCGTGTCGCCGGTGCGGAGGCCGATGCGGATCTGCGGCGGCTCGGCGCCGTCCGCGCGCCCGCGCGCCGCGATGCCGGCGAGCGGTGCGCGCAGGTTGCGGTCGACGTCGACGGCGAGCGCCTTGAGCGGCGACACGTAGAGCACCCGAACGCCCGGCTCGCGCTCCTCGTGGGGTGTGGCATCCTCGCGCTGCAGCCGGTCGAGCGCCCAGAGGAACGCCGCGAGGGTCTTGCCCGACCCGGTCGGGGCGACGACGAGGGTGTGTTCGCCGCGAGCGATCGCCGCCCACGCCTGCGACTGCGCGGCCGTCGGGGCGGAGAACGCGCCGGAGAACCACGCGCGGGTCGCGGGGGAGAACTGCTCGAGCGCATCGCTCACCCGCTCAGTACAGCACAGCGGCCTTGGGGGACGGCCTGAGGGCCGGGCGCGCTGTGCGAGCTCACTCGCAGCTGGTGAACGACCGCTCGACGACCATGCGCGGCTCCACGTCCAGCCCCTCGACCCGTCGGAGGTGGAAGTCGTCGCGGATCAAGAGCTCGGGCGCGTCGGTGCCCGGGGATGCCAGCCGGATGCGGGCCGTGATGTTGACGCCATGGGACCCGTCGGCGTACTGGGTCTCGAAGAACGTCCCGTTGCCGTGCACGCCCTGATGGATGATCGTCCGGTCGACGTACTCGACGCCCGTCTCGAGCCCCACGGCAGTGGCGTGCACGGTGCGGATGCGGAGCTGCGTGACGACACCGCCCGAGGCGCTCGTCACCTCCTGCTCGGTGAAGCGCACCTCGCCGCCGGTGTACATGAGCGGCTCCGTGCAGCCCTCGTCGATGATGCCGCCCGCGAGCGGGATCACGATCGTGCTCCGCACGACCGCGGCGGAGGCCGGTGCCGCCGTGCCGAGGAACGCGCACCCGGCGACCGCGACGACTGCCAAGGATCGGAACCTGATCACGGTGATCATCCCCTTCGATGTGCGCTCACCGCGCTGCCTCATGACGTGCGTCCACCGTGGCACTGCCGAGCAAGCGGGTCAACGGCCGTCCTCGCCCGGCGCCTTCGGTCAGCACAGGCCACGTGGGGGACGAGCGTGAACAATGGAGCGGTGCCCGCTGCCCCCTCGCTCGACGTCGACATCGACCGCGGCGAGGGTGCCCGAGCGCTGCATCGCAGCATCGGTGCGCTGCCCGCCACTGTCGCCGATGCGCTCACGATGGCGCCGGCGATCGCCGCCGCGGTGCCGCTGCCCGCGAGCGGCCGGACCGCGGAGCGGCTCGAGGTGCTCGCCACGCTCGGCGCCCATGACCTCGAGGTCGCGCGCGCGATCGAGCCGCATCTCGACGCGGTCGCGATCCTGTCCGAGGCCGGTGTCGCCCCTCGGCCCGGCGCGTACGGTGTCTTCGCGGCGGAAGGCCCCGGCAGTCGGCTCGAGCTGCGCGAGGGGCGGCTCGCGGGCGAGAAGCCGTGGTGCTCGCTCGCCGACCGCCTCGATCGCGCGCTCGTCTCGGCGTGGCAGGGCGAGGAGCGCGTGCTCGTCGACGTCGACCTGCGGCAGGACGGCGTCCGGGTCGTGCCGGGGGCGTGGCACGCGCGAGGACTGGTCGGCATCCCGTCCGGTCCGGTCCGCTTCGACGGCGCCGCGGCGGAGCCCGTCGGGGAGCCCGGCTGGTACCTGCGGCGGCCCGGCTTCGCCTGGGGCGGCATCGGCGTCGCGGCCTGCTGGCACGGCGGCGCGGTCGCGATCGCGCGGCGCCTCCTCGGTGCGACGGCGGATGCGCCCCTGCGGCTCGCGCACCTCGGTGCGGTCGACGAGGCGCTCACGGCGTCGCGGCTGGCGCTCGCCGACGCCGCCCGGCGCATCGACGCAGGTGACGCGTCGGTCGACCCCGGAACGCTCGCGCTGCGCACGCGCGGGATCGTCGCCCGCGCGGTGGACGAGGTGCTCGCGCGCGTCGGCCGGGCACTCGGCCCTGCCCCGCTCGCGCTGGAGGCGGAGCACGCCCGCCGCGTCGCCGACCTGCAGCTCTACGTGCGCCAGCACCACGCGGAGCGCGACCAGGCCTCGCTCGGCGAGGCGGTCGCTGCGATGGCCGCCGGAGGACGGAGCGCGTGGTGACGAGCGGTCCTCCGCGCTTCGAGGGCGACGATGCCGGCACGCCGCACGACGAGTGGCTGCGCAGCGCCGCGCTGCGCGATGCGCCCACGCTCGAGCGGTCGCCGAGCGCGCTGCTCGTCGTGGCCGCGCATCCCGACGACGAGGTGCTCGGCGCCTTCGGCTCGATGCACGCTGCCGCTCGCCGAGGCATCCCCGTCACGGTGGTCGTCGCGACCGACGGCGAGGGCTCGCACCCCGGCTCTCCGACGCTCGAGCCGGCGGCGCTCGCCGAGCGTCGTCGGGCCGAGCAGGAGGAGGCGCTCGCCGGCGTGGGGGCGCGGCTGATCCGGCTGGGGCTCCCCGATGGAGCCCTGCAGGCCCACCGACGCGAGCTCGTGGCCGCGGTCGCGCCGATCGTCGCGGCGCTGCCGGACGACGCGCTCGTGCTCGCGCCCTGGTCGCGCGACGGGCACCCCGATCACGAGGCGGTGGGCGACGCCGTGGCTGCCGTCGCTCGCGAGGCGGGGCGCGCGTGCGCGTGGTCGCCGATCTGGGCTTGGCTCTGGGGCGAGCCGGGGCTGTTCGACGGGATGCCGGTGCGCCGCGTGCCGCTGGATGTCGACGCGCGCGACGCGAAGGTGCGCGCGATCGCCGCGCATCGATCGCAGGTGGCGCCGCTCTCGTCGCACCCGGCCGACCGCGTCGTGCTCACCTCGGCGATGCTCGAGCGCTTCGCGGGCGACGAGTGGCTGGTGCTCGCTCCGTCCGCCGAGCGCACCGCGTTCGACGACCGCTACGCGTCGGTGGGCGACCCGTGGTCGACGCGCTCGTCCTGGTACGAGCGGCGCAAGCGCAGCCTCGTGCTCGCGTCGCTGCCCGACGAGCGCTACCGGCTCGCCGTCGAGGTCGGCTGCGGCACGGCGACGCTCACCGCCGATCTCGCCGCCCGCTGCGACGGGGCACTCGGCGTCGACGCGTCGGTGCCGGCGCTCGCCGAGGCGCGCCGCACGCTCGCGGATGCGCCGAACGCGTGGGTCGAGCACCGCACCGCTGCCGACGGCCTGCCCGCCGCCGACGTCGACCTCGTCGTGCTGAGCGAGCTCGGCTCGTACATCGCCGACGCCGACCTGCTGCACGTCGTCGAGCAGGCCCGCGACCGTGGCGCGCACCTCGTGCTGTGCCACTGGCGAGGCGAGAGCGACGACATGCGCCGCTCCGCCGAGGAGGTGCACGCGCTCGCCGCGGGCATCCGCGGCCTGCGGCGAGTGGTCGAGCACCGCGACGACGCATTCCTGCTCGACGTGCTGGTGCCGGAGTGACGCCGATCGCTCGCGTGCTGGTCATCGTGCCGGCGCGGGACGAGGCGTCGACGGTGGGAGCGTGCATCGCGAGCATCGACGTCGCTCGCGCAGCGCTCGCGGCACGCCAGCCGGGCATCGAGACGGCGGTCGTCGTCGTCGCCGACGCGTGCGTCGACGCGACCGCAATGACCGCCCGCGCGGCGGGCGCCGAGGTGGTCGAGATCGAGGCGGCCGCCGTGGGTGAGGCGCGGCGCGCCGGGATCCAGCACGGGCTCGCCCGCTGGCCCGACGCCGAACCTGCGGCGACGTGGATCGCCATGACCGACGCGGACAGCACCGTGCCGGCACGCTGGCTGCTCGACCACGTCGCGGCCGCGCACGACGGTGCGGACCTGCACATCGGACGCGTCGTGCCCGACGGTTCGCACCTGCCGCAGCGCGTGCTCGAGGCGTGGCACGCCGCGCATGACGCCCTGCCGGCCGGAGCGGCGGTGCAGGGCGCGAACCTCGGCGTGCGGGCCGACGCGCTCGCTCGCGTGGGCGGCGTCGCGCCGATGCGGCTTCACGAGGACGTGGACCTCGTCGCCCGGCTTCGTGCGCACGGCGCGGTGCTCGACCTTCGACGACGAGCCCCGGTGCGCACGTCGGATCGCACTCGCAGCCGCGTCGACGGCGGCTTCGCAACCTACCTGGCGGTGCTCGAGGGGCGCGGGCAGCCGCTCATCGACTAGCCCTGCGCGGCCCTCTCTGCGCCCGATCGAGCGCCCTCCGGGCGCTAGTCCGTGCCCAGATCCATCGCCGCGCGGTCGTTCCACTGCTCGAGCGCCTCGGGGTCGTCGGTGGGCGACGCGACGATCTCGTCGGCGCGGCCCGCCTCAAGGGCGCCGAGCAGCGCCTTCGTCTCGCCCTCGATGAGTCCGGCGGCGGCGTACGCCTCGAGCCGCGAGCGCGAGTCGGCGATATCGAGGTTGCGCATCGTCAGCTGGCCGATGCGGTCCTCCGGACCGAACGCGG
This sequence comes from Agrococcus sp. UYP10, assembly GCF_040547205.1. Classification (NCBI taxonomy): domain Bacteria; kingdom Bacillati; phylum Actinomycetota; class Actinomycetes; order Micrococcales; family Microbacteriaceae; genus Agrococcus; species Agrococcus sp. UYP10. Next base: position 1,309,650 of record NZ_JBEPPG010000001.1, read on the forward strand.
CGTCGCCGACGCGCTCCATCGACAGCTTGTCGGGGTGGTACGAGAAGCCCTCCCCGCGGGTGTCGACGATCGTGTAGTCCTCGCCGCGGCGCAGCCGCAGCACGACCTCGCCGGTGACCGACGAGCCCACCCAGCGCTGGATCGACTCGCGCAGCATGAGCGACTGCGGGTCGAGCCACCGGCCCTCGTACATCAGGCGACCGAGGCGGCGACCCTGCTCGTGGTAGGTCGCGACCGTGTCCTCGTTGTGGATCGCGTTCATGAGCCGCTCGTAGGCGATGTGCAGCAGCGCCATCCCCGGCGCCTCGTAGATGCCGCGGCTCTTCGCCTCGATGATGCGGTTCTCGATCTGGTCGCTCATGCCGAGGCCGTGACGACCGCCGATCGCGTTCGCCTCCATGACGAGCGCGACGGCATCCGGGAACTCAGTGCCGTTGATGGCGACCGGCCGTCCGGCCTCGAAGCGGATCGCGACGTCCTCGGTCGGGATCGACACCGACTCGTCCCAGAACTTCACGCCCATGATGGGCTGCACGATCTCCATCGACTCGTCCAGGTGCTCGAGCGTCTTCGCCTCGTGCGTCGCGCCCCAGATGTTCGCGTCGGTCGAGTAGGCCTTCTCGGTGGCGTCGCGGTAGGGGTAGCCGTGCTCGACGAGCCACTCCGACATCTCCTTGCGGCCGCCCAGCTCGGTGACGAACCGCTGGTCGAGCCACGGCTTGTAGATGCGCAGCGCGGGGTTGGCCATCAGGCCGTAGCGGTAGAACCGCTCGATGTCGTTGCCCTTGTAGGTCGATCCGTCGCCCCAGATCTCGACGCCGTCCTCCTTCATGGCGCGCACGAGCAGCATGCCGGTCACGGCACGGCCGAGCGGCGTCGTGTTGAAGTAGGTGCGGCCGCCGGAGCGAATGTGGAACGCGCCCGTCGCCAGAGCCACCAGGCCCTCCTCCACGAGCGACGCCTTCGCGTCGACGAGGCGGGCGGCCTCCGCGCCGTACTCGTTCGCGCGTCCGGGCACGGCGTCGATGTCGGGCTCGTCGTACTGCCCGATGTCGGCGGTGTACGTGAAGGGCACGGCACCGTTGTGCCGCATCCACGCGACGGCGCACGACGTGTCGAGGCCTCCGGAGAAGGCGATGCCGACGCGCTCGCCGACGGGGAGGGAGGAGAGGACCTTGGACATGGCCCCAATCCTACGGTCGGGGCCGGTTGCTGTGCGCCGCCTGAGAACGCCCCCGATCGGCTTGTTGCGCGCCGCGCACCGTGGGACCATCGGCTCTGGGGTACAACGCGGTGCCCCAGGACGATGAGATCGGAGGCGAAGATGCAGATCGATGAGTCGTTCGAGGTGGCAGCGCCCCGCGAGGACGTCTTCCGCGTGCTGACGACGTTCGAGCTGTTCCCCGAGTTCATGACCGGCGTGGAGTCGGTGTTCGCCGAGACGCGGGAGCGATTGCGCTGGCGCGTCTCGATCGCCGGCGTGCCCGAGACCTTCTACGCCGTGATCACGGAGCTCGTGCCCGACGAGCGCATCGCGTGGACGAGCGTCGACGCGACCACGATGGCGTGGTCGGTGCAGCTCGCCGAGCTCGACCCCGGGACCACGTGCGTGACGGTGCACGTCAAGTGGTCGCCGCCCGGCCACGAGACCGCCGCCGATGTGCCGGAGCTGGATGAACTGAGCGTCCGCTGTGACTTCCACCGATTCCGGATGCTCGCCCAGGGTCTTCACGCCGCCGCCGCGTAGCATCGCCAATCCCGTACGACGACAGCAAGAGGAGCATCGCAATGCCGCAGGTCACCGACAGCATCGACGTCAAGGCCCCCATCAGCGCCGTCTACGCGCTGTGGACGAGGTTCGAGGAGTTCCCCCGCTTCATGGGCGGCGTGGAGTCCATCACCCAGCTCACCGACGCGAAGCTGCACTGGGTCGTCTCGATCGCCGGCGTGGAGCGCGAGTTCGACGCCGAGATCACCGAGCAGCACCAGGACGAGCGCGTCGCCTGGCGCAGCACCGACGGCGAGACCCACGCCGGTGTCGTCACCTTCCACCGGATCGACGACGACCAGACGCGCGTGAACGTGCAGATCGACTGGAAGCCCCAGGGCATCGTCGAGGCCGCAGGCGCGCTGCTGCAGGTCGACGACGTGCAGATCGGCAAGGACCTCAAGCGGTTCAAGGAGATCGCCGAGGAGGCGCCCGCGCAGCTCGCGGCCGAGTCGGGCTGGGAGGGCGACATCGACCGCGCTCCCGACAGCACCGGCCACTAAGCACCGCCACCCGTACGCCCCGCTCCTGTGCTCCGGCACAGGAGCGGGGCGTACGTTCGCGTCATGGGCATCCAGCACTGGAGCACGATCGACGCCTCGCCCGACGAGGTCTTCGCCTGGCACGAGCGGCCGGGGGCGCTGCAGCGGCTGATGCCGCCCTGGCTGCCGGGCTCGGTGCGCCGCGAGGCGACCTCGCTCGAGGACGGCCGCGCCGAGCTCGCGCTGCCCGGCGGGCAGGTGTGGGTCGCACAGCACGACCCGGCCGGCTTCGAGCCCGGCCGCGCGTTCGTCGACGAGCGGATGCCCGGCCTCTCCTCCGCCGCGCTCGGCCCGCTCCGCTGGCGGCACGAGCACCGGCTCGAGCCGCAGGGCGGCGCGACCGTCCTGCGCGACCGCGTCGACACGCAGGTGGGATCGCGCCTGCTGCGGCCGATGTTCGTCTACCGCCACCGGCAGCTGGCCGACGACCTGGCGCGGCACCACGAGCTCGCCGCCGCCCCCATGACGATCGCGCTGACGGGCGCCTCCGGCCTCATCGGCACCGCCCTCGCGGCGTTCCTCACCACCGGCGGCCACGAGGTGGTGCGGCTCGTGCGGCACGAGCCGGGGCCGGGCGAGCGCCGCTGGGCTCCGGACGCGCCGGCCGCCGACCTGCTCGACGGCGTCGACGCGGTCGTCCACCTCGCGGGTGCCTCGATCTTCGGCCGCTTCGGCGACGAGCACCGCGAGCGGATCCGCGACAGCCGGATCGGGCCGACCCGCCGCTTGGCCGAGCTCGCGGTGGCGAGCGGCGTGGGCGCGTTCATCAGCGCATCCGCCATCGGCATCTACGGCGACGACCGCGGCGACGAGGTGCTCAGCGAGGCGAGCGAGCCCGGCGACGGCTTCCTCGCCGACGTCACCGTCGACTGGGAGGCCGACACTGCGGCGGCCTCCGAGGGCGGCGTGCGCACGGCGCTCATCCGCACGGGCCTCGTCCAGACGCCCCGCGGCGGCGTGCTCCAGGTGCTGCGCCCGCTCTACGCGGCAGGCCTCGGCGGGCCGCTCGCGGGCGGCCGCCACTGGCAGTCGTGGATCGACCTCGACGACCTCGTCGACATCTACGCCCGCGCCCTCGTCGACGAGCGGATGTCTGGCGCCATCAACGCCGTCGCACCCGAGCCGGTGCGGCAGGGCGACTACGCCGCGACGCTCGCGGCGGTGCTGCACCGGCCGGCGCTGCTGCCGACGCCGGCGCTCGGGCCGCGCGTGCTGCTCGGCGAGCAGGGGATGCGCGAGCTCGCGCTCGCGAACCAGCGGGTCGTGCCGTCCCGGCTGGCCGAGCTCGGCCACCGCTTCCGCCGCCCGGCCCTCGAGGACGCCCTGCGCCACCAGCTCGGCCGCTTCGCCTAGCCACAGCGCGGCGGCCGGACGCGCAGCGCCGCAGCCGCCGGAACCGCACCCGCCGGGGTGGTCACGACACGCCGCGCGCGAGCGTCGGCGACGGCGCGTCGTGACCACCCGCACGGCGGGTCGTGACCACCCGGGGTGCGGGCGGGCGGCGTCAGCGCGCGGCGGGGGAGCCGAGCGCGCGCGAGATCGCCTCGGCGGCGGCGATCGCCTGCGGGGCGAACTGCTCGATGCTGGAGCCCGGGTGCTCGAGCGCGATCGACGAGATCGACAGCCCGTAGGTGACGCGGCCGAGGTGGTCGCGGATGGGCGCCGAGACGCAGACCGTGCCGCGCTCGTTCTCGCCGAGGTCCATCGCGTAGCCACGGGCCCGCACGCGGGCGAGCTCCTCGTGGAGCGCGGCCGGGTCGGTGATCGTGTCGTCGGTGCGGGCCGGCAGGCCGACGTCGGCGATGAGCCGGTCGACCTGCTCGGGCGTCCACGATGACAGCACGGCCTTGCCCATCCCGGAGCAGTGCATCGGCAGCGAGAGGCCGACGCGCGAGCCCATCCGGTAGGGCTTCGAGGAGTCGCGCCGCAGCGCGTAGACCATCTCGAAGCCGTTGAGCACGCCGACGTGGATCGTGCAGTCGACCTCGCGCACGAGCTCGTCGACGATCGGCTCGGCGATCGCCGAGATGTCGAGCCGCGAGATCGCGCTGCCCGCGATGCCCAGGAAGCGGGCGCCCGGCTGGTAGCCGCGGTCGCTGTCGCCCGAGATGAACTCCTGCTCGACCAGCGTCGCGAGGATGCGGTGCACGGTCGCCTTCGCGAGCCCGGTCTCCTCGACGATGTCGGTGAAGCGGTCGTGCAGGATCGCGGCCTCGAGCACGCGGAGCGTCTTCTCGCTCGCCCCCACCGACGGCGCGGGGCTCGCGTCGAGCGTCCTGTGCTCCAGGGTCATGGTCCGCCTCATCTCATGTCGACGATCGCGACGCCGTCCATGTCGTCGAACGACTGGTTCTCACCGGCCATGGCCCACACGAACGAGTAGTTGGATGTTCCCACACCCGAGTGGATCGACCAGGAGGGCGAGAGCACGAGTCCGCCGTCGGCGACGAGCAGGTGCCGCGTCTCCTGCGGCCGGCCCATGAGGTGCACGACCCGGGCGTCGGCGTCGACGTCGAAGTAGACGTAGAACTCGGTGCGGCGGTCGTGCGTGTGCGACGGCATCGTGTTCCACATGCTGCCCGGGTGGAGCTGCGTCACGCCCATGACGACCTGGCAGCTGCGCACGCCGTTCTCGTGGATGTACTGGTTGAGCGTGCGGCGGTTCGAGGTGAGCGGGTCGCCGAGCTCGCGCACCGTGCCCTGACCCGGCTCGACGAGCGCGGTCGGGTAGGTGGTGTGCGCGGGCGCCGAGAAGCCGTAGAAGCGCGCCGGCGTCGCCGCGTCGTCGCTCTCGAACGAGACGTCGCGCACGCCGCGGCCCAGGTACAGGCAGGCGCCGTTGGCCATCGCGTGCCGCTCGCCATCGGCGACGACCGTGCCGGCCGCACCGATGTTGACGATGCCGATCTCGCGGTGGTCGAGGAACTGCTCGCTGCGGATCTCCGGCACCGCCTCGAGGGCGAGCGGCGCGTCCGTCGGCACCGCGCCGACCGCGACGACGCGGTCGTAGTGCGTCACGACCGTGCGCACGGCGCCCGGCACGAAGAGGTCCTCGACGAGGTAGCGGTCGCGCAGCTGCTGCTGCGTCGAGCCGGTGACCTGCTCGGGCGAGGTGGGTCCGTAGACGGGGGTCATGGGTGCTTCCTTCCGGTCGGGGATCAGAGGAGTCCGGCGAGGCCGGGCAGCCACAGCGAGAGCTGCGGGACGAAGACGATGATGAAGAGCATCACGACGAGCACGGCCAGGAACGGCCACAGGCGCCCGATCACGGACTCCAGGCGGGCCTTCGCGACCTGCGTGCCGACGAACAGCACGGGCGCCGACGGTGGCGAGATCACCGCGATCGAGAGGTTGAAGACCATCATGATGCCGAAGTGCACGGGGTCGATCCCGTACGAGACGGCGATGGGCAGGAAGATCGGCGTGAAGATGAGGATCGCGGGCGTCGGGTCGAGCGGGATGCCGATCACGAGCAGCACGAGCATCATGATGAGCAGGACGACGACCTTGGAGTCGGTCCAGCCGAAGAGCGACTCCGCGATGAGCTGCGGCAGCCGGGCGTAGGTCATGACGTACGACATGATCGTCGACACCGCGATGAGGAAGATCACGATGGCGCTCGTGCGGCAGGCGTCGTAGAGGATGCGCGGCAGGTCCTTCACCGAGATCGTCCGGTAGACGAACGACAGGCCGAGGGCGTAGAGCACGGCGATGGCCGAGCCCTCGGTGGGGGTGAAGAAGCCGGCGACGATGCCGCCGATCGCGACGACGATGAGGCCGAGCGACGGGACCGCGCGCCACAAGGTGTTGAGGAAGACGGCCATGCCGGGGAACGACTCGCCCTTGAGGTCGGGGTGGCGGCGCGCGTACACGAAGACCACGACCGCGCAGGCGAGCGCCCAGAGGATGCCGGGCACGTAGCCGGCCAGGAAGAGCGCGCCGACCGACGTGCCGCCCGCGGCGAGCGAGTAGACGATGAGCGTGTTGCTCGGCGGGATGAGCATGCCGGCCGGCGCGGAGGCGACGTTGACGGCCGCGCTGAACGCGGGGTCGTAGCCGGCCTTCTTCTGCATCGGCGCCATGGTCGAGCCGACGGCGGCGGCCGAGGCGACCGCCGAGCCCGAGACCGTGCCGAAGATCGCGTTCGCGAGGATGTTCGTCTGCGCGAGCGGCGCGGGCGTGCGGCCGACGAGCACGCGCCCGAGGTTCACGAGCCGCTCGGCGATGCCGCCGTTGTTCATGATGACGCCGGCGAGCACGAAGAACGGGATGGCGAGCAGGGCGAACGAGTTCGCGCCGCCGAGCATCTGCTGCGCGGACGTGATGGCGCCGCGGTCGAAGTCGACGATGAGCAGCATGCAGAGCGCGCTGGGGAGCGCGATCGAGATGGAGACGGGCGCGCCGATCGCGAGCAGCAGCACGAGGCCGCCCACGAGGATCGCGGTGATGGTGCCGGGGTCGATCACAGTGCGGCCGCCTCGAGGTCCTCGTCGGGCGTGCCCACGTGGCCGACGTAGCGGCTCGAGAAGGTCCCGACGATGTGGATGAGCAGGTAGATGGTGAGGAGCACGCCGGAGATCGGCAGCACCAGGTAGAGCTGGCCCTGCGAGATCGGCAGCAGCGGGTTCTTCTGCGCCCAGGCGAGCATCGACTGCTGCAGGCCGCCGAGCACCATCACGTACAGCACGAACGCGAGCGTCGCGAGGTAGGCGATGATGTCGGCGACCCGCTGCAGGGAGCGCGGCAGGCGCTCGACGAGGAAGTCCATGATGACGTCGGCCTTCTCGCCGACCGCGATCGCGATGCCGATCAGGCTGACCCACACGAAGGCGTAGCGGGCGGCCTCCTCCGACCAGGCGCTCGGCTCGCCCAGCACGAGGCGGGTGAAGACCTGCCACGCGACGAGCAGCACGAGCACGGCGAAGAGCACGACGCAGATCGCGCGGAGGGTGCCGTCGAGCCAGGCTCGAGCGGTCGTCATGAGCTTCCTCATGGCCATCAGCCGCGCGCCGCCTCGATGGCGTCGTAGATCGTCTGCGTGCGCTCGGTCGTGACGCGCTCCTCGTGGAGCGGCAGCACGGCCTCGCGGAACGCCTCGACGTCTGCGTCGCTGAACTGGGCGCCGGCCTCCTCGGCAGCGGCGACCGACTCCTCGACGGCGGCGGCGAAGCGCTCGAGCTCGGTGTCGACGGATGCGGCGAGCAGCTCCTCGAAGATGGCCGTCGTCTCCTCGTCCATGCCCTCCATGACCGACGGTGCGGCGATGAGGTAGTCGGGCATCATGAGGTGCTCGGTGCGCGAGTAGAAGCCGGCGATCTCCGCGTGCGACAGCGACGAGTAGATGAGCTCGTTGTTCTCGGCGCCGTCGAGCACGCCCGACTGGATGGCGGTGTAGACCTCGCCCTGGGCCATCGGCGTGCCGACGCCGCCCATGAGCTCCATCATGCGGACGTTGGTGTCGGAGCCGATCACGCGGATCTTCTGGCCGCTGAGGTCAGCGGGCGTCTCGACGGGGCCGGCGCTCGAGTACACGTTGCGCACGCCGCCGTGGTACGCGGCCATCACGTCGATGCCGTCCTCGAGCAGCGCGTCGTAGAGGTCGCCGACGATCGCCTCGTCGTTGAGCACGCTCATCTGGTGCTCGGGCGACTCGTAGAGGTACGGCAGGTTGACCACCGACATGTCCGACTCGAAGTTCTCGAGCAGGCTGCCCGCGACCATGGCGAAGTCGATCGTGCCGGCCTGCACCTGCTCGATCGTCGCGGCCTGGTCGCCGAGCGTCTCGTCGGTGTAGAGCTCGAGCGAGTACGCGCCGTCGGTGCGCTCCTCGAGCGCGTCCGAGAGCTCGGTGAGCGCCTGCGCCTGCGGGTGCTCGGCGTTCTGGTTGAAGGCGACCCGGAAGACGGTCGGCTGCTGCGCGCCGCCCTCTTCTCCCTCGCCGCCGGCTGCGCTCGAGCACGATGCGAGCGCCAGCGTCATGACCGCTGCGGCGCCGATGGCTCCGAGCATCCGTCGTCCCTGCATGGGGTTCCTCCTCGTTGAGTCGCCATCCCGGTCGCACTTGCGCGAGTGGGTGGGTCGGGGGCTACTCTAACCAGATAGAACCGAGTTGCGCCACACGGAACACGAAATAGAACCGAGTTTCGCGCGCAGCCACCAGCTCGAAGAGGAGACGGCGTTGCGAGCAGCGAAGTACATCGGCGGAGGACGCGTGGAGGTCGGCGAGGCCGACGCCCAGGCGCCCGCGGCAGGCGAGGTGCGCATCCGCGTCGCCTACAACGGCATCTGCGGCACCGACCTGCACATCGTGCAGGGCCACATGGACGCCCGGGTCGACATGCCCGCGACCATCGGCCACGAGATGAGCGGCGTCATCGAGGCGGTCGGCGACGGCGTCGACCTCGCGGTCGGCGCGCCCGTCACCGTCATGCCGCTCCGCTGGTGCGGCTCGTGCGCCGCGTGCGCCGCGGGCCACCAGCACATCTGCCAGCGCCTCGACTTCGTCGGCATCGACTCGCCCGGCGCCCTGCAGGAGCTGTGGACCGTGCCCGCCTCCGTCGTCGTGCCGCTGCCCGAGGGCCTCTCGCTGCAGCACGCCGCGCTCGTCGAGCCGCTCGCCGTGGCCGTGCACGACGTGCGCCGCTCGCGACTCGCCGCCGGGGAGACGGCCGTCGTCATCGGCGGCGGCCCGATCGGGCAGCTCATCGCCGTCGTGGCCCGCGCGGCCGGCTCGACCGTGATCCTCGCGGAGCCCGACGCCGCCCGCCGCGACTTCGCCGCGCAGCAGGGCGCGATCGTCGTCGACCCGATCGAGGGCGACCTCGCCGCGGTCGTCGAGGAGCGGACCGCCGGCGCCGGCGCCGACGTCGTCTTCGAGGTCGCCGGCACGCGCGGCACCGCGCTCGACGCGACCCGTCACGCGCGCACGCGCGGCCGCGTCGTCTTCGTCGCGATCCACCCGGAGCCCGTGCCGGTCGACCTGCACCGCATCTTCTGGCGCGAGCTCGAGGTGCTCGGCGCTCGCGTCTACGAGCGGGAGGACTTCGAGCGCGCGATCGAGCTGCTCGCCGCCGGGCACGTGCCGGCGGATGCGCTCATCACGCGGGTCGTGCCGCTCGACGCGACCATGGAGGCCTTCGAGGCGCTCCTGTCGGCCGCCGCGATGAAGATCCTCGTCGACGTGCAGGGGGTCGGCGCATGAGCATCTCCTTCGACCTCACCGGCAGCACCGCGGTCGTCACCGGCGCCCGCCGCGGCATCGGCTTCGCGATGGCCGAGGCGCTCGCGATGGCCGGCGCCGACATCATCGCCGCCTCGTCGAGCCAGGAGCCCGACGGCGGCGCGATCGGCCGCCGCGTGCGCGAGCTCGGTCGCGCCTTCGAGGGCCACGCCGTCGACTTCCGCGACCGCGACGCCGTGCTCCGCTTCGCCGAGGCGGTCGGCGACCGCGCCGACATCCTCGTGAACAACGCCGGCACCATCCAGCGCGCCCCCGCGGCCGAGCACCCGCTCGAGTGGTGGGACGAGGTGCTCGACGTCAACCTCCGCAGCCAGTTCGTGCTCACCCAGGCGCTCGCGCAGGGCATGCTCGCGCGCGGCTCGGGGCGCATCGTCTTCACGGCGAGCCTGCTGAGCTTCCAGGGCGGCATCAACGTGCCCGGCTACACCGCGGCGAAGTCCGGCATCGCCGGGCTCGTGAAGGCGCTCAGCAACGAGTGGTCGGGCCGCGGCGTGACCGTGAACGCGATCGCCCCGGGCTACATCGCCACCGACAACACCGCGGCGCTGCGCGCCGACGAGGACCGCTCGCAGTCGATCCTCGAGCGCATCCCGGCCGGCCGGTGGGGCCGTCCCGACGACCTGCAGGGCGCGACGGTCTTCCTCGCGAGCCCCGCCGCCGCCTACGTCACGGGCGTCACGCTGCCCGTCGACGGCGGCTGGATGGGCCGATGAGCGCGCTCGGCGGCGTCGTGCCGCTCGCGACCGTCGCGGACGCCGCGTCGGCCGACGCGCTCGCCGACGGCCTCGTCGCGGGCGGGCTGCCAGTGCTCGAGGTCGCGCTGCGCAACGAGTGGGGACTCGACGCGATCGCCCGGATCGCCGCGCGCGGCGACGTGCTCGTCGGCGCCGGCACGGTGCTGTCCATCCGGCAGCTGCGCAGCGCGCTCGACGCGGGCGCCGGCTTCGTCGTGGCGCCCGGCCTCGACGAGGAGATCGTCGAGGCCGCCCTCGCCGCCGGCGTGCCCGTGCTCCCCGGCGTCATGACGCCGAGCGACGTGCAGCGCGGCATCCGGCTCGGTCTCGACCGGCTGAAGCTGTTCCCCGCGGGTGTCGTCGGCGGCCTCGGCATGATCGGCGCGCTCGCGCCGGTGTTCCCGGGCGTGCGGTTCATGCCGAGCGGCGGCGTGAGCGCCGCGAACCTCGCCGAGTACCTCGCGCACCCCGCGGTCTTCGCCGCGAGCGGCTCGTGGATCGCATCGCCCGCCCGCATCGCGGCGGGCGCCGAGGCGGTCGCCGAGGCGGCTCGCGAGGCCGTCGCGATCCAGCAGGCGTCCGAGCGGGTGTCGCCGTGAGCGTCGTCGCGCTCGGCGAGTCGCTCGGGCTGCTCGTCGCCTCGCGCATCGGCCGGCTCGAGCTCGTGCCGACGATGGACCTCGGGTTCGGCGGCGCCGAGAGCAACGTCGCGATCGGGCTCGCCCGGCTCGGCGTCCCGGTGACGTGGATGGGCCGGCTCGGCGACGACGCGCTCGGCCGCCTCGTCGAGCGGCAGCTGCGCGCCGAGGGCGTCGGCGCGGCCGTCACGCGCGACCCGGAGGCGCCCACCGCGCTCATGCTCAAGGAGCGGCCATCGGCCGGCTCGAGCGCCGTCTCCTACTACCGCGCGGGCAGCGCAGGGTCGCGGCTCGCACCGGAGCACCTCGACCTCGACCGCATCCGCGACGCCCGGGTGCTCCACATCACCGGCATCACGGCTGCGCTGGGCGACGCCCCTCGGGCAGCGCTCGACGCCGCCGTGGACGCGGCGCGCGACGGCGGCACGATCGTGTCGTTCGACGTGAACCACCGCTCGCGCCTGTGGGATGCGGAGCGCGCGGTGCCGGCGTACCGCGCCCTCGCCGCCCGTGCTGACGTCGTCTTCGCGGGCGATGACGAGGCGGAGCTGCTCACCGGCGAGCGCGAGACCGACGCGCAGATCGCGGCGCTCGCCGCCCTCGGTCCCGCCCAGGTGGTCGTGAAGCGCGGCGCCGACGGCGCCACCGCGCTCGCGCACGGCGAGCGGGCCACCCAGGCTGCGTTCCCGGTGCACGCGGTCGACACCGTCGGCGCGGGCGACGCGTTCGTCGCCGGCTACCTCGCCGAGCTGCTCGCCGGTGCCTCGCTGGCCGAGCGGCTCCGCACCGCCGCGGCCTGCGGCGCGCTCGCGTGCACGGCCCCCGGCGACTGGGAGGCCGCCCCCGACCGCGCCGCCATCGCGCGGCTCCTGATCGGCGGCGACCCCGTCCAGCGCTGACCGCCTGACCCGACGCGGCGGGTGGTCACGACACGCCGCCCCGTCCGCGTCGGGTGGTCACGACGCGCCGCGCAGCCCCGTGTGAGGCGGCGTGTCGTGACCACCCGGCGACCGGCGCCGGGCGCGGGGCTCGCGGGGCGGGCGTCAGCGCTCCCGCACGACCCCATCGGCGAAGCCGGCCGCGCGCATCCGCAGCTCGTCGATGCGCCGGACCCTCGCCGCCTCGAGGTCGTAGCCCTCGTAGGCGAGCGGGGGCAGCTTCCGCACGTTGCGCGAGCACTCGAAGTCCTCGCACAGCAGCGTGCCGACGGTGTCGCCGCGGCGCCCGGCCGCGCCGGCGAGCTTCGCGCTGTAGAAGACGACGTCGTTCGGCAGCCGCACGTCCTGGCACCACGAGCACTGTGCTCGGGCGCGCGGCGCCGCGTCGGCGCGGCGCAGCACGATGCCGACGTGCTCGCCGTCGAGCGTGGGCGCCACGACGTACGCGCGCCGCGCGATCTTCGGGTCGCGCCAGCCGAGGTAGTCGAGCGACGCCCAGTCGGCGTCGTCGAACCAGTCGGGGAGGGTGATGCTCGTGACCTCCTTGCGGCTCGCGTTCACGAACGCGGCGCGGAGGTCGACAGGGGTGATGGGCAGCATGGTGGATCGTCTCTCGAGGGCCGGTCGACGCGACCGGCGATGGGTGGAGGAGGGCACGCCGAGATCGGCCCGTGCGGGCCATCGCGGTGCCGCGGGCCGGTCGGCGATGAACGCGGACCGGGCGCGGCGACTACCTGCCGCCGACGGGGTTGCCGCCGACGACCTCCTCACGCCTCGAGGGCGTCGCTGCTGCGAAGCTCACCCGTCCAGCGTACGCGCCCGCGCCGGGTGGGGGCCGGGCGCTCGATAGGGTGGGGTGTACGCGAACCCGTCGAAGGGATGCCCCATGCCAGGAATCGTCATCATCGGCGCCCAGTGGGGCGATGAGGGCAAGGGCAAGGCCACCGACCTGCTCGGCAGCCGCACCGACTACGTCGTGAAGTTCAACGGCGGCAACAACGCCGGGCACACGGTCGTGGTCGGCAACGAGAAGTACGCGCTGCACCTGCTGCCGTCCGGCATCCTCACCGAGGGCGTCACCCCGGTCATCGGCAACGGCGTCGTCATCGACCTCGAGGTGCTCTTCGACGAGCTGACCGCGCTCTCGGCGCGCGGCGTCGACGTGTCGAAGCTGCGCATCTCGGCGAACGCGCACGTCATCACCGACTACCACCGCACGCTCGACAAGGTCACCGAGCGGTTCCTCGGCAAGCGCTCGATCGGCACCACCGGCCGCGGCATCGGCCCGGCCTACGCCGACAAGATCAACCGCGTCGGCATCCGCATCCAGGACCTCTTCGACGAGTCGATCCTGCGCCAGAAGATCGAGGGCGCGCTCGACGTCAAGAACCACATGCTCACGAAGGTCTATAACCGTCGCGCGGTCACGGTCGACGAGGTCTTCGACGACCTGACCTCGTACGTCGAGCGCATCCGCCCGATGGTGGGCGACACCGGGCTCGAGCTGTCGCAGGCGCTCGACGCCGGCAAGACGGTCGTGTTCGAGGCAGGCCAGGCGACGATGCTCGACATCGACCACGGCACCTACCCGTTCGTGACCTCGTCGACCGCGACCGCGGCCGGCGCCGCGTCGGGCTCGGGCGTCGCCCCCGCGCGGCTCGACCGCGTCATCGGCATCGTCAAGGCGTACACGACCCGCGTCGGCGCCGGCCCCTTCCCGACCGAGCTGTTCGACGAGTGGGGCGACCTGCTGCGCAGCAACGGCTTCGAGTTCGGCACCACCACCGGCCGCCCGCGCCGCTGCGGCTGGAACGACACCCTGCTGACGCGCTACGCCTCGCGCGTGAACGGGCTCACCGACATCGTGCTCACGAAGCTCGACGTGCTCACCGGCATCGAGCGCATCCCCGTCTGCGTCGCCTACGAGGTCGACGGCGTGCGCTTCGACGAGATGCCGGTCTCGCAGTCGGACTTCCACCACGCCAAGCCGATCTACGAGGAGCTGCCCGGCTGGAGCGAGGACATCACCGGCGCCCGTGACTTCTCCGACCTGCCGGCGAACGCGCAGGCCTACGTGCGGTTCCTCGAGGACTGCTCCGGGAGCCGCATCTCGGCGATCGGCGTCGGACCCGCCCGCGACGAGATCGTGCAGCTGCACGACCTCATCGACTGAGCCTCATCGACTGAGCCCCAGCGACGGAGCCTCAGCGACGGAGCTGCGTCCACTGGACCCGCGCGCCGACCGCCGTCCGGGATGAGCCGGTGGCACCCGCCTCCTCCATTCGGATGAATCCTGCACCGCGCTCGGAGGCTCAACGGCTAGCCTCCGAGCGTGCCCGGATCGGCCGTGCACCGAGAGGGAGGCGACGTTGACCCGGATCGGCCCGACACGAGCCCCCGTCCGCACACCGACGATCGGCGTCGCCGCGGTGCTCGTGCTCGCCGCGGGATGGGCGACGCTCGCAGCGGGCGCAGGCGCGCTGCTGGCTGCGCTCGCGACGCCCGCCGAGCCCGTCGGCTGGGCCGCGCTGGTGCTCACCGCGGGCCTCATCGGCCTCGCGCTGCTCGTGGGGCTGCGGCAGCTCGTGCTGTTGCTCGTGTCGCTCACCGTCCGCGCCAGCCCGCCGCCCGCATCGACGCCGATGACCGGCGCGCGCGTCGCGATCCTCTACCCGACGGCCGACGACTTCCGCGCCGACGTCGTGCGGCGGAGCGCTCGTCAGACCCATGCGCGCACGCGCACCGTCGTCCTCGACGACTCGCGCCTGCCCGAGACGCGCGCCCGCGTCGCCGAGCTCGAGGCCGACGGCATCGAGGTGCACCGGCGCGGGTCCCGCACCGGCGCCAAGGCCGGCAACCTCAACGCGTGGCTGCGCGCGCACGGCCACGAGGTCGACCACGTCGTCGTGCTCGACGCCGACCAGGAGGTCGACGAGGGCTTCGTGGCTGGGGCGCTCGCGCGCTTCGCCGCGCACCCAGAGGCGGCCGTCGTGCAGGGCCGCATCCGGTCGCGCGACGGCGACACCTCGTTCGCCCGGGACTTCTCCGGCCTCTTCACCCGCCACGCCGACACGAAGCTCGCCGCCCGAGCGGTGCTCGGCGTCGTCGACTTCTCGGGACGCGGCGCCATGCTCGACGTCTCGGCGCTGCGCGACGCCGGCGGATTCCCCGAGGTCGTCATGGAGGACACCGCGCTCACGATCGAGCTCGAACGCCGCGGCTGGTCGATCGTCGCCGCGCCGGAGCTCGTCTCGATCGAGGACGCGCCTGTCGACCACACGGCCTTCGCGGTGCAGTTCGGCAAGTTCGCCGAGGGCGCGGTGCAGCTGCTCGTGCGCTCGCGCAGGAGCTTCGTCGACCCGAGGCTGCGCGTGCGCCGTCGCGTCGACCTCGCGCTCGAGCTGCTCGTGCCGGTGCTCGCCGCGCTCGTGCCGCTCGCCCTGTTCGCCTACTCCGTCGTCGGCGCCGTCACCGGCATCGCCGCCTTCCCGTGGCAGCTCGGCCTGCCGCTCGCGGTCCTCAGCCTCGTGCCGCTCGTGCCGGAGGCGCTGCACCGCTGCCGCTCGCGCGGGCTGCCGTCGGGGATCGCCTTCGCGGTCCGCGCCTCGATGCTCTACGCCTCGATCGGCGTGGTCGCGGCGCGCGCGGTGGTCGCGGTGGCCGTCTCCGGCCGCGCCCGGTTCCGCATCACGCCGAAGGAGCGCGCGGGCGGCAGCGCCACCGTGGTCGTGCGTCGCCGCGCGCTCGAGCTGACCGTGGCCGTGCTCGCGCTCGCCGTCGCCGTGCTGTGGGCGGGCCGCCCAGAGATCGCCGCGCCGTTCGTCGTCATCGCGGCGACCGCGCTCGCGTTCGGGTGGCGCGACGCGGTGGGTGAGCGGCTCGGCTGACTCCGCTCAGCCGCCCGCGCGCAGCACGCCCTCGAGCCCCGCATCCGGCCTGCGTCCGGTGAGGAAGCGCAGCGCCTCCTCGCCCACACCGCGGGCGGATGCGTTCGCCGCGGCGAGCTGCACCGCGTCGAGCAGGTGCGCGGGTGGCGGCGACCACGCGACCGACGCGGCGTCGGCGATGTCGATGCCGTGCACCGTGAGCTCGAAGACGCGCGTGCGCAGGTACTCGTCGAGGCGCATCGAGACGCCCGCGGTCGGCTCGCCGATCGCGACCAGCCGGTCGAGCCCGGCGCGATCGACGGCCTCGACCGCGGTCGCGGCGAGGTCGGCGATCGCGCCGACCGGATCGTCGCCCAGCATCGACGCGCTCTCGCGGCCGCGGGCGGCGATCGCGTCGTCGTCGCCGCTCTGCCGCAGCACCACCTCGAGGTAGTCGCTCGCGGTCTGCACCGTGAGCTCGCGCGGCTCGGGCTGGGCGAGGTAGCCGACGACGGTCGAGAGCGCGCGGGAGGTGTGCCCGATCAGCTCGCGGAGCGTCCACTCGCCGAGGCCCGGGTCACCGAAGCGCTCGGGCGGCACGAGCGCCACGAGGTCGACGAGCTCGAACGCGGCCCGACCGAAGTGCACCGTCATGCGCGCATCGTCGCATGCCGCGCGAGGGCGGGCAACGCCTGCGCTGCGGGGCGGGCCGGGCGGCGAGCGCTGCCCAGCAGAATGGGGAGGTGAGCATCCTCGACCTGCCCGTCCTGACGCATCCGCTCGTCACCCTCGAGCCGCTGTCGCACGACCACGCCCCCGCGCTCGCCGCTGCCGCCGCCGAGGGCGATCTGTGGCGTCGCGCCTGGTACACGTCGGTGCCCGAGCCGGATGCGGTGGGCGCAGAGATCGATCGCCGCCTCGGCCTGCACGCCGAGGGCACGATGGCGCCGTGGGCGATCGTCGCCGGCGGCCGCGCAGTGGGGATGACGACCTACATGCACATCGAGGCGGAGACGCCACGGCTCGAGATCGGGTCGACGTGGATGGCGGCGTCGGCGCAGGGGTCCGGCATCAACCCGGCGATCAAGCTGCTCATGCTCGAGCGCGCGTTCGACGAGCTCGGCTGCATCGCGGTGGAGTTCCGCACCCACTGGCACAACCGGCAGTCGCGCGACGCGATCGAGCGGCTGGGCGCGAAGCTCGACGGCGTGCTGCGGAGCCACCAGATCTACAAGGGCACGCTGCGCGACACCGTCGTCTATTCGATCATCGCCCCCGAGTGGCCGGCCGTGCGCCGCGGCCTCGAGGCGCGGCTCGACGCCCGCGCGACCTAGGCTGGAGGCATGAGCTCGCCCGACGACCAGCTGCAGCGCCTGCGGCGCTCGATCGACAACGTCGACGCCGTCCTCATCCACACGCTCGCGGAGCGCTTCAAGCTCACGCAGGCGGTCGGCGAGCTGAAGGCGCGGCACGGCATGCCGCCGTCGGACCCCGGCCGGGAGCGCACGCAGATCGCCCGGCTGCGGCGCCTCGCGGAGGACGCCGACCTCGACCCCGAGTTCGCCGAGAAGTTCATCACCTTCGTGATCGCCGAGGTCATCCACCACCACGAGCGGATCGCCGGCGGCGAGTAGCGCTCAGGAGAGGCGCGGAGGCGGCGCCGACGCTCAGCGCTCGGCGGCCGCCGCGATGTCGTCGAGGTCCTGGCGCATCATCTTCCGCGTCATCGCCATGCCGGCGGGCGCGGTCAGCTTCGCCATGACGCGCTGCACCCATGAGGGCGACAGCAGGGTGCCGCTGAAGCGCATCCGCAGCAGCGTGTGCACACCGGCCTCCGACGGCATCGGCTCGAGCGTGAACTCGGTGCGGTACGTCATGCCGTGCGTCTCCGAAGCGATGATCGTGGAGCGGCCGTCGTCGATGCCGACGACCTCCATCTCCTCGGTCGACTCGGCACCGAGCGCCCTGCGGGTCTCGCGCCAGCGCGTGCCGATGCTGTAGCCGACGCCCGCGAGGCGCTCGACGCGCGTGACGCCGGACAGCACCGTCGCGGACCGCTCGATGTCGGTGAGGACGCTCCAGACCGCGGTCGGCGGCGCCGCGATCGACCGCTCGAGCGCGAGGGTGATGTCGCTCATGCTGCCGGCGGCCAGAGGCCGATGACGAGAGCCATCGCGGTGATCACGAGCAGCTCGTTGAGCGCCGTGTGGCCGGTGACGCGGAAGCCGCGCGGGTCGAACGCGTCGTGCACGACGACGCGGGCGAGCGTGAAGCCGACGAAGAGGATCCAGGCGGTGACGAGCGCGTTGAGCAGGAAGGATCCGCCGTAGAACTCGTGGCTCATCCAGGCGGCGCCGGCCAGCACCCACGCGGTGACGAAGGCGCAGACGATGATGAGCGGGTAGATCCACGGCTTGACGCCGCGGCCCATCGACTCGCGGTCATGGCCGATCGCCCGCATCCACGAGGTGCCGAGCACCTTCGGGTGGTAGTAGACGAAGCCCACGGCCATCGCGACGACGGTCGCGAGCAGGACGGCGAGGATGTTGATCGCCGGGACGGTTGGCTCCATGGCTGAAGCATAGGCTTCCCAGCCTCGCGCGGAGATCACGACCTGCTCTCAACCGGGCCAGTGGTCGGCCGACGCGACTATTGCGCCGCGCGACCACAGGCCCGGTTGAGGAAGCAGGGATCAGGCGAAGCGGCCCCGGATGGGTGTGCGGTTGGTGGCGCGGAGGTCGTCGAGCGAGAGGCGCGCGACGTCCTGGATCTCTATAGCGCCGCTCGTCGCATCCGTCACGCCGATGCGGAGCACGGGCACGCCGCGCGCCTCGCACATGCCGGTGAACTTGACCTCGTCCTCGCGCGCGACCGCGACGAGCGCGCGGGCGCCCGACTCCGAGAAGAGGGCGGCGGTGTCGTCGATGCCGTCGCGCTCGGTGACGCCTGTGAGCCAGATGCGCGCGCCGATGCCGAACCGCAGCGCTCCCTCGACGACGGCCATGCCGAGCCCGCCCTCCGAGAGGTCGTGGGCGGCGGTGGCGAGGCCCTCGAACGCGATGCCGTGCATGAGCCCCGCGAGCGCCTTCTCGGCGGCGAGGTCGACCTTCGGCGGCAGGCCGCCGAGGTGGTCGTGCACCGCGCCGGCCCACGCCGAGCCGTCGAGCTCGTCGCGGGTGGTGCCGAGCAGGAAGAGCGCCTGGCCGTCGTCCTGCCAGCCGGAGGGCAGGCGGCGGTCGACGTCGTCGATGATGCCGAGCACGCCGACGACGGGCGTCGGGTGGATCTGCGTCTCGCCGGTCTGGTTGTAGAACGACACGTTGCCGCCCGTCACCGGGATGCCGAGCTCGACGCAGCCGTCGGCGAGGCCGTCGACGGCCTCCGCGAACTGCCACATCACGGCGGGGATCTCGGGGTTGCCGAAGTTCAGGCAGTCGCTCACGCCCACCGGCGTCGCGCCCGAGACGGCGACGTTGCGGTACGCCTCGGCGAGCGCGAGCTTCGCACCCTCGCGCGGGTCGAGCTGGCAGTAGCGGCCGTTCGCGTCGACCGCGACCGAGAAGCCGAGCCCCGACTCCTCGTCGATGCGCACCATGCCGGCGTCGTCGGGCGTCGAGAGGGCCGTGTTGCCGAGCACGTAGTCGTCGTACTGGTCGGTGATCCAGGATGCGTCGGCCAGGTTCGCCGAACCGGCGAGCGTCAGCAGCTGGTCGCCGAGCGCCTCGCCGGTCGCGCGGTCGAGCGTCGCGGCGGTGTCGGCCTGGAGCGCGTCCTGCCAGTCGGGGCGCGCCATCGGGCGGTCGTAGACGGGGGAGTCGACCGCGACCGTCTTCGGGTCGACGTCCACGATCACGTCGCCGGTGTGGGTGATGACGAGTCGGCCGTCGCCGGTGACCTCGCCGAGCACGCTCGTCTCGACGTCCCACTTGCCGGTGATGGCGAGGAACTTGTCGAGCTTCGCCGGGTCGACGATCGCCATCATGCGCTCCTGCGACTCCGACATGAGGATCTCCTCGGCCGTGAGCGTGGGGTCGCGGAGCAGCACGTGGTCGAGCTCGACCTTCATGCCCGAGTCGCCGTTCGCGGCGAGCTCGCTCGTCGCGCACGAGATGCCGGCGGCGCCGAGGTCTTGGATGCCCTCGACCACGCCCGCGGCGTAGAGCTCGAGGCAGCACTCGATGAGCACCTTCTCGGCGAACGGGTCGCCCACCTGCACCGCGGGGCGCTTCGTGGGGCCCTCGTCGTCGAACGACTCGGAGGCGAGGATGGATGCGCCGCCGATGCCGTCGCCGCCGGTGCGGGCGCCGAAGAGCACGACCTTGTTGCCGACGCCCGTCGCGTTCGCGAGGTGCAGGTCCTCGTGCCGCAGCACGCCGACGGCGAGCGCGTTCACGAGCGGGTTGCCCTGGTAGACGGCGTCGAAGACCGTCTCGCCGCCGATGTTCGGCAGGCCGAGGCAGTTGCCGTAGAACGAGATGCCGCCGACGACGCCGTGCACGACGCGAGCGGTGTCGGGGTGGTCGATCGCGCCGAACCGCAGCGCATCCATCACCGCGACAGGGCGCGCACCCATCGAGATGATGTCGCGGACGATGCCGCCGACGCCCGTCGCGGCGCCCTGGAAGGGCTCGACGAACGACGGGTGGTTGTGGCTCTCGATCTTGAAGGTGACGGCCCAGCCCTCGCCGACGTCGATGACGCCCGCGTTCTGGCCCATGCCGACCATGAGGCGCTCGGTCATCTCGGGCGTGACCTTCTGCCCGAACGTGCGCAGGTGCGTCTTCGACGACTTGTAGGAGCAGTGCTCGCTCCACATGACCGAGTACATCGCGAGCTCGGCGCTCGTCGGGCGGCGGCCGAGGATGTCGCGGATGCGCGCGTACTCGTCGGGCTTGAGCCCGAGGGCGGCGAACGGCTGCTCGCGCTCCGGGGTCGCGGCTGCGCGGTCGACGGTGTCTCGCTCGACGGTGGGGCGCTGGGTGGAAGCGGTCACGACTCTCCTCGGAGCTCTGCTCTGCGGTCCCTCGATCCTATCGAGCGGGCCGCGCCGGGCCGGTCGCGGGTCGGCGCCCTTGCCCAGCGCAGCGGCTCAGCGGCGAGCGCTCAGGCGAACCACTCGCTCGGCGGGCCAGCGGTGAGCAGCGCCGCGAACACGACGGCCACGACGACGAGGGCGATGACGGCGAGCAGGATCGGGTGGGTCACGCCCCAGCGGAACGCGCGATCGATCGCGGTCGCGTCGCGCGGGTCATCGCCCGGCTCGGTGCGCCACGCGCCCTCGAGCGCGCCGCGCCGCTCGAGGCGGCGCTCCCACGGCACGGTCGCGTAGGGCACGACCGCCGTGACGACGCCGAGCAGCACCGTGCCGGCCGACCAGCGCTGGTTGCGGCCGATGACGAGCTGCATCGCCGTATAGGCGAGGAAGACGAAGCCGTGGATGGGGCCGGCGATCGGCACGAGCGCGTCGACCTCGAAGCCGTACTTCGCGATCATCGCCGTGATGAGCAGCGTCCAGGTGACGGCCTCCGCGATCGCGAGCGAGCGGTACACCCGCTTCGGCGTCAGTCCGGTCGAGGTCGTGCGCGTCACATCCGTCATGTAGCCAGCCTACATTTCCTGCCCTGGTGCACAACGCAAGCCCGAACCGATGATCGCGCGGCTCGGCGGCGTCGGCCGCACGGTCCGCGGCTGACCGAGGCGCGGCGGCTTGCGTTGTGCGAACGCGGTCGGGGAGGAGGTGCGGGAGGGAGAGGCGGGCAGGCCGTCAGGCGGCGATGCGCTCGAGCGCCGACTTGAAGATGTCGAGGCCGTCGAGGCCCGCCTTCATGCGCGTCGTCGTCGGGCCGAAGCCGAGCTCGACGGCGTGCTCCGGATGCGGCATGAGGCCGACGACGTTGCCCTTCGCGTTCGCGAGGCCGGCGATCGCGTCGACGGAGCCGTTGGGGTCGTCGCCGACGTAGCGGAACACGACGAGCCCCTCGCCCTCGATGCGCGCGACCTCGTCGGGCGTCGCCACGAAGCGGCCCTCGCCGTTCTTGAGCGGGATGACGATCTCCTGGCCCTCGGCGAACCGGTTCGTCCAGTCGGTCGACGTGCGCTCCACGCGCAGCACCTGGTCGCGGCGCACGAAGACGCCCGTCTGGTTGCGCACGAGGCCGCCCGGCAGCAGCCGTGCCTCGGTGAGCATCTGGAAGCCGTTGCAGATGCCGAGCACCGGCATGCCGCGCTCGGCCGCGTCGACGACCTCGGTCATGATCGGCGAGCGCGCGGCGATCGCGCCGCAGCGCAGGTAGTCGCCGTACGAGAAGCCGCCCGGCAGCACGAGCGCGTCGACGCCGTGCAGGTCGTGCTCGCCGTGCCAGAGCGCGACCGGCTCGTGGCCGGAGAGCCGCACGGCGCGCTGCGCGTCCCGGTCGTCGAGCGTGCCGGGGAAGGTGATGACGCCGACCCTCACAGCGAGGCTCCCTGCGCCGCCTCGTCCACGACGTGGATGTCGACGACGTCCTCGATGACCGTGTTCGCGAGCACGTCGTCGGCGACCTGGCGCACCTCGGCGAGCAGGGCGTCCGTCACCGGTCCGTCGACCTGCAGCTCGAAGCGCTTGCCGACGCGCACGTCGCCCACCGCCCCGTGGCCGAGCCGGGCGAGTGCGCGGGTGACCGCCTTGCCCTGCGGATCGAGGATCTCCGCCTTCGGCATGACGTCGACGACGATGAGGGCCATGGGTCGCTCCCTGGGGCTCGAGGGGTGGGGGTGCGCCTCCAGTCTACGGATGCGGCGGATGCCGTCGGCGGCCGGTGCCGTCCGCGGCGCCCGGATTCCCGGCGGCCCCGCACCGCCGCCGGGCTATTGTCTGTCCATGACCTTCAGGGGCGACGCGAACTTCGACACCAGCACGGTGAGCCGGGGCGGCGGTGGCGGCCGCGGCGGCGGCGCGATCGCGGTCGGCGGCGGCGGCATCCTGACCGTCATCCTCGTGATCGTCTCGATGGTGTTCGGCGTCGACCTGACCGGTCTCGCACCGGGCTCGCCGATCGAGCCGCAGTCGCAGACCCAGTCGCAGGGCGAGGAGGTCACGGGCTGCACCGGCGAGGAGGCCAACGACCCGAGCAACGTCACCTGCCGCATGGAGGGCGGGGCCGACTCGCTGTCGCGCTTCTGGACCGAGACGGCGGCCGCGAACAGCATCCAGTACGCAGACCCCTCGGTGCAGCTGTTCGACCGGCAGGTCGAGACCGGATGCGGCAGCGCGACGAGCGCGGTCGGGCCGTTCTACTGCCCGCCCGACCAGCGCATCTACATCGACACCACGTTCTTCCAGCAGATGCGCGACCAGTTCGGCGCGTCCGGCGGCTCGCTCGCGCAGCTCTATGTGCTCGCCCACGAGTGGGGCCACCACATCCAGGGCATCACGGGCCAGCTCGAGCGCGTGCAGCAGGGCGACACCGGGCCCCAGTCGTCGGCCGTGCGCAGCGAGCTGCAGGCCGACTGCTACGCCGGCGCGTGGATCGCGGGCGCATCGCAGACGCGCGACGACGACGGCGGCGCGCCGGTGCTGATCGCGCCGACGCAGCAGGAGATGAACGACGCCCTGAACGCGGCGAACACGATCGGCGACGACGCCCTGCAGCAGATGGGCGGCGGCGGCGTGAACCCCGAGGGCTGGACGCACGGCTCGAGCGAGCAGCGGATGCGCTGGCTGTCGACCGGCTACAACGAGGGCGTCGGCGCCTGCGACACCTGGAACGCCCCAGAGGTCTAGGTCCCGGTCTAGGTCCCCGCGCTCCCGTTCCCAGCGGCTTCGCCGCCTCGGCGTCCTCGCCCTGAGACCGGCGTCGCTGCGCGGTCGTCCTCCACGCGATAGTCGAACGCGCCCGTGTAGCGGAACACCTCGCCGAGCACGACGGCCCGCACGCGGACATCGACGTGCTGCTGCCCGGATGCCGCGTCGACGCGCTCGGTCACGCGCACGCCGGCGATCGGCGGCAGCGGCACCCGCAGTGCGCCGACCCGCCACGCGATCCGGCGCGACGTGAGCGCGAGCCCGCCGTCCCGCACCTCCGCGTCGAGCGCGACCTCGAGCCCTCCGCGCGCACCGAGGCGGTCGATCAGCGTGCCGCGCTCGACGCGCATGGCGTCGACCATGCGCCGCTCCACGTGCGGGAAGGCGAAGGTGCGCACCGCGTGCAGCGTGCCGTCGGCGTCGTAGCGGTTCTCGACCCGCAGCCCGACGCCGGTGCCGCGCTCGGGGAAGAGCACGTCGCGGGCGGCGAGCAGGCGCAGGATCGGGCGCAGCATCCGCCAGCGCGAGCCGGCGATCGCGTAGACGCCCTCGCCGCGGCCGACCTGCCCGGCCGGCACGACGCCGCAGTACCGGCGGAGGGTCGGGTCGAGCTCGGCGAAGCGCTCTCCGAGCACCCGCTCGTACACCGATGCGCTCATGCGCAGCGGGGGAGGAGCAGCGACGACCCGAGTGCGTAGGGCCGACCGGGGATCCAGGAACTGAACATGTTCAGAAGTGTACTAGGGTTGCGGCATGGACGCACCCGTGCACGCTTCTGCAGACGCATCCGCACCCCCATCGCCGCCTCGCGCCGTCGTCGCGGGCGCCAGCGGCTTCCTCGGGTCGGCGGTCGTGCGCGCGCTGCTGGAGGACGGGTACGAGGTGACGCGCATCGGCCGCACAGAGGCCGCTCACTGGGGCGACGCCGGCTCGATCGCCCGGGCCGTCGATGGTGCCGCGCTGCTCGTGAACCTCGCGGGGCAGTCGGTGAACTGCCGCTACCACGACCGGAACCGCGACGAGATCTACCGCTCGCGGGTCGACACCACGCGGATGCTGCGCGAGGCGGTGACCGCGGCAGCGTCCCCGCCGCGCGTCTGGCTGAACGCCTCCACCGCGACCATCTACCGGCACGCCACCGATCGCGCGAACACCGAGCAGGCCGGGGAGCTCGGCGCAGGGTTCTCCGTCGACGTCGCTCGGGCGTGGGAGCGGGAGCTGTTCGCGGGCGAGCTGCCGCGCACCCGCCGCGTCGCGCTGCGGATGGCGATCGTGCTCGGCGACGGTCCGGCCACCCGGCTCCTCGCCACGCTCGCGCGCACGGGCCTGGGCGGACCGCAGCACGACGGCTGGTGCCCGCCGCACCGCCGCTACCGGGGCATCGGCCCCGACCCCACCGGCGAGCGACCGCCCTGGTACCGCACGCGCGGCCGGCAGCGCTTCAGCTGGGTGCACGTCGACGACGTCATCGGCGCGATGCGCTTCATCGTCGACCGCGACGACCTCGACGGCGTCGTCAATGTCGCGAGCCCGCATCCGCGCGACAACCGCACGCTCATGCGGCTGCTCCGCGAGCGCGTCGGGATGCCGATCGGGCTGCCGTCGTGGCGGTGGATGCTGGAGCCCGCGATGTGGCTGCTGCGCACCGAGCCGGAGCTCGTGCTGAAGAGCCGGTGGGTGCTGCCCGCCCGCCTCCAGGACGCCGGCTTCGTCTTCGCGCACCCCCACCTCGAGGAGGCGCTCACGGAGGTGCTGGGCCGCCGGACCCCGACGGAGGCGCGGGATGCGCGGCGACCGGTCGCGCGCTGAGCGACGAGCCGCCTCAGCCGGCGGACGGCCCTAGCCGACGAGCGGCTCGCCCTCGCCGCCCGTCAGCCGCTCCAGCAGCTCCCGGTAGCGCGCCGCGGTGCGCTCGACGATCTCGGGCGGCAGCACCGGCGGCTCGCCCTCGCCGTCCCAGTGCTCGCTGAGCCAGTCGCGCACGATCTGCTTGTCGAACGACTCGACACGGCCCTCGGCGAGCGGCGCAGCGTCCCAGTACCGCGACGAGTCCGAGGTGAGCACCTCGTCCGCGAGCACGAGCTCACCGGTGATGCGGTCCCGCCCGAACTCGAGCTTGGTGTCGGCGAGCACGAGCCCGGCCTCCGCCGCGATCGCGGCGCCCTGCTCGAAGACGCGCAGCGACAGGTCGCGGATGGCGGCCGCGTCCTCCGCACCGACGAGCTCGACGGTGCGCTCGAACGAGACGTTCTCGTCGTGCTCGCCCTGCGGCGCCTTCCACGCGGGCGTGTAGATCGGCTGCGGCAGCGCGTCGCCGTCGACGAGGCCCTCGGGCAGCTCGACACCCGAGATCGAACCCGCCTGCTGGTACTCCTTGAGCCCCGAGCCCGTCACGCGCCCACGCACGACGCACTCGACGGGCAGCATGTCGAGCGTGCGCACGAGCATCCCGCGTCCGCGCACAGCGGCCGGCGTGCGCTCGTCGCCCTCGGGCGCGAGCTGCGAGGGCAGCCCGAGCCGGTCGATCCACCAGCGGGTGAGCGTCGTGAGCAGCTCGCCCTTGCCGGGGATGGCCGGCTCGAGCACGTGGTCGAACGCCGACACCCGGTCGGAGGCGACCATGAGCATCTCGGGCGCGCTCGCGAGGTCGAGCCCGGCGGGCACGTACAGGTCGCGCACCTTGCCGCTGTAGGCGAGGTCCCAGCCCTCGAGCGCGGGCGCGTCGGTCACGCGCCGGCCGCGATGTCGGTGCGCGCCTGGCCGCCCTCGAGCCCGATCCGCGCGAGGCCCGCGTAGGCGCGCTCGCGAGCCTCGGCGATCGTCGGGCCGGTGCCGACCACGTTGAGCACGCGTCCGCCGGTCGCGGTGAGGCCGTGCTCGCCGGCACCGGTCGCGGCGTGCAGCACCTGCACGCCCTCGAGGCTGGCCGCGTCGTCGACGCCCGTGACGGGCCGGCCGGTGATCGGGTCGCCGGGGTAGCCCTCGCTCGCGAGCACGACCGCGACGGCGGCGGCATCGCTCCAGACGAGCGGCGGCGCCGCGTCGAGCGACCCGTTCGCGGCGGCGAGCAGCACGTCGCCGAGGCCCGACTCGACGCGCGGCAGCACGACCTGCGTCTCGGGATCGCCGAAGCGCGCGTTGAACTCGATGACCTTCACGCCGTCGTCGGTGACGATGAGGCCGCAGTAGAGCAGGCCCGTGAACGGCGTGCCGGCATCGGCCATGGCGCGGATCGTCGGCAGCGCGACCGTCTGCACCACCTCGTCGACGAACGCCTGCTCGCTGCCGTAGCGGTCGGCGAGCCAGGGGAGCGGCGAGTAGGCGCCCATGCCGCCCGTGTTCGGCCCGGCGTCGCCGTCGCCGAGGCGCTTGAAGTCCTGCGCGGGTGCGAGCGGCACGGCGTGCACGCCGTCGGTGATCACGAAGAGGCTCACCTCCGGTCCGGCCAGGAACTCCTCGATGAGCAGCGGCCCGTCCGGCAGGAACGCCTCCGCGTGCGCCTCGGCGGCGGCGCGGTCGTCGGTGACGATGACGCCCTTGCCGGCGGCGAGGCCGTCGGCCTTCAGCACCCACGGCGGCGGCGATGCGTCGAGCGCTGCGCGCACCTCGTCGAGCGTGGTCGCGGTGGTGTCGGCGCCGGTCGGCACACCCGCGCGCGCCATGACCGCCTTGGCGAACGACTTGGAGCCCTCGATCGCGGCCGCGGCCTTCGTCGGGCCGAACGCGGGCACGCCCGCCTTGCGGAGCGCATCCGCGACGCCGGCGACGAGGGGCGCCTCCGGGCCGATCACGACCAGGTCGAAGGCGCCGTCGACGGCGAGCTCGGTGACGAGCTCCGGGTGCTTGATGTCGATGCGCACCGCCTCGACGTCCTGCGCGATGCCGGCGTTGCCGGGCGCGGCCGTGATCTCGTGGCCGCCCTCCGCCAGGAGTGCCGCGATGATGGCGTGCTCGCGCGCGCCGCTGCCGAGAACGAGGATCCGCACCGCTCCATTGTACGAAGCCTGGGAGTGCGCGGTGTCGCGCGCACGGATGCATCGGCGATGAGTGCGCTGGACGTCGGGCCCTGGCGGGCTCGCCCCGCGGTCGTTGACACCGCCGAGCCGCCGTGCGGAGGATGGATGCGACGACACCCGAGGGGAGCGCACCGTGACGAGCGCCGACGCACGCCCGACGCCCGAGCGCGTCGAGCGCTCGACGACCGACCGGCGGCTCGTGCTCTCCGGGGTGCTCTTCGGGGCCGGCATCGCCGCGTCGGTCGTCGACCTGTTCGTGCTGCACCTGCTGCTGCAGTGGCACCACTTCTACGACCTCTCCACGACCGAGGTGGCGCTCGCGGCCGACGGCCTCTTCCACGCCGTGGCGTGGGGCATGACGGTCGCGGGGCTGTTCCTGCTCGCCGACGCCCGGCGGCGCGACGCGGTGCCGTGGGGCCGGTGGACCGGCGCGGTGCTCGCGGGGCTCGGCGGCTTCCAGCTGCTCGACGCCCTCGTCAACCACAAGCTGCTCGGCATCCACCAGGTGCGCTACGACGTCGACCTGCTGCCGTACGACCTGGCGTGGACCGGATCGGCCGCGGTCCTGCTCGTCGCCGGCCTCGTCGTGCTCTGGCGGACGCGGCGCCGGGCGTGAGCGCGCCGGTCATGGCCGCCGCGCACCTGCACGGCACCGCCGTCGATGCGTGGGCCGTCGTCGAGGGCGCCGGCCTCACGGCGCTCGGCGTCGTCGCCGCGCTCTACGCCATCGCACTCTGGACGTCGCGACGGCGGAGCCCCTGGCCGCTCGGGCGGTCCGCGTGCTGGTTCGCGGGACTCGCCTGCGCCGCGCTCGCCATCGGGCCGATCGCGAGGGCCGCGCACGAGAGCCTCACCGCGCACATGGCGGGGCACCTGCTGCTCGGCATGGTCGCGCCGCTGCTGCTCGTGCTCGGGGCGCCCGCCACGCTCGCGCTGCGGGCGCTGCCGGTCGACGAGGCGCGCGCGCTCTCGCGCCTCCTCCGCCGGCCCCCGGTGCGGTGGCTCACGCATCCGGTCGTCGCCGGCCTGCTCAACGCCGGCGGGCTGTGGCTGCTCTACGGCACCGCAGCCGACGAGGCGGGGCTGTTCGCGCTCATGCACGGCTCCGCGTTCGTGCACGCCGTCGTCCACCTGCACATCCTGCTCGCCGGGTACCTCTTCACGGCCTCGCTCGTGGGGCGGGACCCCGACCCGCACCGCGCCCCGCTCGCCGTGCAAGCCGGGGTGCTGCTCACCTTCATCGCGGTGCACTCGATGCTCGCGAAGCGGCTCTTCGCGCATCCGCCCGCCGGGTTCGACGCGGTCGACGCGCAGGCGGCGTCGCAGCTCATGTACTACGGCGGCGATGTCGTCGACGTGACGCTCCTCGTGCTGCTCGGCCTCGGCTGGTTCGCTGCGAAGCGACCCCGCGTGCGGGCGGCGCGGGCCGTAGCGGCCGCGTAGCCTGGCGGGATGCCGAAGCGCATCCCCGACCTCGACGGCGTCGACGCCGTGCGCGCCGCCCTGCAGCCGGGCGCCGCGCGCGCCGACACGGCGCTCGCCGTGCGCTACACGCTGCAGTGCCTCGGCGAGCGGGCGCCGGGCAAGAGCGTCGAGGTGCGAGTGCCGCCGTTCGGTGCCGTGCAGGCCGTCGAGGGTCCCGGTCACACGCGGGGCACGCCGCCGAACGTCATCGAGACCGATGTCGCGACGTGGCTCGCGCTCGCGACCGGCGCCGAGACGTGGGCGGAGGCGGTCGGTCGCGGCGTCGTGCGCGCGTCCGGCGTGCGCGCCGACGTCTCGCCGTGGCTGCCGCTCGTGCGTCCGGTGGAGCGCCCGGTGGAGCGCTGACGCGACGGCGCTCGCGCACTGCGGTGACCACGCCGCCCGGATCCCAGCCGGTGCCCCCATACTGAGACCATGGCCCAGGTCGTCCGTCCGCAGGGATTCATCGGTCCCCTCGTCGTGACGGTGATCGGCGTCATCCTGCTCTTCAACGGGGTCCCGGCGCTCTGGCAGTGGATCGGCTGGGTCGCGCAGACGGCCCTCGTCGTCGGTCCCGAGCGCGCGATCGAGATGGCGCTCACGCCGCTGCTGTTCGCGGCCGGTGCGACCTTCGTCGGCTTCCTCATGCTGCGCGGCGGCTTCGGCTCACTGCGCTCGCTCATGCGCGGTGCCACGCAGCGGGCGCAGGCGCAGGTGCGCGGCGGTGTGCAGCAGGTGCGCGGCGGCGTCCAGCAGGCGCGCACCGAGGTCGGGCAGCGCTACGGCGAGGCCCGGGCGCAGGCGGAGCACCTGCAGCCGTCGGGCCAGCAGGGCTGGTTCGAGCGCATCGAGTCGCTCGGCCGCGAGGTCGAGGCCGAGCGCGCGCGCCGATCCGGGCAGCCGGTCGCGCAGCAGCAGCGGCCCCCGCAGCAGCGCCCGCCGCAGCAGCAGCGCCCGCAGCAGCCGCAGCAGCAGCGACCGGCGCCGCAGCCGCAGCAGCGAGCGCCCCAGCAGCAGCAGCAGCCGCGCGCGGGTGCACCGGGCGGGGAGCGGCTCGGTCGCATCGAGGAGCTGCGGCAGCGCGTCGACACGCGCGTGCAGCAGGCGACGCGCATCGGCGACGCCGGCACGCAGGCCGCGCAGCGCGTGCGCCAGGCGGCCTTCGACGAGGCCGCGCGCGTGCAGCAGCGGCAGCTGCCGAACCCGTCCGACGAGGTCGCGGCGCTCATCGGGCGCCTCGACCTCGCCGACCACGAGCGCACGGTGCACCACGGCTCGTCGCTCACGCGGTCGTCGCTGCGCACCTCCGCGCTCTCGAAGACGTCCCTCAGCCTGAACTCGCTCCGGCAGCACCGCCGCTGACGCTCGACCGCGTCACCGCGGGCCGAGAGCACGTCGGCCACCGGCCCGGTTGCGGACGCACCGGTGGGCGCGTGGGATGCTGGTCGGCATGGATGCCACGCGCGAGCCGGCCCCGCAGGGCGACGAGGGCGAGCAGCACGAGACCACGCGCGAGGAGCTCAGCGTGACCGTGCGACGCTCGCCCAGGTACGGCGTCTTCATGGCGATCGGATCGGTGCTCGGCATCGTCACGGCCTGGATCCTGTCGTCGATCGCGGAGCCCGCCGTCAACGAGGCCGGGCAGCCGGTCGACACGACCGCCGTCGTCGGGCTCGTGCTCGTCATCGGCTTCGTCGCGGGCGCCGCGATCGGCGGCATCGTCGCGCTCATCGTCGACCGCTCGCTCGCGAAGGGCACGCGCACCGCGGTCGCGGAGCGGGTCGAGACGCGCGAGCGCGAGACGCTCGACGAGCTCGCCGCGGCCGACGCGGGCGAGGCGGCGTTCGAGCACCTCGACACCGGCTCCGCCGTCGATGCCGCGCCCACCGAGCTGGACGCTGACGGTGCCGGGCGCACGGATGCGCGCGACCGGCCCTCCGACGACGACCGCCCGCGCGAGGCCTGACGTGCCGCGTGCGCGGCTCGGGCTGGCGCACGCCCTCGCGTGCGCCGGTTGGGGCGCGGCCGCGGCGCTGGTCGCCTCGCAGCCGATCGCGCCCGCATCGATCGCGCTCGGCGCCGCCGTCGCCGCGGGCACCGCTGCGATCGCCGTGCTCCTGCCGCTCCGCGCCCGACCGGGCAGCATCGTGGTCGGTGCGCTCGTCCTGTCGATCGTCGCGGTCGTCGCGGGCGGGGTCGCGTCACTGCTCGCGGGCGACCTGCGGGCCGCCGTGCTCGTCGCGCCGCTCGCCGCCGCAGCCGGCATGCATGCGCGCGCGATGAGCGGCGCCGCCGCTGCCGATCCGAGCCTCGCGCCGCGCGTGCGGCTCGCGCCGAGCCTGCTCGCCCTCGCGGGAGGCGCCGCGCTCGCAGCCGGGGCATCGGCGCTCGGCCAGCCGGCGCTCGTCGTGCTCGGGGTCGTCGTGCTGCTCCAGCTCGCGGCGCTCACGCTGCTCCTCCGCCGGGTGGCCGACGTCGAGCCGCAGACCGAGCCCGCCGACGTCGCGGCGGCGCCGCCGGCTCGGCTGCTGCCGCTGCTCGCGGTCGCGGTGGCCGGCGCGGCAGCGGTGGTCGCGCTGCGCCCCGCCCTCTCGGCGCTCGGCGCCGAGGAGCCGCAGCCGGCCGGACCGGCCGCGCTCACCCTGGCGATCGGCGGGCTCGCGGGCCCGCCGCTCGCGCGCCTCGTGGCGCGACTGGGGCTCGGCCGTGGCGGTGCGCTGCTCGCGACGCTCGCAGGGGCCGCAGCCCTCGCCGCACCCATCGCGCGCCCCGGCGCCCTCGACCTGCTGAGCGCCGCGGTGCTCGGCATCGCGCTCGCGGCAGCGGTCGCGCTCGCCGAGCTCGCGCGACGCTCCGGCGTGACGTTCCCGCCGCGCGCGGTGACGCTGCTGCTGCTCGCGGCAGCGCTCGGTGCCGCGGTCGCGGCCCTGCTGCTCACGAGCGTGCCGCTGCCGGACGTGGTGCTCGGCGCATCCATCGCCTGCCTGGTGGCGGGCCTCGGCGCGTGGGCTCCCGCCCCCCGCGAGCGGGTCGCCTGACCGCAGGAGCGGTCAGCTGAGCTGGGTGCGCTCCACCCAGTCGAGGTACTCGTCGGTGACGGTGCCCGTGACGTACTCACCGGTGAAGCACGACATGTCGAGGCCCTGGATGTCGGAGCCGTCGAGGATGGCGCGCTGCAGGTCGTCGACCTCCTGGTAGACGAGGAAGTCGCTGCCGAGCGCGTCGTTGACCTGCGGGATCGAGCGGCCGGAGGCGATCAGCTCGGCGCGCGACGGCATGTTGATGCCGTAGACGTGCGGGTAGCGCACGGGCGGCGCCGCCGAGGTGAACGTGACCGAGTTCGTGCCCACCGACCGCATCATCTCGACGATCTCGCGGCTCGTCGTGCCCCGCACGATCGAGTCGTCGACGACGAGCACGTTCTTGCCGCGGAACTCGCTCTCGAGCGCGTTGAGCTTCTGCTTCACCGACTTCTTGCGCTCCTGCTGCCCGGGCATGATGAAGGTGCGGCCGACGTAGCGGTTCTTGTAGAAGCCCTCGCGGTACTCGATGCCGAGTCGGCGCGCGACCTCCATCGCGGCGGGCCGCGACGAGTCGGGGATGGGCATGACGACGTCGATCGCGCCGGACGGCGTGTAGCGCTCGATCGTGTCGGCGAGTCGCTCGCCCATGCGCAGGCGCGACTCGTAGACGTTGATGCCGTTCATCACCGAGTCGGGGCGCGCGAGGTAGACGTACTCGAACGAGCACGGCAGCAGCACCGGGGCGTCGTGCGTCTGCGCCGAGGCGAGCTCGCCGTCGGGGGTGATGAACACGGCCTCGCCGGGCGCGACGTCGCGCTCGATGTGGAAGCCGGAACCGGTGAGCGCCACCGACTCGCTCGCGACCATCCACTCCGTGCGGCCGCTCTCGGCGAGCCGCGAGCCGAGCACGAGCGGGCGGATGCCGAACGGGTCGCGGAAGGCGAGCAGGCCGTGGCCGGCGATGAGCGCGATGACCCCGTACGAGCCCTCGACCCGCTCGTGCACGCGGCGCACGGCGGTGAACAGCCGCTCGGCGTCGAGGTCGCCGCCCTTGACGAGCGTCTGCAGCTCGGAGCCGAGCACGTTGACGAGCATCTCGGTGTCGCTGCCGGTGTTGACGTGCCGGTGGTCGACGGTCGCGAGCGCGTGCTCGAGCTCGCGCGTGTTCGTGAGGTTGCCGTTGTGCACGAGCACAATGCCGTAGGGCGCGTTCACGTAGAACGGCTGTGCCTCCAGCTCGTTCGTCGCCTCGCCGCGGGTGGCGTAGCGCACGTGGCCGAGGCCGATCTTGCCGAGCAGTGCCCGCATGTCGCGAGTGCGGAACGCCTCGCGCACCTGGCCCTTGGCCTTCTTGACGTGGATCGACCGGTGCTCGGCCGTCGCGATGCCGGTGGAGTCCTGCCCGCGGTGCTGGAGGAGCGCGAGTGCGTCGTAGACCTGCTGGTTGACGCTCGAGTCGGAGACGATGCCGACGATGCCGCACACAGGCGAGCTCCTTCTGTCGCGGGGGGAGGAGTCCAGTCTACCGAGGCGCGCGTGCCGAGCCGCGCCCCGGCAGCCGGACGAAGATCGTCCTCGAGGACGAGGGTCCTCGGCCCGGAGGTCGAGGGCGTCGACGGGCGGCACCGCGCATCGTGGAGGTGTGCAGCCCCGCCGCGTCCTCCTCGTCATGGACTACCGACTCGAGTACCTCGGCGGCGCCCAGGCGGCGCTGCGGCAGCAGGCCGCGGCACTGCTGGCCGCCGGCCACGCCGTGACCGTCATCGCCCCGGACGCGCCGGCAGACGCCGCGCTCGCGGCGGTCGGCGCGACCCTGCGGCGAGCCGCGTCGTGGGGTGCGGTGCCCGGTGTCGCGCTGCCCATCGTGGTGAACGGCGCGCGCACGCGTCGCGTGCTCGCCCGCCTGATGGACGACGAGCGCATCGACCTGGTGGTCGTGCACTCGGAGCTCGGCCTGGCGGCTGCCGCGATCGAGGTCGCGCGCGCCCGGAGGACGCCCACGATGCACGTCGTCCACACGTTCTTCTGGCGCGCCCCGCGCATCGCCGCGCCGCTCGCGCCCGTGGTGACGGCGCTCCACGCTGCGCTGACGGGGTTGCGCGGAGCGGCGCCGCGCACGGCGGACCGCCTACTCGACTCGGCGCTCCGCGGCATGACCTGGCGCGCGTGCATGGCTGCGGACCTCGTGGTGTCGCCGTCGAGGCACCAGGCGGCGGCGCTGGGTGCCGCGGGCGTCGAGCACGTGACCGTGATCGGGAACGCGGTGGGAGCGATGCCGTCAGCCCGACGACCGCGCACGGACGAGCTGCGGCTCGTCTGGGCCGGACGCTTCGCGCCCGAGAAGCGGCTCGACGTCGCGCTCGAAGCGATGCGCCTGGTGGATGCGGCGCTGGGCCCGGGGCGCGTGCGGCTCGACGTCGCCGGTGGCCGGCTGCCCCGCCGCGCGCGATCGGCCTCTGTCGTCGCGCACGGCCGCGTCGCGCCGCACGAGGTCGCCGCACTGCTCGGTCGCGCCGACGCGGCGGTCATCACGTCGTGCGGCTTCGACAACCAGCCGATGGTCGCGCTCGAGGCGTTCCGCGCGGGGCGCCCGATCATCGTGAGCGACCCCGTGCTGGCGGCGGAGTTCCGACCCGCCGCGATCGCCGCCGAGACTGCGACCGCATCCGGGCTCGCAGCGACGATCCTGGGCCTGGTCGCCGACCGGTCGGCGCTCCTCGACGCTGCGCTCGGCGCGGCCGCGCTCGCATCGGAGGCCTCGCCCGCCGTGCACGTCGACCGGCTGCTCGCCGCGCACGACCGCCTCGCGGCGCGCTCGCGGGTCGCGCCCTCCGGTCGCGCCTGGATCGACTGAGGCGCGGAGGATGCCCAGACCGGGTCAGCCCTCCGGGTGCTGCAGCCGGTCGGCGAGCCGCTCGGAGAGCTCGCGCAGCGGCTCGAGCGCCACGCTGTGCTCGTCGTCGACCGCGACGAACGGCACCATCGCGGGCGTCGGCAGGAACCACCGCACCCGGAAGCGGGCGCGCGTCGCGTCCTCGGCAGCGGGGGAGAGGTCCACGACGAAGGTCGCCACCCGCACGCCGTGCCTGCGCACGCCGCCGGTGACCGTGCTCCCGACGAGGATGCGGTCGACGGCGAGCTGCGTCGTGTCGTCGCTCGTGCCCAGCGCCTCCGACCGGATGAGCTCGACGACCCGCTGCTCGTCCGCCGGTGCGACGACGTCGAACGACAGCGCCGCCATGCGGTCGCCGATGGACTCGCCGGGCCGCGGTGCGTCCTCCGGCGGCGCTCGCGAGAGCCCGGGCTGCGTCAGGCGCTCGGCGAGCTCGCGGGTCGGCACCGCGAGGACCGCCGGGTAGGTCTCGGCGATGATCGGGGCCGTCGCGACGATCGCGCGCGGGCGGTCGGCCCGCACGGCGAAGACGACGCAGACGCCGGCCAGCAGCGCGAGCGAGGCGGCGACCGCCCACCACGTCGGCCAGGGCACGCGCGACGCGCTCCAGGAGCCGAGCGCGACGCCGTGCGCCGTGGCGACGAGCAGCGATCCGGCGTCGCGGGTGTGGCCGAGGGCGGCCGTCGCCAGCGGGGTGCTGAGGCGGATCTCCGAGAGGGTCGCGCCCGAGCCCAGCTCGACGAGTGCCAGGCGAGGGACGGATCCGCCGGTGGCGACCATGAGCGTGCCGTCCGTCGACCCGTCGGCGGCGCCGGTGATGGGATCCGCGGGGTCGTAGCGCGCGGAGGCGTGCAGCGAACGTGGGTCGAGCAGCAGCAGCTCCGCGTCGTTCCAGACGGCGACCGCCGCGCCGTCGTCGACGAGCGCCACGCCCGTCGGGCCGCCGCTCGGGGGGATGGCGGAGTCGAGCACACGCCCCGCCGCCGCGTCGAGCACGAACACCGCGTTGTCGGTGAGCGCGTACACCGTCGATGCCGGCCCAGCCGCGACGGCGGTGATCTCCCGATCGAGGTCCACCTCGCGAGCGGGGCCGCTCCCGCGGCTGCGCAGCTGCAGCCGGTGGGAGCCCGCGGGCGCCACCGCCACGTACGCGCCGTCGGCGCTCGTCGCGACCGCTGCGCCGGCCGCGCCGTCGAGCTCCACGGTCGTCGCGCTGAGCGGTGAGGCGTCGGCACCCTCGACCTCGAACAGCGACAGCGCGCCGGTCGCGTCCACGGCCGCGAGCAGGTCCGCCGTCGGCGAGAGGGCGACGCCGAGCACATCGCCGCGGAGCCCGAGCGTCGTCTCCGTGCGCGATCCGCCCGCGAAGGCCGTGAGGTGCACGGCCGAGCCGCCGCCGCGAGCAGCGGTGCCGTCGGCGACCGCGACCAGCGAGCGGTCGCCCGGGGCGTCGCCGCCCGTCGCTGGGCCGTCGAGCCCGCCGAGGTCGACCGCGCCGAGGTCCGGTGCCGCGAGCGTGCCGTCGCTCAGCCGGGTGGCGGCGGCCTGCGTCAGCGTCTGGTGGAGCAGCGGCACGCCGAGCGAGCAGAGGGCGAGCGCGCCGAGCGCGGCCGCGGCGACCCTCGCCCAGCGGCGGTCCCGGCGCGCGGGCCCTTCGACGTCGCTCGCCACGCAGACCTCCTCCGCGCTCGGTCGCGATCCGCGACATGGCGTCGAAGGTACGCGCGGCCAGGGCGGGCGTCTATGACCTCGTGTACCCCGATGGTCGTCGCGGCGAGTGCGGATGCGCGCTCGCCCGCGGTCGCCGCCGGCTCACCGCGGCTCCGCGCTCAGGGCACCAGCACCTCGAACGCGTGCCCGGCGCCGACCGGGTGCGCCGCGATCAACGGCTCGACGATCGCCCGTGCCCGCTCGAGATCGGGCGCCGAGATGTACACGGTCGTCCCGTCGGCGTCGCTCCACCACGTCTGCACGACGAAGACGCCGTCGGCGGCGTCGGGCAGCTGCTCCATGAAGTCCATGGCCGCGTACGTGCAGGGCACGTGCTCGTAGCGGACGTCGGGCGGCGCGGCGGCGGGCAGGTGCAGCGCGAGCACGCCGCACTCGCCGAACTCGACCTTCGCGCGGCCGAGCATGGAGAGGGAGGAGCCCCGCGGTGCGCACTGCTCGACGAGCAGGTCGATCAGGTCGTCGAGCTCGTCGTCGACGGGATCGGCGAGCGCGACGTCGACGACCGCCGCGACAATGCGGCGATCCGCGTCGAGCTCGGTGCCGCCGCCGGTCATGCGGTTGCCGCGGCGCTGCTCCTTGAAGCGCCGGATGAGCGCATCCTCGTACCAGTCGCCGCGATGCATCGGCTGGAGCGGCAGGTTCAGCCGCACGCTGACCTCGGTGCGGCGACGTCGCCAGCGGTCGAGCAGCCCCACGGCGCGATCAGGCGGCGACGCGGTCGCGCGAGGCCGCGAAGGCCGCGACCGCGCGATCGACGTCGTCGTCGGAGTGCGCCGCCGAGAGCTGCACCCGGATGCGGGCCTGGCCCTTGGGCACGACAGGGAACGAGAAGGCTGTGACGTACACGCCCTCCTCGAGCATCGCGTCCGCCATGCGGCCCGCGAGCCGCGCGTCGTGGAACATCACCGCGGTGATCGGGTGCTCGCCGGGCAGCAGCTCGAAGCCCGCCGCCTCCATGCCCTCCCGGAAGCGCACGGTGTTGCGCTGCAGCCGCTCGCGCAGCTCGCCAGCGCCCTCGACGAGGTCGAGCGCGGCGAGCGATCCCGCCACGACCGACGGCGCGAGCGCGTTCGAGAACAGGTAGGGCCGCGAGCGCTGGCGCAGCAGGTCGACGATCTCGGCGCGCGCCGCGATGTAGCCGCCGGAGGCGCCGCCGAGCGCCTTGCCGAGCGTGCCGGAGATGATGTCGACCCGGTCCTGCACGCCCGCGAGCTCGGGGGTGCCGGCGCCCGACGGCCCGGTGAAGCCGACCGCGTGCGAGTCGTCGACCATCACCATCGCGTCGTAGCGCTCGGCGAGGTCGCAGATCGCCTCGAGCGGGGCGAGGTAGCCGTCCATCGAGAAGACGCCGTCCGTGACGATGAGGCGGCGGCGCGCGCCGGCCGACTCCTGCAGCCGCGCCTCGAGCTCGGCCATGTCGCGGTTGGCGTAGCGGTAGCGGGCGGCCTTCGACAGCCGGATGCCGTCGATGATCGACGCGTGGTTGAGCGTGTCCGAGATCACGGCGTCGTCAGCGCCGAGCAGCGTCTCGAAGAGCCCGCCGTTCGCGTCGAAGCACGACGAGTAGAGGATGCAGGCGTCCTGGCCGAGGAACGTCGCGAGCCGCGACTCGAGCTCGAGGTGCTGGGTCTGGGTGCCGCAGATGAACCGCACCGAGGCCATCCCGAAGCCCCAGTCGTCGAGCGCGGCCTTCGCCGCGTCGACGATCTGCGGGTGGTCGGCGAGGCCGAGGTAGTTGTTCGCGCAGAAGTTGAGCACCTCCGCGCCGCCCGCAACGACGGTTGCCGACTGCGGCGAGTCGAGCGGCCGCTCGCGCTTCGTCAGGCCGGCGGCCTCGATGTCGGCGAGCTCTTCGGTGATGGATGCGCGGGCGGAGAACACGGTTCAGGCTCCCTGAGAGTCGGTGGGGGTGTCGGTGCTGGTGAAGTCGAGGATGACCTTGCCGGCCGCGCCCGATCGCGCGCGGTCGAACGCGCCCTGCCAGTCGGCGAAGGCGAAGCGGTCGGTGATGACGGGGGCCACGTCGAGCCCGGTCTGCGCCATCGCCGACATGGCGTACCAGGTCTCGTACATCTCGCGGCCGTAGATGCCCTGGATCGTCAGCATGTGGGAGACGACCTTGCCGAAGTCGATCTCGATCGGCCGCGACGGCAGCCCCAGCACGGCGATCCGGCCGCCGAAGTTCAGGTTCTCGATGATGTTCCCGAGCGCGCTCGGCGCGCCCGACATCTCGAGCGCGACGTCGAACCCCTCCTGCATCCCGAGCTCGTGCTGCACGGCCGCGAGCGGCGAGGTGCCGTCGGCGTCGCCGCGCGGGTCGAGCGTGCGGAACCCCAGCGACCGCGCGAGCTCGAGCCGCGGCTCGGCGATGTCGGTGATGACGATGTGCCGGGCGCCCGCGTGCCGGGCGACCATCGCGGCCATGAGCCCGATCGGTCCGGCGCCGGTGACGAGCACGTCCTCGCCGATCACCGGGAACTTCAGCGCCGTGTGCACGGCGTTGCCGAACGGGTCGTAGATGCCGAAGACGTCGAGCTGGTCGGGCGTCGCCGAGCCGGCGGTCACGCCCGGGTGCACCCACACGTTCGACGCGGGGAGCACGACGTACTCGGCGAAGCAGCCGTCGCGCTGCACCCCGAGGTTCGAGGTGCGGATGCACAGGTGGCGGCGCCCGGCGCGGCAGTTGCGGCAGTGGCCGCAGACGACGTGGCCCTCGCCCGACATGATCTGGCCGACGGCGTAGTCGGTGACGCCCTCGCCCACCTCGACGATCTCGCCGCAGAACTCGTGCCCGACGGTGAGGCCGGGTGTGACGGCCGACTGCGCCCACGCATCCCACGCGTCGATGTGGAGGTCGGTGCCGCAGATGCCGGCGCGCAGCACGCGCACCTTGACGTGGCCAGCGGGGGTCTCGGGCTCGGGCAGCTCGATCAGCTCGAGTCCTGGCCTGCCTCGGGTCACGAGTGCATGCATGGGCGTCTCCGTCGACAGTGGTGGGTGTGCCGCCCCCATCCAACCATCCGCGTGCGTCCTCAACCGGGTCAGTGGTCGGCGGGCGGGATAGTCGCGCCCGCGGACCACAGAACCGGTTGAGGAGCCGGAGGCGGTGTCGGGGCTCGGTAGCCTGGGAGCATGACCGATCCGTATGCGTCCGCCGGCGTCGACACCGAGGCGGGCGACCGCGCGGTGGAGCTCATGAAGGCCGCCGTGTCGCGCACGCACGGCCCCGGCGTGCTCGGCGGCGTCGGCGGCTTCGCCGGCCTGTTCGACCTCTCGGCCGCGGGCGCCTACGCGAAGCCGCTGCTCGCCACCTCGACCGACGGCGTCGGCACGAAGATCGCGCTCGCGCAGGCGATCGACAAGCACGACACGATCGGCCAGGACCTCGTCGGCATGGTCGTCGACGACATCGTCGTGGTGGGCGCGAAGCCGCTCTTCATGACCGACTACATCGCGTGCGGCCGCGTCGTGCCAGAGCGCATCGC
Organism: Agrococcus sp. UYP10; assembly: GCF_040547205.1. Classification (NCBI taxonomy): domain Bacteria; kingdom Bacillati; phylum Actinomycetota; class Actinomycetes; order Micrococcales; family Microbacteriaceae; genus Agrococcus; species Agrococcus sp. UYP10. Next base: position 1,349,771 of record NZ_JBEPPG010000001.1, read on the forward strand.
CGACATCGTGCGCGGCATCGCGCTCGGCTGCGAGGCCACCGGCACCGCGCTCGTCGGCGGCGAGACGGCCGAGCACCCGGGCGTCATGGAGCCCGACGACTACGACGTCGCGGGCGCCGCGGTCGGCATCGTCGAGGCGGATGCGGTGCTGGGCGCGGAGCGCGTGCAGACCGGCGACGTCGTGGTCGCGATGGCCTCGTCGGGCCTGCACTCCAACGGCTTCTCGCTCGTGCGCCACATCCTCGCGGAGCGCGGCATCGCGCTCACCGACCGGGTCGACGAGCTGGGCGGCGTCGCCGCCGAGGTGCTGCTCGAGCCGACCAGGCTCTACACGCTCCCGCTGCTCGGCATGCTCGACGAGGGCCTCGGCATCCGCTCCATCTCGCACGTCACGGGCGGCGGCATCGCCGCCAACCTCGCGCGCGTGCTGCCGCAGGGCATGTCGGTCGAGATCGACCGCAGCGGCTGGCAGGTGCCCGCGGTGTTCGGCGCGCTCGCGCAGCTGGGCGGCTTCCCGCTCACGCAGGCCGAGGGCACCTGGAACCTCGGCCTCGGGATGCTCGTCGTCGTCGACGAGGCCGACGCCGCGTCGGTCGTCGCGGCGAGCGAGCGCGCCGGCATCGCCGCCGCCACCGTCGGCCGCGTGGAGCCGATCGGCACCGACGCGCTGCAGGGCGCGGGATGGGTGCAGGGCGCCAAGGGCGTCGACGGCGGGGCCGTGCGACTGGCCGGCGCCTACCGCTGAGCGCCCACGCAGCTGCCACGGGACGTCCAGGAGACTCGGACCCGGGCGGCCTATGGTTGCCCTGCATCGAGCCGAGCAGCACACGTCGACGAGCACAGGGAGGTACGGGATGCAGCCAGATCCGGATCGCTTCCGGCCGCGCGACGCGTCGCCGGCCGTGCAGTCACCGCCGTCGGCGAGCGCCGACGACCCGAAGCGCGAGCCGCGGCAGCCGCAGCGCTACGCGGCGCCGCAGTACGGCGCCCCGCAGCAGTACAACGACCCGCGGCCGGGCAGCGCGAAGGCCCGCCCCGGCCCCGGCTACGCGCCGCCGCAGCCCACGGCCCGCTACGGGCAGCCGCCGCTCGAGGGCCGCGACGCGCCGCTCATCCACCCGGCCGCCGCGCAGGCGTCGAGCGTCACCCACTACGGCGCACCGGTCTACCGCACGCCCGTCTACGCCTACGCGCCGCAGCCGCAGCGCGGCCTGTCGATCACCGCGCTCGTGCTCGGGCTCTGCTCGTTCGTCTTCGCGTGGACGCTCGTCGTCGTGCCGATCCTCGGCATCGTCTTCGGCTTCATCGCGCTCAAGCGCGAGCCGGCCGGCAGGGTCATGGCGATCGTGGGGCTCATCGCCTCGGCGATCGGCCTGCTCTTCGTGCTGCTGTTCTACCTGCTGCCGCTCTTCGGCGTGCTCATGGCGATGGTCCTCACGGCCGGCGCCGTCTGACCCTGCCGTCGTCCGGCGATCGGCCCTACGCTGGAGCCGACGCGTCCCGCGTCCCTGCACCAGCCTTCGTCACGCGAGGAACCACGATGACCTACACCCCTCCTGAGCAGCCCCAGGGCGGCTACCAGCCGGCCGACAGCGGCTACCAGCCCGCCAGCGGCTACCAGCCCTACCAGGGCAGCTCGCCCAGCTACAGCGCCGCTCCCTCCACCTCGAAGAAGCTGTCGATGTGGGGACTCATCCTCGGCATCTCCAGCATCATCATCCCCATCTGGATCAACGCCATCGCCGGCGCGGTGCTCTCGGGCATCGGCCTCGCGAAGGAGCCCGCCGGCAAGACGATGGCGATCTGGGGCCTCGTGACCTCGGTGCTCGGCTTCATCTGGGCGTTCATCTTCTGGCCCGTCGTGCTGTTCGGCATCATCTTCGCCGCGGTCGCGCCCTACGCGACCACCGGCTACTGACCCATCGCTCGACGACGAAGGGCCCGCCGATCGGCGGGCCCTTCGTCGTGCGCGGCGGCGGATGCCGCGCTCAGCACTCGATGAACGCCACGGCGAGCCCGCCGAGCGAGGTCTCCTTGTACTTGTCGCTCATGTCGGCGCCGGTGCGGCGCATCGTCTCGACGGCGGTGTCGAGGCTCACGTAGTGGGTGCCGTCGCCCTGCTGCGCCATCCGCGCCGCGTTGATGGCCTTCACGCTCGCCATCGCGTTGCGCTCGATGCACGGGATCTGCACGAGCCCCTTGATCGGGTCGCACGTGAGGCCCAGGTTGTGCTCGATGCCGATCTCGGCGGCGTTCTCGATCTGCTCCGGCGTCGCGCCGAGCACCGCGGCGAACCCCGCCGCTGCCATCGCGCACGCCGAGCCGACCTCGCCCTGGCAGCCGACCTCCGCGCCCGAGATCGACGCGTTCGACTTGATGATGATGCCGATCGCGCCGGCGACGAGCAGGAAGCGCACGTGCCACGGCACCTCGTCGTCGACGCAGTTCGCGAAGCGGTCGGCGTAGTGCATGACGGCGGGGATGATGCCCGCGGCGCCGTTCGTGGGCGCGGTCACGACGCGCGCACCCGCGGCGTTCTCCTCGTTCACGGCGAGCGCGTAGAGGTTCACCCACTCCATGCCCTCGAGCAGGTCGGGCCTGCCGGTCTTCGGGGCGGCGTCGCGCGCGAGCAGCTTCTCCTGCCAGTCCTTCGAGCGCCGCTTCACGTCGAGCCCGCCCGGCAGGATGCCGTCGGTCGCGATGCCGTGCGCCACGCACTCCTGCATGACCTCCCAGATGCGCTCGAGCTGCGCGATCGTCTGCTCCCGCGGGCGCCAGGCGGTCTCGTTCTCGAGCATGAGCTCGGCGACCGACATGCCGGTCTCGCGGCAGCGCGCGACGAGCTCGTCGCCGTGCGAGAAGGGGAAGGGCATCGGATGCGCCTGGATCGCCGGTGCCGGCACGGGGGAGAGCACGTCGCCCTCGTCGTGCCGCATGACGAAGCCGCCGCCGATCGAGTAGTACCCGGCGGTCGCGATCGTCTCGTCGTCGGCGTCGTACGCGGTGATCCGCAGCGCGTTCGGATGCTCGGGGCGCACGGTGAGCGGGCGGAAGACGAAGACCTTCGCCTCGTCGAACGCCACCGGGCGGCGCCCGCCGAGGCGCAGCTCGGTCGTCGAGCGGATGCGCTCGAGCGTCTCGGCGATCTGCGCCGTCTCGACGGTGTCGGGCGCGAGGCCCGAGAGGCCGAGCATGATCGCCGTGTCGGTGCCGTGCCCGGAGCCGGTCGCGCCGAGCGAGCCGAACAGGTCGACTCGCAGCCGTACGATCTCGTCGAAGCGACCCGACGCATCCGCCTGCACGACGAAGTCGAGCGCGGCCCGCATCGGGCCGACGGTGTGCGACGACGACGGGCCGATGCCGATCTTGAACAGGTCGAGCACCGAGAGCGATTCGAAGACCGGCGCCGTCTCGGTGGCATGCCTGCCGAGGGCGGCGGGCGCGTTCAGCGGTGCGGTGGGCACGTGCGAGGTCACGATCGGCTCCTTCGCCTAGGCGCAGCGGAGCCGGGGTGGTGGCTCAGGCGCTGCGGCCCGTCTGGTACTCGTCAGCGTAGTCGTCGTCGTCGTCGGTCTCGGTGGCCGGCGCGTACTCCGCGTAGTCGGCCCACTTCTCGGCGTCGGGGCCGGCCTCGGGGGTCGCTCCCAGCTCTGCCGCGAGGACGTTGTAGTTGATGTTCGGGCTGAACGACTTCAGCTCGCGCGCCAGCTTCGTGTGCTTGGCCTTCTGCCGACCACGTCCCATGCTGGACCCCCTTGCGGACTGCGCCGGCCCGGGGCCGGCGAACGGTGAGAGAACTGCGGTTTAAGTCCAACCTCCATCCTAGCATCGAGCCCGCCTGTCGGCTGTGGCCCCGCGATGCGTGGGGATAGGGTTCCGCTTCCTCAGGCCGCGGTCGCCGGCGCGAGCATCGCGCCAATGAGCAGGCCCGCGGATGCGGCGATCGCCCCGCCGACCACCGTGACGGCGAGCGTCGCGAGCGCCTGGCCGCTGCGCCGGTGCTCAAGCTGCTCGACCGCCTGCACCGCGAACGCCGAGTAGGTCGAGAGTCCGCCGCAGAAGCCGGTCACGAGGATCGCGCGCCACGCGTCGTCGAGCACGAGCAGGCTCGTGAGGATCCCGGCGAGCAGGCTCGCGACGAGGTTCACGGCGATCGTGGCGCGCACCGGGCGCTCGCGCGCGAGCGCCCCCGCCAGGAAGCGGACGACCGCGCCGATGCCGCCCGCGCCGGCGATCACCAGCAGCTCGAGCGGCGTCACGCGGCGCGCCTGCGTGCGAGGCGACGGCCGAGCGCGAGCCCCGCCCAGGCGGCGAGCAGGCAGGCGACGAGCATGCCGACGGCGATCGCGATGCCCGGCAGCGCCGGCACGAGCGCGGGCCACCCGTCGCCCGCGGCGCTCGCCGAGGCGCTCGCCACCGCGATCGCGCTGAAGGTCGTGAAGCCGCCGAGCAGCCCCGCGCCGATCCCGTGCCGCACCCAGTCGGGTGCGCCCGCGAGCGCGGCGACCGCGAGGCCGAGCAGCGCGCAGCCGACCGCGTTCACCGCCAGCAGCGCCCACCAGTCGGCGATCGCGGCCTCGAGCAGCGCGCGCCCGGCCGTGCCGATCGCGCCGCCCACTGCGACGGCGAGCACGGAACGGGCGAGGCGCATGCGAGCCAGCGTAGGCGGCCGAGCGAGCGGGCCGACGCGAGGGGGTTGACGTTGACGCCACGTCAACCCGTAGCGTCGTCGACATGGAGTGGTCGATCCAGCGCATCGCGAAGCTCGCCGGCGTCTCGAGCCGCACCCTGCGGCACTACGACGCCGTCGGCATCCTCGCCCCCGCCCGCACCGACGCGGGCGGGATGCGCTGGTACGACGAGGCATCGCTCGCCCGCCTGCAGCGCATCCTGCTGCTGCGCGGGCTGGGCGTGGGGATCCCCGCGATCGCCGAGAGCCTGGAGCGCGCGTCCGACGAGGAGGCGCTCTCGGGGCACCTCGCCGACCTCGCGCGCGAGGCCGACCGCATCCAGAGGCAGATCCGCGCCGTCGAGCAGACGCTGCGGGCACGAGAGGGAGGAGCCGCCATGACGGCAGAGGGAGCGCTCGACGGGTTCGACCAGGGCCAGTACGAGCAGGAGGTGACCGAGCGCTGGGGCGCGGACGCCTGGCAGCGCGGGCAGCGCTGGTGGAAGGGCATGTCGGATGACGACAAGCGCGGCTTCCAGCAGGAGCACCGCGACATCGCCGCGGGCTACGCCGCGGCTCGGGAGGCTGGCGAGCCCGCCGACTCGGAGCGGGTGCAGGCGCTCGCGGAGCGCCACTACCGCTGGATCGGCGCCGGCTGGCAGACGGCCGAGCCCGACCCCGCGATGTTCGCGAGCATGGGCGACATGTACGTCGCGGACCCGCGGTTCGCGGCCAACTACGGCGGCGCCGAGGGCGCCGCGTACGTCCGCGACGCGATGCGGGTGTTCGCCGAGCGGCGGCAGCGCTAGGCGCAGGGCGCGGGGCGGATGCGGGGGCCAGCCCCCATATCCGCCCCACAGCCGGTGATGCGAGGATCGCGAGGTGCATCTGCTCTCGCTCGCCAGCCTGAAGAACCGTGCGCTCATCGTCCTCGCGACGATCTGCATCGCCATCTTCGGCGGGGTCGCCCTCTCCAGCCTCAAGACCGAGCTCACCCCCGAGCTCGAGCTTCCCGCCGTCGTCGTCACGACGACGCTGCCAGGTGCGAGCCCCGAGATCATGAGCGAGGACGTCACGGGACCGATCGAGCGCGCGATCCAGTCGGTGCCGGGCCTCGAGGGCACGACCGGCACGTCGTCGACGAGCTCGAGCGTCGTGTTCGCCGAGTTCACCTACGGCATCAACATCCCGACCACCGAGCAGCGGGTGCAGCAGGCGGTCAACCGCATCCTCTCCCAGCTGCCCGAGAACGCCGAGCCGACCGTGCTCACCGGCTCGATCGCCGACTTCCCGGTGCTGCGCATCGCGATCTCGAGCCCCGGTGACCAGGCTGCGCTCGTCGACCGCATCGAGACGGTCGCGGTGCCGCAGCTCGAGCGCACCGAGGGCGTGCGCGCAGTGCAGCTGCAGGGCGCCCCGGGCCAGCGCATCACGATCGACCCGGACGACGCGGCGCTCGCGGCCGCGGGCCTGTCGCGGCTCGACATCACCGAGGCGATCGACGAGCACGGCCAGCTGCTGCCGGGCGGCACGGTCGACGACGGCGACCAGACGCTCAGCGTGCAGATCGGCGAGCGGCTCGCTTCCGTCGACGATGTCGCGAGCCTCCCGCTCAGCCGCGAGCAGGCCGCCGAGCCCGATCCCGCGAACCCCGCGAACGCACCGCCGGCCGACACCCTGACGATCGCCGACATCGCCGACGTCGCCCTCGAGCAGGACCCGGTCTCGTCCATCGCCCTCGTCGACGGCGAGCCCGCGATCATCCTCTCCATCACGAAGACGCAGGCGTCGAACACCGTCGACGTCTCCCACGCCGTGCAGGAGCTGCTGCCCGGCCTGCAGTCCGAGCTCGGCGACGACGTCACCTTCACGACGGTGCTCGACCAGGCGCCCTACATCGAGCACTCCATCGAGGCGCTCGCGGTGGAGGGCGTGCTCGGCCTCGTCTTCGCCGTGCTCGTCATCCTCGTGTTCCTCTGGTCGCTGCGCTCGACCCTCGTCACGGCGGTGTCGATCCCGATCTCGGTGCTGATGACCTTCATCGGCATGTGGGGCTTCGGCTACTCGCTCAACGTGCTCACGCTCGGTGCGCTCACGATCTCGATCGGCCGCGTCGTCGACGACTCGATCGTCGTGATCGAGAACATCAAGCGCCACCTGGCCTTCAGCGCCAGCAGGTCGCGGGCGATCGTGGATGCGGTGCGCGAGGTCGCCGGCGCGATCACCGCCTCGACCATCACGACCGTCATCGTGTTCCTGCCGCTCGCCTTCGTGAGCGACATCACCGGAGAGCTCTTCCGGCCCTTCGCGCTCACCGTGACGCTCGCGCTGCTCTCATCGCTCATCGTCTCGCTGACGATCGTGCCCGTGCTCGCCTCGTGGCTGCTCAAGCGGCCGAAGGAGGCCGTGGACGTCGACGCCCAGGCCGCGGCGGCCACCGCCGCTGCTGCTGCCGTCGTCGCCGAACCGCGCCCGACGCGCCGCCGCCGCCTGCTCGGCCGCCGCCTGCCCGGCCGTCACCGCGCATCCGAGACCACCGCCACGTCGGCCACCGTCGCGTCGGCCGCCGCCGACGAGGCCGCGGCGCCCCGCCCCGCGGACGCCCCGGAGCGCCGCGACCGGCTGCGGCGCGGCTACCGGCCGATCCTGCTCGCCACCCTGCGCCGCCCGTGGCTCGTGCTCGTCGGCGCCGTCGCGATCCTCGGCGCGAGCGTCGCGGCGCTCCCGCTCCTCGCGACGAACTTCCTCGGCGACGACGGCCAGACCACCGTGCAGGTCTCGCAGGCGCTCGAGCCGGGCGCATCGCTCGACACGCAGCTCGACGCCGCGCAGTCGCTCACGACCGAGCTCGAGCAGCTCGAGGGCGTCGAGACCGTCTCGGCGACCGTCTCGAGCGGCGCCTCCTCGTTCGCGGCCTTCACGGGCGGCGGTGGCGGCGGCGCCATCTCCTACGGCGTGATCGCCGCGGAGGGCACCGACATGCCCGCGCTGCGCGAGCGCATCCTCGCCACCGCCGAGAGCGCGGAGGGCGAGATCACCGTCGGCCAGTCCGCGGGGCTCGGCGGCAGCGACATCGCGATCGACGTGCAGGCGCCGACGCCCGACGCGCTCGACGCGGCCACCGCATCCGTCGTCGACGCCGTCACGGGCCTCGAGGGCGTCGCGCAGGTGACCGACTCGCTCGAGGGCGCGCAGCCGCTCGTGCAGGTCGCCGTCGACCGCGAGCTCGCCGCGAGCCTGGGGCTCAGCGAAGCCGCCGTCTCGGGCCTCGTCGCGCAGGCGATGCAGCCGACCCCGGTGGGCGAGATCCAGCTCGAGGGCTCGCTCGTGCGCATCTGGCTCGACGCGATCGCGCCTGCCGCGACGCTCGACGAGCTGCGCGAGCTCGAGCTGCCGACCCCGAACGGCCCGCTCCCGCTCGCCGACGTCGCGGAGGTCTCGCAGATCGAGGGCCCCGTCTCGATCGAGACGAGCGACGGCGCCCGCACCGCGACCGTGACGGTCACGCCCGACGCCGCCGACGTCGGCGGCATCTCAGGCGGCGTGCAGACCGCGCTCGGCGAGATCGAGCTCGCAGACGGCGCGACCGCGACCGTGGGCGGCGTCGCGACGCAGATCACGGATGCGTTCACGCAGCTCGGGATCGCGGCGCTCATCGCCGTGCTGCTCGTCTACGTCGTCATGGTCGCGACCTTCAAGAGCCTGCTGCAGCCGTTCCTGCTGCTCGTTTCGGTGCCGTTCGCCGCGACCGGCGCGATCGCGATGCAGCTCATCACCGGCGTGCCGCTCGGCGTCGCCTCGATGGTCGGCGTGCTCATGCTCGTCGGCATCGTGGTGACGAACGCCATCGTGCTCATCGACCTCGTGAACCAGTACCGCGACCGGGGGCTCAGCGTGCGCGATGCCCTCGTCGAGGGCGCCGAGCGCCGACTGCGGCCCATCCTCATGACGGCGGCGGCAACGATCTTCGCGCTCATCCCGATGGCGGCGGGGCTCACCGGTCAGGGCGGCTTCATCTCGCAGCCGCTCGCGATCGTCGTGATCGGCGGCCTCATCTCGTCGACCCTGCTGACGCTCGTGGTGCTGCCCGTGCTCTACCTCGTCGTGGAGGGCGCGATCGAGCGCCGGCGCATCCGCGTCGGCAAGGGCACGCGGGCCGATCGGCGCGGCGAGCTCGCCGAGGCGGGCGCTCGCTGACCGCACTCACAGCCCACGCGCACAGCGCGTTGGTTGAATGGCCCTGCCCGTCGATCCCGTCGAGCAGGGAAGGAGGATGCCGGTGCCGAGCTTCCTCATCGTCCACTGCGCGAGCCAGGACGGTCGCATCGACGCCTACCGGCAGCCGCCGACCCTCGACATCGGCGGGCTGCGCGTACCGCTGGACTGGGGCGACACGACCCTGCACGTGCCCGCGGGCGACCTGCCGGTGACGGTGTTCGTGACCCGCACCTCCGGCCAGGTGGAGGGCGCGAAGATCACGGTGCGCGCGCCCGCCGGCACCGGCACCCGGCTCACCTTCGTGCCGCCGATGCAGCCGGGTGGCGCCTCGCACCTGCGGATCGACGGCCAGTGGCCGGCCGACTCGTCGATGCACTACTACGCGGCGCGCGACGCCCGCACGCTCGCGCCGCCCGCCGCCTCGTCGGTGCCGACGCCGCACATCGGCGGAGGCAGGCAGGTGGCCCAGGCGGGGCTGCGGATGGCCGGTACGATGCCGCCGCCGCAGCCTGCCGCGCCTGTCGTGCGGTCGGCGCCGATGCAGTCGGCGCCCGTGCAGCCGGCGGCGACGCAGCAACCCGCGCCGCTGCCGCCCGTCGGTCCGACGCCGGGCTCGACCGCCTCCGTGCCGCCGCGCGCCTCGTCGTTCGGCCAGCAGCAGGGCGCGCTCGTCGACCCGGTGGTGCCGGCCTCCCAGCCGTCGCCGTCGCAGCCGACGTCCCGACCTGCGCCCCAGCAGCCGGCACCCCAGCAGCCGGCACCGCAGCAGCCTGCACCCCAGCAGCCGGCTCCCCAGCAGGCCGTGCCGCCACGGTCGGCGCCACCCTCGCAGCAGGCAGCGCCGCCGCAGCAGCGGCCGCAGGCCCAGCCCCCGTCGTTCGGGCAGCGGAAGCAGCCCCCGCCCATCCTCACGCCCGCGGAGTTCGACCGCCTGGAGCGCGAGGCGCAGGAGCAGCAGACGCGCGCCTACGAGGCCTGGGTCGCGCAGCAGCACGCGCGGGCTGCGCAGCAGGCCGCGCCGGGCACCCACGGCCCCGCGCACACGCAGCACGACGGCGCCCCGCGCCCGGTCGGGCTGCCGACCGCCAGCACGGGGCAGGCACAGCCCGCCTGGTATCCCGACCCCTACCGGCGTGCGGATGCCCGCTGGTTCGACGGTCGGCAGTGGACGTCGTCGGTCATGCGAGCAGGGGTGCGCGTGCAGGACCTGCCGGGCTGACCGGGGCTTTGCCCCTGTCGCTCGCCACGCCGATGCCGTAAGGTGGACAGGTCGGCTCGGGACAGGCGTGTTTGTGTGCGCCACATGGAGTGTCGCCGCGGCCGGAGTTCCCGCGAGCATCCTCGCGGTTGACCAGATGATCCCGCGATGACTGCGGCTCTACCAGCGCGAGCTTCGATCTTGCGCGCAATCCCGAGATGAGCGATGGCACGGAATGACGAGCGCCCCTACGGCGCGAACCGATCGACCGACCGACAGACGAACCGCCCCGGCTCCCGCAGCCCCGGGCACCGCGGGCACCGCGACGAGCAGCCCTCGAAGGGCCGCTGGAACCGCGACGACCGCGACCGCCGCGACGCCGGCCGTGGCGCCGAGAGCGCCTCGCGCCGCCCCAACTGGACCCCGCCCGAGGAGCGCAACCGCGACGATCGTCGCGGTCCGGCGTTCCGCACCCGCGGCGGCGCCCAGGGCGGCCGCGACCACCAGCGCGACGACCGCCTGCACCGCGGCGAGCGGCCGCGCGGCTTCGACCGTGCCCGCGACGAGCACAACGGCCGTGGGCGCGGCGCCGCCCCCGAGCGCGGCTTCGACAGCCGTGGCGGTGAGCGTCGCTTCGATGACCGTCGTCCGGCTCGTGATGACCGTGGTGGGGAGCGTCGCTTCGACGACCGCCGTCCGGCTCGTGATGACCGTGGTGGGGAGCGTCGCTTCGACGATCGCCGTCCCGCCCGTGACGACCGTGGCTTCCACGACCGCCGTCCGGCCCGTGATGACCGCGGTGGTGAGCGTCGCTTCGACGACCGCCGTCCGGCTCGTGACGATCGTGGTGGGGACCGCCGTCCCGCCCGCGACGACCGCGGTGGCGAGCGTCGCTTCGACGACCGTCGTCCCGCTCGCGACGACCGCCCGCGCCGCGACGACCGCCGCTTCGACGAGCGCCCGCGCCGCGACAGCACGTACTACCCGTCGGCCGAGTCGAAGCCCTTCGCGCCCAAGGAGGACGTCGTCCTCGAGCGCCTCGAGGCGCAGGCCACCCGTGCCGAGGACATCGAGGGCATCACCTTCGCCGACCTCGGCCTCGGCACCGGCATCGCCGGCGCGCTGAAGTCGATGGGCGCACCGACGCCCTTCCCGATCCAGGCCGCCACGATCCCCGACGTGCTCGCGGGTCGCGACGTGCTCGGCCGCGGCCGCACCGGCTCCGGCAAGACGATCGCGTTCGGCGCGCCGATCATCGAGCTGCTCATGCGCAACCGCCCGGAGCGCCGTGAGATCGGCCGCCCGCCCCGCGCCCTCATCCTCGCGCCGACGCGCGAGCTCGCGCAGCAGATCAACCACACGGTCATGGGCCTCGGCCGCGCCGTGGGCGTCTTCACGACCGTCATCGTCGGCGGCGTCAAGCAGGACCGCCAGGTCGAGTCGCTGCGCCGCGGCGTCGACATCGTGATCGGCACCGCCGGTCGCATCGAGGACCTCGTCGAGCAGGGCCGCCTCAACCTCGGCGGCGTCGAGATCGCCGTGGTCGACGAGGCCGATCACATGTGCGAGCTCGGCTTCCTCGAGCCCGTGCAACGCATCCTCCGGGGCACGCGCCCCGGCAGCCAGAAGCTGCTCTTCTCGGCGACGCTCGACTCCGAGGTCGCGACGATCGTGCGCGAGTTCCTGCCGGAGCCCGCTGTGCACGAGGTCGCCGGCGAGGACCAGGCGACGTCGACGATCGAGCACCAGGTGCTCGTGGCCGACCGCTTCGACAAGGATGCGGTGCTCGAGCAGATCGTGCGCAACCCGGGTCGCATCATCGTCTTCACGCGCACCCGCGCCTACGCCGACCGGCTCGCCGAGCAGTTCGACGACGCGGGCATCGCTGCGGCGAGCCTCCACGGCGACCTGTCGCAGTCGCAGCGCAACCGCGCGCTCGAGAAGCTGCGCCGGGGCAAGATCGACGTGCTCGTCGCGACGGATGTCGCCGCGCGAGGCATCCACATCGACGATGTTGCGCTCGTCGTGCAGGCCGACCCGCCGGACGAGTACAAGACCTACCTGCACCGCTCGGGCCGCACCGGCCGCGCGGGCAACGACGGTCGCGTCGTCACCGTGATCGCGCCCGCGCGCCAGAAGCGCATGCAGCAGCTGCTGCAGCGGGCAGAGATCAAGGCGCCGATGATCCCCGTGCGCCCGGCGTCCGAGATCCTCGAGACGCTCACGGCCGGCTCGGCAGCCGCCGACGCGCAGATGGCCGAGGCCACCGCGGAGTGAGCACGGCGGGCATCCGGTCCTCCGGACGCCTGCCGCAGGACGCACGCCCGTCAGGGCCAGACGGCCCGGATCCTCGTGATCCGGGCCGTCTGCCGTGCGCGCGCCCGAACGGGCTTGCGTTGTGCTGACGCTGGCGTAGCGTGAGGGCATGCGCGTCGTCGTCATCGGTGGATCCGGGAATGCGGGAGCGGCGATCGTGCGGGCGCTCGGCCGTCGGGGCGCGCAGGCGGTGCCGGTGTCGCGCTCCGGGAAGGCCATCGCGGGTGCCCCCGGCGCGAAGGCCGACATCGTCTCGGGCGACGGCCTCGACGCCGCGCTCGAGGACGCCGACGTCGTCGTCGACGCCTCGAACTCGCGCAATCCGCTCGATCTCAAGCCCTTCACGATCGGCGCCAGGAACGTGGTCGCCGCCGCCGAGCGCGCAGGCGTCCACCGTGCGGTGCTGCTGTCGATCCTGGGCGTGGACCGCTCGAAGCTGCAGTACCACCGCAAGAAGCACGAGCAGGAGCTGACCTACCTCGGCTCCTCGCTCGAGGTCGCCGTCGTGCGGGCGTCGCAGTTCCACGAGTGGTCGGTCGACTTCTTCGAGGCGGGCGCCGCGGTCGGCGCCATCCCCGTGTTCCTCGGCGGCCGGCTCCAGCCGGTCGACGTCGCCGAGGTGGCCGAGCTCGTCGCCGACGAGGCGACGGCGCCGTCCGGGCAGCAGATCATCGACTTCGCCGGTCCGCAGGTGCGCGTCTCCCGCGACCTCGCCCGCGCCTGGCAGACCGCGACCGGCGCGCGAGGCCTCATCGTGAACGGCCCGTTCCCGCCCACGATGCTCGACTACCTGCGCAGCGGCGCGAACCTCACCGAGGAGCGCAAGGGCAAGGTCTCGTTCGAGGAGTGGCTGGCGCGCAGGCGCTGACCGCCATGGAGCTCCGGGACGCGCTGCAGCAGGTCGCCGACGAGGCGGTCGAGCAGCACGGCGTGCCGGGCGTCGTGGCGGCCATCGCCGACGCCGAGGGCACAGTCATCGCGGTCGCCGGCGAGCGGGCCATCGGCGGTGCCCGGATGACGCGCGACACCGTCTTCCGGATCGCGTCGGTCACGAAGCCGATCATCGCCGCGGCCGCCCTGGCGCTCGTCGACCGCGGCGTGCTGCGACTCGACGCGCCGGTCGTCGAGTGGCTGCCGGAGCTCGCCGAGCCGCGCGTGCTGCGGCATCCGGCGGCGGAGCTCGACGACACCGTGCCCGCCGAGCGGCCGCTGCTCGTCGAGCACCTGCTCGCGCTCACCGGCGGCCTGGGCTTCACCGACGACATGGGGACGCCGCTCGCCGCCGCGCTCACCGACCGGCTGCGGCAGGGCAGGGACGACCCGGCCGGCTGGCCGGACCCCGACGCCTGGCTCGCCGAGGCGGCCAGCCTGCCGCTCGCGCACCAGCCGGGCGACGGCTGGACCTACAACACCGGCTACGACATCGTCGGCGTGCTGCTCGCGCGTGCCGCGGGCCGGAGCCTCGGCGCAGTGCTCGCCGACGCGCTGCTCGACCCGCTCGGCATGAGCGATACCGGCTTCCGCCTGCGCCCGGAGCTGGTGCCGCGCACCGCCACGGCCTACGCGGCGCAGGGATCCGCGCTGGAGCCGATCGATGGGCCGGACGGCGCGTGGACGGGCGACATCGCGTTCGAGTCGGGCTCCGGCGGCCTCGTGTCGACCGTCGACGACCTGCTCGCCTTCGGGCGGATGCTGCTGGCAGGGGGCGAGGCCGCGCCGGCCGCCGGTGGCGGCCGCGTGCTGAGCCCCTCGGCCGTCGCGCGCATGCTGGCGCCCGGCGAGCCCTCGGCGCCCGACCACGTGTTCCTCGAAGGCCAGTCGTGGTCGCTCGGCGGCAGCGTCGACGTCGTCGAGCGGCACCCCTGGGAGGTGCTCGGGCGCTACGGCTGGATCGGCGGCTCGGGCACCGCGCTCTACGCCTACCCGGCCGCGGGCCAGGTGTCGGTCTGGCTCACGCAGCGCGAGCTCGCGGGTGCCGACGACGCCGAGCGCATGGTGCCGATGCTGACGCTCGCGGCCGAGCGCGCGAGGCGGGTGGACCGAGGCCCCGGCCACTGACGTCCGACCACGGACGTGCTGCCCCCGCGCGGCGGTCCACCAGCGGTCCCCAGGGCCACCGCCCTCGGCACGTCGTGTCCGCCGCGCGGCTTAGGCTGGATGGGCGGGGACGCGAAGGGGGACGCGTGACGGACGCGAGGCACGACGAGTGGGCACCGCCCAGCGATGACGACGCTCCCGAGCCCTGGGACGCGTGGCAGGACGCGCCGGACGACGGCTGGGTGCCGCCCTCCGACGACGACGCGCCGCTCGCGGGTGCCGGGGCATCGGTGGCGCCAGGCGCTGCTCGGAGCAGCGACCGCGGCAGCGCGCGCAGCAGCACCCGCACGCTCGCCCGTCCCTCGGCCGCCCGGGCGCCGGGCATCGCGGCGACGGCCAAGGCCGCGACGCCGCTCGAGGCGCTCACCCGCGTCTGGGGCTACGACGCGTTCCGCGGCGAGCAGGCCGAGATCATCGACGAGCTCGTCGCCGGTCGTGACGCGGTCGTGCTCATGCCCACCGGCGGCGGCAAGAGCCTCTGCTACCAGATCCCGTCGCTCGTGCGCGAGGGCACCGGCGTCGTCATCAGCCCGCTCATCGCGCTCATGCACGACCAGGTCGATGCACTCGAGCAGCTCGGCGTGCGCGCCGCCTTCCTCAACTCCACCCAGTCGATCGACGAGCGCCGCGACGTCGAGCGCCGGCTGCTCGCGGGCGAGCTCGACATGCTCTACCTCGCACCGGAGCGCCTGCCCGTCGCGCAGGGCCTCCTCGACGCGGCCCCGATCGCGCTGTTCGCGATCGACGAGGCGCACTGCGTCAGCCAGTGGGGCCACGACTTCCGCCCGGACTACCTGCAGCTGCAGGTGCTGGGCCAGCGGTGGCCCGACGTGCCGCGCATCGCCCTCACCGCGACCGCCACGGCAGAGACCCGCGCCGAGATCGTCGAGCGGCTCGGGCTCGACGGCGCGCGCGTGTTCGTCTCGAGCTTCGACCGGCCCAACATCCAGTACCGCATCGCGCCCAAGCAGGACGCGAAGGCGCAGCTGCTGCGCATCATCCGCGACGAGCACCCGGGTGCCGCCGGCATCGTCTACTGCCTGTCGCGCAAGTCGGTCGAGTCGACCGCCGCGTGGCTGACGACACAGGGCGTCGACGCGCTGCCGTACCACGCTGGCCTCGACGGCAGCGTCCGCGCCGCGAACCAGCAGCGCTTCCTGCGCGACGACGGCGTCGTCATGGTCGCGACGATCGCGTTCGGCATGGGCATCGACAAGCCCGACGTGCGCTTCGTGGCGCACCTCGACCTGCCCAAGTCGGTCGAGGGCTACTACCAGGAGACCGGTCGTGCCGGCCGCGACGGAGAGCCGTCGACCGCGTGGCTCGCCTACGGGCTGCAGGACGTCGTGCAGCAGCGGCGGATGATCGCCGAGGGCGACGGCGACGCCCAGCGCAAGCGCAACCAGACGCTGCACCTCGACGCGATGCTCGCGCTGTGCGAGACGGTCGAGTGCCGTCGGCAGCAGCTGCTGGCCTACTTCGGCGAGCCGAGCGAGCGCTGCGGCAACTGCGACACCTGCCTCACGCCGCCCGACTCCTACGACGGCACCGTGCCGGCCCAGAAGCTGCTCTCGACGATCGTGCGGCTGCAGCGCGAGCGGCGGCAGGCGTTCGGCGCAGGCCACCTCGTCGACATCCTGGTCGGCGCCGACACCGAGCGCATCCGCACGCAGGGCCACGACCGGCTCGCGACCTACGGCATCGGCAGCGACCTGCCGGCCGCGCAGTGGCGCGGCATCGTGCGGCAGCTGCTCGCCCAGGGACTGCTCAAGGTGCAGGGCGAGTACGGCGTGATCGCGATCACCGAGGCGTCGGCCGCGGTGCTCGCGGGCGAGCGCGAGGTGCGCCTGCGGCACGAGGCCAAGGCGCCGGCGAAGGCCGCGCGGCGCTCCGAGAGCACGATGCAGCTCGACGACGTGCAGCAGCAGCGGTTCCAGGCCCTGCGCACGTGGCGCGCGGCGACGGCCAAGGAGCAGGCGGTGCCCGCCTACGTCGTGTTCAACGACAAGACCCTCGCCGCGATCGCCGAGCGCAGGCCGGCGACCATGGTCGAGCTGTCGACCATCTCAGGCGTGGGGGAGTCGAAGCTCGAGCGCTACGGCGACGCCGTGCTCGAGGTGCTGGCGGCCGCGTGAGCGGGCAGGGCGCGCCGGGGACGGCGTCGGGCTCCGTGCGGCTCGACGTCTGGATCTGGGCCGTCCGGCTGCTGAAGACCCGGGCGGCGGCGACCGCCGCGTGCCGCGGCGGCCACGTGAAGCTCAACGGCCAGGCGGCGAAGGCCTCCCAGCCGGTGCGCGTCGGCGACGAGGTGCGGGTGCGGATCGCCGGCTTCGACCGGGTCGTCGGCGTGCAGCAGCTGCTCGCGAAGCGGGTCGGCGCCGCGATCGCCGTCGACGCGTACGACGACCGGTCGCCTGCCCGACCGACCGCCATCGACGCCGCGCAGGTGCCGCGGCGCGACAAGGGCTCCGGGCGGCCGTCGAGCCGCGAGCGGCGCGAGATCGACCGGCTGCGCGGCCGGATCGACTGAGCCGGCTACCAGAGGCCCGGCACGTCGTCCATCGCCGCACCGATGAGCGCGACGACGACCACGACCGCGAAGCACACGGCGACGAGCCCGCTGATGATCGCGAGCCACCCGCCGACCTTCGGCACCGAGCCCGTGCCCTTGGCGCTCAGCACGAGGCCGACGACGGCCAGCACGACGGCGACGGCGAGGACGATGAGGATGGCGACGAGCGGCGCAGGCATGCTCGAGTGAAGCACACCGCCGTGGCCCGGCGGCTCCGACTCAGGCGCCGGCGGTGAGCGCTGTCAGGAGCGCGATGCCCGCGACGATGCCGAGCAGCACCCCGACCACGATGAGCGCGATCGCGATCCCTCGGCGGCGTGGCCGCTCCTCCGGACGGTTGCGCCGCTGCCCGGCGGACAGCTGGAAGATGCCGAGCGCGAGCGCACCGACGCCCAGCGCGAGCAGCACCGTGGAGACCCCTTGGCCCATGCCGAAGATCGCGTTCATGCGGCAAGGCTAGGAGCCGACCCTGAGCGGTGGCCGGACCCTTCCGGGCCGGATCCTGACCGTTAGGGCGTGCCGATGACGAGCCAGATCGCGGGCGGCACGGCGATGACGCAGCCGATCACGAGCGCGGTGATGCCGAAGGTCAGCATCGCGGAGCCGGCGCCGCCGTCCGGGCCGCGCCGCCGCCCGCCGACGAGCAGCGCGACGCCGACGAGGATGATGAGGACGCCCAGCAGCAGCGCGCCGACGAGCAGCAGGAACGGGAACGCGGTCGCCATGGCGTCAGCCTCTCACGCGCGGCTTTGGGCGGCCCGAGACCTCGCACGCGGGGCTGGCTAGGCTTGAGCGCGTGCCCTCCACCGACGTCTCGCCCCTGATCGCCCGCTCCTGGCTGCTCGTCCCGGCCTCGAAGCCAGAGCTCTTCCAGATCGCGCAGGAGAGCGAGGCGGACGCGATCATCATCGACATCGAGGACGCCGTCGCCGCGAAGGACAAGGCGCAGGCCCGCGACGACACGGTCGCGTGGCTCTCGAGCGGCCACCGCGCGTGGGTGCGCATCAACGACGCCGCGAGCGAGTTCTGGAGCACCGACTGCGCCGCCCTCAAGGACGTGCCGGGACTCGAGGGCGTGATGCTCGCGAAGACCGAGTCCGCGAGCCACGTCAACGACACCGCCGACCGCCTGCCCGAGGGCATGCCCATCCTCGCGCTCGTCGAGACCGCGCGCGGCGTGCTGCACGTGGAGCAGATCTCGAACGCCCCGTCGACCTTCCGCATCGCGTTCGGCACCGGCGACTTCAAGCGAGACACCGCGACCGGCGAGGACCCGGTCGCGCTCGCCTACGCGCGCTCGCAGCTCGTGATCGCCTCGCGCGCGGCGCGGCTGCCGGCGCCCATCGACGGACCGACGCTCTCGGCGGAGGCGCTCGTCGACGGCACCCGGCTCGCGAAGGAGATGGGCATGTCGGGCAAGCTGTGCCTGACGCACACGCAGGCCGCGACGATCAACGCCGGTCTCGCGCCCAGCCCGGAGGACGTCGCGTGGGCGCACGGCTTCGTGCGGGCCTTCGAGGAGTCCGGCGGCAAGATCACCGACGGCAGCGACCTGCCCCGCCTCGCCCGCGCCCAGAAGATCCAGACGCAGGCGCGCGACTTCGGCATCGAGGCGGACGCGGCGGAGCTCGGCAGCCTCAACTACTAGCCGGCACGGCGAAGGGCGGGGCGCGATGCGCCCCGCCCTTCGCGGTCGGATCGGTTCAGCGGAAGGTGTCGCGGACGTCGTCCGCGGCGTCCTTCACGTGCTCACCGGCCTGCTTGGCGTTCGCCGTGGCCTGGTCCTTGTGACCCTCGGCCTCCAGGCGCTCGTTGTCCGTGGCGTCGCCGAGGCCTTCCTTGGCCTTGCCGACGGCGTCCTTGGCTGCGTTCGAGATCTTGTCGTCGAGACCCATCTGAACCTCCTATCGTCGGGAGCTGGTTGCTCCTCGGGCAACGCTAGGCGGACAACCTGGGAGCCGTCAGGACGTCCCTGACCGACCGCCGTCCCGCCGCGCCGCGCCCTCCGACACGATCGGGTTCGACGCCGTGACCGGGCGCGCGACCGAGCCGGGTGCCGACGCATCCGCCTCGAGCTGCGCCCGCTCGGCGCGCTGCTGCATCGCCTCCTCCATGGCCGACTTCTGCCGCAGCGGCGGCGCCTTGAAGAAGAGCGCCAGCACGAGCGCGACGAGCACGACGACGAGCGCCGCCCAGAACGGACCGGTGGTGGCGTTCGAGAAGCCGTCGAGGAACGGCGCCGCGAGGCGAGGGTCGGCCGTGTTGAGGAAGGACGAGTCCTCGTTGAGGGCGCCGCCGATCTGGGCCGGGTTCTGCAGGATGCCGAGGATGCGCTCGTTGCCGGGATCGGCGAGCACGCTCGGGTCCTCGAGCGCGCTCGCGAGGTCGGCCCGCAGGTCCTGCCGGCCGAACGCGGCCTGCAGCGTCTCGGGGAGGCGCGAGTAGAGCATCGAGAACACGACCGCGACGCCCGCGGTGCCGCCGAGCTGCCGGAAGAAGGTCGCCGAGCTCGTCGCGACGCCCATGTCCTTCGGGTCGACCGCGTTCTGCGAGGCGATCGTGAGCGTCTGCATGAGCTGGCCGAGGCCGAGGCCGAGCAGCAGCTGGCCGAGCAGCAGCATCCACAGCGGGGTGTCGAACTGCAGCGTGACGAGCACGCCGTAGCCGATCGCCATGACGGCGAGCCCGATCACGGGGAAGAAGCTGTAGCGGCCGGTGCGGGCGATGACCTGGCCGGAGCCGATCGACGCGATCATGAGGCCGAGGATCATCGGCAGGGTCGACAGGCCCGCCTCGGTCGGGTTCATGCCGTGCACGATCTGCAGCACGAACGGGATCATCATCATGCCGGCGAACATGCCGAAGCCGGTGAAGACGCCGAGCACCGTCGCCATCGAGAACGTGCGGTTGCGGAACAGCTGCAGCGGGATCAGCGCGGCGTCGCCCATCCGCCGCTCCACGACGATGAAGAGCACGATGCCGACGGCCCCGACGACGTAGCAGGCGATCGACATGAGCGAGCCCCAGCCCCACTCGCGGCCCTGCTCGGCGACGAGGAGCAGCGGCACGACGCCGACGGCCAGCAGCGCGGCGCCCCACCAGTCGATGCGCACGCGCTCGTGGTGCGCGGGCAGGTGCAGGTAGCGCCACACCATCCACAGCGCCGCGGCACCGATCGGCAGGTTGAAGAGGAAGACCCAGCGCCAGCCCTCGAGGAAGAGCAGCTGGTCCGCGCCGGCGAGGACGCCGCCGATCAGCGGGCCGAGGATCGACGAGATGCCGAAGACCGCGAGGAAGTAGCCCTGGTACTTGGCGCGCTCGCGGGGGCTCAGCACGTCGCCCATGATCGTGAGCGGCAGCGACATGAGGCCGCCGGCGCCGAGGCCCTGCAGGGCGCGGAAGGCCGCCAGCTGCACCATGTCCTGGGCGAACGAGCAGAGGATCGAGCCGACGAGGAAGAGCACGATCGCGATGATGAACAGCGGTCGGCGCCCGAAGATGTCGCTGAGCTTGCCGTAGATGGGCGTGACGATCGTCGAGACGATGAGGAACGCGGTGACGACCCACACCTGCAGGTCGAGGCCGTGGAGGTCGTCGGCGATCGTGCGCATCGACGTGCCGACGACGGTCTGCGACAGCGACGACAGGAACATCGCCATCATCAGGCCGACCAGCACGAGCATGATCTGGCGGTGGGACATCAGGGGTTCGTCGGGCTCGCGCGGCTCGACGGAGCGCGGTTCGCGCTGCGGCATGGATGGATCCTTCGGTAGAGAGATCGTTAGTCTAGCGAATGGCTTGCCCTCTTCGCCACTGGCGCGTCGCATGTCGCGGCGGCACGTACGGCCAGCGCGCGCATGCGACGATGGACGGGTGCGAAGGGTGATGGTGGTGCTCGCGACCGTGCTGCTGGTGAGCGGATGCGCGCCCGTCGCGACGCCGGACGCGTCGTCCTCGCCCGCGTCGCCCACGGCATCCAGCGCCTCGCCGACACCGACACCCACGCCCACGGCGACCGCCGCGCCGGAGCCGGCCGCGACGACCGAGCCGGCCGCCGCGCCCGCGCCCGCGACCGCCGCGCCGCAGCAGCCGAGCACCGCCGGCGTCGACATCGACTCGGCCGCGAGCCTGCAGGTGCTCGTCAACAAGCGCCGACCGCTCGTGCCTGCCGACTACCAGCCGGTGCTCGTGCCCGTCTCAATCGCGCAGGACGGCGACGAGGCGGTGCGCCCGGAGGTCGACGCGGCGCTCGCGCAGATGTCGGCCGCGATGCAGGCCGACATCGGTGAGGGCATCCACGTCTTCTCGTCGTACCGCGGCTACGCGCGGCAGACGCAGCTCTACAACGGCTACGTCGCGCAGTACGGGCAGGCGCAGGCCGACACCACGAGCGCGCGGCCGGGGCACAGCGAGCACCAGACGGGGCTCTCGGTCGACCTCATGGGCACCGGCGGCGCCTGCCGCCTCGACGTCTGCTTCGGCGGCACCGCCGCCGGGCGATGGATCGCCGAGCACGCCTGGGAGCACGGCTTCATCGTCCGCTACCCCGACGGGCTGCAGGGCATCACCGGCTACCACTTCGAGCCGTGGCACGTGCGCTTCGTCGGCGCAGAGGTCGCGACCGCGATGCACGAGCAGGGCATCGCGACGTTCGAGGAGTACGCCGGCACCGGCAACGCCCCTGACTACGGCTGAGCCGACGCGCGGGTCAAAGCCGGGCGCGCACGCAGGAACGGGTCGTAGCCTGCCCGCATGGCGAAAGCAGGACGATCCGGTGGCGGCTTCAAGAGCAGCGGCAGGAGCGGTGGCGGTGGCGGCTTCGGCGGCGGATCGCGCAGCTTCTTCGGCGGCGGGTCGCGGTCGAGCGGCGGCGGCTCGTTCGGCGGCGGATCCCGGTCGTCGTCGGGCCGCTCCGGCAGCTCGTGGGGATGGGGATCGAGCTCGGGGTCGAGCTCGTACCGGCACTCCGGCTCGAGCGGCTCGTCGGGCACCGGCACCGATTGGGTGATGGCCGCCGTCGCGATCGTCGTCCTGCTCGTGCTCTTCGCGATCTTCGCCGGCAGCTGATCGAGCGCCCGCGGCCCTAGCCTGGTGCCATGGAGACGGCAGCCAGCAGCGGAGCGGCGGCACGCGCAGCAGCGCGTCGAGGACGCACGAGCGCGGTCGGCGCGGCCTCGCGAGGCGCTGCCCGGCGACGCGGCGCCCGAGCCGCGGTCGTGCTCGCGACAGCGGTCGGACTGCTGCTGACCGGCTGCACGCAGGGGTCGCTCCAGCCCGCGCCCAGCGCGAGCGATCCGGCGGCGCAGCCGAGCGCATCCGCGCCGACCCCGACGCCCACCCCGGAGCCGAGCACGGTCTCGGTCTCGGCGATGGGCGACATGCTGCCGCACGACTCGGTGACGCTCGACGCGCAGCAGCCCGACGGCAGCTACGACTACGGGCAGTTCTTCGACGCCGCGCGCCCCATCTGGGCCGACAGCGACCTCGTCTACTGCAACCAGGAGGCGCCCTCGGCGGGCGTCGAGCTGGGCCTCACCTACTTCCCGGCGTTCAACGCGCCGGTCGAGTTCGCGCAGGGCCTCGATTCGGCTGGCTGCAACACGATCGGCCTCGGCAACAACCACACGTTCGACCGCGGGCAGGAGGGCGTCGACCGCACGCGCGCGGTGTGGGACGAGCTCGACCCGCTGCTTATCTCGGGCGCGTTCCGCTCGGAGGAGGAGCGGATGGCGGTGCCGACCGCCGAGGTGAACGGCCTCACGGTCGCGTTCCTCAACTTCGTCGACCTCTCGAACACCCCCACGAACGACTACGTCGTCACGTGGCTCGACGACCCGCTCGTCGAGCAGCAGCTCGCCGAAGCCGAGGAGATCGCCGATGCGACGATCGTCGCGGTGCACTGGGGCGACGAGTACTCGGCGGTCGTGAACGATCGGCAGCGCGAGCAGTCGCAGCGGCTTGCCGACCTGGGCGCGGAGGTCATCATCGGCACGCACCCGCACGTGCTGCAGGAGGCCGAGTGGCTCGAGCGCGCCGACGGCTCGCGCGCGTTCGTGTACTACTCGATCGGCAACGCCCTCACGACGCAGATGGCGATCCCGAGGGTGGTGAGCGCGGTGGCGCAGTTCGACCTCGTCGGCATGCCCGGCGGCGAGGTGGAGGTCGTGGACCCGGCCGCGGTGCCGCTCTACATGCACTTCGACCTGACGCCGCAGCAGTTCGCCGCGCAGGACTGGATCCACCGCCGCAACCTGCAGCTGCATCCGCTCGTCGACGCGGCAGAGCCGATCACCCGGTCGGCCTGGCGGAACGAGCTGACGGTCGAGTCGGGGGTCGCGCTCGTGACCGAGGTGCTCGGCCCCGACGTGCGGATCGTGACGGACAGCTTCGAGCAGTAGCCGCCCGCCCGAGAGGTGGCGCTGCGCCCGAGGGGTAGTGATGCGCCCGAGGGGTAGCGGCGCGCGGGCACCTCTCGCGCGCCGCGCTACCTCTCGCTGGCGGGCGCCGCGCTCGCTCGACCGGCGCCTGCTGCAGGTGAGCGGCGCTGGCTCTAGCGCGCGAGCGCCTCGAGCTCGAGCACGGCGGCCGCCACCTCGTCGGGCGTCTCGAGCGCGGGGAAGTGCCCGCCGCGCTCGAGCACCGAGAACGATCGCAGGTCGCGGTAGCTGCGCTCGGCGAGCGAGCGCGGGTAGTCGCGCTCTCGGCGCTGCACGCGCACCGCGACCGGCACGTCGACGAGCGGATGCGGTCGGCCGCCGGCGTCGGTATAGGGCCGGAACGACGTGCCGATCGATCGCGACAGCCAGTAGAGCATCACGGTCGTGAGCACGACGTCGTCGGGGAGGCCGTCGTCGCCGGCCCACTCGAGCAGCTTCTCGCCCACCCACGCGAGCATCCCGATGGGGGAGTCGAGCAGCGCCGCCGCCGTGGTGTCGGGGCGCGAGCCCTGCTGGTGCGCGTAGCCGCCCGCAAGCGGGCCCTCGGCGGCCATGCGCGCGAAGAACGCCGTCTCGGCCGCATCCATCGGCTCGCCGCGGTCGCGCACGCCGAACGACGCGTGCGTCGCGACGAGCCCGGCGACGACGTCGGGGTGGCCTCCCGCGAGCCAGTCGCTCACGCCCGTGCCGACGTCCTCGCCGTAGGTGAGGAAGCGGTCGTAGCCGAGCTCGTCGACCATGAGCGCGCGCCAGCGCCGAGCGACGGCCTCGTCTGTGAAGGGCTCGGCAAGCGGCTCGGACCACCCGAAGCCCGGCAGCGACGGGATGACGACGTCGAGCTCGCCGCGGAGCGCCTCGGCGAGCGGCAGCATCTCGGCGAAGGAGTAGGGCCAGCCGTGCGAGAGCACGATCGGCAGGCGGCCGGGCCGCCCGCCGCGGAGGTGCACGAAGTGGATGCGCGTGCCCTCGATCGTCGCGATGCGGTGGTCGTGCGCGAGGAGCCGCGCCTCGACCGCGCGCCAGTCGAAGTCGTCGCGCCAGCGGTCGAGCAGGCGCTGGAGCGTGGGCATCGGCATGCCGTGCGCGCCGGGTGTCGGGTCGGGCACGATGCTCGCGTCGAGCCGGCGCCGCAGCCGCTCGAGCTCGTCGTCGGAGGCGCGGAACGTGAAGGGCTCGCTCATGGGGCGAACCTACGCGCGTCCGCCGACATCGGTGTCGCCGCATCCGCCGCCAGGTGGCGCTACCCGCGACCGGTGGCGCTACCCGCCACAGGTAGCGCTGCAGCCCCACCCGCCGCGGGTAGTCGCACCTGTCGCAAGCGGTTCCGACCGGCGCCCGGGACCATCCGCGCCGAGAGGTGGTGCTGCCCGCAAGCGGTGGCGCTGCAGCACCACCCGTGACGGCCGAACCGACCTGTCGCGGCCGATCCCACCCGTCAAGGCCGGGCCCACCTGTCCCGGCCGGGCCCACCTGCCCCGGCCGGATCCACCTGTCACAGCCGGACCCACCCGTCCCCGCCGGGCCCACCTGTCAAGGCCGCGCCCACCCGCCCCGGCCGAGCGCACACGCGGTCGCCGCCCCGACCCGCAGACGCCCCCGCCTACGCGCCCAGCGCGTCGTCGACGATCCGCTTCGCCTCGGCCTGCACCTGCCGCAGGTGCTCCGGCCCGGCGAACGACTCGGCGTAGATCTTGTAGACGTCCTCGGTGCCCGACGGCCGCGCCGCGAACCACGCGCGCTCGGTGACGACCTTGAGGCCGCCGATCGCGGCGCCGTTGCCGGGCGCCTCCGTGAGCTTGGCGACGATCGGGTCGCCGGCCAGCTCGGTCGCCGTCACGGCGTCGCCGGTGAGCTTGCCGAGCCGCGCCTTCTGCTCGCGCGACGCCGGCGCATCCACGCGCTCGTAGACCGGGGCGCCGAAGCGCTCGGTGAGCTCGCCGTACAGCTGCGACGGGCTCTTGCCGGTGACGGCGCGGATCTCGGACGCGAGCAGGCACAGCAGGATGCCGTCCTTGTCGGTCGTCCAGACGGTGCCGTCGGACTGCAGGAACGACGCCCCCGCGCTCTCCTCGCCGCCGAACCCGACCGACCCGTCGACGAGCCCCGGCACGAACCACTTGAAGCCGACCGGCACCTCCCAGAGGCGGCGGCCGAGCGCCTCCGCGACCCGGTCGATCATCGACGACGACACGAGCGTCTTGCCGATCGCCGCGTCGGGCCGCCACTGCGGCCGGTGCGCGTAGAGGTACTCGATCGCGACCGCGAGGAAGTGGTTGGGGTTCATCAGGCCGCCGTCGGGCGTGACGATCCCGTGCCGGTCGGCGTCGGCGTCGTTGCCGGTGAGGATGTCGAACTCGTCCCGGCGGGCGAGCACCGATGCCATCGCGTTGGGGCTCGAGCAGTCCATGCGGATCTTCTCGTCCCAGTCGAGCGTCATGAACGCCCAGGTGGGGTCGACGATGGGGTTCGTGACCGTCAGGTCGATGCCGTAGCGCTCGGCGATCGCGCCGTAGTAGTCGACCGCGGCCCCGCCGAGCGGGTCGGCGCCGATCCGGATGCCCGACGCCTTGATCGCGTCGAAGTCGACGACGCTGCCGAGCGCGTTCACGTACGCCTCGCGGAAGTCGTAGAGCTCGACGCGGGTGTCGCTGCCGCCCGTCACCTGGGCGCGCTGCACGCCCTCGAGGCCGTCGGCGATGAGCTCGTTCGCGCGCTTCGCGATCCAGCCGGTCGCGTCGGAGTCGGCCGGTCCGCCGTGCGGCGGGTTGTACTTGAAGCCGCCGTCGCGGGGCGGGTTGTGCGATGGCGTCACCACGATGCCGTCGGCCTGGTCATCCGCGGATGCCGTGGCGTTGTAGGCGAGGATCGCGCGCGAGACCGCCGGGGTCGGCGTCACCGAGCCGCGGGCATCCGCGCACACCCGGACGCCGTTCGCGACGAGCACCTCGAGCGCCGTGCGCTCTGCTGGGAGCGACAGCGCGTGCGTGTCGCGGCCGATGAACAGCGGGCCGGTGATGCCCTGCCCGGCGCGGTACTCGCAGATCGCCTGCGTGATCGCCAGGATGTGCGCCTCGTTGAAGGCGGTGTCGAAGGCGCTGCCGCGATGGCCGCTCGTGCCGAACGCGACCGCCTGGTCGGGGTTCGAGACGTCGGGGACGAGCTCGAAGTACGCGCGCTCGAGCGCGGCGACATCGATGAGGTCCTGGGGCTGGGCGACGGTGCCGGCTCGGGTCATGGCTCCATCCAAGCATCGAGCGGCTCCCGGAGCGATGGGCGCCCCGAGAAGACCCGTTGCCCCGCCCGGGGGCCGGTGGAACACTGGCGCTCGTGGACGATCGTGGCCGTGCTCTCGACGCCGCGCACCGCAGCGCGATGGCCTTCCTCGGCACCCTCGAAGAGCGGCCGGTGTGGCCGCGAGCCACCCTCGACGACATGCTCGTCACCTTCGGCGGGCCGCTGCCCGACGAGGGCCTCGATCCGGTCGAGGTCGTCGAGCAGATGGCCGCGGGCGCGGACCCCGGCCTCGTCGGCATCCCGGGCGGCCGCTTCTTCGGCTTCGTGATCGGCGGCACGCTGCCCGCGGCGCTCGCCGCCGACTGGCTCGTCTCCGCGTGGGACCAGAACTCCGGCTCCGCGATGCTCACCCCGACCACGGTGGCGCTCGAGCGCGTCGCCGGGCGCTGGATGCTCGACCTCCTCGGCCTGCCGCAGACCGCGAGCGTCGGGTTCGTCACGGGTGGCCAGATCGCGAACTTCACGTGCCTCGCCACCGCACGGCACGCGGTGCTCGCGCGCGCCGGCTGGGACCTCGCGGAGCGCGGGCTGCGCTCGGCTCCCGCGGTGCGCTTCGTCGTCGGCGCCGACCGCCACGGCTCGATCGATCGCGCCGCGCGCTTCCTCGGCATCGGCCGCGCCGAGATCGTCGTCGTCGACGCCGACGACCAGGGGCGGATGCGCCCGGAGGCGCTCGAGCGCACGCTCGAGCAGGGCGCGGGCCCCCTCATCGTCTGCCTCCAGGCCGGCGAGGTGCACACCGGTGCCTTCGACGACCTCGCCGCGCTCATCCCGATCGCCCACCGGAACGGCGCTTGGGTGCACGTCGACGGCGCCTTCGGCCTCTGGGCCGCCGCGTCGCCGGCGCTGCAGCACCTGACGGCGGGCCTCGAGGCTGCCGACTCCTGGGCGACGGATGCGCACAAGACCCTCAACGTGCCCTACGACTGCGGCATGGCGATCGTGCGCGACCCCGCCGACTCGATCGCCGCGTTCCGCACCGGCGGCGACTACCTCGTCTACACCGGGCTCGACCCGTGGGACGTGACGCCCGAGCTCTCGCGACGGGCGCGCGGCGTGCCCGCCTGGGCGGCACTCCGCAGCCTCGGCCGGTCGGGCGTCGCGGCGCTCATCGACCGCCTGCACGAGCACGCGGTCGCGATGGCCGACGGGCTCGCCGCGATCGACGGCGTCGAGGTCGTCAACGATGTCGTCTACACGCAGGTGATGTTCCGCCTCGGCACCGACGACGAGACGCGCGCGCTCGGTGCGGCGCTGCTCGCGGAGGGGACCGCGGTCGTGACCGGCGCCGAGTGGCGCGGGCACGCGACGCAGCGCTGCTCGATGTCGTCGTGGGCGACGACGCCTCAGGACGTCGAGCGCACACTGGCCGCCATCCGCTCGCTCGTCCCCGCCTGAGCCGTCTGCCCTGGCCGCCTGCCCTGGCCGCCTGCCCTGACCGCCCGTCCGCACGAGCACCTGGCGTCCCCGCCGCCAGCCGCCGATCATCCCCTGCCGTCGGCATCCGCACGTGCCCCGATGCACAACGCACGCCCACGGGCCGGCTGGCGCGGCGCAGGCGGCGAGCGTCGCCCAGCCACCGCCGCTTGCGCTGGCCGGGCGTGCGTTGTGCGAGCGGGAGGGGAGCGGCGGCCCGGATGGTCTGCGGCCCCCGAGCCACAGCCGGAGCCGCAGCCGCGGCCGCCGGGCTGCAGCGCCCTCCGCACAACGCAAGCCCTACCGGCCGGGATGGCGGCGGATGGCCGACCATGACTCGGGAGCCGCCAGAACCGCTGGCTGGGCTTGCGTTGTGCTCCAGGGCGCGGGCTCATCGCCGGGCGGAGGCGGAGCCGTCCGTCGGGCGCGAGCCTAGGCTGGTGCCATGGTCCAGCCCCGCGTCGTCACGTTCCTCGGCCCTCGCGGCACGTTCACGGAGGCCGCGCTCGAGCAGGTGCCGGGGCTCGAGACCACCGAGCGGGTGCCCGTCGCCAACGTCGCCGAGGCGCTCTCGGCCGTCTCCGAGGGCCGCTCCGACGCCGCCATGATCGCGATCGAGAACTCGATCGAGGGCGGCGTCACCGCCGCGCAGGACGCGCTCGCCGCGACCCCGGGCATCCGCATCCTCTCCGAGCACGTCGTGAGCGTGAACTTCTCGCTCGTCGCACCCGCCGGCACGCGCATCGAGGACGTGCGCGTCGTCGCCGCCCACCCGGTTGCGTGGGCGCAGTGCAGCGGCTGGCTGCAGCGCGAGCTGCCGGGCCGCGCGCACCTGCCGGCCGCGTCGAACGTCACCGCGGCCGCCGATCTCACCACCGGCACGGCGCAGGCGGCGCTCTCGACGCCGACGATCGGCCACTGGGTCGACGGCCTCGACGTGCTCGCCGACCGCATCGGCGACAACCCGGATGCCGTGACGCGCTTCCTGTTCGTCGGCCGCGCCGGCGAGGCGGGAGAGCCGACCGGCGCCGACAAGACGAGCCTCGTCGTCGAGCTGCCGAGCGACGAGCCGGGCGTGCTGCTCGACATGCTCGAGCAGTTCGCGACCCGCGGCGTCAACCTCTCGCTCATCCAGTCGCGGCCGATCGGCGACCGGCTCGGCCGGTACCGCTTCGTCATCGACGCCGACGGCCACATCCGGGACGAGCGGGTCGCGGATGCGCTGCTCGGCCTCGCGCGCTTCAGCCCCTCGGTGACGTTCCTCGGCTCCTACCCGCGCGCCGACCAGCAGCACATCCGGGTGGAGCGCCGCTACTCCGACCGCTCGTTCGAGGACGCGCGCGACTGGCTGCGCGGGCTCATCGCCGGCGAACCGGGCGCCCGCTCGGCCGACTGACCGACCGGTCCCGGCCGCTCAGGCCGCGGGACCGCTCGGGCTCCGGCGCCGCTCAGATGGCGGGGCGGCTCAGATGGCGGGGCCGGCGTCGCGCGCGTGCTCCTTGGGCACCCGCACGACGAGCGCGTCCTGGCGGATGCCCGCGCGCAGCGCGATCGCCTCGCCCACGACGTCGCCGTCCACCTGCACGGCGCGCGGCTCCTCGAGCCGCACCTGCGTCTCCTTCGCCTGGCCGTAGCCGAGCGCCGCGCCGCTGCGCTGGCGTCCGAGACGGCCTCGGCGCCGCAGCAGTTTCGTCACGAGCATGTTGTTGCGGGCGATGTAGCCGCTCAGCTGCAGCCAGCCGCGCACGCCGCGCGGGCGCACGAGCGCGATGTCGAGCATCCCGTCGTCGACGGCCGCGTCGGGGAGGATGATGATGCCGTTCGTGACGGTGCCGCAGTTGCCGATCAGCATCGTGTTGACCGTCGATCGCACCGTGCGGCCCCCGTCGAGGCGCACGCTCACGCGCACCTTGTCGAGGCTCGAGATCACCCGGCCGGCGGCGTCGACGTAGGCGAGCCAGCCGACCTTCTTCTTGAGGTCCTCGTCGGTCTTGTCGATCATCTCGGCGTCGAGCCCGAAGCCGACCATGACCGCGAATGCGTGCTTGGAGCGCTTGCCGTCCGGCGCCTCGATCTCCAGCTCGCCGAGGTCGATCTCGCGCTCCTCGCCGTCGAAGGCCGTGTGCACGGCGTTCCGCAGGTTCGTGACGTCGATGCCCAGGTTGCGCGCCAGCAGGTTGCCCGTGCCCGCGGGGATGATCGCGAGCGGCACGCGCGCACCGGTCGCCGCATCGGCGGCGACCCGCACCGTGCCGTCGCCGCCGGCGACGAGCAGCAGGTCGACGCCCTGCTCGAGCGCGGTGCGCACCGCGGCCTCGCCCGCGTCGTCCGCATCCGTCTCGATCCAGAACGGCTCCGACCAGTCGAGCGGCTGCGCCGACTCGACCTGGGGCGCGAGCGTGTCGCGGTCCATCTTGGACGGGTTGTAGACGATGGCAGCGCGCATCCTCGCACTGTACCGGCGGATCCGCCGCGGAACCCCGGGAATGGACGCACCCGGCTCGCAGGTGCGTGCTGCGGCGCGCTCGTAGAATGGTCGGCGTGATCGATCCTCAGCTGCTGCGCGAGCAGCCCGACCTCGTGAAGGCAAGCCAGGAGCGCCGCGGCGACCCGGTCGGCTACGTCGACGAGGCGCTCGGCGCCGAGAGCGCCCGCCGTGCCGCCATCACCGAGTTCGAGCGGCTGCGGGCCGAGCAGAACGCGCACGGCAAGCTCGTCGGCGCCGCCGCCAAGGACGACCGGCCGGCGCTCATCGAGCAGGGCCGCGCGCTCGCGGCCGGCGTGAAGGATGCGCAGGCGCGCGTCACCGAGGCGGAGGCGGCGTTCGACGCGGCCGTCTCGAAGCTCGGCAACCTCGTGCACCCCGACGTGCCCGCTGGCGAGGAGGCGAACTTCGTCACCCTGTCGACCCACGGCGAGGAGCGCACGTTAGACTTCGAGCCGCGCGACCACGTCGAGCTCGGCGAGAGCCTGAAGGCGTTCGACATCGTGCGCGGCGCCAAGGTCGCGGGCAGCCGCTTCTACTACCTGACCGGCATCGGCATGCGGCTCGAGCTCGCGATCATGCTCATGGGCCTCGACCAGGTGCTCGCCGACGGCTTCACACCGCTCACGACGCCCACCCTCGTGCGCCCCGAGATCATGCGCGGCACCGGCTTCCTGGGCGAGCACGCCGACGAGGTCTACCACCTGCCCGCCGACGACCTCTACCTCACGGGCACGAGCGAGGTGGCGCTCGCGGGCTTCCACGCCGACGAGATCGTCGACCTCGCGCAGCCGCTCCGCTACGCCGGCTGGTCGACCTGCTACCGGCGCGAGGCGGGCTCCGCGGGCCGCGACACCCGCGGCATCCTGCGCGTGCACCAGTTCAACAAGCTCGAGATGTTCTCCTACGTCAAGCCCGACGACGCCGAGGCGGAGCACGAGCGGATGCGCGCCCTGCAGGAGCGCATGCTGCAGGCCTGCGAGCTCGACTACCGCGTCATCGACGTCGCGGCCGGCGACCTCGGCTCCTCCGCCGCACGCAAGTTCGACATCGAGGCCTGGATCCCGTCGCAGCAGCAGTACCGCGAGCTCACCTCGACCTCGAACTGCACCACCTACCAGTCGCGCCGGCTCGGCACCCGCTTCCGCACCGAGTCCGGCAAGACCGCACCGGTCGCCACCCTGAACGGCACCGCCGCGACCACCCGCTGGCTCGTCGCGATCCTCGAGACGCACCAGCAGCCCGACGGGTCGGTGCGCGTGCCGGCGGCCCTGCAGCCCTACCTCGGCGGCATCAGCACGATCGAGCCGGCGTGATGCAGCCGCTGCTGATCGGCCTCGACATCGACGGCACCGTCGTGCACGAGGACGACTCGCTCGCGCCCCGCGTGCTGGAGGCGGTGCGCGCTGTCGTCGACGCCGGCCACGTCGTGGTGCTCGCCACCGGCCGCTCGCAGGCGACCACCGAGTCGACCGCCGTGCGGCTCGGCATCGAGCCGAGCCACCTCGTCTCGGCGAACGGCGCGCTCGTGCTCCAGCGCCGCGGCGACGCGTACGAGCAGGTGCACGTCGAGACCTTCGACCCGTCCGAGGCGCTCACCGCGATCTCGGCGGTGCTGCCGAAGGGCTCCTACATGGTCGAGGACCCGAGCGGTCACCGGCGCTACACGAACGGCATGGTCGACTGGAACCTCGACGACGCCGAGATGGTGCCGTTCGAGGGCCTGCTCGCGCAGCCCGCGATGCGCGTCGTCGTGATGAGCCCCGACCACGAGGTCGACGAGTTCCTCGAGATCGTCGAGTCGCTCGGCCTGCACAAGGTCTCGTACGCGATCGGCTTCTCGTCCTGGCTCGACATCGCGCCCGACGGCGTGAACAAGGCGACGGGCCTCGAGCGGGTCGCCGAGGCGCTCGAGATCCCGCGCGACCGCATCGTCGTCGTGGGCGACGGTCGCAACGACATCGACATGTTCCGCTGGGTCGCCGAGGGCGGCGGCCGGGCGGTCGCGATGGGGCAGGCGCCCGACGAGGTCAAGCAGGCCGCGACCGACGTCACCGCCGCCGTCGAGGACGACGGGCTCGCGCTCGTGCTCGAGGAGCTGCTCGTCCGGGCCTGAGCGGGGTCCCGACTCCAGCGCCGCCCACAGGCGGCTGCGAGCGCCGTCGAAGGCCGCGCATCCGGTGTCGCTCTATGATCGTCCGAAGGCCCGCCGCGCGCCCCCAGCGCTCAGGGCACGGGAGGGCTGTCCGAGCGGCCGATGGAGCCGGTCTTGAAAACCGGTGGGCAGAGATGTCTCGTGGGTTCGAATCCCACGCCCTCCGCGGCAGAAGGAGAACGCATGGCAACCGAGCGCACCGGGAGCGTCGTCGACACCACGTCGATGTCGCCGCGGCACGGACGGCTGCGCCGCCACTCGGGCGTCGCGCACGTCTTCCGCTGGATCGCGCTCGGGCTGGCGACCGTGCTCGTCGCCGTGGTCGGCGTCGTGGGGTTCTCGATCCTGCGCTTCACCACGGGCATCCAGACGGTCGACCTGGTCGCCGACGTGCCGCCCGCGCAGGCCGGGTTCGCCCCCTACGAGGGCGGCTTCAACATCCTGCTCGTCGGGTCCGACCAGCGCGAGGGCCAGGGCGAGGAGTTCGGCGAGTCCGCCTACGACGGCGGCAGCCTCAACGACGTGACGATGCTGCTGCACGTCAGCGACGACCACCAGCTCGCGCGCGTCGTCTCGTTCCCGCGCGACCTGATGGTCGACTTCCCGGCCTGCGAGGACCCGGAGACGGGCGACACCGTGCCCGCCGCCAACAACGTGCAGTTCAACCAGGCGCTCGGCCGCGGCGGGCTCTCGTGCGTCGCCGAGGTGGTCTCCGACCTCACCGGCATCGAGGTGCCCTACGCCGCGATGATCACGTTCCAGGGAGTCATCAGCATGTCGACCGCCGTCGGCGGCGTGCCGGTGTGCTTCGCCGGGCCGATCGACGACCCCTACACGGGGCTCGTGATCGAGTCGGCCGGCACCCACGACCTCGAGGGCGCGCAGGCGCTCGCGTTCCTCCGCTCGCGCCACGGCGTCGGCGACGGCTCCGACCTCGCGCGCATCTCGTCGCAGCAGGTGTTCCTGTCGTCGCTCATCCGCACGCTGCAGTCGGATGCGGTGCTCACCGACGTCACGAAGCTCTACGCGATCGCGCAGGTCGCGATCGAGAACATGACGCTGTCGTCCGGGCTCGGCGACGTCGGCACGATGGTGTCGATGGCGCGCGTGCTCGCCGACATCCCGCTCGAGACGATGCAGTTCGTGCTCTACCCGAACGTCTACTCCGGGGCCCGCGTCGTGCCCGACGAGGAGCGCGCGGACGAGCTGATGCGCCGCATCCGCCAGGACCTGCCGATCGAGCTGGGAGACGATTCCCTCGGCGTCGGCTCGACCGACGAGACGCCGGGCGCGACGGAGACGCCGGTGCCCACCGAGACGCCCGCAGCCACCGAGACCCCGACGCCCACGCCCACGGACGAGCTCGACGGGGTCGTAGGGCAGGACGCGTCGCAGGAGTCGTGCGTCGTCCCGTTCGGCTCCTGATCGGGCCGTTCCCCGGGCCGCACGTCCGAGGCTCGCGCGTTTGGTAGAGTTGCCGTCGGCCTGCCAGCAGGTGGGCCGAGGAGACGTCGCATAGTCCGGCCGAGTGCACCACCCTGCTAAGGTGGAGTCCCCATTAGGGGACCGAGGGTTCAAATCCCTCCGTCTCCACGTCTGCCCCTTCGTCTCGCCACGAAGGGGCATTCGCATGTCCGGCGGGGATGCGCGTCGTCGACCGACCGCGGGCTGGGCGGCGAGCACATGTGCGCGCGGCTTGCGACGCCCAGCGTCGGAAGCGGTGCCTTGGCGAGCGCCCGCAGGCGGGGACCAGGCCGGCGGGACGCTCTCGCTGTGTGTGGTGGTGCGGTGGCCACGGTAGCCCACGTCCCTGACGGCGCGGGTCGAGGTTCCTGCGGGTCGCCTCGATGCGCCATCGCCCCGCTGGCGCTGTCGCGCTGCCAGTCCTAGAGTCGGTCGCAAGGGAGCAGGTGGCGAGCTGCGATGCTCTGCGCGGGCCCGCGTCGAGGTGATCCCTCCTCGACCGCTGCGGTAGGAGGAGGACGGGTGCCATGGACGGCATGCTGACGGCGGAGCGGCTCGGCGAGGCGCTCGCCACGCTCGCCGAGACGCTGACCTCGGAGTACGACGTCCTGCAGATGCTGGGCACCGTCGTGAGCGAGTGCGTCGAGCTCGTGGATGCGGGCGCCGGGGGACTGCTGCTGAAGGATGCGCACGGGCGGCCCGAGCTCGTCGCCTCCTCGGAAGAGGGGGTGAACTTCGTCCAGGTGATGCAGCTGAACGCCGGGGATGGCCCGTGCGTCGAGGCCGCGCGGACCGGCACGACGGTCTCGGTCGCCGACGTCGAGCAGGTGGGCGGCAGCTGGGCGGAGTTCCGCGAGACCGCGCTCGGCTACGGCTACCGGGCCGTGCATGCCGTGCCACTGCGCGCGCGCGACGAGGTCATCGGCAGCATGGGCCTGTACCGGACGGCCCCCGGTGAGCTGAGCCGTGCTGACGCTGCTGCCGCTCGCGCGCTCGCGAACCTCGCGTCGATCGGGATCCTCCAGGAGCGAGCGATCCGCGAGAGCGGTCTGCTCGCAGAGCAGCTGCAGCATGCGCTCGACAGCCGCGTCTGCATCGAGCAGGCGAAGGGCGTGATCGCCGCATCGGCCGACGTCGACATGGATCGAGCGTTCCGGATGCTCCGCGACCACGCCCGCAAGCACAACCTCAAGCTGCTCACGGTCGCCCAGGGCGTCGTCGATCGGAGCCTCGAGATCGGCCCGGCGAGGGACCGCAAGCCCGCGCCGTGAGCGTCTGCGGCGTGCTCGCGCAGGGGCGACGGCTCAGCGCGGCGCGTCGGTGACGATCGCTCGCAGCACCTCGAGCGGCAGCTTCGGGCGCCGGTGCTCGTCGACGAGCCCGTTCGCCTCCTGCAGCGTGTCGGTCAGCTGCGTGTAGCAGAGTCCGGCGAGCGCGCCGCCGTGCAGCGCGCCGAAGACGTCGCGGAGCCTGCGCTCGAAGTCCTCGGGCGACGACGCGACGCCGTAGCCCCAGGTGGCGATCGGGGCGTCGGGCGCCCAGGTGACGCCGCCGAACTCGCTGACGACCACCGGCGCGTCCGCGAGGCCGGGCGACGCGGCATCCGGCAGCACGCGGATGCGGCGGCCGGCCGGCCCGATGCCCGCTGCCGTGCGCTCGATCGCGGCCGCGTCGCGGTACGACGCCGCGAGGCGCTCGCGGTCCTGCTCGTAGTCGTGGATCGTCAGCAGGTCGGAGTCGCCGTGCTCCCAGCCGTCGTTCGAGATGACGAGGCGCGTGTCGTCGAGCGCCTTCGTGAGGTGGAAGAGCGCCCGCACGAGCTGCTGCTGCCGCTCGTCGTGGGCGATGTGCTGCACGCCCCAGCTCTCGTTGACCGGCACCCAGGCGACGATGCACGGGTGTGAGCGGTCGCGCTCGATCGCCTCCTGCCACTCCCGGCTGAGGCGCTCGACGCTCGTCGCCGAGAACGCGTACGCGCTCGGCATCTCCTCCCAGACGAGCAGGCCGAGCCGGTCGGCCCAGAAGAGGAAGCGCGGGTCCTCGATCTTCTGGTGCACGCGCACGGTGGTGAAGCCGAGCGCCTTGATGAGCTCCACCTCGGCGCGCAGCGCGTCGGCGCTCGGCGCCGCGAGGTGGCTCTCGGGCCAGTAGCCCTGCTCGAGCACGGCGATGACCGGATGCGGCCGGTCGTTGAGCAGGAAGCGGCCGCCCGCGGCGCTCACGCTGCGCAGCCCGAGATAGGACGCGGCCGCGTCGATGGGCGCGCCGCTCGCGTCGAGCAGCTCGACCGTCGCGTCGAGCAGTCGCGGATGCTCCGGCGACCACAGCATCGACTCGTAGCCCTGGCCGTTCTGCAGCGCGTGCACGGGCAGGTCGATGCGCGCGCGCGGCGACTGCACGCGCTGCGTCACCGCGGCGAGCTCCTCGCCGTCCTCGTCGGCGATGCGCACCCGCACGGAGGTGCCGGCGGGCGGGCGCCGGGAGAGCCCGAGCTCGAGCGAGACGCGCGCGGCCGGCAGGTCGCTCGACCACCCGAGGCGGTCGATGCTCGTCTCCGGTACCGCCTCGAGCCACACGGGCTGCCAGATGCCGGTCGTGCGGTCGTACCAGATGACGTGCGGCTCGGGCAGCCAATCCTGCTTCCCGCGCGGCTGCTCGAGGTCGAGCGGGTCGTCCTCCGCCCGCACGACGAGCTCGAACGGCCGCTCCTCGCGTGCCGCATCCGTCGCGTCGACCGCGAACGGCGTGTGGCCGCCCTCGTGCTCGCCGAGCATGGCCCCGTCGGCCCACACCGTCGCGCGGTAGTCCACGGCGCCGAAGCGCACGAGCAGGCGCATCCCGGGCTGCCAGCCGGCGGCGCGCACCTCGTCGACGGTCACGGTGCGGCGGTACCAGACCACCGGGTGGTGGTCGCGCTCACCGATGCCGGATGCGTCCGACTCGGGTGGGAAGGGCACCACGATCGTCCGCGCTGCGGTGCGGCCGGGCCGAGCCCAGCCCTCGCGCACGCCGGCGTCGTCGTCGTCGTGCTCGAAGCCCCAGGGGCCGCTGAGGTCGGTCCAGGCGGACCGGAGCAGCTGGGGGCGCGGATGCGTCCCGGTCTGCGCGGTGGCACGGGGCAGCGCGTCGGTGGTCATGCGCCCCATCATGGAGCAAGGCTTGCAGCGCTGTAAAGCCGAGGCGTCCGGGTCAGCGTCCCGCGGTGCTCTGGCGCTGCTCGATGCCGTGCGGCGCGATGCGGTGCCGACCCACCCCCTGGTGGCCGCCGATCCGCTCGATGAGCAGCTCGAGGGCGATGCGAGCGATCCCGCGCTTGTCCGGCGCGATCGAGCTGAGGGTCGGCGTGCTGATGGTCGCGAGGTGGGTGTCGTCCCAGCCCAGCACGGCGACGTCGTCCGGCACCGACAGTCCGGCCTCCGCGAGCGCCTGGAGCGCGCCGATCGCGAACCGGTCGTCGCGGCACAGCACGGCGTCGATGTCGAGGCCGCGGGCGAGCGCGGCAGAGAGCGCGGCGCGGGCGTCCTCGACGCGGAAGCCGCCGGTCTCCAGCACGAGCGAGGTGTCGCCCGGCACGCCGGCGCGCTCCAGCGCCTCCTGGTAGCCGTGCAGCCGCTGGGCGGTCGAGCTGGTGACGTCGTGCGAGACGGTGCCGAGGAAGGCGATGCGTCGGCCGGTGCGGCGCAGCAGCTCGGTGCCGTCGCGCGCCGCTCGCACGTTGTCGATCATCACGTGGTCGGTGGTCAGCGGCCGCGCCGATTCGCCCAGCAGCACGAGCGGCAGATCGCGGCGCAGCTTGCCGATCTCGACCGTCGTCATGCTCACCGGGTGGAAGATGACGCCGTCGACGAGGCCGGCCTCGCGGTCCATGATCACCGCGCGCTCGGCCTCCGCCTCGCCGAGCGTCTGCTCGATGAGGACCCGGTAGCCCATCTCGGCGGCGACCTCGGCGATCGAGCGGGAGAGCTCCGAGAAGTAGGGGTGGTCGATCTCGGGCATCGCGAGCGCGATCATGCCCGTGCGCCCGGTGGCGAGCCGGCGCGCCGTGAGGTTGGGGCGGTAGCCGAGCTCGTCGATCGCCTCCTGCACGCGGGCGCGCATGGCGGGGGAGACGTGCGGATGGTGGTGCACCACGTTCGAGACGGTCTTCATCGAGACGCCGGCGCGGGCGGCGACGTCGGTGAGTCGAACGCGCGTCATGCTGCCCCTCTCGCGGCCCGGTGGGCCGCCGCCATCCTAAGCCGCGATCGGGGGACTGGACAGCGGCTTTACAGCGCTGTACGTTGTCGGCACGGTGCCGCGTGCTGGTGCCCACTTGTTTTCAACGAGGAGGATCAAGTGCTCACGACTTCCCCGCGCCGCTCCCGGCGCACCACGGTCACGGTCGCGGCTGCCGCGGCCGTGGCGCTGCTCGCCGGCTGCAGCGCAGGACCGGGCGAGACGCCCGGCGGCGAGTTCACCGGCGAGTACGACGGCCCGGCCGTCACGCTGTCGTTCTGGAACGGCTTCACCGGTGGCGACGGCCCCTTCATGCAGGGGCTGGTCGACCAGTTCAACGAGGAGCACGAGAACATCACGGTCGAGTCGAACACCATGCAGTGGTCCGACTTCTACCAGCGGCTCCCCGCGGCCGTGACCGCGGGCGAGGGCCCCGACGTCGGCGCTATGCACTTCGACCAGCTCGGCTCGAACGCGGCGCGGCAGGTCATCATGCCGCTCGACGACATGGCGGAGCAGCTCGAGCTCACTGCCGACGACTTCACCGAGGCGGTGTGGGAGGCCGGCGTCTACGCCGACGAGCGCTACGGCATCCCGCTCGACATCCACTCGCTCGCGATGTACTACAACACCGAGCACTTCGAGGCGGCCGGCATCACCGAGCCGCCGACCGACGCCGAGTCGTTCCAGGCCGCGCTCGACGCGCTGCAGGCAGCGGGCTATGAGACGCCGTTCTGGATGCCGTCGCGCTGGCCTGCGCACCTGATGTTCCTCAGCCTTGACTGGCAGTACGGCGGCGAGCCGTACGCGGCCGACGGCACGGCCGCGACGTTCGGCGACGAGGCGGGCGTGCAGTCGCTCGAGTGGATGCGCAGCATGGTCGAGCAGGGCTACAGCCCCGCCGACGTGGCGCAGGACGCGCAGTATGTCGCCTTCAAGAACGGCGAGACGTCGATCACGTGGGACGGCATCTGGCAGTTCAACGACCTCGACGCGTCGGGCCTGCCCTACGCGGCAGCGCCCATCCCGGCCATCGGCGGCGAGCAGGCCGCATGGGCCTCGTCGCACCAGTTCTTCCTGCCCCGGCAGGAGGACCCGGACCGCATCAACGCGGCGAAGGTTTTCATCGCCTGGATGAGCGAGCACTCGGCGGACTGGGCGCAGGCGGGCATGATCCCGGCACGTCAGTCGGTGCGGGACGAGGGCGCGCTCGAGGGCACGCCGCAGGAGCCGCTCGCCGAGTCGCTCGACGCCATGCGGTTCATCCCGACGACGCCGGGCATCGGCACGGTGCAGACCGAGACCGTCGAGGTCGCGGTCGCGGAGGGCGTCCTCGGGCAGGGCGAGCCCGCCGCGGTGCTGGAGGCCGCGCAGGGCACGGCGACGCAGCTGATGGAGGAGAACCTCGAGGCGTTCGGGGAGTGACCCGATGACCTCCACCAACCCAGCCGGCGTCCTCCCCGTTGCGGGGCGGGCGCCGGCCAGGCGGGGGCTGCAGAGCCACGGGCGCGCGACGCCCTGGCTCTTCCTCGCGCCCTACCTGCTCATCTTCGGCGGCTTCGTCGCGCTGCCGGTGGTGCTCGGCCTCTGGATGAGCCTGCACCGCTGGGACTACACGCTGCCGCGCAAGCCCTTCGTCGGGCTCGAGAACTACACCGACCTGCTCGATCCCGGATCGACGACGTTCGGGCCGTTCTGGCAGGCCATGCAGGCGACCGGCGTCTTCATGGCGCTCTCGGTGCCGCTGCTGCTCGTCGTGCCGCTGCTCGTCGCGATGCTGATGAACGGCCGCTTCCCGGGCCGCAACTTCTTCCGGGCCGTCTACTTCGCGCCGTACGTGCTGGGCGTCGCGGTCGTCGCGGTGCTCTGGCGCTACCTGCTCGACACGAACATCGGCCTCGTCAACTACTACCTCGAGCTGCTCGGCCTGCCAGGCGACACCGCGTGGCTCACGTCGACGATCCCGGCATGGACGTCGCTCGTCGGGGTCACCGTGTGGTGGACGCTCGGCCTGAACGCCGTCATCTACCTCGCGGCCCTGCATGACATCCCGGCCGACCTGTACGAGTCGGCGCGCATGGACGGCGCCAACGCCTGGCAGCAGTTCTGGGCGGTCACGCTCCCGGGGCTGCGCCCCGTGCTCATGTTCGTGATGATCAACACGATCATCGCGTCGGCCAACATGTTCGGCCAGTCGTTCCTCATGACACAGGGCGGACCGGGCCGGGAGACCCGCACCGCGATCTACCTGATCGCGGAGGAGGGGCTGCGCAACTTCCAGATGGGCAGCGCCGCCGCCATGAGCTACGTGCTGACCGTCGCGCTCGTGCTGCTGAGCGTCATCGTCTTCTGGCTCTTCCGCGAGCGCAAGGAGAAGGAGTCATGACCACAGCGACCGCTGCGCCGACGCCAGCACCGGGATCGGCACCGACGCCTGCACCCAAGCCGACAGCGAGCCGACGCCGGCCGCCGAGGCAGCGCGCCGGCATGTGGGCGCGCTGGCTCGTGCTCGTGGTGATCGCGCTGCTCTTCATCAGCCCCCTCGTGTTCATGCTGCTCACGTCGTTCAAGACGCGGGCCGACGCGACGAGCCTGCCGCCGCAGTGGCTGCCGGAGGAGTGGACGCTCCAGGCGTACGAGTCGATCCTCGGCGCCACCGCCACCCCGGTGTTCACGTGGTTCCTCAACAGCATGCTCGCCGCAGCCCTGCACGCGGCGCTCGTCGTGGTCACCGCGACCCTCGCGGCGTATCCGCTCGCCCGCATGCAGTTCCGCGGCAAGGGCATCGTCTTCGGCGCGGTCATCGCGACGCTGCTCGTGCCGCCGGTCATCCTGATCATCCCGAACTACCTCATCGTGAGCGAGCTCGGGTGGCTGAACTCGCTCATGGCGGTCATCGTGCCGACGGCGGCGAGCGCGTTCGGCGTCTTCCTCATGCGGCAGTTCTTCCTGAGCCTGCCGCCGGAGCTCGAGGAGGCGGCGCGGCTCGACGGGGCGAACCCGTGGAGCACGTTCGTGCACATCATCCTGCCGCTCGCGAAGCCCGCGATCGCGACGCTCGCGCTGCTGGCGTTCCTCGGCAACTGGAACGACTTCCTGTGGCCGGTCTACGTGCTCTTCAACCCCGACGTGCAGACGCTGCCCGCCGGCCTCGCGACGCTGCAGTCGGCGAACGCGGTGCGCTACGACCTGCTCATGGCGGGCGCGGTGATCGCGTCGGCGCCGGTGCTGCTGCTCTACGTGCTGCTCCAGCGCTTCATCGTCGAGGGCGTCTCGCGCTCCGGGATCAAGGGATGACGCACGCGCGACGTCCGCGTGCCTGGCTGGCGGGCGGTGCGCTCGCCGTCGCGGCGGCGCTGCTCGCCGGCTGCGCGAGCGGCCCGCCGCCCACCGAGCCGGTGCTCGCGGACGACTTCGCCGATCCGGATGTCGTGCAGACGGATGAGGGCTACTGGGCGTACTCGACCGAGTCGAACCGGCAGACGGTGCCGACCGCCTTCTCCGAGGACCTGGTGACGTGGGAGCGACGCGGCGACGCGATGCCGGAGCTGCCGTCCTGGGTCATCC
The DNA here is from genome assembly GCF_040547205.1 of Agrococcus sp. UYP10. Taxonomy (NCBI): domain Bacteria; kingdom Bacillati; phylum Actinomycetota; class Actinomycetes; order Micrococcales; family Microbacteriaceae; genus Agrococcus; species Agrococcus sp. UYP10. The sequence goes on from NZ_JBEPPG010000001.1 coordinate 1,391,874, forward strand.
CGGGCAAGACGTGGGCGCCGGAGGTGACGGCGCTCGCGCCCGACCGCTTCGCGCTCTACTTCACCGCGACCGACTTCGAGTCCGGCCGGCAGTGCATCGGCGTCGCGAGCTCGCCAGAGGCGGGCGGGCCGTTCGAGGTGCAGGGCGACGGGATGCTCGTCTGCCCGGCGGAGGACGGCGGCGCGATCGACGCCTCGACGGCCGTCATCGACGGGCAGCGCTGGCTGGTGTGGAAGAACGACGGGAACGCCGTCGGCGTCGACACCTGGATCCAGGCGGCGCCGCTGACCGACGACGGGCTCGCGCTCGACGGCGAGACGGTTCGGCTCATCCGCCAGGACCAGGCGTGGGAGGGCGAGCTCGTCGAGGCGCCGACGCTCGTCGTGCACGACGAGGGGCTCACCTTGCTCTACTCGGCCAACTCCTACGGCGGCGACCAGTACGCGATCGGCTACGCGACCGCGCCGTCGATGGACGGCCCGTGGACGAAGGCCGAGGAGCCGCTGCTCACCACGGCGGCGACCGGCGACGAGGTGCGGGGCCCGGGAGGGCAGGACGTCGTCGCGGCGCCGGATGGCTCGGCGCGGCTGATCTTCCACGGCTGGGACCCGAGCTACACCTACCGATCGCTGCACGTCGCGCCGCTCGAGTGGGACGGACTGGAGCCGGTCGTCGACATCGGCTGAGTGCGCGGGCGCGCGGTCCTGAGGGCTGCGCGCTCGCGCCCCCTGACGCCGGCTCGACGGGTCCGCAGAAGTTTTGCTAGGGCGTGGAGCCCATGACCGCTAGGGTGGAGGAGGCGCAGGACGATTCTTGTTCTGCGCTTTTCGCGTGGCTCAGGCCACACAGCAAGATTGAAGGAATTATGGCAACCGGCACCGTCAAGTGGTTCGACTCCGGCAAGGGCTTCGGCTTCATCGCTCCGGACGACGGCGGCAAGGATCTGTTCGCTCACTACAGCCAGATCCAGTCCAATGGCTTCAAGACCCTCGAAGAGGCTCAGGCAGTCGAGTTCGAGATCGTTGAGGGCAACAAGGGCCCGCAGGCTGCGAACATTCGCCCCCTGTGAGGCTGGTCGCGTCCTCGTGACGCGGCTCGATTCGCGCTGACGGCCAGGGATCAGGTAGTCTGATCCCTGGCCGTTCGGCCAGGCGCCCGTAGCTCAACGGATAGAGCATCTGACTACGGATCAGAAGGTTGGGGGTTCGAATCCCTCCGGGCGCGCACTGTGTTGAGACAGTGAAGAAGGCCACCTGCGAGAGCAGGTGGCCTTCGTGGTTCCTGCCGGGTCCGCGAGTGCAGCCTCGCGCGGACGAAGCGACGACTGTACGGAACGGCTGCTCTACCGCTTGCCCTTGAGCTGGATGGTCTGCTCGGCGAAGTACTCGGAGCAGAAGGCGGTCCCGCAGGCGATCGAGAACGTGACGCTCGCGGCCTTCCCGCCCTTGAAGAGCCCGTTGTCGCCGAAGATGTCCACGCTCCACGGCTGCGCGGTGCCGTCGCACACCACCCCGGTGGCACCGAATCCGCGGATCAGAAGCCGCCCGACGCGCTGCGTCAGCTGCGCCTCCAGGAAGGCGACCTCTGCGTCCTCGCTGCACAGGAGGGTCCCCGAGATGGTGGCGATGCCGGTCCTCGCGTCGAAGCGCCCCGTGGGGTTGACCGTGACCTCGAGGGTGGGCGGCGGGGGTGCGACGTCGACCACGAGCGACATGCTGCCGCCGTTGCCACCGCCGTCCTGCTGGTCGTCGATGACGACGATCCAGTAGGTCTCGCCGGCCGTCGCCTGCCACATGGCGCCGCCCGGGCCGCATGCCAGCACGGTGAAGGCGCCGGGCGCTCCGGTCGCGACGAAGACCCCGGCCGAGTAGTCCGACGCCGACGCGTCGGCGATGTAGGCCTCGTCCCCGGTCGCGGTGAAGCTGTACCAGACGCTGGCGTCCATCGCGGGAGCGCCGCAGACGTTCAGCTCGGCGTCGTCGGCGTCGGTGGTCGCTTCGGTCGTGTCGAGCGTCGTGGTGAAGGGGATCGCGGGGATCACCTCGGCGGAGGCGTACACGTCGTTCGACGGTGGTGCAGCGAGGGCCGGCGGCACGCCCAGCCCGACCGTCATGACCGCGGTGGCTGCTGCCAGCGCGAGCCCATGGAAGACCTTCATCGTCCTGTCCCCTCTCGGTGCAGGCGCGGCGCAGCTCTGAACGGCAGTGTCCGCGCTCTTGACGCGTCCCCCGCCGCAGTGTGGCGTGGGCCACGAGGCTGACGGTAGTGCGGGCCGACCCGCGCTGGAAGAGTGCACTTGTGCGCGCCCGCGGGGCAGGCGACTACTGCTCGCCGACCTCCGTGGCGAAGCCCTCCGTGCCGAGGTCGACGAGGTCCCCGGCCCGAGCCGCGACGCCAGCGTAGGCGGGAGCTTCGCGGAACGGCTGGACGTCCTGTGCGTAGAGGGGCGTCCAGCCGCCCTCGCGCGCTGGGGCGATCGCCTGCGAGACGTAGCCGCCGCCCGGGTCCTGCACGAACATCGCGGCCACGGGGCCGCTGCGGCCCTCCTCGAGGGCGTCGAGGTGCTCTGCGGCGGCCTGGTCGTTGCCGCGGATGTGGTCGGCGAACGCCGCGTTGGCCGTCGCCGCCTGCCAGAAGAAGTACGCCTGCGCGACGCCGTTGCCCTGCTGCCACGCGCCGCACTGGCCCTCGCGCAGCCACGTCTCGGTCGGCCACGCGTAGCCATCGGGGAGCGCGAGCGGGAAGGCTGCGGCAGCCGCCCGGTACTCCTCGTTGACGGCCTCGACGTCGGCGAGCGAGCCGTCGGACGCACTGAACTGCGCGACGTAGGCATCCACCGGCAGGGGAGACGTCGCCGTCAGCACGCCGGATGCGGCGGCGCCCGCAGCCGCGGTGGCGACGGGCGCCGGGGTGGGGTCACCGGCAGGTGCCGTCGCCGGGCCGACGGAGGCGCAGCCCGCGACCCCGGCGAGGACGACGGTGGCGGCTGCGACGGCTGCCATGCGCTTCGGGGCTTGCATGCCTCCGAGGGTGGCATCCGTCGCGGCTGAAAGCGAGCGATCCTTCAAAGCGCGTCGTGGCCGAGCTCGGCGTGCACCTCCTCACCCGCACGAACCGACAGCAGGAGCTCGCCGCCGCCGGAGTGAGACGAGCGTCCTGCCCTGTGCAGCGGCGGAGCGCGCTCGTCCTCGCTAGGCGGGTCGAGGGCCGATGCGGGCGAGCACGATCGCCTCGATCTCGGCGCACACATCGAGCTGGTGCCGCGAGCCGGGGTCGTCTCGGCGCTCGGTGGGGGCGCCTTCGAGCTCGTCGAGGAGTTGACGGAGACGCGCGGCGGCACGGGAGGTGCCGGGGTCCGTGCTGTCTGCAGCGGTCATGCGCGGACGCTATTGGCGCTCGGGCAGACATTCCTGCGCACGCACGGGGCCCCTCCGCGTCAGTACCCGCAGAGCCGGCCCTCCGCCTCCTCGACGACGACGCGGTACTCCTCCGTGGTCCAGCCGTAGCGCTGCGCCTGCTCGGCGTGCTCGTCGGCGTCGCCGATCCGCTCCTCGTCGACGTAGAGGAGGTCGCACCACTCGTAGCCCACGCCGATCGCGAGGTGCCGGAACGCCTCGAGCGACTCGCCCTCGGCAGGGGGCAGCGCTGAGCCGACCTCGCGCAGCTCCTGCGCGACCTCCTCAGCGAAGTCGAGCTCCATCGCGCGGTTCTCGGCCTGCCACTGCTCCTCGGCGACGGGGTCGAAGTCGTCGTACGCGGGATCGTAGGGGCCGTACCCGCCCACGAAGCCGAAGCTGTAGGGGTCGAGGATGGGCGGCGCGATCACGCATCCGGTGAGGGCGACCGCCGCGGCGGCGGCGACGGTGAGCGAGGCGAGGGTGCGGCGCATGGGCGGCCTTTCGTGCGAGCGGGCTCGGGCGGCCGCGCTGATGCTCGTCGCTGCGGGTGGATCCTCGCACGGCACGGCGCCGATCTTCAACGGTGAGGTCCACTTGCGCTTGTCGACCACATGGTCAACAATGGCGCGAGCGCCCGCTGCGCTGAGGCGCGGGCGACGAGCAGGCGAAGGAGCCTCCATGACGAGATCGATCGAGCGCACGGCTGAGGCCGCCCCGAAGGGCGGCGTCACGCGCAAGGGACTGAGCATCGGGAAGGTCGGCGTCATCGGCGGCGCCATCATCGGCGTCTCCGCGGTGGCCCCCGCGTACACGCTGACCTCGGGGCTCGGGCCGGTCGTCGCCGAGGTCGGCCTGCAGGTGCCCGCGGTGCTGCTCATCGGGTTCGTGCCGATGCTCTTCGTGCTGTTCGGCTACCGCGAGCTGAACGCCGCGATGCCCGACTCCGGCACGAGCTTCACCTGGGCGACCCGCGCGTTCGGCCCGTGGATCGGCTGGATGGCCGGCTGGGGGCTCGTCGCGTCGACGATCCTGGTGCTGTCGAACCTGGCCGCCGTCGCGGTCGACTTCCTCTTCATCCTGCTCGCGCAGGTCACGGGCGACGACTCGCTCGCCGACCTCACCGGCATCCTCTGGCTCAACCTCCTCATCACCGGCCTGTTCGTCGCGGGCGCCGCGTGGATCAGCTACCGGGGCGTCGACGCGACGAAGAAGGTGCAGATCGGCCTGGTCGTCTTCCAGGTCGGCGCGCTCGTCTGGTACGCGATCGCCGCGTTCGTCGCGGTCGGGCAGGGCAACGGGTTCGACCCGCAGCCGGTCACCGCTGACTGGTTCAACCCGCTCGCGGCATCGAGCCTCTCGGCCATGTCTGCCGGCGTCTCGCTCGCGATCTTCCTCTTCTGGGGCTGGGACACGGTCGTCACGATGAACGAGGAGGCGAAGGACCCGAAGCGCACGCCGGGCCGCGCCGCCATCGTCACCATCGTCGTCACCATGGCGCTGTACCTGCTCGTCACCATCGCGACGCTCGCCTACGCCGGCGTCGGCGAGACCGGCCTCGGCGCGGGCAACCCGGAGAACCAGGAGTCCATCTTCGCGGTGCTCGCCGAGCCGATCATGGGCCCGTTCGCGATCCTCATCTCGATCGCGATCCTGCTGAGCTCCGCCGCCTCGCTGCAGTCGACGATGATCTCGCCCTCGCGCACCATCCTCGCGATGGGGCACTACGGCGCGATGCCGCGCACCTTCAGCACGGTGAGCCCGCGCTTCCGCTCGCCGTCGGTCGCGACCCTCGCATCGGCGATCACCGCGATGGCGCTCTACGCCGTCATGAAGGTGCTCTCCGAGAACGCGCTCTGGGACACGATCAGCGCGCTCGGCATGATGGTCTGCTTCTACTACGGCATCACCGGCCTCGCCGCGGTCTGGTTCTTCCGCCGCTCGTGGTTCCGCAGCGTCCGGAGCGCGCTCACGCGCCTGGTGCTGCCGCTGCTCGGCGGCGTCGCCCTGCTCGCGCTCTTCTGCAAGACCGCGATCGACTCGATCGACCCCGCGTACGGCTCCGGCTCGGCGATCTTCGCCACGCGGTGGGATGCGGACGGCATGGCGCAGGACGGCGTCGGCCTCGTCTTCGTGGCGAGCATCGGCATCCTCGTGCTCGGCGTCGTGCTCATGCTGCTGCAGGCCCGGCGCGCGCCCGCCTTCTTCCGCGGCGAGGTGCTGCCGGTCGCGGTGGACGACCCGGAGGCGCCCGACACCGCGGTGCTCGACGCGCATCACGACGGCACGGCGGCCGCCGACGACGAGCCGATCGCGCGCGTCTGACGCCGCACGGCGCTCCGGGCTCGAGGCTGCGCCTCGGCCCGGAGCGTCGTGGTCTGCGGGAGGATGGGGAGCATGGAGACGAAGCCGCGACGCACCCGGAAGTCGCCCGACGACCGGCGAGCCGAGATCGCGGCGACCGCACGGGCGATCGCGCTCGAGGAGGGCCTCGACGCGGTGACCCAGCGGGCCGTCGCGGGGCGTGCCTCGATGGCGTCGGCGCTCGTCGCGCACTACGTCGAGAGCATGGACGCCCTCGTCGCCGACACCTTCTCGGAGATCGTCGCGGAGGAGATCGGCGAGGTGCGCGAGCTCGTCGCGGCCGAGCCCAGCGCCACCGCGGGGCTCGTCGTGCTCATCGACGCCGCCCTCGACCCGCAGCGGCAGGACGTCACGTCGCTGTGGGTGCAGGCGTGGTCGCTCGGCCGGCACAACGCCGCGCTCGCCGCCGCCGTGCGGCTGCGGATGGACGAGTGGCTGTCGATCATCCGCGACGCGATCACCGCGGGTGCGGAGGCCGGCGCGCTGCGGTGCGACGACGTCGACGGCACTGCCCTGCACCTGCTCGCGATGATCGACGGGCTCAACGCGCACGAGCTGGTCCACTGGGGCGCCGGCGCCGCGCAGGGCGCGATCACGAAGCGGGCGGCCGAGGGACTGCTCGGCCTCGCGCCGGGCGCGCTCGAGGCGGCGGCCGACGGCGCGAGCGCTCGCGCCTGATCGCCCTCAGCCGAGGGCGGGCGTCCGCGGCGGCGCGGTCCGGCGATCGCCGGTCGCCTCGAACGCGGCTGCGGTGCGCAGCAGCGCCTCGTCGTCCCAGCCGCGGCCGGCGAAGGTGAGGCCGACGGGCATCCCGATGTCGGCCATCGTCCCCATCGGCACGGTGACAGTCGGCACGCCGAGGTGGCGGATGGCGAGGTTGCCGTTCGCGACCCAGACGCCGTTGCGCCACGCGAGCGCCGCGGAGGCCGGGTCGACGTCGGCATCGGCGGGTCCGACATCCGCCATCGCCGGGAACAGCACGGCGTCGAGCCCGAGCTCGTCCATCCACGCCTCGAGGTCGATCCGGCGCGTCTCCTCGAGCCCCCGCACCCCCTGCTCGAGCTCGGGGATCTCGAGGAACGACGCGACCGGGTGCTCGCGCACGTGCCGCGGGTAGTCGGCGATGTCGTCGTCGAAGCCGTCGTAGCGGTCGGGCAGCGCACCCTCGGGATGCGGGAAGATCGCGGCGCCGTCGACGTCGGCGAGGCCGTCGAGCGCGGGGTCGCCGTTCGCGGCGAGGAAGTCCTGCCACGCCCAGGCCGAGAGGTCGAGGATCTCGCGCCGCAGGAACGCCTCGGAGACGAGCCCGCGGGTGGCGATCGTGGGAGCGCCGGCGCGGTCGCCCTCGTAGTTCGTGACGAGCGGGAAGTCGACCTCCACGACCTCCGCGCCGGCCGCCTCGAGGTCCTGGCGGGCAGCCTCCCAGAGCGCGAGCACGCTCGCGCGCGGCTCGATGCGCTGTCCGGTCGGGCCGCCGATGCCGGTGGCGCCGAGGCCGGCCTCCGGGTCGGTGCCGAGGTACATGCGGGGCACGCCGAAGCGCTTGCCCGCGAGGGCGGCCCGCGCGGCGTCGGCGTCGACGGGTGCGAGCGCCGGGTAGGAGTCGGGCCGCACGGTCGACGCCGACGGGATCGGCACCCACGGCTGCCCGCGCCAGAAGTCGCCCCGAGCATCCGGGTCGTCGGCGACGATCACGTCGAGGATCTCGAGCAGGTCGGCCATGGTGCGCGCGTGCGGCACCACGACGTCCATCGTGGGCACGAGCGGCCAGTTGCCGCGCACCGAGATGACGCCGCGGGAGGGCGTGTAGGCGCACAGCGCGTTGCACGAGGCGGGGGCGCGGCCGCTCGACCAGGTCTCCTCGCCGAGCCCGAAGGCCGCGAGGCTCGCGGCCGTCGCCGTGCCCGAGCCGTTCGACGATCCGGAGGCGAACGCCGAGGTCAGGTATGCCGCGGAGTAGGGGCTCTCCGCTCGGCCGTAGACCCCGCGCTGCATGCCGCCGTTCGCCATCGGCGGCATGTTCGTGAGGCCGAGGCAGATGGCGCCCGCCGCGCGCAGGCGCTCGATCGTCGCCGCGTCGCGCTGCGCGACCAGGTCGGCGAAGGCAGGGCTGCCGGCTGCGGCGGTGAGCCCGCGCACCTGGAAGCTGTCCTTGGCGGTGTAGGGGATGCCGTCGAGCGGCCCGAGCGTGCGGCCGGACGCCCGGCGGCGATCGGCTTCGGCCGCCTCGTCGAGCGCCCGCTCGTTGCGGACGACGAGCGCGTTGAGCGCCGTCGCGCTGCCGGGCTCGTCGAAGGCCGCGATGCGCGCCAGGTACGCCTCCACGAGGTCGACGCTCGTGGTCGCGCCGGATGCCAGCCAGTCGCGCAGCCGCGCGATGGATGCCTCGTGCACCTCGACCGCGCGGGCGGACGAGGGGGAATCGGAGTCGGGACGAGCGAGCATGGCGGGACCTTCCGGACGGCGGTGTCGTCGTCACCTTAAACGATTAAGCGGTGACGGCGCAAGGGTCCCGCCGGTGGGTTAGCCTCGACGCGTGACCACCGCCCGCCCGACGCTCCGCGACGTCGCCGCGGCGACGGGCGTGTCGGTCGCCGCGGCCTCGATGGCCCTGCGCGGCCTGCCCGGCGTCTCGGCCGCGACGCGTGAGCGCGTGCTCGAGGCCGCGCGCGAGCTGCGGTACGAGCCCAACGCGAGCGCGCGGAGCCTCCGCACCGCGAGCTACCGGACGATGGGGCTGCTGCTGCCGAGCACCGGCGGCACCTCGCCGTACTACGCGGAGTTCGCGTTCGGGGTCGTCGACGCCGCCCACGCGCGCGGGTGGTCGGTCATCCTGCTGCCGCGCCCCGCCGCCGACGCGCCGGCCGCCGCCCACGTCGACGGATTCGTGATCATCGACGCCGCCGCCGGCGACGCGGCGGTCGATGCGCTGCTCGATGACGGCAGGCCCGTCGTGAGCGGCGAGCGCGTCGCTCGTGCCGCGCCGTCGCTCGTCGCGAGCGTCACTGCCGACCACGCCTCCGCGACGGTCGAGCTGCTCGATCACCTGTCGCGGGCGGGCGCCGCCCGGATCGCCGCCCTGCTGCCACCCGCCGACACGGCGTGGGGCGCGGAGGTGGCGGATGCGCACCGAGCGTGGTGCGCGCAGCGCGGTCTCACCGCGCTCATGACGACCATCGGCTTCGAGCCCGACGCCCGTGAGGTGGAGGCGGCGACCCGCCGGCTGCTCGAGGACGCCGCGGTCGACGCGATCCTCACCGTGCCGAGCGGCACCGCCGGCCCGGTCGCGGCCGCCGCTGCGCGCGACGGGCGCCGGGTCGGGGTCGACCTGCTGCTCGCAGCCTACGTCGACGAGCCGGCGCTCTCGCTGCTGACGCCGCAGGTGACGGCGCTCGACCTGCATGAGCGGGAGCACGGCGCCCGCTGTGCGGCCGAGCTCATCGATGCGCTCAGCGGTGCGGAGCCCGGTGCTGCGCCCGACGTCGCGCCCGGCACGCTGCGCCCGACGCTCGTCGCCCGGGCCAGCACGCGCGAAGGCCGGCCGCGCCCGTAGCGCCGCCGGCCTCCGATCGCGTGCTGCTAGGCCAGTGCTGCGATGACATCCTTCGCCGCCGCCCAGCCCGAGCGGATGCCGCCGTCGACGTGCTGGAAGCCGTGCCCGGCGAAGTCGCTGCACGCCCAGTGGATGGGCCCGACTGGCGTGCGCTGGTCCGCGCCGTAGCGCGTCAGCCCACCGAGGTCGAACGAGGCGGCGTAGGCGCCGCGCGTCCACTCCTCCGTGCCCCAGTCGCTCTCGAAGTAGACGATCGGCTTGCCAGCCTCGTCGCCGAAGTAGTGCACGAGGCTCGTGAGGATGCGCTGCTTGCGCTCCTCGGCCGGGAGCGCGAAGACCTCGTCGGCGTGCTCGTCGGAGACGAAGCCGACGAGCGTGCCCTTCTCGTCCTCGTGGTTCGAGTTGTCGTATGCCTCGTGCACGAGCTCGTACGGGCTGAACGCGGTGCCCGAGAGCCCCTTGTCGCGCCAGAACGGCCGGTCGTAGACGGCGTGCACCTTGATGACCAGCCCGAGCGACAGGTGCTGGTGCAGCTGGTGCTGCCTGCGGGGGAGCGGCGGCTGGTAGTCGATGCGCGAGAACAGGTTCGGCGGCATGGCCACGATGACGCGCTTGCCGCGCACCGCGCCACGGTCGGAGACGACCGTCACGCCGTCGGCCCCGTGCTCGATGCGGCGGACGGGGGCGTCGAGCACGACGCGGTCGCCGAGCGCCGCGGCGAGCGCGAGCGGCACGCCCTGCAGGCCGCCGACCACGCGGCGGTCGAGGATGAACTCCGAGTCGACGAGGTTCGAGAACGAGCCGGCGGACGCCGCCATGAACACCGCCTGCAGCGCGCTAAAGGCGTGGGCGGGCTTCGTCAGCATCGCCTCGGCGATGAAGAGGGAGATGTGGCGGCGGGCGAGCGCGTCGTCGGTCTGCGCCTCGAGCCACTCCTCGAACGACACGGTGTCGAGCTCGCGCGCCTGCGGGTGCGCCCACGGTGCATCGGGGTCCATCGCGGCGGCGAGCTCGTCGAGCACGACCGTCAGGCGCTCCATCTCGGCCTCGGTCTCGGCCGGCACGGGCAGCTGCTCGCCGAGGAACTCGACGCGCTCGCCGCCGTCGGCGATGTAGACGTTCTGGCCTTCGCGGTACCGAGCGAAGGTCTCGAGGCCGAGCTCATCGATGGTCTCGAGCAGCGCGGACTGGTCGGGGGAGACCCACTGGCCGCCGATCTCGAGCATCGCGCCGTCGATCTCACGGGTCCAGAGCCTGCCGCCGACGCGGTCGCGGGCCTCGAGCACGACGACCTCGTGCCCGGCCTCACGCAGCCGCGTCGCCGCCGAGAGGCCAGCCACGCCTGCGCCGATGATGACGACGTCGCACTCGCGATGCTCGTCGAGCTGGTGGTTGCTCATCCTGTGTCTCCTTCGTCGTGCAGGTGGGAGGACGCCGCGCGGGTCGGCATTGACGGGAGCCATCGTCCTCAGTACGGTCGCTACAACTGTTGATCGCTTGGTCAATAGTAGGCGGCGAGAGGGATGATCGCAATGACATGGCGGATGCCTGCGGAGACGGCCGAGCATGAGCGCACCTGGATGGCGTTCCCCAGGGAGGGTGTGACGCTCGGCGGCACGGCCGAGGAGCGGCAGGAGGGCTACGAGGCGTGGGCTGCGGTGGCGAACGCCGTCGCCGCGTTCGAGCCGGTCACGATGGTCGCCGACGCGTCCGAGGTCGCTCGCGCGCGCCGGATGCTCGACGGGGCGATCGAGGTCGTCGAGGCGCCGCTCGACGAGTTCTGGATGCGCGACGTCGGCCCCACGTTCGTGCTCGACGAGGGTGGCCGGCTCGGCGCCGTGGACTGGATCTTCAACGGCTGGGGCGCACCGGCGTGGGCCGAGTGGCAGCTCTCGGCAGCCCTCGGGACGACGGTCGGCGCGCTCGCCGGCGCCGAGCGCATCGGCTCGCTGCTCGTGAACGAAGGTGGCGGCATCCACGTCGACGGCGAGGGCACGGTGCTGCTCACCGAGACCGTGCAGCTCGACCCCCGCCGCAACCCGCACGCGGATCGAGCGCGGGTGGAGGCGGAGCTCGCGCGCACGATCGGCGCCGAGCGCGCCATCTGGCTGCCGCGCGGGCTCACGCGCGACTACGAGGAGTTCGGCACCAACGGGCACGTCGACATCGTCGCCGCCTTCGCGTCGCCCGGACGGGTGCTGCTCCACGAGCAGCAGGACCCGGCGCATCCCGATCACGCCGTGAGCCAGGAGATCCGCGCGGTGCTCGAGGCGAGCACCGACGCCCGCGGGCGCGCGATCGAGGTCATCGCGCTCCCGGCGCCCGCGACGCTGCGCGACGACGAGGGCTTCGTCGACTGGAGCTACGTCAACCACTCGGTGGTGAACGGCGGCGTCGTCGTCTGCGGCTTCGGCGAGCCGGAGGCCGACGCACGGGCGCGCGAGGTGCTGGCCGAGGCCTACCCCGGCCGCGAGGTCGTCACGGTCGACGCGCGGCCGATCTTCGCGCGTGGCGGCGGCATCCACTGCATCACGCAGCAGCAGCCGCGCGCCTGACCGTGCGGCGATGACCGCATGAGGATGGCCCCGGATCCAGCGATCCGGGGCCATCGTCGTGCGCGGCTGCGCTCGTCAGCCGACGATGAGCTTCTTGTTCATGAACTCCTCCATGCCGTGGGGGCCGAGCTCGCGGCCGAAGCCGCTTCTCTTGGTGCCGCCGAAGGGCATGTCGTAGTCCTCGGAGCCGGCCCCGTTGATGGAGACCATGCCGGCGTCGATGCGGTCGGCGACCGAGGCGGCGAGCTCCGGGTCGGTGCACCACAGGCGCGCGCCGAGCCCGAACGGGGTGCCGTTCGCGATCCGGAGCGCGTCGTCGACGTCCGTCGCCCGGTAGACGGTGCCGACCGGGCCGAACAGCTCCTCGCGGAACGCGTCCATCTCGTCGGTGACGCCGCCGAGCAGCGCGGGCGTGATGCGCGCGTCGCCGGTCGCGGTGATGGTGCCGGCGAGCACCTGCGCGCCCTCGGCGACCGCGGCGCCCGTCTGCTCCCGCAGCCGGTCGGCGGCGGCCTGCGACGAGAGGGGGCCGACGAGCGCGTCCTCGTCGTCGGCCTCGCCGACCGGCAGGGCGGTGATCGCGGCGGCGAGCTTCTGCGAGAACTCGTCGTAGAGGCCGTCGATGACGATGAACCGCTTCGAGGCGTTGCAGGACTGGCCGGAGTTCTCCATCCGCGTCTCGACCGCCGCCTCCACGACCTGGTCCATGTCGTCGGTGGAGAGGACGATGAACGGGTCGGAGCCGCCCAGCTCCAGCACCACCTTCTTCAGGTGGCGGCCGGCGATCTCAGCGACCGCGGCGCCCGCGCGCTCGGAGCCGGTGAGGGACACGCCCCGCACCCGCGGATCCGGGATGACGATGTCGCCGATCTGGTCGTTGGTGGCGAAGATGTTCTCGTACGCGCCCGCCGGCAGCCCCGCCTCGGCGAGGATCTCGGCGATCACGGTCGCCGACCACGGGCACTGCGGCGCGTGCTTCAGCAGCACCGTGTTGCCGAGCATCAGGTTCGGGAACGCGAACCGCGCCACCTGGTAGTAGGGGAAGTTCCACGGCATGATCCCGAGGATCACGCCCTGCGCCGACTTCCGCACCCGCGCATCCACCCCGGAGCGCACCTGCAGCACCTCGTCGGCGAGGAACGCCTCCGCGTTGTCGGCGTAGTACTGCACGATCTCGCCCGAGAACTCCGCCTCGAACACCCCCTGCGCGAGCGGCTTCCCCATCTCCGTGCGGATGATCTCCGCCAGCTCACGCGACCGCGACGCGAACGCGTCCGCCGCCCGGCCCAGGACCGCCGCCCGCTCCGCCAGCGGCGTCGACCGCCACGGCTCATAGGCGGCGTGGGCGCGCTCGATCGCGGCGCGCACCTCGTCATCGCTCGCGGTCGGGAACTCCTTCACGACCTGACCCGTGTACGGGTCCGTCACGCGGTAGTGGCTCAGCTGGTTCTCGCTCATCGATTCCTCCTCGGATCGGTGTTGGCGTCATCGTGCGGTCGACGGCGACCGGCGGATGCGCGGCGACGCCCGGGATGGCACGCGGGCGTCGCGACTGACATTAAACGATTGAGCGTGCTCCTGTCACGCGCGGGCCCCCGTCGCGCGCTCGGTCAGGGCCGCTGCCAGCGCGGCACGTCGGCGGCCCGGAGCAGTGCCCAGAGCGTGGCGCGATCGGCGAACGTATCGGCATCGAGCTGCAGCTGCTCGGCGATCGCCCGGATGCGGGTGCGCACGGAGTGCCGGTGCATCCCCACGATGCGAGCCGTCGCGTCCCAGCTGCAGTCCTGCTCGAACCAGGTGCCCACGAGCGCGAGGCGCTCCGCGCCGTCGGCCTCTGCGGCGATCGGCGAGAGCTGTGCGCGGGCGGCATCGCGGGCGTCGCGGTCGTCGAGCATCCCGAGCAGCCCGTCGAGCGCTCGTTCGAACGTCGCGGTCGCCGCGCCGGTCCGCTTCGCGCGCTGCAGCGCGGCGGCCGCCTCAGAGGCCGCGACCGGCGCGTGCCGCCAGGACGACGGCTGCGAGACGCCCGCGGTGGCATCGAGCCGCGCGAGGAAGGCATCGAGCCGCTCGCGCTCCGCGAGCGAGACGACGAAGAGCAGCCGCTCGCCGTCGGCCGTCCACAGCACGTCGCCCGCGGTGTCGCGCAGCGCGTCCTCCATGGCGTAGCGGGCGAGCGCCGTCTCGGCGCTCGCCACCACGATCGGCTCGGACGGCAGCCGGCGACCCGTCTTGAGCAGCAGCGCGCCGACCGCATCGGCCTGCCCCTCGAGCGCGAGCGCGGCGAGCGCGCCCTCGAGCTCGTTGAGCCGCCGCGTCGCGTCGACCGCGCTGACGAGCGAGAACTCGAGCCACGCCGCGGCCACGGTCGCGACCGACTGCGCTGCGGTGTCGAGCGGCTCGAGCGTCCAGATGCAGACGCACCCGAGCGACCGGTCGCCCGACCCGAGCGTCGCGACGGTCACGGATCCCTCGGTCGTCACGACGGTCGACGTCGTGCGGCGGGCCGAGCGCAGCGTCTCGCGCGCCGCCGCGAGCGCGGCCGGGGGCACCGCGGTCCGGCTCGTCGCGCGCTCTCGCCCCGTGCTGTCGAGGAGCGCCACGCCGGCGCCGAGCTCCGTCGCGAGCCGCCGCACGACCGCGCGGTGCCCTGTCGGGGCGAGCGCTGCGGCGGCGACGGCCCGCTGGGCGCTCGTCGCCCACCGCTCGCGGTCGCGCTGCAGGTCGGCGCACCAGTGGATGATCGCGAGGAACGGAGTCGCGAGCGGGACCTCGAACAGCGGCAGCGCCGCGGCTGCGCAGGCGTCCACAAGCGCCGACGGCACCTCCGGCGCGTGCAGGCCGGTGGCGAAGCCGAGTCCGAGGATGCCGCCGCGCACCAGGGCGTCGACGTAGGCGTCGGCCGAACCCTCGCGCTCGAGCAGCTGGCGCCCGGTCGTCAGCAGCACGTGCCCGGGGGAGAGGAACGGGGTGGGGTCGTCGAGGTCGGAGCTCGCGATCCAGGCGATCGGTGCGTCGCGGCGCGCGTCGCCCGCGACGAGCGATCGCACGTCGAGCTCCCGCTGCCCCAGGAGGCGGACGATCGTCGCGGTGCCGGGCGTGCCATCGGTTGCCATGGCGGCAATCATGGCAGCGATCCATGCCGCAGCGGCACACCCGCCTGCGTGCGGGTCGCCGTAGCGTGCCAGCACACCGAGAGAACGGAAGCCCACCATGCACGCGATCGACGACGTCGTCGGAGGACCCGCACTGGCGCAGGTCCGCGAGCTGCGCACGCCCATCCCCGGACCGCGCTCCACCGAGATGCTCGCGCGCAAGCGCGAGGCGGTCGCGGACGGCGTCGGGATCACCCTGCCGGTGTTCGTCGATGCCGCGGGCGGCGGCATCGTGCGCGACATCGACGGCAACTCGCTCATCGACCTGGGCTCCGGCATCGCCGTGACGTCGGTCGGCAACGCGCACCCGGGCGTCGTCGCGGCGAGCGCCGAGCAGCTCGGGCGCTTCACGCACACCGCCTTCACCATCACGGGCTACGAGGGCTACGTCGCCGTGTGCGAGGCGCTCAACCGCATCACGCCGGGCGACCACGCCAAGCGCAGCGCGCTCTTCAACTCAGGCGCCGAGGCGGTCGAGAACGCCATCAAGATCGCCCGCGCCGCGACCGGCCGGAGCACCGTCGTGGCCTTCGACCACGCGTACCACGGGCGGACCAACCTCACGATGGCGCTCACGGCGAAGTCGATGCCCTACAAGCGCGGCTTCGGGCCGTTCGCCGGCGACGTGCACCGCGCGCCGATGTCGTACCCGTTCCGCGACGGCCGCACGGGCGAGGAGGCCGCTCGCATCGCGATCGAGCGGATCGAGCGCCAGGTCGAGCTCGACGAGATCGCCGCCGTCATCATCGAGCCGATCCAGGGCGAGGGCGGCTTCGTCGTCCCGGCCGACGGCTTCCTGCCCGCACTCGCCGACTGGGCCGCGAGTCACGGCATCGTCTTCATCGCCGATGAGATCCAGACCGGCTTCGCCCGCACGGGCGAGATGTTCGCGTCCACGCACTTCGGGATCGTGCCGGACCTGATCGTCACGGCGAAGGGCATCGCCGGCGGCCTGCCGCTCTCGGCGGTGACTGGCCGCGCCGAGCTCATGAACGCCGCGCACGCCGGCGGCCTCGGCGGCACCTACGGCGGCAACCCCGTCGCGTGCGCAGCAGCGCTCGCCTCGATCGCCGCGTTCGAGGACGGTCTGGTCGAGCGGGCTCGCGAGATCGGCGACATCATCCGTGAGCGGCTCGAGGCGCTGCGGGCGACCGATCCCCGCGTCGGGGACGTTCGCGGCCACGGCGCCATGATGGCGCTCGAGCTCGTCGACCCCGTCACCGGCCAGCCCGAGGCCGCGCTCACCGCTCGCGCCGCGGCCGCGGCGCACGCGGCAGGCGTCATCGTGCTCACGTGCGGCACCGACGGCAACGTCATCCGTCTCCTGCCGCCGCTGTCGATCGGCGACGACCTGCTGCGCGAGGGCCTCGACGTCCTCGGCGACGCGATCGCACGCGGATGACCGCGCTGCTCACGGCCCAGCTCGGGCCGCTCGACGAGGCACGCGCGCAGCTGGCCGACGCCGTTGAGATCCTCGGCCTCGACGAGGGCGTCGCCGCGATGCTCGCGGTGCCGCGGCGCGAGATGACCGTCGCCGTGCCGCTGCGGCGCGACGACGGCTCGATCACGACCTTCATCGGGCACCGCGTGCAGCACAACCTGTCGCGCGGCCCCGCGAAGGGCGGCCTCCGCTACAGCTCCGCCGTCGACCTCGACGAGGTGCGCGCGCTGGCGATGTGGATGACGTGGAAGTGCGCGCTGCTCGACGTGCCCTACGGCGGCGCGAAGGGCGGCATCGCCGTCGACCCGCGCACGCTGAGCGACGGTGAGCTCGAGCGGCTCACGCGGCGCTACACGAGCGAGATCCTGCCGATCATCGGACCGACGCGCGACATCCCGGCGCCCGACATCGGCACCGACGAGCGCACGATGGCGTGGATGATGGACACCTACTCCACGGCGGTCGGCCACACCGTGCCGGGCGTCGTGACGGGGAAGCCGCTGAGCCTCGGCGGATCCCGCGGACGAGCGAGCGCCACCTCCGCGGGCGTCGCCCTCATCGCCCGCGCGGCGCTCGAGCACGTCGGCATCCCGGTGCGTGGCGCGACCGCGAGCGTGCAGGGCTTCGGCAAGGTCGGCCGCGACGCCGCCCGCTTCCTCGCCGAGTCGGGCTGCCGGATCGTCGCGGTGAGCGACGCCGACGGCGCCGTCACGAGCGCAGCGGGTCTCGACATCGCCGCGCTCTCGGCCTACGCGGCCCGCACCGGTTCGGTCGCTGGGTTCCCCGGCGGCGAGCCGATCGAGCCGGCGCGCGTGCTCGAGCTCGACGTCGACCTGCTGGTCCCGGCCGCGGTCGAGGGCGTGCTCCACGCCGGCAACGCCTCGCGCGTCACCGCTCGCGTCATCGTCGAGGGCGCGAACGGCCCGACCACGAGCGAGGCGGATGCGATCCTCGAGGCGCGAGGGACGCTGGTCGTCCCCGACATCCTGGCGAACGCCGGCGGCGTGCTCGTCTCCTACTTCGAGTGGGTGCAGGCCAACCAGTCGTACTGGTGGACCGAGCGCGACGTGCAGGAGCGCCTGGGCGAGCGCATGACCCGAGCATGGGGCGACGTGCTCGACGAAGCACGACGGCGAGGCGTCTCGCTTCGCACCGCCGCGACCTGCCTCGCCGTGGAGCGAGTCGCGCAGGCACACAAGCTGAGAGGACTGTACCCGTGAGCACCACGACCGACACATCCATCCGCGAGGCCGAGGTCCTCGATGCCGTCCGCGGCCAGCTGTTCATCGGCGGCGAGTGGATCGATGGTGAGCAGGGCACGATCGACGTGCGCGACCCGGCGACGGGGGAGGTGCTGAAGCAGATCGCGAACGGCTCGGTCGACGACGGCGTGCGCGCCCTCGACGCGGCGGTGGATGCGCAGGAGTCGTGGGGTCGCACGCCCGCGCGGGTGCGGGGGGAGATCCTGCGGAAGGCGTTCGATCTGCTGCAGGAGCGGAAGGAGGAGTTCGCGCTCCTCATGACCCTCGAGATGGGGAAGCCGCTCGCGGAGGCGCGGGGCGAGGTCGCGTACGGGGGTGAGTTCCTGCGCTGGTTCTCGGAGGAGGCGGTGCGGATCGATGGCCGCTACACGATGACCCCCGAGGGCACGGGCCAGATGATCGTCACCCACCGGCCCGTCGGTCCCTGCTTCCTCATCACGCCCTGGAACTTCCCGCTCGCGATGGCGACCCGGAAGCTGGGGCCGGCGCTCGCGGCCGGTTGCACCGCGGTCGTGAAGCCCGCGACCCTCACGCCGCTGACGACGCTCGCGCTCGTGGGCCTGCTGGAGGAGGCGGGGCTGCCGAAGGGGGTCGTGAACGTCATCACCACCAAGTCGACCGGTGCGCTGTCGGAGCGGCTGCTGGCCGACCCGCGCCTCCGGAAGGTGTCGTTCACCGGGTCGACGCCGGTCGGGGTACAGCTGCTGAAGCTCGCGGCGGACAACGTGCTGAAGGCGTCGATGGAGCTGGGCGGGAACGCCCCGTTCGTCGTGTTCGACGACGCGGACCTCGACAAGGCCGTGGAGGGGGCGCTGCTGGCGAAGTTCCGCAACATCGGGCAGGCCTGCACCGCCGCGAACCGGTTCATCGTCCACGAGTCCGTCGCCGACGAGTTCTCCCGCCGCATCGGTGAGGCGGTCAAGGCGATGAAGATCGGCCGCGGCACCGAGGAGGGCGTGCAGATCGGCCCGCTGGTGGAGGACAAGGCGGTCGACAACGCGGTCCGGCTGGTCGACGGGGCGGTCGCCGACGGGGCGACGCTCGTCACCGGCGGGAAGGCGATCGACGGGCCCGGCTCGTTCTTCCAGCCCACGGTGCTGGACGACGTCACCGCGGAGATGGCGGTGTCGATCGAGGAGATCTTCGGGCCGGTGGTGGCGATCCAGCGGTTCGCGACCGAGGACGACGCGGTGCGGCTCGCGAACGCGACCGAGTACGGCCTGGTCGGCTACGTGTTCACCGAGGACACCAAGCGCGGGCAGCGGATGATCGACCGCATCGACACGGGCATGATGGGCCTCAACGTCGGCGTCGTCTCCAACGCCGCAGGACCCTTCGGCGGGGTGAAGCAGTCCGGGCTCGGCCGCGAGGGCGGCGCCGAGGGCATCCACGAGTACCTGGAGACGAAGTACACCCTCATGCCCAACCCCTTCGCCTGACCCCACGCGCTGATCGAGTAGCGGCGCGGGCGCAGCCCGCACCCCACCTGCTGATCGAGGAGCGGCGCGGGCGCAGCCCGCACGCGTATCGAGATCGTCACACTCGGGGGTCGTCTCGATACGCGCGCCCTTCGGGCGTGCTACTCGACGAGCGGGTGGGGCGCAGCCCGCACGCGTATCGAGATCATCCAGGGGTCGTCTCGATACGCGCGCCCTTCGGGCGTGCTACTCGACGAGCGGGTGGGGCGGGGTGCTGCTCGACGAGCGGGGAGATCACTCGCCTCGGGCGTCGTCGATCGCCCGCCGCAGCGTGCCGGGCGGGAGCGCCAGGGCCCACTCCGCCACGTCCGACGCGAAGGTCGCGGAGGCGGGGTGCTCCTCCTCGATCGCGCTGTTGACGGAGGAGCCGCGACCGTCGATGGCGATCCAGATCCGCACGCTCGCCGCCTCGGCATCCGTCTCGGCGAACTCGCCGGCAGCGATGCCGTCCGTGACCAGCTGCGTGAGGCGCGCCCGGTCGAGCAGGTCCTGCTCGTCGAGCGTGCGGTTGAGCGTCGGGCTGAAGCGCGACAGGTGCCGCGCGTTGAGCCACAGCCGCGCGAGCGGCAGCGACGCGCCGCTCTCGATGTAGCCGATGAGGTGCGCCAGGCGCCGCAGCGCATCGCCCTCCGCCGGGAAGAACCGCTCGCGCTCGATGATCGCGGCGCGGGCGAACCCCTCGACGACCAGGTCCTCCGCGGCGGGGAAGTAGTGCGTGATGAGCCCGGGGCGCACGCCGAGCCGCTCCGCGACCGCGCGGAGCGTGATCCGCTCGAGGCCCTCGTCGATGGCGATCGACGCGGCGGCCGCCAGGATCTCCTCGCGCCGCTCCTCCGGCCGCTTCCGAGATCTGCGCTGCGCAGTGCTTGACGTCATGCGGTCCATGCTATTGACTATGTGACCAACAGTCCATTGGGCGCATGACCAATAGCAACGACGCCGGTTCGGAGAGGAAGCGCATGTCCCAGATCTCGAACACCCCGGAGGCGTTCGTCGACACCGCCGCCCGTCCGGAGACCCGCGGCATCGAGCTGATCGGCGACGCAGCCCGGCACGGACGGGCGCGCGACCTCGTGCTGGTGTGGGCGGCGCCGGGGGTCAGCATCCTCAACTTCACCATCGGCGCGACGCTGATCCTGCTCGGGCTCGAGATCTGGCAGGCGATCGGCGTGATCCTCGCCGCGTCGTTGCTCTGGGTCCTGCCCGGCGTCATCGCGGCGAGCGGGCCCGCCGCCGGCACTTCGGGCTCCGTCGTGACGCGCGCGATGTACGGGATCCTCGGCAACCGGCTCTTCGTGGCCTTCGTCGGCTGGTTCATCGGCGCCGTGTTCCTGTCGCTGACCTGGCTGGCATCGTCGTTCATGGGCGCCGACCTGCTGCGGCGGCTCGGCGTCGACGACCCGGTGTGGGTGCCCATCGGGGTGACGCTCGTGGTCTCCACGGTGACGGTCGTCGTGGCGATCTTCGGCCACGGGCTGATCCTGCGGGCCTACCCCGCGATGGCCGCGGTGCTGTTCGTCGTCTTCCTGCTGGTCACGGCGTTCATCCTGCCGACGGTCGACTGGTCGTACGCCAATCCCGAGCCGCTCGAGGGCACCGCGCTGCTGTCGTCGCTCTCGATCGGCTTCACGATCCTCGCGTCGACGCCGCTGTCGTTCATCAACAGCCCGGACATCGCCCGCTACCTGCCGCGCTCGACGAAGCCGTCGCACATCGCAGCCGCGACGGCGCTCGGCGGCGCGGTGCCGTTCATCGTGTTCACGAGCGTCGGCGTGCTGCTGGCGACGGGGCTGAGCGAGTCCGCGTTCGAGATCGGGCTCGACGCGGCCCTGTTCGAGCTGCTGCCGGTCTGGCTCGCGCCCATCCTCGTCGTCGGGGTCGTCGTCAACACGATCGCCCTCAACGCGATGACCACCTACACGTCGAGCATGGCGCTGCAGGCGATCGGGTTCCGGCTCCGCCGCATCCCCGCGGCGATCATCGTGGGCATCGTGGGGACCGCGCTCACGATCTACCTCGTGCTGTCGTCGAGCCTGCTCGAGGCCGCGAACCTGATGCTGCAGTTCCTCGTCATCGTCTCGGGGCCCGCGATGGCGATCTTCGTCGTCGACGTGCTGCTGCGCCGCTACGCCTACGACGGCGTCGACCTGTTCGACGACCGTCGGGGTGGCCGGTTCTGGTACACCGGCGGATGGAGCATCCCGGGGCTCGCGGCGCTGTTCGCCGGAGGCGCGACGACGGCGGCGTGCCTGGCGACGGATGTCTGGGTCGGCCCGGTCGCGCAGGCGACGGGCTTCGTCGACCTGTCCGTGCCGGCGGGGATGCTCGTCGCCGGGACGATCTACGCGGTGCTGCTCCGCACGCCGCTCGCGAAGGAGGGACGACCGTGACCACGCTCTACCGCAACGGACGCATCTTCACCGCCGATCCGGACGCCGCTTGGGCCGAGGCGCTCGTCGTCGACGGCGACAGCATCGCGTTCGTCGGCGCCGACGCCGACGCGCCGCAGGCCGACGAGACGGTCGACCTCGAGGGACGCCTGGTGCTGCCCGGCTTCACCGATGCGCACACCCACCTCCTGATGCTGGGCGCAGCGCTCGGCCAGGTCGGCCTCACCGACGCGCAGAGCCTCGACGAGATCCAGGCGCTGCTCCGCGACGCGCGCGCCGACGACCCGGGCGCGATCGCCCTCTGGGGGCGTGGCTGGCTCTTCGGGTCCATCCCGGGCGGCAGGCCGACCGCGGCGATGCTCGACGCCGCGGTGCCCGACATCCCCGTCTACCTCGACGCCAACGACTACCACTCGTGCTGGGTCAACACGGCGGCGCTCGCCGAGCTGGGCATCACGCGCGAGACGCCCGACCCGCTCGGTGGCGAGATCGTCCGTGACGAGCACGGCGAGCCGACAGGGCTGCTCCTCGAGACGGCCGCCAGCCACCATGCGTGGGCCCATCGCGACGCGGTCACGGTCGACGCCGACCGGGATGCCGGGGCCGAGCGAGCCATCGAGGCATACCTCGCCGCCGGCGTCACCGGCGTCGTCGACATGGCCTTCGACGAGCTCGGCCTGGCCGCGCTGCGGCGCATGCAGGAGCGGCGGGGCGACCTGCCGATCCGCGTCGCCGCGCACTGGTTCATCGACAACACCGGCGACGAGGCGCAGAACCTCGCACAGGTGGCGCGAGCCGTCGAGCTCGCCGCCGACCCTTCGACCCCTTGGCTGCGGGTCGTCGGCATCAAGCTCATCCTCGACGGCGTGATCGACGCGTGCACCGCGGCCATGCGGCATCCCTACGCCGACGGCTCGAACGCCGACCCGATCTGGCCCGCCGAGCACCTCGAGCCCGTCGTCGCCGCTGCCGACGCGGCGGGGCTGCAGGTCGCGATGCACGCGATCGGCGACCTGGCGAGCGACGTGGCGCTGACGGCGATCGAGCGTGCCGTCGCGAGCAACGGCGACCGTCCGCGCCGGCACCGCATCGAGCACCTCGAGTACGCGGCGCCCGGCACCGCCGAGCGGATGGCGCGGCTCGGCGTGACGGCGTCGATGCAGCCGGTGCACGCCGACCCGGCGATCTTCGCCAACTGGGCCGAGATGCTCGGCGACGATCGGGTCGAGCGCGCGTTCCCGTGGGTCGAGTACGAGGATGCCGGGGCGCTGCTGGCGTTCTCGACCGATGCGCCCACCGCCCCGCACGGCGCGCTCGCGAACATGTACGTGGCGGCCACCCGGGCATCTGCCCTGGATCCGAGCGTGCCGGCCGTGCATCCGCACTTCGCCCTGCCGCTCGAGCGCGCCATCGGTCACGCCACCCGCGACGCGGCGGCCTCCGTCGGCGACGGCGGATGGCGAGGGCGTCTCGCCGTCGGGTTCGCCGCCGACCTCGTCGTGCTCGACCGCGATCCCTTCACGGCCGGCGCAGGCTCGCTGCTCGAGGCCCAGGTGGTCGAGACGATCGTCGCCGGCCGCACGCGCTATAAGAAGGAGTGAGCGCGGTCGATCACCGTGCTGCAGCCTGCTCGGCGTCGAGCACCGACAGCAGCTCGAGCTTCTCGTGGCTCTCGCTGCCCGGGGTCGCGGTGAAGACGAGCAGCGAGTGCGCCTGCGCCGGATCGAGCAGCACCTGGCACTGCAGCTCGAGGTAGCCGACGGCCGGATGCTGGTAGCGCTTCACCTCCCGCGGCGCGAGCCCCACCTCGTGCTGCTCCCAGACCGAGCGGAACTCGGCGTTCGATGCGTGCAGCTCGCGCGCGAGCCGGGCTGCCCGGGAGTCCGGCCCGCGCAGCGTCGCCACGCCTCGGAGGCCCGAGACGTAGAGGCGGGAGTAGAAGTCGTGGTCCTCGGGCGGATGGAGCGCGCGGGCCGCCGGGTCGGTGAACCACCGGTAGCCGATGCTGCGCGCGGCGCCGGTGAATCGCGTCGAGTCGCCCATGAGGGCCGCACCGAGTCGCGTCTGCCGCAGGGTCTCGCCGAGCTCGGTGACGATCTCGGCGGGGGTGTCGCCCAGTCGGTCGAAGATCCGCATCATGCCGGGGCTGACGTGATCCGTGCCCGAACCGCGAGGGGGAGCCTCGTGGCCGGCCAGCCGGTAGAGGTGGTCGCGCTCGTCACGGGTCAACCGGAGCCCCTGCGCGATCGAGGCGAGCATCTGCTCGGAGGGTCGCGGCCCGCGCTCGCGCTCGAGGCGCGAGTAGTAGTCGGTCGACATGTGGCAGAGCGCCGCGACCTCCTCGCGGCGGAGCCCGCTCGTGCGGCGGCGCTGCCCACGCGGCAGCCCCACGTCCTCCGGCTGCAGCGCCTCCCGGCGACGGCGGAGGAACTCGGCGAGCCCGGTGCGATCGATCATGCGAGCATCCTCTCCCGCCGTGGGACGCCGCAGCCACGGATCGTCAGGCCGTGGCTGACGGGTGCGTGCCGCGGCGACGATCGACGAGGGCGCCCGCCGGCGCACCGCATCCACGTGAGGAGAGGCATCCCATGCCACGCAGGCCGTACGACATCACCATCCCCGACCTGACCGGCAGGCGCGCGGTCGTCACCGGCGCGAGCGACGGAATGGGCCTCGGCATCGCGACGCGGCTCGCCCGCGCCGGTGCCGACGTCGTCATGCCGGTGCGGAGCATGCGGAAGGGCGAGGCGGCGGTCGCTCGGATCCGCGCCGAGCAGCCTGATGCGCGGCTCACGCTCGCCGAGCTCGACCTGGCGTCGCTCGCCTCGATCGCCGTCCTCGGCGAGCGGCTGCGCGCCGAGGGGGAGCCGATCCACCTGCTCATCAACAACGCCGGCGTCATGACGCCGCCCGAGCGGCAGACGACCGCCGACGGCTTCGAGCTGCAGCTCGGCACGAACCACCTCGGCCACTTCGCGCTCACCGGGCAGCTGCTGCCGCTGCTGAGGGCCGGTCGTGCGCGCGTGACCTCGCAGGCGAGCATCGCTGCCCGCAGCGGCATGATCCATTGGGAGGACCTGCAGTGGGAGCGCTCCTACGACGGCATGCGCGCCTACCAGCAGTCGAAGATCGCGGTCGGGCTGTTCGCGCTCGAGCTGAGCCGCCGCAGCCGCAGCGGTGGCTGGGGCATCACGAGCAACCTCTCTCATCCGGGCGTCGCGCCGACGAGCCTGCTCGCGGCACGCCCGGAGGTCGGCAGGGCGCAGGACACCCCGCAGGTGCGGGTGATCCGGTGGCTCTCGGCGCGCGGGCTGCTCGTCGGCACTGTCGAGAGCGCGACACTGCCGGCGCTCATGGCCGCGACGGCATCGGGGGCGGAGGACGGCGGCTTCTACGGCCCGCAGGGGCCCGGCAGCGTCGGCGGCCCTCCCGGACGCCAGGCGCTCTGGCCGCCGCTGCGAAGCACGGAGGGCGCCAGGCTGTGGGAGATCTCGGAGACCCTCACGGGCGTGCCGTTCCGCTGAGGGCGCGAGCGGATCTGCGCGGCACGCATCCGCCTCGGAACAGACGACGGCCGCGGTGCCGACTCGGGGAGTCGGCGCCGCGGCCGTTGAGGGGACGACTGCTTAGAGGTCGCCGCCACCCATGATGATGAAGTCGTCACCGGTGATGACGAGGTCGCCCATGATGATGAAGTCGTCACCACGGCGGCTGGGCTTGTTGAACTTCATGACGCTCCTTCTAGGTTCAGGTTGGACGGAAGATCGTCTGATCTTTTTATAGTCGATGCATCAGGTTTTCTGCGGAAGCAAAGTTTTCCCTGAGCAAATCTTCAGGAACGGAGTTCTACCGAACCGAGCTGGATGTCGATGCCCGCGAGGGCCTGCGACACCGGGCACTCGGCCTTCGCCTGCTGGGCGAGCTCCGCGAACCGGTCCTGATCGATGCCGGGCACGACGCCCGAGACGGTGAGGACGCTCGTCGTGATGCCGGTGCCGGCGACGAACGAGACCTTCGCCGTGGTGTCGAGCGACTCCGGCGCGTGGCCGGCCTGCTCGAGCGTGTGCGAGAAGGCCATCGCGAAGCACGATGCGTGCGCCGCGGCGATGAACTCCTCCGGCGTCGAGGCGCCGCCCTCCTCGGCGCGGGCACGCCACGTGAGGTCGAAGGTGGATCCGGTGCCGAGCGTGGTCGTGCCCGAGCCGCTGCCCAGTCCGCCGGTCCAGGTCGTGCTCGCGTTCGAGGTGATGGCCATGCAGATTCCTCCTGATGTCGGCGCGCCCGCGGATGCGGCCGCTGACCTCAGGCTACGTCGGAGCGCCATGCCGTGATAGGGCCGACCGATAGCCTCTCTCCATGCACGACGTGGCGACCGAGGTGACGCTCGTCGTCGTGGTCGGCATCCTGCTCATCGGCGCCGTGGCCACGATCGCCAACCGGATCGGGGTGGCCGCGCCGCTGCTCCTCGTGCTGCTCGGCGCCGTCATCGCACTCGTCCCGGGCTCGCCCGAGATCGTCGTGCCGCCCGAGGTCTTCCTCACGATCATCCTGCCGCCGCTGCTCTACACCGCGGCACTGCGGGTGCCCGCCGTCGACTTCCGCCGGAACCTGCGCGTGATCGGCTACCTCTCGGTCGTGCTCGTCGCCCTCAGCGCGCTCGCCGTCGCGCTCGTGCTGCAGTCCATCTGGCCGGTCATCGGCTTCGCCGCCGCGCTGGCGCTCGGCGCGGTCGTCGCCCCGCCGGATGCCGTCGCAGCCACCGCGCTCGGCAAGCGGCTCGGGCTGCCGCCGCGCGTCGTGACGATCCTCGAGGGCGAGGGGCTCCTCAACGACGCGACCGCGCTCGTGCTGCTCACGACCGCCGTCGCCGCGATCGAGCGGCCGGGCAGCTCCGAGGTCGAGGGCGCCGCCCTCGTCGGCGACTTCGCGCTCGCGGTCGTCGTGGCGCTGGTCGTCGGCGTCGTCATCGGCTATGCGACGGTGCTCGTGCGCCAGCTCGCGGGCGATCGCGCCATCGACACCGCGATCTCGATCGCGACACCCTTCGTCTCGTTCCTCGCCGCGGAGTCGCTGCGCGGCTCGGGCATCGTCGCCGTCGTGGTCACCGGGCTCGTGATCGGCAACCGCAGCCAGATCCGCATCCGCGCCACGCGTCGCGCGCAGGAGTCGGCGACCTGGAGCACCTTCTCGGTCATCGTCGAGAACGGCGTGTTCCTCACCATGGGGATGCAGCTGCCTGCCGTCATCACCGCCGTCGACGCGGGGGAGCGGCACCTCGCCGGGGTCGTCGCGGTCGGGCTGCTGCTGTGCGCGGTGCTCCTCGCCGTGCGGCTCGCCGCGCTCCCGCCGCTGCTCGCGTGGCTGCGCCACCACGCCGGCCGCGTGCAGCGCGGTCACGCGCGGCTCGCCGAGCGGCTCGACAGCGTCGACACGAGCACGAAGCGCGGCGCGAGGCTCCGGTACGCCCACATCGTGCGCGGGCACGACATCACGGCGCTGCGCGACCAGCGGCTCGGCTGGCGCGACACGCTCGCGATCGGCTGGGCCGGGATGCGCGGCGTCGTCACGGTCGCGGCCGTGCAGACGCTGCCGGCCGACACCCCGATGCGCGCCGAGCTCGTGCTCGCCGCCTTCGTCGTCGCCATCGTGACGCTGCTCGTGCAGGGCGGCACGCTCTCGTTCCTCGTGCGCGCGCTCGGCGTGGGCAAGAACGCCTCCGACCGACGGCGGGCGGAGCTCGAGTCGCTCGTCGGCGAGGCGATCGACGCCGGCATCGAGGCGATGCGCCGGGAGGCCGAGGTCAACGGGATCGACGAGATGATCGTCGAGGTCGCGAGCGAGCGGATGCTGGCCCGGCGCGACTGGGCGGCGCACGTCGCCGAGGTCGACCCGGACGACCCGTCCACCGACGTCGCGCAGATCTCGCGCCTGCGCCACGTCGCGATCGAGGCGGAGCGCGTCTGGCTCGACCGCGTGCGCCGCACGGGGCGGTTCGACTCGAGCACCGTCGCGGTCGCGCAGCGCATCATCGACCGCGAGGAGATCGGCCTGCAGGCCGACGAGGACGAGCACTGAGCCTGCCCTCGCGCGAGCGTGCGAGGATTGGCGCATGACTGAGAAGCCCCAGATCGACGCCCCCGACGGCCCCGCGCCCACCGAGCTCCAGATCACCGACATCACCGTCGGTGACGGCGAGGAGGCGGTGACCGGCAAGCAGGTCAGCGTCCACTACGTCGGCGTCACGCACTCCACCGGTGAGGAGTTCGACGCCTCCTACAACCGCGGCGCCCCGCTCGACTTCCCGCTCGGCGTCGGCATGGTCATCAAGGGCTGGGAGCAGGGCATCGAGGGCATGCGCGTCGGCGGTCGCCGCCAGCTCGTCATCCCGCCCCACCTCGCGTACGGCGAGCGCGGCGCCGGCGGAGCCATCGGCCCGAACGAGACGCTCATCTTCGTCTGCGACCTGGTCGCCGTCCGCTGACACCCGCCCGCCCGTGAGCCGGGTGGTCACGACGCGCCGCGCAGCGCGGTGCGCGCTCGGCGTGTCCTGACCACCCGGCCGTCGGGGAGGCTGTGCCCGGCTAGATCGCCTTGCCGGGGTTCAGGATGCCTGCGGGGTCGAATGCTGCCTTCACGGCCCGCTGCAGCGCGAGCTGGCGCTCGCCGAGCTCGTCGACGAGCCATCGCCGCTTGAGGATGCCCACGCCGTGCTCGCCGGTGAGCGTGCCGCCCATCGCGATCGCCGCCTCGAAGACCTCGTTCGCGCACGCCCAGATCGCCTCCGAGGGCTCGGTGCCGTCGAAGACGAAGGTCGGGTGCAGGTTGCCGTCGCCGGCGTGCGCCGTCGTCGCGAGCCGCACCCCGTGGCGCTCCGCGGCCTCGTCGCACGCGCGGAACATGTCGGCCATCCGCGACCGCGGCACCGAGACGTCCTCCACGAGCACGGTGCCGAACGACTCGAGCGCGAAGTGCACCTGCCTGCGCACCTGCACCAGCACATCCGACCGCGCGGCGTCGTCGGTGCGCTCGACGCGGCCGCCGTGCGCCGCCAGGATCTCCGCCACGACCTCGGAGGTCGCGGCGGCCCCGAGCTCGTCGGTCTGCACGAGCACGAACGCGCCCGCCATCGGCTGCCCCGTGTAGGCGGCGAGCATCGAGACCGCGTCGCGGCCGACGAGCTCCATGATCGCCGGGCGGATGCGCGCGGCCGTCACCGCCGTGCACGCCGCGGCCGCGGCGGTCTCGTCGTCGAAGAAGGCGCCGACCGTCCAGACGCCGCCATCGGGGAGCGGCCGCAGCTTCAGGGTCGCGCCGACGACGATGCCGAGCGTGCCCTCCGAGCCGATCATGAGCGCAGTCAGGTCGAGCCCGGTGACGCCCTTCACGGTGCGGTGGCCGGTCGAGATGCGGCTGCCGTCCGCGAGCACGACGTCGAGCGCGAGCACCCACTCGCGCGTCACGCCGTACTTCGCGCACAGCAGGCCGCCCGCGTTCGTCGCGATGTTGCCGCCCACCGACGAGATGGCACGGCTCGCCGGGTCCGGCGGCCACCAGAGGCCGTGGGTGGCGAGCATGTCGTTGAGCTCGGCGTTGCGGATGCCCGGCTCGACCCGGCACGACTGGTCGACGATCGAGACGTCGAGCAGCCGCCGCATCCGGTCGACCGAGACGACGAGCTCGCCCTCGCCGGCGATCGCACCGCCGGCGAGTCCGGTGCCGGCCGCTCGCGGCACGACCGGCACGCCGTGCTCGGTCGCCCAGCGCAGCGCAGCCTGCACGTGCGAGGCGTCCTCCGCCTCGACGATCGCGAGCGGCGGCGAGACGGAGCGGTGGCCCGACTTGTCGGCGCGCGCGACGTCGAGCGCGACAGGGTCGGTGACGAGCACGTGGGCGGGCAGCGCTGCCCGCAGGGCGTCGAGGTTCACGCGAGCACGAGCCCGTCGACGACGTGCCAGGCGCCCGGCACGCCCGTGAAGCGGACGGAGTGCGCGTTGTCGGGGGTGCGCGTCTCCTGGCCGGTGACGTGGTCGGCGAAGGCGCGGATGAAGGTGCCGTGCGTGACGATGACGAGCGCGTCGACGGGGTTGCGGGCGGCGACGTCGTCGACGGCGGCGACGGCGCGGCGCTGCAGGTCGTCGAAGTCCTCCTCGCCGGGCCATTCGGTGCCGAAGCGCTCGACGGCCTCCTCCTTCGTCAACCCCTCGACCTGGCCGTAGGCGCGCTCGATGAGGCTCGGGTAGCGACCGCAGACCTCGAGCCCGAGCTCGGCGGCGATGATGTCGGCCGTGACGGCCGCCCGCACGAGCGGCGACGACACCACCGCGTCCCAGCGCGCGTCGGTCGACGGGCCGTCGGCGAGCAGTCGAGCCGCGGTGTGCGCCTGCGCGATGCCGGTCTCGTTCAGGGCGATGTCGCTCGTGCCCTGCAGCCTGCCGTCGCGGTTGAAGTCGGTCTGGCCGTGTCGGACGAGGGCGATCTCCATGCCCCGAGCCTAGGGCGGCGCGACGTCGGCCATCCACAGGCTCACATTCCGTCGTCCCCGCGCGTTAGCGGAGTATGAGAGGAATGCGGCCATGACCCACACCATCATCGACAGCCCCATCGGCCCGCTCACGCTCGTGCGGAGCGAGCGCGGCATCACGGGCCTGTACATGCCCGACCATCGCCCTGCGCCCGACGAGGCGACGTTCGGCGAGCGCGACGACGCCGGCTTCGCGGATGCGGCGCAGCAGCTCGGCGAGTACTGGGCGGGGGAGCGCCGGGCGTTCGACCTCGACCTCGACCCCGATGGCAGCCCATTCCAGCTGCGCGTGTGGGAGGCGCTGCGCTCCATCCCCTACGGCGAGACCCGCAGCTACGGCTGGATCGCGGCGTCGATCGGGCAGCCGACGGCGGTGCGCGCGGTCGGGCTCGCCAACAGCCGCAACCCGATCTCGATCGTGGTGCCCTGCCACCGGGTGGTCGGGTCGACCGGGTCGCTCACCGGCTACGCCGGCGGCGTCGAGCGCAAGCGCTTCCTGCTCGACCACGAGGCCGGATCGTCGCTCGTGGCGGTCGGGCTAGATTCGGTCGCGTGACCCGTGCGCCCTTCGAGTCGATCGTCGCGCTGCACGGCGCGAGGGTCTGGCGCGTGTGCCGGGCGCTGCTCGACGAGGTCGATGCCGACGACGCCTGGAGCGAGACGTTCCTCGCCGCGCTCGAGGCGTACCCGCGGCTCGCGCACGACGCGCGCATCGAGGAGTGGCTCGTGACGATCGCGCACCGGAAGGCGATCGACGTGCTGCGGCGGCGCGCGCGGCTCGTGGTGGGCGACGTGCCGGACCGGCCGTCGCCCGCGGTCGCGCGCGACCTCGACCTCGCGCGAGCGCTCGCGCTGCTGCCGACGCGGCAGCGCGAGGCGGTCGTGCTCCACCACCTCGGCGGACTGCCCTTCGCCGAGGTCGCGGCGACGCTCGGATCGTCGGCGGATGCGGCGCGGCGCGCGTCCTCCGACGGCGTGCACCGCCTGCGCGAGCTGCTGGGAGACGCCGATGCCTGAAGTCGACCTGCTCGGCGCCATCCCCGACGGGCCCATGGCCGCGCTGCACGCGCGGCTCGTCGAGCGCGCCGCGGAGCGCGGGCTGCTCGACGTGGCGTACCGCTCGCTCGACACCGCCGTTGGCTCGCTGCTGCTCGCGGCGACGCCCGCGGGGCTGGTCTCGGTCACGTTCGACGGCCGCGATCCCGCGGCGACGCTCGAGCGGCTCTCGACCGCGCTGAGCCCGCGCGTGCTCGAGGCGCCCGCCCGGCTCGACGACGCCGCGCGCCGGCTCGAGGCACTCATCGACGGTCGTGCTCGCGCGTTCGACGGCCCGCTCGACCTCGCGCTCGCGCGCGGCTTCGGGCGCGACGTCGTCGAGCGGCTGCGCGAGATCCCGTACGGCGAGACGCGCAGCTACGCGCAGGTCGCCGCGGCGGCCGGCTCGCCGCGCGCGGTGCGCGCGGTCGGCACCGCGTGCCGGCGCAACCCGCTGCCGATCGCGATCCCGTGCCATCGGGTGGTCCGCAGCGATGGCGCGCTCGGCCAGTACGCGGGCGGTGTCGAGGCGAAGCGGCTGCTGCTCGACGTGGAGGCGGCGAGCCCGCCGGTGCTGCGCGCCGAGTAGCGCGGCCGGGCGCCACCTGGCGCGCATCTCCGCGCAGGCCCGCGCCGCTACGTTGGATCCCGTGCCCACCACCGAGCTCCTCGCCGTCGTCGAGCGCGACGGCTTCATCGAGTCCCAGCACCGAGGCGTCGCGGTCCTCATCGATCCCGATGGCACCGTCATCGAGGCGCATGGCGACGTCGCGGCGCCCTTCCTCGCCCGCAGCGCGCTCAAGCCGCTCTTCGCCGCGGCGCTGCTCGACGCCGGCCTCGTCGAGCTGGCACCGGCGCACGCGGCGCTCGCGAGCGCGAGCCACTGGGCCGATCAGGAGCACCTCGACACCGCGCAGGCGATGGCCGAGCGCCTCGGCGTCGCCGAGGATGCGCTGCGCTGCCCGCCGATGAAGGCGCCCGACGGCTCGATGCGCCGCTTCGCGCACATGTGCGTCGGCAAGCACATCGCGCTCGCCGCGGCGGCTCGCGCGCTCGGCACGCCCAGCGACTACTGGGCCGACGACCACCAGCTCGCCGACGTGCTGCGCCAGGGCGTCGCGACGGCCGCCGGCGAGCCCATCATCGGGCTCGCGCACGACGGCTGCGGCGCGCTCGTGTTCCCCACCTCGCCCGTCGGGCTCGCGCGCGCCTTCCGCCGACTCGCGCCCGACGCGATCGGGGGCGGGCGCTCCGTCGGCGACGCGATGCGGGCGCATCCGACGCTCATCGACGGCGCGGGTCGCCCCGACGCCGTCGTGATCGCCGAGACCGGATGCGCCACGAAGTTCGGCGCGGAGGGCACGCAGGCGATGGTCGCCCCCGACGGCACCACAGCCGTGGTGAAGACGGCGGATGGGGCGCGCCGCGCCGGCGCACCGGTCGCGCTCGCCATGCTCGAGCGCGCGGGGGCGATCCCCGAGGGCACGCTCGAGCGCCTGACCGAGCCGCTCGGGCTGCTGCAGCTGAGCGCCGACGTCGCGGTCGGCCGCCTGCGCCCCGTCGTCTAGCGCCGCGTCAGGGCTGCAGCAGCTTCCACCGGCCCTCGGAGACGACCTCCACCGCACCGTCGACCACGACGATCGCGGTCGCGTCGTCGATGGCGTACGTCGGGCCGGGGATCCCGGCCGCCCAGCGCTGGATGCCGGCGAGCGAGGCGCCATCCCCACCGTCGCCGACGAGGTGCGGCACGAGCGCGATGTCGACGAGGCCGAGCGTGCGCTCGGCCTCCAGCGCCATGTCGCTGCCGTCGGGCACGAACTGCAGGTCGAACTCGGCATCGCAGTTGTACGACGTCACCGCGATGCTGCCGGCGCTCACCCCCACGTAGACCGTCTCGGAGAGCGAGGGGATGAGGTCCGCCAGGCCGGACTCGCGCATCCAGTGGCACAGGTACAGCACGTCGCCGCCCCAGACGAGCAGGGCGTCGGCATCCCGCACCGCGGGCACCCAGCTCTCCTCGCGGATGGTCGGCAGCGCCGTGAGCTCGAGCACGCCGAGCGATCGCCAGCCGAGCTCGCTCAGCGGCCCTGGCGCCGTGCCGGCGATCGCCTCGCGCGCCATCCAGGGTCCTTCGGCGAACGGGTACGCGGCGGTCGGGATGATGAGCGCGCTCGACTCGGCGATCGGCTTGCCGAGCAGCCGCTCAAGGGCCTCGGCGATGCTCGGATTGGTGACGCCCATCGACGTGAGCAGGAGCTTCACGAGGGTCGCCTCGGGGTGCGGTGCATGCCTGCATCATGCCGCGCGGCGAGCGTCGGGGGCCAGCGCGCCCCGCGACCGTCAGCCTCGCGTCGTCGGCAGCGTGAGGATCTCGGCGCCGTCGTCGGTGATCGCGATCGTGTGCTCGCTGTGCGCCGTCCGCGCGCCCGTCGCGCTGCGGAGCGTCCAGCCGTCGGCGTCGACGACGAGCGTCGCGGTGTCCTGCATGATCCACGGCTCGAGCGCGAGCAGCAGGCCGGGTCGCAGGCGGTAGCCGCGGCCGGGCCGCCCGGTGTTGGCGACGTGCGGGTCCTGGTGCATCGTCGAGCCGATGCCGTGCCCGCCGAACTCCGTGTTGATCGGATAGCCGGCCTCGGTGAGCACGCTGCCGATCGCGTGCGAGAGGTCGCCGATGCGGGCGCCGGGGACGGCCGCGGCGATGCCCGCGGCGAGCGCGCGCTCCGTCGCCTCGATCATCGCCACGCTCTCGGCGGGGCGGCTGTCGCCGACCACGAAGCTGATGGCCGCGTCGGCGGCGATGCCGTCCTTCGAGACGGCGAGGTCGAGGGTCAGCAGGTCGCCGTCGGCGAGCGCGTAGTCATGCGGCAGGCCGTGCAGCACCGCGTCGTTGACGCCCGTGCAGATGTAGTGGCCGAACGGCCCGCGGCCGAACGACGGTGCGTAGTCGACGTAGCAGGAGACGGCGCCCGCCTCGACGATCATCGCCTGCGCCCAGCGGTCGATCTCGAGCAGGTTCGTGCCCACCGCGGTGCGTGCGCGGAGCGCCTGCAGGATGTCGGCGACGATCCGGCCCGTGACCCTCGCGCGCCCGAGCTCGGACGGGTTCAGGATCTCGATCATGCATCGCCCCTTCCGCGACCAATACCTATCCCGGTAAGACTATCCCGGCTAGCATCGAGCCATGGTCCGACTGCCGCTCACTCCCGCCGACGTGGAGCGCGGCCGGCGCCTCGGCGCGGTGCTGCGGCGCGCCAGGGGCGATCGCACGATGCTGTCGGTGGCGCTCGACGCCGGCGTCTCGCCCGAGACGCTCCGGAAGATCGAGGCCGGCCGCGTCGCGACGCCCGCATTCTCGACGGTGGCCGCGATCGCTGCCGTGCTCGACCTGTCGCTCGACGCGATCTGGTCCGACGTCGACGACCGCGGTCGCCAGCGCGCGGCCTCCTAGGGGCACGCGGGCGCCCCGCTCACCGCGACGACGAGTGTGATGCCGCCGTCCGCATGCAGGATCTGCCGGTACGGCCCCCTCGCGTACAGCCCTCGGGCCTCGAGCGCGGCGTCCAGTGCGACCCGTGCGTCCGCGGTGCTGCTCGGCCGCTCGTCGAGCCGCACGCTCGCTGCCTGACCGATGCGCGGCAGCGAGATGGGTCGCGCTGCCGGCGCGGGGCCGACGTCCTGCATGGCTGCCGCGACGGTGATGACGCGCTCGTCCGTGGTCCCGTCGAAGGTGAGCACGACATCCGCGGTCGGGATCTCATCGACGCCGAGCAGCGCCAGCAGGCGTCCGACCGCATCCGGCAGCTCCGTCTCGTCCGCGACGACCTCCGTCACGCCGTGCAGGTCGACGGCGGGTACGGCGGAGAGGGTGAGGGCATGCGTGATGGTGCTCCGGTCGCGCTCGATCGAGCGCAGTCGTGCCCGCACCCGCTCGAGGGCGGTGGAGTCCTGCGCGATGCGAGCGGCGAGCTCCGACTCCCGATCACGCAGGAGCTCGAGCAGCCGCGGCTCGGTGAGGCCCTGGTCGAGGAGGTGGCGGATGGCGTCCAGCCGGAAGCCGACCTCGCGGAGCGCGGCGATCGCGCGCACCCGCCCGGCCTGCGCCGAGGCGTAGCGCCGCTGCTTCGTCCACGGATCGACCGCAGCAGGGACGAGCAGCCCCTGCGCCTCCCAGTGCCGCAGCATGCGACGCGATGTCCCCGTGCGCTGCGCGAGCTGCCCGATGGTCTCCATGCCGCTCACCTCATCCCTTCACACGGTGTGAACCGCAAGCGTCGTGCCGCGGCCGCGGCCGGTGCCGTGCTACGGGGCCGGCCTAGAGCCGCCGGGCGCAGTCCTCGGCGAACGCGGCGAAGCCGCGCTGCACGATGCCCTGCAGCGTCGTGTCGGTCGCGAGGTGCGCTCGCCACTCGGCCACCGCATCCGGCGTGCGCAGCTCCGACAGCGTCGGCGACGCGACCGAGTCCCAGAGTCGCATGACCCGGTCGTCCGCCTCGAGGTGGAACTGCATGCCGACCGCGGACCCGTAACGGAAGGCCTCGTTCTCGACCGTCGCGCTCGTCGCGAGCAGCGTCGCGCCGGGCGGGAGGGCGACGACGTCGCTGTTCCAGCGCATCGCGCCGACCGGGCCGACGTGCCCGCCGAGCCACGGCTCTGGCGCGACGACGTCGATGTCGATGATGCCCACCTCGTCGACCGCGCCCTCGCGGTGCTCCCCGCCGAGCGCGCGCCCGATGATCTGGTGGCCGAGGCAGAGCCCGAGCACCGGGATGTCCGCATCGATCGCGCGCAGCGCGAGGTCGGCTGTCAGCGCGAGCGACGGGTGCTCGTCCTCCTCCGCAGCACTCATCTGCCCACCCGTGATGACGATGCCCGCGATCTCGTCGAGCGGCGGCAGCTGCGACGGGAAGACCGCCTCGCGCGTCGGCAGGTGCGACGTGAGCGTCGCCGCGTGCCCGCCTGTCTCGTACTCGATGTGCTTGATGAACAGGACGGAACGTGCCACGCGGACCCTCTCTCGGATGTGCGTAGCCTATGACGAGCGGGATGCGCGTCCTGCATCGTGAGGAGCTGCATGACCGTCTTCGCCATGGCCCCCGACGGGGCCCGCATCGCACTGCACGAGCTCGGCGACCCGGACGGCGCACCGGTGCTGCTGATCCACGGGTTCTCGTCGAACGCGAAGCGCAACTGGATCGACACCCGCTGGGGCGACGCGCTCGCCGAGCGGGGGCTGCGCGGCATCGCGATGGACCTCCGAGGGCACGGCGAGAGCGACCGGCCGTCGGTCGGCTACACCGTGCCGCACTTCCTCGACGACGTCGACGCGGTGCTCGAGCAGCTGGCGCTGCCGGAGGCGCCCGGCGCGGTCGGCTACTCGATGGGCGCGAGGCTGCTGTGGCGCCATGCGGGCACGCGGCCGCACGCGTTCCGCGCGCTCGTGCTCGGCGGGCTGCCCGCCGGCGATCCGTTCCAGCGGTTCGACGTCGACCTCGCCCGCAGCGCGCTCCGCGACGAGGCGGAGCCGGGCGAGATGGAGGCCTTCGTGGTCGAGCTCGCCGGCGTCTTCCCCGAGCACGACCCCGAGACGCTCGTGACGCTCGCCGGCGAGGTGTCGCGCACGCTCTTCGACCCCGAGGCAGCGCCCCCCACGATGCCCACCCTGCTGATGACGGGCGACAAGGACCGGCGTGCGGCCGATACGCAGGAGCTGCTGCCGCTCCTGCCGGACGGCCGCTTCGAGCCGATCCCCGGTCGGAACCACGTGAACGCGCCGACCTCCGGCACCTTCCGGCGGCGTGCGGCGGAGTTCCTCGCCGCCGCCCGCTGACGCGTCGGCGGGCGTGCAAAGGGCCGGTCGGGTTCTCCCGACCGGCCCCAGTCCCTTGCACCAAGCGAGGCATCGGCCATCGCTTCCGTCGACCGCCACAGCACTACGATCAACGTGCGCCCAACGTATAACGGATCGGTAACGAACCGCCCCAGAGCCGCCTGTGAGAAGGCTGTGGCCGCTCAGAAGCGGTCGGGGCTCGGGCCCGTCGCGAGCACCGTCACGTCGGCGTGCCGGTCGAATCGGTAGCCCGCGCCGCGCACCGTGCGGATGATCTCCGCGTAGTCGCCCAGCTTCGAGCGGAGGCGACGCACGTGCACGTCGATCGTGCGCTCGTTGGGGCGGTTCTCGTCGTCCGCGTCCCAGAGCGCGTCGATGATGGCGCAGCGTCCGACGGTCGAGCCCTCACGCAGCACGATGTGCTGGAGCAGCTCGAACTCGCGGTAGGTGAGTGCGGCGATCTCATCGCCGATCGCGACGCGCTTGCGCGTCAGGTCGATGACGATGCCGGGGTCGGTGTCGACGACCGGCTGCTGCACGGCCGGGTCCTGCAGCGCGCGACGCACGACATCCACGTCGCGGCCGCCCGCGCCGGCCGGGGCGAGCGCGACGGCGGCATGCGTCTCGGCGCTCGGGGCGAGCCGCGAGGTGAGGGCGCGCAGCTCGCCGACCAGGCGGGCGAGCTCGATGTGGTCGGAGGCCGCGGCGTCCTCGCCGAGGCCGACGTAGAGCACGAAGCCGCGGGCCTCGGTGCCGTCCGGGACCGGGCGGATCTGCGGCGCACGGGCAGCGGGCTGGGCCGCCGGAGCGATGGCGCGCTTCGGGGCGAGCGCCGAGGAGCCGTCGACGCGGGTCTCGAGCGACGGGCGGCGGGTGCGGGTGGGGAGAGCGGTGATCGTCATGGGGATGCCTTCCGGCGAGCGGTCGGCGGCCGTCCGGCCAGCGATGCTGGGTCGGGCGATGAGGGCCGTCGACTCATGGAGGACACCGATGCGCGAGGGCTCGGTGTCGAGTGTCGAGTGCGAACCGACGATGCGGTTCGGAGATCGCTCGCTAGGGCTGCTCAGGCCCGCAGGCGACGCGCGAGGGCGTCAGCGCTGCTGGAGCGATCGGACGGTGCGAGCTGCGCTCAAGCACACATTCGACGCATGGCAACCATCGGCATCATCATGCCGTTCGTCCCATCGGCCGCGAAGACGGTCGGGAGGGCAGAGGTGGTCGTCATGCCTGTCAGTATCGCGGCTTGCATCCGGCGATGTCAAACGACGCCGTCAGCGAATGTGACGAAGTGTGACGTCGGCGGACGGAGCCACCGGGGCGCGGCCGCCGACCGCGCCGGCGACCAGCCACCGCGCCGCGCGAGCGCCTAGTGGTCGACGGTGCCGTAGAGGCGGTCGCCCGCGTCGCCGAGCCCCGGCACGATGAAGCCGTGCTCGTTGAGGCGCTCGTCCAGCGCGCCGAGCACGATCGTCACGTCGTGGCCGTCCATGTCGCGCTCGACGCGCTCGATGCCCTCCGGCGTGCCGAGCAGGCAGATCGCGGTGACGTCGACCGCGCCGCGGTCGAAGAGGAATCGCATCGCGGCCGACAGCGAGCCGCCGGTCGCGAGCATGGGGTCGAGCACGAAGCACTGGCGGTCGGAGAGGTCCTCCGGGAGGCGCTCGGCGTACGTGTACGGCTCGAGCGTCGTCTCGTTGCGAGCCATGCCGAGGAAACCGACCTCCGCCGTCGGGACGAGGGTCGTCATGCCGTCGAGCATGCCGAGGCCGGCGCGCAGGATCGGCACCACGAGCGGCCGCGGCTCGGCGATCTCGACACCCGTCGTGGTCGTCACCGGCGTGGTGATCTCCTTCGGCGTCACGCGCACGTTGCGGGTCGCCTCGTAGGCGAGCAGCGTCATGAGCTCCCCGACGAGCGATCGGAACGTGGGGGAGGGCGTGCGCTCGTCCCGCAGGACGGTGAGCTTGTGCGTGATGAGCGGGTGGTCGGCGACGTGGACGCGCATAGGCTTCAGGGTAGTGGGCGCGGGACGGCACGCCCGATCGGGGAGGGCGGATGCGGCCTGCGGCACGCGATGAGGCGCTCATGCGCCTCGCGCTCGACGAGGCGGCCGCCGCGACTGCCAGCGCCGACGTGCCGGTCGGCGCGATCGTGGTCGACGCATCCGGCGCGGTGATCGGCACCGGCCGCAACGAGCGCGAGCTGCGCCACGATCCGACCGCCCACGCCGAGGTGGTGGCGCTGCGCGAGGCAGCGGCTCGGCTCGGCTCCTGGCGCCTCGACGGCTGCGCGCTCGTCGTCACGCTCGAGCCGTGCGTCATGTGCGCGGGCGCGATCCTCGCGAGCCGGGTCGAGCGCGTCGTGTTCGGCGCGTGGGACGACAAGGCGGGCGCGGCGGGCAGCGTCGTCGACGTCCTGCGCGAGCGCCGGCTGCCGCACCGCGTCGAGGTGGTGGCCGGCGTGCTCGCCGCCGAGGCGGAGGCTCAGCTCCGCGCCTTCTTCGCCCCCCGCCGTTGATCCTCAACGGAGCGGCTGGTAGCGCGAGGGGATAGTGCCCTCGCGCGACCGATCGCTCCGTTGAGATCAGGGGCCGGAGATCACGGGCCCGGCGGGCGGCGGTCCTTCGGCTCGAGGTCGTCGACGCTGTCGCCCGCCTCGGCGCTGCGCTGCTCCGCGATGCGCTGCTCGTACGTGGCCGGTCGGTAGATCTCGTCGATCACGCCCAGCCCGCCCATGCGGCGAGCGCGCTGCGTGGATGCGCTGTGCCAGATGCGTGGGCCGAGCGCGACGAGCAGCGCGGCGGCGCCGATGACGCCTGCCCAGGCCAGTAGGTCGAGCCAGGGCATCGGGCGGACGTCAGCGCCAGAAGACGGCGATGAGCAGGTTCACGGCGGCGAGGCCGCCGGCGGTGTGGAAGAACGGCCCGAGCTTGCGCTCGACCTGCAGGTTGCCGACCGAGACGGCGCCGCCGGCGGTGAGGCGCGACCGCTCGGCGTGGATCGCGCGCTGGCGCAGGAAGCCGATGAGCGCGGCGACGAAGACGACCACCGCGATGAGGCCCTTCACGCCGAGCTTCGCGTGGTTGACGTCGCCGTCGCCCGCCATCGCGAGGCCGTAGAGGCCGACGCCCGAGACGAGCTGGATCGACGCGCCGATCAGCATCATCGTGAAGCTGTAGCCCGCCCGTGCACGCATCTGGAGGATGAACGTGCCGATGAGCATCGACAGCCCCACGAGGTGGGCGGTGAGCAGCAGCGAGTGCAGGAACTCCATGCAGTCAGCCTACGCAGTCGCGCTCAGTTGCCCGACTGGATGACGATGTGGTCGGTGGAGGGCGCGGTCTCCGGCTGCTCGACGTAGAGGTCCGGCTCGATGTAGATGACCCGCGCGTGCGGCACCTGGGTGCGCAGGTCGGCCTCCAGGTCGTTGATGGTGCGCGACACGTGCTCGATGTCGGACTGCGGCGGGAACGCGATCTT
Organism: Agrococcus sp. UYP10; assembly: GCF_040547205.1. Taxonomy (NCBI): domain Bacteria; kingdom Bacillati; phylum Actinomycetota; class Actinomycetes; order Micrococcales; family Microbacteriaceae; genus Agrococcus; species Agrococcus sp. UYP10. Next base: position 1,432,326 of record NZ_JBEPPG010000001.1, read on the forward strand.
CGCGGCCACCATGAGCTCGTCGGGGCCGAGGTAGAGCGTCTTCATGTGGATGACCGACTCGACGCCCTTGTGCGCGTTGAGGAGTGCGGCGATCCGCGCGTTGTCCTCGCGGGTCGCGCCCTCGCCGATCAGCAGCGACTTCATCTCGACCGCGAGGATCGCGGCGACGGCGATGAGCAGCACGCCGATGCAGAGCGTGCCGATCGCGTCGAAGAGCGGGTTGCCGGTGATGGCGGTGAGGCCGACGGCGACGAACGCGAGCGAGAGGCCGACGAGCGCGGCCAGGTCCTCGAGCAGGATGACGGGCAGCTCGGGGCTCTTCGACGTGCGGATGAACGCCCACCAGCCGGTCTTGCCCCGCACCTTGTTGGACTCCACGATGGCCGTCCGGAACGAGAAGCTCTCGAGCACGATCGCGATGCCGAGCACGACGAGCGGCAGCCAGATGATGTCGAGCTCGTGGGGGTCCTGGATCTTCGAGATGCCCTCGTAGATCGAGAACAGGCCGCCGACCGAGAACAGCACGAGCGCGACGATGAACGCCCACACGTAGCGCTCGCGGCCGTAGCCGAAGGGGTGGTCGGGCGTCGCCTGCTTCTTCGCGAGCCTGCCGCCGAGCAGCAGCAGCAGCTGGTTGCCGGCGTCGGCGACCGAGTGGATGGCCTCGGCCAGCATCGATGCGGAGCCCGAGAAGAACCAGGCGATGAACTTGGTGATGGCGATGCCGGTGTTCGCGAGGAATGCCGCGATCACTGCCCTCGACCCGTGGGATGCGCTCACGACCGGGAGTCTACGCGCGACGCACGCGCGCGGGTCGGCCCGTGCCGTCCGGCCGCCCGCGCCGCCGGTCACCGTGCCGCCCGGTCGCCCGGTCACCCGCGCCGCCCGGTTACCCTGGCCGCATGCCTGCGACCCTCCCTCCCATCGCCATGCTCGGCGTCGGCTCGATGGGCGGTGCGATCCTCGCCGGGCTCGCACGCCACGGCGCCGAGCGCATCGTCGTGACCAATCGCACCGCCGAGAAGGCGGCCGCGGTGCGGCTCGACGGCGTCGAGTCGATCGCCCTCGCCGACGAGCCGGACGGCAACGCCCGCGCGGTCGCGGGCGCGAAGCTCGTCGTGCTCGGCGTGAAGCCCGCCGGCATCGTCGACCTCGCGCGCGAGATCGCCCCGCACCTCGCCGAGGATGCCGTGGTCGTCTCGATCGCGGCCGGCACGACCGTCGCGTCGATCGAGGCGGCGCTGCCGGCATCCGTCGCCGTCGTGCGCGCCATGCCGAACACCCCGTCGCACGTCGGGCTGGGCGTGACGGGCGTCGCGGGCGGCACGCGCGCCTCCGACGACGACGTCGCGCTCGTCGCCCGCATGTTCGAGGCGGTCGGCGAGGTGATCGTCGTCGACGAGTCGCAGATCGACGCGCTCTCGACCATCTCGGGCTCCGGCCCCGCCTATGTCTTCCTGCTCATCGAGGAGCTCACGGCCGCGGCCGAGCGGATGGGCTTCACTCCCGAGCAGGCGGCGACGATGGTGCAGGGCACGTTCCGCGGTGCGAGCGAGCTGCTCGCTGCCGACGGCTCGGCACCGGCGGAGCTGCGCCGCCGGGTCACGAGCCCGAAGGGCACGACCGAGCGCGCCGTCGCGGTGCTGCAGGACGCCGGGCTCGGCGAGGTCTTCGACCGCGCGACCGCTGCGGCGCTCGCGCGTGCGCAGGAGCTCGCCGCGGGTTGAGCCCGCCGGCGCGCCGGCGCCGACCCGTCAGACGGCGTCGCCGTCCACGTACTGCCAGCCCTGGTCGCGCCGGAAGCTGCTGAGCTCGCGCAGCACGCCGCGCTGCCCGTCGGCGACCCAGTGCGCCTCGAAGGCGACGGTGCCCTCGCGATCGAAGGGGCCGCCGCCGCTCGTGCCCTGGATCTCGAGGCGCAGCCAGCGGATGCCCGGGTCGAGCTCGAGCGATCGGGGCCGGGTGGTGGGGTGCCACGAGGCGAGCAGCCAGTCGACGTCGCCGGTCGCGAACGCCGTGAAGCGGGACCGCATGAGCACCTCGGCGGTCGCAGCCTCGCGCTCGCGCCGGTGGATCGGCCCGCAGCACTCGCCGTAGACGAGGCCCGTCCCGCACGGGCAGCGCTTCGCGTCGTCGATCGTCATCGGCCGCTCAGGCGCCCAGGCCCGCGAACCGCTCGATGTCGGCCTGGTTGCCGGAGACGATGATGAGGTCGTGGTTCGAGACGATCGTCTCGGGCGTCGCGTAGGTGAACTCGCCACCGGGGCTCTTCACGCCGACGACGGTCAGGTGGTACTTCGAGCGAATCCTCGACTCCGCGAGCGTGACGCCGCGGATGTGCTTCGGCGGGTACATCTTCACGATCGCGAACTGGTCGTCGAACTGGATGTAGTCGAGCATCCGGCCCGAGACGAGGTGCGCGACGCGCTCGCCGGCCTCCGCCTCGGGGTAGATGACGTGGTTCGCGCCGATGCGGCTGAGGATCTTGCCGTGCGACTGGCTGATCGCCTTCGCCCAGATCTGCGGGATGCCGAGGTCGACGAGGTTCGCGACGATGAGCACCGACGCCTCAATCGACGAGCCGACCGCGCACACCGCGATCGCGAAGTCCTGCGCACCGACCTGCTTGAGCGCGTCGATCGAGCGCGCATCCGCCTGCACCGTGTGCGTGAGGCGCTCCGACCACTTCTGCACGAGGTTGATGTCGCCGTCGATGGCGAGCACCTCGCGGTCGAGTCGCGCGAGCTGGCCGGCGGTCGCGGCGCCGAAGCGGCCGAGGCCGATCACGAGCACCGGTGCGTCGTGCGGGATCCTGTCAACCAACGATCGGCCTCTCCTCTGGGCGGGTGAACAGCTGCGTCGTCTGGCTCGCCGCCAGAGCGGCGGCGAGCGTCACACTACCGATGCGCCCGACGAACATGGTGATGGCCAGGATGATCTTGGCCGGGTCCTCGAGGCCAGGGTGGGTGAAGCCGGTCGAGAGCCCCACGGTCGCGAAGGCGCTGATCACGTCGAACAGCACGAACGACAGCGGCGCCCCGGTGATCTCGAGCAGCACGATCGTGACGCCCGCGACGATCGTCGCGCTCCACAGCGTGACCGAGACGGCCAGGCGCAGCACGTCCGACGGGATGCGGCGGCCGAACGCCTCCATCGACTTGCGGCCGCGCGCTTCGGCGATGGCGGCGAGGAACAGGATCGCGAGGGTCGTCACCTTGATGCCGCCGGCGGTCGAGGCGGAGCCGCCGCCGACGAACATCAGCATGTCGGTGACGAGCAGGCTCGAGTTGTGGAGCAGGCCGAGGTCCTCGAGGGCGAAGCCCCCGGAGCGCGCCATCGACGACAGGAAGAACGCGTGCAGCAGCTGCTGACCGAAGCCATCCGTGCCCCACGAGTCGGGGTTGCCCCACTCGAGCACGAGGAACGAGAGGCCGCCGAGGAGGAAGAGCAGGAGCGAGACCGAGATCGTGAGCTTGACGTGCAGCGACCACTGGCGGGGGCGGCCGAGGTGCCGCAGCAGCACGAAGTAGACGGGGAAGCCGAGCGACCCGGTGAAGACGCCGAGCATGAGCACGATGAGGAACCACGGGTCGGTCGCGTAGGGGGCGAGGCCCTCGACCGTCGGCACGAAGCCGGAGTTCGTGAACGCCATGAACGACCAGTAGGTCGCCTCGTAGAGCGCCTGCAGCGGGTTCTTGCCCTCGAGCAGGATGCGCGGGAACAGCAGCACGATGAGCGCGGCCTCGAAGACGAGCACCGAGAGCGCGACGGTGCGCAGCAGCCCGCCGACCTCGCCGAGCCGGATCGCCTGCCCCTCCTTGACGACGCCCTTGCGCACGCGGGAGGGGTTCGAGTCGCTCGCGGCCATGAGCTTCTGCCGCAGCCCCAGCCGCCGCGCGACCGTGAGGCCCAGGATCGAGGCGAGCGTCAGCACGCCGATGCCGCCGACCTGCACGCCGAGCAGCACGACCGCGTTGCCGAACGGGCTCCAGTGCGTCGACATGTCGACGACCGTGAGGCCCGTGACGCAGACGACGCTCACCGCCTGGAAGAAGGCGTCGACCGGGCCGGTCGGCTCGCCGGTCGCGCTCGCCCACGGGGTCATGAAGAGCAGCATGAAGAGCAGGTTCATGGCGGCGAAGACCATGATCGCGAAGCGCGCCGGGTAGCTGCCGGTGAAGCGGTCGAGGGAGTCGCGGGATCGGCTGAGGAACGTCGTGCCGCCCGACGTCCGCTGCTGCGTCACCTGCTGTGCCTCTCGCGGGGACCGAGCGCCGCGAAGCGGCGCAGAACGGGCCCACTGTAGTCCTCTTGCGCCAACTGCTCGGGACGATCGGGACGGGCGTCGGCGGCGACGTCGCGGTCGAGGCGCCGGCCGCGTCGACCGCCGGCCCCGGGGCGCGGTTTGGCGCGCCTCTCCCGCGCTGGCATGCTTTCGCCATGGCCGACATCTTCAGCGTGATCGCGGACAGCACGCGACGGGACATCCTCAGCGTGCTGCTCGAGCGGCGCGCGACGACGGGCGACGCGAGCGTCAGCCAGATCGTGGATGCGCTCGGCGTGCCGCAGCCGACGGTGTCGAAGCACCTCCGGACGCTCCGCGACGCGGGGCTCGTCACGGTGCGCGAGGACGGCCAGCACCGCCACTACGCCATCGTGCTCACGCCCTTCGACGAGATCGACGACTGGCTGATGCCCTTCATCTTCGCCGAGGGCGACCAGGAGGAGGCGACGCTCGGCGCGGCCGCCTTCGCCGCCTGGGCGGGCGTCAACGTGCAGGCACCGCTGCGCGCCGCCGCGGACCAGGCGCGCATCGCCGCGGAGCAGGCCAGGGTCGCCGCCGAGCAGGCGCTCGCGCGGGTGGCCGACCGCGTCGAGCACCCGGCGCCCGTCGGCGCCTCCCTGGGCCGTCGGGCCGCCGAGAGCGTGCACGACGTCCAGGAGCGCGTCCAGGAGGCGAGGGATCGCATCCACGACGTGCAGGAGCGCCTCGTCGAGCTGCAGGCACGCGCGACCCAGCGGTTCGACGACGCCCGCGACAAGAAGCGCCCGCGGGCGATCGAGGGCGAGGCCGACGGCACGAGCGAGCGCGCCGGGCATGACGGTCCGGGGCACGACCACGCGGCGCGCGACGACGACGACGCCCGCCTCGACTGAGGCATCCGCGGCGGGTCGGCCGAGGCATCCGCCGAGGGCCCGGAGGCCCCCGGGCGCGCGTCCACCGCTTTCCGGTAGGATGCCGAGAGCGTTTTCCCTGCGCGGACCTCGAGGTCGTGCAGCGTCAGCGAGCAATCCCGATCGGAAGTGAGGAACCTCTATGGGTTCTGTGGTGAAGAAGCGCCGCAAGCGCATGGCGAAGAAGAAGCACCGCAAGCTGCTTCGCAAGACGCGCCACCAGCGTCGCAACCGCAAGTAGTCGGTTGCGCCAGAGCCGGGATCCCATCGGGGTCCCGGCTTCTGCGTTCCCGCGGGCGGCGGCGCGGCCACCTAGGCTTGCTGCATGGTCGAGATCACGCTCATCGGCAAGCCTGGCTGCCACCTCTGCGACGAGGCGCGCCCGATCGTCGAGCGGGTCGTCGCCGGGTTCCCCCAAGCGACGCTCACCGAGCTGTCGATCCTCGACGACCCCGCGCTCGAGTCGCGCTGGCACGACGACATCCCGGTCGTGCTGATCGACGGCCGGCCGCACTCCGCGTGGCGCGTCGACGCCGCGAAGCTGACCGACCGCATCCAGGCGACCATCGCCGCGACGACGTGAGGGCCCGCGTCCGACCGCAGGGCGACTCGGACGCGGGCCCCAGGCGGGCGGCTGCCGTTACGGCGTGAGGCGCGTCGGGCCGCGGAAGAGGTACGTCGACTCGCGGATCGAGCCGAGGCCGAGCATGAGCATGACGACGCGCGCGAGGCCCATGCCGAAGCCGCCGTGCGGGGGCGTGCCGTAGCGGAAGAAGTCGAGGTACTCCTCGAGCTCCGCGGGGTTCATGCCCTTCTCGACGATCTGCGCCTCGAGCACCTCGACGCGGTGCTCGCGCTGCGCGCCGGTCGAGATCTCGACGCCGTTGTAGATGAGGTCGTACGAGTTCGTGACGTCGGCCCGGCCCTCGGGCCGCAGGTGGTAGAACGGCCGCACGCTCGACGGGAACTCCGTGACGAAGACGAAGTCGTGGCCCATCGTCTCCTTGACGTGCGCCGAGATCTGGCGCTCCGCCTCGGGGTCGAGGTCACCGTCCTCGCGCTCGATCGTGTGGCCGCGGGCCTCCACGATCGCCTTGACCTCGGCGTGCGGGATGCGCGGGAAGGGCAGCGTCGGCGCCTCGAGCACGATGCCGAAGTGCTGCTCGATCTCGGCGCCGTGGCGCTCGACGACCGCGGTGACCGCCTTGGCCAGCAGCGCCTCGTGGAGCTGCATGACCTCCTCGTGCGAGTCGATCCAGGAGATCTCGCTGTCGATCGAGGTGAACTCGGTCGCGTGGCGGCTCGTGTAGGAGGGGTCGGCGCGGAAGGCCGGGCCGATCTCGAAGATCTTGCCGAAGCCGGCGGACTGCGCCATCTGCTTGAAGAGCTGCGGCGACTGCGCGAGGTAGGCGGTGGTCTCGAAGTAGGGCACCTCGAAGAGCTCGGCGCGCGACTCGGAGGCCGTCGCCATGAGCTTCGGGGTGTGGAGCTCGATGAAGCCCTCGTCGATCCAGTGCTGGCGCATCGCGTGCTCGATCGTCGTCTGCACGCGGAAGATCAGCTGCGCCTCGGGGCGGCGCAGGTCGAGGAAGCGCCAGTCGAGGCGCTTGTCGATCGACGAGTCGTCGGCGATCGGGCTGTCCTTCGCGACCGACTCGACGGTGAGCGAGCGCACCTTGACCTCGAGCCCGCCGAGCTTGACGCGCTCGTCCGCCTTGAGGTCGCCCTCGACGGTGATGAAGGAGCCGTGCATGAGGCCCGAGATGGTCGCGGCGGTCTCCGCGGTGTCGTCGTTGACCGGGTTCACGAGCTGGGCCGAGCCCGACTCGTCGCGCAGGATCACGAACTGCACGCGCTTCTGATCGCGCACCGTCTCGACCCAGCCCTGCACCTTCACGGGGCCGTCGGGGAGCGATGCGAGGTCATGGATCAGGGTGCGAGAGGTCACGGCCCGATCCTACCGGCCCGGTGCGGCGCCCCCGGCGGGCGCCGGGTCAGCGGCGGCGGCGCTCGACCGCTGCGGGGGCGACGGTCGCGAGCGCGACCCAGCCGCCCACGAGCGCGACGACGGATGCGGCGAGCACGACCCATCCGGGCGTCGCGCTCACCGGCGCACCCGGCCCGTCGGAGGCGACGAGCAGCCAGACGCCCGCGGCCGCGAGCGCGCCGACGACGAGCGCGGCGGGCGTCGCGTAGGCGCGATGGGCGAGGTAGCGCGCCCACGTCCACATGAGGCTTGCGGCGAGCACGACGACGAGCGCGATCGCGAGCGGGACGAGGAGGGGCACGGGTCCATCTTCCCCTGCCGCTCGGTCCAGGCTGCGCTCAGGTCGCCGCGCGCTCCACGACCGCCCGCACGAGGGCGGCGTTGCCCTCGGCGACGCTCCCGTCCGGCAGGAGCGTCGAGTCCTCGAGGCCAGCGCGGGTCGGCAGCCGCCACGCGAGCGCGAGGTCGATCGCGCGCCAGGTGGATCGCTCCTCGCCGTGGAGCAGCACCTCGATCGACGGCTCCGCGGCGCGCGCGCCGTCCACGAGCCGGCGGGCGAGGCGCTCGATCGCCACCCGGTCGTCGAGGTCCGGGATCTCGACGAGCACGCGCATACAGGCCGAGCGCATCGGCCAGCGCAGCCAGCGCTCGAGCGCCGCCACGCTCCAGAGCCCCGCCTCAATGCCGACGCCCCGGTCGAGCAGCGTCGCGGCGACCCGTTCCGCACCCTCCTCGTGGGCGTTGACGGACGCGAAGTCGGGCAGCGTGCGCCAACCGCGGATCGCTGCGATGCGCGCGTCGGCGTCGCCGGTCCAGGCACCCGTCGTCACGCCGACCGGCACGTCGACGGCGGCGCGCGCGGCGGCCACGAAGCGGTCGAGGTCGCCGGGCGCGAGGCTGTCGCGCCCGTCCGCATCCTTCGGGTGCAGGTGCACCGCGGCCGCGCCGGCTGCGACCGAAGCCGCCGCCTCGGCGGCGAGCACCCCGGGATCGGGCCGGAGCCGCGGGTGGGCGGACACGTCGCGGGCGCCGTTCAGGCAGGCCTTCACCAGCATGCGAGCGAGCGTACGGGCCTCACCCGGGGCGGGCCGCCCGTGCCGCGTTGATAGGGAGCGCCGGTACGATGGAGGCCATGCCCGCCCGCCGCCTCCATCTCGTGCGCCACGGCGAGGTCGACAACCCCGGTCGCGTGCTCTACGGCCGCATGCCGGGCTTCGTGCTCTCCGAGCGCGGCCACCGGATGGCCGCGCTCGCCGCCGAGCACCTCGCGACCGGCCAGGCCGCCCGCTCGGTCGTGCGGCTCGCCGCGAGCCCGCTCGAGCGCGCGCAGCAGTCGGCGCAGCCGTGGGCCGACGCCTTCTCGCTCGACATCCGCACCGAGCGCCGCATCATCGAGCCGACGAACCAGTTCGAGGGCAAGACGTTCGAGGCGAGCGGGGCGCTGCGGCACCCCTCCGCGTGGCCGCTGCTCCGCAACCCGTTCCGCCCGTCGTGGGGCGAGCCGTACCGCGCGATCGCGCAGCGCGTCATCGCCGCGATGGAGGACGCCTGGGACGAGCTCGCCGAGTCCGAGGACGACGGCGACATCGTCTTCGTCAGCCACCAGTCGCCGATCTGGATGGCGCACCTCGCCATCGCGGGGCAGCGCCTGTGGCACGACCCGCGCTCGCGGCGCTGCCAGCTGTCGTCGATCACGAGCTTCGCGCGCGTCGATGGCCGCTTCGTCGAGGTCGACTACGCCGAGCCCGCCGCCGGCGTCGCGGCGATCGACGCGGGGGCGGTGTGATGCGCCGCCGGATGCGCGTGGCCGCCATGGTGCTCGCCGGGCTCGCGCTCGCGGGCTGCGCGTCGGCCGACGGCGTGGCCGGGCAGGTCGGCGATGCGGGCTACATCGCCGGCGACGGCATCGTCACCGAGATCGCGCCCGACCAGCGCGCGGCGCCCGCCGCGTTCGCCGGCCCGCTCGTCGACGGCGGCGACCTCGACTCCGCGGAGCTCGACGGCGTCACCCTCGTCAACTTCTGGTACGCCGCGTGCCCGCCGTGCCGCATCGAGGCGCCGGTGCTCGCCGAGCTGCACGCCGAGCTCGGCGACCGGGTGAGCTTCCTCGGCGTCAACACCCGCGACGGCGCGGCGCAGGCGGCCGCCTTCGAGGAGCAGTTCGGGATCGAGTACCCGTCGATCCTCGACGACGAGACCGCATCCGCGCAGCTCGCCTTCACCGGCATCGTCGCGCCGAACGCCGTGCCGTCGACGATCATCCTCGACGCGGAGGGCCGCGTCGCCGCCCGCGTCTCGGGCGCCGTGACCGACACGAGCATCCTCTCGACGCTGCTGCGGGAGGAGCTCGAGCGGTGAGTGCCGCTCTCGCGCTCGTCGCACCCGCAGCCGCGATGGTCCCCGCCGTCGCCGGTGCTGCCGCGATCGACGCGGCGGCGTTCGACCCGGCCGGCGCGGTGCTGAGCGGGCAGCTGCTCGTCTCGCTGCCGATCGCGCTGCTCGCCGGCCTCGTCTCGTTCGCGAGCCCGTGCATCCTGCCGCTCGTGCCCGGCTACCTCGGCCTCGTCGGGTCGCTCGTGGGGGAGCGGGGCGGTCGCGGCCGGCTCGTCGCGGGCGTCGCGCTCTTCATCGCCGGCTTCACGCTCGTCTTCGTGCTCGGCACCGCGATCGTCGGCGGGGTGAGCTCGTTCCTGCTGCAGTACAGCGACCTCATCGTGCGCATCCTCGGCGTCGTGCTGATCCTGCTCGGGCTCGTCTTCGTCGGGCAGTTCTCGTTCCTGCAGCGCATCTGGAAGCCGCAGCAGGTGAAGGCCGGCGGGATGTGGGCCGCGCCGCTCGTCGGCGTCGTCTTCGCGCTCGGCTGGACGCCCTGCTCGGGGCCGACGCTCGCCGCCATCAGCGCGCTCACCGTCACCACCGGATCCGCCTGGCAGGGCGCGATCCTCGGCCTCGCCTACGCCCTCGGCCTGGGTGTGCCGTTCCTGCTCATCGCGCTCGGCCTCGGCTGGGCCGGCGGCGCCGTCGCGTGGCTGCGCCGGCACATCCGCCTCGTGAACGTGCTCGGCGGGGCGATGCTCATCGCCGTCGGCGTGCTCATGGTCACGGGCGCGTGGAACGCCATCATGCAATCGCTCCAAGGATGGATCGCCTCCGTTGTCACGATCATCTGACCCGCTGCGGCCGGGCGACCACATCGACTCGCCGGAGGCGCCGGCTCGGCAGCCCGGCGACCCCAAGCTGGGGCCGCGCGGCTGGGCACGCTTCCTCTGGCGGCAGCTCACCTCGATGCGGACCGCGATCGTGCTGCTCCTGCTGCTCGCGATCGCGGCGGTGCCGGGCAGCCTCGTGCCGCAGCGCTCCTCCGACCCGAACGGCGTCATCCAGGTGCGCGCCGAGAACCCCGAGCTCGTCTGGCTCTACGACGCGCTGTCGCTGCACGACGTGTACTCGAGCCCGTGGTTCTCGGCGATCTACATCCTGCTGTTCACCTCGCTCGTCGGCTGCGTCATCCCGCGCCTCGCGCACCACTGGAAGGCGATGCGGGCGCTCCCGCCGCGCACCCCGGCGCGGCTGTCGCGGCTCGTCGGGTTCCAGGTCGTGCCGGGCGGGGCATCCGACCTCGACCGCGCCGACCGCGTGCTGCGCCGGCTCGGCTACCGCACGACGCGCTACGGCGACTCGGTGTCGGCGGAGCGCGGCTACCTGCGCGAGACCGGCAACCTGCTCTTCCACATCTCGATGCTCGCGCTGCTGCTCGTCGTCGGCCTGGGGTCGGGCTTCGGCTACTCGGGGCAGCGGCTGCTCGTCGAGGGCAGTGGGTTCGCGAACACGCTGACGAGCTACGACTCGTTCACGGCGGGGCAGTGGTTCGACGACGACGGCCTCGAGCCGTTCGCGGTTGAGCTCGACGGGCTCGACGTCGTCTACGAGACCGAGAACCCGAACGCCGTCGGCGCTCCGCTCGACTTCACGGCGCGGGTGTCGGCGACGGAGGACGGCGTGCAGCGGGAGGGGCAGATCAAGGTCAACGAGCCGCTGCGGGTCGCCGGCGCCGACCTCTACCTGATCTCCAACGGGTACGCGCCGCGCATCTCGGTGCGCGACGCCTCAGGCGAGGTCGTCTACGACCAGTACACGCCCTTCCTCGCGCAGGACGACAACATGACGAGCCTCGGCGTGATCAAGCTGCCCGATGGGCTCGAGGAGCAGCTCGGCCTGCGCGGCTTCTTCTACCCGACGGCCGTGCCGCTCGAGACGGGCGCGCTCGCATCCGCCTACCCCGACCTCGCCAACCCGGTGCTGTCGCTGCAGGCGTTCACGGGCGACCTCGGGCTCGACGCGGGCATCCCGCGCTCGGTCTACGCGCTCGACACCGACACGATGACGCAGATCGCCGGCGGCGACTCGGGCACCGAGTCGCTGACGCTCGCGGCCGGGCAGACGATCGACATCCCCGGCGGTCTCGGCACGATCACGTTCGAGGACGTGCGGCGCTACGGCGTCATCGAGGTGCACGTCGACCACACGCAGACGCCGGTGCTGTGGATCGTGATCGTGCTGTTCGTGTCGCTGCTCGGGTCGCTGCTCATCCCGCGCCGCCGCATGTGGGTGAAGGCGACGCCTGCCGGTCTCGAGCTCGCGGGCCTCGCGCGCGGCGACGACCCGACGCTCGAGCGCGCGGTCGACGACCTCGCCAAGCGCGTCCGCGAGGGGTGGCCGGGCGAGGCTCCGGACGAGCCGGGCGACGGCCACGAGCGTAGGATCGAACCGTGACCCTGGCCGACCTCGACTCCTACTCGCTGCTGCTCGTGTACTCCGCGATGGCGGTGTACACGCTCGCGTTCATCGCGTACGCGGTCGACGTCGCGCGCCGGTCGGCGGCGAAGGCGCCCGCCGAGCGCGAGCTCGTCGGTGCGGGCGCGCCGATCGATGCGCCGGCGGTTCCGGCTGCGGCGCCCGCGGCTGCGCTGCCCGGTCGCGGCGCCCGGATCGGCTACGTGCTGACGGTGCTCGCCTGGGTGCTGCACGTCGCGGGCGACGTGCTGCGCGGGCTCTCCGCCGGCCGCGTGCCGTGGGCGAACATGTACGAGTTCGCGCTCACCGGCGTCGCCGTCATCGTGGGCGTCTTCGTGGTGTCGCGCGTCTGGCGCGACCTGAACTTCCTCGGTGTGTTCATCACCGGGCTCGCGACGGTCTCCCTCGGCGTCGCGACCGTCAACTTCTACGTCGCGCCCACGCCGCTGCCGCCGGCGCTCCAGTCGTACTGGCTCGTCATCCACGTCTTCGTGGCGACGCTCGCGACCGGCTTCTTCGCGCTCGGGTCGAGCCTCAGCATCCTGCAGCTCGTCAAGGAGCGTCGCGACAGCGGCTTCCTGCGCTCGCTCCCCTCGGCGGTGCAGCTCGAGGACCTCGCGTACCGCGTCGGCGTGGTCGGCTTCATCTTCTGGACCTTCACGCTCATCGCCGGCGCCGTCTGGGCCGAGCACGCCTGGGGCCGCTACTGGGGCTGGGACACGAAGGAGGTCTGGACCTTCGTGATCTGGGTCATCTACGCCGGCTACATCCACGCGCGCGCGACGCGCGGCTGGCGCGGCTCGCGGTCGGCCTGGCTGCAGCTGATCGGCTTCGCCGCCATCCTCTTCAACTTCACGGTCGTGAACCTCTTCTTCAAGGGCCTCCACGCCTACAGCGGCCTCTAGCGGTTCTCAACGTCGCGGGTGGTTGCAGACCCGCGTATGCGGGATGAGCGACCACCCGCGACGTTGAGAACACTCAGCCCCAGGGCTGACGGAGGTGGGCGCCGCGTCGGACGACGGCGAGCACCGTTCCCATCACGTAGTCCTGCTGGAAGAGCACCTGCTCGTACGTGAACCGGAGCACGACGTAGCCGCGTCGAGTGAGCTCGGCGTCTCTGGCCCGGTCTGCGGCCTGCTGCTCCGGCGTCGCGTGCCACAGCTGCGAGTCGATCTCGACCACCAGGCACCGGCCGATCAGGAAGTCGACGAAGCGCTCGCGCATCAGCTCTGGCTGCTGCACGAAGCGCACGTGCGCGCGCCGCAGCATCGCCGCGAAGGTCGACTCGGTGCCGGATCCCGCAAGCCCGGTCGCCCAGTCGAGACCGCTGCGTCGGCGCCGCGGCAGCGCCAGCGCGAGCTCCCGCAGCTGCTCGCGGTTCACTAGCTGCTTGGCGAGCGCCGAGTCGGCCGCGGCCAGCAGCTCATCGGGCGCGACGCAGCCCGTTGCGACGGCGAGGGCGTCGAGGGCCGAGTCGACGCCGTGGCGGGGCCGCACCTCGTCGATGCGGTCGTGCATTCGGTGCAGCACCCTGCCGTCGGTGACCGCGCTGAGCGCGACGCGTGCGCTGTGGGTTCGCCGCCGCACCCGCACGTGCAGCAGCTGCGGGCCATGCGGCGTCCACAGCCCGAGCGATCGGAACGCCGTCACGCACGAGGCGACGCCGCCGGCCTGCAGCGAACGCGTGACGTCGTTCTGCACGCCCACGCGAGCGACCCATCCGCGCAACGGGGTCCACAGCGCGCTTCCCTGCATGCTGTCGAGCGCATCCTTCGACATGCGGTCCCGAGCCGACTGCATGGTGCAGACCCCGCCATTCGCGTCCAACCACTCCAGGAAGTCCATCGGCGGAGCATGCCGTGCCCGCCGCGGCTGCCGCTGCCGCGGCAAGCCCCGCTGTGGAGAGATCTCAACGTCGCGGGTGGTAGCTCAGCGCCTATGTGCGCTTCTCCTACCACCCGCGACGTTGAGAAATCAGAGGTGGGGGTGGGCAGCGGCGAGGCGGGCTCGCCAGGCGGCCGTGCGCTCGGGGGACGCGGCGTGGGCGGCCAGGAGCTCTGGGGTGGGGGTGACGCGGGCGACCGGGATCGAGCCGGCGACCGGCACGAGCGGCTCGGCGACGTCGGCGGCGAGCAGCGCGCCGGTGCCGAGCCCGCAGTCGTAGGGGAGCGACGGCATCGCACCCGCGAGCGCCGCGCCCATCGACAGCCCGACGCTCGAGTCGAGCGCGCTCGACACCACCGCTGGCAGCCCCGCCTCGGCGACGATCGCGAGCGCCGACCGCACGCCGCCGAGCGGCTGCGCCTTCACGACGAGCACGTCGGCGGCACCGGCGCGCGCGACGAGCAGCGGGTCGTCGGCCTTGCGCACCGACTCGTCCGCCGCGATCGGGATCGCGAGCCGATGCACGCGCATCCGCAGCTCGGCGAGCTCCGGCACCGTCGCGCACGGCTGCTCGACGTACTCGAGGTCGAAGCGCTCGAGCGCCCGCACGGCGTGCTCGGCCTCGTCGATGTTCCAGCCGCCGTTCGCGTCGACGCGGATGCGCGCGTCCGGCAGCAGCGCCCGCACCTCCGCGACCCGGGCGACGTCGTCGGCGAGCGTCTGCCCCCGCTCGGCGACCTTGACCTTCACCGTGCGGCAGCCGTCGTAGCGCGCGAGCACGCCCGCGACGGCATCCGGCGCGACGGCAGGCAGCGTCGCGTTCACCGGGATGCGGTCCCGCAGCACTGCCGGACGCTCGAGATCCGCGTCCTCGAGCGCCGCCCGCAGCCAGCGCGCCGCCTCCTCGGGCGGGTACTCGAGGAAGGGGCTCCACTCGCCCCACCCGGCCTCGCCCGAGAAGAGCGCGACCTCGCGCACCTCCACCCCGCGGAAGCGCGTGACGAGCGGCAGCGAGACGACGTGCATGCGATCGGCGAGCCGTTCCAGGGCGAGGTCCACGCCGCCATGCTCGCATGCCTGTCAGAATCGTCGCGTGACCGAACTGCCCTGGGTGCTCGAGACCCGACTCGCGCCCCGCCGCAATCCCGTCTGGGGCGTGCTCGCGCTCGTCGCGGCCGTGCTCTGCGGCGCGATGCTGCTCGTCGCGATCGGCGTCGCCTTCGTCGACCTCGACGGCCTCGTCATCTGGCTGCTCCCCATCTGGGGCGTCTGCACGCTGCTGTCGATCGCGTTCGCGATCACCGCCGCGGTGAAGCGCGGCACCGCCAACATCACGATGGCGGCGATCAGCGGCGGCCTGCTGGTGATCTCGAACCCGGTCGTGTTCCTCGTCACCGGCTTCGCGCTCGGCCTGCTGGAGTAGCGAGCGCGCCTCCCGCGCCGACCGCCGCAACGCTCGTAGCATCGAGCGATGCTCGACGACCTCATGACCGACGCCCCGCCGAGACCCGCGCGCGTGCGCAGCACCGACCGCCGTGCCCGCTTCGGCGTGCTCTCGCTGTGGCTCCTCGCCGCCGCGGTCGCGCTGCAGGTCGTCTCGCTCGTGCAGCAGATCAGCTACCTCTTCGCGCCGCGGCCCGGCGAGCTCCCGCTGCTCGTGGCGGTGCTCGTGATGGCCGTGCTCGTCAGCCTCTGCGGGATCGTCGCCGGATGCGTCGGCGCGACCGTGCCGGACGGCCGACGCGCGGGCGTCTTCGGTGCCGCCCTCGGGCTCGGCACGCTCGTGCTCTTCGGCGCCGCCAGCTCGTTCGGCTGGGGCTTCCTCGAGGCGCTCTCCGCCTCGGTCTGACCGGTCGCGCGGTAACGATTCGCGCACTGCCCTGGTCGTCGGCACCGCTCCGCGACAGGATGAGGGCGTGCCGTCGCCGGAGTTCGTGATGCCCGAGCCGGCGCCCGTCATCGAGGCGCCGGTCGAGCCGCCGCCCGTCCGCGCTCCGCGGTCGAGCGCGCCCGATCCGGTCGCCGAGCGCGACCTCGCCGAGCCGTTCGCCCGCCCGCGCCGCCCGTGGCGGCAGCTCGTGATCGCGGCGCTCATCGGCGTGCTCGTCGGGGCGGGGCTGCCGACCGCCATGCAGGGCCTCGACGAGGCCGCCGCCGACGCGCGCGTCGAGCGCCTGCGCCAGACCGCGATGGACTACCTCACGGCGATCGCCGAGGGCGCCTCTGACCGCGCGACCGCGATGGCGCCGGTCGATGGGGAGACGCCGCCGGACGCGGTGCTGCAGTCGGCCGAGCGCCTGAACCAGCCGGAGGTGCGGATGACGACCGTCGACGGCGACGCGGCGACGGTCGAGGTGCGCTACCGCGTCGCGGGGCAGACGGTCACGCGAGCGCTCGAGGCCGAGGAGGTCGACGGCACTTGGCAGCTGCGCACGTCGATCGCCGAGCCCACGATGGCCTACACCTACGAGGGCTACGCGGCGGTCACCATCGCCGGCGTCGAGCTGCCCGCCTCCGCCCGCACCCTGCTCTACCCCGGGGCATACGAGTCCGACCGCGTGGAGGGCTCGCTCGTCGTCAGCGGCGGCAACCCGATCATCGTCGACGGCGACCCGCTGACCCCGACCGAGCTGATCTCCACCATGGAGCTCACGCCGGGGCTCGACGAGCTCGCGCAGGACATCGCGCTCGCGCACGTGCGCGCCTGCGACGCCGAGTGCACGTTCGAGCCGGATGCGGAGCTCCGCGCCGATGGGCCGTGGGTGATGGGCGAGGAGCCGACAGGCGCCGTCAACGTGTCCCTGCAGGTGTACACGAGCACCTTCAGCGGTCAGACGGTGGAGATGCAGCTCCGCGCGATCGTCGACGAGGCCGGCACGCTCGTCTCGTGGCAGTGCGCGATGCCCAGCGCCTCCGAGTTCGAGCTGGAGCCCTGCCGCGGCTAGTGCGATGTGCCGCCCGCGCGAGGCGGAGCCCTGCCTGCCCTGAACTGCCCTCTTCTCGGGGTGCCGCGACGGCGTGACAATGGTCGCGTGTCGACGGCGATGCCGGAGTTCGAGATGCCGTCGCAGGCGGTCGCGCCGCCCGCGATGGTGGTCGAGCCCGCCGTCGACGTGCGTGTGGAGGCGGTGGAGCCGACGGTCGTTCGCCGCCGCCGGATCCCGAGCTTCGGGTGGCGCCAGATCGCGATCGCGGCCGTGGTCGGCGCGGTGCTCGGGGCAGCGGTGCCGGCTGCCTTCGAGGCCTCGGAGCGCAGCGCGGCGACGGCGAGCGTCGACGGACTGCGTGCGGTGGCGCTCGACTACCTGACGGCGATCGCCGAGGGCAGGGCCGAGCTCGCGTCGGAGGTCGTGCCGCTCGAGAGCAGGGGCGCGGTGGCACCCGACGCGGTGCTGCAGGCCGCCGACCGCATCGAGGCGTTCGAGGTGCGGCTCGTGCACGTCGACGGCGACGTCGGCACGGCGGAGGTGCGCTACCGCGTCGGCGGTAGCGACGTCTTCCGCACGCTGCAGGCCGAGCGCGCGGGCGGCACGTGGCGCCTCATGACCTCGCTCGCCGAGGTCGCCGACCTCGCCTACTACGACCCGATCACCCGCGTGCAGATCGCGGGCGTGCCGCTCGGCGGCGACGAGCCGGTGCTCCTCTACCCGGGCACCTACACGATCGACATCGTCTCCGGACCGATCTTCCTCACCGGCGGCGACGTCTTCGTCGTCGACGGCGACCCGCTCACCCCGACCGTGCCCTACGTCACCGCGGGGATCGTGCCGCAGATCAGCGACTACGCCACGGAGCTCGCGCTCGTCACCATCGCGGCCTGCCAGGTCGAGCCGGGCTGCCCCGTGCCCGCCGAGGCGAGGCTCGAGCCGGCCGGCGAGGTCTACCCGATGGGCATGGGCACGACGATGGGCTCGATCGACCTGTCGGTCCCGGTCACGGCGACGGTCGACGGCGCCCCGGAGTGGTTCGAGGTGCGCGTGCGCGTCGTCTTCGACGACGACGGCGTCGCGACCGAGTGGCTGTGCGGCGAGCCCGGCGAGTATGGCGCCGAGCTCCAGCCCTGCACCCCCTGAGCCGATGGAAGGCCTCGACGATGGCGGCAGCACAGGCTGACGGGGTCGGCGCCCGGCGGTCGTTCGGCTGGCGGCACCTCGTGGCGGCCTCGTCGCCGGCGGGCTCGTCGGAGCCGCGGTCGTCGTCGGCATCCGCGCCGCCGACGATGCGAGCGCGGGCGATCCGGCGGCCGGCCTCGAGGCGACGGCGAGCGCCTACCTGCAGGCGATCGCCGACGGCGAGGCAGTCCGAGCGGTGCAGCTCTCGCCGCTCGGGCCTGGACGCGTGCTCGCGCCGGAGGCGGCACTCGCATCCGCGACGCGCATCGAGCCGGTCGCGGTGGGCCCGACGCGCGTCGACGGCGCGCGAGGAAGCGTCGACGTGCGCTACCGGGTGGGCGGTGCGGAGGTGCAGCGCACGCTGCAGGCGTCGCTCACGCCCGCAGGCTGGCGGCTCGCCACGTCGCTCGCCGAGGCGCCCGACACCCGGTACAACGAGCCGACCGCCGTGCTGCGCGTCAGCGGCGTGCCGCTCCCCGACGGCGGCGCGCTGCTGCTCTACCCCGGGGTGTACCGGCTCGACGTCGTCGAGGGGCCGCTCTTCGCGTGGGGCGGGGATGCGTTCGCGGTCGATGGCGACCCGGCGACGCCGACGCAGGTGCAGGCCGCGCGCGAGCTCATGCCCTCGTTCCAGGATCGGCTCGCGCGGCTCGGCCTCGAGGCGATCGGCGCGTGCCGGGAGCGCCCGGACTGCCCGATCCGCACAGGCTACGACTTCGAGCTCGCCGGCGAGATCAGCGTGCTCGAGGCGCTCGATGACGGCAGCACGGTCGATCTCAAGGTGCCGCTCGTCGCGCGCGATGCCGCCGGCTGGGAGTGGCGCGACGTCATCGTGCGCGTCCGGCTCGACGACCGGGACCTGCCGGTCGAGCTGCAGTGCTCGGCATCCGGCACCGGGTTCCAGCCGTGCGGGCCGTGATCCTGCTGCACTGCGGCCTCTCGCTGGACGGAGTGACCCGTCACGCGCACGGCGCGATGGCTAGGGTGGACACGTGATGCCATCGCCGCTCTTCGACCCCGCCGAATGGGCCGACGCGGCGCCGGGCTACGACGACATCACCGTCCACCGGTCCCGCGACGGGCGCATCGCCCGCATCGCGTTCGACCGCCCGGAGGTGCGCAACGCCTTCCGCCCGCACACCGTCGACGAGCTGTACCGCGCGCTCGACGACGCGCGGCAGGACAGCCGGATCGGCGTCGTGCTGCTCACCGGCAACGGCCCCAGCCCGAAGGACGGCGGCTGGGCGTTCTGCTCGGGCGGCGACCAGCGCATCCGCGGCCGCGACGGCTACAAGTACGCCGAGGGCGACACCGCCGGCTCGATCGACCCGGCCAGGTCGGGCCGCCTCCACATCCTCGAGGTGCAGCGGCTCATCCGCTTCATGCCGAAGGTGGTCATCGCGGTCGTGCCCGGCTGGGCAGCCGGCGGCGGCCACTCGCTGCACGTCGTCTGCGACCTCACGATCGCGAGCGCCGAGCACGGCCGCTTCAAGCAGACGGACGCGGACGTCGGCTCCTTCGACGCCGGATACGGCTCCGCCTACATGGCGCGCCAGACGGGGCAGAAGTTCGCCCGCGAGGTGTTCTTCCTCGCCCGCGAGTACAGCGCGGAGCGCGCGCTCGCGGCGGGCGCGATCAACGCGGCGGTGCCGCACGCGGAGCTCGAGTCGACGGCCCTCGACTGGGCGCGCGAGATCCTCACGAAGAGCCCGACGGCCATCCGGATGCTGAAGTTCGCCTTCAACGCGGTGGACGACGGGCTCGTCGGTCAGCAGATCTTCGCGGGCGAGGCGACGAGGCTCGCCTACGGCACCGACGAGGCGGTCGAGGGGCGAGATGCCTTCCTCGAGAAGCGGGAGCCCGACTGGTCCCCCTTCCCCTGGCAGTACTGATCGAGCGACGCGGACGGAGGTGCCCATGACGATCGTCGTCGAGACGAGCGGATCGAGCGGCGTGCCGAAGCGCGTCATCATCTCCGAGGCCGCGATCCAGGCGTCGACGGATGCCGCGAACGAGCGGCTCGGCGGACCCGGCCAGTGGGTGCTGGCGCTGCCCGAGCACTACATCGCCGGCAAGAACGTGATCTGGCGCAACGAGGCCTCCGGCGCCCCGCTCGTGCGGACCGAGGGCTCCTTCACGGCGGAGGCCTTCGTCGAGGCCGTGCAGAGCCTCGAGCACGACCGCAAGTTCACCTCGCTCGTGCCCACGCAGCTCGCCCGGCTCGTCGACGCCGCGCTGCTCGACCGCTCGTTCATCGGACCCATCGCCCGCCTCGACCGCATCCTGCTCGGCGGCCAGCGGGCGCCCTTCGGCCTCATCGAGCGCGCCGCGCGGCTCGGCTGGCGCATCACGCGCACCTACGGCGCGACCGAGACGGTCGGCGGGTGCGTCTGGGACGGCCGGCCGCTGCGCGACGTCAAGGTGCGCCTCACCGACCAGATCGAGATCTCCGGCCCGCAGCTCGCCGACGGCTACGACGATCCGCAGCTCACCGAGCAGCGCTTCATCACCGACGGCACCGGCACCCGCTGGTACCGCACCGGCGACGCCGGCTCGCTGCTGGGCGGCACCCTGCAGGTCTCCGGCCGCATCGACGACGTGATCATCTCCGGCGGCATCAAGGTGTCGCTCGCCGCGGTCGAGCACGTCGTCCAGACGTTCGCGCCGGATGCCGTGGTCGTCGCCGCGCCGCACGCCGAGTGGGGCGAGGTGCCCGCGGTCGTCACGACGCTCAAGCCGTCGCTCGCCGAGATCCGAGCCGCGGTCGGCAACGCGCTCGGCAAGCCGGCCAGGCCCAACCACCTCGTGACGGTCTCGGTGATGCCGACCACGGCATCCGGCAAGCCCGATCGCAAGCGGCTCGCCCGGCTCGTCGCCAACCGCACGCAGGAGCGCCGGCGCCGCGGCATCTTCGGCTGACCGGTCGCCGCACCGGAAGTAGCATCGAGGGGATGGCTTCCAACCGCTCCGGCAACCCTGCTCGACGCTCGCAGACGGCCGGCACCTCGTCCGGCCGGGCGACCTGGCGCGACTGGGTGGCCGCGGCGAGGCCGCGCACGCTCGGCATGGCGATCGCGCCCGTCGCGCTCGGCTCCGCCGCGGCGTTCAACGCCGAGGGGTTCCACCTCGGGATCGCGCTCGCGTGCCTCGTGCTCGCGCTCTGCATGCAGATCGGCGTCAACTTCGCGAACGACTACTCCGACGGCGTGAAGGGCACGGACGCGGTGCGCGTCGGCCCCGGGCGACTCGTCGGCGCGGGCAAGGCGGCGCCGCGCCTCGTGCGGAACGTCGCGATCGGCTTCCTCGCCGCCGGCGCGCTCGCCGGCATCGCGGTGGTGCTCGTCTCGGGGCGCTGGTGGCTGCTGCTCGTCGGCGCGGTCTGCATCGTCGCCGCCTGGACCTACACCGGCGGCAAGCGCCCCTACGGCTACTTCGCGCTCGGCGAGCTGATGTCGTTCCTGTTCTTCGGCCCGGTCGCCGTGCTCGGCACCACCTACGCCATCATCGGCCGCGTCACCGAGGACGCGGTCGCGATCAGCATCGCGATCGGCTGCTTCTCGGCGGCCCTCATGCTCACGAACAACCTGCGCGACATCGACACCGACCGCGCGGCGGGCAAGCGCAGCCTGCCGACGCTCATCGGCCGGCGCGCCTCGAAGGCGCTCTACGCGCTGCTGATGCTCGTGCCGTTCGGCATCCTGTGGGTGTTCTCCTACGCGCTCGCCTACGGCTTCGCGGTGTTCGCCGTGCTGCTGCTCGCGGGCCCCGCGATCGTCATCGTGCTGCTCGCCCGCAACGCGCGCGACCTCATCACGGCGCTCGGCCTCACCGGCATCTCGGCGCTGCTCTACGGGGTCGGCCTCGCGGTCGCCATCTGGGGCGGTCCGGCGGGGTTCGTCGGCGCGTAGCCCGGTCCGGTCCGGAGCGCTCAGCGGCCGGATGCGTCCGGCTCGTCGCGCCGGTCGGTGACCTCGGCGTCGTCCGCGGCGTCGTCGCCGAGCGCGGCATCCTCGACGTCGCCGTCGTCGGGGGCCGCGCCGTCGCGCCGACGGCCCTCGCGCATCCGCTGCAGGTCGGCCGCGGCCTCGTCGCGCAGCTTCCCGAAGAAGACGATGCTGGCGGCGAAGGCGAAGGCGAGCGCGACGAGCAGCGCGAGCCACCACGGCACCTGCGCGATCATGAGCACCGCGAACGGCACGACGAACAGCAGGGCGCGCGCGATGAGGTATCGCATCGAGGGAGCCATGCACCAAGTCTATGAGCGACCCACAGACTCCGGACGTAGGGTGGAGCCATGAGGTGGTTGATCATCGGCGGAGTCCTGGCCCTTGTGGTCACGGTCTACGCGCTCGTCGACCTCACGGTCACCGACGATCGACGCATCCGCCGACTGAACCGGGTGCTGTGGGTCGTGCTCATCGTGGTGCTGCCGATCATCGGTGCGCTCGGCTGGCTCGCCTGGGGCAAGGGACCGGTCTCCTCGGCCCGCCCGATGGCCCCGGACGACGACCCGTCGTTCAAGCGCTCGAGCGACGTGACCGACGACGAGGCGGATCGCCGCATCGCCGAGATCGAGGCGCAGCTCGCCGCGCTCGACGCGGAGGTCGAGATCGTGCGGCCCGAGAAGCCGCAGCCGAAGCCCGAGCCGGCACCCGAGCCTGAGGCCGAGCGCGATGCCCCGGCGGACGACGACACAGACGGGCAGGGCCACCGGGCACCTGACGACGGCGACCCCGCGCGTGCCTGAGGCGCTCGCCGCCGCCGCATACGCCGACCGGCTGGTCGCCGCCCTCGCCGCCGCAGGCGTCGCCGACATCGTCGTCTGCCCGGGCTCCCGCTCGCAGGCGATCGCGCTCGCCGCGGCCCGTGCCGCGCGCGACGACGGCATCGGCCTGCACGTGCGCGTCGACGAGCGCACCGCCGCGTTCCTGGCGCTCGGCCTCGCGCGCGAGACGGGGCAGCCCGCCGCGATCGTCGTCACGAGCGGCACCGCGCTCGCGAACCTGCATCCCGCGATGCTCGAGGCCCACCACAGCGACGTGCCCGTCATCGCCATCACCGCCGACCGCCCGGCCGAGCTGCAGGGCATCCGCGCGAACCAGACGACCCGCCAGCCGGGCATCTTCGGCGAGGCGGCGCGCGTGGTGCTCGACATCGGGGCGGATGCCCTGCACGACCCCGAGGGCGACGCCGTCGCGGCCGTGCGCGCCGCGCTCGGCTGGCGCGGCGACGGCGATCCCGCCGCGCACACCGAGCCGGGCCCGGTGCAGCTGAACATCGCCTTCCGCGAGCCGCTCTCGGGCGGCGAGCGCGCGCACGGACCTGCCGTCGCCCGCGTCGAGCGCCCGCCGCTGCCGACCTCGACGCTCGAGGCCGCCGAGCGCACCGTCGTCATCGCCGGCGCCGACGCCGGTCCTGCCGCCGTCGACCTCGCCGAGGCGATCGGCGCGCCGCTCATCGCCGAGCCCACCTCCGGTGCCCGCTTCGGACCCATGCTCGTGCCGCACGGCCGCGACGTCATCGCCTCGCTCGCCGACGAGGTGCGGCGGGTGGTGGTGATGGGCCACCCGACGCTCGCGCGCGCCGTGACCGGTCTCATCCGCCGGCCCGACGTCGAGGTGGTCGCCATCGGCCGCGCCGGGCAGGACAACGTGCGAGGCACCGGCGTCACGAGCGTGCGCTCCGGACGCATCCAGGTGATCGAGGCCGAGCCCGACCGGGCGTGGATCGACCGCTGGATCGCCGCCGGCCGAGCCCTCGCAGCCGAGCGCGACGCCGAGCGCGCCCCCGACTCGCAGCTGCCGCGCGCCGCCTACGCCCGGGCCGAGCTCGCCGAGGGTCGCACCGCCATCTCGCGCCGCGACCTCGTCACGGCCGTGTGGGACCGCACCTGGCCGCACGATCGCCTCGTCGTCGCCGCCTCCCGGCTCATCCGCGAGCTCGACTCCTATGCCGGGCCGAAGGCAGTCACGGCGCGCGCCAACCGCGGCCTCGCCGGCATCGACGGCACCGTCAGCACCGCATCCGGCGTCGCGATCGCGCACGAGCGCTCGGGCGCGGGCGGGCTCACGCGGCTGCTCATCGGCGACCTCGCGCTGCTGCATGACGCGGGCGGGCTGCTCGTGCCGCCCGGCGAGGAGCGCCCGCGGCTGCAGATCATCGTCGGCAACGACCGCGGCGGCTCGCTCTTCGAGCTGCTCGAGGTGGCGGGCAGCGCCGACCCCGACGACTTCTCGCGCGTCCAGCGCACCCCCCACGACGTCGACCTCGAGCACCTCGCCGCGGCCTACGGCTGGCCCTACGAGCGGGTCGTCGACCGCGCCGGCCTCCGCAGGGCGCTCTCGCAGTCGGAGCCCGGCATCATCGAGGCTGTGCTGGAGGGGGAGACGGATGCGCAGGGGCTCTGACGCCGGTGGCCGGCCGGGCGCGATCGGCGCCGGCACGACCATCGTCATCACCGGTGCCGCGAGCGGCATCGGCCGGCTCGTGGCGCTCGGCGCCGCTCGCAAGGGCGCGCACGTCGTCATCTGGGACCGCGACGCCAAGGCAGCGCGCTCGGTCTCCGATGCCGTGCACGAGGCGGGCGGCCGCGGGACGGTCGTGGTGGTCGACCTCGCCGACGCCGACGCGATCGAGCTCGCCGCCGCCGAGACGCTCATGCTCGGGCCGGTCGATGTGCTCATCAACAACGCCGGCGTCGTCTCCGGCCGCTCGCTCGCCGAGCTCACCGCCGCGCAGATCGATCGCACGATGCGCGTGAACGCGATCGCGCCCATCCTCGTCACCCGCGCGCTCCTGCCCGCGATGCGCGATGCCGGCCGCGGCCGCATCGTCACGGTCGCGAGCGCGGCGGGGCTCATCGGGGTCGCCGGCCAGACCGACTACGCGGCCTCGAAGTTCGCGGCGGTCGGCTTCATGGAGTCGCTGCGGGCCGAGCTGCGCAAGGAGCGGTCGCCGATCACGACGCTCACCGTCGCGCCCTTCTACATCGACACCGGGATGTTCGCCGGCGTCACGACGAAGGTGCCGGCGCTGCTGCCGATCCTGTCGTCGGCCGCGGTCGCCACGCGCATCCTCGCCGCGATCGACTCCCGCCGGTCGATGCTCGCGCTGCCGCCGCTCGTCCGCGTCGTCCCGGCGCTCAAGGTGCTGCCCGCGGCGATCGCCGACCGGCTCGCGGATGCGCTCGGCGTCAACGAGGGCATGGACGGCTTCACGGGGCGCGAGGCGGTCGTCGAGCCGCCGCGCGCGAGGCGCGACTGATGCGCTGGCCGTGGCAGCGGCAGCGCGAGCTGCCGGTCGTGCCTGCGGTGACCGAGGCGGTCGAGCGGCGCTGGATGCTGCCGCGCACGCTCATCATCCTGCTGTCGATCATCGCGACCATCGCGGTGCTCATCCTGCTCAGCCAGGTCGCGACCTTCGTCGCGCCGGTGTTCCTCGGCGTGAACCTCGTGATCGCCGTGCTGCCGCTGCAGCAGTGGCTGCTGCGCAAGGGCGCGCCGCGGCTCGTGGCCGCGCTCGCGGCGCTGCTGACCGTCTACGTGTTCCTCGCGGCGCTCTTCTGGTCGATCTACTGGTCGGTGCAGTCGCTCGTGCAGGAGCTGCCGTCCTACGGCCCGGAGTTCAACGCGCTCTACCGCGACGTGCTCACGTGGCTCGAGGGCTTCGGCGTCTCGCAGGACGAGGCGCTGCACCAGCTGCAGAGCGCCTTCAGCCCGAGCGCGATCGCGAGCGCGCTGACGAGCGTGCTGTCGAACGCGGGCAGCGTGCTCGCCTTCCTCGCGACGCTCACGGTCGTGGTGTTCTTCCTCGCGTGGGATTCGATGAACATCCCCGCGCGGGTCGAGCGGATCGCGCTCACCAACCCGGGCATCGTCCGCGGCGTCGACCGCTTCGCCGCCGGCGTGCAGCGCTACTGGGTCGTGACGACGCTCTTCGGCCTCATCGTCTCGGCGCTCGACCTCGTCGCCCTCACCGCCCTCGGGGTGCCGCTCGCGCTCGTCTGGGCCGTGTTCGCGTTCGTCACCAACTACATCCCCAACGTCGGCTTCGTGGTCGGCGTCATCCCGCCGACGCTCATGGCGCTGCTCGCGAACGGGCCGATCAACGCGCTGCTGACCGCGATCCTCTTCAGCGTCATCAACTTCGTGATGCAGTCGCTCATCCAGCCGAAGGTCGCGGGGGATGCGGTGGGCGTCACGCCCGCGACCTCGTTCCTGTCGCTGCTCGTGTGGGCCTACGCGCTCGGGCCGGTCGGCGCGCTGCTGGCGCTGCCGGCGACGCTCGCCGTGAAGACGCTCATCGTCGACCCCGACCCGCGGCTCGGCTGGGTGAGCACGCTCATGTCGAGCAAGCTCGAGGCGCCGAAGGCGGGCAGGCTCGGCCGCGCCGTCTCGCCGGGGGTCCAGGGCAGGCGCTGAGCCGGCCGACTACGCTCGGCCCATGACAGCGATCACCGACGCGCTGCGCGTCACCCGCTCCGTCCGCCTCGCCGACGTGGATCCCGCATCCACCCCCGGCTTCGACGGCGACAAGGCCGCCGGGGAGGCCGCGCTCGCGGCCGGCGCCGACCGGCTCGAGGAGCTGCAGGAGCGGCTCTTCGCCGAGAGCCGCGCGGGCGGCCAGCGCGCGGTGCTGCTGATGGTGCAGGGCATGGACACCTCCGGCAAGGGCGGCATCATGCGCCACGTCGTCGGCCAGGTCGACCCGCAGGGCGTGCGGATCAAGGCGTTCAAGGCGCCGACGGCCGCCGAGCGGCGGCACGACTTCCTCTGGCGCGTCGAGCGGGAGCTGCCGCAGCCCGGCTTCATCGGCGTCTTCGACCGCTCGCACTACGAGGAGGTGCTGATCCACCGCGTGCGCGGGCTGTCGACGCCCGATGCCATCCAGGAGCGGTACGGCCGCATCGTCGAGTTCGAGCAGGGGATCGCCGAGCGCGGCATCGCGCTCGTGAAGGTGATGCTGCACATCTCGCGCGAGGAGCAGGGCACGCGGCTGCTCGAGCGGCTCGACCGGCCCGACAAGCACTGGAAGTTCAACCCCGGCGACATCGACGAGCGTGAGCGGTGGGACGACTACATGGAGGCGTACCAGATCGCGATTAACCGCACCGCCCGTGCCTCGGCACCGTGGCACGTCGTGCCCGCCGACCGGAAGTGGTTCGCGCGCCTCGCGGTGCACGAGCTGCTCGTCGAGGCCCTCGAGCGGATCGACCCGCAGTGGCCGGTGGCCGACTTCGACGTGGCCGCGGAGCGGGAGCGGCTGCTGGCGACGGGGGATGTCGCGGTGGTGGATACCGCGGATGCGGGGGACGCGGACGAGCGGTCGGCAGCCGGCGAAGAGCAGGGCGGGGCGGACGAGCAGCAGGGCAAGAAGGACGAGAAGCAGGGCAAGAAGGCCGGCAAGAAGGAAAAGAAGAGCAAGAAGAACAAGAAGCACGAGGAGAAGGAAAAGAAGGCCCGGAAGCAGGGCAAGAAGGCCGGGAAGCAGGATGAGAAGGCCGGGAAGCAGGTCGCAGCGAAGGGCGAGCACCAGGCTGCGATGTAGCCGGGTGGCGCAGGACGAGGGGGATCGCACCGGCAGCGGCCGGACGACCGCCGCTCATGCGCCGACGGACCTCCCTCGATCCGTGACGGGCGCTAGGGGAGCGGGTCGGCGAGCGCGTCGGTGATCGGGCGCAGCTTCACGGCCGTCTCGGTGAGCTCGTCGTGCGGGTCGGAGCCTGCGACGACGCCGGCGCCCGCGAAGGCGCGGATGCAGCCGTCCGCGTCGATCTCGGCGCCGCGCAGCGCGATGACCCACTCGCCGCCACCCTCGGCGTCGACCCAGCCGACCGGCCCCGCGTAGCGGCCCCGATCGACGCGCTCGAGCTCTCGGATGATCGCCAGCGCCGCGGCGCGCGGGGTGCCGGCGACCGCGGCCGTCGGATGCAGCAGCGCCAAGACGTCCAGCGTCGAGCTGCCGCCCAGCGTGCCCGTGATGTCGGTCGCGAGGTGCCACAGGTTGGGCAGCCGCAGCGGGAACGGCTCCGAGGCCCGGGTGTCGGGCGCGAGCTCGCGCAGCACCTCGATGGCCGAGTCGGCCGCGAAGCGATGCTCGCGCACGTCCTTGTCGCCGCTCGCGAGCGACTCCGCGATCTCCGCGTCGAGCGACGGAGTCGCGCCGCGTGCTGCGGTGCCCGCGAGCACGCGCGAGAAGAAGTGGCCCCGGTGCGCGGCGATGAGCGTCTCGGGGCTCGCGCCCACCACGCCGTCGACGGCGTAGGTGACGGCGTCCGGGTACCGGCGGCCGAGGCCCACCACGACCGAGCGGATGTCGCCCTCGGGCGGCAGCTGGCCCACCCGGTCGCGCGCGACGACGACCTTCTCGGCGTCGCCGGCGCGGATGCGCTCGGTCGCCGCGGCGACGATCGCCCGGTAGCACTTCGCGCCGATGGCGCCGTCGTGGAGCTCGACGCGCACCTCGTCGATCGCGGTCGGGTGCAGGCGACCGCCGTCGCCGATCCACGTCACCCACTCGTCGTCGCCGCGGCGGCCCACGACGAGCTGCGGCACGATGAGCACGCTCGTCGCCGCGGAGGCGTCGTCGAAGGCGAAGGCGCCGAAGGCGATGAGCCCGGTGCCGGGCACGCCCACCTCGTCGTCGACCTGCGCGTCGCGGGCGACCTCGCGCCACGCGTCCGCCGCATCCGTCAGCCGGGAGGGGCCGCGGAACTCGAGCCGCAGGGCCTCGCCGCGCCCGACGATGCCGTCGGCGCCGCGTCGGATCGCGAGCGGTGCGCGCGGATCGGCGTGCTCCAGCAGGCGTCCGAGCTCCGCGCGCTCGGTGCGCGCCCGCAGGGCCGGCATGCCAGCCAGCCTAGCGTCGCGCCCCGCGAGGGGGCCGTGCCGGCCGGCGATCACGAGCCTGGACGGCCGCCGGAAGGCCCGCACGTCGGGGAGCCTAGGATGGAGGACGTGAGCCGAGCAGACATGCAGAAGGACCCAGCAGAGGTCGCGGGCATGTTCGACGCGACGGCCAAGCGCTACGACCTGCTCAACTCGCTGCTCTCGGGCGGCAACGACAAGCTCTGGCGCATCCACATGCAGCGCGCCGTGCGGCCGCAGCCGGGCGAGCGCATCCTCGACGTCGCCGCGGGCACCGGTGCCTCGGCCGCCCCGATGGCGAAGGCCGGCGCGCTCGTGACCGCGCTCGACATCAGCCAGGGGATGCTCGAGGAGGGCCGCAAGCGCCACGCCGACATCGAGTTCGTGCACGGCTCCGCCGAGGAGCTGCCGTTCGAGGACGACACCTTCGACGCCGTCACCATCTCGTTCGGGCTGCGCAACGTGCAGCACCCGCGCGTCGCGCTCAGCGAGTTCTACCGCGTGCTCAAGCCGTCCGGCCGCCTCGTCATCTGCGAGTTCTCGCAGCCGCCGGTGAACGTCGTGCGCAAGGGCTACGAGCTCTACCTCGGCACGATGCTGCCCGGCATGGCCAAGGTGGCGAGCTCCAACCCCGAGGCCTACCGCTACCTCGTCGAGTCGATCCGCTCGTGGCCCGACCAGCAGTCGCTCTCGCAGTGGATCCGCACCGCGGGCTTCACGCGCGTCGCGCACCGCAACCTCACCATGGGCGTGGTCGCGCTGCACCGCGGCCGAAAGCCCACGGAGCAGACCGCCGCGATGCGCATCGCGCGCCACGCGCAGGCGGAGGAGCAGGCCGACTGATGCCGTCGATCGCTGAGGCCTTCGGCCTGCGAGGGCCGCGCTTCGTCGCGCCCGCGGACGCTCGCGTGGTCGACAACGTCGACCGCGGCCTCGACGAGCTCGAGGCGCGCCTCGACGCGCACCTGCGGGTCGCCGACCCGGTCGCGGATGCGGTCACCCGCTACCTGCTCGAGGCCGGCGGCAAGCGCGCCCGCCCGCTGCTGCTGCTGCTCACGGCCCACCTCGGCTCCGGCGTCGACGACGACGTGCTCTCGGCCGCAGAGGTCGTCGAGATCACGCACCTCGCGAGCCTGTACCACGACGACGTGATGGACGAGGCGGACACCCGCCGCGGGGTGCCGTCGACGCACACCGTCTGGGGCAACTCCGTCGCGATCCTCGCCGGCGACCTGCTCTTCGCGCGCGCCGGCCAGATCGCCGCGCCGCTCGGCCGAGAGGTGGCGGTGCTGCAGGCGCGCACGTTCGAGCGGCTGTGCCTCGGCCAGCTGCACGAGACGCTCGGGCCGGGCGACGCGGATGCGGTCGACCACTACCTGCAGGTGCTCGCCGACAAGACCGGCTCGCTCATCGCCGCCGCCGCCGAGCTCGGGGTGGTCGTGAGCGGCGCCGACGACGCCTACCGCGAGCCGCTGCGGCTGTTCGGCGAGCGCATCGGCGTCGCCTTCCAGATCGTCGACGACGTCATCGACCTCTCCGCCGACCCGGAGACGGGCAAGGACCAGGGCAACGACGTGCGCGCGGGCGTCGCGACGCTGCCCGTGCTGCTGCTCGCGAAGCGCGACGACGAGGCCTCCGCCCGGCTGCACGCCCGGCTCGAGAGCCCGGCCGACGACGCCGACCTCGCGGCCGCGGTCGCCGAGCTCGCCGCGCATCCGGTCGTGGAGGAGACGGTCGCCGAGGCCGAGCGCTGGCAGCGCAGCGCCCTCGAGGCGCTCGCGCCGCTGCCCCGGGGCACCGTGCGCCGCGGGCTCGAGACCTTCGCCGAGCACGTCGTCTCGCGCACCCGCTGAACCCCGACTGAAGAAGACTCGGGCGGCGAGGCCGCCCCGCACCTGAGGAGAATCGTGAGCGCAGCGCTCCGCATCGCCGTCGTCGGCGCCGGCCCGGCGGGCATCTACGCCGCCGACATCCTGAAGAAGTCGGCCGCCGAGTCCGGCCGCGAGGTGCTCATCGACCTGTTCGAGCACCTGCCCGCGCCCTACGGGCTCGTGCGCTACGGCGTCGCGCCCGACCACCCGCGCATCAAGGGCATCATCGCCGCGCTCCGCGAGGTGCTCGAGTCGGGCGTCGTGCGGCTGTTCGGCAACGTGCGGTTCGGCGAGGACATCACGCTCGCCGACCTCGAGCGGCTCTACCACGGCGTCATCTTCGCGACCGGGGCGACGAAGGACGCACCGCTCGACATCCCCGGCATCGACCTGCCCGGCTCCTACGGCGCAGCCGACTTCGTCTCCTGGTACGACGGCCACCCCGACGTGCCGCGCGAGTGGCCGCTCGAGGCCAAGGAGATCGCGGTGATCGGCAACGGCAACGTCGCGCTCGACGTCGCCCGGATGCTCGTGAAGCACCCCGAGGACCTCATGCCCACCGAGGTGCCGGCGAACGTCGTCGACGGCCTCGAGGCATCCCCGGTCACCGACGTGCACGTCTTCGGCCGTCGCGGCCCGCTGAACGTCAAGTTCACGCCGCTCGAGCTGCGCGAGCTCGGCGAGCTGCGCGACGTCGACATGATCCTCCACGACGACGACTTCGGCGTCGACCCCGACGAGGAGACGCTCAAGCAGAACAAGCAGATCCTCGTCATCTCGCGCGTGCTCGAGCAGTGGCGGCAGCGCGAGGTCGGGCAGGCGTCGCGCCGGCTGCACCTGCACTTCTGGTCGCGGCCCGACGCCGTGCTCGGCGACGGCCGCGTCGAGGCGCTGCGCATCGAGCGCACCCGACCGACCGAGCACGGGCTCGAGGGCACGGGGGAGTACCGCGAGATCCCCGTGCAGGCGGTCTACCGCGCGGTCGGCTACTTCTCCTCGCCGCTGCCCGACGTGCCCTTCGACGAGCGCCGCGGGGTCGTCCCCAACATCGCCGGGCGCGTGCAGGACGGCTCGCGGCCGATGCCCGGCATGTACGCGACCGGGTGGATCAAGCGCGGCCCGGTGGGCCTCATCGGGCACACGAAGTCCGACGCCAAGGAGACGGTCGAGCACCTGCTCGGCGACGAGCACTCGTGGTGGACGCCCGAGGCGTACGACCAGGATGCGGTGCCCGCGCTGCTGCGCGAGCGCGGCGTCGCCTGGACCGACATCGACGGCTGGATCCGCCTCGACCAGCATGAGATGGCCCTTGGCGAGCCGCACGGCCGCACCCGCATCAAGGTCGTGCCGCGCGACGAGATGATCTCCGTCTCGCGCGACGAGTGACCGCGCCGCAGCCGCGGGGCGGGCGTTGACGTGGAGCTGCCCGGCTACCTGCTGATCGCGCTCGCCTCCCTCGGCGCAGGCGCCATCAACGCGGCCGCGGGCGGCGGCACGCTCATCACCTTCCCGGCGATGCTCGCCGCAGGCATGAGCCCGCTCGCCGCCAACATGACGTCGTCGGTCGGGCTGCTGCTCGGCACGGTGGGTGGCGCGTGGAGCTACCGTCAGGAGCTGCGCCGCCAGCGCCGCCGCTTCATCGCGAACGCCCCGTTCGCCGCGGTCGGCGGCGTCATCGGCGCGGTGCTGCTGCTCCTCACCCCGTCCGACTCCTTCGAGGCGATCGTGCCGTGGCTCGTGCTCACCGCTGCGGCCCTCTTCGCCGCGCAGCCGCTCGTGGCGAAGGGCCTCCGCCGCGACGACGCGGCCGGGTTCGACGTCGAGTCGACCGGCGGCTGGGTGACGAGGGCGGCGTTCGTCGCGATCGGCATCTACGGCTCGTACTTCGGCGCCGGCATCGGCGTGATGATGCTCGCGATGCTCGGGCTCGTCATCCACGACTCGCTGCAGCACCACAACGCGCTCAAGAACGCGATCGCCGGCGTCATCAACGGCACGGGCGTGCTCATCCTCGCCTTCTCGCCGCTCATCCACTGGGGCGTCGTGCTCGTCATGCTCGCGAGCTCGCTGCTCGGCGGGCTCGCCGGCGGCTGGCTCTCGCGGCGGGTGCCGTCGTGGGCGCTGCGCACGGTCGTGATCGCGTTCGCGGTCGTCGTGGGGCTCGCGATGCTGCTCGACTGAGCGAGACCCGCGGCTGAGCCGCTACTGCAGGGCGGAGGTCAGCCGCGCGACGCTGTCGAACAGCTGCGCGACGCGCGGCCGCGCCATCCAGTCGTCGAGCTGCAGCTCGGTCGACTGCCGCCGGTACCCCTCGGCGATGCCGTGGAGCTGCGCGACCATCGAGGTGCCCTCGATGAGCATCGACACCTCGAAGTTGAGGCCGAAGGAGCGCAGGTCGATGTTCGACGAGCCGATGACCGAGACCCGGTCGTCGAAGGTCATGAACTTCGAGTGCAGCACGGTCGGCTTCTCGAACAGGATGATGCGCACGCCGGCGCGCAGCAGCTCCTCGTAGTAGGAGCGCTGCGCGTGATAGGTCCAGAACTGGTCGCCGATCTCGCTCGCGTACAGCTCCACCTGGACGCCGCGCATCGCGGCGGAGGTGATCGCGTAGCGCATCGCGTCGTCGGGCACGAAGTACGGGCTGACGATCGTGATGCGATCCTCAGCGGCGTGCACGAGCTCGACGAAGACGCGCAGGTTGATCTCGCCCTCGAAGCCCGGCCCCGAGGGGATGGCCGATGCGAGCAGGTCGCCGCCCGTCTCGGACTCGCTCGTCGCGAGCTCGACGAGCTCGTTCGTCTCGGCCCACCAGTCGGACCAGAAGAGCACGTCGAGCGCCCGCACGGGCGGGCCGCTGAGCTCGATCCAGGTGTCGCGCCACTGCAGGCCGCGCCGCAGGTTGCGCCGCCACAGGTAGGAGGGGTCGATGAGGTTGAGCGAGCCGGTGAAGCCCACCCGGCCGTCGACCACCAGGAGCTTGCGGTGGTTGCGCAGGTCCGGGCGCTGCCACTTGCCCGCCCACGGTCGCAGCGGCAGCATGTCGCGCAGCTCGGCCCCCATGGCGTCGAGGCGCGCGAGCGTCTCCTTGCGGCGCGGGTAGCGCACGCTCGTCAGGTGGTCGACGAGCACCCGCACGGTGACGCCGCGGGCGGTCGCCCGCTCGAGCGCCGCGAAGAACGGCTCCGTGCGCTCCGACGCGACGATGAGGTAGAACTCGACGTGCACCCAGTGCTCCGCCTCGTCGATGCGGCGGGCCATCGCCTCGAGCTGCGCGTCGAACTCACCCCAGACAATGCCCGACGAGGGGCCGACATGCGGCATCGAGGTGAGCGTGCGATTGAGCTCGAGCACGCCCGGCAGCCACGACGGGCGCTCCGTGGGCGGCGTCGCGTCGTCGATCGCCTCGGTGCTCTCGCCGATGAGCTCCTGGATCGCCGACATCTTCGCGTGACGGCCGCGCGAGACCCGGTTGTTGCCGAGCAGCAGGAACACGATCCAGCCGACGACCGGCTGGATCATGACGATGAGCAGCCACGCGATGGCCGTCGCGGGCCTGCGGTTGTGGGGGATGACGACGAGTGCGAGCAGGCGCAGCGCCACGTCGAGGGCGATCCAGAGCGCGCCCAGCGCCTGCGTCAGCTCCACGGCCGGCGGTCAGCGGAAGTTGATGAACTGCAGGTCGATGTCGAGGTCAGCGCCCTTGAGCAGCTGGATGGTGGCCTGCAGGTCGTCGCGGCTCTTCGAGGTGACGCGCACCTCGTCGCCCTGGATCTGGGTCTTCACGGTCTTGGGGCCCTGCTCGCGCACGAGCTTCGTGACCTTCTTCGCGTCCTCGGTCGAGATGCCGTCCTTCAGGCCGACCTCGATGCGGAACTCCTTGCCGGAGGCATACGGCTTGCCGGCGTCGAGCATCTTCAGGTCGATGCCGCGCTTGACGAACTTCGACTGCACGACGTCGAGCACGGCCTTCACGCGCTCCTCGCTGGAGGCCTTCAGCAGCAGGCTGTCGCCGCTCCACGAGACGTCGGCGCCGACCCCCTTGAAGTCGTAGCGCTGCTCGACCTCCTTGCGGGCCTGGTTGACCGCGTTCTCGGCCTCCATCTTGTCGACCTTGCTGACCACATCGAACGAGGAATCTGCCATGTCGACAACACTAGGACAACTGCAGTCGCAGGACTGGTGGGAGAGGGGACGACGTACTACTCCTCGCCGGGCGGCACGTCATATCGCTCGACCACGATCAGCCACCACTGCAGGCAATCGCACTCGATCATCGCTGGCTCCTCGCCGCGGTTGGCTATCAGCGCCTCACCCTCGGAGGTGAGGAGTTGCGCTTCGGCACCACGGTCCACCCCGATCGGATCTGCGATCACGTAACTCATCGGCTCAGCCGACAATGTCGAGGTCACCCAACCGGGTTGCGTGACGTCATACCTCACGAAGTCGTGTTCGACTGTGCCCGAGGCGAAAAGTGGCATCGACTCGTCGCCCCAATCCACGGCGTCGACCAACCTCGACACGTGGATGCGCTCGCGCGCGAACTCGGCCGCCTCCGCGCGTGAACCGTCGAGGCGGACGACGGTGATGTCAACGGCAAAGCACGCGAAGGACGCGGGCGATGGTTGCCAGCCATCGTTGAGAGCGATGTCCGAGCACCGGTCGAGTCGCTGATGCGCGATCACGTCGGCGTCCTCCGGCACGATGGAGTTGGTCAACTCCTGAACGCTGGCGAGCGCCCGACTTGCGTCAGCTCGCACCCCTTCGGCTTCGTAGGGAAGTGACGAGCACGCTGTCATCGTCGCGGCCACGATCGAGATTCCGAGAAGTGATCGCGCGGCGGACGCTTCTCGCACTGTGTCTCGGTCGGAAGCGGCCGCCATGCCCCGATCGTATGCTGGGGATTACCGGCCGCCAGCGTCCGAGGGTTGCTCCCAGCTCTCGCTTAGCTGCTCCACGCGGCGCCAGTAGCGTGCGTGTCAACCGCATTCGCCGAAAGGGCACCATGCACAGTCGCACCTTGATCATCATCGCGCTAGTCGGAGGCGCGGCGCTCACCGGTTGCTCGAGCAGCACCGCCCCCGAGTCCTCTGGCGCTGGCGCTGAGGTCAGCGATGCAACGACGTGCGAGGCCTTCGGCGACGTCCTCACCATCACGGGCAATGCAGACATCGCGCTCGATCAGGGGCGTATCGGGCAGCAGGAGCACGACGGCTGGGAGCGATTGGCAACCCGTGTGCTCGATCGAGTGCCAACAACAGGGGAGGGGGCCGTCAGTGAGGCCATCACCCAGCTCCGTGACTCAGCTCCGCCGATCGCGTTAGGAGCTGCGTATAGCGCGGGAATCGGCTCGACGAGCTGGAACGATGGGATCGGGGCGCTTCTCGAGGCTTGTCAGAGCGCAGGATCTGACCTCGCTACCGAGGCCTTCACCGGCGGCTGAAAGCGCGACGACCAGCTCGCGGGCGGGCTCTACAGGCAGGCGGCTCCAATGAAGTCGACCGTTGCGGTTCGACTACATCGAACGAGGAATCTGCCATGCCGCAACCTTAGATCCCGAGGTTGCGGGGGTCCACGCTTCGCGGAGCGACCGCGGCCGGAGGATCCGGCGCTGAGACACGCCTCGACTGCATGCTGCCGACGAGCGGCCGGTGAGCGCGCGATCCTCCGGACCATCTGCCGCAACGACGAAGCCCCGCCTCGAGGGCGGGGCTTCGGATCGGTGGCGAGTGAGGGATTCGAACCCCCGAATGCTGAGCAGTCTGATTTACAGTCAGATCCCTTTGGCCGCTTGGGTAACTCGCCGTGGCCGCACAGGCCGTCGTCAAGGATACATGGCCAACAGGACGCCGGGCGACCGCGGCCGCCCGGCGGCGTGCGCGGTAGGTTCGAGGCATGCGCGAGCTCCATGACCTGGTCGTCGGCATCGCCACCGAGGCGGCCGAGCTCGCGCGCACGCGCCGGCACGAAGGCGTCGCCGTCGCGGCGAGCAAGTCGAGCCTCGTCGACATCGTCACCGAGGCCGACCGCGAGGTCGAGCGCTTCGTCGTCGAGCGCCTGCAGGCTGCGCGGCCCGACGACGGCATCCTCGGTGAGGAGGGCGCGAGCGTCGCCGGCACCTCCGGCCTCACCTGGGTGATCGACCCGATCGACGGCACGGTCAACTACTTCTACGACATCCCGGCCTACGCGGTCTCGATCGCGCTCGTCGAGGGCGAGCCCGAGCCGACGACCTGGCGGGCGCTCTCGGGCGTCGTCATCAACGGCGCGACGGGGGAGCGGTTCGAGGCGCTCCGCGGCGAGGGAGCCCGGCTCGACGGCAGGGAGATCCGGGTCGCGGATGCGGTGCGGGCCTCGATGGCGCTCGTCGGCACGGGCTTCGGCTACGACGCCGGGCGCCGCGAGCGGCAGGCGGCGGTCGTGCAGGGCCTCATCGGCTCGGTGCGCGACATCCGCAGGATCGGCTCGGCGGCGCTCGACCTCGCCTCGGTCGCCTGCGGCCGGCTCAACGGCTACTACGAGCGCGGCCTGCAGCCCTGGGACATGGCCGCAGGCGCGTTGCTCGTCGAGGAGGCCGGTGGGGATGTCCGGGGCTGGGGCGGCGCGCCCGCGAGCTCCGCGTTCCTGCTGGCCGCGCACCCGGCGCTCGCCGACGAGCTGGCGGCGCTGCTGGAGCCCCTCGCGCCGCACGAGGTCTGACACCTTGCCCTCTCGTTACCGTTCCGTTATATTTGAACCTTGAGCGAGTGATGATCGGACGCACAGCGTGCCGCTTCTCGCCACGGCCGGTTCATGCGAGCATCGTTTCCGGCACCGCACAGTTGCAGATCGATCCAGCTGCGCGCCCCACCGCACATCGAGCATCAGGACGGCATCCAGCGTGACGCACCCCACCCGACGAGCACTCCGCTCGTCCCCTGAGGGCGTCTCCCGACCCGATGCGGCTCCCGCCGCCACGCGGCGATCGGTCCGCGATCGCGAGCGCGCCGCCGAGGCCATCGCCCTCACCGCGAGCGAGGCGCGCGCCGCCGAGCGCGTGACCGTTGTCGAGGGCTCCGCGCCGCTCTACACGACGCGCCGCGCCATGCGCGACGCGGCGACGCAGATCGCCCGCGACCTGCCCGTGCAGATCGCCGAGCCGACCTTCGAGTCGCCCAGCATCGTCGTCGACGCCCCGTCGCTCGGCAACGGCGGCGACCAGATCCCCAGCGTCCGGCCCGTGCCGCGCGCCCTCGCGCCGCGCGTCATCCGCCAGGCGCCGATCGCGCCGCCGACGCAGGCCAAGCGCGGTGCGCGCAAGATCGTGCAGAAGATCACCGCCGGTGGCGCGCTGCTCTTCATCGGCTCGCTCGTGGTCGTCACGTCGCTGCCTGCGCAGGCCGTGCAGGCGCCGAACGGCCTCGACCCCGAGGTCGCGCAGATGAGCGAGGGCGTCCAGACGCTCGAGGGCGTCAACGCGGAGTCGACCGGCTACTTCCAGCGCGACGACATCATCGTCAACGACCAGATCGCCGCCGCGCGCATGGCGCCGGGCGAGCTCGCCGCCTACCAGGCGGTCGCGGACTCCGAGGTGGCCGGCCCGTCCTACACCGGCGACCCCGCGTTCCCGCAGGTGTGGGGGATGCTCGAGACCGGCTTCGTGCAGACGCCCTTCCCGAACCTCGACCAGGTGCCGATGTCGAGCGGCTTCGGCTACCGGCCCGGCGGCTTCCACGGCGGCAGCGACTTCATCCCGGGCATCGGCACCGACGTGCGCCCGATCGCCAACGGCGTCGTCTCGGCCGTCTTCC
This sequence comes from Agrococcus sp. UYP10, assembly GCF_040547205.1. Lineage (NCBI taxonomy): Bacteria > Bacillati > Actinomycetota > Actinomycetes > Micrococcales > Microbacteriaceae > Agrococcus > Agrococcus sp. UYP10. Next base: position 1,470,804 of record NZ_JBEPPG010000001.1, read on the forward strand.
AGGGCAACAACCCTGGCGGTGGGGGCTACTCGGTCTTCATCGACCACAACATCGACGGCCAGTTCGTGCAGTCCTGGTACGGCCACATGCTGCCCGGCTCGCTCACCGTCGAGGTCGGGCAGGTCGTCGACATCACGACCGTCATCGGCCAGGTCGGCAACTCCGGCCGCTCCACGGGCCCGCACCTGCACCTCGAGCTGAAGAACGCCGACTACGTGTCGTTCGACCCGCTGCTGTGGCTGCAGACGCGTGAGATGAACCTGGAGTACCGCTAGCGAGAGCGGCCTCGATGCGCGCGCCGCTGGTGTGGTGCTCGGTCGGTGCGTGTGGTCTCGATACGCGCGCCTTCGGCGTGCTACTCGACCAGCGGGTGGTGTGCTGCTCGACCAGCGAAGTGAGCGCTGCATGACGAAGGGGCCTGCCGGGAGGCAGGGCCCTTCGTCGTCGCGAGGCGGCGGCTACGCCGTGCGGACCCAGACGACCTCGTCGGCCGAGAGCGACGCCGAGTCGAGCGGCGACGAGGCGAGCAGGATCTCGCCGCGGGGCACGTCGACCGCGTCGTGCCCGAGGTTGGCGACCACCGTGATCGAGCCGTTGCGGAACGCGAGCGCCGTGGGGCCGACGTCGAGCCACTCGAGGGTGCCGGTGCCGAGGCCCAGCTCGCGCCGCAGGTGCAGCGCGCGGCGGTACATCGCGAGCGTCGAGTCGGGGTCGTGCTCCTGCCGGTCGCGGGCGAGCTCGCCCCAGAGCGGCGGCTGCGGGAGCCAGGTCTCGCCGGTCTCGCTGAAGCCGTAGGCGGGCGCGGCCGACTCCCACGGGATCGGCACGCGGCAGCCGTCGCGGCCCCACAGCTCTCCGCCCGTGCGTGCGAACGTCGGGTCCTGGCGCTCGTGCGGCTCGATCGCGGTGACCTCGGGGAGCCCCAGCTCCTCGCCCTGGTAGACGTAGGCGCCGCCGGGCAGCGCGAGCATGAGCGCGGTGGCGGCGCGGCCGCGGCGCAGCGAGACGGTCGGGTCGGCCTTCGAGCGCGACGTCGGGCCGATGCCGGCGCCGTGGATGGGCGGCGGCACGAGCGCGAGCCGCGTGCGGTGCCGGATCGTGTCGTGGTTCGAGAGCACCCACGTCGGGGGAGCGCCGACGGCGCCGAACGCCGAGATCGAGTCGTCGATCACCTCGTGCAGCAGCTTCGCGTCCCACGGGGTCTCGAGGTAGACGAAGTTGAACGCCTGGTGCATCTCGTCGGGGCGCACGAAGCGCGCCATCTTCTCGAGCGGCGTGACCCACGCCTCCGCGCACAGCACGCGGTCGCCGTCGTACGCGGCGAGCACGTCGTGCCAGCGGCGGTAGATCTCGTGCACGTGCTCCTGGCCGAAGAACGGCGAGTCCATCGAGCCGGCCGCGACGAGCTCGACGTCGACGTCGGGCAGTCCCTCGGCCTTCGCGTTGCCGTGCGCGACGTCGACCCGGAAGCCGTCGACGCCGCGGTCGAGCCAGAACCGCAGCACGTCGACGAACATGTCGCCCACGGCGGGGTGGTTCCAGTCGAAGTCGGGCTGCGACGTGTCGAACAGGTGCAGGTACCACTGGCCGTCGGGCACGCGCGTCCACGCCGGGCCGCCGAAGACGCTCTGCCAGTTGTTCGGGGGCAGCTCGCCCGACTCGCCCTTGCCGTCGCGGAAGATGTAGCGCTCGCGCGCCTCGCTGCCGGGACCGGCGGCGAGCGCCTCCTGGAACCAGGCGTGCTGGTCGGACGAGTGATTGGGCACGAGGTCGACGATCACCCGCAGGCCGAGCGCGTGCGCCTCGGCGAGCATCCGGTCGAAGTCGTCGAGCGTGCCGAAGAGCGGATCGACGTCGGTGTAGTCGGCGACGTCGTAGCCGGCGTCCTTCTGCGGTGAGCGGTAGAACGGGCTGAGCCACACCGCGTCGACGCCGAGGTCGGCGATCGCCGGGAGGCGCGCGGCGATGCCGGCGAGGTCGCCGATCCCGTCGCCCGAGGCGTCGGCGAACGAGCGCGGGTAGATCTGGTAGATGACGGCGGATCGCCACCACTCGTTGCCGGGGGCGGTCGGGGTGAGGTGGGCGTCGGGCGCGGACTGCGTCGAGGCGTCGGTCATGCGACCAAGGCTATGCGGAGGCGACTGGGTGCGCGCGAAGCACGCGCAAGGTCACGAGTTGCGAACGATTGGCGGAGCGGGGGCGCTTCGGCTTGCCATGCGCCGCACGCGACCGCCACGATGAGCCGGGCTCAGCCGACGATGGCCGTCGGCGCCGCGAGTCCCGAAAGCTGAGGAACGCAACCATGAAGCAGAGCAGCCTCATGAAGGTCGCCGGAGTCGGGGCGCTCGCGCTCTCGCTCGCGGCATGCTCCGGCGGCGGCACCCCCGCCCCCGCTCCGTCGCAGAGCGAGTCGGCAGCGCCCCAGGGCGGCGGCGAGCTCGTCATCTGGATGGACCAGAACCGGGCGGATGCCCTGACCGACGTCGTCGCGACGTTCGAGGAGGAGACCGGCACGACCGTCGAGGTCGTCGTGCAGGACTTCGACTCGATCGACGAGAACCTGACCACCCAGGCGCCGTCCGGCGAGGGCCCCGACGTCATCGTCGGCGCGCACGACTGGATCGGCAAGCTCGCGCAGAACGGCGTCATCGCGCCGGTCGAGCTCGGCGACACCGCGGGCGACTTCCAGGAGATCGCCGTCAACGCCATGACGTTCGAGGGATCGACCTACGGCGTGCCCGTGTCGATCGAGAACATCGCGCTCGTGCGCAACACCGACCTCGCCCCCGAGGCGCCCGCCACGTGGGACGAGCTCATCTCCTCCGGTCAGGCCGCGGTCGACGCCGGATCCGCGGAGTTCCCGCTGCTCGTCGGCATCGACCCGAACAACGCCGACCCTTACCACCTGTACCCGCTGCAGGCGTCGTTCGGCGGCCCGGTCTTCGGCATCAACGAGGACGGGTCCTACGACGCCGACGACCTGCAGCTCGGCAACGAGGGCAACGTGGCGTTCGCGCAGGCGCTGGGCCAGTGGTCGGCAGAGGGCATCATCAACCCGAACATCAGCCAGGACATTGCCAAGGAGCAGTTCGCGAGCGGCGCGTCGCCCTACACGATCACCGGTCCGTGGAACCTCTCCGCGTTCCAGGAGGCCGGCGTCAACTACGCGGTCAGCGAGATCCCGTCGGCCGGCGGCGAGCCTGCCACGCCGTTCGTCGGCGTGCAGGGCTTCATGGTCTCGGCCTACGCGAACAACCCGATCGTCGCCTCGCAGTTCCTCACCGAGTACATCGCGGGCGAGGAGGCGCAGACGGCCATCTACGAGACCGGCCAGCGCGCGCCCGCGCTGACCTCGGCGTTCGAGGCTGCGCAGTCGAACGAGGACGTGGCTGCCTTCGGTGAGGTCGGCGCTGCCGGCGTGCCGATGCCGAACATCCCCGAGATGGGCCTCCTGTGGGAGGACTGGGGCGTCGCGGAGGGACAGATCATCGCGCAGCAGGGCGGTGACCCGGCCACGGTCTGGACGACGATGGCCGACAAGATCCAGAGCTCGCTCGACGGCTGACCCCCTCTCGACGCGGCGGCCGGTCCGATCGGGCCGGCCGCCGCGCCATCCCCGCAACCCATCTCGGCGATCAGGAGCTCCGCGTGACGACGACCGTCTCGAAGGACAGCACGGCGACGCGCAAGCGGAGCATCAGTACCGCGCCGCCCAGCATGAAGGTGCTGGCGGTCAAGATCCTCTTCCTCGCCATCGTCGACGCCGTCGCGGTCTTCGCGATGTCGATGCTGTTCTTCCGCGGCGACTGGCTCGTGCTCGGCATCGTCGCCGTCACCACGCTGCTCGTCAACATCGTCTACCTGTCGCCGGGGCTGCTGCCCGGCAAGTACCTGACGCCGGGCCTCATCTTCCTCGCCGTGTTCCAGGTGTTCGTGGTCGTGTACTCGCTCTACATCGCGTTCACCAACTACGGCGACGGGCACAACTCGACGAAGGAGGACGCGATCTCGGCGATCGTGCTGCAGAACACGCAGCGCGTCGAGGGCTCGCCCACCTACCTCGTGCAGCTCGTCGAGGGCCCCGGCGGCCTCGGCCTGCTCGCGACCTCGCCCGAGGGCGAGGTGCTCGTCGGCACCCAGGAGGAGCCGCTGCAGCCCCTCGACCCGGGGGCGGTGACGCTCGACGGCGACCGCGCCGTCGCGGCCGAGGGATGGACGAGCCTGCAGCAGCAGGACGTGCTGCAGCGGCAGCAGGAGGTGGCCGCGCTGCAGGTGCCGCTGAGTGACGACCTCGCCGACGGCTTCCTCCGCACGACGGATGCGCGCAACGCCTTCGTCTTCCAGTCGATCTTCGTCTACGACGAGGCCGCCGGCACGATGACCGACACCACGACCGACACCGTCTACGCCGACCTCGGCAACGGGCAGTTCGAGACCGAGGGCGGCGAGGTGCTCGGCACCGGCTGGCAGATCGTGGTCGGCCCGGAGAACTTCCTCTACCCGTTCGAGAACCCGCGGTTCGGCGGCGCGCTCCTCGGCGTCGCCGTCTGGACCTTCGCCTTCGCGATCCTCTCGGTGGGGCTGTCGTTCTTCCTCGGCCTGTTCCTCGCGCTCACGCTCAACGACCCGCGGATGCGCTCGCGCAAGGTCTACCGCGTGCTCTCGATCCTCCCGTACGCCTTCCCGTCGTTCCTGTCGGCGCTCGTCTGGCTCGGCCTGCTCAACACCGAGTTCGGCTTCGTCAACGAGGTGCTGTTCGGCTCCGCGAACATCCCGTGGCTGACGGATCCGTGGCTCGCGAAGTTCTCGGTGCTGCTCGTCAACGTCTGGCTGGGCTTCCCCTACATGTTCCTCGTCTGCATGGGCGCCCTGCAGTCGATCCCGGAGGAGCTCACCGAGGCGGCGACCGTCGACGGCGCCAACGGCTGGCAGGTGTTCCGCGGCATCAAGTTCCCGCTGCTGCTCGTGTCGACCGCGCCGCTGCTGATCTCGTCGTTCGCCTTCAACTTCAACAACTTCAACACCACCTACATGCTCACGCGCGGCGGTCCCCGCATGGAGGGCGTCACCGAGAACGTCGGCCACACCGACCTGCTCATCACGCTCGTCTACAAGACGGCGTTCGAGGGCGGCAACCGCGACTACGGCCTGGCGGCCGCGCTCTCGATCCTCATCTTCATCGTCGTCGCCGCCGTCTCGGCGATCTCGTTCCGCCAGACCAGGGCACTGGAGGATCTGCACTGATGAGCATCAACATCGACCCCGCCGCCATCGAGCTCGACGCCGAGCCCGAGCGCCGCCCCGCCCCGCAGCCGAGGATGAGCTTCCGCAAGTGGGTGCGGGAGCTCGGCTGGCGCCACCTCATCGGGATCGCCGTGGTGATCTTCGCCGCGTTCCCGCTCGTCTACGTCCTGAGCGCCTCGCTAAACCCCGGCGGCACGCTCACCGGCTCGAACGCGCTGTTCCGCAACTTCTCGCTCGAGAACTACGTCGACCTGTTCACGGACCCCAACCGCCCCTACGCCGCGTGGTTCGCCAACACGATGGTGATCGGCCTCGTCACATCGGCCGGCACCGTCTTCCTCGGCGCGCTCGCGGCCTACGCCTTCAGCCGGCTGCGGTTCACGGGCCGCCGGGTCGGGCTGCTGAGCCTGATCCTCGTGCAGATGTTCCCGCAGCTGCTCGCGGTCGTCGCGATCTACCTGCTCATGCGCGGCATCAGCGACATCTTCCCGGTGCTGGGGCTCGACTCGCAGATCGGCATCATCCTCGTCTACCTCGGCGGCGCGCTCGGCGTGAACACCTACCTGATGTACGGCTTCTTCAACACGATCCCGACCTCGATCGACGAGGCGGCGAAGATCGACGGCGCGGGGCACGCCCGCATCTTCTTCACGATCATCCTGCGGCTCGTGGCCCCGATCCTCGCCGTCGTCGGCCTGCTCTCGTTCATCGCCACGACGAGCGAGTTCGTGATCGCCTCGACGCTGCTGTCGAGCAACGACAAGCTGACGCTCGCGGTCGGCCTCTTCCGGCTCGTCTCGGACGAGACGAACTCGAACTACCCGGTGTTCGCCGCTGGTGCCGTGCTCGCGGCCATCCCCGTGATGGCGCTGTTCCTCTGGCTGCAGAAGTACATCGTCGGCGGCCTGACCGCGGGAGCCGTGAAGTAGCGACGCGCCCGGCCGGGCCGGACTCCGCGGATTCCTCAGCATCCGCGCCTCGTGCCGCTACGCTCGTCGCACCTCGACGGTGAGGCGGGCGCAGCGTCGCGTCCGGGAATGGGAGCGTCACGCATGCCTGAGTCCGACCCCGTAGCCGAGCGCAGCCTGCAGATGCAGCGCTCACCCGAGTTCCAGCGCCTGCGGCGCACCTTCATGGGCTTCATCGTCCCGCTCACGGTGCTCTTCCTCGGCTGGTACCTCGCCTACGTGCTGATCGCCGGCTTCGCGCCGAGCTTCTTCGCCACCCGCATCGGCGGCAGCAACATCAACGTCGGGCTGCTGTTCGGGCTCGCGCAGTTCGTCTCGACGTTCGTCATCACGATGGCCTACAGCCGCTGGGCGAACCGCACCTACGACCCGCTCACCGAACCGCTCGCGCACGAGATGGAGCAGGCGGCGCAGTCGGGGGGTGCGCGATGATCATCCAGGCCGGCCCCGTGAGCCTCGACGAGATCAACCCGACCATCAACATGATCGTGTTCGCGGCGTTCGTCGCGGTCACGCTCTTCATCGTCTTCCGCGTCTCGCGCCGCAAGGCGACCGAGAACGAGTTCTACGCCGCGGGGCGGTCGTTCTCCGGCCGTCAGAACGGCATCGCGATCGCCGGCGACTACCTCTCGGCCGCGAGCTTCCTCGGCATCTGCGGCGCGATCGCGGTCGCGGGCTACGACGGCTTCCTCTACTCGATCGGCTTCCTGGTCGCGTGGCTCGTCGCGCTGCTGCTCGTCGCCGAGCTGCTGCGCAACACCGGCCGGTTCACGATGGCCGACGTGCTCAGCTTCCGGCTGAAGCAGCGCCCGGTGCGGATGGCGGCGGCGCTCGCGACGCTCACCGTCTGCTTCTTCTACCTCGTCGCGCAGATGGCCGGCGCCGGTGGCCTCGTCGCGCTGCTCATGGGCTTCACCGAGCCGATCGCGAAGACGATCACCGTCGCCGTCGTCGGCGTGCTGATGATCGTCTACGTCATCTTCGGCGGCATGAAGGGCACCACCTGGGTGCAGATCATCAAGGCCGTGCTGCTCATCGCGGGCGCCGGCATCCTGACCCTGATGGTGCTCTTCATCGTGCGGTTCGACTTCAACGAGCTGCTGCAGCGCGCGATCGACGCGTCGCCCGACGGCGAGGCGATCCTCGCCCCGGGCCTGAAGTACACGAACCCGATCGACTTCCTCTCGCTGGGTCTCGCGCTCGTGCTCGGCACCGCGGGCCTGCCGCACGTGCTCATGCGCTTCTACACGGTGCCGTCGGCGAAGGAGGCCCGGCGCAGCGTCGTCTGGGCGATCTGGCTCATCGGCATCTTCTACCTGTTCACGCTCGTGCTCGGCTTCGGTGCCGGGGCGCTCGTCGGACCGGAGACGATCCGCGAGGCCGCGGGCGGCGAGAACGCCGCGGCGCCGCTGCTCGCGCTCGCCCTCGGCGGCCCGGTGCTCATGGCGATCATCTCGGCGATCGCCTTCGCGACGATCCTCGCGGTGGTCGCCGGACTCGCGATCACGGCGGCGACCTCGTTCGCGCACGACATCTACGCCTCCATCATCAAGCGCGGCGACGTCGCACCGGGTGCGGAGGTGCGGGTGGCCCGCTACACCGTCGTCGTCATCGGCATCATCGCGATCATCGGCGGCATCGTGGCGCAGGGGCAGAACGTCGCGTTCCTGGTGGCGCTCGCATTCGCGGTCGCGGCGAGCGCCAACCTGCCGACGATCCTCTACTCGCTGTTCTGGCGGCGCTTCAACACCGGCGGCGCGCTCTGGTCGATGTACGGAGGGCTCATCTCGTGCGTGCTGCTCATCGTCCTCTCGCCCGCCGTGTCGGGTCGCGAGACGTCGATGTTCCCGGATGCGAGCTTCGCGATCTTCCCGCTGTCGAACCCCGGCATCGTGTCGATCCCGCTCGCGTTCCTGCTCGGCATCATCGGCACGCTCGTCACGAAGCCGTCGGCCGACCACGAGGTCAAGCAGGCCGAGATGGAGGTGCGCTCCTTCACGGGCGCCGGGGCCGAGAAGGCCACCGAGCACTGAGGCCACCGAGCACTGAGGCCACCGAACACTGAAGTTCGGCCTCAGGGAGCCCACCAGCCGCCGAGGTACGCCTCGAGGTCGGGCGCCTCGGGCAGCGGCACGACGCCGTCGCCCGGGCGCTCGACCCGGCGCCACCCGGTCGGCCGGCCCCACCGGCGGTCGCGCGCGTCCGCCCGCGTGGCCGTGACGGTCACGAGCGCACCGAGCGCGATCGAGCCGAGGTCGCCCTCGCCCACCTCGGCGGTCGCCGCCCGGAGCCGCGCGGCGGCCGCGGCGTCGACGTGCACGGGCGCCGCGAGGTCGACCTCGACACTCGGGGTGCCGCTCCAGCGCTCGACGACCCGCGGGTCGCCGGCGAGGGCCTCGCGCACGACCGGCGGCACGATCACGCGGGCGCCGGGCAGCACCTGCAGGATGCTGTCGACGCAGACGACGCCGGCGGCCGCGGAGCCGGCCGATCGCAGGGTGACGAGCACATCCGCCTCGCGCACCAGCACGCCGCGCGGGGCTGAGCCCGGTGCCGCGATCGACTGCATGAGCCGCAGCGTCTCGACGTTCTTGCGCCGCAGCCGGTCGGCCTCGTCGCGGCCCGCCCAGTCGGGGCCGTCGTGCCAGGCGACCGCGTCGGGCACGTGCGCGAGGGCCGCGCCGCCGAGCCACGCGCGGTACGCCCACTCCCAGTCCTCGCCACCGTAGGCGTCGAACGTCTCGTCGAAGCCGCCGACGTCGTCGAAGAGCCAGCGGCTGCACGCGACGACCGCGCTGATGACGAAGCGGTAGGAGCGCGCGTCGGCGTCGCGCAGGTCGCGCGAGCGCGCGTAGGCATCGGCGAGCCAGGCCGGCTCGTCGATCGCGCGCGCCGCACCGGCCACCTCGATGGCACGGTCGTCCCCGCTGCCGGCCAGCATGGCGTGGCGTCGCCGCCCGACCGCGACGATGTCCGGGGCGAGCGAGGGCAGCCGCGCGATCCTCGACACGTAGTCCGGCTCGGGCGCCGTGTCGGCGTCGAGGAAGCACAGCACGTCGCCAGTGCTGTGCCGCACGCCGAGGTTGCGGGCCGCAGCGACGCGGAAGCCGAGATCCCTCTGCCGCACGAGCGTCACGTCGCGCGGCACCGCGGGCGGGGTGGGCGAGCCGTCGTCCGCGACGATCACCTCGAGCAGCTCGGGGGGATGCGTCTGGCGGCGCAGCGCCGCGAGCGTGCGGTCGAGCTGCTCCTGCTGGTCGTAGTGCGCGACGATCACCGAGACGGACCGTGGCGCCGCCGGCTCCCCGTCGAGCGCTTCCCAGCCGTTGCCCGCGATGGGACGGCCGAACGGCGCCGTCACCACGCCGCCCACAGGTCGAGGTAGGCGGCCGCGGTGTCGTCGAGGTGCGGGGCGCTGCGGGCGTCGTCCGGCAGCCACGTGCGCGACGGGTCGCGGAGCGCCGCGGCGACGGCGGCTGCGAGGCCATCGCGCTCCACGAGCTCGACGGTGCCGGGTCGGAGGGCCGCCATCTCGGCGAAGTAGTCGTTCACGATCGTGATGGGCCGCCTGCCTGCTGCGATCCAGTCGTTGAGCGAGCCGGACGCCGACACGTGCTGGTGCGCGACGACCGGCACGGCCGCGCGCTGCGCGCGCTCGAGCAGCGCGTCGTCGGGCACGAAGCCCGTCGCCGAGAGGTCGACGCCTCGGGCGGCGGCGTACCGCTGCAGCTCGGCGAGCTCCGCCTCGTGGCCCGGGGCCGCCCGGCCGATCGCGGTCACGGCGATCGGCGGCTCGAGCGAGGCGACGGCGTCGACCGCCTCGCGGTGTCCCTTGCCCGGGTAGAAGAAGCCGAGCACCGCGACCTCGGCGAGCGGCTCCCAGCGCTGCGGCCGCCGGAGCGGCGCCGCCGCGGGCAGCGGCACGACCTCCGCCGCCACGTCGCCCAACGCCGCCCGCAGCAGCGCTCGCTCGTGCCTGCTGTTGCAGACGACGAGCTCGGCGGCGTCGACGACGCGACGGTAGGCCTCGGTGCGGCGCCGCATCGAGGCGACGCCGTCCGAGGCCTGCGGCACGTCGTGCAGCGTCACCGCCACCCGCGATCCGGCGGCGATCGCCTCGACCGCGTCGGCCGCGGACTCGGGCGACTCACCCCAGAGCCGGTCGGTGAAGTGCAGGTGCACGCGCTCGGCGTCCGCTGCGTCGCCGTCCAGCTCGAGCCGCATGCCCGGGTGCATCGCCCGCGTCGCCTCGGCGAGCGTCCTGGCGCACCGGTCGACGCCGTGCTGGGCGTCGCCGCGGTGGAGCAGCACGGGCGGAGCGCCCGTCACAGCCCGAGCACCGCCATGGCGTCGGCGTGCCGCCGGGTGCCCGCGACCACGACATCGGGGTGCTCGCGATACCAGGCCAGGTGTGCCGCGCGCACGTCCCCGTCGTCCACGCGCTCGCCGTCGACGATCCAGTGCTCGCGCGGCTCCGCGTCGAGCCCGAGGGCGTCGATGACCTGCGCGGCCCGGGGCGCGTGCACGCGGTCGAGCAGCGGCCGGGGGAGCGGCGCAGGAGCTCCGCCGAGCCGGAGCACCTCGTGCACGCGCGCCGCGAGCGCGTGCCAGACGGGGTTGCCGGGGTGGTTGATGGTGCGCATGTGGTCGAACGTCGGGCGCGCGAGCGCGTCGGAGATCGGCACGGTCCCGAAGCGCTCCTCTCGCCACCGCAGCTGGTCGAGCGAGGCCTGGCCGACCTCGCGGAGGGCGGCGGGCGACGCGGGGGCAGACGCATCCGCCCCCGCGGCCTCGGCGAGCGTGCGGAGGTCGTGGTACGGCACGATCGGCGGGGCGGCAGAGGGGTCGTGCGGCGGCCGCACGATCGCCTGCCACGGGTGGAGCCCGGCGAAGCGGATCACCGGCACGATCGCCGAGCGGGCGCCGACGCGCACGGCGTCGAGCAGCTGCCGGGTGCCGAGCGGCATGCCGCGGTAGTCGTCGCGGATCGGCTGCGCGACCACGACGTCGACACCGGCGAGCAGCCGCTCGAGGTGCGGCAGGTCCGACGCCTCGAGCTCGTGCACGGGCGGCACCCGGAGCAGCCGCACGTCGGAGCCCGAGAGCGCCTGGCGCAGCGACTCCGCCTGGCAGTTGCCGAGCAGCACGCCGGTCGGACCGTCGTGGGGGCTCGGGTCGTAGAGGTCGGCGTAGTGCTGCCGACGGGCGGCGTCCTGTGCGGCCTCGCTCGTCATGCTGCCTCCTGTCGGCGCGCGCGCCGACGGCGGCAGGGTCGCGGGGCGGTCGCTCAGCCGCCAGCATCTAGTGTACGAACCGGTGGTCCTCCACTGCTGCGCACCGACGACGCCTCGCGCCGCTTATCCCCGCGCCTGTTGCAGAAGGAGCACCGCATCGACGTCATCGAGCCCGCATCGCGGACCGCCACCGTGCGGGTCGCCTCGGTCCGGGTCGCCTCCGTGCCTGCCGCGCACCCCTACGTGCGGGCCGTCTCCGCGGCCGAGGGCGTCGTGGTGCTCGCCGATCCGGTGACCGACCCCGCGCATCCGGACCGCTGGTGGCCGCCGGCGATGCTCGACGCCGAGTGGATCGAGCGGTCCGCCGACCGCTTCGACGTCATGCACGTGCACTTCGGCATGGAGTCGCTGCCCGAGGGGCGCCTCGCGGCAGCGCTCGACGCGCTCGACGCGCTCGGCAAGCCCCTCGTCTACACGGTCCACGACCTGCAGAACCCGCAGCTGGACGAGCAGACCGGCCACCGGGGCGACCTCGACCTGCTCGTCCCGCGTGCCGCCCGACTGGTGACGCTGACGCGCGCCGCGGCCGACGAGGTGCGTCGCACGTGGGGCCGCGATGCGCTCGTGCTCGCGCACCCGACGCTCCTCGACGACGATGCCGACGACCCGGTCGACGCGGATCCGCACCCCGACGCGGGGCTCGACGCGCCGCTCGTCGTCGGCGTGCACCTCCGTGACCTCCGCCCGAACATCGACGCCGAGGCGGCGGTGCGTGCGCTCCTGCAGGCGCTCGACGCGCTCGCGAGCGCCGGCGTGGCCGCGACCGGACGGGTGCTGCTGAACGCGACGACGCGCGACGAGGCGCTCGCGAGCCGGGTCGAGGCGTCGCTGCGCGGCCGCGGCGACTGCGACCTCATCGTGCGCGCGCGTCCGGACGACGCCGCCCTGCTGGCCGAGCTCGACCGCCTCGACGTCGCGCTGCTGCCGTACGGGCACGGCACCCACTCCGGCTGGGTCGAGCTCTGCTACGACCGCGGCGTGACCGTCGTCGGGCCCGGGTCGCTCGCCATGGCGGGGCAGCACCCGGACGGCTACGTCGGGTTCGCGACGCCGGACGACGCGGGCCGGGCCGTGCTCGAGGCGGTCTCGCGCGGTGCCCGCGCCGGATCGCCGGAGCGACGGCGGCTGGTGGGCGCGCGTCGCGAACGGCGCCTGGTCGAGCGCGCGGTCGTGGCCGAGGCGCACGCGGCGCTCTACCGCGAGGTGCTCGCCGAGGGCGGGGCGCGGTGATGCGGCGCCCGCTCGGTGACCGCCTCCGCATCCTGGTCATCGCCCCGTCGCGCCACCCGATCCGCGAGCCGCACGCGGGTGGCCTCGAGGCGCTCGTGTGGGACCGCGTGCGGTCGCTGCGAGCGAGCGGCCACGACGTCACGCTCGTGGCGGCGCGCGGCTCCGACTTCCTCGATCGCACCCCCGAGCAGATGCGGCTGCCCCGTGTGGTCTGGGGCGGCGGGCGCTCGTCCGACGAGGCGTATCCGGACGGGTACCTGGACCAGGTGGCGAGCGTGCTCGACGCCGTGGTCGACGAGCTCGTCGTCGACCGCACCGCCTTCGACCTGATCGACAACCACAGCCTGCACCCGGTGCCGATCGCTCGCGCCGCCGAGCACGGCATCCCGATGCTCACGACGCTGCACACGCCGCCGCTGCCCGAGCTCGTCGCGGCCGCCGATGCTGCCGGGCCCGCGCACTCGTTCGTCGCGGTGAGCGGCCACACGGCGGGGGAGTGGCGCGCGAGCGGGGTCGAGTCGACGGTGCTGCTCAACACGGTCGACGCCGACGCGTGGCCGCTCGGGCCGGGCGGCCCAGGGCTCGTGTGGTTCGGGCGCATCGTGCCCGAGAAGGGCCCGCACCTCGCCGCCGATGCGGCGCGCGCGATGGGGCGCCCCCTGGTGGTGGCGGGCCGCGTGGGCGACGAGCAGTACTTCGAGCGCTCCGTGGTGCCGCGGCTGGGGGGCGGCATCCGCCACGTCGGGCCCATGCGGCGTCGTCGGCTCGCCCACCTCGTGGGGCGCAGCGGCTGCGCGCTCGTGACGCCGTGCTGGGACGAGCCCTTCGGGCTCGTGCTGGCCGAGGCGCTCATGACCGGCACGCCGGTCGCCGCGTTCGACCGCGGCGGCATCTCCGAGGTGCTCGAGGGGCTGCCAGGCACGCGCCTCGTGCCGCCCGGGGATGTCGTGGCACTCGCGGCCGCCGCGGACGAGCTGCTGCGCCTCCCGAGCACCACGCGGATCGGCATCCGCGAGCACGCGGTCGAGCGGTTCTCGGCGCTGCGCCGGGACCGGCAGCTCGAGGCGCTCTACCGCGACCGGCTCGATGTCGTCGAGCGCACGGCGGCCCTGCCGTGACCGCGGTCGGCTGGTACGTGCACCACCACGGCATGGGGCACCTGACGCGCTTCCTCGCGATCCGGCCGCACGTCGCCGCGTCGGTGGTGGCGTTCAGCTCGCTGCCGCAGCCCGCGGCGCTGCCCGACGGCACGACGTGGGTGCAGCTGCCCCGCGACGACGAGGACGAAGGGGCCGGCGCGCCGTCGGCGGCCGAGCCGACGGCGCGCGGCGCGCTGCACTGGGCGCCCATCGGGCACCGCGGTCACGTCGAACGGATGGCGGCGATCGCGGCCCGCGCCCCGCACCTCGACGCGATCGTCGTCGACGTCTCGGTCGAGGTGACGCTGCTCGCGCGGCTCCTCGGGCGCCGCGTCGTGCTGATGACCCAGCCGGGCGACCGCACCGACGACCCGCACGTGCTCGGCCGGCGGCTCGCCGACGCGGTGCTCGCCCCGTGGCCGGCCGACGACGGCGAGGTCCACCCCGTGGGCGGCATCTCGCGCTTCGCGACCCGGGAGCGCTCGGCCGCGCGCCGTCCGGGCACCGTGCTCGCGCTCGGCGGCGGCGGCCGCGACGCGGCGTGGGACGCGATGCTGCGCGAGGCGATCGCGGCGACGCCCGACCGGCAGTGGCGGGTCGCCGGCGGTGCCACGTGGATCGACGACCCGTGGGAGGCGCTCTGCGAGGCGGAGGTCGTGGTCACGGCGGCGGGGCAGAACGCGATCGCCGACATCGCCGCGGCGGGGGCCAGCGCGATCGTCGTGCCGCGGCCGCGCCCGTTCGACGAGCAGCACCGCACGGCCGCCATGCTGGACGAGCTGGGCCTCGCCGTGGTCGCCGACGCATCCGCGCCCGGTGACTGGCCGGCACTGCTCGCCCGCGCGCAGGCGCTCGAGCCGGACTGGAGCGCGTGGGGCGTGCGCGGCGCCGCAGGCAGGGCCGCGGCGATCATCGATCGCGTCGCGGCAGGAGGACGGCCATGACCATCGCCACCATCACGCTCGCGTCGCGCGCGCGGGCGCACCACCTGGACCGGCAGCAGGAGCGGCTGCGGGGCATCCCGGGCCTGGAGCGGATCGTCGTGTGGCTCGACGCCGAGCCGCCCGGCGACGACGTGCCCGCGACGCTCCTGCTGCACGTGCCGCCCGCGGCCGCGGGCATGCGGCTCGCCGCCGCCCGCAACGCCGGCGCGCAGGCCGCGATCGACCACGGTTGCGACCGCCTCGTCTTCCTCGACGCCGACTGCGTGCCCGGTGACGCGCTGCTCGATCGCTACGACCGGGCGCTCCGCGCCCACCCGGGAGCGCTGCTCGCCGGCCCCGTGACGTACCTTGCCGAGGGCGTCGCCGTCGACGCCCAGACGGATCTCGCGGCGCTGACCGCCCCGCATGCCGCGCGTCCCTCGCCGCCCGACGGCGAGGTCGACGTCGCGGCGCCGGAGGACCAGCTGCTGTTCTGGTCGCTCTCCTTCGCCCTCAGCGCGTCGACCTGGCGCCGCATCGGCGGCTTCGACGAGGCCTACGTGGGCTACGGCGCGGAGGACACGGACTTCGCGATGCGCGCGCAGGCAGCGCGGGCGCCGCTCGCGTGGGTGGGCGGCGCGCACGCGTACCACCAGCACCACCCGACCTCGAGCCCGCCGTGGCAGCACCTGGACGACATCCTCCGCAACGGCGGGCTCTTCGCCGACCGCTGGGGGTTCTGGCCCATGCGCGGATGGCTCGAGGCGTTCGAGGCCGCGGGGGCGGTCGAGCGCGTCGACGGCGGCTGGCGCCGCGCGGCCGCCACTCCTCGCTAGCCAGCGCGCGTCAGCGCGCGGCGGGTGATGGCGCGCGCTCCGTGGGCGGCTCGGCCGGGGCAGGTCTGGCGGCGCGGCTCCCGCCGCCCAGCGCACCGGATCCCAGCAGCACGCCGGCTACCACCACGCCGGCGCCGGCGATCTCGACCGCCGTGAGCGTCTCGCCGAGCACGATCCAGGCGGTGAGCAGGCCGACGACGGGCACGAGCATCGAGAACGGTGCGACGCGCGCGGCCGGGTGGCGGCTCAGCAGCCAGGTCCAGATGCCGCTCCCCACGACCGTGCCGAGCAGCATCGTGTAGGCGAGGCCGGCGATCGCGAGCAGGCCGGTGGTGGTCTCGAGCCCGACGAACGACTGCGCGATGCGGTCGGGGCCCTCGACCCACAGCGAGGTCGCGAGCATCGGCAGCACCGGGACGACCGACATCCACAGCGTCAGGTGGAGCGGCTTCGACGGGCGCGCGAGCCGGCTCGAGACGTTGCCAAGCGCCCAGCCGAGCGCACCGAGCAGCGTGAGCAGGAACGGACCGAGCGCGGCGGTGCCGAGCTGCTGCGCGCCGATCGCGGTCAGCCCCGCGACCGCGAGCAGGATGCCGAGCACCTGCGCGCGGTCCAGGCGCTCGCGCAGCAGGGTGGCGCCGAGCAGCACCGTGAAGGGGGCGGATGCCTGCAGCACGAGCGAGGCCAGGCCCGTCGGCATGCCGGTCGCCATCGCCCAGTAGAGGAAGAGGAACTGTAGCGTGCCGAACCCGAGCCCGTAGCCGAGCAGCCACCGCAGCGGCACGTCCGGCCGCGGCACGAGCAGGATCGTCGGTACCGCGAGGAGGGCGAACCGCAGCGCCACGAGGAAGAAGGGCGGGAACTGCTCGAGCGAGAGGTGGATCGCCAGGAAGTTGAGCCCCCACAGCACGGCGACCAGCAGGCCCAGCAGTCGTTCTCTCGTCGTCATGCGGACAGCCGAGCAGGCGAGCACCATGCAGCACAAGCGATGAATGCTGCATCGACTGTGTAGCGTTGCTGCATGGAGCTGCGCGACCTCATCCTGCTGCGGGAGCTCGACGAGCGCGGCAGCCTCACGGCCGTGGCGCGCGCGACGCGGGTGACCCCGTCGGCCGTGTCGCAGCGCATCCGATCGCTCGAGCGCACGATCGGGCTGCCGCTCACCGAACCCCTCGGCCGCGGGGTGCGGCTGACCGAGGCCGGGAGGCTGCTCGCCGCCGGCGCGATCGAGGTCGCGGCCGTGGTCGCGCGGGTCGAGGGCAGGCTGGCCGCCTACCGCGGCGGGATCGGCGGGCGGGTCGACGTCGCGGCCCTGCCGAGCGCGGGCGTCGTGCTGCTGCCGTCGCTCATCGCGGCGCTCGGCGCGGACGTCGACCTCCGCGTGCACGACCACGACGTCGCGGAGGCCGACTACGCGGCGCTCGCGCGCGACCACGACCTCGTGATCGGGCACCGGATGGCGGCGACGCCGCTGCCGGACTGGCGTGGCCTGCGCGTGATCGACCTGCTGCGGGAGCCGATCGACATCGCCGTGCCCGAGGCGCATCCGCTCGCGGGGAGCGTCTCGGTGCGGCCGGCGGACATCGCGGGCGAGCGCTGGATCGGCGTGCCGGAGGGCTACCCCTTCGACGACCTGCGCATCGCGGTCGAGGCGGCGGCGGGGGAGCGGTTCGCGATCGGGCAGCGCGTGCGCGACAACCGCCTCGTCGAGGCGCTCGTCGCCGCGGGCCTCGGGATCGGCATGCTGCCGCGCTTCAGCACGCGGCCCGGCGGCGGCATCGCGCTCGTGCCGCTCGCGGGGCTCCCGACCGGTCGGATCGTCAGCGTCCTCGCCCGACCGGACGTCGCCGAGCGCGCCGTCGTCGCGCACGCGATCGACGCGCTGCGACGCTGCGCGCGGACGATCGGAGGCGTCGACGCGCTCGCGCCGTGAGGTGCGCGAAGGGGCCGTCCGCGGTGCTACGATATTCCGGTTGCCATCACGGCTTCGCCCCGATAGCTCAGCGGTAGAGCACTTCCATGGTAAGGAAGGGGTCGCGAGTTCAATCCTCGCTCGGGGCTCGCGTTCGCTTGATGCTTCGTGCTTGGGTGGGCGTTCTGGCGGGGTAGCTCAGTTGGTGAGAGCGCACGACTCATAATCGTGAGGTCGCGGGTTCGAACCCCGCCCTCGCTACCGCCACGAAGGGGATCGGATGCGTCCGGTCCCCTTCGGCATGTCCGGAGCCGGCACCGCCGGCAGTGCATGCTTCCGCGCGCTGACGTCGTGATCGTACGTCGGGGGAGTCAGGGTCTCCCGGTGGCAGGACCGCGCCACTGCCTAGACTGGCTGCGTGCCAGTGAACCCCGAGATCCAGGGCAGGCAGTACCCGCCCACGGCCCCGTACCTCGTCGGGCGAGAGAAGGTCCGCGAGTTCGCCCGCGCGGTGCAGGCGACGCGCCCCGAGCACCTCGACGTCGACGCCGCGCGCGCCGCCGGCCATGCCGACGTGATCGCGCCGCCCACCTTCCCGATCGTCATCCAGGAGCTCACGCTCCGCCAACTGCTCGAGGACGAGACCGCGGGCGTCGACTTCACCCGCGTGGTGCACGGCGACCAGCGCTTCAGCGCGACGCGGCCGATCGTCGCCGGCGACGAGCTCACGGCGCAGCTGACCGTGACGAGCGTGAAGTCGCTCGGCGGCAACGACATGGTGACGAGCGAGAGCGTCATCACGGATGCGGACGGCGAGCACGTGGTCACGGCGACGTCGACGCTCGTGGTGCGGGCCGCCTGATGGAGGGGACGACGCCGATGACCGGCACGCAGCAGCTCGGCGAGCTCGAGGTCGGGCAGGTGGTCGCGGAGCGCGACCTCGCGCTCACGCGCGACTCGCTCGTCCGGTACGCCGGTGCCTCCGGCGACTTCAACCCCATCCACTACCGCGACGACGTCGCCGAGTCCGTCGGCCTGCCGGGCGTGCTGGCCCACGGCATGCTCACGATGGGCGCCGCCGTGCAGCCCGTCGTCGACTGGGCCGGCCCCGCGCGCATCCTCGACTACCAGGTGCGCTTCACGCGGCCCGTGGTCGTCGATCCCCAGACGGGCGCGGCGCTGCACGTGGTGGCGAAGGTCGCGCGCGTCGACGAGGGCAGTGCCCGCATCGACCTCACCGTCACAGTCGGCGAGCAGACCGTGCTCGGCAAGGCGCAGGTCGTCGTGGCGACCGACCGATGACCGCGTCGCGCAGGCTCGCCGACGCCACGACCATGCGCGTCGGCGGCGAGGTCGGCCGCTGGATCGAGGCGGGCTCGCGCGACGAGGTCATCGCGGCCTACACCGAGATCGTGGCGGACGGCGGCGACCACCTGCTGCTCGGCGGCGGCTCGAACACGGTCGCGTCGGACGAGCCCTACGACGGCACCGTCCTGCACATCACCACCCGGGGCATCCGCACGCTGCCCGCTGCGGAGCGGCCGCATCGGCCCGCCGGCGAGGACGCGCCCGTCGACGACGCCGTCGTGCTGCGCGTCGAGGCCGGGGAGTCGTGGGACGCGCTCGTCGCGCTCGCGGTCGAGCAGGGCCTGACGGGCATCGAGGCGCTCAGCGGCGTGCCCGGCTCGGTCGGCGCCTCGCCCGTGCAGAACATCGGCGCCTACGGCCAGGAGCTGTCGTCGACGCTGCAGGGCATCGAGCTGCTGGATGCCGAGACGCTCGAGGTGCGGTCGGTGCCGGCCTCCGAGCTGCGGCTCGGCTACCGCGACTCGGCGATCAAGCGGGGCGTGCTGCGCGGCGTCGTGCTGTCGGTCGACCTGAAACTGCGCCGCTCGCCCGACGGCCGCAGCCAGCCGATCGCCTACCAGCAGCTCGCCTCGGCGCTCGGGGTCGAGCTCGGCACGCGCGTGCCGCTCGAGGATGTGCGCGCATCGGTGCTCGCGCTGCGCGGCTCGAAGGGCATGGTGCTGTCGGACGACCCCGACTCGGTGAGCGCCGGCTCGTTCTTCACCAATCCGATCGTCTCCGCACGCTTCGCCGCGGCGCTGCCGAAGGATGTGCCGAGCTGGTCGACGTCGCCCGCGCCCCAGGCGACGGTGCTGCCGCTCGACGCCGACACGGCGGTGCCGTCGCTCGAGCGACCGGTGCCGCAGGTGAAGCTGTCGGCCGCGTGGCTCATCGAGCACGCGGGCATCGGACGCGGCTTCTCGCTGCCGGGCTCGCGCGCCGCCATCTCGGACAAGCACACCCTCGCCCTCACCAACCGCGGCGGCGCGACGGGCGAGGAGATCGCCGAGCTCGCGCGCTTCGTGCAGGCGCGCGTCGAGAACCAGTTCGGCGTGCACCTCGCGCCGGAGCCCGTGCTCGTCGGCCTGACGCTCTAGCCCGACCGCGCGTCCGATCGGCCTGAGCCGCCCGCCGAGCGCGAGGAGCGGCTCACGGCGGCGTCAGCCCGATCGAGCGCACACCGGATGGCGTGCGCGTGTCCGCGGTGATCGGCGCCACGATTGCTCCCCGCGTCGGGCCGTGGCAGAGTCGATGCTCAGGGGACAGCCATGGATCAGCACGAGCCGGACGACACCTCGCCGATCGAGCACGAGCTCGAGGTGGCGGTGAGCCGGACGCGCGCCTGGGACGCCTACGTGCACGGCCTCAGCGAGTGGTGGCACCCCGGTTGGACCGCGACGGGCTCGGGGCTCGATCGCATCGAGGTCGAGCAGCGCGACGGCCTGCGCATCGTCGAGCACGGACGCGACGGCCGGGAGGTCGTCTGGGGCGAGGTCATCGAGACGATCCCGGGCGAGCGCTTCGGGCACACCTTCCGCCTCACCCACGAGGGCGACGCGACCACGGTGCTCGTCACCTTCACCGACCTGCCGCACGGCGGCACCCGGGTCCACCTCACGCACTCCGGCTGGAACGACTCCAACCAGCGCGGCCGCGAGCTGCACGCCGGCTGGCCGAAGCTGCTCGAGCGCTACCGGGCCTACGCCCAGCACGTCTAGCTAGGCCGCAGCCCTCGCCGCGGTCAGATCCGGGCTCGGAGCCAGTCCTGCGCCGCGCGCCGGTAGCGCTCCGCGAGCGCCGACCGCGCTGCGATCGCCAGCAGCCCGTGCGGCGCACCCGGCACCACCAGCAGCTCGACGTCGACCCCGGCGGCGCGCAGCCGATCGGCGTACGCGACGTCCTCGTCGTGGAAGAGGTCGATCGAGCCGACGCCGATCCAGGCCGGCGGCAGCCCGCCGAGGTCCGCGCGGCGCGCGGGCACGGCATGGGCGGGCACCGACGGCGCGCCCGGCTCCTGGCCGAGCAGCGAGCGCCAGCCCAGGCGGTTCTCGCGGTTGTCCCAGACGAAGTGCGCCTCGTCGTCGCGCGCCGCGTCGGCGGCCGTGCGGTCGTCGAGCATCGCGCAGTCGAGCAGCTGCGCGATGGGCTGCGGTCCGCCCTCGTCGAGCAGCCGCTGGGCGAGCCCCGCGGCGAGGCCGGCGCCGGCGCTCTGGCCGCCGAGCGCGATCCGCGCGTCGCCTCGAGCGATGAGCCCGGCGAAGACGCGGGCGCAGTCGTCGAGCGGCGCCGGGAACGGATGCTCGGGTGCGAGCCGGTAGTCGACGCTCACGACCCGGAGGCCGAGGCGGGCGGCCGTCTCGGAGCAGAAGTGGTCGTCCATCGCCGGCGCACCGATGAGCATCCCGCCGCCGTGGATCCACAGCAGCACGGCGTCGCTGCGCGGCTCGGGCGGCGCGTAGGTGCGCACGCGCACGCCGCCGATGCGGGCGCGGCCGATGCGCACGCCCGGCTCCCGCGGCCAGCGCATCAGCCGGGGCGCCACCCTCCCGATGGCGCGGCCGACTCGACGCTCGAGCGGAACGCCGCCGAGTCTCGCGACGGCATCGCGCAGCTCGGGCGCGACCCGCTCGAGCTCCACCGGCTACGCGGCGAAGAGGCGCTGGAGCCGCTGGACGCCCTCGAGCAGCGCGTCGTCGCCGAGCGCGTACGAGAAGCGCAGGTAGCCCGAGGGGCCGAAGGCCTCGCCCGGCACCGCGGCCACGTCGGCCTGCTCGAGCATCAGGTCGGCGAGCTCGAGGCTCGACGAGGGCGTGACGCCGCCCCAGGTCCGGCCGAGCAGCCCGGCGACGTCCGCGTAGACGTAGAACGCGCCCCTGGGCGTCGGCACGGTGATGCCGTCGATCTGCGAGAGCTCGGCGACGATCGTCTGCCGACGGCGGTCGAACGCCGCGAGCATCTCGCCGACCGCGTCCTGCGGGCCGGTGAGCGCCTCGAGCGCCCCGCGCTGGGCGACGTTGTTCACGTTGCTCGTCAGGTGCGACTGCAGGTTCGCGGCCGCCCTGATGACGTCGGCGGGGCCGACCATCCAGCCGACGCGCCAGCCGGTCATCGCGTAGGTCTTCGCGACGCCGTTGACGAGGATGGTGCGGTCGGCGAGGGCGGGCACGGCCTCCGTCACCGAGACGGCGCGCTCGCCGTCGTAGACGAGGTTCTGGTAGATCTCGTCGCTCACGACCCACAGGCCGTTCGCCTCCGCCCACTCGGCGATCTCGCGCACGCGGTCGGCCGGGTAGACGGCGCCCGTCGGGTTCGACGGGCTCACCATGAGCAGCGCCTTCGTGCGGTCGGTGCGGGCGGACTCGAGCTGGTCGACGGTGACGAGGTAGCCCTGCTCGGCGCCGGCGAAGACGTCGACCTGCCGCGCACCCGTGAGCGCGATCGCCTCGGGGTAGGTGGTCCAGTACGGCGTCGGCACGAGCACCTCGTCGCCCGGGTCGAGGATCGTCTGGAACGCCTGGTACACCGACTGCTTGCCGCCGTTCGTGACGAGCACCTGGCTGGGCTCGACCTCCAGGCCCGAGTCGCGCCGCGTCTTCGCGGTGATCGCCTCGCGCAGCTCCGGCAGGCCGGCCGCGGGCGTGTAGCGGTAGTTCTTCGGGTCGGCGAGCGCGCGCTGCGCGGCCTCGACGATGTTCTGCGGGGTGGCGAAGTCCGGCTCGCCCGCGGCGTACGAGATGACGTCGCGGCCGGCGGCCTTGAGCGCCTTGGCCTTCGCGTCGACCTTGAGGGTCGCGGACTCGTTGATGGCGGCGATGCGGGCGGCGATGCGGTTCACGGCGCCCAGCCTAGGCGGCACCGCGTGTCGCCGCCCGGATCTCTCGCGATCGAGCCGGGGATGGCGCGCCGTCAAGTGGACAGGGGATGCCGACCCGTCGTAGACTCTCTCCTTGGTGGTTGACAACCGCCATGCTGTCGTATGCCCTGCACGGGCGATCATGGGCGACGCCATGGCACTCCACCCGCCCAGGGCGGTGGCTCAATTGGTAGAGCAGCGGTCTCCAAAACCGCAGGTTGCAGGTTCGAGTCCTGTCCGCCCTGCTCGAGGCGCCCGTGAGGGCGCCTGACGGGCCTGGCACCCGCCGGGCCGAACAAACCGAAGGGTCACCGTGGCTGAGAACGCGATCGAGGAGGCACCCCGCACGCGCGAGGGTGCGTCTCGCAACCCGTTCATGCGCCTGTGGACCTTCCTCAAGGAAGTCCTGGTCGAGCTGCGCAAGGTCGTCACCCCGACCCGCAAGGAGCTGATCCGGTACACGCTCGTCGTGCTCGTGTTCGTCGTCTTCATGATGCTGCTGGTGTCTGGCCTCGACCTCCTGTTCGGCTCGTTCGTGGGCTGGATGTTCGGCGACCTGCCGATGTTCGGCCTCGCCGGCTGAGCCCGATCCAGGACCTGAAGGAGAAGGTGGACTGTGTCTGACGTCAACGACCTCGACATCGAGCTGAACAAGGCGCTCGACGACCTCGTGCCTGCCGACGAGAAGCCGGCCGAGCCCGAGACCGACCCGTACGACGACTTCAAGCGCGAGATGCGCCTGAAGCCCGGCCGCTGGTACGTCATCCACTCGTACGCCGGCTACGAGAAGAAGGTCAAGGCGAACATCGCCTCCCGTGCCGAGAACATGCAGGTCGACGGCATCTACGAGATCCAGGTCCCGACCGAGGACGTGCTCGAGACGAAGAACGGCCAGGCCAAGCGCGTCAACCGCGTGCGCGTCCCCGGCTACGTGCTCGTCCGCATGGAGCTCGACGAGGACACCTGGTCGGTCGTCCGGCACACGCCCGGCGTGACGGGCTTCGTGGGCAACGCCCACAACCCCGCGCCGCTGCGCTTCGACGAGGCCTTCACGATGCTGAAGCCCATCGCCGACGAGCAGCTCGCCGAGCAGCAGAAGTCCGCGCCGTCGCAGCAGCCCACGCAGCTCGCGGTCGAGGTCGACTTCGAGGTCGGCGAGACCATCACCATCACCGAGGGCTCGTTCGCGGGCTTCCCGGGCACGATCAGCGAGATCCAGCCGGCGAGCCGCAAGCTCACCGTGCTCGTCAGCCTGTTCGAGCGCGAGACCCCTGTCGAGCTCGGCTTCGGACAGGTCAGCAAGCTCTAGCCCCCACAGGGGACTGGATGCGGTCCCGGGCGCTCAGCGCTGCCCGCGATCGCGACACACCAAGAAGGAAGAGACATGGCACCCAAGAAGAAGGTCACGGGTCTGATCAAGCTGCAGATCCAGGCCGGCGCCGCCAACCCGGCGCCCCCGATCGGACCGGCGCTCGGTCAGCACGGCGTCAACATCATGGAGTTCTGCAAGGCGTACAACGCCGCGACGGAGAACCAGCGCGGCAACGTCATCCCGGTCGAGATCACGGTCTACGAGGACCGCTCGTTCGACTTCATCCTCAAGACCCCGCCGGCCGCAGAGCTGATCAAGAAGGCCGCAGGCGTCAAGAAGGGCTCCGGCGTCCCGCACACGACGAAGGTCGGCAAGCTCACGTCGGCGCAGATCACCGAGATCGCCGAGCAGAAGATGGCCGACCTCAACGCGAACGACATCGAGGGCGCGAAGAAGATCGTCGCCGGCACCGCCCGCTCCATGGGCATCACCGTCGAGGGCTGACCTCGACTCCCGAGCCGCACGGCTCACCAGTGGGAGCGCCTGCCAGGCGCGCACCACGAACTCTGATCTAGGAGATCCACATGGCACAGAAGTCCAAGGCCTACAAGGCCGCAGCGGCGAAGATCGACGCTGACAAGTCCTACACGGCCGCCGAGGCCGTCGCGGTCGCTCGCGAGACCGGCTCGACGAAGACGGACTCCACCGTCGAGGTCGCGCTGAAGCTCGGCGTCGACCCCCGCAAGGCTGACCAGATGGTCCGCGGTACCGTTTCTCTTCCTCACGGCACCGGCAAGACCGCTCGCGTCATCGTCTTCGCGCAGGGCCCGGCCGCTGAGGCCGCCATCGCCGCCGGCGCCGACGAGGTCGGATCCGACGAGCTCATCGAGAAGGTGGCCGCGGGCTGGACCAACTTCGACGCCGCCGTCGCGAGCCCCGAGCTCATGGGCAAGGTCGGTCGTCTCGGCAAGGTGCTCGGCCCGCGCGGCCTGATGCCGAACCCGAAGACCGGCACCGTCACCCCGAACGTCGCGCAGGCCGTGACGGACATCAAGGGCGGCCGCATCGAGTTCCGCGTCGACAAGCACGCCAACGTGCACTTCATCGTCGGCAAGGCCTCGTTCTCGGCAGAGCAGCTCAGCGACAACATCCAGGCCGCGCTCGACGAGATCGTCCGCCTGAAGCCGTCGTCGTCGAAGGGCCGCTACGTGCAGAAGGCGACCGTCTCGACCACGTTCGGTCCGGGCGTGCCGGTGGACGTCACCACGATCTGACGCACCGCACCCCAGGAGAGCCCCGCTTCGGCGGGGCTCTCCTGCGTTTGGGGGACGGTGCGAACTCGTGGTGGGATGGAGCAATGCCACCAGCCTCCGCCTCGAGCACGCTCACCGCGCAGGTGCAGCGCTCCATCCTCGACCTCATCGAGGCCGACGGGCTCGAGCCGGGGCAGTCGCTGCCGTCGACGGCCGCGATGAGCGAGCGCTTCGAGGTGTCGCGGCCGGTCGTGCGCGAGGCGCTGAGCGCGCTGCACGCCACCGGCGTCGTCGAGCTCATGAACGGCCGCAACGCGATCGTCCGGCAGCTCGACGACCACCTCATCTCGCTCTTCCTGACGCGCGCGCTGCAGGCGACCGGCGAGCCGCTCGCCGCGCTCATGGAGGTGCGCGCGCCGCTCGAGATCCAGGCCGCCCGGCTCGCCGCGGAGCGGGCGACGCCCGACGCGCGCGCCGAGCTCGTCGACGAGGTGCACCGGATGGCCGCGCTCGCCGACGACCGCGACGCCTACGCCCTCGCGGACCTCGACCTGCATCGCAGCATCGCCGACCTGGCCGGCAACCCGGCGCTGCTGTGGTTCACGGGCGCCGTGCGCCACCGCGTCTACGAGGCGATCGTGCAGGTGCGCCAGCACCGCGCGGAGCACGGGCTGCTCGGCATCGAGCACGAGCAGCACGAGGCCATCGCGACGGCCATCGCCGCGGGCGACGCGCCCGCCGCGGAGGCCGCGATGCGCGAGCACATGGCGTCGGTCGCGGGCATCGTCGCGGCGATCGAGTCGCCCGGCCGCTGACTACGCCTCGATGAGGCGGTGCTCGTAGGCGAGCGCGATGAGCTGCACGCGGGACGCGACGCCGAGCTTCGCGAGGATCGCGCGCATGTGCGTCTTCACCGTCGTCTCCGCCACCCAGAGCTGCTGTGCGATGTCGGCGTTCGAGAGCCCGCGCGCGGCGAGCGCGAAGAGCTCGCGCTCCCGGTCGGTGAGCGGCTCGAGCACGCTGGTGTCGGGCGCCGGCCGCACCGGCGCGAACGCCCGCAGCAGGTCGAAGGTCTCGGCGGGCGCGATCACCTGCTGCCCGTCGACGACCGCCCGGATCGACTGCACGAGGAACTCCGGCCGCGCGTCCTTCAGCAGGAACCCGCTCGCCCCCGCGCGGAGCGCATCCACCACGGCGCGATCGTGCCGGATGGTCGTGAGGACGATGATGTGCGGCGGCTCGGCCGACGTCCGGCGGATGGCGGCGGTCGCCGCGACGCCGTCGAGCACCGGCATGCGGATGTCCATGAGCACGACGTCGGGCTGCAGCTCGCGCACGCGCTCGACCGCCTGCGCGCCGTCGAGCGCGGTGCCGACGACCTCCAGCCCGTCCTGGCTCTCGAGGATCATCGACAGCCCCTGCAGGAAGAGCTCCTGGTCGTCGACGAGCAGCAGCCGGATCACGCGCGCTCCGGCCGCGGCGCCGCATCCGGTTGCGGCGCTGCATCCGGTCCCGACATCGGGTTGGCGACCCTGCCGTCCGACGGCTGCACGGGGGTCAGGTCGACCGTCGTCGCCTGCGACCAGTCGGCGGCGGCCTGTCGCGGGTGGCGCTGCTCGTAGCGCCGCGACGCCTCCACGATCCACGGCGCCACGACCTCCTCGGGCCGCCGCTGCACCGGCACGGGCAGCGTGGCGAGCTGGTCCTCGCTGAGGGGAGCGGTCGGGGCGTCGCTCACGGGCGAGTAGGGCAGGTGCGCGCTCACCACGAAGCGATCGCCGTCCGCATCGATCTCGAGCGAGCCGCCTGCGAGCCGAGCCCGCTCGAGCATGCCCGCGATGCCGCGCCCAGCCGGCCGCAGCGCGGTGCGGTCGCGGATGGGGGAGGAGACCACGATCGTGAGCCCCGGGCCGGTCCAGGTGAGGGAGACCGAGACCTCGATGTCCGCGCCGCCGTGCCGCAGCGCGTTCGTGAGGCTCTCCTGCACGATCCGGTAGGCGGCGATGTCGGCCACGCGGGCGAGGTGCCCGCGCGTGCCCACATCCTGCAGGGCGACGGTGGGACCGGCGGAGCGCAGCTGCGCGACCAGCCCCGGGATGTCGGCGCTCGTCGCCTGCGGGCGCCGGTCGTCGTCGTCGACGCGCTCGAGCAGCTGCCGCACCTCGACGAGGGCGAGCCGCGCGGTGTCGCTGATCGTCGTCAGCACCGGGTCGATGCGCTCGGGATGCTGCCGGTGGCTGAGCCGCAGCCCCTCGGCCTGGGCGGCGAGCACGGCGAGGGAATGGGCCATGACGTCGTGGAAGTCATGCGTGAGGTCGGCGCGCAGCCGCTCGTCGCGCAGCTCCGACTCGACGACGGTGGTGCGGGCGACGGCCTGCTGCTTCGCGGACTCGACCCGCAGGTAGTCGCGCAGCGCGCGAGCGCCGATGACCGCTGCCCACGCGACCACGGCGAACGTCCACGCGTACCCGGCCGCCCAGCTCGCGACCGAGGAGGAGCCGATGCTCGCTTCCGCGCGCAGGCCGAGCAGGATGAGCGCCGCAGCGGCCGTCGCCGCCACCGGGATCCCGAGCAGCAGCCGCCAGCGCAGCGGCTCGACGCCCCAGCTCGCGAGCAGGCCGACGGCGAGCGCGAAGGCGAGCAGCACCCATCCCGTGCTGGTCTCCCCGGCGAGCGGGGCGAGCACGGCGCCGAGCGCGGCGATGCAGAACGACTGCAGCGGTCCGACGCGCGCGACGGCGAGCGCGAGGCACAGCACGAGGATCGCCAGCATGAGCAGGGGCTCCCCGAAGCGCGTCAGCGCGTTCGCGAGGAAGACGATCGCGGCGATCGGCGCGGGCCACCAGCGCTCGGCGAGCCGACGGCTCCGGGTCATGTCCATGGCGTCAGGCTAGGCCTGCCCGCGCGGCCGCGGCACGGCATCCGGCCGGATCTCCTCCCCGAGGACGAGACCCGTGTTGAGCGTTCGCGTCCGAGTTGCCCTGCACTCGGACGCGAACCCTCGACGCGCTGCCGCGAGGAGGCGCCGACCGAGCCGATGCGACCCGCATGCACCGAAACCTGATCGTGACCCTGCTGTGACATTCGAGGCGCCTGTGACTCGCTAGGTTGTCCCTACGCAGCCTCACGGCCGAGCCGCGGCGTGCGTCCAGTCCCAGAAGGAAAGGTCCAGCACCGTGAACCGAACCGCACACCGGCGACTCCTCGGGGGTCTCGCGGCAGGCGCAGCATTCGCGCTCCTGCTCACCGGCTGCCAGAGCCAGCGAGACGACGGCGATCCCGCAGCATCAGAGCCGGGAGCAGCCAGCGACGTCGACTCGACGTTCGTCTTCGGCGCTTCGAGCGACCCCTCCGGCCTCGACCCCGCGTTCGCATCCGACGGCGAGACCTTCCGCATCTCGCGCCAGATCTTCGAGGGCCTCGTCGGCGTCGAGCCCGGCACGGCCGACCCGGCCCCGCTGCTCGCCGAGAGCTGGGAGACCAGCGAGGACGGCCTCGACTACACCTTCGCGCTCAAGAGCGGCGTCACGTTCCACGACGGTACCCCGTTCGACGCCGAGGCCGTCTGCGCCAACTTCGACCGCTGGTACAACTGGACCGGCCTCACGGCGACCGAGAGCCTCTCCTACTACTACGGCTCGCTCTACGGCGGGTTCGCCGGCGACGAGAACGCGCTCTACGCGTCGTGCTCGGCCGACGACGAGACCACCGCGACCGTGAGCCTCACGCGTCCGTTCTCGGGCTTCATCGCCTCCCTCTCGCTTCCCGCCTTCTCGATGCAGAGCCCGACTGCGCTGGAGGAGTATGGCGCGGATGACGTCGGCGGCTCGGAGGAGGCGCCCGAGTACAGCGAGTACGGCGAGGGCCACCCGACGGGCACCGGTCCCTTCAAGTTCGAGTCGTGGTCGCCGGGCAGCGAGGTCGTCCTCTCCGCCAACGCCGACTACTGGGGCGAGCAGGGACAGATCCAGGAGATCGTCTTCCGCACGATCGACGACCCCACGGCGCGCCGCCAGGCGCTCGAGGCGGGCGACATCGACGGCTTCGACTACGTCGCGCCGGCCGACACCGCCGCGCTCGAGGACGCCGGCTTCAACGTGATGCAGCGCGACCCGTTCACGATCCTGTACCTCGGGTTCAACCAGACGGTGCCGGAGCTGCAGGACGTGCGCGTCCGCCAGGCGATCGCGCACGCTGTCGACCGCGAGGCGCTCGTGACGCAGGTGCTCCCGGAGGGCACCGAGGTCGCGTCGCAGTTCATCCCGCCGGTCGTCAACGGCTACAACGAGGGCGTCACCGACTACGCGTACGACCCCGACGCCGCGCGCGACCTGCTGGCCGAGGCCGGCTACGCCGACGGCCTGGAGCTGACGTTCAACTACCCCGTGAACATCTCGCGCCCGTACATGCCCAACCCGGAGCAGATCTTCACCGCGCTGTCGTCGCAGCTCGCTGAGGTCGGCATCACGGTGAACCCGGTCTCCGACGAGTGGACGGACTACCTCGACCGCATGCGCGGCGGGGCCGACCACGGCATCCACCTGCTCGGCTGGACCGGCGACTACAACGACACCGACAACTTCGTCGGCGTCTTCTTCAACGGCTACTCCAACGAGTGGGGCTTCGAGAACCCGGAGCTGTTCGGCGCACTGAGCGAGGCGCGGCAGATCGCCGACCCGGACGAGGCGGCGACGGCCTACCAGGAGATCAACGAGCAGATCGCGCAGTTCGTGCCCGGCGTGCCGCTCGCGCACCCGGCGCCGTCGCTGGCGTTCGACTCGCGGGTCACCTCGTACCCGGCCAGCCCCGTCAACGACGAGGTGTTCAACATGATCGAGCTGAGCGAGTAGCCTCGATCGTCACCAGCGGATGCCGCGGGCCACGACCGGCCCGCGGCATCCGCCACGAACGGACCGCGCGATTCGCGCGCCGCACCCAGCCCGCCCCCGACGGAGAGACCACGTGCTGAGAACCATCGGCAGACGACTGCTGCTGCTGATCCCGACGCTGTTCGGCCTGACCGTGCTGCTGTTCTTCTGGGTCCGGGCGCTGCCCGGCGGCCCGGCCTCCGCGCTGCTCGGCGAGCGCGCGACGCCGGAGGCCGTCGAGCGCATCAACGAGGCCTACGGCTTCAACCGGCCGCTGCCCGAGCAGTACATCACCTGGCTCGGCCGGCTGCTGCAGGGCGACTTCGGCAACTCGATCGAGACCCGCAGGCCGGTGCTCGAGGAGTTCGTCAACCGCTTCCCCGCGACCTTCGAGCTCGCGATCGTCGCGCTCATCCTCGCCGTCGGCATCGGTGTGCCGCTCGGCTACTGGGCGGCTCGCCACCACGGCGGCATCATCGACAACCTGTCCGTCACGGGCAGCCTCATCGGCATCACGATCCCGGTATTCTTCCTCGCGTTCATGCTCAAGTACGTCTTCGCGGTGCAGCTCGGATGGCTGCCCTCGACGGGCAGGCAGGACCGGGAGATCGATGCGACCCACGTGACGGGGTTCTTCGTGCTCGACGGCCTGCTGACCGGCGAGCTCGACGCATCCGTGAATGCGATCGTCCACCTGCTGCTCCCCGCGATCGCGCTCGCGACCATCCCGCTCGCGATCATCGTGCGCATCACCCGCGCCTCGGTGCTCGAGGTCGTGAACGCCGACTACGTGCGCACGGGTCGCGCGAAGGGCGTCTCGACGCAGGTCATCCGCAACCGCTTCGTGCTCCGCAACGCGATGCTGCCCGTCGTCACCACGATCGGCCTCCAGGCGGGCCTGCTCATCTCGGGCGCCGTGCTCACCGAGACGGTGTTCGCGTTCCCCGGCATCGGCGCCTTCATGAAGGACGCGATCTTCGCCCGCGACTTCGCTGTGCTGCAGGGCTTCGTGCTCTTCATCGCGATCGCGTACGCGCTCATCAACCTGCTCGTCGACATCTCGTACAGCATCATCGACCCGAGAGTGAGGATCCAGTGAGCGCCGCAGAGGTCCTGCCCACCGTCCCGACGCCCGAGACGGGGCCGGCCGCGAGCGGGCGCCGCAGCGGCAGCTTCTGGGGCGACGTGCTGCGGCGCGTGCGCCGCAGCCCCGCCGCGTGGATCGGCGGCGTCGTCATCGCCGCGTTCGTGCTCGTCGCACTGCTCGCGCCGTGGATCGCGCCCTACCCGGAGCTCGCGACCCCCGGCCGCGAGTACCTGCGGCCGACGTCGCTGCCGGGCATCGGCGAGATCCCCGAGTTCCCGCTCGGCATCGACCGCTTCGGTGGCGACGTCGTCTCGAAGCTCATCTGGGGCGCGCAGGCGTCGCTCATCATCGGCATCGCATCGACGTTCTTCGGTCTCGTCGGCGGCATGGTGCTGGGCGCCCTCGCCGGCGCGTTCGGCGGATGGGTCGACACGATCGTCATGCGCGTCGTCGACATCCTGCTGTCGGTGCCGCACCTGCTGCTCGCGGTCTCGATCGCCGCGATCCTCGGGCGCACGCCGCTCGCCGTCATGATCGCCATCGGCGTCGCGCAGGTGCCGATCTTCGCCCGCCTGCTGCGCTCGTCGATGCTCGGCCAGCGCGAGGCCGACTACGTGCTCGCCGCCCGCACCCTCGGGCTCGGCACGGGTCGCATCACGATGTCGCACCTGCTGCCGAACTCCGTCGGGCCCGTGATCGTGCAGGCGACGCTGACGCTCGCGACCGCCGTCATCGACGCCGCCGCGCTGTCGTTCCTCGGCCTCGGCGGCGGACGCCCCGAGGCGGCAGAGTGGGGGCGCATGCTCACCTACGCGCAGTCGGAGCTCGCGATCGCGCCGCACCTCGCGTTCCTGCCCGGCATCTGCATCATGATCACCGCGCTCGGCTTCACGCTGCTCGGCGAGGCCCTCCGCGAGGCGATGGACCCCCGCACCCGCAAGCGCTGACGGCCCCCGCGCGCGGCAGGTCCGGCGCGTCCCGCCCGCGGCGAGTGGTCACCTCCGCGCGTGAGTGGTCACTTCCGCGCGCGAAGGGTCACTTCCGCGCGTGACTGGTCGCTTCCGCACGTGACTGGTCGCTTCCCCGCGCGAGTGGTCACGCCCGCGGGTGAGCGGTCACGCCGGCACCTGAGGGGTCACTCCCGCAGGTGAGTGGTGACGTTGGCGGGTCAGGGCGAGTGCAGCCGCCGGTCTCGGATGTGGAGACCAACGCATCCAGGAAGTGATGAGCGACGCGCGTGGTGAGTGACGCTCCCGGCAGGTAGTCACGGCATCCCTGCCGCATCGCGGGCGCTCGAAGGTGCCACTGAGCTCAGGGACGCCCGCGCACCTGCGCGAGCAGCCGCTCGGGCGCGGGAATGACCGCTCCGGCGCGGCAGTGACCATCCAGGCGCGGGAATGACCGCTCAGGCGCGGGCGTGACCGCTCAGGCACGGGAGTGACCACTCAGGCGCGGGAGTGACCGCTCGAGCGTGGGAGTGACCGCTCGGGGTCAGCTCGCGATCTTCAGCTCGTTGCCGGGGATCGAGGCGAGCAGCCTGCGCGTGTAGGGGTCGCGCGGGTTCGTGAAGATCTCCTCGGAGGTCGCCGCCTCGACGAGCTTGCCGTTCTGCATCACCGCGACGTAGTCACTGATGAGCCGCACGACGGCGAGGTCGTGCGAGATGAAGAGGTAGCTGAGCCCGAGGTCGCGCTGCAGGTCGCCGAGCAGTCGCAGGATCTGGTCCTGCACGAGCACGTCGAGCGCCGACACCGGCTCGTCGCAGACGATGACGTCGGGGGAGAGGGCCAGCGCGCGGGCGATCGCGACGCGCTGCCGCTGCCCGCCCGACAGCTCCGAGGGGTAGCGGCGCGCCATGTCGCTCGGCAGCGCGACGTGGTCGAGCAGCTCGCGCACGCGGCGCTGCCGCTCGGTCTTCGAGCCCTGCTTGTAGAACGAGAGCGGCTCGTCGATGATGCGCTCGATCGTGAACATCGGGTTGAGCGACGAGTACGGGTCCTGGAAGACCGGCTGCACGCGCTGGCGGAACGCCTTCTGCTCCTCGCGCGAGAGCGCGAACACGTCCTTGCCCTCGAAGCGCACCGTGCCGCTCGTCGGCTCGAACGCCTTCAGCAGCATGCGCGCGGCGGTCGTCTTGCCCGAGCCCGACTCGCCCACGATCGAGACCGTCGTGCCGCGCGGCACCTTGAGGCTGATGTCGTCGACGGCCTTGAACGGCTCGCGCCGCCCGCGCACGTGGAACTCCTTCGACACGTTCTCGAACTCGAGGATGATGTCGGATGCGTTGCGCGGCACCGCGACGTCGGGTCGCCCCTCGGTGCGGGCGAAGTCCTCGGGCCGCAGGCGCGCCATCGCCACCGACGGCGCCGCCTTCACGAGCGACTGCGTGTAGGGGTGCTGCGGCGCCTCGAGGATCTGCTTGGCCGGCCCCTGCTCGACGACGCGGCCGCGGTGCATGACGACGACCCGCTGTGCGCGCTCCGCGGCGAGCCCGAGGTCGTGCGTGATGAGCAGCACGGCGGTGCCGAGCTCCTTGGTCATGGTGTCGAGCTGGTCGAGGATGGTGCGCTGCACCGTCACGTCGAGCGCGCTCGTCGGCTCGTCGGCGATGAGCAGCTGCGGCCGGCAGGCGAGCCCGATGGCGATGAGGGCGCGCTGCCGCATGCCGCCGGAGAACTCGTGCGGGTACTGCTTGGCGCGCTCGGCGGCGTTCGGCAGCCCGGCGGCCTCGAGCGTCTCGATGACCTTCGCGTCGACGGTGCGGCGGTCGGCGAGGCCGTGCGCGAGCAGCGTCTCGGCCACCTGCGAGCCGATGCGCGCGACCGGGTTGAGGTTCGACATCGGGTCCTGCGGCACGAGGCCGATGCGGCGTCCGCGCACCTTGCGCATCGCGGCCTCGTTCGCGCCGACGAGCTCCTCGCCGTCGAGCCGGATGCTGCCGGACATGACCCGGCCGTTGCCGGACAGCAGCCCGATGATCGCCATCGCGGTCGTCGACTTGCCCGAGCCCGACTCGCCCACGATCGCGAGCGTCTCGCCCGCGGCCAGCGTGAGGTCCGCCTCGTGCACGGCGGTGACCAGGCCGTCCTGGGTCGTGAACTCCACCTTGAGTCCGGAGACCTCCAGCAGCGGCTTCTTCGCGTCGCTCATGCGACCATCCTGCACTGCCCCGGGGGCTTTCGGTGACTCAGCGGATCTTCAGCACGAGCTTGCCGCGCACGTGCCCGCCCTGGAGCTCGGCGAAGGCGTCGTGCACCTGGTCGAGCGGGTAGATGTGCTGCACCTCGACGTGCACGTCGCCGGCGTCGATGAGGCGACCGATGATGCCGAGGTTGGAGCCGTCCGACTCCACCTTGACCGAGGAGGAGCGCAGCCCGCGCTCGGCGGCGGCTGCGGCGTACTCGGGCCACGACCCGGTCGGCACGTTGAGGTAGAGGCCGCCGTGCTTCAGCACGTCGAGCGAGCGGGTGCCGGTGTCGTCGGCGACGTTGCCGACGAGGTCGATGACCACGTCGACCTTCTGCAGCGCGTCCTCGAAGCGCGACTGCGTGTAGTCGATGACCTCGTCGGCGCCGAGCGACCTGGCGAAGTCGACGTTGCGGGTCGAGACCGTCGTCGCGACCTGCGCGCCGAAGTACTTCGCGAACTGCACGGCGAAGTGGCCGACGCCGCCGGCGCCGGCGTGGATGAGGATGCGCTGCCCGGCGCGCGCCTTCGCGACCCGCACCACGGCGTCCCACGCGGTGAGCGCCGCGCACGGCACGGCTGCGGCCTGCTCGAAGCTGAGCGACTCGGGCTTGAGGGCGAGCGCGAGGCTCGGCACGACCGCCTGCTCCGCGTAGGAGCCGCGCGTGCGCCAGTGGTTCACGATGCCGAAGACCGCGTCGCCCGGCTGCAGGTCGTGCGCCTCGTAGGCGGCCTCCGCGACCACGCCGGCGACGTCGCCGCCCGGGATCCACGGCAGCAGCGGCGCGACGGCCTTCGCGGCACCCTTGCCGATGACGGTCTTGAAGTCGATGGGGTTCATGCCCGCGGCGTGGACGTCGACGACGACCTCGGTGCCGAGCTTCAACGGGGCCTCCGTCTCGCCCACCTCGACCTCGTCGGTCGGACCGAACTCCCGCACCAGCACTGCGCGCATCGCACTTCCCCTCGCCTCGCTTTCGACGCTAGCGCACGCGTGTGACGGGCAGATGACGGCTTGGCGACGC
The DNA here is from genome assembly GCF_040547205.1 of Agrococcus sp. UYP10. Taxonomy (NCBI): domain Bacteria; kingdom Bacillati; phylum Actinomycetota; class Actinomycetes; order Micrococcales; family Microbacteriaceae; genus Agrococcus; species Agrococcus sp. UYP10. Next base: position 1,506,281 of record NZ_JBEPPG010000001.1, read on the forward strand.
GGCTGGTCGCGGCGCGGCTACAGTGCTCGTGTGCCGCTGCGCCCCCGGATCGTCGACGCCGCCGTCGCCGTGCTCGCCGCCGCGTGCCTCGTCGCGGGGGCGGTCGTGATCGGCGTCGCCCGCATCGTGCTCGACCGCTACCTCTACATCTCGGAGCTCGGCGCCCTCACGATGCCGACGGCCGAGCTCTTCCAGGTGGGCTTCCTGCTCGTCGTCGCGGGCATCGTGCTCGTCGGCGTCGTCGTGCGGGACGTCCGCACGCGGCTGCCGGTGCTGCGGCGCTGGGCGCCCGCGGCGTCGCTCGTCACCGCGGGCGGCCTCTTCCTCGTCGCGGCCGCCGTGCCGTGCTCGCTCGGCTGCCCGTCGCTGCTCACCGACGGGGCGCAGTGGCGCGACTGGGTGCACATCGCGGCCGCGGTGCTCGCCTTCGCGGCCGGCTGCGTCGCGATGCTGCAGTTCGCGACCGCCGGCGACCGCTGGGTCGCGCGCCTCTCGGCCGTGAGCGGCATCGCGGTCGGCGTGATCTCGGCCACCGGCGGCATCATCTCGCTCGCCCGGGGCAACACCGACATCGGCTCGACGCTCGAGTACGTGGCGGCTGGGCTCGGCGTCGTGTGGATGCTCGCGATGGTCGTCGTGCACACCGTCCCGACCCGTGCCGGCCGGCCGGTCGCGCCGGCCGACGCGCTCGTCGGCGCAGAGCGCTAGCGGATCCCGACCAGGAAGCTGCCCAGCCGCTCGCGGAACCACGCGAACATCGCGGCCTCGCCGTCGTCGCGCGCGGGGGAGACGAGCATCCGGCACCCGAGCTCGTCGCGCCAGGCCTCGGCGACGTGCAGCGGATGCACCGGGTCGCGCGGGCTCGCCAGCACCACGGTGGGCGCGGCGATGCGCAGCTCGCCCGGACGGTAGGCGACGTCCCGCGGGATCTCGAGCAGCCGGATGCGCCGCTCGGCAGCGAGCGGCTGCGTCAGCTGCGCCTCGAGTCCGTGCGCGTGCGCGAGCGATTCGTGCGCGATCGCCCGCCACGCGCCGGAGCGGTGCAGCTCGGCGAGCGCCCTGCGGGGCCGGTGCTCCTCGAGCAGCCGACCGAGCACGGGGAAGATCGCGAGGTTGGGCGGCAGCGGCTCGGTCGTGAACGCGGGCCGGACGAGCGCGACGCGGTCGAGCGGGAAGCGGCCGGAGCGGGCGATGATCGCCGCGAGCGCCGCCCCGAGCGAGACCCCGACGATCGAGACAGCCGAGCCGTCGCCCGCGCGGGTGCGCCGGTCGGCGAGCTCGTCCGCGACCTCGGCGGCGAGCGCCTCGAGCGCGAAGTCGTCGGGCTCGCCGATGAGCGTGCTCGAGCCGTGGGCGCGGAGGTCAGGCGCGAGCACCTGCACGCACGCGGGCACCGCGCCGTCGAGGTAGCCGTGCATCGCGCCCGCATCCGAGCCCAGCCCGTGGATGGCGAGCAGCATCAGCCGCGCAGGATCGCGAGCAGCCGGTCCGCGCGGTCGACGAGCATCGCGATCTCGTCCTCGTCGCGCTCGACCCAGACGTGCTTCGGCCGGCCGACCGGCACGAACTCGCTGTGCAGCTCCCAGACGAAGAGCGTGCGCTCGGCGCCGAGCACGTACTGCTGCCACCAGATCTGGCGCAGGTACTGCTTCGGCACCCGGTCGAACGGCTTCGACGTGGTCTTGATCTCGGCGAGCACGCTGCCGTCGTCGCTGACGCAGTCCGGCGTCGCGAGGTGCTGGCGGTCCGGCACCGCGTGGAAGAGCGCATCCGACGGCACGAGCGAGAAGTGGTCGTGCACCCACCGCGCGATGTGCGGCTCCCGCGCTCGACCGTGGTCGGTGAAGGCGTTCCCCGAGAAGCCGCGGAGCCCCATCTTCTCGCGCGCGACGGCCTCGACGGCGCGCGAGGTGCTGAGCCGCGCGGCGTCGGTCGCGGTGACGCCGCGCGAGCGGGCGCGCAGCCAGGCGATGCGGTCGCTCGAGCGCGCCACGATGCGGCTGGTGTGGCCCAGCACCGTCGGCTGATCGCCGAAGATGTCGAGCTGGAGCTGCATGCCTCCATCGTCCCACGCCGGACCGACGCGGGACGCGCCGCGCGCCGGGAGCGACGTGATGGGATGGCGGCATGACGCAGGCGTACGACGAGCTGGGCGAGGCCGACCAGGTCGGGGTGCTGCGCGGCGTCGCCCTGCGCGCGGCGGCGGCGTTCGGGCTCGAGGTCGAGGGCATGGCGCTCGCGCTGCACGGCTACAACACCACGTTCCGCGTCGACGTCCGCGACGGCCGGCGGCTCGCGCTCCGGGTGGGCACCAACTCGCACAGCACGCCGGCGCACGCCGTCGCGCAGCAGGCGTGGCTCGGCGCGATCGCGGCCCAGACCGACGTGCGCGTGCCCGAGCCGCTGCGCACCCCCGACGGCGGATGGTTCGTGTCGGTCGACGCCGAGGAGCTGGGTCGGGCGGTGCTCGTCGCGATGGCGAGCTGGCTCGAGGGCCCCGACGCGGAGGTGCTCGGGCCCGACTCGGCGCGAGCGCTCGGCCGCGCGATGGCGGCGCTCCACATGCAGTCCGCCGAGTGGGCGCCGCCGGCGGGCGGCGCGCTGCCGCGGCTGGACGCGCCGCTGTTCGGCGACCTCGACGTGCTCGACGACGCCCCCGGCCTCGCCGCCGACGACCGCTCGGTACTCGACACCGCCCGGTCGCGGGCGACGGAGGTCTTCGACCGGCTGCACCGCGGCGCCGAGGTGCGGCCGCTGCACGCCGATCTGCACGGTGGCAACCTGAAGTGGCACGAGGGGCAGCTCGCGGTCTTCGACTTCGATGACGCGGGGCTCGGGCTGCCGGTGCTCGACCTCGCCATCTCGACGTTCTACCTCCGCGGCGGCGATCCGGCCCTCGAGGTCGCGCTGCGCGAGGGCTACGCCGAGGTCGCCCCGCTGCCGGACGTCGACCCGGCCGACGTCGAGGCGCTCATCGCCTCGCGCCAGCTGCTGCTCGCGAACGCCCTGCTCGTCTCGACCACCGCGGAGCACCGCGCGCAGGCCGCCGACTACACGGGCGTCGCGCTCGCGAGGCTGCGGCACTGGCTCGCCTCCGGCAGGTTCTCGCTCGACCCCGACCGGGGGTGATCAGGGGAAAGGCGACGCACAGGAAGCGCATAGGTAGACTGTGACGCCTCCACAGGATGCTCTGACGGAATGGATGGCATGACCGACACCGCTCAGCAGCAGCTGCGTGCACAGCCCCGCCTCACGCGCCCCGACGGGTCGCCCATCCGCATCGTCGTGGTCGACGACGAGCAGAGCCTCGCCGACCTCGTCGCCATGGGCCTCAAGTACGAGGGCTGGGACGTCAAGACCGCCGCGAACGGCCAGCAGGCGCTGCAGGCCGTTCGGGAGTTCCGGCCCGACGCGGTCGTGCTCGACATCATGCTCCCCGACATCGACGGCCTCACCGTCCTGCAGCGGCTCCGCTCCGCGGGCTTCGACGTGCCGGTGCTCTTCCTCACCGCGAAGGACTCGCTCGACGACCGCGTCGCCGGGCTCACCGCCGGCGGCGACGACTACGTGACGAAGCCGTTCGGCCTCGAGGAGGTCGTCGCACGCCTCCGCGGCCTCATCCGTCGCACCGCCGCGACCGCCGAGGAGTCGAGCGTGCTCTGGGTGGGCGACCTGATGATGGACGAGGACTCCTACGAGGTGCGCCGCGGCGGCCAGCAGGTCGACCTCACGGCCACCGAGTTCGAGCTGCTGCGCTACCTGATGCGCAACCCCCGCCGCGTGCTCTCGAAGGCGCAGATCCTCGACCGCGTCTGGTCGTACGACTTCGGCGGGCGCGCGAGCGTCGTCGAGCTCTACATCTCGTACCTGCGCAAGAAGATCGACACCCTCGGCCCGCCCATGATCCACACGGTGCGCGGCGTGGGCTACCAGCTGCGCGCCGCTGAGTGAGCCCGGCGGGCGTGACCACCGGCCGACCGCACCCGTGAACCCGGCGACGTCCGCATCGCAGACCCGGCGCATCCAGAACCCGTCGTCGTGGTCGCTGCGCCGACGCCTGCTCGTGGTGGTCGTGACGCTGTTCGCGCTGCTCACCGCTGCCGTCGCGATCGCGAGCGTCATGACGATGCGCGTCGTGCTCGAGACGCGCGTCGACGAGCAGCTCACCGAGCTGGGCAACCGCACCGCGGTCGAGGTCGAGCGCGCGATGGCGACGGGCACGCCGGCGCTCGTCGACCCGCGCAGCGCGCCCGCCGGGGCGCTGTTCGCGGTGCAAGAGGGCGACGCCCTGCGCGAGGCCTTCATCCTGACGAAGACGCAGACGGAGCAGGCGCTCACCGCCGCCGGCGAGCAGGCCGTGCTCGCCGTGCCCACCGGGAGCATCTCGAGCGCCACCCTGCCGGGCTACGGCTCCTACCGGGTGGTCGCGCACGACGTCGGCGGCGCTCGCGTGCTCGTCGGGCTCTCGCTCGCGGACGCCAACCAGACGCTCGCCGCGCTCGCGTTCGTCATCGCGGTCTCGGCCTTCGCCGCGGTGTCGATCGTGCTGCTCGTCGGCGACATGATCATCCGGCGCGCGCTCCGCCCGCTCACCGCCTTCATCGCGACGACCGAGCGCATCTCGCAGCTGCCGCTCGCCTCGGGCGATGCGCAGCTGACCAACCGGGTGCGGATCGAGGAGCCCGCGTCGGAGGTCGGTCGTGTGCAGGAGAGCATGAACCGGATGCTCAGCCACATCGAGGAGGCGTTCGACGCGCGCGCCGCGAGCGAGCGGCGGGTGCGGCAGTTCGTCGCCGACGCCTCGCACGAGCTGCGCACGCCGCTCGCGGCGGTGCGCGGCTACGCCGAGGTGACGCGCAAGCACGACGACGACCTCCGCCCCGACTCGCGCGAGTCGCTCGAGCGCATCGAGGCCGCCGCCCGCCGCATGCAGGCGCTCGTCGACGACCTGCTGCTGCTCGCACGCCTCGACGAGGGCCGCGAGGTCGAGCGCGCCGAGGTCGACCTGTCGCTGCTCGTGGTCGAGGCGGTCGCCGACGCGCAGGCCGCGGGTCCGGAGCATCCGATCGCCCTCGAGCTCCCCGAGGAGCCCGTGACGGTCGCGGGCGACGCGCTGCGGCTGCAGCAGGTGATCGCCAACCTGCTCGCGAATGCCCGCGTGCACACGCCCGACGGCACCGCGATCGACGTCACGCTCCGGGCGGACGGCACGCACGCGATCGTCCAGGTGGTCGACGCCGGACCGGGCATACCTGTGGAGCAGCAGCGCACGGTCTTCGAGCGCTTCGCGCGCGGCGACTCGTCGCGCTCGCGGGCGACGGGCTCGTCCGGCCTCGGGCTCGCGATCGTGCAGGCGCTCGTCGACGCCCACCACGGCGCCATCCAGCTCGAGAGCGAGCCGGGCCGCACGGCCTTCACGGTGCGGCTGCCGCGCTGGCAGCAGGCGCCGGCCGGCGCGCTCCGCGAGACTCCGCTCGCCGCAGAGGCGTAGGGCAGGGGCGTAGGTCCGACCGCGCCAGGTTGCGCCGCGCATCCGTCGTGCCGTAGTCTGATGCCATACCAAAGACCGCTGGTCGCTGGTGCGTGCCCGCAAGGGTGTGCAGCAGTCGAAGGCTCGCCCAGGAGCGACGTCCCGCGCAGGTGTGACACCCCGTCGAGGGTCGAGCTCCGTGCGCGTGCGCCGGAGCTCTTTTCATGTTTGAGCCAGGGAAGCCAGCAACGACGCAAGGAGCACCATGGCGAACAAGGAAGCTGCGGTCGCCGAGCTCTCGAACCTCTTCGAGACCTCGAACGCCGTTCTGCTGACCGAGTACCGCGGTCTCACCGTCGGCCAGCTGAAGACGCTGCGCCGATCCATCAGTGAGCACGCGACGTACGCCGTGGTGAAGAACACGCTCACCAAGATCGCAGCCAACAACGCCGGCATCTCGGCGTTCGACGAGTCGCTTGCCGGCCCGTCCGCGATCGCATTCGTGCACGGCGACCCTGTCGCCGTCGCGAAGGAGCTGCGTGCCTTCGCCAAGGCGAACCCGGCGCTCGTGGTCAAGAACGGTTTCTTCGACGGGAACCCGCTCACGGCCGACGACGTCAACAAGCTCGCCGATCTCGAGTCCCGGGAGGTGCTGCTGGCCAAGCTGGCCGGTGCCTTCAAGGCCTCGCTCTTCGGCGCTGCCTACATGTTCAACGCTCCGCTCGCCCAGGCCGTTCGCACGGTCGACGCGCTGCGGATCAAGCAGGAGTCCGCGGCCGAGTAAGGCCCGGTCGATACCAGAAACAAGGAGAAGACGATGGCAAAGCTGTCGACTGACGAGCTGCTCGAGCAGTTCAAGGAGCTCACCCTCATCGAGCTCAGCGAGTTCGTGAAGGCGTTCGAGGAGACCTTCGAGGTCACCGCCGCCGCTCCGGTTGCTGCCGCTGCTGCCCCCGCAGCCGCTGCTGCCGCCGAGGAGGTCGAGGAGAAGACGGAGTTCGACGTCGTCCTCGAGGCCGCCGGCGCGAGCAAGATCCAGGTCATCAAGGTCGTCCGTTCGCTGACGTCCCTCGGCCTCGGCGAGGCCAAGGCACTCGTCGACGGTGCACCCGCGACGGTGCTCGAGGGCGCCAAGAAGGACGACGCTGACAAGGCGAAGGCTGACCTCGAAGAGGTCGGCGCGACGGTCACCGTCAAGTAGCCTGCATCACTTGCGAAGGGCCGCACCCGCGAGGGTGCGGCCCTTCGTCTGTGCGTCGCCGGGTCGGGCGGCGCCCGCGGCGCGGGCTGCCGCACGACGCGGCGAACGGGGTCGGCGCCCGGCGCTACGGTTGACCCGATGAGCATGATGGGTGGGGGCGGCGGCCGTGGCGGCCGCGTGGCGATGCGCGACGAGGCGGCGCAGAAGGCGGTCAACGCCGACGCCCCGCGCGTCCCCGACCTGGGCCGGCGCATCATGGCGCTCTTCGCGCCCCACCGGTCGGCGCTCACCCTCACCATCGTGCTCGTGCTGCTCGTCGCGACGATCACGGTCTTCCCGCCGCTGCTCACCCAGCGCGTGTTCGACGAGGCGCTGTTCCCTGCGGCCGGCGGCCCGAACCTCGAGCTGCTCTGGGTGCTCGTCGGCACGATGGTCGCGCTGCTCGTCGCCGCCAACCTGATCGGCGTCTGGCAGACGTGGATCACGTCGAGGGTCGGCAATCAGGTGATGGGCGAGCTGCGCAACGCGCTGTTCGAGCGGCTGCAGGGCATGGAGCTCGCGTTCTTCACCCGCACGAAGACCGGCGTCATCCAGTCCCGCCTGCAGAACGACGTAGGCGGTGTCGCGAACGTCCTCTCGAGCACGGTCTCGTCGGTCGTCGGCAACACCGTCACCGTCATCGCGAGCCTCGTGACGATGCTCATCCTGTCGTGGCAGCTGACGATCGTCGCCGTGCTGCTCACCCCTGTGCTCGTGCTGCTGCAGCGCCGCGTCGGCCAGGTGCGCGCGCGCATCGCGACCAAGACGCAGGAGTCGCTGAGCGACATGACCGCCATCACGCAGGAGTCGCTGTCGGTCTCCGGCATCCTGCTGGCGAAGGCCTTCGGCCGCCAGGCCGACGAGTCCAAGCGCTACCGCGACGAGAACGACCGCCAGATCGACCTGCAGGTGCGCCTGACGATGAGCGGCCAGACGTTCTTCGCGCTCGTCTCGATCTTCATCTCGGTGCTGCCCGCGGTCGTCTACCTCATCGCCGGCTTCCTCATCGTCGGCGGCGACGCGGCGGTCACCGCCGGCACGCTCGTGGCGTTCACGACCGTGCAGGCGCGGCTCCTCATGCCGCTCATGGGCCTGCTGCGCGTCGCGCTCGACCTGCAGACGTCGGGCGCGCTCTTCGCCCGCATCTTCGAGTACCTCGACCTCGTGCCCGCGATCGAGCCGCCGGCCGACCCGAAGCCGGTCGACCCGGCGCGGCTCGGCGAGGTCGCGTTCGACGACGTCGAGTTCCACTACCCGGATGCGAAGGAGGGGGAGCGGGCGACGCTCGACGGCGTCTCCTTCTCGCTCGAGCCCGGCACCTTCGCGGCCTTCGTCGGGCCGTCGGGGGCCGGCAAGACGACGATCGGCTACCTGCTGCCGCGCCTGCACGAGGCGACCGCCGGTGCGGTGCGCTTCGCGGGCGTCGACGTGCGCGAGCTCGACCCCGCGGCGCTCACCGACAACATCGGCATCGTGAGCCAGGAGCCGTACCTGTTCCACGCCACCATCGCCGAGAACCTGCGCTACGCCAAGCCCGACGCCACCGATGACGAGCTCGACGCCGCCACCCGCGCCGCGAGCATCTACGACACCATCCACCGCTTCCCGGACGGCTACGACACGATCGTGGGGGAGCGCGGCTACCGCCTCTCGGGCGGCGAGAAGCAGCGCATCGCGATCGCGCGCGTGCTGCTCAAGGACCCGGCCGTGCTCGTGCTCGACGAGGCGACGAGCGCGCTCGACACCGTCTCGGAGCGCGTCGTGCAGGCCGCGCTCGACGAGGCAGCGCGCGGTCGCACGACGCTCGCGATCGCGCACCGGCTCTCGACCATCCGGCACGCCGACGTCATCTTCGTGATCGACGCCGGGCGGATCGTCGAGCAGGGCACGCACGACGAGCTGCTCGCCCGCGGCGGCACCTACGCGACGCTCTTCGCGCAGCAGGCGCGCGGCTGACGCGACCGCGGCGTCGCGTCAGGCGGAGGCGTCCTCGGCGACCGCGTCCGGGTGCGGCAGGTCGGCGACCGCCGTCCGCCATGACTGGGCGAGCGCATCCGGGTCGGCCGCGAAGTCGGCGTAGCGGCATCCGAGCCCGTTGGGCTTCACCCGGATGCCCTCGGCGTCCCACAGCGGCCGCGCCTCCGCGAGCAGGTTGGCGGGCAGGTCGCCGGAGGCGTTCGTGATGCGCCACCAGGTCACGTCGTGCCCGTAGGCCTTCATGATCGAGCCGACCTGGCGCGGGCCGATGCCGCAGACGGCGGCGATCGCGCCGTAGGAGGCGACGCGGCCGGGCGGCACCTGCTCGACGCAGCGCAGCACTCGCTCGATCACGAGCTCCCGCCTGGCGTCCACGCCCCCATCCTGCCCGCTGTCCCACCCAGCTGGCCGCACAACGCAAGCCCGCAAGACCCCATCCAGCCCCCAGCGAGGAGCCGACGCCCATCGGCCGCGGGATCGCGGGCTCGGGCTTGCGTTGTGCGTCGGGGGACCGGGGTGCGGCCGCCTCGCCGGGTTCAGCGGGCCGATAGGCTCGATCGTCAGTCAGGAGGCACGATGCGCTACGCAGAGTCGATCCTCGAGACCATCGGCGACACCCCGCTCGTGAGGCTCTCGAAGGTCACCGAGGGGATCGCCGCGACGGTGCTCGCGAAGGTCGAGTTCCTCAACCCCGGCGGCTCGGTCAAGGACCGCATCGCGCTCGCGATGGTCCTCGACGCCGAGGAGCGCGGGCTGCTGCGCCCCGGCGGCACGATCGTCGAGCCGACGAGCGGCAACACCGGCGTCGGGCTGGCGCTCGTCGCGCAGCAGCGCGGCTACCGCTGCGTGTTCGTCTGCCCCGACAAGGTCTCGGAGGACAAGCGCTCCACGCTGCGCGCCTACGGCGCCGACGTCGTCGTCACCCCCACCTCCGTCGCGCCCGACAGCCCCGAGTCGTACTACGGGGTCGCGAACCGCCTGACGGCCGAGATCGAGGGCGCCTACCAGCCCAACCAGTTCTTCAACCCGGCGGCCCCCGGCGCGCACGAGGTGACGACCGGGCCCGAGATCTGGCGCGACACCGACGGCCGCGTGACGCACTTCGTCGCCGGCGTCGGCACCGGCGGCACGATCACCGGCACCGGGCGCTTCCTCAAGCGCGCCTCCGACGGCGGGGTCGCCGTCATCGGCGCCGACCCCGTCGGATCGATCTACTCGGGCGGCACCGGCCGCCCCTACCTCGTCGAGGGCGTCGGCGAGGACATGTGGCCCGGCAACTACGACCCGAGTGTCATCGACCGCGTGATCGCGGTCGACGATGCGGCGTCGTTCGCGATGACCCGCCGCCTCGCGCGCGAGGAAGGACTGCTGGTCGGCGGCTCGAGCGGCATGGCCGTCGTCGCCGCGCTGCGGGTCGCGCGCGAGCTGCCCGCCGACGCGGTGCTCGTCGTGCTGCTGCCCGACTCCGGTCGCGGCTACCTGCAGAAGGTCTACTCCGACGCCTGGATGCGCTCCTACGGCTTCGCGGCGCCCGACGAGGGCACGACGGTGCGCGACGTGCTCACCGGCAAGGGAGCCGCCGCCGATGGCGGGGTGCCCGCGCTCGTCCACGCGCATCCGAGCGACACCGTGCACGACGCGATCGAGATCATGCGCGAGTACGGCGTGAGCCAGCTGCCCGTGCTGACCGCCGAGCCGCCGGTCGTCGTCGGCGAGGTCGCCGGCGCCGTCGACGAGCGATCGCTGCTCGACGCCGTCTTCGCCGAGCGGGCGCAGCTCGCCGACCCCATCGCCGAGCACGTCGGGCCGCGGCTGCCGCAGATCGGCATCTCCGAGTCGGTCGACGCGCTGCGCGCCGCGCTCAAGGACGCCGACGCGCTGCTCGTGCTCGACGAGGCCAAGCCCGCGGGGGTCATCACCCGCACCGACCTGCTCAGCTACCTCGCCAAGGAGGCATGACCGTGACCGACGCACCGGACCTCGGCTTCTCGACCCGCGCCATCCACGCCGGACAGGCGTTCGAGCCGCGCACCGGCGCGGTGATCCCGCCGATCTTCATGACCTCGACGTTCGTGCAGGACGGCGTCGGCGGGTTCCGCGACGGCTACGAGTACTCGCGCGGCGGCAACCCGAGCCGCGACGCGCTGCAGCAGCAGCTCGCGAGCCTCGAGGCGGGCACGCACGCCTACACGTTCGGCTCCGGCCTCGCCGCCGAGGACGCGATCCTGCGCGCCGTGCTGCAGCCGGGCGACCACGTGCTCATGGGCAACGACGTCTACGGCGGCACGCACCGGCTCGTGTCGCAGATCCACGCGCGCTGGGGCATCGAGATCACGACCGCCGACGCCTCCGACGTCGACGCCGTGCGCGCAGCGATGCAGCCGAACACGCGCATCCTGTGGGTCGAGACGCCCTCCAACCCGCTCATGAAGGTCGCCGACATCCCCGGCCTCGTCGAGCTCGGGCACGCCGCCGGCGCGATGGTGGTCGCCGACAACACGTTCGCGACGCCCTACCTGCAGCAGCCGCTCGTGCTCGGCGCCGACGTCGTCATCCACTCGACGACGAAGTACATCGGCGGGCACTCCGACCTCGTCGGCGGCGCGGTCGTGACCTCGGATGCCGACCTCGCCGAGCGCATCGCCTTCCAGCAGTTCGCGGTGGGCGCCGTCAACAGCCCGTTCGACGCCTGGCTGACGTCGCGGTCGCTCAAGACGCTCAGCGTGCGCGTCGAGCGGCACTGCCGCAACGCGCAGGCGGTCGCGGAGTCGCTCGTCGGCCACCCGGCCCTCACCGCGGTGCACTACCCGGGGCTGCCCGACCACCCGCAGCACGAGCTCGCGTCGCGGCAGATGCGCGGATTCGGCGGCATGGTGTCGATGCAGCTGGCCGGCGGCCGGGAGGCGGCGCTCGCGCTCGTGCAGCGCACCCGCCTCTTCCAGCTCGCGGAGTCGCTCGGCGGCATCGAGTCGCTCGTCTGCTACCCGACCGAGATGACGCACGCGTCGGTGCAGGGCACGGAGCTCGCGGTGCCGGACGACCTGCTGCGGCTCTCGGTCGGCCTCGAGGACGCCGACGACCTGGTCGAGGACCTGCGGCAGGCGCTCGACTCGCTCTAGCGCGGCCGTAGGGGCGGCGCCGCTAGGCGAGCACGAGCCGCGCGGCACCGCGCCGCGCCGCGCGCGCAGCGGCCGCCGGGAGGGACGCATCGCTGACGAGCACGTCGAGCTCGTCGAGCGCGGCGAAGGTCGACAGCCCCTGCACCCCCCACTTCGACGCGTCGACGAGCACGATCGTCTCGCGCGCCGCCGCGATGAGCGCGCGGTTCGTCTCGGCCTCCGCGAGGTTCGGCGCCGTGCAGCCGCGCTCGGCGTCGATGCCGTGCGCACCGAGGAAGAGCGCGTCGAGCCCGATCGACGCGGCGCTGCGGTTCGCGACCGGCCCGACGAGCGCGTCCGACCGCGTGCGCTCGCCGCCCGTGAGCACGACGTGGTCGTGGTGGGGGAGGGCGAGCGCGACCGACAGGGAGTTCGTCACGATCGTGAGCCCGGGCACCGCCCCGATGAGCCGCGCGAAGGCGAGCGTCGTCGTGCCCGCGCCGATGCCGATCGCCGTGCCCGGCCGCACGAGCGTCGCCGCCACCTGGGCGATGCGCGCCTTCTCGTCGCTGTGGAGCGCAGCCTTCGCGAGCGGGCCGGGCTCGTCGGTCACCGGGGATCGCGCGAGCCGGATGCCGCCGCGCACGCGCTCCGCGCGGCCCTCGCTGACGAGCCGATCGGCGTCGCGGCGCACCGTCATGGGCGAGACGCCGAGGGCAGCGGCGAGATCGGCGACGCGCGCCGTGCCCGCCGCGCGCACGTGGCTGAGGATGCGCTCGCGGCGCTCGACGTCGAGGAGCCCGGCCTCGAGCGCGGAACCGGGACGCGCGTCGCCCGGGCCCCGAGCCGGGACACCGGGACGTGATCGATCGTCGTCCATGTGCACACTTTCGCACACGAACGCGCAGGATCGCACGGGGTACGGCATGATCGAGGGGTGAGCCGCATCCGTCAGACCTCCGACCTGCTCGCCGACGGGCGGGAGATCGTCTACTTCGACGATCCCGGGACGCCGGCGCGCGAGCGCCGGGCCGACAGCCGCGCCCTCGACCCGCGCCCGCAGACGCCGACGATGCGCTTCGACGCCCTGAGCGCGGAGTGGGTCACGGTCGCGACCGCGCGCCAGGGCCGCGTGCACCTGCCGCCCGCCGAGTTCGACCCGCTCGCCCCGCAGTCGCCCACGAACCCGAGCGAGATCCCGGACGGCTACGACGTCGCCGTCTTCGAGAACCGGTCGCCGTCCTTCGGGCCGGGCACCGCAGCCGACGACCTGCCGGAGCTCGCCGTCGAGGTGCCGATCGCGCTCGGGGCCGCGCGGCCCGCGATCGGACGCTGCGAGGTCGTGTGCTTCAGCCCCGACCACGCGGGCTCCTTCGGCACCCAGTCGACGCTCCGCGCCCGCACCGTCGTCGAGGCGTGGGCGGAGCGCACGCGGGCGCTCTCCGCCGTGCCCGGGATCGCGCAGGTGTTCCCGTTCGAGAACCGCGGCGTCGAGATCGGCGTGACGCTGCACCACCCGCACGGCCAGATCTACGGCTACCCCTACGTGCCGCAGCGCATCCGCCGCATCTGCCAGTCGGTCGAGGCGTACGGGCAGGGGCTCTTCGCCGACCTGCTCGACAGCGAGGCGACCGGGCCGCGCGTGCTGATCGCGGGCGAGCACTTCACCGCGTTCGTGCCGTTCGCGGCCCGCTGGCCGGTCGAGGTGCAGCTCATGGCGCACCGGCACGTGCCCGACCTCGCCGAGACGACCGACGCCGAGCGCGACGAGCTCGCCGTGCTGACGCTGCGCATCGCGCGCGGACTCGATGCGCTCCACGACGCGCCGCTGCCCTACATCGCCGGCTGGCTGCAGGCGCCGGTCGGGCGGCACCGCGACGACGTGCGGCTCACCTGGCAGGTGACGAGCCCGCGCAGGGCCGCCGACAAGCTGAAGTTCCTCGCCGGCTCCGAGGCTGCGATGGGCGCGTGGGTCGCCGACATCAGCCCCGAGGACGGCGCCGCGCGGCTGCGCGACGCGATCGCGAAGGCCGACGAGGCCCGCCCGGTCGAGCCGCTCGCCACGACCGGAGCCGCGGATGCGTGACGCGTTCGCGGCCGCGTTCGGCGCGGAGCCCGACGGCATCTGGTCGGCACCCGGCCGCGTCAACCTGATCGGCGAGCACACCGACTACAACGGCGGCCTCGCGCTGCCGTTCGGCATCGACCGCCGCACGCGCGTCGCGGTGCGGCTGCGCGACGACGACGTCGTGCGCGTCGCGACCGACTCCGCGCAGGCGCAGGCCGACGACGGCGGCGGCATCGTCACCGCGACGCTCGCCACGGCGGGCGAGGCGACCGGATGGAGCCGCTACCTGCTGGGCGTCGTGCACGTGCTGCGCCGCGAGCGCGCCGTCGAGGGTGTCGGCTTCGACGCGCTCGTCTCGAGCGACGTGCCCGTCGGCGTCGGCGTCTCGTCGTCCGCCGCGCTCGAGTCGGCCGCGCTCGTCGCGCTCGACGAGCTCTGGGGCCTCGGCATCCCGCGCGGCGAGATGGTGCGGCTCGGCCAGCTCGTCGAGAACGAGGTGGTCGGTGCGCCGACCGGCACGCTCGACCAGTCCGCCGTGCTGCTCGCCGAGCGCGACCACGCGGTGCTGCTCGACTTCCGCGCCGACACCGCAGAGCAGGTGCCGCTCGGCTTCGAGGCGGCGGGCCTCGAGATCCTGGTGATCGACTCGCTCGTGCGCCACGACCACGCGACCGGCGGCTACGGCGAGCGGCGTCGCGAGTGCGAGGAGGCCGCGCGCATCGCGGGCGTGCCGACGCTGCGCGAGATCGCGGTCGACGACGTCGAGGCGTGGGCCGACCGCATGCCCGCGCACGTGCACCGGCGGATGCGCCACATCGTCACCGACACCGATCGTGCTGCCCGCGTCGCCGCGCTCGTGCGCGACGGCCGGCCGCGCGAGATCGGGCCCATCCTGACCGACGGGCACGTCTCGCAGCGCGACGACTTCGAGGACTCCGTGCCGGCGATCGACGCGGCCGTCGAGGCCGCGCTCGCGGCCGGCTCGCTCGGGGCCCGGCTCACCGGCGGCGGCTTCGGCGGCGCCGCCATCGCGCTCGTCGACGCGGCCGAGTCGGCGCGCATCGGCGCCGAGGTCGCGGATGCCGTCGAGGCGGCCGGCCACGCCCGTCCGGTCGCGTTCACGGTGCGGGCGTCGCAGGGCGCCCGCCGCGACCCGGACGCCTGACCCCGCCGATTCGGCGTCACGCTGGGTGCAGGCCCACCGTGGTCTTCGTGAGTTGTAGTTGACGCCCGCCGAGCGTCCAGTGACCGCCGCTCGATGGGGCCTGCACGTCGAGCTCCGACGTCGCCGTCGCATCGGCGTCCACCGGTGATGCAGTCCCCGCCTGCCCGGCCGCCACTTCGTGGAACGTGACCCCGGCGATCAGGTAGCGCGAGTCGAGACGGATGTTGAGGCGCGCAAACCAGACGTGCAGCGGGGGCGGTGGGATCGTCGCCCTGCTGTTGGCTGTAGGGGTCAGCATGCCCCAGCCGACGAATCGCGGGCGACTGTTGCTGGTTGTCGTCGGCGGCCGGAAGAACAACAGGCCGGTGTAGCAGCCCCAGAGGTCGCCGGGCTCCTGCATCCACGCGAAGTAGAGGCATCGCGTCGCCTCCGGAGTCTGTGCCGGCTCGAGGCACCAGTCGACCAGCGGTTGCACGTGCTGTGGGATATGCGGGCTCGACATGGGCTGCTCCTCGTCGCGTCGATCTCTGCGGCCGGGACGCGAGAGCGACGCCGTGCTCACAATGAGACACCGTCAGGATCTGCTGCATCACGCGTGCTGCACACATCTCCCTTCGTTGGGGACCCGGCACCGCTGCAAACCTGGCGCTATGCGCTCGATGGCGGCGCACGGGAACACCCCTGGTGCGGAACCAGCTGGCGGAGCATACTCACCGACGGGCGGCCCGACCGCACCACACAACGGCGAGGAGGCAGCGATGCCATGGGTCGATGCAAGTCAGACGGTGAAGGTGCTGGCGATCCTGGCCAGGTCGAGACCTGAGGTCTACGACGTCTTCCCTCCACACCGCCTGGCGGCGGAGCCGTCAGCCGCAGATCGCTTGGTAGTGGAGGGGATCTCGATGGCGCGCCGGGTGGCGCAGCTGGCGATCGAGGCGGACGTTCGCGGCGAGGATCCGGTGGGATGGCTGTCGCAACTGATCGATGAGTGGTGCGGGACTCCCTGGCCCGGGAAGTGGCCGCGGCCCGGTTCCGGGCCGGCTCCCGAGGAAGGACCTCATCCCGAGCCGTGGGCGCTCAATGGTGCTCGCATCGCCGGGGCTGCCGTCTTCGCATCGACCGCATGGAGGCTCGGAGATGGCCCCCTGCGGGCTGCGCTCATCGACGGCGCTGAACGGCTGGCGGAGATCGCGGTGCGCGAGTAGCGCTCGTGACCACCCCGCTCAGTCGAGCGGGCGGCCGCGGCGCTCGGGGAGCGTCCACGCCGCGATCGCGGCGACCGCGAACGCCGCGGCGAAGACGCCGAACAGCGCGATCGTGCCACCCGCGCCCAGCAGCAGCGGCACCGCGAGCGGCGCGAGGATCGACGCGATGCGGCCGAAGCCGGCGGCCGCGCCGGTGCCCGTGCCGCGCACGTCGGTCGGGTAGAGCTCCGGCCCGATCGCGTAGAGCGCGCCCCAGGCGCCGAGGTTGAAGAACGACAGCGTGCAGCCCGCGGCGATGATCATCGCCTCCGTCGAGGCGGTGCCGTACCAGGCGGCGGCGAGCGCCGATCCGACCAGGAACACCGTGAGCGTCGGCCTGCGGCCCCACTTCTCGATCAGGAACGCGGAGACCGCGTAGCCGGGCAGCTGCGCGATCGTGATGATGAGCGTGAACTCGAACGAGCGCACGAGCGAGAACCCCTGTGCGACGAGCAGCGACGGGATCCAGATGAACGCGCCGTAGTACGAGAAGTTGATGCAGAACCACACGACCCAGAGGGCGACCGTGCGGCCGCGCAGCTCGCGCGACCAGATCGAGGTGCGGGGCGCCGACGTGCCGGTCGCAGCCGCATCCGCAGCCGGGGCGCCGGCGCCGGGGCCGGCCGAAGCGGCCACCGGCACGCCCGCGGCCTCCTCGAACCCGCGCACGGTGCGCTCCGCCTCGGGCAGCCGCCCCTTGGCCTCGAGGTAGCGCACCGACTCGGGCATGCCCCAGCGCACGACGATCGAGAAGATCGCGGGCGCCATGCCGATCGCGAGCCCCCAGCGCCAGCCGTCGTCGGACGCGCCGACCACGAACGTGCCGATCACCGCTGCCGCGATCCACCCGACCGCCCAGAACGCCTCGAGCCAGACGACGACGCGGCCGCGGATGCGCTTGGGCGCGAACTCGCTGATGAGCGTCGAGGCGACCGGCAGCTCCGCCCCGAGGCCGAGCCCCACGACGAAGCGGAGCACGAGCAGCGCCGCGAGCGAGCCGACGAGCGCGGAGGCGCCGGTCGCGAGGCCGTAGACGATGAGCGTGAGCGCGAAGACGCTGCGGCGGCCGATGCGGTCGGCGAGCAGCCCGCCGACCGTCGCGCCGATCGCCATGCCGACGAAGCCGATCGACGCGATCCAGCTCGTCTCGGTCGTCGAGAGGCCCCACTGCTGCACGAGCGCCGCGATGACGAACGAGACGAGGCCGACGTCCATGGCGTCGAGCGCCCAGCCGATGCCGGCGGTGCCGAGCAGGCGGCCGTGCTTGCGCGTGAAGGGGAGGCGGTCGAGCCGCTCGGAGCGGGTCAGCTCGCCGGCAGTGGGCAGCGCGGTCATGCGGAGGCCTCTCGGGCGGCGGCGCGGATGCCACCACGATAGTGCCCGGCGCGACGCGCGGCCGCGGGCGATCGGCTACGGCCGGGCGAGGGGCGCGGTGGTGCTGCGCTCGACGAGCCGCGTCGGCAGCCGCAGGTGGCGCTCGGTCTCGCGGCCCTCGAGCAGGTCGAGCATGAGGGCGAGCGCCGAGCGGCCCATGTCGTGCAGCGGCTGCGCGATCGTCGTGAGCGGCGGGCTCGCGATCGCCGCCTCCGGGATGTCGTCGTAGCCGATGACCGACAGGTCGTGCGGCACGCGGATGCCGAACTCGGCGGCGACCTCGAGCACGGGGAGGGCGGAGCGGTCGTTCGCGGCGAAGATCGCGGTCGGTCGCACGTCGGCGGGGAGCGCGAGCAGCTCGCGCGCGGCCTGCTCGGCGAGGTCGGGGCGGTAGCCGACGACGCGCACGAGCGCGGGGTCCGGCACGACGCCCGCGGCGTCGAGCGCCTCGCGCCAGCCCGCCTCGCGCATCCGCGCCGACTCGAGGTCCTCACGGCCCCCGAGCAGCCCGATGCGGCGGTGCCCGAGCGCGAGCAGGTGCTCGGTCGCGAGCCGAGCGCCCGTGCGGTTGTCGGAGTCGACGGTGTGCGGTCCCTCCGGGCCCGAGTGCGGGTCGACCGCGACGATCGGGATGCCGAAGCTGCCGGTGATGAGCGTCGACGGCGTGACGACGATGGCGCCGTCGAAGAGGGTGCGGGCGAGTCGCGAGAGCGAGCGCCGCTCCCAGCCGACCTCGGTGACGTCGTCGCGGCGTCCGGCGTACGCGAGGAGACCGTACCCGGTGCCCGCGACGGCCTCCGAGATGCCCTTGAGGAGCTCGGTCGAGTACGACTCGAACTCCGAGACGAGCACGCCGATGTTGCCCGTGCTCTGCCCGCGCATGCTGCGCGCGACGAGCGACGTCTCGTAGCCGAGCTCGGCGATCGCGGCCTGCACGCGCGCGATCGTGCCGGGCGCGACGCCGTAGCGGCCGTTGACGACCTTCGACACCGTGGCGACCGAGACCCCGACGCTGCGCGCGACGTCCGTGATCGTGACCCGGCCATCGCCGGAGTCGCCGAAGACGTCGGATGCTGTCGTCACGTGCCGACCATAGCGGAGCCGGAGCCCGCCGACGTCGCTCGACGGCCGGGTTGCGAAAACGTTATCGAAAACGTTTGACAAGTGCTCGCGCCGGTGCCATCGTCATCAGCACGCGCACCGCGGATCAGCGATCGCAGGTGCGGGGCACACCACTCAATGACGAGGAGCACTGCCATGAAATCACGCACCGTGCTGACGCTCGCAGCCATCGCGGGGGTCACCGCCCTCGTCGGCTGCTCGGGCGCGCAAGGCGACCCTGCGGCATCCGGGGGCGAGGTGACGATGACCTTCTGGCACAACTCCACGACCGGCGACGGCAAGGCCTACTGGGAGGACCGGGTCGCTGCCTTCGAGGCGGCGAACGAGGGCGTCACCATCGAGATCCAGTCGATCCAGAACGAGGACATGGACGGCCGCCTGCAGACCGCCGTGAACTCGGGCGACATGCCCGACATCTTCATGGCGCGCGGCGGCGGCAAGCTCGCCGACATCGTCGGCGCGGGCGCCGTGCGCGACCTCACCGACCTCATCTCGGAGGACGTGTCGAGCGACTACGGCGAGGGCGTCTTCAGCGCCTTCACGGTCGAGGGCGCCATCTACGGCATGCCGGTCGCGGTGCTGCCGGGCGGCATCTTCTACAGCGAGGACCTCTTCGCCGACGCCGGCATCGACGGCACGCCCGCCACGATGTCGGAGCTGGACGACGCCGTCGGCGCGCTCGAGCAGAGCGGCGTCGAGCCGATCGCGCTCGGCGGCATGGCCGCATGGCCCGCCGCCCACTGGTACTACTTCTTCGCGCTGCGCGAGTGCAGCCAGGAGGTCATGGAGTCGATCGCCTCGACGCTCGACTTCAGCGACGCGTGCTGGCTCGCCGCGGGCGAGGACCTGGCCGAGTTCGCCGCGACCGAGCCCTTCAACGAGGGCTTCCTCACGACCGCCGCGCAGGAGGGCGCCGGCTCCTCCGCGGGCCTCATCGCCAACCACCAGGCGGGCATGGAGCTCATGGGCGGCTGGAACGTCGGTGTCATCGGCGGGCTCACGCCCGACCAGCAGCCGCTCGCCGACCTGGGCTGGTTCCCGTTCCCGGAGGTCGAGGGCGGCGCTGGCTCGCCCTCCGCGATGATGGGCGGCGTCGACGGCTACTCGTGCGCGAACGACGCGCCGACGGCGTGCGAGGCGTTCCTGAACTTCATCGCCTCGCCCGAGTCGCAGGCCGGCTACGCCGAGGCGTTCGACACCATCCCCGCCTCGTCCGAGGCGCAGACGGCCGTCGAGGACCCGGCGCTCGAGCCGCTCGTCGAGGCCTACGAGTCGGCCGACTACGTGGTCGTCTGGCTCGACACGCTGCTCGGCCAGAACATCGGCAACTCGCTCAACACGGCGGTCGTCGAGCTGCTCGCGGGCAACGGCACGCCGCAGGGCATCGTCGACGCCGTCACGACCGCAGCACAGCGAGGGTGAGCACCGCGGCGGCGTCCGTCGCGCCGGTGCGCCAGGGATCCGCGGAGCCGGAGGTCGACGCCCAGGCGTCGGCCCCGGCCCCGCGGGGCCCGCGCCGCGGGCGGACGGACTGGCGGAAGCGCGCGGAGATCCTGCTGCTCGCGGGGCCCGCGGTCGGCGTCTTCGTCTTCTTCGTCATCGTGCCGGTGCTGATGGCGGCCTTCTACGGCTTCTTCCGCTGGAACGGCTTCGGCGCCCCGACCGACTTCGTCGGGCTGCAGAACTACGTCACGATCCTCGGCGACTCGACCTTCCGCGACGCCGTCGCGCACAACCTGTTCATCGTCGTCGCCTCCCTCGCGCTGCAAGGGCCGCTCGCGGTCCTCTTCGCGCTGCTGCTCAACCAGCGCATCCGCGGCCGCTCGATCATCCGCGTGCTCATCTTCGTGCCGTACGTGATCTCGGAGGTCGTGGTCGGCACGGGCTGGAGCCTCATGCTCCAGGACCGCGGCGCCGTCAACGACCTGCTCTCGAGCGTCGGGCTCGATGCGCTGCGCAACTCCTGGATCGCCGACCCGCAGATCGCCCTCTGGACGCTCATGGTGATCATCACGTGGAAGTACATCGGCTTCGCGGTGATCCTCATGCTCGCGGGCCTGCAGTCGATCCCCGACGAGCTCTACGAGGCGGCGTCGATCGACGGCGCGTCGTTCTGGCAGATGCAGCGCAGCATCACGCTGCCGCTGCTCGGGCCGACGATCCGCATCTGGGCGTTCCTGTCGATCATCGGGTCGCTGCAGCTGTTCGACCTCGTCAACATCATCTGGGGCCAGTACGTCTCCGCGACCGCGGGGACGTCGACGATGGCGACGTACATGTACCTCAACGGCCACATGGCCGGCAGCTACGGCTACGGCAACGCCGTCGCCGTCGTGCTCTTCATCATCTCCCTCGCCATCGCGCTCGGCTACCAGCGCTTCGTGCTGCGTCGCGACACCGAGGGGGCCCTCACCGGCATGGCCGGATCCAGCACGAAGGAGCCGCGACCGTGACGACCTCGATCCTCCCCGCACGACCCGCGCTGCGGCGCCCGAACCGACGCGTCGCCGCCTGGGGCAGCCCGCTCGTCTACCTGTGCTCGATCGTGCTCATCGCGATCTGCATGGGACCGGTGCTCTACATCATCCTGGGCGGCTTCCGCACGAACTCGCAGATCACCACGAGCCCGTCCGGCTTCCCGAGCCCCTGGGTCGCCACGAACTACCTCGAGGTGCTCGCGAGCGGCAGCTTCTGGCAGACGATGGGCAACTCCGCCGTCGTCGGCGTCGCGACCGCGGTCGGCGTCGTCGCGCTCGGCCTCATGGCGAGCTTCGTGCTCGCCCGCTACGAGTTCGTCGGCAAGGGCGCCATGTACGCGCTCTTCGCCGCGGGCCTCATGTTCCCCGTCACGGTCGCGATCACGCCGCTCTACCTGCTGGTGCGCAACCTCGGCCTCACGAACACGCTCGCCGGCGTGATCCTGCCGCAGATCGCCTTCGCGCTGCCGGTCACGATCATCATCCTCGTGCCGTTCCTCCGGGCGATCCCGGTGGAGCTCGAGGAGGCGGCGGCGATCGACGGCGCGAGCCGGCTCGGCTTCTTCTTCCGGATGGTCGTGCCGCTCAGCCTGCCGGGCGTCATCACGACCGGCATCCTCGCGTTCGTCGGCTCGTGGAACGGCTACATGCTGCCGCTCTTCATCCTCAACGACCCGAACCTCTACACGCTGCCGCTCGGGGTGCAGAACTTCTCGTCGCAGTACTCCGTCGACACCGCGCGCGTGATGGCCTTCACCGCCCTCTCCACGGTGCCGGCACTCGTGTTCTTCAGCATCTTCGAGCGCCGCATCGTCGGCGGCCTGACGGGAGCGATCAAGGGATGACCACCACCGTGCACACGAGCGGCGCACCGCTCGCCGACGTCGGACGGGCGACTGCCCTTCCCGCGAGCCCGCTCGTCTCCGAGCGGGTGCGGGAGCTCCACGCCCGCATGACGCTCGAGGAGCGGCTCGCCCAGCTCGTCGGCTACTGGCTCGACCAGGGCGGCAGCGTCGTCGCCCCGATGCAGGGGGAGATGGCGAGCGCGGCGGCCGGCGCGTCGCTCGCTTCGATCACCGAGCACGGGATCGGCCACTACACCCGCGTCTACGGCACGCGACCCGTCGAGCCCGCGGCGCGCGCCGCGTGGCTCGTCGCCGAGCAGCGGCGGCTCCAGCGCGAGACGCGGCTCGGCATCCCCGCGATCGTGCACGAGGAGTGCCTCACGGGGCTCGCGGCGTGGAAGGCGGCGACCTTCCCCACGCCGCTCGCCTGGGGCGCTGCGTTCGACCCGGCGCTCGTCGAGGAGATGGGGCGCGCGATCGGCGACTCGATGCGCAGCCTCGGCATCCACCAGGGCCTCGCACCCGTGCTCGACGTCGTCCGCGACCCCCGCTGGGGCCGGGTGGACGAGTGCATCGGCGAGGACCCGTACCTCGTCGGCACCGTCGGCAGCGCCTACGTGCGCGGCCTCCAGGGCGCCGGCGTGCACGCGACGCTCAAGCACTTCGTCGGCTACAGCGCCTCGAACGCGGGCCGCAACCACGCGCCCGTCTCGGCGGGGCCGCGCGAGATCGCGGACACCTACCTGCCGCCCTTCGAGATGGCCATCCGCGACGGCGGCGCGCGCTCCGTGATGAACAGCTACACCGACGTCGACGGGATCCCCGTGGCATCCGACGAGCGGATGCTCACCGACGTGCTGCGCGGCGAGCTCGGCTTCGACGGCGTGGTGGTCTCCGACTACTTCTCGGTGGCGTTCCTCGAGGTCATGCACGGCATCGCCGCCGACCGCGGCGAGGCGGCGGCGCAGGCGCTCATCGCCGGCATCGACGTCGAGCTGCCGACGGGCGACGCGTTCCTCGGCCCGCTCGCCGCGCGCATCCGCGCCGGCGAGCTCGACGAGGCCTACGTCGATCGCGCCGTGCTGCGCGTGCTCGCGCAGAAGGAGGAGCTCGGGCTGCTCGAGCCCGATGCCTTCGCCGACGACGCGCCGGCGACGATCGACCTCGACTCGCCGCGGCACCGCGCCATCGCCCGCAGCCTCGCCGCGGAGTCGCTCGTGCTGCTCGCCAACGACGGCACGCTCCCGCTCGCGGCACCCGCGCGTGTGGCGGTCATCGGCCCCAACGCCGACCGGTCCGAGGCGCTGCAGGGCTGCTACTCCTTCGCCAACCACGTGCTCGCGCACCACCCGGGCGTCGAGCCCGGCTTCGCGATCCCCACCGTCCGCGAGGCGCTCGCGGCGGCGCTCCCCGGCAGCGCCATCGAGGCCGTCCAGGGGGTCGGCATCGAGGACGGCGACGCGCACGGCATCGCGGACGCCGCGGCCGCCGCGGCGCGCGCCGAAGTCGCGGTCGTCGTCGTCGGCGACGACGCGGGGCTCTTCGGCCGCGGCACCGTCGGGGAGGGCAACGACGTCGCCTCGCTCGAGCTGCCGGGCAGGCAGCGCGAGCTCGTGGAGGCGGTCGTCGCGACCGGCACGCCCGTCGTGCTCGTCCTCCTCACCGGCAGGCCCTACGCGGTGCCGTGGGCGCTCGAGGGCCATGCGGCACCCGCCGCCGTGCTGCAGGCGTTCTTCCCCGGGGAGGCGGGCGGCGAGGCGATCGCCGACGTGCTCACCGGTGCCGCCTCGCCGTCCGGCCGGCTCCCGGTCTCGCTGCCGCGCACCACGGGCGCCCAGCCCTACACCTACGCGCACGCGCGGCTCGGCGGGCCGTCCGACGTGACGACCGCCGACCCGACGCCGCTGCGCCCGTTCGGCTTCGGCCTCTCGTACGCGTCGTTCTCGTACACCGACCTCCAGGTCGACGCGACGGCACCGACCGACGGCGCGTTCCGCGCATCCGTCGTCGTCACGAACACGGGCGACCGCGCCGGCGACGACGTCGTGCAGCTCTACGGCCGCGACCTCGTCGGCTCGATCCCGCGGCCGCTCGTGCAGCTGCTGGGCTACGCGCGCGTCTCGCTCGCCCCCGGCACCTCGGCGCGCGTCGAGCTCACCGTGCCCGCGCGCCGCTTCTCGTTCACCGATCGGCGGATGGTGCGGGTCGTCGAGCCCGGCGAGGTCGAGGTGTGGATCGCGTCGCACGCGGCGGCCTCCGCACCGCGGTCCGACGAGGACGACCCGTCGCAGGGCGTCATCTCGAACGCGCGGCGGAGCGAGGCGATCGCGATCCCCGGCACCGCGACGGCTCGCGCGCGGCTGACGCTCACCGGGCCCGTGCACGAGGTAGGCCCCGGCGACCGGCGCATCGTCGACGTGACGATCGGCTGACGCGTGCCGGTCGCGAACCCGATCCTGCCGGGCTGCTTCCCCGACCCCTCGATCTGCCGCGTGGGGGAGTGGCACTACCTCGTCACGTCCACGTTCGAGCTGCTGCCCGGCATGCCCGTGATGCGGTCGCGCGACCTCGCGACCTGGGAGACGATCGGCCACGTGCTCGACCGGCCCGGGATGGTCGACCTGGCCGGCATCCGCTCGTCCGGCGGCATCTTCGCGCCCACGATCCGGCACGACGGCGAGCGGTTCTGGATCGTCACGACGCTCGTCGATCCCGCGGACGGCGAGCGCGGCGGCACGTTCCTGGTCACCGCCGACGACGCGGCCGGCCCGTGGAGCGAGCCGATCTGGATCGACGTGGCGGGCATCGACCCGTCGCTGCTGTTCGACGACGACGGCCGGGTGTGGATGCACGGCACGCGCCTCGTCGCCGAGCCCGAGTGGCACCACCAGACGGAGGTCTGGGTGCGCGAGCTCTCGCTCGCCGAGGGGCGGCTCGTCGGCGAGGAGCACGTCGTGTGGACCGGTGCCGTGCGCGGCGCCGTGTGGGCCGAGGGTCCGCACCTCCTGCGCATCGACGGCACGTGCTACCTGCTCGCCGCGGAGGGCGGCACGGCGTTCGAGCACGCGGTGTGCATCGCGCGGGCCGAGCACCCGACCGGCCCGTTCGTCGGCTCGCCCGCCAACCCCGTGCTCACGCACCGGCAGCTCGGGCACGGCGCCGAGGTGCAGGCGGTCGGCCACGCCGACCTGGTGCAGGCGCCCGACGGGCGCTGGTGGGCGGTGCTGCTCGGCACCCGCCCCTACGACGGCCACCGGCACCCGCTCGGCCGCGAGACCTTCCTGTGCCCCGTCGAGTGGCAGGACGGCTGGCCCGTGTTCGCGCCCGGGGAGGGGCGCGTGCCCGCCACGGTCGAGCTCGGCGTGGAGCTGACGCCTGGCGTCTGGCAGCCGGACTCGCGCTCGGCGGGCGCCGTCCTGCCCGAAGACCCGCGCTGGACGAGCGTGCGCGGCTTCGCCGCGTCGTTCGCGACGCCCGACGGCGAGGGCTGGTCGCTCCGGGCGACCGAGGACGGCCTCGGCGACCCCGGGACACCCGCCTTCCTGGGCGTGCGGCAGCAGCACCGCGAGCTCGACGTCGCCGTGCGCGTCGAGCACGTCGCTGACGGCGCCGCCGCCGGCCTCGTGATCCGCCAGTCGGAGGACGACCACGTCGCGCTGCTCGTCGAGCGGCGCGGCGCAGGCTCGCGCGTGCGCGCTGTGCACCGCCTCGCAGGCGAGGAGACGGAGGTCGGCGCCGTCGACCTGGACGCCGGCGCGGCGCTGCTCGGCGTCCGCGCGCGCGGCAGCGACTACCGGCTGCTCGTCGACGGCGACGTGGTCGCGACCGTCGACGCCCGCACGCTCGACACGGCGTCGACCGGCGGCTTCCTCGGCGTCTGGATCGGCATCGCCGCCGTCGGCGCGGCCGGTGCCGGGGCCCGCTTCGGGGCGCTCGACTACCGGCCGGCCGCGTCGCCGATCGGGTCGGCGGGTGTCGCGGCGTAGGCCGCGCGCACCTCCGGCCGCGGCTGCTCGACGACGGTCGCCGCCTCGACGGCCCAGGATGGCCGAGCGCCGGTGAGTGCCCACGCCGCCTGCACCGCGGCGCCGGCGGCGACGTACTCGCCCGGCGTCGGCACGGCGATCGGGCGGCCGAGCACGGCTGCCGCGACGCGCTGCACGGCGGGCGACTGCGCCGCGCCGCCGATGAGCAGCACGCGGCGCGGCTCCACGCCGAGCCGCTCGAGCGAGTCGAGCCCGTCGGCGAGCCCGCACACCATGCCCTCGATCGACGCGCGCGCGAACCCCTCGCGCGTGAGCGAGCGGCTCGTGATGCCGTACAGGGTCGCGGTCGCGGTCGGCAGGTTCGGCGTGCGCTCGCCCTCGAGGTAGGGCCGCAGCACGAGGCCGCCGGCGCCGGCGGGCGCGGCGAGCGCGAGCTCGCCGAGCGTCGCGTGGTCGACGCCGAGCAGGCGCGTGGCGGCGTCGAGCACGCGCGCCGCGTTGAGCGTCGCGACGAGCGGCAGCCGCAGCCCGGAGGCGTCGGCGAAGCCGGCGACGGTGCCCGTCGCATCCGGGGCGAACGCGCGCGTCACGGCCGTCACGACGCCCGAGGTGCCGAGCGAGACGATCACGTCGCCATCCGCTGCGCCGAGCCCCAGCGCGGCGCCGGCGTTGTCGCCGCAGCCGACGCCGATCGCGAGCCCCGCGGGGATGCCGGGATGCGCTGCCGTGACGCCCGCGGTCGCCCCTGCCGGCAGCACGCGCGGCAGCACCACGTCGCTCGCGTCCCGGCGGAGCGCCGCACCGAGCAGCGTGCGGTCGTGCTCCCCGTCGACCGTCGTCCACCCGGTGCCGGAGGCGTCGGAGGCGTCGGTCGTGAGCGCCGACAGCTCGGGGGCTGCGGGCCCGAAGCCCCGCAGCCGCCAGGTGAGCCAGTCGTGGGGGAGCGCGATCGCGGCGACGCGCGCCGCGAGCTCGGGGTGCGCGTCGGCGAGCCAGCGCACCTTCGCGATCGTGAACGACGCGACCGGCACGACGCCGGTGCGCCGCGCGAGCGCTTCGGCGCCGAGCTCGTCGACGAGCGCGGCGGCCGCGGCCGCGGAGCGCACGTCGTTCCACAGCAGCGCGTCGAACACGGGCTCGCCGCGGTCGTCGAGGGCCACCATGCCGTGCTGCTGCGCTCCGACCGAGATCGCGGCGACGTCGTCGAGGCCGCCGGCGTCGGCGACCGCGGCGAGCAGCGCCTCCCACCACCGCTCGGGGTCCACGGCCGTGCCGTCGGGGTGGGGTGCACGACCCGCGCGCACCGTCGCCCCGGTCTCGAGGTCGCGGACGACCACCTTGCACGACTGCGTCGAGGAGTCGACGCCCGCGACGAGGGTCATGCGCGGGTCAGCGCGCGCCGAGCAGGTGCTCGGTCGCGAGCTGCTGCAGGTGCACGAAGCCGGCGCCCTTGCCGCCGAAGTAGGCCTGGGCGTCGAAGTCCTCGAACGCGCTGCGGTCGGCGACGAGGTCGGCGATCGACTCGCCCTCAGCGAGCGTCGGGGTGCGCAGCTCGTCGACCTTCGCGGCCGAGAGCGCGGTCTGCACCTCGGGGTCGGCGCGGAACGACTGGGCGCGCTCCTTGAGCAGCAGGTAGTTGCGCATGTTCGCGGCGGCCGACGCCCACACGCCGTCGTAGTCCTCGGTGCGCGACGGCTTGTAGTCGAAGTGCCGCGGCCCGTCGTAGGCGGGGCCGCCGGTCGGCGAGCCGTGCTCGAGCAGGTCGACGAGCGAGAACGCGTTGAACAGGTCGCCGTGGCCGAAGACGAGGTCCTGGTCGAACTTGATGCCGCGCTGCCCGTTGAGGTCGATGTGGAAGAGCTTGCCGTGCTCGAGCGCCTGCGCGATGCCGGCGGTGAAGTTGAGCCCGGCCATCTGCTCGTGCCCCACCTCGGGGTTGACCCCGACGAGATCGGGCCGGTCGAGCGTCGCAATGAACGCGAGGGCGTGCCCGAGCGTCGGCAGCAGGATGTCGCCGCGCGGCTCGTTCGGCTTCGGCTCGATCGCGAAGCGCATGTCGTAGCCGCGCTCGACGACGTGCTCCGAGAGCAGGTTCACGGCCTCGCGGTAGCGGGCGAGCGCGGCCTGCACGTCCTTCGCGGAGTCGTACTCGGCGCCCTCGCGGCCGCCCCACATGACGAAGGTCTGCGCGCCGAGCTCGGCGGCGAGGTCGATGTTGCGCAGCACCTTGCGCAGGGCGAAGCGGCGGACCGAGCGGTCGTTGCTCGTGAAGCCGCCGTCCTTGAAGACGGGGTGCGAGAACAGGTTCGTCGTGACCATCGGCACGACGAGCCCGGTGTCGTCGAGCGCGCCGCGCAGCCGGTCGATCTGCTGCTGCCGCTCGGCGTCGCTCGAGCCGAAGGGGAACAGGTCGTCGTCGTGGAACGTGAGCCCCCACGCGCCGAGGCCGGCGAGGCGCTCGACGGCCTCCACGACGTCGAGGTCGGGGCGGGTCGGCGGGCCGAACGGGTCGTTGCCCGTCCACCCGACGGTCCAGAGGCCGAAGGAGAAGCGGTCGTCGGGGGTGGGATTGGTGGCCATGAGCGGTGCCTTCCATGCTTCGTCGCAGGATGCGTCGCGCCTCAGGCAAGGACCGTCAGCGTCGACGACTTAGAATGTTCTGGACGGAAACATATCAGGCGCACGAGCCGGGCGCACCCGGTGAGATCCGCCGCGCGGCCGTAGCATGCGAGCGGCCCGACTCCGAAGGAGCGACATGACGCAGGCGCACACCGGTTCGCGCGAGCTGCGCCGCGCCAACCTCTCGCGCGTGCTGCGGCTCGTGCACGAGGAGGGCGCAGCGTCGCGCGCCGCGCTCACGCGACGCACGGGCCTCAGCCGCTCGACGATCGCCGACCTCGTGGCCTCGCTCGAGGCCGCAGGGCTCGTCGTCGAGCGCGATCCGACCGGCACGGGCGGCGTCGGCAGGCCGTCGCCCGTCGTCCACGCGTCGGCCCACGTCGTGGCGATCGGCGCAGGCGTCGAGGCCGACGCGGTGACGGTCGCGGTGGTGGGCCTCGACGGCGCCGTCGCGCACCGCATCCGCCACGAGTACGCGGCCGAGCCCTCGGCGGCGGCGACCGTCGAGATCGTCGGCAGGCTCGTCGACTCGCTCGCGCCGGCGCTCTCGGGCGCCCGCGTGCTCGGCATCGGCGCCGCGGTGCCGGGGCTCGTGAGCGCCGCCGACGGGCTCGTGCGGATGGTGCCGCACGCGGGCTGGGTCGACGAGCCGATCGCGCGCCTGCTCGCCGATCGCACCGGCCTGCCCGCGTTCGCCGACAACGACGCGAACCTCGGCGCCGCGGCGGAGTCGACGTTCGGCGCCGGCCGAGGGGTCTCGAGCCTCGTGTACCTGCACGGCGGGCCCTCCGGCATCGGCTCCGGCGTGCGCCTCGGCGGCAGCGCGCCGGCGAGCGCGCACGGCTTCGCGGCCGAGCTCGGGCACACGCTCGTCGACCCGCGCGGCGAGCGCTGCCGCTGCGGCGCGACCGGTTGCCTCGAGACCGAGGTGCGCTTCGACCTGCTGCTCAGCGTGCTCGGCCGCGACCGCCTCGACCTGCCGGACGTGAGCGCGGCGCTGCGGGAGGCGGCGAGCCCAGAGGTCGACGCCTTCGTCGCCGAGCAGCTGCGGCGGCTCGCGATCGGGCTGCGGAACGCGGTCAACGCGTTCGACCCCGAGGCGGTGGTGCTCGGCGGGTTCCTCGGCGCGCTCTTCGCGGAGCAGCCCGAGACGCTGCTCGCGGCGCTCCGCGCCCAGCTCATGCCGCCCATGGCCGAGTCGCTCGTGGTGGTGCGCGGCGCGCTCGGCGAGGACCGGCTGCTCATCGGCGCCGCGCAGCTCGCGTTCCGCGGGCTCCTCGACGATCCGCTCGGCACGTGACGCGCGACGGCGCGGGCCCGAGTGCGGCTAGCGTTGCGGCATGGCACTCGACAGCGAGCACGACGGCGGGCAGCGGGTCGAGGTGACCGGCTTCGTCGCCGCGACGACCGACGCGGTGTGGGCGCTCTGGACCACGGCCGACGGCCTGCGGCAGTGGTGGTGGCCGCAGTTCGACGACACGCGCTACGAGCTCGACGCCCAGGAGGGCGGCTGGTACCGCATCCGCACGGCCGAGGGCGGCATCGGCGTGCAGGGCACGTACGTCGAGCTGCTCGAGGGGGAGCGCATCGTGCAGACGTGGGACTGGCTCGGCGGCGACGGCACCGCCGCGACGCAGCTCGTCACCGTCGAGCTCGAGGAGCTCGACGGCGGCACGCTCGTGCGGGTGACGCAGACCGGGCCCGCGGACGAGCTCGAGCAGCTCGAGCAGGGCTGGAGCGACATCCTCACGCGGCTCGAGGAGCTGCTCGACGACTGACGGCGGTCGGATGCGAAACGGTCACTTCGTGCGATGCTTGGGGCTCAGCATGCAGCGAGCGGAGGGGCGATGGCGTCCGGAGAGCGGAGGCGACCGAACATCCGCGACGTCGCGGCGGTCGCCGGGGTCAGCTATCAGACGGTCTCGCGCGCGCTGAACCGGCATCCCAACATCCGCCCCGAGACCCTCGCGCGGATCGAGGCGGCCATCGTCGAGCTCGGCTACCGGCCGAACGCCGCGGCGCGCGCGCTCGTGCGACGCAGCTCGCAGACCATCGGGCTCCTCACGCTCCCCACGACCCACTACGGGCCACAGGCGCAGCAGATCGCGATCGAGATGGCGGCACGCGACGCGGGGTACCGGATCGCGCTCACGAACGCCGCCACCGGCAGCGTCGAGGACCTCGCCGCGGGCGTCACGTTCCTGCGGGAGACGAGCGTCGACGCGCTCGTCGTCTCGGTCGCCGAGACCGCGATGCTCGAGGCGCTCGCGCAGCTCCGCGTGGAGGTGCCCTACGTCACCCTCGAGCCGACCGGCCTCGCCTCGGGGCACAGCGTCGCCATCGACCAGCGGCTCGGCGCGCGCATGGCGATCGACCACCTCGCGAGCCTCGGTCACCGTCGCATCGCCCAGCTGTGCGGGCCGAGCGGCTCGATCGACGCGACCGCGCGCACGTCCGGCACCGAGGAGCGCATCGCGGAGCTCGGCCTCGAGCTCGTCGGCACCGTCGAGGGCGACTGGACGCCGGACTCCGGCCACGCGGTCGGCGCGCGCGTGCTCGCGCTCGGGGCGACGGGGATCGTGGTCGGCAACGACCAGATGGCGCTCGGCCTCATGCACGCGTGCCGCGACGCCGGCCTCGACGTGCCGGGCGACGTGTCGATCGTCGGCTTCGACGACGTGCCGGAGGCGGCGCACTTCCCGACGCCGCTCACGACCGTGCGGCAGGAGTTCGAGGAGGTCGGCGCCGCCGCCATGCGCGTGCTGCTCGACGACCTGGCGGGCCGGGCGGGGCTCGTGCACCTGCGGATCCCGCCCGTGCTCGTGACCCGCGCCTCGGTCGCGCGCCCCGGCTGAAGACTCGCCGCCACGCCGAAGGTCACGGTTCGGCCACGGAGTGGCATGCATGTGACCGTTTCGCATACAGTGTCACCCATTGCATCGCGGCAGCCGCCGCACGAGACGACGGAGTCCCATGGGAACGAGCCGAGATGACGCGGTCGCTGCTGTGCGCGAGCAGGTCGCCGCGCTGCACGCGGAGCTCGTCCGGTACGGCCTGGTCGTCTGGACCGGCGGCAACGTCTCCGGCCGGGTGCCGGGGGAGGACCTCTTCGTCATCAAGCCGTCCGGCGTCGACTACGACGACCTGACGCCCGCGTCGATGATCCTGTGCGACCTCGACGGCGTCGTCGTCCCCGGCAGCGAGGGCTCCGAGCGATCGCCCTCGAGCGACACCGCGGCGCACGCCTACGTCTACCGGCACATGCCCGAGGTGGGCGGCGTCGTCCACACGCACTCGACCTACGCGACCGCGTGGGCCGCGCGCGGCGAGTCGATCCCGTGCCACATCACCGCGATGGCCGACGAGTTCGGCGGCGAGATCCCCGTCGGCCCGTTCGCGATCATCGGCGACGACTCGATCGGCCGCGGCATCGTCGAGACGCTCACCGGCCACCGGTCGCGCGCCGTGCTCATGCAGAACCACGGCCCCTTCACGATCGGCAGCGACGCGCGCGACGCGGTCAAGGCCGCCGTCATGTGCGAGGACGTCGCGCGCACGATGCACCTCGCACGGCAGGGCGGCGCGACGATCCCCATCGACCCGGCGGCGATCGACGCGCTCTTCGACCGCTACCAGCACGTGTACGGCCAGCAGGAGGCTTCGGCCATGGAGGAGACGCAGTGACCAGCATCATCCCCGACCCCACGACGCGGACCGTCTGGTTCCTCACCGGCAGCCAGGGGCTGTACGGCGAGGAGACGCTCGCGCAGGTCGCGGCCCAGTCGCAGGAGGTCGCGGCGCTCCTCGCGGAGGCCGACGAGATCCCCGTGACGGTCGAGTGGCGCCCGGTGCTGACCTCGCAGGACGCGATCCGCCGCGCCGCGCTCGAGGCCAACGCCGACGACTCCGTGATCGGCGTGATCGCCTGGATGCACACCTTCAGCCCGGCGAAGATGTGGATCGCCGGCCTCGAGGCGCTCGCGAAGCCGATGCTGCACCTGCACACGCAGCACAACGTGGCGCTGCCTTGGGACGAGATCGACTTCGACTTCATGAACCTGAACCAGGCGGCGCACGGCGACCGCGAGTTCGGCTACCTCGCCGCGCGCCTCGGCGTGCCGCGCACGATCGTCGTGGGCCACGCCTCGGCGCCCCGCGTCCGCGCCGAGATCGGCACCTGGTCGCGCGCCGCGCTCGGCACCGCCGCGGTGCGGTCGCTCAAGGTCGCGCGCTTCGGCGACAACATGCGCTTCGTCGCGGTCACCGAGGGCGACAAGACCGAGGCCGAGATCCGCCTCGGCACGCAGATCAACACCTGGGGCGTCAACGAGCTCGCGGATGCCGTCGCCGCGGCCGACGACGCCGCGGTCGACGCGCTCGTCGACGAGTACGTCGCGAGCTACGACGTCGCCGACGAGCTGCTCCCCGGCGGCGCGCGCCACGAGTCGCTGCGCGACGGCGCCCGCATCGAGGTGGGCCTCCGCGGCTTCCTCGAGGCAGGCGGGTTCGGCGCCTTCACCACGAGCTTCGAGGACCTCGGGTCGCTGCCGCAGCTGCCCGGGCTCGCGGTGCAGCGCCTGATGGCCGACGGCTACGGCTTCGGCGCGGAGGGCGACTGGAAGACGGCGATCCTCGTGCACGCGGCCGCGCACATGGGCGCCGGCCTGCCGGGCGGCGCGAGCCTCATGGAGGACTACACGTACCACCTGGTCGAGGGCGAGGAGGTGATCCTGGGCGCGCACATGCTCGAGGTGAGCCCGAGCCTCACGACGGCGCGCCCGCGCCTCGAGGTGCACCCGCTCGGCATCGGCGGCAAGGACGACCCGGTGCGGCTCGTCTTCACGGCCGACGCCGGCCCGGCCGTCGTCGTCGCGCTCAGCGACATGCGCGAGCGGTTCCGGATGACCGCGAACGCGGTCGAGAACGTCGCGCTGCCGCACCCGATGCCGAAGCTCCCGGTCGGGCACGCCGTGTGGCGCCCCGCGCCGGACCTGGCGACCTCCGCCACCGCCTGGCTCACCGCCGGCGCCGCCCATCACACCGTCATGTCGACGCAGGTCGGCATCGACGCCTTCCGCGAATTCGCCCGCCAGTCCGGCATCGAGTTCCTCGCCATCGACGAGACCACCACGAAGGACGGCTTCGAGCGCGAGGTGCGCTGGAACGCCGCCTACCACCGACTCGCACAGGGCCTCGGCTGACGCCCCGACCCTTGCCGCGACCGTCCCGGTCGCACCAACCCGCCGCATCGCGGCACCCCATGAAAGGAACCACAGTGAAGAAGCACCGCATCCTCGGCGCTGTCGCCGCTGCAGGCGTGATCGCGCTCGTCGCGACCGGCTGCGGCCGTGGCGGCACCGCAGAGCCGGCTGCGTCCGACGGGGCACAGGAGCCCGGCGGCACGGGCCAGATCGTCGGCGTGGCCATGCCGACGCAGCAGTCGGAGCGCTGGATCGCCGATGGCGACAACGTCCGCTCGCAGCTGGAGGAGATGGGCTACACCGTCGACCTGCAGTACGCGAACGACGACATCCCCACGCAGGTCTCGCAGATCGAGAACATGATCTCCTCGGGCGCTGAGGCCCTGATCATCGCCTCGATCGACGGCACCACCCTCACCGACGTGCTGGCGCAGGCCGGCGACGCCGGCATCCCGGTCATCGCCTACGACCGCCTCATCAACGGCAGCCCGAACGTCGACTACTACACGACGTTCGACAACTTCCAGGTGGGCGTGCAGCAGGCGACGAGCCTGCTGACCGGCCTCGGCCTGGTGGACGAGAGCGGCGAGCGCACCGACGAGGCTGGCCCGCTCAACGTCGAGCTCTTCGCCGGCAGCCCGGACGACAACAACGCCACGTTCTTCTGGGAGGGCGCGATGAGCGTACTGCAGCCCCTGATCGACGAGGGCGTGCTCGTGGTCCCCAGCGGCCAGGTCGACTTCGAGCAGGCGGCGATCCTCCGCTGGCTGCCCGAGACGGCGCAGGAGCGCATGGAGAACATCCTCACCGTCATCGGCGACACGAAGCTCGACGGCGTGCTCTCGCCCTACGACGGCCTCTCGATCGGCATCATCTCGGCGCTCACGTCGGGTGGCTACTCGACCGACGCCCTGCCGGTCATCACCGGTCAGGACGCTGAGGTCGGCTCGGTGCAGTCGATCATCGCCGGCGAGCAGTACTCGACGATCTTCAAGGACACGCGACTGCTCGCTGAGCAGGCCGTGACCATGGTCGACTCGATCCTGCACGGCGACGAGCCGGAGGTCAACGACACGGAGACCTACGACAACGGCGACCACATCGTGCCGTCGTACCTGCTCGAGTCGACCATCGTGACGGTCGACAACTACGAGGAAGTGCTCATCGACTCGGAGTACTACACCGAGGACGAGCTCTCCTGACGGTCCGGGGCGGGGGCGCGAGCCCCCGCCCCGCACCATCACCCATCGGCATCGGAACGGAAGGAGGGGCGCTGTGACGGCGATCCTCGAGATGCGCGGCATCACCAAGGAGTTCCCGGGCGTCAAGGCCCTCTCCGACGTCAACCTCACCGTCGAGCGCGGTGAGGTCCACGCGATCTGCGGCGAGAACGGCGCGGGCAAGTCGACGCTCATGAAGGTGCTGTCGGGCGTGTACCCGCACGGCACCTACGACGGCGAGATCGTGTTCGAGGCGGAGCCGGTGCAGTTCCGGTCGATCAGCGACTCGGAGCACAAGGGCATCGTGATCATCCACCAGGAGCTCGCGCTCAGCCCCCACCTGTCGCTCGCCGAGAACATCTTCCTCGGCAACGAGCGGGTCGGCCGCGGCGGCCTCATCGACTGGCACGCGACGAACACCGAGGCCCAGAAGCTGCTCGCGCGCGTCGGCCTGGGCGACAACCCGGCCGTGCGCGCCAACGAGGTCGGCGTCGGCAAGCAGCAGCTCGTCGA
This sequence comes from Agrococcus sp. UYP10, assembly GCF_040547205.1. Lineage (NCBI taxonomy): Bacteria > Bacillati > Actinomycetota > Actinomycetes > Micrococcales > Microbacteriaceae > Agrococcus > Agrococcus sp. UYP10. The sequence goes on from NZ_JBEPPG010000001.1 coordinate 1,541,900, forward strand.
GATCGCGAAGGCGCTCTCCAAGGACGTGAAGCTGCTGATCCTCGACGAGCCCACCGCGGCGCTCAACGACGAGGACTCCGCCCACCTGCTCGACCTCATCCGCCACCTGCAGCAGCAGGGCATCACGTCGATCATCATCAGCCACAAGCTGAACGAGATCAAGGCGATCGCCGACAAGGTCACGGTCATCCGCGACGGCCGGACGATCGAGACGCTCGTGACCCACGACGTGACCGAGGACCGCATCATCAAGGGCATGGTGGGCCGCGACCTCGAGTCGCGCTACCCCGACCGGGACGTGACGATCGGCGACGAGGTCTTCCGCATCGAGGACTGGCGGGTGCACCACCCGACCGAGGCCAACCGCGTGATGATCCACGACGCGAACCTGTCCGTGCGCGCCGGCGAGGTCGTCGGCATCGCCGGCCTCATGGGCGCGGGCCGCACCGAGCTCGCGATGAGCGTCTTCGGGCGCTCCTACGGCTCGCACATCACCGGCACCGCCTACCTGCACGGCAAGCCGATCGACGTGCGCACCGTGCCGGCCGCCATCCGCGCCGGCCTCGCGTACGCGACCGAGGACCGCAAGATGTACGGCCTCAACCTCATCGAGGACATCAAGCGCAACATCTCCGCCGCCGCCCTCGACAAGCTCGTGAAGCGCGTGCTCGTCGACGGGGAGCAGGAGATCATCGTCGCCGAGGGCTACCGCAAGAGCATGCGCATCAAGACGCCGACCGTGAACGCGGTCGTCGGCAAGCTCTCGGGCGGCAACCAGCAGAAGGTCGTGCTGTCGAAGTGGCTCTTCACCGACCCGGAGGTGCTCATCCTCGACGAGCCCACCCGCGGCATCGACGTGGGCGCCAAGTACGAGATCTACACGATCATCAACCAGCTCGCCGCCGCCGGGAAGGCGGTGATCGTCATCTCGTCCGAGCTCCCCGAGCTGCTCGGCATCTGCGACCGCATCTACACGCTGTCGGAGGGCCGCATGACGGGTGAGTTCCCGATCGCCCAGGCGACGCCAGAGGCGCTCATGCAGCGCATGACCCAGGAGAAGGAGGCGGACCATGTCCTCGCCCAATGACACGTCGACCCAGGGCACGTCGACCGGCGGCTCGCCGGCACAGGGCGGCGCCGGCCGGCGTGCGCCCCGCGGCGACGCGGGCCGCGACCTGAGCCCCTCGCCGCTGCGCACCGCAGGCTCGTTCCTGCTCTCGCGCGTGCAGCAGATCGGCATCTTCATCGCCCTCGTGGTGATCGTGCTGCTGTTCCAGGGCCTCACCGGCGGCCGCCTGCTCACCGCGGGCAACGTCGCCAACATCATCGTCCAGAACAGCTACATCCTGATCCTCGCGATCGGCATGGTGATGATCATCATCGCCGGGCACATCGACCTCTCGGTCGGCTCGGTCGCCGCCTTCGTGGGCGCCGCGACCGGCGTGATGGTCGTGCAGTGGGGATGGCCGTGGTGGCTCGCCATCGTCGTCGGCATCGTGCTCGGCGCGGTCGTCGGCGCCTGGCAGGGCTTCTGGGTGGCGGTGGTGGGGATACCGGCGTTCATCGTGACGCTCGCGGGCATGCTCATCTTCCGCGGCCTCACGCAGATCACCCTGTCGAACACGCAGATCACCCCGTTCCCGGCCGAGTACCGGCAGCTCGGCGGCGGCTACCTGTTCCCGCAGCTCTTCCCGGCATCGACGAGCCCGGCGGAGTGGATCACGGTCGGCCTCGGCCTGCTGACGCTCGTGCTGTTCGTCGGCTCGCAGCTGCGCGGTCGCGGCAAGCGCGTCAAGCTCGGCGTCGAGGGCGAGCCGGCGTGGTGGTTCTGGACCCGCACCGGCTTCGGCGCGCTGCTGATCGTGCTGCTGACCTACCTGCTCGGCATCGCCGAGGGTTCGCGCGGCACGCCGATCGTGCTCATCGTGCTCGGCGCGCTCATCGTGGCCTACTCGGTCGTGATGCAGCGCACCCGCTTCGGCCGCCACATCTACGCGGTCGGTGGCAACCGGCACGCGGCCGACCTGTCGGGCATCCGCTCGAAGCGCATCGACTTCATGCTGTTCGTGAACATGGGCATGCTGGCGGCGCTCGCGGGCATCGTGTTCACCGGTCGCCTGAACTCCGCAGGCCCCGGCGCCGGCAACCTGTTCGAGCTCGACGCGATCGCCGCGGCGTTCATCGGCGGCGCGGCCGTCCAGGGCGGCATCGGCACCGTGGTCGGCGCGATCACCGGTGGTCTCATCATGGGTGTGCTCAACAACGGCATGTCGCTCATGGGCGTCTCGACCGACTACCAGCAGTTCATCAAGGGCATGGTCCTGCTGCTGGCCGTCGCGTTCGACGTCTACAACAAGCGGCGCGCGCGCTCGCTCGGCTGACGAGCGGCACTGCGGCGGCCCCGGGCGGATGCCCGGGGCCGTCGTCGTGCGTGGGGCTTGCGGCTCACGCGACGCGCTCATACACTTCACCACATGGTGAAGTCATCGGTCGACGGGGTCGCGCACGCGATCGCGTCCGCGCCGCGGCGGCTGCTCGTCGGCCGGCTCGCGGAGGGCCCGGCGACGATGAGCGAGCTCGCGGCCGTCATCGGCGTGACGCTGCCGGCGATCGACAAGCACGTGCGCGTGCTCGAGGCGGCGGGGCTCGCGCGCAAGCGCAGGGCCGGCCGGCACGCGATCGTCACGCTCGAGCCGGGCGGGCTCGACCTGCTCGCCGACTGGGCGACGGGCGTGCGCGCGATGTGGCGCGCGCAGCTGGCCGACTTCGCCGCCCACGTTGAGTCGCAGCCCGCGGCCGCAGACCAGGAGGAGCAGCCATGACCGAGACGCAGATCGAGCTGACGCAGCAGGTGGCGGCGCCGCGCGAGACCGCATGGGCCGCGTGGACCGACCCCGAGCGCATCGCGCGATGGTGGTGGCATCGCATCCCCGGCACGACGATCGCGGCGGATGCGCGGGTCGGCGGCGCCTACCGGTTCGAGAGCGTCGACGCCGGCTTCGGCGTCACGGGGGAGTACCTCGAGGTCGAGCCGCTCGAGCTGCTCGTCTTCACGTGGCGCTGGATCAACGACGGCGTCGAGGGCGAGGCGCTCGACACCGTGACGGTCCGGTTCGCGGATGCGGCGGGGGGCACCGCCGTGACCGTCGTGCACGAGACGGATGCGGCGGGGGCCGCGGACTACGAGCTCGGCTGGCGCGACACGCTCGCCGAGCTGCCGCAGTCGGCCTGATCGCCGCTCGTCGGCGCAGAAGTCGTTCGTCCGGCTAAGGAGGTAGGCTGGTCGGAGGAAGTCTGACACGAAGAGGGAACGCATGCTGCTCGCCATCGTCAACGCCAAGGTCATCCCGGTCGAGGGCCAGGAGTTCGACGGCACGATCGTCGTGCGCGACGGCCGGATCGCCGAGCTGGGCGCCGACGTCGCCGTCCCGGAGGGCGCCGAGGTGCTCGACGCCGCGGGCGCTCAGGTCACGCCCGGCCTCGTCGACGCACACGTGCACCTCGGCGTGCACCCCGAGGGCGACGGTCCCACCGCGAGCGACACGAACGAGATGACGAACCCCAACACGGCGGGGGTGCGCGCGCTCGACGCGATCGACCCCTTCGACGAGGGCTTCGACCTCGCGCTCGCCGGCGGCGTGACGACGGTGAACGTCAACCCCGGATCGGGCAACCCGATCGGCGGCCAGGCGGTCACCCTCCACACGCACGGCCGGATCGTCGACCACATGGTGCTGCGCGAGCCCGCGGGCATCAAGAGCGCGCTCGGCGAGAACCCGAAGCGCGTCTACGGCGACAAGAAGGTCATGCCCTCGACGCGGATGGGCACGGCCAAGATCCTGCGCGACGCGTTCGTCGCCGCGCAGAACTACCAGCGCAGGCTCGCCGACCCCGACAAGGGCAGCCAGCAGGACGTCGATCTCACCATGGAGGCGCTCGGCAAGGTGCTGCGCCGCGAGATCCCGTGGCGCCAGCACGCGCACCGCGCTGACGACATCGTCACGGCCCTGCGGCTGCAGGCGGAGTTCGGCTACGACCTCATCATCGACCACGGCACCGAGGCGCACATCGTCGCCGACCTGCTCGCCGAGCGCGGCGTGCCGGTGCTCATCGGGCCGCTCTTCACCACGAAGTCGAAGATGGAGCTGCGCAAGCGCTCGATCGCGAACCCCGGCAAGCTCGCGAGGGCCGGCGTCGAGCTGTCGCTCATCACCGACCACCCGGTGATCCCCATCTCGTTCCTCGTCCACCAGGCATCCCTCGCGGTCCGCGAGGGCCTCGACCGCGAGACAGCGCTGCGCGCGATCACCATCAACCCGGCGAAGGCGCTCGGCGTCGCCGCGGAGGTCGGCTCGCTCGAGGTCGGCAAGCGCGCCGACGTCGTCGTCTGGGGCGGCGACTGGATGGACCCGATGGCGCGACCCCGCACGGTGCTCATCGACGGCCGCGTCGTCTTCGAGCACGACGCCGCCACCGGCGACGAGCGCATCGCGTCGCGCGACGAGGTGCCCCTGGCGCTGTCCGCGTGACGGGGCACCCCGGAGACGCGCTGAGCCCCAGCCGTCGCTTCACCACCCTGCTCGTGCTCGGGCTGCTCGCCGGGCTGGGGCCGTTCACGATCGACCTCTACCTGCCGGCGTTCCCGGCGGTGAAGGAGGAGTTCGCGACGACGGATGCGGTCGTGCAGCTCACGCTGTCGGCCACCACGATCGGCTTCGCGCTCGGCCAGCTCGTGGTCGGGCCGCTCTCCGACCGCATCGGGCGCCGACGGCCGCTGCTCATCGCCACGACCGTCCACGTGCTCGCGAGCGTCGGCGTCGCGATCGCGCCCGACGTCACGACGCTCATGCTGCTGCGCGTGCTGCAGGGCTTCGGCGCGGCGGCCGGCACGGTGGTCGCCATGGCGATGGTGCGCGACCTGTTCAGCGGCTCCCGGCTCGTGACCGCGCTCTCGCGCCTCGCGCTCGTGATCGGCATCGCGCCGATCGCGGCACCAGTGCTCGGCTCGTGGCTCCTCGGCCTGCTCGACTGGCGAGGGCTCTTCTGGGTGCTCGCGGGCTACGCGGTGCTCGTCATCGTGCTGCAGCTGCTCTTCCTGCGCGAGACGCTGCCGCCGCACCTGCGGCAGGAGCCCGGGCACTCCACGCTCCGGCAGCGCTACCGCGCCGTGCTGGGCGACCGCGTCTTCGTCGGCGTCGCGATCATCGGCGCGAGCATCTTCGGCGGCATGTTCGCCTACCTCTCCACCTCGTCGCTGCTGCTGCAGGAGGTCTACGGCTTCTCGCCGGAGGAGTTCGGCCTCATCTTCGCGCTCTGCTCGGTCGCGGTGCTCATCGGCACGCAGACCGCGGGCCGCGCGGCGAACCGCTGGGGTGCGCAGTGGGTGCTCGCGGTGTCGACGTCGCTGCTCATCGTGGGTGCATCGGCCATCATCCTGCTCGACCTCGCCGGGCTCGGCATCGTCGGCCTGGTGCCGCCGCTCGCCGTCTTCGCCTTCGCGTTCGGCCTCTCGATGCCGTGCGTGCAGTCGCTCGCGCTCGCGAACCACGGCCAGGAGGCCGGCACCGCGGCGTCGCTCCTCGGCGCGCTCAACATGTCGATCGCCGGGCTCGTGAGCCCGATCGTCGGGCTCTTCCGCATCGAGAACGCCATCCCGATGGGCGTCGTGATGCTGCTGTGCGGGATCCTCGCGACCTGCTCGCTGTGGCTCGTCGTGCGCCCGCGGCAGGTGCAGCCGATCGCGTGAGCGTGCGCGCGGGCTCGCGCGCCGCGACCGCGGCGCTCCTGGGCGCCGTGCGGTCGAGACCTAGGATGGCGACATGACCGACGAGCTGGCGAAGGCCCAGGCCGAACTCGAGGCGGCTCGGCAGGCGCAGGCCGCCGCCGCGGCCCGCCTTGCGGAGCTGCAGGCGGGCGAGACGCGCTCGAGGATCGACACCCCGCCGTCCGCGGCCGACGAGGCGACGCCCGAGGGCGCGCCGCCCGTCGCGGAGTCGTACACGCAGGCGCCCGAGGCAGAGACCGCGCCTGCCGACCCGGAGCACCCGTCGGAGCCCGGCGACCGCGTCGAGCCCGCGGCCACCGCCGGCCCGCTCAGCGTCGACGAGGTGGCCGCCGTGCGCGCCGGCTACGCCTTCACGGGTCCCGTGCTCGAGATCGGTGCGCTCGTCAACGGCGAGCCCGACGCGGCGACGCAGGTGCGCATCCCGCTCGCGATGGTCAATCGGCACGGCCTGATCGCCGGCGCGACCGGCACGGGCAAGACCAAGACGCTGCAGGTGCTCGCGGAGCAGCTCTCCGCTGCCGGCGTGCCCGTCTTCGCGGCCGACATCAAGGGCGACCTCTCCGGCGTCGCGACGGCGGGTGCGTCGAGCGAGAAGCTGCTCGCGCGCACGGCCGGCATCGGCCAGGCGTGGGAGGGCGCCGCCTTCCCGGTCGAGTACTTCGCGCTCGGTGGCCAGGGCACCGGCGTGCCGGTGCGCGCGACCGTGCTGTCGTTCGGACCGACGCTGCTCGCGAAGGTGCTGGGCCTCAACGACACCCAGGAGTCGAGCCTCGGCATCGTCTTCGCCTACGCCGACGAGCAGCGGCTGCCCCTCGTCGACCTCAAGGACCTGCGCGAGCTGCTGCTGTGGCTCACGGGCGACGAGGGAAAGGCGGACCTCAAGCGCCTCGGCGGCATCTCGACGCAGACCGCCGGCGTCATCCTGCGCGAGATCACCGCGTTCAGCGAGCAGGGCGCCGACGTGTTCTTCGGCGAGCCCGAGCTCGACACCCGCGCGCTCATGCGCACGACGCCGGACGGCCGGGGCGTCATCAGCCTGCTGGAGCTGCCGGACGTGGCCAGCCGCCCGACGCTCTTCTCGACCTTCCTCATGTGGCTGCTCGCCGACCTCTTCGAGGACCTGCCCGAGGTGGGCGACATCGAGCGGCCGAAGCTGGTCTTCTTCTTCGACGAGGCGCACCTGCTCTTCCAAGACGCATCGAAGGACTTCCTCACGGCCATCACCCAGACGGTGCGGCTCATCCGCTCGAAGGGCGTCGGCATCTTCTTCGTCACCCAGACGCCCAAGGACGTGCCCTCCGACGTGCTCGCGCAGCTCGGCTCGCGCGTGCAGCACCAGCTGCGCGCGCACACGCCCGACGACGCGACGGCGCTGCGGCAGACGGTGCGGACCTACCCGCGCAGCGGGTACGACCTCGAGGAGGTCCTCACGAGCCTCGGCATCGGTGAGGCGATCGTCACGGTGATGGACGAGCGCGGCGCGCCCACCCCGGTCGCCTGGACGCGCCTGCGGGCGCCGCAGGGCTCGATGGAGCCGACCCCGGTTGTCGCGATGCAGCAGAGCGTCCAGGCGTCGCCGCTGTCGGCGACCTACGGGCAGGCGGTCGACCGCGAGTCGGCGTACGAGCTGCTGCAGGCGCGGCTCGCGTCGGCGCAGCGCGCCGAGCAGGACGAGGCCGCTCGCGAGGCGGCCGAGCAGGAGGCGCAGCGGCTCGAGAAGGAGGCGCAGCGCCTCGAGAAGGAGGCGCAGCGGGGCCGCTCGACCGGCCGATCCTCCGGCGAGCGCGCCGGCGGCAACGTCGTGACCGACTTCATCGGGTCGCGCACCGGCCAGTCGCTCATCCGCGAGATCGTGCGCGGCGTGTTCGGCAACCGGCGCCGGTGAGCGTGACCGAGAGCCTCGAGGCTCGCGAGCGACCGCGCGGCCTCGCCGCCCTGACCGAGACGCTGCGCGGGCAGCTGCTGTCCCTCGCGGTGCTCGCGCTCGTGCTGATCGTGCTCACCGTCGTCGCACCCGGCGTCTGGGACGGGCCGTGGCTGTGGGCGAGCGTCATCGCGGTCGCGGTGGCGACCGGCGTCGCCCTGCTCGGGCAGGGGCCGCTCTACGACGCGCCCTGGATGCCGGTGCTCGTGCCGGCGCTCGACCTCCTCGTCATCATGCTGCTGCTCGGCGACGCGGAGGTGCCGCGCATCGTGGCGATGCTCGCGGTCGTGCCGGCGTTCTGGCTCGGCTTCGTCGCTCGCCGGCTCGGCCTCGTGATCGTCGCCGCCGGCGGCGTCGCGATGGGCATCGCGATGGCGCTGCGGATCGGAGCGTCGACGGGCACGACCCTCACGGCGAACGCGGTCGGTGCCGTGCTCGTGCCGCTCGCGCTCGTCGCCGCCGCCTACTTCGCCGACAGCTACACCGGCAGGATCGAGCAGCAGCAGCTCACCCTCCTCGAGCGGGAGCGCGAGAAGACCGAGATGGCGCGCCAGCTCGTCGCCGACGGCGTGCTGCTCGACAACATCTTCGACACCGCGCGCGTCGGCCTCATGCTGCTCGACGCCGACGGCGGCGTCGTGCGCATCAACCCGACGCTGAGCGGCCACCCCGCGCTCGACGGCACCGACCTCGAGCACGTGCTCGACGGCGCGAGCTTCCTCGACCTGGAGTCCCGGCAGCCGATCCCGTACGGGGCGATGCCGTTCCTGCGGGCCGCGCGCGGCGAGTCGTTCGACAACAGCCGCTTCTGGATCGCGCGCCCGGGCCACGACATGTTCGCCGTGACGGTGTCGTCGCGGCCGCTCATGGTCGACGGTGAGTTCCGCGGGTCGATCGCGTCGGTCGACGACGTGACGGCCTACATGCGCATGCTCGAGGACCGCGACGACTTCGTCGCGCTCATCTCGCACGAGCTGCGCACCCCGCTCACCTCGATCGCCGGGTACATCGAGCTGGCGATCGACGAGGACATGTCGGAGCAGCTCCGCTCCTGGCTGAAGATCGTGGAGCGGAACAGCACGCGCCTGCGCACGCTCGTGGAGGACCTGCTGATCGTCGGCGAGATGAGCCGCGGCGAGCTGCACCTCGAGCCTGGCGAGACCGACCTGCGCTCGGTCGCCCAGGACGCCGTCGCGACCCTCGCCCACCGGGCGCGGAACCGCGGCGTCGAGCTGCGGCTCGTCGACGGGCCGCCCGTGCCGCTCGTCGCGGACGCGCGCCGCGTGAGCCAGGTGGTCGAGAACCTCATCTCGAACGGCATCAAGTACACGAGCGACGACGGCTTCGTCGAGGTGCGGGTCGGCACAGAGGGCACCGACGCGCTGCTGCAGGTGAGCGACGACGGACCCGGTGTCGCGCCCGACGAGGCGGCCCGCGTCTTCGAGCGCTTCTACCGCTCGTCCGCCGCGCGAGCCTCGGGGGTGCAGGGTGCCGGCCTCGGCCTCTGGATCTGCCGGATGATCGCGCAGGCGCACGGCGGCGCGATCGCGTTCGACAGCGAGGTCGGCGCCGGTTCAGTCGCGACGGTCCGGCTGCCCGCCGGTCGCTGATGCGCCGGGCATGACCGCGTCCGGTGCATCCGAGGCGCCGGCGAAGCCGGTGCGGGTCATCTCGCCCCACACCTGCGTGCGGTTGGTGAGGCCGGCCCACCAGCCCTGGATGCGCCAGATCGCGGTGAGCTGGCGGTAGCCGAGGCTCTCGGCGACGACCGCCCAGAGCGTCGTGCCCATGTCGCGCCAGCGCTCGTAGCGGTGGAAGCTCGCCTCCTCGACGACGACCGCGGCGAGCGTGACGATGGTGCCGTAGACGTAGGCGACGATCAGCAGCAGCAGCGCCATCCCGGGGTGGACGGCGCCGACGAGCAGCCCGAGCACGACGAGCACGATGCCCACGAGCTCGATGAGCGGCGCGAACAGCTCGAAGAGCCAGTAGTAGGGGAGCGCCAGCATGCCGACGCGGCCGTAGCGGGGGTTCAGGAGCATGCTGCGGTACTTCCACAGCACCTCCCAGAGCCCGCGATGCCAGCGCCGCCGCTGCCGCGCGAGCACCTTGAGCGTCGAGGGCGCCTCGGTCCAGCTGACCGGCTCGGCCACGAACTCGACCCGGGACTCGCGATGGCCGTGGCGGATCCAGCGCTGGATGCGCATGACGAGCTCGAAGTCCTCGCCGATCGAGTCGGCGTCGAGGCCGCCCACGGCGATGAGCACGTCGCGGCGGAACATGCCGAAGGCGCCCGAGATGAGGATGAGCGCGTTGAGGTCCGACCAGGCGGTGCGCCCCAGCAGGAAGGCGCGCAGGTACTCGACCACCTGGATGCGGGTGATGAGCTCCTTGGGCATGCGGATGTCGACGATGCGCCCCGCCTGCACGCGGCTGTTGTTGACGATGCGCACGACGCCGCCGGTGGCGACGACGCGCTCCGGGTCGTCGGCGAACGGCTTCGACACCGACAGCAGCGCGTCGGGCTCCAGGATCGAGTCGGCGTCGACCATCACCACGAGCTCCTTGCTCGCGAGGTCGAGGCCGAGGTTGACGGAGTCGGAGCGCCCGGAGTTCTCCTTATCGACGACGAGCAGCGGCACGGCCGGGTCGGGGGAGCGCCACACGCCGCGCAGCGCGCCGCGCACGGGGATGCGTCCCGGGACGTCGCGCTCGTCGGGCACGAGCCCGAACCCCTCCTTGAGGAGGCGCATCGTGTCGTCCTTGCTGCCGTCGTTGACGACGATGACCTCGTGGTCGGGGTACCGGAGGTCGAGCACGGAGCGGACGCTCGTGAGGATGACGGCGGCCTCGTTGTAGGCCGGCACGATCACGCTCACGCCGAGGCTGAGCGGCGACGCGGCCATGGCGTCCTCGCCGCGGTGCTCGCTGCGGCGCAGGTAGCGGGCGAAGTGCCGAGCGGCGAGCAGCACGAGCAGCAGCATCGAGGTGTTCGCGAGGATGAAGTACGCCGCCGCCGGCCACGCGATGACGGCGAAGATCGCCTCGAGGGTGTCGTGCAGCCAGCTCACGCGCGCGCCTCCGCCCTCGGGAGCCCGGCTGCGCGCCGCACGCCGAGCTGCGCCTCGGCAGCGATCTCGGCGAGCGCGTCGGCGGTCCAGCTGCGGGGCATCGCGACGAGCGCCCGGGCAGCCGCCTCGCCGACCGTGCCGCCGTCGAGGGCGGCCGACCGGAGCGCCGGCACCGCGGCGCGCACGGGCATCCGCTCGAGCGACCGCATCGCGGCGAGCCGCACCGACTCGTGCTCGTCGGCCACCAGGCGGGCGAGCGCGTCGGCGGTGCCGGATGCCTGCAGCAGGCCGGCGACGCGCGCGGCGCCGCGGCGCACGCCCGGGTCGTCGTCCTCGAGCGCGAGCCGCACGCGGTCACCGACCGCGCCGCCCTGCTGCAGCAGCGCCGATGCCGCGACGCTCGTCGGGACGCCGCTGCCCTCGGCGAGCGCCGCCACGACGCGGTCGATCGCGGCGGGCTCGTCGAAGGCGCCGAGGGCGCGGATCGCGACCGTGCGGACGTCGGTGGAGGGGTCGTCCGCCAGCTCGAGCAGCAGCGCGAGCGCGCCGTCCGGCGCGAGCAGCCCGAGGGCCTCGGCGACGTCGGCCCGGATCACGGGGTCGCGGTGGTGCGCGGCCGCGATGACGCGCGGTGCGAGGCCGCTGGCGTCGGCGACGGCGCGCAGCCGGTCGGCGGCCTCGCCGGTGATGCCGCGCAGCATGAGCGACACCGTGCGGCCCACGTGCGCCCGCTCCTCGGCGTCGAGCGCGCGCACGCGGGCGAGCAGCGCGTCGACCTCGTCGTCCTCGGCGATCGACGCCTCGAGCACGAGCGGTCGCAGGCGCTCGTCGAGCTCGGCGCGCCGTCGCTCACGACGATGGCGCACGAGCCGCTGCGTGACGAGGCTGATGAGCATGCCGACCACGACGAGCGACGCGATGGCGAGCAGCCACCACAGCAGCGATGGCGGCAGCAGCGTGGTCATCCCAGCGCGGCGGTCACACGAGCGAGCAGCGCCCTCGGGCTGAACGGCTTCGTCACGTAGTGGTCCGCGCCGGCAGCGAACCCCGCCTCGATGTCCTTCTCCTGGCCCCGAGCGGTGAGCAGGATCACCGGTGTCCGGTCGCCGCGGTCGCGGATGAGGCGCAGCACGTCGATCCCCGACATCCCGGGCATCATGACGTCGAGCACGATGACCGACCAGTCGCCCTCGCTCGCGGCCTGCAGGGCCTCGGAGCCGTCGGCGCGCGTCTCGACCTCGAGCCCCGCGGACTCGAGCTTGATCGCGACGAGGTCGCGGATGTCGCGGTCGTCGTCGACGACCAGGATGCGCTTGCTCACGAGCGTGCTCCAGCACACCCGAACGAGCGCGGACTGCTTGGGCCCATCGGGTGCTCCAACGTGACGAGTCTGCTCTACCGGTGCTCTCACGGTACACCGGCGGCCATGGCCACGCCCGATCGGTCGCCCCCGGCACGGGAAGAGCCCCCGGCGGGGCCGAGGGCTCTTCGTGCGCGACATGCGTCGCGGGGCGGAGGATGGGGGATTCGAACCCCCGAGGGCTTGCACCCAACACGCTTTCCAAGCGTGCGCCATAGGCCACTAGGCGAATCCTCCAGGCCGGTCCCGAGAGACCAACCCTGCGATCCTACCCGGTAGCGGAAGGGGGCGAGGACCGAAGTCCTCGCCCCCTCCCGTCAGTGCTGCACTACGGGCAGATCGCGTACGCCGCGACCTGGGCCGACAGCGTCTGCTCGTCGCCGAGCAGGTACACCGGCGGCTGGTCGAGCCGCAGGCTCTCCGTCACCACGGCCGAGTCCACGCAGGACGAGCGCGACAGGTACAGCGGGGAGCCCTCGGCAGCCGCGAGCGCCGAAGCGGCCAGGGCGTCCGGGAACTTCTCGCCGCTGGCGATGTACATCGCCGGCACCGGTGCGTCGAACATCGCGCGGTTGACGAGCACGGCCGTGTCGAACCGGTCGGAGCCGCCGAAGCGGTTCACGGCCAGTCCGGCGTTGTCGAGCTGGAGCTCGATGCCGTTCGACATCGACTGCTGGTCGCCCATCAGGTACGCGTTCTGCACACCCAGTCGGTCGAGCTCAGCCACCGTCGCGTCGTCCAGACCGCCGGCCTTGCCGTCGACCAGGATGACCGGTGCGTCGATCGAGCCGGCAGCAGAGCCCGCCGTCAGCGCGTCGGGGAACGCGCGGCCGGTGGCCATGAACGCGGAGCCCGAGGCGTCGAAGGCGTAGGCGGCGATGAGACGGCTGGTCTCGTACCGGTCTGCGCCCGCGAGTCGGACGACCTCGGCCGCGAGCGGCTCGAGCGCATCCTCGACCGCGGCCGTCAGCGTGGGCTCTCCACCCACGATGACGATGCGCTCGGGTGCGAGTCGCTCGATCTCCTCCATCACGACGTTGTTCAGCGAGGCACGCGACGAGAGGAGCAGCGGGCCGCCCTCGTGCGCCGCGGCCGGAGCCGCTGCGAGGCCGTCGGGGAAGTTCTCGCCGCTGGCCACGTAGACGACGTCAGCGCCGCCCGGGTAGCCGTGCTGCGAGACCTCGACTGCGGTCTCATAGCGGTCGTCGCCTGCGAGCCGCTCGGGCACAGGCATCGTCGCGTCACCGGTCGTGACGTGCACGATCGTGGTGACGTCGGTGCCGGTGTACTCGACGACGCCCAGGTACTCGGAGTTCACGTCCAGGCCGTTCCACTTGGCCGTGTAGGTGAACTCCTCGCCGATCCCCACGTCCACCGAGGTGGGCTCGGTGCGGAACTGGCCCTCCTGCTGGCCCTCGCCGACACCGACGTGGTCGAGCGTGAAGCTCGCGGGCTCGCCGGCCTGGTTGACCGCGTAGACGTCCACGAAGGCGACGTAGTTCGCCGCCTGCGGGGCCTCGATGAGCAGCTCCTCGTCGGCAGAGCCGGTCGCGGCGACGATCTCCTCGACCGCCTGACCCTGCGCGTTGAGGCGGTACACGAACAGATCGAGATCCGTGGTGTCGTCCGCGGCGTCGAGCGAGAAGTAGTGCACGAGCTCGCCCTCCGGGATGGAGAAGCTGTAGTCGAACGAATCGCCCTTGGCGCCGGTGTCCGCACCGAGCTGGACGTACGGCGCGAGGCCGTTCGCCTCGAGGCCGATGGAGCCCTCGATGCCGGAGACCGCGGTGATCGGCGTCTCGCCGACCGTGCCCATGCCCTCGACCCACGTGGGCGCCGCGACGGCGACCGGCTGCACCGCGATGGGCGACCGGACCGTGTGCTCGGCGCTCGTCCAGGTGAGGAAGCCCGACGACCAGGTGCCGAGTTCGGCGCCGGCGGTCGTGAACGTCACCGTGTAGTCGAGCGTCTGGCCGGCGTCCGTGAACGCGAGCGACGCGGGCGACACCTCGACGTCGATGCCGGGCACGCCCTCGATCGACGGCGTGTACGTACCCGCCTCGAGCGACGTCACCGAGCGGGTGATCGTCTGCGTGCCTGCCAGCGAGCCGATCGCGATCGACGCCTGGTTGAGGTCGCTCGGATCGATCGGGCTGCCCACCCACTCGTCGGGCAGGATGTAGCCCAACCCGCGGAGGTAGCCGTACCAGTCGGCCGTGCCTGCCTCGTAGTACAGGCCCGCGTCGAGCATCGACTGCGTGTTCACGAAGCCCGCACCCTGTGCCCACGGGTCCGTCGAGACGGTCCCGTCGAGGTTGCGCGTGTCGGTCGCCGTCGTCATGAGCGCGGACTTGACCTCCGCCGGCGACGCGTTCGGGTGCGCACCCAGGTAGATCGCGCCGAGGCCCGCCACGTGGGGCGCCGACATCGACGTGCCCGAGAGGAACTCGAAGCTCGGCTCGCCGTCAGCCGGGTTGGGGCCGGCAGCGATGATGCCGACGCCCGGTGCGGTGATGTCCGGCTTGAGGACATCGCTGCCCTCGGCCAGCACCGGACCGCGCGACGAGAAGCCCGCCACGACAGGAGCGATCGTCTCGATGCCCGACGTGTTGCCCGGCTCGAACGAGATGACGGTGGTGCCGTCGGCGGCTGCGAGCAGCTCGTCGCGGTACTCGGCGTCGACGTGGATCGTCGGCACGGCGTGGTCGTCGAGGTCGATCGACCCCGGCGTCACGTTGACGAGCACCGTCGCGATGCCGCCGGCGTCTGCGACGACCTGCGACTTCTCGGCGCGTGCGTTGACCCCGCGGTCGCAGAGCACGATCTTGCCCGCTGCCGCCGCCTCGTCGAGGGTGTCGATCTGGCAGAGCGCCGCGTCCTCCGCGTCCACGCCCGCTGCCGGGATGTCGCCCGCGTAGATGAACTCGCCGCTGACGGTCTCAGCGTCGTCGCCCATCGGCACCGTCACCGAGCCGCCGGGGATGCGCACGTCGCCCGGGAGGACGACGGTCGCCTCGTAGTTCGGCACGCTGGCCGCGGCCACCGTGGTGTACCAGGGGGCGCCGTGGTCGAGCGTCGAGGCACCGGGGCCGTCGTTGCCCGCCGAGACGGAGACGAAGACACCGGCCGCGGCAGCGCCGAGGAAGGCGATGTCGTCAGCCGTGACGACCGAGGTCGCCGCGCCGCCACCGATGGAGAAGTTGATGACGTCGACGCCATCCTCCGTCGCCTGCTCGATCGCGAGGACGGAGTCGCTCGTCGCGCAGCCGTCGTCCTCGGTCGATGCGGGGTCGGGTCCGGACCAGCACACCTTGTACGCGGCGATGCGCGCCTCGGGCGCGACGCCCGACATGGTGCCGAGGTCGGCGCCGCCGGGCGACGTCACCGGCACGTCGGCGTTGCCGGCCGCCGTGGAGGCGGTGTGCGAGCCGTGGGCGTCGCCGTCGCGCGGCGAGAGGTACTCGCCCGGGACCTGCGTCTCGGTGCCGAGGTTCTCGGCGCCGAAGCCGTCGACGTAGTAGCGGGCCGACACGATCTTCGTCGAGCAGTCGGACGCGTCGAACTGCGCGCCGGTCTGGCAGACGCCGGTGAAGGTGTTGCCGTCGCCCTTCTCGTAGACGATCTGGCCCTGCGCGTTGAGGTAGGGCTCCGCACCGGGCGTCGTGCCCAGCGGGTCGCCCGCGAAGAGCGGGTTCTCGGGGGCGATGCCCGTGTCGAGCACGCCGACGACGACGCCCTCTCCAGCGGCGTCCACGCCGCCGACCTGCTCCCACAGGCCCTCGAGGTCGAGGTACTCGTTGGCGGGGCTCGCCTGGATCTGCTGGATCTCGTCCGGGAAGATCTGCGAGACGCGCGAGTCACGCGAGAGCTCGAGCGCCTGCTCCTGTGACAGGTCGGCGATGAACCCGTTCATCGTGACGGTGAGGTTCGCCGCGATCTGCGCGCCGATCTCCGAGGCCACCGCGGCCTGCTCCGTCTCGAGGTGCGCGGTGTACGCGTCGGCCGCGGCCGTGTCGAGGTCGATGTCGTCCGTGCCGACCGGTGCGGTGCGAGCCAGGTTCGGCAGGCCGCCGCGGTAGATGGCGAGCGGGTCCTGGTCGAGGACCACGATGTACCGACCGGCGTCGAAGCCGCTCGTGTCGATCGGCGGTTGCGTGGGAGCGGCGCTCGCCGCGGACGCACCAAGCACCGACGCCCCCGCGCTGAGCGCGAGGGCGGTGGTGAGTGCGATGCCGCTGCGAAGGCGCACACGCTTGGAATTCAGTGTGCTCACAAGGTGATCCTTCGTTCAGGACGAAGCCCCCGTCGTCGGGGGCGGATGCGCTCGAACCTATGCCTGGACTGTGGTCCGTGAACATGGGGCTGAGGAAGCGTTACCGTTTCGTGACCTCGCAGAAACAGGGCACTAGCCTGGGGGACGTGCCGACCCGCATCGTGATCGCGTCCCCGGAGGGACATGCCGGCAAGTCGATCGTCGCGCTGGGGCTCGTCGAGGCCCTCAGCCGCCGCGTCGGCCGGGTCGGCGTGTTCCGCCCCATCGCCCGCTCCTCGCAGGAACGGGACCGCGTGCTCGAGCTGCTGCTCGCCCACGACGCGGTCGACCTCGAGTACGACGAGGCGATCGGCACGACCTACGCCGCCGTCCACGACGACGCGGAGGCGGCCCTCTCGACGATCGTCGACCGGTACCACCGCATCGACGAGCGCTTCGATGCCATCGTGATCGTGGGATCCGACTACACCGACGTAGGCAGCCCTACCGAGCTCGGCTTCAACGCGCGCGTCGCCGCCAACCTCGGCGCGTCGGTGCTGCTCGTGCTCGGCGGCCACGACCCCGAGACCGACGCCCCTCGCACCCCCGACGAGCTGCGGCAGCTGGCCGAGGTGACGACGGCGGAGCTCACCGCGGCGCACGCGTCCATCGCGGGCGTGATCGTGAACCGCGCCGACCCGGATGCGATCGACGGCATCCCCGCCGCGATCGCGGATGCCGTGCCCGCCGAGGTGCCGGTGTGGTCGATCCCGGAGGACGCCCTGCTGAGCGCCCCGAGCGTCGGCACGCTCTTCCGCGCGACCGACGCGGAGCTCATCCGCGGCGACCCCGAGCTGCTGCAGCGGGAGTCGCTCGGCACCGTGGTCGCGGGCATGTCGATGGAGCACGTGCTCGAGCGCCTCATCGAGGGCGGCATCCTCGTGATGCCGGGCGACCGCTCCGACGTCGTCGTCGGCACGCTGCTCGCGCAGCAGTCCGACACCTTCCCGTCGATCGCGGGCATCGTGCTGAACGGCGGCTTCGAGCTGCACCCGGCGGTGCAGCGGCTGCTCGACGGCCTGGACCTCGACCTGCCGATCGGCCGCAGCCCGCACGGCACCTACGAGACCGCGCGGCGCATCGCCACCACCCGCGGCTCCCTCATCGACGGCACGCAGCGCAAGCGCGACGCCGCGCTCGCGCTCTTCGACGAGCACGTCGACGCCGACGCGCTCCTCGAGCGGCTCGAGGTCGCGACGAGCGACGTCGTCACGCCGCTCATCTTCGAGCACAGCCTCATCGAGCGGGCGCGGGCCGACGTGCGCCACATCGTGCTGCCCGAGGGCGAGGACGACCGCATCCTGCAGGCCGCGTCGACGGTGCTCGCGCGCGGCATCGCGCGGCTGACGATCCTCGGCGACGAGGCCGCGATCCGGCAGCGCGCCGCGGCGCTCGGGCTCGACCTGGCCGACGCCCGCATCGTCGCGACCGACGACGCCGAGCTGCGGCCGCGCTACGCGGCCGAGTACCAGCGGCTGCGCGCCCACAAGGGCGTCACGATCGAGCAGGCCATGGAGCGGCTGCTCGACGTCTCCTACTTCGGCACGCTCATGGTGCACACCGGCGACGCCGACGGCATGGTGTCCGGTGCGGCGCACACGACCGCGCACACGATCAAGCCGTCGTTCGAGACGATCAAGACGAAGCCGGGGGTCTCCGTCGTCTCGAGCGTCTTCCTCATGGCGCTCTCGGACCGCGTGCTCGTCTACGGCGACTGCGCGGTCATCCCGGAGCCGACCGTCGAGGAGCTCGCCGACATCGCCGTCTCGTCGGCGCAGACCGCGCGCGACTTCGGCATCGAGCCGCGCGTCGCGATGCTCTCGTACTCGACCGGCGAGTCGGGCACCGGTGCGGAGGTCGACCGCGTGCGGGCGGCGACCGCCCTCGTGCGCGAGCGCGCCCCCGAGCTGCTCGTCGAGGGTCCGCTGCAGTACGACGCGGCGGCGGATGCGGCGGTGGCGCAGAAGAAGATGCCCGACTCCGAGGTGGCGGGGCGGGCGACCGTCTTCGTCTTCCCCGATCTCAACACCGGCAACAACACCTACAAGGCCGTGCAGCGGTCCGCGGGCGCGCTCGCGATCGGGCCGGTGCTCCAGGGCCTCAACAAGCCGGTGAACGACCTCTCGCGCGGTGCGCTCGTGAGCGACATCGTGAACACGATCGCGATCACCGCCATCCAGGCGCAGGCAGAGGCCAGCGCGGGCGGCGCACCATGACGCGCTCGGTCTTCGTCATCAACGCGGGCTCGTCGAGCCTGAAGTACCAGCTCGTCGACGTCGACTCGGGCGCAGCGCTCGCGGGCGGCCTCATCGAGCGGATCGGCGAGACGACCGGCGAGGCCAAGCACGAGGCGCCGGGCATCGAGAAGGTCGTCGAGCGACGCGTCATCCCCGACCACGAGCACGCGTTCGGCTGGGTGCTGCGGCAGTTCGACCAGCACGGGCCGTCGCTCGACAGCGCCCAGCTGCTGGGCGTCGGGCACCGCGTCGTGCAGGGCGGCGCGCGCTTCGACCGCGCGGTGCGCATCGACGAGGACGTCCAGCAGCAGATCGAGGACCTCGCCCCGCTCGCGCCGCTGCACAACCCGGCCAACCTGCAGGGCATCCGCTCGGCGAGGGCGACCTTCCCGGGCTACCCGCACGTCGCCGTCTTCGACACCGCCTTCCACCTCACGATCCCACCGGCGGCGCATCGCTACGCGATCGAGGCGCAGGTCGCCGCCGAGCACCGCATCCGCAAGTACGGCTTCCACGGCACGAGCCACCAGTTCGTCTCGCGCCGCATGGCCGAGCTGCTCGGCCGGCCGCTCGACGACGTGAACACGATCGTGCTGCACCTCGGCAATGGCGCCTCCGCCACCGCTGTGCGCGGCGGGCGGAGCGTCGAGACGTCGATGGGCATGACGCCGCTCGCCGGGCTCGTGATGGGCACGCGCTCCGGCGACATCGATCCCGGCGTCATCTTCCACCTCCACCGGGTCGCCGGCCTCTCGATCGACGAGATCGACACGCTGCTCAACAAGCGCTCCGGGCTGCTCGGCATGACGGGCACCGGCGACATGCGCGACGTGCTGCAGGCCGCGGACGCGGGCATCGAGCGGGCCGTCGAGGCGCTCGAGGTGGTCGGGCACCGCCTCCGCGGCACCGTCGGCGCCTACCTCGCGCACCTCGGGCGCACCGACGCGATCGCCTTCACCGCCGGCATCGGCGAGAACGCGGCGCGGGTGCGGGAGATCGCCCTCGAAGGCCTCGAGGCGCTCGGCATCGTGCTCGATCCCGAGCGCAACGCTGGGCGCGGGGAGCGCCGCATCTCGGCCGACGGCTCCGCGATCGAGGTGTGGGTCGTGCCGACGAACGAGGAGCTCGAGATCGCCCGCCAGGTCGCCGACCTCGTCGGCTGACCCGCGCGATCAGCGATCGGCGAGCTCGCCGATCGCGAACTGGCTGAGCTGCTCGGCCGGTGCCGCCTGGCCGGTGTGCTGCGTGCCGAACTCGTCGGTCGCATCGGTGCCGCAGACGCCGAGGATGCGGTCGGGCCCGCCCGGGTGCTGCGCGATCCAGCCGGTGAGGTCGTAGACGGTGCCCTCGATCGCGACCCAGCAGCTCGCGGAGTCGTCGTGCTGCGCGACCTCGCCGATCGAGATGCCCCCGGTGCCCTCGCTGCCGCCTGCGCTCGCGCTCGCCGACGGCGCAGCGGCCGGTGCGGCGTCCGCAGCCAGGCCGCCCCAGACCGACGTCGCGCCGGTGTGGCCCGTGAGCACGGTGACGATGAGGGATGCTGCTGCGAGCGTCCCCAGCACGATCCCGACGATGACGCCCGTGACGCCGGTCGCGCGGCGCTGCCGGCGGCGCTTGCGCTGCCACAGCCACCACGCGAGCGTCGCGGCGAAGAGGATCCACGCCATCGCGACGAGCCAGTTGCCGAGCTCCTGGTGCTGGCCCGGCGCGCCGACCCGCGCTGCGAGCGCCTCACCGGAGAGCTTCGCCGCGAGCGAGCCGACCGCGGCGATGCCGAGCACCGCGACGACCGGCCACGCGAGCTGCGCGCGCCAGCGGGGCACGACGAGCATGAGCAGCACCGACAGCGCGCCGAGCGGGAGCAGCACGACGGGCACGTGCACCGCGAGCGGGTGCAGGGGCAAGCCGAACGCGAGGTCGAAGGGGCCGCTCGAGGCCGCGGGCGGAAGCATGCGCCAACCGTACTGGGCGCCGGCTTCGCGCTCGGCCGCTCGCCCGGTACGATGGTCCCGGCTCCCCGCGTGGCGCCATCCAGGCCAAATCCCCCAGGTCGGAGACGAAGCAAGGGCAACCGGGCTCTGGCGGGTGCGCGGGGAGTCCCTCATTTTGCGGCCCGTCGGTGGTCCCCTCATCGGAGCCGGTGTGCGGAAGCGGCCACCGGCGTGGGCGGCGGGAAGTAGCCTGAACGCATGGTCGCTGCCCTCTATCGTCGCTATCGACCGGAGTCGTTCTCCGAGCTGATCGGGCAGTCCCACGTCACCGACCCGCTCAGCACCGCGCTGCGTGCCGACCGCGTCAACCACGCCTACCTCTTCTCCGGCCCGCGCGGCTGCGGCAAGACGACGAGCGCGCGCATCCTCGCCCGCTGCCTCAACTGCGCCGAGGGTCCGACGCCCGATCCCTGCGGCGTCTGCGACTCGTGCGTCGAGCTCGGGCGCGACGGCGGCGGCTCCCTCGACGTCGTCGAGATCGATGCGGCGAGCCACGGCGGCGTCGACGACGCACGCGACCTGCGCGAGCGCGCCACCTTCGCGCCGAGCCGCGACCGCTACAAGGTCTTCATCATCGATGAGGCGCACATGGTGACCTCCGGCGGCTTCAACGCGCTGCTGAAGATCGTCGAGGAGCCGCCGGAGCACATCAAGTTCATCTTCGCGACGACCGAGCCCGAGAAGGTCATCGGCACGATCCGCTCGCGCACGCACCACTACCCGTTCCGGCTCATCGCGCCCGCGCCGATGCTCGAGTACGTGCAGCAGCTGTGCGCGAAGGAGGGCGTCGAGGTCGAGCCCGGCGTGCTGCCGCTCGTCGTCCGCGCCGGCGGCGGCTCGGGTCGCGACACGCTCAGCCTGCTCGACCAGCTCATCGCCGGGTCGGAGGGTCGCGTCGCCTACGGGCACGCCGTCGCGCTGCTCGGCTTCACCCACGGCGAGCTGCTCGACGAGATCGTCGAGGCGCTCTCGGCGGCGGATGCGCCGCGGCTGTTCGCGTCGATCGACCGGGTCGTGCAGTCCGGCCAGGACCCGCGCCGCTTCGTCGAGGACCTGCTCGAGCGGCTGCGCGACCTGATCGTCGCGCACGCGGCGAGCGATCCCGCGGCGATCCTGCACGGCGTGCCAGAGGACGAGCTCGCGACGCTCGTCGAGCAGGCCGGCGGCTTCGGCAGCGCCGAGCTCTCACGCGCCGCCGACATCGTGGCGAAGGCGCTCACCGACATGGCCGGCGCCACGAGCCCGCGCCTGCACCTCGAGCTCATGGCCGCGCGACTGCTCGTGCCGGAGTCGGGCGACCCCGAGGTGGGCACGCTCGCGCGCGTCGAGCGGCTCGAGCAGCGCCTCGACGGCGGGGTGCCGGCTGCGGCTCCCGCCGCGTCGCCGTCGGTGCAGCCCGCTGCCCCCGCGCGGGCCGCGTCCGCGCCCGCAGCGCCGCCGACGCGGCCCGCCGCGCCCGCGGCGACGCCCGCACCCGTCTCCGCGCCTGCGCCGACGCCGCAGCGCGCGGCCGCCTCCGCGCCCGCTCCGGCCCGCGAGGAGCCGGCTCCGGCTCGTGCACCCGAGCGCTCGGGTGCGGCGGCCGGGACGGGGTCGACGAGCGGTGCAGGGGAGCCGCGAGCGGCGCAGCCGGCGCAGGCGGCGCCGGAGGTCGCGCCCGCCGAACCCGTCGCCTTCGCGCAGCTGCGCGACGCGTGGGACGAGGTGCTCCAGCAGCTCGCCGACCAGAACCGCTCGGCGTGGATGGTGGCGGCGACGATCACCCCGAAGGAGCTCCGGCCGGGTGACGTGCTCGTGCTGAGCTTCCGGTCGGAGGCCGACGTGCAGCGCTTCCGCGAGTCGCAGGCCGGCAAGCCGAGCATCGCCGACCTGCTGCGCACCGCTATCAGGTCGCTGCTGGGCATCGAGGTGAAGTACGTCGCCCGTGCCGAGCCGTCGTCGCGCGGCTCGCGCGAGCCGTCCGCCGACGCCGACGCCGACGCCGACCGAGGGGCGGGGACAGCGCCGACCGCTCGTGCTGCCGCGCCCGCGCAGTCGACCGCGCCTGCGCCGTCGACCACCGGCACGTCGCGCACCGCAGCCCCGCGCACCGCAGCGCCGTCCACCGCAGCGCCGTCCACCGCGCCGGCGCCTGCGGCGGCCGAGCCCGCGCCCGCATCGACGCAGCAGGCGGCTGCGCGCGCCCCGAAGGCGACCGCATCCGCACCCGCGGCGCGGCAGGGCACGACAGAGCCGGCCGCCGCGACGGCCGTGACCGGCTGGGCCGTCGCGGTGATCCCGACCGACGCCGAGGCGCCGCCCGAGGACCTGCCCGAGCAGGCGCTGCCCGACCAGCCGGAGCCCGACCCGTTCTCCTTCGTCTCGGCGCCCGATGCGCCGGAGGGCACGCCGCTCGCGCCCGAGGTCGAGGCAGCACCCGCTGCGCCCTCGCCCATGCGCGCCGCGCGCGCGAGCGAGCCGGTCGCGCCGGAGCCGGTGCTGTCGGCGTCGCAGGCCGCGCGCTATGGCGAGTCCGTCGTGCGTGAGGAGCTCGGAGCCGAGCTGATCGAGGAGCGCCCGCGGGTGCGAGGGGAGCGCTGAGCGCGTGTACGACGGCATCGTCCAGGACCTGATCGACGAGCTGGGCAGACTGCCCGGCGTCGGTCCGAAGTCGGCGCAGCGCATCGCCTTCCACATCATCCAGACCGAGACCTTCGACGTCGACCGGCTCGCGACGATCCTGCAGACCGTCCGCGAGCGGGTCCGGTTCTGCATCATCTGCGGCAACATCGGCGAGGAGGAGCGCTGCGCCATCTGCCGCGATCCGCGTCGCGTGCCGACCGCCATCTGCGTGGTCGAGGAGGCGAAGGACGTCGTCGCGATCGAGCGCACGCGCGAGTACCGCGGGCTCTACCACGTGCTCGGCGGCGCCCTGAACCCGATGCAGGGCATCGGCCCCGACCAGCTCCGCGTCGCGCAGCTCATGACGCGGCTCCAGGACCCGACGGTCGAGGAGGTCATCATCGCCACCGACCCCAACGTCGAGGGCGAGGCGACCGCGACCTACCTCATCCGCTCGCTGCTGCCGCTCGGCGTGCGCGTCTCCCGGCTCGCGAGCGGCCTGCCGGTCGGCGGCGACCTCGAGTTCGCCGACGAGATGACGCTCGGCCGCGCGTTCGAGGGGCGTCGCACCGTCGAGCGATGACCGCGGCACGCTCGTCGTCGCCGCCGTCTGGCCGGGATCAGCACGCACCGCCGCCTAGACTTGAGCAGTCCAGGACTCCAAGGAGCGGTGTGAGCCTCATCGTGCAGAAGTTCGGCGGGTCCAGCGTGGCCGATGCCGAGAGCATCAAGCGCGTCGCCAAGCGCATCGTCGAGACGCGCAAGCGCGGTGACGACGTCGTCGCGGTCGTCTCCGCCATGGGCGACACGACCGACGAGCTGCTCGACCTCGCCCACGCGGTCGTCCTCGGCCTGCCGGCCGTCGGCCGAGAGCTCGACATGCTGCTCACCGCCGGCGAGCGCATCTCGATGGCGCTGCTCGCGATGGCGATCAAGTCGCAGGGCGCCGACGCCGTCTCGTTCACGGGCAGCCAGGCCGGCATGCTCACCGACGACCGCCACGGCGCCGCCCGCATCGTCTCGGTCACGCCCGACCGCGTGCGGCACGCGCTCGACAAGGGCCAGATCGCGATCGTCCAGGGCTTCGCCGGCTTCAACAAGGTGACCGGCGACATCACGACGCTTGGCCGCGGCGGCTCCGACACCTCCGCCGTCGCGCTCGCCGCAGCGCTCGACGCCGACGTGTGCGAGATCTACACCGACGTCGACGGCGTCTTCACCGCCGATCCCCGCGTCGTCCCCAGGGCTCGGCGCATCGCCCGCGTCACGAGCGAGGAGATGCTCGAGCTCGCCGCCGCCGGCGCGAAGGTGCTGCACATCCGCAGCGTCGAGTACGCCCGCCGCCACGGCGTCACCCTGCACGTCCGCTCGTCGTTCACGAACGACGAGGGCACCATCGTCTACGACCCAGAGAGAGCAGGCTCCACCATGGAAGAGCCGATGATCGTCGGCGTCGCGCACGACCTGTCGGAGGCCAAGGTCACCGTCGTCGGCGTCCCCGACGTGCCTGGCACCGCTGCCCGCATCTTCACGATCGTCGCCGAGACCGGCGCGAACGTCGACATGATCGTGCAGAACGTGTCGGAGGCGGCCACCGGCCGCACCGACATCTCCTTCACGCTGCCGAAGGAGGAGGCCGGCGGCGTGCTGCAGGCGCTCGAGTCGCACCGCTCCGACGTGGGCTTCGCATCGCTCCAGCACGACGACCAGATCGGCAAGCTCGCGCTCGTCGGCGCCGGCATGCGCACGAACGCGGGCGTCTCCGCGCGCCTCTTCAAGGCGCTGTCCGACGCCGGCATCAACATCGAGATGATCTCGACCTCCGAGATCCGCATCTCGGTCGTGACGCGCGCCGACCAGCTGGTCGACGCCGTGCGGGTCGTGCACACGGCGTTCGAGCTCGACGGCGACGACGAGGCCGTCGTGCACGCGGGGACCGGCCGATGATCCGCCGGCTGAGCGAGGAGCCGGGCGAGGCCCGCGCGCTGCGCCTCGGCGTCGTCGGCGCGACCGGGCAGGTGGGCGGCGTCGTGCTGCGCCTGCTCGCCGACCGCGGCCTGCCGATCGAGGAGCTGCGGCTCTTCGCCTCCGCCCGCTCGGCGGGCTCGACGATCGACTTCCAGGGTCGCCAGATCGTCGTGGAGGACGCGGACGCCGCCGACCCGACGGGGCTCGACGTCGCGATCTTCTCCGCCGGCGGCGCGACCTCGCGCAGGCTCGCGCCGAGGTTCGCCGAGGCGGGCGTCGTCGTCATCGACAACTCGTCGGCCTGGCGCATGGACCCGGACGTGCCGCTCGTGGTCTCCGAGGTGAACCCGCACGCGATCGCCGGCGCGGTCAAGGGCATCATCGCGAACCCGAACTGCACGACGATGGCCGCGATGCCCGTGCTGAAGCCGCTCGACCTCGAGGCCGGCCTCGTGCGGCTCGTCGTCGCCACCTACCAGGCGGTCTCCGGCTCCGGCATCGCCGGCGTCGAGGAGCTGCGCGGCCAGCTCGCGGCCGCCGCCGACCAGCACCCCGAGCGCCTCGCGCTCGACGGCTCAGCCGTCGACCTGGGGGAGCCGCGCGTCTACACGGCGCCGATCGCGCACAACGTGCTGCCGCTCGCCGGCAGCATCGTCGACGACGGCTCCGAGGAGACCGACGAGGAGCAGAAGCTCCGCAACGAGTCGCGCAAGATCCTCGAGCGCCCCGAGCTGCGCGTGGCCGGCACGTGCGTGCGCGTGCCGGTCTTCTCTGGCCACTCGCTCGCGATCCACGCGGAGTTCGAGCGCGACCTGTCGCCCGAGCAGGCGCGCGCGCTGCTCGAGCACGCGCCGGGCGTCGAGCTCGTCGACGTGCCGACCCCGCTGCAGGCCGCCGGCGCCGACGCCTCGCTCGTGGGCCGCATCCGCGCCGACCAGTCGGCGGAGCCCGGTCGCGGCCTGGTGCTGTTCGTCTCGAACGACAACCTGCGGAAGGGCGCGGCCCTCAACGCGGTGCAGCTCGCGGAGCTCGTCGCGCACCGGCTCGGCTGACGCGGCGCGCGGTGTGAGCGGAGGGCGGGGCCGGTCGGTCCCGCCCTCCGCTGCATCTCAGGCCTGGCGGTCCTGCTCGTCGTCCTCGCCGGCCGCGGCGTGGGCAGCGGCGTCGGTCGCGCTCGCGTCGCCCTCCCCGTCGCTGTCGACCGTGCTCCCGTCGCCGGTCACCTCGACCCACTCCTCGGCGGGCGAGGGAGCGGGCTCGGGCTCGGGTGCGGCCTCGAACGTGCCGCCGCCGGCCACGCGAGCCTCGGGGTCGTCCGTGCCGACCTTCGAGCCCACCCAGTGGCGGGCGTCCGCTGCCTTCTCGCCGAGCGTCTGCCCCGCGCCCTGCGCCTGCTCGCCGATCTGTCCGGCCTTGTCCTTGACCCACTCCGCGGCGTCGCCGAGCTTGTCCTTCGCGTCGTCCAGGATTCCCATGTGCGGCTCCTTCTGTCGTGTGTCGGCGCGCCCATGCTAGGCCTGCGCGATCCATAGCGGATGGACGCGAACGGGGTACGGATGGAAGTCGTAGACTCGACGGCGTGACGAAGACCATCGATGTCGCCCTGATCGGCGGCGGAATCATGAGCGCGACGCTCGGCGCGCTCCTGCACCGCCTCGAGCCCTCGTGGACCATCGAGGTCTTCGAACGGCTGCCGAAGGTCGGCGAGGAGTCGTCGAACCCCTGGAACAACGCCGGCACGGGGCACGCCGCGCTCTGCGAGCTCAACTACACGCCCGAGGCGCCCGACGGCTCGATGTCGAGCGCGAAGGCGATCGACATCAACGAGCAGTTCCAGCTCTCCCGCCAGCTGTGGGCGTCGTTCGTCGAGGACGGCACGCTGCCCGACCCGCGCGGCTTCATCTCGGCGACCCCGCACATGACCTTCGTGTGGGGCGAGCAGAACGTCGACTACCTGCGCCGGCGCTGGGAGCTGCTCAAGGACGAGCCGCTCTTCGCCGGGCTCGAGTACTCCGAGGACGCCGAGGTCATCCGCTCCTGGGCGCCCACCCTCATCCCCGGCCGGAAGAAGTCGCAGCCGATCGCCGCGACCCGCTCGACCGACGGCACCGACGTCGACTTCGGTGCGCTGACGCGGATGCTGTTCGGCAGGCTGCAGGACGACGGCGTGATCGTGCACACCGACACGACCGTCTCTGGCCTCAAGCGACTCTCCGACGGCACCTGGCGGCTCAAGGCCCGCCGCGAGGTCGGCATGACCCCCGCCGAGGTGCAGGCGCGCTTCGTCTTCGTCGGCGCCGGCGGCGGCGCGCTCAAGCTGCTGCAGCAGTCCCGCATCCCGGAGGCCAAGGGGTTCGCGGGCTTCCCGATCACCGGCGCCTTCCTGCGCACCGACAACCCCGAGGTCGTCGCGCGCCACAACGCGAAGGTCTACGGCAAGGCGAGCGTCGGCGCTCCGCCGATGTCGGTCCCGCACCTCGACACCCGCGTCGTCGACGGCGAGGCGAGCCTGCTCTTCGGCCCCTACGCCGGCTTCAGCCCCAAGTACCTCAAGACCGGCTCGTACACCGACATGTTCGAGACGATCAAGGGCCACAACCTCATGCCCATGATCCGAGCCGGCCTGGCGAACCTGCCCCTCGTCGGCTACCTGGGCGGGCAGGTCTTCGCCTCGCGCGCCCAGCGCCTCGACGCCCTCCGCGAGTTCATGCCCGACGCGCGCGACGAGGACTGGCGGCTCATCACCGCCGGCCAGCGCGTGCAGGTGATGAAGAAGGATCCCGAGAAGGGCGGCGTGCTGCAGTTCGGCACCGAGGTCGTGACCGGGGCGGACGGCACGATCGCCGGCCTGCTCGGCGCCTCGCCCGGCGCATCCACCGCCGTCCACATCATGCTCACCATCTTCGAGCGGTGCTTCCCCGAGCACATGCCGAAGTGGCGCGACACCATCCGCGAGCTGATCCCCAGCTACGGCTCGAAGCTCAACGCGGATCCGGCTGCTGCGCGGGAGAGCATCGCGCGCACCGCCCGGGTGCTGCGACTCGTCGACGAGCCCGAGCGCCAGCTCGAGGCGGCTGCGTCCGCAGCTGCGACTCCCTGACCCAGGAACCACCATGGACACCCAAGCGGCACCCCCGGCGGGCGCGCCCCGCAGCGTGAGCATCGTCGCGGATGTCGCGCGCAGCGGGCCGCTGCGCGCCGCGATCGCCGCTGAGCCGTCGCTGCACCTCGCTGCCGAGGCGCCGCGCTTCGCGCAGCTCGTCGTCGCCGCCGGGTTCCCCGGCGACGTGGTGCTGCTGGCCGAGGAGCCGGGTCATCCGCTGCTCGCGCACGCGCGCACGGCCGTCGCCGCGGGCGCGGCCGTCGTCGTGCAGGCCGACGTCCAGGGCGAGCTGCTCCAGCAGCTCGAGGCCGTGGGTGCGGTCGTGCTGTCCCACGACGTGAGTGCCGACGACGTCGCCGCCGAGGTCGTCGCGGTGCGCCGCGCGCGCCGAGGCCGCGGCGCTGGCCGGCCGCGCATCGACGCGCTCGACCGCAGGCCCCGGCTGTCGGCGGGTGAGCGCCGCGCGCTCGGGCACTACGCCCAGGGCCTGACGACCGTCCAGGTCGCCGCCGAGATGGGCGTCGGCTACGAGACGGCGAAGACGTTCCTGCGGCGCGTCCGCGCGAAGTACGCGGCCATCGATCGCCCCGCCGGCAAGCGCGCCGAGCTCATCGTGCGCGCTGAAGAGGACGGCATCCTCTAGCGGTGGCGAAGCTGTACTTCCGCTACGGGGCGATGAACTCCGGCAAGTCCACCGGGCTGCTCCAGGCGGCCTTCAACTACGAGGAGCGCGGGCAGCGCGTGCTGCTCGCCAAGCCCGCGACCGACACGAAGGGTGAGCGCGACGTCGTCTCGCGCCTCGGCATGACGCGGCAGGTCGACTTCGTCGTCGGCCCCGAGGAGTCGGTGCTCGCCGGGTTCGAGGCCGCCGCGGGGGCGCGCGAGGAGCCCGTCGCATGCCTGCTCGTCGACGAGGCGCAGTTCCTGCAGCCCCACCAGGTCGACGAGCTGCTGCGCGTCGCGGTCGAGCGCGGCGTGCCCGTGCTGGCCTACGGCATCCGCACCGACTTCCTCACGCACGCGTTCCCCGGCTCCGCGCGGCTGCTCGAGCTCGCGCACACGCTCGAGGAGCTGAAGACCATCTGCCGCTGCGGCCGCAAGGCGCTGTTCAACGGCCGGAAGGTGGGGGAACGGTTCATCTTCGACGGCGACCAGGTCGCCATCGACGGCGAGGCGGTCACCTACGAGTCGCTCTGCGCGTCCTGCTACCTCGAGGAGTCGGGCGGGCGCCTGGGCTAGCGCACCGCTCCATGCGGAAGGGCCCCGCCTCTCGGCGGGGCCCTTCCTGTTGGTCGGGGTGACAGGATTTGAACCTGCGACCTCGTCGTCCCGAACGACGCGCGCTACCAAGCTGCGCCACACCCCGAAGTGCGAGACCGGAACCGAGGCTCCGACTTTGCAACCTCGCCAGTCTACCCGATCGAGCGGGGCAGGAGCGACACGACGACCGCTTCCGGGGGTGTCCCCAGTCGGAACGGCGCGAAGATCGACGAGCCGATGCCCTGCGAGACGTTGAGCGGCGCCGAGCGACCGTCGTGCGACCACGTGCTGAGGCCGGATGCCTGCTCCCGCGGGATGTCGCAGTTCGTGACGAGCGCGTGCCCGCCCGGCACGCGCACCTGGCCGCCGTGCGTGTGGCCGGCGAGGATCGCATCCGCGCCGAGGTCGACGAACGCGTCGAGGATCCGCCGGTAGGGCGCGTGGGTGACGCCGAGCGTGACGCGCGGCGCGTCGCCGAGCGCCTTGCGCATCCGCGAGATGGCGGCCTCGGTCTCGTCGAGCCGATCCCAGTGGCGGTGCGCGTCGGCCACGCCGAAGGCGGCGATCGTGGTGCCGCGCACCTCGATCGCGCGCGCGGTGTTGTTCAGATCGAGCCAGCCGAAGCCCTCGTAGGCGCGCTCGAGGCCCGCCGTGTCGAGCCGCTCCACGTCGCCCGCGGACGCGAGCTTGGAGGGGCCGCCGAAGTACCGCAGCGGGTTCTTCAGCACGGGCCCGTAGACGTCGTTCGAGCCGTGCACGAAGTAGCCGGGCACGCCGTCGAAGACGCGCAGCGCCTCCGTGAGTGCGGGGAGCGCCTCGCGGTGCCCGAGGCTGTCGCCGGTGTTGACGATGAGGTCGGGCTCCAGGCTGCGCAGGCCCTCGAGCCAGTCGAGCTTCGTCTCCTGCCACGGGGCGAGGTGGATGTCGGCGAGGTGCAGCACCGAGATCGGCCGAGCGCCGACGGGCAGGACCCGCAGCTCCTCGGTGCGGATGCGGAAGGCGCGCGGCTCGATGGCGGTCGCGTAGGCGGCCACAGCGGCGCCGGCGGCGAGCACGCCGCCGGCGACAGCGCTGAGCGCCCGCGCGCTAGCAGCCAGGGTCGCCCCCGGAGGCGTTCGTGCCGACCACGACCGAGATCGGGTCGCCGGGTGCGCCGGCGGTCTCGGGCTCGGGGTTCTGCGCCAGCACCTGGCAGAGGAACTCCTCGCCGTAGTCCTGCCACGAGACCTGCAGGTTCGCGGGATCGAACCCGGCGCCGGAGAGCGTCGCCCGCGCATCCGTGAGGGACTGCGCGACGAGGTTCGGCCAGGTCTGCGCGTTCGGGTCGGCAGGCGCCTCGGTCTCACCGGCACCGGCCGCGAGCGCGCCGTTCGACGGGTAGATGATGATCGGCGTCGCCGTGGTCACGAGCGAGCCGGCGCCCGGCGCGGTGTACTCCACGAGCCCCTCGGCCTGCAGCCCGTCGATCGGGTTCGCGACCTGCACGGTGAAGCCGAGCGCCTCGAGCGACGCCTGCGCGTCGGCCGCGGACTGGCCGGCGACGTTCGGCAGCTCGCTCGCGCTGCCGCGCACCGTCTCGGCGTCGGGCGTCAGGAACTCACCGCCGGGGTAGCGGGCCATCGCCTCCTCCATCGCGCCGCGGAAGAGCGTCGAGCGGATGTTCCAGCGCGGCTGCAGCGAGTAGTTGCCGACGATGTTGCCGACCCACACCGACGTGGCGATGGTCGGGCTCGCACCGTTGACCCACGTCTGCACGACGCCGTTCGACGTGCCGGTCTTCGAGATGACCGGCGTCGCGCCGGCCGGGTTGTTCAGCGGGTTGCGCTGGGTGACGGTCTCGAGCGTGAGCTGCAGCACCGATGCCACCTCGGGCGTGATCGCCTGCTGGCACTGCTGCGCGGGCGGCTGCACCTCAGAGCCGTCGCGCGCGACGATGCGGTCGATCGCGGTCGGCTCGCAGTGGATGCCGCCGTTCGCGATGGTCGCGAAGGCCTCTGCCATGCCCATGGGCGTCACGTTCGAGCCGGAGCCGATCACGGCAGGCGCGAAGATCTCCCAGTCGCCGCCGTTCGCGGGCGTCGTGCCCATGCGCTCGGCGGTGTCGTGGATGTCGCAGAGGTCCATCTCGCTCGCCATGCGCGCGATGCCGGTGTTGACCGAGTTCACCATGATCTCGGTCGGCGTCATGCGCGTGTACTCCTGCCCCTCGTTGTTCTGCGGGTCCCACTCCTCGGAGACGAGCCCGGTGCACGACGCGGTGAAGGAGCCCTGCGGCCACTTCTCGCGCGTGGCGTCGAGCTGCTCGTTCACCGAGTGGCCGTCGATCACCCACTGCGCGAGGGTGAAGATCTTGAACCCGGAGCCGGGCTGGAAGCCACCCGACCTGCCGTGCGCGTAGTCGGCGTTGAAGTTGACGCTCGTCGCGGTGGGCGGCGCATCCTCGGTGGGGGAGTAGTCCTTGTTCTGCACCATCGTGAGGATGCGTCCGGTGCCGACCTCGAGCTGCGTCACCGCCGCGCCCGACTGCCAGCGGGTCTCGTCGTTCGGCACGTTCGCATCCACCATCGCCTGCACGGCGTCGTTGAGGTTCAGGTCGATCGACGTGTAGATCTGGTAGCCGCCCTGGAAGAGCGCGGCCGCGTTGTCCTCGGGCGTCGCGCCGAGGATGTGGTGGCCGTCGACCTGGTCGGTCTGCAGCACGCGCTGCACGTAGTCGCAGAAGAAGCGCGCCGAGTCGTAGCCGGCGATGCAGCCGTTGTTCGGCGGCTGGATGTTGACGAAGGCCTCGTCGACCGGGATCGCGAGCGCCTCGTCGCGCTGCTCCGCGGTGATGTAGCCCTCGGCCGCCATCGAGCTGATGATGAAGTCGCGCCGCTCCTGGTTGCGCGCGAAGTTGTCGGCGCTGAAGAGGTTGCGGGTCGACGGGTTCTGCACTGTCGCGATGAGGGCGGCCGACTCGCCGATCGACAGCTCGGACGCCGGCTTGCCGAAGATGCGCTGCGCGCCGGCCTCGATGCCGTAGACGTTGCCGCCGAAGTTGGCGATGTTGAGGTACGCGAGCACGATCTCGTTCTTCGTGTACCGCTGCTCGAGCCCGATCGCGAGGCGCATCTCGGCGAGCTTGCGCTGGTAGCTCGCCTCGTACTGCTGCTCGTAGGTCTCCTGGTCGCCGCGGATGAACGCATCCATCGCGATCTGCTGGCGCACGAGCTGCATCGTGAGCGTCGAGGCGCCGGAGTCGCCGCCGAAGCCGAGCTGCGAGAGGCCGGCTCGCACGACCGACGGGGCGTCGACGCCGCCGTGCGTGTAGAAGCGGCGGTCCTCGCCCGCGATGAGCGCCTCGACCGCGGTGCGGGGCACCTGCTGCCACTGCAGCACCTGGCGGTCCTGCGCGTAGAACGAGGCGATCTCGACGGGCTGGCCGTCGCGCATGCCGTAGATGCGGTTGCGCTCGGCCTGCTCGGTGATCTGGGCGTAGGAGGGCAGGCTCTCGAAGACGTCGAGGCCGCTGTTGGCCGTGGTGGAGGCGACGGCGAGGGCAGGCGTCAGCGTCGCGGAGACCAGGATCCCGGCGATCGCGCTGAACCCGATGAGCCCGAGGAGCGAGCCCAGCAGGCTTCCTGGCTTGTGTCTTGTGGCGGCCATAGCATACGAGGGTACGGGACCAACCTATGAGGGCAGAGGAAGCACACCGATGGCGAAGACGACCTGGGAGTACGCGACCACGCCGCTCCTCATCCACCGCGAGACGGCGATCCTCAACACCTGGGGCGGCGACGGGTGGGAGCTCGTGCACGTGGCGAACGGCCCGGAGGGCGGCCTGGTCGCGTTCCTGAAGCGCCCGGTGGAGGCCTCCGCATGAGCATCGCGCAGCGCATGCAGGAGCTCGGGTTCGAGCTGCCCGCGGTCGTGCCGCCGGTCGCGTCGTACGTGCCCGCGGTCTCGAGCGGCCGGCTGGTGTTCACCTCCGGCCAGCTGCCCATGGTCGACGGCGCGATGCCGCGCACCGGCAAGGTCGGCGCCGAGGTCTCGGCCGACGAGGCGACCGCTGACGCCCGGCAGTGCGTGCTCAACGCGCTCGCGGCGATCGACGCCGAGATCGGCTCGCTCGACCGCATCACCCGCATCGTCAAGGTGGTCGGGTTCGTCGCGTCGGCCGAGGGCTTCCACGGCCAGCCGGGCGTCATCAACGGTGCGAGCAACCTGCTCGGCGAGATCTTCGGCGACGCGGGCAAGCATGCGCGCAGCGCCGTGGGCGTCGCGGAGCTGCCGCTCGGCGCCCCCGTCGAGGTCGAGGTCATCGCCGAGTTCGCCTAGCAGCGCGGAGCAC
This sequence comes from Agrococcus sp. UYP10, assembly GCF_040547205.1. Taxonomy (NCBI): domain Bacteria; kingdom Bacillati; phylum Actinomycetota; class Actinomycetes; order Micrococcales; family Microbacteriaceae; genus Agrococcus; species Agrococcus sp. UYP10. The sequence goes on from NZ_JBEPPG010000001.1 coordinate 1,575,842, forward strand.
GGCCCCTTCCGCGAGGCGGAAGGGGCCGTTCCTGCACCTGCCGGTTGACGGCTGACGGCTGCGTCAGCCGATCCAGACGGAGCCTGCGTAGCTCGTGCAGAGCGCCACGTTGCACTGCTGGTCGGCCGCCTGGTTCGGCGTGAAGTCCACGCGCCCGGTCAAGGTGTTCGTGACCGTGCCGAGGGCCGCTCCCGTCAGCGGATCGCGGTCGCCGCGGTAGACCAGCGTGTGGGTCGTCCATCGCACCGAGACAAGGCTGCGGTAGTAGTGGCCGCGCGTCCAGAGCCCGAACGACTCGCCGAGCAGGTTCGTGGACTGGCCGCCGTAGATGGTGGCGCGAGCGGACCTGGCCGCGTAGGTGGTCCACGAGCGAGTCGTCGCGTTCCATCGTTGCAGCGTGAAGTCGGCGACCACCGTCTGCCACTGCTGGGCGCCGGCGGCGAGGGTGCTGCGCACCGCGACCGCAGGGGCGCCGATCTGACGGTACGCCGGGTTGAGGCTCCCGCCGCTGCTGACGTACATCGGCCAGACGCTGGCCACGTGATAGGCGCCCGAGCCCTGATACGAGTATGCCGAGGCCGGCGCAGCGGCTGCGACCAGCGACGTCGCCGAGACGGTGACGCCGACGATGAGCGCGCCGAGCGCAGCTCGGATGCGTCGTCGTCGGCCCCTCGGCTTCTCTGACGAGTGGGCGTCGAAGTGAGCGATGGTGGTCATCGGAACCTCCTGGTCGGGATGGGTTGCGATGAGCCTGGAACCCGGCTCTTACTCCCCGCTTATTCGCGGGCAGTGCCGAGCATCGGTGTCGCACCTGCCGTCCGCGGCGAGGGCGGCTAGCGCAGCTGCGAGCGGATGGCGTCGACGACCGTCTGGTCGGCGAGCGTCGTCGTGTCGCCGAGGTCGCGGCCCTCGGCGAGGTCGCGCAGCAGGCGGCGCATGATCTTGCCGGAGCGGGTCTTCGGCAGGTCCGGCACGATGAAGACCTGGCGCGGCCGGGCGATCGCGCCGATGTCGGTCGCGACGTGCTGGCGCAGCAGCTGCTCCGCCTCCTCGACGGTGTTCTCGCGCGACGCGGACTGCTTGAGGATCACGAACGCGACGACCGCCTGGCCGGTGGTGGCATCCGCCGCGCCGACGACCGCCGCCTCGGCGACGCCGTCGTGCGCGACGAGCGACGACTCGATCTCGGCCGTCGAGAGCCGGTGCCCCGACACGTTCATGACGTCGTCGACGCGGCCGAGCAGCCAGATCTCGCCGTCGTCGTCCTTGCGGGCGCCGTCGCCGGCGAAGTAGCGGTCGCCGAACTTCTGCCAGTACGTCTCGCGGTAGCGGTCGTCGTCGCCCCAGATGGTGCGGAGCATCGACGGCCACGGGCTCGTCACCACGAGCAGGCCGCCATCGCCGTCGCCGACCGGCACTCCCGCCTCGTCGACGACGTCGATCTCGATGCCGGGGATCGGCACCTGAGCGCTGCCCGGCTTGAGCGTCGTCACCGACGCGAGACCCGAGATCATGATCGCGCCCGTCTCGGTCTGCCACCACGTGTCCATGACGGGTGTCGTGCCGCCGCCGACGACGTCGCGGTACCACATCCACGCCTCCGGGTTGATGGGTTCGCCCACCGTGCCGAGCACCCGCAGGCTCGACAGGTCGCTCGACTGCGTGTGCTGCCGGCCGAGCTTCATGAACGTGCGGATGGCCGTGGGCGCCGTGTAGAACACGGTCACGCCGTAGCGCTCGATGATCTGCCACGGCCGCTCGGGCGTCGGGGTGTCGAAGGTGCCCTCGTGCATCACCTGCGTCGTGCCGTTGGCCATCGGGCCGTAGACGATGTAGCTGTGGCCCGTGACCCAGCCGATGTCGGCGGTGCACCAGTAGACGTCCGACTCGGGCTTGAGGTCGAAGACGTGCCGGTGCGTGAACGCCGTCTGCGTGAGGTAGCCGGCGCTCGTGTGGAGGATGCCCTTCGGCTTCCCGGTGGTGCCCGACGTGTAGAGGATGAAGAGCGGGTGCTCGGCGGGGAACGCCTCGGCGACGTGCTCGGCCTCGGCGTCGGCCATCGCCTCGTGGTACCAGACGTCGCGGCCGTCGACCCAGTCGATCTCGTTCTCGCCGCGGCGCACGACGAGCACGTTCGTCACGCCGTGGCCGGGCTCGCGGAGCGCCTCGTCGACGGTCGGCTTGAGCGGGAAGACCTTGCCCTTGCGCCAGGCGCCGTCGGTGGTGATGACGAGCGTCGCGCCGGCGTCGTCGATGCGGCCGCGCAGGTTCGAGGGGCTGAAGCCGCCGAAGACGGCGGTGTGCACCGCGCCGATCCGCGCGCACGCGAGCATCGCCGCGACCGCCTCGGGCAGCATCGGCAGGTAGATCGCGACGCGGTCGCCAGCCGTGACGCCCAGCGAGGTCAGCACGTTCGCGAGGCGCTTCACCTCGGCCGTCATGTCGGCGTAGGTGAGCGTGCGGCGGTCGCCGGGCTCGCCCTCCCAGTGGAACGCGACGCGGTCGCCGTTGCCGGCCTCGACGTGGCGGTCGAGGCAGTTGACGGCCACGTTGAGCGCGCCGTCGTGGAACCACCGCGCGTGCGGCGGCTGCCAGTCGAGCACCTCGGTGAAGGGCGTCTCCCACTGCAGCTCGCGGGCCTGCTCCGCCCAGAAGCCGAGCCGGTCCGCGCCCGCCTGCGCGTAGAGCTCGGCGGAGGTCGCCGACGCACCGGCCAGCTCCTCCGGCGGTGCGAAGCGGCGGGTCTCGGTGAGCAGGTGGTCGATGCGGTCAGACACGGGCATTCCTCCAGACGTCGTCGTCGAGCCCGAGCCTAGCGAGGGCGCTCGCCGCGCGCGGGTCGTCACGCCCGGGCGTGTGCATCCTCGGGCGGCAGCACGGCGAGCCGGATCGTGTTGCAGCGGTGCTGGGCGCGGACGTGCGCCTAGCATGGGCCCCGTCGGCCTGGCCGACCAAGCAGGTGACCGGCGGATCCCCCATCCGCCTCCCTGTGGCGGCGCCCCCTCCCCCCAGGCGGGCGCCGCCTCCCTGCCCGTCCACAGGTCGACCGGTCGATCGCGCGCCGTCCGCGCGCCTCGTCCTACCGTGCGCCCATGCCAGCACCGCCGACCACCGGCATCCCGTTCGTGGCGGGCGCCACGCGCGCGCCAGCGGACGGGCCCGTGCGGACGGCGGCCGACGGCGCGGCGCTGCGCGAGTTCGGCGAGCTCGCCCCGCTCGTCGCCGAGGCCGCGGTGACGGACGTGTTCGTCACCGGTGGCGAGGTGTGGGTGGATCGCGGTGGGGGCGCGGCTCGCGCCGGCGTGCGGCTCGAGCCGGAGCGCGCGCGGGCGCTCGCGGTGGCGCTCGTCGCGGCGGGCGGCAGGCACGTCGACGAGGCGACGCCGTGCGTCGACGTGCGGCTGCACGACGGCATCCGCGTGCACGCGGTGCTGCCGCCGATCGCCGTCTCGGGCACGCAGCTGTCGATCCGGCTGCCGCGCGTGCGGGTGCTCTCGCTCGATGAGCTCGAGCGCACGGGGATGTTCGCCGTCGTGCCGCTGCCCCTCGTACGGGCGCTCGTCGCGCGGCGGGCGAACGTGCTCGTGACGGGCGCCGCCGGATCGGGCAAGACGACGCTGCTCGGGGCGATGCTCTCGGCGGCGGCCGCGACCGAGCGGATCGTGACGATCGAGGACGTGGCCGAGCTGCGCATCCGTCACCCCCACGTCGTCGCGCTCGAGGCGCGGCAGGCCAATGCGGAGGGTGCAGGCGCGGTCGGGCTCGAGCAGCTCGTGCGCGAGGCGCTGCGGATGCGGCCCGACCGGCTCGTGCTGGGGGAGTGCCGCGGCGCCGAGGTGCGCGAGCTGCTGGCGGCGCTCAACACCGGTCACGACGGCGGCGCCGGCACGCTGCACGCGAACTCGCTCGACGACGTGCCCGCGCGCCTCGAGGCGCTCGGCGCGCTCGCGGGGCTGACGCCCGCGGCGCTCGCGAGGCAGGCGGTGAGCGCGCTCGACGCGGTGCTGCACGTCGAGCGCGACGCCGACGGGCGGCGCGTCGCCGCGGTCGGCGAGCTCGCGCTCGACGACGACCGGCTGGTGGTGCGACGGCGATGAGCGCGGCGGCTTCGGCGGCGACGGCGACGGAGGACGCGGCGGCGACCGTGCACCGCCTCGCGGCGCTCGTGGCGGGCGGCCTGCCGCTCGACCGCGCGTGGCGGATGCTCGGCACGGATGCCGCCGAGGTCGACGCCCGCATCGGTGCGGTGCGCGAGGGCGGTGGCCTCGTGACCGCTGTGCTCGACGTCGCCCGCCAGACAGGCGCGCCGACCGCGCCGACGCTCGAGCGGCTCGCCGGAATGCTGCGCGAGCGCGCGGCGCAGGCGCGGGCGCTCGATGCGGCGCTCGCGGGAACCCGGGCGACGGCGCGGCTCGTGATGGTGCTGCCGGTCGTCGGCCTGGGCTTCGGCGCGGCGCTCGGCCTCGACGTGGTGGGCGCGCTCGCGGGCGGCGGCCTGGCGACCTGGTCGGTGCTGGCGGGAGCCGTGCTGCTCGTCGCCGCGTGGAGCTGGTCGCGCGCGATCGTGCGGCACGCCGCACGGGGCGATGAAGCGCCGGGGATCGCGCTCGACCTCGTCGCGGTGGCGCTCGCCGGCGGCGGCGCGGTCGATCGGGCGCGCACCGCGGCCGCGGCGGCGCTCATCGACGCGGGCGTCGCGTCGAGCGGCTGGGACGACGTCGACGCGGCGCTCGACCTCGCCCGCCGAGCAGGCGTGCCGGTGCGCGGGCTGCTGCTCGCAGAGGCGTCGGCCGCCCGCGTGCGCGCCCGGCTCGAGGGGGAGGCGCGAGCCGAGCGCGCCGCCGTGCAGCTCGCGCTGCCGCTCGGCGTCTGCGTGCTGCCGGCGTTCTCGCTGCTCGTGGTCGTGCCGCTCGTCGTCTCGATGCTCGAGGGGGCGCTCGCGCCCCTCGGCTGAAGGCTCAGCCGCGCTCCGTGTCGAGTTGCTGCGCCAGTGTCGCGACACTCGCGCACGAACCGGGCACCCGCGGGAGCGAGGCGGCGAGCGCGGCGTGCGAGCCCGATGGGGCAGAGCGGCCCTCCGCCGTCGCATGCCGGTTCGCCGGCGGCTCAGCGCCATCGAGCGCACATCCAGCCGCCGCTCGTAGCGTCGAGGGATGCGGAACCCCTTCAGCGCCATCGTCAACTGGGTCGCCGCGCTGTTCGCGGCTGGCAGCGGCGCGCCGCACCCGATCGTCGCGACGGACCGCGCGCGCAAGCCGCGCGCGTCGCAGTCGTCGCGCAAGCCCAAGCCCTCGCGCAAGCCCAAGCGCCGACGTCGCTGAGCCGGCGTCGTCCAGCCGGCCAGCGCACCGCCCTCCACAGGCCGCGCTGGCTCCCGCACGCGGCAGCGCCGACGTGCCGCACGCTGGGCCTCCTGAGGGAAGGAGGCGAGCATGCGGATGCTCGAGAGGCTGGTGCACGAGGAGGACGGCGCGGCGACGGCCGAGTACGTCATCGCGACGATGGCGGCGGTCGGGTTCGCGGGGCTGCTGGTGGTGATCCTGCGCTCCGACGAGGTGCGCGGGATGCTCACCGACATGGTGGAGCGTGCGCTCTCCGTGCAGTAGCGGGAGCGGCCGTGGCGAGCTCGGCGCGGTGACGGCCGAGCTCGCCGCGGCGCTGCCGGCCGCGGTGCTCGCGATCGGGCTCGCGGTCGGCGGCGTGGCCGCCGCTGCGGAGCAGGTCGCGCTGGAGCAGTCCGCGGGCGCCGCTGCGAGAGCCGCGGGGCGCGGTGACGACCCGGCCGCGTACGCGGATCACGCGCGGCTCCAGATCGAGCGGCAGGGCGAGCTCGTCTGCGCCGAGCTGTCGCGGGATGCGCTCGCGGGCGCGCTGACGCTCGTGGCCCGCAGCTGCGCGCACGGCGGCGGGCGGTGACCCGCGCTCGACGCGGTGCAGCGCGCGCGCTCGACCACCGGGTGGATGGCGTGGCGGGCGCGCTCGACGGCACCGCGCAGCGCCGCCCGGACCTCCGAGGGGACGGCGGCGCCGGTGCGGCGCTCGCGCTCGCGATGGCCACCGCGGCGGTGCTGCTCGCGCTGCTCGTCGTCGGCGCGGGCACTGCCTCGATCGCCCAGGCGCGCGCCGCGGCGGCGGCCGATGCGGCGGCGCTCGCGGCCGCCGACGCGCTGTCCGGCTACGCCGATGGCAGCCCGTGCGGGCTGGCCCAGGCGGTCGCCGCGGCGAGCGGCGCGCGGCTCGGCGCGTGCGTCGTCGATGGCCTCGAGGCGCGCGTGACGACCACCGTCCCGATCGGGCCGCTCACGGCATCCGGGGCCGCGATCGCCGGTCCGCCCGCGGTGGGCGCACCATGACACCGTGTGTATTGTGGCGAGGCATGGCCCGGTCGGGCCGGAACCCCTATACGAAGAAGCAGTGAGCGTGAGCATGGGCAAGAAGCTCGTCATCGTCGAGTCCCCCGCGAAGGGAAAGACGATCGAGCGGTACCTCGGCGAGGGATACCAGGTGCTGGCATCCGTCGGCCACATCCGCGACCTCGTCAGCCCGCGCGACCTGCCGGCCGACCTCAAGAAGGGGTCGTACGGCAAGTTCGCCGTCGACGTCGACAACGGGTTCGCCCCGTACTACGTCGTCAGCGACGAGAAGAAGAAGACCGTCGCCGAGCTCAAGAAGGCGCTCAAGGACGCCGACGAGCTCATCCTCGCGACGGATGAGGACCGCGAGGGCGAGGCCATCGCGTGGCACCTGCTCGAGGTGCTGAAGCCGAAGGTGCCGGTGCGCCGGATGGTGTTCCACGAGATCACCGAGGACGCGATCCAGCAGGCCAAGGACTCGATGCGCGAGCTCAACATGCCGCTCGTCGACGCCCAGGAGACGCGCCGCATCCTCGACCGCCTCTACGGCTACGAGGTCAGCCCGGTGCTGTGGCGCAAGGTGCGGCAGGGCCTCTCGGCCGGCCGCGTGCAGTCGCCCACCGCACGCCTCATCGTCGACCGCGAGCGCGAGCGCATGGCCTTCGTCTCCGCCGGCTACTGGAGCCTCGCCGCGCAGTTCGAGGCCGACGGCACCCGCTTCGGCGCCCGCCTCGTGCGGCTCGACGGCGCCCGCGTCGCGACCGGCTCCGACTTCGACGACCGTGGCCAGATCAAGGGCGTGCGCACGGTGCTCGACGAGGAGGCCGCCGAGACGCTCGCGACCGAGCTCGAGCGCTCCGCGTTCGCCGTCGCCGGGGTCGAGTCGAAGCCCTACCGCCGTCGCCCGTCCGCGCCGTTCACGACCTCGACGCTGCAGCAGGAGGCGGGCCGCAAGCTCAAGCTCTCGGCGAAGCAGACGATGTCGGTCGCTCAGTCGCTCTACGAGCAGGGCTACATCACCTATATGCGCACCGACTCGCCCTCGCTGTCGTCGCAGGCCATCTCCGCCGCTCGCGCGCAGGCGACGAGCCTCTACGGCGCCGGCTCGATCCCGGCCGCCGCGCGCCACTACGCCGGCAAGTCGAAGTCGGCGCAGGAGGCGCACGAGGCCATCCGCCCGTCGGGCGAGCGCTTCCGCACGCCGAGCGACGTCAAGGGCTCGCTCACGCCGAACGAGCAGCGCCTCTACGAGCTGATCTGGAAGCGCACCGTCGCGAGCCAGATGATCGACGCCACCGGGCAGACCGCGACCATCACGATCGCGTCCGACAAGACGTCCCGCGGCATTGCCGAGTTCACCGCATCCGGCACCGTCATCACCGAGCCCGGCTTCCTGCAGGCGTACGAGGAGTCGACGGATGCGTCGCGCTACGCCGACGAGGCGTCGAGCGACGCCTCTGCCGGCGACGCACGGCTGCCGGAGGTCAAGCAGGGCGACCCGCTCGGCCTCGCGGAGCTCGAGCGCAAGGACCACGCCACCACGCCGCCGCCCCGCTACACCGAGGCGAGCCTCGTGAAGGCGCTCGAGGAGCTCGAGATCGGCCGCCCGTCGACCTACGCGTCGATCATCGACACGATCGTGCGGCGCGGCTTCGTCACGCAGCGCGGCGGCGCGCTCGTGCCGAACTGGATCGCGTTCTCGACGATCAAGCTGCTCGAGGACAACCTCGGCGACTACGTCGACTACGACTTCACCGCCGAGATGCTCGCCGACCTCGACCGCATCGCCGACGGCGAGCTCGACCGCCAGGAGTGGCTGCAGCGCTTCTACTTCGGCAGCGAGGCGCGGCCGGGCCTGCAGAGCACCGTCGCCAACCTCGGCGACATCGACGCGCGCGCCGTGAACTCGATCCCGGTCGCCGAGGGCGTCACGCTCCGCGTGGGCCAGTACGGGCCGTACCTCGAGGGCACCGACGCCGACGGCGAGACGAAGCGCGCGAACATCCCCGAGGACCTGAACCCGGACCAGCTGACGCCCGAGAAGGCTCAGGAGCTGTTCGCCGCGGAGCCCGTGCAGGACCGCGTGCTCGGCCTGCACCCCGAGACGGGTCTCGACGTGGTCGTGAAGAACGGCCGCTTCGGGCCCTACATCGAGGAGGCGCTGCCCGTCGAGTTCGACGACGAGGGCAAGCCGGTGCCTCCGAAGAAGGGCAAGGCCGCGCCCAAGCCGCGCCGCGCGTCCCTCTTCAAGGCGATGGAGCCCGAGTCGGTCGACCTCGAGACCGCGCTCAAGCTGCTCGGCCTGCCGCGCGTCGTCGGCGTCGACCCGGAGTCCGGCGTCGAGATCACCGCGCGTCCTGGCCGCTACGGGCCGTTCCTGTCGAAGGGCGAGGACACGCGCTCGCTCGACGAGGAGGACCAGATCTTCTCGATCACGCTCGAGCAGGCGGTCGAGAAGTTCGCGCAGCCGAAGTACGGCGCCAGGAAGGCGGCGACCGCGCTCAAGGAGTTCGACGCCGACCCCGTCTCGGGCAAGCCGGTCAAGGTGCGCGACGGCCGGTTCGGGCCGTACGTCACCGACGGCGAGACGAACGCGACGATCCCGCGCGGCGAGGACGTCGAGGGCATCACCTTCGAGCGCGCGATCGAGCTGCTGCAGCTCAAGCGCGAGAAGGGCCCCGCGAAGAAGCCGGTGCGCAAGGCCGCGGCCAAGAAGCCGGCGGCGAAGAAGCCGGCTGCGAAGACGACGGCCGCTGCCAAGAAGCCGGCGGCGAAGACGGCGGCCGCCAAGAAGCCCGCAGCGAAGAAGCCGGCGGCGAAGCCGGCGCCCACCACCGACGCGTCGTGACCGGGGCGTTCATCACCCTGGAGGGCGGCGACGGCTCGGGCAAGTCGACGCAGGCGGGGATGCTGCAGGCGTGGCTCGAGGGCGAGGGCCGCACCGTCGTCCGCACCCGCGAGCCGGGCGGCACCGAGCTGGGCGTCGAGATCCGCCGGCTCGTGCAGCACACCGAGGGCCACGTCGCGCCGCGCGCCGAGGCGCTGCTCTACGCCGCCGACCGCGCGCACCACGTCGCGACCCTCGTGCGCCCGGCGCTCGAGCGCGGCGAGGTCGTGCTGCAGGACCGCTACCTCGACTCGTCCGTCGCCTACCAGGGCGCCGGCCGCGAGCTCGACGGCGGGCAGATCCGCGACCTCTCGCTGTGGGCGGCCGACGGGCTGCTGCCCGACCTCACGATCCTGCTCGACCTCGACCCGGCCGCCGGGCGTGAGCGGATGGCCGCGCGCGAGGACGCGCCGTACGACCGCCTCGAGGAGGCGGGGGAGGCCTTCGCGCTGCGCGTGCGGCAGGCCTACCTCGAGCTCGCGGCGGCCGAGCCCGACCGCTTCGCCGTGGTCGACGCATCCGGCAGCCCCGCCGACGTGCACGCGCGCGTGGTGTCGCACGTGCGTGCGATGCTCGACGCGGACCGCTGATCGACCGGGCGATGGCGGCCGCGGACGAGAGGGTGCGCATGGCGAGCGGCTGGGACGCGATCGTCGGCCAGGCCGATGCCGTCGCACAGCTGCAGCGGGCCGCCGCCGTCGACCCTGCTGTCGACGGCTCGGGGGCCATGACGCACGCCTGGTTGCTCACCGGCCCGCCCGGCTCCGGCCGCTCGAACCTGGCCTACGCGTTCGCCGCCGCGCTGCTGTCACCCCCGACGGGCATCGACGAGGGGGTCGCCACGCTCGTCGACGCGCGCACGCACCCGGACCTCGTGACGCTCTCGACCGAGGGGGTGCTCATCACGATCGCGCAGGCGCGTGCCGTCGTGCAGCGCGCGTCGCTCGCGCCGTCGACCGCCCGGTACCGGGTGATCGTCGTCGAGGACGCCGACCGGATGGCCGAGCGCACGTCGAACGCGCTGCTCAAGGCGCTCGAGGAGCCGCCGCCCGAGACGGTGTGGATCCTGTGCGCGCCGAGCGAGGCCGACCTGCTGCCGACGATCCGCTCGCGCGTCCGCACGCTCACGCTGCAGGTGCCCGACCCGGCAGCGGTCGCGCAGCTGCTCATCGATCGCGACGGCGTCGCCCCAGAGGTCGCCGCGCGCGCCGCGCGCGAGGCCCAGAGCCACATCGGCATGGCGCGCAGGCTGGCGACGAGCGAGGAGGCGCGCGCTCGTCGCGCCGAGACGCTCCAGATCGCGATGCGCGTCTCCACCGCGGCGTCGGCGGTGCTCGCGGCCGCCCGGTACGTCGAGATCGCCACGGCCGACGCCGACGCGCTCTCGGCCGAGCGCGACGAGGCGGAGCGCGCGCAGGCGCTCCACCAGCTCGGCATCGAGCCGGGCGGCACCGTGCCCCCGGCGCTCCGGCGCCAGCTCAAGGAGCTCGAGGACGCGCAGAAGCAGCGCGCGAAGCGCGGCATGCGCGACGGCGTCGACCGCATCCTCGTCGACCTCCTCTCGCTCTACCGCGACATCCTCATGACGCAGCTCGGCGTGGGCAGCGATCTCGTCAACGAGGCGATGCGGCCGACGGTGCTCGCCGCGGCCGCCTACCTGCAGCGCGCCGCCGTGATCGACGTGCTCGACAGCATCCGGATCGCGCGGGAGCGCATCGAGGCGAACGTGCCGCCGGCGCTCGCGCTCGAGGCGATGCTCGTGCGCGCCGCACGCGCGGCGCAGCGCCGCTGACTCGACCGCCGCTGCGAGGAGCGCCGTTGAGCGGATCATGTGCCGCGGCGGTGGGGTCGCACACCCGACGCCGCGTACCGTTGGAGGCATGCTCCGCACCCGCCGCCGCCTCGCAGCCCTCACCGCCGTCGTCGCTGCGACCTCGGTCGCCCTGACCGGGTGCATCATCCTGGCGCCGCCGGTGCCGACGCTCGCCGACGGACCCGGCTGGACGCCGACGGGCGAGGACGTCGCCCCCGAGCTCGAGGGCTACTTCGCGCAGGACGTCGACTGGCAGCAGTGCGACGAGAACTGGTGCGGCACCGTGCGCGCGCCGCTCGACTGGTTCGCGGTCGGTGAGGAGTCGATCGATGTCGCGGTCACCGTCGCGCCGGCGACCGGCGAGCGGCTCGGTGCGATCCTCTACAACCCCGGCGGCCCGGGCGCATCCGGCGTCGAGTACGTGCAACAGTACGCCGACTACCTGCTGCGGCCCGAGGTGCGCGAGCACTACGACCTCGTCGGCTTCGACCCCCGCGGCGTCGGCGCCTCGACGCCCATCTCGTGCTACGACGACCCGCAGGAGCTCTACGACTGGCTGTGGGAGATCCCGGACGGGCCGCGGCCCGAGCCGCTCAGCGACGAGGACCTCGAGCAGCAGCTGGCCGACGCGCAGTGGTTCGGCGACTCGTGCCTCGAGCACAGCGGCGAGCTGCTCGGCAAGATCGGCACCGAGCAGGTCGCGAGCGACCTCGACCTCGTGCGGTCGCTGCTCGGCGAGGAGCGGCTCAACTACCTCGGCGTCTCCTACGGCACGCTCATCGGCTCGACCTACGCCGACCTGTTCCCCGAGAACGTCGGACGGATGGTGCTCGACGCCGCCGTCGCGCCCGACTCGACCGACTTCGAGGGCACGCTCTACCAGGCGGCCGGCTTCGAGCTCGCGTACGGCAACTTCGTGACCGACTGCCTGCAGCAGGACGACTGCCCGTTCGTCGGCTCGAAGGAGGACGCGCTGCAGCAGACGCGCGACCTGCTCGACCGCCTCGACGCCCAGCCGATCCCGGTCGCCGACGGCCGTGAGCTCGGCTCGAGCGCGCTGTTCACCGCGATGGCCGCGAACCTCTACGCGGATGCGCAGTGGTCGACGCTGCGCAGCGTGCTGACCGACGTGCTCTCGGGCAGCGGGGAGTCGGCGTTCGCGGAGGCGGACGCGTACTACGGCGTGAACCCGGATGGCACGTTCGCCGACAACTCGCTCGAGACGCTCATCGCGGTCAACTGCCTCGACTACCCGGCCGTGACGGACTTCGACGAGGTGCGCGCGAATGCCGAGCAGATCCTGGCGGCCGCGCCGACGCTCGGTCCTGACTTCGTGGGCCTCGGCAGCTGCGCCGCCTGGCCGGTCGAGGCGACCCGCGAGCCGCACGAGATCACCGCGCCGGGCGCGGAGCCGATCATCGTCATCGGCGGCGTCAACGATCCGGCGACGCCCTACCAGCAGGCTGTGGACCTCGCGGCGATGCTCGAGTCGGGCGTGCTGATCTCGGTGGAGGCGGAGGGGCACGGGCAGTACTTCACGGGCAACGAGTGCGTCGACCAGCCCGTGAACCGCTACTTCCTGGAGGGCATCGCGCCGACCGCGCAGATCGACTGCTGAGCGCCCGGCGTCTCAGCGAACGCGGCGGGGGAGCGGAGCGCGCTCGCAGATGCCGCGCGTACCGTCGCCGGCATGAGCGACACGAGCGAGACCCGCACCGCGACCGACGCCGACGCGAGCTTCCAGCCGCGTCGCGCGATCGTCACCGCCTCCGACTCGGGCATCGGCCGCGCGACCGCCGTCGCGCTCGCAGAGGCCGGCATGGACGTCGGCATCACCTGGCACACGGACGAGCAGGGCGCCCTCGACACCGCCGAGGAGGTGCGCGCCCACGGCGTGCGGGCGGCGGTCGCGCGGCTCGACGCGACGGACATCCCCGGATGCGGCGACGTCGTCGACAGCCTGGCCGACGAGCTCGGCGGGCTCGACGTCTTCGTGAACAACGCGGGCACGGGTGGTGCGACGCTGCTGCTCGACCTCGAGTACGAGGAGTGGGACGAGATCGTGAAGACCGATCTCAGCGGCGCCTTCGTCTGCATCCAGCGCGCAGCTCGACGGATGGTCGCCGGAGGTGCGGGCGGCCGCATCATCGCGGTCTCGAGCGTGCACGAGCACCAGCCGCGCGTCGGCTCGAGCGCCTACGACGCCGCGAAGCACGGGCTCGGCGGCCTCGCGAAGACGGCGGCGCTCGAGCTCGGGCAGCACGGTATCACCGTGAACACGGTCGCGCCCGGCGAGATCGCGACGCCGATGACCGGCCAGACCGACGAGGACCCCCACGGCAAGGACCGTCCGGGCATCCCGCTCGGCCGGCCGGGCGACGCGCGGGAGATCGCATCCGTCATCGCGTTCCTCGCATCGCCCGCCGCTTCGTACGTCACGGGCGCCTCGATCGTCGTCGACGGCGGGATGCTGCAGATGGGTCCGCAGGCCGGCTCGCACCTGCAGAGCGACGACTGGCGCTCGGTGTAGCGACGGCCGCCACGGTTCGTGGTGCGCTCGAGACATGCGCTATGATCGTTGATCGTGCCTCGGCACGCCGCCTTAGCTCAGTCGGCAGAGCGATTCACTCGTAATGAATAGGTCCGGAGTTCGATTCTCCGAGGCGGCACCACCACAGAACGGCCCCGACCAGGACTCCTCGAGGAGTCCGGGTCGGGGCCGTTCCGCCGTCTGGTTGCTATCCCCGGCTCGCCGCTCGACGCGTCTCTCGCACGCGGGTGCCCGACGCGCTCCTGCGCCGCGCGCGGTGCAGCGCCAGGTCGTCGACACGGGGTGCGAGCGGCCGCGGCGTCGCGCGCTCCCACGAGTGCTCCACGTGCACGAGGATGACGGGCCCACCGTGCTCCGCTTCGCCGGCGAGCCGCACGTACGTGGCGTCGGGCCCGACGATGACCCGGTCGGGCTTGACGGACGACCGGGCGGCCCATCGGTCGAGGTCCTGGAGGCCCCCGTCGCCCTCGTTGAGGTCGTCGAGGATCGCACCGACCAGGGCATCGGTGATGAGGGTGGCTGTGACGGCGAGCTTCTGCACATTCGAACGCTAGGGACGCCGTCTGGACGGCGGCCGGGGTGACGCAGAGCCCGAGCCGAGGGTCCACCGTCGATCGGCTCAGGGTGCGCCACGGACGCGCGAGTCACCGCTGTCCGGCCGCGGTCCGCCTCCGTAGATCGCACCTGGACGAGCGCCAGCGAGGCGAGTAAGAACAGGAGCGCACCGGTCATGGGTGCCGCGGTCACGCGTGCGATCGCGAGACGCTGCTGCCCGAGAGCGGAGGATCCGTGATCACCTTCGCCGAGTGGCTGGAGGACGTCGAGGGCAAGGAGATCGACAACTCGGCTGGGCAGCCGCATCCGCAGTGCACGGATCTCGTCCGCGACTACTACATGCGGGTGCTCGGTGCGCCGTGGGGCATCGGCCACGTCGCCGACTACGCGTGGCAGTGGTGGACGGCATTCGAGACCGACGTGGATCGCCCGAGCAGATGGCTCCAGCGGGTCGCGCGCGACGCCCGAGCGCAGTGGGGCGACGTCGCGATCTGGTCGGCTGCGATGACTTGGCCGGCGTCGGAGTCGGGGCATGTCGCGGTCGTGGAGCGCGACCGTGGCTCGAGCCTGGACGTCATGAACCAGAACTTCAGGGGGCATCGGTACTCGGAGCGCAGCACGATCAGGAAGCGGCACCTGCTCGGCTACCTCCGGCCGATCCAGCCGCTCGCCGGTGCGCCGGGCGTCGCGAGCGCGCACGACAGCAAGGCAGAAGGGGAGCTCACCATGTCCGAAGCAGCCGAGATCCGCGCGGAGATCGCTGGACTGCGCCACCACCTCGACAACCTCCTGAGCCCTGGCGGTCGTGGCAGGTACTCGTGGGGCGACGTGACGGTCGACGAGCTGCGCGCGATGGTTCAGAAGGTGGACGACGCGAGCAAGCGTCTCGACGAGACCCTCGCATATGTGAAGGCCATCAGAGAGGGCCAGATCGCCCCGGGGCAGTACAGCTACGACCAGGCCATCCTCGCGCTGGTGCAGGGACTGACCGGGTCGGTCGGCCGTCTCAAGGCACGCCCTGCCCTGGACGTCGACGCGCTCGCTGCACGGCTCAAGGACGGGCTCGGGGCCGATGCGGCGACGGACCTCGCGAAGCGGGCTGAGCGACGGCTGAGCGCCGCGCCGGTCAGCGGTCGCGCAGCCGGCCGACGATCTGCTCGAGCTCGGTGCCCTCGGCGACGCGCCAGTCGTCCTCGACCCCCTCGCGCGGGTGGTGGGTGATCGCGTGGCCCTCGACCTCCGACCAGTCGACGCTGCCGTCGGGATCGAGCTCGACGAGAGCGGTGCGGAGGTGCTCGGCGGCCGCGTCGCGGCTGGGGTGCTGGCTCATGGGTCGATCGTGGCAGAGCCCGTCTGCGATGCGCCATGGAGCGACCCGGTGGACCGCTGCTCGCTACCCTGCATGCATGACCCGTGGCATCCTCATCGTCGACGTCCAGAACGACTTCACCGAGGGCGGCGCCCTCGCGACCGACGGCGGTGCCGCGGTCGCCGCGGCCATCACCGAGCACCTCCGCGGCCACGCCTACGACCTCGTCGCCGCGAGCCGCGACTGGCACGACGCGACCGGTGACAACGGCGGCCACTTCGCGCCCGGAGCGCCCGACTTCGTCGACACGTGGCCCGTGCACTGCGTCGCGGGCTCGCCCGGCGCCGAGTACCACCCGGCGCTCGACGCGCTCGCGATCGACGTGCACGTGAAGAAGGGGCAGGGCAAGCCCGCCTACTCCGCCTTCGAGGGCATCACCGACGACGGCGAGACGCTCGACGAGGTGCTCGCGGAGCAGGGGATCGACGAGCTCGACGTCGTGGGGATCGCCACGGACTACTGCGTCAAGGCGTCAGCGCTCGACGCGGCGCTCGCGGGCATCACGGTGCGCGTCATCGATGGCCTGACGTCGGCGGTCAGCGCCGAGACGCGGGCGACGGCGCTCGACGAGCTGCGAGACGCGGGGGTGGAGGTCGTGGCCAGGCCGTGACCACGGAGTCCGTCGAGGTGGATCGATGCTCGCATCGTTAGCCGACGACAAGTAGGCCGAGTACATATAGTCTGTCTGCATGACTTCGCCGCGCGCCACCGACCGCTCCGACCGCCGCGGCGTGCCCCGCTGGCTGCGGGTGCTCATCCCCGCGGTCCTCATCCTCGGCTGGCTCGCGGCCGCCGGGATCGGCGGACCGACCTTCGGCAAGCTCTCGACGGTCGTCTCGAACGACCAGACCAGCTTCCTGCCCGCGACCGCCGAGTCGACCGAGGTGCAGGCGCTGCTGCCCGAGTTCCTCGGTGCCGACGAGGTGCCGGCGATCGTGGTGGTCGCGGGCGACGCGGAGCTCGACGCCTCCTCGCTCGAGGGCGTCGACGCGCTGCAGCAGACCATCGCCGAGCTCGACGGCGTCGTCGAGACCTCACCCGTCGTGCCGAGCGACGACGGCCAGGCGGCGCAGATCGTCGCCCTGCTCGACGCGAGCGGACCGTCGAGCGAGCTCACCGGGGTCGTCGAGGAGCTGCGCGCCGAGGTGGCGGATGCCGACCTGGGCGAGGGCGTGCAGGCGGCGGTCACCGGGCCGGCCGGCTTCACGGCCGACATCGCCGCGGCCTTCGAGGGGATCGACGGCATCCTGCTGCTCGTCGCCCTCGGCGCGGTCTTCATCATCCTGGTGCTCGTCTACCGCTCGCCGCTGCTGCCGCTGCTCGTGCTCTTCACGTCGGTGGCGGCGCTCTGCCTCGCGATCCTCATCGTGTTCACGCTCGCGCAGGCCGACATCCTCACGCTCAGCGGTCAGACGCAGGGCATCCTCTTCATCCTCGTGGTCGGCGCCGCCACGGACTACGCGCTGCTGTACACCGCGCGGTTCCGCGAGGCGCTCGGGCAGACGCAGTCGCGCTGGCAGGCGACGCTCGCCGCGCTGCGCGGCTCCACTGAGCCGATCGTGGCCTCCGGCGGCACCGTCATCGCCGGCCTCCTCTGCCTGCTGCTGAGCGACCTCGTCTCCAACCAGCAGCTCGGGCCGGTGGCGGCGATCGGCATCGCGACCTCGATCCTCGCCGGGCTCACGCTCCTGCCCGCGCTCCTGCTCGCCTTCGGTCGCGTCGCCTTCTGGCCCGTCGCCCCGACGCCCGCGCGTCCGCGCACGAAGCCCGAGGACAAGGGCCTGTGGGGCGCCGTCGCCCGCCTGGTCGACCGCCGCTCGCGGGCCGTCTGGATCGTCACCGCGCTCGTGCTCGGCGCCGGTGCGCTCGGCGTCACGCAGCTGCAGGCCAACGGTGTGCCCTCGAGCGACTTCGTCGTCGGCGAGTCCGAGGCGCGCGACGGGCAGGCGCTGCTGTCGGCGCACTACCCGGGCGGCTCGGGCAGCCCCACGCAGGTCGTCGTGCCGGAGGCCGACCAGGACGCGGTGGCGGAGGCGCTGGCAGACGCCGAGGGCGTCGAGGGCGTCGCGGTGGCGAGCGAGGACTCGCCGTCCGGCTCGATCCCGCTCCCGGTCGACCCTGCGTCGCCGTTCGCGGCGGCCGCTCCGACCGTCGTCGACGGACAGGTGCTGCTGCAGGCGACGCTCGTCGCCGCACCCGACTCCGACGAGGCCCAGCAGGTGGTGCGCGAGCTGCGCGAGGTCGTCCACGGCGCGTCCGCCGACGGCATCGTCGGCGGGCCGACGGCCACCGCGATCGACACGAACGACGCGTCCCAGCGGGACCGGGCGCTCATCATCCCGATCGTGCTGGTCGTCATCTCGCTCATCCTGATGCTGCTGCTGCGCTCGATCGCCGCGGCGCTGCTGCTGCTCGCCACGACCGTGCTGTCGTACGGCACCGCGCTCGGCGCCGGTGCGCTCATCCTCACCGCGCTCGGCGTCCCGGCGATGGATCCGTCCGTGCCGCTCTTCGCGTTCGTCTTCCTCGTCGCGCTCGGCGTCGACTACAACATCTTCCTCATGACGCGGGTGCGCGAGGAGGTCGGCCGGATCGGGCACCGACGCGGCGTGCTGCGCGGGCTGCGCGTGACCGGCGGCGTCATCACCTCTGCCGGCGTCGTGCTCGCCGCGACCTTCGCCGCGCTCGGCGTCATCCCGGTGCTCTTCCTGCTGCAGCTCGCGATCATCGTCGCCCTGGGCGTGCTCATCGACACGACCCTCGTGCGGTCGCTGCTCGTGCCCGCGCTCGCGCTCGAGATCGGGCCGAAGACATGGTGGCCGTCGAAGCTCGCTCGCGACCGGCCAGGGGAGCCTGCGGTCGCACCGGCGGCATCGCCGCAGTCGTAGGCTGGAGGGAGCCGCGCTGCGTCGCATGGCGGATGCGTCGCGGCACCGTCCGATCGACGTCCCCACGCAAGGAGTCCTCATGAGCGCGATCAGCGAGTCCCAGGTCCTCGACGCCGTCCGCGGCCAGCTGTTCATCGGCGGCGAGTGGATCGATGGGGAGCAGGGCACGATCGACGTGCGCGACCCGGCGACGGGGGAGGTGCTGAAGCAGATCGCGAACGGCTCGGTCGACGACGGCGTGCGCGCCCTCGACGCGGCGGTGGATGCGCAGGAGTCGTGGGGTCGCACGCCCGCGCGGGTGCGGGGGGAGATCCTGCGGAAGGCGTTCGATCTGCTGCAGGAGCGGAAGGAGGAGTTCGCGCTCCTCATGACCCTCGAGATGGGCAAGCCCCTCGCGGAGGCCCGGGGCGAGGTCGCCTACGGCGGCGAGTTCCTGCGCTGGTTCTCGGAGGAGGCGGTGCGGATCGATGGCCGCTACACGATGACCCCCGAGGGCACGGGCCAGATGATCGTCACTCACCGCCCGGTGGGGCCGTGCTTCCTCATCACCCCGTGGAACTTCCCGCTCGCCATGGCCACCCGGAAGCTGGGGCCGGCACTCGCGGCCGGCTGCACCGCGGTCGTGAAGCCCGCGACGCTCACGCCGCTGACGACGCTCGCGCTCGTGGGCCTGCTGGAGGAGGCGGGGCTGCCGAAGGGGGTCGTGAACGTCATCACCACCAAGTCGACCGGGGCCCTGTCGGAGCGGCTGCTCGCGGATCCGCGGCTCCGGAAGGTGTCGTTCACCGGTTCCACGCCGGTCGGGGTGCAGCTGCTGAAACTGGCGGCGGACAACGTGCTGAAGGCGTCGATGGAGCTGGGCGGGAACGCCCCGTTCGTCGTGTTCGACGACGCGGACCTCGACAAGGCAGTGGAGGGGGCGCTGCTGGCGAAGTTCCGCAACATCGGGCAGGCCTGCACGGCCGCGAACCGGTTCATCGTCCACGAGTCGGTCGCGGACGAGTTCTCCCGCCGGATCGGTGAGGCGGTCGAGGGCATGAAGATCGGCCGCGGCACCGAGGAGGGCGTGCAGATCGGCCCGCTGGTGGAGGACAAGGCGGTCGACAACGCGGTCCGGCTGGTCGACGGGGCGGTCGCCGACGGGGCGACGCTCGTGACCGGCGGGAAGGCGATCGACGGGCCGGGCTCGTTCTTCCAGCCGACGGTGCTGGACGACGTCACGGCGGAGATGGCGGTGTCGATCGAGGAGATCTTCGGGCCGGTGGTGGCGATCCAGCGGTTCGCGACCGAGGATGACGCGGTGCGGCTCGCGAACGCGACCGAGTACGGGCTGGTCGGCTACGTGTTCACCGAGGACACCAAGCGCGGGCAGCGGATGATCGACCGCATCGACACGGGCATGATGGGCCTCAACGTCGGCGTCGTCTCCAACGCCGCAGGACCCTTCGGCGGCGTGAAGCAGTCCGGGCTCGGACGCGAGGGCGGCGCGGAGGGGATCCACGAGTACCTCGAGACGAAGTACACCCTCATGCCCAACCCCTTCGCCTGACCCGAGCCGTCTCGATACGCGCGCCCTCCGGGCGTGCTACTCGACGAGCGTGGCCCCCACCTGCTGATCGAGTAGCGGCGCGGGCGCAGCCCGCACGCGTATCGAGATCACCACCCTCGGGGGTCGTCTCGATACGCGCGCCCTCCGGGCGTGCTACTCGACGAGCGTGGTGGGGGCGAGCCGCTCGACGAGCAGGTGGGTGCGTGCTCCTCGACGAGCGGCGCCCCCACCTGCTGATCGAGTAGCGGCGCGGGCGCAGCCCGCACGCGTATCGAGATCACCCGCCTCAGTCGTCTCGATACGCGCGCCCTCCGGGCGCGCTACTCGACGAGCAGGTCGGGTGACCGCGGCACGAGGTCCAGGATCAGCTTGCCCGGCACGTGGCCCGTCATGAGGCGGCGGTAGGCCGTGGCGAACTCCTCCAGCGGGTAGCGCCCGTCGATCGCCACCTCGAGCTCGCCCGACGCGGCGAGGGCCGCGAGCTCGTCGAGCGCGCCCGTGCTCGCGAGATCCGTCGAGACACCGCGCGCGCCGTGCGCGCCCTTCGCCGCGATCGCGATGCACCGCTCGATCACCACGCCCGCCTCGAGCGCCGCCGCCACACCGGCGCCGTCCGCGCAGTCGAAGCACGCGTCGAGTGGGAGCATCCCGAGCAGCCGGTCCGCGAGCCCCTCGCCGTACGCGATCGGCTCCGCCCCGAGCCGGCGCAGCAGCGCGTGGTTGCGCTCGCTCGCCGAGCCGATCACCCGAGCACCCCGGCGCTCGGCGAGCTGCACCGCGAGCTGGCCGACGCCCCCGGCCGCCCCGTGCACGAAGATCGTGTCGCCCGCGCGCTCCACGAGCTGCTCCACGGCGTCCCATGCCGTCCGCCCCGCGACGACGAGGCTCGCGGCGACGCCCGGGTCGAGGCCGTCGGGGATGCGCGCGAGGCGCTCGGCCCGCGAGTCGACCACCGTGCGGTCCTGCAGGGCCCGCGTGCGCGCGGAGCCGAAGACGCGATCGCCCACCGCCCATCCGTCGACGCCGTCGCCCACCTCGTCGACGGTCCCCGCGATGTCGTTGCCGACGCCGAGCGGCGGCTCGAGCCCCCGCGACGCCGCGGCCGGGCCGCCCGTGAAGATCTTCCAATCGACGGGGTTGAGCGCGACCGCCTCGACGCGGATGCGCACCTCGCCCGGTCCCGCGTGGGGCTCGTCCACGTCGCGCAGCTCGAGCACCTCGGGCCCGCCGAACCGCTCGTGCATCACCATGCGCATGCGCGCCACGCTACTCGTGCGCGTGCGGGGCGGATCCGTCCGTGCGTCAGGCCGCGGGTGCCAGCAGCTGGTGGGCCGCGAGCTCGCGGTAGAGCGGCGACGCGTCGAGCAGCTCGTGGTGCGTGCCGCGCGCGAGCACACGACCGCCGTCGAGCACGACGATCTGGTCGGCGTCGACGACCGTCGCGAGGCGATGCGCGATCACGAGCGTCGTGCGGCCCTCGCTCGCGACGTCGAGCGCCGCCTTGAGCGACGCCTCGTTGCGCGCGTCGAGGTTGGCCGTCGACTCGTCGAGCAGCAGGATGGGCGTGGCCGCGAGCAGCGCGCGGGCGATCGCGAGCCGCTGCCGCTCGCCGCCGGAGAGCAGCACGCCGCCCTCGCCGACCTCGGCGTCGAGCCCGGCGCTCGCGCGCCGCACGAGGTCGTCGAGGTTGACCGCCTCGAGCGCGTAGAGCAGCTGCGCGTCGGTCGCGTCGGGGGCGCCGAGCCGCAGGTTGTCGCGCAGCGATCCGGCGAGCACGGGGGCGTCCTGCTCCACGTAGCCGATGCGCGCGCGCAGCGAGTCGCGGTCGACGTCGCGCACGTCGGCGCCACCGATCCGCACGCTGCCGGCCGTCGCGTCGTAGAAGCGCTCGATGAGCGCGAAGGTCGTCGACTTGCCGGCGCCGGATGGGCCGACGAGCGCGGTGCGCGTGCCGGCGGGCACCGAGAACGAGACGCCCTCGAGCACGACGCGCGGCTCGTCGGCGGCGGGGTAGGCGAAGGTGACGTCCTCGAAGGCGACCATCGGCGCATCCGCGCGCGGCTCGAGCGGCGCCGAGGCGTCGGCATCCGTCTCGCTCGGCAGCCGGACGATCTCCTGGATGCGGCCGAGCGCGCCGAGCGCGACGCTCACGGCCGAGATCGCCCCGGCCAGCTGGCCGAGCGGCATGATCATGAGGAAGAGGAAGAGCAGGAAGCCGACGAGCTGGGCGATGCCGATCTCGCCCGTGGCGACGCGCAGGCCGCCCACGCCGAGCACCACGAGGAAGGCGAGCTGCGTCGCGACGCCGAAGATCGGCACGACGAGCGCCGAGATGCGCGCGACCCGCACGCCGGCGTCGAACGCGCCGCTCGCGCGCTCGCCGATCGCGGCGGCCTCACGGTCGGTGGCGCCGGCGGCGCGCACGGTGCGCACGGCGCTGATCGCGCGCTCGAGCGCGCTCGTGAGGTGCCCCACCTGCTCCTGCGCCCTGCCCGACGCGCGCGTCAGCAGCGGCATGACGGCGAGCATCGCCGCGATCGCGACAGCCAGCACCAGCACGGTGAGGCCGAGCAGCAGCGGGTCGATGATGAGCATCGCGATGACGGCGCCGACGAGGGTGAGCAGCCCGCCGATCGACTCGACGAGGCCCTGCGTGAGCACGGCGCGCAGCAGCGTCGTGTCGCTGCCGACGCGGCTGACGAGGTCGCCGATGCGCCGCGCGTCGAACTCCGCGATCGGCAGTCGCAGCATCCGCTCGACGAGCGTGCGCCGCGTGCGCAGCACCACGTGCTCGCCGAGCACCTGCAGCAGGAAGTGCTGGAAGCCGTCGAGCAGCGCGCCGACGACGACGATGACGAGCAGCAGCGCGGGCAGCCACTCGAGCGGGCGCGACTGCTCGACGCGCGCGATGAGCTCCTGGGCGAGCGCCGGCTGCGCGAGCGCGAACCCGGCGCCGACGACCGAGAGCACGATCGCGCCGACGAGCAGCCCCTTCTTGGGGAAGAGGTAGGGCAGCAGCTCGCGCACCGACGCGCGCGGTCCGTCGTCGTCGCGCCGCCGCCGGCCGAACATCCCTCGTCGCTCGCTCATGTGCCGCGCTGTCCCGTCTACCGCTTGCCGTGCTTCTTGTGCACCGCCTGGCGCGTGACGCCGAGCGCGTCGGCGATGGCCTGCCAGGGGAACCCCTCCATTCTTGCGCGTCGGACGAGCGCCGACTCCTCGCGCTCGATCTCGCGCCGCGCGGCGGCGGACTCGGAGAGCAGCTCGAGCACGCCCAGGGGCTGCTCCGACGATGCGGTGATGCGGTCCATGCGTCAATGATGGTTGACACGGGCTGCGGATGTCAACTCGGGTTGACGGGACGGAGGATGCCGTGCGTGGGTGGCACGGTCTAGCGTTGGGTCTCGTGCCAGCACCAGTGATCGAGGCCAAGGGCCTGCGCAAGGAGTACGGCGACTTCACCGCGGTCGACGGCATCGACTTCGCCATCGAGGCGGGCGAGGCCTTCGGGTTCCTCGGCCCTAACGGCGCCGGCAAGTCGACGACGATGCGGATGATCGCGGCCACCTCGACCAGGACGTCCGGCGACCTGCAGGTGCTCGGCTTCGACCCCGAGAGCCACGGCCCCGAGATCCGCGCGCAGCTCGGCATCGTGCCGCAGGCCGACCAGCTCGACGAGGAGCTGCGGGTGGTCGACAACCTCATCGTCTACGGCCGCTACTTCGGGCTGCCGCTGCCGTACGTGAAGCGCCGGGCCGAGGAGCTGCTCGAGTTCGCGCAGCTCACCGAGAAGCGCAAGGCGCGCGTCGACGGCCTCTCCGGCGGCATGAAGCGCCGCCTGACGATCGCGCGCGGCCTCATCAACAGCCCCAAGGCCATGCTGCTCGACGAGCCGACGACGGGGCTCGACCCGCAGGCCAGGCACGTGCTGTGGGACCGCCTCTTCCGCCTCAAGGAGGAGGGCACGACGCTCGTGCTCACGACGCACTACATGGACGAGGCCGAGCAGCTGTGCGACCGGCTCGTCGTCGTCGACAAGGGCGCGATCGTCGCGGAGGGCAGCCCGTCGTCGCTCATCCGGCAGTACTCCACGCGCGAGGTGCTCGAGGTGCGCTTCGGCTCGAGCCGCAACGCCGAGGCAGCGGAGCGCATCCAGGGCATCGGCTCGCGCATCGAGGTGCTGCCCGACCGCGTGCTCGTCTACGACGACGACGGCGAGGCCGCCATGGCGGCCGTGCACGCCCGCGGCCTGCAGCCGATCACGAGCCTCGTGCGCCGCTCGAGCCTCGAGGACGTGTTCCTGCGCCTGACCGGACGGTCGCTGGTCGAATGAGCGGCACCGTCGTCGACGGCGGCCTGGCTGCGGCCGGGCGGGTCGACCACGCCGCCGTCGCGCGGTCGTCCCGGGCGTGGGGCTGGTGGTTCGTCGCGGAGCACCGCATCCGCGCGATGCGCTCGTACGTCGCCTCCGCGGTCATCATCGGCCTCGGCTCGCCGTTCCTCTTCCTCATCGGCCTGGGCGTGGGGCTCGGCCTGCTCGTCGACGCGAACCAGGGGTCGCAGGGCGTCGACGGCGTGCCCTACCTCGTGTTCCTCGCCCCCGCGCTCGCGATGGCGGGCGCGATGCAGACGTCGTCGCAGGAGAACACCTACGGCGTCTTCGGCGGCTTCAAGTGGTTCCCGATGTTCTTCGCCATGAACGGCACGCCCATCGGTCCCGCCCACATCGTGCTGGGCTTCCAGGTCGCCGTGCTCGTGCGGGTGCTCGTCTCGCTCGTCGCCTTCGTGCTCGTGATGATGCTCTTCGGCATCGGCGACCCGCTCGGCGCGCTGCTGCTCCTCCCGATCGGGCTGCTGATGGCGACGGCCGTCGGCTTCGCCGTGATGTCGTGGGTCTCGACGCAGACGGAGGATCGCGGACAGCTCTCGTTCATCGAGCGGTTCGTCGTCGTGCCGCTCACGCTCTTCTCGGGCACCTACTTCCCGCTCGAGACCCTGCCGGCCTTCCTGCAGTGGATCGGCTGGATCTCGCCGCTCTGGCACGCTGCCGAGCTCGGCCGCGCCGCGCTCTACGGCGCGCCGCTGCCCGCCGTGATGCTGCTCGTGCACGTCGGCTACCTCGTGCTGCTCGCGGCCGTCACGTGCGCGCTCTCCATCCGCACCTTCCGAAAGAGGCTCGACAAGTGACCGAGCAGCTGCTCGAGGCGCCCGCGCCCGCCATCCGCGGCCCGCTGCGCGGCCTCTACGCCGGCAACACCCGCTCCGTCGTGGCCCGCGGGCTGCAGGTGATCGCGCGCAACAACTGGCTCATCGTCGTCACCGGCTTCTTCGAGCCCGTCTTCTACCTGCTGTCGATGGGCATCGGCCTGGGCGCGCTCATCGGCACCGTCGACTTCTACGGCGTCGACGTGCCCTACGCGGCCTACATCGCGCCCGCGCTCATGGCTGTGAGCGCCATGAACGG
Source organism: Agrococcus sp. UYP10 (assembly GCF_040547205.1). NCBI lineage: Bacteria > Bacillati > Actinomycetota > Actinomycetes > Micrococcales > Microbacteriaceae > Agrococcus > Agrococcus sp. UYP10. The sequence goes on from NZ_JBEPPG010000001.1 coordinate 1,601,271, forward strand.
CGCGGTCTACGACTCCACGATGAACGTCTTCTTCAAGATGAACTTCGCGAAGCTCTACCAGCAGATGCTCTCGACGTCGCTCGGCCCGCTCGACGTCGCGCTCGGCGAGATCCTGCTCGCGCTGTTCCGCGGGCTGCTGTACGCGTGCGGGTTCATGCTCGTGACGACGCTCATGGGGCTCAACCTGTCGTGGACGGCCGTGCTCGCGATCCCCGCAGCGCTCATCATCGCGTTCGGCTTCGCGTCGTTCGGCATGGCGGTGACGAGCTACATGAAGACGTTCCAGCACCTCGACTACGTGTACTTCGTGATGATGCCGATGTTCCTGCTCTCGGCCACGTTCTTCCCCATCGAGGTCTACCCGCAGGGGGTGCAGTGGGTCATCCAGGCGATGCCGCTCTGGCACGGCGTCGACATGGTGCGGCAGCTCACGACGGGCCTCATCCAGCCCTCGATCCTGCTGCACCTGCTCTACTTCGCGGTCATGATCGTCTTCGGGCTCTGGTTCACGACCGCACGGCTGAAGGCGCTCTTCCTCCGCTGAGCCTCCCCGCTCCGGACGCGTCCAGGCTCGCTCCCTAGGGTTGCGGGCATGGCTCGCGTGCTGATCTTCGCCCCCGCTCCGACGCTCACCGTCACGATCGAGGACCTCCGCGGGGAGGCGGACGTCCACGTGCACGTCGGCGGCCAGGGCGTCTGGCAGGCGCGGATGCTGACGGCGCTCGGACTCGACGTGGTGCTGACGTGCTCGGTGACGGGCGAGGTCGGGGGCGTCGTCCGTCACCTGCTCGACGACGAGGGCTTCGAGGTCGTCGCGATCGAGCGCGAGGGCATCAGCCCGGCGTACGTCCACGACCGCCGCGGCGGCGAGCGGATCGCGGTCGTCGAGGAGGACGGCGAGGTCCTGGAGCGGCACGCGCTCGACGACCTCTACTCAGCAACGCTGCGCGAGGCGTCACGGGCCGACCTCGTCATCCTCTCCGGCCCCGACGGCGACGACGTGCTCGAGCACGACGTCTACCGCCGACTCGCGAGCGACGTGCGCGCGCTCGGGAAGCCCGTGCTCGTCGACCTCGCCGGTCCCCGGCTCGAGGCGGCGCTCGAGGGCGGCGTCGACGTGCTCAAGGTCAGCCACGAGGAGCTCGTCGCCGACGGCCGCGTCGAGGACGGCGACGACGAGGCGCAGCTCGTCGCGGCGGCGCGCGAGCTGCACGACGGGGGCATCGGCCTGGTCGCGGTGACGCGCGCGGACGCCGGCTCCGTCGTGGTCGGCGACGGCGGCGCGTGGCGCGTGTCGGCGCCGCAGCTCGAGCCGGTCGAGACGCGCGGCGCGGGGGATTCCTACGCCGCGGGCGTCGCGTCGGTGCTCGCCGACGGGGGCGCGCACGATGCGGCGATCCGGATGGGCGCGGCGGCGGGGGCGGTGAACGCGACTCGTCGCGGGCTCGGCACGGGCGACGCCGAGGCGATCCGCGCGATCGCGGAGCAGGTGCAGCTGGACGACATCGAGGAGGACGACTGATGCGGGCACTCATCACGAACGACGACGGCATCGACTCGCCGGGCCTCGCCGCGCTCGCGCGCGCCGCGGCCGCGGCAGGGCTCGAGGTGGTGATCGCGGCGCCGGCCCACGAGCACTCGGGCGCGAGCGCATCCATCATCGCCACGCAGGGCACGGCCGTCACGGCCGCGGGCGGCAAGGGGACGGTGCGCTCGGAGCGGCGCACGATCGCCGGGCACGAGGGCGAGGCCTACGCGGTGCACGCGGCGCCCGCGCTCATCGTGCTGCTCGCGCTGCACGGCTCGTTCGGGCCGGTGCCCGACGTCGTGCTGAGCGGCATCAACCGGGGCGCGAACGTCGGCACGGCCATCCTGCACTCCGGCACCGTCGGCGCGGCCCTCACCGCGGGGCAGGGCGGCGTCCGCGCGCTCGCGGTGTCGCTCGACGTGGGGCTCCGCGAGGGCGGCGCCGAGCACTGGGAGACGGCGGCGGCGCTCGCCGCGCGTGCGCTGCCGGGGCTCCTCGACGCGCCCGTGGGTGCGGTGCACAACCTCAACGTGCCGGACGCCGCCGATCCCGAGGCGGTCGAGCTCACGACCGCGCCGCTCGCGCCGTTCGGCATCGTGCAGACCACGATGACCGAGATCGACGGCGACGAGGTGCGCCTCTCGATCCGGCAGCACGCCGCGGCCTCCGCGCCCGGCACCGACATGGAGCGGCTCGCCGCCGGCGTCGCGACCGTGACGGCCGTGCGGGCGCTTGCGGCCTCGGGGGCTGAGACGACACCGCGCTGAGACGACACCGCGCTGAGACGACACCGCGCTGAGACGACAGCGGGGCCGCGCCCAGTGGCGCGGCCCCGACGTCGGTCAGCGAGCGTCGATCACGGCTCCTCGGCCGCGATCACGACCGAGCTGTTCTCGACGTACTCCTGGTCGCGCGTCTCCTTCGTCAGCAGCAGCGCGATGAACGTGATCGCGCCGGCCGCCGCGAGGTAGAGGCCCACGAGCAGCGTCGAGCCGCCGGCCGCGCGCCAGAGCGCGACGGCGATGAACGGCGCGAGCGCCGCTCCGAGGATCGACGAGAAGTTGTACGCGATCGCCGAGCCGGTGTAGCGCACGTTGCTCGGGAAGAGCTCCGGCAGGAACGCCGCCATCGGGCCGAAGGTCAGGCCCATGAGGGAGAAGCCGAGCACCAGCATGGCCATCGTGCCGACGAAGCCGGACGAGAACAGCGGCACCCACAGCAGGCCGAAGACGACGATGCCGATCGTGACCGCGCCGAGCATCTTGCGGCGGCCGAAGCGCTCCGCGAGCGGGCCGGCGACGAGCGTGAAGACGCCGAAGAAGACGACACCGGCGATGAGCATCCACAGGAAGTCGATGCGCGCGTAGCCGAGTCCCGGCACGGGCGCGTCGCTGGGAGAGGTGCCGTAGGTGAGCGTGAACGCGGTCATCAGGTAGAAGAGCACGTAGGTCGCCAGCATGATGAACGTGCCCTGGAGCAGCTGCACGCCGTTGCGGCGGAACACGCGGGCGAGGGGCAGCTTCACGACTTCGTTGCGCTCGACGACGCGCGTGAACGCGGGGGTCTCGAGCAGCGAGAGGCGCACCCACAGGCCGACGAAGAGCAGCACCGCGGAGGCGAGGAACGGCACGCGCCAGCCCCACTCCTGGAAGGCCTCCGGGCTCATCGTGTAGCTGATGATGATGAAGGTGACGTTGGCGAGGATGAAGCCGATCGGCGCACCGAGCTGCGGGAAGGTGCCCCAGATGGCGCGCTTGCCGGCCGGCGCGTTCTCGGTCGCGAGCAGCGCGGCGCCCGACCACTCGCCGCCGAGGCCGAGGCCCTGGCAGAAGCGCAGCAGCGCGAGGAGCGCCGGCGCGGCGATCTCCCAGCCGGGCGTGAGCGCGGTCGGCAGGAGGCCGATGAGGACGGTCGCGACGCCCATGGTGAGCAGCGACGCCACCAGGGTCGCCTTGCGGCCGATCCGGTCGCCGAAGTGGCCGAACAGGATCGAGCCGATCGGACGGGCGATGAAGGCGACGCCGAACACGGCGAACGACGACAGCAGCTGCGCGGTGGGGTCGTCGGCGGGGAAGAAGAGCGCGGGGAAGACGAGCACGGCGGCGGTCGCGTAGGCGTAGAAGTCGTAGAACTCGATCGACGTGCCGATGAGGCTCGCGAGGATGACGCGGCGCGGGGTGTTGGCCTTGCCCGTCGGCTTTGCTGCGGTGGTGGGGGTGGACATGGTGCTCCGAGGATAGGAAGGTCTGCGCGCACCCGTCGCCGGTGTGGGGCCCGGGCGCTCGGTGCGCTCGTGGCGCACCGGCCGTCGAGGGAGCGACATCGGTCCCGGTTGGCGGCGATCCAGCCTAGCGACCGGCCGCATGCCCTCGACGCCGTGCGCGCGGGCGCGTCCCCGCTAGCCGTCGACCGAGCGCAGCGACCGCAGGGCGAGCGCCGCCTCGACGACCGCCTCCGCAGCCTCCCGGCCCTTGTCCTCCTTCGAGCCGGGCAGGCCGGCCCGGTCGATGCCCTGCTGCTCGTCGTCGAGGGTGAGCACGCCGAAGCCGACCGGCTTGCCCGTGCGCACGGCGACCTCGGTCAGGCCCATGGTCGCGGCCTGCGAGACGTACTCGAAGTGCGGCGTGCCGCCGCGGATGATGACGCCGAGCGCCACCGCGCCGTCGGCGCCCGCCTCGAGCGCGGCCTGCGCGACGACCGGCAGCTCGAAGGAGCCCGGCACGGGCAGCTCGAGCACGTCGGCGCCCATCTCGGCGAGCGCGCGGCGCGCGCCCTCGAGCAGCCCCGCCGCGATCTGGTCGTGCCACCGGCCGTGCACGACCACGATCCGCAGTCCGCTCGCGTCCAGTCCGCCCGTCGTGGGCGCTCCAGCTCCAGCCATGTCAGTCGTCTCCCTGCTCGTCGAATGCCTCGATCACGGCCGGGAGCTGGTGCCCCATGCGGTCGCGCTTCGCCTCGAGGTACTGCTCGTTGTACTCGCCGACGCCGACCAGCAGCGGGACGAGCTCGGTCACGGCGATGCCGTGCTGCTCGAGCTGCTGCTGCTTGAGCGGGTTGTTCGACAGCAGCCGGATCGACTGCACGCCCTGCTGCCGGATGATGCCGGCCGCGGCGCCGTACTCGCGCGCGTCGGCAGGCAGGCCGAGCGCGAGGTTGGCGTCGAGCGTGTCGAGCCCGTCCTCCTGCAGCCGGTAGGCGCGGAGCTTGTTGATGAGGCCGATGCCGCGGCCCTCGTGCCCGCGCAGGTACACGACCATGCCGCTGCCCGCCTCCTGGATCTGCTGCAGGGCCGCGTCGAGCTGCGGTCCGCACTCGCACTTGAGCGAGTGGATGGCCTCGCCCGTGAGGCACTCCGAGTGCACGCGCACGAGCGCGCCGTCGGCGAGTTCGTCGCCGGCGATGATCGCGACGTGGTCCGCGCCGGTCTGGCGGTCGCGGTACGCGGCGACGCGGAACGTGCCGAACTGCGTCGGCACCTTCGTCTCGACCTCGAAGGAGACGCGCGCCGACTCGTCGTTCGCGCCCTTGCACGCGGTCGGCAGGCCGCCGGCCTCGAGGTGGTCGACGAGGTCCTCGATCGTGATGACGGGCAGGTCGTGCTCCTCGCCGAAGGCGATGAGGGACGGCAGTCGGCGCATCTCACCGCTGTCCTCGACGAGCTCGCCGATCACCGCGACGGGCTCGAGGCCCGCGAGCGTCATGAGCTCGACGGCCGCCTCGGTGTGGCCCTTGCGCTCCCGCACGCCGCCCTCGACCGCGCGCAGCGGCACGATGTGGCCGGGCCGTCGGAGGCTCCTGGGCGTCGACGCGGGGTCGGCGAGCACCCGCAGGGTGTGCGCGCGGTCGTCGGCGGAGATGCCGGTCGAGTCGCGGTCGGCGGCGTCGACGGTGATCGTGTACGCCGTCTGCCGAGCATCCTCGTTCTCGAGCACCATGAGGGGCAGCTCGAGCAGGTCGGCGCGCTCGGCCGTGAGCGGCGCGCACAGGTAGCCGGAGGTGTGGCGCACCATGAACGCCACCTGCTCCGCCGTCGCGAGCTGCGCCGACATGATGAGGTCGCCCTCGTTCTCGCGCCCTTCGTCGTCGACGACGATGACGGGCTTCCGCTCGCGCAGCGCGCGCAGCGCGACGTCGATGGTGGTGATGCTCATGAGGCCTCCCGCTGGAGCATGCGCTCGACGTGCCGAGCGACGATGTCGGTCTCGAGGTTGACCCGGTCGCCGACGGCCCGGAAGCCGAGCGTCGTCGACGCGAGCGTCTCGGGGATGAGCGAGACCTCGAACCACTGCTGCGCCTCGGACGGGTCGCTCACGGCCGAGGTGGTGAGGCTGATGCCGTCGACGGCGATCGACCCCTTCCGCACGACGAGGTGCGCGTGCGCGGGGTCGAGCGAGATCCGGACGGTGCGCTGCCCGTCGCCCTCGACGATCGACAGCACCTCGGCGGTGCCGTCGATGTGGCCCTGCACGATGTGGCCGCCGAGGCGGTCCCCGACGGCGGCCGCGCGCTCGAGGTTGACGCGATCGCCCGGCGTGCGGTCGCCCAGCGTCGACATGTCGACCGAGATCTGCATGACGTCGGCCGTGAACGCATCCGCCGTCTGGTCGACGACGGTCAGGCAGAGGCCGTCGACGGCGATGGAGTCGCCGTGGGATGCGTCGCTGACCGCGAGCGGCCCCCGCACGGTGAGGCGCCATGCGTCTCCGCTGCGCTCGAACGAGACGACCTCGCCGAGCTCTTCGATGATGCCGGTGAACATCAGTGCTCTTTCCCTGTCGTGGCCTCGACCAGGAGGTCGCGGCCGAGCTGCTCGAGCCGCGTCACCGTGAGGCGCCGCTGCTCGTCGATCGTGCCGACGCCGATGTCGTCGAGCACGGTGCGCGGACCTCCGAGGAGCGTCGGCGCGAGGTAGATGGTGAGTCGGTCGGTGAGGCCGGCACGCAGGAAGGCGCTCGCGAGCGTCGGGCCGCCCTCGACGTAGAGCGTCTGGAGGCCGGCGGCGGCGAGGCCGAAGAGCTCGCGCTCGAGCTCGTGGCCTGCGGTGCGGTGCCCGCGCGGGTGCTGCCGGATGGCGGCGTCGGCCGGGATCTCGCGGGTCCCGAACACCACGGGGATGGGTTGCGGGGCGTCGGGGTCGCCGTCGACGCGGGCGGTGAGCAGCGGGTCGTCGGCGAGCACCGTGCCGGTGCCGACCGCGATCGCGTCGTGCGCGCTGCGCTCGCGGTGCACGTGGGCGCGCGCCTCCGGTCCGGTGATCCAGCGGCTCGTGCCGTCGGCGGCGGCGGCGCGGCCGTCGAGCGACTGCGCCCACTTGACCGTCACGCGCGGCCGGCCGGTGCGCTGCACGAAGAGCCAGTCGGCGATGAGGGCCTCGCCCTCGGCCTCGTCGAGGCGGTCGACGTCGACGCCGCCCGACGCGAGCCGGGCTGCGCCGCCGCTCGACGCCTCGCCAGGGTCGGCGCTCGCGTAGACGACGCGCGCGACGCCGGCGGCGAGCAGCGCCTCGGCGCAGGGCCCGGTGCGGCCGGTGTGGTTGCACGGCTCGAGGGTGACGACGGCGGTCGCGCCGCGCGCCTCCTCGGGACGGAGGCGCGAGAGCGCGTCGACCTCGGCGTGCGGCGTGCCGGCACCGCGGTGCCAGCCCTCGCCGAGGACGCGGCCGTCGGGGGAGAGGAGCACGGCGCCGACCTGCGGGTTCACGCCGCGCGGGCCGCGGACCGCGAGCTCGCGGGCGCGGGCCATCGCGTCGCGCTCTGCGACCGGGTTCCCAGCCATGACGTTCCTCTCCGAAGCGCGCGCGGGGAACGAGGGGTCGCGTGCGACCCCACGTGCGCCTCCCCTCCGGACTCTCACCGTCGGTGCTGGAGTTCCACCAGCTCAGCCGATCGCGCTGCTCGGGTTCGAGCAGCACTCACGGGTCGCGGACTATCACCGCCGGTTCAGACTTGCACTGACCCCGGGCACGTTGCACTGCCACCCTACAACTCGCCCCTCCGCCGCCCCATTCCCGCCCATCCAGCAGCCGCCCCGCCGCCCAGGCGCACAACGCAAGCCGCGCGCGCCCGATCCGCCGCCGATGGGAGGCGAGCCGCCGACCCGCCGCTGCTCCGCGCGCCGGGGCTTGCGTTGTGCGAGCCCGCGGGGACCGGTCTGCCCGCATCCGCGTCTGCCCCCGGCCGCCTCGCCAACGACGCCCGGTGCGACCGGTTGCACAACGCAAGTCGTGAGTTGATGATTCGCCGCAGATGGGAGATGAGCCGGCGATCCGCGGCTGATCGGCGGCCCGAGGCTTGCGTTGTGCGAGGTGTCCGAGCGCGCGGTGGGCGGTCTGTCCACACCCGCTTCACGCCGGCCAACTCTCCGGGAACGATCGGGCGCATCCTCCCGCCATGTCGACACTGCGGCCGCTGCGCCAAGGATCCGTGCTCGTCGAGGAGTACCGGGAGCTGCGTGCGCAGGGCAACTCGCGTGCGGCGATCGAGGAGGGGCTCAGGCTCGGTCTCATCGAGCGCGCACGTCGCGACGTCTACGTCTGGCAACCCGCCCCCGCGCCGCTGATGCAGGCCCTGAGGATCGGTGGGCGGCTCGCCTGCTCGTCAGCCGCAGAGGCCCTCGGTCTGTGGGTGCCCCGCGACGGCAGGCTGCACGTGCACGTCTGGGACGGGTCGACGCGACTGCGGGATCGACACGACCGGCGCGCCCGTCTCGAGCACCGGGACGGGCTCGTGCTGCACTGGGAGGACCTCGACACGGAGGACGGCACCCGCTGCGCGACCTCGGTCGCATCCGTGGTGCGATGCGTCGCGCGGTGCTTCGGCGTGCAGGAAGCGATCCGCGTGGCGGACTCCGCGCTGCAGCGGGGGCTCGCCCGCAGGTCGGAGATCGCTCGGGCGATGGACGGCCTGCGCTGGCTCGAGGAGCCGGCCATCGCGATGGTCGACGAGCGGAGCGGATCCGGCTACGAGACCGACGCCAAGCTGCTGCTCCGGGCCGCGGGGCTGTCGTTCGTGCAACAGGTCCGGATTCCGCGAGTCGGCACCGTCGACTTCGTCGTCTGCGGATGCGTGGTCGTCGAGGTCGACGGCCGGGAGACGCACGAGACGACCTTCGAGCAGGATCGCGCACGCGATGCGGAGGCGCTGCTGCAGGGCTACATCCCCGTTCGGGTGTCCGCAGCCTGGCTCGACCGCAATCCCGACCGCTTCATCGAGCTGGTGCTGGCCGCGCTCCGCCTGCACCCGCAGGGCTGAGGCTGCTCTCACCGGTGCCGGCCGAGGCACGGCGCTCGCGCACAACGCAAGCCGCGGCGTGCGAACTCGCGGCGATCGGCCGGGATCGGTCGGGACAGCGGCGGGAAGCGGTGATCGGGCTTGCGTTGTGCGCCGAGCCCCGCGGAGCGGGGGAGGGGAGGGGGAGGGGGAGGGGTCAGTCGAGGGGCGGCCAGGGGCGGGCACCGGCGGGCATGCCGCCGGCGACGCGCACCGCGTGGTGCTCGAGCCGGCGGGCGCCCGCCCCGCCCCGGCCGACGGTGGGCTCGGTCTCGTGCGCGCCGAGGTAGGAGAAGCCGGCCGCCTTGGCGACGCGCATCGACGCGACGTTGCCGTCGAAGCAGCGCCAGTGCACCTCCGGCCAGGTGAGGCAGCCCTCGGCGTGCCCGACCAGGGTGCGGAGCGCATCCGCCATGAGGCCTCGCCCCTGCGCGTCGGGATGCAGCCAGTAGCCGACCTCCGCGCGCTCGCCGCGCAGGCCCACGACGCCCGCGATCGGCCCGCGCAGCGACTCGCGGATCGCCCACGTGCGCTCGTCGTGCTCGCCGCGCCAGCCGGCCGGCGCGAACTCGCGCACGAACGACTCGGCGTCGGCGCGGCGGTACGGCCAGGGCGTGTCGAGGAAGCGCTCGGCGTCGTCGGTCGAGCAGGCCTCGACGATCCGGTCGACGTCGTCCTCGCGGAGCGCCGTGAGCAGCACCTTGCCGCCCAGCACGGGCAGCGAGGGGCCGGCCAGGGGCGCGCTCATCGCAGGCCCATCGCCTCCAGCGCCCGCCGGAGCGTCGCATCCGCGACCGCGGCCGCGCGCTCGGCGTTCGCCGCCAGCAGGCGATCGAGCTCGGCCGGGTCGTCGAGCAGCTCGAGGGTGCGCTCGCGCACCGGGGCGAGCTCCGCCACCACGGCGTCGGCGACGGCCGTCTTGAAGACGCCGTAGCCCTGGCCCTCGAACTCCGCCTCGAGCGTCGCCACCGGCGAGCCGGTCATCGCGCTGAGGATGTCGAGCAGGTTCGTGACGCCGGGCTTCTGCGCGCGGTCGGCCCGGATCGACCCCTCGGTGTCGGTCACCGCCGAGCGGATCTTCTTCGCGGTCTTCGCCGGCTCGTCGAGCAGCCAGACCACGCCCTTGTCGTTGTCGGCCGACTTCGACATCTTCGACTCGGGCGACTGCAGGTCGTAGATGCGCGCGCCGCCCGCGAGGATGACCGGCTTCGGCACCGTGAACGTCGCGCCGAAGCGCTTGTTGAAGCGCTCGGCGAGGTCGCGGGTGAGCTCGACGTGCTGCTTCTGGTCGTCGCCGACCGGTACGACGTCGGCGTCGAACAGCAGGATGTCGGCGGCCATGAGGATGGGGTAGGTGAAGAGGCCGACGGACGCCGCGTCCTGCCCGCCCTTGGCGGCCTTGTCCTTGAACTGCGTCATCCGGCTCGCCTCGCCGAAGCCGGTGATGGTGCCGAGCAGCCAGGCGAGCTGCGCGTGCGCGGCGACGTGCGACTGCACGTAGAGGCACGACCGGTCCGGGTCGATGCCGCCCGCGATGTACTGCGCCGCGAGCGTGCGCACCTGCTCGCGCAGCACCTGCGGCGACTGCGGCACGGTGATCGCGTGGAGGTCGACGATCGAGAAGAACGCGTCGACCTCGTCCTGCATGCGCCGCCACTGCTGCAGCGCGCCGATGTAGTTGCCGAGGTGGAGCGAGCCCGACGAGGGCTGCATCCCGGAGTAGAGCCGGGGCTTGGTCATGGGGGTTCCAGTCTGAGTGATCACAGGTCGTAGTCGACGATGACGGGCGCGTGGTCGGACCATCGCGTGTCCCACGCGCTCGCGCGGTCGACGCGGTAGCCGCTCGCGGTCGCCGCGAGCGCGGGGGTGGCCATGTGGTAGTCGATGCGCCAGCCGGTGTCGGTGTCGAACGCCTTGCCGCGCTGCGACCACCACGTGTAGGGGCCGTCGACGCCCGGATGCGCGGCGCGGCCGACGTCGACCCATCCGTGGCCGCGGCCGCGCTTGCCGTCGACGCCGGTCACCATGCCGGTGCCGAGGAAGCGGTCGAGGTAGCTGCGCTCCTCGGGCAGGAAGCCGGCGGTCTTCTGGTTGCCGCGCCAGTTCTTGATGTCGAGCGGCGTGTGGCCGACGTTGAAGTCGCCCATCACGACGGCGTGCTCGGTGTGCGCGCGCAGCTGCGGCAGGCGCTTCGCCATCGAGTCGAGGAAGCGGTACTTGTCGGTCTGCTTCTGGCTGCCGACCTCGCCGCCGGAGTGCACGTAGGCCGACACGACGGTGAGCAGCGTCTCGCCGATGAGGAAGTCGGCCTCGAGCCAGCGCCCCTTCGTGTCGAACGTCTTCAGGCCGATGTCGGTGCGGTGCTCGATCGACGGCTCGCGGGAGAGGACGGCGACGCCGGCCCGGCCCTTCGCGGTGGCGGGGTCGTGCAGCACGTGCCAGCCGGGCACGAGCGGCAGCAGGTCCTCGTCGAGGGCCCGCACCTCCTGCAGCGCGACGATGTCGAAGTCGCCAGCCTCGAGCCAGCCGCCCATGTCCTTGCGGAAGGCGGCGCGCACGCCGTTGACGTTGACGGAGGCGATGCGGACCATGCCGACGAGCCTACCGACGCCCGCCCACGCGGGCGGACGCGGCGAACGGCGGCTGATCGACTCGCGTCAGCGGCGCCGCGCGAGCCGCTTGTGGAGCCGCACGGCGTCGCCGCCCTCCGCGCGGTTGGCCTGCACCTCCTCGAGCAGCGCCTTCGCCTCGTCCTTCGAGAGGGTCGCGTCGATGCCGCCCGCCTGCACGAGCCGCGTGTAGGCGCGACCCGTCGGGCCGACGGCCAGGAAGGCGAGCGCGAGCAGCAGGATCTGCATGATGAAGCCGAGCCAGATGAGCATGATCACCGGCGCCGCGATGCCGGCGAGCAGCGGGTTGTTCTCGACCCCGCGGAAGAGCGCGGAGGCGATGAGCTTGAGGCCGGAGAACACCACCGCGCAGACGAGCGCCGCAGGCACGATCTGCTTCGCGGGGAGCCGCAGTCGTCCGCCGAAGCGGTAGAGCAGCAGCACGACAGCCGTGTCGAGCAGCAGCTGCACGCCGAAGGCGACGACCGGCGCCGCCCAGCCCAGGCCGAGCGCATCCGCCAGCGCCTGCGCGACGAGCAGCAGGCCGGACGAGACGACGACGAGCAGCCCGATCCCGACGCCGACGCCGAGGTCGCCGATCTTGAGCAGGATGAAGTTCGCCGGGGGTGCCTCGAGCTCGAACATCGCGCGGAAGCCCTCACGGCTCACGGCCACCCAGGCGATCGCGGTCAGCAGGATCGACACCGCGGCGACGGCACCCGCCCAGCCGAGGATCGTCGAGCCGGTGAGGGTGTCGACGTCGACGGCGCCGCCGTCGCCGATCAGCCCCGGCACGGCCGACGAGATCGAGTCGATCACCGCGTCCCGCAGGGTCGCGTTGTCGCCGAGCACCGCCATGAAGACCGCGAAGCCGACGAAGAGCGCCGCGAAGAGCGACAGGAACGCCTGCACGGTCATGCCCTGCGCCAGCACCGGCCCGCGCTCGCCGGTGTAGCGCTGCCACGCCCGCAGGGGTCGCGACCGCATGAGCCTGTCGATCAGAGCCTTCATCGACGCCCTTCCTGCGGCAGCGGCGGCGCGTGGCGGCCACCGGCTGCCCAGCGTAGTGTGGCGGCATGAGTGCGCTCGCAGGAGTCGGAGTCGGACGCGGCATCGCTGTCGCGAAGGTGCTGAGGATGCCGGAGCCCCTCGCGCCGCCGAGCGACGAGCCGCTCGCGGCCGACGTCGACGGCGAGCACGAGCGCGTCAGCGTCGCGCTGCAGGCCGTGGCCGACGAGCTGAACGCGCGCGCCGCGGCGGCCGGCGGCGACGCCCAGCAGGTGCTCGAGGCGTCCGCGCTCATGGCGCAGGACCCGGCGATCCTCGACGACGTGCGCGCGAGGCTCCAGGGCGGCGCGAACGCGGAGCGCGCGACGTGGGATGCCTACGCGGGCTTCCGCGACCTGCTCACGTCGATGGGCGGCTACATGGCCGAGCGCGCGACCGACCTCGACGACGTCGCCCAGCGCGTCGTCGCGCGGCTGCGCGGCGTCGCGGCTCCCGGCGTGCCGGTCTCGGCCGAGCCCTTCATCCTCATCGCGCGCGACCTCGCGCCGGCCGACACCGCCACGCTCGACCTCGAGAAGACGCTCGCGCTCGTGACGCAGGACGGCGGACCCACGAGCCACACCGCGATCCTCGCGCGCTCGAAGTCGCTGCCGGCCGTGGTCGGCGTCGTCGGGCTGCTCGACGCGGTGGCCGACGGGCAGCGCGTCATCGTCGACGCCCGCACCGGCACGGTCGAGCTCGACCCCGACGACGCGGCGGTCGCCGCCGCCGAGGAGGAGCGGACCGCGCGCCTCGGTGCCGCATCCGCGCCCATCACCGAGGGCGCGCTCGCCGACGGCACGAAGATGCCCCTGCTCGCGAACGTCGGCTCGCCGAAGGACGCCGCGAAGGCGATCGAGCTCGGCGCCGAGGGCGTCGGGCTGTTCCGCACCGAGTTCCTGTTCCTCGACTCGGCGACCGCGCCGACCGTCGAGGAGCAGACCGCCGCCTACACCGAGCTGCTGCAGGCGTTCTCGGGCAAGAAGGTCGTCGTCCGCGTGCTCGACGCCGGCGCCGACAAGCCGCTGTCGTTCCTCAACGACGCGCACGAGGAGAACCCGGCGCTCGGCCTCCGCGGCATCCGCGCGCTGCGCGCGAGCGAGCACATCCTGCGCGACCAGCTGACGGCGCTGGCGAACGCGCAGGCGGCGTCGGATGCGCGGCTGTACGTCATGGCGCCGATGATCGCCGACGTCGAGGAGACCGAGTACTTCGTCGGGCTCGGGCGCGAGCTGGGACTCGAGGTCGTGGGCGCGATGGCAGAGGTGCCGTCGATCGCCGTGCTCGCCGACCAGGTGCTCGAGGTCGCGGACTTCGTCTCGATCGGCACGAACGACCTGACGCAGTACACGCTCGCCGCCGACCGGCAGCTCGGCTCGGTCGCCGCGCTGCAGGACCCGTGGCACCCGGCCGTGCTGCGCCTCATCAAGATGCTCGGCGATGCGGGCGCTCGCGCCGACAAGGGCGTCGGCGTGTGCGGCGAGGCCGCGGCGGATCCCGCGCTCGCGGTCGTGCTCGTCGGCCTCGGTGTGACGTCGCTCTCGATGAGCGCGTCGGCGCTCGCGGACGTCCGCGCCGAGCTGCTCACCGTGACGCTCGACGAGGCGAAGGCGCGCGCCGAGCGCGTGCTCGGCGCGCGCTCGGCGGCGGAGGCGCGGCAGCTGGCCGCAGCCTCGCTCGTCGACTGACGCCGCCCTCCCGCCGCGCGTGTCCTGCGCGGTCGTCGAGCAGCGCGGCGACGGAGCCGTCGCACGGGTCGGGCTCGTGCGTCCGATCGGGCTGAGCCGGGTGCGAGCGTCCATGCGGGCTCGGAGGCCGGCTCGGGCCGATCGGCGTCGCGCGGCTGCCGCGCGGTGATCGGCCACCTGGTGCTCGTCGACGAGCGGGTCAGCGCTTCCGGCCCGCCGCGCGACGCACGGCGACCGCGAACTCCCGCGCTCGCGCTCGCTCGCCCTCGATCGGCAGCACGACGACCTCCTGCGCGACCCGGTGCACCTGCTTGCGCAGCCGCCGCCGGGCGCGGGCGCGGCGAGCAGCACCGACCGCCCCGCTCACGAGCGCGCCGACGAGCCCGAGCACGACGCCGAGCAGCAGGCCGCCGATGAGCCCGACGAGCGGCACGGGCCAGCCGTCGAGCCAGCTGCCGGTGCCCTCGAGCTGGGGCAGCACCGGCGCGACCATGCCCCAGAGCGGCAGCAGGATCGGCAGCAGCAGCCACACCCCGCCGAGCACCGCGACGATGAGCGCGAGCCACTGGAGCGCGGCGAGCACCGGCCACCACCACGACCCCCGGGCGCCGAGATCGGTCCTGGCGATCGCGCGGTCGAGCTCCGACGGCAGCGACTCGAGGGCGTCGCCTGCATGCTCGTGGATCGCCGCCGACCATCCCTCACCGAGCCCGCTCGCGGCCGCGTCCGCGTAGGCGCGCACGGCCATGCCGGCCTGCGCGCGCTGCGCGGCGCTCATCGGCGGCAGCCCGGTGCGGTGCACGTCGGCGTCGCGGCCGCGGTCTCGGCCGGCCGCGAGGTGCAGTCGCCGGAGCGGGTCGGGCGCGAGCCGCAGCACCCAGGCCGTGAGCGGCCAGCCCGTGACCTGGCCGGCGCGCTTGCGGTACGAGCCGGCCACGGCGTCGGCGACCGCGTCGACGCCCGCCGCGGCGGCGAGGCCGCGCTCGAGCGCCTGCACGTCGGCCGACCGCAGCGAGCCGGGCACGCCCGCGTGCTCGAGGCGGGCCGCGATGCCGCGCACGTCGGCGGCGAGCCGCTCGGATGCGGCCTTCCGCTCGGCGGCGAAGCGCGCGATGCGCGTCCGCAGCTCGTCGATCCCGGCCCCGGTCGTCGCCGACACCGGCAGCACCTGCACGCCGTCGAGGCCGTCGCCGCGCAGGAGCCCGCGGAGCGACTCCACGACGTGCCCGACCTCGTCCGGCGGCAGCCGGTCGACCTGGTTGAGCACCGCGGTGGTGACGGAGGCGTGCGTCGCGAGCGGCGCGATGAAGTCGCGGTGGATCACCGCGTCGGCGTACTTCTGCGGATCGACGACCCACACGAGCACGTCGACCTGCCCCGCGAGGCGCTCCGCGATCGCGCGGTGCTCGAGCGCGACGGAGTCGAAGTCGGGCAGGTCGAGCACGATGAGCGAGAGCTCCTGCCCGGGCGCGAACGGCCGGTCCATGATGCGGCGGTCGGAGACCTGCAGCCAGTCGAGCAGGGCGGATGCGCCGCGCGGGTTCCAGACGGCGGCGAGCGGCGCAGAGGTGGTGGGCCGGCGCACGTGCGTGCGCGCGATCGCCTCGCCGGCGAGCGCGTTCATGAGCGATGACTTGCCGGAGCCGGTGGCGCCGAAGAAGCCGACGACGGTGTGCTCCGAGGAGAGCGCGCGGCGCTCGCCCGCGCTCGCGGTGATGCGCCGCACCGCCTCGAGCTCTGCCTGTGGCACGCGCCCGGCGCCGAGCTCCGCCGCCTCGGAGAGCGCGCCGAGCAGCGCGTCGACGCCGCGCTCGCTTCGGCCGTGCTCGTCGCGGTCGCTCACCGGTCCTGCCCCGCGTCGCGCTCCCGCGGCATCCCGCGCTCGAGCTCCCGCACGTCGTCGGCCTCGCCGTCGAGCGGGGCCTCCGCGTCGGGCGCGGCGTCGTCGAGCGCCTCGCCCTCGACGAGCTCGCTCGGCAGCAGCGCGCGCGAGCGCGCGGCGGGCGACGCTGCGTCGGACCCGGCCGCATCGGACCCGGCGGCGTCGGATCGGGCAGCGTCCGGCCCGGCGGCGTCGGGCGCCGTCGCGACGGCGCGCATCGCGGCCTCGAGCTCGGCGGCGGCGTCGCGCAGCACGTCGCCCGACGCGCCCTGCTCGACCGGCGTGAGCAGCGCATCCCACCGGGCCGCCTCGGCGCCCATGAGCGCGCGCACGCGGGTGTCGAGGTCGTCGCGCGCCTGCGCGGCGAGGCGGCGCACGGCGTCCTCGCCGAAGATCGTCTCGAGCAGCTTCTGGCCGACGACGGCCGAGCCGCCCGCGATCGCGAGCTCGCCGCCCGTGAGCCCGCCGGTCGACGCGAAGACGACGACCATGAGCGCCACGGTGATGACGTTGAGCCCGAGCGACATCACCCGAGCCTTCGTGCGCTTGCCCGCGGCCTGCTCGGTGATGAGCTCCATGAGCGCGAGCTGCCAGTCCCGCACGAGCAGGCTCGCGCGCTCCGACAGCGCAGGCGACGGATGCGCGAGGCCGGCCCCGGCCGTCAGCTCGCGGCCGACGGCCGACTGGCGCACGCGCTGCCACGCATCCGACGCCGCGCGGCCGGCCTCGTCGACCATCACCGAGTGCAGGCCGCTCTCGATCTCGTGCTCGACCTCGACCGGCGGCGTCGGCCGGCCCTGGAACCACGCGACCACCCGGTCGCGCGTGCGGGAGTACCACGACTCGATGGTGCGGAAGACGTCGGAGGTGCCGACGAAGTCCTGCCAGCGCGCGAGCACCTCGCCGCGCAGCAGCACGCCGTCGCGGGTGGCGTCGCCGACGCGATCGGCGGCGTCGTCGTAGGCGGTGTCGACCGTGCCGCGCAGATCGGCAGCCGTCACGACCTGCTCGTCGCGCGCGTCGGCGATCGCTCGCGCCGTGACGCCGAGCCGGCCGACGGCGCCGGCGAGGGTGCGGCCGGCGATGCGGGCGCGCTCGGCGCGATCGCCGGCGATCCCCGCGAGCCAGCCGCGGATCTCGGCGACGGCGGCGGCCGGCAGCATGCCGCGGTCGTCGAGCGGTGACTCGGTGACGACGAAGACCGGCGCGGTGCCGAGGCCCCGGAGCTCGAGCATCTGCCGCAGGTCGGCCTCCACCTCGCCCTCGGCGCCGGCGGGCACGCGGTTCAGCACGACGCCGACGGTGATGTCGCGCGCCGCGGCGTCGTCGAGCAGGCGCCACGGCACGGCGTCGGCGTAGCGGTTCGCGGTGGTCGAGAACAGCCAGAGGTCGGCCGCGGCGAGCAGCTGCGCGGCGAGCAGCCGGTTCTCGTCGGCGATCGAGTCGACGTCAGGCGCGTCGAGGATCGCGAGGTCGCGCGGCACGCGGTCGTCGGCGACGAGCACGACGGAGCCGATCTGGGCGGCGTCCGGCTCCTCGCCTGCGCGGCTCGCGGGCGCCTCCCGCACGACGCCGGTCACCCGCGCGAGCCCGGGCAGGATGCGGGTGGAGCCGAACCAGGCGGCGTCAGCGGGGGAGTGCAGCAGGATCGGCTGCCGCGTCGTCGGGCGGATGACACCGGTGCGGGTGACGGGCACGCCGATGAGCGCGTTCACGAGCGTCGACTTGCCGGCGCCGGTCGAGCCGCCGACGACCGCGAGCAGCGGGGCGTCGAGGTGCCGCAGGCGGGGCTCGACGTAGTCGTCGATCTGCCGCACCGCGGCGCCGCGGGCGTCGCGCGCCGCGTCGGCCCCGGCGATCGACAGCGGCAGCGCGACTCCGTCGAGCGCGGAGCGGAGCGCGTCGAGGCGGTCGAGCGCCGCGATGGTCGAGGTCACGCGGCTAGTCTGCACCCTCGCTCACGGCGCGACCTGGCGCCGTCCCGCCGGCGCGACGCGCGCTGGCGCGGGTGCGCGGAGCCGTGCCGCGACGGTCACGAACCCGATGAGCACGCAGACCACCGCAGCGGCGATCGCGACCGTCGCCGAGGCGGGCTCGCCGATCGCCCGCCCGACGCCGATCCATGCCACGCCCCAGAGCATCGCGAGCGCCGGCGCGATGCGGCCCGCGCCGCGCACGGCGAGGAGCGCGGCGACCACCGCGACCAGCAGCAGCACGAGGATCGTCGGCAGCTCCCACTCGGCGGGTCGCAGGCCGGCATCCGCGAGGAACGCCGCGACGTTCGCGACCGTCGCGACCGCGACCCAGCCGAGGTACAGGCCGAAGGTGCCGTCGACGACCACGGTCTCGACCAGCGACGCCGGGCGCGAGCGCCGCAGCACCTCGAAGATCGCGAGCAGCACCGCGAGCAGCAGCAGGATCACGACGACCGTGACGGGCAGCAGCCCCGCCTGCGCGCAGAGGATCCACGCGGCGTTGAGCACGAGCGAGGCGACGGCGAGCCAGCCGAGCAGGCGCTGCCGCGGATCGTGGCGCTGCCGCGGCAGCACCTGCCACACCGCGTAGGCGGCGAGGCCGAGGTAGATGAGCGACCAGATCGAGAACGCCGGGCCGTAGGGCGCGAGCGGCGTCGCTGAGTCGGAGAGGGCGCCGCTCGACGACGCCTCGACCTCGGTGCCGCCGAAGAGCCCGGAGCCGAGCGCCGCGGCGGCGAGCGTCACGGGCAGCGCGATGAGCACGACCCAAGGGCGGATGCGGTCAGCGGTCGTCGTCGAAGCGTCCATGGCCGGGACGATACATCGGCTGCCTACACATCAGCCGAGAGCGGACCGACGGTCGTGGGCGCCGACCGACGCAGCGAGGGCCGGCATCCGCGTGGATGCCGGCCCTCGGGTCGAGCGGTGCGGCTAGAGCCGGACGCCCGTCATCATGGCCTGCTTGACCTCGGCGATCGCCTTGGTCACCTGGATGCCGCGGGGGCAGGCATCCGTGCAGTTGAAGGTCGTGCGGCAGCGCCACACGCCCTCCTTGTCGTTGAGGATGTCGAGCCGCACCTGGCTGCCCTCGTCGCGCGAGTCGAAGATGAAGCGGTGCGCGTTGACGATCGCGGCGGGGCCGAAGTACTGGCCGTCGGTCCAGAACACCGGGCACGAGGTCGTGCACGCGGCGCAGAGGATGCACTTCGTCGTGTCGTCGAAGCGCTCGCGCTGCGCGATCGTCTGGTGGCGCTCCTTCTCGGGCTTGCCGGTCGCCTGCAGGAAGGGCTGGATCTCGCGGAAGGAGTCGAAGAACGGCTCCATGTTGACGATCAGGTCCTTCTCGAGCGGCAGACCCTTGATCGCCTCGACGTAGATCGGCTTCGAGATGTCGAAGTCCTTCACGAGCGCCTTGCAGGCGAGGCGGTTCTTGCCGTTGATGCGCATCGCGTCGGAGCCGCAGACGCCGTGCGCGCACGAGCGGCGGAAGGCGAGCGACGGGTCGATGTCCCACTTGATGCGGTGCAGGGCGTCGAGGATGCGCTCGGTCGGGTACATCTGCACGTCGTAGTCGACCCAGCGCGGCTCCTCGTCCACCTCGGGGTCGTAGCGGCGCACGATGACCGTGACGTTGAAGCTCTGCGGCACGTCGATCGGCTCCGACGGCTCGACCTCGCGGTCGGCGCCGTCGTACTCGTTCTCGACCGGCTTCGGGCTGGTCGACGACTCGGCCGCGGCCTCGGCGACCTGGTGCGCGCTCGCCTGGTCGTCGGTGGAGCCCGTGTCGGGCTGGTCGGCCATCGGCGTGGGCGCGCCCGTGGGGCCGCTCTGCGCCGGGTGCACGCCAGACTCCTGGCCCTTCGGGTCGCCCTGGGGCAGCTGGTTGTCGCTCATCAGTACTTCCGCTCCGTCGGCTCGTAGTGCGTGAAGCGCACCGGCTTCCAGTCCAGACGGATGCCCTGGCTGTCACCCGTCTCGGCGGCCGTCCGGTACGCCATGGTGTGCTGCATGAAGTTCACGTCGTCGCGCGTGGGGTAGTCATCGCGCATGTGGGCGCCCCGCGACTCCTTGCGGTTGATCGCGGAGATCACGACCACCTCGGCGAGGTCGAGCAGGAAGCCCAGCTCGACGGCCTCGAGGAGGTCGGTGTTGAAGCGGCGACCGCGGTCGTGCACGCGCACGTTGGGGTAGCGGCCGCGGAGCACGGCGATGTCGGCGAGCGCGGTCTGCAGCGTCTCCTCGGTGCGGAACACCTGGGCGTTGCGGTCCATCGTCTCCTGCAGCGCCTTGCGGATCGCGGCGACCGACTCGGTGCCGTCGCCCTCGCGCAGCTGCGCGAGCAGCTTCACGACGCCGTCGGCGGCATCCGCCGGCACGTCGACGAAGTCGGCCGTCTGCGCGTAGGTGACCGCGTTGTTGCCGGCGCGCTTGCCGAACACGTTGATGTCGAGCAGCGAGTTCGTGCCCAGGCGGTTGGCGCCGTGCACCGAGACGCACGCGCACTCGCCGGCGGCGTAGAGGCCGGGGATGACGGTGTCGTTGTCGCGGAGGACCTCGGCGTCGTTGTTCGTCGGGATGCCGCCCATCGCGTAGTGCGCCGTCGGGTAGACGGGCACGCGCTCCGTCACCGGGTCGACGCCCAGGTAGGTGCGAGCGAACTCGGTGATGTCGGGCAGCTTCGTCTCGAGCACCTCGGCGCCCAGGTGGGTGCAGTCGAGGTAGACGTAGTCCTTGTTGGGGCCGGCGCCGCGGCCGTCGAGGACCTCCTGCACCATCGAGCGGGCGACGATGTCGCGCGGCGCGAGGTCCTTGATCGTCGGCGCGTAGCGCTCCATGAAGCGCTCGCCCGACGCGTTGCGGAGGATCGCCCCCTCGCCGCGGGCGCCCTCGGTGAGGAGGATGCCGAGGCCGGCGAGGCCCGTCGGGTGGAACTGGTAGAACTCCATGTCCTCGAGCGGCAGGCCCTTGCGCCAGATGATCCCGACGCCGTCGCCCGTGAGCGTGTGCGCGTTCGAGGTGGTCTTGTAGATCTTGCCGAAGCCGCCGGTCGCGAAGACGACCGACTTGCCCTGGAAGACGTGGATCTCGCCGGTCGCGAGCTCGTAGGCGACGACGCCGGCGGGCCGCGGCACGCCGTCGACCTCGCCCATGATGAGGTCGAGCGCGTAGAACTCGTTGAAGAAGTCGACGCCGTGCTTGACGCAGTTCTGGTACAGCGTCTGCAGGATCATGTGGCCCGTGCGGTCGGCGGCGTAGCACGCGCGGCGCACCGGCGCCTTGCCGTGGTCGCGCGTGTGCCCGCCGAAGCGGCGCTGGTCGATCTTGCCGTCCGGCGTGCGGTTGAAGGGCAGGCCCATGTTCTCGAGGTCGTAGACCGCGTCGATCGCCTCACGCGTGAGGATCTCCGCCGCGTCCTGGTCCACCAGGTAGTCGCCGCCCTTGACCGTGTCGTAGGTGTGCCACTCGTTGCTGTCCTCCTCGACGTTCGCGAGGGCGGCAGCCATGCCGCCCTGCGCCGCGCCCGTGTGGGAGCGGGTCGGGTACAGCTTCGTGATCACCGCGGTCGACGCCTTCGGCGCCGACTCGATGGCGGCGCGCATGCCTGCGCCGCCCGCTCCGACGATGACGACGTCATGCTGGTGGTAGTGGATGCCGTCGACGACGGAATGCTGATCAGCCATGGATGTGGGGGACTCCGAATCTCGCCTAGAGGGAGGCGCAGAACGACGGGAGCAGCGCGGGGTCCGCGGCTTCCGGGCAGGGGTTGAACGTGAAGGTGATGAGCGTGCCCAGCAGGATGAGCAGCACGGCGGCGGTGCCGATCGCGCCGAGCGCGAGCGTGCGGACCCTCGGCTTGTGCACGTAGTCGTTGACGATCGTGCGCATGCCGTTCGAGCCGTGCAGGATGGCGAGCCACAGCATCAGCACGTCCCACCACTGCCAGAAGGGCTGGGCCAGCTTGCCGCCCACGAAGCCGAAGTCGATCGCGTGGATGCCGCCGGGCGTCCAGATCAGGTTGTAGGCCAGGTGGCCGAAGATCAGCACGATCAGCACGACGCCGGAGGCGCGCATGAAGATCCAGCCGGCCTTCTCGAGGTTCGGGCCTCGACGGCTGCCCGAGCGGGCGGGGTAGGCGTAGTTCGGGCTCTCGACGGTGACGCTCATCAGTGGGCCTCTTCCATCGGCGAGAACACGTTGATGAGGTGGTTCGGCGTGAAGTAGAGCATGAGCGCCACGACGAGGCCCATGACGATCCAGAACAGCACGCGCTGGTTCTTGGTCGCCCACGGCCAGACGTCGACGAGGATGATGCGCAGGCCGTTGAGGGCGTGGAGCACCACGGCGCCGACGAGACCGACCTCGCCGAGACCCATGATCGGGTTCTTGTAGGTCGCCATGACGGCGTCGTACGCCTCCGGGCTCACCCGGATGAGTGCCGTGTCGAGCACGTGCACCAGCAGGAAGAAGTAGATCGCCACACCGGTGATCCGGTGCAGCACCCACGACCACATGCCCTCGTTGCCGCGATACAGCGTGCCGCTGAACGTGGTCTTGCGAGGGGAGGGATCGGGGAGGACGAGGCTGCTCTGCGTCTTCGACACGCGCAATCCCTCCGTTGTTCGACCGGGCAGATGCATCCATCCTATGCCCGTGGCGAACGGCGTCCGGGCTCGGCGGGTCTTCGCGGTGCGCTCCGGGCGAACGCCAGGAGCGGCGCCCGGGGCCTACGCCCCGACGAGGCCGTCGATGCCGCGGAGCGCGCGGTGCGATGCCCGCTCGTAGTGCGCGAGCAGCTGGTCGACGACGGCCGACCACGAGCGGGGCAGCACGCGCCGACGGCCGGCCTCGCCCATCCGCGCCCGCATCGACGCGTCGGTGGCGAGCCGCGCGACGGCGGCGCGCAGGTCGGATGCGTCGTCGGGGTCGAAGAGGAACCCGGTCGTGCCGTCGTCGACGAGGTCGATCGGTCCGCCGGCGCGCGGTGCGACGACCGGCAGGCCGCTCGCCGCCGCCTCCTGCAGGGTCTGCCCGAAGGTCTCCTCCGTGCCGGTGTGCACGAAAACGTCCATCGCGGCGTAGGCGGCGCGGAGCGCGGCGCCGTGCAGCTGGCCGAGGAACACGGGGCCGACGTCGGCGAGCTGCCTGCGCGTCTCGTCCATCGCCGGGCCGTCGCCCACGATCACGACGCGGATGCCCGGCACGCCCGCGAGCGCGCGCAGCCGGTCGAGCCCCTTCTCGGGCGCGACGCGGCCGACGTAGCCCACGACGACCTCCCCGCCCGGCGCGAGCCGGCGGCGCAGGTTCGCGGCGGCCGGGCCCTGGCGGTTGTCGGGGTGGAAGCCCTCGAGGTCGACGCCGCGCACCCAGCGGTGGACGCGCTTGACGCCGGCGTCCTCGAGGTCTGCGATCGCCGACGTCGACGGCGCGAGCGTGCGGTCGGCGGCGTTGTGGATGAGCCGGATGATCTGCCACGCGAAGGGCGAGCCGGCCGCGAGCCGGTTGCGGCGCGCGAAGCCGGCGACGTCGGTCTGGTAGATCGCGACGCTCGGCAGGCCGATGCGGGCGGCCTCGGCGATCGCCTGCCCGCCGAGCATGAACGGGCTCGCGGCGTGGAGCACGTCGGGCTGGAAGCGCGCGAGCAGCGCAGCGACCTGCGGGCTCGGCAGCCCGACCGGGAAGCGCCGGTAGGCGAACGACGGCACCTCGTGCACGGGCACGCCGCGGTAGTGGACGGGGGCGCCGCAGCGGGGCGTGATGACGATGGCCTCGCGGCCGGTCTCGACGAGGCGGTCGAGCACGCGGCAGACCGAGGTGGTCACGCCGTTGACGGTGGGGAGGAAGCTCTCGGTCACGATGGCGACTCGCTCGATGCGCACGATGCCACGGTACGTCGGAGCGCCCGACGGGCGGGCGAGCGCACGGTGAACGGTGCATGAACTGGGCTGCGCGCGGGGGCGCCCGGGAGGCCCTTGGCTAGGCTCGGGGCCGTGACGGCGATCGACGACTTCTTCAGCATCATCCCCGCAGGCGGCGTGGGCTCGAGGCTCTGGCCGCTCTCGCGCGCCGACGCGCCCAAGTTCCTGCACGACCTGACCGGCAGCGGCAAGACGCTGCTGCGCGCCACCTTCGACCGGCTCGGGCCGCTCGCCGGGCCCGGGCGCACCATGGTCGTGACCGGCCGGTCGCACCGCGCGGCGGTCGAGGCGCAGATCCCCGAGCTCGACGACGCGAGCATCGTGCTCGAGGCCGACCCGCGCGACTCCACGGTCGCGATCGCGCTCGCCGCCGCGATCCTGCGCCGCCGCGAGCCCGACGTGATCGTCGGCTCCTTCGCCGCCGACCACGTGATCGACGACGAGCGCTCGTTCCGGCGAGCGGTCGGCGAGGCCGTCGCCGCAGCCCGCGCCGGCTACATCGCGACCATCGGCATCACCCCGACGGAGCCGGCGATCGGCTTCGGCTACATCCGCGCGGGCGAGTCCGCGGGCGTCGACGGCGCCCCGAGCGCCGCGCTCGTGCGCGAGTTCGTCGAGAAGCCCTCGGCGAAGGTCGCGCGCAAGTACGTCGACGGCGGCGACTACCTCTGGAACGCGGGCATGTTCATCGCGCGCGCCGACGTGCTGCTCGAGGAGCTGGCGCGCGAGGAGCCGGAGCTCGCCGCGCAGATCGAGGAGCTCGCAGAGGTGTGGGACGAGCCGGCGCAGCGCGGACCTGCCGTCGACCGGCTGTGGCCGCAGCTCAAGAAGATCGCGATCGACTACGCCGTCGCGGAGCCCGCCGCGGCCCGCGGCCGGATGGTCGTCGTGCCGGGCGACTTCGACTGGGACGACGTGGGCGACTTCTCCGCGGTGGCGAAGCTGCACAACGGCGCGCACCGCGGCCGCCTCGCGATCCTCGGCACGGAGGGCACGGTGATCGCCGACTCCGCCTCGGGCATCGTCGTCTCGCAGTCGAACCGCATCGTGTCGGTCGTGGGCATCCAGAACGTGGTCGTCGTCGACACCCCGGATGCGCTGCTGGTCACGACGACCGACAACGCGCAGCGGGTGAAGCAGGTCGTCGACGCGGTGCGCCGCTCGGGCAACACCGACGCCCTCTAGCCCCCCGCGAGTTCGATCGGCCTGAGCCGCCCGCAAGTCGCCCAGCGGGGCTGGCCACGCGGTCAGCCCGACCGAGCTCACGCTCGCCCGGGACGAAGGCGGCCGGGCCAGCGGTGATCGCCGCGGCGCACGATCGCAAAGATGTCGTGCTCGATCGCCGGCCACTCGTCGTGGATCTGCTCCCATGTCAGCCTGATCACCAGGTAGCCCTGCGCGACATGGACGCGGTCGGTGCGCCGATCGCGCTGGAAGGCCTCGGGATCCGCGTGGTAGGTCGTCGAGTCGCACTCGATGATGAGCCGATCGCCGATCAGCAGGTCGACGCGACGGCGCCCGATCCGGACCTGGACGCGGAGGTGGACCCCGCGCGCGGAGAGGCGCACCCGCACCATCGACTCGGTGCCGGCCTCCGACAGCGGCTCGACGCGGTCCAGTAGGGCGCGGATCTCCTTCGGCGCGTCGGTGGCCCACTCGCGCAGGTCGTCCAGCGTCGCGAGCTCGCGGTGCACAATCGAGTCGGCCACGGCGATCAGCTGCTCCGCATCGGCGCACCGGAGCGCGCACCGGAACGCGGTCTCGAGGTCGTCCACCGAGGCGCGCACCGGCGGGTTCGGTCCGTAGGGACGACAGCCCTTCTCGTCTGATCCCCTTCGATCGCGCTGCCCATCCGCGCGGCGGATGTGACCGCGCGAATGCCGGGGCTGCCACGCCCCGAGTGACTCCATCGCGCTGAGGCAGCTGACGCAGCCATCCTCGCGCACGGCTGAGAGCGCCATCGGGTCGGGCTGCCACGCGATCCAGCCACGTCGCACGCGCTCGACCCGGCCCGCGCCGATGGAGGCATCGATCTCGCGCCTCGTGACACCGGCGTCGAGCAGCTGCGCGGTCGTGAGGACGCCGAGCGCCCTGCGGAAGAGCTCGCTCGCATCCATGCCGGGAGTGTGCGGCTCGTCCCGGCTGCGCCGGGGCGCTCCGGCCGGTGGCTGTGGATGGCGCCCGCCGGGGCCACCGGGGGCGCGGGAGCCCGATCGGGCTGAACCGCCCGCCGCCCGCCCATCCCGCCCCGCATCGCGCTGTGACCGATCGAACGCACGGGCCGCGCGCGCCGCCGATCTCCGCCGGGGTGCGCGCGAGCTCGATCGGGCTGAGCCGCCCGCCGGGCATCCATCCCGCTCCGCGCCGCGCTCTGACCGATCGAGCGCACGGGGTGACGCGCGCCGCCGACCTCCGCCGGCGTGAGACAGATCGGGCTGAGCCGCCCGCCGTGCATCCATCCCGCTCCGTGCCGCGCTCTGACCGATCGAGCGCACGGGGGAGCCGCGTGGCCGCGGCGGGTGCGCGCGGGCGCACGGGCGCCGGGCTACGATTCGGTCACCCGCTCGAAGGAGTCCCCGTGTCCCGCACGCTCGCCCTGCCCGCGCTCGCCGCGCTCGTCCTCCTCGCGGGCTGCGCCACGCCGCCGCCCGCCGCCACCGAGACCGCAGGCTCCGAAGCGCCCGAGCAGGCGCTCGAGTGCGCCCAGATGGTGACGAACTCCGGCGGCCTCAACGACCGCTCGTTCAACGAGACGAGCTGGGCCGGCATGGAGCGCGCGCAGGAGGAGCTCGGCATCGAGGCGAACGTGCTCGTCTCCACCTCCGAGAGCGACCTCGCGCCCAACGTGCAGGCGGCGGTCGACACCGGCTGCGGCTTCGTGCTGACCGTCGGCTTCGAGCTCGCCGCCGCGACCGAGGAGCAGGCGGCGGACAACCCCGACGTGCAGTTCGCGATCGTCGACGAGATCGTCGAGGGCCCCAACGTGCGCTCGATCGTCTTCGACACCGCGCAGGCGGCGTACCTCGCGGGCTACGCGGCCGCATCCGTGAGCGAGACCGGCATCGTCGCCACCTTCGGCGGCGGCAACCAGCCGCCGGTCACCCTCTTCATGGACGGCTTCGCCGCCGGCATCGAGGCCCACAACGAGGCCAAGGGCACCGAGGTGCGGCTGCTCGGCTGGGACCCGGAGACGCAGGACGGCACCTTCACCGGCGACTTCGAGAACGTGCAGCTCGGCCAGACGCAGACGCAGGCGTTCATCGCGCAGGGCGCCGACGTGATCCTGCCCGTCGCCGGCCAGGTCGGGGAGGGCGCCTTCCGCGCCTCGCTCGACGCCGGCGGCACCGCGCTCGTGCTCTGGGTCGACAACGACGGCTACGACACGCTCCCCGAGGAGTTCCGCCCGCTGCTGCTGACGAGCGTGCTGAAGAACACCGAGGATGCCGTGGTGGGCGCCGTGAGCGACGCGCTCGACGGCACGCTCTCGGACGAGCCGATCATCGGCACGCTCGAGAACGGCGGCGTCGACATCGCCCCGTTCCACGACCTCGACGCCCGCGTGAGCGACGAGACGAAGGCCGAGCTCGAGGCGCTGCGGGAGCAGATCATCGCCGGCGAGATCACGGTGGAGTCGCCCTCGAGCCCGTGACGTGACGGGTTTGCAACGATTGCGTTTCGGTGGCGCGATCGGTGCGCTGACGCTGTTCGGGCGGCCCTATGCTCAACCATCATGCGCTCAGCCGCGTCGCGGCGAGCATCCTTTGCACTGGAGGATCCCTTGAGGAAGTTCAACCGTTCCGCCGCGCGCGGCGGCGTCATCGCCATCGGCGCGGCGCTCCTGCTCGCAGGCTGCGCCGCAGCGCCGGAGGCCCCCACCGGCTCCGAGCCGGCCGGCTCCGAGTCCGCGGCCCCGACCACCGACATCCAGCCCTGCATCGTCTCCGACGAGGGCGGCTTCGACGACCGCTCGTTCAACCAGCTCGGCGCCGAGGGCCTCCGTGCCGCGGCCGAGGGCCTGGGCGTCGAGCCGATCGAGGTCGAGTCCGCCTCGCCCGCCGACTACGCGCCGAACCTCGACAGCGTCATCGCCGAGGGCTGCAACATGGTCGTCTCGGTCGGCTTCCAGCTCGCCGAGGCCACGGGTGCCGCAGCGACCGCGAACCCGGACATCAACTTCGCGATCATCGACGACCAGTCGGTGACGGCGGACAACGTGCAGCCGATCGTCTACGACACGGCGCAGGCCGCGTTCCTGGCCGGCTACGCCGCCGCCTCGTACACCGAGTCGGGCACCATCGCCACCTGGGGCGGCCTCCAGATCCCGCCGGTGACGATCTTCATGGACGGCTTCGTCGAGGGCGCCGAGTACTACAACGAGCAGAACGGCACCGACGTGCAGGTGCTCGGCTGGGACGCCGAGGCGCAGTCCGGCTCGTTCACCGGTGGCTTCGCCGCCGGCGTCGAGGCGAAGGCCATGGCGGAGACCTTCATCGGCCAGGGCGCGGACGTGCTCATGCCGGTCGGCGGCCCCATCTTCCTGTCGGCAGCTGAGGCCATCCGCGACCAGGGCGACGACTCGGGCATCGTGATGATCGGCGTGGACGCCGACCTCTACGAGACCTCGCCCGACAACGCCGACCTCTTCCTCACCTCGGTGCTCAAGGGCATGTCGACGGGCGTCCAGACGGTCGTCGAGCAGGCTGCGGCCGGCGAGTTCTCCAGCGAGCCGTACGTCGGCACGCTCGAGAACGACGGTGTCGGCCTCGCGCCGTTCCACGACTTCGAGGGTTCGGTCGACCCCGAGCTGCAGTCGCAGCTCGACGACATCCGCGAGGCGATCATCGCCGGCGAGATCACGGTCGAGTCGCCCGCCAGCCCGTAGTCACAGGCCAGCGCATGCGCGTGGGGGTCGGCTCCGGCCGGCCCCCACACGCGTGAGCGGCACAGGAGCGCGCGCCGGATGCGCCGTTCCGGCTAGATTCATGAGTCGTCAGCGCCGTCGAAGGAAGGCACCATGACCGCCCCGCACTCGACCCTCCAGCTTCGTGGCATCACGAAGCGCTTCGGCGCGCTCACCGCCAACGATCACATCGACCTCGAGGTCAAGGCCGGCGAGATCCACTGCCTGCTCGGTGAGAACGGCGCAGGCAAGTCGACCCTCATGAACGTGCTCTACGGCCTCTACCAGGCCGACGAGGGCGAGATCCTGCTCGACGGCGCACCGCAGCGCTTCGCAGGACCCGGCGATGCCATGCACGCCGGCATCGGCATGGTGCACCAGCACTTCATGCTCATCCCCGTGTTCACCGTCGCCGAGAACGTGCTGCTCGGCCACGAGAAGGCGCTCGGCGGCCTCGCCGGCGCGAAGCAGAAGGTGCGCGAGATCTCGCAGCGCTTCGGCTTCCACGTCGACCCCGACGCGAAGATCGAGGACCTGCCCGTCGGCGTCCAGCAGCGCGTCGAGATCATCAAGGCGCTGTCGCAGGACGCGAAGGTGCTGGTCTTCGACGAGCCCACCGCCGTGCTGACGCCGCAGGAGACCGACGAGCTCATGGCGATCATGCAGCAGCTCCGCGACGAGGGCACCGCGATCGTCTTCATCACGCACAAGCTGCGCGAGGTGCGCGCGATCGCCGACCGCATCACCGTCATCCGCCTGGGCAAGGTGGTCGGCGAGGCGAGCCCCACGTCGACGAGCACCGAGCTCGCGTCGATGATGGTCGGCCGCCCGGTCGAGCTGACCGTGCAGAAGAGCCCGCCGGTGCTCACCGACAACCTGCTCACCGTCTCCGGCCTGACCGTGCTCGACGCGATCGGCCAGAAGGTCGTCAACGACGTCTCGTTCACGGTGCACGGCGGCGAGGTGCTCTGCATCGCCGGCGTCCAGGGCAACGGGCAGACCGAGCTCACAGAGGCCATCCTCGGCCTCCAGTCGCGGGCCAAGGGCTCGATCGACCTCAACGGCAACGAGCTGCTGGGCGACTCGGTGCGCGAGGTGCTCGACGCCGGTGTCGGCTTCGTGCCCGAGGACCGCAAGGTCGACGGGCTCGTCGGCGACTTCTCGATCGCCGAGAACCTCATGCTCGACCGCTACCGCGGCGCCCCGTTCATCAAGGCCGGCACGGTCGACCGGGGGTCGCGCGACGCGTTCGCCGACGAGAAGCTCGGTGCCTTCGACATCCGCGCGCAGGGGATCGACACGCACGTCGGCACCCTCTCGGGCGGCAACCAGCAGAAGGTCGTGCTCGCGCGCGAGCTCGGCCGGCCGCTCGCGCTCTTCGTCGCCTCGCAGCCCACTCGCGGCCTCGACGTCGGCTCGATCGAGTTCGTGCACAGCCAGATCATCGCGACGCGCGACGCCGGCATCCCGGTGATCGTCGTCTCGACCGAGCTCGACGAGGTCGTCGGGCTCGCCGACCGCATCGCGGTCATGTACCGGGGCGGCATCGTGGGCATCGTGCCCGCGGACACCAGCCGCGACACGCTCGGCCTCATGATGGCCGGCGAGCGCCCCGCCCACCTCGAAGGAGCCGCAGCGTGAACGAACGACCGCTCGACGGCGACGACCCGATCCAGCCCGACCCGCCGCAGCGCCCGGGCGGCTCGCCCGACTCCGGATCCGCGCCGGCCGTCGTCCACGCGCCCGAGGTCGCGGAGGTCGCGGCACCCGCGGCGGTCGTGCCGACCGACGACCGCACGGTCGAGGACGACGACCCCTGGGGCGGCGCCTTCCGCCGCATCATGGGGGGCAACCTCGTCATGGCGGTGCTCGCGATCCTCACCTCGCTCGTCGTCGGCGGCATCCTCATCGCCGCGACCGACGAGCGCGTGCAGGAGACGAGCGGCTACTTCTTCGCCCGCCCCGGCGACATGCTCGGCGCCGCCTGGGATGCCGTCTTCGGCGCGTACTCGGCGCTCTTCCAGGGCTCGATCCTCAACCTGTCGCGCGCCGACGCCGGCTTCGCGCAGCTCATCAAGCCGCTCACCGACACGCTGAACTTCGCCACCCCGCTCATCGCCGCGGGCCTCGGCGTCGCGCTCGCCTTCCGCGTCGGGCTGTTCAACATCGGCGGCCGCGGCCAGATGCTGTGGGCCGCCGCGGCGGCGGGCTGGGTCGGCTTCTCGTTCGAGCTGCCGCCCGTGCTCCACGTGCTCGTCGCGATCGCCGTCGGCATCGCCGCCGGCGCGATCTGGGGTGGCATCGCCGGTGCGCTCAAGGCGTTCACCGGCGCGCACGAGGTGATCGTCACGATCATGCTCAACTTCGTCGCGCTCTGGTTCATCACCTGGATGCTGCGCACCCCGGGCCTGCTGCAGAACCCGGGCAGCAACAACCCGATCTCCCCGCCCATGCCGCCGTCGGCGACGCTGCCATCGATGTTCGGCCCGCCGTTCACGCTGCACTGGGGCTTCGTGCTCTCGGTCGCCGCGGTGATCTTCTGCTCGTGGCTCATCAACCGCTCGAGCCTCGGCTTCCAGTTCCGCGCGGTCGGCTTCAACGCCAACGCCGCCCTCAACGCCGGCATGGACGTGCGGCGCATCACGGTGCTCGCGATGCTGTTCTCGGGCGGCTTCATGGGCCTCGCGGGCGCCCAGCAGGTGACGGGCGCGGTCACGACCGGCTTCACCTCCGGCATCGACGCGGGCATCGGCTTCGACGCGATCACGGTCGCGCTGCTCGGCGGCTCCACCCCGTGGGGCACGTTCTTCGCCGGTCTGCTCTTCGGCGCGTTCAAGGCGGGCGGCTTCCGCATGCAGGCCGCCGAGGGCGTGCCGATCGACATCATCCTCGTCGTGCAGTCGTTCATCGTGCTCTTCATCGCGGCCCCGCCGCTCGTGCGCGCGATGTTCGGCCTGCCGCAGCCCGGCAGGAAGTCGCGCCGCCAGCGCCGCGACGAGGCCGCGCTCGCCGCCGCGACCCAGACGAAGGGGGAGCAGGCGTGAGCACGCAGCAGCCCATCGACGCGCAGTCGCCTGCGCCCGTCCAGACGGTCGAGCTCGAGCGCGCCGTCGTCCGGCACTGGAAGGCGCCCGTCGCCTACGCCGTGCTCACCGTCGTCGCCGCGATCCTCATGATCGGGCTCGGCCGCGACGGCAGCGCGACGCTCCGGCTCGCCGACTCCGGCGACTTCATCGCGCTCCCGGATGCGGTGCTCCCGTCGCGCCCGACCGGCATCGTCATCGCGCTCGTGCTCGCGGCGCTCACCGCGTTCGCGTTCTGGGCCGCGGCCTCCGCGCGCCGCGTCGGCGCCTGGCTGCCGGTCGTCTTCGGCCTGCTGTTCGTCGTCGGCTTCCTCAGCTGGGCCGGCGCAGGGTCGATGATCCCGATCGCCGGCCTGCTGTTCGCGACCGTCGGCCTCTCGGTGCCGCTCATCTTCGGCGCCATGGGCGGTGTCATCTCCGAGCGCGCGGGCGTCGTGAACATCGCGATCGAGGCGCAGCTGCTCGGTGGCGCCTTCACCGGCGCGGTGGTCGCCTCCGCGACCGGCAGCACCATCGTCGGCGTGCTCGCCGCGATGCTCGCGAGCGTGCTCATCTCGATGGTGCTCGCGGTCTTCGCGATCCGGTACTTCGTCGAGCAGGTCATCGTCGGCGTCGTGCTCAACGTGCTCGTCGCCGGGCTCACGAACTTCTTCTACTCGTCGGTGCTCACCGACAACGAGGCGCTCAACTCGCCCGACCGCCTGCCGAAGCTCCCGATCCCGCTGCTCGAGGGCATCCCGCTGCTGGGACCCGCCCTCTTCAACCAGTCGATCATCGTCTACGCGATGTACATCGCCGTGCCGCTCATCGCGTGGGGCCTCTTCAAGACCACCTGGGGCCTCCGCCTGCGCGCGATCGGCGAGCACCCGATGGCTGCCGACACCGTCGGCATCAAGGTCAACCGGCTGCGCTTCTGGAACGTCTCGCTCGCCGGTGCGGTCGCGGGCCTCGGCGGCGCGTACTTCACGCTCGACTCGAACGGCTCGTTCACGCGCGAGATGACGGCGGGCCTCGGCTACATCGCGCTCGCCGCGGTGATCTTCGGCCAGTGGCACCCGATCAAGGCGACCGCGGCGGCGCTGCTGTTCGGCTTCGCATCGGCGCTGCAGCAGACGCTCGGCGCGATCGGCTCCCCGGTGCCGAGCGAGTTCATGCTCATGCTCCCGTACGTCGTCACGCTCCTCGCGGTCGCGGGCTTCATCGGCCAGTCGCGGGCGCCGGCGGCGAGCGGCAAGCCGTACATCAAGCAATAGGACGTGAGCATGCGCGACATCGACTGGCCGGCGCTGCACGGCGCCGCCGTTGGCGCGGCCGCGAAGGCCTACGCGCCCTACTCGGGCTTCCCGGTGGGCGCGGCGGCGCTCGTCGACGACGGCCGCCTCATCACCGGCGCGAACATCGAGAACGCCGCCTACGGCGTGACGCTGTGCGCGGAGTGCTCGCTCGTGAGCGAGCTCGTGATGGGCGGCGGCGGCCGGCTGGTGGCGTTCGCGTGCGTGAACGGCGCGGGCGAGCGGCTCATGCCGTGCGGCCGCTGCCGCCAGCTGCTGTCGGAGCACGCGGCGCCCGGCATGCTCCTCGACACCGTCAGCGGCATCCGCTCGATCGACCAGGTGCTCCCGGATGCGTTCGGCCCGCGGGAGCTCGACGACTACGCGGCGACCCGCGACGCCTGACCATCCGGCCCGGGCAGCACGGGCCTCCCGGCGCGGATGTGCTTGGGTCGAGGATGCAGGGACCACCACGAGAGCCCGACCGCGCGGTCGGGCGAGGCGAGGAGC
Organism: Agrococcus sp. UYP10; assembly: GCF_040547205.1. Taxonomy (NCBI): domain Bacteria; kingdom Bacillati; phylum Actinomycetota; class Actinomycetes; order Micrococcales; family Microbacteriaceae; genus Agrococcus; species Agrococcus sp. UYP10. The sequence continues at coordinate 1,634,948 of NZ_JBEPPG010000001.1, forward strand.
AGCATGGCTGAGGCGTTCGACGTCGTCGACATCATCCGCACGAAGCGCGACCGGGGCAGCCTCGGCACGGCGCAGATCGACTGGCTCGTCGACGCCTACACGCGCGGCTACGTCGAGGACCCGCAGATGGCGGCGCTCGCGATGGCGATCCTGCTGAACGGCATGGACCGCCGCGAGATCCACGACCTGACGATGGCCATGATCGCCTCGGGCGAGCGGATGGACTTCTCGTCGCTCGACGCCCCCACCGTCGACAAGCACTCGACCGGCGGCGTCGGCGACAAGATCACGCTGCCGCTCATGCCGCTCGTCGCGGCCTTCGGCGCCGCCGTGCCGCAGCTGTCGGGGCGCGGCCTCGGCCACACCGGCGGCACGCTCGACAAGCTCGAGTCCATCCCCGGGTGGCGCGCCGACCTCTCGAACCAGCAGATGCTCGAGCAGCTGCGCACCGTCGGCGGCGTCATCTGCGCGGCCGGCGCCGGACTCGCGCCCGCCGACAAGCGGCTCTACGCGCTCCGCGACATCACCGGCACCGTCGAGGCCATCCCGCTCATCGCATCCTCGATCATGTCGAAGAAGATCGCGGAGGGCACCGGCGCGCTCGTGCTCGACGTGAAGTTCGGCTCCGGCGCGTTCATGCAGGAGTTCGAGCGCGCGCGCGAGCTCGCGCTCACGATGGTCGAGCTGGGCCGCGACGCGGGCGTCGAGACGCGTGCGCTGCTCACCGCGATGGACACGCCGCTCGGCCTCGCGATCGGCAACGCCAACGAGGTGCGGGAGTCGGTCGAGGTGCTCGCCGGCGGCGGCCCCGCCGACATCGTCGAGCTCACCGTCGCGCTCGCGCGCGAGATGCTCGACGCGGTGGGGCAGCCCGACGCCGACGTCGAGGCGGCGCTCGCCGACGGCCGCGCGATGGACGTCTGGCGGCGCTTCGTCGTCGCACAGGGCGGCGACCCGGATGCAGCGCTGCCGACCGCGAACGAGACGCACACGGTCGTCGCCGAGGCCGACGGCGTGCTCGCCCGCCAGGAGGCGCTGCCGTTCGGCATCGCCGCGTGGCGGCTCGGCGCCGGCCGCGCCCGCGCGAGCGACCCCGTCGTGCACGCTGCGGGCATCGACCTGCACGTGAAGCCGGGCGACGCGGTGCGGAAGGGCGACCCGCTCTGGACGATCTCGGCCGACGACGCCACCCGCATCCCGCGCGCGCTCGAGGCGCTCGAGGGCGCGTGGGAGCTCGCCGCGCCGGGCACCGAGGTGCCGGTCCCGCCGATCGTGCGCGAGCGGATCGGCGCCTGATCCCGTCGACATCCGCGGCAGGTACGATCGAGGTCCTGCAGGAACCGACGACGGGGACGAGATGAGCCGCTACGAGGTCGACGGCGTCGACATCCAGACGCTGCCAAAGGTCAGCCTCCACGACCACCTCGACGGCGGACTGCGACCGCAGACCATCCTCGAGCTGGCCGACGAGATCGGGCTCGAGCTGCCCGCGAGCGACGCCGCGTCGCTCGGCGCGTGGTTCGCCCAGCAGTCGAACTCCGGCTCGCTGCCCGAGTACCTGAAGACGTTCGACATCACGACCGCGGTGATGCAGACCGAGCACGGCCTGCACCGCGTCGCGAAGGAGTTCGTGCTCGACCTCGCCGAGGACGGCGTGATCTACGGCGAGATCCGCTGGGCGCCCGAGCAGCACCTGCAGCGCGGCCTGACGCTCGACGCGGCGGTCGAGGCGGTGCAGGCCGGCATCGAGGAGGCCATCGCGCTCGTGGCGACGCACGGCGGTCGCATCCGCGTCGGGCAGCTGGTCAGCGCGATGCGCCACCTCGACCGCGGCGACGAGATCGCTGAGCTCGCCCTGCGGCACCGCGATCGCGGCGCGGTCGGCTTCGACATCGCCGGCCCCGAGGCGGGCTTCCCCGCGTCGCGCATGCAGTCGGCCTTCGACATCCTCGCGCGCGCACACTTCCCGGCCACCGTCCACGCGGGCGAGGGCGATGGCATCGCGAGCATCGCCGACGCGCTGTTCTCGGGCCGCGCGCTGCGGCTGGGGCACGGCACCCGCATCGCGGAGGACATCCACGTCGAGGAGGAGACCGACGACGCGGTCGTCGTGCGCCTCGGCGAGGTCGCCGAGTGGGTGAAGGACCGGCAGATCGCCCTCGAGGTGAGCCCGTCCTCCAACCTGCAGACCGGCACGATCGCGCAGTGGGGCACCGCGCTCGAGGACCACCCGATCGACCTCCTGCACCAGCTGGGCTTCTGCGTCACCGTCAACGTCGACAACCGCCTGCAGTCGGGCACGACGCTCACGCGCGAGCTCGGGCTGCTGGTCGACGCCTTCGAGTGGGACCTCGACGACCTCGAGCAGGTGACGCAGAACGCCGCGGCGAGCGCGTTCTGCTCGTTCGAGGAGCGCGAGGAGCTGGCGGACGAGATCGCCGACGGGTTCGACGACCTGCGATGAGCCTGCCGCTCGACGAGGCCACCTTCTCGCCAGGGGTGCACGCCGACGACTGGCGCGCGGCCGTGCGCGCGGCGGGCGTCGACCTCGTGACGGCGAGCGCCGTGGGGCGGGCCTACGTCGAGGAGCTCGTGCAGCAGATCGAGTCGGCGGGGCCGTACTGCGTCGTCGCCCCGGGCGTCGCGGTGCCGCACGCCAAGGCGAGCGGCGTCGTGCGGCGCGATGCGCTCGCGATCGTGGTGCTCGACGAGCCGGTGGCGTTCGGCCACCCGCACAACGACCCGGTGCGCGTCGTCATCGGCCTCGCGGCGACGAGCGCGCGGCAGCACCTCCGGATGCTCGCCGAGCTCGCGAACGCGCTCGACGGATCCGGCGTCACCGACGCGCTCGCGGCCGCCACCACGCGCGACGAGGCGATCGCCGCCCTCCGCAGCTAGTCCTCGACGTCGCCGGTGGTCGTCCGACGCGCATGCGCGGCTCAGCGACCACAGGCGACGTCGAGCGTCAGGCCCCGAGGAGGGGGCGCACCGCCTCGGCGATCGCCGCGACGCGGGCGCGCGCCGCGCGCACGCGCTGGGCCGGTGCGCCCTCGGCCGACATCGCGTCGATGTAGACCTTGACCTTGGGCTCGGTGCCGCTCGGCCGCACCATCACGCGCGAGCCGTCGTCGAGGGTGAAGCGCAGGATGTCGCCGATCTCGCCGTGCTCGGGCAGCGACAGGTCGTCGGCGGCGAGCACCGCGGAGCCCGCGAGCTCGGCCGGCGGCGTCGCCCGCAGCGCGGCCATGGTCGCCGGGATGCGTGCGAGATCCGTCACGCGCACGCTCACCTGGCCCGACTCGAACGCGCCGAACTCACCGGCGAGCGCGAGCAGCTCCTCGGTGAGCGACGAGCCGCGCTCGTGCAGCTCTGCGGCGAGCGTGAGCACCCGCACGAGCGCCGAGACGCCGTCCTTGTCGCGCACGGTGCCCGGGTTCACGAGGTAGCCGAGCGCCTCCTCGAAGCCGAAGGTGAGGTCGGGCACGCGCGAGACCCACTTGAAGCCCGTGAGCGTCTGCACGAAGCGCAGCCCGTGCGCCTCGGCGATCGTGCCGAGGCCGGGGGAGGAGACGATGGATGCGGCGAGCACGCCGCGCCCGCGGGCCGCGCGAGCCGCGTCCCAGCCGAGCAGCAGGCCCACCTCGTTGCCCGTCAGCATCCGCCAGCCCGAGGGCGCAGCGGCGTCGGGCACGGCGACCGCGAGCCGGTCGGCGTCGGGGTCGTTCGCGAGGATGAGGTCGGCACCGCGCTCGGTCGCGAGCGCCATGGCGAGGTCGAGCGCGCCCGGCTCCTCGGGGTTCGGGAACGCGACGGTCGGGAATGCGCCGTCGGGCTCCGCCTGCTCGGGCACGACGATGACGGGCGGGAAGCCGGCCTCGGCGAGCACCGCCTCGACCGTCTCCAGGCCGACGCCGTGCAGCGGCGTGTAGACCACCGTGAGCGCGGATCCGGCGTCCTGGTCGGTCGGCAGGCCGATCGCGGCCGTCGCGGCGACGTACGCCTCCCACACGCCCTCGCCCGCGACCTCCGGCTCGCCGCGCGGGTAGTCGGCGACCGGCACGGCCGCCGCCTCGACGATCCGCTCGGCGATCTCGCCGTCGACGGGCGGCACGATCTGGCTGCCCTCGTCGGCGCCGCCGAGGTAGACCTTGTAGCCGTTGTCGGCGGGCGGGTTGTGGCTCGCGGTCACCATGACGCCCGCGCTCGCGCCCAGGTGGCGCACCGCGAACGCGGTCACCGGGGTCGGCAGCAGGCGCGGCAGCAGGATCGCCCGCACGCCCGCGCCGGCGAACACCTCGGCCGCGTCGCGGGCGAACTCCTCGGAGCCGCGGCGCCCGTCCCAGCCGATCACGATCGACGGGTGCGGCTCGCGGCCGACCAGGAAGGCGGCGAGCCCGGCCGACGCCTGCTGGACCACCACCCGGTTCATGCGGTTCGGGCCCGCGCCGATCGCGCCGCGCAGCCCGGCGGTGCCGAACTGCAGGCGGCCACGGAACGCATCCGTCACCGCGGCGACCGCGAGCTCGTCGCCGGCCTCGGCGGCCGCGATGGCGGCCTCGAGCTCGGCGCGCGTCTCGGGGTCGGGATCGTCGGCGGCCCAGGCGCGCGCGGCGTCGAGCACGTCGGGCGCGGTCATGCCTGCTGGCCGATCGCGGCGACGACGTCGGCGAGCAGGCGTCCGAGGCGGCCCTCCGCCTCCCTGCCCGCCTCGATGACCTCGGCGTGCGAGAGCGGTGTCGTCTGGATGCCCGCGGCGAGGTTGGTGATGAGGCTGAGCCCGAGCACCTCCATGCCGGCCTCCCGCGCCGCGATGGCCTCGAGCGCGGTCGACATGCCGCAGATGTGGCCGCCGATCGCCTTCGCCATCTGCACCTCGGCGGGGGTCTCGTAGTGCGGCCCGCGGAACTGCACGTAGACGCCCTCGTCGAGCGAGCCGTCGACCGATCGCGCGATGTCGCGCAGGCGCGGCGCGTACAGGTCGGTGAGGTCGACGAAGGTGGCGCCCTCGAGCGGGGAGTCGGCGGTGAGGTTGATGTGGTCGCTGATGAGCACGGGCTGGCCGGGCGTCCAGTGCGGCTTGATGCCGCCGGCGCCGTTCGTGAGCACCATGACGGATGCGCCGGCCGCGGCCGCGGTGCGCACCGAGTGCACGACCCGGCGCACGCCGTGGCCCTCGTAGTAGTGGGTGCGCGCGCCGATGACGAGGGCGCGGCGGCCGTCGTCGAGCAGGATCGAGCGCAGCGTGCCCACGTGCCCCTCGAGCGCGGGCTTCGAGAAGCCGGTGACGTCGGTCGCGGGGATGGTGTGCGTCGTCTCGCCGATGAGGTCGGCCGCCTTCGCCCAGCCCGAGCCGAGCGTGAGGGCGATGTCGTGCGACTCGACGCCGGTGATGCGGCGGATGTCGTCGGCGGCCTGCCGGGCGACGGCGCGCGGGTCGGCGCCGCCGTCGAGCGGGTGGATGTCGTGCTCGTGCGTCATGGCGCCCACTCTAGGCGCGCCGCCGCCACCGAGCGGTGAGCGGCACAGCGCGTGCCCGCGCCATGCATCCGGGCGCGCGAGGCGCGCCCCGGCGCTCGCGTAGGCTCGGCGACCATGGCCATCGGCGCGACCATCCACACCTTCGAGATCCAGCTCTCCGACGTCGACCGCGGCGTGTACGAGCAGCTGTCGCTCAAGGTCGCGCAGCACCCGTCCGAGACGCTCCCGTTCATGGTCACGCGCGTGCTCGCGCTCTGCCTCGAGCACGAGGAGGGCATCGCCTTCGGCGACGGGATCTCGGGCGGCGACGAGCCCGCGGTGGTCGCGCGCGACCTGACCGGCTCGCTCACCGCCTGGATCGAGGTCGGCGCTCCGGAGGCGGAGCGCATCCACCGCGGCAGCATGGCGGCCGATCGCGCCGTCGTGTACACGCACCGCGACCCGGAGCGCGTCGCGGGGCGGTGGTCGGGCAAGCGCATCCACCGCGCGGAGGACGTGCGGCTCGTCTCGTTCGACCCCGGCTTCATCGATGCGGTCGCCGACGCGGTGGCCCGGCGGACGACGATGTCGGTGTCCGTGACGGAGGGCACCCTCTACGTCGAGGTGAACGGCACGACGCTCTCCACCGCCGTCCACGAGCGCCGCGCGGGCTGAGCGCGGGCGCCCGATCGGACGGCGGCTCCGGATGCGGGATGATGGAGCGCGTGAGTGCATTCGAGCGCAAGCAGCGCGTGGTGATCATCGGCGGCGGACCCGGCGGCTATGAGGCGGCGCTCGCGGGCGCCCTGCTCGGCGCCGAGGTGACGCTCATCGAGCGGACGGGCGTGGGCGGCAGCGCGATCCTGACCGACGTCGTGCCCTCGAAGTCGCTCATCGCGACCGCGGAGTCGGCGGCGGCGATCCGCGACGCGAGCCAGCTCGGCGTGCAGTTCTCGGTGCGCGGCGCCTCCGGGCGGCCGCAGAAGCCCGAGGTCTCGGTCAACCTGCGCGCGGTGAACCGGCGGCTGCTGTCGCTCGCCGCGAAGCAGTCGCTCGACATGAAGGCCGACCTCGAGAAGGCCGGCGTCACGATCGTGCAGGGCGAGGGCCGCCTCGACGGCCCCGGCCGGGTCGTCGTGTCGACCGGCAAGCAGGGCGCCGACTTCGACGAGTTCGAGGCCGACACCATCGTCGTCTCGGTCGGCGCGCGCCCGCGCCAGCTGCCGAGCGCGATGCCCGACGGCGAGCGCATCTTCACCTGGACGCAGCTCTACAGCCTCGAGGAGGTGCCCGAGCACCTCATCGTCGTCGGCTCCGGCGTCACCGGCGCCGAGTTCGCGAGCGCCTACAGCCTCATCGGCGCAGAGGTCACGCTCGTCTCGAGCCGCGACCAGGTGCTGCCCGGCGAGGACGCCGACGCGGCGGGCGTCATCGAGGAGGTCTTCACGCGGCAGGGCATGCACGTGCTCTCGAAGTCGCGCGCCGAGAAGGTCGAGCGCACCGAGACGGGCGTCGTCGTGACGCTCACCGACGGCCGCACGGTCGAGGGCTCGCACTGCCTCATGGCGGTCGGCTCGATCCCGAACACCGCGGGCATCGGCCTCGAGGAGGCGGGCATCGAGCTCTCCGACTCCGGCACGATCCTCGTGAACCGCGTCGCGCGCACGAACCTGCCCAACGTCTACGCGGTCGGCGACTGCGCCGACGCGCTGCCGCTCGCATCCGTCGCCTCGATGCAGGGGCGCACGGCGATGTTCCACGCGCTCGGCGACGCCGTGGACCCGATCTCGATGCGCACGGTCGCGTCGAACATCTTCACCCAGCCCGAGATCGCCACGGTCGGCTGGTCGCAGCGCGAGATCGAGGAGGGCATCGCGCAGGGCGAGGTGTACCGCATCGACCTCGCGACGAACGCGCGGGCCAAGATGATGGGCGTCGAGGACGGCTTCGTGAAGCTCTTCGCCCGCACCGGCTCCGGCACGGTCATCGGCGGGGTCATCGTGGCGCCGAAGGCCTCGGAGCTCATCTTCCCCGTCACGATGGCGCTCGAGCACCGGCTCACGGTCGACCAGCTCGCGCGCGTCTTCCCGGTCTTCCCGTCGCTCACCGGCTCGATCTCCGATGCCGCGAGGGCGATGCACCGCGTCGAGCCCTGACCCGCGGACGCGTTCCGGTCGGGATGTCGAATCCCGGCGGCCGCGTGCGTCTCCCATGCGAGACTGCCGACACGCGCAGTCCGTGACGGAGAGGACGCGGCCATGGCCGACCAGTACATGTTCATGATCGTCGAGCCCGACTGGGACTCGGATGCCTACGGCGACCAGCCGGGGCAGATCGCGGTCGAGTTCCCCGAGTTCGAGGTGTTCGAGCGCCGGGTCGAGGAGCTGGGCGCGCGGATCGTCGGCGGCAACGCGCTGCAGCACCGCAAGCACGGCGGCACGGTGCGCCCCGGCGCCGAGGGCCGCGAGCTCGAGGACGCGGTGTGGACCGACGGCGCGAGCATCGAGAGCGACGAGGTCATCACGGGCTTCTACCTGATCGAGGCCGACGACGTCGAGATCGCGAAGCAGCTCGCCGTGATGGTGCCGACCGGCGGCCACATCGAGTGGCGGCGGGTCTTCGACTTCGGCTGAGCCAAGCCCGACGGAAGCCGGTGTCGCAGCGTGCCACGATGGGCCCGTGCGCCCGGCCGACGATGCCTTCACGGCCGCATGGCCGAGCGTCGTGCGGCAGCTCGCCGCGCACGCCAGATCGATCGACGAGGGCGAGGAGCTCGCGGCGGAGGCGTTCGCCCGCGCCGTCGCGCACCCCGACGAGATCGACGACCTCGTCGCCTGGTGCACGACGGTCGGGCGGCGCCTGCACCTCGACCGGGTGCGCCGGGGCGCCGTGCGCGACCGCGCCCTGCCCGACCTCGCGCGGCGGGCCGAGGCGCGGGTGCCCGGCGGGACGGGCGTCGACGATCGGCTCGCGCTGCTGCACGTCGCGTGCGATCCGGCGCTCGGCTTCGGCAGCCGGCTCGTGCTGGCGCTGCGCCTCGTCTGCGGGCTCGACACGGCCCGGATCGCGTGGCACCTCGGCATCGACCCTCGCGCGGCATCCGCTCGGCTCACGCGCGCGAAGCGCGGCCTCGCGGAGGCGGCGGGTGCGTTCCGCGTGCCCGATCGCCTGGAGCGGCGGGCCCGGCTGCCGGCGGTGCTCGAGTGCGTCGCCGCCGTCCATGCCGTCGGCCAGCGGGACGCGCTGCAGCCCGACACCGCGGCGGACGACCTGGGCCGCGGCGCGCTGACGCTCGCGACCGCCGCGTCGCTCGACCAGCCCGACGACGCGGAGGCGCGGGCGCTCGTCGCGGTCGTGCTGCTGGCGCTCGCGCGTCGGCCCGGCCGCTTCGACGACGAGGGCGTCGCGCTGCCGCTCGACGAGGTCGACCGCACGCGCTGGGACCGGCGGCTCGCGCTCGCCGGCCTCGAGCGCGCGGCCGCGACGGCGGGGACCGGCGGGCGCTTCGCGCTCGAGGCGTCGATCGCCGCGCTGCACGTCGCGGCGCCGACGGCGGCCGCGACCGACTGGACGGCGATCGCCGGGCTCCACGAGCGGCTCGTCGCGCTGCGGCCCAGCCCCGCGGCGCGGGTCGCGGCAGCGGTCGCGCGCGGCAGGCTCGCGCTCCGCGACGGCGGCGACCTCGACGAGGTCGCCGCGGCGCTCGCCCGGCTCGAGCACGAGGGCGCCGAGGCGTCGCGCCGCGACGCGTCGCTCGCGCTCGCCGACCTCGCGTGGCAGCGGGGCGAGCGCGCCGAGGCCGCCGCGCGCTACGCGACGCTCGCGGACGCCCTGCCGGCGCCGCTCGCGGCCTTCGCGCGCCGTCGTGCGGCGCTGGCCTAGCCCGCGTCGGGCGTGATCGCGACGAGCAGGTGGCCGGACGGCACCGTCTTGCCGACCGGCGCGTCGATCGCGCTGATGACGCCGTCGATGGGGGAGGAGAGCGGCTGCTCCATCTTCATCGCCTCGAGCACGACGAGCAGGTCGCCGGCCACGACGCGGTCGCCCGCGGCGACCGCGGCCTTCACGACGGTCGCCTGCATCGGCGAGACGATCGAGCCCGACCCGGCACCGCCGGCGAGCGCGGCTCGCGTGCGGCGCGGCGCGGGGCCCTTCGCGTCCTTCGTGTCGGAGAACAGCTGCTTCGGCATCGAGACCGCGATGCGCTTGCCGTCGGCCTCGACGACCACCGTCCGCCGCGGCTCGGGCCCGCCGAGCTCGCCCGGCTCGCCGCCCCACGCCGGGATGTCGTTCTCGAACTCGGTCTCGATCCACGAGGTGTAGATCGAGAAGGCTGCGCCGTCGGCGGGCGCGAACGCGGGGTGGTCGACGATGCGTCGGTGGAAGGGCAGCACGGTCGGCAGCCCCTCGACCTCGAACTCGGCGAGCGCGCGGCGCGAGCGCTCGAGCGCCTCGGCGCGGTCCCGGCCGGTGACGATGAGCTTCGCGAGCATCGAGTCGAAGTTGCCGCCGATGACATCGCCCGCGACGACGCCCGAGTCGATGCGGATGCCGGGGCCGGTCGGGGCGCGGAAGATGCGCACCGGGCCGGGCTGGGGCATGAAGCCGCTGCCGGCATCCTCGCCGTTGATGCGGAACTCGATCGAGTGCCCGCGCACCTCCGGGTCGTCGTAGCCGAGCGCCTCGCCCTCGGCGATGCGGAACTGCTCGCGCACGAGGTCGATGCCCGTGACCTCCTCGGAGACCGGGTGCTCGACCTGCAGGCGGGTGTTCACCTCGAGGAACGAGATCGTGCCGTCGGCGCCGATGAGGAACTCGCAGGTGCCGGCGCCCACGTACGACGCGGCGCGCAGGATCTCCTTCGACGCGCGCCGCAGCTCCGCATCCTGCGCGGCCGAGATGAACGGCGCGGGCGCCTCCTCGACGAGCTTCTGGTGGCGGCGCTGCAGCGAGCAGTCGCGGGTCGACACGACGACGACGGTGCCGTGCGCGTCGGCGAGGCACTGCGTCTCGACGTGCCGCGGCTTGTCGAGGTACTTCTCGACGAAGCACTCGCCGCGGCCGAACGCGGCCACGGCCTCGCGGGTCGCGGAGTCGAACTGCTGCGCGACCTCCTCGCGCGTGCGGGCGACCTTCAGGCCGCGACCGCCGCCGCCGAAGGCCGCCTTGATCGCGACCGGGAGGCCGTGCTGGTCGACGAACTCGAGCACCTCGTCGGCGCCCGAGACCGGGTTGATCGTGCCCGGTGCGAGCGGGGCGCCGACCGACTCCGCGATGCGGCGCGCCGAGACCTTGTCGCCCAGCTGCTCGATCGCGGTCGGGCTCGGGCCGATCCAGATGAGACCGGCGTCGATGCACGCGCGGGCGAAGTCGGCGTTCTCCGCCAGGAAGCCGTAGCCGGGGTGCACGGCGTCCGCGCCGGAGCGGCGCGCGACCGAGAGGATCTTGTCGATCACCAGGTAGCTCTCGGCGCTCGTCGAGCCCGTCAGCGAGTAGGCCTCGTCGGCGAGGTGCACGTGCTGCGCATCGCGGTCGGGCTCGGCGTAGACCGCGACCGAGCCGATGCCCGCGTCGCGCGCGGCGCGGATGATGCGGACGGCGATCTCGCCGCGGTTGGCGATGAGGACCTTGGTGATGCGGGGCATGGTCACTCAGCCTAGGCGGCGATGCATGACGGATGCGTGCACACCGCACACAGGAATGCCCGGTTCGCTTGCGGTTTCCCACAGCCGCGGACCGATCGAGGTCGCTCCCTGTGCGCGGCGGGACGCCGCACCTAGCATGGACCCGTGGACCCCGTGGTGCTCGCGCTCGTCGCCGAGTGGTGGTGGATCGCACCGGCAGGCGCAGGTGCGGGCGCGCTCGGCGTGGTCGGTGTGCGGCGCGGCAGGCCCGCCGGCCGCCGGCTCGAGCTGCTCGCGGCCGTGCGCGACGCGCGGCAGGCGCACGATGCGGTCACCCGCTCGCGCGCGGACCTCAAGGTCGCGCGCGCCGAGCTGCTGCGCACGCAGGCCGAGCAGGCCGCCGCGCGCGTCGGGCTCACTGCGGTGCTCGAGGCCAAGCGACGCGTGCAGGCGGCCGAGCGCGGGGTGAAGGTCGCGGTCGCGGAGCTCAAGGCTCGGCGGGCGTCGGTGCAGGCGGCGCGCGCGACCCTGCCCGCGAGCCGCGCACCGCTCGAGGCCATGCCGCTCGCGCGGCTGCGCGCCGAGCACGACCGCCTCACCGCGCGCTGGATCGCCTACGAGACCGACCCCGCGAAGGCGATCGACTACCCGGCGATGAGCGACGCGAGGTCCCCGGCGCTGCAGGAGTTCCTGCGCGAGCAGCGGCTCGCGCTCGAGCTGCGGCCCGCGAGCGTCGACGCCCGCATGGCGCCCGGCGACTTCGCGACCTACCGCGACGCGGTGCGGCGCGCGACGCACGCGTTCGAGGCGGCCGAGCACGCCGCGCGGCGCGGTGCCGGCGACTGGCAGCCGAGCATCGGGGACCGCACCGATTGGGCGACGCTCGCGCAGGAGCTGCTGGGCAGGGCGCAGCACGAGATCGCCCGCTCGGCCGAGGCGTGGCAGCGGGGCGACCGGGGCCGCAGGCGGCCCCCGGAGGGGTGACCCGGCGACACGCCGCGTCGTGTACCCCTGGTGAGTGAGCACTCACTCAACTAGCATCGTCGCGTGACCCCGATCCCACGCCTCAGCGGCGACGACCGCCGCGCGCAGATCATCGAGGCGGTGACGCCCGCCGTGCTCGAGCACGGGCTCGCGATCACCACGCGCCAGCTCGCCGACGCGGCCGGCGTCGCCGAGGGCACCCTCTTCAAGGCGTTCGGCGACAAGGAGTCGCTGCTGCTCGCGCTCGCCGAGCACCACCTCTCGATCGACGAGTCCGGAGAGGCCGGCGTGCTCGGCCTCGACTCGCTCGAGGAGGTCGTGGCATGGACCCTGCGCGTCCTCGTCGACCGGATGGGCTTCATCTTCCGGCTCATCATGGTGCTCGGGCCGATCGGGCAGCGCGCGGCCGGCGCGGCGCGGGCCGACTTCGAGTCGTCGAAGCACCGGCTGGCGGAGCGCTTCGTGCCCTTCCGCGACGACCTGCGCGTGCCGCCGGTGGTGGCGGCGGAGGTGGTGCGCACGCTCGCGTGGGCGGCCGCCTCGAACTGGGGCGAGCAGGACGCCGTGTCATCGGTCGATGACATCCTGCAGGTGCTCCTGCACGGCATCGCCCGCACCGATGCCGGACCGGCCGATCCCGCCGGTCATCCCTCCGCCGCAGTCGCGGCATCCGCTCCCGAGGCCCAGAAGGTCTGACCATGCTCTGGAAGCTCATCGTCCGCTACGTCAAGCCCTCGTGGCCTGCGCTCCTCCTCGTCGTGCTGTTCCAGTTCGCGCAGTCGGTGCTGTCGCTCATGCTGCCCACCATCAACGCCGACATCATCGACGAGGGCGTGCTGCGGGGCGACACCGACACCATCTGGCGGCTCGGCTTCCTCATGCTCGGGCTGAGCCTCGGCCAGGTGGCCGCCAACATCCTGGCGATCCTCTTCGGCGCGCGCCTCGCGATGCGCGCCGGCCGCGACCTGCGCGCCGACATCTTCGGCAAGGTCGGCGACTTCAGCGAGCAGGACGTGCAGCGCTTCGGCGCCGCGAGCCTCATCACCCGCAACACGAACGACGTGCAGCAGGTGCAGATGCTCATCCTCATGTCGTGCACGATGCTGCTGTCGGCGCCGATGCTCGCGATCGGCGGCGTCATCATGGCGGTGCGCGCCGACGCGACGCTGTCGTGGCTCATCGCCGTCGCCGTGCCGCTCATGCTGCTCGTGCTCGGCTTCCTGGTGTCGCGGCTCGTGCCGATCTTCCGTCAGCTGCAGGAGCGCATCGACCGCATCAACAAGGTGCTGCGCGAGCAGCTCACCGGCATCCGCGTCATCCGCGCCTTCGTGCAGGAGCGGCGCGAGCGGGCGCGGTTCGCGGTCGCGAACGACGGCGTCACCGACGCGATGCTGCGCACCGGCAACCTGTTCGTGCTGATGTTCCCGATCATCATGCTCATCGTCGAGGTCTCGAGCGTGTCGGTGCTGTGGTTCGGCGCCGGCCTCGTCGACTCGGGCGAGCTCGAGATCGGCACGATGATGGCCTTCCTGCAGTACCTCATGCAGATCCTCATGGGCGTGCTCATGGCGACCTTCATGACGATCATGATCCCGAGGGCCGCGGTCTCCGCGAAGCGCATCGGCGAGGTGCTCGACACCGAGCCGTCGATCGCGCGCGTCGCGGTGGGCGACCGGATGCCGACGCCCGGCACGGTCGAGCTGCGCGACGTGCACTTCCACTACCCGGGCGCCGACACCCCGGTGCTCGACGGCGTCTCGCTGGCCGCGGCGCCGGGCGAGACGGTCGCGATCATCGGCTCGACCGGCTCGGGCAAGACGACGCTCGTGAACCTCATCCCGCGGCTCTTCGACGCGACCGGCGGGCAGGTGCTCGTCGGCGGCGCCGACGTGAAGGACGTCGACGCCGAGACGCTCTGGCGCGGCATCGCGATCGTGCCGCAGCGGCCCTACCTCTTCGCCGGCACGGTCGCGTCGAACCTCCGCTACGGCAACGAGGACGCGACCGACGAGCAGCTCTGGCGCGCGCTCGAGATCGCGCAGGCCGCGGGCTTCGTGCAGCAGATGGACCGGCAGCTCGAGTCGCGCATCTCGCAGGGCGGCACGAACGTCTCTGGCGGGCAGCGGCAGCGCCTCTCGATCGCGCGAGCGCTCGTCGCCGAGCCCGACGTGCTCGTCTTCGACGACTCGTTCTCGGCGCTCGACCTCACGACGGATGCGCGGCTGCGGGCGGCGCTGCGCGAGGCCGTCGGCTCGACCACGCAGATCGTGGTCGCCCAGCGCGTGTCGACGATCGTCGACGCCGACCGCATCGTGGTGCTCGAGGCCGGCCGGGTGGTCGGCACGGGCACGCACGAGGAGCTGCTCGAGCGCAGCGACACCTACCGCGAGATCGTCGAATCGCAGATGGCAGTGGAGGCCTGAGATGGCACGCGAGAAGCTGACCAGGGAGCAGCGCCTCGAGGCGCGCAGGGCGCGCTCGGCGAAGCCCGAGCCCGAGCTCACCGAGGAGGAGCGGATCGAGGCCGAGCAGGCCGAGGCCGCTCGCCTGGGCGCCGGGGACTGGGAGCCGCCACCCGGCAAGGCCAAGTCGTTCGGCGCATCCGCCAAGCGGCTGCTCGGCCTCATGCACCCCTACCGCTGGCTGCTGGCGCTCGTCTTCGCGCTCGGCGCGATCGGCGTCGTGCTCGTCGTGCTCGGGCCGAAGATCCTCGGCCAGGCGACGAACATCATCGTGCAGGGGCTGGTGCAGCGGAACCTGCCGGCCGGCGCGACGCAGGAGCAGGTCGTCGCGGGCCTCCGCCAGAGCGGCCAGGACGAGTTCGCCAACATGATCGAGCGCATGGAGGGGCTGAACCCCGGCCAGGGCATCGACTTCGACGCCCTCGGCGGCATCCTGCTCGTCGTGCTCGCGATCTACCTCGTGGGCGCCGTCTTCCAGTGGCTGCAGGGCTACGTCGTCAACCGCGTCGTGCAGCGCACGGTGCAGGGCCTGCGCCGCGACGTCGAGGAGAAGATCCACCGGCTGCCGCTGTCGTACTACGACCGCACGCAGCGCGGCGAGCTGCTCTCGCGCGTCACGAACGACCTCGACAACGTCGGCCAGACGCTCTCGCAGACGATGTCGCAGATCGTCACCGGCCTGCTGACCGTCGTCGGCGTGCTCGTCATGATGCTGACGATCAACGTCTGGCTCGCGCTCGTCGCGCTCATCGCGGTGCCGCTCACGGGCGTCATCCTGGGCGCCGTCATGGGCCCGGCGCAGGGACTCTTCAAGGAGCAGTGGCGCCGCACCGGCCGCGTCAACGCGATCGTCGAGGAGGCCTTCACCGGCCACGCCCTCGTCAAGGTCTTCGGACGCGAGGAGGCCGTGCGCGCGCGCTTCGCGACCGAGAACGACGGCGTCTACCAGGCGTCGTTCAAGGCGCAGTTCCTCTCCGGCCTCGTCTTCCCGCTCATGACCTTCGTCGGCAACATCGGCTACGTCCTCGTCGCCGTCGCCGGCGGCCTCTTCGTGGCTGCGGGGCAGATCCTGGTCGGCGACGTGCAGGCGTTCATCCAGTACTCGCAGCAGTTCTCGCAGAACCTGGGCCAGATCGGCCAGACCGTGACGATGGTGCAGTCGGGCGTCGCGAGCGCCGAGCGAGTCTTCGAGCTGCTCGACGCCGACGAGGAGGAGTCCGACGCGGATGGCACGACCGCCGCGGCGAGCTCCGGCCGCGTCACCTTCGAGCACGTGCGCTTCGCGTACTCGCCCGAGAAGCCGCTCATCGACGACCTCTCGCTCGAGGTGGAGCCCGGGCAGACCGTCGCGATCGTCGGGCCGACCGGCGCGGGCAAGACGACGCTCGTGAACCTGCTCATGCGCTTCTACGAGATCGACGGCGGCCGCATCACGCTCGACGGCGTCGACACCGCGACGATGACGCGGGATGCGCTGCGGTCGCAGACCGGCATGGTGCTGCAGGACACCTGGCTCTTCGGCGGCACGATCCGCGAGAACATCGCCTACGGCCGGCCGGACGCGACCGAGGCGGAGATCCTCGAGGCGGCGCAGGCGACGTACGTCGACCGCTTCGTGCACGCCCTGCCCGACGGCTACGACACCGTGATCGACGAGGACGCGTCGAACCTGTCCGCGGGCGAGAAGCAGCTCGTCACGATCGCGCGGGCGTTCCTCGCCCAGCCGAGCGTGCTCATCCTCGACGAGGCGACGTCGTCGGTCGACACCCGCACCGAGCTGCTGCTGCAGCACGCGATGGCGGCGCTCCGCACCGACCGCACGTCGTTCGTGATCGCCCACCGGCTGTCGACCATCCGCGACGCCGACCTCATCCTCGTGATGGAGCAGGGCCGCATCGTCGAGCAGGGCTCGCACGAGCAGCTCGTCGCCGAGCGCGGCGCCTACTGGCGGCTGCTCAACGCGCAGTTCGAGCAGGCGGCGGTCGACATGGAGCTCGACGCGTCGCTCGCCGACCGCACCGGCAGCATCGCCACGCAGCAGTCCACGTAGCGGTCGAAGGTCTGCGTCCGAGTCGTCCTGCACTCGGACGCAGATGCTCAGGCGGGCAGGGCGCTCCAGTACTCGTAGTCGTGCACCGCGACGCCCGCGAAGCGCGGGTCGCCGGCGAGCTGCGCGGCGACCGCTGCGAGCTCCCGCTCGAGCACGGTCCGGCCGTCGTCGGCGAACGTCTCGCGCGGCTCGGGCACGGGGAACGTGTCGACGCCGATCCGATAGGGCTTCCTGGCCTCGGCGATGAGCCGTCGCGCGCTCGCGCTGCCGGCCAGGATGTCGGTCGCGCGGTCGCGGTACGCCATGAGGCCGACCGCGTCCGCGCGGCGCACGATGGCGGCGAAGGCGGCCGGATGCACGTCGGCGAGCCAGGGGGAGAGGTCGACCTCGACCGGGAGCGCCGTGCGCGCAGCGACGTCCTTGACCGTGCGCTCGAGCCCCGCGAGCAGCTCCTGCTCGCGGCCCGGCCAGTCGCGCCGCGTCCACGGCTCGATGTCGAGGTGCACGCCGTCGAACAGCCAGGCGGCGGTCGCGCGCTGCATCCACGTGATGGCATCCGTGCCGGTGGTCCAGGAGGGGTCACCGCCGAGCGCCGACACCCGCACGCCCTTGCCGCGCAGCGCTGCGACGCACTCGTGCGTCGCGGCCGTCGGCCCGCCCCACGGCACGCTGACGAACGCCTCGGTGACGCGCTGCTGCGCGGCGAAGGCCGCGACGGCCGCGGGGTCGGGCGGCGCGGCCTCGTGCACCCAGACCCACATCGCTCGTGCGCTGCTCGCCATCGTCATCCCTCCGTCGTGGTCAGTGCCGGCCACGCGACGCCGAGCTCGCGCGCGAGCCGGCGGACGGCCGGGATGCTCATGCCGATCACGGTCGACGGGTCGCCGTCGATGCGGTCGATGAAGGCGGCGCCGCGCCCGTCGATCGTGAAGGCGCCCGCCACCTCGAGCGGCTCACCGGTGGCGACGTACGCGTCGATCTCGGCGTCGTCGATGTCGGGCGAGAAGTCGAGGTGCGTCGCGGTCGCGACGCCCGCCGAGTCGTCGATCCTGCCGTGCCGCACCCGCAGCATCCAGTGCCCGGAGTGCAGCGTCGCCGACCTGCCGCGCTGCGCGAGCCAGCGCTCGCGCGCGCGCTCGGGGGTGTGGGGCTTGCCGAGCATCGCGCCGTCGAGCTCGAGCGACGAGTCGCCGCCCAGCACGAGGCCGTCGAACGCCGTGAGCGGGTCCTGGTCGAGCAGCGCCTCGGCCTTCGCGCGAGCGAGCAGCAGCACGTACTCGTGCGGCGTCAGCGGGCCGTGCTCGGCCTCGTGCGCCTCGACGAGCAGCTCCTCGTCGAGGTCGGTCGGTGCGACGACGGGCTCGATGCCCGCCTGGCGCAGCAGCGCGAGCCGGGCGGGCGATGCGGAGGCGAGGATGAGCTGCACGCGACGATCCTCGCATCGCGCGCTGCTGTTCCCTCGCAGGCGTCAGGGCTCGTCGACGACCGCGCAGGACGTGCGTTGTCGCCGCCCGCTCTCGGGTGTACGGTTCGCGCACACCGCGCCATCGGAAGGAGCCCGCCATGGGCATCCGTCGCAGCACCCGTCACCTGCTCGCCGCCGTCGCCGCGGCAGCGCTCATCCTCTCGGGCTCGGTCGTCTCGACGACCGCCGCCCAGGCCGCGGCTCCTCCGCCATCGCAGGTCACGCGCATGGCTGCCCTGGGCGACTCGATCACGCTCGGGGTGTCGTCGTGCAGCAGCTGGTCCGGCTGCGCCCAGAACAGCTGGGCGACCGGCTCCAGCACGGCCGTCGGCTCGCACCTGCTGCGGCTGCGGGCCGCCGGTGCCACGAACCTGGTCGCGTCCAACGACGCGGTCTCGGGCTCGCGCTCCGCCGCGCTCGCCACGCAGGCGCAGCAGGCGGTGCGGCAGGGCGCGCAGTACGTCACCATCGAGATCGGCGCGAACGACGCCTGCACCCGCACGGTCGCCGAGATGACGCCCACGGCGACCTTCAAGGCCAACGTGGCGGCCGCGCTCGCCACGCTCGCCACGGGCGGCGGTGCGCCGCAGATCTTCGTCGCGAGCATCCCGAGCCTGCAGCGCCTCTACGAGGTGAACCGCGCGAGCAGCAGCGCCCGGTTCACGTGGAGCCTGCTCCGCATCTGCCAGTCGATGCTCGCCAATCCGAGCAGCACCCAGCCGGCGGACGTCCAGCGACGTGCTGCCGTGCAGCAGCGCGTCGACGAGTACAACATCGCGCTGCGCGACGCGTGCGCGGCGGTCGCGAGCTGCCGCTTCGACGGCGGTGCCGTCGCGGCCTACGCCTTCGCGAGGACCGACATCTCGACGCGCGACTACTTCCACCCCTCGGTCGCAGGGCAGGCGAGGCTGTCGAGCATCACGTGGCCGACCACGCAGTGGGTGTCGCCCTGACGCGGTCTCCCTGGCGCGTGCAGCCCGTCCGCGCCTAGCGTCGGGGCATGCGTACGATCTCCGGCCCTGCCCGACCCTCGAAGCTGTCGGTGATCGGAGCGGGCGGCGTCGGCGTGGCGATCGCGTACGCGGCGCTCATCCGCGGCTCGGCAGACGTCGTGGCGCTGCACGACCTGAACGCCGCCAAGGTCGAGGCCGAGGTGCTCGACCTGGCGCACGGCACGCAGTTCCTGGCGTCGAAGCGCGTCGAGGGAGGCGCCGACCCCCGCGTGATGGCGGGCAGCGACGTCGTCATCATCACCGCCGGCGCGAAGCAGCAGCCCGGCGAGCCGCGGCTGGCGCTCGCGGCGCGCAACGCGGACATTCTCAAGTCGGTGCTGCCGGGCATCCGGGAGCACGCTCCCGACGCGATCGTCGTGCTGGTGACGAACCCGTGCGACGTGCTGACGGTCGTCGCCCAGCGGGAGGGCGGGTTGGACCCCGCCCGCGTGCTCTCCTCCGGGACCGTGCTGGACTCCTCGCGGCTGCGCTGGAGGCTGTCGGAGCTCGTGCAGGTGGATGCCCGCAGCGTGCACGCGCTCATGATCGGCGAGCACGGCGACAGCGAGTTCCCGCTGTGGTCTCGCGCGAAGATCGGGCCGATGCTCGTGCGGGAGTGGATGGAGGACGACCGAGTGCGGTTCACGAGCGCCGACCTCGACCGGATCGCGGACGAGGTCGTGCACGCCGCCTACCGGATCATCGAGGGCAAGGGGGCCACCTCGAGCGCCATCGGGGTCTCGAGCGCCCGCATCGTCGAGGCGATCCTGCGCGACGAGCGCGCCGTGCTGCCCGTCTCGAGCATCCTCACCGGCCAGCACGGGCTCTCGGGCCTCGCGCTGTCACTGCCCACGATCGTCGGGCGCGGCGGCATCGAGCAGGTGCTCGAGGTGCCGATGGAGGAGCACGAGCTCGCACGACTGCACGCCTCCGCCGAGACGATCGCGGCCTCCCTGCGCTCCGTCATCGGCTAGCGGCCCGCCGGCGTCGGCGTGGATGCCGGAGGTCGATGGGAGGATGGACGCATGTCCGCACCCCACGCGCCCCGAGGCCAGGTCGAGCCCGGCCAGATCGTCGAGCTCACGATCGACAACGTCGCCCACGGCGGCCGATTCGTCGGCCGGCATGAGGGGCGCGTCGTGTTCGTGCCCGACACGATCCCCGGCGAGACCGTGCGCGCGCAGGTCGTCGAGGTGAAGAAGTCGTTCGCGACCGCGGTCGCGCTCGACGTCGTCGAGGCGAGCCCCGACCGGGTGCCGCACGTGTGGGCCGAGGCATCCATCGACCGGGCGCCGCTCGAGCGCGCCGGTGGTGCCGAGTTCGGGCACATCGCGCTGCCGCGGCAGCGGCAGCTGAAGCAGCGCGTCATGGAGGACGCGCTCGAGCGCACCGGCGGCATGCAGCGCGAGGTGCCGGTGGCAGCGGCGCCCGGCGACGACGCGCGGGGCGGCCTCGCGTGGCGCACGCGCGTGCGCCTGCACGTCGACGACCGCGGTCGCCAGGGGCCGTTCGCGCCGCGCAGCCACGAGGTCGTGCCGGTGACGAGCCTGCCGCTCGCGACCGAGGGCATCCAGCGCTCCGCGCAGCTCGACCAGCGGCTGCCGCGCGTCACGGCTGTCGACTACGTCGAGTGGAGCGAGGGCGAGGTCGACGTGATCGCGATGGAGGGCGAGCCGGAGCGCGGCCGCACCGACACGATCGTCGAGACGGTCGGCGGGCGCGAGTTCCAGCTCGACCGCTCGGGGTTCTGGCAGGTGCACCGCGAGGCGCCCGCCGTGCTGACCGACGCCGTGCGACGCGCGATCGACACCGACCGCGTCGACGCGGGCGGGTGGAGCCTCGACCTCTACGGCGGCGTCGGCCTCTTCGCGGCCACCGTCGCGGAGGCGCTGGGGGAGCGCACGCGGGTCACGAGCGTCGAGGCCGACGAGGTCGCGACCGATCACGCGAGCGAGAACCTCGCGGAGTGGCTCGGCGCGAGCGCCGAGACCGGCAAGGTCGACCGCTGGCTGCGCGAGCTCGGCCAGCGCGCGAGCCGCGCCGAGCGCGAGCGCCTGTCGCGCGGGCTCGTCGTGCTCGACCCGCCGCGCGCAGGCGCCGGCCGCGAGGTCATCGAGCAGGTCGTCGGCCTCGAGCCCGGCCAGATCGTCTACGTGGCGTGCGACCCGGTCGCGCTCGCGCGCGACGCGAAGCTGCTCGGGGAGGCCGGCTGGCAGGTCGAGTCGCTCGAGGCGTTCGACCTGTTCCCGCACACGCACCACGTCGAGGCGGTGGCGTCCTTCCGCCGCTAGGGGCTCCCGCCGCCCGGCTCCAGGCGCACGACGCAAGCCCTCGAGCGCATGCTCGCGACGGAGCCGGGACTGCTGCCCCGCGTGGCGCTGATCGAGCCGGCGGGGCTTGCGTTGTGCGCTGGGGCCTCAGCTGAGCGGCGGAGGGGGAGCGGCGCTCCGCCTCAGCTCGCCTTCGTGACGCCGCCGGCCGCGCGCGCCACGAGGTGCGCGACGCCGGGGATGGCGGCTGCCCGCCACATCGCGCGGTTGCCCTCGAGCTCGATGCGCGTGTGCGGGGCGAACGTCGCCTGCACGCGTCGTCCCCGCGCCTGCTCGCGCTCGACGATCGGCCGCCAGTCGCGCTCGTAGGCCGCGAGCCCGGCGGTCACGTCGCTCGGATGCCGCGCCCACGCGAGCTCCTCCGCGAGCCGCTCCGCACCGGCGATGGCGAGCGAGGCGCCCTGGCCGGCGACGAGCGAGACGGCCGCGCACGCGTCGCCGAGCAGCACGACGCGCCCTCGCACCCACGGCTCGACGACCGTCTGCGCGACGTGGTCGACGTAGGGCTCGCGGATGCCGCGCACCGCGCGCCGGCCGAGCGCACCCATCCCGGCGATCGACGCACGCGCCTGCGCGGGCGTCACGCCCCGCAGCACCGCGAAGCCGGTGACGCCCGACGCCCCGAGCGGCGCCATCACGAGCTGCCGGTCGAGCTCGACCTGCATCGCGACCCGGCCGCCGAGGTCGGCGGAGAGCTCGGCGTCCTCGCCGATCCATGCGACCGCGAGCAGGTCGCCGAGCGGCCGCACGAACTGCTCGTGCGGCCCCCAGAGCAGCCGCCGCACCCGCGAGCCGACCCCGTCGGCGCCGACGAGCACGTCGGCCTCGAGCCGCTCGCCGTCCGAGAGCAGCACCTGCACGCGGGTGCCGTCGTCGTGCGCGGTCTCGATCTGCGCGCCCCAGCGCATCCGCACGCCCTCGGGCAGCGACGACTGCAGCGCCTCGACGATCTGCGGGCGCAGGATGGTCAGGTAACGCCCCGCGACCGCCTGCTCGACCACCGACATCGGCAGCCTGCCGCGCACGCGGCCGGCGGCGTCGACCGACCGCAGCTCGCCGTACCACTCGGCGCGAGCGCGGAGCGCGGGCAGCAGCCCGAGCCGCTCCGCCGCCGCGAAGCCCTGCCCGAAGAAGTCGATCAGGTAGCCGGATGCGCGCGGCGCGCGGGCGCGCTCGACGACGTCGACGGTCCACCCGTCGAGCGCCAGCCTGCCCGCCAGCGCGAGCCCGGCGACACCGGCGCCGGAGACGATCGCGTGCATGTGCGCACGCTAGCGCTCGCGGCTCTCACCGGGCAGGGAATCGGCCGCGCGTACCGCCCCCGGTAGGATGGCTCCTCGGCGCGCGCTCGCGCCGACGCATCCCATCACCGGACACCAAGGGGCCATGGCAGCGCAGTCGAAGGATCGCAGGCTCGACATCCAGGGTCTCCGCGCCATCGCCTCCCTGCTCGTCGCGAGCTACCACATCTGGTTCGGCAACGTCTCCGGCGGCGTCGACGTCTTCTTCGCGATCGGCGGCTACCTGCTCGCCATGAGCCTCATGCGCGAGCTCGAGCGCACCGGCGGCGTGCACGTGCCGAAGACGCTCTGGCGCACCGCGCAGCGCCTGTTCCCGATGGCGGTGATCGTGCTCGTCGTCGTCGGCACGATCGCGCTCGTCTTCTCCGGCCCGCTCGGCATCGACCGCGTGATGACCGACATCCTCGCCTCCGCCACCTACTGGGAGAACTGGCGGCTCGCGGCCGACGCGACCGACTACGTCGCCGCCGGTCACGACAAGTCGGCGTTCCAGCACTTCTGGGCGATGGGCGCGCAAGGGCAGTTCACGGCGATGTGCATCATCGCGGCCGGCCTGTTCGCGCTCGTGGCGAAGGCGACGCGGATGCGCGACGCGGGCCTGTGGTTCGGCGTCGTCCTCGGCGCGGCCGCGATCGCGTCGTTCGTCTTCGCCCTCGTGCAGCTGTCGATCGACCCGGTCCCGACCTACTACGACACGTTCGCGCGCACGTGGGAGCTCGCGCTCGGCGGCTTCGCCGCGCTCGTCGTCACGCGCATCCCGCTGCACCGCGTGGCCCGCATCCTCATGGGCGTCGTCGGCCTCGCGCTCGTGCTCACCGCCGGACTGCTGCCGCCCGAGTGGCAGCAGCCCGGCTGGGTCACGCTCTGGCCGGTCGCGGGCGCGCTGCTCATCCTGCTCGCCGGCGAGGGCGACCAGGGCGCGCCGGTGACCCGGCTGCTGCGCCTCAAGCCGCTCGTCTGGCTCGGGGGCATCTCCTACGGGCTCTACCTCTGGCACTGGCCGGTGCTCAAGGGCTTCATCGCCTTCTTCCCGACCGCCGGGCTCGAGATCGACGCGCTCGAGGGCGCCGCGATCCTCGCGCTCTCGATCGGGCTCTCGTACGGCTCCTACCGCCTCATCGCGCTGCTGCACCGCCCCAGCAGGCGCCGCGTCGAGGCGGCGGCACCGACGGGGCGGCCGGCGCGCGGCCGACCGCTGCTCGCGTACGCGCTGCCGGTCGTCGCCGCGATCAGCGCCGTGGGCATCGTCGTCGCACCGGTCCTGCAGCGCGCGGCGGTCGCCGAGGCGGCGGCGACGAACCCGGTCGCCGCCGACGACGACGAGCTCGCCCGCTGGATCGCGGAGGCCGTGGCGACGCCGTCGGCGCCCTCGCCCGGCGCCGTCGTCGGCGAGGACGGCCGCTCGGCCGAGTGGCTCGTCGACGACTGCCTCACCGTCGGCCCCGATCAGCAGGCGCAGTGCCGCTTCGACGACTCCGAGAGCGACCGCGAGGTGTGGATCGTCGGCGACTCGCAGGCCGTCACCTGGTCGCCCGCGGTGCGCGGCGCGCTCGGCGGCTCCGCCGACGTGCAGCTGCTCGGACGCGAGATGTGCCCGTTCTCGAGCGGACCGGCCGTCGAGCAGCAGATCGGCGACTTCATGCGCGTGTGCGATGCGCACGCCCGCACCGTGCTCGAGCTGGCCGCGCAGCGGCTCCCCGAGCTCGTCATCATCAGCTACGGCGCCTGGTGGGTGGGCGAGGGCTACGAGGATCGCGCCGCCGACACCGGCGACCAGCTCGCCGCTGGCACGCTCGCGTACGCGGAGCAGCTGCACGCGCTCGGCATCCGCACGCTCTGGCTCGACAGCCCGCCGCCCGGGCCGGAGCCGGATGCCTGCATCGAGGCGCACGCGGCCGGCACGTCGCTCGACGCCTGCGCGATCGCGCTGCAGGATGCGCAGATCGCACGCCACGAGACGCTCGACGCCGGGCTCGAGGCGGGCGGCGTCGCCGTCGTCGACACCCTCGGCTGGTTCTGCGACCCCGAATCCGGCACGTGCCCGAGCATCCTGCAGGGCGTGCCGACGTGGGTCGACCGCACCCACATGGGTGCGGCGGCGTCGACGATGCGCCAGCAGGTCGTCGCCGACGCGATCGCGCCGCTGCTGCAGGACTAGCGCAGCAGGTCGAGCAGCGCGCGCTCGCGCGAGCCGGTGAGCCCGATCGTGGCGCCCGCCTCGAAGCGCGCGAAGACCTCCGGGTCGATGTAGCTCGCCCGCGCGACCGACGGGGTGTTGCCGAGCGCCTGCGACACCTCGACGACCGCGGCGCGCACCGCGCGCGCCCTGGCCGTCTTCGTGCCGATGTCGCGGGCGCGCGCGAGCGCGACGGCGGCGACGATCGTGCCGTGCAGGGTGCGGAAGTCCTTCGCGGTGAACTCGCCGCCGGTCGCCTCCCGCACGGCGTCGTTGAGGTCGACGTCGCGGAGCGGATGCATGCCGTCGGCGTCGCGGAAGGCGAGCAGGCGGGACGTGCGGGAGCGCCCCGCCATGAGCTCCTCGACGCAGCGCGCGAGCGCCGGGTCCTCGATCGTGACGTCGAAGCGCTGCCCCGACTTCGCCGGGAAGCGCAGCCGCACCGAGTCGCCCGTGACGGTCGCGTGCCGGCACAGCAGCGTCATGAGCCCCCGCGACCCGCGCTCCTCGGCGTAGGTGTCGCCGCCCGCGCGGATCGCCACGGTGTCGAGCATGCGCAGCGCGGCCGCGAGCACGCGCTCGCGCGGGAGTCCTTCGCGCTCGAGATCGAGCGTGACCCGCCGTCGCATCGCCGGGAGCGACTCGGCGAGGCTGAGGGCGCGCTCGTGCTTCGCGCGGTCGCGGCGCTCGCGCCAGTGCGGGTGGTAGCGGTACTGCGTGCGGCCGGCATCGTCGACGCCGATCGCCTGGATGTGCGCGAGCGGGTCGGCTGCGATCCAGACGTCCTTCCAGGCGGGCGGCACCGCGAGCGACTCGGCGCGCTCGCGCTCCTCGCGCGTGACCGGCCGCCCGTCGTCGTGCCGGTACGACCAGCCGCGCCCCGACCTGCGCCGCCGGATGCCGGCATCCGATCGCGGACGTGCCTTTCGCAGCCTCACCATGGGGGCGATGCTAGCCGCGGGGTGCCGGGAGGCCGCCTGGGGCCGGGCTACGCCCGACGGGGTTCGCGCCCGGCGTTCAGCGGCGCGCGCCGCGCCCGGTGTCGGTGCGAGCCCGCGACTGCCACTCGCTCTCGGTGTCGAGCACGCGACGGTGCTTGGTCTCGGCCCACTCCTCGGCCATGCCGAGCAGCACGGCCTCGACCGCCGCGCGCTCCTCGTCGGTGGGCGAGCCGCCCACCACGGTCATGATGGGCTCGGATGCGTCGGCGTCGCTCACAGCGGGATGTTCCCGTGCTTCTTCTCGGGCCGCTGCACGCGCTTCGTGCGCAGCGCGCGGAAGGCCCGCGTGATCATGACGCGGGTTTCGGCAGGCTCGATGATGCCGTCGAGCTCCCCGCGCTCGGCGGCGAGGAACGGCGAGGCGACGTTGTAGGTGTACTCGCTCGCGAGGCGCTTCCGCACCTCCGCCACGTCGTGGCCCGCGGCCTCGGCGTCGCGGATCTCGTTGCGGTAGAGGATGTTCACCGCGCCCTGGCCGCCCATGACCGCGATCTCGGCCGACGGCCACGCGACGTTGATGTCGGCGCCGAGCTGCTTCGAGCCCATGACGATGTAGGCGCCGCCGTAGGCCTTCCGCGTGATGACGGTCACCATCGGCACGGTCGCCTCGGCGTAGGCGTAGAGCAGCTTCGCGCCGCGGCGGATGACGCCCGACCACTCCTGGTCGGTGCCGGGCAGGTAGCCGGGCACGTCGACGACGGTGAGGATCGGGATCGAGAACGAGTCGCAGAAGCGCACGAAGCGCGCGGCCTTCTCGCCCGCCTCGATGTTGAGCGTGCCCGCCATCTGCTTCGGCTGGTTCGCGATCACGCCGATCGTCCGACCCTCGAGGCGACCGAAGCCGATCACGATGTTCGGCGCGTAGAGCGGCTGCACCTCGAGGAACTCGCGGTCGTCCATGAGCGTCTCGATGATGCCCAGCACGTCGTAGGGCTGGTTCGGCGAGTCCGGGATGATCGTGTTGAGGCGGCGGTCGCTGTCGTTGACGACGCGCTCCGCCGCGTGGTCGTAGGCGGGCACCTCCGACTGGTTGTTGTCGGGCAGGTAGGCGAGCAGCGCGCGCACGTAGTCGAGGGCGTCGTCCTCGTCGGCGGCGAGGTAGTGGCTCACGCCCGACACCGTGTTGTGGGTGCGGCCACCGCCGAGCTCCTCGAAGCCGACCTCCTCGCCCGTGACGGTCTTGATGACGTCGGGGCCGGTGACGAACATGTGGCTCGACTTGTCGACCATGATCACGAAGTCGGTGAGCGCGGGAGAGTAGACGGCGCCGCCGGCCGCCGGGCCCATCACGAT
The DNA here is from genome assembly GCF_040547205.1 of Agrococcus sp. UYP10. Classification (NCBI taxonomy): domain Bacteria; kingdom Bacillati; phylum Actinomycetota; class Actinomycetes; order Micrococcales; family Microbacteriaceae; genus Agrococcus; species Agrococcus sp. UYP10. The sequence goes on from NZ_JBEPPG010000001.1 coordinate 1,662,083, forward strand.
CGAGATCTGCGGGATCACGCCCGAGGCGGCGGTGTTGCGCTTGAAGATCTCGCCGTACTTGCCGAGCGCGACCACGCCCTCCTGGATGCGCGCGCCGCCGGAGTCGAGCATGCCGACGATGGGCACGCCCACCTTCATCGCGTAGTCCTGGATCTTGATGATCTTCTCGCCGGCGACCTCGCCGAGCGAGCCGCCGAAGGTGGTGAAGTCCTGGGCGTAGACGGCCACGCGCCGACCGTGGACGGTGCCGATGCCGGTCACCACCGCGTCGCCGTAGGGGCGGTTGCCCTCCATGCCGAACGCCGTGGTGCGGTGCCGCACGTAAGCGTCGAACTCGACGAACGAGCCCTTGTCGACGAACTGCTCGATGCGCTCGCGGGCCGTCTTCTTGCCCTTCGCGCCCTGCCGCTGCTTGGCCTTCGACTCCTTGTCGGTCACCGCCTCGCGGTGCCGCAGGCGGAGGTCGTCGATCCGCTCGGCCGTCGTCGACATGGGCGCAGCAGCAGTGGTCTCGTCGGTCACGGATGCCACTCTAGACGGCGCCCCATGCCCGGCCTTTGTGGACTCCCACAGCGTCTTGCCGCGCTCCGGTGGTGATCCTCTCCATCTGCGGCCGCCACGGGTCGCCCCTCGTCCTAGGCTGGAGCCATGCTCTTCCCAGGCGCGTCGAGTGCCGGCACGGTCATCGAGCTCGGCACGGTCGGCTCGACCTTCGACGCCGTCGACGAGCGCGCGGAGCACCTCACGACCTGGGCGACGCTCGACCAGCGGGCCGGCCGCGGCCGCCTCGGCCGCGAGTGGGTCTCGCCCGCCGGCAAGTGCCTCGCGGCGACCGTGCTCGTGCGCACGAAGCGGCTGAGCGAGGAGGCGATCGGCTGGCTGCCGCTTGCCGCCGGCCTCGCGCTCGCCGACGCGCTCGACCCGCTCGTCGCCGACCGCGCGTCTCTGAAGTGGCCGAACGACGTGCTCGTCGAGGGCAAGAAGGTCGCCGGCATCCTGTGCGAGCGCCGCAGGACCGGCGTCGCGGTCGGCTTCGGCGTCAACCTCACGCTCACCGCCGCCGAGCTGCCGACGGCGCAGGCGACCTCGCTCACGCTCGAGGGCGCCGAGGGCTCCGCGCCCGTGCTCGCCGACGCGATCCTGTGCGGCGTGCTGCGCTCGCTCGGCGCGCTGCTGCCCGCGCTCGGCACCGAGGCGCTGCGGGCGGCGGTCGCCGCCGACCTCAGCACGATCGGCCGCGACGTGCGCGTCGCGCTGCCCGCCGGCGAGCTCGTCGGCCGCGCCGTCGGCCTCGGACCGCACGGCGAGCTGCAGGTCGACACCGACGACAGGATCGTCGACGTGCGGGCGGGCGACGTCGTGCACGTGCGCTGATGCGAGATGATCGTCCCGTGTCGACCGGCGAGGAGCGCGTGATCGCGCGCATGCGACCGCACGCGCGCGTGCTCATCGTGCCGGTGCTCGTGCTGTGGGGCTGCGCCGGCCTCGTCGCGCTCCTGCTCGACCGGGTCGACTGGCCGCTCTGGAACGTCGCCGTGCTGACCGTCGCCGGGCTCGTGACGGGGCTGCTCACGCTCGTCCCCACCCTCGCGTGGCTCTCGCGCGCCTTCGTCTTCACCACCGAGCGCGTCATCATCCGCGGCAGCTTCGGCGGCACGCGGCGCGAGACGATGCTCTCCCGCGTGCACGACGTGACGGTGCGCCGCCGCGGCCTGCAGGCGCTGTTCGGCGCCGGCGACGTGCTGCTGTCGACGGGCGGCGACCGCGCCGTCATCCTCGCCGACGTGCCGAGCGCATCCCTCGTGCAGCGCATGCTGTCCGAGCAGCTCGGCGCCCGCGGCATCGTCGTCCCCGACGCCGGCGACGGCGCCACCACCATCGCGCGCGGCTGACGCGCCGGCTACGAAGGAGCTCCATGAGGATCGCCGTGATCGGATGCGGCCGCGCCGCGATGCACGTCGCAGCGGATGCGGGGCGGGCGGCATGATCGTCGGCGTGGTGGGCGGCGGGCAGCTGGCCCGCATGATGATCCCAGCGGCCGTCGAGCTCGGCATCGAGCTGCGCGTGCTCGCGGAGGCCGAGGGGATGTCGGCGGCGCTCGCGGCGACGGCCGTCGGGGACTACCGCGACGTCGACGCGGTGCTCGCGTTCGCCGCCGAGGTCGACGTCGTGACCTTCGACCACGAGCACGTGCCGCAGGAGGTGCTGCGCGCGCTCGTCGACGCCGGGCACGCGGTGCATCCGGGCCCGGACGCGCTGCGCTTCGCGCAGGACAAGCGGGCGATGCGGCAGCGCATGGCCGAGCTCGGTGCACCGCAGCCCGACTGGGCGCCCGTCGACGGCGTGGAGGACCTCGAGCGCTTCCTCGCGGACCACGGCGGCGTCGGGGTCGTGAAGACGGCCACCGGCGGCTACGACGGCAAGGGCGTGCGCGTCGTGCGCGACGCGGCGGAGGCGGCCGACTGGCTCGCCGGTGCCGCCTCGGGCGGTCCGCAGCTGCTCGTCGAGGAGCTCGTGCCCTTCCGGCGCGAGCTCGCGCAGCTCGTCGCGCGCCGCCCGTCGGGCGATGCGGTCGTGTGGCCGCTCGTGCAGACGGTGCAGCGCGACTCGATCTGCGCCGAGGTGCTCGCGCCGGCGCCGCACGCGTCGCGCATCCAGCCGCTCGTCGACGACATCGCGCGCTCGATCGCAGAGGGGCTGCAGGTCACCGGCGTGCTCGCGGTCGAGATGTTCGAGACCGACGACGGCCGCGTGCTGGTGAATGAGCTCGCGATGCGCCCGCACAACTCCGGCCACTGGACGATCGACGGCTCGGTGACGAGCCAGTTCGAGCAGCACCTGCGCGCGGTGCTCGACCTGCCGCTCGGCTCGACGGCGATCCTCGCGCCGGCGAGCGTGATGATCAACGTGATCGGCGGTCCTGCCTCCGGTGCGATGGCCGACCGCTACGCGTCGGCGCTCGCCTCCCACCCGGACGTGAAGGTGCACTCCTACGCGAAGGCGACGCGCCCCGGCCGCAAGGTGGGCCACGTGACCGCGATCGGCGATGACATGGACGAGGTCGCCTACCGCGCCCGAGCGGCGGCAGCCCACTTCGACGCCTGACCCGCGCGGCGCGGCGCCCCGCAACGCTATGGCGCAGGGTGGTCACGACACGCCGCGCGTCGTCTGCGGGGTGGTCGCGACACGCCGCCGCGGCCGTCCCAACTCGGCGTGTCGTGACCACCCGCTCGGGAGCCGGAGGGCGGAGGGGCGCGGATGCGGATGCACGGGCCCGCTCAGCGGCGGAGCGTGCGCGGGTCGAGGCACGTCGACCAGTAGCCCTCGAGCTCGATGGGGCGCAGCTGGGCGAGGCGCGCCCGCTCGCGGACCTCGTCGGCGAACGCGACGATCGCCTCGCGCCTGCCGCGCAGGTGCTGCTTGGCGAACCGACGCGTGCGCCACCCGAGCGCCGCGGGTGCCTCCAGCCGGTCGAGGTCACGTGCGGCCTGCCGCGGGTCGGTGAAGTGCTGCTCCCCGTCGTACTCCCAGGCGCACCGCAGCTCAGGCCAGCCCCCGTCCGGTCGCATCAGGAAGCGCTTGCCCTCATCGAAGATCGAGAAGTTGAGCTCGGTCGTCGGCATGCCGAGCTCGCCGAGCACGAGCCGGAACTCCGTCTCCATGGGCGACTCAGCGCCCACCCGGCAGTCGAGCACCGCGCGTCGCGCCGCCGCGCTGCCGCGCGTGGCGGAGCGCCGCCGGCAGTGCTCGAGGAGGTCCTGGGGCGTGATGCGGGCGTCGCCGCGCTGGTGTGAGACGAGCCAATCCGCGACCGCCACGAGCGACGCGTGATCGAGCAGCGCCGCGAGGTGGATGAACACGTCCGCCGGCGCCTCGACGCGCAGCCCGTCGACGATCACGGTGTCGGCCCGCAACCGATGCGCGATCATCCCGGGTCGCCGCATGCGACTGCCGGCGGTCGGGGCCGCGACGTGGATGCCGTCGCCCACCAGCACCAGGGGCAGCGGCATGCCGTGGATGCGCGCGGCAGTGGTATGCGAGAAGAAGTGGTCGTCGCGCGCGACGAGGGCGAGCGCAGCGAGGAGCGTCTTCGCGTCGACCAGCTCGCGCAGCGCACGCACGCCGCGGGTGGGGATCACGAAGTTGCGGGCGCGCAACTGCCGGTCCCGCATGCCCTTGGCGCGGGCCTCTGCGACTCGGAACAGATGAGGGCCGTCCACGGGCGCATGGTGCCCCGCCCGAAGGGGTCGCCGTCACGCATCCGATCGCCCCGGTGGAGAACCACGCGCCCCGTCGCATCCGCTCCTGCCGGCGGGTGGTCACGACGCGCCGCGCCGGCCCAACGCCTACGGCGCGTCGTGACCACACGGGCGGACGAGCGCGGCGTGTCGTGACCACCCCACGCGCGAGCGCGGATGGGGGAGGCGGGGCGCGGCGGCGAGGCGTCGGAGGGAGGGTGCTGGCGCGCGTACCCTTGACGCCATGCCTGCGCAGGTCAGCATCATCATGGGATCGGACTCCGACTGGCGGGTCATGGAGGCGGCGAAGGTCGCGCTCGATGAGCTCGGCGTCGCCTCCGAGGTCGACGTCGTGTCCGCGCACCGGACCCCGCAGAAGATGGTCGACTTCGCCCGCGGCGCTGCCGACCGCGGCGTGCGCGTGATCATCGCCGGCGCCGGCGGGGCCGCGCACCTGCCGGGGATGGTCGCGTCGATGACGCGCCTGCCCGTCATCGGCGTGCCGGTGCCGCTCGACCGCCTCGACGGCCTCGACAGCCTGCTCTCGATCGTGCAGATGCCCGCGGGCATCCCGGTCGCCACCGTCTCGATCGGCGGCGGCCGCAACGCCGGCATCCTCGCCGCGCGCATCCTCGGCTCGAGCGACCCCGCCGTCGCCGAGCGCCTCGACGCCTTCGCGGCCGACCTCGAGCAGCAGGTCGACGCCAAGGCGCAGGCGCTCCGCGACCGCGTGGACGCGGGCGCATGACGCTGCTGGAGACCGGCACACCGATCCGCCACCCGGCGGTCGACCGCCCGGAGGTCATGCAGCGGCGCGGCTGGTGGCTCGTGGGGGTCGGCTTCCTGCTGCCCGGCAGCGCCCAGGTGCTCGCCGGCAATCGCCGCCTCGGCCGCTTCGGCATCGGCGCGACCATCGTGCTGCTCGTGCTGCTGCTCGTCGCCGCGGTCGGATGGTTCGCCTGGCGCAGCGCGCTGCTCACCGTGGTCGCGAACTCGATCGGCCTGCTCGTCGTCGAGGCGCTGCTCATCGGCTACGCGATCCTGTGGCTCGTGCTCGGCTTCGACACCCTGCGGCTCGCGCGGCTGCCGAAGGTCGCGGGCGGCGCCCGCGCGGGCATCGCCGCGCTGTCGATCATCGCGACGATCGCGCCGGCGGCGCTCGCGGGCTACGGCGCGACGATCGTCGACGCATCCCGGGGCCTCGTCTCGGACCTGTTCGACTTCGCCCGGCCCGCGGTCGAGCCGGTCGACGGCCGCTTCACGTTCCTGCTGCTCGGCGGCGACGCCGGCGAGGACCGCCAGGGCCTCCGTGCCGACTCTATGACCGTCGTGACCGTCAACGCCGAGACCGGCGCAGCGACGATGATCGGCGTGCCGCGCAACCTGCGCAACGCGCCCTTCTCGGAGGGCTCGCCGATGTGGGGGCCGTACCCGAACGGCTTCGACTGCGAGTCGAGCGACTGCTACCTCAACGGCACCTACACCTACGGCGAGGGGCACCCCGAGCTCTACCCCGACGCCGTCGCGAACGGGTCTAGCCCGGGCATCGAGGCGACGCGCGACGCGGTCGAGGGCGTCACCGGCCTCGAGCTGCAGTTCTTCGTGCTCGTCGACATGCACGGCTTCTCCGACCTCGTGGATGCGCTCGGTGGCGTCGAGCTGACCGTCACGGACCGGGTGCCGATCGCGATCGAGGGCGGCCCGGTGGAGGAGTGGATCGAGCCGGGCGTGCAGCGCATGGACGGCTACCACGCGCTCTGGTACGCCCGCAGCCGCGCCGGCTCCTCGGACTACGCGCGCATGGAGCGCCAGCGGCAGGTGCAGGAGGCGGTGATCTCGCAGTTCACCCCCGAGACGCTGCTGACGAAGTACTCGCAGCTCTCCGCCGCAGGCCAGGACATGGTGCAGACCGACGTGCCGCAGTCGATGATCGGCTCGCTGTCGGAGCTCGCCCTGCAGACGCGGCAGCTGCCCATCACGAACCTCGAGCTCGTGCCGGACTCCGGCGTCAACACCGGCGATCCCGACTTCGACCAGATCCACGCGATGGTGCAGGCGTCGCTCGCGGAGGCCGACGCGATCGTGCCGCCGACCGGGACGCCCCAGCCCTAGGAGCGCGCGCGGCCGTCAGTCGCCGTGCTGCTCGAGCAGGTCGCGGGCGATGTCGATCGCGCCGCGCGAGAAGCGCGCGTAGCGCCCGGCCGCGACGCCGCGCAGCACCCCGGACACCCGCAGCAGCCGGGGGCGGGGGAGCGCCGCGCGGTCGCGCTCGTGGCGCGCCTTCTCGACGAGCGCCTCGAGGTCGGCGCCGCTCGCGAGCCCGCGACGGGTCGCCTCGGTCGCGAGCGACGTCGCCCGCTGGGCCTTCAGCGCGTGCTTGCCGGAGTCGGCCTCGAGCACCCGCCGCAGCTTGTCGGCGGCCCCGAGCCGGCGCACGCCGATCTGGTTGCCGCCGTGCTGGCGGTAGTCGATCGTCTGCTCGGGCACGAACCGCACGCCGTCGCCCAGCGCGGCGCACATCGCGAGCCACTCGTCGTGGATCCAGCCTGCTGGGATGGGGAGCGCCGCCATCGCGGCGCCGCGCCGCACGATCGCGGTGGCGCCGGTGACGAGGTTGCGCCGCAGGAGCGCCTGGACGGCGCGCCCGTCGGCCATCGCCGCGCACTCCCACGCGCTCATCTCGAGCGAGTCGGCGAGCGTCGCGCCCAGCGGGGCGCCGTCGGCGTCGACGAGCCGCGCGTCCGAGTGCACGAGCGCGACGCCCTCGAGGTGCGGCAGCAGGCGCTCGAGCCGGTCGGCGTGCCACACGTCGTCCTGGTCCGAGAGCGCCACGACGTCGCCGGTGGTCGCGGCGATCGCATCCGCGAAGTTGCCCGCGACGCCGAGCGCGACCGCGTGGTGCCGGATGCGGATCGGCACGTCGGTCTCGGCGGCGACCGCCCGCACGATGTCGAGCGTGCGGTCGCTGGACGCGTCGTCGCCGACGACGATCTCGGCGACCGGCACCGTCTGCGCGAGGATGCTGCGCAGCTGCTCCTGGATCCAGCGCTCGCCCTGGTGGGTGCAGAGCGCGACCGAGACCCGCACGGTCACAGCTCCGCGTGCAGCCGCCACACCTGCTGGGCGGCGGCCTCCCACGTGAACGCCCGAGCGCGGTCCATCGCGTGCATCGCGAGCCGCTCGCGCTCCGCGTCGTCCGCGAGCAGCCGCCCGAGCGCCGCGGCGAGCTCGTGCGGGCCGCCCTCGACGGGCACGCTCGCGTCGCCGGCGATCTCCTGCAGCGAGCGGTTGGCGGGATGCACGGTGGCCGTGCCGAGCGCGGCGGCGTCGAGCAGGCTGAGGCCGAGCGCGTCGAGCTCGGAGACGTGCAGGTGGGCGAGCGCGCGGTGGTGCGCGATCGCGAGCTGCGTCGCGTCGAGGTCGCCGAGCATCACGAGCCGCCCGGGCGGGAGCCCGGCCTCGACCGCCATCGCCGCGAGCGTCGACTCGCCCCACTGCACGGGCCCCGCCACGACGACCCGCACATCCGGCATCGACGAGCTCGCGACGGTCTCGATGAGCGCCTCCGCCTGCCCGCGCGCTCCGGGCGCCGTCATCGCGAGCACGTACTCGTCGGGCAGCGGCAGGGTGCTCGAGGCGCCCCGGTCGGCGGGCAGCGACTGCGCGACGATGGGCGCCGGGTGCACGACGCGCACCCGGTCACCGAGGTCGTGCAGCAGCTGCAGGTCCTCGGCGACGGCGGTCGACGGCATGACGATCCCGTCGGCGCGGCGGAGCGCCCGCCGCAGCGCGCGGTCGAACCAGCGCTGCTTGCGCTCGGAGCGGTCGGAGAGCGGGTGCAGGCCGTGCACCGTGACGGTGACCTGGTCGCCCGGCTCCGGCTCGCGCACCATCGGCGCCAGCAGGCTCGTCGAGTGCACGAGGCCGCGCACCGGCAGCGTCGTGAGCGAGTGGAGCCACGCCTGCCGCAGCTCGCGCGCGGGCATGGCCGTCTGCCGCAGCTCGCCGATGCCGGGGAGCAGCTCGCGGATGCGCTGCTCGCGGCCGTCGCTCACCTTGGCCGACATCGCGGCGACGTCGAAGCCCGACGGCGCGGTCGTGGCGAGCGCGTGCGTGAGCGCGGCGGCGTAGCGGCCGACGGTCGTGGGGCTGCGCTCGCCGACCTCGTCGAGCACCACCGTGAGGCGGCCGTTCACAGCGCTGCCCGCTCCTTGAGCGGCTCCCACCAGCTGCGGTGGTCGCGGTACCACTGCACGACGTCGGCGATGCCCTGCTCGAACGGCACCTGCGGCGCGTAGCCCAGCTCGTCGGCGATCTTCGTCGCGTCGACCGCGTAGCGGCGATCGTGGCCCTTGCGGTCGACCGCCGGCTCGACGGCCGACCAGTCGCGCCCGGTCGCCTCGAGCAGCAGCTCGGTGAGGCGGCGGTTCGTCAGCTCGGTGCCGCCGCCGATGTTGTAGACTTCGCCGGGGCGGCCGCCGGTGAGCACGAGCGCGATGCCGCGGCAGTGGTCGTCGACGTGGAGCCAGTCGCGCACGTGCTCGCCGTCGCCGTAGAGCGGCACGCCCAGGCCGTCGATGAGGTTCGTGACGAAGAGCGGCACGAGCTTCTCGGGGAAGTGGAAGGGCCCGTAGTTGTTCGAGCAGCGCGTGATGCGCACGTCGAGGCCGTGGGTGCGGTGGTACGAGCGGGCCAGCAGGTCGCTGCCGGCCTTCGACGCCGAGTAGGGGCTATTCGGCTCGAGCGGGCTCTGCTCGGTCCACTCGCCCTCGTCGATCGAGCCGTACACCTCGTCGGTCGAGACGTGGATGAAGCGACGCACGTCGTGGCGGAGGGCCGCGTCGAGCAGCCGCTGGGTGCCGACGACGTTCGTCTCGACGAAGATCGACGCGTCGCGCACCGACCGGTCGACGTGGCTCTCGGCCGCGAGGTGGACGACGGCGTCGACGCCCGGCATGATGCGGTCGAGCAGGCCGATGTCGCGGATGTCGCCGTGCACGAACGCGTAGCGCGGATGCCCGGCGACCGACGCGAGGTTCGCCGGGTTGCCGGAGTAGGTCAGGGCGTCGAGCACGGTGATCGCCGCGCCCTCGAGCCCGGGCAGGCGGTGCTCGAGCGCCATCCGCACGAAGTTCGAGCCGATGAAGCCGGCGCCGCCGGTCAGGAGGATCTTCACGAGGAGGCTGGCCTAACGGTCGAGGTCACGTCCGGCCGAGTCTAGCCGTCGCGCACCCGGCGTCAGCGCGTGCCGAAGTCCAGCACGTAGTACCAGGAGCCGTTCGAGCCGCGGTCGATGCCGATGCCGATGTGCGTGAAGCTCGCCCGCTCGATGTTCAGCTTGTGCGCCGGGGACGCCATCCAGGCGCTCATGATGCGCGCGGCGTCGGGGCTCGAGCCCATCGTGCGGCCGACGTTCTCGCCCCAGCCGCGCAGCGAGCACGCGCGCGCCTCGGCGGTGAGCGACGGGTTGTGCGCGGAGCCGGTGAGGTTCCCGGCGGCCATCGCGCTCGCCCAGCCGCCCGCCATCCGCGAGAGGCAGCCGTCGAGCGCGAGCGGTGCCCGTCCGGCGGCGGCGCGCGCCGCGTTGATGCGGTCGAGCAGGTCGGAGGCGGAGGCGTTGAGCGCGGCGCACGGCACGAGCTCGGCGGCGACGGGGGAGACGGTGTTCACGCCGCCCAGCACCGTCGTGCCGGTGCTCGCGATGCGGCGCTGCTCGGCGGCCACGGAGCCGCTCGTCGCGCAGCTCGGGTCGGTGAGGTAGAGCGACTCGCCGCGGATGCCCGCGTAGACCGCGCCGACGAGGCCATCGGGGAAGTCGGCGCCGCTCGTCAGCACGAGCTGGCCGCCACTGCCTGTGCGGGTGAAGGCCTGGTTGATCTGCACCGCGGTCTCGTAGCGGTCCGCGCCGGGGAAGCGGTCGACCGCGCGCCCCGTGCTCGCGAGCATCGACTGCACGTCGGCGCTGACGCTTCCCGTGCTGCCCGGGATGTGGAAGCGCTGCACGCCGCCGATCCGAGCGGTGACCTGCTGCCGGAACCCGGCGTCGGCGCCGAGGGTGAGCACGAGGGCGTGGCCCTCGCGCGCCGCAACGGCGCCGGCGGCGAGCGCGTCCGGGAAGCTGTAGCCGCTCGCGACCCAGATGTCGGTGACGGCCGCGCCCTCGTCGCGCATCCGGTCGAGCAGCAGCATCGAGGTCGCGACGCGGTCGGCGCCGCCGATGCGGGTGACGGTGCGCGCACCGGTCGCGGCGGCCTGCGCCGCGACGTCGGCGGAGAGGGACGCCTCCGAGCCGATGAGCACGATCTCGCTGGGCGCGAGCCTGCGCAGCTCGTCCTGCACGATCTGCGGGATGCCCTCCGGGCGCACGAGCAGGAGGTGCGCGTCCTCGGCCGCGGCGACCGGCGCGGCAGCGAGCGCGTCGGGGAACGCGGTGCCGGATGCGAGGAAGACAGTGTCGGTCGCGGGGAGGCGCTGGGAGGCGAGCACGCTCGTCTCGAAGCGGTCGTCGCCGTCGAGGCGGGCGGTGGCGGCCTGCGCTGCGGGCGCGGAGCCCAGCAGGGTCGACGCGACCAGGCCGATCGTGGCGATGGCGGCAAGTGCATAGCGCACGATGGGCTCTCCTCGTTCGTGACACGCGGGGGACAACTGCAACAGCCTCTCGGCTGTTTCCCAGCCGTGTCAAGTACTGCGCATGAGATCGCTATCGTGTCGGCATGCCCCCATCGCTGCTCGCGCGCTCGCGATCGACCGCGCGGCGGGCCGTCGCGAGGGTGATCGGCGTGCCGCTGCACGAGCACCCGACCGCAGCCCAGGACGACCGGCCCTCGCCCGCGCTGCTGCGCGAGATCGCCGCGCTCCGGCGGTCGAACCTGCTCTCCCGCGCGCGCGTCGTGGACCCGGCGGGCGAGGCGGTCGTCACCATGACGACGCACGGCGATCGCATCCGCCTCGCCTGGGTCGCGCTCGAGTCGATCGCCCGGGGCGATCGGCTGCCGCGTCGGCTCGTGCTGTTCCTGGACGAGCCGGAGCTCGCCCGTCCGCTGCCCGCGCCGCTGCGGCGGCTGCAGCGCCGCGGCCTCGAGATCCTGCCCGCGGCGCCGGGCCTGCGCGTGCACGCGAAGTACTGGCCCCACGTCGTGAGCACGGCGCGGCACGAGCTGCCGCTCGTCGTCGGCGACGACGACATGATCTACCCGCGCCGCTGGCTGCGCGTGCTGACGGATGCGCACCGCGCGCGGCCCGAGCTCGTCCACGGCTTCCGCGTGCACGAGATGCAGTGCGCCGACGGCGCGCTGCGCCCGTACCACCTGTGGATGCCGGCGAGCGGGACGGCGCCGAGCTTCGCGCACTTCGGCACCGGCGTCTCGGGGCAGATCCTCCCCACGGCGCTGCTCGACCGCCTGCACGAGCGCGGCGAGGCGTTCCTCGAGCGGTCGCCGCGCGCCGACGACGTCTGGATCAACGCGACGGCGGTGGGCCTCGGCATCCGCACCGCGCAGGTCGAGGAGCTGGCCAGGAACTTCCCGTTCGTGCCGGCGACGCAGGCCACCGGTCTCTATCAGCTGAACGTCGCGGGGCGTGAGAACGACCGGCAGCTGGCTCGATCGCTCGAGCCCGCCGACGTCGCGCGCATCTGCGCCGACTTCGCGACGATCCAGGCGGCGCGCGAGGGCTGAGGCAGCGCTCCGCCTGGGCGGAGCCCGACGCTCCGCCTGGCCCGCGGGTTAGACTCGCTCGGACGCGGCCGGGTGGCCGCAGAGGGGCAGGGCACGTGCGCGGCATCATCCTGGCTGGCGGCTCGGGCACGAGGCTGTGGCCGATCACGAAGGGCATCTCGAAGCAGCTGATGCCCATCTACGACAAGCCGATGGTCTACTACCCGCTGTCGACGCTCATGATGGCCGGCATCCGCGAGGTGCTCGTGATCACGACCCCCGAGTACAACGAGCAGTTCCGCGCGCTGCTGGGCGACGGCTCCGGCCTCGGCATGGACATCCAGTACGCGGTGCAGCCCTCGCCCGATGGCCTTGCCCAGGCGTTCATCATCGGCGAGGAGTTCATCGGCGACGAGTCGGTCGCGCTCGTGCTCGGCGACAACATCTTCCACGGCACGGGCCTCGGCTCGAGCCTGCGCGCACACGCGGAGGTCGATGGCGGCGTCATCTTCGCCTACCAGGTGGCCGACCCCACCGCCTACGGCGTCGTCGAGTTCGACGACGACTTCAAGGCCATCTCCATCGAGGAGAAGCCGGCCGAGCCCAAGAGCGACTACGCCGTGCCGGGCCTCTACTTCTACGACAACGACGTGATCGAGATCGCGAAGACGATCGAGCCCTCCGCCCGCGGCGAGCTCGAGATCTCCACCGTCAACGAGCGCTACCTCGACGCCGGCAGCCTGCAGGTGCAGGTGCTCGACCGCGGCGTCGCCTGGCTCGACACCGGCACCTTCGAGTCGATGATGCAGGCGAGCGAGTACGTGCGCGTGATCGAGGACCGCCAGGGCTTCAAGATCGGCTGCATCGAGGAGATCGCCTGGCGCGCCGGGTGGATCGACGACGAGCAGCTCGAGCGCCTCGCGCAGCCGCTCGTGAAGAGCGGGTACGGCCGCTACCTCGTGCGGCTGCTCGAGCGGGAGCGCTCGCGCGCCCGCAGCTGAGCCGAGCCGCGGGCTCGGCTCACCAGACGCCGAGCAGCAGCATCCCGGCGAGCGCGATCCGCTCGGAGCCGCGCCGCCGGAGGCTGCCGATGCCGCGGAGCAGCGCGAGCCGTGCGCGGGCGTCGCCGCGCTCGAGCAGGGCGGCGAGCGCCGTGAGGCGCGCGCGGTGCTCGCCCTCGGCGACGCGCGACGCGATGCGCGCCACGACCGCGGCCTCGCGCCGGAAGCCGCCGGAGCGCATCCGTCGCAGCCGCGTGCGGGCCTGCGACCAGCCGAGGTTCGCGCCGGTGTCGTTCGCGGCGTGCTGCCGGTAGTCGATGACGGGCGCCGGGTCGATGTGCCAGCGCATGCCGGCGGCGCGCACGATCGCGTAGACGAGCCAGTCGTGGATCGGCGCCGCGTCGGCCTCCGGGTCGGTGCGCACGACGTGCCGCACGAGGTCGAACGCGGCGGGGGAGAGCACGAAGGTGCAGCCCGGTCCCGCGCTCTCGAGCACGAAGTCGAGCGAGCGCTGCGGCTGGGCCTTGTCGAGCAGCACCCGGCGGTCGTCGTCGTAGACGGCGATGACGTTCGCGCTCACCGCGTCGGCGGTGCGCAGCTGCTCGAGCTGGGCAGCGAGCCTGCCCGGGTTCCAGACGTCGTCCTGGTCGGAGAACGCGATCGCCGCGGCGCCGTCGACGGGCGCGTCGCGGATGAGCCGCAGGAAGTTGGCGTGGGCCGAGCCGTACGCGCCGGGCGGCAGCTGCAGGATGCGCGGGTCGGCGGCCAGCTCGTCGAGCAGCGCGGGGGTCGCGTCGGTCGACCCGTCGTCCGAGACGACGATGCGCACGTCGACGCCCTGCTGGGCGAGGATCGAGTCGACCTGCTCGCGGAGGAAGTCGGCGCCGTCGTGGGTCGCCAGCAGCACGACGACGAGCGGTCGATCCGGCACGGCACCTCCCAGGCAGCGCCCGCGCGCGTGCCGCGGGCCCGCCCAGCCTAGCCGCTGGCGCGCGGTCGGTACCCTGGAGGGCGGCGCGAGCGATTCGCGTCGGTGAGCGAGGTCCCTTTCATGCGCAGAGCGGTGTTCTTCCTGGTCTACGACCCCGACGGACTCGTCGGCGAGCACGTGACCCACCACCTGCGGGCGCTGCGGCCGCACGCCGACGAGATCGCCATCGTCTCGAACTCGGCGCTCACGACCGAGAGCCGCGTCGCGCTCGAGGCCGTCGCCGACAGCGTCTGGGAGCGCGAGAACACCGGCTTCGACGTCGGCGCCTACCGCGACATCCTCGAGCGCCACGGCGATCGCATCGCCGACTTCGACGAGATCGTGCTCATGAACTACACGTTCTACGGCCCGATCGGCTCGTACGAGGAGCTCTTCGAGCGCATGGACGCGTCGGATGCCGACTTCTGGGGCGTGACCGACCACGCCGAGGTGCGACCGCATCCCTACACCGGCACGGGCGTCATGCCCCGGCACATCCAGTCGCACTGGATCGCGGTGCGGCGCCGCATGGCGACGAGCGACGCGTGGCGCGAGTACTGGTCGACGATGCCGGTGATCGACTCCTACGAGGCCTCGATCATCCAGCACGAGTCGCGGTTCACGAGCTGGTTCGAGGAGCGCGGCTTCCGCTCCGAGACGGCCTTCCCTGCCTCCGACTACGGCGCGCAGCACCCGGTCTTCGACGTGCCGACGCAGATGATCGACGCGGGCCTGCCGATCGTGAAGCGCCGGCTGTTCTTCCACGACCCGCTGTACCACGACAGCCTCGCGGTCATGCCGCGCGACGTCGAGGACCGGATGCGCGCTGCTGGCTACCCGATGGAGCTCGTCTACCGCGACATGGCGCGCACGTCGAAGCCCCGCGACCTAGCGACGAACCTCGCGACGCTCGAGATCATGCCCGACGTCGACACGGGAGACGCCGACGTCTCGGGGCTCCGCATCGGCGTGCTCGCGCACCTCTACTACGACGACATGCTCGACGAGATCCTGGCGCAGGCGGCCAACCTGCCCGCGGGCTGGACCCTCATCGCGACGACCGACACCGACGAGAAGCGCGCCCGGCTCGAGGCGGCGCTCGAGGCGGCCGGACGCACGGGCGACGAGGTGCGGGTGGTCGGGTCCAACCGGGGTCGGGACGTGTCCGCGTTCCTGCTCGGCTGCCGCGACGTGCTGCTGTCGGACCGCTTCGACCTCGTCGTGAAGCTGCACTCCAAGCGCAGCCCGCAGAACGGCGCGGGTCCCGCAGCGCACTTCAAGGCGCACCTGTTCGAGAACCTGCTCGGCTCGCCGGGCTATGTGCGCAACCTGCTGCGCCTGTTCGAGGCGCGGCCGGGGCTCGGCATGGTGTTCCCGCCGATGATCCACTCGGGCTTCCCGACCATGGGGCGCGGCTGGTTCGCCAACCGCGAGCCGGCGGCGCAGCTGGCCGCGCGCCTCGGCATCCGCGTGCCCATCGACGACCGCAGCCCGCTCGCGGCGTACGGCTCGATGTTCATCGCCCGGCCCGCGGCGCTCCGGCTGCTGCTCGACGCAGACTTCGCGTGGGAGGACTTCCCGACCGAGCAGGGCTACGAGGACGGCGGGCTGCCGCACACGCTCGAGCGCCTGTTCGGCTACGCCGCGCTCGGCGCCGGCTTCGAGGTGCGGAACGTGATGACCACGCGCAACGCCGCGGTCAGCTACATGCGGCTCGAGTACAAGCTCGACGCGATGTCGCACGGCGTGCCCGGTTGGCCGCTCGAGCAGATCGCCTGGGTGCAGGCGCACGTGCGCGGCTCGCACGGCATCGCCGGCATCAAGCGCGCGATCGCCGACGCGAGCCCGGGCACCGCCCGCGCGCTGCTCGTGCCGCTGCGCGCCGCGCGCGTCGCCCGCCGGGGTGCCCGACGGGTGCTCGGCCGGTGACCGCCGTCACCCTCAAGGAGTCGTTCGACCCACGCGCGAACAGCATCGGCTTCATCCGCTGGCTGCTCGCGTTCGCGGTCATCTTCAGCCACGCGGGTCCGCTCGGCGGGTTCTACGGCGGCCACGACCTCGGCTCGCAGATCTCCGACGAGCAGTCGCTCGGCGGCGTGGCCGTCGCCGGCTTCTTCTTCTTCTCCGGCTTCCTCATCACGCTCTCGCGCATGGGCCGGTCGACGATCTTCCGCTACATGTGGCGGCGCGCGATGCGCATCTTCCCCGCGTTCTGGGCAGCGCTGCTCGTGACCGCGTTCCTGTTCGCGCCGATCGCGTGGACGCTCGAGACCGGCTCGATCGACGGCTACTGGGATGCGCCGACGCAGTCGCCGTTCACCTACTTCCTCTCGAACGTCTGGCTCATGCTCGGCCAGCGCAACATCGCCGAAGCCGGCTCGACCCTGCCCTACGCGCAGCTGCACGGCGGCTACGACTGGAACGGCTCCGCCTGGACGCTGCAGTACGAGTTCTTCGCGTACATCATCGTGGGGCTGCTCGGCCTCGTCGGCGTGCTCGCGTACCGGTGGCTGACGACGCTGTTCGCCACCGCGATCCTGCTGCTCAACGCGCTGCAGTGGTCGGGCGCGGGCGACGTCGCCGCGTGGTTCCCGATCTTCGCCGACCCGTTCATGCTGATGTTCCTGGCGCCGTTCGCCTTCGGCATGCTGTTCGCGATGTGGCAGCACGTCATCCCCATCGACGACCGGCTCGCGCTCGGGGCGCTCGCGCTCGCGATCGCCTCCTACGCCTTCGGCGGCTGGAACATCTGGGGGATGCACGCCTTCTCGTACTTCCTCATGTGGTTCGCCGTGCGCGCGACGAAGCTGCAGCACTGGGAGAAGCACGGCGACCTGAGCTACGGCGTCTACATCTTCGCCTGGCCGCTCATGCAGCTCGGCGCCGCCGCGGGCCTCCACACCCTCGGCTGGTTCGTCTACCACCTCGTGATCATCGTGGTGGTGCACGTGCTCGCCTTCGGCTCGTGGCACCTCATCGAGAAGCCGGCGATGAGCCTCAAGAATTGGACGCCGCGCTGGCTGCGGCGCGTGCTCGACCGCTGGGTCGACCCGGCGTGGAACCGGCTCGCCGACGGGCTCGTCGACCCGCGGTTCTCCTCGACGCCGCGCGCCGCGCGCCGGCGGGCGGAGGTCTCGGCGTGAGCGCGCTGCGGGAGCTGCCCCCGGACCAGGAGGTCAAGCCGTCGCACTGGTCGCGGCTCCGGCTCGTGCCGCTCATCGTGCTGTTCCTGCTCGCGGCGGTGGCGCTCGCGGGCGGCTACATCTGGAAGGCGACGAACCCGTACGGGGTGGCGCTGCCCGAACCCACTGCCGCGCCGGGCGAGCCGCTGCCCGAGGCCTGCACGCCGGCGTTCGAGCGCGAGGGCGCGAGCGACGCCTGGACGGCCGACCCGGCGGCGGCCGAGGCCGCGTTCGAGGCGCACGACGCCGACCTGCAGGGCTACTACGTCGAGGGGGAGGGCGGCCACCTCCTGCTCGGCGAGCCGCACTCCGAGAACATCTCGCAGGCGCTCGGCCGCTTCCAGCTGACCGCCGACCGGGTCGAGGCGTGGAACGGCTACCTCTCGAACATGCGCGCGACGCTCGAGGCCGATGGCCGCGAGCTGCTCGTGCTCGTCGCCCCCGCGAAGTGGGAGACGGTGCCGGAGGCGCTGCCGGCGTGGACAGAGGGGCTGCTCGGGCCGACCGTGCTCGACCAGCTGCTCGCCGCGCACCCGGAGCTGCCGATCGTCGACGTGCGCGCGGCCATGGAGGCCGCCGACGACGAGACCCCGCTGTACAGCCCGCTCAACAGCCACTGGACGGACTTCGGCGCGTGGGTCGCGTTCGACGCGCTCGCCGGCTGCCTGCGGCAGGCGTCGCCGGCGCTCGCCGACGTCGAGGCGCCCGCCGTGACCGGTGTCGAGCGCACGACCGACCACAGCGAGTACGGCGCCGCCGGCTGGACGGGGGAGCCCGGCGAGGACTGGACCGTGCCGGTCTACGCCGAGCCGGCCTCCGCGATGGAGGTCACGTACGCCGACGGGTCGACCGAGACGCTCGAGTCGACCGCGCAGCTCGACATGCTGCAGCTGCCCGCGACCACCCGCACGGCCGACGCGTCGACCGACCACACCGCGCTCGTGCTGCGCGACTCGACCGGCAACGGCTTCGGCCCGCCGCTGCAGGCCGCCTTCGCCGAGACGATGCAGGTCGTCCACGCGCTCGACCGGCCGGCCGACATGCCGGATGCGCCGGCGCTCGCCGCCGAGATCGACGCGGATGTCGTGCTGCTCGTCATGACCGAGCGGTACCTCGCGCTCGTCCCCGGCGTCGGGCCCGTGCCGTGAGCCAGGGCCCCGACGGCGGCCGGTGGCTGACGCCCCGGTGCTACCCTGATCCATCGTGCGCGCGCTCCAGGGCGCCCTACGGAGGACGATGACCAAGACCCAGCCCAGCCCGCGCGCAGCCGAGCGGGAGATCACGTTCAACCTGCTCAAGAACCTCACGCTGCGCGAGATCCGGGCGGAGTACAAGCGCACCGCGCTCGGCCGCGTCTGGTCGCTCATCAACCCGCTCGCGCAGATCGCCGTCTACTCCATCGTGTTCGGCCTCATCCTGCAGGTGGCGGTCGCGCCCGGCGAGAACTCCGGCATCCAGTCCTTCCCCGCCTGGATCGGCGTGGGCGTGATCGCGTGGGGCTTCATCTCCGGCTCGATCTCGGCGGGCATGGGCTCGCTCATGAGCAACGCGGGGCTCCTGACGAAGGTCTACTTCCCGCGCTGGGTGCTCGTGGTGTCGACGGTGCTCGCGAAGGCGTCCACATTCGCGACCGAGCTGCTCGTGCTGCTCGTCATCATGCTCGTCATCGGCGGCCCGGCCGTGCTGCTCTACGCCGTGCTGCTCGTCCCGCTGCTGCTGCTCACCTGCGTCTTCGTGCTCGGCATCGCGCTGCTGCTCTCGGTCGCGAGCATCTACTTCCGCGACCTGCAGCACCTCTGGACGATCCTCGCGCAGGTGTGGATGTACGGCTCCGGCGTCATGTTCTCGGTCGACATCGTCCGCAACGCCGAGCAGACGCTCGAGGCGCAGTCCGGCACGTCGCTGCCGCTCGTCACCCTCTTCCAGCTCAACCCGGCCGAGCGGTTCCTCACGGCCTACCGCGACGTGCTGTACGACTTCACGGTGCCGGGCCTGGACATCTGGCTGCAGCTCATCGCCTGGTCGGCGATCTCCCTCATCATCGGCTCGCTCGTCTTCCGCAAGCTCGCCCGCAACATCGTCGAGGAGATCTGATGAGCGAGCCCGCCGTCAGCGTCGACCACGTGTCGAAGCACTTCCGCGTCTACTCCGACCGCAACCAGTCGCTCAAGGCGACGGTGCTCTCGGGCCGCCGCGCCAAGTACCAGTCGTTCGAGGCGCTCAAGGACGTCACCTTCGACGTGCCGCAGGGCACGACGTTCGGCCTGCTGGGCCGCAACGGCTCGGGCAAGTCGACGCTGCTGAAGTGCATGGCGCGCATCCTCAACCCGAACTCGGGCTCGATCACGACGCGCGGCCGCGTGGCGGCGATGCTCGAGGTGGGCTCCGGCTTCCACCCCGAGCTCTCGGGCCGCGAGAACGTCTACCTCAACGGCTCGATCCTCGGCATGTCGCGCCAGGAGATCGACCGCAAGTTCGACCAGATCGTCGACTTCTCCGGCGTCGAGGCGTTCATCGATCAGCCGGTGAAGAACTACTCGTCCGGCATGTACGTGCGCCTCGGCTTCGCGGTCTCGATCCACGTCGAGCCCGACGTGCTGCTCGTCGACGAGGTGCTCGCCGTCGGCGACATGGAGTTCCAGGACAAGTGCCTCGACAAGTTCGCGCAGTTCCGCGACGAGGGCCGCACGGTCGTCGTCGTGAGCCACGGCGTCGAGCAGATGCGCAGCTTCTGCGACCAGGCGGCCTGGCTCGACCACGGCACGCTGCAGGCGATCGGTGACGCGTCCGACATCGTCGACCGCTACTCCGACGTCGGCCACGGCGCCGAGGAGGCGGCCGGCGGCGGCAAGCGCTACGGCACCGGCGAGATCCGCATCGACGACATCCACCTCCTGGACGCCGAGGGACAGCCGATCGAGTCGGCCCCGACCGGCTCCGCGGTCGCGCTGCGGCTGCGCTACACCGCGCGCCAGCGCGTCGAGCGCCCGGTCTTCGGCGTGAGCCTCGCGACCGCGGGCGGCAAGCACCTCTGGAGCTACGACGGCATCGCCGCCGGCGCGGTGCCCGACAGCATCGACGCGGGCTCCGGCTCGCTCGACATCCGGATCGACCGCCTCGCACTCATGCCCGACCTGTTCGACGTGAACGCCGACGTCAAGGACCACCACAAGACGCGCACGTTCGACGCCCTCGAGCGCTCGCTCCGGTTCCAGGTGACGAGCGGCTCGCCGCGCGCCGCCGGCGGCTCGATGGTGCTCGACGCGTCGATGACGATGCCCATGACCGAGAGCTGATCCGGCAAAGTTCTTCTAGAGGCAACCTCCTCCATGTACCCTGTGAGGAGCCCTAACCCTCTATGAATGGTTGAAGGATGCGCTTGCGCCCCCGACTCATCGTCGCCACGGTCGTCGCGTCGCTCGTCGGCGCCCTGCTGACGGTCGTGTCCCCGGTCGGCGTCGCCGACGAGGCGACGGCCGCCACGGCGTCGGACTTCGACCCCGGCTTCATCATCTCCGACGAGCAGTTCTTCGCCGGCGGTGCGATGACGGCGGGGCAGGTGCAGGCGTTCATCGACGCGAAGCACCCGGGCTGCAGCGCCGGCTACACGTGCCTCGACACGTACACGCAGCGAACGCCGTCGATGCCCGCCGACGCCTACTGCTCGGCGTTCACGGGGCGCGCGAGCGAGTCGGCCGCGAGCATCATCGCCCGGGTGGGCGCGGCGTGCGACATCTCGCAGCGCTTCCTCATCGTGCTGCTCGAGAAGGAGCAGTCGCTCGTCACGCACCGATCGCCGAGCGCCTCCCGCTACGAGAAGGCCACCGGCTTCGGCTGCCCCGACACCGCCCCGTGCGACGCGAGCGTCGGCGGCTTCTTCTACCAGATCTACTACGGCGCGCGGCAGTTCCAGCGCTACGCGGCGCACCCCGGCAACTACAACCACCGCGCGGGTGTCGTCAACAACGTGCTCTACAACCCGAACGCGGCGTGCGGCTCGAGCCCGGTGCTCATCCGCAACGTCGCCACCGCGGGCCTCTACAACTACACGCCGTACCAGCCCAACGCCGCGGCCCTCCGCAACCTCTACGGCACCGGCGACAGCTGCTCGGCCTACGGCAACCGCAACACCTGGCGGCTCTGGACCGACTGGTTCGGCAGCCCGACCGCGATCGCGAGCGGCGCCTTCGTGCGCGACGCCTCGAACGGCCGCATCTACCTCGCGAGCGGCGGTCGCAAGTACTACGTGCCCAGCAGCGCGATCCTCGCGGAGTACCGCCAGCTCGGCAGCTCGCAGGACCGCAGCGCCGCGGAGATCGCGGCCATCCCCTCCGGTCCCGACCTCGGCCGCACGGTGCGCGCCGCGAACGGCGCCGTGTACCTGGTGGAGAACAGCCAGCTGCTGCACTTCCAGTCGTGCGCGCAGCTCACGGCCTGGAAGCAGACGTGCGGCGACATGCCGACCCTCGAGCCGGGCCACGAGGCGCGCATGCTCAACATGGGGGCGCTCAACGACCTCGTCACCACCGAGGACGGCGCCTACTGGCTCGTGCAGTCCGGCACGCGCAGGCAGCTCACCGACCCGGCGCGCGTCACGCCCTTCGGGTATCGCGCGGAGCCGAGCGCCGTCGACGCCGAGACGATCGCCGCCATCACCATCGGGCACCCCGTCGTGGCCCCGGGCGACGTCGTGCGCAGCAGCGACCGGCTGCAGAACCGCGTGATCTCGTCGAACGGCCGCGTCTACTCGTCGCAGTCGTCGCACATCGGCCTCGAGTTCCTCTGGTTCGCCCCGGCGTTCGAGAACCGCTCGATCGCGCTCCTGCCCGCCACGGCGGGCGCGCTGCCCGACCGCTTCCGCGACAGCTCCGGCTCGTGGGTGCTGACGACTGACGGCGCGATGCGCGTCGACCCGCAGCACTACGGCGGCTCGGCGTACTTCACGCAGGTGTCGGATGCGCTCAGCGCGACGGTGTCGACGAGCGGTGCGCCCGCGGGTCCGCACTTCGCCCGCCCCTTCGGCGGCACCACCACCTACCTGATGTCGCACGGCTACGCCGAGGCGGTCTCCGCCTCGACGATGGAGTGGTACTCGCGCACCTACGCGATCCCGACGAAGGTCTGGGAGGTGTCGCGCAACGCGGTCGACGCGGTGCCCGTGCGCTCGTCCTACGCCGACGGCACGCTCGTCCGCGGCCCGTCCGGCGCCGTCTACCTCATGGACGGCGGCAACGCCATCCACGTCGCGAGCATGGACTTCGTCTCGGCGCTCGGTTTGCCGACGCGCATCACCGACGTCTCGTCCGGCATCATCAACGGCCTCGCGAGCCGCGAGGGCGTGCTCAGCACGTACGGCGTGCGCATCGGCCAGACGTCGTACGTCGCCGTGAACGGCACCCTGCACCCGTTCGCCTCGGCGGCGGTCAAGACGGCGTGGGGCATGCGCGAGATCACGTTCACGAGCCTCGGCTCGTCGCTCACCATCTCGACGCAGGCGGCGACGCAGCTCGTCTACGATGCGGCGGGGCGCACCTACCTGCTCGACGCGGGCAAGCGCCGGTACATCGACTCCGGCGCGACCTTCGCCTCGGTCGGCGGCAACACCACGCCGAGGCTGCTCCTGCCCGCGACGCAGATGCAGCGCATCCCCGAGGGCTCGTGGGTGCGCCCGGTCTACCCGTCCGGCTCGCTCATCACGACCGAGGGCCGCGGCGAGGTCTGGATGGCGAACGGCGACGGGCTGCTGCACCTCGGCGACTTCGCCACCGCGCAGTCGATGGGGCTCCCCACGACGAGCACCCGCGTGCCCAACCAGGCGATCGCGACCTTCTCGACCCCGCCGAAGCTGCGCGCGTCGCTCGTGCTGTGCGGCACGACCGCCTACGCGGCCGTGGGCGGCTCGCTGCGGCCGATGACCGCGGATGTGCGCGCCCAGTACCCGGCCGCCGCGTTCACGCAGCTGAAGGTGGCGCTGTGCGAGCGGCTGCGGCTCTCGACGACGCCGATGACCCAGTTCATCCGCGGCACCGACGGACGCGTGTACTACGTCGAGGCGGGCGTCCGGCACTGGCTCGGCGGTCCGGCGCTCGCGCGCCTGGGCGGTGCGAACCGCATCGTCGACGTCGACCGCACCATCATGAGCGCGATCCCGGTGGGCGCGACCTGGACGAGCTGACGCACCGCTGACGAGGGCCGACGGCGACGCCGTCGGCCCTTCGTCGTGCTCCGCCCAGGGTTGTCCACAGCCCCGATCCCATGTCAGTGGCCCGTGGTGTACTGCGCTCATGGACGACTGGGGGATCGACGGCGAGGCCTACATCGCCGCCATCCGCGCGGGCGCGATCGATCCGTTCGGCCGCACTGCCGACGAGCTGCAGGCGGAGCTCGACGCACAGGATGCGGAGTGGGCGGAGCGGCTGATCGCGATGACGCCGGCGGAGCTCGACGCGGTCGTCGAGGGTCGCATGGAGGTGCCGCAGCTGCCGCGCCCGGCGGAGTCGGAGCCGATGCGGCGGCTGCGGCTGGAGGAGCAGTTCGCGGGCCGGGTGAAGGCGCTCGAGGCGCAGCGGGCGAGGCTGGAGGCGGAGGAGCGGGAGATGCTCGCCGCCCGCCTCGACCGGGTACGGGCCGACGGCGGCGAGGTCTCGACGGGGCTGCGGGAGGCGGCGTCGATCCTCGCGGTCGAGCTGCGCCAGTCGGATCGCGGCATCGAGCAGCGCATGTCGGCCGCCTGGACGATCGTGCACGAGCTGCCCCTCGCCCATGCCGCGCACAAGGCGGGCCGGATCTCCGGCGGCCACCTGCGGGTGATCGAGCAGGAGACCCGCCCGGTGCGGGTTGACGACGGCGTCGATCGGGAGCAGGCGGCGCGGGTGGAGGCGGAGCTGGTCGCGATCGCCGAGGACACGACCCCGTCGCGGCTGCGGTCGCGGGCGAAGCTCGTCGTCAACCGGGTGCTCACCGCGCCGCTGCAGCAGCGCCACGACGATGCTCGGGAGCAGCGCGAGGTGCACCTGGTCGACGCGTCGAACGGCATGGTCTTCCTCGGCGGCTACGTCCCCGCGCTCCCGGGCGCTGCCGCGTTCAACAGGCTCACCGAGGCGGCGAGGCGGAAGCCGAAGGACGACCCCCGCACCTTCGACCAGTTCCGCGCCGATGCGTTCCTCGAGCTGCTCCTCTCCGGCGTCTCCCCCGAGGACCTCCACGAGGTCAGCGCCATCACGGCCACCGTCACGGTGACGGTCCCCGCGACCGAACTGCTCGGCGACCCGGCCGGTCCCGACGTGCCGCAGCTGCGGTTCCCGGCGCTCCTCGACGGGAGGATCCTCGTCGACTCCGCCACCATCCGGTCGCTCGCGGCCGAGACGGTCACGTGGGAGCGACTCTTCCTCCACCCCGTCACCGGCATGCCCGTCACCGTCGACACGTACACGCCGAACCGGGCGCAGCGGCGGGCGCTTCGCGCCCGCGACGGGCACTGCCGCTGGCCCGGCTGCTCGAACCCCGTCCACCGCGCCGACCTCGACCACACCCAGGACTGGGCCAACGGCGGCAAGACCACGATCGGCAACCTCGCCCACCTCTGCCGCCGCCACCACGTCATGAAGCACGCGACCAGGTGGACGGTGAGGCAGCTGCCCGGCGGCGTGCTCGAGTGGACCTCACCTCTCGGCCGCATCATCCGCGACGAACCCGAACCCCAAGGACCGGTCTTCGTCGAGCGCGACCCCATCTGGGGACTCCCCGTCACCGCCGGCACAGCACCGCCCGGCGACCCGCCACCCTTCTGAGCCGACGCCGGCCAGGCGATCTCGCCGGTCAGGCGGGACGGGGCGGCCGTGCGGCTCGGCCGGCATGCTCTACCGAGGCGGCGACACCTGGCGGCAGGCGAGCAGGTAGGTCTGGCCGAACTGGTCGGTCGGCTCGAGCACGGCCGACTCCGCCCACTCGTTCCACGCGTTGACGAACACGATCCGGCGCTCGGCGGGTCGGTCGGCCTGCGCGTCGAGCGCGGCGGCGAGCCAGCGGCGGAAGGTCCACGGGTTCGCGCCCGTGAACGCCATCGGCGTCCACTGCTTGCGCGCGGTGTTGTCGAACGTCACCATCACGCCGGGGTAGTGGTGCTCGTCGAGGGAGCCGAGCTGCGCGATCGCCGCGTCGGCGGTGCCGCGGTAGCCCATGAGGTTGCCCGCGAAGCGCTCGTCGGCCTCTCCGGCGCGGTCCGACGGGATCCAGGGCAGGTTGTGCGGCGCGAACGTGAGCGTGCCGTCCGCGAGCCCGACGAGCTCCTCGCGCGGCAGGCCGCCCATCTGCTCGCCGATGTCGACGGCGAGCACGTGCAGCTCGCCGGCGCCCTCCTGCCGCGCCCGCTCGCGCCAGTGCGCGATCGTCGCCGCGGCATCCGGGACCGTGCCGATCTTGTAGACCGCGACGATCGCGGCGCCGTCGACGCGCATCCACCGCGGGTCGCGCAGCATCGGCAGGATGTCCTCGATGAACTCGGTCGCCGGCACGCGGTCGTAGTCCTGGCCGATGAGCACGTTCGCGTCGAGGCCGTCCCAGCGACGGGTCCAGTTCTCGTTCGCCCACATGACGCAGAAGGGCTGGTCGACGTCGCCGTCGGCGAGCCGCTGGAGCGGCAGCCCCAGCACGCGGCGGCCGGCGAACCAGTAGTGGTAGTACATGAGGCCGGCGACGCCGTGCGCCTCGGCCATGTCGCGCTGCCGCTGCCGCACCTCGTCGAGCGCGAGGTCGTAGAAGCCGAGCTCGCCCGGCATGAGGGGCACCTGGTGGCCGGGGTAGAGGGGCCTCGCCTTCGCGACGTTCGCCCACTCCGTGAACCCGGCGCCCCACCAGCGGTCGTTCTCGGCCGTGCGGTGGAACTGCGGCAGGTAGAAGGCGACCACCCGGCCGTCGACCGACGCGCGGTCGCCGCGGCCGTCGAGCTCGCGCAGCTCGAGCACGTCGAGCCCGGCCTCGACGGCGCCGATGCCGATGATGCGCTCGATCGCGTGCGCCGCGGTGCCGTCGATGTCGCCGGCCTCGTCCTCGAAGTCGTCGCGATCGATGCGGAGGGCGCGCAGCGCCTGCAGCAGGAAGCCGCGGATCCAGTACATCGAGCCGGCCGCGAACCGCAGCTCGTCGGGCTCGAGCGGCATCGAGAGCCGCTCCAGGATGCCGCGCACGAGGTCGAGGTTCGAGCCCCAGTGCTCGGGCCCGGCGACGCTGCCGTCGGCGGTGACGATGCCGATCGAGCGGTCGCGGCGGAACGCGTCGACGACCCCGGGGGAGTGCGGCCCGAGCAGCGAGCCGACGAGCGCCGCGCGCCAATCGGCGCCGGAGCCCTCGAGCTCGCCATGGCCCTCGCGCCACTCGCTGCGCTTCGTGTGCACCTTGAGCACGACGTCGTAGGGGTCGAGGATGCCGGCGTTCACCACCTGCACGAGCGGCCAGATGTCGCGCCCGTGGTTCTCGACCGTCAGCACCTCGGCGTGCGCGGCACCCGCTGCCGCGAGGCGAGCCGCGGAGATCGCCTGGCCGGAGGAGTTCGTGACGTACAGGTCGAACGGCTCGCCGATCGCGGGCAGCGCCGCGAGCAGCTCGTCGAGCAGCTCGGCGTAATGGCAGTGCAGCACGACCGCGACCGGCGCGGGCGTGACGGGGCCGGTGCGCTCGCGCCAGTGGGTGGGGAAGCCGACGAACCGCGCGCCCTCGAGCCGCCGCTGCCACGCCGGGAAGGAGGATGGCCGCGTGCGGTCGGTGGCGCGCTTCGCCCTCGGCCCGCTCGCGGCGGCCTTCGCCCGCCGCACGGCACGCACGCCCATCGAGCCGATGCGGCTCGCCCGCGACGCCCAGACCTTCGGGTCCCACGCGTCGGGCCGCTCGGCGCGCGCCTCGGCCTGCTCGAGCTGCGCCCGCAGGCTGTCGATCTGCTGCTGCAGCTCGATCCGGTCCGGGTCGCCGGATCCGGTCATGCCTGCTTCGCCATCAGCGCCCGGATCTCGGTCGCGTCGCCGTAGACGACCTTCGAGTCGTAGGGGCGGTCCGGGAAGGCGCCGTACTCGAGCTGGATGTCGAGGCCGTGGTCGGCGATGAAGCGCTCCACCTGGGTGCCGAGCGCGACCGGCTCGCCGGAGCACACGTTGATGACCCCGGCGACCTCGTCCTGGAGCGCGACGGCGGCGATCTGCCTGCCCAGCTCGTCGACGTGGATGAAGTCGAACTGGTTCTTGCCGGAGGTGAAGGGGAAGGTGCGCTTGCCCTGCTCCGCTGCCTCGAGCAGCTTCGTGAAGATCGACTGGTTGTTGCGGTCGTCGCCGTAGATGTAGAAGGCGCGCAGCCACTGGATGGTGGTGTCGCCGAGGTCGGCCAGCACCGCGCGGCGCAGGGCGTCCTTCGCGATGCCGTAGAGCGACGCCGGCGCCGTCGGCGTCTCGGCGGTGATCGCGCCCTCGAAGCGACCGATCTCGTGCATCGTGCCGAGGATCGCGAGCCGCGTGATGCCGGCCTTCGCGAAGTGCGTCAGCACCCGGAAGTGGTCGGAGAGCCGCAGCATGTGCACGGGGGAGTTGTGGGCGAAGCCCGCCTCCCACGCGAGGTGCACGACCGCATCCGGCTTGTCGGCGATGAGCGCGTCGAGGTCGGTGTGCGGGTCGAGCAGGTCGGCCTCGACCACGGTCGCGCGCTCGTCGATGCGGTAGGCGCGGAAGTGGCGCACGACGGCGGTGACGCGCGCGCCCCGGTCGAGCAGCGCCGCGACGACGTGCCGTCCGATGTAGCCGCCCGCGCCGGTGACGAGGATGTGCTGCGCAGTCTGGGTGTTCTCCATCGCCATCGATGCTACCCGCCGCGCTGCAGGGGCAGCGGGAGGGCCATCGTCTGCAGCCGGCCGAGCTCGACGCGGGCGCGCTGCTGGCGCACGGCGAAGATGACGAGCAGCACCATGCCGAGCTCGATGAGCGGTCGCGACTCGGCGATGCCCTGCACCGCCTCGGCGACGAGGATCATGAGCGGCACCGCCGCGATCGGGCCGGCGCCGGTCGGCGCCTCGGCGAGGTCGCGACCCGCGCCGCGGAGCGTCGAGCCGAGCAGCCACGCCCACGCGAGCACGCCGAGGATGCCCGCCTGCATGAGCACGTCGATCCATACGCTGTGCGCCTGCAGGTAGACGATGCCGTCCTGCAGGCCGAGCCGGTCGTAGGGCTCGACCCAGGGCATCCAGTAGCCCATCCAGCCCCTGCCGAGCAGCGGGGAGCCGCGCCACCAGTCGAGCGCGGCCGCCCAGATCTGGAAGCGGTCCTCCATCGACGCCTCGCGGCCGAGCGCCTCGACGACGCGGTCCCAGTTGCTGATCGCCCACGCGGCGACCACCGCCAGCACGCCGGCGGCCGCGACGACCGCCGGGCGGAAGGCGCCGCGCGGGCGGCGGCGCCAGGTGTAGACGAGCCAGAACGAGACGAGCACGACGAGCGCCGCGACGAGCACCGTCATCGAGCGCGTGAGCGCGAGCACGACGACCGGCAGCGCCGTCCACACCCACCACAGCCGACGGTCGAGGCCCGCGCGGTGGCGGCCGATGGCCACGATGAGCGCGAGCAGCGCGAGCATCGCCGTGAGGTTCGGGTTGCCGGTGATGCCCTGGATGCGGTGGCCCCAGAAGATGCCGCCGGTCGACCACGGGATCATCGGCAGCCCGCTGTCGTTGTCGAGCCAGACGGGATACACCGGGCCCTGCACGAACAGGGCGATGCCCACCTCGAAGGCGAGGGAGGCGATGAGCATGCCCTGCAGGCAGCGGTGGAGCACCTCGAGCAGCGTGTGCAGGGGCAGCGTCGCGAGCAGCACGGCGAGCATCACGTGCACGAGCAGCAGCGCGACGCCGAGCAGGGTCGCGAGCGGGTGCGGCGTGACGATGATCGTCGCGGCGGCGACGCCGATGAAGGCGAGCAGCGGCGCGGGCAGCCACTGCCAGCTCGCGCCCGAGCGGCGCAGCGCGACGAGCGCCCAGAGCAGCGTCACGCCGCTGAGCGCGCCCCACAGCGGCCAGCCCAGCAGGTTGCGCACGAGGTCGCCGCACGCGAGCTGCAGCACGATGAAGGTCGCGAGCAGCCGGTGAGGGGCGCGCACGAGCATGGTGGCGATTGTCGCACGCGGGGGACGGGTGACCGCCGTGTCGTAGTCTCGCCGAGGGGCGGACGCGCTCCGGGATGGAGCTGGACGCATGGAGCAGGCGGCGGATCGAGCGCCCTCGAGCGGGCGTCGCTGGCCCGCGTGGGCGGCCGCGGCGGCCGTCTTCGTGGTCGCGCTCGCCTTCCAGGTGGCGCGCATCCCGGCCCTCGAGCACGACGTCGTCTGGGCCGAGGACGGCGCGATCTTCCTGCTCGGCGCGCTGCAGGATCCCGCCGGCTCGATCCTCGCGCCCTACGCCGGCTACCAGCACCTGCTGCCGCGGCTGCTCGCGGGCGCGGTCGTCGCGCTCGCGCCGCTCGCGAGCTACGCCGCCGTCGTCTTCTGGGCGAGCGCGATCGTCGCCGCCCTCGTCTGCGCGGCGACGATCCCGCTCGCGCGCTGGGCCGTGCCGTGGCTCCCCGCGCGCATGGCGCTCGGCGTCGTGCCGGTGGTCGTGCCCCTCATCGCGCCCGAGATCATCGGCAACCTCGCCGACCTCCACACCTTCATGCTCTGGCTCGGCGTCTGGATCGCCCTCTCGATGCCGACCTCGCGGCTCGAGTCGTGGCTCGTCGCCGTCGCCGCGTTCGTCGCGGCCATGACCGAGGTGCAGCTGCTGCTCATGCTGCCGGTGCTGCTGCTGCGCATCCACCTGCGCCGGCGCCTGCTGTGGCCCGTGATCGGCGGCTTCCTGCTCGGGCTCGGCGGCCAGGCGCTGTCGTGGCTGCTCGCTCCGCGCGGCGGCTACGACGGCGTGCCGATCGGCATCCCGGATGTCGTCGTCGGCTGGCTGTCGAACGTCGTGATGCCGACGCTCCAGCCGACCGAGCAGGGCATCCGCGAGGCGTTCGCGGCGCAGGGGCCCATCGCGGCCGCGCCGATCCTCGCGGTCTTCACCATCGCGGCGCTCGTCGTCATCGTCTGGGGCTCCTGGCGGGCCCGCATCGCCGGCGCGGTCGTGCTGCTGGCCTCCGCGTCGTCCTTCGGCGGCTCGCTGCTCGCCTCGCCGATCGAGCAGTTCCAGTACGCCTCGTTCCGCGGCGACGACTGGCTGACCGCGATCGTCGACCTGCGCTACGGCGGCGCCGCCGGCATGCTGCTCGCCGCCATCGTGCCGATCGCGGCGTCGGTCTCGGTCGAGCGGCTCCGAGGTCGATGGCTCGCCGTGGCGAAGCCGGTGCTCGCCCTCGGGCTCGCCGCGTTCGTCGGCGCGATGGCCTGGCAATCGCCCGACACCGGCTCCCACCGGATCGGGGTCGAGCCGTGGAGCGTGCAGGTCGACCGGCAGGCGGCCGCCTGCGAGGGCGGCGATGCGCCGGAGGATCTGCTCATCGCCCCGTACAATCGTGCGCTGGTGCTCGACTGCCCTTCGATCGTGGGCGAGCCGTGAAGGGACCATCCATGATCAAGGCGCTCGCGCTCATCCCGACGTACGACGAGGTCGAGTCGCTCCCGGTGCTCGTCGACCGGCTGCTCGCCGCCGTGCCCGAGCTCGACGTGCTCATCCTCGACGACGCGAGCCCCGACGGCACGGGCGAGCTCGCCGACCGGATGGCCGCGGCGGACCCGCGCATCACGGTGCGCCACCGCCCCGGCAAGCTGGGTCTCGGCGCCGCCTACCTCGACGGCTTCGCGCTCGGCATCGAGCGCGGCTACACCCACGTGATCGAGATCGACGCCGACGGCTCGCACCCGCCGGAGCGGCTGCGGGCGATGCTCGAGCGCGCTGCGGCCGGTGACGAGCTCGTCATCGGCTCCCGCTGGATGCCGGGCGGCAGCGTCGTCGACTGGCCGATGCGCCGCGAGGTGCTCAGCCGCGGCGCGAACCTCTACGCCCGTCTCATGCTCGGGGTGCCCGCGCACGACATGACCGCCGGCTACCGCGTCTACAGCACCGAGCTGCTCCAGCGGCTCGACCTCGAGTCGCTCGAGAGCCGCGGCTACTGCTTCCAGATCGACATGACAGTGCGCTCGCACGACGCGGGCGCGTCGATCAGTGAGGTGCCCATCCAGTTCCGCGACCGCGAGGCCGGGGAGTCGAAGATGTCGGGCTCGATCATCGGCGAGGCCCTCACGAAGGTGACCGGCTGGGGCATCGGCCGCCGCGCCGCGCAGCTGCGCGCGCTGCTGCCGCGCTAGCGGATCCTGCCGAGCAGCTGCGTGTAGGACTCGCCCACGCCGCGCCCGACCGCGCCGGTGAGGCCGCGCAGCTGGTGCTGCATGACCGAGAGCCGCTGCTCCGCGAGCCGCGCCGAGATCGACACCTGCGGCCGCAGCCCGGCGTCCTGCACGGCGAGCGCGAGCAGCCGCCCCCACTCGTCCACCGACAGCTGCGGCAGCTCGGCGGCCGCGTCGCGGATCCGTGCGCCGAGCGATGCCGCGACGGTGCCACGCACGATGGCGGCCCCCGCCTGCGGCACGACGGGGGCGTTCGAGCGCGCGCGGATCGCGAGCCGGCTCGCCGCGAGCTCGAGCCGCGCCGTGGCGCCGTCGGCCTCGTGGCCGAGCTCGCCGAACCAGCCGCGCTGCAGGGCGGGCGCCGACACGAGCGCACCGACGGCGGTGTCGTCGAACGCGGCGGCCGCATCCGCGAGCCGGTCCGGCAGCCCGAGCGACTCGAGCGCGTCGGCGCGGCGGTCGTCGCGGTCGAGGCCGGGCAGCTCCGCAGGGATGCCGTCGGCGAGCGCGAGCACCGCGAGCGACTCCTCGGCATCGGCGAGCGCCTCGAGGGGATGCGCGCGCACGCCCACGAGCTCGACGCCGTCGAGGTCGACCTCCGCGCTCGCGTCGATCGCTGCGAGGGTGCCGGGCGCCCCGGCGAGCACGATCCGGTCGGCGCCGCGCACGGCGTCGACGCGCTGCTCCCAGCCCTCCGAGGCCTCGACGAGCGCGACGGTCGACGGCCGCGACGCCGCGGACGGCGCGAGGATGCGCCACTCGTGCATGGTCTCGAAGACGCCGCGCTGGTCGGCGGAGCGAGCGAGGTGGCGGTCGAGCACGCCCATGTCGTAGCGGCCCGACGCGGCGAGGAAGCGGTAGAGCTCGCGGGCGTTGCCGGTCGCGTGCTCGTCGATCACCGAGTCGATGCCGGCGAAGAGCGTCTTGCGCTTGAAGATCGGGCAGCCCCGGTCGCGGATGAGCTCGACCGGCATCGAGTTGAGCGGGTAGAAGGTGGTCTGCCGCAGGTCGGCCGTGTCGACGAAGGGCTCCCAGCGGAAGCCGAACGACGCGAAGTGGTGGGTGAAGCGGGCCTCGTGCTTCGCGACCGCGTGCGCGTAGTCGGGGATCGGGGGCAGCTCGTCCCAGTAGCGGCGGAAGGGCGCGGACTGCAGCATCGACGCGCGCACCGCGATCCAGTGCGACTGCAGGTGCTCGGGCAGCGTCGGCGTCTCGAGCAGGCCCCACGGGTCGAAGGGCGCGCCGTGGTGCACGGTGAGGCCCCAGAAGTCGAGGTCGCGCGCATCCATGTCGGCGAACATCGCGTCGACGCTCGCGACCGGCCCGAGGATCGTGAAGTTGTAGAGCACGAGCTCGTCGATCTCAGCGATCCCGTCCCAGCCGATGTGCTCGATCGCGGTCTTGTAGGCCCAGGAGTCGAAGCCCTGGTTCTCGCGCTGCAGCAGCTCGGTGCCGGGCCGCGCCTCGAAGGCTGCCCGGCTCGCCTCGTCGAGCGCGCCGTTGACGACGACGATCGTGCGCTCGAAGTGCGGCTGCACGCCGTCGAGCAGCGTCGTGACGGTCTCGTCGGCGACGCCGTCGCCGTCGTAGAAGAAGAAGATGCCGACGCGGCGCACCGCGTCGAGGTTGGCCAGCCGCACTAGCGGTTCCGCAGCCTGCGCAGCAGCGAGCCGACGCCGCGGCGCGCGACCCGCTTCGCGCGCACGGCCATCGCCCGCGGGTGGGGCAGCCGATCGCGGCTCGCGGCGAGCTGCGCCTCGAGCTCCATGATGCGGTGGCGCGCGGAGCGCAGCTCGGCGACCTCCGTCGCGCGCTCGCGCTCGAGCCGCGAGAGCTCGCTCCGCAGTCGTTCGAGCTCGGGCTGGTCCGGCGCGTTCGCATCCATGCCGGTCAGCCTATTCGC
This sequence comes from Agrococcus sp. UYP10, assembly GCF_040547205.1. Classification (NCBI taxonomy): domain Bacteria; kingdom Bacillati; phylum Actinomycetota; class Actinomycetes; order Micrococcales; family Microbacteriaceae; genus Agrococcus; species Agrococcus sp. UYP10. The sequence goes on from NZ_JBEPPG010000001.1 coordinate 1,695,378, forward strand.
CCGATCGGCCCCGCTCAGGCGAAGGCCGACTGCCCGGTGATCGCCCGGCCGACGATGAGCGAGTTCATCTGCGCGGTGCCCTCGTAGGTGTAGAGCGCCTCCGCGTCGGCGAAGAAGCGCGCGACCTCGTAGTCGGTGACGATGCCGTTGCCGCCGCACACCTCGCGGCACCACGAGACGACCTCGCGCATGCGGCTCGTCGCGTAGGCCTTCGCGAGCGCCGAGTGGGCGTCCTCCTGGCGGTCCTCGTCGAGCATCCGCGAGACCTGCACGCACAGCGCGATCGACGCGGTGATGTGGCCGAGCGACTTCGCCAGCAGGTCCTGCACGAGCTGGTGCCCGGCGATCGGCGAGCCGAACTGGACGCGCTCGGTCGTGTAGCGGACCGCTGCCTCGTAGGCGCCCATCATCACGCCGACCGCGCTCCAGGCGACCTCCGCGCGCGTGAGCCGCAGCACGCGGGCGGTGTCGCGGAAGCTGTTCGCGCCCTGCAGCCGCAGGGACTCCGGCACGCGTACGCCGTCGAGCACGATGTCGGCGTTCTGCACCATGCGGAGCGAGATCTTGCGCTCGATGCGGGTCGCCGAGAAGCCGGGCGTCGTGGTGGGCACGATGAAGCCGAGCACGCGCCCGGTCTCGGCGTCCTTCGCCCAGATCATCACGATGTCGGCCTGGGTGGCGTTGCCGATCCAGCGCTTGGCGCCGTCGATGACCCACTCGTCGCCCTCGCGCCGGGCGGTGGTGCGCAGGCCCTGCGCCGAGTCGGAGCCCGAGAGCGGCTCGGTGAGGCCGAACGCCCCGACCACCGAGCAGTCGGCGAGGCGCGGCAGCCACTCGGCGCGCTGCTCCGGGCTGCCGGTGACGCCGAGCGTGCCGGCCACCAGGCCGTTCTGCACGCCGATGAAGGTCGAGACGGAGGCGTCGACGCGGCTCATCTCGAGCGCGACCCAGCCGCGGTAGACGGCGGAGTTCTCGAACCTGGCGGTCTCGGGCCACGCGCCGCCGACGACGCCGAGCGCGCCGAGCTCGGGGATGAGGTCGGTCGGGAACGCGTCGCGGTGCCAGTGGTCGAGGATGACCGGGCGCACCCGCTCCTCCATGAAGGCCCGGATCTCGGCGAGCGACGCGCGCTCTGCGTCGGTCAGGTCGGCGGCGAACCCGTAGAAGTCGCTCGTGAGCGGCGTGAACGTCATTGCTCCTCAGTCTCCCGGCCGTCCTGGCCGTCGCGGTCAGGCTACGGCCGCCCGCGGGCCAGGCGGCGGGCCGTTGGTACGCTCGACCAAACCGGCGGAAGGAGACCGCGGCTGTGTTTGTGCCGATCGCCAATGAGCCGAGGGACTACGCCTGGGGGAGCACCACGCTCCTGTCCGAGTACCTGGGCCGCACCGCGTCCGGCGGACCGGAGGCCGAGCTGTGGCTCGGCGCCCACGCGGGGTGCCCCGCCGTCGTGACGGCGGGCCAGCACGCGGGGACCGCGCTCGGGCCCGCGCTCGAGGCCCTCGGCGCGCGGCAGCCCGCGATGCTGCTCAAGGTGCTCGCTGCCGCGGAGCCCCTCTCGCTGCAGGCGCACCCGGATGCGGCACGCGCCCGCGAGGGGTTCGAGCGGGAGGACGCTGCGGGCATCCCGCGCGACGCCCCGCACCGCAACTACCGCGACCCGCACCCGAAGCCCGAGATCATCGTCGCGGTGACGCCGTTCGAGGCGCTCAGCGGGTTCCGTCCGCAGGCGCAGGCTCGGGCGGTGGCCGAGGCGCTCGCGGCCGCCGACGAGCGCGTCGCGCCGCTGCTCGGGCACCTCGCCGCCGGTGACGCCCTCGCGTGGCTGCTGTCCGGCGACGCCGAGGTCGCGCCGGTCGTCGCCGGCGCGGTCGCCGCGGCGGATGCGCTCGCCGAGACGCACCCGGTGGAGGCCGACACGATCGCGCGGCTCTCGGCCACGCATCCGGGCGACCCGGGGATCCTCGTCGCGATGCTGCTGAACCGCGTCTCGCTCGCGCCCGGGGAGGCGCTCTTCCTGCCCGCCGGCAACCTGCACGCCTACCTCTCCGGCCTCGGCATCGAGCTCATGGGCCCGAGCGACAACGTGCTGCGCGGCGGGCTGACGCCGAAGCACGTCGACGTCGCCGAGCTGCTCGCGGTCGTGGACCCGACGCCGCTCGACGACCCCCGGCTGCCCGCGGAGCCGCTCGAGGGCGCGACCGCCTACCGCCCTGCCGCGCCGTTCGAGCTGCGCCGCATCACCGGCGCCCACGTCGTCGAGGGCGGCAGGGGACTGCTGCTCGCCGTCTCCGGCGGCACCGCGACGGTCGACGGCGAGACGCGTGCGCTCGCGCCGGCGGCGGCCGCGTGGATCGACGCCGCGGCGCCCTTCGAGATCGACGCCGCGGAGGCGTGGCTCGCGCTCGAGATCGACACGCCGTAGGTGCGTCGCTCCCGGGCGAGAGGGCGCGACACTCCTAGAATCTCCGACTTGACGCGAGGCGAACTACACCGGTGTAATTGGTGCAACGCAGGCCCGGCCGGGGTCCTGCAGAACCGGGGGAACGCCATGCGAGAGGGAGTGCAGCGCAGCACGACAGCAGCGCAGGCCATCGACGATCGCGGGCTGCGCCGAGGGGTGCCCGGTGACTGGTTCGTCGACCCGGTCATGCTCGGCGTCCCGGGTGTGCGCAGCGAGATCGACGACCAGCCGCTCGGCTGGCAGGCCGACGCGCTGTGCGCCGAGACCGATCCCGAGGCGTTCTTCCCCGAGAAGGGCGGCTCGACGCGCGACGCGAAGCGCATCTGCGAGTCGTGCGACGTGCGGCAGCAGTGCCTCGAGTACGCGCTCGAGAACGACGAGCGCTTCGGCATCTGGGGCGGCCTCTCGGAGCGCGAGCGCCGCAAGCTGCGCAAGCTCGCCTGATCGGACAGGTGTGACCCGCAGGCTCGGCCGAGCAGTCGCTGAGCAGGGCTCATGCACCGATATGCTCGCCGCATGACCGTCGTGATGACCATGATGGTGCGCGACGAGGCGGACATCATCGCCGCGACGATCGAGCACCACCTCGCCCAGGGGATCGATCGCATCCTCGTGACCGACAACGCATCGGTCGACGGCACGCGCGAGATCCTCGCCGAGTACGCGGCCGTCGCGCCGGTCACCGTCTTCGACGATCCCGAGCACCGCAAGCAGCAGGCGAAGGTCGTCACGCGGATGGCCCGCCTCGCGTTCGAGGAGCACGGCGCCGGCTGGGTGATCAACGGCGACGCCGACGAGTTCGTGCGCGCGGTCGACCCGGCGCTCACCGTGGCGGAGGCGCTCGCGCGCACGCCGCGCGAGATCGGCGCGTTCACGGTGCCGGTCGTCAACCTGGTCGGGCCGATCGCGCGACAGGGCTCGGGCCTCCGCCGGCTCGTGCGCCGCGACGAGCGCACCCTCGAGGCGCTGCGGGCCGCAGGCGTGCACGCGCACCCGACCCCGAACGCGATCCACATCGGCAGCGCCGACGTCGAGGTCGCGCACGGCAACCACTTCGTCTCGATCGAGCAGCAGGGCGAACCGCCGGCCGATGCGGCGCTCGAGGTGCTGCACCTGCCGTGGCGCTCGTCGTCGCAGGTCGAGCGCAAGACCGAGAACATGGGGCGCGCCTACGAGCAGAACCCCGACCTGCGCCCGAGCGCGAACCACCACGGCATGCGCGACTGGCGCCGCATGCGCGCGAACCAGCTGCTGCCCTTCCTCGCCCGCCGGATGCCGACGGCCGACGAGCTGCGCGCGCCGGGGCTGCGCGAGGACACCTCGCTCCTCGAGCAGCTCGAGCGGCTCGAGCCGCTGCTGCCCGCGCGCTTCACCGCGGTGCTCGACGACGCCGATGATGCGCCGTTCTCGACCGGCGAGATCCAGGAGCTGCGCGCGCTCGCCGAGCTGCTCGCACCGCTCGACCAGGTGGCGCAGGACGACATCGTCGCGCTCCGCGACGAGCTCGACGCGCGCAACACCGAGCTCTACCGGCTGCGGCTCGAGCGCGAGACGCTCGACGGCATCCCCGGCCTCGCGGCGCGCATCGCCGCGGAGCGCGAGGAGGCGTGGCTCGCGGGCCTCGAGGCCGGCGCGCCCGCGCGGCGCGCGCTCGAGGGCCAGCTCGCCGACGCGCGCGAGCAGGCGACGAGGGCCGCCGCAGCGCGCGACGCTGCGGAGTCACGGCTGCGGCTCGTGCGCGAGCACCCCGCCTTCCGGGCCGCGAGCGCCGTGAAGCGCGTCGTCCGGCCCGGCCGCGCCTGACCCGCACCCTCGAGCGCCGCCGGCTCGGGCGCCGATCGCACGGCACACCGGCGACAACCCGGGGCGCGGCGCCGATCCCGCCTAGCCTTGCCGGGTGCATCCGAGGGTCTTCGCCGTGCTCGCGGCCAGCAATGGCGCCGCGTACCTGCCGGCGACCCTCGCGGCGATCGGCGCGCAGACGACGCCGCCAGAGCGGCTCGTCGCCGTCGACGGCGCCTCGCGCGACGGCTCGCGCGCGCTGCTCGAGGCGTCGCAGGCGTCGAGCGTCGTCATCACGCAACGGCTGCCGTACGGCGCGCTGATCGGCAAGGGCGTCGCGACGCTGCCGGAGGCCGAGGACGACGACTGGCTGTGGCTGCTCGCGCATGACGCCGCGCCGCACCCGCGCTCGCTCGAGGCGCTGCTCGCGCACGCCGAGGCGCACCCCAGCGTCGCCGTCGTCGGGTCGAAGGTCATGCGCGCCGACGAGCCCGACCGCTTCGCCGAGTTCGGCCAGTCGATGACGCCGTTCGGCCGCAGCCTGCTGCTGCACGAGGGCGAGCTCGACCAGGGGCAGCACGACGACGACTCGGATCGCCTCGGCGTCGCCGAGACGGGCGTGCTCGTGCGCCGCGACGCCTTCGCCGCGCTCGGCGGCTTCGACCCGGCCCTCCGCTCCATCGATGCCGGGCTCGACCTGGGTGTGCGCGCCCGCCTCGCCGGCCATCGCGTCGCCGTCGAGCCGCGAGCGCGCGTGCGTCGCGCGGGCGGGCCGGAGCACTTCGCCGCGCGCGCGGTGAGCGACGCCGGGCGGGTCGCGATCGCGCGGCGCGCGCAGCTGCACCGCCGGCTCGCCTACGCGAACCCGCTCGCCCTCGTCGTGCACTGGCTCCTGCTGCTGCCGCTCGCCGTCGTGCGCTCGATCGCGCACCTGCTCGCGAAGCGGCCGGCCGCCGTGCTCGCCGAGTGGCAGGCCACGCTCGCGACGCTCGTCGCCGTGCCCTCGACCGCTCGCGCCCGCCGCCGCATCGCCCGCGCCCGCGCGGCGGGCTGGGCGTCGCTGCGACCGCTGCGCGCGTCGTGGCGCACCGTGCGGTCGCACCGTCGCGCGGTGGGCGACCCCGAGCACGCGCAGCGCTCCGTGGACGAGCGCGTCGGCTTCGTCGAGGGGGCGGGGCTGTGGGCCGCGGTCGCGGCACTCGTCGTGGGCGTCGTGCTGTCCCCGCAGCTGCTCGGTGCCGCGGCGGCGACGGGCGGTGCGCTGCTGCCCCTCTCCGACTCGCTCGGCGACCTGTGGGCGAACGCGCTCGCGGGGCCGAGGGATGCGCTCGGCGAGGTCCAGGGACCGGCCGACCCGTTCGTGATCCTGCTCGCGCTGCTCGGCTCCATCACGTTCTGGCAGCCGTCGACGGCGATCGTGCTGCTGCTCTTCCTGGCCCCGGCGATCGCGGCCGTCACGGCGTTCTTCGCAGTGCGGCGGATGACCGACTCCCGCTGGGCGCCCGCGGTGTCGGCGGCCGTCTGGTCGCTCTCGCCGACGCTGCTCGCGGCGATCGTCGACGGCCGGGTGGGCGCGGTGCTCGCGCACCTCGCCCTGCCGCTCGCCGCCGCGGGGATGCTGCTCGCGCACCGGTCGTGGCGCGCGGCGGGCTTCGCCGCCATCCCGCTGGCGATCGTCGTCGCGGCCGCGCCGGTGCTGCTGCCGGCGATGCTGCTGCTCGCGCTCATCGGCATCGGCGTGGGCTGGCGCTCGCCGCTGCGGCCCCTCGCGGCGGTGCTCCCGGCGCTCGCGCTCATCGGCCCCGTCGTCGTGGCGCGCTGGACGGCCGGCACGCCGCTCGCCGCGCTCGCCGATCCCGGTATGCCGCGCGCATCCGCCCCGCCGAACGCCACCGAGGCGGCGCTGCTGTCGCCCGACGGCACGCTCACGACGCTCGAGGGCGTGGTCGCGGCGATGGCGCCGGGGCTCGACGCCCGTTGGGTCGCGCTCGCGCTGCTCGTGCCGCTCGCGCTCGCGGCGCTCGCGGGCGTCGTGCTGCGGCCGACGCGCGCATGGCCGTGGGTGCTGCTGCTGCTCGCGGGCTACGCGACCGCGGTCGGCGCATCGCGGCTCGCGCTCACGAGCGTCGACGGCGAGGCGATCACCGTCTGGGCGGGCTCCGGCGCCTCCCTCGCGCTCGCCGCGCTCATCGCGCTCGCCGTCACGGCGGCCGACGTCGAGGACCGGCGTGCCGCCCTGCCCGGCGGTCTCGTCGCGGTCGTCGCGGTGGTCGCGGCCGTGCCCGTCGTCGCGTCGACGTTCCTCGCGCCCGCGATCGTCACGCCCGCGCCGGACCGCCGCATGCCCGCGTTCGTGGAGGCGGCGACCGCCGACGACGCGCGCGTCGGCACCCTCGTGCTGCATCCGCTCGCCGAGGGCGACCTCGGCGTCGACCTCGAGCGCGGTCGAGGGACGACCCTCGACGACCTCGCCACCGGCGAGCTCGTGCGCGAGGCGCCGGGCGACCTGGACGCGCAGGTCGCGCAGGCCGCGGTCGACCTCGCCTCGGGCGGCGACGTCGACGTCGACGCGCTCCTCGACGCGCAGGGCGTGCGCTTCGTGCTGCTCGAGCAGGAGCGCGAGGGCGCCGCCGGGCTCCACGATCGCGCGCAGCGGTCGCTCGACGCGCGCGGCGACCTGCAGACCATCGGCCAGACGGAGGCCGGACTGCTGTGGCAGCGGCTCGAGGCCGCGCCGACGCCGCCGATCGAGCGTCCCGCGTGGGCCGCCTGGCTGCTGCTCGGCCAGCTCGTCGCGCTCGCGGCCGCCGTCGTCGCGGCGCTGCCGTCGCTGCGGCGCGGGGCGCGGGTGCGCACCAAGCGGCTCGAGGGAGCGGGGGAGTGGCGATGAGCGACCGGGACCTGGAGCCGCTCGACGACTCCCAGGAGTTCGACGACCCCTCGCCCATCGGCGAGCCGGAGCCGCCGATCGAGCACGAGCCGACGGCCGAGGAGCTCGCGCTCGAGGCGGCCGCGCGCGACGAGCCGGTCGACGGCGACATCGCGCGCGACGTCGCGCTCACCGACCGCGAGGCCGCCGCCAACGACGCGGCCGAGGCGGTGCGGCGCGTCGACCGCCGCGGCGTCGCCCGCTGGAGCGGTCGCGCCGCCGCCGGGCTCGTCGCCGCGGCGCTGGGCGTGGGCGCCGTGCTGGGGGCGAACGCGCTGCCGGACGACGCGCGCGTCACCGCGTCGGCACCCTCGACGCTCGTCCAGCCCGCCTCCCCGCTGCAGTCGCGCGTCTGCGCGGGCCCGGCGCTGCGCGTTGGCACCTCCGACGGCGAGGACGCCCTGGCGATCACGGGCGTCGCCGATGCCCGTGTCCAGGTCGGCAGCCTGGGCGGCGAGGTCGAGCAGTCGCAGCTCGGCGTGCCCACCGCGGGCGACCTGAGCGGCGGCGACGCCGTCGTGCAGCGCGGCGAGGAGTCGACGCTCTCGGCCGCCCAGTCGCTCGACGTCGACGTCGACGCGGTCGGCGGGTTCGCCGCGAGCGAGTGCGCCGAGACGCGGCTCGAGCAGTGGCTCGTCGGCGGCTCGACGCGCACCGGCAGGCAGACCGTGCTCACGATCGCGAACGCGTCAGAGGTCGGCGCGAGCGTCGACGTGACGGTCTACGGCCCGGAGGGGCCCATCGAGTCGGTCGGCTCGACGGGTCTCGCGGTCGCCCCCGGCACCGAGGCCGTGCTCGACCTCGCGGCCGTCGCGCCCGGCGTCGCCGACGCGGTCGTGCGCGTCGCCTCCACCGGTGCGCCCGTCGCGGCGCACCTGCAGCAGACGACGACGCGCGGGCTCGAGCGCGGCGGCTTCGACGTCGTCGACCCCGTCGTCGCCGGCACCGCCGCGGTGCTGCCCGCGGTGCGCGTCGACGAGCCGTCCGGCCTCGAGACGCAGGCCGACTTCGACGACACCGTGCCCGTGCTGCGCGTGCTCTCACCCACGGGCGGCGCGCTGCAGCTGGCCTTCCGTGCGAGCGACGGCTCGGTCATCGAGTCGGAGGGCAGGCTCGAGGCGGGCGTGGTCACCGACTTCCCGCTCGGCGACCTGCCGGTCGGCACCTACGCGATCCGGGTGTCGTCGGATGCGCCGGTCGTCGCGGGCGCGCGGGCCGTCGCGACGTCGGCGGACGGGCTCGACTTCGACTGGATCGCGAGCGGCGAGCCGCGCTCGGGCGCATCCGCGATCGCGGTGCCGGAGGGCCCGGAGGCGACCCTCCACATCGCGAGCACCGCCGACGCGGAGCAGCGCGTGACGATCGACGGCGAGGAGGTCGTGCTCGCCGCGGGCGGCACGATCGAGCGTGCGGTCGAGGCGGGCTCCGTGGACGTGGTCGGCGAGGGCCTCGTGATCGGCGTCGGCTATCGCAGCGACAGCGAGGTGGGCGGCTTCACGGCGAGCCCGCAGGGGCCGGCCGCGGAGGGCGTGCGCGTCCTGCACTAGCCCTCGCTGGTCGACTAGTGGTGCCGCCAGCGGTCCGGCGCGACCTCCCACGGGTCGCGCCCGATGAGCTCGGCCGCCGCGCGGAAGACCGCGCCCTCGATCGCGACCTGACGGTGCCAGGGGTCGTCGATGTGCACGCGAGGCAGGCGCTGCAGCGGCAGCCGGTAGATGGTGATCGTGCGCTGCGCGGCGTCCACCGCCCACTCCGGCACCTCGTCGATGCGGTCGGCGATCGCCCGCGGCGGCATGTCGGCCCACTGGAAGAGCACGTCGCCGAGCTCCGCGGGCCACAGCCCCATGACGTAGTCGGCCGCATCCGCCGCGATGTCCTCGAAGCGCGTCTCGCGCGACGAGAGGAACGGCAGCACCGGGCCGGCGACCGACGATCGCATCTCACGCCCGTGGCGCGAGCCGCGGGAGTGCTGGCGCGCGTGCATGGCCACATCCTACGTGTCGCCCGGCGGACGGGCCCGGCGCCGCTACCCTTGGCGGGATGGATGTCGCGATGTGCTCTCGGCCCGGGTGCCGCCGGTACGCCGACCGGACCGTCACCGTCGACTACGCGGCGCAGCTGCTCGTCGTCGGCCCGCTGCAGGCGGCCAGCAGGCAGGGCGCGATCGAGGGCAGCTACGACCTGTGCGACCCGCACGCCGACCGCGCGAGCGGGCCCACCGGCTGGCAGGTCGTGCGCCACGAGCCCGACCGGGCGTCGCGCTAGGCGACGGCCCACCCACCCAGACACGAAGAGGAACCATGGCGCTGACGGACATCGTGAAGGCGTACGACGTGCGAGGCCTCGTCGACGGGCAGCTCACCGAGGAGGTCGTGCGCGCGCTCGGTGCCGCGTTCGCCGACGAGGTGGGCACGGCCGCGCCGATCGTGATCGGCCACGACATGCGCCCGTCGTCGCCGGCGCTCGCCGCCGCCGCGGCCGAGGGGGCGCGGGCGCGCGGCGCCGACGTGATCGCGATCGGCCTGTGCTCGACCGACGGCACCTACTTCGCCTCCGGCTCGCTCGACGCGCCGGCCATGATGTTCACCGCATCCCACAACCCGGCGGCCTGGAACGGCATCAAGTTCTCGCGCGCCGGCGCCCGCGGCGTCAGCCTCGACACCGGCCTCGCCGCCATCCGCGATCGCGCGCAGCGCTACCTCGACGACGGGCTGCCCGAGGCGGCCGAGCCCGGCTCGCTGCGCGAGCTCGACGTGCTCGCCGACTACGCGAAGCACCTGCGCTCGCTCGTCGACCTCTCGTCGATCCGGCCGCTCAAGGTCGTGGTGGATGCGGCCAACGGCATGGGCGGCATGACCGTGCCCGCCGTGCTCGGCGATGCCGCGGGCCTCGGTGCGCTCCCGCTCGAGATCGTGCCGATGTACTTCGAGCTCGACGGCACCTTCCCCAACCACGAGGCCAACCCGCTCGACCCCAAGAACCTCGTCGACCTGCAGGCCGCGGTCGTCGAGCACGGCGCCGACCTCGGGCTCGCGTTCGACGGCGACGCCGACCGCTGCTTCGTCATCGACGAGCGCGGCGGGGCCGTCTCGCCGTCGGCGGTCGCCGCGATCGTCGCCGAGCGCGAGATCCGCCGCGTGCAGGCCGAGGGCGAGCAGGACGTCGTCGTCATCCACAACCTCATCACCAGCCGGTCGGTGCCCGAGGCCATCGTGGCCGCCGGCGCGACCGCCGTGCGCACGCGCGTCGGCCACTCGCTCATCAAGGACCGGATGGCCGAGACCGGCGCCGTCTTCGGCGGCGAGCACTCGGCGCACTACTACTTCCGCGACTTCTGGGGCGCCGACAACGGCATGCTCGCGGCGATGCACGTGCTCGCGACGCTCGGCGTCGACGAGGAGCCGCTGTCGCAGCTCGCGGCGCGCTACACGCCCTACGTCGCGTCCGGCGAGATCAACTCGACCGTCGCCGACGTGCCGGCCGCCTACACGCGCGTGGTCGAGGCGTTCGCCGGCCGCGGCGAGTTCGACGAGATGGACGGCCTCACCGTCACGGCGCCCGACGGCGCCTGGTGGTTCTCGGTGCGCCCGTCGAACACCGAGCCGCTGCTGCGGCTCAACGTCGAGGCCGAGCAGGAGCCGACGATGGTCGCGATCCGCGACGAGGTGCTGGCGCTCATCCGCGCCTGAGCGGGCCGGGCCGCCGCGCGCCGCCCAGTACGCTGGAGCACATGAGCAAGCTCCTCGTCACCGGCGGCGCCGGCTTCATCGGCTCGAACTTCGTCCACTACGTCGTCGCCAACACCGACCACGACGTGGTGGTGCTCGACAAGCTCACCTACGCGGGCGACCGCGAGACGCTCGCGGGCCTGCCGGAGGACCGCGTGCAGCTCGTCGTCGGCGACATCGCCGACCCGGAGGTGGTCGACGCGCTCGTCGCCGACGCCGACGCGGTCGTGCACTACGCGGCCGAGTCGCACAACGACAACTCGCTCCACGACCCGGCGCCGTTCGTGCACACGAACCTCATCGGCACGTTCACGCTCCTCGAGGCCGCGCGCCGCAGCGGCACCCGCTTCCACCACATCTCGACCGACGAGGTCTACGGCGACCTCGAGCTCGACGACCCGGCGAAGTTCACGCCAGAGACGCCCTACAACCCCTCGAGCCCCTACTCGTCGACGAAGGCGGGCTCCGACCTGCTCGTGCGCGCCTGGGTGCGCTCGTTCGGCCTCGAGGCGACGATCTCCAACTGCTCGAACAACTACGGCCCGCGCCAGCACGTCGAGAAGTTCATCCCGCGCCAGATCACGAACGTGATCGACGGCGTGCGGCCCCGCCTCTATGGCGCGGGCGAGAACGTGCGCGACTGGATCCACGCCGACGACCACTCGAGCGCGGTGCTGCGCATCCTCGAGCGCGGCCGCACGGGCGAGACGTACCTCATCGGCGCCGACGGCGAGAAGAACAACCTCGAGGTCGTGCAGGCGATCCTGCGCCTCATGGGCCAGGAGCCGGACGCGTTCGACCACGTGAAGGACCGCGCCGGCCACGACCTGCGCTACGCGATCGACGCGAGCAAGCTGCGCGACGAGCTCGAGTGGGAGCCCGCCTTCACCGACTTCGAGTCGGGCCTCGCCGACACGATCGACTGGTACCGCGCGAACGAGCCCTGGTGGCGCAAGCAGAAGGCCGAGGCCGAGGCGAAGTACGCCCAGGCCGGGCACTGAGGCCGCGCACGTGACGACGGAGCCCATGCAGACGGGCAAGCAGCTCGCGGTCCGCGAGACCCCGATCCCGGGATTCCTGGTCTTCGACCTGCCGGTGCACGGCGACAACCGCGGCTGGTTCAAGGAGAACTGGCAGCGCGAGAAGCAGCTCGCGCTCGGCCTGCCCGACTTCGGCCCGGTGCAGAACAACATCTCCTTCAACGCCGCGCCCGGCGTCACCCGCGGCATCCACGCCGAGCCGTGGGACAAGTACATCTCGGTCGCCTCCGGGCGCGTCTTCGGGGCGTGGGTCGACCTGCGCGAGGGGCCGTCGTTCGGCGCGACCTTCAGCATCGAGATCGATCCGTCGATCGCGGTCTTCGTGCCGCGCGGCGTCGGCAACGCCTTCCAGGCGCTCGAGGTCGACACCGCGTACTCCTACCTCGTCAACGACCACTGGTCGGCCGAGGCGCAGGGCGAGTACACGTTCCTCAACCTCGCCGACCCGACCGCCGCGATCGCCTGGCCGATCCCGCTCGACGAGGCGGAGCTGAGCGACAAGGACCGCGCGCACCCGATGCTCGCCGACGTCACGCCGATGCCGCCCCGGCGCACGCTCGTGCTCGGCGCGAACGGCCAGCTCGGCGTGGCGCTCCGCGCGCACTGGGCCGACCGGCACGACGTCGACTACGCCGGCCGCGACCGCATCGACCTGGCGCGCCCGGAGTCGCTCGACGGCATCCGCTGGTCGGCCTACGACACGATCGTGAACGCCGCCGGCTACACCGCCGTCGACGCCGCCGAGACCGAGGACGGCCGGCGCGACGCCTGGGCCGTCAACGCCTCCGGCCCGGCCAGGCTCGCGTCGATCGCAGCCGAGCACGGGCTCACGCTCGTGCACGTCTCGAGCGACTACGTCTTCGACGACCGGGAGGGGGAGCGCGACGAGCAGGATGCGCTCGGCCCGCTCGGCGTCTACGCGCAGACGAAGGCGGCGGGCGACCTCGCGGTCGCCGCAGCGCCCCGGCACTACATCGTCCGCACCTCCTGGGTCGTCGGCGAGGGCACGAACTTCGTCTCCACCATGGCGTCGCTCGCGCGCCGCGGCGTCGCGCCGCAGGTCGTCGACGACCAGGTCGGCAGGCTCACGTTCGCGAGCGAGCTCGCCCGCGCGATCGACCACCTCCTGCGGGTGGCGGCGCCGCACGGCCTCTACAACGTGAGCAACGGCGGCGAGCCGGTGAGCTGGGCCGAGATCGCCCGCCGCGTGTTCGAGCTCACCGGGAACGACGGCGCGAGCGTGTCGCCGGTGTCGACCGAGGCGTACTTCGCCTCGAAGACCGGCATCGCGCCGCGGCCCCGGCACAGCGCGATGCGACTCGCGAAGCTCGAGTCGACCGGCTTCGAGCCGCGCGACCAGTTCGCGATGCTCGAGGAGTACGTGCGAGCGCTGCCGACCGGCTGACGGTGGGAGGATGGTCGGCATGACCGACACCGCTGCGCCCACGACCTTCGAGCACCGCGTCCGCGACCTGGGCCTCGCCGAGGCCGGCCGCCACCAGATCCGGCTCGCCGAGCACGAGATGCCCGGGCTCATGGAGCTGCGCCGGCGCTACGCCGAAGAGCAGCCCCTCGCGGGCCAGCGCATCGCCGGCAGCCTGCACATGACGGTGCAGACCGCCGTGCTCATCGAGACGCTCGTCGCCCTCGGCGCCGACGTGCGCTGGGCGAGCTGCAACATCTTCTCCACGCAGGACGAGGCCGCCGCGGCGATCGTCGTCGGCACCGGCACCCCGGAGGCGCCCGCGGGCGTGCCCGTCTTCGCCTGGAAGGGCGAGACGCTCGAGGAGTACTGGGCGTGCACCACGCGCATCTTCGACTTCCCCGAGGGCCCGACGCTCATCCTCGACGACGGCGGCGACGCGACGATGCTCGTGCACCGCGGCCGCGACGCCGAGCTCGCCGGCAGCGCGCCGGTGACGCCCGACGGCGCCCCCGACGAGCTGCGCGTCATCGACGCGCTCATCGCGACGACGCTCGCGGACGACCCGCAGCGGTGGACGCGCATCGCCGAGCAGCTGCGCGGCGTGACCGAGGAGACCACCACCGGCGTGCACCGCCTCGAGCAGCTCTTCGCCGACGGCCGCCTGCTCTTCCCGGCGATCAACGTGAACGACTCGGTGACGAAGTCGAAGTTCGACAACCGCTACGGCATCCGGCACTCGCTGCCCGACGGCCTCAACCGCGCGACCGACGTGCTCATCGGCGGCAAGACGGCGTTCGTCGTCGGCTACGGCGACGTCGGCAAGGGCGCGGCGGAGGCGCTCAAGGGCCAGGGCGCCCGCGTCATCGTGAGCGAGGTCGACCCGATCTGCGCGCTGCAGGCGGCGATGGATGGCTTCCGCGTCGCGCGCGTCGAGGATGCGCTCGACAAGGCCGACATCTGGGTCACGACGACCGGCAACGAGCACGTCATCACGCTCGAGCACCTGCAGGGCATGAAGCACCTCGCGATCGTGGCGAACGTCGGCCACTTCGACAACGAGATCGACATCGCGGCGCTCGAGCGCTCCGGCGCGGAGCGCATCGAGATCAAGCCGCAGGTGCACGAGTGGCGGATGCCGTCGGGCCGCTCGATCCTCGTGCTCTCCGAGGGCCGTCTCATGAACCTCGGCAACGCGACCGGCCACCCGTCGTTCGTGATGTCGAACTCGTTCTCGAACCAGGTGCTCGCGCAGATCGAGCTCGCGACGAAGGACTACGAGCTGGGCGTCTTCCGGCTGCCGAAGGTGCTCGACGAGGAGGTCGCGCGCCTCCACCTCGCAGCGCTCGGCGCCCGCCTCACGACGCTGCGCCCCGAGCAGGCCGCCTACATCGGCGTGCCGGTGGAGGGCCCCTTCAAGCCCGAGCACTACCGCTACTGACGCCCCGGGCTCTGCGCCAAGCCGCGCTGCCCACGAATGATCGGGCTACTACCAAACCTGGGGGCGGGTGGAAGAGCACTCAGACGCAGAGTTCACGGTCCACGTGCTTCCGGTTCCGCTGCGATCAGCCCGCCAGGCGTCGCCGATGCGTTGCGTTGAGCTGCCCACGAAACCTCAGCGGAGACGGTTGCAAAGATCTGTTGCAATCTGAGCCCACGAGTACTCAGCGTTAAGGATGTCGCGAAGTTGAGCGGCCCTTCGGAACGCCGCTTCGGGGTCATTCGCGACCTGAAGGATCGCTTCGGCCCACGAGTCGATGTCTCGCCCGGGCTGTGGAGAGACTTCAAGCACCTCAGGTGCGCTCGGGTCCTGCCGCAAGATTAGCCTGCCGACTCCGCTCTCAGCACTGACCAGGACGGGGACACCTGCTCCGATCGCTTCCAATGCCGAGAGTCCGAAACCCTCGTGCCTGGACGGCAGCAGGGCGACGGTCGCAGCGAAAATATCGGTGCGCAACTCACCGGGGACTATGGAATAAGGCCGTACGAACAGCGATGGAGTTGGGGCCAACTCCTGAAGTCGTCGTCGAACATCGCTTTCATCTCGTCCGCTAACACCTCGCACTGCGAGCAGCGCGCGGCGCCTGGGCGTTTGCTTCGCCAGGGCGTGCGCAACGAGCTCCATTGCGCGCGCCGCAATGTCAATCCCTTTGAGTTCGAAGTCCTCCGCTCTAGCGAGAATCAGCACCTCGAAGTCGCTGTCTACCGCTGTCGCCGTTGCAACCGCGCCCCAATCGCGCGGAGGAGGAACCACCTCGAACGTGGTCGGCGCCGGTATGTACCCGCGCAGATTGCGTTGGATCGACGCCGTGAGCACCGGGCCCACACCGGATACTAATTCAGCCGAACTCGCCAACTCGTTCTCTAGCAGCCGTCGTTGATCCGCCTTATGCATGTGCGCAGCGTCGTCGGCCCAGGAGCGTACTGCCTCAATAGACTCTGAGTCCGTGTGTACAATATGCCAACGTCGCGCGTTGGGGAACTGACCCTTCTGAACAGCGAAAGCGTACGGCCCCAGAACGCGCCCGTGACCCACAATCACGTCCGGGGCAAAACTCGCGGGATAAACTGCTGGCGAAAGCAGCGCGCTGGCACCGGTCACACCAGGTACGCGACTAGGGCTGTGGACTACTACGCCTGATCTTGAGGCCTCAGCAACGTCTTCAGGGCTGGCCTCCGGAAGCAGCATGTGAACCGCAAAGCCGTTGGCCTGGAGCCCAGACGCCAACTCCCGATTGAAGGTCGAGACGCCGCCAAGGGCGGAGCCCCATTCATCTGCGACGAGTAAGGCAACGACCGGTCCCTCCTCGAGTTGAGGCGCTTCGACTTGGGAGTGCAGTTCGATTGCATACTCCGCGAGCACTTCGTCGTACGAGAGCTGGACCGGCCGATCCGCGACTCTGAACCATCGGGGCTCCGGTTCAACGAGCCCGACGTAGATGGCGTCGAAACCGGCCCCGTCAGCGTGTCGCTGGAGCTGTGCCGCCGTGCGGAAAAGATCAGCCGTCGGCAGGCTGTCTTCGGCGGTACTCGGCAGGACCACTGCAAACAGCACCAGTACGATCTCCGTCGGCACGGCGCGCCGTGCCCTGACCGCGTCGGATAGCGCTGCCGAGACGTGGTTCGCGAGACTCTTACGGCTTCTCGACCAGCGCTTCATCTCTACGCCTACCGGGCGCCCGTTCTCACCGACTCGCGCCAAGAGGTCGGGTGCCCCGGCCCGTCTACTCAGATCGGCTCGCTCGGCTAAGGACGCTTGAATTAGGGATCTCGTCAAGTGCCCGAGGTGCCGGCTGCTGAGACGCGCGCCGAAGCCCGGGTCGTCGGAAGGACTGAGGGCGAAGCGCTCAAAATCGAGCCACAAACCTGCGAGAGGGTCGTCCATCCCGAAAGTGTAGTGTCGCCAGTGCCTCGACGCTCGTCCGAAGGACAGGACAGCAATGCCAGCCGGCAGAGCTGTGCAAGCCGCACATGGTCGAGGGCGGCAACGCCGGGCAAAGGGCGCCGCTCCGTGCCGCCTTCGTTTCGAGACCGACGATCCTCATGCAGTCCGTCGGGCTATCTATGCTGCTTGACGAGCCGTGAGGGTGCACCTTTGTGACTACAGTGACGTGCCGCTCGTCGCCCTCAGCATCGCCACGGGGCTGTTCTCATTGAACTGCCGATTTTGCTGGCATCACCACGCTGCGATAGGGAACTGTCGCTGAACGGGGGAACGCCTTCGAATCGCTAGAGTGTTCGTGCCCTGTCAGCGGCTCTACAATGAGCCTGTATTGAGGTGACTTCGCAACGTTTGCACCACTAGTTCGCGACGCGTCGCTGCCGTCGGTGTTGCCCCCTTCACGCTGGTGGGAACAGTGGACATAATGCGCTCTCGTCCGATTTCCTCAACCAATTGATCGAGGCCAACTAACCTGTCCACCGTCTTAAGGTCCAAGCCGGAAAGTCGCCATACGGGACTATCGACGCCGACAGACGCTTGCGAGGTCGCCAGTCGTGCCGCGACATCCCAGCGCGACCACCGCTCGCGAGCGACCTGAGACGCAACCCAGTTGCGCGCATCGTCCGCGCTGAGTGCAAGCCAGGGGCGGAGTAATGACCAGACATCGGGCGGAGTGTCGAATACGGAGGCCTGCCGCGCTTGTTCGAACGCGCCCGCTACGATTCGCAGGTATAGCGACCGCGCGTCCCTTGCAAGATCTGAAAGCGTCGGTTCCTCAATTCTCAGGTCGGGGGGCGGGTTCTTCGTGCCCCCGACAAGTCTAGTTAAGAGGGGCAGACCGGACGGCAGTTCAGAGATCTCGGAGAACAGAGGTTCGAGCTCAGTCACGGATGGGCTGAGCCTCAGGAGTAGCCAAACGCACAGATCCTCGACTTGGTCGCGCGTTGAGAAGAGGGAGTGATCGTCTGGAACGCGTCCGTACTGCCTCGCGAGCCACAGTATGAGTAGGTGTAAGCCCTGAGTATCCCGACGATCTCTTGCAAACGAAGCCACCTTGGTGATCGCTAGCTCTGGCTGGGTCCGGAAGAGAGCGATCAGCGCTTCCACGCTCTTGTTCTCGCGGCCCACCGCGACGCTCTCTACTGCTTCTGCGATTGTTCTGTCGGAGAAGTCGTCTCGTGGAACATCGAATGCGAAGAACCGGTCAAAGTAGTGACGGTGTGCGACTCTGCCTCGACTTTCCTCGCCGCCGTCGTATTTGTCTGCCGCATTCCAGATGCTCTTGAATCTCGGGAAGAGCGAGCCGACAACGCGCGCAACGCCCTCCCGGTGTTGCGGGGCGACCTGCGAAGCCGTGAAGATTTCCTTCCAGGCTGCGGTTCGAGCAGCGGGTGCCTGACTTCCGTCGCGAAGCGCGGACATCAGGTCTGCTGCACCCGTCAAGTCGACCTTTTCGGACGCGATCCGGGAATACAGTAAGGGCTCGGCTGTCCGCAGCCAAGATAGAACGAGGAAGTCCGCTACATCGACCTCACCATGGAGGCCCCAATACATCGCTTCGACCTGACGAATGTATCGGTAGATCGCTCGGGGTGTGTCGAGTCTCCGCAGCAGGTGGTCCCCGAAGGCTTCTGCAAAGCGAGCTCGGCCGAGTGCGTCCATCTCGAGTGCGAGGGAGCGGGACATTGAGTCGAGCTCCGCATTCAGTAGCGAAGAGACCTGTTGCGATCGAAGCGGCGGTACGTCCAGTCGTAACTGAATCATCTTCTCGAGGTAATCGGTTGCGCGCCGGGGATCGTCCGTTCCAATGAGGCCAGTGCGCGATAAAGCGTCGAGAAGGGACTTCTCATCGTACGCGAGCAGATAGTGAACGTGTGGCAGTCGTCCGACCAGCCGGACAAGTTTAAACACCAACAGTAATTCGTCTGGCGCCAGGCGATCCAAGTCGTCCAGCACCATCATCACCGGCTTCTTCGCTTCTCGCAACAAGCGCTCGAGCTCTCGCTGATCTCGGCTTGGGTTCTCCTGCCCGGCGATTAGGTCTGAGATCGCTGCCAAGGGTTTTGCGAAGTCATATCCAAACAGCGAACCGACAGATCCGAGCGGAGCCATTCGTTTGCCCAACTCTCCGACCGCTGTTCGAATCTTACGGCCCCTACGGCCCCTTCCAACCGCGCCTTGAAGCGCACCCAAGAAGGCGATCTGGAGAGAGGTCAGGTCTTGATACAGCCATGGGTTGAAGTGTACGAACGTCCAGCTCGGCTCGACGTGCTCCGCGTCGCACTCGCGGATTGCAAGCTGAATGAGGCTTGTCTTTCCAGAGCCCCAGGGTCCAACTAGTGCGGTCACGGAAGAGCCGGACTGCGTCCGCAGCGCACCGAAGGCCCTTGCCATGGACTGCGCGAACGCACGCCGGTCAAGGGCGTCCGGTGATGCATCCGATCCGTCGATAGGATCATCGGCTATTGAGTTCGGCATGCGCTGAATCGCTCGTCTCTCGCGGTCTTCTTGTGGACGTTACCGACACTCGCAGTATTGCAGACCGTCGCCACTCGAGTTCCGCATACTGCTTCTCAGCGGCCTGCAGGTCTGGTCGTTCGGCCTGCCGTAATGAGAGATCGCCGTGTGTTATGAGTCGAACAGCGGCCGCTTCGGCTTAAGCGCTAGATCAGAGCATCGCGTCGGCGAGCACCCGCAGCAGCTCCGCGAGGCGCGCCTGGTCGTCGGCGGGGATCGAGCGCAGCAGCCGGCGCTCGGCCTCGAGCAGCGCGTCGAGGGCCACGTCGACGCGGTCGATGCCCTCGTCGGTGAGGCCGACGAGCCGCACGCGGCGGTCGGCGGAGCCGTCGACGCGCTCGACGAGCCCGGATGCGACGAGGTTGTCGATGCGGTTCGTCATCGTGCCGCTCGTCACCATCGTCTGTGCGATGAGGTCCTTCGGGCTGAGCGGACCGTTCTCGCGGCGGAGCGCGGCGAGCACGTCCCACTGCCACGGCTCGAGCCCCGCGAGCTGGAAGGCCTCCGCGCGCACGCGGCCGAGCTGGCGGGAGATGCGCGTCATGCGGCTCAGCACCGCGAGCGGTGAGACGTCGGCGTCGGGCCGCACGCGCATCCACTGGGCCATGATGCGGTCGACGTCGTCGGTCATGCCCTCATCCTCGCATCGGTCGGCTCACGCCCAGTAGGGCGGCACGAGGACGACGAGGAGCATGACGGCGGCGGTCGCGGGGATCGCGACGGCGATCGCGCCCGCCGGATGCGCCTGGTACCAGGGCATGCCGTGCGGCACCGCGCCGGCCCGCCGGGCGAGCGCGAGCGGCACGAAGGGCACGCCGAGGGCGCTCCGGAACCGCGCCACGTCGGCCGGGTCCAGGCCCTCGGTGTTCGCCTGCCCGAGCGCCCGCCCGGCGTCGTCGACGAGCCACCACCGCTCGTGATCGCGCGTCACCGGGATGCCGCGCGAGGAGCTGCCCGGCGCGTCGACGATCACGATGCCCGCGACGTCGGCGAGCCGGACGCTGCGCGACGCGCGCGGGCCGAACCGGAAGCAGGCGTCGGCGCCCGGCTGGTCGAGCTCCCAGCGCCGCAGCCGCGTGCGCACGTGCACGGCGATGCTGAGCACCACTGTCACGAGGAATAGCGCCGTCCAGCCGGCGCTGAGCAGCGCGAAGGCGGCGAGGATGAGGAGGCCGACGGTGCTCAGGAAGACGGCGAAACGCGAGACCCAGCGGTGGCGCGGGTCGCCCTGGGCGGTAAGCATCGGGAGGGTCATCGTGAGATCAGGGTGTCATGCGCGCGTAGGGTCGGTCCCCGCCGAACCGTCCGCTCTGGCCCCGCCCATCTGCAGTCGCTTCGCCCCGACTTCACCTAGCCGGGTCGATGGCCTCCCAACCGCATGTCGGCGGTTCCTGGAAGGATGTCGTCGTGATTGATCCGAGCACCATTGCGACGACGCTTCTCGGCTCCGCCGTCTCCAGTTCGATGCAGTCACGGGATGCTGGAGCGCTCGCCGATCGCGACGTGCGACAAGACGCGTCTGCCCGGCTGCTTGAACAGCTTGAGCGCGTGCGAACCATGCTCTTCCATGCGCGGTGGCAGCGAGAGCCGCTCCTCTGGATGCAGACCATGTACGAGGTGATCGGCGAGCTCGACCGGGTTTGCCCTCAATTGCCGCGAGGCATGCAGCACCTCGGCCGCAGTGTTTGCCACGCGGTCGGTGAAGCCATCGGTGCTCCTGCCATGGCCAGGACTGACCGCGAAATGTGGACCGAGCCGCTCGCTCCGTACGATCCGCTGTGGAACGGGCACGCCGTCGCCTACATTGACGGCGTGATGGATGCGATCGCTCAGTGGAGGAGCACCAGCGGACGGCGCTCCAGAAACTTCAAGTTGCGCGACTTCGACGATTGGCTTCGAGCGACCGGACGCTACGCGCCGGTGTGATCGTGTGCCGGAACGGCCGAACCTCGATCGCGTCTAGTGATGCCCGGACTAACGGCTGAGCTCGAACGCGCAGGCAGAGGGCCGGGAAGCGCCAGTGAAGACCTTGCGCTTCGGCTGGGTGTTCTCAGTCGGCACAGCGCGATGCCAGCGACCGGCGAGCGCGGTGGGCGTTGAGATCGTCGCTGCTTGGCGCGACGCATAGAGCGCATGGAGCGCATCCCAATCGCCGCTCAGTACGTGATGCAATGTCAGTCCGGCGTCGAACTCGGTTGCGAGTCGAGGCCCACCGGGTCTCCTGCTCCGCCACCAGGATTCGAACCTGGACAAACGGCTCCAAAGGCCGCTGTGCTGCCGTTACACCATGGCGGAGGGCGCGATCCAGGGTAGTCGTGCCGCCGGGGCGTCCGCGTCGCGGTGCGCTGCCCGGATAGCCTGAGTGCAGTCCACCGCACCCCCGATGGGAGAGCTCGTGCCCCAGGTCGCCGTCATCGTCCTCGCCGCAGGCGCGGGGACGCGCATGAAGAGCCGCACGCCCAAGCCGCTCCACCCGCTCGCGGGCAAGCCGCTCATCGCGCACGTGCTGCACACGGCCGGCGAGCTGCACCCCGAGGCGATCGTCGCCGTCGTGCGGCACGAGCGCGACCGGATGGCCGAGGCCGTGCTCGAGTTCGCCCCGCACGTGCGGATCGCCGACCAGGACGACGTGCCCGGCACCGGTCGCGCCGTCGAGCAGGGGCTCGACGCGATCGCCGACTTCGAGGGCCACGTCGTCGTGCTCTCCGGCGACGTGCCGCTCATCGACGCCGACACCCTCCGCGCGCTCGTCGACCGCCATGAGCGCGAGGGCAACCAGATGACGCTGCTGTCTGCGCACCTCGGCGACCCGACCGGCCTGGGCCGCATCGTGCGCGACGAGGCCGGCAGCTTCGTGCGCATCGTCGAGCAGAAGGACGCGAGCGACGCCGAGCGGGCCATCGACGAGGTCAACGGCGGCATCTACGTCTTCGACGCGGCAGCGCTCCGTGCAGCGCTCCGCACGATCGGCCGCGACAACGCCCAGGGCGAGATGTACCTCACCGACGCCGCGCTCGCGATGCAGTCCACCGGCGGCCGCATCCAGGCCGTCCCGGCGAGCGACAGCTGGGCGATCTGGGGCATCAACGACCGGGTCCAGCTCGCCGCCGCTGCCCACGAGCTCAACGACCGCATCATCCGCCGCTGGCAGATGGCCGGCGTCACGATCACCGACCCCGCGTCGACCTGGATCGACATCGACGTCACGCTCGGCGAGGACGTCACGATCCTGCCGGGCACGCAGCTCCACGGGGCCACCGCGATCGCCGCGGGCGCGACGGTCGGCCCCGACAGCACGCTCGTCGACACCGAGGTCGGCGAGGACGCGGTCGTCAAGCGCACCGACGCGACCCTCTCGGTGATCGGCGCCCGCGCGTCCGTGGGCCCGTTCGCCTACCTGCGGCCCAACTCCGTCGTCGGCGACGACGGCAAGGTCGGCACGTTCGTCGAGACGAAGAACACCCAGATCGGCGCGGGCAGCAAGGTGCCGCACCTGTCGTACATCGGCGACACGGTGGTCGGCGAGGGCTCGAACATCGGTGCCGGCACCATCACGGCGAACTACGACGGCCAGGCGAAGCACCGCACCACGGTCGGCTCGCACGTGCGCACCGGCAGCCACAACGTCTTCGTCGCCCCCGTGACCATCGGCGACGGCGCCTACACTGGAGCAGGCACGGTCGTCCGCAAGGACGTCGAGCCGGGCGCGCTGGCGATCTCGGTCGCACCGCAGCGCAGCATGGCGGGCTGGGTCGCGACGAATCGCCCCGGGACGAAGGCAGCCGACGCGGCAGCGGCGGCGGACACGCAGGCACCTGAGGCCTAGGAGGCACCCGAGTGGGATCGATCGTCGCGAAGAACCGCAAGCACCTGGTGCTCGCCACCGGTAGGTCGCACCCGGAGCTCGCGAGGTCGGTGGCGGCCGAGATGGGTGCCGACCTGATGGATGTCGACAGCCGCACGTTCTCGAACGGCGAGATCTACGCCCGCTACGAGGGCTCCGTGCGCGGCTCCGACGCGTTCATCATGCAGTCCTACGGCGCCCCCGTGAACGAGTGGCTCATGGAGCAGCTCATCATGGTGGATGCGCTGAAGCGCGCGTCCGCGAAGCGCATCACCGTCGTGATGCCGTACTACCCGTACTCGCGGCAGGACAAGAAGGGCCGCGGCCGCGAGCCGATCTCGGCCCGCCTCATCGCCGACCTGTTCAAGACCGCCGGCGCCGACCGCATCATGTCGATCGACATCCACGCCTCGCAGATCCAGGGCTTCTTCGACGGTCCCTTCGACCACCTGTTCGCGATGCCGGTGCTGCTCGAGCACTTCCGCGCGACGCTCGACCCCGACACCGTCACGGTCGTCTCGCCCGACATGGGCCGCGTGCGCGTCGCCGACGTGTGGAGCGACAAGCTCGGCGCTCCGCTCGCGATCATCCACAAGCGCCGCGACCCGCTGGTGCCGAACCAGGTGTCGGTGCACGAGATCGTCGGCCAGGTCGACGGCCGCGTCTGCCTGCTCGTCGACGACATGATCGACACCGGCCGCACGATCGTGAAGGCCGCGGAGGCGCTCAAGAAGAACGGCGCGACGAGCGTCGTCGTCGCCGCCACCCACGCGATCTTCTCCGGCCCCGCACCGGAGCTCCTGAACTCCGACTTCATCGACACGGTGGTCGTCACCGACACCCTGCCGCTCCGCGACGACCAGCGCTTCGAGAAGCTGCAGGTGCTCTCGATCGCCCCGCTGCTCGCGCGCGCGATCACCGAGGTCTTCGAGGACGGCTCCGTCACGAGCCTCTTCGACGGCGCTGCCTGAGCCGGATCGACCGGAGGCCGACATGGCGTTCCCCATCATCCCCGTGCTGAAGTTCCTCGGCCAGAACGGCCTGCGCTACGGCCCCGTCGTGCTCGCGTGGCTGAGCACGAACCCCGACATCGCCGAGCGGCTGCAGCGCGAGGTGCAGCGCCTGCGCGGCGCGTCGGGCGAGGACCCGGCCGCGATGCGCGCGACGCTCCGGGCGATGCGCGAGCAGGTCGAGTACCTGCGCGACAGCGCCGACGACGAGCCGGAGCGGCTGCGCGCCCGGGCGTGGGCGCTCTCGCTCACGAAGCTCGAGCACGCGGTCGCGCTGCTCGGCGCGGGCAGCGCGAAGGCCGACCGGAAGCGGCTGCGCACGCGCGTCGACGCGCTGCGCGCCGAGATCCTCGACGCCTTCCTCACCGAGCAGATCGAGGACGCCGGCGGCCCGACCCCGGGATCCGCCTCCGTCGAGCCGTAGGCCCGTGACGACGAGCGTCGCGCTCGCGTGCGCGTACTTCGACGCGTGGCGCTGCCGCTCGTGCTCGCTGCTCGACGTCGCGTACGACCTGCAGCTCGCCGACCAGCAGGCGGGCGTCGAGGCGGCGCTGCCGCCGATGGCGTGGGATGCGCCGCACGCGAGCCCCGTTGGCGGCTTCCGGAACAAGGCCAAGATGGCCGTCGCGGGCTCGGTCGACGCGCCGACGCTCGGCATCCTCGCCGCGGACGGCTCCGGCATCGACCTGCGGGCGTGCCCGCTGCACGAGCAGCCGATCGTCGACGCGATGCCGGCGCTCGAGGCGCTCGTGCGGGCGGCGCGGCTCACGCCCTACGACGTGCCGGGCCGGCGCGGTGAGCTCAAGCACCTCATCCTCACCTCGTCGCCCGACGGCGAGCTCGCGCTGCGCCTCGTGCTGCGCTCGAGCGAGTCGCTGCCGCGCATCCGCAAGCACCTGGCCGTGCTCGACGGGCTGCCGCTGACGAGCGTCTCGGCCAACCTCCAGCCCGAGCACAAGGCCGTGCTCGAGGGCGCCGAGGAGGTGCTGCTCGCGGGCTCCGGCGTGCTGCGGATGCGCGTGAACGGCATCGGCCTGCGGCTGCGGCCCCGCAGCTTCTTCCAGACGAACACGTCGGTCGCCGCGGCGCTCTACCGGCAGGCGACCGCCTGGATCGACGACGCGGATCCCGTGAGCGTGCTCGACCTCTACTGCGGCGTCGGCGGCTTCGCACTGCACGCCGCGCGGCCCGGCCGCCGCGTCGCGGGCGTCGAGGTGACGGCGGAGGCGATCGACGCCGCGCGCGAGACCGCGGCCGAGCTCGGCGCCGACGCGGTCTTCGCGGTGGGCGACGCGACCGGCGTCGACCTCGAGGGCGCCGATGCGCCCGAGCTCGTGGTGGTGAACCCGCCGCGGCGCGGCATCGGTGATCTCGCCGACCGGCTCGAGCGGAGCGCGGTGCGGCGGGTGCTCTACTCGAGCTGCAACCCGGCGAGCCTCGCGCGCGACCTCGCGGCGATGCCGAGCCTCCGGGCCGTCCGCGGCCGTGTCTTCGACATGTTCCCGCACACCGCGCACGCCGAGGTGCTCGTCGAGCTCGAGCGCGCCTGACCGCGCGGCCGGCATCGCACCGGCCGGCTCCGCTCCGGCCGTTCACCGGGCGCCGGTAGCGTCGGCGGCATGACCCAGCTCGCGAGGCGCCTCGGCGTGCCGGGCGCGATCGCCATCGGCCTCGGCGCGATGATCGGCGCCGGGCTCTTCTCGGTGTGGGCGCCCGCCGCGGCGCTCGCGGGGCCCCTGCTGCCTGCGGCGCTCGGGCTCGCGGGCGCGATCGCGGTGCTGAACGCGCTCTCGACCGCGCAGCTCGCGATGGAGCATCCGGTCTCGGGCGGCGCCTATGCCTACGGTCGCGCCGAGGTGGGCGAGCGGGTCGGCTTCGCCGCGGGCTGGATGTTCCTCACCGGCAAGACGGCGTCGGCCGCGGCGATCGCGGTGATCGCCGGGCAGCACCTGTGGCCCGAGCACGCCGCCGTCGTCGCGGCCGTCGCGGTCGCGGCGCTCGCGGCGCTCAACATGCTCGGCGTGCGCGTGACCGCATGGACGTCGGCCGCGATCGTCGCGATCGTGCTGGTGGTCGTGCTCGCTGCGCTCGGCTGGGCGGCCGCAGGCGGTGCGACGACGCTCACGACGCCGAGCGGCCGGACCGGGGACGTCGGCTTCGTCGGCAGTGACGCCGGGGTGCCGTTCGGGATCTCGGCACCCGCCGGCCCGCTCGCGGTGCTGCAGGCCGCGGGGCTGCTGTTCTTCGCCTTCGCCGGCTACGCCCGGATGGCGACGCTGGGGGAGGAGGCGCGCGACCCGCGCCGCACGCTGCCGATCGCGATCGTCGTCGGGCTCGGCGTCGTGCTCGTGCTCTACGCGCTCGTCGCGTGGGCGACCACCGCGAGGCTCGGCGCGCTGCTGCCGGTGTCGGTGACGCCGGTCGCCGACCTGGTGGCGCAGCCCGCGCTGCACGCGGCGGTGCTCGGCGCCGGCGCGCTCGCGTGCCTCGGCTCGCTCATGGGCATCCTCGCCGGGCTGAGCCGCACGGGGCTCGCGATGGCGCGGGAGGGCGACCTGCCGGGCGGGCTCTCGTGGATCGCGCCGCGCACCCGCACGCCGGTCGTCGCCGAGGCATCCGTCGCCGCGGCGGCGATCGCCGGTGCGCTGCTGCTGCCGGCGGGCAGCCTCGTCGCCGTCTCGTCGACGTGCGTGCTGACGTACTACGCGATCGCGCACGTCGCCGCGATCCGGATGCGGCGGCGCGGGGCGCGCCAGTGGCTGCCGGCCGCGCTGCCGTGGGCCGGCGTCGCGGCGTGCGGGCTCGTCGTCGTCACGCTGCCGTGGCCGGGCGTCGTCGCCGCTGCCGCCTGGCTCGCCGTCGGGCTCGGCGCCCGAGCGCTCCTGCGGCGCTGACGCCGACGGCCCGCGCCTGGGCGCGGGCCGTCGGTCGGTCTCGGGCAGGTCAGCGGCGCTCGACCGGCTCGAGCTCGCGCGGGTCCTCGTCGGGTGCACCGGGCTCATTCGCGCCGGGCTCGTTGGCGCCGTGCTCGTCGGCGAGCATCGTGCGCTCGTCGAACGGCCGCTGGCCCGCCAGCACGGCGCGCACCTGCTCCATGTCGATCTGCTTCGTCCAGGTGCCGATGAGCAGCGTCGCGACCGCGTTGCCGGTGAAGTTCGTCAGCGCGCGGGCCTCCGACATGAACCGGTCGATGCCGACGATCACGCCGACGCCGTCGACGAGGTCGGGGCGGTAGGTCTGCAGGCCGCCCGCGAGGGTCGCGAGCCCCGCACCGGTGACGCCGGCCGCGCCCTTCGAGGCGATGATCATGAAGACGAGCAGGCCGATCTGCTCCGGGATCGACATCGGCATGCCCATCGCGGTGGAGATGAAGAGCGACGCCATCGTCAGGTAGATCGCGGTGCCGTCGAGGTTGAAGGAGTAGCCCGTGGGCACCGTGATGCCGACGACGGGCTTCGAGACCCCGGCGTGCTCCATCTTGGCGATGAGGCGCGGCAGCGCCGACTCCGACGACGAGGTGCCGACGATGAGCAGGTACTCGCGGCCCAGGTACTGCATGAGCCGGAAGATGTTCACGCCGGTGACCACTCGCAGCAGTGTGCCGAGCACGATCACGATGAACAGGATGCAGGTGGCATAGAAGCCGAGCATGAGCGTCGCGAGCGCCACGACGGCGCCCCAGCCGGTCGAGCCCACGACGCCGGCGATGGCGCCGAAGGCACCGATCGGCGCGACCCACAGGATCATCGTCAGCACGCGGAAGACGAGCGCCTGGAAGTGCTTCACGACCGAGAGGATCGGCTTGCCGCGCTCGCCCATCGCCTGCACGGCGAAGCCGACGAGCAGCGCCACGAACAGCGTCTGCAGCACCGACTCGCCCGTGAGGGGCGACAGCAGCGTCGTCGGGATGATGCCGAGCAGGAAGTCGGTCGTGGTCTCCGCCTCGCCCTCGGTCTCGTACGTCGCGCCCGCGATGTTGAGGCCCTCGCCCGGGTGCACGAAGTTGCCGACGACGAGGCCGATGGCGAGCGCGAACGTCGACATGATGAGGAAGTAGACGAGCGCGAGCCCGCCGACCTTGCCGACGGTGGCGGCCTTCGCGATCGAGCCGATCCCGACCACGATCGTGCAGAAGATGACCGGCGCGATCATCATCTTGATGAGGGCCACGAAGCCCTTGCCGATCGGCGCGAGCGCCTCGCCGGTCTCGGGCGAGGCGAGGCCGACGATGACGCCGAGGACCACGGCGACGATCACCGAGATGTAGAGCCAGTGGGTCTTGTCGAGCCTGCGGAGCCGTGCTCCGAACGTGCGGTCGTCCGCGGTGCTGGGCGTCGTTGCCATGCTGTGCTCCTCGCATCGGGCGCCGCCCCTGCGCGACGCTTCCGAGCAGTCAGCCTGCGCCTGGCGGCGCTCGGCACCCGTGTTTCGTGCATAGTGTTCACAGCGCGAGCGGGAGGGGTGCGATGCGGGGATGGTGGCGCTCGGCGAGCATCGCGACCCGCGTCTTCGCGCAGACCGCCGCGATCCTCGTGCTCGCCGCCGCCGTGGCGTTCGCGCTGCTCGCCGTCGACGCGCGGCAGGAGCGCGAGCGGGAGGCGGCGCTCGCGAGCCAGGAGCTCGCGCTCGCGATGGCGGCCACCCCGACCGTGCGGCAAGCCGTCGCCGACGCCTTCGAGCGCTACCCGGACGACCGCGGCGCGGCGATCGCCGGCGCGACGGATGCGATGCAGCACTACGTCGAGGACGTGCGGATGGCGACGCGGCTCGACTTCGTCACCGTGATGCATCCGGACGGCACGCGCTACACGCATCCCGACCTCGAAGAGATCGGCCGCGAGTTCCTCGGCACGACCGCTCCGGCGCTCGCCGGCTCGACGTTCACCGAGGTCTTCGAGGGCACGCTCGGCCCGTCGGTGCGGGCCGTGACGCCCGTGCTCGACGACGGCCGCGTGGTCGGCCTCGTCGCGGCCGGCGTCACGATCGAGCGCGTGGGCTCGCTCGTCGTCACGAGGCTGCTCGCCGTCGGCGGTCTGCTCGTCGCGACGCTCTCCGTCGCGGCGCTCGCGGCCTGGCTGCTCGCCCGCAGGCTCGACCGCGCGACCGGCGGGCACGGCCCGGAGCAGCTCGCGCGCCTCTTCGCGGCGCACGAGGCGGCGCTGCACGCGGTCGACGACGGGCTCGTGCTCGTCGAGTCGGGCGCCGTGGTGCTCGCGAACGACCGCGCTCGCGCGATGCTCGGCCTCGGCGAGCTCGCGACGCCGATCCCGCCGGACGCGCCGCTGCCCCCGGGGGTGCGCGCCGTCCTCGACGGCGACGGCGGCCAGGTGCTCGTCGGCGGTCGCTGGCTCGTCGTCGCGCGGCACGAGACGGCGCGCGCGGGCACGACGACGCTCACGATCCGCGACCGCACCGAGCTGCAGCGCATGACGGGCGAGCTCGACGCCGTCCGCACGCTCGCGAGCGCCCTGCGCGCCCAGACGCACGAGTTCGGCAACCGGATGCACACGGTGGCGACGCTCATCGAGCTCGACGAGCCGCGCCGCGCGCTCGAGGTGGCGACGGCGGGCCGCGACCTGGGGCAGCGCCTCGCCGACCGCGTGGTCGGCGATGACGAGGAGCCGGTGATCGCGGCGCTGCTGCTCGGCAAGGCCGCGCAGGCCCACGAGCGGGGCGTCGAGATGCACGTCGAGACGCACCTCGCGCCCGGCACGCACGGCATCGACCCCGTCGACTTCGTCACGGTGCTCGGCAACCTCGTCGACAACGCCATCGACGCGGCCGCCGAGCGCGCCGCGCGCGCGCCGGCGGGCGACCGCGACGCGTGGGTCGAGGTCTACCTCGACGAGGACACCGGCTCGATCGTGCTGCAGGTGAGCGACAGCGGTGCAGGGCTCGCGCCCGAGCAGCGCGAGCAGGCGTTCGCGCCGGGCTGGTCGACGAAGCCGGCCGGCGCCCACGGGCGCGGCTTCGGCCTCAGCATCGTGCGCGAGACGGTCGAGCGGCTCGGCGGCTCGGTGGAGATCGCGGCCGGTGAGGTCGCCGCAGGGGAGACCCGCGCAGGCGACGCCGCGGCGGGCGCCGTCGTCACGGTGCTGCTGCCGCGACCGGGGGCGGCGCCGTGATCCGCGTGCTCATCGTCGAGGACGAGCGCGGCACCGCGGCGGCGCACGTCGCCTACGTGCAGCGCTGCGAGGGTTTCGAGGTCGCGGGCGTCGCGCACTCGGCGGCGGCCGCGCTGCAGGCCATGCGCGAGGCGGCCGCCGCGGGCGTGCCGATGCAGCTCGTGCTGCTCGACATGCAGCTGCCCGACGGGCACGGCCTCGACGTCTGCCGGCGGATGCGCGCCGAGGGCCACCTCGTCGACGTCATCGCCGTCACCGCCGAGCGCGGGCTCGAGACGGTGCGCGACGCCATCGCGGTCGGCGTCGTGCAGTACCTCATCAAGCCGTTCGCGTTCGCGGCGCTCGCGGAGCGCCTGCAGCGGTACCGCGACTACCGCGAGCGCGTGGGCGGCACCGGCCGCATCACGCAGCAGGAGGTCGACCGCGCCATCGCGGCGCTGCGCACGACGAACGCGCCCGGACTCGCGAAGGGGCTCTCGGGCGACACCCTCGACGCGGTCGCGGCGCTGCTCGCCGACGGCGCCGCGCGCTCCGCGACCGAGGTGGCCGCGGCGCTCGGGCTGTCGCGCGTCACCGCGCGCCGCTACCTCGAGCACCTCGCCGCGAGCGGCGACGTCGAGCGGAGCCCGCGCTACGGCGCCAAGGGCCGGCCGGAGCTCGAGTACTCGCGGCCGGCCTGAGGCAGACGCCTCAGTGGGTGTCGACGGCCTCGACCTCGGTGCGGTCGCCGGACCACTGGGTGTGGAAGGTGCCCTGCTTGTCGACGCGACGGTAGGTGTGGGCACCGAAGAAGTCGCGCTGGCCCTGCACGAGCGCGGCGGGCAGGCGGTCGGCGCGCAGGCCGTCGTAGTAGGCGAGGCTCGACGAGAACGCCGGCGAGGGGATGCCCGCCTGCGCCGCGGCGATGACGACGCGGCGCCACGCCTCGTGGGTCTGGCCCATGATCTCGCGGAAGTACGGGGCGAGGATGAGCGCGGGCAGCTCGGGGGTGGTCGCGTAGGCCTCGGTGATGTCGTTGAGGAAGCGCGCGCGGATGATGCAGCCCGCGCGCCAGATGCGCGCGACCTCGCCCTTCTGGATGTCCCAGTCGTGCTCCTCGGCGGCGGCGACGATCTCGTCGAAGCCCTGCGAGTAGGCGACGATCTTCGACGCGAAGAGCGCCTTGCGCACGTCCTCGACGAAGGCGTCCGCGTCGTCGACGAGCCACGCGTCCGACGGGCCGGGGAGGTCGGAGGCGGCGGCGCGCTGGTCGAGCTTCGACGACAGCGAGCGGGCGAAGACGGCCTCGGCGATGCCCGACACGGGCACGCCCAGGTCGAGCGCGGTCTGCACGGTCCACGCGCCGGTGCCCTTGGCGCCGGCGGCGTCGAGGATGACGTCGACGAGCGGCTGGCCGGTCTCGGCGTCGACCTGTCGCAGCACCTCGGCGGTGATCTCGATGAGGTACGACTCGAGCTCGCCGCGGTTCCACTCCTCGAAGACCTCCGCGATCTCGGCGGGCGACTTGCCGGTGCCGCGGCGGATGAGGTCGTAGGCCTCGGCGATGAGCTGCATGTCGGCGTACTCGATGCCGTTGTGGACCATCTTCACGAAGTGGCCGGCGCCGTCGGTGCCCACGTGCGTCACGCACGGCTCGCCCTCGGCGACCGCGGCGATGCCGGTGAGGATCGGGCCGAGCGTCTCGTACGACTCCGCGGTGCCGCCGGGCATGAGCGACGGGCCGTTGAGCGCGCCCTCCTCGCCGCCGGAGATGCCGCAGCCGACGAAGTGGATGCCCGTCTCGCGCACGGCCGCCTCGCGACGGATGGTGTCGGTGAAGAGCGCGTTGCCGCCGTCGACGATGATGTCGCCCGGCTCGAACACCGACACGAGCTCGTCGATGACGGCGTCGGTCGGACGTCCGGCCTTCACCATGATGATCGCGGTGCGCGGCTTCTGCAGCGAGTCGGCGAGCTCCTGCATCGTCGCGGCCTTCACGAAGCCCGCCTCCGGGTGCGCGGCGATGAGGTCGTCGGTCTTCGCCGTCGTGCGGTTGTAGACCGCGACGGTGTTGCCCTCGCGGGACGCGAGGTTGCGGGCGAGGTTCGAACCCATCACGGCGAGGCCGACGACGGCGATGTTGGCAGTGGTCACGGAGGTCCTCCTGGACGGCTCGGGGGTCTGAGGCAAGGCTACCCAGCAGCGGATGCGCCGCCGCGGGCGGATGGAGCCCGCGGCCTTGACACGCTCCGGCATCCGCCGCACGATCGAGCCGAGCCCGTCGATGGCCCGTCGATGGGCCCGCCGAGGCGAGGAGCACCGCGATGACCGCGACCTACACGTTCGACGTCTTCACGAGCGTCGACGGCTACGGCTCCCACCACGGCGACTGGGGCGGCTACTGGGGCAAGCAGGGTCCCGAGCTGCTCGAGCGCCGCGAGGCGCTCTTCGGCACGCCGCAGCGGATGGTCTTCGGCGCGAACACCTACCGCGACTTCGTCGCGATGGTGCCGGACGGCACGTGGGAGGAGGACGCCTGGGTGACGCGCATGCGCAGGATGCCGCTCACGGTCGTGTCCTCGACGCTCGAGGAGCCGCTCGACTGGCAGGACGCGACGATCGCGAGCGGCGACGTGCTCGAGGAGGTGGCGCGGCTCAAGGAGGCGTCCGACGTGCCGCTGCGCTCGCACGGCAGCCTGCGGCTGAACCGGGCGCTCATGGCCGCCGGGCTCGTCGACATCGTGCAGCTGACGGTCTTCCCGGTCATCACGGGGCGGACCGGCGACGGCCGCATCTTCGAGGGCGCCGACGACTTCGACCTCGAGCTCATCGGATCGCGCACCTTCGACGGGCGCGCGCTCGAGCTCAGCTACCGGCCGATCCGCCACTGAACCGCCCAGGCGCCGCGCAGGCGCGGGTGCTTGCATCGGCGGCATGCACGCAGACGGCTCCGGCCACGACCTGCTCGCGCCCGGCGCGACCCTCGAGCGGATGGCGACGGGCGCCTCGTGGAGCGAGGGCCCGCTCTGGCTGCCGGACGAGCGCGTGCTGCGCTGGAGCGACATCCACGGCGACCGCATCCTCGAGGTCGACGAGGCCGGCACCATGCGGGAGCACCGCGTGGGCGTCGAGTTCACGAACGGCCGCGGGCACTGGCTCGGCGGCGTGGCGCAGTGCTCGCACGGCCGGCGGGCGATCGAGCTCGAGGTCGACGGCGAGGTCACGGTGCTCGTCGACCGCTTCGAGGGGCGGCGGCTGAACTCGCCCAACGACCTCGCCGTGCACCCCGACGGCTCCATCTGGTTCACCGACCCGCCCTACGGCATCGAGAAGCCCGAGGAGGGCCACCCGGGGGAGCGCGAGTACGGCGGATCGTTCGTGTTCCGCTGGAGCGCCGACGCCGGGCTCCGCGCCGTGGTCACCGACATGGCGCGGCCGAACGGCATCGCCTTCAGCCCCGACCTCGCGACCCTCTACGTCACGGAGTCGGGCGGTGAGGACGAGACGGCGGAGGCCAGCACGATCCGCGCCTACCGGCTCGAGGGCGATGGCGCCGAGGTGCGCGCGGTCGACGGGCGCCGGCTGTTCGCGATGGACGCGGGCACGCCCGACGGCATCGCGATCGACGCGGAGGGGCGCATCTGGTCGTCGAGCAGCGACGGCGTGCACGTCATCACGCCGACGGGGGAGCGCATCGGCCACGTGCCGGTGCCCGAGACGGTCGCGAACCTGTGCTTCGGCGACGACGGCTGGCTGTGGATCGCGGCGACGACGAGCGTCTACCGGATCCGGACGGCGACCCTCGCGGCCTGAGCGTCGCGTCCCCCACCGGGCGTCCAGGTGGGGCTCCTACCGTCGACGCATGCAGATCGGATACAAGCTCTTCGCCGAGGACGTCGCACCCAAGGAGCTCATCCGGCGAGCGGTCGAGGCCGAGCGCGCCGGCTTCGACTTCGTCGAGATCAGCGACCACTTCCACCCCTGGTTGCCCGAGCACCAGCACTCGTCGTTCGCGTGGGCGATCCTGTCGGCGATCGCGGCGAAGACCGAGACGCTGCGGCTCGCGACCGGCGTCACCTGCCCGTCGATCCGCTACCACCCGGCGATCATCGCCCAGGCGGCGGCGACGCTCCAGATCATCTCCGACGGCCGCTTCACGCTCGGCGTCGGCGCGGGGGAGCGGCTCAGCGAGCGCATCGTCGGGCAGGGCTGGCCGGAGGTCGGCGATCGGCACCGGCGGTTCCGGGAGGCGCTCGAGATCATCCGGCTGCTCTGGTCGGGCGGCACGCACTCCTATCGCGGCGACTTCCTGACGCTGCAGGACGCGCGCGTCTACGACCTGCCGGAGACGCTGCCCGAGATCGTGGTCGCGGCGGGCGGCCCGCAGGCTGCGGCGCTCGCGGCCGAGCTCGGCGACGGCCTGTTCTCGACCGACCCGGATGCGTCGCTCATCGAGGCGTGGACGGCCGCGGGCGGCGAGGGGCCGCGCTACTGCGAGGTGCCGACCGCGTTCGCGCCCGACGCGCGCGCCGGCGCGGAGGCCGCGCACGAGCGGTTCCGCTTCGGCCCGCTCGGCTGGAAGGTGCTCGCCGAGCTGCCCGACCCGACGGCCTTCGACCAGGCGACCCAGTCGATCCGCGTCGAGGACATGGAGGAGGCGTTCGCGTGCGGCCCCGACGTCGAGCGGCACGTCGAGGTGTTCTCCCAGTTCCGCGACGCGGGCTTCGACCACCTCGTGCTCATGGACGCGAGCACCGACCCCGACGCCTTCATGGGCTTCTTCCAGGACGAGCTGGGGCCGCGCCTGCGGCAGTCGGCCTAGCGCTCGGCGACCACGCGGCGGCTGACGGCGATGTCGCGGTCGCCGTAGCCGCGCGCGACGATCTCGTCGAAGAAGTCCCGCAGCGCGGGGAGCAGCGCCGGGCTCGTGCCGGTCGCCTCGGCGATGTCGGCCGCGAAGCCGAGGTCCTTGATCATGTAGCGGGCGATCCCCGACGGCGAGTCGTCGCCGCGCACGAGCTTGTCGCGTCGGCTCTCGAGCAGGTTCGAGCCCGCGTAGCCGCCGCCGAGCAGCGTCCAGAGCGCGTCGAGGTCGAGCCCCGATCGGTCCGCGAGCACGGTCGCCTCGCCGAGGGCGGTGATCGTCGCGGCGACGACGAGCTGGTTGCACGCCTTCGCCACCTCGCCGGCGCCGAGCGGGCCCAGGTGCACCGGGCGTCCGCACGGCGCGAGCAGGGTCGCGGCGCGCGCGGCGTCCTCGGCGCTGCCGCCGAGCATGATCGAGAGCGACCCGGCCTCCGCGCCGTCGACGCCGCCCGACACGGGGCAGTCGACCACCCGCACGCGCCCCTGCGTCTCGGTCGCGAGCCGCTCGGCGAGCGACCGCACCGCGGGGGCCGAGGAGGTCGAGCCGATGAGCAGCAGCAGCTCGCCGTCGCCGAGCCCGGCGAGCAGCCCATCGGGGCCGTCGAGCGCCTGCTCGAGCTCGGGCAGGTCGGGCAGCATCGAGAGCACGGCACCGGCTCCGGCGGCGAGCTCGCGCGGCGTCGCCGCCCATGAGGCTCCGGCCTCGACGAGCGCGGGTCGGGGGGAGCGGCCGGTGATCAGCACGCGGCTGGCGCCACCGAGCAGGCGATGCACCATGGGCTCGCCCATCGCGCCGAGCCCGATGACGCCGATCGCGCCGGTCCTGTGGTCGGAGGGAGCTGCGTCGGCTGCTGCGCCGGAGACTGCGGTGTCCATGCGCTCAGGCTACGGCCGCGAGCGCATCGTGGCCAGCATGTCGGACGCTGTCCACCGACGTGGATGCGCCCTAGGGTGGACGGCGACGACCTCGACCGCGAAGGAGCGGACCATGGCCCAGCACGCAGCGACGCAGCCGCCCGACGGCGTGACCGAGCGCACCGACCGCGATCCGGCGCCCGCGGTCTCGCGCGCCCTCCGCATCCTCACCTCGCTCGCCGAGGCGGAGGGCGTCCCAATGACGCTCAGCGACATCGCGAGGGCGCTCGGCATCGCGAAGTCGTCGACCGCGAACCTGTGCGCGGCACTCGAGGAGGGCGGCATGGTCGAGCGCGAGGCCGGCGGCTACCGCCTCGGTCGCCGCACGGCGGAGCTCGGCGGCGCCTTCGCGCAGCAGTTCAACCAGGTGCGCGAGTTCTACCGCGTCGTCGCGGCGTCGCCCGAGCTGCACCGCGAGGTGGTGCAGATCGCGATGCTCGACGGCGTCGACGCGCTCTACCTCGCGCGCCACGAGGGGCGCTCGCCCTACCGGCTCGGAACGCCGCTCGGCTCTCGGCTGCCGGCCCCCCTCAGCGCGACCGGCGTGGCGCTGCTCGCCCGCCTCGACGACGACGAGGTGCGCGCGCTCCTCGCACCAGCCGAGCCCTTCCCGCCGCTGACGGCCACGAGCATCACGACGGTGGACGAGCTGCTGCCGATGCTGCGCGAGGCGCGCGAGCGGGGCTTCGCGGTCGACCGCGGCGGCTCCTTCGGCGGCATCACCGGCGTCGCGGTCGCGCTCGACCCGTGGGCGCCTGCGGATCCGCCGCTCGCGATGGGCGCGGCGCTGCCCGCCGAGCATGCCGACGATGCGCGGGTGGCGGAGGTCGGGGCAGCGCTGCGCGCCGCGGTCGCCGCGCTGTCGAACCCGCTCCGAGGTCCCGCCTCCTAGCGCACCGCGCTCGCGCTGTTCAGAGGGTTGTACGGCGTTCAGCCCAGTGGTACGCTCGCCCGTGCAACGACGCATTGCACGACTGTCGAAGGAGATGGACCGTGACCGAGACCACCGCGCAGCAGGACCCCACGCCCCAGCGCCCCGCCCACACCGACGATCCGGAGTACGCAGCCAACCTGCGCCGGGCGACGCTCGCCTCGAGCGTCGGCAGCGCCCTCGAGTACTTCGACTTCGCCCTCTACGGCCTGTCGTCCGCGCTCATCTTCAACACGCTGTTCTTCAGCGACCTCGACCCGGCGATGGGCGTGGTCGCGGCGTTCGCCTCGTTCGGCGTCGGCTTCGCCGCCCGGCCGCTCGGCGGCCTCTTCTTCGGCACGATCGGCGACCGCATCGGTCGCAAGTGGGTGCTCGTCGTCACGATCCTGCTCATGGGCGGCGCGACGACCCTCATCGGGCTGCTGCCGACCTACGAGCAGATCGGCATCTGGGCGCCCGTGCTGCTGACGGTGCTGCGCCTCGCGCAGGGCTTCGGCGCCGGCGCCGAGCAGGCCGGCGCGACCGTGCTGATGGCGGAGTACTCCCCGGTGCGGCGCCGCGGCTTCTTCTCGTCGCTGCCCTTCATCGGCATCCAGCTCGGCACGCTGCTCGCCGCCGTCGTCTTCACGTTCCTCTCGTCGCTGCCGGAGGACGTCTTCCTCGGCTGGGCCTGGCGCGTGCCGTTCCTGCTGTCGTTCGTGCTCATCCTCGTCGCGCTCTTCATCCGGATGCGCCTGCGCGAGACGCCGACGTTCGTCGAGCTCGAGAAGCACGAGCAGGTGGCCGAGCGCCCGATCCGCGACATCTTCACGAAGGGCTTCCCGGGCGTCGTGGTCGGCATCGGGCTGCGGATGGCCGAGAACGGCGGCTCCTACATGTTCCAGAACCTCGCGCTCGCCTTCGTCGCCGGCACGTTCATCGCCAACCCGGTCGACCGCGGCGTCGCCACCTGGGGCGTCACGATCGGCTCGCTCATCGGCATGGGCACGATCCCGCTCACCGGCCACCTCTCGGACCGCTTCGGCCGCCGCGCGGTGTACCGCTTCGGCGCCGTCTTCATGCTGCTCTACGCGTTCCCCGCGTGGTGGCTGCTGTCGCAGGGCGACCCGGCGACGGTCGTGGTCGTCATCGCGCTCGGCATCGGCATCGCCGTGAACACCATGCTCGGCCCGCAGTGCGCGATGCTGCCCGAGATGTTCGGCAACCGGCACCGCTACCTGGGCGTCGCGATGGCGCGCGAGATCTCGGCCGTGCTGGGCGGCGGGCTCGCGGGCGTGCTGGGCGCCTACCTGCTCGCCACGTCCGGCGGCAACTGGCTGCTGCCGGCGATCTACATGGCCACGCTCGCGCTCATCTCGACCGCATCGACGTTCCTCGTGCCCGAGACGCGCGGTCGCGACCTGCTGCGCCTCGAGGACGCCGTGAACGTCTCGACCGACGAGGGGCAGGACCGCGACGCGGACCTGCCCGTCGTGACGGCGGCCCGCTGATGCGCATCGCCCGCATCGCCGTCGACGGCAGAGCGCTGCACGTCCGCGCGGACGGCGACGGCTGGGTGCCGATCGACGACCCGTACGCCGCGCTCGCCGCGGGCACGCCGGTCGCCGACGCGGGGGAGCGCGTCGACGGTCGCGACGCGACGCTCCTGGCGCCGGCCGTGCCGACCGTGCTCGTCGGCATCGCGCAGAACCGCGGCGCCGACCCGGAGCCGCCGCTGCCGGTGCAGGCGTGGCTGAAGAGCCCGCGCGGCGTCGTGCCGCACGGCGCACCCGTGCGCGTGCGCCGCGACGCCGGCCGCGTCGTCGCGGAGGCCGAGGTCGCGGTCGTCATCGGCCGCGACACGGGCGACCCCACCGAGACGCTCGTCACGGCGGCGAACGCGCACGAGTTCGTGCTCGGCGTCACCGCGGTGAACGACCTCTCCTACCCGGACCGCGCCGTGCTCGACGTGCGCAACTTCGAGTCGAAGGGCGGCGACGGCTCGACGCCGCTCGGCCCCTGGATCGACACGGAGGCCCCGATCGACGACCTCGTCCTGCGGCTCGAGGTCGACGGCGAGGTGGTGCGCGACACGAGCGCGCAGGCCATGCCCGTGCCCGTGCGCGAGTCGATCGCGTACGTCGCCGGCTGGCTGCGACTCGGTCCGGGCGACGTGATCATGGCCGGCGCGCCGCACTCGAACCACGAGGTGGCCGCGGGCTCGACGGTCTCGGTCGTCGTCGGCGGGCTCCGGCTCGAGACGCCCCTGCGCTGAGCGCACCGGAGCGCTCGTGCGCTCGCATCGATAGCCTTGCAACGAAGGAGACAGCCATGCCCGGTCCCACCCTGAAGGTCGCCGTCGCGGTGAGCATCGACGACGCGAGCGCCGACCGCATCCGCGAGCTCGAGCCGCGCGTCGAGCTGCTGCGCGACCCCTCGCTCACGCGCCCCTGGCGCTGGACGGGCGACTGGGAGGGCGACCCCTCGTGGGAGCGCACCCCCGAGCAGCAGGAGGCGTTCGAGGCGATGCTCGACTCGGCGGACGCCCTCTTCGGGCTCCCGGACGTGTCGCCGCAGGCGCTCGCCCGCACGGTCCGCGCGAACCCGCGGCTCCGGTGGCTGCACACGACCGCGGCCGGCGGCGGCGGCCAGGTGCGGAACGCGCAGCTGACCGACGACGAGCTCGAGCGCGTCGTCGTGACGACGAGCGCGGGCATGCACGCCACGACCCTCGCCGAGTGGGCCGTCTTCGGCGTGCTCGCGGGGGCGAAGGGCCTCCGCCGGCTCGAGGCCGACCAGGCGTCGCGCACGTGGGGCGACGGCCGGCGGCTCATGCGGCACGTCAGCGAGATGACGGTGCTCGTCGTCGGGCTCGGCGGCATCGGCGCCGTCGTCGCCGAGCGCTTCTCGGCGCTCGGCGCGACCGTGTGGGGCACGACGCGCTCCGGCGAGCCCGTCGAGCACGTCGATCGCCTCGTGCCGATCGACGAGCTCGTCGAGGCCGCGGGTCAGGTCGACGCGATCGTCGCGACCCTGCCCGGCACGGCGCACACGACCGGCCTCATCGGCGCCGACGTGCTCGGCGCCGTGCGCGACGACACGATCCTCGTCAACGTCGGCCGCGGCACCGTCGTCGACGAGGACGCGCTGCTCGACGCCCTCGACGCCGGCCGCATCGGCTTCGCCGCGCTCGACGTGACCGCGGTCGAGCCGCTCCCGACCGAGTCGCGCCTGTGGGAGCACCCGAGCGTGCTGCTCAGCCCGCACACCGCTGCCCTCTCGGTGCAGGAGCCGCGCCGCATCGCCGAGCTCTTCGCGGCCAACGCGACCCGCCTCCTCGACGGCGAGCCCATGCAGAACGTGATGTCGACCAAGGAGTTCTACTGATGCCCGCAGGCCCCGCGCTGTTCGACCTCACCGGGCGCACCGCGCTCGTCACCGGCTCGAGCCAGGGCATCGGCCGCGCGCTCGTCGAGGGCCTCGCGCAGGCCGGCGCCACCGTCGTCGTGCACGGCCGCGACCGCGCGAAGGCGGAGCGCGCGGCGGCCGAGATCGCCGCGGCGACGGGCCGCGAGGCGCACGCCGCGATCTTCGACGTCACCGATGCCGAGGCGGTCGACGCCGGGATCGCCGACGTCGAGGCGCGGCTCGGCACCCCAGACATCCTCGTGAACAACGCGGGCATCCAGCGCCGCAACCCGATCGCCGACTTCACCGACGCCGACTGGCACGACCTCCTGGCCACGAACCTCACGAGCGCCTTCCTGCTGTCGAGGCGCGTCGCACGCGGCATGATCGCCCGCGGCTCCGGCCGGATCGTCTCGATCGGCAGCGTGCAGTCGCAGCTCGCGAGGCCCTCCATCGCGCCGTACAGCGCGACGAAGGGCGCGATCGTCATGCTCACGAAGGGCCTCTGCGCCGACCTCGCGCCGCACGGCATCAGCGTCAACGCGCTCGCGCCCGGCTACTTCGCCACCGAGCTCACGCAGCAGCTCGTCGACGACGCCGAGTTCTCGGCGTGGGTCGCGCAGCGCACGCCCGCCGGCCGCTGGGGGAGGGTCGAGGACCTCGTGGGCACGCTCGTGTTCCTCTCGAGCGACGCGAGCGCCTTCGTGAACGGCCAGACCATCTACGTCGACGGCGGCATGACCGCGGTCGTCTAGGCACTCGAGAGCGGGACATGATGACCGACAACCTGGGCCTCGTCGCCCACGCGAAGGACGACGTGCGCGTCGAGGCGCTGCCGGAGCCCGCGCCGGGTGCGGACGAGGCGGTCGTCGAGATCGCCTACGGCGGCATCTGCGGCTCCGACCTGCACTACTGGCTGCACGGCGCGGCCGGCCAGTCGATCCTGCGGGAGCCGATGCTGCTCGGCCACGAGATCGTCGGCACCGTGCTGATCGCGGCCGCCGACGGCACCGGGCCCGCGGCGGGCACGCGCGTCGCGGTGCACCCCGCGACCCCGATCGACGACGGCTCGAGCCCCTTCCCGGCCGATCGCCCGAACCTCAGCCCCGCGGGCACCTACCTCGGCTCCGCGGCGCGGATGCCGCACACGGCCGGCGCCTTCGCGCGCCGGGTCGCGCTGCCCGCGCGCATGCTCCGCCCGATCCCCGAGGGCCTCGACCTGCGGCTCGCCGCGCTCGCCGAGCCCGCCGCCGTCGCGTGGCACGGCGTCGGCCAGGCGGGCGACGTCGCCGGCCGCCGCGTGCTCGTGATCGGCACCGGCCCCATCGGCGCGCTCGCGATCGCGGTCGCGCGGCACCACGGCGCCGCCGAGGTGGTCGCGACCGACCTGCACGAGCACCCGCGCGCGCTCGCCGAGCGGCTCGGCGCCCGCGCCCTCGACGCGACGGATGCCGATGCGATCGCCGGCGTGCACGCCGACGTCGTCATCGAGTCGTCCGGCACCGTCCCCGGCCTCGCCGCCGCGATCAGCGGCGCGCGGCGGGGCGGCACCGTCGTGATGCTCGGGCTGCAGCGCGCGGGCGACATCGCCGTGCCGATGGCGAGCGCCATCACGCGCGAGCTGACGCTCGTGGGCTCCTTCCGGTTCAACGACGAGATCGACGACGTGCTGGGCGCCCTCGCCGACGGCTCGCTCGACGCGGCCGCGGTGATCAGCCACGAGCTGCCGATCGAGGACGGCCTCGAGGCGCTCGCCGTCGCGCGCGACGCATCCGTATCCTCGAAGGTGCTGCTGACGTTCGCAGCCACGACGGACACAGGAGCGGTGCGATGAGCGAGACGCGATACCCGCCCATGATCATCATGGGCGTGCAGGGGTCGGGGAAGTCGACGATCGGGAAGGCGCTCGCCGAGCGGCTGAACATCGACTTCATCGACGGGGACGACCTCCACCCCAAGGCGAACAAGGACAAGATGGCCGGCGGCTCGCCCCTCACCGACGAGGACCGCGTGCCGTGGCTCAAGACGATCGGGCAGACGATCGCCGACGGCCGCGTCGACGGCCGCATCACGATCGTCGCGTGCTCGGCGCTCAAGCGCTGG
Source organism: Agrococcus sp. UYP10 (assembly GCF_040547205.1). NCBI lineage: Bacteria > Bacillati > Actinomycetota > Actinomycetes > Micrococcales > Microbacteriaceae > Agrococcus > Agrococcus sp. UYP10. The sequence goes on from NZ_JBEPPG010000001.1 coordinate 1,737,860, forward strand.
TACCGCGAGCTGCTGCGCGCGAGCGACCAGGACCTCGTCTTCGTGCACCTGCGCGGCGAGCGCGACCTCGTCGCCGAGCGGCTCGCGCACCGCGACCACGAGTACATGCCGACGACGCTGCTCGAGAGCCAGCTCGAGACGCTCGAGCCGCTCGCCGAGTGGGAGCGCGGCATCGTCATCTCCATCGAGCAGCGGCCCGAGGCGATCGTCGACGAGGTCACCCGCATCCTCACCGGCCGGGCAGCGGGCCGCGCCGTCGAGCCCCGTCCCGGCGCGACGGTCACCGGCGCGATCGACACGCAGCCCTCCTGATCGCCCCGTGATCACGCCCTGATCCCCTCGACCGCCGCCGGCGGTCACGCATCACCCGCACACGCACACTGGAGACACCCGATGGAAGATCTCGTCCTCAACTGGGACCTCGGCACCGGAGGGCTCCTGCTGCTGGCAGCCGCGTCCATCGCGCTGCTGCTCGTCCTCATCATGGCGTTCAAGATCCACGCCTTCCTGGCGCTGATGATCACGAGCCTGCTGACGGCCGTCGCCGCCGGCATCCCGTTCGACCGGCTCATCGCAGCGCTCCAGTTCGGCTTCAACCCGACCCTCGGCAGCGTCATGCTGCTCGTCGCGCTCGGCGCGATGCTCGGCCGCATGATCGAGACGTCGGGCGGCGCGCGCGTGCTGACCGACAAGCTCATCGGTCGCTTCGGCGAGCAGCGCGCGGGCATGGCCGTCGGCGTCGCGAGCCTGCTCATGGGCTTCCCGATCTTCTTCGACGCGGGCCTCGTCGTCATGATGCCGATCATCTACGCCGTCTCGCGCCGCCTCGGCGGCTCGCTGCTGACGGTCGCCTTCCCCGCGGCCCTCGCCTTCAGCTCGATGCACATCTTCGTGCCGCCGCACCCCGGCCCCGTGAGCGCCTCCGCGATCCTGGGCGCCGACGTCGGCCTCGTGCTCATCCTCGGCCTCGTCGTCGCGCTGCCCGTCTGGTACATCGTCGGCGTGCTCTTCGGCGGCTACGTCGGCCGCAAGTACGACGTGGGCGTGCCCTCGATCCTCGACGGCACCTCCGAGCAGCACGACGAGATGGAGTCGAACCCGCGCTTCGGCAAGATCATCGCCCTGCTCGTGCTGCCGCTCGTGCTCATCCTGCTCAACACCGGCCTCAACATGTACGCCGCGACCACCGCCGACCCCGACGCGTTCAAGGCAGAGCCCGTCGTCGCGCTGCTGCGCACCCTCGGTGAGACGCCCGTCGCGCTCCTCATCACCGTGATCGTCTCGTTCTGGCTGCTCGGCTGGGGCATGGGCAAGAAGGGCTCGCTGCTCGAGAAGGTCGCCGACAGCGCGCTCGGTCCGATCGCGTCGGTCGTGCTCGTCACCGGCGCGGGCGGCATGTTCGGCGGCGTGCTCCGCGTCACCGGCATCGGCGATGCCATCGCCGAGTCGCTCAACTCGGTGGGCATGCCCGTCATCGTGGCGGCGTTCCTCATCTCGCTCATCGTGCGCATCGCGCAGGGCTCGGCGACCGTGGCGCTCACGACCGCCGCGTCGCTCATGGCCGGCGTGGTCGTCGAGGGCGGCTTCAACCCGGTCGAGACCGCGGCGATCGTGCTCGCCACGGCCGCCGGGTCGGTGGGCTTCAGCCACGTCAACGACTCGGGCTTCTGGCTCGTGAGCAAGTTCTTCGGCCTCGACGTCAAGACGACGCTGAAGACCTGGACGGTCGCGCAGGGCCTCATGTCGATCGTCGGCTTCATCATCGCCTACGCGATCTACCTGCTGGGCGGCGTGTTCGGCTGATCCGGCGCGCGAGAGCGGAGGTCCGGGAGGACCTCCGCTTTCGCCGTTCCCGGGCCGTGCTGTAGAGTCGGAGGCTGAACTTCGGCGAGGGGTGCGGACGCATCCGTGATCGACGCAGTGGCAGCAGCGGACCCAGTCCTCACGCTTCGCGCGTTCGAGTCGACCATCGACGGGCCGCGGCCCACAAGGAGCACTTCCATGACTGACGGCAGCAAGCTGGTCACCGAGACCCGCACGGCATTCGGCAAGGGCGCGGCGCGCAAGCTGCGCGCCATCGGCAAGGTCCCCGCCGTGCTCTACGGCCACGGCTCGGAGCCCCAGCACCTCACGCTCGACGCGCACGACGTCTTCATGCTCGTGCGTCGCTCGAACGCCATCTTCGACCTCGAGATCGAGGGCGGCTCGCAGCTCGCGCTCGTGAAGGACATCCAGCGCAACCCGGTGCTGCAGGGCGCGCAGGCGATCGAGCACCTCGACCTCATCATCGTCCAGCGCGGCGAGAAGGTCGTCGTCGACGTGCCCGTGCACGTCGAGGGCGAGTCGGCCCCCGGCACGATCACGAACCTCGAGCTGACGAGCGTCTCGATCGAGGTCGAGGCGCTGCACATCCCGAACAACCTCGTGGTCTCGATCGAGGGCCTCGAGGAGGGCGCGCACATCCTGGCCGGCGGCATCGAGCTGCCCACGGGCTCGACGCTCCTCACCGACCCCGAGGCGCTCGTCGTCGGCATCATGGTGCCCGCGGCGCCGCAGCTCGAGGACGAGGACGCCGCACCGGCCGAGGGCGACGTCGTCGAGAGCGGCGAGGCCTCGCAGCAGACGGACGAGTCCGCGGAGTAGTCGGACCCCTCGCGTCCGATGGCGCAGACGTGGCTCGTGGTCGGGCTCGGGAATCCCGGGCCCGACTACGCGCGCACGCGCCACAACATCGGCCAGCTCGCGCTGGCCGAGGTCGAGCGCCGCGCCGGCGCGACGCCGAAGCGGCACGGCCGCGCTGACGCCCTCGTCGCCGAGTCCCGCATCATCGGCGGACCCAAGGTCGTCACGGCCTTCCCGACGAGCTGGATGAACCGGTCGGGCGGCCCGGTCGCGAAGCTGATGGACTGGTACGGCGTCGACCCCGAGCACGTCATCGTGCTGCACGACGAGCTCGACCTCCCGCTCGGCACCGTGCGCCTCAAGCAGGGCGGCGGGCACGGCGGCCACAACGGGATGCGCGACATCATCGCCGCGCGCGGCGGCGACGTGCTGCGCGTGCGGCTGGGCGTCGGGCGCCCGCCCGGCAGGCAGGATCCCGCCGACTTCGTGCTGAAGCCCTTCGCGAAGGCCGAGCAGGACGAGGCCGATCTGCTCGTGCAGCTGGGCGCCGACGCCGTCGAGCGCATCATCGCCGACGGCTTCGCCGAGGCGCAGCAGCGCATCCACGCCCCGAGCTGAGCGGCGCGGCTCGCCGCTAGCATGGAGAGTCGATCCGGAGGAGAGTGACTGTGCGCAGAGACGCCCCGCGAGTCGCCGCTGTCGTGCTGGCGGTCGGGCTCGCGCTCGCCGGCTGCGCGAGCGGCACGCCCGAGCAGGACGCCGCGCCCGAGGGCCCGAACGGCTACACGCTCTCCGCGAGCTTCGACGACGGGTCGATGCTGTGGTGGGACGGCGGCGACGAGTCCGGCCTGACCGACCTGATCCTCGAGGACGAGGGCGGTCGCATGTTCGCGTCGTGCCTCGGCCGCGGTCCGCTGCTGTGCGTCGGCGGCACCGACGAGGCCCGCGGTGCCCTCGTGATCGGCCCGGCCGGCGCGGAGCGCGCGGTCATGCACTGGTACGGCACCGACGTCGAGCTCGTGCGCGGCGAGCAGACCCCTGACGACGCCCCGCCGGTCTTCGCGGGCGTGATGCCGCCCGTCGGCGCGGAGGGCTCGTACAGCGTCGAGGTGTTCGACGCCGCGGGCGCCGTGGTCATGACGCAGTGACACGGGCTCAGTCAGCGAGACAGGCGCAGTGAGCCTCCGGCCCCTCCTCGAGCTCCTCGAGCGCAGCGCGCTCGCCCCGGTCGTCGAAGCGAGCCGCGGTGGCGCGCTCACGGGCATCGAGTCGATGCGCGCACCCGTCGTCGCGTCGATCGCGAGCGCCCACGACCGACCGCTGCTCGTCATCACCGCCACCCGGCGCGAGGCGGACGCGGTGCGCGACGACCTCTCCGCCTGGCTCCCCGAGGCGCAGGTGCTCGACCTGCCCGCGTGGGAGACGCTCCCGCACGAGCGGCTGAGCCCCTCCGCCGAGACGGTCGGCCGCCGCGGCGCGACGCTGCGCGCGGTCGCCGAGCGGCAGCCGGGCACGCCGATGGTCATCGTCGCCTCCGTGCGCGCGGCCCTGCAGCCCGTCGCCGACAACCTGCTCTCCGTCGACCCCGTCGAGCTCGTCGCCGGGGCGCGGGGCATCGACCTCGCCGCCCTGTCGCGCCGGCTCGTCGACCTCGCCTACTCGCGCGTCGACATGGTGACCCGGCGCGGCGAGTTCGCCGTGCGCGGCGGCATCGTCGATGTCTTCGCGCCCGCCGAGGACTACCCCGTGCGCATCGAGCTGTTCGGCGAGGAGGTCGACCAGATGCGCTGGTTCCACGTCGCCGACCAGCGCTCGGACGCCGAGCCGGTCGACCGCGTCGTGCTGCCGCCCAGCCGCGAGATGCTGCTGACGGAGGCGGTGCGCAGCCGCGCGCGCCAGCTCGCCCCCGAGTTCCCCGGCATCCAGCAGATGCTCGAGCGCATCGGCGAGGGCATCCCGGTCGAGGGCATGGAGTCGCTCGCGCCCGCGCTGCTGCCGAGGCTCGTGCCCATCACGCACTACCTGCCGGACGCGGGCGTCGTCGTGCTCGGCCCCGAGCGCATCCGCGACCGCGTCGCGAGTCTCAACGAGACGAACCACGAGTTCCTCGAGGCGGCGTGGAGCGCCGCGACCGCGGGCGGCGAGGCGCCGGTCGACCTCGCGGGCGGCTTCCTCAGCCTGGACGAGCTGCGCGACGCGGTGCGCGCGCCCTGGTGGACGTTCTCGACGCTGCAGGCCGACGACTCGGTGACCGCGGTCGAGGGGCAGCCGGTGCCGAGCTTCGCCGGCCGCGCCGACGGCGCGGTCGACCACCTCCGCGAGCGCGCCCAGGCGGGGTGGCGCGTCGTCGTCACCGCCGCCGGGCACGGCCTCGTCACGCGCGCGGCGCAGGTGCTCGGCGAGCACGAGGTCGCCGCGCGCGAGGTCGAGGCGCTGCCCCCGCAGCTCGAGCCGGGCATCGTGCACGTGACGCAGGCGTCGATCGAGCAGGGCTTCTCGCTGCCGGACGAGCGCATCGAGCTCGTGAGCGAGGCGGAGTTCTTCGGCCGCGCGGTGGGGGTCGACTCGCGCCAGTCGCGCCGGCTCGCGACCCGGCGCCGGAGCGTCGTCGACCCGCTGCAGCTCAAGCCCGGCGACCACGTCGTGCACGAGACGCACGGCGTCGGCCGCTTCGTGGAGCTCACCCAGCGCACCGTGTCGACCGGCGGCCGGAACCCCGTGAAGACGACCCGCGAGTACCTCGTGATCGAGTACGCGCCGTCGAAGCGCGGGCACCCGGGCGACCGGCTGTCGGTGCCGACGGACCAGCTCGACCAGCTCAACCGCTACGTCGGCGGCGAGGCGCCGCAGCTGTCGAAGATGGGCGGCAGCGACTGGCAGCAGTCGAAGGCGAAGGCGCGCAAGGCCGTGCGCGAGATCGCGGTCGAGCTCGTGCAGCTCTACTCGGCGCGGATGGCGTCGAAGGGCCGCGCGTTCGGTCCCGACACGCCCTGGCAGCGCGAGCTCGAGGACGCGTTCCCCTACGCCGAGACGCCCGACCAGCTCACCACCATCGACGAGGTCAAGCGCGACATGGAGCGCGAGGTGCCAATGGACCGGCTGCTCTCGGGCGACGTCGGCTACGGCAAGACCGAGGTCGCCGTGCGCGCGGCGTTCAAGGCCGTGCAGGACGGCGCGCAGGTCGCGGTGCTCGTGCCCACCACGCTGCTCGTGCGGCAGCACTTCGAGACCTTCGCGGCCCGCTTCGCGGGCTTCCCCGTGCACGTGCGCGCGCTCAGCCGGTTCCAGACCGACAAGGAGCACCGCGAGACCATGGCGGGGCTCGCCGACGGCACGGTCGACGTCGTGATCGGCACCCACCGCCTGCTCTCCGAGTCCGTCCGCTTCAAGGAGCTCGGCCTCGTCATCATCGACGAGGAGCAGCGCTTCGGCGTCGAGCACAAGGAGAAGCTCAAGGCGCTGAAGACGAACGTCGACGTGCTGGCGATGTCGGCGACGCCCATCCCGCGCACGCTCGAGATGGCGGTCACCGGCATCCGCGAGATGTCGACGCTCGCGACCCCGCCGGAGGCGCGGCACCCCGTGCTCACGTTCGTCGGCGCCTACAACGACCAGCAGGTGGCCGCCGCCATCCGGCGCGAGCTGCTGCGCGAGGGGCAGGTGTTCTTCGTGCACAACCGCGTCTCGTCGATCAACCGCGTCGCGGCGCACCTCGCGGAGCTCGTGCCGGAGGCGCGCATCGGCGTCGCGCACGGCAAGATGCCCGAGACCGCCCTCGAGCGCGTGATCGTCGACTTCTGGGAGAAGCAGTACGACGTGCTCGTCTCGACGACGATCGTCGAGACCGGGCTCGACATCCCCAACGCGAACACGCTCATCCTCGACCACGCCGAGCGCTACGGGCTCAGCCAGCTGCACCAGCTGCGCGGCCGCGTCGGCCGCGGCCGCGAGCGCGCGTACGCGTACTTCCTCTACGACCCGGATGCGCCGCTCTCCGAGCTCGCGCACGACCGGCTCGAGACGATCGCGGTGCACAACGAGCTCGGCGCCGGCATGCAGGTGGCGCTCAAGGACCTCGAGATCCGCGGCGCCGGCAACCTGCTCGGCGGCGAGCAGTCCGGGCACATCGCCGGCGTCGGCTTCGACCTCTACCTGCGGATGGTGGGGGAGGCCGTGGCGCTCTTCCGCGGCGAGGAGGACGAGGGGCCGCGCGAGCTGCGGCTCGAGCTGCCCGTCGACGCGGTGATCCCCGAGGACTACGTCGACGCCGAGCGGCTGCGCCTCGAGGCGTACCAGAAGCTCTCGGCGGCCGCGTCGTCCCGCGACGACGAGGCGATCGACCACGTGCTCGACGAGCTGCGGGACCGCTACGGCGAGCCGCCCGCGCAGGTGAGCGCGCTCATCGCCATGGCGCGGCTGCGGCGCAAGGCGCAGCGCGCGCAGCTCTCCGAGGTCATCACCGTCGGCCCGAACCTGCGCATCGGGCCCGCCGACCTCGCCGAGTCGGTGCAGCTGCGCCTGCGCCGCATGTACCCGGACGCGAAGCTCAACGCCCAGGCGAAGACGATCGTCGTGCCGATCCCCACCGCGGGCGGCGGGCGGCTCGCGGGCACGCAGGCGCAGCCGCTGCCCGATGCCGAGCTCATCGCCTGGGTCGACGCGCTGCTGACGGCCATCTTCCCGCCGCCGAAGGAGCCGGCGGGCGACGCCGCCGCCGAGGGTGCGGCGTGAGCGCGCTCGACGAGCTCGTCGAGGTGATGGCGCGGCTGCGCGGTCCGGGCGGCTGCCCGTGGGACGCGGAGCAGACGCACGCGTCGCTCGTGCCGTACGCGATCGAGGAGGCGCACGAGCTCGCCGAGGCGGTGGAGGCCAGGGAGGCGGGCGACGGCGACGACGCGCACCTCCGGGAGGAGCTCGGCGACGTGCTGCTGCAGGTCGTCTTCCACGCCGACATCGCGCGCGCCGAGGGCCGCTTCGACGTCGACGACGTCGCGCGGACGCTCATCGAGAAGCTGCGCCGCCGGCATCCGCACGTGTTCGCCGACCTCGCGGTCGACGGCGTCGCCGACGTGGTGGCGAACTGGGATGCGATCAAGCGCGAGGAGAAGCCGGAGCGGGGGAGCGCGCTCGACGGCATCCCCGTGAGCCTGCCGGCGCTCGCCCGTGCCGAGAAGACGATGAGCCGGGCGAAGCGCGCGGGCCTGCCGCTGCCCGACACGGCGGCCGTCGACGTCGGCGACGACGAGGCGGCGCTCGGCGAGGCCCTGCTCGCGCTCGTCCGCTCCGCGAGCGATCGCGGGCTCGACGCCGAGCGCGCCCTGCGCACCGCGACGCGGGCGCTCGAGCAGCGGCTGCGCGCCGAGGAGGCCGACGCGACGTGACGGCCGAGGGGGAGACGACCGCGCCGGAGGACCGCCTCGCCCTGCGTCGCCTCGCCCTGCGTCGCCGCGCGTTCGCGTCGTCGCTCGTGGTCGCGGCCGCGACCACGGTCATCACCGGCTGCGCCCACGCCGTCGGCGGCGGCGTCGCGCCCGACGCGCTGCTGCTGGTCGCGGCGTTCGTGGCGACCCTGCTCGTGCTCGCGCCGGTGCTCGGCGCACGCGGCTCGGCGCCCCGTCGTGTCGTCGCCGTCACGATCGCCCAGCTGCTGCAGCACGGCGTGTACTCGCTGCCGCGGCCGTCGGCCGGCCATGCCGGCCACGCGTCGGGGCACCGCGACACGGCGCTTCACGACGCAGTGCTCGGCCCGATCCTCGTCGAGCATGCGCACGCCGCGATGCCGCTCGCGCACGTGGCAGCAGGCGTCATCACCCTCTGGCTGCTGCGCGCGGTGCCGCGCGCCGTCGCCGCCGTGCTCGAGGCGATGTCGCTGCGGCTCGCCGCGGCCGCGCTCGCCTGGACGCCGCCGCGCGTGCGGCGTGCTGCTCCCGTCTCCGCCGTCAGCCCCGCGCGCCGCGCGGCCCTCGACGTGCTCCACAGCGCCCTCGTCCGGCGCGGACCGCCGGCGCTCGCCGTCTGAACCCATCCGCGCGCCCACGGGCCGCGAACCCCTTCGGCGACCGCGCGTGCGGCGCCGCTCAGACGACCGCGCGCCAGCGCCCTTCAGCACCAGGAGCACCCATGACCACCACCGTCCGTCCCAGCACCCCCCGCCGCACCATCGGTCGCTCGCGCACCGTCGCAGGCCTCGGCGCCGGCATCGCCGCCACCGCGCTCGTCGTGCTCGGCGCCGCCGCCGCCGCGAGCGCCCACGTGCACGTCACGCCCTCGAGCACCGAGGCGGGCGCCACGAGCGAGCTCGCCTTCACCTTCAGCCACGGCTGCGACGGCTCGCCCACCACGGGCGTCGCCGTCACGATCCCCGACGAGGTCCCGGCGGTGACCCTCATCGCCAACCCCGGGTGGGATGTCGCCATCGACGTCGCCGACGGCCGCGTCGTGCGGTTCACAGCCGACGAGCCGATGCCCGACGGCGTCCGCGAGACCCTCGAGCTCGAGGTGACGCTCCCCGAGGATGCCGCCGACGGCACGGTGCTCGCCTTCCCGGCGCTGCAGTCGTGCGAGGTCGGCGAGAGCGACTGGAGCAGCGACGACCAGGCGTCGGAGACGCCGGCGCCGATCCTCACCATCGGCGAGGCCGCCGAGGCGCACGGCCACGGCGCGGCAGCCGGCGCCGCCGGCGACGCGGCCGGTGCCGAGCACGCCGAGCACGAGGCCGAGGCCGCCGCGGCACCCGCGGCGGATGGCGGCTCCGGCGCCACGCTGCCCGTCGCGATCGCGGCCCTCGTCGCCGCTGCCGTCGCGGCCGTCCTCAGCGCGATCGCGCTGCGGCGCCAGCGGGCGACCCGATGACCGCGACGCTCGAGCGGGCGGCGGAGGCCCCCGCAGGACGGCAGCCGTGGCTCTCGCCGCTGCTGCGCCGCCTGCACTGGCTGGCCGGCGTGCTCGTCGGCCCCTTCATCCTGGTGGCGGCGCTCTCGGGCGCGGCGTACGCGCTCGCGCCATCGGTCGAGCAGGTGCTCTACCGCGACGCGCTCACGGCCCCGACCGAGGGCGAGCCGCTGCCGCTCGCCGAGCAGGTGCGCGTGGCGCAGGCGGCGGCCGGCGACGGCGCATCGCTGTCGGCGCTCCGGCCGGCGCCCGAGCCTGGCGCGACGACCCGCGTGCTCTTCGCCGACCCGTCGCTCGTCGAGAGCGAGAGCCGCGCGATCTTCGTCGATCCGGTGAGCGGCGAGGTGCGCGGTGACCTCACGGTCTACGGCACGAGCGGCTCGCTGCCGCTGCGCACCGCGATCGACCACTTCCACCGCGGCCTCGGCCTCGGCGACGTCGGCAGGCTCTACTCCGAGCTCGCCGCGAGCTGGCTCGGCATCGTCGTGCTCGCGGGCGTGGGGCTGTGGATCGGGCAGTGGGTGGCGCTCCGCCGCCGCGGGCGCTCCGCGCGCGAGCTGGTGCGCCCGGAGCGCGGCGCGACCGGCGCTCGGCGCCTGCGCTCGTGGCACGCGTCGCTCGGCATCTGGCTCGCGCTCGGCGCGCTCTTCCTCTCTGCCACCGGCATCACCTGGTCGCAGCTCGCAGGGGCGAACGTGACCGGGCTGCGCGCCGCGCTCGGCTGGTCGACGCCGTCGGTCTCGACCGCCCTCGGCGACGAGGCGTCCGGCGCTGCCGCGCACGGCGACCACGGCGCGGCTGCCGCTGCGGCCGAGGTCGACCCCGCGCTGTTCGACGACGTGCTCGCCGTCGCCCGCACCGAGAACGTCGACGTCGGGCTCATCGAGCTGCGGCCGCCGGCCGATGACCGGAGCGCCTGGGTCGTGCAGGAGATCCAGCGCTCCTTCCCGACGCAGGTCGACGCGGTCGCCGTCGACGGCGCGACGCTCGAGGTCGTCGACCGCGTCGACTTCGCTGACTTCGGGCTCATCCCCAAGCTCGCGCGATGGGGCATCGACCTCCACATGGGGTCGATGTTCGGGCTGGCGAACCAGCTCGTGCTGGCAGCGCTCGCGCTCGGGATCGCGGCGATCGTCGCGCTCGGCATGCGGATGTGGTGGCGGCGCGGGCCGTACCGCCGGCCGGGGCCGGCGCCGGAGGCCGGTGCGCTTGCTCGGGCCCCCTGGTGGGGCGTGGCGGCGGTGATCGTCGTCGGCTCCGCGATCGGCCTGCTGCTGCCGCTCGTCGGCTGGACGCTCGTCGCGTTCGTCGTCGTCGACGCGGTGCTCGTGGCGGTGCGCTCGCGCGCGTGATGCCGTGGCCGGGGTCGAACGGGATCGCGGCTACGGGCGGATGACGACGTTGCCGACCTTGCGGCCCGAGTCCGCGATCTCGTAGGCGCGGGCGATCTCGACCATCGGCAGCGACGCCTGGACGACCGGGTCGAGCTCGCCGCTCGCGACGAGCCCGAGCAGGCGCGACGCGTGCTCGGGCTTGGCGGTGGCGACCCCTGCCGTGACCTGCCCGCGGGCGGTGATCGTCTGCCCGAGCGTGGCGAGCACGAGCAGGAGGGAGCCGCCGTCGGCGAGCAGCGCGCGGCCCGCCGCGGTGGAGAGCGCACCGACGGTGTCGACCACGACGTCGAAGCGCTCAGCGATCCGGTCGACGGGGGTCGTCGTGTAGTCGATGACGGCCTCCGCGCCGAGTCGCCGCACGAGCTCGGCGTTGCGCCCGCTCGTGACGCCCGTCACGCGTGCGCCGGTGAGCCGCGCGACCTGCACCGCGCTCGAGCCGACCGCGCCGGACGCGCCGACGACGAGCACCGACTGGCCGGCGCGCAGGTGGGCGACGTCGAGCAGGAAGTGCATGGCCGTGCAGCCTCCGAAGAGCACGGCCGCGGCCGCATCGTGCGAGACGCCTGCGGGCTTCGGCACCAGCCGGTCGGCGCGCGCCGCGACGAGCTCGCCGTGCGCGCCCGGACGGCCGCTGACCAGGCCGGCGACCTCGTCGCCCACGGCGAGGGCCGTGACCCCCTCGCCGACCGCCTCGACGGTGCCCGAGAGAGCCATGCCGAGCACGCGCCGCCGAGGTCCGCGCAGCCCGATGGCGAGCCGCGCGGGGAGTGCGAAGCCGCGCGGGAAGCGCCCGGAGCGCATCCGCGCGTCACCCGACGTGACGGCGGCCGACGCGACGCGCACGACCACCTCACCGGGACGCGCCACCGGGTCGGCGACCTCTGCCACCCGGGCGACGGCCGGCGGACCGTACCGCTCGACGACGACTGCGCGCATGCTGTGCTCCTTACGACTGTAAGCCTGTTCGCGAGCGTACCCTTACCAGTGTAAGTCGGCAAGCGATCGGAGGCACCATGGCGACATCGCCGGATCCGCGTGCTGCGCCACGTCCCGGCCTCACCCGCGAGCGCGTCGTCGAGGCGGCTGCGGCGGTCGCCGACCGCGAAGGGCTGCACGGCGTGAGCATGCGCCGCGTGGGCGGAGAGCTCGGGGTGGAGGCGATGTCGCTGTATCACCACGTCGCGGGCAAGGACGCGCTGCTCGACGCGCTCGCGGACTGGCTCATGGTCCGGGTGGAGCGGCCGTCGCCCGACGGGCCGTGGCGCGAGGCCATCGCCGCGCGGTGCCGCTCGCTCCGCGCCGTGATGCGCGACCACCCGTGGGGGCCGGCGCTCGTCGAGTCGCGCCGCGCGCCCGGGATGACGCTCCTCGGGCACCTCGAGGCGGTGCTCGAGTGCCTGCACCGCGGCGGCTTCCCCGTGCAGCTGGCGGCGCACGCGTTCTCGGTGCTCGATGCGTACGTCTACGGGTTCGTCTCGACCGAGCGGAGCCTGCCGTTCGAGCCGGGCGGCGGCGTCGACGACCTCGCGGCCGAGCTGGCGCTGCCCGCCGACGTGTTCCCCCGGATGGTCGAGCTCATCGAGCAGGCGATCGTCGGCCGGTCGTACGACTACGCGGACGAGTTCGAGTACGGCCTCGAGCTCGTGCTGGACGGCCTCGAGGCGAGGCTCGCCGACGGTTCGGCCGACTCCGTCGCCCGGTAGCGCAGCCGGCCGATGACGGCCACGAGCATGATGCCGACGAGGAAGGCGAGCAGCACCTGGCCGGTGGGGCCGACGAGCCCCGCCCAGCCGCCGTGCTCGCCCGGGTCGAGGAACGGGTACGGGAACCAGCCGTCCACGAGCCCGCCGCGCAGCCACGCCGCCACGAGGTACGCGACCGGGTACGCCATCCACCAGGCCGCGCGCGAGACGCGGATGCGGCGCGCGGTGGGCACGAGCAGCCAGTCGAGCCCCACCATCCACGGCACGAAGCGGTGCTGCGCGGCGTTCGTGAAGTCGACCGTCCACGACCACACCTCGTCGGGCTGCGCGAGCAGCACGGCGTAGACGATGCCCGCGAGCACGATGTAGGCGGTGATCGCGCCGCGCACGTGGTCGAACCAGCGCGGCCGGTGCTCCTCGCGCGTGCCGAGCATCCACAGCATCAGGACGATCACGAGGATGTTGGCCTGCACTGTGAAGTAGGCGAAGTGCTCGGTCGGCGGCTCGCCCGACCGCACCATGTTGACGATGTTCCAGCCCTCGGCGAGCAGCGCGCCGAGCAGGATCACCACCCGCCAGGCGACCACCGGGACCGCGCGGTCGTGCAGGGGCCAACGGGGTCGCATGCCGCCATGATGGCATGCACCGGGCGGCCGGCGGATGCCGCGCGGCGGCAGCCGTGCAGCGCGTGCGGGAGAATGGTCGCCATGGCAACCCAGGTGCACCCGGCGCGCGGCATGCGCGACTTCCTGCCCGTCGAGAAGCGGCGCCGCGAGCGCGTGCTCCGCGTCATCCGGGACGCCTACGAGGACCACGGCTTCGAGGAGATCGAGACGCCGGTGGTCGAGGACGCCGCCCGGCTGCACGCCGGGCTCGGCGGCGACAACGAGAAGCTCGCCTTCGCCGTCATGCGCCGCGGCCTCTCCGTCGACGACCTGCGCGCCGCCGAGGCGCCGCTCGAGCTCGCCGACCTCGGGCTGCGGTTCGACCTCACCGTGCCGCTCGCCCGCTTCATCGCGACGAACCGCGCGGCCCTCCCGCCCGTCTTCCGCGCGATCCAGATCGCCCCGGTGTGGCGCGCCGAGCGCCCGCAGCGCGGCCGCTTCCGCCAGTTCGTGCAGTGCGACATCGACATCGCGGGGGAGCCGGGCATCGCGGCGGAGCTCGAGCTGCTCGCGGCGACGGGGGATGCGCTCACGCGCCTCGGGATCCCCGACGCGTTCATCCGCATCAACGACCGCCGCATCCTCGCGGCGGCGCTCGAGCACGCGGGCGTCGCCGAGGAGCAGCGCGAGGGCGCGCTCATCACGGTCGACAAGCTCGACAAGATCGGCCGCGAGGGCGTCGCGGAGGAGCTGGGCGGCCGCGGCATCGACGGCGCGCGGCTGCTCGCGACGCTCGACGCGATCCGGGCGGGCGAGGACCTCGACGGCTTCGACGCGAGCGTGCTCGACGGCGTGCGCGAGCTGCTCGACGCGAACGTCGGCATCCGGCTCGACTTCGATCCGACGCTCGTGCGCGGCATGGGCTACTACACCGGCCCGATCTTCGAGATCGCGCACCCCGACGTGCCCTACTCGATCGGCGGCGGCGGTCGCTACGACGGCATGGTGGGCCGCTTCCTCGGCCAGGAGCTGCCGGCAGTCGGCATCTCGCTCGGCTTCGAGCGGCTCGTCGAGCTCGTCGCGCTGCCCGACGACGGCGCCCGCGAGGCGGTGGCGCTGCTCGTCGACAAGGCCGTCGAGCCGGCCGCGGCGCTCGCGATCAAGCGCGACCTGGTCGCGGCGGGACAGACCGTGCGGATGCAGCGGCGCACGAAGAACGTGACGGGCCTGCTCGAGCAGCTCGCCGCATCCGGCGCCACCCACTTCGCGTTCGTGCGTCCCGGCGACGCCGCGGCGACCATCGAGGTCAAGCCCATCTCCTGAGCCCTCGGCTCCACGGTGCCGACTAGGCTCGACAGCGGCCATCCACTGCGACCGCCGTCCACTGCGAAACAAGGAGCACTTGTGGCACTCATCGACACCCTGCAGGCTCGCGAGATCCTCGACTCGCGCGGCAACCCGACCGTCGAGGTCGAGGTCCTGCTCTCCGACGGCTCGGTCGGCCGGGCCGCCGTGCCCAGCGGCGCCTCGACCGGCGCCTTCGAGGCCTTCGAGCTGCGCGACGGCGACAGCGCCCGCTACCTCGGCAAGGGCGTCGAGCAGGCCGTCGACGCCGTCAACGAGGAGATCGCGGAGGCCATCGAGGGCCTCTCCGCCGACGACCAGCGCATCGTCGACTCCACGCTCGTCGAGCTCGACGGCAGCGACAACAAGAAGAACCTCGGCGCGAACGCCATCCTCGGCGTCTCGCTCGCCGTCGCGAAGGCGGCCGCCGACTCGGCCAAGCTGCCGCTCTTCCGCTACCTGGGCGGCCCGAACGCCTTCCTGCTGCCCGTGCCGATGATGAACGTCATCAACGGCGGCGCGCACGCCGACACCGGCGTCGACATCCAGGAGTTCATGGTGCTGCCGATCGGCGCCGAGACGTTCCGCGAGGGCCTGCGCTGGGGCGCCGAGACGTACCACGCGCTCAAGAGCATCCTCAAGGAGCAGGGCCTCTCGACCGGCCTCGGCGACGAGGGCGGCTTCGCACCCGACCTGGCGAGCAACCGCCTCGCGCTCGACCTGCTCGTGCAGGCGATCGAGAAGGCGGGCTTCACGCCCGGCAGCGACATCGCGCTCGGCCTCGACGTCGCGGCATCCGAGTTCTACGAGAACGGCGTGTACCGCTTCGAGGGCCAGGACCGCTCGAGCGCCGACATGACGGACTACTTCACCGACCTCGTCGACTCGTACCCGCTCGTGTCGATCGAGGACCCGATGAACGAGGAGGACTGGGAGGGCTGGGCCGCCCTCACCGAGCGCCTCGACGAGCGCGTGCAGATCGTCGGCGACGACCTGTTCGTGACCAACCCCGAGCGCCTCATCGAGGGCATCGAGCGCGGCGCGGCGAACGCGCTGCTCGTGAAGGTCAACCAGATCGGCACGCTCTCGGAGACCTTCGACGCCATCCGGATCGCGACGCAGGCCGGCTACTCGTCGGTGCTCTCGCACCGCTCGGGCGAGACCGAGGACACCACGATCGCCGACATCGCGGTCGCCGTGAACGCGGGCCAGATCAAGACCGGTGCGCCCGCCCGCAGCGAGCGCGTCGCGAAGTACAACCAGCTGCTCCGCATCGAGGAGGACCTGGGCGAGGCCGCCGAGTACGCCGGCGCCGCCGCGTTCCCGCGCTTCGAGGGCTGACGCCGCCGCACAGGATCGCCGCAGCGTCGCCGCCCCAGGCGGTTCGGGCGCTGCAGGAGGGCACTCGCCGATATCCTCGGTGGGTGCCCTCCTCCCGTGATGCCTCCGGCCAGCTGCGCGTGTCGTGGCTGCTGCTCGTGGTCGTCGGCCTCGTGGTGGCGGGCTTCGTCGTGCTCGCGCCCACGATCGGTCTGCTGCTCGAGCAGCGCCGCGACATCGCGGCCCTCGAGGCGCAGGTCGCTGCGCAGCAGGCCAACGTCGAGGCGCTGCAGAGCGACCAGGCGCGCTGGGACGACCCCGCCTACATCGAGGCGCAGGCGCGCGACCGGCTCTTCTTCGTCTACCCGGGCGAGACGAGCTTCGTCGTGCTCGACGACCGCGCGGCGCTCGACGCCGCATCCGTCGAGGTGCCCTCGGCCACGCTCGAGGAGCCAGCGGGCGACTGGGCGTCGGCGGCCGCGAGCTCGTTCCTCATCGCCGGCCTGACGGACGAGGGGCCGTCGTCGTTCGTCGGCGTCGCGCCAGATCCCCAATGACCGATCTGCAGTGACCGATCCGACCATCCCGGAGACCCCCATGCTCGACCCCGCGACCGACCGCGACCTCGAGATCATGGCGGCCCAGCTCGGCAGGACGATGCGCGGCGTGCTCGGCATCGGCGCGCGCTGCGCGTGCGGCGCGCCGACGGTCGTCGTGACGAGCCCGCGGCTGCCCGACGGCACGCCCTTCCCGACCTTCTACTACCTCACGCATCCGGCCGCCGCGGCCGCCGCGTCGAGGCTCGAGGCAGACGGCACGATGGCGGCCCTGCAGGAGCGGCTCGACGACCCGGCGGTGGCGGATGCGTACGCCGCTGCCCACGTCGCCTACCTCGCCGATCGCGAGCCGCACGGCCACGTCGAGGAGATCGCCGGCATCAGCGCCGGCGGCATGCCGACGCGCGTGAAGTGCCTGCACGCCGTGATCGCGCACGCGCTCGCCGCGGGCCCGGGCGTCAACCCGATCGGCGACGAGGCGCTCGCGCTCGCGGACTGGTCGCCCGAGGTCTGCGCGTGCCAGCCCGACGCCCGTGGATCGGCCGACCGCGAAGCGCACGCCGAGCCGCGATAGACTCGACGCACATCCACATCTGATATCGGGGAAGAAGCGCGCTTTGACCAAGATCCTCATCGTCGGCGGCGGCTACGCCGGCCTGTACACCGCTCGCGGTCTCGAGCGACAGCTCGGCGCCGCGGAGGCCGAGATCACCATCGTCGATCCGCTGCCCTACATGACGTACCTCCCGTTCCTGCCGGAGGTGGCCGCCGGCTCGATCGAGCCGCGCCACGCCGTCGTCTCGCTGCGCCGCCACCTGTCGCGCACGCGCGTCATCCAGGCGAGCGTCACGTTCGTCGACCACGCCACCAAGGTCGCGACGATCCAGCCCGAGCTGGGCGAGGCGTCGACGCTCGAGTACGACGTGATCGTCATGACCGCCGGCTCCGTCTCGCGCACGTTCCCCATCGCGGGCGTCGCCGACGAGGCGATCGGCATGAAGACGATCGAGGAGGCCGCCGCCGTGCGCGACCGCCTGATCGGCAACTTCGCCCGCGCCGCCGCGCTGCCCCTCGGTCCCGAGCGCGACCGCCTGCTGACGACCGTCGTCGTGGGCGGCGGCTTCGCCGGCATCGAGACGATCGCCGAGCTCCGCGACTTCGCGACGCACCTGCTGTCGCGCTTCCCCGAGATCACGTTCGACGAGGTGCGCTTCCACCTCGTCGAGGCGATGGGTCGGATCATGCCAGAGGTCAGCGCGACGACGGCCGACTGGGTCGTCGAGGACCTGCGCAAGCGCGGCGTCGATGTGCACCTCGAGACGCAGCTGCAGAGCGCCCAGGACGGCGTCTGCGAGCTGTCGACGGGCGACCGCTTCGGCTCCGACCTCATCATCTGGACCGCCGGCGTCATGGCGAACCCGGTCGTGCGCAAGACCGACCTGCCGCTCGACGACCGCGGTCGCATCACGGCCCTCGCGACCCTGCAGGTCGCGAAGGACGGCGTGGTCGTGCCGGACGCGTGGACCGCCGGCGACGTCTCGGCCGTGCCCGACAAGTCGAAGACCCCCGGCCCCGGTGGCTTCTGCGTGCCGAACGCGCAGCACGCCGTCCGCCAGGCGAAGCTGCTCTCGAAGAACATCGTCGCGGTGCTCCGCGACGAGGCGCCCCGCGAGTACATCCACGACAACCTCGGCGCCGTCGCGGGCCTCGGCATCGGCAACGGCGTCTTCCAGAGCGGCAAGATCGCGATCAAGGGACCGCTCGCATGGCTCGCGCACCGCGGCTACCACGTCATGGCGATGCCGATGTGGGAGCGCAAGCTGCGCGTCTTCGGCGGCTGGTGGAACAACTTCTGGCTCGGCCGCGACATCGTCGAGCTCTCGGCGCGCGAGCAGCCCCGCGTCGCGTTCGAGACGTTCGCCTCGCGCCCCAAGCCGAAGGTCGACGCCTAGCCCCTCCCCGACGCAGTACGACAGCGCCGCGTCCCCTCGGGGGCGCGGCGCTGTCGTACTGTGTACTCGGACGATCGTCCAAGTAGCGGGGCGACGGAGGCGATGTGGCACGGAAGTCGGCGGTCGAGCGCCGCGGGGAGCTCATCGAGGCGGGCCTGCAGGTCATCGCGCGCGAGGGGATGCACGGGGCGACCGTGCGCGCCGTGGTCGCGGAGGCCGGCGTGCCGCTCGCGACCTTCCACTACATCTTCTCGTCGCGCGACGAGATGATCGGCGAGGCGTACGCCTACGTCGCGCTGCGGCCGGGGGAGGACCCGACCGCCATCGTGCCCGACGGCGCGCCGCTCGACGAGGCCGTCCAGGCTGTGCTCACGCTCTGGTTCGACCGGTTCATCGAGCACCCCGAGTACGAGCTCGCGATCATGGAGATCATGGCGTACTGCAGCCGCACGCCGGCGCTCGCGCACCTGCCGGGGGAGGTGCAGGAGCGGTACCTCGAGGTGCTCGTCGCCGCCATCGACGCGCTGCGGTCGCGCTACCGGCTCGCCGGCGGCATGGGCGCGCGCGAGCTCGCCGAGCTCGTGCTGCACATGACCGACGGCATCACCTACGCCTGGCTGCGCACGCGCGACACCGACGCATCCCGACGCGTCATCCAGGCCGCGGTGCCGGTGCTCGTCACCGCGCTCGGGACGGCCTGACGTGCGCCTCGACGACGCGATGCCGTGGAGCCCCGCGGGGCACTGGCAGCGCATGGACGCGGCGACCGCCGATCTCGACGGCCCGTTCGCCGCGCTCTCGCTCGAGGCGCTCGCGCACAACGCGCGATCGATGGTGGCCCGCGCGGCGGGCACGCGGCTGCGGGTGGCGACGAAGTCGGTGCGGAGCCGCCCGGTGCTCGAGGCCGTGCTGCGCCTGCCCGGCTTCCACGGCGTCCTCGCCGCGACGTTGCCCGAGGGGCTGTGGCTGTCGGCGACGATCGACGACGTCCTCGTCGGCTACCCGACGGTCGACCGGGCGGCGCTGCGTGCCCTCGCCGCCGACGACCGTGCGCTCGCCAGGGTGGCGCTCATGATCGACAGCGTCGAGCACCTCGACCGCATCGACGCGGCGGCTCCAGGCCATCCGCCGATCCGCATCGCGCTCGAGCTCGACGCGTCGTTCGAGCTCGGCCCGGTGCGAGCGGGCGTGCGGCGCTCGCCCGTGCGCACGCCCGAGCGGCTCGCCGCGCTCGCCCGCGCGGTCGTCGAGCGACCCGGCTTCGAGCTCGTCGGGCTGATGGCCTACGAGGCGCAGGTCGCGGGCGTGCAGGACGCGCGGCGGCGGGGGCTCGCGCCGCCCGCGCTGCTCCGCTCGATGCAGCGGAGGTCGGTCGCCGAGCTGCGCGAGCGCCGGGCTGCCGCCGTCGCCGCGGTGCGCTCGCTCGCCCCGCTCGCATTCGTGAACGGCGGTGGCACCGGCTCCATCGAGCTGACGGCCGCCGACCCGTCCGTGACCGAGATCGGCGCCGGCAGCGGCCTGTTCGGTCCGCACCTCTTCGACGGCTACCGCCGGTTCTCGCCCGCCCCGGCGCTCGCCTTCGCGCTGCCCGTCGTGCGACGGCCCGGCGCCGGCTGCGTGACGCTGCTCGGCGGGGGCTGGATCGCGTCCGGCCCGCACGGCCCCGACCGCCAGCCGGTGATCGCCTGGCCGGAGGGGCTGCGCATCGACCCGCAGGAGGGCGCCGGCGAGGTGCAGACGCCCGTGCTCGGCGCCGCCGCCGACCGGCTCGCGCTCGGCGACCGCGTTTGGCTCCGGCACGCGAAGGCGGGGGAGCCGTGCGAGCGCACCGAGTCGCTGCACCTCGTTGCCGGTGATCGGGTGGTCGACAGCATCCCCACGTATCGTGGGGAGGGCAGGAAGCTGCTGTGACCTGAAGGAGCGATGCGTGACGTGGAAGAACTGGGCGCGCACCCAGTCGGCCGAGCCGCGCGAGGTGCACGCTCCCGTCACGGTCGAGGATGTCCGCCGCGCCGTCGAGCGCGTGCGCGACCGCGGCGGCACGATCCGCCCCGTCGGCAGCGGTCACTCCTTCTCAGGCGCCGCGCGTCCCGATGACGCGCAGCTCACGATCGACGGGCTCGCCGGGCTGCTGCGCGTCGACGAGGAGCGGGGCCGCGCGACGTTCCTGGCCGGCACGAGGATCCACGAGGTGCCCGCCCTGCTGGCCCCGAGCGGGCTCGCGATGGACTGCCTCGGCGACATCGACACCCAGACGCTCGCGGGCGCGATCTCGACCGGCACGCACGGCACGGGGCTGCGGCACGCGTCGATCGGCGCGACGGTGGTCGCCGCGACGCTCGTCACGGGCCGCGGCGAGCTGGTGCGGGTCAGCGAGACCGAGCGGCCCGAGCTGCTGCCGGCCGTGCGGCTGGGCCTCGGCGCGCTCGGGGTGCTCGTCGACGTCACGCTGCAGTGCGTGCCGGCCTTCGCGCTCGAGGCGGTCGAGACCACGGCGCCGCTCGACGCCGTGCTCGACGACTGGATGGGCCTGAACGAGCGCACCGACCACTTCGAGCTGTACTGGTTCGCTGCGACCCGCGTGGCGGCGACGAAGTCGAACACGCGCGTCACCGGTCCGCTGCGGCCCCGGTCGCCGGTGGCCAGGTACCTCGACGAGCGCGTCCTCACGGTGGGCGGCCATCGCGCGCTGCTCGGCGCCGCGGCGCTCGTGCCGGCGCTCGCACCGGCGGTGAACGAGCTCTCGGCGCGCGCGATGCCGCGCGGCACCTTCACCGAGCCCAGCCACGACGTGTTCACGGCGCCGCGCGCCGTGCGCTTCCGCGAGCTCGAGTACGGGATGCCGGTCGAGGCCGTGCCCGAGGCGCTGCGCGAGATCGACCGCGCGCTGCGGCGGGCCGACCTCGTGCTCACGTTCCCGTTCGAGGCGCGTGCGAGCGCCCCGGACGACGCCCACCTGTCGACCGCGCACGGCCGCGACACCGGCTACATCGCGGCGCACCGCTGGTGGCGCGAGGATCCCCGGCCGCTCTTCTCGCTCATCGAGCCGATCCTGCTGGCGCACGACGGCCGACCGCACTGGGGCAAGCTGCACTCGCTGCGCGCCGCGGAGCTGGCGGAGCGGTTCCCGGGCTTCGCCGACTTCGCCGCGGCGCGCGACGAGCTCGACCCGGATCGCACCTTCTCGAGCAGCTGGACCCGGCGGGTGCTGGGCGACTGATCGGTCGCCGAGCAGGCTCGCCTACGATGGGAGCCATGGAGCTGCTCGACGTCATCCTGATCGCCGCCGGTGCCCTCGTCGTCCTGGGCCTCGCCGCAGGCATCTGGTTCGTCACCGCGATGACCGGGATGCGCCGGCTGAGCGCGACGGTCGACGAGCGGTGGGACGCGCTCGCCGCGACGCTCGAGCGGCGTCGCGCCGTCGCCGCCCCGCTGCTCGCGACGGCACCCGAGGCGCAGCAGCAGCAGGCCGCGCAGGCCTTCTCGTCGCTCGACGCCGCCTCCCAGCCGCAGTCGAAGGCCGAGGCGGAGGCGGAGGTGCAGCGGGTGCTGCGCCCGCTCGTGCAGGCCGCCGGGTCGCAGCCGCTCGGCTCGGATGCCGCAGAGGCCCGCACCGCGCTCGCCGCCCTCGACGACGAGGCGCAGGCCCGCCGCCGCGACTACAACACCGGCGCCCGCGAGCTCAACGCGAAGGGCCGCCGCTACCCCAGCTCGATGTGGGCGAACACCTTCGGCGTGCCGCGCGAGTTCTTCGAGGTCGACCAGGCCGGCGCGGTCGCAGAGCCGCCCCGCATCCAGTTTTGAGTCCGCAGCGCTCAATGCCGCGGAGCGGCGTTGAGCGCGGAGGACTCAAGGTCGAGTAGCACGCCGCTTGCGGCGCGCGTACCGAGACCCCCGACGGCACTCACGCCCCCGACGGCTCACGCCCCCGACGGCTCACGCCCCCGTTGCCTCCAGCGCCCCCGCCACCTCCGCCGCCCACGTCCCCGGCCCCGTGACCTCGACCCGCTCGAGCCCCTGCCACGCCGCCGCCTCGCGCAGCACCGGGTCGAGCCGCGCCGCGAGCTCGTCGGCCCGGTGCTCGAGCCCCGGCTCGATCGTCGCGTGCTGCACGCGCAGCACGCGGGCCTTCCGGTCGCTCTTGAGGTCGATGCGGCCGACGAGCTCGCCGTCGACGAGCACCGGCAGCACGTAGTAGCCGTGCGCGCGCTGCGCCGCGGGCGTGTAGATGCTGATCCGGTAGGAGAAGCCGAACATGCGCTCCGCGCGCGGCCGGTGCCAGACGAGCGGATCGAACGGCGAGAGCAGCGCCGTCGCGCGCACCCGTCGCGGCCGTCGCGCGCCCGCCCAGACCCACGCGGGCCTGCCCCAGCCCTCGACGTCGACCGGCTCGAGGCTGCCCTCGTCGACGAGGTCGGCGACCGCGGCCTGCGCATCCTTCACCGGCAGCCGGTAGTAGTCCGCCAGGTCGTCGAGCGCGGCGACGCCGAACGCCTGCGCCGCGCGCGCGACGAGCGTGCGCTGCGCGTCGACCCGGTCGACCTCCGCGCGGGCGGCCTCCGGCAGCACGCGGTCGGCGACCGCGTACTGGCGCTCGAACCTCGAGCGGCCGACCGTCACGAGCTCGCCGCGCTGGAAGAGCACCGCGGTGGCCCAGTAGGCGTCGGACTTGTTCCACCAGCCGCCCGGCAGCCGCTCGTGGGCGGGATGCTCCATGTCGCTCGGGCGCATCGGGCCGCGCTCGGCGAACTCGGCCAGCACGCCGTCGACGATCGCCGCGTGCTGCGCCGCCCACTGCTCGCCGCTGGCGCGCATCGGCTGGCGTCGCTTCCAGCCCCACAGCGGCCAGTCGTCCACGGCGATGACGGCGGCCTCGTGCGCCACGTACTCGGTGTAGCAGCCCAGGCGCTGCCTCGGGCGATCGTGGTGCAGCAGCCGGTCCAGGGTCGCGCGGTCGTAGGGCCCGACGCGCGACAGCAGCGGCAGGTAGTGGCTGCGCTCGAAGACGTTGACGGAGTCGAGCTGCAGCAGCCCGAGCCGCTCGATCGTGCGCTCGAGCGTGCGCACCCCGGTGCGCCCCCGCTCGCCGGGCACGGCACCGTCGAGGCCGCTGGCCGCGATCGCGATCCTGCGCGCCTGCGCCGCGGTCATCCTCGCTGGTGCTGCCATGCCCGGAGCCTAGCCGCGGCCTCCGACGCATGCGCACGGGGCCCAGCGCCGCACCGTACGATCGGCAGATGCTGTTCGGTCGAACCCCGGATCAGGCCCGGCCCCCCGGCCGACCCGACCCCGCCACGCCCCGCGGCGTCGCCACGCCTCGCGTCGACGCGAGCGAGCTCGGCGACGCGCTGCCGCGAGGCATGCGCATCGCGGGCGCCTGGTCGTGGCGGATCGTGGTCATCGCGGCGGCCGCGGCGATCGGCATCTGGCTCGTCATGCAGTTCTCGCTCATCGTCATCCCGGTGCTCGTCGCAGCGCTGCTCACCGCCCTGCTGCAGCCGCTCGTCGACGTGCTCGTGCGCCACCGCTGGCCCCGCGCCCTCGCGGTCGCGCTCGCCATCGTCGGCCTCATCGTGCTGGTCTCCGGGCTCGGCTGGCTCGTCGTCTCGCAGATGCGCAGCGAGTACCCCGAGCTGCACGCTCGCGCCGTCGCCTTCTGGGGCGATGCGCAGGGGTGGCTGCTCTCGCTGCCGTTCGGCATCACGCAGGAGGACGTGAACGAGTTCGGCACGAACATCCTCGGCACGCTCCGCGACGACATCTCGTCGGTGCTGTCGAGCGCGCTCACGGTCGGCTCGTCGGTCGGCCACTTCCTCGCCGGCATGCTGCTCGCGATCTTCGCGCTCATCTTCATCCTCGCCGACGGCCGGGGCATCTGGCGCTGGGTCGTCGGCCTGCTGCCGCGCCCGGCGCGCCGCCCGACGGACGGCGCCGGCCGCGCCGGCTGGGTGACGCTCGGCAACTTCGTGCGCGTGCAGGTCGTCGTCGCCGCGATCGACGCCATCGGCATCGGCCTCGGCGCCTTCATCCTCGGGCTGTTCCACGAGGGCGGCATGCCGCTCGTGCTCCCGATCGCGATCCTCGTGTTCCTCGGCTCCTTCATCCCGATCATCGGTGCCGTCGCCACCGGCGCGATCGCGGTGCTCGTCGCCCTCATCGCGCTCGGGCCGATCCCTGCGGTCATCATGGTCGGCATCGTGCTGCTCGTGCAGCAGGTCGAGAGCCACATCCTGCAGCCGATCATCATGGGCACCGCCGTCAAGGTGCACCCGCTCGCGGTCGTCGTGGCGGTCGCCGCGGGATCGACCATCGGCGGCATCGCGGGCGCCCTCTTCGCCGTGCCGACGGTCGCGTTCCTCAATGTGTTCGTCAAGACGATCGCCTCGGGCTCGTGGCGCACGAACCCCGACCCGTCGGTGGAAGAGGTGGTCCGATGATCGACCGAGCGCTGCCCGACCCCGTGCTCGCCGAGCCCGTGGTGCCCGAGCCGACCGAGCCGACCGAGCCGGCCGTCCCACAGCAGCCCCTGCCCGGACCGACGCTCGCCGACTTCGAGGCGGCGCGCGAGCGGCTGCAGGGCATCGTGCAGGAGACGCCCATGGAGCGCTCGCGCTACCTGAGCGGCATGCTCGGCGCGGAGGTGCTGCTGAAGTGCGAGAACCTGCAGCGCACCGGTGCCTACAAGATCCGCGGCGCCTACAACATGCTCGCCCTGCTCGACGACGACCAGCGCGCTCGCGGCGTGGTCGCCGCCTCCGCCGGCAATCACGCGCAGGGGGTGGCGTTCTCGGCCACCGAGCTCGGCATCCGCTCGACGATCTTCATGCCCGTCGGCGTCGCGCTGCCCAAGCTGCAGGCGACGCGCGACTACGGCGCGGCGGTCGAGCTGCGGGGCGCGGACTTCCAGACGGCGCTCGCCGCGGCGATCGAGCATGTCGAGCGCACCGGCGCCACGTTCGTGCCGCCCTACGACCACGCCGACATCATCGCCGGGCAGGGCACCGTCGGGCTCGAGATCCTCGAGCAGGTGCCGGACGTCGCCACGATCGTCGTGCCGCTCGGCGGCGGCGGGCTCGCGGCCGGCGTCGCCTCGGCGGTGCGCCAGCGCACCGCTCTCGACGGCCGCCGGGTGCGGATCGTCGGCGTGCAGGCCGAGCGGGCCGCGTCGTTCGTCGACTCGCTCGCCGCGGGGGAGCCCACCACGATCGTGACGCGGCCGACGATCGCCGACGGCATCGCCGTCGCGCGGCCCGGCACGCTGCCGTTCGAGATCGTCCGCGAGGCGGTCGACGAGATCGTCACGGTCTCCGACGACGACATCGCCCGCGCGATGATCGTGCTGCTCGAGCGCGCCAAGCTCGTCGTCGAGCCCTCGGGCGCGGTGACGACGGCCGCGATCATGACCGGCCTCGTCACGTCCGACGGGCCGACGGTCGCGGTGCTCTCGGGCGGCAACATCGACCCGCTCTTCATGGAGCGCGTCATCGCCCGCGGCCTCGCGGCCTCGGAGCGGTACCTGAAGGTGCGGATGGCGCTGCCCGACCGACCGGGCCAGCTCGCCATCATCGCCCAGATCGTCTCGGACGAGCAGGCCAACGTCGTCGAGGTGCTGCACACGCAGCACGACGCCTGGACGTCGATCACCGACGTCTCGATCGACATCTCGGTCACCACGCGCGGACCGGAGCACGCGCAGCGCGTGCTCGAGGCGCTCCGCCGAGCCGGCTACGAGCCGCAGGTGCTCTAGCGTCGCGCCACACGCACGGACGACGAAGGGCCCCGCGATCTCGCGGGGCCCTTCGTCTGCGGTCTAGCCGCGGTAGGTCTGGACGTCCTTGATCTCGACGTCGATCGTCACACCCGTGGGGGTCTGGTACGTCGTGGTCGCACCGATCTTCAGGCCCATGATGGCCGCGCCGAGCGGGCTCGCCTCGCTGTAGACGTCGAGGTCGTCGCCGGCCTCCTGGATCTCGCGGTTGCCGACCAGGAAGGTCGTCTCGTCGCCGGCGATCGTCGCCGTGACGACGGTGCCGGCCTCGACCACGCCGGACGCCTGCGGTGCGTCGCCGACCTTGGCGGTGCGCAGCAGCTGCACGAGCTGGCTGATCCGGGCCTCGATCTGGGCCTGGTCGTCCTTCGCGGCGTGGTAGCCGCCGTTCTCCTTGAGATCACCCTCGTCGCGGGCCTCCTCGATGCGCTTCGCGATCTCGGCGCGCACCGGCCCCTGCAGGTGCTCCAGCTCGCCCTGCAGGCGGTCGTGCGCCTCCTGGGTCAGCCAGGTCTCCGTGGTGCCGTTCATGTCTCTCCCGATATGCAGAGAACCGGCCCCGCGTGGGCCGGCTCACTCAGCATCGTATGTCACCCAGCACTCCGAGACCAATCCGTTGCTCGCGCGCTCGCTCGTGCGGAGCTCGACCCGGTGGCTCGTGGTGTGGATGTCGGCCGGCGGCAGGTCGACCTCGACCCATCCGACGATGCCGAAGGCGGTGTTGAGCGCCTCGACCGCGCACCGCACGGGCGTGCCGGCGTCGACCGAGACCTCGAAGGTCACCACGGTGGTCGCGTCGTCCTCGACGACGTAGCCGATGTCGCGCGACTGCAGCTGCGCCGACGCGGGATCGGTGCCCACCCACCAGACCCACGCGACCGAGACGAGCAGGATGCTGACGCCGACGATCCAGCCGAGCGTCCGCTCCCGCTGCGTGCGGGCGCGCGTGCGTCCGTAGCGAGCGTCGAGGTCGGTCATGGGAGCCTGTCGTGGGAGGATGGGGGCCTGTCCAGTCTAGTCGTCGCGCCGTCCGGCGCGGCTCGTGCGGGCAGGGAAGGAGAGGCCGTGCGACGCCTGCTCGCCGTGCATGCGCACCCCGATGACGAGTCGAGCAAGGGCGCCGGGACGCTCGCGCGCTACGCGGCCGAGGGCGCCGAGGTCACCGTCGTCTCCTGCACCGGCGGCGAGAGCGGCAGCGTGCTGAACGAGGCCTTCGAGCCGAAGCACCGCGCCGAGCGCGACATGACCGGCCTCCGCCGCGTCGAGATGGAGCAGGCACGCGCCGCGCTCGGCGTCGACCACGTGTGGCTCGGCTACGTCGATTCCGGCCTGCCGGACGAGGGGGAGCCGCTGCGCGAGCTGTCGTTCGCGACGCTGCCGCTCGAGATCACCGGGCGCCCGCTCGTGCGGCTCATCCGTCGGCTGCGGCCGCAGGTCGTCGTCACCTACGACGAGACCGGCGGCTATCCGCATCCCGATCACATCCGCTGCCACGAGGTGACGATGTGGGCCGTCGAGCACGCGGCAGCAGGGCTGCCCGAGCTCGGCGACCCGTGGGAGGTGCAGAAGGTGTACTTCGACCGCAGCATGAGCGGTGCGCGGCTGCGCGCCCTGCTCTCGGCAGTCGAGGCGGTGACGCCCGACGACGACCGGCTCCCGTTCATGCGCGAATGGGCCGAGCGGCTCGGCGAGCGCGGCGAGACGATGACGACGCGCGTCGACGTGGGGCCGCATTTGTCCGCGCGCGACAGTGCGCTCCGCGCCCACGCGAGCCAGGTCGAGCCGGACTCGCGCTTCTTCTTCTGGCCGCACGAGCTGCTGCTCGGCACGTGGCCGACCGACGACTACGAGCTGGCGCGGTCGCGCGCGACGCACGCCGTGCCGGAGGACGACCTGTTCGCGGGCGTCGAGGAGGACTGATGGACATCTTGGCTGCGCAGCCGCTGCCGTTCGACCCGAACCAGGTCACGCCGGGCGTCGTCGGGTTCGCCGCGACCGTGCTCGTCGCGGTCGCGGTGATGCTGCTCATGTGGGACTTCAACCGCCGGGTGCGCCGCATCAACGACCGCGCGCACATCAAGGAGCGGATCGAGGCCGAGCTCGCGGAGCGCGAGGCGGAGGAGGCGGCGGCGGGCGGCGCGGCAGCGGGCGATCCTTCGCCGGATGACCCCGCGACGCAGGATGCGCCGTCCTCGCCGGCCACGGCACCCGACGAGTCACCGCAGCGCGGCGCGTAGCCGCGTCTGGCCGGCGACTCCAGCGGCGGGTTTGCGGCACCGAGTGGCCGCGTCCGGATGCTCTCCCGCGGCAACTCCGTGCCCCAAACGGAAGCGTGTCGGCGCCTGCGGCGGGTTTGCGGCACCGAGTGGCCGGGTCCCGGCGCTCTTCGGCGGCAACTCCGTGCCCGAGAGCGCAGGGCGGTCGTGAGCGCCGGGAGCAGCCCACGGACCGTCTACAGCACCGCGACCGCGGTCGCCCGCCAGTGGTGGTCGAGCCCCTCGAGCCGGATCGCGACCGCCCGCGACCGGCCCGCGGCCCGCACGACGACCGCGCCCTCGACCACCCCGTCGGCGGCGTGGCACGCGCGCACGGTGCGGATCGCGAACTCCGGCACCGACCGGTCGCGCAGGCCCGCGCGCGTGCGACGCGCGGTGAGCGCCCGCCGCGCGAGCTGGTCGTAGGTCGGCTCGGTCACCCAGCGCGCGATCTGCTGCACGTCGCGCACGCCCAGCAGGATCTCGATCACGCTCGTCGCCAGGTTCTCGAGCAGCGAGACCGGGTCGGGCAGCCCTTCCGAGGAGCACGGCTGGAAGTCGAAGAACTCCTCCGCGTCCACCGACGTCATCCGCTGTCGCGTCACTGCGCCGCCCCCTCGCATCCGGTGCCTGCCCGGACGGCGCTCCGCGTTGGCGACGCCCTGTGCGGGAGAACCTAGACCCATCCGCGAAGGTGAGGGGATGGGCATGTCGCGCCTGTGGAGAACCCCGCGCGGCGGCGTCCGAGCCCTCGGTACATTCGCCGATGTGCGCTTCGACGACCTGTTCGACGACCTCGAGAGCCAGCTCGAGGCGGAGCTCGGGGCGGAGCGCCGCGACCTCGAGGCCGAGGAGGAGCGCTTCCGCATCGGGAGGCTCGAGCTGCGCGACCGCATCGCCGCGGCGCCCCGGCAGCTCGACCTGACGCTGCGCGGCGGCGACCGCCTCCGGCTGCGGCGCATGGCCCTCGGCCGCGACTGGCTCAACGGCATCGTGCTCGAGGGCGCGCCGGCCGAGACCGGCGCGCTCGTGCCGCTGCACGCGATCGAGAGCATCGGGGTCGACGCCGACGCTGCGGCCGCGTCGCTGCGGGCGGCGCCGGCCGGCGACCTGCAGGCGCGGCTGAGCTTCGCGTTCGCGCTGCGCGACCTCGCCCGCCGGCGAGTGTCGGTGATCCTCGAGGGGGCGATGCCGGCCGCCGGCACGATCGACCGCGTCGGTCGCGATCACCTCGACCTCGCCGAGCACGAGCCGGGCACACCGCCGCGGCTCGGCACCGTGCGGTCCTGGCGGATCGTGCCCTTCTCGTCGTTCGACTGGGTGCGCGTGGCCTGACCGGCGCGTCCGCGCGACGGGGGCGTCAGCGGTCGCCGAAGAGGTCGGCGATGCTCGCCGCCTGCGCCTGCCGCCAGAGGCCCCGTCGGCGTTCGAGCTCGAGGGCGCGCTCGACCCACGACTGCACCTCGTCGTCGGCGACGCGCCACGCGCCGCGCACGCGGAGCCCGCGCAGCTCACCCGATTCGAGCAGCTCCACCACCTCGGCAGGTGTGATGCCGAGCACGTCGGCGACGTCGGCGACGGCGAGGAATCGTCGTGCTTCGTACTCCATGGCCCCATTCTGAGCCAGTCCGGGTCGGCGCGAGCGGAGCCTGTGGAGAACTGCTGCGACCCACCGCGGCGACCTGCGAGCGTGGTGCGTGACGAGGAGGTCCGCATGGCAGCGCGCCGCACCTGGATGGATCCGAGGCTCGCGATCGGCGTCGTGCTGGTGCTCGCGTCGCTCGCAGGCGTCTGGCTCGTCGTGCAGCAGTCGTCGCGCACCGAGGCGGGCTGGTCTGCCACCCGTACGCTGCTGCCGGGCGAGACGATCGCCGCCGGCGACGTGCAGCAGGTCGCGGTGCGGATGCCGCAGTCGCAGGAGCGCTACCTCGACGGCTCGGTCGACCCGCTCGGGCTGGTCGTCGCGGCGACGGTCGGCGAGGGCGAGGTCCTGCCGCTGCGGGCCGTCGGGCAGGCGGCGAGCGCGGACCGCGCGGCCGTCGTCATCGACGTCGACGGCGCGCTGCCGCGCGCCATCCGCGCGGGCGCGCTCGTCGACGTCTGGACGGCACCGCCCACCGACGAGGGATTCGCGGCGCCGAGCGTGCTCGTCGACGACGCGATCGTCGTCGGCGTGCTCGAGGACGAGGGGCTGCTCGCGTCGGCGGGCCGGCAGCTCGAGCTGCTCGTGCCGCTCGACCAGACCGCGCCGCTGCTCGAGGCGGTGTCCAACGAGCACGCGCTGAGCGTCGTGCCGCTCGCGCAGCCGGTGGGCTCGCCGTGATCGGCATCGCCGTCTCCGCACCGCTCGAGCGCGAGGACGCGATCGTGCGCGAGGCCGCGCGGCACGGCCACCGCGTCGTGGTGCGCGCGGCGACCGCCGACGACCTCGTCGAGCGGCTCGCCGTCCGGGGCGCCGACGCGGAGCCGCGCATCGACCTCGTGCTCGTCGTCGCCGACGCCCGGCACGCGAGCAGGCGGCTCGTCGACTCGTGCGACGAGCGCGGCCTGCGGCTCGTCGCGCTCGCCGACGACGCGGGGGAGCGCGCCCGGGCGCAGACGCTCGGCCTCGACGCCGTCGCGTGGGCCGACGGCTTCGAGGCGGTCGAGGCGGCGGTGGCCCCGACCGCGGGCGCGGAGCCGCCGGACGAGCGGTCCCGCGGCCGGGTGGTCGTCGTCTGGGGGCCCGCGGGCGCGCCGGGGCGCACGACCGCGGCGATCGCGCTCGCCGCAGAGCTCGCCGCGCTCGGCCGCCGCGTCGCGCTCGTCGACGCCGACACCACGAGCGCCGCGGTGGCCCCGGCGCTCGGGCTGCTCGACGAGTCGCCCGGGTTCGCGGCGGCGGCGCGGCTCGCGCGTGCGGGCAGCCTCACCGTCGACGAGCTCGACCGCATCGCGCAGCTCGTGCAGACGACGGGCGGCGTCGTGCGCGTGCTGACCGGCATCGGGCGGGCGAGCCGCTGGTCCGAGCTCGGCGGCGATCGCGTCACCGAGGTGCTCGCACGATGCCGGGACTGGGCCGAGACGACCGTGGTCGACGTGGCTGCGAGCCTCGAGCGCGACGAGGAGATCTCGAGCGACCTCTTCGCGCCGCGGCGCCACGCCGCGACGATCGCGGCCCTCGAGGCGGCCGACGACGTGGTCGCGGTCGCGGGCGGCGACCCCGTCGCAGTGGCGCGCCTCGTGCGCGCGCTGCCCGAGCTCCGCGAGCTCGCCCCGCAGGCGCGCGTGCGCATCGTGGTGAACAAGGTGCGGCCGGGTGCGACGGGCGTGGCGCCCGAGCGGGCGGTGCACGAGACGCTGCGGCGGCTGGCGCAGGTCACGCCGGAGGCGTGCTGGCCGTTCGACGGGCGGGCGGCCGACGCCGCGCTGCTCGAGGGCCGGCCGCTGCTCGACGTCGCGGGCCGGTCGCGGCTGCGGCGGCGCGTGCAGGAGCTCGCCGTCGCGCTGCTGCCGCAGCCGGCGCCGAGCAGGGCGTCACTGCGCGCGGCGGAGCGGCCGCGCCGCATCTGGCGGGCAGCGCTCCGCTGAGCATCTGCCGCCAAGGGCCCGCGGTAGGCTGACCCGGTGACGAGCCTGACGTCGATCGCCGAGCGCTACGGTCTCCTGCGATCGCAGGACGTCCTGTGGCTGCACCGCCTCGTGGCCGACTTCCAGCTGCTGGCCGACCTCGCGATCGGCGACATCGTGCTCTGGCTGCCGACGGGCGACGACGACGGCTACATCGCGGTCCAGCACGCGCGGCCCGCGGGTGCCGCGACCCTCTTCTACCGCGACATCGTGGGCCAGCCGGTGCGCAACTCGTGGCGAGAGCAGGTCGGCCGCGCCTACGAGGAGGGCGTCTCGCTCGACGCCGACTCGCCCGAGTGGGGCGTCGAGACCGACGCGAAGGTCAAGGCGTTCCCGGTGCGTCGCCGCGAGGCCGAGCCGTCCACCGCGCTCGTGGAGCGCCCGATCGCCGTCATCACCCGGCACGCGAACCACGC
This sequence comes from Agrococcus sp. UYP10, assembly GCF_040547205.1. Classification (NCBI taxonomy): domain Bacteria; kingdom Bacillati; phylum Actinomycetota; class Actinomycetes; order Micrococcales; family Microbacteriaceae; genus Agrococcus; species Agrococcus sp. UYP10. Next base: position 1,770,296 of record NZ_JBEPPG010000001.1, read on the forward strand.
CGACACCCGCAGCGCGGGCAGGCAGGAACGCACCTTCCGGGAGTGCGCGGGGGAGCTGTTCCGGATGATCGCCGACGGCGACTTCCCGGACCAGGCGGCCCCGAGCGGTCCGCGCCGCGGCGCGGCCCGCGCATCCGACGGCCTCATCCGCCTCGACCAGGCAGGCATGGTCACCTTCGCGAGCCCCAACGCGCTGTCGGCGTTCACCCGGCTCGGGTTCCGAGGCGAGCTCGAGGGGGAGTCGCTGGCCGAGATCACGACCGACCTCATCGACGAGTCGCACGAGGTCGACGAGGCGCTGCCGCTCGTCGTCACGGGGCGGGCGCCGTGGCGGACCGACATCGAGACGCGCTCCGTGACCCTGTCGCTGCGCGCGGTGCCGCTGCGGAGCCGCGCGACGCGGCTCGGCGCGATCGTGCTCGTGCGCGACGTCACCGACATGCGCATGCAGGAGCAGACGCTCATCACCAAGGACGCGACGATCCGCGAGATCCACCACCGCGTCAAGAACAACCTCCAGACCGTCGCCGCGCTGCTGCGCATCCAGTCGCGCCGCACGAAGAGCGTCGAGGCGCGCACCGCCCTGCAGGATGCCGAGCGGCGCGTCTCGTCGATCGCCGTCGTGCACGACACGCTCTCGGAAGGGCTGAGCCAGTCGGTCGACTTCGACGCCGTCTTCGACCGGTCGATGAAGCTCACCTCGGAGCTCGCGTCGATCCATGGCGCGCAGGTCCGGACCGAGCGCGTGGGCTCGTTCGGCGTGCTGCCGAGCGGCTACGCGACGCCGCTCGCGCTCGCGCTCACCGAGCTTGTCACGAACGCCGTCGAGCACGGGCTCGTCGGCAGGCAGGACGGGCTCGTGCGCATCACCGCCGACCGCGCCGATGGCTGGCTCACGGTGCAGGTGTGCGACAACGGCGCGGGCCTGCCGCCCGGGCGCGTGGGCTCGGGCCTGGGCACGCAGATCGTCAAGACGCTCGTGACGGGCGAGCTCTCGGGCACGATCGACTGGGGCGCGCGTGCGGTCGAGGGTACCGAGGTGACCGTGAAGGTGCCGATCTCGTACATCCGCGAGGACGACGAGGTCTAGCCGAGTCGGCCCATCCGGCCGGACACGCAGAAGCGGGGCCGCCTTCCGGCGACCCCGCTCGAATCCGTGGTGCTGCTCAGCCTGCGCGGCGGGCGCGTGCGGCGCGACGCTTGAGCGCGCGGCGCTCGTCCTCAGAGAGGCCGCCCCACACGCCGGAGTCCTGGCTGGTCTCGAGTGCGTACTGCAGGCACATCTCGGTCACCGGGCACGTCGCGCAGACGGCCTTCGCCTTCTCGATCTGCTCGAGCGCTGGTCCGGTGTTGCCCACCGGGAAGAACAGCTCGGGGTCCACCGTGAGGCAGGCAGCGTCATCACGCCAATCCATACATGTGCTCCTTGTACATTGGAGGGGGGAGGTCGCGCTTCGCGAGGCAGTCGCGGCGCGGAAGTCTTCGGGCGCTGCAGCACTGCTTGCCCAAGGTCCTATGGTTTCACAGCGCCCCCAGAGAGGCAAGGGTTTCTTCGTGAGCGAACTCTCCGAGGGGCGTCCGAGGACGGCCACGTGGGTCGGCGCGATCCTGCTCGTCGAGGCGCTCGGCATGCTCGCCGTCGCCGTCTGGCTCGCGATCGCAGCGCTCGGCGATCCGCTCGAGCACATCGCCGGCGGGCTCTTCCTCGCCGTGCTCGCCGCGGGCTCGGCTGCCTTCCTCATGGCCGCCGGTCGCGCCATGCTCGACGGCCGCGCGTGGTCGCGGAGCGCCACCATCGTCTGGCAGGTGCTGCAGCTGGGCGTCGCCCTCGGCACCTACGACGGCGGTGAGGGGCCGGTGCCGCTCGCGCTCGTGCTCGCCGCGCTCTCGATCGCGGGACTCGCGCTCGTGCTGCGCGCCAGCGTCACCGGTTGGCTGCGCCGCGAGCCGTGATCCGCCTCAGGCGCTGAAGGCGAGCCGCTTGTCGAGCATCTCGAGGTGGCCCTTGGCGCGCGTGTTGTAGAACGCGTGGGTGATGACGCCGTCCTCGTCGAGCACGAAGGTCGAGCGGCGCACGCCCTCGACGATGCGGCCGTAGCTGTTCTTCTCACCGAACGTGCCCCACGCGCGATGCACGGTCAGGTCGGCGTCGCTCAGCAGCGGGAACGGCAGCGCGTCGAGGTCGCTCGCGCGCGCGAGCTTCTCGACGCTGTCGCGCGAGATGCCCAGCACCGCGTAGCCGTGGCGGCCGAGGTCGGGCAGCGCGTCGCGGAAGTCGCAGGCCTGCTGCTTGCAGGCCGACGTGAGCGCCTCCGGGTAGAAGTAGACGATCACCCGCCGGCCGCGCAGCGAGGCGAGCGACACGGGCTCTCCGTGCTGGTCGTGGAGGGTGAAGTCGGGTGCGGGCATGCCGGGCTCGAGGTGCGTCATCGCCTCCATCCAACCAGCGTCTGCGGGCTCCAGCCGACCGATCTCGGTCCCGGCTCGCGTCAAGCGCCCGGAGCGTGCTACGCTTGATCCTCGGTGGAGACACCTTGCACCTCTAGCTCAATTGGCAGAGCAGTTGACTCTTAATCAATCGGTTCCCGGTTCGAGTCCGGGGGGGTGTACCGAAGCGAAGGGCCCCGGGCCGGTGGAGATCACCGGCACGGGGCCCTTCCGCTTGCGCCGGGACGCGAGCGCGAGCGGAATATCCGCCGCGGTGACCCGCTTGCACCCATCATGCGCGCCATCAGCTACTCCCGGTCCGGTCCCTCGTCGGTGCTCCAGCTCTCCGACCGCGAGCCAGGCGTGCCCGGCCCGGACGAGGTGCGGGTCCGCATCGCCGTCTCGGGCGTCAACCCGACGGACTGGAAGGCCCGCGCGGGCAATCGGCCCCTCGAGCTCGACGAGATCGTCCCGAACCAGGATGGCGCCGGCATCGTCGACGCCGTCGGCTCGGAGGTCGAGGAGCTGCAGGTCGGCGACCGCGTCTGGCTCTTCCTCGCCGCGCATCAGCGCCCGACCGGGACGGCGCAGGAGCTGACGGTCGTGCCGGCGAGTCGCGTCGTCCGCCTGCCCGACGGCATCGGCTTCGACGTCGCCGCGAGCCTCGGCGTCCCGGCGATGACCGCGCACCGCGCGCTCACCGTGCACGAGCTCGGCCCGGCGCGACTCGCGCCCGGCACCCTCGACGGCCGCGTGGTGCTGGTGCAGGGCGGAGCGGGCGCCGTCGGTCACGCCGCGATCCAGCTGGCGGTCTGGGCGGGCGCGACGGTGATCGCCACGGTCAGCAGCGACGAGAAGGCCGGGCTCGCCCGTGCAGCGGGCGCCCACCACGTGCTGCAGTACCCGGCCGACGACCTCGCCGGCGAGGTGCTCGCCATCGCTCCCGGCGGCGTCGACCACGTCGTCGAGGTCGCGCCTGCGCAGAACGCCGCGCTCGACGTCGCGGTGCTCGCCAACCACGGCAGCATCGCCTACTACGCCAACAACAACGGCGAGGAGTTCACCGCTCCGATCATGGCGAGCTTCGCGAAGAACGCCCGCTGGCAGGGGCTGCTGCTCTACACCGTCGGGCCCGAGGCGCTCGCCGTGGCTGCGGAGGACATCACGTCCGCGCTCGAGGCCGGCGCGCTGCCGGTGGGCGCAGACGCCGGGCTGCCGCTGACGTGGTTCCCGCTCGAGGACACCGCAGCCGCGCACGATGCCGTCGAGCAGGGCGTCACCGGCAAGGTGCTCATCCGCGTCGCGGACGACCTGCGCTGAGGCGCCCGGCGGGCGACGAGGCGATCAGCGCGGGCAGTCGCAGCCCGCTTGACCGAGCAGCTGGCGCTGCTCGGTGTAGCTCTGCAGCACCGCCGCCCGCACGGGCGCCGGCGTCCGGTAGAGCCAGCGCACGCGCAGCGCGACGCCGAGCCGCAGCAGGCTGCTGCCCCAGAAGAGGTCGACGACGATCGCGAGCAGGCCGAGGAGGCCGACGATCGAGGTGAGCGAGGGCACGAAGGTGCCGTTCATCACCCGCGTCACGAAGAGGCTGACCGCCAGCGCGGCGCCCGCGCCGAGCAGGATGCCGACCCACCGCGGCCGCGCCCGGCGGGCGGCGTCGGCGAGCTCGAGCGCGGCGAGCCGCTCGGTCCTGTCGGCGACCTCGTGCGCGAGCTCGTGCTCCAGGCGCTCCTCGGCGGCGAGCCGGCCGATGCGCGCGGCCTTCTGCACCTGCGACTCGTAGAGCGCTTCACTCACTGCGGACTCCGATCTGGATGCGGCCCGGACCACCGTAGCCGTCGCAGGTGTCCGGCTGTCAGAGGATGCGCTCCCACGTGCCGTCGAGCAGCATCAGCACGATCGGCTCGCCGTGCTCGTCGCGGACCGCCAGCCGCACGTAGGTGAGCGCCTCCATCGCGACGACGCGGTCGAGCTGCACGCCCGGGTCCTCTGCCCACGAGCGCAGGCTCGTGTGGTCGGTCGCGACGGCGGCGAGCTCGAGCAGGATGCGAGCGATGTCCTCTTCCGCGAAGACGGAGCGCTCGGCCGAGTCGTAGTCCACGTTCGAAGAATAGTGGGGTACAAACGTTCGGTCACAATCGGCGCGGTCGGCGCGTCATCGCCACCCGCCGCCGCGCTACTGGCGGTACGAGGCCAGGAAGCTGCCGATGCGCTGCACGGCGTCGTCGAGATCCCGCTTCCACGGCAGCGTCACGATCCGGAAGTGGTCGTTCGTCGGCCAGTTGAAGCCCGTGCCGTGGGTGACGAGGATCTTCTCCTGCCGCAGCAGGTCGAGCGCGAACTGCGCGTCGTCGTGGATCTCGTGCACCTCCGGGTCGAGGCGCGGGAACGCGTAGAGCGCACCCTTCGGCGTCACGACGCTCACGCCAGGGATGCGGTTCAGCCCCTGCACCGCGGCGTCGCGCTGCTCGAGCAGGCGGCCGCCGGGCAGGATGAGGTCCTCGATCGACTGGTGGCCGCCGAGCGCGACCTGGATGCCGTACTGCGCCGGCACGTTCGGGCACAGGCGGGTCGAGGCCAGCAGCGTGAGGCCCTCGAGGAAGCCCTTCGCGTGCTCCTTCGGTCCCGTGATCGCGAGCCACGCGGCGCGGAAGCCGGCCGCGCGGTACGTCTTCGAGAGGCCGTTGTAGGTCAGCACGAGGAGGTCCGGCGCGAGGGTCGCGATCGAGGTGTGCTCCGCGCCGTCGTAGAGGATCCGGTCGTAGATCTCGTCGGCGAGCAGCAGCAGCGAGTGCTTGCGCGCGAGGTCGACGATGCCCTGCAGCACCTCGCGCGAGTAGACCGCGCCGGTCGGGTTGTTGGGGTTGATGACGACGAGCGCCTTCGTGCGCGGCGTGATCTTCGCCTCGATGTCGGCGAGGTCGGGCGCCCAGTCGGTGTCCTCGTCGCACAGGTAGTGGATGGGCGTGCCGCCGCCGAGCGACGTCATGGCCGTCCAGAGCGGATAGTCGGGCGCGGGGATGAGCACCTCGTCGCCCGCGTCGAGGAGCGCCTGCATCGTCATGGTGATGAGCTCGGAGACGCCGTTGCCGAGGTAGACGTCGTCGACGGTGAGCCGCGGGAAGTCGTCGACGTCCTCGTAGCGGGTCACGACCGCGCGTCGGGCGGAGAGGATGCCCTTCGAGTCGGAGTAGCCCTCGGCGAGCGGCAGGTTCGCGATCATGTCCTGCACGATCGTGTCGGGCGTCTCGAAGCCGAACGGCGCCGGGTTGCCGATGTTGAGCTTGAGGATGCGGTGCCCCTCGGCCTCGAGCCGCGCGGCCTCGGCGGCCACCGGGCCGCGGATCTCGTAGAGGACGTGCTTGAGCTTCGAGGACTGATCGAGGGACTTGAGCGCCATTGCACCATGCTAGGCGGGCGCCCGCGGGCCACTCGGCCGGGCGTGGCCCGCTCCGGGCGGATCGCCGCTCAGGCGGGCAGCTGCAGCAGCCCGCCGGCGGAGCGCGTCGTCGCCGCGGCGACGGCCATCGCCCGCTCGAGCGGCCCGGCCCATCCGCGCGCGCGACCGCCCTCGAGCACCGAGGCCGCGAGCGAGGCGAGCACGCTGTCGCCGGCGCCGATGGTGTCGACGATCGGCGCGTCGAGCTGCGGCACGGATGCGTCGACCCGGCCGCCGTCGGTGAAGACCGTCGCGCCCGCCGCGCCGCGCGTGACCGCGACCGCGCCGGCGCCCGCGGCGACGAGCCGGGCGGCGGTCGCGTCGGCATCGGCGCCGTAGACGAGCTCGGCGTCCTCGTCGCTCAGCTTCACGAGCAGCGCGCGCGAGGCGAGCAGGTCGATGCCCGCGGCGAAGCGCCGGGTCGCGCCGGGCTCTCGGAGGTAGGCGGGGCGGGCGTTCGGGTCGAGCATGAGCCGCTCGCGGGAGCGGGGGAGCGCGGCGAGCGGGGCGACCTGCGCCTCGAGCTCCAGCGCGAGGCACGAGACGAGCACGAGCGGCGCGGCCTCGAGGGTGTCCTCGTGGCCGTCCAGCTCGACGAAGCGGCTCGTGCCGGCCTCGTTGAACTCGTAGCGCATCGTGCCGCCGTCCCGCACGGCGGTCGCGACGGCGGTGCCGCGGGGCGCCGCGGTCGCGACGAGCTCGACGCCGTGCGCGGCGCAGTGCGCGCGCACCTGGGCGCCGGGCGCGTCGTCGCCGACCATCGCGATGAGGCGGGCGGGCACGCCGAGCCGGGCGAGCCCGACGGCGACGTTGAGCGCGGCCCCGCCGACGATCGAGGCGCCATCCACCTCGTCGACGAGCGCGTCGCCGATGACGACGACGCGGTCGCTCACTTGCCCTTCGCCGCCTTCTTCAGCTTGCGCTCGAGCTCGTCCTGGCGGATGCCGTCCTCGCGCTGCGCGACCGCTCCGACCGCGAGCGCCACGCCGATGATCCAGCTGGCCCAGAGCAGGCCGAGCCGCCAGTCGCGCGGCCCCTGCCGCGTCGCCTTCACCACCGGCAGCGCGCTCGTGAGCGAGCCGATGACACCCATGTTGAACAGGTACTTGCGCATTGTGCCTCCTCGTCGCGATCAACCTACCGGCGGCGACTGGACGGCGCCTCTCGCAGGGAGTGGCCGGTCATCCTGACCGATCGGTCGACTTCTGACCGATCGGTCAGTATGCTGATCACTCGTGACCACTCGCGACACCCTCGTCCAGGCCGCGCTCGAGCGCTTCGCCCGGTACGGCTACCTCGGCAGCTCGATCCAGCAGGTCGCGGCGGACGTCGGCACCTCGAAGTCGTCGGTGCTCTACCACTTCGACTCGAAGGAGGCGCTGCTCGAGGCCGCGATGGCACCGGCGCTCGACGCGCTGACGCAGATCATCGACGCGCTGCCGGGCCTGCGCGACGACAAGGTCGCAGCTGCCCCGGCGCTCGTGACCGGCTTCGTCGACACGCTCCTGCAGCACAGCGCCGCGGTCTCGATCTTCATCAGCCAGCGCGGCGCGCTGCAGGAGGTGCCCGTCATCCAGCGCGGCAACGAGCTCGTCGACGCCATCGCCGGCACGCTGATCGCCGAGGCGCCCTCGACGCGCGCGCTCACGCGGCTCTCGATCGGCCTCGCCGGCGTCGCGTTCATCCTCGGTGAGGCGCTGCAGGAGACGCGCGACCACCCGGACCCCGCCGAGATGCGCGAGGTGCTCATCGAGACGCTGCTCGAGCTCTGCCTGCCCGCGGCCGCGTGCACCCCGGCGACGCTGCAGGAGGTGGACGCCTGATGGCCACCTGGCTCTCCCGCGTCGGCGCCGCCTCCATGCGCCGCGCCTGGCTCGTCATCGTCGCCTGGGCAGCGATCCTCGGCGGCGTGCTGGGCGGCGCCCTCGCGCTCGGTCCGAACATGCAGGAGTCCTTCGCGATCCCGGGCACCGAGTCGCAGGAGGCGCTCGACCACCTCGGCAGCGTGTTCCCGCAGGTCGCGGGCTCGAGCGTGCAGGTGGTCTACCGCGCACCCGACGGCGAGTCCGTCGAGCAGCACCGGGACGCCATCGAGCAGCAGGCGACCGACATCGACGCCATCGACGACGTCGCGAGCGTCGTGCAGCCCTGGAGCGAGTTCGCGGCCGAGCAGATCTCCGACGACGGCCGCTTCGCCTACACGCAGGTGCAGTTCGAGCCGCAGGGCTCCGGCAGCACGCCCGCCGGGCTCGACGCGCTCGTCGCCACCGCGGATGCCGCCCGCGCCGACGGCCTGACGGTCGAGTTCGGCGGCCAGGCGTTCCAGGCCACGAGCGTGCCGATCTCATGGGTCGAGGGGCTCGGCGTCATCTTCGCCGGCGTCGTGCTGTTCGTGACCTTCTGGTCGTTCCTCGCCGCGGGCCTGCCGCTGCTGACCGCGCTCATCGGCGTCGGCATCACGATGGGCGGCGTGCTCGGCGCCTCGGCGCTCGTCACGGTCTCGAACTCGGCGCCGCTCATGGCGCTCATGATCGGGCTCGCGGTTGGCATCGACTACGCGCTCTTCATCCTGTCGAAGCACCGCACGCAGCTCGCGCGCGGCATGGGCGTCATCGAGTCGGGCTCGCTCGCGGTCGGCACCGCCGGCACCGCCGTCGTCTTCGCCGGGCTCACGGTCGTGATCGCGCTCGTCGGGCTCCTCATCGTCGGCATCCCGTTCCTGTCGGTCATGGGCATCGGCGCCGCGGCCTCGGTCGCGATCGCCGTCGCAGCCGCTGCCACGCTGCTGCCGGCGATCATGGCGCTGCTGGGCGAGCGGCTGCGGCCGAAGGCCGGCAGCCGCGCTGCCCGGCTCGCGGAGCGCGACGTCGACACGGCGCCGACGCTCGGGATGCGCTGGGTCACCGGCATCACGAAGCGCCCCGTGCTCGCCATCGTCGGCGTGCTCGCGATCATCGGCGTCGCCGCCGTGCCGGCCGCGAGCCTCGAGCTCGCGCTGCCCGACAACGGCCGCGAGGCGCGCGGCAGCACGCAGCGCATGGCCTACGACATGCTGCAGGAGGGCTTCGGCGAGGGCACGACCGGCCCGCTCGTCGTGATGGCCGACATCACGCAGGTGACCGACATCCTCGGCGTCCTCGATGAGATCTCCGCCGACCTCGAGCAGATCCCGGGCGTCGACCGCATCGGCAGCGCCTTCCCCGACGAGACGGCCGACACCGCGATCATCCAGGTGATCGCCGAGACCGGCCCCACCGACCACGCGACGGCCGAGCTCGTGCGCGCCATCCGCGCCGCCGCCCCCGAGATCGAGGCGGAGCACGACACCCCGATCGCCGTCACCGGTGCGACCGCCGTGCAGATCGACGTGTCGCAGCGCCTGCAGGACGCGCTGCTGCCGTTCGGCATCGTCGTCGTCACACTCGCGGTCGTGCTGCTGCTGCTCGTCTTCCGCTCGATCCTCGTGCCGATCACCGCCGCGATCGGCTTCGTGCTCTCGGTGCTCGCCGCCTTCGGCACCGTCGTCGCGGTGATGCAGTGGGGCTGGGGCGCCGAGCTGCTGCACGTCGAGCCGGGGCCGATCCTCTCGTTCATGCCGGTGCTGCTCATGGCGGTGCTGTTCGGCCTCGCGATGGACTACCAGGTGTTCCTCGTCTCGGGCATGCGCGAGGCGCACGCCCACGGGCACAGCGCCGTGAGCGCCGTGCGGCACGGCTTCGCGGCCAACGCGCGCGTCGTGACGGCCGCGGCGCTCATCATGTTCCTCGTCTTCTTCGCCTTCGTGCCGGAGGGCATGGCGATGATCAAGGCCATCGCGCTCGGCCTCGCGGTCGGCGTGGCCGTCGACGCCTTCCTCGTGCGCATGACCCTCATCCCGGCGGTCATGACGCTGCTGGGCGAGCGCGCCTGGTGGCTGCCGCGCCGGCTCGACCGCGCGATGCCCGACATGGACGTCGAGGGCGAGAGCCTCGGGCGGCACCGCGCGGCGCTCGCCTGGGCGGCAGATGCCGGCGGCCACCTCGCGCTCGACCGGCTGCGGCCGGCGATCGACCACGAGCCCGGCGCCGCGTCCTGGACCGTCACCGCGCCGCGCGGCGCGGTCGTGCGCCTCGGCGCCCCGTTCGCAGACCGGCAGCGGCTCGTGCACGCGCTGCTCGGCGACATCCCGGCTCGCGGGAGCGCGCACCTCGGTGGTGCTGCCCTCCCCGGCGACGTCGGCGCGCTCCGCGCCCGGATCGGGCTCGTCGACCTCGACCTCGTCGGCGTCGGCGAGCGCGGGGAGACCGCGCTCGAGGCGGCGCGCGGTGCGCTCGCGCTCCGCTCGCCGTTCGCGGCGGCGCCCGTGCTCGACCGCCGCGCCGCGGCGCTCGTCGCGCGCGCGGCCACGGCGGCCGGCACCCCGATCGACCCGGCCGCGCCGCTCTCGCGGCTCGCACCGATCGAGCGCGCCGCGGTGCTGCTCGCGATCGCGCTGGAGCGCGGCCCGAGCCTGCTGTGGATCGACGCCGCGAGCGGTGCCCCCGCGGGTGCCGCCCGCGTCGCCGCGCGGCTCGCGGGGGCCGACGTGACGATCGTCACGAGCGAGCCGTCGCCCGAGGCGCACGCCCGGGCCGCGATCGACCTCGCACCCGCGGACGCCGCCGAGGAGGACGCGCACGACGCGGCCGCGGCCGACGCACACGACACGGATCCCGCCGCCGATGCGCCCACCGAGGCGCTCGCGACGGCCGGAGCAGACACGGGAGCAGACCGATGACCACCGCGCTCAGGAAGGCCGTCGCACTGACGGCCGCCGCCGCCACCCCCTTCGCCATCGCGGCCTTCGCCGCCTGGTCGATGGGCCCGGCCGCAGACGGCGACCGGGACGTGCCAGCCGCGGTCGTGAACCTCGACGAGCTGCTCACCACCACCGCGGCCGACGGCACCGAGACCACGATGTTCGCCGGCCGCCAGGTCGTCACCGACCTCGTGGCCGACGACACCGACGGCTTCGACTTCCGCATCCTGAACGAGGAGGATGCGGCGGCGGCGCTCGCGGACGGCACCGTGCACGCGGTGGTCACGATCCCCGCCGACTTCTCGCGACGCGTCACGAGCCTGCAGGGCGACGACCCGCAGCAGGCCGGCGTGCGCATCGTCACGGATGCGTCGGCCGACGGCCTCGCCACGAGCCTCGCGAGCGAGACCGGCGAGTCGATCGTCGCCTCCTTCGGCGACCGCGTGACGACCGGCTTCATCTCCGGCATCTACGGCGGCATGGGCACGCTCGCCGAGCAGCTCGGCACGGCCGCCGACGGCGCGGATGCGCTGGGCGCGGGCGGCACGGAGCTCGCGACCGGGCTCGACGAGCTCGCGGGCGGCATCGACCAGCTCGCCGACGGCGCGGGCGGCGCGCAGGACGGCGCGGCGCAGCTCGCGACCGGCGCCGACCAGCTCGCCGACGGCCTCGGCACCGCCGCTGGCGGCATCTCGGGGCTCGCGGACGGCAGCGCGGCGCTCAGCAGCGGCGTGGCCGACTACACCGCGGGCGTCGACCGCTTCGCCGGCGGCGTGCAGCAGGCGGCCGCGCAGCTCGACGCGGGGCTCGCCGGCGCCGCGGAGGCGGGCGGCATCGGCCGGCTCGAGTCGTCGCTCGACGCCTCGTCGGGCGCAGCGGCGCAGCTCGTGCAGCTGCTCGAGGCCGACCCCACCGACCCCGCCGCGCTCGAGGTCGCGCGGCAGCTCTCGGGCGGTCTCGGCCAGCTCAGCCAGCAGGACATCAGCGGCCAGCTCACGGAGGGGCTGCGCCAGGCGACCGCACCGCTGGCGCAGCTCTCGAGCGGCGCGACGGCGATCGTCGCCGCAGGCCCGCAGGTGCGCGACGGCGCCGCCCAGCTCGCGGACGGCGCGGCGCAGCTCGACGCCGGCTTCGGCGCATCCGTCACGGGCGCCCGGCAGCTCGCCGACGGCACGGGCGAGCTCGGCGACGGCCTCGGCGAGCTCGAGTCCGGCGCGGTGCAGCTCGCAGCGGGCGCCCGCTCGGCCGAGTCCGGTGCGACGCAGCTCGGCGACGGCGCGACCGAGCTGGGCGACGGGCTCCGCGAGGGCGTCGCGGCGCTGCCGCAGCTGAGCGACGACGAGCTCGACGACCTGTCGGCGGTCGCCACGAACCCGGTCGGGTTCGACCTCGACGAGCAGCGCGCGCTCCCGAGCGGCGAGGCGCGCGTCGCGTCGCTCGCGGTGCCGATCGGGCTCTGGCTCGGCGCGCTCGTCCTCGTGCTCGTGCTCGCCCGGTCGGCTCGCCGCATCGCGGCGTCCGCCGAGTCCGACGGCCGGGTGCTCGCGACCATGCTCATCCGCTCGTCGTGGGTGGTCGCGCTGCAGGCACTGCTCGCGACGGTCGTGGTGCACGGGATCGGCGGCGTGGCGTGGTCGTCGGCACCGCTGACGCTCGCCGTGGCGCTGCTGTTCGGCGCCGTGGCGACGGTGCTGCACCTCGCGCTCGTCGCGTGGCTCGGTGCCGGGGGCGGCATCGTGTCGGTGGTGCTGCTCGGCCTGCAGGCGGTCGCCGCTGGCGGCATCGTGCCGCGCGACGTGCTCGGGCAGGGGTTCGAGGCGGTCGCGCCGGTGCTGCCGATGACGCCGGCGGTGGATGCGCTCGTCGCCATCGCGGCCGGCACCGGCGGCGCAGGCGGCGCGGTGGCGATGCTCGTGCTGTGGCTCGGCGTCGGCCTGCTCGCCGCGTACCTCGCGCTCCGCGGCGCGCGGCGACGGGCGACGGGGGAGCGCATCCGCGCCCTCGAGACCCTCGCCCCGACGCCGGCGTAGCGCGGCGGCGCCGTCGGGTGCGCCGGCCGCGAGGGGCCGGCGCACAGGCACTTGACAGGAAACGGACTGCGGAGTTCGATAACGGTGTCCGCGAAACCGCGCGCGCCCGCCGGCAGCCTGTGCCGGCATCGCCCTCCCGCCTCGGCGCATCCGCCGGGCGATCGGCACCGCATCCCACCGATTCCGACGAAGGAGTCCCGTGCGCACCACCTACCGCGTCCTCGCCTACCTCATCTGCGCGCTCGTCGCGCTGCAGGCCGCCTCGCATGCCTGGGCATCCGCCGGCATCGCGCTCTTCCTCGCGGAGGGCGGCACCGTCGACTTCGCCGCCGAGGGACCGCCGCCGTTCCCGGAGGCGCTCGGCCTCATGATCCACGGGATGAACGGCATGTACGCGATCCCGATCGTGGCGCTCGCGCTGCTCGTCGTGGCCTTCCTCGCGAAGATCCCCGGCGGGGTGATGCGCGCCGCGATCGTGCTCGTGCTCGTCGTGCTGCAGGTGACGCTGGGACTGCTCGGCCACGAGCTCACCGCGCTCGCCTTCCTGCACGGCGTGAACGCGATCGCCCTGTTCGGCGTCGCGTTCTGGGCGGGCATGCGCGCCGGGGGACGCCACACCGGCGTCCAGGCGCGATCCACCGTCGGTGTCGCCTGACCCCGAGCCCTCGCAGCGCCGCGCGCGGCACCGCCCCGGTGCCGGCTCGGATCGGCCGGCTCATCCTGACCGGCCAGGCCACCCGGACCGGCCTGGCCACCCGGGTCGGCCGGCGCGGCGCCTCGCCCGGCTCGTCGGCATCCTCGCCGCGGCGGCGCTCGTGGTCGCGGTCGGCGCCGCCTGGTGGTCGAGCCTGCGGCCCGACACCTACTCGGCGATGGCGATGGGCGTCGCCGACCCCGGCGGCGGTCCGGTCGTGGCGGGGGAGGGCGGCCACGGCCACGAACCGGGCGCGGCAGCAGCGGTCGACCTGACGACGCTCGTCGCCGACCCCGCGCGCGCCGCCGACGTGCGCGTCGAGCTCGTCGCGCGCGCAGAGCGCATCACGCTGCCCGGCGGCGAGCAGGTCGACGCCTTCACGCTCAACGGGTCGACGCCCGGCCCGGAGATCCGCGCGCGGCAGGGGCAGCTCGTCGAGGTGGTGCTCCGCAACGAGTCGGTCGCCGCCGGCACGACGCTGCACTGGCACGGCGTCGACGTGCCCGCCGCCATGGATGGCGTCGCGGGCGTGACGCAGGACGCGGTGCCGCCCGGCGGCAGCTTCACGTACCGCTTCGTCGCCGAGGACGCGGGCAGCTACTGGTACCACGCGCACCAGGTGTCGCACGCGCAGGTGCTCGGCGGGCTCTTCGGCGCGCTCGTCGTCGACCCGGCGGAGCCGGCCGCCCACGACGTCGACGTGGTCGCGCTGCTGCACACCTACCCCGGCACCTCCCGCACGATCGACGGCGTCTCCGGTGACATCGCGCGCGATGCCGAGCCGGGCGCGGTGGTGCGCGTGCGCGTCGTCAACACCGACAACGCGCCGACGGTCGTGTGGGTCACGGGCGCCGGGTTCCGGCTGCTCGCGATCGACGGCACCGACGTGCACGAGCCGACCGACGTCGAGGGCCGCAAGGTCGCGGTCACCGCCGGCGGCCGCGTCGACCTCGAGGTGCGGGTGCCGAGCGGCGGCGCGCGCGTGCAGGCGCCGGGCGTCTCCCTCGCGCTCGGGACGGCCGCGCCCCCCGCGGCCCCTGCGCCCGCCGAGGCGCTCGATCCGCTCGCCTACGGCTCACCCGCCCCGCTCGGCTTCGACCCGGCCGCGGCCGACCGCGACTTCGCCTACGACATCGGCCGCTTCCCGGGGTTCCTGAACGGGGTCCCCGGCATCTGGTGGACGATCAACGGGCGGATGGGCGGCGACGTCCCGGCGTACCGCGTGGCGGAGGGCGACGTGGTGACGATGCGCATCACGAACGGCAGCGGCGAGGTGCACCCGATGCACCTGCACGGGCACCACGTCGTCGTGCTCTCGCGCGACGGCGTGCCCGCATCCGGCAGCCCCTGGTGGGTCGACTCGCTCGACGTCGGGCACGGCGAGACGTACGAGGTCGCCTTCGTCGCCGACAACCCGGGCATCTGGATGGACCACTGCCGCACGCTGCCGCACGCCGTCGAGGGGCTCATGACGCACGTGATGTACGAGGGTGTCTCGACCCCGTTCCTGCTCGGCGGCGGCTCGGGCAACGCCCCCGAGTAGCCCCTGCGCTGGTCGAGCCGCTCCGCGCGCGCCGCGCGCTGAGCGAGTCGAGACCGACCGCTCCCGCTAGGGCCGCGCCTCCGCGTCGGCGCCCTCATCGGCGGGCGCGTTCTGGCCCAGGTGCTCGCGCGCGAACTCGAGCGTCTCGACGAGGAGCCGCAGCCGGTCGCGCTCCGAGCGCGCGTGCCGCGTCTTGATCTCGGCGATGACCTGCCCGGTCCACTGCTGCGCGGCGAGCATCTGCAGCACCTCGGCGACCGGCTCGTTGCCGTGGCCGGGGATGAGGTGCTCGTCGAAGACCTTGTCCTCGTCGGCCGCGACGCCGTCCGTCAGGTGCAGGTGCCGCAGCCGGTCGCCGAGGTCGAGCGCGAGCTCCATCGAGTCGCGGCGGGCGAGCGCGCAGTGCGAGAAGTCGAGGGTCGCGTGGTCGACGTCCATCTCGCTCGGGTCGATGCCGGGCAGGTACGCCTGACGGTCCGCTCCGCCCATCGACCACGGGAACATGTTCTCGACCGCGACCTCGATGCCGTGCTTCTGCTCGGTCTGCCGCACCGCATCCGTGAAGGTGCTCGCGTACTTGCCCTGCCACCGGAAGGGCGGATGCACCACCACGGTGGGCGCGCCGACCGACACCGCGAGCGCGGCCGAGCGGTCGAGCTTCACGAACGGGTCGCGGCCCCAGACGAAGGTCGTGAGCAGCACGACCGGCGCGTGGATCGCCATGATCGGCTGCTGGTAGCGCTCCGAGAGCTCGAGCAGCTTCTCGGGGCTGCGGGTCTTGGCGTCGGTGGTCACCATCACCTCGACGCCGTCGTACCCGGCTTCGTGCGCGAGCCGGAACCCGTCCTCGACCCCCTTGGGGAAGACGGAGATCGTGCTGAGGCCGACCTGGATCATGCCGACGACGCTAGACCCTCCAGCCTGGACGACGCGCATCCGCGCGCCGGTCCGCCGGACGGCGCGCCCGATCTGACATGTCCGTGCGGCGTAGGATCGGCCTATGCCAGAGATCGACATCAAACCGCGTTCGCGCGCCGTGACGGACGGCGTCGAGGCCACCACGAGCCGCGGGATGCTGCGCGCGGTCGGGATGGGCGACGGCGACTGGGAGAAGCCCCAGATCGGCATCGCGAGCTCGTGGAACGAGATCACCCCCTGCAACCTCTCGCTCGACCGCCTCGCGCGCTCGTCGAAGGAGGGCGTGCACGCCGGCGGCGGCTACCCGCTGCAGTTCGGCACGATCTCGGTCTCGGACGGCATCTCGATGGGCCACGAGGGCATGCACTTCTCGCTCGTCAGCCGCGAGGTCATCGCCGACAGCGTCGAGACCGTCGTCATGGCGGAGCGCCTCGACGGCACCGTGCTGCTCGCGGGCTGCGACAAGTCGCTGCCCGGCATGCTCATGGCCGCGGCGCGCCTCGACCTCGCGAGCGTCTTCGTCTACGCGGGCTCGATCGCGCCCGGCTTCGCGAAGCTCGAGGACGGCACGATCCCGCAGTCGATGACGATCATCGACTCGTTCGAGGCCGTCGGCGCCTTCAAGGCCGGCAAGATCTCGGCCGAGGACCTGCACCGCATCGAGTGCGGCTTCGCGCCCGGCGAGGGCGCGTGCGGCGGCATGTACACCGCCAACACGATGGCGTGCGTGGCCGAGGCGCTGGGGATGAGCCTGCCCGGCTCGTCGACGCCGCTGTCGGCCGACCGTCGTCGCGACTTCTACGCGCGCCGCTCGGGCGAGGCCGTCGTCGAGCTGCTGCGCCGCGGCATCACCGCCCGCGACATCCTCACGAAGGAGGCGTTCGAGAACGCCATCACCGTGGCGATGGTGCTCGGCGGCTCGACGAACGCGGTGCTCCACCTGCTCGCGATCGCCCACGAGGCCGAGGTCGAGCTCACGCTCGAGGACTTCCGCCGCATCGGGCAGCGCTCGCCGCACCTCGCCGACGTCAAGCCCTTCGGCGCCTACGTCGCGCAGGACTTCGACCGCGTGGGCGGCATGCCGGTGGTCATGAAGGCGCTGCTCGACGCCGGCCTGCTGCACGGCGACGCGCTCACGGTCACCGGCAAGACGGTCGCCGAGAACCTCGCCGAGCTCGACCCGGCCCCGATCGACGGCACCGTGGTGCGCGCGCTCGACGACCCCATCCACGCCACCGGCGGCCTCACGATCCTCGACGGCACGCTCGCGCCCGAGGGCGCGGTCGTGAAGACGGCGGGCTTCGACGCCGAGGTCTTCGAGGGCCCGGCGCGCGTGTTCGACCGCGAGCGCGCCGCGATGGACGCCCTCACGAACGGCGAGGTGCAGGCCGGCGACGTGGTGGTCATCCGCTACGAGGGGCCCAAGGGCGGACCCGGGATGCGCGAGATGCTGGCCATCACCGCGGCCATCAAGGGAGCGGGCCTCGGCAAGGATGTACTCTTGCTCACAGACGGCAGATTCTCAGGCGGCACAACCGGCCTGTGCATCGGCCACATCGCCCCTGAGGCGGTCGACTCCGGTCCGATCGCCTTCGTGCGCGACGGAGACCGCATCAGGGTCGACATCGCCGCTCGCTCGCTTGACCTGATCGTCGACGAGGCAGAGCTCGCCTCCCGGCGTGAGGGTTGGGAGCCGCTGCCCCCGCGCTACACGCGCGGAGTCCTCGCCAAGTACGCACGCCTCGTGCGGTCGGCCGCCACCGGCGCCGTCACAGGCTGACGCACGTCTTCGAGAGACGAGCCAGGAGAGCCATGTCCATCGCACCAAGGCCTGCCGCCCCGCGCAGCGCCGAGCCGCCGATCCTCACCGGATCCGGCGCCGTCCTCCGATCGCTCGAGCTGCTCGGCGTCGAGGACGTCTTTGGCATCCCGGGCGGCGCCATCATCCCGTTCTACGACGAGCTCATGCAGCAGTCGGCGATCCGCCACATCCTCGTGCGCCACGAGCAGGGCGGCGGCCACGCCGCCGAGGGCTACGCGGCCGCGACCGGCCGGGTCGGCGTCTGCATCGCGACGAGCGGTCCCGGCGCCACCAACCTCGTCACCGCGATCGCCGACGCCTACATGGACTCGGTGCCGATGGTCGCGATCACCGGCCAGGTGTTCAGCCACCTGATCGGCACGGACGCCTTCCAGGAGGCCGACATCACCGGCATCGTGATGCCGATCACGAAGCACTCCTTCCAGGTCTCCCGCGCCGAGGACGTGCCCGCCGTCATGCGCGCCGCCTTCCACATCGCCTCCACCGGCCGCCCCGGCCCGGTGCTCGTCGACGTGACGAAGGATGCGCAGCAGCAGTCGGCCCCGTTCGTCTGGCCCGACACGGTCGACCTGCCCGGCTACCGCCCGGTGACGAAGGCGCACGGCAAGCAGGTCGCCGCGGCGGCCGCGATGCTCGCCGACGCCGAGCGCCCGCTGCTCTACGTGGGCGGCGGCGTCATCCGCGCGCACGCGTCGGCCGAGCTGCTCGAGTTCGCCGAGGCGACCGGCGCGCCGGTCGTGACGACCCTCATGGCGCGCGGCGCGTTCCCCGACTCGCACCCGCAGCACCTCGGCATGCCCGGCATGCACGGCTCGGTGCCCGCGGTGCTGGCGTTCCAGGAGTGCGACCTCATCCTGGCGCTCGGCGCCCGGTTCGACGACCGCGTGACCGGCAAGGTCAACGAGTTCGCGCCGAACGCGAAGGTCATCCACGTCGACGTCGACCCGGCAGAGATCTCGAAGATCCGCACCGCCGACATCCCGATCGTGGGCGACGTGCGCGACGTGCTGAGCGACCTGTCGATCGCCTTCCAGGAGCTCGCGTCGAGCCGCCGCACCGACCTCACCGACTGGTGGGAGCGGCTGCAGGGCCTGCAGGAGCGCTTCCCGCTCGGCTTCACCGAGCCGAGCGACGGCAAGCTCTCGCCGCAGTTCGTGATCAAGCGCATCGGCGAGCTGACCGGTCCGGAGGGCATCTACGCCTCCGGCGTCGGCCAGCACCAGATGTGGGCGGCGCAGTTCATCAAGTACGAGCGCCCGAACTCGTGGCTCAACTCCGGCGGCGCCGGCACGATGGGCTACGGCGTGCCTGCGGCGATGGGCGCGAAGGTCGCCGAGCCCGACCGCGTGGTGTGGGCGATCGACGGCGACGGCTGCTTCCAGATGACCAATCAGGAGCTCGCCACCTGCACGCTCAACGACATCCCGATCAAGGTCGCGGTGATCAACAACTCGTCGCTCGGCATGGTGCGGCAGTGGCAGAGCCTGTTCTACGAGGGCCGCCACTCGTTCACCGACCTCGAGACCGGCGACGACGCGAAGATGATCCCCGACTTCGTGAAGCTCGGCGAGGCCTACGGCTGCCTCGCGATCCGCGTCACGAAGCCCGAGGAGATCGACCCGGCGATCAAGCTCGCGCTCGAGACGAACGACCGCCCGGTCGTCATCGACTTCATCGTGTCGAAGGACGCGATGGTCTGGCCGATGGTGCCGCAGGGCGTCTCGAACTCCTTCGTGCAGTACGCCAAGGAGCACAGCCCGGTGTGGGAGGAGGAGTGATGAGCACGCACGTCCTGTCGCTCCTGGTCGAGGACAAGCCCGGCCTGCTGACCCGCGTCGCCGCGCTCTTCGCGCGCCGGGGCTTCAACATCGAGTCGCTCGCGGTCGGCAAGACCGAGGTGCCCGGCCTCAGCCGCATCACCGTCGTCGTCGACGTCGAGGACCTGCCGCTCGAGCAGGTCACGAAGCAGCTGAACAAGCTCATCAACGTCGTGAAGATCGTCGAGCTCGAACCGAGCCAGTCCGTGCAGCGCGAGCACCTGCTCGTCAAGGTGCGGGTCGACAACTCGACGCGCTCGCAGATCCTCGAGGCCGCGACGCTCTTCCGCGCCCGGGTCGTCGACGTCACGACCGACGCGCTCGTCGTCGAGGTGACCGGCGACTCCGCGAAGTGCCAGGCGCTGCTGAAGCTGCTCGAGCCCTACGGCATCAAGGAGATCGCGCAGTCGGGCCTGCTGGCCATCGGCCGCGGCGGCAAGTCCATCAGCGAGCGCGTCCTCAAGTCCGACGCGCGCTGACCACCCGTTCTGAACCACAAGCAAGGAGACACCATGACTGAGGTCATCTACGACGACGGTGCCGACCTCGGCATCATCCAGGGCAAGAAGGTCGCCGTCATCGGCTACGGCTCGCAGGGGCACGCGCACGCGCAGAACCTGCGCGACTCGGGCGTCGAGGTCCGCGTCGGCCTGCAGCCGGAGTCGAAGAGCCGCGCGAAGGCGGCAGAGGCCGGCTTCGAGGTGGGCACGCCCGCAGAGGTCGCCGAGTGGGCGGACGTCGTCGTCCTGCTCGCACCCGACCAGCACCAGCGCCACATCTACAACGACGAGATCGCGTCGTCGATGGGCGAGGGCAAGACGCTGCTCTTCAGCCACGGCTTCAACATCCGCTTCGGCTACATCGAGGCGCCCGAGGGCGTCGATGTCGTGCTCGTCGCGCCGAAGGGCCCGGGCCACACGGTGCGCCGCGAGTTCCAGGCGGGCCGCGGCGTGCCCGTGATCGTCGCCGTCGAGAAGGATGCGTCCGGCTCGGCATGGCAGACGGCCTGGTCGTACTCGAAGGCGATCGGCGGCCTCCGCGCCGGCGGCATCACCACGACCTTCACCGAGGAGACCGAGACCGACCTCTTCGGCGAGCAGGCCGTGCTCTGCGGCGGCGTCTCGCAGCTCGTCCAGTACGGCTTCGAGACCCTCACCGAGGCCGGCTACCAGCCCGAGATCGCCTACTTCGAGGTGCTCCACGAGCTCAAGCTCATCGTCGACCTCATGTGGGAGGGCGGCATCGCCAAGCAGCGCTGGTCGGTCTCCGACACGGCGGAGTACGGCGACTACGTCTCGGGCCCGCGCGTCATCGACCCGCGCGTCAAGGAGAACATGCAGGCGGTGCTCAAGGACATCCAGACGGGTGCCTTCGCCGAGCGCTTCATCGGCGACCAGGACGCGGGCGGCCCCGAGTTCAAGGAGCTGCGGGCCAAGGCCGAGGGCCACCCGATCGAGGCGACCGGCAAGAAGCTGCGCAGCCTGTTCGCGTGGGAGCAGCCCGACGCCGACTACGTCGACGGCAGCGCCCAGCGCTAACCCCCGCAGCGCTGATCGATGCAGCGCTGACCCACCTCTGCGCCAGTTGAGGGTTTGCGTCCGAGTTGCTGGCAACTCGGACGCAAACCCTCGACTCGTCTTGTGCGGGAGCCGTCCGCCGCGTTGAGTGGGGGACATGACCTCGCTCTGGCACGCCACCGGCCCCTCCATCCAGCTCGATGCCCCCGGCCGTCGCGACAGCTTCGACGTCGTCGTGGTCGGTGCGGGCATCACGGGCCTCACCACGGCGGTGCTGCTCGCCCGCGGCGGGGCGCACGTCGTCGTGCTCGAGGCGCGCGAGGTGGGCGCGGCAGCGACCGGCAGCACCACCGCGAAGCTGAGCGTGCTGCAGGGCGACCGCCTGCACCGCATCCTCGAGCTCGCCCGGCGCGACGCGGCCAGGGCCTTCGTGGAGGGGTCGATCGAGGGCATGCGGCAGCTGCGCGCGCTGCTCGCCGACACCGACGCGGTCCAGTCCAGGCCCGCCGTCTCCTACGCGAACGGCGCGGAGGGCGCCGAGTCGCTCGAGCGCGAGCTGCTCGCGGCGGCCGAGCTCGGCCTCCCGGTCGAGCGCGGCGGCGCCGAGTCGCTGCCGTTCGAGACCGCCGGCGCGATCCAGCTCGCCGATCAGGCGCAGCTCGAGCCGATGGCGATGCTCGCGGCCCTCGCGGCCGAGCTGCGCGCGCACGGCGGCACGATCGTGCGCGCATCCGTGCGCACCGTGCGCGTCGTCGGCCGCGGCGTCGAGCTCGACACGGATGCCGGGTCATGGTCGGGCGGCGTCGCGGTGCTCGCGACCGGCTCGCCGGTGCCCGCTCGCGGCACCGCCGCGATGCTGACGGCCCACCGCTCCTACGCGGCCGCGTACCGCACCGCCGGCCCGCTCCCGGCCGTCATGGCGCTGAGCGTCGACGCCCCGAGCCGGTCGCTCCGCACCGCGACGGTCGGCGGCGAGGAGCTGCTCGTCGCGGGCGGCGTCGGCCACGCCGTCGGCCGCCACTCCGATCCGCGGCGGCTCGTCGCCGAGCTCGACGACTGGGTGCGCGCGCACTGGCCCGACGCGCAGCGCACGCACGTGTGGAGCGCGCAGGACTACCGCACGCCGGACCGGCTGCCCTGGATCTCGGCGCGGCCCGGCTCCCGCGGCCGCGTGCTGCTCGCGACCGGCTTCGACAAGTGGGGCATGAGCTCCGGCGCGATGGCGGCGATCGCGCTCAGCGCGCGGATCGGCGGCGAGGAGCCGGGCTGGGCGCGCACGCTGCGGCGACGCCGCACGACGCCGCGCGCGGCCGGCCGGCTCGCGGGCGGCGTGGCCGCGACGGCGCGCGCCGATGCGGTCGCCTTCGCCCGCACGCTGCGCCCCGCGAAGGCACCCGCCGAGGGCGAGGGTGTGCTCGGCCGCGTCGGGCTGCGCGCGGTCGGCACCTCGACCGTCGACGGCCAGACCCGGCAGGTGTCGGCGCGCTGCCCGCACGTCGGCGCGCTCGTGCAGTGGAACGCGCAGGAGCGCAGCTGGGACTGCACCGCCCACGGGTCGCGCTTCGCCGCCGACGGGTCGCGGCTCGAGGGGCCGACCGCCTGCCCGCTGCAGGAGCTGCGGCGCGCGGGCTGACCGCGCTCCGGCGCGGTCGCCGTGCCGCGGCGCCGTCGCTGCACCGCGACCGCGCGCGGATCGGCGCCGACTGGCAAGGTGGAGCCGTGCACGACGTCACCGAGGATCGCTCCGTCGCCCGCTCCTTCGAGCGCTGGGCGGCCGTCGAGGCGGACGGCCGGTCGCCGCGGTATGCGGAGTGGGCGCGCGGGGTCGCCACTGATGCCTGGCTCTGCGCCGCGCTCGCCGACCTCGAGCACGTGAAGCGGCAGCCCAACCTGCTGTTCGCGGCCGCGCGCTTCGAGGGCGTCCCGGTCGCGCCGTGGGCCGACGTGCGCGACATGATCGCGGGCGCGTGGACGCGCATCCGCTCGACGATGCTCGCCCGCATGACGCAGACGAACGAGGCGCGGCGGATGGCGACGCTGCTGCCCGCCATCGCGCACCTCCGCGGCCCGATCGCGCTCGTCGAGGTGGGCGCATCGGCGGGGCTGTGCCTGTATCCGGACCGCTGGCGCTACCGCTTCGGCGCCGGCAAGTACGTCGGCGACGCGAGCCTGCCGCTGCTCGAGACGCAGGCGTCGCCGTCGACCCCGCTGCCGGAGGGGCTGCCGTCCATCGCCTGGCGCGGCGGGCTCGACCTGCAGCCGCTCGACCCGGCGGAGCCCGACACGCGGGCGTGGCTCGAGGCGCTCGTCTGGCCGGATGCGACCGGGGGCGTCGACGGCGCCCGCGTCGACCGGCTGCGCACGGCGATCGCGATCGCGCGTCGCGAGGGCGCGGACCTGCGCCGCGGCGACCTCACGACCGACACCCGCGCGCTCGTCGAGGAGGCGGCGCGGCACGCCCCGACCGTCGTCGTCTGGCACTCGGCGGTGCTCGCCTACGTGCCCGCGTTCGAGCGCGCCGGCTTCGCCGACCTCATGGGCGAGCTGCCGGTGACGTGGGTCGCGAACGAGGGCGCGACGCTCGAGATCGGGCCGCCAGCGCCGTGGGCGGGGCCGGGCGACTTCGTGCTCCGCCGCGACGCCGAGCCGATCGCGATCACTGACCCGCACGGGGCGTCCGTCACCTGGATCGACGACATCGCGACCTAGGAGCCCGCGTGCGGCCGGCGCCGCGGCGCGGCCCGGGGGAGCCGGGCGGCTAGGCTCGATCGGGTGAGCCGCGACGAGGATGCCCTCCACTGGGAGGGCGACGAGGAGCTCGATCACCCGACCGCCGACGCGACCGAGCAGCCTGCGGCGACCACGGCATCCGTCGCCGCCGACGAGCCCGCCGCCCGCTCGCGCGGTGCGCTGCGCTGGCTGATGCTGGCCCTCGCGCTCGCCGCCACGGCCGGCTGGATCGTCATCATCGTCGCGAACCCGGTCGAGCAGCCGAGCCTGCTCGGGCTCGCGATGTACCAGCTCGGCGAGCTGCTCGCGGCGATCGCGCCGCTGCTGTGGTGGTTCCTGGTCGACCGGCTCGCGACCGCGCGACGTGCGCCGCTGTGGCTCGCGGGCCTCGTCGTGACGGCACCCTGGCCGCTCGTCGCGGGGGTGCTCGCATGAGCGCCGACCTCGAGGCCGGCGCCGAGCGCGAACCGCGCGAGGAGCGCCCCGCCGACGCCTGGATCATCGCGACGCTGTTCGCGCTCGCGTTCGGCTACGACACGGTCGAGGCGGTCACCAACCTGCAGCAGCTGCCGCTGCTCTACCTCGGCGCCGGCATCCAGGCAGCCACCCCGTGGTGGCTGCTGGTCGCGCTCGTCGCGCTGCCCGCGGTGCTGTTCGTCGCGGCGCTGTGGATCGGTCGGCGGATGCGGCTGGTCGCGAGGGCGGGCGTCCTGCTGGCCGCGCTCGCGGTGAGCGCGCAGCTCAGCCTGCTGGCCGAGCAGCTCGCGAGGCAGATCGCGCTCGCGGCGCTCGTCGGCTGACCGCCGCTCGCCGCACGGCGGGTGGTCACCCCGCGCATCCGTCAGATGACGCTGACGAGCAGCAGCAGCCCGAGCACCGCCTGGCCGATCGCTCGCGGCACGAGCGGCACCGCGACCGCGCCGAAGCGCTCCGGCTGCCGTGCGGCTTGCGCGTTCGCGGGGAAGACCGCGATCAGCAGCGCGATGAGCCCGAGGGCTGCGGCGAAGCGCACCGGCCACCAAGGCGCGAGCAGGCCGAGGCCGCCGAGGATCTCGGCGATGCCCGAGATGACGACGAGCGTCGGCGCCCAGCGCCGCTCGGGGCCCGCGAGCGGTGCGGGCACCATCGCGGCCATCGTGCGCTTGACGCGCGGCACGAAGTGGGCCGCGCCCATCCCGAGGAAGACGGCGGCGAGGATGATGCGCAGCACGAGCTGCGCGATTGCGAAGGCGTCCATCGCCTCCATCCTCCCGCACGCGAGGGCCCGCGCCGACGCGCTCGGCGTCAGCCCTGCGGCGGCGTCCCGAACGGCATCGGCGCGTCCGGCCGGACGGGCGGCACGTCGGAGGGCGGCGCGAACTGCCCGTCATGCCGCGGATGCCGGTGCGCGAGCTCGGCGGACTGGGGCGTCGACCCCTCCTGGCCGCTCGGGATCGCCTCGACGACGACCGCGGTGCCGTAGGCGCAGATCTCGGTCCACTGCGTGGCGATCTCGCTCGCGTCGAACCGCATGGCGACGATGGCGTTCGCGCCGCGGCGCTGCGCCTCGTCGACCATCCGGCCCATGACCTGCATGCGCGCCTCGTAGAGCATCTGCGTGAACTCGGGGATCTCGCCGCCGCCGATCGCGCGGAAGCCCGCGACCCAGCTGGAGGCCGCGTCGCGGCTCCGCACCGTCAGGCCCATCACCTCGCCCTGCACGGCGAGGATGCGGAACCCTGGGATCTCGTTCGTCGTCACGATCAGCACGCGGGCATCCTGTCGTGTTGCCCTGCGTGACGCCTGGGCCGAGGTCGGCACGCGACGCTCGGTACGCTGGGGGCGGCACGACGAGGTGCTGCCACCCCACCGCACCGCGCAAGGAGTCCCCATGTCCAAGCCCGTCGTCCTGATCGCCGAGGAGCTCTCGGCCGCGACCGTCGACGCCCTCGGGCCCGACTTCGACATCCGCCAGGTCGACGGCACCGACCGTGAGGCGCTCTTCGCCGCCCTCGCCGACGCATCCGCCGTGCTCGTCCGCAGCGCGACGCAGCTCGACGCCGAGGCGATCGCGCACGCGCCGCAGCTCAAGGTGATCGCCCGCGCCGGCGTCGGCCTCGACAACGTCGAGATCCCCGCCGCCACCGCCGCGGGCGTCATGGTCGTCAACGCGCCGACCTCGAACATCGTCTCGGCCGCCGAGCTCGCCATCGCGCACCTGCTCGGCCTCGCCCGGCACATCCCCGCCGCAGACGCCTCCCTCAAGCGCGGCGAGTGGAAGCGCAGCGCCTACACGGGCGTCGAGCTCTACGAGAAGACCGTCGGCATCGTCGGCCTCGGCCGCATCGGCGTGCTCGTCGCCGAGCGGCTCGCCGCCTTCGGCACGAAGCTCATCGCGTTCGACCCGTTCGTCAGCCCGGCCCGCGCCGCGCAGCTCGGCGTCGAGCTGCGCTCGCTCGACGAGCTGATGGCCGAGAGCGACTTCATCACCATCCACATCCCGCGCACGCCCGAGACGGTCGGCCTCATCGGCGAGGCCCAGTTCGCGCTCGCGAAGCCCTCGCTCCGCATCGTGAACGCCTCGCGCGGCGGCATCATCGACGAGGCCGCGCTCGCGACCGCCCTGCGCGAGGGCCGCATCGCCGGCGCCGGCATCGACGTCTTCGTCTCCGAGCCGCCGAAGGACGACGCGCTCACGAGCGCCCCGAACATCCAGGTCACGCCGCACCTCGGCGCCTCGACCGACGAGGCGCAGGAGAAGGCCGGCGTGGCCGTCGCCCGCTCCGTGCGGCTCGCGCTCTCCGGCGACCTCGTGCCGGATGCCGTGAACGTCGCCGGCGGCATCATCGACGAGTACGTGCGTCCCGGCATCCCGCTCGCCGAGCGGCTCGGCCAGTTCGTCGCCGGTCTCGCGGCGGGCCCCGTCGAGGCGGTCGACGTCGCGGTCCACGGCGAGCTCGCCGGCTACGACGTCAAGGTGCTGCGCCTCGCGGCGCTCAAGGGGTTCTTCTCGTCGATCGTGAGCGAGCAGGTGACCTTCGTGAACGCGCCGGTCATCGCGGAGTCGCGCGGCGTGACGAGCGCGCTGACCGCCGACGAGCGCAGCGAGGAGTACCGCAACGTCGTCGAGGTCGTCGCCGCGACGAGCGACGGCCGCCGCGTGAGCGTCGAGGGCACCCTCACGGGCCCGAAGCAGGTCGAGAAGATCGTCGGCGTCAACGGCCAGTCCGTCGAGGTGCCGATGGCCGACCACTTCGTCGTCATGGAGTACGTCGACCGGCCCGGCATCGTTGCCGCCTACGGCGCCGCGTTCGGCGAGGCGCAGATCAACATCGCCGGCATGCAGATCGCCCGCACCTCCGCGGGCGGCGACGCGCTCTCGATCATCACGATCGACCAGGCGGCGCCCGACGAGCTCGTCGAGCAGGTCGGCAGCGCCATCGAGGCGACGACGATCCGTCAGATCGGCATCCGCGCGCTCTGAGCGCACTACGTCCGGCGTCGGACGTCCATGGTCGACAGGAGTCCCTCGAGCAGCTGCAGGGAGCTGCCGACGCCAGCCACTTCGACGTCCGGTGCCCGCATCACGGCGAGGACCGTGATGCTCCGCCCGTGCACGCCTCCAGTGAACAGGGCCAGGGGCTCCCGCGGCATCAGCAGCCCGGGGTAGCAAGCACCCCCTCGCCGGTTGCACAGCGGCACGCCTGAGGGATCGCCTGGTTCGAAGCAGGCTTCCGGTGAGGCGCTGCAGAACGCGAGGAACCAGCGGTGCACGCCGCCGAGCGTCTCCTCACCCGCGTATCGCGTGGTCCAGGCTGTCACCGCCACGTCGCGCTCCGGATTCCAGAACACCTCCTGCGCCCTGCTCTCCCAATCCCCGGCGTCCGGCTCCATGGCCCAGTCGCGAGCGGGCGGGTCGACGGTCCAACCAGGCGGGAGGCCGATGGCGAATCCGTAGCGCTCGGAGACGTAGGTGGTCCAACCGGTCGTGTCAGCCGGCGCGTCGGTGGGCGGGTCGGCTGGTGTGGTCGCGGTCGCGGAGGGCGTGGCGGCAACGGACGGCGCAGGGCCGTCCGACGGCGCAGTGTCGTCCGACAGCGCAGGGTCGTCCGTCGGCGCGGGGTCGTCCGACGGCGCGGGGTCGTCGGACGGAGCGCTCGAGACGACCGGTCGTGCGGCGTCGGGCGCGGGCTCGGTCGGGGTCGGCGGAGGTGCGGTGCATCCGGCCAGCAGCAGGACGGCGAGCAGCGCGAGAGACCTTGGCCAGCTCATGGATGACTCCTCTGGGTCGGGCGCGACCTGCATCGGCGGCGCTACGCCAGCGGCCGCACGTCCATCGTCGAGAGGAACGCGGCGAGCAGGTCGCGCGCGCTGCCGTTCCGGTCGGACGACCAGTCGGCGGGCCGCCAGACGGCGACGACGGTCATCCGGTCGGCGTGCGGACCGCCGACGAAGAACGCGTGGACGTCGGTGTCGAAGGGCACCAGCAGGCCCGGATGGCAGACGCGGCGGTCGCTGCAGAGCCGCACCGCACGCTGGCCGATCGTCGCGCAGTCGCTGTTGCCGCTCTCGTGGCACAGCTGCTGGGCCCATCGCTCGACCGTGAGCATCGACGCCTCACCGCGGAACGGCACGGCCCACGCGCTGACCCGCACGTCGCCGTCCGGCGACCAGAAGGACTCGTGCGCGATGCTGTCCCAGTCCGCCGCGTCGACCTCCATGGTCCAGGCCCGCTGCGACGGCTCGAGGCGCCAGCCCGGCGGGTGGCCGATCCGGAAGCCGTAGCGCGTCGAGACGTAGGTGGGCCAGCTGCTCGGGCCGGCGGACGCGGACGGCGAGGGGTCCACCCGGGGCGTCGGGCCCACGGGCGGCGTCGCATCCCGGGACGGCAGCGGGTTCGCGGAGGCGGCCTCGGTCGGCGGAGGATCCGACGGCGTGGGCGAGGGCGGAGGAGCCGTGCACCCGGTCAGCACCGAGAGCAGGACGGCCAGCACGGCGACGGATCCCGATCGGCTCACGGCGACCCCGTCTGGATCGCGTGCACGTCCATCGTCGCGAGGAACGCGTCGAGCGTCTCGCGAGCGCTGCCGAGCCCGGCGATGTGGAAGCTGTGCGCCCGCCAGATCATGACGGCGGTCATCCGGGGTGCCGGCCCGCGGCCGAGGTAGAACGCCTGCACGTCGTAGGCCAGGGACACCAGCAACCCGGGCGCGCAGTGCGCCGTGCCGCTGCACAGCGGTTCGGCGCGCTCGCCTATCCCGGCGCACTCGGTGCTCATCGACGCCGCGCAGTGCTGCTCCACCCAGCGCTGCACGCCCGCGTGCGTCGCCTCGCCCTCGTAGGGCGCCACGAACGCCGTGACCCACGCATGCCCTCCCGGCGAGAGGAACCCGTCCTGCGCCGGGCTGTCGATGACGCCCGCGTCGGCGTCCATCGTCCAGCCGCGCGCGGCCGGCACCACGCTCCAGTCCTGGGGGTGCCCGATGCTGAAGCCGTAGCGCTCCGAGACGTAGGTGGGCCAGGTGCTCGAGTCGAGGGGGTCGGCGGCGGTCGCGCCCTCGGAGGGCGATGGGTCGGGCTCGACGGAGGGCGCCGGCGCGCGGGTGGGCTGAGCGGATGCCGTCGGCGACGCCGTCGGAAGCGGCGTCGGGGGCGACGCAGTGCAGCCCGACAGCAGCGCGACCGCGACCCCGATCGCGACCACCGCGACCGACCCCTGGCGAACGCGTCGCATGAGTCACTCCCGCTCGGTCACCATCGGGTCGCCCGTCGCGACTCCCGCCCTGGGGATGTCGCGACCGCAGCCGCGCGGATCGCCATGCCCCATCGGGCAGACGTCCATCGTGGCGAGGAACGCCCTGAGCAGCTCTGCCGGCGTGCCGTAGCCCGGGATGGCGCCGTCGGCCTCCTCGCGCCACAGCGCGACGACGACCGTCTGTCGGCCCATGACGCCGCCGGTCATGAACGCCTGGACGTCCTGCGCGAACACCACGAGCATGGCCGGGTGGCAGTCCCAGCGCTCCACGCACAGCGGCTGCGCCTCGTCGACAGCGTCGCACGGTCGATTCGCGGACTCCTCGCAGTACTGCTCGACCCACGCCTGCAGGGCGTCGCGGGACTCCTCCGACGGCGCGGGCGCTGCCCACGCGCTCACGCGGATGTCACCCTGGGGCGACATGAACGCCTCCTGCCCGGTGCTGTCCACGCGCTGCGCGTCGGACGCCGTCGTCCAGTCGTGCTCCGACGGCTCGACGGTCCAATCCGGAGGATGGCCGATGCTGAACCGGTAGCGCTCCGACGCAAAGGTGATCCAGTCGCTCGTGTCGATGGAGGCGGCTCTGGGGCCGCCGGAGGTCTCGACCGGGTCCGAGGATGCGGGTGCCGTCGACGCGGCCGGCTCGGGGGATGCGGTGGCCGAGCCAGTCGGAGCTGGCGGCGACGCGGTGCACCCCGTCGCCAGCAGCACGGCGAGCACGACCACGGATCTCGACCAGGCCATGACGACCCCCTCAGACGCCCGCAGGATACGCCTGCGGTGCTCGACGGGACAGCCCCCACTGGCGCGGTGTCAGCGCGCCCGGCTAGCGTCGCGGGCATGGACTCCACCACACCCGTCCGCATCGTGCTCGTCCCCGGCTTCTGGCTCGGCGCCTGGGCCTGGGACGAGGTCGCCGAGCTGCTGCGCGGGCAGGGCGACGAGGTCGTCGCGCTCACGCTCCCCGGGCTCGAGCCCGACCACGCCGCCCGCGGCGACGTCTCGCTCGACGACCACGTCGCCGCCATCGATGCAGCGATCGAGGGCGACCGCCCCGTGCTGCTCGTCGCGCACAGCGGCGCCGCGATCCCCGCGACCGTCGCCGTCGACCGCCACGTCGACCGCATCGCCGGGACGGTCTGGGTCGACACGGCGCCGGTCGTCGACGGCGCGGCGATGGATGCGTCGTTCGAGGGCGAGGCGATGCCGCTCGACGCCGCGTGGGACGACGAGATGGAGCAGGGCTCGATGCGCGACCTCACGCCCGCGCAGCTGGACGAGTTCCGCAGCAGGGCGGTGCCGGAGCCCGGTGGCGTCGTGCGCGAGGCGGTCTCGCTCACCGACGACCGGCGGCTCGACGTGCCCGCCACGATCGTCTGCACCGCGTTCTCGGCGGCCGACTACCGCGCCTACGCCGAGCAGGGCGTGCCGTTCCTCGCGGGCGTCCTCGAGCACCGGGCGCTCACCCTCGTCGACCTGCCGACCGGCCACTGGCCCATGTGGTCGAAGCCGGTGGAGCTCGCCGCGATCATCGACGTCGCAGCCCGCGCTGCCGCGCAGCGCTGATCCCGGTCGAGACCCACTTCCTCACTGCTGCGGCAGCACCACCCACACGCTCGCGCCGCCGAGCTCGGCATCGTCGATGCCGATGCGGCCGCCGTGCGCCTCGACGATCCGGCGGCACGTCGAGAGGCCGATCCCGAGCCCTTCGACGTCGGCGCCCTCGCCGCGCTCGAGGAGGCCGAAGACCCGCTCGCGCTGCTCGACGGGCACGCCCGGGCCGTCGTCGTCGACGGTGATCCGCCAGCCCGCGGTGAGCTCGTGCGCGCGCACCTGGATGGTGGGCTGCGCACCACCGGCGGCGCTGAACTTGAGCGCGTTCGCGAGCAGGTTCTGCATGAGCGCGCGCAGCTGCGTCGCGTCGCCGCTGATGCGGGGCAGCTCCCCGACGTCGATCGTCGCCCGGGATGCGCGGATCGGGGCGTCGAGGTCGTCGACCACGTCGTGCAGGAGCGAGCCGAGGTCGATGGCGCTGCGGCGCGGCCTGCCGCCGACGCGCGCGAAGTCCAGCAGGTCGGCGACGAGGTCGCCCATCCGGCCGGCCGCGCCGTCCGCGCGCTCGAGCGCCTCGGCCACGAGCCCCGCGTCGGCGGACTCGAGGCCGTCGGAGGCGAGCTCGAGGAAGCCGACGAGCGCCGTGAGCGGGTTGCGCAGGTCGTGGCTCACCTGGCCGGCGAAGTGCGCGAGCTGCTCGTTCGAGCGGCCGAGCTCGCGCGTGATGCGCCGCAGCTCGAGCACGTCGATCACCTGCCGGGCGAGCAGCGCGAGCGCGCGGCTGTCCTGCTCGCTGAGCTCGCGCACCTCCTCGTCGAAGACGCAGAGCGTGCCGATCGGCACGCCGGCCGGGGTGATGAGCGGGCTCGAGGCGTAGAAGCGCACGTCGGCGATCTCACCGGTGACGAAGGGGTTGTCGCGGAAGCGATCGTCGACCCGTGCATCCGGCACGACGACGTGCCCGGGGTGGCGGAACACCACCGCGCACATCGAGTCCTCGCGCGCGCAGACGTTGGGCTCGAAGCCGACCGCCGCGATCTGGTGCTGGCTGCGGTCGTCGATGATGTTGATGACCGCGGTCGAGACGCCGCAGATCGATGCCGCGAGCTGCACGAGGCCCTCGAGGTCGGGCTCGGGCGGCTGACCCACCACCCGATACTCGGCGATCGCCTCACGGCGGGTGATGTCGTCGGCAGTGCGCACGCACGATCCTCTCCTGCAGCGCGATGGCCGCCCCTGGTGTGCCCAGGGTACCGAGCGATGGGGGAGTCGCCGCTCAGGCGCCGAGTCGTCGGGCGACGCGCACGAGCAGCTCGATCTCCTCGCCGGCGCGCGTCGGCTCGACCGCGCCGAGCGCTGAGCGGAAGTAGACGCCATCGGCGAGCAGCACGACGGTCAGCGCGAGCTCCTCGTCGCCGAGCCGCTCGGCGATCGCAGCGACGTACTCGTCGTCGAGCCGCTGCAGGGCCGCGCGCGCGGCCGCGCCGGCGGGGGACTGGGCGATGCGCACGAGCGCGACGGTCGCGCGGTCGAGGCTGCTGTCGGCGGCGACCGAGGTGCGCAGGAAGGTCGCGACGATGTCGTCGGCGCCGCGCAGCGCGTCGACGTCCGCAGCGCCGAGCTCGCGGAAGCGCTCGATGAGCCCCGCCTCGAGCGCGGACTTCGATCCGAAGTGGTAGAGCAGCCCGCCCTTCGAGACCCCGCCGCGCTGCGCGACGGCCTGCACGGTCGCCGCCCGCTCGCCCTCGTCGATGAGGATCGCGACGTAGGCGTCGAGCAGCTGCTCTCGGACGGTGCCGGATGCGTCGCGGGCCATGCGGCGAGCATACCCTTGCCCACAAACCGTCCAGACGGTACAGTAAAGCGGTCGGCGCCCATCCGCGCGCCGGCGAACCGGACGGAGAGCGATCATGGACATCCAGCAGCGGGCGACCGACCGGGCGAGCGAGCAGCGAGCCGGTCGTCGCGAGTGGGCGGCGCTCGTCGTGCTCATGCTCCCGGTGCTGCTGATCGCGATCGACAACACCGTGCTGGGCTTCGCCCTGCCGCAGATCGCGCTCGACCTCGAGCCCACCGCCGCGCAGCAGCTGTGGATCGTCGACGCCTACTCGCTCGTGCTCGCCGGCCTGCTCGTCGCGATGGGCGGCATCGGCGACCGCTTCGGCCGCCGCCGGATGCTGCTCATCGGCGCGACCGGCTTCGCGCTCGTCTCGGTGCTCGCGGCCTTCGCGCCCACGGCCCCCGCGCTCATCGCGGCCCGCGCGGCGCTCGGCTTCTTCGGCGCCATGCTCATGCCGTCGACGCTCTCGCTCATCCGCTCGACGTTCCCGCACCGCGGCGACCGGCGGCTCGCGATCGCCGTCTGGGCGACCGCCTTCTCGGTCGGCAGCGCGCTCGGCCCGACGGTCGGCGGCCTGCTGCTCGAGCACTTCGCGTGGGGCTCGGTGTTCCTCATGGCGGTGCCGGTGCTGCTGCCGCTGCTCGTGCTCGCGCCGCTCCTCGTGCGCGAGAGCCGCGACCCGAACCCGGGCAGGCTCGACCCCATCGGCATCGTGCTGTCGGTCGTCGCCCTCGGGGCCCTGGCCGCCGGCATCAAGCACGTCGCGGTCGACGGGCTCGACCTCATCGCCGTCGGCATGGCGGTGGTGGCGGTCGTGGCCGGCTGGCTGTTCGTGCGGCGGATGCGGTCGTCGGCCGCACCGATGCTCGACATCGACCTGCTGCGCATCCCCGCCTTCTCGGGCGCCATCGCCATCAACCTGCTGAGCGTCATGGCGCTCGTCGGCGCGCTCTTCTTCCTCACGCAGCACCTCCAGCTCGTCGAGGGGCTCTCGACGCTCGACGCCGCGCTGCTGCTCGTGCCCGGCACGATCGCGATGGTCGGCACGGGCCTCGGCGTCGTCGTGCTCGTGCGGCACATGCCCGCGCACCGGGTGGTCGCGCTCGGGCTCGCCAGCTCGACGGCGGGCTATCTCGTGGTGGCCCTGAGCGGCGACGGCCTGTCGCCGCTGCTCGTGGCGGTCGCCTACGGCCTGCTGGGCGCGGGCGTCGGCGCGGCGGAGACCCTGTCGAACGAGATCGTCGTGAGCACGGCGCCGCCGGAGCGCGCGGGCGCGGCGAGCGCGGTCTCCGAGACCGCGTACGAGCTCGGCGCGGTGCTCGGCACGGCCGTGCTCGGCGGCGTCGTGAGCGCCGTCTACCGCTCGTCGCTCGTGATCCCGGAGGGGGTCGGAGCGGCCGACGGCGCCGCAGCCCGCGAGACCCTCGCCGGCGCGCTCGACGTGGCCGACCGCCTCCCCGTGCCCCTCGGCGACGCGCTCGCGCAGGCTGCGATGACGGCCTTCGACGACGGCGCGCTCGCGACGGCCCTCACCGGCGCCGCGCTCATGGCGATCGCGATCGTGGTCGCGCTGCGCACGCTGCGGAAGGCCTGACCGGGAGCGCCAGATGAGAGAGGAGGGGTGCCGCCTCACGGCAGCACCCCTCCTCTCGTGCGTCAGATGATGGTCAGATGACGTCGTCGCGGCGCTCGGTGCGCTCGACGCGCGTGCCGGAGGCGGGGTCGACGCTCGAGCGCGAGACCTGCGACGTCCGCCCCGAGCGGGCGGCCATGATGATGCCGATGAGGGTGACGAGCGCGCCGGCGCCCAGCAGGATGTAGCCGATCAGGGCCCAGTTGGCGCCTTCGACCTGCCACAGGGCGGGGACCGCCCAGGCGATGATCGCGCCGACGGCCATGAGGAAGATGCCGAAGCCGATGCTCAAGGTGCTCTCCGTTCGTTGCGGACGCCAGGGACCAGGCGGCCTGTGGGGCGAATGTACTGCGCCCAGGCTGGGACGCGGGTGCGAACATCGGCGCGGCTAGGCTGGAGCGCGCGGCCCGCGCGGATGCGGCGCTGCCGGTCGACGCGCACACGGTGCGCCCCAGGGAGGAAGAGTGCAGCAGCTGCGCCTCGCGGTCATCGCAGGAGACGGCATCGGCCCCGAGGTCACCCTCGAGGCCAGGCGGGCCATGCGCGCCGCCCTCGACGGGGTCGAGCTGGTCGAGACCGAGTACGAGCTCGGCGCCGCCCATTACCTCGAGACCGGCGAGATCCTCGACGACGCGACGCTCGAGCGGCTCCGGCACCACGACGCGATCCTGCTGGGCGCGGTCGGCGGCGACCCCGCGGATGCTCGCCTCGCCGGCGGCATCATCGAGCGCGGCCTGCTGCTGCGGCTGCGCTTCGCCTTCGACCACCACGTCAACCTGCGCCCCACCCGCCTGCACCCGAAGGTCGCGAGCCCGCTCCGCGACCCGGGCGACATCGACTTCGTGGTCGTGCGCGAGGGCACCGAGGGCCCCTACGTCGGCAACGGCGGATCGCTGCGCACCGGCACGCCGCACGAGATCGCGAACGAGACGAGCGTGAACACCGCGTTCGGCGTGGAGCGCGTGGTGCGCTTCGCGTTCGAGCTCGCCGAGCAGCGCGACCGCCGGCTCACACTCGTGCACAAGAAGAACGTGCTCGTGCACGCCGGCGGGCTGTGGCAGCGCATCGTCGACGCCGTCGCGGCCGAGCACCCGGATGTCGCGGTCGACTACCTGCACGTCGACGCGGCGACGATCTTCCTCGTCGACCGGCCGAGCCGCTTCGACGTGATCGTCACCGACAACCTGTTCGGCGACATCCTCACCGACCTCGCCGGCGCCGTCGGCGGCGGCATCGGCATGGCCGCATCCGGCAACCTCAACCCCTCGGGCGAGTTCCCGAGCATGTTCGAGCCCGTGCACGGCTCCGCGCCCGACATCGCCGGTCGCGCGATCGCCGACCCGACGGCCGCGATCCTCTCGGCGGCGCTGCTGCTCGAGCACTCCGGCCACCCCGACGCCGGCCGGCGCATCCGCGACGCGGTCGACGCCGACGTCGACGCCCGCGGCGGCGCGAGCCGCGCAACCCATGAGGTCGGCGACGCCATCGTCGACCGCATCCGCACCTCGAAGGAGCAGGCATGA
Source organism: Agrococcus sp. UYP10 (assembly GCF_040547205.1). Classification (NCBI taxonomy): domain Bacteria; kingdom Bacillati; phylum Actinomycetota; class Actinomycetes; order Micrococcales; family Microbacteriaceae; genus Agrococcus; species Agrococcus sp. UYP10. Next base: position 1,806,294 of record NZ_JBEPPG010000001.1, read on the forward strand.
CACTCGAGTTCACCCTCACGCGGAACGCGGAGCCGGTCGCCGATGACGTCCGCGCCGGCGTGCTCGCCGAGCCGGGCTTCGGCAAGCACTTCACCGACCACATGGTGTCGATCGACTGGACCGCCGACGGCGGCTGGCACGACGCCCGCATCGAGCCCTACGGGCCGCTGCTCATGGACCCCGCCTCGGCTGTGCTGCACTACGGCCAGGAGATCTTCGAGGGCATGAAGGCCTACCGTCGCGACGACGGCTCGGTCTGGACGTTCCGCCCGGACCAGAACGCGCAGCGCCTGCAGCGCTCGGCCGCGCGGCTCGCGCTGCCGCAGCTGCCCGAGGAGCTCTTCCTCGAGGCCATCCGCCGGCTCGTCGAGGTCGACGAGGCGTGGGTGCCCGACGGCGGCGAGGACTCGCTCTACCTCCGGCCGTTCATGATCGCCAACGAGGTCTTCCTCGGCGTGCGGGCGGCGCAGACGGTGCGGTTCATGGTCATCGCGAGCCCCGCGGGCCCCTACTTCGCCGGCGGCGTGAAGCCCGTCTCCATCTGGCTCTCGCGCGAGTACAACCGCGCCGGCAAGGGCGGCACGGGCGCTGCCAAGTGCGGCGGCAACTACGCCGCGAGCCTCCTGCCGACGCAGCTCGCGGTCGCGAACGGGTGCGCGCAGGTGCTCTTCCTCAACGAGGAGGGCACCGACCTCGAGGAGCTCGGCGGCATGAACGTCGTGCTCGTGCAGGCCGACGGCACGCTCATCACGCCCGACTCCGACACGATCCTCGACGGCGTCACGCGCAACTCGCTGCTGCAGCTCGCGGCGGATGCCGGCCACGCGGTCGAGCGCCGTCCCGTCACGCTCGCCGAGTGGCGCGACGGCGTCGCCGACGGCACGATCACCGAGGCGTTCGCGTGCGGCACGGCCGCGGTGCTCACGCCGATCGCGGCGCTCCGCAGCCCCGACGAGACGATCGGCGACCCGGACGCGCCCGCGGGCCCGGTCGCCCTCGCGCTCCGCAAGGCGCTCACCGACATCCAGTACGGCCGCGCGGAGGACCCGCACGGCTGGATGGTCCAGCTGACGGGCGCCCGCTGATGCGGGTCGCGCGCTTCGCTCACGGCGAGCGGATCGGCTACGGCGTCGTCGACGAGGACGCCCTGGTCGTGCTCACCGGCGACCCGATCGTCGCCGGCTTCGACACGACGGGGGAGCGTATCCCGCTCGGCGAGGCACGGCTGCTCGCCCCCGTCATCCCGCGCTCGAAGGTCGTCGCGGTGGGCCGCAACTACGCGAAGCACGCCGCGGAGCTCGGCAACGAGGTGCCCACCGAGCCGCTCGTCTTCCTGAAGCCGAACACGTCGGTGATCGGCCCGGGCGACGCGATCGTCATGCCGCCGGAGTCGCAGGACGTGCACTTCGAGGGCGAGATCGCGATCGTCATCGGCCGCGTCGCGCGCCGCCTGACGAAGGCGAACGCCCTGCACGCGGTCTTCGGCGTCACGGTCGCCAACGACGTCACGGCGCGCGACCTGCAGCGGCGCGAGCAGCAGTGGGCGCGTGCGAAGGGCTTCGACACGTTCTGCCCGCTCGGCCCGGCGATCGAGACGGAGCCCGACTGGAACGACCTGCGGCTCATCACCCGGGTCGACGGCGAGGTGCGGCAGGACGGCGTCTCGAGCGACTGGATCTTCGACGCGCCGACGGTGCTCGAGTGGATCACCGCGGCCATGACCCTGCTGCCCGGTGACGTCGTGCTCATGGGCACGCCCGAGGGCGTCGGGCCGCTCGCGGCCGGCCAGACGGTCGAGGTCGAGGTGCCGGGCGTCGGCACGCTGCGCAACCCGGTCGTCGCGCAGACGGTCGCGACCGCCGCCTAGCCCTCCCCACCGCCGAACTTCCCGAAACTCCGAGTTTCCGCCGCGGAAACGCGCGGTTCGGGGAAGTTCGGCGTTCGGGGGTCGGGGTCGGGGTCGGGTCCCAGGCTGGGTGCCTAGCATCGGTCGCGCGGGCGGCGTCGGCCGCCCCGGGACTCGAGGAGGAGCCATGTCGGAGATCCAGCAGCTGCTCGGCCGCATGCCGATCCAGCAGATCGCGCAGCAGGCCGGCGTCGGCGAGGACGAGGCGCGGCAGGCGATCGAGGCCATCGTGCCCGCGCTCGTCGGCGGGATGCAGGCGAACGCCCACGACCCCGCGGGCGCGCGGTCGCTCGCCGGTGCGCTCGGCGCGCACGCCGGGCACCTCGATGAGCGGCTCGCCGGCAGCGTCGACACCGCCGACGGCGAGAAGATCGTGCGGAACGTCTTCGGCGACAACGCCGACCAGATCGCCAGGGCCGCAGGCGGCGGGTCTGCGCTAGGGGGCATCATCCAGAAGGTGCTGCCGATCGTCGCACCGATGGTGCTCGCCTGGATCGCGAACCGCTTCTTCGGCCGAGACGGTCAGTCGCAGCGCGGGCAAGCGCAGCAGCAGTCCGCGCCGGCCGAGCAGCAGGGCGGCGCCTTCGACTCGCCGTTCGGCAAGGGATCCGCGGGCGCGGAGCAGCCCGTGCGGGTGCCGCAGGGCCAGCCGCAGGGTCAGCCCTCCGGTCAGCCGCAGGGCCAGGCGCAGCAGCAGGACGGCTTCGGCCTCGACGACCTGCTGGGCGGGATCCTCGGCGGCGGATCGTCGACGCAGCAGGGCGGCCAGCAGGGCAGCGGCCCGCTCGGCCCGCTCGGCCCGCTCGGCGACATCCTCGGCGGGCTCCTCGGCGGCGGCCGGCGCTGACGCCTGCTGCCGAGCTTCCCCGAACCGCGGCTTTCCGGTCGCGAACCCCGCAGTTCTGGGAAGCTCGGCGCACGGGGTGGAGCCTGCCTGCATATGCAGGCTGGCTCCCGTAGAGTGACCGCATGGCTTCTCCCGATGCGCTCCGCGGCCACGTCGACGCGATGCTGCTCAGCGTGCTCGCCGAAGGACCGGTGCACGGCTACGGCGCGATCGAGCGCATCCGGCACCGCTCGGACGGCGCGCTCGACTTCCCGAGCGGCACCGTCTACCCGGCGCTCAAGCGGCTCGAGCGCCGGGGCCTCATCGAGGGGGAGTGGGCGTCCGAGGGTCGCTCGAAGCGCGTCTACCGGCTGACGACCGCGGGCACCGCCGCGCTCGCGACGGAGCGCGACGACTGGGCGGCGACCTCGACGATCATCACGCGCGTGCTCGGGCAGGCGCAGGCGTAGCTGCCCCGAGCCGCACCGCGGCGAAGCGCACGAGCAGCACGCCTGCGCCCGCACCGACGGCAGTGCCGAGCACGACCGTGAGCGCGACGAGCGCAGCGGCGATCGCGGCACCCGCGGGCGGCACCGGCAGGGCGACGGCGAGCGCGATCGCGCCGCCGACGAGCACGACCGCCAGCACGAGCTGCAGGCCGGCGACCGCGACGAGCGCGGGCATCGAGCCGGCGCGGCGGATCGCGACCGCGCCCACGGTCGCGGCGATCGCGACGAGCGGCGCCACGACGTCGAGCGCGCGCGAGACGGGCAGCATCCACGCCACGTCGAGCGGCACGCGGAAGCCGGGCAGCGCGGCGATCGCCGTCATGCCCACGACCCACGCGACGACGAGCACGGCGACGATGCCCGCGGAGGCGGGGGAGTAGCGGCGGCCCACGTCGGCGAGCAGCTCGCGCGAGAGCTCGGCGGCGATCGGCGCCGGATCGCCGAACTCCGCGACGACGGCGGATGCGGCGGACCCCTCCGGCACGCCGGCCGCGGTGCGCGCAGCGACGGCCTCCCGCAGATCGCCCTCGATCTCGCGCACGACGTCGCGACGACGGCGGCCGGAGGCGACGACGGCGCGCTCGAGCGATCCGACCAGGTCGGCGATGGGATCGGCGGCGGGCATCGCGTCGATCCTCCCACGCCTAGGATGGGGACCATCATGAGCGTCCCCTTCTCGACCGCCACGGGCGGCGACGTCGTCGTCCGCTTCTGCCCCTCGCCCACGGGCACGCCGCACGTCGGCCTGATCCGCACGGCGCTGTTCAACTGGGCGTACGCGCGGCACCACGGCGGCAAGCTCGTCTTCCGCATCGAGGACACCGACACGGCGCGCGACAGCCAGGAGTCGTACGACCAGCTGCTCGAGGCGATGCGCTGGCTCGGCATCGACTGGGACGAGGGCGTCGAGACCGGCGGCCCGCACGAGCCGTACCGCCAGTCGCAGCGCGGCGAGATCTACGCCGAGCTCATCGAGCGGCTGCGCGAGGCCGGCCACCTCTACGAGTCGTTCGCGACCGCCGAGGAGATCGAGGCGCGCAACCGCGAGCAGGGCCGCGACCCCCGCCAGGGCTACGACAACTTCGAGCGCGACCTGACCGAGGCGCAGCGCGAGGCGCTCCGCGCGGAGGGCCGCCAGCCGAGCCTGCGCCTGCGGGTGCCCGACGAGGACCTCTCGTTCGACGACCTCGTGCGCGGCGAGATCACGTTCCCGGCAGGCTCGTTCTCCGACTTCGTGGTCGTGCGCCCGAACGGCGCGCCGCTCTACACGTTCGTGAACCCGGTCGACGACGCGCTCATGGGCGTCACGCACGTGCTGCGCGGCGAGGACCTGCTCTCGTCGACGCCGCGTCAGATCGCGCTCTACCGCGCGCTCGCCGACATCGGCGTCGCGACGGCGATCCCGCGCTTCGGCCACCTGCCCTACGTGATGGGAGACGGCAACCGCAAGCTCTCGAAGCGCGACCCGCAGTCGAACCTGTTCCTGCTGCGCGAGGCCGGCTTCATCCCCGAGGGCCTCCTCAACTACCTGTCGCTGCTCGGCTGGTCGATCGCGCCCGACCGCGACGTCTTCTCGCGCGACGAGCTGATCGCCGCCTTCGACGTGGCGAACGTCAACCCGAACCCGTCGCGCTTCGACCCCAAGAAGGCGGAGTCGATCAACGGCGACCACGTGCGCCGGCTGCCGGCCGACGAGTTCGCCGCGCGCCTCGAGCCCTACCTGGGCCGGGTCTTCGGCGGCCCGCCGAGCGACGAGGAGCGGGCGCTCCTCGTCAAGGCGGCCCCGCTCGTGCAGGAGCGCATGCAGCTGCTCGGCCAGGCCGAGGACATGCTGGGCTTCCTCTTCCTCGACACCGAGGACATCCACCACGACGCGGATGCGGTGGCGGGCCTCAGCGACGACGCGCATGCCGCGCTCGAGGCGTCGCGCCGCGCGCTGGACGAGCTCGAGACGTTCGACACCGCGAGCATCGAGCAGGTGCTGCGCGAGGTGCTCGTCGAGGGGCTCGGCATCAAGCCGCGCTTCGCGTTCACGCCGCTGCGCGTGGCCGTGACGGGCCGCCGGATCTCGCCGCCGCTGTTCGAGTCGATGGAGCTGCTCGGCCGCGAGGCTGTGCTCGCGCGCATCGAGCGGCTGGCCGCGAGCGTCTGATGGACGTCGACGTCGTCGTCATCGGCGCCGGACCCGCTGGCCTCGCCGCATCGCTCAACCTCGCGCGCCAGCAGCGCACGGTCGCGCTCGTCGACTCGAACCGCCCGCGGCACGCGGCGACGCTGCAGTCGCACGGCTTCATCACGCGCGACGGCATCTCGCCGCTCGAGATGCGCTCGCTCGGCCGCGAGGAGGTGCTGCGCTACCCGACGGTGACGCACGAGCGCACCCTCGTGCGGCAGATCGTCGCCGTCGACGACGGCTTCGCCGTGCAGGCCGAGCAGCCCGGCTCCCGCGCCGAGAGCGAGACGCGCGCCCCGGCGGTGCTCATCGCGACTGGGCTCTCCGAGACGCTGCCCGCCTCGAAGCACGTGCGCCCCTGGTACGGCACGAGCCTGCACTCCTGCATGGACTGCGACGGCTACGACAAGCGCGGCCAGGCGCTCGCGCTCATCGGCGAGACGCCCGACCTCGTCGAGCGCGCCATGGTCATCCGCCGCCACACCGACGACCTCGCCGTCTTCACGAACGGGTCGGATGCGGTCGACGACGCCGGCGCGACCCGGCTCGCCGAGCACGGGGTGACGCTCGTGCGCACGCCGATCGCCGCGATCGAGGGCGACCGGACCGGCATGCAGGCGATCGTCCTGGACGGCGGGGAGCGCAGCATCCGCACCGGCGGCTTCGTGCGCCCGTGGTGGCACCCGCAGCTCGAGTTCGCCGAGTCGCTCGGCCTCGAGCGCGACGACGACGGGCTCGTGGTCGTCGATCGGTCGCAGCGCGCCTCCGTCGAGGGCATCTACGCCGCCGGCGACATCACGCCCGGCTACCGGCAGCTCGCGGTCGCCGCGGGCGCGGGCACGATCGCCGCCTCGGTCATCAACCGCGACCTCATCGCCCGCGAGCGCTGACGCGGGCGGCGGCGGTGGACCTCGGCGCGCTCGACCTCGCATCCTGGCTGCGCACGGGGGTCGCCCTGGTGCTCCTCGCTGCCATCGCCTATGTCGGGCAGCGCGTGTTCCGCGTCGAGGCGCCGCGCGAGGCCGTCGTCGCGATCCTGCGCGCCATCGTGCAGCTCGCCCTGCTCAGCATCGTCCTGACCGGGATCATCCAAGACGTGCGCTGGGTCGCGCTCGGGCTCGTGGGGATGCTCGTCGCGGCGATCGTCACAGCAGCGCGCCGCAGCGGCGGGAGGGCTGCCGAGGTCATGCTGCTCGCCACGGCGATCACCGCTGGCCCGCTCGTCGTGATGCTCGTGGTCTTCGGCACGGCCGCGATCGAGCTCACGCCGCAGTACCTGCTCGCGGTCGGCGGCATCGTCATCGGCAATGCGATGACGATGGGCATCCTCGTGCAGCGGGTGCTGCATGCCTCGATCCGCGATCACTGGTCCGAGGTGGAGGGCTGGCTCGCGCTCGGCGCGACACCGCGGCGCTCGATCGCGCCGCTCGCGCGTGAGGCGGTGCGCACCGCGCTGCTGCCCATCATCGACACGACGCGGACGACGGGCATCGTCGTGCTGCCCGGAGCGTTCGTCGGTGCGGTGTTCGCCGGACTCTCGCCCATCGAGGCCGGCAGGTTCCAGCTCATCGTGCTGGCCGGCATCGTCGCGGCAGGCGTCGTCACCGGCTCGATCCTCGCCTTCACGGCGCACCGCACGGCCGCAGTGGCCCGGCCCCACGCCCTCGTCGAGTAGCACGGCGGCGCCAGCCGCCGCGCCCCCACATGCTCGTCGAGGAGCACGGCGGCGCCAGCCGCCGCGCGTATCGAGACGAACCAGCCCCGCCTCACGCCAGCGCGTACGCCGCCCCCAGCCATCCCAGCAGCTCGTCGTCGACCTCGTCGACCGACCCGAGGTCCACCCGGTGCGTGCACATGCCGCCCGCGATCTGCAGCCGCCCGCTCGCGGGCGCATCCGCCAGGTTCAGCCCGACCCGCACGCGCTTCGCGCTCGCCGCCTCCACGACCGCGAACTGCTTGTGCCGCCGCAGGGAGACGCTCGTCTTCTTCGGCGCGACCTCGACGTCGTCACCGAGCGCCGTCGCCGCCGCGACGAGCCGATCCAGGATGGGCCGCAGCGCCGCCTTGCCACCCGCGTACTGCGCGTCGACCAGGTCATCGGCCGTCATCGGCCCGGCCTCCCGCGCGCGGTGGCGCAGCGCGACGAGGTTCGCGAAGCCGTGGCTCATGCCGTGCTCGCCCTTCAGCAGCGCCATGATCTCGCCGTGCTTCGTGGGGGAGGGGCTCGCGCTGTCGAGCACCGCGAACCACTCGTCCAGGCTCCTGCCGGTCTTCGCGGGCATGTTGTCGATCATCGTCTGCGTCGCGGCATCCACGTCCATGTGCGTGACGCTACCGCCGCGCCGCGGCGCGTGGTCGCACGAGATCGACGGGGTGCGACGGCGGTCTCCGGTACCGATCTGCGGGTCGCGCGGGCGCGCATCCGCAGATCGGTACCGGAGCCGCCGACACCCCTCGACGGCGGCCACGATTGGCGCGCTGGCGCGGGAGCCGCTATGCTCGACTCTTGGCTCGCTCGCTCCGGTGCGCGACCATTGGGGTATGGTGTAATTGGCAACACGGAGGTTTCTGGTACCTTTGTTCTTGGTTCGAGTCCAGGTACCCCAGCACTGAACTACCGAAGAAGTCCCCGCGACGCGGGGGCTTTCGTCGTCTCACGGGTCTTTCGTCGTTGGGGTTCGACACGCCTCTCGACATGTCGCGCGCGTCGCGGCATCGTGGTCTGTCCCCCAAGAGGTCGAGGAGGACACCATGGCGGACGAGCAGGACACCACGAGCGGCGCGGGCCCGGACGGCGGGCACATCCGCACCGGGCCAGAAGCTTCGGACTCGCTGCAGTACTCGCAGGAGGTCACGTCGCCCGACGACGAGCCGGAGCGCGACGGCCGCAGCCTCGCGACCACGAGCCACGACGTGATCCGCGCGTGGGCGGAGGCTCGCGACGCGACGCCGGCGACGGTCGACGGCACCGAGCACGACGGGCACCTCGGCGTGCTGCGGTTCGACTTCGGCGGCGACTCCGACCGGCTGCGCCACGTGGAGTGGGAGGAGTGGTTCGAGACGTTCGACGAGCGGCGACTCAACTTCATCTACCAGGAGACCCGCTCCGACGGCTCGGAGTCGAACTTCTTCCGGCTCGACAACCCGGAGCGCGAGGACGGCTGACCCGCTCGCCGGTCCCTCGGCGCAGAGACCGCGCCGTGGCATGATGCCCAGAGCGAGACGGGAGCATGACCATGGGCACGTTCTTCGACAGCACCTGGTGGCTGGTGCCGCTCGGCCTCATGGTGCTCTGGGCGGCGACCTGCATCTGGGCGGTCGGGAAGCTCCTCCGCATGGACGTCGCGCTCGTCACGAAGGTCGTCTGGGCGATCGCGATCCTCGCGTTCCCGATCGCCGGCCTCATCGCGTTCCTGCTGCTCGCGGACCGCACGCCGCAGATGGAGCGCGAGCTGGGCATCCGTCGCTACTGATCTCGCGGCGCTCGCGCGCCCTAGACTGCGGCGCATGGACCTCGCCGTCATCGCCTGCATCGCCGCCGCGCTCGCCGCGGCCGTCCACGGCTACATCTTCGTGCTCGAGACGCTGCGGTGGGAGGAGCCGGGCACGCGACGCGTCTTCGGCACGAGCGAGCAGCAGGCTGCGCAGTCGAAGCAGCTCGCCGCCAACCAGGGCGTCTACAACCTGCTGCTCGGCGTGGCCGCGCTCGCGGGCGTCGTCATCATCGTCGCCGGAGCGCGCGGCGCCGGACTCGCGGTGCTGCTCACTGCGACCGGCATCATGCTCGCCGCCGCGCTCTACCTCGTGATGTCCGACCGCACGAAGGCCCGCGCCGCGGTGGTGCAGGGGTTCTTCCCGGCGATCGCCGTGATCACGGGGCTCGTCGCGCTCGGGCAGGCCGCCTGATGGCGCTGCGCGGTGCCGCCCGGCTCGTGCTCGGCGGCGCGCTCGTCTTCGCCGGCGTCAGCCACCTCACCTTCGCCCGCCGCGACTTCCGGGCACAGGTGCCCGAGACGGTCGTGGAGCTCGCGCCGCTCGACGAGGACGGCATCGTGCTCGCCTCGGGCGTCGTGGAGATCGCGCTCGGCACCGCGATCGCGCTCGCGCCCGCCGGCATCCGCCCGCACGTGGGGAAGGTGGCCGCTGCGTTCTTCGGCGCCGTCTTCCCCGGCAACATCGCGCAGTGGCTGCACCATCGCGACGCGTTCGGCCTCGACACCGACGAGCGCCGCTTCGGCCGACTCTTCTTCCAGCCCGTGCTGATCGCGTGGGCGCTGTGGTCGACGCGGTCGCCGAGCCGCTGACCTCCGCACACGACGAGAGAAGGACCCGACCGCGGATGGAATCGGGTCCGTGCGGCGGCGAGCCTCAGTCGCGGTCGCGCCGCGGGAAGATGCCGAGGAATCGGCGGGACGACGACCGGCGGCGCTCCGGCTCCCGAGCCGCAGCCCTCGTGCGCGGGCGCTCGTCCGACCGCTGCCCCTGGCGTGAGCCGCGGTCGTCGCGAGAGTCGTCGCCGGAGTCGTTGCCGAGCTCGCCCGTGCCGTCCTCGTGCTGCTCGCGGATCTCGCGGCCCTCGGCCTCGAGCTTGTCGCGCGCCTCCGCCTGCTTCTCGACCTTCTTCGTGCCGCGCGGCGGCAGCTGGATCGCCGACTCGGCCTCGATGCCCGCCTGCAGCTCTCGAGCGCGCTCGACCTCGGCGTCGACCTCGGCGCCGAGCAGCAGCACGATGTTGAAGATCCAGAGCGCGAATAGCAGCGCCATCACGGTGCCGATCGCGCCGTACGAGCTGTAGCCCGAGCCGAACGTGAAGTAGAGCCCCAGGGCCACGGATGCGATCGCGATGCCGATGATGGCGACGATCGAGCCGATGCTGACCCACGTGAACTTCGGCTGCTGCAGGTTCGGCGCCAGGTAGTAGAGCAGCGCGATCATCGCGATGACGAGGGCGAGGATCACGGGCCACTTCACCCACGCCCAGATCGGCAGGAAGGTCTGCGTCATGAAGGCGAGGAAGCCGCTGAGGCCGAGCGGTTCGGCGATCGGCCCGAGCACACCGGTCACGAGCGCGTCGTTGATGGCGAGCGACACGAGGATGACGACGACGCCCACGAGCAGCGCGACCGTGATGAGCAGCATCGTCGCGGTCTGCTTGATGAAGCCGCGGCCCTCCTCGATGCCGTAGATGATGTTCATGCAGCGCGAGAACGACTTGACGTAGGCGGATGCCGACCACACAGCCGTCGCGATGCCGATGATGAGGGCGATGACGCCGCCGGCCGCCGAGTCCGTCATCGTCTCGACGAGGTTGACGACGAGATCCTGGAAGTCCTCGGGCACCTGCCGCACGGCCTCGTCGAGGATGCCGGTCACGGTCGACGCGTTGTTGGCCAGCACGAGCGAGATGATCGAGAAGACCGCGAGCAGGCCCGGCGCGAGCGAGAGCACCATGTAGTACGTCAGCATCGCGGCGAGGTCCGTGCCGCCGTCGCTGCCGAACTCCTTCAGCGCGCGCTTGAGCGCGTACTTCCAGCTCGAGCCCTCGAGCTTCTGCGGGGCGTCGGGCTTCTCGTCGTGGTCGGGGGCCGGCGCGTCCGCTGCGTCGAGCGTGGCGTCGATGGGGTCTCTGCTCGACACGGTGTGTCCTCTCGCCGGGTTCCTGTGATGGCGCAGAACTGTACCCCAGTCACCTGCGCGGTGTACCCCGGGAACGGATCAGTCGCCGACGACCCGGTCGACGAGCCGGTCGAAGGATGCGTCGACCTCGGCGGGCAGGCCGAAGCCGCCCGCGGCCTCGAGGGTGGCGAAGCCGTGCGCGACCGCGCGGAGGCCCCGCAGCGCGTGCACCGCATCATCGCCGTCGAGGTGGTCGACCGCCCGCTCGGCGATCGCCATGACGCGCGCGCCGGCCGCTTCGAGCGCCGGATGCCCGACGGGCCGGGCGGGGAGCGCGCGGTAGCGGGCCGGGTGCCGCACCGCGAACGAGCGGTACGCGTGCAGGAACGCCCGTGCGGCATCCGCCCCGGTCGACTCACCGACGGCCTCGCCGATCGCGGCGCCCAGGTCGTCGGTGATGCGCGCGCCGACGAGCGCCTCGAGCTCGGGCAGCCCCGCGACGTGCTTGTAGAGCGACGGCGGCTTCACGCCCGCGCGCGCGGCGACCGCGCCGAGCGAGAGCGGCGCGCCGCCGGTGTCGTCGAGCTCCGCGAGCGCGAGGTCGACGAGGAGGGCGGGGCTGAGCCCCGCCCTAGGCACGGGCCACCGGCCACCCGACGCGGCGCGCGAGCGCGAGCACGGCCGCCGCCGTCTCCGCGGGGCGCTCGGCGTGCGGGTAGTGCCCCGCGCCCTCGATCATCGTGACCTCGCCGCGCGTGGCGTCGGCGTACACCTGCGCCTCGGCTGCGGGATCCGGGAAGTCGGGATCGGCGCTGCCCATCACGACCGCGACCGGTGCGGTCTGGCTGCCGCGCGCGTCGATCGCGTCCTTCGTGGCGCCGGTGCCCATGGCGACGAGCGCGTCGGTGCCGTGCGGGCGGCGGAGCGCGGCCACGATGCGGCGGCGGTGCGCGCCGAGGTCGGCGGGCGGCGCCTTGTGCAGCGAGCGGTAGAACAGCGACCAGAGCAGGGGGGAGTGGGTCACGAGCGACGTCACCGCGCGCATGAGCGCCGACACCCGGGGGGTCGTCGCCCACGGCGCGATCGCCACCGCCCCGACGGTCGACCCCGGTGCCAGCTGCGTCGCGAGCAGCGCGCTGTCCGGCGTGAAGGAGTGCCCGACGACGATCGCGGGGCCGCCGAGCCGCTCGACGAGGGCGGCGGCGGCGCGAGCGATCTGCGCCTGCCCGACGGGCGTCGGCGAGATGCCCGAGTCGCCGTGGCCGGGCAGGTCGAGCGTCGCGACGCGGAAGCCCTCCGCGACGAGCAGGGGCACGAGGTGCCGGTAGGCGCTGCGCAGGTCGCCCATGCCGGGCAGGAGGACGATGAGCGGGGCGTCGACGGTGCCCGCGGGCACGGCGAGGTCGTAGGCGAGCGCGACGCCGTCGAGGTCGAGCGAGGCGGATGCGGTGGTGCTCATGCGCTCAGGCTAATGCCATTAGCCAGCGCGCGCAAGGGCGCGGCAAACGCCGAACTTCCCCGAACTTCGGGTTCTCGGCCTGAGAACCCGGAGTTCGGGGAAGTTCGCGCTCGCTGGGGGTCAGTACGCGTCGGTCGCGGCGTCGGTGCGCTTGAGCCGCGCCACCGCTGCCTCGGAGCCGCGCGCCATGAGCGTCACGTCGGCCGCGACGAAGACGAACGCCGCGCCGCGTGCGAGGCAGCGGTCGGCGTCGGCCTCGGCGAACGTGTTCACGCCCACCGGCGTGCCGGTCGAGCGCACCGCCTCGATCGTCGCGTCGACGGCGGCGACGACCGCCGGCTCGGACGGCCGGCCCGGGAAGCCCATCGAGCCCGCGAGGTCGGCGGGGCCGATGAAGACGGCGTCGACGCCGTCGACCGCCGCGATCTCGGCCGCGTTCGCGACCCCCTCGGCCGTCTCGATCTGCACGGTCACCGACACGTGCGCATCCGCGTCCTGCACGTAGCCGGCGATCCGGCCCCAGCGCGACGAGCGGGCGAGCGCCGAGCCGATGCCGCGCGCGCCCTCGCGCGCGCCGTCGCCGCCGGGGTAGCGGGCGGCGCGGACGGCGGCCGCCGCATCCGCCGCGGTCGACACCATCGGCACGAGCACGTTGACGGCGCCGAGGTCGAGCACCTGCTTGATCGTCACGGGGTCGTTCCACGGCACCCGCACGATCGTCGTGACGGGATACGCGGCCGCGGCCTGCAGGATCGGCAGCATCTCGCTGATCGAGATCGGCCCGTGCTCGCCGTCGACGAGCAGCAGGTCGGCGCCGGAGCCCGCCATGATCTCGGCGGCGACGGCGCTGCCGGATGCGTTCCACAGGCCCACGAGCGGCGCGTCGGCCGCGGCGAGCACATCGCGGAAGGTGCTCATCGGAACGTCACCTCGATCGAGCCCATGTCCTGGAAGTGCGTCGTGACGACGTCGCCGGGCTGCACCCACACCGGTCGCGTGAACGACCCGGCGAGGATGAGCTCGCCCGCCTCGAGGCGGTCGCCGTGCTGCGCGAGCTTGCCCGCCAGCCACGCGACCCCGTGCGCGGGATTGCCGAGCACGCCGCCCGAGACGCCGGTCTCGATGATCTCGCCGTTCACGAGGCAGTGCGCCCCGATCCAGGCGAGGTTGCGGTCGCGCGGGCCGATCTCGACGTCGCCGACGACGATCGCGCCGAGCGCCGCGTTGTCGCTGATGGTGTCGACGATCGTGCGGCCCTCGAGCTCGATGTGCGAGTCGAGGATCTCGAGCGCGGGCACGACGACCTCGGTCGCGTCGAGCACCTGCTCGACTGTCAGTCCCTGGCCCTCGAGCGGCGAGCGGAGCACGAACGCGAGCTCGACCTCGACGCGCACGTTCGACCACTGCGCGTGCTCGACCGTGGCGCCAGAGGGGTACGCCTGGTCGGCGAAGATGACGCCGTAGTCGGGCTCGGTGATGCCGGTCGCGAACTGCATCGCCTTGCTCGTGAGCCCGATCTTGCGGCCCACGAGGCGCGCGCCGGCCTCCTCGCGACGCGCGCGCCAGATGCGCTGCACGGCGTAGGAGTCCTCGATCGTCGCCTCGGGGAACCGCGCCGAGATCCTCTCGATCGTGCCGCGCGAGCGGGTGGCCTCGGCGAGCTCGTCGGCGATCCGCGCGACCGTCGCGTCGTCGAGGCCCCGGCCGGGACCGCCTGGAGTCGAGGCGGGTCCCGCCGTCACAGCTGGGTGCCGATCTTGAAGCCCTTCGAGGCCTCGCCCCGGTAGGTGCCGTCGTCGTCGCCGACGCGCGTGTACGAGAAGCCGTCGGCGCCGATCGTCACCTCCATCTCGCTGGAGTCAGTGCGCTCGACGACCTCGACGACGTTGCCGTCGAGGTCGAGCACGGGCGACGCCTCGGTGTACCAGGAGGGCACGACCGGGTTGCCCCACCAGTCGCGGCGCTGGTTGTCGTGCACGTCCCACGTGATGACGGGGTTGTCCGGGTCACCGGTCCAGTAGTCCTGCGTGTAGATCTCGATGCGGTGCCCGTCGGGATCGGTGATGTAGAGGTAGAACGCGTTCGAGACGCCGTGGCGGCCCGGTCCGCGCTCGATGTGGTCGGACATCCGGAGCGCGCCGAGCTTGTCGCAGATCTGGATGATGTTGTGCTTCTCGTGCGTCGAGAACGCGATGTGGTGCATGCGCGGGCCGTTGCCGCCGGTGAGCGCCGTGTCGTGCACGGTGCCCTTGCGCTGCATCCACGCCGCGTAGGTGACGCCCTGGTCGTCCTGAATGTCCTCGGTGACGCGGAAGCCGAGGTCCTCGAGGTACTTCCGGCCACGCGGCACGTCGGGGGTGACCTGGTTGAAGTGGTCGAGGCGCACGAGCTCGCCCGCCGAGATCAGGTCGTACCGCTGGTGCAGGCGCTCGGCGTGCTCGGTCGCGTAGAAGAACTCGTAGGGGAAGCCCAGCGGATCCTCGACGCGCACGCTGTCGCCGAAGCCCTTCTGGAAGCCGCCGGCGCGACGCTCGGTGCGGCAGCCGAGCTCCCGGTAGTAGGCCTCGGCGCGGTCGACGTCCTCGGGGGTGCGCACGCGGTAGGCGAAGGCGGCGACGGCCGCGACCGGGCCCTTCCGCAGCACGAGGTTGTGGTGGATGAACTCCTCGAACGACCGCAGGTAGATCGCCTCGTCGTCCTCCTCGGTCACGTGCAGGCCCAGCACGTCGACGTAGAAGGCGCGGCTCGCGGCGAGGTCGGTGACGACGAGGTCCATCGCCGCGCAGCGGATGATGTCGGGCGCCGGGACGCTGGGCTTCGTGATCTCGGGCGTGGGGGTCGCGTTCATGGTGCTGCTCCTTCGCAGTTCGGGTCAGGCGGATGCGCCGAAGCGGCTGGTGTGGACGTCGCCGAGCGTGATGTGCACGGCCTGCTGGTCGCTGTAGAAGTCGAGCGAGCGGTAGCCGCCCTCGTGGCCGAGGCCGGAGGCCTTCACGCCGCCGAACGGGCTGCGGAGGTCGCGCACGTTGTGGCTGTTCAGCCACACCATGCCGGCCTCGACGTTCTGCGAGAACAGGTGCGCGCGCTTGAGGTTGTTCGTCCAGATGTAGGCGGCGAGCCCGTACTTCGTGTTGTTCGCGAGCTCGAGCGCCTCCTCGTCCGAGTCGAACGGCGTGATCGCGACGACCGGGCCGAAGATCTCCTCCTGGAAGATCCGTGCATCCGGCGCGACGTCGGCGAACACCGTGGGGGCGACGTAGTTGCCCTCGGGGAAGCCATCGGGCCGGCCGCCGCCGGCGAGCAGGCGGCCCTCGCCCTTGCCGATCTCGACGTACGACATCACCTTGTCGAAGTGCTCGGGGTGCACGAGCGCGCCCACCTCGGTCTTCGGGTCGCCGGGGTCGCCGACCACGATGTTCCTGGCGCGCTCGGCGTAGCGCTCGAGGAACTCCTCGTAGACGGAGCGCTCGACGAGGATGCGGCTGCCGGCGGTGCAGCGCTCGCCGTTGAGCGAGAAGACGCCGAAGAGCGTCGAGTCGATCGCTGCGTCGAGGTCCGCGTCGGCGAAGACGACGGCGGGGCTCTTGCCGCCGAGCTCCATCGACAGCGCCTTGAGGTGCGGCGCCGAGTTGCCGAAGATGAGCTTGCCGGTGCTGCTCTCGCCGGTGAACGAGATGAGCGGCACGTCGGGGTGCTTCACGAGCGCGTCGCCGGCAGTCTCGCCGAAGCCGTTGACGAGGTTGAAGACGCCGCGCGGCAGCTCGGCCTCCTCGAAGATGCCGGCCCAGAGCGAGGCCGACAGCGGCGTGAACTCGGCGGGCTTGAGCACGACCGTGCAGCCGGAGGCGAGCGCGGGGCCCAGCTTCCACGACTCGAGCATGAACGGCGTGTTCCAGGGCGTGATGAGGCCGGCGACGCCCTTGGGCTTGCGGTTGACGTAGTTCACCTGCGTGCCGGGCACCTTGTAGGTGTCGTCGCGGCCGGCCACGATGAGGTCGGCGAAGAAGCGGAAGTTCTCGGCCGCGCGCTGCGCCTGGCCGCGCGCCTGGGTGATCGGGAGGCCGGAGTCCCACGACTCGAGCTGCGCGAGCTCCTGGTCGCGCGACTCGACGATGTCGGCGATGCGGCTGAGGATGCGGGCGCGCTCGCGGTTCTTCATGCGCGGCCACGGGCCCTCGTGGAACGCGCGGGTCGCGGCGGCGACGGCCAGGTCGATGTCGGCCTGCTTGCCCGACGCGGCGACGGTGTAGTCCTGGTTCGTGACGGGGTTGAGCACGCCGAACGTGTCGCCGTCGACCGAGCCGACGCGCTCGCCGTCGATGTAGTGGGGGATCAGGTCGGGGATGCCTGCGGGCTGGGTGGCCATGATGGCTCCGTTTCTGTCGGTTCGGGGCGCGCCGATGGGCGGCGAAGGATGGGGAGGTCAGGGGGCGGCGGGGCGCTTGCGGTGCAGGAAGGCGTCGGGTGTCGCGAGCCGGTGCGCGCGCACGGCGAGCTCGATGGAGCGCGGGTCGGCGCCCTCCTCGATGAGGGCGAGGATCGCGTCGTGCTCGTCGACGGACGAGATCGCGCGGCTCGGCACGAACGAGAACGTCGACTGGCGCAGCCGCGCGAGCCGCTTCCAGCCGTTGTCGATGACGTCGCCGAGCACCTCGTTGTGGCACACATCCGTCAGACGCCGGTGGAACGCCTCGTTGAGCGCCGTGAACTGCACGGGGTCGAAGGCGGCGAGGCTCTCGCGCATCTGCGCGTTGATCGCCCGCGCCTCGTCGACGTCCGACTTCGAGTACAGGCCCGCGGCGAGCATCACGGCCGCGCCCTCGACGAGCGAGAGCGTCTCCATGGTGTCGTGGTACTCGAGCTCGTCGATCTCGGCGACGCGCGCGCCGATGTTGCGCTCGAACGTGATCATGCCCTCGGCCTCGAGCCGGCGGATCGCCTCGCGCACGGGCACGACGCTCATGTCGAGCTCGCGGCCGATCGCGTCGAGCACGAGCCGGTAGCCGGGGGAGTAGGTGCCGTCGACGATGCGATCGTGGAGCAGGTCATAGGCGCGCTGCGACTTCGAGGGCGCGATGGCGCCGCCGTCCCCGGCGATCGCCGCGGTCTTCGCGCGCCGGCCGCTCACGCGTCCCCCGCGTCGGCGATCGACGCCTCGTACCTGGCGCGCCACTCGGCGTTCATCGGGAAGAGGCCGTCGACCGGGTGGCCGGCGTCGACCTGGGCCGCGATGAACTCCTCCTCGCGCTCCTGCTGGATCGCCTCGTCGACGAGCTCGCGCGCGATGCCCGGCGGGATCACGAGCACGCCGTCGCCGTCGCCGACGATGATGTCGCCGGGCTGCACGGTGGCGCCGCCGCAGGCGATCGTCTCGTCGAAGGACCACGGCACGTGCAGGCGGCCGAGCACGGCGGGGTGGCCGCCCGCGTGGTAGGTCGGCACGCCGATCTCGGTCACGACGTCGAGGTCGCGCACACCGCCGTCGGTGATGAGGCCCGCTGCGCCGAGGTGCCGGGCGCGGAGGGCCAGGATGTCGCCGAGGGTGCCGGAGCGGTTGTCGCCGCGCGCCTCGATCACGACGACCTCGCCGGGCTGCAGCGAGTCGAAGAGCCGCTTCTGCGCGTTGTACCCGCCGCCGTGGGTCTTGAAGAGGTCCTCGCGGTTCGGCACGTAGCGCAGCGTGCGGGCGGTGCCGACGAGGCGCTTGCCCGGCTGCGTCGTGCGCAGCCCGTCGATCGAGACGTTGTTGAGGCCGCGCTTCCGCAGCCCCGACGAGAGGGTCGCGAGGGCGACCCGCGAGAGCCGCGCGCGCAGCTCGTCGTCGAGCACGGGTGCGGCGGGCGCCTGGAACTCGGCGATCGGGCGCCCGGATGCGTCGGCCCACTGCTCGGGGGTCGGCTTCGGCTGCGCGGAGTACGGCGGCAGCTGCTGCTCGCCGACCCGCAGGGTGGTCACGAGCCTGCCGGTCGCGAGCTGCTCGCCGTCGAGCGCGGTCGCGGTGACCTCGACCTCGACGCGCTGGCCGGGGAAGAAGGTCGAGGCGTCGGCGGGCGTGCCGGTGAGGATGACGTCGCCCGGCTCGAGGGTGATGAGCTGGGAGAGGTCGCTGACGATCTGCGGCAGCGAGAAGATGAGCGTCGAAGTGGAGTCGGCCTGGACGAGCTCGCCGTCGAGCCAGGTGCGCACCTCGATGGCAGCCGGGTCGAGCCGCTCGGCGGGCAGCAGCACGGGGCCGATCGGCGTCATGCCGTCGCCGCCCTTCGAGCGCAGGTTCGCGCCCTTGTCGACCCAGCGGAGGTCGAAGACGCCGAGGTCGTTGGCCGCGGTGACGGCGGCGACGTGCGACCAGGCATCCGCCTCGTCGACGCGGCGCGCGTGCCGGCCGATGACGATGGCGATCTCGCCCTCGAAGCCGAAGATCGCGGTGCCGGCCGGCACCTCGGCCTCGCCGCCGGTGGAGAGCGACGTCGCGGGCTTCAGGAAGAAGCCCGGCGCCTCGGGCGTGCGGCCCTTCTGCGCGGCGCGGGCGGCGTAGCCGATGTGCATCGCGAAGACCTTGCCGGGCCTCGCGCCGAGCAGCGCCCAGGCGGCCTCGGCGGCAGGGGGAGCGCCCGCTGGGCGGTGCGACGATGCATCCATGCGGGCATCGTATACGATTCCGTATCGGCCGTGCAAGGCTCCGTTCAGGAGGGGATCGTGGCCTCTCTGAGGGCTGCGATCGGCCGCTGCACGCGGGCCTTGCTGTCGTGCACGAAATCGTATATGTTCGCCACAGATCCCGGCTGGACCCCTCCTGGCCACCTCACTGACAAAGGAGTCAGCGTGTCTCACAGCACGACTCACGGCATCACCTCCACCAAGGAGCGCAACAAGGTCCTCGCGGCCGTCGTCGTCGGCACCACCATCGAGTGGTACGACTTCTTCATCTACGCCTTCATGGCGAACCTCGTCTTCGCGCAGCTGTTCTTCCAGCCCGCCGGCGAGGGCATGATGCAGATCCTGTCGCTCATCACCATCGGCATCTCGTTCCTGTTCCGCCCGCTCGGCGCGTTCCTCGCCGGCCACTTCGGCGACAAGATCGGCCGCCGCCCGATGCTCGTGCTCACGCTGCTCCTCATGGGCATCGCGACCACGCTCGTCGGCGCGCTGCCGACGTTCGAGCAGGCCGGCTTCCTCGCACCGGTGCTGCTCATCCTGCTCCGCATCCTGCAGGGCATCTCCGCCGGTGGTGAGTGGGGCGGCGCCGTGCTCATGGCCATCGAGCACGCGCCCCAGGGCCGTCGCGGCCTCTACGGCTCGTTCGTCCAGGCGGGCGTGCCGCTCGGCATGCTGCTCGCGACGAGCATCCTCGCGGGCATCCGCGCCGCCTTCCCGGGCGACGCGTTCCTCGAGGTCGGCTGGCGGATCCCGTTCTTCGTCTCGATCCTGCTCGTCGTGGTCGGCTACGTCGTGCGCCGCTCGGTCGACGAGTCGCCGGTCTTCCAGGAGATCAAGCAGACGGCCCAGCAGGAGTCGGCGCCGATCGTGCAGGTCTTCCGCAAGTACGGCCTCATCGTGCTCTTCGCCGCGATGGTCTTCATGGCCAACAACGCGACCGGCTACATGACGACCGGTGGGTACGTGCAGGGCCTCGCCTCCCGCCCCGTCGACGGCACCCCGCCCGGGCTCGGCTTCGACCCGGTGGGCGTGCAGCTCGCGACCTTCGCCGGCTCGCTGTCGTGGCTCGTGTTCACGTTCGTCGCGGGCGCGCTCTCCGACCGCATCGGCCGCAAGCGCCTCTACATCATGGGCTGGATCGTGCTGGCCGTGACGATCGTGCCGCTGTTCGTCCTCGTGGAGCAGGGCGTGTGGGGCGTCGCGCTCGGCACCATCCTGCTCGGCGCCGGCCTCGGCCTCACCTACGGCGCGCAGGCCGCCTGGTACGCCGAGTCCTTCCCGGCAGGCGTGCGCTACTCGGGCGTCTCGATCGCCTACGCGATCGGCGCGATCATCGGTGGCGCGTTCGCGCCGACGATCGCCCAGGCCCTCCTGCAGGCGACCGGCTCGACGTGGTCGATCGTCGGCTACCTGCTCGTGACCGTGGTCATCTCGCTCATCGGCACGCTGCTGATGAAGGACCGCACCGGCATCCCGCTCTCGATCGAGTTCGAGCGCTCGGGCCGCTGGGAGTCGTGGCAGAAGGGCGACGAGTACGTCGAGCTCTCCGACGTCGACCGCGCGGCGCACTCCGCCAAGTAGGTCGAATCATCGGACGGGGGTCCCGCTGCGGCGGGGCCCCCGTTCGCGTGCCCGGGCGGTTCGCGGGTCGCGGCGCTGCCGGTCAGTCCGCGAGCACCGGGTCGTCGATCGCCGTCCCGAGCGCGTACGGCCCGAAGAACAGGTCCGCGCCGTCCTGCGTCAGCGCGGTGCCGCTCGCGCGCCGGCCGTCGAACGCGGCGATCGTGGCGAAGGCGAGCCGGCTCGACGGGTCGTCGGGATCGGCGATCTCGAGCAGCCACCCATCGTCAGCCTCGACGATGGCGGGGTCGGCGATCGTCACACGCAGCATCCCGCCGTGCCCGGTGAGCGAGACCGCACCGCGGAACGCGAGCCCGCCCACGCCCTCGAATCGGATGCCCGCGTCCGTCGTCGTGGCGCCGTCCGTGGCCTCGACCGAGCCGTCGGCCATCCTGCGCACGTACGCGAGCAGCGAGGCCTTGATGCCCCAGTCCAGCGTCGTCATCGCGGCTGCGGCCATGGCAGCGAGCGGGCGAAGCGGATGAGCTCCTGGACGCGCTCGGTCGGCGCCGGTGCGGTCGGCCAGATGACGTCGATCCCGACGGGCGGCACCGCCGGGGTGATCTCGAGCATGGCGACAGGGTAGCCCTCGTAGCTCGCGCGGTTCGCGGGCCGCTGCACGAGGATGCCGTAGCCGAGCCCGCGGCCCACGAGCGCTCGCACCGCCTCGTAGCTCTGCACGCGGTGGCGCACGCGTGGCACGAGCCCCTGGGCGGCGAAGAGCGACATGGTGTGCTCGCTCGAGGGCGGGGCGTCGAGCAGGATGAGGTCGCGCTCGACGAGCTGCTCGAGCCGCACGGTCTCGTCGGCGGCGAGCGGATCGTCGGCGGCGAGCACGGCGTGAGCGGGCAGCTCGAAGAGCCGCGCCCGGCTGGGCTGCCCGGGCACGAGCGTGTCGTAGACGAACGCCACGTCGACCTGCCCCGACTCGAGCCTGCCCTGCAGCCGGTCGTGCGTCGCCTCGACGATCTCGAGCTCGACGCGCGGATGCGCGCTGCCGAAGCCCTGCAGGATCGGCGGCAGCACCGTCGGCGCGAGGGTCGGGTAGCAGCCGATGGTGATGGGCCCGACGAGCTCGCCCGCCGCGCCGTGCAGCGAGCTCTCGAGCTCGCGCGCCGACGTGAGCAGCTCGCGCGCCCGGGCCACGACCTCCACGCCGGTGCTCGTCAGCGTGAGCCCGCGCGCGCGGCGCCGCACCATGAGGCGCGCGCCGAGCGAGCGCTCGAGCTCGGTGAGCGCCTCCGAGACCGCGGACGGCGAGGCGTGCACCCGTGCGGCGGCGGCGGCGACGGTGCCCTCGTCGGCCGCGGCGACGAGGAACGACAGCTGCCGCAGCGTGAAGGGCGGCGAGTCGAAGGCGTGCATGTTCGGTCCATCCGACGTTGAACGGACGATCAATCCGCTTTTCCAACAGTAGACGCGCGGGCAGACTCGAGACGAGCACCGATCGGGCTGCTCTGACCACGAGGACGTGCCATGCCGAGCAAGGAAGCTCCCGTCGCCGATTGGGTGACCATCCCGGACCTGTACCGCGATCCGTTCCCCATCTACGAGCGCCTGCGCGCCGAGGGCGGTGTGCACTGGGTGCCGGCCGTCGGTCGCTACCTGATCACCTCGTACGCGGCGGTGCACGAGACAGAGCTCGACCAGACCGTCTTCTCGGCGAACGAGCGGGGCTCGTTGCAGATCCGCGCCATGGGGCACTCGATGCTGCGGCGCGACGACCCCGAGCACTACCTCGAGCGCAAGGCATGGCAGCCGACCCTGCGCCCCGGCGTCGTGAAGCGCCACTGGCAGCAGGTGTTCGAGCGCACTGCCGAGCAGTACCTCGACGAGATGGTCGCGAAGGCGCAGCGGGGTGGCGATGCCGACCTCATCTGGGACTTCGCCGCGCCGTTCGCCGCCGAGAGCCTGCGCCAGATCATCGGCCTCCACAGCGTGAGCCAGCAGGATCTGCAGCGCTGGTCGCAGACGCTGATCGACGCGACCGGCAACTACGCCGACGACCCCGAGGTGTGGGCGAAGGGCAAGCGCTCGTTCGACGAGGTCGACGCGGTGCTCGACGAGATGCTGCCCTGGCACGCGGCCAACCCCAACGAGTCGCTGCTGTCGCAGCTGCTGCGCATCCCGGACTACGAGATGCCCATGGAGCGCATCCGGGCCAACGTGAAGATGACGATCGGCGGGGGGCTCAACGAGCCTCGCGACGTGCTGGGCGTCGCGGCGTGGGGGCTGCTCGCGCATCCCGAGCAGCGTCGCGCGGTCGAGGCGGACGCGAGCCTCTGGCACGCGGCGTTCGACGAGACACTGCGCTGGATCGCGCCCATCGGCCTCTACTCCCGGCAGACGACGCGCGACGTGGAGCTGACCGGTGTGCGCCTGCCGGCGGGCGCCCGACTGGGCATCTGCATCCTGTCCGCGAACCGCGACGAGCGCGTCTGGGACGACGCAGCCGCGTTCGACATCCGTCGGGAGGTCAAGCCGCACCTCGCGTTCAGCAAGGGCGTGCACGTCTGCCTCGGCGCGTGGGTCGCGCGCTCCGAGGTCGCCGACGTCGCGCTGCCGATGCTGTTCGAGCGGCTGCGGGGGCTGGAGCTCGTGCCCGAGCAGCCGGCCGAGATCGGCGGATGGGTCTTCCGCGGCATGCTGCGGCTGCCGGTGCGCTGGGCGTCGGTCGCACCCCGCACGGCGGCAGACCCCGGCGCGTCGGCAGCGCCGGGCACAGGGCAGGCCGTCGCACCGCGCATCGCCGTCGTCGGCTCCGGGCCCGCCGGCTGCTTCACAGCGCATGCGCTGCGGCGCCGGTTCCCGAGCGCCGAGCTCGACGTGCTCGACGCGCTCCCCGTGCCGTACGGGCTCGTCCGCTCGGGCGTCGCCGCCGACCACGCCGGCACGAAGTCGGTGACGGCGCAGTTCGACCGCCTCTTCCTGCGCGAGGGCGTGCGGTTCCGCGGCAACCTGCGGCTCGGCACCGACGTCTCGCTCGACGCGCTGCGCGGCGCGTACGACGCCGTCGTGCTCGCGACCGGCATGCACGCCGATCGTGGGCTCGGCATCCCGGGCGCCGCGCTCGACGGCGTGCACGGCGCGGGCCGCATCACCCGGCTGCTCAACGCGCATCCCGACGAGGGGGATGCGCCGTCGCTCGGCGAGCGGGTCGTGGTCGTGGGGCACGGCAACGTCGCGATGGACCTCGTGCGGCTGCTCGCGCGCGACGCCGACGGGCTCGAGGGCACCGACGTCGACGACGAGGCGCACGCGCGGCTCGCGGCGGGCGTGCGGACGATCCACGTCGTCGGGCGCAGCGGCCCGACCGCCGCGAAGTTCGACCCGGTCATGGTGCGCGAGCTCGCGGGCCTGCCCGGCGTCGCGCACCACGTGCACGGCGCGGCGCTCGAGGCGCTCGCGGAGGGCAAGGATGCCCGTGCGGATGCGGTGCGCGCCCTCTCGACAGCGTCGGCGGCGTCCGCGCGCGTCGAGGTGCACTGGTGGTTCGGCCTGGCGCCTGCCCGGATCGAGGGCGACGGCGGCGTCGAGCGAGTGGTCTTCGCGGGTGCCGACGGCGAGGTCGCGCTCGCGGCGGACGCGGTGGTGACAGCCGTCGGGTTCGAGGCGGACGCCGACTCGCCGACCGTGCCGGGGGCGCATCCGGACGGGCGCGTCGAGCCGGGCCTCTACACGGCGGGATGGCTGCGGCGCGGACCGCGCGGCACGATCCCCGACCAGCGGACGGATGCGCGCGACCTCGCGCGCGCGATCGCCGACGACATCGACTCGGGCGCCGTCGCGCTCGGTGCGCCGGGGCTCCAGGCGACGACGGGCGAGGTCGGCTTCGACGGCTGGCGCCGCATCGATGTGCTCGAGCGGCTCGGCGCGGCCCCAGGGCGGGAGCGCGTCAAGCTCAAGGCCGTCGAGCGGATGCTCGCCGCCGCCGCTGACGCGGGCATCCCGTTGCCCGAGGTCGCCGAGGACGCCGTGGGATCCGGCGGCGGGCTGCCCGTCACCGTGCTCTTCGGCACGGAGTCGGGCGGTGCGGAGCTCGTCGCTGACGAGCTGCGCCGGGCGCTCGCGGATCGCGCGTCGGTCGAGGTGCACGACCTCGCCGAGACCGACCCGGCCGGGCTCGATCCGTCGCGCCTGCACCTCGTGGTGTGCTCGACGTACGGCGACGGCGAGGTGCCGACCGCGGCGCGCGCGTTCCTGCGTGCGCTCCAGGAGCAGCGGCCCGATCTCGCGGGCCTGCGCTACGGCGTCTTCGGCATGGGCGATCGCAGCTACACGAAGACCTACTCGCGCGGCAGCGAGCTCGTCGACGAGGCGCTCGCGGCGCGGGGTGCGCAGCGCGTCGGCGAGTACGGCCGGCACGACGCGGGCGGGCCGGTGCCGGCCGCGGAGGCGGCGCGCGACTGGGCCGACGGCGTGCTGTCGGTGGCCGGCGCGGCGGTCGGGGTCTAGCCACTGCGATGGCCGTGCACGCATCGGCAACCCGAGCACCGTGACGCGATAACCGGCGGCCGCGCGGCTCTGTGAGCATGGCGGCAGCCGTGCGACGGAGCGCGGCGGAGGGGAGCCCCATGCCGGACGTCATGGAAGGACGAGGGACCGTGGAGACGTACGAGAGCCTGCTGGCAGCGGTCAGCGTGGAGCACGGCACGCCGGTGATCGACCCGGCGACGGGGCAGGCGTTCGCGCACGCCCCGCGCGCGACGCTCGACGACCTCGAGCAGGCCATCCTGGCCGCGCGCGCAGCGCAGCCCGAGTGGGCCGCCCGCACCGACGAGGAGCGCCGTGCCGCGCTCTCCGCCGCGGCGGACGAGGTCGAGGCGAGCGCCGAGGCGCTCGCGCAGCTCATCGCGCGCGAGCAGGGCAAGCCGCTGAGCGGCCCCGGCGCGCGCTTCGAGGTGGGCGCGGTCGTCGGCTGGCTGCGCGCCACGATCGCCACGCCGCTCGAGCCGGAGGTCGTCGTCGACGACGGGCAGGCCAAAGCGACCGTCTACTACCGCCCGATCGGCCTGGTCGGCGCGATCGGCCCGTGGAACTGGCCCGCGATGATCGCGACCTGGCAGTTCGCGCCGGCGCTGCGGATGGGCAACGGCGTCGTCATGAAGCCGAGCGAGTACACGCCGCTCAGCGTGCTCGCCACCGCGCACCTCGTGAACCGCCACCTGCCCGAGGGCCTCTTCACCGTGCTCGCGGGCGACCGCGAGCTGGGCGAGGCGATCGGCAGCCACCCCGCGTTCGGCAAGGTGACGTTCACCGGCTCGGCGCGGACGGGGCAGGCGATCATGCGCGCATCCGCCGACAACCTGACGCGGCTCACGCTCGAGCTGGGCGGCAACGACCCCGGCATCGTGCTGCCCGACGTCGACCCGAAGGCGATCGCCGAGGGGCTCTTCTGGGGCGCCTTCATCAACACCGGCCAGACGTGCGCGGCGCTCAAGCGCCTCTACGTGCACGAGGACGTCTACGACGACGTCGTGCAGGAGCTCGCGGCCATCGCCGGCGCGATGCCCATGGGTCCGGGCACCGACGAGCAGAACGTGCTCGGTCCGCTCACGACCGAGCAGCAGTTCGGTGTCGTCGACCGGCTCGTCGAGGACGCGAAGGCGCGCGGCGGCCGGGTCGTGCTCGGCGGCGATCCCGACCGGGATGCTGCCGGCTGGTTCTACCCCGCGACGCTCATCGACGGCCTCGACGACGACGCCGACCTGGTGCGCGAGGAGCAGTTCGGGCCGGCGCTGCCGATCCTCAAGTACGCCGACGTCGACGACGCGATCGAGCGCGCGAACCGCGGCGACGCCGGGCTGGGCGCGAGCGTGTGGTCGTCCGATCCCGAGCGCGCCCGCGAGGTCGCGGCGCGCATCCAGGCGGGCTCCGTCTGGATCAACTCGCACGGCACCATCCACCCCATGGCGCCGTTCGGCGGCGTGAAGGGCTCCGGCTACGGCCTCGAGTTCGGCGTCGAGGGCCTCAAGGCGATGGGCGTGCCGCAGGTCATCCACGGCTGACGGGCAGCACGGCGAAGGGCCCCCGCGGCGCGGGGGCCCTTTTCCGTGGGGTCAGCGGATGGCGACGTGCTCCTCGCCGTCGTGGCCGTGGTGCCCCTCGTGGCCGCCGCGCTCGTCGCCGCCGCTGTCGTGGCTGGCCCCGTGGCCGTGCTCATGGCCGCCGTGCTCGTGCGCGCACTCGTCCATCGCATCCGGCACGTCGAGCGCCGGGTTGCGGTCGAGGAAGCCGTAGGGCTTCACCCAGAAGCCCGTGAGGTCGACCGGCATGATCGGCCAGTCCTCGGGCCGGGGGATGTGCGTGAGCCCGAACGCGTGCCAGACGACGAGGTCGGCGCCGTCGACGTCGCCGCCGGCCGTGACCGACGCCGGGAGTCCCGCGCCGCCCGCGTGCTGGTTCGGGTAGCGACCGGCCGGGTAGAGGTCGTCGTCCTGCTGCGACGTCACCCAGAGGTGCTTCGTCGCGAAGGTCGCGCGGGCGGCGACCGTCGAGCCCGGGTCCGCCATGAGCGTCGCGCGCGCCTCGGGGATGAGCTGGTACTCGGTGGGCCGGCCGACGGCGTTCGTGCGGCTCGACGACCCGATGTGCCAGGTGCGACCGAGCGACCCGTTGCCGGAGACGCCCGACGCCTCGCGGACGCGATCGCGCCGGTGCCCGAAGGCGTTGCCCCACGGGTTCGCGTCGCCCATCGGGATCCGCACGAGGTCGACCTGGTCGACGTAGTTGTCGGTGCCGTCGACGTCGAAGTCGAGCCGCGCGCAGAAGATGTGCTGGTGGATCGGCGCGTACAGCGCCGGCGCGATCTCGGTCGCGTGCGGCAGGTCGAGCCCGGGCAGGTCTGCGCCGCAGAAGACGATGCCGGTCGCCTTCGCCTCGAACTGGATCGACCCGTCGAGGTAGAGGTACCAGAAGAAGCCGTAGTCGTAGTTGCCGACGGTCGCGAAGTACGAGATGACGAGCCGGCGCGATCGGCGCCCGTGCACGGTCTCGCCGTCGAGCTCGCGGTGCTTCCAGAGGATGCCGGCGTCCTCCTCGTGCATGCACACCGCGCGGGGGATGGTGATCGCCTCACCGGTGTCGGCGGCGAGGTGCGCGTCGAAGTAGTGGATGGCGCCGAGGCAGTCGCAGCCGAGCGAGAGCGCGTTCGCGTTCTTGCCGAGGTTGTACTCGCCGGCGTCGAAGTAGCTGATCCAGCGCCGCGTCTCGGTCGTGTCGCCGTAGGGCACGACCATCTCCGGCACGCTCGCGCGGTGCAGCACCGGGCGCAGCTCGTCGCCGTCCTGCCAGCCCAGCTGGTGGAGCACGAGGCCCTCGCGCATCGAGAAGCCGACCCGGAACCGCCACTGCTCCCAGATCACCTCCGACCCGTCGACCGAGAAGCTCGGGCCCTCCGGCATCGTGATCTCCAGCGGCTTGAGCGATGTGCGCCGCTCGCCGACCGACGCGTCGTCGTAGTTCGCGTCGAGCACCGGCAGCGGCACCTGGCGCTCGTCGACGAGCTTCACGACCCGCTGACCCGTCACGTCGACCATGAGCACGAGGCCCTCGACCGGGAACGACCACGGGTTGTCGCCCTCGTTCGGCGGCATGAAGGTGAGCGAGCGCATCATGCGCTTGCCGACCTCGTCGACCTCGCCGAACTGGCCGGGCGCGAGCGGCACGACGAGCGCGCGATCCAGGTCGTGCAGGCCGCGCGCCTCCATCGCCCGCCGCCAGCCGGCATCCGCCTTGACGACCGCGTCGACGAGCTCGTACTCCTCGAACAGGTAGGGCGGCTGGCCGTAGGGGTGCTCGGCGGTCGGCAGCACCTCGACCGACTCGACGCGGTCGTCGTCGAGCGCGACCACCGCCTCCCGCACGCGGCCGGATGCGGTGTCGAGCAGCGTCGAGAGCACGCGACGGCCGAGCGGCACGCCGGGGCGCCAGGCGGCGACCGCCGCCTTCGCCGGGTCGAGCAGCACCTGCAGCGGGAACCGCGTGTCGGGCAGCAGCTCGCCCGCGGCCTCGAGCGCGGCGCGCACGCGGTCGATCTCGCTCGGCGTCAGGCCGTCGAGCGGATGCGTCGCCTCGAGCACGTGCGAGTCGCGGGCGCCGTGGGTGTGGGTGGCGTCGGGCATGGGACCTCCTCGTCCAGCGTGCTCCTCACGCTAGGCGCGGCCGAGGTCCGGGCGGTTGCCCCTCAGCGCAGGCTGCTTGCGAGGCGATGCTCGTCGGCGGGTGCGGGCGCGGGTGCGGGCGCCGACGCGGGCTCGAGCGAGGTCGACGCGCGGTACTCGCTCGGGCTCTGCCCGAAGGTGGTGCGGAAGAGGCGCGAGAAGTGGGCGGGGTTGACGAGCCCCCAGCGCGCGGCGATGCGGGCGATCGGCTGGTCGGCGATCGAGGCGTCGGCGAGGTCGCGCCGGATGTGCTCGAGCCTGCGCTCGCGGATCCAGCCGGCGACGGTGATGCCGTGCTCGGCGAAGACGGCGTGCAGGTGCCGGGTGGAGATGTAGTGGGCCGCGGCGATCGCTGCGGGGGAGAGCGACGGGTCGTCGAGCATGCGGTCGATCGTGGCGAGCAGCTCGTGCAGCAGCTGCCGGCGCGGGTCGCGCTGCACGCCCTGCTGCAGCTGCGTCGAGACGAGCGTCATGAGCAGGTCGAGGCCCGTGCGCGCGAGGCGCTGGCCGTTCGCGCCCGGCAGCTCCGAGAGGCTGTGGGCGAGCCCGACGAGGAACGGGTTGACGACGCGGCCGAGCGGCGACTCGAGTGCGAAGGCCGTCGCGGTGACGGCCGCGAGCTCGTCGCGGGGGATGTCGAGGTAGCCGTGCGGGAACGTGAAGACGAGCAGGCTCGTGGGCCCGTCGAACCGCAGCGCGTAGGGGCGCGAGGTGTCGTAGATGGCGAGGTCGCCGGCGTGCAGGAGCGCGACGCGGCCGTCCTGCTCGATGAGCTCCTCGCCCTCGAGCTGGAGGCTCACCTTGATGAGGTCGGACGGGCTCCGGCGCACGAGCTTCGGCGTGCGCGCCACGACGCTCGGCGCGTGCTCGATGCGGAACACCGACACCTCGCCGACGTCGATCCGGCTGCTGCGCGCCCAGAACGGCGCGTCGCCGAGCGGATGCACGTCGAGGGGCACGAAGCTCGTCGCCACCTCGCGGCGCCACGCCGCGATGCCGTGGGTCGGACCCTCGAGCGGGGGGAAGTCGAAGTTGCCTGCCACCGTGCCTCCTGCCGCCGCGCCGGTGCGGTCGTCGCCAGGATAGCCGCCGCGGCGATCGTGCGCGGTGCGTCAAGCCGGGGGCCCTCGATCGCTACGGGCGAGGACGAGCATCGGATGCAACATCGGTGACAGCAAGGGAGCTGCCATGGCCATCGCATCTCAGGAGACCGGCGCTACGGAGCGCTCGCGCACCGCCCTCGGCGGCGGCGTCGGGCGTCTCGGCGTGCCCGCGATCGTCTTCATGATCATCGCGGCGTCCGCGCCGCTCACCGTCGTCGCGGGCGGCGTGACGACGAACTACGCCGTCTCGGGCATCACGGGTGTGCCGCTCGGCATGCTGCTGCTCGCCGCGGGGCTGCTGATCTACGCGGCCGGCTACGTCGCCATGAGCCGGCACGTGCGCAATGCAGGCGCCTTCTACGCCTACATCGCTCGCGGCCTCGGGCCGGAGGCGGGGGTCGGCAGCGCGTGGACGGCGCTCGTGGCGTACAACGCCATGCAGATCGGCATCTACGGCATGCTCGGCTTCGCGACCTCGAGCTTCGTCGCGGCCAAGACCGGCGTCGAGGTCCCGTGGTGGGTCTTCGTGCTCGTCGCCATCGCGCTCATCGCGGTGCTCGGTGTGAACCGGGTAGACGTCTCGGTGAAGGTGGTCGGCGTGCTCGTCGCCCTCGAGTTCCTCGTCGTGATCGTCTACGACCTGCTCGCCCTCGGCACGGCTCCCGAGGGCATCTCGGCCGCCGGCTTCCTGCCGGGCGACCTCTTCGCGACGGGCATCGGCGTCGTGCTCGTCATGGGCATCGCCGCCTTCATGGGCTTCGAGTCGGGAGCCATCTACACGGAGGAGGCGCGCGACCCCGCGCGCACGGTGCCGCGCGCGACCTACGCGGCGGTCATCGTCATCGGCCTCTTCTACGCCTTCAGCGCGTGGGCGATGCAGATGAGCAGCGGCCCGAGCGCCGTCGTCGCGAACGCGCAGGCGAACGGTCCCGACCTGCTCTTCGTCGAGCTGGGCGACCGCGCCGGCACGCTCGTGGCCGACATCGGCCAGGTGCTCTTCATCTCGAGCCTGCTCGCCGCGCTCATCTCGTTCCACCACGCCGTCGCCCGCTACGCCTTCGCGCTCGGGCGCGAGCACATGCTGCCCCGCGCCTTCGGTCGCGCGAACGGCCGCGGCGCGCCCGCGCTCGGCTCGATGGCGCAGTCGGTGCTCGCGGCCGTCATCGTGATCGCCTTCGCGATCGCGGGCACCGGCAGCGAGCTCGGCCCGCTCTACCCGGTGCTCACCCTCTTCACCTGGCTGACGAACCTCGGCGCGCTCGGGCTCATCGTGCTCATGGCGGTCGTCTCGGCGGCGGTCATCGGCTTCTTCGCTCGCGACCGCCGCGACACGACGACCTGGTCGCGGCTCATCGCGCCGGCGATCGCGGCGGTCTTCTTCGCGACGGTGACGGTGCTGACGCTCTCGAACTGGAACCTGCTGCTGGGCCAGGAGTCGTCGACGCCGCTCACGTTCGTGCTCCCGGGGCTGCTCGTCGTCGCCGCGGTGGTCGGGGTGGCGATCGCGCTCCACGCGCGGCACCGGCGGCCGGAGGCGTTCGAGTCCATCGGCACGGGCGTCATGCCCGCGGTGCGCACGGACGCCCGCTGACGCGGGCTCTGGCTGGCGCGGGCGCCGGCTGGCGCTCGCGCCGGACGAGCCGCGTCAGCCGGCGAGGCCCATCGCGCCCGTCACGATGAGGGCGCCGCCGCCGAGCACCGACAGGCCGATGATGGCGGCGCGCACGACGGTGCGGTTCACGAGGTGGGCGAGGCGGTTGCCGAGCAGCACGCCGGCCACGACCGGCACCGCGAGCACGAGCCATGCCCAGAGCGGCCAGTCCGGCGAGCCGTCGGGCGCGACGAAGGGCCGCACGACGACGATCGCGCCGCTCACGAGCACCCAGAACGGCTGCATCGTGGCGACGAACGTGCGGTCCTGCCAGCCGGAGACGAGCGAGTAGACGCCGACGGCAGGCGCGCCCATGCCGACGCTCGCGTTGAGCACGCCGATCGCGGTGCCGGTGGCGACGCGCAGCACCGGCCCGTCGTGGGTGCGGGCCGCGCTCGTGAACGCGACGCTGATGACGACGCCGGCGATCGCGATGACACCGACGACGACGCGCAGCAGGTCGGTGTCGAGCCCCTTCGCGAGCAGCAGCCCCGGCACCATGAGCGCGACCGCGGGGATCGCGATCCACAGCAGCCGCCGCCAGTCGACGTCGCGCCAGACCTGGGGGAGGATCACGAGGCACGCGATGGCGCCGTAGAGGTTCACGACGAGCACGGCCGCGAGCGGGCCCGCGACGAGGGCGATCGCGGGCGTGACGACGAGCCCCCAGCCCATCCCGATCATCCGCTGGCCGACGGCGCCGATGAGCACCGCGACGAGCGCGACGACGAACGAGACGAGGTCCACGCTCAGCGCAGGTCGGCGGCGATCGCGGCGGCCGTCGCCACCACGGCGCGCCCGAGCGCGTCGGTGTCCGGCTGGCCGACGGTCACGACGGCGACGGAGGCATCCGTCGACCGGCGGTCGCGGATGGGGGCGCCCACCGAGGTGATGCCCTGGATCACCTCGTTGGCGCTCACCGCCCAGCCGCGCGAGCGCACCGAGGCGACCTCGGGGTGCATCGGCTCGTCGTGCCCGAGCTCGCGCCAGACGGCGTCGTCGAGCATCGCCTGGATCGCGATGCCGGGCGCGCCGAGCGCGATGGGGTGGCGGTGGCCGGGGTGCTGGGCGACGGATGCGTTCACCCCGCGCGGCACGGCCGTCACGAGCGTGACGGCGTCGTCGCCGTCGCGCACCGTCAGGAACGCGGTCATGCCCAGCTCGTCGGCGAGCTGCTGCAGGTGGGGGAGGGACGCCGACTGCAGGTCGTGCTCGACGTCGCGCGCGAGCACGACGAGCTGCGGTCCGAGCGAGAGCAGGCCGCCGGCGCGCACGACGAGCCGATGCTCCTCGAGCGTGCGGACGAGCCGGTAGGCCACCGAGCGGTGCACGCCCAGCAGATCGGCGAGCGACTGGATCGTCTGGCTGCCGTGATCCGCGAGCAGCGCGAGGGCGGTCAGGCCGCGGGAGAGCGTCTGGGAGCCGCTCGTGTCACCCGCGCCGCCGGCGCCCTTCGCGGGGGTTGTGCGGGGCTCGGGCATCGTCGCTCGCTTCCGTGTCGCTCCCGCTCGTCATCGCACGTGCCGAGCGCGTGTCGCAAGCATAGAACAGGGCGTTCAGATAGCGGCTCGTTCGCGTCGGGCGCGAGCGTGCACCCGCGGCGAGTGCGCGATCGGCTGCGGCTCCGCGGTGATGAGCTCACGGAAGCCGGGGCACTGCGCGAAGTCGCTGTGCTCGCACGACTGCAGGTGGCGGACGACCGCGAGCGCCGCCTCGAGCTCCGCCTGCCGCTGCTCGAGCGCGGCCACCTGATCGGCGAGCATCGCGTGCCGCTCGGCTGCGCTCGAGGTGGCGAGCACGGCGCGGATGGCGGCGAGCGACATCCCCGCGTCCTGGCCGCGCAGGATGGTGCCGATGCGCATCCGCGCCGCGTCGTCGTAGCGCCGCTTGCCGCCGACGCGCGTCGTCGGCGCCAGCACGCCCTCCGACTCCCAGTGCCGCAGCACGTGCGGCTCGAGCCCGAACTCGCTCGCGAGCTCGCCGATCGACAGCAGACTTGACCTCATGTCGACATGAAGTCACATCCTGGTGCACATGGCAACTCCTGACACCGAGCTCCTCGACTGCATCGTCCTCGGCGGCGGCCCCGCCGGGCTGCAGGCCGCCCTCACCCTCGCGCGGGTGCACCGCACCGTCGCGCTCGTCGACGAGGGGCCGGGGCGCAACGCCGCCGCGGCCCACATGCAGAACGTCGTCACGCACGACGGCACACCGCCCGCCGAGTTCCGCGCAATCGCGCGCGAGCAGCTCGGCGCCTACGGCACGGCATCAGGCGGCACGGTGCAGCTCGTGGACGGCGCTGTGGTGGACGCCCGCGCGACCGACGACGAGGTGCGCGTCGAGCTCGCGGACGGCGCTCGGCTGCGGGCCCGCCACCTGATCCTCGCGACCGGCGTCGCCGACCTGCCGCTGCCGCTGCCGGGGCTCGCTCGGCACTGGGGCGGGCAGGTTGCGCACTGCCCCTTCTGCCACGGCCACGAGCTGGGCGAGCGGGTGATCGTGCTGGGCGGTGAGCCGCAGCGCGAGCACCCGCTGCGGATGATGGCGGGCGTCGCCGAGCACCTCACGTGGCTGACCGACGGTGTGCCGCTCGACCGCGAGGTCGTCGCCGGGCTCGAGCCGCTCGGCATCGCGGTCGACGCGCGCCGCGCGGTCGGCGTGGAGGAGCGGGACGGGCGGCTCGTCGGCATCCGGCTCGAGGACGGCGACGTGCTGCCGTGCGACGGCGTGCTGACCGGCGGCGCGTGGGTGCAGCGCTCGGCGCTGCCGGCGACGCTCGGATGCGCGATGCTGCCGGACGGCGCGATCGAGGTCGACGAGGTGGGCGCCACGAGCGTGCCGCGGGTCTTCGCCGCGGGCGACGCCGCGCACCGGGCGACCGCCGGCCCCGGCCACTCGGTCATCGCGAGCGCTGCCGCCGGGCAGATGGCCGCGCTCGGCGTCGTGCGGGCGCTGATCGCGTAGCCCGGGGACGGGCCGACGGCGCCGGCGCCGGGTGGGCTCGGCGCCGGCCGCCGTCAGGAGGCCGCGAGGAGCCCGGCGACGCCGCTCGCGATGACGGCGGCGCCGCCGGCGAGCGACAGCACGACGATCGTGACGCGCGCCGCGCGCTCGGGCACGAGGTGGGCGATCCGGTGCGCGAGCAGGGTGCCGAGGGCGGCGGCCGCCGACGCCCCGAGCCACGCCCACCACGGCCACTCGGGGAACCCCTGCGGCACGAGCAGCTCGCGCCCGGCGAGCGTCGAGAGGTTGAGCACGACCCAGAACGGCTGCATCGTCGCGGCCATCGTGCGCGGCGTCCAGCGGCTGACGAGCGCGTACGCGCCGACCGGCGGCGCGCCGACGCCCACCGCCGCGTTGAGCCCGCCGATGGCGAGCCCGGCGGTGATGCGCGTCGCCGGGCCGTCGAGCGTGTGCCGGGAGCGGGTGAAGGCGAGCGACAGCAGCAGGCCCGCGATCGTGACGACGCCGACGGCGATGCGCAGCGCATCCGCCGGCACCGTGCGCGCGAGCAGCAGCCCCGCGACGCTCGCGGGGATCGCCGGCAGCACGAGCCAGGCGAGGCGGCGCCAGTCGACGTCGCGCCAGACGCCCGGCAGCATGAGCGCGCAGCCGACGGTCGCGAAGATGCAGTTGAGCGGCACGGCCGCGATGGGGCCGGCGACCATCACCGAGACCGGGCCCATGATGAGGCCGAACCCGAGGCCGATGACGCGCTGGGCGACGGTCGCGGTGAGCAGCGCTGCGGCGTAGAGCAGCAGCGTGACGGGGTCGATCATGCGGGCGCCGCCCCTGGGAGCGGGTGCGGCACTAGACCTCGATCGAGTCGCCGGGCTCCAGTCGGTGGTGCTCGCCGCCGCCCTCCTGCACGGCGGCCTCGATGCGGCCGTGGGCCATGCCGAGGCCCATGGGCGAGAGCGGCGCGTCGTGCACGGCGAAGGTCGCGCGCGGGGCGACCTCGGTGACGAAGTCGATCACGTCGCCGATCTTCAGCCACGGGGCGCCCGCCGGCGTCGCGAGCACGGCGACCGGCACGTCGGGCGTCGCGTAGGAGTCGCCCGGGTAGTAGAAGCGCTCGTTCACGAGCACGCCGAGGTTGTCGACGAGCGGGATGGTGCGGTGGATCTCGGCGTGCGTGCCGCCGAAGAAGCGCAGCCGGAACGGGCCGGCCGTCACGCGCTCGCCCGCCTCGACCACGGTGATGTCGAAGCCCTCGGCCGCGGCGGCGACGCCGGCGGGCGCGAAGATGCGCGCCGACGGGTGGGCGGCGCGCAGCGCCTCGAGGTGCGGCACGTCCCAGTGGTCTGCGTGCTCGTGCGTGATCACGATCGCGACCAGGCCACGCGCGACGACCGCACCCGTTTGGTTGCCCGGGTCGATGACGAGCTGCTGCCCTTCCTCGTCGAGGATCATGCAGGCGTGCTCTCGCTTCGTCACTCGCATGCGCTCCACGATATGCGCTCGCGACCGTCGGCGCGCACTCGTATGGCTCCCGCCCGCCCCTAGGCTCTGTCGCGTGCGCATCGTCGTCGCCTCGAACCCCACCGCCCGCTTCGGCCGCAACGGCGCGCTCGGCGCGATCGTCGCGGCACGCATCGCGGATCTCGGCAACGAGGTCGAGCACATCGCCGCGGCCGACTACGCGGGCCAGCTCGAGCAGACGCGCTTCGCGATGATCCGAGCGGATGCCCTCGTCGTCGTGGGCGGCGACGGCATGGTGCACCTCGGGGTCAACATTGTCGGCGGCACGTCGAAGCGGCTGGTCGTGATCCCGGCGGGCAGCGGCAACGACTTCGCGGCGGGCCTCGGGATCGGGTCGCTGCAGGCGGCCCTCGACGGGCTGGAGGCCATGCTCGCGTCCGAGCCCGACCGCGTCGACCTCCTCCGCATCGAGCACCCCGACGGCGTGACCATCGCCGCGGGCGTCGTCTCGGTCGGGTTCGATGCCGACGTCAACGTGCGGTCGTTCCGGTTCACCCGCGTGCCGAGCCGCATCCGCTACCGGGCGTCGATCCTCGCGACGGTGCTGCGGCCGCAGCATCGCACGTTCCGGGTGCGGCTCGACGGGGGAGCGGAGCGCACCTGGCGCACGCTCGTCGCCGCGATCGCGAACAACCGCACCTTCGGCGGCGGCATCCCCATCGCGCCGGACGCGTCGATGCGCGACGGTCGACTCACCGCCGTCTTCGCCGACGAGCTGCGGTACCCGGCGTTCCTCGCGCTGCTCGCGCGGGTGCTGCGCGGCACGCACACGAGCGATCGGCGCGTCACGGTCGTCGACTGCGAGACCGCCGAGATCGCGAGCGACGAGACGGTGATCGTCTGCGCCGACGGCGAGATCGTCGGTCGGCTGCCGGTGCGCTGCAGCGTGATGCCGGGCGCCCTGCAGGTGCACCGCCTGCCCTGAGGCGGCGGGGTCTTCCGTGACCGCCCCCGCCCGTTTGCGGTACCGAAGCGTCGCCTCCGCGGCCCCGAGACGACACCTCGGTACCGCAACCCGGCCGCGTCTCTCGTTTGCGGTACCGAAGTGTCGCCTGCGCGCCCCCGAGACGACACTTTCGTACCGCAACCTGTGCCGACCCGTCGTTTGGGGCACCGAAGTGTCGCCTGTGCGGCCCTGAGGCGACACTTCCGTACCGCAACCCGGGCCGCCCGTCTTTCGCGGCACCGAAATGCCGCCTCCCGGCCTCTTGGCGGCACGTCCGCATGGCAACCCAAGGCCCGCCCATCCGTCCCGGCAACGGCGTGCGCGGACCCGCGCCGACGCGCCCGCAGAGGCACGCGGGGGAGACGCAACCCACCCGATTTGGAACTGCGGCGATCCGTGTGGCACACTATCCAGGTTGCTTTCGCAGGACAGCGACACCGGCCCCATCGTATAGCGGCCTAGTACGCCGCCCTCTCACGGCGGTAACGCGGGTTCGAATCCCGCTGGGGTCACAGTGAGACAGCGCCCCCGGTCATCGACCGGGGGCGCTTCGCTGTTCGGGGCGCGTCGCCCATGGTGTCGACTCGGGCGCTTCCCTGTGCCGTGAGGTCTGCCGCCGTGACCCCTCGGAATCCAGCGTGGGCAGAACAAGCTGGGCCGTTGCGGACGATCCAGCAGTCGCGGACGTGGCCGTGAATGGCCATAATGAGCGCGTGGGACAAGCCCGGGCACAGGCCATCGCGATGGCGTCTGTTGAGTTGTTCGGCACGCTACTGAATGCCGCAGTCAGTGCGGGCTTCGTGAACGTCGTTATGGCTAGCATCCGAACGGACTACCAGCCGAACTTGAAGCAAGTGAGGAGTCGCGTTTCCGCACTCATTAATAACAAGTTCAACGCTCTCAGCGGGCACGATCGTAGTGCACTGGTGGACGCCGCTGAGACGGCGCTGCGATCGCTGAAGATTGATGACGATTTGGTGCGAGCGACTAACAGCGCCTCTCTGTTTCTGGAGCTCGTGCTGACGCGCGTGCGGGAGGCGCTGGGTCCGGTGATGGAGGATGCGGCGACCCGAGATAGCATCGAAAGCATCGTCCGAATAGTGTGCGACTGGATCGCGGCGGAAATCAGGCGAGCGCCTAAGCACTTCGGTTTGCGCTTGGATCAAGCAGTCGACGACATTGACTTGCAACGCGGTGCGCTGGCGCGTCTCACCGCCAACCATGAGGCGGTTGAGCATGAGCTGAAGTCGCACGCCGCGCGACTGGCAGGCGCAGAAGATGCGGTAGCCATGCTCGATCCGTTCTTGATGCTGAGCTTCGTCAGCCCGACGTCACTGTTCGTCGCTGCCGTGGACCACCGCGCGTTGCCGGCCTGCTTCGTAGGCCGCAGCGACGATCTATCGGAACTCTCGCGCGCCGTTTCAGCCTGTGGCATGGCTTTGGTCGCGGGCCCGGAGTTGTCTGGTCGCTTCGAGCTGGCGCGTCAGTGGAGTATGCGCGAGCGGTCGCTCAATACGACGTACGCCGTGACGTATTCATCGTCCGATCAACTCAGCACGGCGGTTCGCGCACTGGCACAGAGTCGGGGCGTCAATCCGTACGGAGACATCGCATCTGTGGTCGGCAGATTGTTGCGGGCGCAGCCCGAGCTCACGCTCATCGTATGCGATCTCGATCGGTCCGACTTGATCGAACGACTAGCAGCAGCTTGCGAGCCCGATGCTGGTGTGCTCCTGCTAACCACCGGAAGGGCAGTAGGCGATGAATACGACGCGGCCCTGCACCTCCCGGCGTTGGAAGAGGAGTCAATCCTGGAACTCTTGGCCGCAGAGTTGCCGGACTTCGACGTGTCGGTTCTTGACCCGCTGGCGAAGATTCTCAGGGGTCTCCCGGAGACGGCTCGTGTGGCAGCCGCGCTCGTGCGCCGGGCTGGGTCGGCGGGAGATGCGTCACTGCGAGCCATCCTGGCAGACCCCGCTCTCGTGCTCGGTGTGCCGCTAGAACGATCCGTATCCAATCGTACGCAGAATGCGGTGTGGGCACGTGTTCTGGATGAATTTCGACAAAGCGCCGCATTCGACGGCAGGCTACTCCTTGCATCGCTCCATGTCATGCAGGGCCGGGTCTTGGATGTGCAGTTAATGGGTGTGGCCGGGTTGTTGACGGCTGCGACTTTTGAAGCCGTCCCGGACGCGTTCGGCGATACGTTTGCGCATGCAAAGCAGAGCCTGCAAAGCCTGGATCTCATCGACGTTGCAAGCGGGATGGTCAGCGCGTCGAGACTTCTTACCGCCTATTGCTGGCGCGAGTTGAACCCTCAAGAGCAGCGTCGCGTGGTGAGAGCATGCTTGGGAAGCGCCAAGACCGCTGCAAGCCTCGGCCGCTACTCGAGAGAGATCGTTTACTACTACTGCGCCGCCTGGTTGCAAACAAGCGAAACGGACGAATATCGTGACATCGACCGTGCGAGCTTCGACGATGCGGTAGTGCAACTGGCCAATCTTATGAATGAACTGGACCTGCGCGAGAGTGCGGTGGGCTTGCTCGGTAGACTCTTCGCTTTGCAGGGAGATGACGGTAGCGGTGCGGCATGGTCCACCGGGGTGCGTATCGGCCACATGCTTTTTGCCGTCGATACGGTCACTCGCAGTCGGGAGTACGTCAATAGCCTCGAGCGGCAATACGCTGATGTCGAGGTCGATCTTGACCCTGAAGAACAGTGCTCGTATTGGTCGCTAGTCGCGAAGAGTCGTTGGGAGGCGGGCGACCTGGTTGGCGTGCGCTCAGCCGCGGCGAGCGGGCTCGCCTTGCTTGATCAGCTTGAAGATGCCTCGACGTCGCTTCCCGCGAGCGCTCTACTGCGGGTCGGGGCTTGGGCAGAAATCTCACTGGGAGACGTTCCGGTCGGACTCGACATGCTCGAACGTGGCTTCGCCATTCTCGCGGCCCTGGGCGGAGCGCCGTCGCTGGAGGAATATGTCAGCCAAACCCAGACTTTCCTGTTTGAGCGTGAGGTAAACGACTGGTTGAACTGGAGAGATCGACCGATCGCTGTCAAGTATGAGAGACCAGCAATTTCGGATGTTATCGGAGTGAATAGCAAGTGGATATCGGTCGCCGCTGCTCGGTCGGTCGGAGACCTCCCTGCGGCAGAAAAGCTGCTTGCGGATGGCTTACCAGAGATCTTCGACTCCAACGAGGAACTCATCTACGGAATTAGTCCGTTCTACCAAGCTGTGTGGCATGCGGAGCGACTCGTTCACCGCGCCGGGATCGCGATTGAAAGCGAGTCGACGCCACCTCGGCTCGCACTCCTTTTGCTAAAGAGCGAACTCTCGGAGGGCGTTGCTCGACTTGAGCGGCTTCCGGCGCAAGAGCGAGAGATGAAGCGAGCACTCGGTTGGCGGAACGCGCTATGGATTCAGATGGCTGGCCTCTGTCGACTCGTTGGTGACCCTCGGGGCGCCGTGACGTTCGCCAGGGGTGCGCTGGAGTCTGACGCAGTGCTTTACGGCGAGGACCATGCCGAATATGCGAACGATGCGATAATGTTGGCGCTCTCTCTAATCGAGACTGCTGCCGAACGGCATGATCCTTCGGTGGGAGAGGCGAAGAAACTCATTGAGGTCGCGGCGAGAATCTTCTCGACGCCCGGTCCTCAGCAGCATGCGACTCACGCGCGTACCGCTGCCGGGATGCTGCAGAAACTCGAGCTTGACTGAGACGCCGACGCCGAGCGCTATGTCGAGGAAGGGCGATCTCGATCCGTCTCGATAAACTCGGTGAAGCCCTATCGAAGGGCGGTCAGCGCCCCGCGGAAGAACGCCGCCAGCTCGTCCGTCGCCGCGAGCGGCAGCACGTGCGCGACGTACTGGTCGGGCCGCACGACCACGACGGCGCCGTCGCGCGAGATGCCGCGCACGTCGAAGATGTCGTCGTCGGGGAGCGTCGCGTAGACGTTCTCGAGGTTCATGAGCTCGAACGGTCCGACGATCGGCTTGAACGCCTCCGGCACGTCGTTGAGGTCGATGTCGTGGTGGCCCTGCTGGTAGATCGCCCGCACGTCGAAGAGCGCGCTCGTGTCGCGGCCCGCGGGCGTGTGCACGGCGATGGGCGACTGCGGGTCGTGCGCGAGCCACTCAGCCCACGCGGCGAGCGCCGAGCCCTGACCGGGGGCAGCGCTGTCGGCGAAGGCGTAGATGCGCCAGCGGCCGTCCGCTTGGTGGAAGTGGCCGATGTGCACCGGGTTCGTGTCGCACACCTTGACGCCGCGCGCCGACTTGAAGCGCTTGCCGATCGGGAAGCCGGTCGCGAGCTCCTGGTGCTCGGGGCTGCCGACGATCATCGACGGCTCGTACTGCGTCATGAAGCCGGCCGGGAACTCCGCCGTGCGCGTGTAGAACTCGGCGACCTCCTGCGGGCTGCCGAGCTCGCTCACCGGCTTCGCCATGAGCGTCGACCACTCCTTGTCGAAGTCGATGAGCGCCTGCGCGACCACCTGCCGCTCGAGCGAGTAGGTGTCGAGCAGCGACTCGGGCGCGCGGCCGTCGAGCACGTGGCCGAGCTTCCAGCCGATGTTGAAGCCGTCCTGCATCGACACGTTCATGCCCTGGCCGGCCTTCGCGCTGTGCGTGTGGCACGCGTCGCCGGCGATGAAGACGCGCGGGGTCCGGGTGCCGCGCTCGTCGGCGAGCACGTCGTCGAAGCGGTCGGTGAGCCGGTGACCCACCTCGTAGACGCTGCTCCACGCCACGTTCCGCACGTCGAGCGTGTACGGCGCGATGATCGCGTTCGCCTTGGCGATGATCTGCTCGACCGTGGTCTTGCGCACGGCGCCGCGGTCGTCCTCTGGCACCTCGCCGAGGTCGACGTACATGCGGAAGAGGTAGCCGCCCTCCCGGGGGATGAGCAGGATGTTGCCGCCCGACGCCGACTGGATCGCGCACTTCGTGCGGATGTCGGGGAAGTCCGTCACCGCGAGCACGTCCATGACGCCCCACGCGTGGTTCGCCGACTGGCCCGCGAGCGTGCAGCCGATCGCTGAGCGCACCGCGCTGCGGGCGCCGTCCGCGCCGACGACGTACTTGGCGCGGATGATCCGCTCCTCGTCCTTCCGGTCGCCGGAGGTGTGGGAGAGGGTCACGACAACGGGGAACTCGCCCTCGTCGGTCACCTCGAGGGTCTTGAACTCGTAGCCGTAGTCGGGCTCGACGCGGCCGGGGGCGAACCGCGCCGCCTCGGCGAAGTAGTCGAGCACGCGCGCCTGGTTGACGATGAGGTGCGGGAACTCGCTGATGCCCGCGGGGTCGTCGTCGGGCGTCGCACCGCGGACGATGCGCGACGGGTCCTCGGGGTCGGGGCCCCAGAAGGCCATCTCGGTGATCCGGTACGCCTCCGCGGTGATGTGCTCGGCGAAGCCGAACGCCTGGAAGGTCTCGACGCTGCGTGCCTGGATGCCGTCGGCCTGCCCGATCGCGAGCCGCTCGGGTCGGCGCTCGATGATGCGCACGTTGACGTCGGGGAACTGCGCGACCTGCGCGGCGGTGATCATGCCGGCGGGCCCCGTCCCGACGATGAGCACGTCGACCTCGTCGGGGAGCGTCGTCGGCCGGTCGAGGCCGATGCCTGCGGCGGGCTGCATGCGCGGGTCGGTGGACACGTATCCGTGGTGGTGGAACTGCACGGCAGCTGCCTCACTTCTCTGTGGGACGTCGGACGACATCGTCTCGTAGCGTTCTATATCTGAACACCGGCTTCAACTACTGAGTACGAGCATAGGGTGCGCCTCGGATGCGGACAAGCACGGGCTTGCGGCGGCACGCGGCAGGCACTGGGCTCGGCCACAGGCGGATGCGTCAGGCTCGTCGCGTCTGGAAGGAGACGCCCATGCAGTGCCCGAACGACGCAGCGACCCTGGTGA
The DNA here is from genome assembly GCF_040547205.1 of Agrococcus sp. UYP10. Classification (NCBI taxonomy): domain Bacteria; kingdom Bacillati; phylum Actinomycetota; class Actinomycetes; order Micrococcales; family Microbacteriaceae; genus Agrococcus; species Agrococcus sp. UYP10. The sequence goes on from NZ_JBEPPG010000001.1 coordinate 1,849,324, forward strand.
TGAGCGAGCGGAGCGGCATCGAGATCGACTACTGCCCGGAGTGCCGAGGCATCTGGCTCGACCGCGGTGAGCTCGACAAGATCATCGAGCGCGCCGAGCAGCAGCAGCCGGACTACGCCCAGCAGCCCTCCGCCGGTCAGCAGCAGCCCTACGGCCAGGGCCACGGCCAGCAGCAGGGCCACGGGCACCAGTCGTATGGACACCAGCAGCCGTATGGGCAGCAGAGTGGCGGCCAGCAGCCCTACGGCCAGCAGCCGTACGGCCAGCAGCCCGGCCAGCAGTCCGGCTCGAGCGACGCCGTCGGCAAGCTCGCCGACAAGGCCCTCCGCATGGTGCAGGAGCGCTCCAACGGGCAGCGCGGGCGCTACGACCAGCAGCAGCGCCGCAGCCGCGGCGGCTGGCTCGGCGACATCCTCGGCTGATCGCGAGAGGCGCTCAGCCCAGCAGGCCGAGCGCCCGCACCTGCGTCCGCTCGTCGTCGAGCTCGGCGACGGATGCGCGCACCTGCGCCTCGACGTCGGGGTCGAGCTCGAGGCCCTCGACGATCGTCCAGTCGCCGTCGGCGGTCGTGACCGGGAATGACGACACGAGCCCCTTGGGCACGCCGTACTCGCCGCGCGAGATGACCGACATCGAGGTCCAGTCGCCATCGGCCGTGCCGCGTGCCCAGTCGCGCACGTGGTCGATCGTGGCCGCCGCCGCGGACGCGGCCGACGAGGCGCCGCGCGCCTCGATGATCGCCGCGCCGCGGTTGGCGACGGTCGGCACGAACTCGCCCTTCACCCACTCGCGCTCGACGAGGTCCACCGCCGGCTCGCCGCCGACGGTCGCGTGCGTGATGTCAGGCACCTGCGTCGCCGAGTGATTGCCCCACACGATCATCCGCCGCACGTCGGCGACCGGCGCGCCGGTCTTCGCGGCGAGCTGCGCGATCGCGCGGTTGTGATCGAGCCGGGTGAGCGCCGAGAAGCGCTCGCGCGGGATGTCGGGGGCGGCCGCCGCGGCGATGAGCGCGTTCGTGTTGGCCGGGTTGCCCGTCACGGTGATGCGGATGCGGTCGCTCGCGCCGTCCTGGATCGCGCGGCCCTGGGCGGCGAAGATCGCCCCGTTCGCGGCGAGCAGGTCGGACCGCTCCATGCCCTTCGCGCGGGGCCGGGCGCCGACGAGCAGCGCGTGGTCGGCGCCCTCGAAGGCGACCGACGCATCCGACGTCGTGTCGACCGACGCGAGCAGCGGGAAGGCGGCGTCCTGCAGCTCCATGACGACGCCCTCGAGCGCCGCCATCGCCTGCGGCACCTCGAGGATGCGCAGCCGCACGGGCTGGCCGTGGCCGAGCATGTCGCCGGCGGCGATGCGGAACAGCAGCTGGTAGCCGATCTGGCCGGCACCGCCGGTGACGGCGATCGTGAGGGGAGCGGTCATGCGACCATCGTGCACCTCCGAGCCCAGGCGCGGCCAGTGCGTCTGCCCGCGGCCAGTGCGGCCTACAACCAGCGGCGCCGCCTGAAGACGAGGTACAGCACCCCCGCGAAGGCGAGCATGAGGACGATCGCGAACGGGTAGCCGAGCAGCCAGTGCAGCTCGGGCATGTGGGTGAAGTTCATGCCGTAGATGCCGGCGATGAGCGTCGGCGCGAAGAGGATCGCGGCCCACGACGTGACCTTCTTCGTCTGGTCGTTCTGCTCGATCTGGTGCTCGGTCATCGAGCGCAGCTCGTCGTTCTGCCGCTCGGCGACGCGCGCGGAGGCGAGCTGCAGCATGCTCGCGAGCAGGTCGCGGTCGCCGCTCAGCCGGGTCGCGGTGCGCCGGGCGTGGTCGTCGACGTCGCGGAGGTGGCGCCGCAGCTCGAGCTGGTCGTCGCCGACGCGCGCGGCGACCCGCGAGACGACGTCGCTCATCGGATCCGCGGCGCGCTGCAGCGTCAGCACCCGGCGCATCGCGCGGTAGATCTCGACGGTCGGCGGGTGCTCCTCGCCGAAGAAGATGTCCTCGACGCCCTCGATCTGCCCGTGCACGGCCATCGCCAGCCGCTCGTGGGCGTCGGCGATGTCGTCGAGGATCGCGTAGAGCACGGTGCGGGGCGCGAGCTCGAGCGGCGCGATGCCGCGCTCGAAGCGCTCGCGCACGCGGGTGGGGGCGTCGTCGCCGTGCCACGAGACCGTGACGATGCACCGCTCGCTCAGGATCGCGTGCACCTCGCGGCCGACGAACTCGTCATCGTCACCGTCGCCCCGCGCCTCGACCCGGTGCACGACGCAGTACTCGGTGTCGCCGTAGGGCTCGAGCTTCGGCCGCTGCCCGCGCGAGATGACGTCCTCGACGAGCAGGTGGTGCAGGTCGAGCTCGTCGGCCACCTGCCGCAGCTCCGCCTCCGTCGGGTCGACGAGGTCGACCCACGCGAACCCGCCTCGCTCCGCGGCGGTCTCGAACACCCGGTCGAACGGCACGGGATCGGCCACGCGGGCGCCGTCCGCCCAGACGGATGCGTCGGCGATGGGCATGGGAGCACTGTACGTCGCGCAGGCCGCCGGGAATGCGGCGCCGTGCCGAGGGTGTTCGCCGTCAGGGGAGCGGATCGCACCCACGCGTAGACTCGGGAGATGGCCGGTCGCGGTCGACAAGTGCTGGGGAGACGGAAATGGGCAGGACGCTCGCAGAGAAGGTGTGGGACGACCACGTCGTCGTCAAGGGTGCCGACGGCACACCCGACCTCATCTACATCGACCTCCACCTCGTCCACGAGGTGACGAGCCCGCAGGCCTTCGACGGCCTCCGCCAGGCGGGCCGCGGCCTCCGGCGCACCGACCTCACCGTGGCGACCGAGGACCACAACACGCCGACGCTCGAGATCGACAAGCCCATCCAGGACCCGACGAGCCGCAAGCAGATCGAGACGCTGCGCCACAACGCCGCGGAGTTCGGCGTGCGCATCCACTCGCTCGGCGACAAGGAGCAGGGCATCGTGCACCTCGTGGGCCCGCAGCTCGGGCTCACGCTCCCCGGCGTCACGGTCGTGTGCGGCGACTCGCACACGTCGACCCACGGCGCGTTCGGCGCGATGGCGTTCGGCATCGGCACGAGCGAGGTCGAGCACGTCATGGCGACGCAGACGCTCCCGCTCAAGCCCTTCAAGACGATGGCGATCAACGTCGAGGGCACCCTGCGCCCCGGCGTCACGGCGAAGGACATCATCCTCGCCGTGATCGCGAAGATCGGCACCGGCGGCGGCGCCGGCTACGTCTTCGAGTACCGCGGCAGCGCCATCCGCGCCCTCTCGATCGAGGGCCGCATGACGATCTGCAACATGTCCATCGAGGCCGGCGCCCGCGCCGGCATGGTTGCACCCGACGAGACGACCTTCGCCTACGTCAAGGACAAGCCGCACGCGCCGAAGGGCGCCGACTGGGATGCCGCGCTCGAGTACTGGCGCACGCTCCCGACCGACGACGACGCGGTCTTCGACAACGAGATCACGATCGACGCCGACCTGCTCGAGCCCTTCGTCACCTGGGGCACGAACCCCGGCCAGGGCGCGTCGCTCTCGGGCGTGGTGCCCGACCCGGCGTCGTTCGAGGACCCCAACGACCGCGCCGCCGCCGAGCGCGCGCTCGAGTACATGGACCTCGCTCCCGGCACGAAGCTCAAGGAGATCCCGGTCGACACCGTCTTCATCGGCTCGTGCACGAACTCGCGCATGGAGGACCTCACGGCGGCCGCCGACATCATCCGCGGCCAGAAGAAGGCGGATGGCGTGCGCGTCATGGTCGTGCCGGGCTCGGCCAGGGTGCGCCTCGAGGCGGAGGCCGCCGGGCTCGACAAGGTGTTCAAGGACTTCGGCGCCGAGTGGCGCTTCGCCGGCTGCTCGATGTGCCTCGGCATGAACCCCGACCAGCTCGCCCCCGGTGAGCGCTGCGCGTCGACCTCGAACCGCAACTTCGAGGGCCGCCAGGGCAAGGGCGGCCGCACGCATCTCGTGTCGCCGCTCGTCGCGGCGGCGACCGCGATCCGCGGCACGCTGTCGAGCCCCTGGGATCTGCAGGCACAGAGCCAGAACACGCAGGACACCCAGCACGGCCAGCAGACCGAGGAGGCCTGACATGGACAAGATCCGTACGCTGACCGGGCCGATCATCCCGCTCGAGCGATCGAACGTCGACACCGACCAGATCATCCCCGCGGTGTTCCTCAAGCGCGTCACGAAGACGGGCTACGACGACGCCCTCTTCCACTCGTGGCGCCAGGACCCGACGTTCGTGCTCAACCAGGAGCCCTACCGCCACGGCGGCGTGCTCGTCGTCGGCCACGACTTCGGCACCGGCTCGAGCCGCGAGCACGCCGTCTGGGCGCTGCGCGACTTCGGCATCACCGCCGTGCTCGGCCCGCGCTTCGGCGAGATCTTCCGCGGCAACGCGGGCAAGCAGGGGCTGCTGGTCGGGCAGATCTCCGAGAGCGCCATGGAGGCGCTCTGGGCGGTCGCGAAGGCGAACCCGGGCGAGCCCGTGACCGTCGACCTCGAGGCGCGCACCGCGACCGCGGGTGGCGTCACGCACGACTTCCAGATCGATGACTACACTCGCTGGCGCCTGCTCGAGGGCCTCGACGACATCGCCCTGACCCTCCGAGACGAGGACGCGATCACCGCGTTCGAAGCCAACCGACCGGCGTGGATGCCCACGACGCAGCCCGTCAGGGAAGGAACAGCGTGAACCTGACCGAGTTCTCGAAGAATGCCGGCGCAGCCGTCGGCATGAACGTCGACCGCATCACCGTGCGCGGCGGCAAGCCGCTCAACGGCCGCATCCAGATGAAGGGCGCGAAGAACCTCGTCACCAAGGCGATGGTCGCTGCGCTCCTGGGCGAGACGCCGAGCGAGCTGCGCAGCGTGCCCGAGATCAGCGACGTGCGCGTCGTGCAGGGGCTGCTCGAGCTGCACGGTGTCACCGTCGTGCGCGACGGAGACACGCTCACGCTGGACCCCGCGAACGTCCGCACGGCGCACGAGACGTCGATCAACGCGCACGCCGGCTCCAGCCGCATCCCGATCCTCTTCTGCGGGCCGCTGCTGCACCAGCTCGGCGAGGCGTTCATTCCCGACCTCGGCGGCTGCCACATCGGCGACCGCCCGATCGACTTCCACCTCGAGGTGCTGCGCAACTTCGGCGCCGTCGTCGAGAAGCTGCCGAGCGGCATCCGCATGTCGGCCCCGAACGGCCTGCACGGCGCGAAGATCGAGCTGCCCTACCCGTCGGTCGGCGCGACCGAGCAGGTGCTGCTGGGCGCCGTGCGCGCGAAGGGCCGCACCGAGCTCAAGAACGCCGCGGTCGAGCCAGAGATCATGGACCTCATCGCGATCCTGCAGAAGATGGGCGCCGAGATCCAGGTCGACACCGACCGCACGATCCGCGTCGAGGGCGTCGACCGCCTCTACGGCTACAGCCACACGGCGCTCTTCGACCGCAACGAGGCAGCCTCGTGGGCGTGCGCGGCGCTCGCGACCGGCGGCGACATCTTCCTCGAGGGCGCGCGCCAGCCCGAGATGACGACGTTCCTCAACGTCTACCGCAAGGCCGGCGGCCGCTTCGACATCCAGGATGACGGCATCCGCTTCTGGCACCCGGGCGGCGACCTCAAGCCGGTCGTGGTCGAGACGGATGTGCACCCCGGCTTCATGACCGACTGGCAGCAGCCGCTCGTGGTCGCCCTCGCGAAGGCGAACGGCATCTCGATCGTGCACGAGACGGTCTACGAGCAGCGCTTCGGCTTCACGGAGGCGCTCGTCGAGATGGGTGCGCGCATCCAGATCCACACCGACTGCCTCGGCAGCCACGCGTGCCGCTTCGGCGCGCGCAACTACCAGCACTCGGCCGTCATCGCGGGGCCGGTGCAGCTGCACGGCGCCGACGTCGTGGTGCCCGACCTGCGCGGCGGCTTCAGCCACCTCGTGGCCGCGCTCACCGCCGAGGGCACGAGCCGCATCTCGAACGTCGGGATCATCGCCCGCGGCTACGAGCGCTTCATCGAGAAGCTCGAGACGTTGGGCGCCGACTTCGACGTGGAGGGCTGATGGCGCTGCCCGGCAAGCCGCCGAGCGCGGAGCGGGTGCCGGTCTACCGCGGCCTCGCCGCGCTCGTGCTGCCTGCCGTCGCGGGCATGGCGAAGCTCGAGATCCGGGGGCATGAGCACGTGCCGGCGAAGGGCGCCTTCGTGCTCTCGCCGAACCACTACAGCGAGATCGACCCGATCATCATGGCCGTGGCGATCTACAAGTCGGGTCGCATCCCGCGCTTCATGGCCAAGGCGAGCCTGTTCAAGATCCCCGTGGTCGGACGCATCCTCGCGGCCGCCGGGCAGATCCCCGTCGAGCGCGCGGGTCGCGCAGCGCAGGGAGCGCCGATGGAGGCCGCGCGGCAGGTCGTGCGCGACGAGCTCGGCGTGATCATCTACCCCGAGGGGTCGCTCACTCGCGATCCGGGGCTGTGGCCGATGCGGGGCAAGACCGGCGCGGTGCGCATGGCGCTCGAGGCAGGCGTGCCGCTCATCCCGGCGGCGCACTGGGGCACGCAGCACCTGATGCCGCGCTACGGGAAGACGATCCATCCCTTCCCCCGCAAGCGCATCGAGATCCTCTTCGGCCCGCCGATCGACCTGAGCGACTTCGCCGGGCGCACCGACCAGGCCGCGATGAACGAGGCGACCGACCGGCTCATGGCCGCGATCGCCGCCCTGCTGGGCGAGCTGCGCGGCGAGGTGCCGCCGCCCGAGCGGTGGAACCCGTCGGCAGCCGGGCAATCGGAGATCGGGCGCTTCGAGGACGGCGACGACGGGCTGCCACGTGGCTGACGTCGCGGTGCTGGGTGCCGGCAGCTGGGGCACCACCTTCGCGAAGACCCTCGCCGACGGCGGCGCCGACACGGTGCTGTGGGCGCGTAGGCCGGAGGCGGCGCGCGAGATCGACGAGTCGCGCCGCAACACCCGCTACCTGCCCGGCATCACGCTGCCCGCGTCGCTGCACGCGACGAGCGACATCCGCGCCGCGCTCGAAGGCGCATCCCAGGTCTACCTCGCCGTGCCGAGCCAGCAGCTGCGCCAGCTGCTGCGCGAGCACGGCGACGCGATCGAGGCCGGCGCACCGGTCGTGAGCCTCATGAAGGGCGTCGAGGCGGGCACGCGGCTGCGCATGAGCGAGGTCATCGCCCAGGAGCTGCGCATCGATCCCGAGCGGATCGCGGTCGTCTCCGGCCCGAACCTCGCGCTCGAGATCGCGCAGGAGCAGCCCACGGCCGCCGTCGTCTCGTCGACGAGTCCGACGACGGCCCGCGACGTCGCGAAGCGCGCGCGCAACGACTACTTCCACTCCTTCATCAACACCGACGTCATCGGCACCGAGTTCGGCGGCGTGCTGAAGAACCTCGTCGCGCTCGCGATCGGCATCGTCGACGGCGTCGGCTACGGCGAGAACACGAAGGCGTCGATCATCACGCGCGGGCTGGCGGAGCTCACCGACTTCGCGGTGGCGCACGGCGCCGAGCGCGAGACGCTGCGCGGCCTCGCGGGCCTCGGCGACCTCATCGCGACGTGCGGGTCGCCGCTCTCGCGCAACTTCACCGCCGGCCGGCTGCTCGGCATGGGCTACTCGCGCACCGACGTGATCGCGCGCATGGAGCAGGTGGCCGAGGGGCTCGCATCCGTCGACCCGGTCGCCGAGCTGGCCGCCGCCCGCGGGGTGCGGATGCCGATCCTCGAGCAGGTGCGCCTCGTGCTCGACGGCGCCATGGACCCGCGCGACATCGCGCCGCACCTGACGACCGACGACGAGCCGATCGAGGAGTAGGACCGTGCACGACACCCAGCCTGGAGCCGCGCAGCGGATCCGCGTCGCCCTGCTGTTCGGCGGGCGCTCGAGCGAGCACTCGATCTCGTGCGCGACCGCCGGCAGCGTGCTGCGGCACCTCGACCGCGAGCGCTTCGAGCCCATCGTCGTCGGCATCACGCCCGAGGGCGCGTGGACGCTCTGGGACGGCGACCCCGCAGACCTCACGCTCGAGGCGATGGCCGTCGTGGCCGACAACGGCTCGCGCGTGCGGCTGCCGCAGGTGGCGGGGGAGCGCGAGCTCACCGTGCAGGACGAGGCCGGCGAGCGCACGCTCACCGTCGACGTGGTGTTCCCGATCCTGCACGGGCCGTTCGGCGAGGACGGCACCCTGCAGGGCGCGCTCGAGCTCGCAGGCCTGCCCTACGTCGGCAACGGCGTGCTCGCGAGCGCCGTCGGCATGGACAAGCACTACACGAAGACGGTGCTCGAGCACGCGGGCATCCGCGTCGCCCCGTGGATGACCGTGTCGCGCGGCGAGTGGCAGCGCGACCCGGACGCGGTGCGCGCCCGGCTCGGCGACTTCCCGATGCCGGTCTTCGTGAAGCCTGCGCGCGCCGGCTCGTCGGTCGGCGTGAGCCGCGTCGAATCGGTGCTCGACTTCGACCGCGCGATGGCCGTCGCGCTCGCGGAGGACTCGCGCGCCCTCGTCGAGGCGGGCGTGAGCGGCCGCGAGGTCGAGCTCGGCGTGCTCTCGGGCCGCGCGGGCGAGCTGCCGCGCGCATCGGTCCCGGGCGAGATCGAGCTCGACGAGGGCCGCTTCTACGACTTCGACCTCAAGTACCGCGGCGGTGACGGTGCCCGCATCGTCTGCCCGGCTCCCTTCGACGACGAGACGCTCGCCGCGTTGCAGGCGACCGCGGTGCGCGCGTTCGAGGCGATCGAGGGCGCGGGGCTCGCGCGCGTCGACTTCTTCGTCTCGCCCGAGCACGGCATCGTCGTGAACGAGATCAACACCATGCCGGGCTTCACGTCGATCTCGATGTTCCCGGTGCTGTGGGAGGCGACGGGCATCGGCTACGCCGACCTCATCACCGAGCTGATCGAGCTGGGGCTGCAGGAGGACCGGTAGCGCCGTGCTGCTGACGGTCGGCCACGGCAGGCTCGACGGCGACGCCCTCCGGGCGCTGCTGACGGATGCCGGGGTCGAGCTCGTCGTCGACATCCGGCGGTTCCCCGGCAGCCGGTCGAACCCCGCGGCATCGCGAGACGCGATCGAGGCGGAGCTGGGGGCCGGCGGCATCCGCTGGCGCTGGGAGGAGCGGCTCGGCGGCCGCCGCAGGCTGAGCGCCGCCGACGACGCGGTCTCGCCCGACGGCTGGTGGCGCGTCGACGCGTTCCGTGCCTACGCCGCGTGGACGCGGTCGGCCGACTTCGTCGACGGGCTCGCGTCGGTGCTCGACGACGCATCCCGCGCGCGCACGGCGGTGATGTGCTCGGAGGCGGTGTGGTGGCGGTGCCATCGCCGCGTCGTCGCGGACGTCGCGACGCTCCTGCACGGCGTGGAGGTGCAGCACCTCATGCACGACGGCATGCTGCGACCGCATCCGCTGAGCGAGGCGGCGACCGTCGTCGACGGCGCGGTGCGGTGGCCTGCGGACGCTAGCGCGGCTCCTCCGCCCGCGTGACCTCGGTCGCCGCCGCGCGGGCCGTCTCGTCCGCCGCACGCGCGGTGCTGCGGACGCGCGTGAGTGCCACGCCGCTCAGGCACACGAGCCCGCCGAGCAGCGCGAGCGGCGGCGGCACCTCGCCGAGCAGCCCCCAGGCCATGCCGGTCGCGAGCACGGGAACGAGGTAGGTCGTGATCGCGAGGCGGCCGGCGGGCATCCGCTTGAGCGCGTACGCCCACGCGAGGAACGCGATCGCCGTCGGCACGACCCCGAGGTAGACGACGCCGATCGTCGATGCGGCGGGCGCCGCCGCGAGCTGCGCGACGAGCGCACCGCCCCACGGGAGGCTGCCGACCACGCCGATCGCGACGCCGATGAGCGTGATCTGCAGGCCCGGCAGCGCGGCGAGCAGCGGCTTCTGCAGCAGCACCGCGATGGCGTAGGTGACGGCGGCGATGAGCGCGAGGACGACGCCGAGCAGGCTGAGCGAGCCGGTCGCGGTCGCCGCGCCGATGATCGCGATGCCGCCGAAGGCGACGATCGCGCCGATGATGAGCCAGCGCGGGAACCCCTCGCCGAGCAGCGTTCCGGCGACGAGCGCCACGATGAGCGGCGCCACGTTGACGAGCAGCGCCGCGGTGCCCGGGTCGAGCAGGTGCTCCGCGGCGTTGAGGGCGAGGTTGTAGACGAGGAACCAGAGCACCCCGAAGACGCCGAGCAGCAGCCACTGCCGGCCGCTCGGCCGCACCCACGACCCGTGCACCGCCTGCGCGATGCCCAGCACGATCACCGCGACGGCGAGCCGGCCGAGGGTGAGGGCACCGGGGTCGAAGTCGTCGGCGACGGCGCGGATGACGACGAAGGCCGAGGCCCACGCCGCCAGCGCGATGGCGATCGCGACGACGACGGATGCTCGGGCGCGGAGCGGTGCTGCGGTCACCTCGTGAGCCTACGGTCGGCCGGTGACGGCCACGAGCGCCGTGGCCGCCGGTGTTCGGCAAGATCCCGCCAAGCGCGGCTCGAGTCACGACGGTCGGCGGCACCTGCCAGGATGCAGGCATGAGCGAGGATGCTGAGGCGACCCTGGTCCGCTACCTGCGTGTGCAGCGCGAGGCGCTGCGCTGGAAGCTCGAGGGGGTGTCGGAGCGGGAGGCCCGCACGCCGATGACCCCGACGGGCACGAACCTGCTCGGGCTCGTCAAGCACGTCGCGACGGTCGCCGCCGACTACTTCGGCGGGTGCGTCGGCCGTCCGTTCCCCGAGCAACTCGCCTGGGCCGACGACGACGCCGAGGACAACGCCGACATGTGGGCCGGGCCCGACGAGACGCGCGCGTCGGTGCTCGCGCTCTGGGACCGGGTGTGGGCGCATGCCGACGCGTCGATCGATGAGCTGCCCCTCGACGCGCCAGCCCATGTGCCGTGGTGGGGCGCGAACGCCGACACGACGCTGCACCGGCTGATCGTGCACATGATCGCCGAGGTCGCGCGGCACGCGGGCCACGCCGACATCGTGCGCGAGACGATCGACGGCGCCGCGGGCCTCCGCGATGGCGTCTCGAACCTGCCGGACCACGATGCCGCCTGGTGGGGCGACTACGTCGCGCGGCTCCGCGCGACGGCCGAGGCGGCCGGCGACTGACGCCGCCGGCCGCTCGCACGACTACAGGCCGCGCGGGTTCTCCGGGTCGGAGCCCTCAGCGGGATCCGCCTTCGGGTGCTCCTTGGGATCCGTCTCGGACTCGGCGTCGCCCGTGAGCGCCTCCGCCTCGCCGGGGTCGCCGTAGCCGCCGGTCACGGCTTCGTCCTGGCTGGAGTGGTCGTGGCCGGGCTGCTGCTCTTGGCTCATGGTGATCCTCTCTCCTGCGGGGCGTCGGCACCCCGCACGGCGACGCTACGCCGGGCGCCTGGACGCCCGCCACGCATCCGCCGGGTGCCGTGCGCGTGCGCACAGCGAGGCGGATGCGTCAGGCGCTCACCGTCATGTGCCCGCGGGCCGCGTCGATGCGCTCGGCGGCGAGCGCCTCGGCGGCCTCGAGCGGCGTGATGCCGCGCTGCCGCGCGCTGGTGAACACGCTGCGGAGGGTGTCGCTGATGCCGGTGAGCCGCTCGGCGATCGCCGGCCACTGCATGCCGTCGGCCATGCCCTGCAGGTGGATGACGCCGCCTGCGTTGACCACGAAGTCGGGGGCGTAGACGATGCCGCGCTCCGCGAGCCGCGCGGCGCCGGAGTGCTCGGCGAGCGGGTTGTTCGCGGGGCCGACCACGGCACGCACGGGCAGCGCCTCGATCGCCTCGTCGGTGAGGATGCCGCCGAGGCCCGCGGGCACGAGCACGTCGGCCGGGGTGGTGAGGGCCTCGCCGGGCGCGATCCAGGTGGCGCCGAGGTCGTCGGCGAGCTGCTGCTTGCGGCCGTCGATGTCGGTGAGGAAGAGCGTGGCGCCGTGGCCGGCGAGCATGCGCGCGAGGCGGCCGCCGACCTGGCCGAGGCCCGAGATCACGAACGAGCGGGCGGCGATGTCGTCGGAGCCGAAGGCCTCCTCGAGCGTGGGGGCGATCGACGAGTAGACGCCGAGCGCGGTCGCGCCCGCGGGCTCGCCGGCGCCGCCGTTCTCGGCGGGCAGGCCGACGACGTGCTCGGTGCGCTCACGCACGACGAGCATGTCGTGCTCGGTCGTGCCGACGTCCTCGGCCGTGCGGTAGCGGCCGTCGAGCGCCTCGACGAGGTCGCCGAGGTCGAGGAGGGCGGCGCGGCGGCGGTCCGCGTCGATGTGCGTGCCCATCGGCAGCGCGATCACGGCCTTGCCGCCACCCGCGTCGAGGCCGGCCGCGGCGTTCTTGAGCGTCATCGCGGACGAGAGCCGCAGCGCATCCGCCTGTCCATCCGCCCACGTCGGGTACGTCCACATCCGGCAGCCGCCGAGCGCCGGCCCCAGCACGCTCGAATGGAGCGCCACGGTGATGACGACGTCGCTCCTGGCCCCGATGGAGGTCAGGACGCGTTCGTGGGTGAACTCGGGGATGGCGCTCATGGCAGCTCGTTTCCATGCATGGCGCCGCGGATCTCACGGCGCTGTGAGTGTGGGCCGCGGGTCGCGCGGCTGCTCAGATCATCGTCCGGATGCGCTGCCCGCGCAAGCCGGATCGTCGCGGTTGCGCATGGCGCGCAGGCACCGCCGCCCGGGGTCGGCTCGACTGCGCAGATCGACACGCTCGCGTGCGCGGTGGCGCCTCGGGTCAGCTGATCCGGAAGCCCGTGTCCCCGCGCGGCTCGAGCTCGTCCACGTCGACGCGGTCGACGCGCGCCGAGGAGGGGCCGTGGCCCAGCCAATCGGCCATGGCGGCCACCGCATCCGGCGCGCCCTCGACCTCCGCCTCGACGGTGCCGTCGAAGCGGTTGCGGGCGCTGCCCGCGACGCCGAGGCGCTCGGCCTCGGCGTTCGCGGCCCAGCGGAAGCCGACGCCCTGCACGCTGCCGTGCACGACGAATCGGCGTCGGATGCGGTCGGTCGTCAGTGCTGCTCCCGCGGCTGCTCCGCGTTGGGCTCGTCGCCGGCGTCCTGGACCTGCTGCGGCTGCTCGGCGTCGAAGCCCGTGGAACGGGTCTCCTCCGCGTGCTCGTGCGCCAGGCCGTCGCCGTGCACGGCCTCGCCGGTCTGCGGGTCGATGCCGGCCCCGGGCTGGCCCTCGCCCTCGTCGAACTCGTTGTGACGGGAATCGAAGGAGTCGGCGCCGCCGGACCCGGCCGGGGGTGCCTCCTGGTAGGTCTGGTCGGCCTCGCGGTTGTCGTGCTCGGGGGTCGTGTCCTGGCCGAGCGAGCCGTCGCCTCCGTTGGCGGCCTGCGAGACGTCGCGGCCGTCGTCCGGCTGGTCGGCGCCCTCGTAGACCGGGAGGCCTTCACGGCTGTCGTGCGGGGGGTTGTCGTCGTTCGTGCCCATGATCGCTCCTCAACGTGCGCCGGGGCGGCGCTGGATCCACACGCTACGGCCGCTGCCTGTGGGTGGCCAGGGCGCCGGCCCCGCGTGCGGGGGCGCGCACGAACTCGCCCCTGGTGCGCGAGCGGATGCGGCGCGAGGATGCCCGCAGGAGGTGCCGAGATGGTGCAGTACACGGATGGCTTCAGCGGCTTCGCCGCACCCGACCTCGACGCGGCACGGACGTTCTACGGCGACGTGCTCGGGCTGGAGGTGGGGGAGGAGATGGGGCAGCTCGCGCTCACCCTGCCCGGCGGCGCCCGGGTGTTCGTCTACCAGAAGGACGACCACCAGCCGGCGGTGTTCACGATCCTCAACCTCGTCGTGCCCGACATCACGTCCTCGATCGACGAGCTCGTCGGCAAGGGCGTGACGTTCGAGCGCTACGACGGCTTCGAGCAGGACGAGCGGGGCATCGCGAGCGGCTTGGGACCCGACATCGCGTGGTGCACCGACCCCGCGGGCAACATCATCGCGGTGATCGGCGACGACGGCAGCAGCTGAGCCGGGTCGGCGGCGCTCGGGTCGCCGGTAGGCTGACCTGTTGTGGCACTCACGATCGGCATCGTCGGACTCCCCAACGTGGGCAAGTCGACCCTCTTCAACGCGCTCACCAAGAACACCGTGCTCGCGGCGAACTACCCGTTCGCCACGATCGAGCCGAACATCGGGGTGGTCGAGCTGCCGGACGAGCGCCTGACGCGCCTCGCCGAGATCCACGGCTCGCAGCGCATCCTGCCTGCCGCGGTGTCGTTCGTCGACATCGCCGGCATCGTCAAGGGCGCGAGCGAGGGCGAGGGGCTCGGCAACAAGTTCCTGGCCAACATCCGCGAGGCCGATGCGATCGCGCAGGTCGTGCGCGGCTTCGGCGACAGCGACGTCGTGCACGTCGAGGGTGCCGTCGACCCGTCCTCCGACATGGAGACGATCAACACCGAGCTCATGCTCGCCGACCTCCAGACGCTCGAGAAGGCGATCCCGCGCCTCGAGAAGGAGGTCAAGGGCAAGAAGGTCGACGCCTCCGTGCTCGCGGCCGCTGTCGAGGCGAACGAGATCCTGAACAGCGGCAAGACGCTGGGGCAGGTCGACTTCGACACGACGCCCATCAAGGAGCTCGGCCTCCTCACCGCCAAGCCCGTGCTGTTCGTCTTCAACGTCGACGAGGACGTGCTGTCGAATGCCGACAAGAAGGCGGAGCTCGCGGCGCTCGTCGCGCCCGCCAAGGCCGTCTTCCTCGACGCGAAGGTCGAGTCGGAGCTCGTCGACCTCGAGAAGGACGAGGCGCTCGAGCTGCTGCAGTCGCTCGGCCAGGAGGAGTCCGGCCTCGACCAGCTCGCCCGCATCGGCTTCGAGACGCTCGGCCTGCAGACCTACCTGACGGCGGGTCCGAAGGAGTCGCGCGCCTGGACGATCCGCAAGGGCTGGACCGCCCCGCAGGCCGCCGGCGTCATCCACACCGACTTCGAGCGCGGCTTCATCAAGGCGGAGGTCGTCTCGTTCGCCGACCTGGACGCTTCGGGCTCGATGGCGGATGCGAAGGCCGCCGGCCGGGTGCGCATCGAGGGCAAGGACTACGTGATGGCCGACGGCGACGTGGTGGAGTTCCGCTTCAACGTGTGAGCACGCGCGTCCGGGATCGGGCGAGCGTACCGTGGCTGCATGACGGAGCAGCAGCGCTACACAGTGGTATCCGCGCACGTCGGCTACGAGGTGCGTGTGTATCCCGCGCATCTGCTCGCGCAGGTGGACGCCGCAGGGTCGTTCTTCGAGGCGGGCAATCGGGGCTTCGGACCGCTCATCCGCTACATCACCGCGTCGAACATTTCGATGACGGCACCCGTGATCCAGGCTCCTCGCGCAGAGAAGACGTACACCGTGAGCTTCGTGATGCCGGCCGGTGCCACGCGCGTACCCGCTCCGACCGACGCCTCTGTCCGCACCGTGGAAGTTCCCGAGAGGCGAGTCGCCGCGCGAAGGTTCAGCGGTGGATCGAATGAGACGCGATACCAGCAGAACGCTGACGCGCTCGAGGCGGCCCTTGCTCGGGATGGCAGAGCAGCAATGGGACCGGTCTACTTCGCTCGCTACGACCCGCCCTGGAAGCCCGGATTCCTGAAGCGCAACGAGGCGCTCGTCGCCCTCGCTTGACGCGTCGAGCACGATGGGTCGCTGTGTGACGGCACCGCGCGACGTTCCGCTTCAGCGCTGCACATCGGCCGACCCCTGTGCACATCGGCTCCGCGCGACGTAACCTCACGAGCAGACCGGACATGTCTGGTCGAGGCGAGGGAGGCCCGCATGGACGCGCGAGGGAATGGAGCCGGTCCGAAGGTGCGGCCGCGAGCTGTGGTCGTCCTGGTGCTGGCCGTCGCTGGCGGTCTCGTCTCATGCTCGTCGCTCGCGGTCTCGAGTGCCGTGACGCCACCCGCAGCTCCCGCGCCGTCGTCGACGCCGGACGCCGCTGAGGCTCTGCCGTCGGCGGACGTGGACACCTGCCTGCTGCGCAACGCGATCGTGCCGATCGCTCCCGCCAATCTGGGCCACGAACCTCCTGCCAGCGCTGTGCTTGAGGTCGCGGCGAGGACGCTGCAGCACGACCTCCTGAACGCGCACGCCGCTGCAATCGCCACGGTCGATCGCACCACAGACGACAGCGGAGCCGTGACGGGACTGCGCGTCTCACTCCCGCAGGCCTCGCAGTTCGACGCCGACGCGGCGGTCAGCGCGGCCCTCGCCGCCTTGCCTGCGATGTACTCGGATGCCGTGGCGTCCGCGCCGATCGAGATCGAGGAGAGCGAGTCGCGCGTGACGTTCGCCGATCTGTGCGATGGCATGCAGCGGATCATGGACGAGACGACGTCCGGCGGCGACCTGGTGTCCGTCGGCATCGACACCGCGGCTGGTCGGCTGGTGGTGGGTTCGCTGGGATCGCCCGAACCGGTCGTCGAGGAGGTGCGCTCGAGCCTGCAGGGAGCGCTCGACGTCGTGGCAGCCACCCGGGATGCGCCCGCGACGATGGAGTCGGAAGGCTGATGACGTGGGGCGCCGCCCTTGGTGCCCGCCCGCGTTTGCGGTCCTGCTTCCCCGTGATCCGCGACCCGCACGGGACCTTCGCTGCAACCGGTCGCTGCTCAGAGCGGCGGCGACACCCGCGCTTCTGACCGGATGCGCAGGATCGCCTCGATCTCCTCGCAGAGCTCGAGCTGCTGCTGCGCTCGGGGGTCGGAGCGCGGTGCGGTCACCGCGTTCTCGATCTGGTTGAGCAGCTCGCGCAGGCGCGCGGCCGCGTCTCCTGCTCCGAGCTCCCTCGTCTCTGCATTTGTCATGCGCTCGAACGTAGTCACGGGATGCGTGTGACGCGGGCGTGGCGCACCACCGACCGCGTGTGCTGAGCAATCACCATGTTTGCGTTGAGGTGGGATTGCCGCCGCTACGCTCCCGCTCATGGACAAGCTCGCCATCGTGCCCGCGGCGCTCCTCGTCCTCGCGCTCACGGCCTGCGCAGACGGACGAGCCGGGGGCCCGATGGAGCTCGGCGGCTCCGACGCTGTCGCGTGCATCCCCGCCGAGCAAGATCTGGGCGATGGCTTCTTCTTCGGCGAGTGGGTGGGCAACACCGGCACGTCGGAGATCGTCATCGATGCTGTGCAGCTGCGGGATGCCAGCAACTTCTCGCTTGTCGCGGCCTCATCGATGAGCGTCGAGGAGGCGATCGGTGCAGTGGTGGACCCGGCATCGTCGGTGGGTTGGGCCGATCGCGTCGACGCGGTCGGGTCCGGGATCCTGCCCGGCCGGCACGTGAACGTCGTCGTGCAGGTGCGGCTCGACGACCCGTCGGGTGACGGAGAAGCGGCGGGCTTCGACGTGCACTACTCGGACGGCTCGCGTGACTTCGTCGATTCCTCGACGGTCGTCTTCCAGGTGTCGCACGATTGCGACGCGGCCATGACCGACTGGCGGGAGCGCCCGCGGTAGGAACTGCCGGCGTCTCGGCCACCGAAGCGACACGACGAGGAGCTCGCGGCGAGCTCAGCGTGCTGCGGGCAGCTCGACGCCGGTCTGCTCTGCGAGCGAGGCGAGCAGCGCTTGCTGGAAGTCCACGTCGCGCACCGCCGGGTGCGTATCCTGCACCTTCCGGTGATGCCAGTAGCGGCCGGGCGCGCGCGCCTCGTCGTCGGTGGTCGTCGCCAGCCAGACCTGTGTGACGTGCGCGAGGGCGAGGTCGTCGCTGGCGCCGGGCCCGCCCATCCTCGTCGGCACCCAGCCGGGATCGACGGCGTGAGCGACGACGTCCGGCCGCAGCCGGGCGACGGCGGCCGTGAGCGCGGTGACGAACAGCTTCGAGTCGGAGTACGAGCGCGTTCCGGTCCCGCGCATCCAATCGACGCCGGCAATGTCGGGGCGTCCGCCGCGATGCATGCCGCTGCTGAGGTAGATCAGCCGCGCTGCCGGGATGCCTGCGGTCATCACGTAGGGAGCCGTGACGTTGACCGGCAGCACCGGGCCGCGCAGCACGCCGGCGTTGTGGATGACCGCGTCGAACGGCCCGAGCGCGTTCGCCTGCTCGATCAGGTCGTGCACCTCGTCGAGGCGACTCAGGTCGCCGACGATCGCCTCCGCACCTCGATCGACGAGGTTCGCGATGGCGTCCAGGCGTGACGTGGTGTGCGCATGCACGACGACCCCGTGACCGGCCTCGAGGAGCGCCTGCGCGGTGGCGCGGCCGACGCCGTCGGTGGAGCCGGTGACAAGGATGCGGTCCATGCCGTGCCTGCTATCGCTCGCTCGTCGGGCGGCGCCTGGAGCGCAGCCGCTGGTAGAGCGCGATGAGCCGCGGCACCACGACGTAGACGGCGAGCGGCACCACCACGAGCGTGAGGACGAACGAGCGCAGGATCGGATGCCAGTCCACGGAGACCGGCGCCATGAGGCTCATGCCGATCGCGACGAGGGGGAAGATCGCCAGCCAGGTGATGACAGCCCGGGCGTGGACCGAGGGCGGGGCGGGCATGGCGACGGGCGGGACGACGGACGAGCGGGCGGGTTCCATGATGCCTCCAACTGGATGGTTGGCTTGACCGTAGCACGATTTCCAACCGAGTGGTTGGGTTTGTCGTAGACTGGGGTCATGGCCTGGGATCCCGAACGGACGAAGCGACTCCTGCTCGACGCTGGCGTCGTGGAGTTCAGCGCCCACGGCCTCGCCGGCGCGCGCGTCGATCGGATCGCCACCGCTGCGGGGGTCAACAAGGAGCGGATCTACCAATACTTCGGCAAGAAGCAGGAGTTCTTCGGCGCGGTCCTCACCCACCAGCTCGGGCTGATCGTCGACGCGGTGCCGATCCGCGGCACCGGGATCGAAGCGATCGCCGACTATGCCGGCAGGCTCTTCGACTACCAGTGCGCCCACCCCGAGCTCGCGCGACTGACCTTCTGGGAGGGCCTCGAGCTGGGCAACCCCGTCGCGGAGGAGCATCGACGGGCGCGGTCGGTCGACAAGGTCGACCGTGTGCTCGCCGCGGTGCCGGAACTCACGCGCGAGGAGGCGGAGGAGCTGCTGCTGACCATCCTCACGCTGGCCGACGGGTGGCAAGCGCTGCCCAACCTGGATGTCCTGTACACGGGTGCGGCGCCCGGTGATGCGGTCCGGCTCGCTCGCCGGCGGTCGGTCATCACGACGATCGTCCGGAGCTGGTCACCGGCCGACGCCTCCAGCACGACCAGGGCTTCGGATCACATCGGCCAGGTGGGTGGCTCGGAGCCTGGAGTGAACGCGCCATAGGGCCAGTCGGGCTCGCGCAGACGATCGAGCGCCTCGCGGTGGGCCATGGCGGCACCGCGTTCGAGCTGCTCGAGCATGCCGCGCCGGCGGAGCTCCCGGCCGAGCCGGCGCAGCAGGTCCGCTGGGCACTCCTGACCGGAGATCACGATCGAGAGCGCGACGCTGAGCAGCTCGTCATCCGTCAGTCCGCCGAGCCCTCGCGCTTCCGGGTCGGTCACGACGAGCGGGTTCGGGTCCCACGGAGACGGTGTGCGCTTGGCCAGCGCTTCGAGCCAGTCGTAGTCGCCGTCGATGTCGAGCTGTCGGAGTCGCGGCAGCGCGAGGTCGAGCGGCAGATGTCGCTCGTCGGCGGGCAGCAGGCGCCGCAGCTGTGACTGCACGCTCTGCACCGAACGGCCCAGCTGACGCGCCAGGTCGACGACGTCCGAGTCGCTCCGGCACCCGCGCATGAGGTCGGTGTAGTCCTCCTCGGTCCAGGCCTTGCCGCGCCGGCTGGCGGGATCCACGAGGACGGGATGCTGCTGAGCGGTGCCATCGAAGTCGGTCATGGCCACACTCTGCGCCGAACGCCACGACGACGGGTGCGGGTCGAGCGCTCCTGTGGAGAACGTGCCTATGCTCATGACGTGTTCGCCACGACCGCTGGAGCGTCTGGCCGCGCCGATCGGCCGACCCGCGTCAGCAGAGCGAGCTCGATCGCTGCCGTGGTCCTCCTGTGCGCTTCGCTCACGGGTTGCTACACGTCGTACCTGCCGCCGAGCGCCGACGAGTTCGCGCTCGAGAGGACGCTCACCAATCCCGAGATGCCGCTGCCCGAGGGCGCCGTCTCGTCGTTGCGCCTTGCGACCGCGGAGCTCTGCTCGGCCGCGATCCCGTGCGCCGAAGCGTGGGTCTCCGACCTCGGCACGTTCATCCGGTTCGACTCGATCGACGTGGCGACTGGATTCGCGAGCGGCGTGGACGACGCGGAGCAGGACCGCTACGTCGTCATCGACCTCAGTGGGCTGGAGCTGTCGGAGGACGATCGCCGTGATGTCGTCGGGACGGTCTTCGCGCAGCTGCCGCAGGACGGCGGCCCGTTCTCACTCTTCGGCATGTGACGCCGCGAGCGGTCGCGCCTCGCCAGGAGGGGGTGGCGCGGTCGCGACCTATGCTCAGGGCATGCGCGCACGCACCGTCGCCTCGCTCATCCTGATCGCCGCCGCACTCAGCGGCTGCGCGAGCGCGGTCGAGCCGGCACCGACGCCCGCTCCGACGGCGACGCCCGTCGCCGAGATCATCTCGAACTGCTGGCTCAACCACGCCGACATCGGGGTGCCCGATGGCTCAGAGGAGATCTGGGAGGCGGCCTATGCAGCGGATGTGGGCGATGGTGCGTTCGTCGGCGAGCGGCCATGGATGGAGTGGATGCCCTCGGACGGCGTCAAGATCGAAGCGTTCGTCGGCGTCTGCCGCGAGCAGCCGATGTCGCGCGACGAGCTGATCGAGGCGGCCACGGCCATCGCCGTGTCGATCGAAGCCCATGGCGCGGGAGCGCCGCTCGAGCGGCTCAACGTTCGCGCACTGCACCTCGGCGACCGCGGTGAGCTCGTCGACGGGCCTCGTGTCGTCACCTCCTTCCAGCTCCATGCGTGGTCACCCGACGCCGCGATCGATCCGGCGCGCTGGGAGTGACGGGGCAATCGGCCGAGATCTGCGCCCGCCGCATCACCGCGCCCTGGATTCCCACAGCCCGGCACGACAGTCTGCAGGCATGACGAATCCGACCGCCGCGATGCTCGTGATCGGGGACGAGATCCTGTCCGGGCGCACCCGCGAGGCGAACGCGCACCACCTGGCCGGCCGGCTCGGGCGAGCCGGCATCGACCTGCGTGAGATCCGCGTCGTGCCCGACGACCACGCCGTGATCGTCGATGCGCTGAACGCGCTGCGTGCGCGGCACACGCACGTGTTCACGTCGGGCGGCATCGGCCCGACGCACGACGACATCACGGCGGATGCTGTCGCCGCTGCGTTCGGCGTGGGCATCGACGTGCGCGACGACGCCCGCGCGGACCTGCAGGCCGCAGTGGGTCCCGGGCGGACGCTCACGGCGGAGCACCTGCGGATGGCGCGCATCCCGCATGGCGCCGAGCTCATCGCCAATCGCATCAGCGGCGCACCCGGGTTCAGCGTCGAGAACGTGCACGTCATGGCCGGCGTGCCGTCGATCTTCGTCGCGATGCTCGACGCGCTGCTGCCGAGCCTCGAGGCGGGGCTGCCAGTCCTGTCCGGCGAGCTGCGCTTCGAGGTCGGGGAGGGCCGGATCGCCGCGCCGCTGCGCGAGCTCGCTGAGGCGATGCCCGAGCTGAGCATCGGGTCGTACCCCTTCAGCGACGGCGCCGGCTACGGCACGAACATCGTCGTCCGCGGCACCGATCAGGCGGCGATCGACCGCGCGATCGAGCGGCTCACGGCGATCCGCCGCTCGGTCGGCTGAGCGGTCTCGACTCCGGCTCAGCGGGAGCACGAGAGACTGGCGCACATGGATGCACCCGAGCGCTGGCCGCACGACGCCGGGCTCGACCGTGTCCGCGTCCGCGGCGCCCGCGAGCACAACCTGCGGAGCGTCGACCTCGACATCCCCCGCGATGCGCTCGTCGCGTTCACCGGCATCTCCGGCTCCGGCAAGAGTTCGCTCGCGTTCGGCACGATCTACGCCGAGTCGCAGCGCCGCTACTTCGAGTCGGTCGCGCCCTATGCGCGACGCCTCATGAGCCAAGTCGGGAGCCCCGACGTCGACTCGATCGAAGGACTGCCGCCGGCGGTCGCGCTCCCGCAGCAGCGGTCGGGCGGCTCGGCGCGCTCCACCGTCGGGAGCGCCACCACGATCGCGAACGTGCTCCGGATGCTCTACTCCCGCGTCGGCACGTACCCGGAGGGAGCGCCGATGCTCCTCGCCGAGGACTTCTCCATGAACACCGTGCAGGGCGCATGTCCCACGTGCCACGGGCTCGGGCGCGTGCACGACGTGCCGGAGGCGCTGATGGTGCCGGACGACTCGCTCACCATCCGGGAGGGCGCGCTCGCCGCGTGGCCGACCGCGTGGCACGGCAAGCAGCTGCGCGACAGCCTCATCTCCCTCGGCTACGACATCGACGTCCCTTGGCGGGACGTGCCTGGCGAGCAGCGTGAGTGGGTGCTCTTCACCGAGGAGTCGCCGCAGGTGCCGGTGTTCACGGATCGCGGCCCGGCGGAGGTGCGGAAGGCCGTCGCCGAGGGCGTCGAGCCGCGGTACATGAGCACGTTCCAAGGCGTCCGGAGCTTCGTGCTGGGCACCTTCGCGAACTCGAAGAGCGCCCGGATGCGGGAGCGCGCGGCATCGTTCATGGTGAGCGTCCGCTGCCCCGAGTGCGGGGGCAGGAGGCTGAAGCCCGAGGCGCTCGCGGTAACGTTCGAGGGGCGCGACATCATCGAGCTCGCCGCCATGCCGCTCGACGACGTCGCCGTGGTGCTCCGCGCGGTCCTCGAGCCCGACTGGACGCCGCGCGCCGCGTCCGGCGCCCCCGCCCCGGAGCAGCTGCTCGCAGCGAGGCGGCTCGTCACCGACGTGCTCGCACGCCTGTCGCCCATCATCGATCTCGGGCTCGGCTCGCTCTCGCTCGACCGGGCCACCTCGACGCTGTCGTCCGGCGAGCTGCAGCGGATGCGGCTCGCGACGCAGGTGCTCTCGCAGCTCTTCGGCGTCGTCTTCGTGCTCGACGAGCCGTCGGCCGGCCTGCATCCGGCCGACACGGAGTCGCTCCTCCGCATCCTGACCACCCTGCGCGACACCGGCAACACCGTCTACTTCGTCGAGCACTCGCTCGACGTGATCCGGCAGGCCGACTGGATCGTCGACATCGGGCCTGGTGCCGGCGCCGAGGGCGGCGACGTGGTCTACAGCGGCGAGCTCGACGGGTTGCGCGACGAGAGGGGCTCGGTGACGCGTCGCTACCTCTTCGAGGCGCCGCACGCCGAGCGCGACCCGCGCTCGCGGCGAACCGGCGACGACCGCGTCGAGCTCATCGACGTCTCGCGCCACAACGTGCACGACCTCACCGTCGCGTTCCCGCTCGGGGCGCTCACCGCGGTCACGGGCGTCTCCGGCTCGGGCAAGTCCACGCTCGTGGTGCAGGCGCTGCCGGAGCTGCTGCAGGCGAGCCTCGCCGCCGAGGTCGACGAGCACGCATCCGGAGCCGACGAGCGGCCCGCGGCGCCCGAGGATCCGCTGGCGCAGGGCACGGTCTCGGTCACGACCGGCCGAGCGCGGGGCCCGAAGGAGCGTCTGCGGCGCATCGTGCAGGTGAGCCAGAAGCCGATCGGGCGTACGTCCCGGTCGAACGTCGCCACCTACACGGGGCTCTTCGACCGCGTCCGAGCGCTGTTCGCAGCGACACCGGAGGCCCGCAGTCGCCGCTACAGCGCGAGCCGGTTCTCCTTCAACGTGGCCGCCGGCCGCTGCCCGACGTGCAAGGGCGAGGGGACCATGGAGGTGGAGCTGCTCTTCCTGCCGACCGTCCACGCGCCCTGCGCCACCTGCGGGGGCAGCCGCTACAACCCGGAGACGCTCGGGATCGAGCTCGACGGACGCACGATCGCCGACGTGCTCGGGATGAGCGTCAGCGATGCGCGCGCGTGGTTCACCGACGCCGAGGTGCATCGCCACCTCGACGCCCTGATCGACGTCGGGCTCGGCTACGTCGCGCTCGGGCAGCCGGCGACGCAGCTCTCTGGGGGAGAGGCGCAGCGGGTGAAGCTCGCAGCCGAGCTGCGGCGAGGCCAGCGCGGCGACACCCTCTACCTGCTCGACGAGCCAACCTCCGGCCTGCACGCTGCCGACGCCGATCGTCTGCTGGCGCACCTGCACCACCTCGTCGACGGCGGCAGCACCGTGATCATGGTCGAGCACGACATGCGGATCGTCGCCGAGGCCGACTGGGTGATCGATCTCGGACCGGGCTCTGGGGATGCGGGCGGCACCGTCGTCGCGGAGGGCACGCCCGAGCACGTCGCGGGGGTCGACGCGAGCCGGACGGCGCCGTACCTTGCAGCAGCGCTGCAGCGCGTGGCCACGCCTGCCTGACGGTTCACTCGGCGTGCTGGAGCTCGATGCCGCCATGCCCGACACCTCGTGGGTCACCGTCGAGACGGCGGCGCGGCCGCACCCGAGTGACTGAGCGTCACGCGATCGGGGGGAGGCTGCATGGATGCGGATGTCGTCGTGATCAGGGCGGGTCTCGCCGGGCTGCGGAGCGCTCGGCGGCTCGAGGCCGGCGGCCGGTCGGTGGTCGTCCTCGAGGCGGAGGACGCGGTCGGCGGCCGGATGCGCACCGACGTGATCGACGGCTTCCGGCCGCCGTCGGACTGCCCAGGCGCCCGGGCCGATCCGCCGAGGTGCGCTCTGGACGGGGAGCGCGGCGCGTGCTCGTCACGGGCCACCACCGCGAGACGGCATCGATCCAGGGAGCGCTCGTCGCTGGTGATCGCGCGGGCCGTGCCGTGGAGCGCCGCCTCAGCGCGCGCAGCTGATGCAGCCGCGGATCACAGCACGCACAGGCTGACGTGCCCCGCCGATTCGGCGTGGAAGCTCAGGTGGAAGCGCGAGGGGTCGCCGTTGCCCAGCGGCAGGACGATCTCGCCCTCGGTGAATGCAGCGCCCGGGTCGTTCCGCTTCGTCACCGCCGCGTGGTCGAACACGACGGGCCTCGCCAGCATGTTCGGAGGCACTGCCGGCGCAGCGGCAGAGACGACCGCAGGGCAGAGATGCAGGCCGATGCCCGGGTCCTCCGGATCATCCGCCCGGTCGAGCCACCGCTGCCAGTAGTCGCGGTCCTCCCGCACCCAGGAGATCACGAGCCCGGAGGATCGGACCTCGTCCAGGTCGGCACGGAACTGCCGGTTCTCGACCGTGTACCAGTCGAGCGGGTTGTGCGGGTCGAACAGCACCAGGGCGTCGCGCTGGTCCAGGAACGGGCGGATCACGAAGCAACCGCGATCGTCCGGGGTGAGGTACCGGGGGCGCACCCAGCCGAGCCTGATGCGGTCGTAGAGCGAGAGCATGACCGTGCTGTAGTTCGCATCGGCGTTGTCGAAGCTGCCGCCCTGCCCAGCGCCCGTCGACCCGCCCCAGACGTATCCGCGCTGTCGGTCGGCATCGGACCCAGTCCCGTTGCGGCCGCCCGTCTCCGCCGAGACGAACAGCCCGGCCGCGCTCTTCAGGCAGATGCTGTCGCCAGAGCGAATCGGACCGGTGCCGCCCTGCTTGATCACCTCGAAGGTCTCCCACGTGCTCATCGCCGCGCGGTTCGCGGTCACGACGTGGTCGCTGCCCAGCTCGGCGGTCATCCACGTGCCGCTGTCGCTGCGAAGGCCGATGGCAGCGCCGTGCGTGATCGTGCCGCCGCCGTTGCGCTGCACCGTGAACAGCCGCGTACGGTTGGCGGGCTCCGGCTCGACGTTGACGACGCGAGGTGGCGCATCGCTCACGGAGACGTAGCCGCCGTCGTGGGCGCGAAGCGTGACGACGTCGCCCGCAGCGACGGTGCCCGCGCCGCCCACCCGCTCGATCACGAACGGCTCCCAGTCGCCGACGAAGGCGCGGTTCGCGATCAGATCCCCCCGCAGGGGCTGGCGGCTGCCATAGCGGTCGCGCACGTCGAGCACCAAGTGCGAAGCCTCGTGGCACAGCACCGCGCTGGAGGCCTCATCCACATCCGTGGTGACGCCGACTCCCGCATCCCTGCCCTGGATGCGCAGTCCCGATGGCGTGCTCGCCGCACCGTCGTGCACCTGCCCGCCCACCCCGCCGGCCCTGATGTGCACGATCGCCGTACGGCCGCCGTCGATGACGCCGTCCACAGCGCGCGCGGCGAGCGGGATGCCGCTGGCCTCGGCAGCGCCGAGCAGCAGGTCATGCCCGAGCCGGTGCGGGTTCGCCGCCCCAGCAGGCACGGGAGGGACGAGGAACGGGCCGTGGATGCCGACATCCCGGATGCGGAAGCGGTCGGCGGACATCGTCCGCAGCCACGACGCGAGGCTCGGTGCTGGGCCGGTCAGTGCTCGGCGGATCTGCGCGCTGGTCGTCACGGGCTCGCCGGCGCGCTCGAAGAAGTGCAGCGTGAGGATGGAGCGGGGAGAGGCAACGGGCGACGGCAGTGGGTCGAACGGGCGGCCAGGAAGTGCGGTGCCGTCCGGCACCCATCCGAAGCCGATGGCCGCATGCTCCGCCAGCTCGATCGTGAACAGCGCGGAGCCGGCCGCCGTCGCACCGCGGGCGTTCAGGGTGCCGCTGCGCTCGGCGAGGAAGCCGGCGGTGTGCAGGGGCCTCAGGCTGACGCGCTGGAGATGCCGGATGGGGCGATCGCCCGGAGCCGTCAGCCGGAAGCGGGCTTCGATGCGGGCCTGATTGGCGCGGGCATCGACCTCGTCGCGGCCCGCCACCCGCACGTAGTCGCCGCTCCAGGTGCGCAGCGCCACGGTGTCGCCGGGATGGCATCGCGCACCCGTGCGCGTGAAGTTGATGAGGCTGAACGTCTCCCAGAGGCCCACGGCGTCGCGGTTGGCGGTGACCGCGCCGCCGCCGCCGCCCTCCGCGGTCACGTACCTCGCGCTCGACGAGCGGAGGCGCACGAGCTGCTGGCCCATGAGGGTGACGGTGAACGTCTCCCATGGTCCTCGTCGCGGTCGATTCGCCCCCACGGCGCCGCCCCCGTTGCCCTCGGCGACGACGAACCTGCCGTCGGCGGCGCGCAGGGCGACGGCGTCGCCAGACGCGACGACTCCTGCGCCCCCGACCCGCTCCACCGTGAACACCGACGCGGCAACGATCCCGTCCTGCGCGGCGGTGAGGCCGCCGCTGCTCGTCGCCGTCAGGAAGCCGCCGTCGTGCACCTGCAGCGCGACCGCGTCGCCGTGCCGGGGGAGCGCGTCCCGCCGCGAGCGGTTGAAGAGGCGGAACGTCTCCCACGGGCCGACGCCGCCCCGGTTCGCGAGGATCTCGCCCCCGCCGCCGCCCTCGGCGACCAGCTGGCTGCCGTCGCCCGCCGCGAATGCCACCAACAGCACCATCGCCGCCACCTCCGTGCGCAGCCGTGAGCGGCTGCTCTGCGCCCGCATCGCGCAGGTGCAAGCCCGATCCTGTTCGCGCGGACCGGCCCGCGGTAGTGTCGGACCCGCCACTTGACATCCCGCCACCTGCAGCTCGCGCGTCGCTCGGATCGCGGGGATCTCGATGCGGCGGCAGCAACGCACTCCTGGTCCGACCCGGGGAGGAACGCGATGTCCAGCACGACGGTCGCCACTGCCGTGATCGACCTCGCCCACGATCTCCGCTCGATCGACGATGCGGCGGAGTACGACCTGCATGCTCCGACGCTGCTCGCAGCACTGCTGCCGGCCGACGAGCTCATCTGGGCTCGGGTCGACTTCAACGCCGGCACCGCGACGGTGCGCGGTGCGTCGTCGGGTGACGAGGCGCGGGCGAGCGGGCTCGCGCGCTACGGCCAGACGCACCAGGGGGTGCGCAGCTTCGAGCGGTCACCCGATGACAGGAGTCCCCGACGGATGTCGGATGTCGCCACGCAGGCCGAGTGGCACGGCACCGCCCTGTACAACGAGCTCTACCGCCCGTTCGGCCACGCGTACCAGCTCGGCCTCCTCACGCACATGGGGATGCGAGGCGTCGGGAGCGGCTGGACCTTCACCCGCAGCTCTCAAGACTTCACCGACCGAGAGATGGAGATCGCGGGAAGGATCCTGCCGGTGCTGATCGCGCTGGAGGGCAGTCGCGCCGCGCTGTCCGAGCGCGCGTCGGTGACGATGAAGCCGCGCGAGCTCATCCTCCTCTCCCATCTCGCGGGCGGACTGACCGCGCGAGCGATCGGGTGGCGCATGGGGATCTCCGAGCGCACGGTTCGGAAGCACCTGGGCGCGCTGTACGTCACGCTCGAGTGCAACGACCGGCTCGTCGCCGTGCAGCGCGCGAGGGATCTCGGCTTGCTGCCTCGATAGGCGTCACCGAGGCGTCGCCGGGTCCGTGTCATCGGTCGGTCGTACCGTGTCGCCATGGCACTCCGACTCGTCGAGCTCACCGCAGAGAATCTGGGCGCCGCGGTGCGCCTGCCGCCCGCTGTCGGCGAGCCGGCGAACGTGGCACCGGTCGTCCACTCCATCGCCGAGGCGTACGTGTCTCCCGCGGCCTGGCCGAGGGTCGTCGTCGACGGCGACGAGGTCGTCGGCTTCGTCATGGCGAGCTGGGACCCGGCGAACGAGATCGCCGCGTTCCGCGCCGGGGTGTGGAGGCTGAACGTCGCGGCCGATGCACAGGGCAAGGGCGTCGGGCGCTTCGCCGTCGAGCAGGTCGCAGCGGAAGCACGACGACGAGGCATCGACCGCATCACCGTGCTGTGGGAGCCGGGGGAGGACGGGCCAGAGGGCTTCTACCGCCGGATCGGCTTCGAGCCCACCGGCGAGATCCTCTTCGGCGAGGTCGTCGGCGCGATGGCCGTCTGACCGCCTCGCCCCGTTCCGCGCGTCGGCACAGGTGCGCGGGGGAGACTGGCTGCGAGCAGTCGAGGGGAGCGCTGTGGACGCCGACGTGATCGTCATCGGGGCAGGTCTGGCCGGACTCCAGGCTGCCCGGCGGCTGCAGGCGCGAGGCATCGCCGTGACGGTGATCGAGGCATCGGATGCCGTGGGCGGACGGGTGCGCACCGACGTGGTCGACGGGTTCCGGATGGATCGCGGCTTCCAGGTGCTCAACCCCGCCTACCCGGCGGTCCAGCGGTGGGTCGACGTCCGAGCCCTCGAACTGCAGGAGTTCGGTGTCGGCGCCGTCGTGCGCACCGGCGCGACGACCCGCACGCTCGCGCATCCGCTGCGGCACCCGCAGCACGCCATCCGGACGCTCCGCAGCGGGCTCGTGCCCGCGCGCGATCTCATCGGGCTCGCTCGGTGGCTCGGTCCGACGCTCGCCCGAGCCCGGACCGCGTCGCGCGCGACGCACGACGCGACGCTGCGCGCATCCCTCGACGCCGCAGGCGTCACCGGCCGGCTGCGCCGCCACGTGCTCGACACGTTCCTCGCGGGCGTGCTCGCCGACAGCAGCGGCAGCGCATCGGCCAACTACGTGCGCCTGCTGCTGCGCTCCTTCGCGCTCGGCGTCCCCGGTCTGCCCCACGCCGGCATGCAGGCGCTGCCGGAGCAGCTCGCCGCAGCGCTCAGCCAGCCGGTGCGGCTGCGCACGCCCGCGCACGCCGTGCGCGAGACGGATGCCGGGGTGCAGGTCGACACCGACGACGGCTCCATGCGAGCCCGGACGGCGATCGTCGCGGTCGGGGCGCACGAACTCGCCGGCCTCGCTCCTGCTCCTGCGCCGCCGATGCACGGACTGACGACCTGGTGGTTCCGGGCGCCCGACAGCCCGCGCTCCGGTCGCTTCCTGCTGCTCGATGCGTCACGCCGTGAAGGAGGCCCGGCAGGGCCCATCTGGAACACGGCCGTCATCTCGGAGGTCGCACCGTCATACGCCCCCGCGGGCGCCCACCTCGTCCAGGCGACGACGCTCCTCGACCGCCCCGACGGTCTGGTCGGTGAGACGGAGGTGCGGCGGGACCTCGAGCGGCTGTACCGCACGTCGACCCACGGGTGGGAGGTGCTCGCGCACCACGTCGTGCGCCACGCGGTTCCCGCACAGCCGCCAGGGCCGATCGCGCGCGGCCCGCTTTGGACGGGACGGCGCGTGCTCGTCGCGGGCGATCACCGCGAGACAGCGTCGATCCAGGGAGCGCTCGTCTCGGGCGGTCGGTCCGCGGCATCCGTCGCACGCCGCCTCAGCGCGTGAGCGCTGGGGCCCGGCGAACGGACGCACGGGTGAGGCGTCAGGGCGCGCAGTCGATGCAGGTCGTCGCTTGCGGCCGCGCCTCGAGCCGCTCGGGCGCGATCGGCCGGCCGCAGACGCTGCAGATCCCGCCCTCGCCGCTCGCGATGCGCGCTGCCGCCTCGTCGATCGCCGTGAGCGCATCGAGCCGCGTCTGCCGCAGGCCCTCGAGCCGCGACCACTCCGACGAGAGCGAGACGCCGTCCGGGTCGTGCTCGTCGTCGTCGTGCTGCACCCCGCGCATTCCTCGGAGCTCTGCGAGCTGACGCTCCACCTCCGCGAGTCCATCGAGCGCCTCACGACGTCGAGCGGCGATGTCGTCAGCACGCGAGTCCGCCATCAGCGGTCCCTCCGATCGCATCCGGGCTGCGCGGCGCCACGCATGGGAATCATGCTGACACGGTAGCTCCCGCGCTTGCGGACGAGCGTCCAAGACGGCACGATGGAAGCCGAGACGACGAGGGGTTCGATGCGAGAGCGGTACGACCGGTTGGTCGCGGATGCCGCTCGCTATGTCGACAGTGAGCGCGACGAGGTCAACGAGCAGCACGTCGTGGCCGGGCTCTTCAGAGCCGCCCGCGACGTCGAGCGAGTCGAGGGCCATGACACCCGCCCCGTGATGCGAGTCGTGCTGGAGCGATTCGAGCTCGACTACTTCGGAGCGTCGCCCGCGCGCCCTGAGATCTACGGCACGAGCGCTCCCTAGCGATCAGCGGGATGGCGTTCGGCTAGATCGCGCGCTCCCAGACGCCGTCCAGCAGCATCAGCACGATCCTGCCGCCGTCCTCGCTGCGCCGAGCGAGCGTGATGTAGGTCAGGGTCTTGCTGGTGACGATGCGCTCCGTCTCGACCCCGGTGCGAGCGAGCCACGCGCCGAGCCCCGCGGCGTCGGGTGCGCACGCGTTCAGCTCGTCGACGATGGTGGCGGCGTGGTCCTCGGAGAATCCGACATGCGCAGGGGAGGGCTCCATGACCTGACCGTAGCCCCGAGCGCGACGAACGCCTAGGGAACGGTCGCGGACGGCCGGTATCGGCGCGCACCGCCTCCACCGCGCGCGCTTCGGGCGCCCGAGGACCGATCGCGCCGCCGTGCGCCGCGTGCGCGACGGGCTGAGAGGATGGGCGGATGACCGCAACGCTCGTCGCTCAGGGCCTCGCCGGCGGATACGGCCATCGCACGCTGTTCGACTCGCTCGACCTCACCGTCGCCCCGGGCGACGTCGTCGGCGTCGTCGGCGCGAACGGGGCCGGCAAGTCGACGCTGCTGCGACTGCTCGCGGGCATCGACGAGCCGCAGGCAGGCACGGTCGCGCTCGCGCCCGCCGATGCCTTCGTCGGCTGGCTGCCGCAGGAGCACGAGCGCGTCGTCGGCGAGACGGTCACCGACTACATCGGGCGGCGCACCGGATGCGCGCAGGCGACCGCCGACATGGACGCGGCGGCCGCTGCCCTCGGCGACCCGTCGCTCGCACCCGCGGGTGTCGACTCGGCGGACGCCTACTCCGCCGCGCTCGACCGCTGGCTCGCGAGCGGCGCCGCCGACCTCGACGAGCGGCTGCCGATCGTGCTCGCCGACCTCGGCCTCGAGCTGCACGGCGCGTCGATCGAGGAGGCGCTCATGACGTCGCTGTCGGGCGGCCAGGCCGCGCGCGTCGGCCTCGCCGCGCTGCTGCTGTCGCGCTTCGACATCGTGCTGCTCGACGAGCCGACGAACGACCTCGACCTCGACGGCCTCGAGCGGCTCGAGGAGTTCGTGCGCGGGCTCCGCGGCGGTGTGGTGCTCGTGAGCCACGACCGCGAGTTCCTCGCGCGCTGCGTGACCCGGGTGCTCGAGCTCGACCTCGCGCAGAGCTCGAACCGCATCTACGGCGGCGGCTACGACGCCTACCTGGAGGAGCGCGCGACCATCCGCCGCCATGCGCGCGAGCAGTACGACGAGTTCGCCGAGAAGAAGGCCGACCTCGTGTCGCGCGCGAGGACGCAGCGGGAGTGGTCGAGCCAGGGCGTGCGCAACGCGATGAAGAAGGCGCCCGACAACGACAAGATCCGCCGCAAGGCGTCGACGGAGTCGAGCGAGAAGCAGGCGCAGAAGGTGCGGCAGATGGAGAGCCGGATCGCGCGCCTCGAGGAGGTCGAGGAGCCGCGCAAGGAGTGGCAGCTCGAGTTCACGATCGGGGCGGCGCCGAGGTCGAGCTCGGTCGTGTCGACGCTCAGCGGCGCCGTGCTCCGGCAGGGATCGTTCACGCTCGGGCCGGTGTCGCTCCAGGTGAACGCGGGGGAGCGCATCGGCATCACCGGGCAGAACGGCGCCGGGAAGTCGACGCTGCTGCGGGCGCTCCTCGGCCAGCAGTCGCCCGACGAGGGCTCGGCGAGCCTGGGCGCGAGCGTGCGGATCGGCGAGATCGACCAGGCCCGCTCGCTGCTCGCGGGCTCGCAGCCGCTGGCGGTGGCGTTCGAGGCGCTCATCCCCGAGCTCGCCTCGGGGGAGGTGCGCACGCTGCTCGCGAAGTTCGGGCTGCGTGCGGATCACGTCGGCCGCCCGGTCGACGAGCTCTCGCCCGGTGAGCGCACGCGCGCGGGGCTCGCGCTGCTGCAGGCGCGCGGCGTCAACCTGCTCGTGCTCGACGAGCCCACGAACCACCTCGACCTGCCGGCGATCGAGCAGCTCGAGCAGGCGCTCGAGACGTACGACGGCACGCTGCTGCTCGTGACGCATGACCGGCGGATGCTCGAGACGGTACGCACGGACCGGCACTGGCGCGTCGAGGCCGGGCAGGTCACCGAGCGCTGACGCCGCTGCTCAGCCCCAGACCTGGATGATCACGGTCAGGATGACGCAGACGACGATGGGCAGGACCGTGAGGCGTCGGACGAACGCGATCTGCTCGCGCTCGCCGCGCACGTGGCTGAAGCGGTACTGCCAGCTCCAGAAGAGCCGCCAGTTCGATCGCGGGAACAGCTGCGCCCAGAGGCAGAAGGCGAGCACGAAGCCGATCGCGACCTGCGCGACGACGAGACGGGTGTCCATGGCTCGAGCGTAGGGTCCACGCGGCGGGGCGAGTCAGGAGTAGCGTCCCCGGCATGAGCGAGCAGGGATCGGTCGTGCGCATGTGGACGGGCGTCATCCGGACGAGCGATCGCGAGGCGTATGTCGACTACGTGCGCCGGACGGGCATGGAGGGCTACCGCGAGACGACGGGCAACCTCGAAGCGTGGATCCTCACGCGCGACCTCGGCGACGGGCGCACGGAGATCTCGACGGTCTCGCGCTGGACGTCGCTCGCGGCGATCGAGGCGTTCGCGGGCGACGATCCCGAGCTGGCGGTCTACTACCCGGAGGACGACGCGTATCTGCTCGAGCGCGACGAGCGCGTGCGGCACTTCCGCGTGGAGTGAGCGGCGACGCCCCTCGAGGCTGCGCTGCCGCGGCATCCGAGAGCAGCCGCGCTGGAGTGGGCGCTACCGCACGCCCCACGCGTAGCTCTGCTGCTGCAGCTTCAGGTACATCAGCGTGTCGGTCTCGCGCACGCCGTCGATCGAGCGGATGCGCTGCGACACGAGCTCGAGCAGGTGCGCGTCGCTCTCGCAGACGACCTCGGCGAGCACGTCGTAGGAGCCGGCCGTGATGACGACGTAGTCGACCTCGGCCAGCGCCGACACCGCTTCGGCGACCGGCTCGAGCTCGCCGGAGACGCGGATGCCGATCATCGCCTGGCGCGCGAAGCCGAGCTGCATCGGGTCGGTGACGGCCACGATCTGCATGACCCCGGCATCCGTCAGCCGCTTCACGCGCTTCCGCACCGCGGTCTCGCTGAGGCCGACCGTCTCGGCGATCGCCGCGTAGGGCGCGCGCCCGTCGCGCTGGAGCTCGGCGATGATCGCCTTGTCCTGCGCGTCGGGGAGGCTCACAGCCGCGACCCCGCCTCGGAGAGCACGCCCCGCAGGATCTGTCCGATCTCGTCGAAGTGCGACTGGTCGCAGATGAGCGGGGGCGACAGCTGGATGACGGGGTCGCCCCGGTCGTCGGCGCGGCAGTAGAGGCCCGCCTCGAAGAGCGCGCCGGAGAGGTAGCCGCGCAGCAGCCGCTCGCTCTCGTCGTCGTCGAACGTCTCGCGGGTGCCCTTGTCCTTCACGAGCTCGATCCCGTAGAAGTAGCCGTCGCCGCGCACGTCACCGACGATCGGCAGGTCGAGCAGCCCCTCGAGCGTGGCCCGGAAGGCGCCCTCGTTGGCCCGCACGTGCTCGAGCACGCCCTCGCGCTCGAAGATCTCGAGGTTCGGGAGCCCGACGGCGGTCGCCACCGGGTGGCCGCCGAAGGTGTAGCCGTGCGCGAACATCGCGCCGGGCTGGGCGAAGGGCTCGAACAGCCGCTCGCTCGCGATCATCGCGCCGAGCGGCGCATAGCCAGAGGTGAGGCCCTTCGCGCACGTGATGATGTCGGGCTGGTAGCCGTACCGCTCGGCGCCGAACATCGTGCCGAGCCTCCCGAACGCGCAGATGACCTCGTCCGAGACGAGCAGCACGTCGTACTCGTCGCAGATCTCGCGCACCCGCTGGAAGTACCCGGGCGGGGGAGGGAAGCATCCGCCGGCGT
This sequence comes from Agrococcus sp. UYP10, assembly GCF_040547205.1. Classification (NCBI taxonomy): domain Bacteria; kingdom Bacillati; phylum Actinomycetota; class Actinomycetes; order Micrococcales; family Microbacteriaceae; genus Agrococcus; species Agrococcus sp. UYP10. The sequence continues at coordinate 1,884,050 of NZ_JBEPPG010000001.1, forward strand.
TCTGCACGGGCTCGAGGAAGACGGCCGCGACGGTCTCAGGCCCCTCCTGCTCGATCGCGACCGCGATCTGGTCGGCGGCCCAGCGGCCGAACGCCTCCGGGTCGTCGGCGTGGATCGGCGCGCGGTACTGGTTCGTGTTCGGCACGCGGAACGTCGAGGGCACGAGCGGCTCGAACTGCGCCTTGAGCGGTGGCAGCCCGGTGATCGACAGCGCACCGTGCGTGGTGCCGTGGTACGCGATCGCCCGGCTGATGACCTTGTGCTTCATCGGCCGGCCGGTGAGCTTGAAGTAGTTCTTCGCGAGCTTCCACGCGCTCTCGACTGCCTCGCTGCCGCCGCTCGTGAAGAACACGCGGTCGAGGTCGCCGGGGGCGAGGGACGCCAGCTTGTCGGCGAGCTCGATCGCGCTCGGATGCGCGTACGACCAGAGCGGGAAGAACGCGAGCGTCGACGCCTGCTGCGCCGCGACCGCCGCGAGGTCCTCCCGCCCGTGCCCGAGCTGGTTGACGAACAGCCCGGCGAGGCCGTCCAGGTACCGCTTGCCGCGGTCGTCCCAGATGTAGGCGCCCTCACCCCGCACGATGACCGGCGCCGCGTCGGCGTTGGCCATGCGGGTGAAGTGCATCCACAGGTGGTCGGCGGGGGCGGGCATGGGACTCCTTCGTCGGTGGTGGTCGTTCGGTGCGCTCGGATGCGGACGCGCGGATGCGTCGGCGGCCGTCAGGTCGGCAGCGGCACGCAGAGCACGGGTCGGCGGCTCAGGTGCAGCAGCTTGTGCGGGGTCGAGCCGAGGATGGCGCCGCGGATGGGGCTCTCGCCCCACGTGCCGACGACGATGAGGCGGGCATCGTGACGCTCCGCCTGCTCGAGCAGCGCATCGACGGGCCGCGCCGATACGAGCTCGGTGACGGCATCCACACCGGCGGCTGCGGCGGCGTCGAGCGCGTGGCCCACGGCCTCGCGCCCCCACTGCTGCAGCATCGCCTCGTGCGTGCGCCGCTCCTCGCCGACGCCGCCGGGCGGCTCGGTGCCGTAGACGATGACGAGCTGCTCGCCGTAGCGGCTCGCGACGTCGATCGCGATCGTCAGCGCGGCCTTGGCGCCGGGCGACTCGTCGTAGCCCAGGAGGACGCTCATGGCTTCGTCTCCCCGCTTCCCGCCGTGCCGCTCCCGACCGCGCCGCGGCCCACGGAACCGGTGCCGACCGATGTCGTGTCGATGCGCACGATCGGCTGCTCGGCGGTGCTCGGGCGCTCCTCCCAGTACCGGCGGTCGCGGAAGTACCAGATGATCATCAGCACGACGCCGGTGGCGAAGATGCCGATGCCGATCACGAGGGGCGGGCCCACGCCGAACCAGGGGGTCTCGGTGTAGGCGTTCTCGGGGTTGCCGTAGTCGATGATCGCCGAGATGAGCAGCCAGATGAGCAGCAGCGAGCCGAGCACGGGGCCCACGCCGATGAGCACGAAGCTCTTCACGCTCTTCGTCAGCCGCTTGCGGAAGTAGATGGCGCAGGCGATGCCCGTGAGCGCGTAGTAGAAGGCGATGAGCAGGCCGAGGGCGGTGAGCGTGTCCCACAGCGCGGTCTCGCTCAGCAGGCCCACCACGAGGTAGTACGCGCTCGCGATGCCGGCGACCCACCAGGTGGAGACGTCGGGCGTGCGGAAGCGCGGGTGGATGTGGCCGAACATCTTCGGCAGCGCGCCGCGTCGGGCCATGCTGAGCCCGGTGCGCGACGCGGGGATGATCGTGGTCTGCGTCGACGCGATGGCCGAGGTGGCGACCGACAGCATCACGACCCAGGCCCACGGGCCCATCGTGTCGGCGGCGAGCACCTGGAAGATCGCGTCCTCCTCGTCGGCGGTCTCGGCCAGGAAGGCGTCGCCCGCGAGGGCGACGACCGCGATGGTCACCGACAGGTAGGTGACGAGCAGCACGATGGTCGACCAGATGGCGGCCTTGCCGGGCGACTGCGACGAGTTCGTCGTCTCCTCGGTCAGGTTGACCGCCGACTCCCAGCCCCAGTAGGCGAAGACGCCGAGCAGCAGGCCCGCCGTCACCCCTTCCCAGCCGCCGCCGAACGGGTTCAGCCACTCCCACGACGGGGTGATCGAGTCGAACGCGGAGGTGTTCGAGAAGACCTGCGTGAGCGCGACGACCGCGAAGACGAGCAGCGAGACGATCTGGAACACGATGAGCACGTTCTGCAGCCGGGCCGAGATCTCGGTGCCCCAGACGCAGATCGCGGTCATCACGATGATGAGCAGCACGGTGAGCACGCGGATGGCCACCGGGTCGTACGCGAGGTCCTCCAGCCCGACCGTCAGCAGCGAGTAGCGCACGCCGACCTCGGCGAGCGAGCCGACGATGAGCACGCCGGTCATCGCGATCGCCCAGCCGCCGATCCAGCCGAACCACGGCCCCATCGCGCGCGTCACCCACGAGAAGGTGGTGCCGCAGTCCTGGTCGACCGTGTTGAGGTAGTAGAACGCCGAGGCGATCAGCAGCATCGGGATGAAGCTCGCGAGCATGATGCCAGGCGCGTGCACGCCCGTGTACAGCACCAGGCCGCCGATGATGGCGGCGATCGTGTAGGCCGGCGATGTCGAGGCGAGCCCGATGACGAGGGCGTCGAAGAAGCCGATGGCGTTCGGCTTGAGCTTGGCAGGACCCCCGGTGGCGGGGGTGGTGCGGTGATCGGTCACGACTGCTCCCTTGTGCGCAGTTCGGCGGATCCGGTGCTTCACCCCGGGTGTGGGTGCTGCATCCGTCCTCCTTGACGGCAGACACTACTGAATCCGTCGCGGTTCTACTAGAGTCTCGCTCGATCAGCGTCGTGTCGCCGTGCGGGAGCCGCACGGCAGGGCGCTGGCACGAGAGGAGCGTCATGCGGATCCTGCTGGTGGGAGCCGGAGGTGTCGGAGGAGCGTTCGCCGCGATCGCGGCCCGTCGGGACTTCTTCGAGAGCATCGTGATCGCCGACTACGACGAGGCACGCGCACGCAAGGCGGCAGCGGTAGATCCCCGGTTCTCCTCGGCGCAGGTCGACGCGTCGAGTCCGGATTCCGTCGCGGCGCTCTGCCGCGAGCACCGCATCACGCACGTCATGAACGCGGTCGACCCGCGCTTCGTGATGCCCATCTTCGACGGCGCGCTCGCGGCCGGGGCCGACTACCTCGACATGGCGATGAGCCTCTCGAAGCGGCACCCCGACGAGCCCTACGCGAAGGTCGGGCTCAAGCTCGGCGACGAGCAGTTCGGCAAGGCCGAGCAGTGGGAGTCGGCGGGCAGGCTCGCGCTCGTCGGGATGGGTGTCGAGCCCGGGCTCTCCGACGTGCTCGCCCGCTACGCCGCCGACGAGCTCTTCAGCAGCATCACCGAGCTCGGCACGCGCGACGGCGCGAACCTCGCGGTGCACGACGACGACGGCAACGAGATCTTCGCGCCGTCGTTCTCGATCTGGACCACGATCGAGGAGTGCCTCAACCCGCCCGTGATCTGGGAGCGCTCGCGAGCCGAGACGGACGGCGGCTGGTACACGACCGCGCCGTTCAGCGAGCCGGAGGTGTTCGACTTCCCCGAGGGGATCGGCCCGGTCGAGTGCGTCAACGTCGAGCACGAGGAGGTGCTCCTCATGCCGCGCTGGCTCGACTGCGAGCGGGTCACCTTCAAGTACGGGCTCGGGTCGGAGTTCATCGGCGTGCTGCAGACGCTGCACACGCTCGGCCTCGACCGCACCGAGAAGGTGCGCGTCGGCGGGGTCGAGGTCTCACCCCGTGACGTCGTGGCGGCGTGCCTGCCGGACCCGGCATCCATCGGTCCGGTGATGACGGGCAAGACCTGCGCCGGCGTGTGGGTGCGCGGCACCGGCAAGGACGGTCAGCCGCGGTCGACCTACCTCTACCACGTGGTCGACAACGCCTGGTCGATGGAGGAGTACGGCCACCAGTGCGTGGTGTGGCAGACGGCGATCAACCCGGTGATCGCGCTCGAGCTGCTCGCGACCGGCGTGTGGTCGGGCGCGGGCGTGCTGGGTCCGGAGGCGATGCCGCCGAAGCCCTTCCTCGACCTGCTGGGGGAGTACGGCAGCCCGTGGGGGCAGATGGAGGTCGCGCCGATGGCGTGAGCCGGCGCCGCCGGTCAGCCGATCAGTCGTCCCCGGCATCGGGCGGGGTCATGAACCACTCGACGAAGCGCTGCGCCCGGCCGTCGTCCGCGAGGTGGACCTCCCAGAGGTTCACGTAGGACGCGTGGTCGGGGTAGACGACGGTGCCCGTGATGATCGCGAGCCGCTCGTCCTCGATGAGCACGCGCAGGTCGTGCTGCGGGTTCGGCGACTCCGGTTCGCCCCACATCCGGACGATCGCGTCGATCCCGCGCACGGGCTCGGGATCGTCGGGGCGGAATCGGTACTCGGCGTCGTCGGTGAAGATGGCGCGCACGTCCGCCGGATCCTTCGACGCCCAGGCGCGGATGTAGCCGTCGAGCCAGCGCTGTCCGGTCGTCATGGTGCGTTCCTACCGCAGCGCGCCGCGGCGCGGAAGGGGCGTCCGCGCGCACAGGTGCCCGTCGGTGCTCGGGAGTAGCGTGAGGCCCCCGATCCGCAGGAGGCGACCATGACCGACGTGACCCCGCAGGCACAGCCCGACGAGCAGCCCGACACCCAGGGCGAGACGATCGGCGCGACCGGCGACGCGCAGGACTCGACGCTCGAGAAGGACCCGGCCGACTGGGTGAGCGGCGATGACCCGATGACCGCCGCGCAGCGCTCCTACCTCGACACGCTCGCGAAGCAGGCCGGTGAGGAGCTGCCCGCCGACCTCTCGAAGGCGGAGGCGTCGCAGCACATCGATCGCCTGCGCACCGACACCGGCCAGGGCTGACGCGAGCGCGGGGCGGCGGCGGCGTCAGCTCGCCGGCCGACCCCGTCGCTCGACCCGGCCCATCGCTCGACCCGGTCTACTGCTCGACCCGGCCTATCGTTCGATCCGATAGGTGACGTGCGTGACGAGCGAGGCGGTGCGCGAGGCGACCGGCCGCAGCTCGACCGGCCCGGAGGCGGCGAACAGCCGCTCGCCGGCGCCCAGCACGATCGGCGCGATGTGCAGCCGCAGCTCGTCGAGGAGCCCCGCGGCGAGGAACTGGTCGATCGTGCTCGCGCCGCCCGCCACCGAGACGCTGCGGTCTCCGGCCGCCTCGCGGGCTCGCGCCATCGCCGCCTCGGGGCCGTCTGTCACGAAGTGGAAGGTGGTGCCGCCCTCCATCTCGATGGGCTCGTGCGGGTGGTGGGTGAGCACGAAGACGGGTGCGCGGTAGGGCGGCTCCTCGCCCCACCAGCCGCGCCAGGGCTCGTCCCACTCGCCGCGCACCGGTCCGAACATGTTTCGGCCCATGATGTAGGCGCCGTGGCCGAGGATCGCCGCGATCTCGGCGGCGTTCTCCTCCTCGGTCTCGAACATCCACCGGTGCAGCGATTCGGCGCCGCGCCCGAGCGGCTCCTCCAGCGTCTGGCCGGGGCCGGCGACGAAGCCGTCGGCTGAGATACCCACGTCGCACGAGACCGTGCCCGCCGCATCGCCCATCCGTGCCTCCTCGCTCCCTCGCATCATGGCGGTCCGGCGGGCGCACGTCGATGGGGGATGCGCTCGCTACGGCTGGCGCGCGACGTCCTCCAGCAGCACCTGCGGCCAGCTGGCGACATCGGCAGGCGTCGACGCCACCCGCAGCGTGGCATCGGGCAGCAGCTGCACGAGCCGCTCGGCGGTCGAGAGCGGATGGGCGGGGTCGTCGGTCCACGCGAGGATCGAGGTCGGCATCCCGAGGGTCGCGAGCGACTCGGGGTCCGGGAGGTCGCTGAGCGCCGCGCCCCGCAGCACAGAGGGGAGCAGCGCCTCCGCCACCTCCGGCTCGGTCGGCGGTGCGCCGGCGTTCGCGGGCGGCGGTGCCGCGCCCTGCTCGGCGGCGACGAACCGCGCGAGCCCGTGCTGCTCGACGAAGGCGGCGGCCCGGCGGTACTCGTCCGCGCGCGGGACGCGCGTCTCCCAGGCGGTCGCCGGCACCATGAGCGTCAGCCCGCTGAACCGATCCGGTTCGCGCACCGCGGCGTGCAGCAGCGTCGCCGTGCCCATCGACGGCCCGACGCCGTGCACGCGCTCGCCGGGGAACCACGCGTCCAGGAGGCGCAGCAGGTCGTCGGCGAGCACCGACCAGCGGTAGTCGTCGGGCACGGCGCGACCGGTCGAGCGACCGTGGCCGCGCGCGTCGTAGCGCAGCAGCCGCGTGCCGCTGAGCCCGCGACCGAGGTCGAGCTGCAGCACCCGGTCGCGGCGGCGGCTCGAGGTCAGGCCATGCAGCTGCACCACCGGTCGACCGCCCTCGTCGCTCAGCTCGACGTCGAGCTCGGCGCCTGGAACGGTGAAGGTCGGCACGGCGGCTCCTGGGTCGCAGACAGCAGGGGCTCCGTAGGCTACCGGCATGCGGCTGACCAACGTGGCGCACCTGCGGCTGCCCTTCGGTCGGCTGCTCGGCTTCGACGTGGCCGCGACGCCGACCGACGTCGAGCTGCCCGTGTCGTTCGACCAGCGCCGCCACGTCGGCGCCGGCGAGCGCGCGGGCTCCTGGATGGCGCTCTCCTTCCGGATGCGCGAGCCGGTCGCGCTCGACGACCTCGCGGCCGCCTGGATGGCCGTCATCGCGCGGCACGCCACCCTGCGGACGGCGTTCACGCCGGGCGACGACGGACCCCGCCTGCACGAGGTCGACGTGCGCCCGCGCGGGTGGGTCGAGCATCCGATCGCGCCGGGGCAGGCCGTGAACGACGCGCTGCGCGAGGTGCTCGACGACGCATGCTCGCCGTATCGCGCCCCGTCGCATCGGCTCTGCGTGCTCGAGACCGCCGAGGGGCCGACGGTGGTGCTCGCGGCCGACCACGCGCACGTCGACATGTGGTCGATGCTCGTGCTGGCGCGCGACCTGCTCGCGGCCCTCGGCGAGGTTCGCGAGGGGCGCGCGCCGATGCTGCCGCCGGCGCCGGCCTTCGCCGACCACACGCGCGAGCTCCGGCAGCGCGACGCTGCCCCGGAGGCGCTGCGCCGGCGCTGGGCGGAGGTGCTGGAGGCGAGCGGCGGCGTGATGCCGCGGTTCCCGCTGCCGCTCGGCACGGCGGAGTCGCCGGAGTCGGAGCGGGTCGAGGTGCGCGACGTGCTCGACGTCGATGACAGCGCCGCGTTCTCGGCGCAGGCCCGCGATGGCGGCGTCTCGACGCTCGCGCTCGTGGTCGCGGCGATGACGGCGGTGACGCACGAGCTGGCCGGCACGCCGCTGCGCGCCGTCTTCCCCGTGCACAGCCGCTACGACGAGCGGTGGCACGACGCCGCGGGCTGGTTCATCACCAACTCGGTGCTCGAGTCGGCGGATGCGGATGCGCGCGCGAGCGCGGCGGCCGTCAAGGAGGCGGTGCAGCTCGGCTCGTGGCCGCTCGAGGACGTGCTGCGGCCGTGGGGCGGCATGCCCGAGGCCCCGGGCATGTTCGCGATCTCGTGGCTCGACCTGCGGCGGCTGCCGGTGCGCATCGACGCGGCCGGGCTGCAGGCGCAGTACGTGGGCGCATCCATCCGCACCGACGGCGTGATGCTGTGGTTCATCCTCGACGAGGCGGGTCTCCACCTGCGCTGCCGCTATCCGGACACGGCGGAGGCGCGGGCGAGCGTCGGCGCGTGGCTCGACGCGCTCGTCGCCCGGCTGCGCTCCGAGGCGCGCACCTCGGTCGGCGGGCGGCTGACGATCGGCAGCCGCCGCTTCCGGGTGCGCAGAGCCGCGCGCGACGACGTGCCGGCGCTCGTGGCGCTGCTGTCCGACGACGAGCTGGGGCGCGAGCGCGAGGTCGCGGAGCTCGCGGGCTACGAGTCGGCCTTCGATGCCGTCACCCGTGACTCGACCCACTACCTCGCCGTGGTCGTCGACGAGGCCGAACGGGTCGTCGGCACGATGCAGCTCTCGATCATCCCCGGGCTCTCGCGCGGCGGCAGCACCCGGCTGCAGATCGAGGGCGTGCGGGTCGCCGCGCACGAGCGCTCGAGCGGCCTCGGGTCGGCGATGCTCGAGTGGGCGCACGAGCACGGGCGCGCTCGCGGCGCGGCACTCGCGCAGCTCACGACCGACCGCGCGCGCGAGCGGGCGCGCGCCTTCTATGCCCGGCTCGGGTACGGCGACAGCCACGTCGGGCTCAAGCGGCCGCTGTGAGGCACCGGCATGACGATCGACGATCGATGAGGAGCACCCCGGATGGTCCGTGACCCGCGCATCGCCGTGAGCCGGCTGCTCGAGCAGCTGCCGGAGCGGCAGGGCTTCGGCGACGCCACGCTCATCCAGCACCGCCTCGGCAGCATCGACCTCGGCGGTGGCAACCCCGACGTCGGGGCGCTGCCCACGGCGCTCTACCGCGACGCGGCCCGCGAGCTGACCGAGAGCGAGGCCTTCGCCGCATCGCTCCGCTACGTGCCCGCGCCCGGCATCCCGGCGCTGCGCGCGTGGATCGCCGAGCGCGAGGGCGTCGACGTCGAGCGCGTGATCGTCACGACCGGCGGCGCGCACGGGCTGGCGCTCGCGGTGCTCGGCACGCTCGACGCCGGTGACGAGATCGTGGTCGACGACCCGGTGTACCCGCTCTTCCTGCGCACGCTCGACCTGGTCGGCGCGCATCCGGTGCCCATCCGCGTCGACGCGCGCGGCATCGACGTCGACGAGCTCGAGCGGCGGCTGCTCGCGGGCCTGCGGCCCAAGGCGCTCTTCACCGTGCCGACCTTCCAGAACCCCTCGGGCGGCACGCTGCCCGACGACCGCGCCCGTCGCCTCGCCGAGCTCGCCGACCGCTTCGGGTTCACGATCATCTTCGACGACCCCTATCGCGAGGTCGGGTTCGAGCCCGGCGCGGTCGACGTGCGGTCGAGGCAGCTCGACTCCGACCGCGTCATCGCCGTCAACACCTTCTCGAAGACGCTCGGCCCCGCGCTCCGGGTCGGCTGGATCGTGGTGCCCCAGGCGCTCGCCGAGCGGTTCGTGCGGCTGCGCAACCGCCTCGACGGCCTCACGAGCGGCACGCTGCAGGAGCTCGTGCTGCGCATCGTGCAGCGGCAGGAGTACCCGGCGGCGCTCGCGGCCGCGGGCGTCGGCTACGGGCGCAAGGCACGAGCGCTGCAGCAGGCGCTCGAGTCGCGCTTCGGCGACGCGATCGAGATCACGGAGCCGAGCGGCGGCTTCTTCCTGTGGGCGCGGCTGCGCGGCGATGCCGACTTCGCGCGCCTGCACGCGCTCGCGCAGGACGAGGGCGTCTTCTTCCAGCGCGGCGAGTGGTTCGCCGTCGACGACGACGCGCACCTGCGCGGCACCATGCGGCTGTCGTTCAGCGAGCAGCCGGCGGAGGCGCTCGTCGAGGGCGTCGAGCGCCTGCACCGCGCGTGGCGGCGGCTCGGCTGAGCGCGCTCATCCGTCGAGCGGCAGCACCGACACCTCGACGTGGCGGGGCCGGCCGCGGCCCTGCAGCTGCGACTCGATGAGCGACACCTCGTCGACGGTCCACGTGCGCGAGCCGTAGCCGTCGAGCACGCGCAGCCACCGCACGGCGCTGCGCTGCCGCGGCGGCCGGGCGAGCGTGACGTGCGGCACGAAGCGCTGCCCGTCGGGGGAGGCGCCCACCGCGTTGGCGGCGCCCCGCACGCGCAGCGCGAGGTGCTCGAGCTCGGCGTGCCCGCGGTCGACCCCGAGCCACAGGACCGCCGGTCGGTCGGGATGCGGGAAGGCGCCGGCGCCCGCCAGCCGGCACGGGAACGCGGGCAGGTCGGCGACCGCGGCGCGCAGGCGCTCGTCGAGCGGCTCGAGGATGCGCTCCGGCACGTCGGGCAGGAACGCGAGCGTCAGGTGCAGGCGGTCGGCCGGCGTCCACCGCAGCCCCTCGCGAGGCTCGAGGAACGCGGCGAGGTCCTCGCGCACGTCGTCGGGCGGTACGACCGCCACGAACATCCGCCGACCCATGGAGGGACCCTACGCCTGGGCACGGCACAGCGGCCCGGCGTACAGTGCGACGCACGCACGCACGGCGATGACGACGAGGAGCGAGGAGCGGCGCATGGGATTCCGCAAGGGCGACGAGGTCAGCTGGAACACGAGCCAGGGCGAGACGCACGGCACGGTGCAGGAGCGGAGGGTCGAGGACTTCCGGTTCGACGGCCAGCAGTTCCGCGCCTCCGGCGACGAGCCCTACTACATCGTCGAGTCGGCGAAGAGCGGCGCCAAGGCGGCGCACAAGGAGTCCGCCCTCACGAAGCGGTCCTGACGTGGGGGAGCTGCGCATCCGCACCACGATCGAGCGACGCGGCCCGGCCGCGGCGATCGTCCTCGACGACGAGCAGGTCGCGTCGCTGGGCGGCGCGAAGAACGCACCCGTGACCCTGACGATCGGCGAGGCGACCGTGCGCACGCGCATCGGCACGATGGCAGGGGAGCACCTGCTCGGCCTGTCGAAGGAGCGGCGCGAGGCGCTCGGCGTCGAGGCCGGCGACGAGGTCGATGCGGTGATCGCCCTCGACGAGGCCGAGCGCGCGATCGAGCTGCCGCCGGAGCTCGATGCCGCCCTCGCGCAGGACCCCGCGGCGAAGGCGGCGTTCGACGCTCTCGCGCCCTCGCGGCGCAAGGAGCTCGCGCGCGGCATCGGTGAGGCGAAGGCGGCAGAGACCCGCGAGCGCAGGCTCGCGAAGGCGCTCGACGAGCTGCGCCGCATCGCCGCGGGCTGAGCGCCGCGCCGACGGGCAGCTGCCCGCGGTCATCCCGTCGCGAGCTGCTTGCGCATCACCACGCGCGGGAAGCCGCCGGAGACCGCGTCGGTCGTCGCGGCGAGCGTGAAGCCGGCGCGCTCGAAGAGCCGCCGGGTGCCGACGTAGGCCATGGTGAGGTCGACGCGCTCGCCCGCGTTGTCGACCGGATACCCCTCGACCGCGGGCGCGCCCTTCGACGCGGCGTAGTCGACGGCGCCCGCGAGGAGCGCGTGCGAGACGCCCTCGCCGCGGTGCCCGGGACGCACGCGGATGCACCAGATCGACCAGACCGGCTGGTCGTCGACGTGCGGGATCCGCGTGGAGCGCTCGAACGGCAGCCCGGCGCGCGGCGCGACCGCGGCCCATCCGACCACCTCGTCGCCGTCGTACGCGAGCACGCCGGGCGCCACGCGCTCGCGCGTGAGCGCCTCCATGTGCGCGCCACGCTCGGGGCCGCGCAGCGCGAGGTTCGTCTTCGCGTCGATGCGGTGGCTGAGGCACCAGCAGACGGATGCGTCGGCCCGCTTCGGTCCGATGACGAGCGAGAGGTCGTCGAAGCGCGCGTGCGTCGCCGGGTGGATCGAGAGCTCGGCCATGGCGCCTCCTCGTCGTCGGCTCGCTGCCCACCACCATGGCACCCGGGCGGCGGCGGGCATAGCCTGCCGGGATGGTGATCCACGCGCGAACCGGGCGGCGCTGACCGTGCTCGAGGCGCTGCTCTGGGGAGCGATCGCGTCGTCGTCGCTCGTGCTCGGCGCGGGGCTCGCGATGGCGCGGCGCTGGTCGGATGCGGTCGTGGGCATCGTGCTCGCCTTCGGGGCGGGCGCGCTCATCGCCGGCGTCGCATTCGAGCTCGCCGAGGCAGGCGTCGCCGAGGGCGGCGCGCTCGCCGTCGGCATCGGCCTGGCGGCCGGCGCGCTGGCCTACTTCTTCGCGGACCGGGCGGTCGAGGCGAGGTCCGGCCGTCGCGGCTCCGGCGCCGCCGGTGCTGCCGGGATGCCGCTCGCGGTCGGGGCGCTGCTCGACGGCGTGCCGGAGCAGGCGGTGCTCGGCATCGGCCTCGCCACCGGCGACGGCGTGAGCGTCGCGCTGCTCGTCGCGGTGTTCGTCTCGAACCTGCCCGAGTCGGTCGGAGCGTCGGCCGACATGCTGGGCGCCGGCCGCTCGCGCCGCTTCGTGCTGCTGCTCTGGCTCGGCGTCGGCGCGATCTGCACGCTCGCGTCCGTCGGCGGCCGCGCGATCGCCGAGGTGGCGCCGCCGGCCCTCACGGGGGTCGTCGACGGCTTCGCCGCCGGCGCGCTGCTCGTCATGCTCGTCGACGCGATGATCCCGGAGGCGCGCGCGAAGGCCCGCGACCTCGCGGGACTCGCGACCGTCGTCGGCTTCGCCGTCGCCGCAGGGCTGTCGCTGCTGTCCTGAGCGGCCGTCCGCGGCCGGCGGGCGATCAGCGCGTCGGCGGTGCCAGCTCGTCGAGGCGCCGCAGCCGGTCGCTGGCCCTGGCGGCGCGATCGGCCTCCGAGAGGTCCCACCAGGCGTCGCCCCGCTCGCCGAGCCCCTCCTTCGCGAGCTGCACGCGGTCACGCGCGGCGTCGCGGTCGTCATCGTTCTCGGCGAGGCGCACGGCGGACCGGGCGCGGCCGAGGTGCGAGCGCAGTCGCGCTGCGGCATCGGCGGGCAGCGACGGGTCCTCGGCGCGCCAGCGCCTGCCGTCGACGACGATCCAGCGGCCGTCGTCGGTGCGGGTGGTCTCGCGCATCCGCGCCTAGCGCCGCTCGATCGGGATGTGCCGGGGCTTCGCGGGCACCGGGTCGAGCGCGACGCGCACCGTCAGCATGCCGTCCTCGTACGACGCGGCGATGTCGTCGTCGCGCGAGCCGATCGGCAGGCGGATGGCGCGGGCCAGTGCGCCGTAGCGGAACTCCGACCGCTGCGGCTCCCGGCGGTCGGGGTGGCGCTCGGCGTGGATCGTCAGCACGCCGTGCTCGACCTTGACGTCGATGTCGCGCGCGGGGTCGAGGCCCGGCAGCTCGGCATGGATGACGAAGGCGCCGTCCTCGACGACCTCCTCGACGCGGATGCCCGGGAGCGGGCCCTTGCCGTCCCAGCCGCCCAGCAGCGCGAAGGCGTCGAACCACTCGGTGAACGGCGGGAAGATCGGGTACTTGCGCGAAGCCTCAGCAGCCATGTCGAGCTCCCTCCGTGGGGTCCGTCCGTGCCCCATGTCTACTCCGCTTCGGAGGGCGACTCAATCGGCTGAGCGCATCAGCGGATGCAGTACATCGCTCCGAGTCCGGCCGCTGCCCACGCTGAGACGAGCTCGCGCAGCTCGACGAGGTGGCTCGAGGCGTAGGTGGGGCTGCCCTTCCAGCTGCTGTCAGAGGAAGGGTCCGCGACCCAGCGCTCGAGCGCATCGATGTCGATGAGGGCGAGGTCGCGCGCGACGAGCGGCAGGTAGGCGGACGGCACGACGCCGAAGTACGGGTGGTGGCCTCCCGGTCCGTCGCGGACCGAGCCTCGGAGGAGCAGCCCCGCAGGTCTGACTGGCAGCGCTTCGCCTGGGCAGCAACCGGCCAGCATGCCGGTCGGTCGCTCGGCGGGTGCGAGGAGATAGCGCTGCAGGTCATGCCACGCCTTGTCGAGTCCGGCATGCCAGCCGTCCTTGGTCTCCCGGTCAAGCGCGTTCGACGCCGTCATCGGATCTGCCAGCACGTCACCGATCGCGGCGTCCGGCATCGGCCATGCGTAGTAGCGGATTCCCATGGGCGAGAGGATGCACGGGTCGATGGCAACGAGGTGCGTTCGACCGCGCGACCTGTGGACACCCGCTCGCCGCGGCGCACGGATGCTTGGATGGCGGCATGAGCGATACCGACGAGTCCCGAGTCGTGCACGCGAGCCGCGTCATCGCGGCCCCCGCCGACGTCATCTTCGAGCACATCGCCGACCCGGCGAAGCAGCCGGCGTGGGACGGCAACGACAACCTCGCCGAGGCGGCCGAGGGGCAGCGCGTGCGCGGCACGGGCGACGTGTTCTCGATGACGCTCACCGGCGACGGCGCCGTGCGCGAGAACCACGTCGTGGAGTTCGAGGAGGGCAGGCGCATCGCGTGGATGCCCGCGGAGCAGGGCACGCCGCCCATCGGCCACCTGTGGCGCTGGGAGCTCGAGCCGGAGGGCGCCGGCACGAGGGTGACGCACACGTACGACTGGACCGAGCTGCACGACGAGCGGCGCCTCGGGCGCGCGCGCCGCACGCTGCCCGCCAACCTGCTCGCGTCGATCGATCGCCTCGCGGACCTGCTGGAAGGCTGACGGACTTCTCCACATGCTGTCGAGAGTTCGAACGCTTGTTCGACGCTCGTGGTAGCACGGACCCATCGAGCACCACCGACGGCGGTGGGCCGAGGCGGTGGTCCCGATGGTGGACGCGGAGGTTCCGGTGGAGCAGCAGGCGCGGCAGGGCAGGTCGCCAGAGGCGGCCGCGCTGCGCGAGGCGCTCGACGGGCTCCAGCGGCACGTGCTCGCCGTCACGACCGCGTTCGAGGGGCTCGGCGATGCCCAGCGCTGGGATGCGCTCGCGGCGGTCGGCGAGCTCGTGCGGTGCGCCGACAGCGCCGCGGTGCGGGTCGCCGGGCTGCTGCAGCAGGTCTCGCCCGCAGCCGATGCTCCCTCGCTCGCCCGCTCCTTCGGGTATCGCAGCACGAAGGACGCGCTGCGCCACGAGCTGGGCGTCACCGCGGGTCGCGCGACCGCGATCGTGCAGGTCGCGCTCGCGGCGACCCCTCGGCGCACGCCGACCGGCCTGCCGTTCGAGCCCCGCTTCCCGCACCTCGCCGACGCCTTCGTCGCCGGCTCGATCGGGCTCGACCAGGCACGCGTCATCGTCGAGCGGCTCGGAGAGGCGGGCAGCCGCATCAGTGACGACGACCGGCTCGCTGCCGAGGCGTCGCTCGTCGCCGACGCGGTCGGCGAGGTCCCGGCCGGCGAGCGCGGCTACGACGACCCGGTGCCCGCTCCGCCCGAGCAGCTCGCGACGACGGCGCGGGCCTGGCTGCAGGCGTTCGACCCCGACGGCGCCGAGCCGCGCGAGGAGGAGCAGATCGCGCAGCGCTCGTTCACGCTGCGGCAGTGCGCCGACGGCATCTTCCGCGGCCGTGTGGCGCTGCCGCCGGTCGAGGGCGCTGCCGTGCAGGCTGTGCTCGACGCCTACGAGTCGCCGCGCACCCGCATCGACATCGGCGGCTCGCCCTCCGCGGCCGACGACGACCGCACGCCCGACCAGCGCCGGGCGGATGTGCTCGCCGAGCTCTTCATGGCGCACGCACGCTCGGGCGATACGCCTCGCCCCGGCAAGGACGCACCGACCCTGCTCGTCGCCGTGACGCAGGCCGAGCTCGACGCCCACGCAGCTGGTCTGCCCGGCTTCTGCGAGATCGTCGAGACCGGCGAGGTCGTGCCGGTGCAGCTCGCGGCGCGCATCATCTGCGACGGCTTCGTGCAGGCGGCCCTCGTCGACGACGACGGGCACGTGCTCAAGCTCGGCCGCCGCAAGCGGCTGTTCTCCACGCCGCAGCGCAAGGCGATCATGCTCCGCGACCGCCACTGCCAGGGCGAGGGGTGCGATGCGCCGGCATCGTGGAACAGCGTCCATCACGTGCGCGCATGGGCCGACGGCGGCGCCACCGACATCGACAACGGCATCCTGCTCTGCACCCGCTGCCATACCGAGGTCCATGCGGGCCGGCAGGTGATCGAGCGCGTCGGCAGCCGCTGGCGAGTCACGCGCACGATCCTGCGGCCGGTGCGAAGGCCGTGGCGAGCCCGGCCTCGGGGGATCCTCGGGGCAGCCTCGCAGCGCACGCCGGTGCCGACCGGGTAGGATGGCTCTGACGTCAGCCCGCTGATCGCCGTCCGTGCCGCATCGCGGCCCTCACGCGCACCGCAGCAGGCGTCACCGGCACGACGAGCCGCAGCCTCGAGCTCCGGCTCCCGTCGCAGCCTGAACACCGGGGCCCGTACCCGCGGCCCCGCCTCGAATGGAGGACATGTGGCCGACGCCGCAACCATCGATGTGTCCGAGACGGACGCATCCATCACGGATGCATCGCCTGCAGACGTGACCGCCGAGGCGCCGTCGCGCGATCGCGACGCCCTCATCCCGCAGCTCGCCCGCGCCGTGCGCCAGGTCGAGGCGGGCGTCAAGCGAGGCAGCGCATCGCGCTCCACCCGCGTGAAGCTGCAGGTCGTGGCGATGCTCGCCCGCGAGGAGCGCGCACGCGTCCGCGCCGACAAGGCGCTCACCGACGCCGAGCGCGCCGAGGACCTCAAGCGCCTCGACGGCATCGCCGTCATCCTCGCCAAGGCCGCGAGCCGGGAGCCCACGCTGCTGCCGCTCCTCGGCGAGGGCGCGCCCATCACCGACGCCGTGCGCGAGCGCAAGCGCGAGATGCTCGAGGCCGCCGGCATGGAGCCGGAGCCCGAGGCCTCGTCCGCCCCCGCGCCCGAGAGCACCGAGCCGCTCGCGCCGCAGGTCGTGCCCCCGTCGGTGCACCGCGTGCAGCTCGCGAACCCGTTCCTCGAGCCCGACCTCTCGCACGTCCGCCGCAAGCCCGAGCGCGACCGCCTCGCCGGCTTCGACCTGCTCTCGCCGCTCTACCTCTCGTTCGAGGTCGCCGCCGACGGCAAGCCCGCCTGCATGCCGCTGCCCGAGCCGAAGCAGCGCCTCGCGCCCGGCGGCAAGGAGCTGATGCACCACCAGTCGCAGCTCGTGCAGGCCGCCCGCGACGGGCACCGCACCTTCCTGCTCGCCGACGAGCCCGGCCTCGGCAAGACCGCGCAGGCGCTGCTCGCTGCGCAGGCGGCGGATGCGTTCCCGCTGCTCGTCGTGGCGCCGAGCGTCGTGAAGATCAACTGGGCGCGCGAGACCGAGCGCTGGGCGCCCGGCCGCCGCGCCGCCGTGCTGCAGGGCGACGGCGACTCGCTCGACGCGTTCGCCGACGTCGTGATCGTCAACTTCGAGGTGCTCGACCGGCACATCGGCTGGCTCGAGCGCTTCGGGTTCCGCGGCATGGTCGTCGACGAGGCGCACTTCATCAAGAACATCCGCTCGAAGCGGTCGAAGCACGTGCTGCAGATCTCGGCGGCGCTGCGCGAGCGCGTCGGCAACCCGCTCCTGATGGCGCTCACCGGCACGCCGCTCATCAACGACATCGAGGACTTCGGCGCCATCTGGCGGTTCCTCGGCTGGATCGACCACAAGGAGCCGAACGCCGCGCTCACCGACCAGCTCGAGGACATCGGGCTCACGCCGATGGACCGCGGCTTCTACCCGGCGGCACGCAAGGCCGTCATCGACATGGGCATCGTCCGTCGACGCAAGATCGACGTCGCGTCCGACATCCCCGCCCGCCGCATCGCCGACATCCCGGTCGAGCTCGACGAGGCCTCGGTGCGCTCGATCAGGAGCGCCGAGCGCGTGCTCGTCGAGCGCATGCTCGCGCGCTACGACGCGGCGATGTCGCAGCGGTCCGCCGACGCGCGCGACGAGAGCCGCGTCGACGACGAGCTCGTGCGCCGCATCGCGCGCAGCGAGGTCGAGACGCAGGAGGGTGCCACCGGCGAGAACGTCTTCGCGCTCGCCCGTCGCATCGGCCGCGCGAAGGCCGCGCTCGCCGCCGACTACGCCGGGCAGCTCGCCCACTCGGTCGGCAAGGTCGTCTTCTTCGCGAAGCACATCGACGTCCTCGACGCCGCCGAGCAGTCGCTCGCGAAGGCGGGCATCAAGACGGTGTCGATCCGCGGCGACCAGACGCCCGCGCAGCGCCAGCGGGCGATCGACGCCTTCACCGAGGACGACTCGGTGCAGGTGATCGTGTGCTCGCTCATGGCAGCCGGCGTCGGCGTCAACCTGCAGGCTGCGGCCGACATGGTGCTCGCCGAGCTCTCGTGGACCGACGCCGAGCAGACGCAGGCGATCGACCGCATCCACCGCATCGGGCAGTCCATGCCCGTCACGGTGTGGCGCATCCTCGCGGCGCAGACGATCGACACGCGCATCGCCGAGCTGCTCGACGCGAAGGCCGGGCTCATCGGCCGCGCGATCGACGGTGCGGCAGGCGACGAGCCGACGAGTGGCGACCTGCGGCTCGAGGCGGTCGCGGGCATGCTGCACGACGCGGTCGCCGCGCGCCTGCGCGGCTGAGGCAGCCCGACCGGATGGCGTCGGCGCCCGACCCGATCTTCGGCGACCCGCGGCTCGCCGCGGTCTACGACGCGCTCGATCCGGATCGCTCCGACCTCGAGGTCTACGAGCGGATCGTCGTCGACGAGCTCGGTGCGCGGTCGGTGCTCGACATCGGCTGCGGCACCGGCACCTTCGCGCTCATGCTCGCCGCGCGCGGCGTCGCCGTGACGGGCGTCGACCCGGCGGCGGCATCCGTCGACGTCGCGCGGGCGAAGCCAGGCGCAGAGGCGGTCCGCTGGGTGGTCGGCGCCGCCGACGCGACCGCGGCGGATGCGTCCCCGGCGGCCGGCGTCGACGTCGTCACCATGACGGCGAACGTCGCGCAGGTCTTCCTCGACGACCTCGACTGGCACGCGGTGCTCGTCGCCGCCCGCCGCGCGCTCCGGCCCGGCGGCACGCTCGTCTTCGAGTCGCGCCGTCCGGAGCGCGAGGCGTGGCGGGAGTGGACTCGCGAGGCGACCCGCCACGTCGTCGACGTGCCGCACGAGGGCGCGGTCGAGGAGTGGGTCGAGGTGACCGACGTCGACGGCCAGTTCGTCACGCTCGCGTCGCCGACGATCTTCCACCGCGACGGCGCGCGCATCGACTCGACGTCGACGCTGCGCTTCCGACCGCGCGCGGCGATCGAGCGCTCGCTCGTCGCGGCCGGGCTCGAGCTCGTCGACGTGCGCGACGCCCCCGACCGGCCGGGCCGCGAGTGGGTCTACCTGGCGCGGCGCCTGGCCTGATCGGCCGAGGCGCCGGCGTCAGCGCTCGGCGGGCGCGTCCTCGAGGGAGAGCGCCCGCGCCTGGTCGAGCGCCTGCGTGAAGGTCGACGCGGGCTGCGCGCCCGAGAGCCCGAGCCGCATGTCGAAGACGAAGAACGGCACGCCGTTGACCCCGAGCTCCTGCGCCTGCTGGATGTCGGCGCGCACGGCGGGCAGGTAGCGCTCGTCCGCGAGCGCGTCGCGGATCTCCTGCGCGTCGAGGCCGGCGGCCGTGCCGATGGCGACGAGCGCCTCGACGTCGCCGATGTCGGTGCCCTGCTCGAAGTGACCGGAGAGCAGCGCCTCCTTCACCGCGTCGCCCGCGCCGTGCGCCTTCGCGAGGTGCAGCAGCTGGTGCGCGCGCAGGCTGTTCGCGACCACGAGCCGGTCGAAGTCGTACGCGAGCCCTTCGCCGGCGGCCTGCTGCGTCACGTGCGCGAACATCTGCCGCACCTGCTCGGGCGGCAGCCCCTTGCGGCTCGCGAGGTAGTCGATCTCGGTGCCGTCGTAGTGCTCGGGGAGGGTCGGGTCGAGCTGGAACGAGTGCCAGGTCACCTCGACCTCGTCGCGGTGCTCCCACGTGCTGAGCGCCGCCTCGAACCGGCGCTTGCCGATGAAGCACCACGGGCACGCCACGTCTGACCAGATGTCGATCTGCATGCTGGGGCCAACGCGCGGTGCGCCTCGGCATTCCCCGCTGCCGGGGTCGGCCGGCGGGGGCGCTTCAGCGCGGCAGCTCGTCGATGAGCGCGTCGGCCTCGGGGTCGTCCCAGTCGTCGAGGTCGATGTCGTCGTCATCCGCGACGACGACGGTCGTCGTGGTGTCGTCGTCGTCGTCGCTGTCGTCGTCGCCCAGCCAGGCGTCGGCAGCGGCCTCGAGGTCGTCGTCGCCCTCGTCGTCGAGGTCGTCGTCGTCGCGGTCCTCGTCCTCGGCGAGCTCGTCGCGCAGCCACTGCGCGAGCTCGCCCTCGGCCTCGGCGTCGACCATCGCCTCGACGCTCTCGTCGTCGAGCGGCAGGATCGCCATCACCTTGTCGCCGTCGCGCGCGACGATGGTGTCCTCGTCGCCGTCCTCGCCGGGCACGCGCTCCACCGACTCGTGCCAGCCAGCGAGGATGTCCTCGACGAGCGACGCCAGCCGCTCGCGCTCCTCGGTCCAGTCGGTCATCTCGGCTCCCGGTTCGTGGTCGTCGCAGTGGTCGTCCCAGTCTGCACCAGCCGCAGGCGACGCGCCTTGAGCATGTAGTCGACCGCGGCGATGATGTGCAGCCCGGTGCCGACGAGCAGGAGGGTCATGCCGATCGGGGCCGCCCACGGCACGACCGTGTGCCCGAGCAGCAGCACGACGATCGCCAGCAGCAGCAGCGCGGTGCGGATCTTCCCGAGCCAGGACACGTGGATGCTGCCGTCGCGCGCCTCGCGCCCGGCGAAGACGACCGCGAGCACGTCCATGCCGAAGATCACGGCGAGGATCCACCACTCGACGACGCCCGCGATCGCGAGCGAGAGCGTCACGCCGATGATGCCGATGCGATCCGCGATGGGGTCGAGCACCTCGCCGAGCCGCGACTCCTGGTGGAGCGCCCTGGCGAGCACGCCGTCGATCCAGTCGGTCGATGCCCAGACGGCCAGCAGGATGACGGGCACCCACGATCCGTCGGCGCCCGTGACGACGAGCCAGCACACCGGCACGAGCAGCCCGAAGCGCAGCAGCGTGACCGCGTTGGCGACCGTGAAGACCCGCTGGAAGTAGGGGTCGTTCGGATCGCGTTCGCGAGCCGGGGTGAGCGCCATGCCCACCTTGATAGCACAGGGCCTCAGCGCGGCAGGGAGCCCCAGCGACGGGTGGCGAAGCCGACCCCGATCCCGACGAGCGCGCCGATGACCGACTCGACGAGCCGGTCGACGAGCAGCTGGTCGACGGGCGTCGGCGAGGCCAGGTGCACCGAGAGCAGCGCGAGCGGCGTGACGAAGACCATCGCCAGCCCGTAGTTGCGGCCGACCAGCAGCTCGGCGCCGAAGGCGATGACCGCGACGAGCAGCACGATCACGAGCGCACTGGGATCGAGCAGCAGCACGCCCGCGGCGAGCAGCACGCCGAACGTCGTGCCGAGGATGCGCTGGGTGCCGCGGGCGAGCCCGGCGGCGAACGCGCCGGCCGAGATCGGCACGACCGCCGACACCATCGCCCAGTAGGGGTGCCCGATCCCGAGCGCGGCCGCGATCGAGCCCGCGAGCAGCACGCCGATCGCGTAGCGGGCGACGCGCCGCAGCTGCACGCGGCGGCCGGGGGAGAGGCGGTAGTCCCGTGCCGTCGGCGGCGACTCGAGCGGCGGCAGCCGTCGCGCGCGGCGCCACGCGGTGCCGGCGGAGCCGAGCAGCACGGCGAAGGCGGCGGATGCGGCGGCGACGCCGGCGGCCGTGCCGACCCCCGCGAGCGTGATCCCGGGGATCGACGCCGAGCCGCTGAACGCGAAGAGTGCGAAGAGCGGCCCGGGCGGGTGCCAGTCCTCGGCGTCGGACACGATCGAGACGAGGCCGGCGAGCGCGGCACCGCCGACGATCATCGGCCAGAGCGGGTCGGGCAGCGTCGCGACGAGCGAGCCGAGCACGACGGCGACGAGCATCACGCCCGCGGCGGTCGACTGCATCGCGAGCCGCGTGAGGTGCACCCGGTTGCGGCCGTAGAGCGCCGCGAAGGCGCCGAACGCCGCCCAGGCAGACCACTCGCTGTGGCCGATGAGGAGCAGCACGAGCAGCGGCACGGCGGTGCTGACGCTCGCGCGCAGCGCGACGCGATGGGCGCCGGCGTGCGGCCCGAAGGAGAGGAGCGCCTGCCGGAACCCAGGGCTGCTCATCGCGGGAGCTGGGCGGCCGCCCGGGTGCCGATCCGCGTCATCTCCACGGTCCTCCATGGTAGTCGCGGGCCCGGATGCGCCCGTAGACGGCCGCCCGCTCGCACGACTACGGTGGGCGCCGTCCCCACCCGGCGCGCGAGGAGCGGTCATGGCAGTCCAGATGGTGTTCCCCAACCACGCGGTGGCCGACGTCGCCCGCTCGACCGCGTTCTACGAGGCGCTGGGGTTCGAGCGGAACCCGATGTTCAGCGACGAGACGACGAGCTGCATGGTGCTGACCGAGCAGGTCGCGATCATGCTGCTCGAGCACGCGAAGTTCGACGAGTTCCTCGTCGGCGACCAGCGCCGCGCCCCCGAGGGCACGCTCGAGAACCTGCTCGCGCTGCTGCTGGGCAGCCGCGACGAGGTCGACGCGTTCGCCGCTGCCGGAGCCTCGGCAGGCGGTAGGCTCTCGAAGCCGGTCGAGGACAGCGAGTGGGGCATGTACGGCGGCCAGCTCACCGATCCCGACGGCCACATCATCGACTTCTTCTTCATGGAGGCGCCGCAGGCCTGACCTGCAGGGTCTCCACGCACCGGCGCGACCCCCGTGGGAATGCCCGCGCCGGGTCTGCGTTGGATTGACGCATCACTCGCGAGATGGAACCCATGCAGATCGACACCCAGTCCCCGCGCGCCGACGCGCGCCCCGCACCCGAACGACTGGCACCCGGCGGTGCCGTCATCATCGCCACCCTGCTGGTGTCGGCATTCGTCGTCATCCTCAACGAGACCGCGATGAACGTCGCGATCTCGACGCTCGTCGCCGACCCGGTGCTCGGCATCGACGAGCGCGCGGCGCAGTGGCTCACCACCGCGTTCCTGCTCACCATGGCCATCGTCATCCCGATCACGGGCTGGCTCATGGCGCGCTTCACGACGCGCACGCTCTTCATCGCCGCCATGAGCGCGTTCGTGCTCGGCACCGTGCTCGCCGGCATCGCCTCGTCGTTCCCGCTGCTGCTGCTCGGCCGGGTCATCCAGGCGTCCGGCACGGCGGTCGTCTTCCCGCTGCTCATGACCACGGTCATGCAGCTCGTGCCGCCCGCCCGTCGCGGCGCCTTCATGGGCACCATCTCGCTCGTGATCTCGGTGGCCCCGGCCCTCGGACCGACCGTCTCCGGCGCGATCCTGCAGGTCGCCTCGTGGCACTTCATCTTCCTGGGCGTCGCGCCGCTCGCGCTCATCATGCTGCTCGTCGGCGCGCGGAGCCTCAAGCGCGGCGAGGCGCAGGAGCCCCCGCACCTCGACGTCGTCTCGATCCCGCTCGCCGGCTTCGGCTTCGGCGGGCTCGTCTACGGCCTGTCGCTCATCGGCGCCGCCGACCTGCCGGCCTGGCAGCTGCCGACCGCGCTCGGCGTCGGCGTCGTCGCGCTGACCCTCTTCATCCTGCGCCAGCGCCGCCTGCAGCGCACCGACGACGCACTGCTCGACCTGCGCACGTTCCGGCACCCGCTCTTCACCGCGGCCGTCGTGGTGATGGGCCTCGCGATGGCCGCGATGTTCGGCACGCTCATCATGCTGCCGCTCATCCTGCAGGACTCGATGGGCCTCGAGCCGATCCAGGTCGGCCTCATCACGCTGCCCGGCGCGCTGCTCACCGGCCTCCTCGGCCCGGTGGTCGGCAACCTCTACGACCGCTGGGGTCCCCGCCCGCTCGTCATCCCCGGTGCGCTCATCGTGCTGACCGCGCTCGTGCTCTACACGCAGCTGCACATCTCGACGCCCTGGTACCTCGTGCTCGCGATGCAGGTGACGCTGAGCCTCGGCTTCGCCTTCACGTTCCCGCCGCTCTTCACGGTGTCGCTCGGCGCGCTGCCGAAGCACCTCTACGGCCACGGCTCCGCGGTGCTCAGCACCGTGCAGCAGGTCGCCGGCGCCGCCGGCACCGCCGCGTTCGTCACGATCATGGCGACGCGCCAGGCGCAGCTCGTCGCCGACGGCGTCGCCCACGGCGAGGCGCTGCTCGAGGGCGCGCGAATCGCGTTCATGGGCGCCGCGGCGCTCTGGACGATCGGCGTGATCGCGACGCTGTGGCTGCGGAAGCCCGCGGACGTCGTGCCGGACGAGCGCGAGCACGTCGAGCACGCCGGCGCGGAGGCCCCCTCGGCGCACTGACCCGGATACGGTGCCGGGGTGGGGGAGATCCTGGAGTTCGCCGGCAGCTACTGGTGGCTCGCGTTCATCGTCGGCCCGATCGTCGGCGGCTGGATCGGCGGCGTCGCGAAGTACAACGAGCGCCGGCGGCGCGATCGCATCGAGCTCGAGCGCGTCCGCCGCGCGCCGATGCACCCGGTCGCGCCGGTCCAGCCGCCGAGCGCGGCGGCGGACCTGGCCGACCGCGACCGGCAGATCGAGCGCATCCTCGGCGACCACGCCGACACCGACCGGCGCTGGCTCGACTTCGAGCTCGACGTCGCGAAGCTCATCGACTACCCGCTCGTGACCGACATGCGCGAGCCGCTCACGCAGACGTTCCACCGGGCGCGCCGGGTTGCCGAGGGGCTCCGCCCCGACGCGCCGGCCGCGCTGCGCCCGCCTGGTGCGCTCGAGCGCTACCGCGAGGCGGTGCGCGACTATGAGGTGGCCTTCGAGGCGGCGGTGCGCGAGGCCAAGCGCCGCGCGCAGTCGGGCTTCTCTGAGCCGGAGCGACGGCGCCTGCAGTCCGCGCAGCGCCTCATGGCGCTCGCCGAGAGCGAGGCGTCCACCCCCGCCGAGCGGCAGAGCGCCTACAAGCAGGCCCGCCGCGAGCTCGACGGCCTCATCGCGCTGCCCGAGGCGACGACCGACGACCTCGAGCGGCGGATCGCGGGCGAGCTAGAGGCCTGACGCCCGGGCTCCCGGCTCGAACGCCGCGATCGCCGCGACCGCATCCGCCGGGGTCTCGACGCACGCGATGCCCACCGCGCCCGGCCGGTCGCGCATGACCGCCTGCAGCAGCGGCCACGCTGGCAGCGTCTCGGTCCAGAACCGCGTGCCGAGCAGCACGAGCGGCGCCCACGCGCCGTCCTCGGCGTAGGAGTTCTCGCACGCGTCCTGGAAGATCTCCTGCACCGTGCCGCCGCCGCCCGGCAGCACGACGACGCCGCCGTTCGCGACGCGCAGCAGGATGTCCTCGCGCACGGAGTTCTGGAAGTACTTCGCGATCGAGGTGGCGAACGAGTTGGGCGGCTCGTGGCCGTAGTGCCACGTCGGGATGCCGAGCGAGACGCCGTCGCCGACCCGCGCCGCCACCCGTCGCGCCGAGTCGATCCACTCGGGGATCGAGCCGTGGAACGAAGGCACCGCGGCGAGCTCGTCGATCGCCGCGTCGAGCTCGTCGCTCGAGCAGCGCACGGCGCGCGCGCCGAGGTTGCCGGCCTCCATCGCACCGGGGCCGCCGCCGGTCGCGACCACCCGTCCGGCGCGCGCGAGGCCGTGCGCCAGGTGCGCCGCCTGCCGGTACTCCGGCGAGTCCCGACGCAGCGCGTGGCCGCCCATGATCCCGACGATGACCTTGCCCTGGACCCACTCGGTGAGCGCGTCGTCGATCGAGTGATCGTGCAGCGCGGCGGCGAGGGTGTGCGCGATGTCGTGGTGCCGCGTGCGCGACCAGGCGTAGACGCGGGCGTCGAAGCTCGACGGGTAGCCGTCGTCGATGCCGGCGACCAGGTCGTCGGGCGCGTAGAGCGTCGACCGGTATGCGTTGAACGGCACCTCCGGCACGTCGTCGAAGACGAGCGCGCCCTGCCCGACGAGGCGCTCCTTCGCGCCCGCGGGGAGGTCGGCGCCCAGCAGCAGCGCGCCGCTGCCGTCGAGCCGCTCGAGCTCGGCGGCGCGCTCGCGCAGGTCGACGTCCTGGATGCGCCAGCCGCGCATCGATCCCGCCTGCGCGGCGAATCGGTCGAAGGCCTCGAGCGAGCCGATGTCGATGCGGCGGCCGTGCTGCGGCCGCTCGTCCAAGTCATGCATGCGCGGGAGCCTACCCAGCGGCCGGCAGGGCCTCCTGGGCGACCACGATGCGGCTGCCGCCGCCGGGCACCGGCACGACGCGGATGCGCGCGGGGATGCGCTCCTGCATCTGCTGCACGTGGCTGATGACGCCGACGCTCCTCCCGCCCGCGCGGAGGTCGTCGAGCACCGCCATGGCCTGCTCGAGCGTGTCGGCGTCGAGCGAGCCGAAGCCCTCGTCGACGAAGAGCGTCTCGAGCGAGACGCCGCCCGCCTCGGCCTGCACGACGTCGGCGAGGCCGAGCGCGAGGGCGAGCGACGCGAGGAACGTCTCGCCGCCCGAGAGCGACTCGGTCGTGCGCGCCTTCCCGGTGTGGGCGTCGAGCGCGAGCAGCCCGAGCCCGCTCGCCCTGCCGCGGTAGGCGGTCGACTCGTCGTGCAGCAGCGAGAAGCGCCCGCCCGTCATGCCGGCGAGCCGCAGGTTCGCGGCGTCGACGATCGCGGCGAGGCGCGTCGCGAGCACGTAGGTCTCGATGTCCTGCCTGCGGGGGTTCTCGCCCCGCAGCGCGCCCGCGAGCGCGCGGAGCGCCATCGCGTGCGCGGCGCCCTCGCCGAGCGCCGCGAGCGCGCCGCGCGCCGCCGACGCGTCGGCGAGCGCGAGCCTGCGGCGCTGATCGGCCTCCGCGTCGGCGCGCGCCGCCGCGCGCTGCGCTGCGGTCGCCTCGGCGAGCGCCGCCTCGAGCGGCTCGAGCTCCGGCGCCTCGTCGCCGAGGTCGGCGAGCTCCGGCTGCGCGAGCACCCCGCGGGCGCTCGCCGCCTGCGCGTCGTGGTCGCGGATGCGCGCACGCATCGCCGCGCGCTCGCTCGCCTCGAGGCGCGCCTCGACGGCCGCCTCGCGGGTCGCGAACCCGTGCGCGTCGAGCGCGGCGGCACCGGCGGCCGCAGCCTCCGCGTGCTCGGCGAGCGCCGCCCTGCGGCCGGCCTCCGCGTCGAGCCAGCGCTGCAGCGCGTCGCGCCGGGCGGTCGAGCTGGCGACGAGCGTCGCGGCGTCGTCGCCGCCGAGCGCCTCGTCGAGCCGCTCCCGGGCGTCGGCCTCCCGCGCCGCGACGGCCGCGGCGCGCTCGCGCGCCTGCGCGGCATCCGACTCGAGCGCGAGGATGCGCTCGTCGAGCGCCGCCGTCGCTGCATCGTGCGCCTCGAGCTCGCGCTGCAGCCGGGCGCGCTCGACCGCCGCGCTGCGGCAGCGCTCCCGCTCGGCGCGGGCGGCTTCGAGCGCGGCGGCGAGCGCCCGCTCGTCGTCGTCGCCCGCGACCGCCGCGCGAGCGGCGCGGCGCGCGTCGACCTCGGCGAGCGCCGCGTCGGCCTCGCGCGCGGCGGCGACCGCCGCCTCGGCGCGCTCCCATGCGGCCGCGACGGCCTCGGGCGTCGTGGCGTCGGGGGAGGGCTCGGCGGGCGCCGGATGCGTCGTCGAGCCGCACACGGGGCACGGCTCGTCGTCGGCCAGCCCGGCGGCGAGCTCTCCCGCGATGCCGGCGATGCGCGCCTCCTGCAGCGCGGCCGCGTGCGCGGTCTGGGTGCGCACGAGCTCGAGCGCCGTCGTCGCGCGCGTGCGCGCCGCGCCGACCTCGACGGCGAGCGACGCCACGTCGCGGGCCGCGGCGAGCCGGTCCTGCGCTGCGGTCACCGCGGCCTCGGCAGCGTCGGCCCCGGCGGCGGCCATGCTCGCCGCCTCGCGGGCGGCGACGAGCCGGTCGCGCTCGGCCGGGTGCAGCTCGCGCTCCGTGCGCGCCGCGCTGAGCGCCGCGCTCGCGGCCTCGGCGGCGGTCGCCGCGCGAGCGGTCGCCGCCGCGAGCCCTGGCATGGCGCGCTCGAGCTCCGCGGCGGCCTGGGCGACCGCGGCGTCGTCGCCGGCGGCGTCGTGCGCGACGACGACCGCGTCGCGCACCGCCTCGACGTCGTCGGGCAGCTCGGCCGCCGCGAGCTCGAGCGCGGCGTCGGCTCCCGCGACCCCGGCGTCGGCCCTGGCCCACCGGTCGAGCGCGCCCCGGGCCTCCGCCGCGCGCTCCGCCTCGTCGAGCCGCGCGCGCGCCGCGTCCACCTCGTCGCCGATGAGCGCGAGGGCCTCGAGCGCGTCGCGGGCGGCGTCGCGCCGCCGCAGCAGCGCGAGCCGCTCGCGCGCCGCGTCGCGCGCGTGGCGCGCCTGCCGCTCCGCGTCGCCGGCCTCCGCGGCGAGCGCGGCCGCACGCTCGCTCGACTCGGCGAGCGCGGCCTCGAGCGCGTCGAGCTCCTCGACGGTCACGGCGCCGTCGTCGGGACTGTCGTCCGCGTCGTCGTCGGCTTCGTCGCCCGCTGCGAGCGCGGCGACCGCCTCGCGCACCCGGCGGCCGCGATCGGCGAGCACGGCCTCCTGCGCCTCGCGCTCGGCGGCGAGCGCCTTGCGGTCGGCCTCGAGCAGGTCGCGCAGCCCGCCGAGGTCGCCGGTGCCGAAGAGCCGCAGCAGCAGCGCCTTCCGCTCGTCGCTCGTCGCGCGCAGGAACTCGGCGAAGCCGCCCTGCGCGAGCAGGATCACCTGCAGGAACTCCTGCTTCGTGAGGCCGACGAGCCGCCCGACCTCGTGCCCGACCTCCTTCGTCGTGGTGGCGATCGCCTCCCAGCCGTCTGCCGTCCGCTCGAGGAGCGTCGCGCGCGCGGGCTCGCGGGTCATGCCCGTGCCACGCGCCTTCGGCCGTTCGTACTCCGGCGAGCGCAGCACCCGCAGCACCCGTTCGCCGAGCTGCACGTCGAGCTCGACGACGGTCGGCGACCCGGGCCCCGCGAGGTCGCTCCGCAGGTGCGCGCGCTCGTCGTAGCGCGGCGCCGACCCGTAGAGCGCGAAGCTGATGGCGTCGAGCACGGTCGACTTGCCGGCGCCCGTGGGACCCGCGATGAGGTAGACGCCGTCGCCCTGGAACGAGGCGAAGTCCACCTCGAACCGGTCGCGGAACGGCCCGAACGCCTCGAGCGCGAGCCGCAGGATCCTCACCTGGCGGCCTCGGCGGCCGCGACGCGCGCGAGCCCGTCGGCGACGAGCGCGCGCTCGGCGTCGCTCGCACCCTCGCCGCGCACGTGCTCGAGGAACCCCTCGACCACCTCCGCGTCGCTGCGCCGCTGCAGGCGCTCCCGCACGCCGGCGGCATCCGCACCGCCGGCGGCGCCCGCCCAGTCGACCTGCGCGCAGTGCGGCCAACGCCGCTGCAGCCGGCGCATCGCATCGAGCGGCATCGCGGCATCGGTGAGCACGGCGCGCACCCAGTGGTCCTCGGTGCCGTCGTGCGCGGGGTCGGCGAGCAGCGACTCGAGCTCACCGCGCACCTGCGTGAGCGGCCGCGGCACCGGCAGGCCGATCCACGAGACGCCGTCGAGGCCGTCCGCCCCGAGCTCGACGAGCCATCCGCCGCGCTCGGGGGAGCGCTCGCGGAAGGAGTAGTGCAGCGGCGCGCCCGAGTAGCGCACCGCCTCCGAGAGCACTTGGCGCGAGTGGATGTGGCCGAGCGCCGCGTAGTCGACGCCGTCGAACGTCGCGATCGGCACGACGTCGAGGCCGCCGGCGCGGATCTCGCGAGGCGCGTCGTCGTCGTCGGCCGCGACGCCGGCCGCGAAGCAGTGCGCGAGCACGACGGCGCGGGCCGGCCGCGCGGCGAGGTCGGCGCGGATCGCGTCCATCGCCCAGCGCATCGCGTCGGCCTGCGTGCGGATGCCCGACTCCGGCAGCGCGGCGCGCAGCACGACCGGCTCGAGGTACGGCACGGCGAAGACGTGCACCGGTCCGTGCTCGTCGGCGAGCTCGATGCGCCACGAGCCGGGGTCGAGCGCGGCGGTGCTGAGGTGCAGCCCGCCGGCGCGCGCGAAGCCGGCGTTCGCACCGAGCCGGGCGGGGGAGTCGTGGTTGCCGCTCGACAGCACGACCTGCGCGCCCGCGTCGCGGATCGACTGCAGCGCGCTCGTGAGCGCCTCGACGTGCCGGCCGGCGGGCATCGCCGAGTCGTAGATGTCGCCTGCGACGAGCACGACGTCGATGCGCTCTCGGCGAACGGTCGCGGCGAGCTCCTCGAGCACGGCCCGGAGCGCGTCGACGGTGTCCGCACCGTGGAACGTGCGCCCGACGTGCCAGTCGGAGGTGTGGAGCAGCCGCATGCCACCACGGTAGGGCCGGGCGCCGACGTCGTCCTGGCGCGGCGCGCGCCGGTAGACTGGCAGAAGCCCCTTGCCCGCGCTCGAGTAAGGACTGCACCACGTGCTGCTCACTGTGACGATCCTCGCCGTCCTCGGCGTCGTCTCGAGCGCCCTGAGCAGTCGCATGGGCCGGTTCGTCTTCCTGCTGCCGGCAGCGGCGAGCCTCGCGGCCGCGGTCTGGTTCGGCATCCAGGGCCCTGCGGTCTCGGCCGGCGCCGTGCTCCAGGAGCGCGTCGAGTGGATGCCGGCGCTCGGTATCGCGATCGACCTCCGGCTCGGCGCGCTGCAGTGGCTGCTCGCGATGGTCGTGCTCTCGGTCGGCGGCCTCATCTTCGTCTACTGCGCGTGGTACTTCGACTCGCGCAAGCTCGCGCCGCGCACGGTGGGGCTCCTGACCGGCTTCGCCGCGTCGATGCTGCTGCTCGTGCTCTCCGACGACCTCATCGTGCTCACGGTCGGGTGGGAGCTCACGACCGTCTTCTCCTACCTGCTCGTCGGCCTC
Source organism: Agrococcus sp. UYP10 (assembly GCF_040547205.1). Lineage (NCBI taxonomy): Bacteria > Bacillati > Actinomycetota > Actinomycetes > Micrococcales > Microbacteriaceae > Agrococcus > Agrococcus sp. UYP10. Next base: position 1,914,387 of record NZ_JBEPPG010000001.1, read on the forward strand.
AACCACCGCTCGTCGAGCAACCGCCGCGCGGCGCAGACGGCGCTCATCGTCACGACCGTCGGCGGGCTCGCGATGCTGACCGGCATCATGCTGCTCGAGTCGCAGACGGGCACGTTCTCGCTCGCCGCGACGCTCGCCGACCCGCCGCGCACGGCCACGGCCGCGTGGGCAGCGGCGCTCATGGTCGTCGGCGCGCTGTCGAAGTCGGCGATCGTGCCCTTCCAGTACTGGCTGCCCGGCGCGATGGCGGCGCCGACGCCCGTCTCGGCGTTCCTGCACGCCGCCGCGATGGTGAAGGCCGGCATCTTCCTCATCGCCGCGCTCGAGCCGGCGTTCGTCGAGCTGCCGTGGTGGCGCTGGGGCCTCGTGAGCCTCGGCATCGTGACGATGCTGCTCGGCGCCGTGCGCGCGATGCGGCAGCTCGACATCAAGGTGCTGCTCGCGCACGGCACGGTGAGCCAGCTCGGCCTGCTCGTCACCGTGCTCGGCATCGGCACGCACTCGGCGATGCAGGCGGGGCTCACGCTGCTCGCCGCGCACGCCGTCTTCAAGGCGGCCCTGTTCATGGTGGTCGGCGCCGTCGACCGCGCGACGGGCACGCGCGACCTGCGCGAGCTCGGCGGGCTCGCGCGCCGGATGCCGCTCGCCGCCGGCGCCGCGATCATCGCCGCCGCGTCGATGGCCGGCATCCCGCCCGCGATCGGCTTCCTCGGCAAGGAGGCGGCGCTCGACGCGGCGATCGCCGACAGCGGCGAGCTCGCCGCGCTCGGCTGGGTCGCCTTCGTCGGCATCGCGGTGGGCGCGGCGCTCACGGTCGCGTACTCGCTGCGCTTCGTGGTCGGCACGTTCTTCGGCGAGCTCGTCACCGAGCCGAAGCGGCGCTCGCCATGGCTCGTCGTCGCGCCCGTCGTGCTCGCGCTCGCCGGGATCGTGCTCGGCTTCGCCGGCGACCCGATCTCCGACCTGCTCCACCCGCACGTCGAGCTCGTCCCCGCCGGTGAGGACGCCCCGCACCTCGCGCTCTGGCACGGCGTCACGATCCCGCTCATCGCCTCGATGCTCGCCTGGCTCGCGGGCACCGCTGGGTTCCTCGCGCTCGGCCGCCGTCGCCGCCCGCCGCACGGCGCCGACCCGTTCGAGCGCGGTTACCACGCGAGCATGCGCGGGCTCGACCGCCTCGCGGTCGAGGTCACGAGCCGCATCCAGACCGGTTCGCTGCCGCTCCACGTCGCCACGATCATGCTCGCCGTCGTCGCCCTCCCGGGCTCCGCGCTCCTCCTGCAGGTCGGCCTCGGCGACGACATCCGGCTGTACGACTCCGTCGGCCAGATCGGCGCCGCGGGCATCATCATCGTCGCCGCCGTGCTCGCGACCACGACGCGCGGGCGCCTCAAGGCGTTCATGCTCGTCTCGGTCGTCGGCTACGGCGTCGCGCTGCTGTTCCTGCTGCACGGCGCCCCCGACCTCGCGCTCACGCAGGTGCTCGCCGAGACCGTCTTCCTCGTCATCCTCGTGCTCGTGCTGCGCCGCCTGCCGAAGTACTTCACGAACCGGCCGCTGCGCGCGGCGCGGTGGCTGCGCGCGCTCCTCGGCGCGATGGTCGGCACGATAGCGGCGGCGGCGTCGATCGTCGCGCTGCAGTCGCGCACGGCGCAGCCGATCTCGGAGGCGTTCTACGAGTACGCCTACACGTTCGGCTTCGGCGAGAACATCGTCAACGTCACGCTCGTCGACATCCGCGTGTGGGACACCCTCGGCGAGGTCTCCGTCGTGCTCGCCGCGGCGACCGGCGTCGCGAGCCTCATCTTCGTCCGCCGCCCGGTCGCGGGCAGCGGCGTGCTCCGCCCCACGCCAGGAGGACCGGGCCGCCGCACCTGGCTGCGCGGGGCGTTCGCCGATGCGGAGCTCGCGTCGCCCGTCCTCGAGATGATGACGCGCCTCCTCTTCCCCGTGATGATGGTCGCCTCCGTCTACTTCCTCGCGGTCGGCCACAACCTGCCCGGCGGCGGCTTCATCGGCGGGCTCGTCGCGGGCGTCGCCCTCGCCGTGCGCTACCTGGCTGGAGGACGCGACGAGCTGCTCGAGGCGGTGCCGTTCGACGCCGGCAAGCTGCTCGGCGCCGGCATGGCGCTCGCGGTCCTGAGCGTCGTCTGGCCGGTGCTCATCGGCGGCCGCATCGGGCAGTCCTACGCCCTCGAAGCCGTGCTGCCGCTCATCGGCGAGGTCAAGCTCGTCACGACCCTGTTCTTCGACGTAGGAGTCTGGCTCATCATCATCGGCGCGATGCTCGACTTCGTCCGCTCGCTCGGCGCGGGCATCGACCTCCACGGCGAGCAGGACGTCGCGCCCCGGCCCGAGTACGGGTCCGACCGGTCGCTCCCCGGCCGCGAGGTGCAGGCATGACGCCCTCGCTCGTGCTCGCGGTCGCGGGCGGCGTGCTCATCGCCGCGGGCGTCTACCTGCTGCTCGAGCGCAGCCTCATGCGCATCCTCGCCGGCGTGATGCTCGCGGGCAACGGCATCAACCTGCTGTTCCTCGTCGCGTCCGGCCCCGCTGGCCTCGCCCCGATCGTGGGGGAGCCGGAGGCGCAGATCGCCGATCCGCTGCCGCAGGCGCTCGTGCTCACCGCGATCGTGATCTCGCTCGCGACCGGCGCGCTGCTGCTCGCGATGTCGTACCGCTCGTTCCAGCTCCAGGGCCACGACGAGGTCGCCGACGACGTCGAGGACACCATCGTCCGCCGTCGCGCGCAGGCCGACCTCTCGAGCGAGGCCTACGTCGAGCCCGACTCGAGCACCGCGACCGACACGGAGTCGGGCGGCAGGCTCGTCCGCGACGACGACGACGTCGTCCCGGCCGGCAACGACGCTGCCGAGCCGGAGCGCTGATGGACCTCGCGAACCTCGTCCCCGTCCCGGTCCTGCTCCCGCTGCTCGCGGCCGGCATCACGCTCGCGCTCGCGCGCCACCCGGCCTGGCAGCGCGTCGTCTCCGCGTCGACGCTCGCCATCAACGCCGTGCTCGCGCTCGTGCTGTGCCTCGCGGCCGACGCGCTCGGCCCCATCGTGCTGTGGGTCGGCGCGTGGCCCGACGGCACCGGCATCGTGCTCGTCGCCGACCGGCTGTCCGCGCTCATGGTGCTCGTGTCGAGCGTCGTCACCGCGCTCGTCGTCATCTTCCCCTCGCGCCGCGACATCGCCGACGGCGCCGACGGCGCGCCGGTGTCGGTCTTCCACCCGACGTTCCTGGTGCTGACGGCCGGCGTCTCCAACGCCTTCCTCGCCGGCGACCTCTTCAACCTCTTCGTCGGCTTCGAGACGCTCCTGTTCGCGTCGTACGTGCTCATCATGCTCGGCGCGACGAAGGAGCGGGTGCGCGCCGGGTCGACCTACGTGGTCGTGAGCGTCGTCTCCTCGACGCTCTTCCTGCTCACCATCTCGATCGTCTACGGCGCGACCGGCACCGTGAGCTTCGCCCAGCTGCCCGAGCGGCTCGCGGCGCTCGACCCGGGGCTCCAGCTCGTCATCCAGCTGCTGCTGCTCGTGGTGTTCGGCATCAAGGCGGCGGTCTTCCCGCTCCAGGCCTGGCTGCCCGACTCCTACCCGACGGCGCCCGCGAGCGTCACGGCGGTCTTCGCCGGCCTGCTCACGAAGGTCGGCGTGTTCGCGATCATCCGCGTGCAGACGCTGCTCTTCCCCGAGAGCCCGCTCACCGACCTGCTGCTCGTCGCGGCCATCCTGACGATGCTGCTCGGCATCCTCGGCGCGCTGGCCCAGGGCGAGATCAAGCGACTGCTCTCGTTCACGCTCGTGAGCCACATCGGCTACATGCTGCTCGGCGTCGCGCTCGGCACCGCCGCGGGCCTCTCCGGCGCGATCTTCTACATCGTCCACCACATCCTCGTGCAGACGGCGCTCTTCATCGTCGTCGGGCTAATCGAGCGGGTCGGGGGCTCCACGAGCCTCGCGCGCCTGGGCGGGCTCGCGTCGGTGCCGCTGCTCGCGGTGCTCTACCTCGTGCCGGCGCTCAACCTGGGCGGCATCCCACCGTTCTCGGGCTTCCTCGGCAAGGTCGCGCTCATCGACGGCGCGCTCGAGACCGGGTCGCCGCTCGCGATGGTCGCCGTCGTCGCGGGCGTCGCGACGAGCCTGCTCACGCTCATCGCCGTCATCCGCGTGTGGCAGCGGGCGTTCTGGCAGGACCAGGCGCCCGACAACGAGCGGGTGCTCTCGGTCCGGGTGCTGCCGCGCATCTGGATCCTGGCCGCCTCCGCGCTCGTGGCCGTCACGGTCGCCCTCACGGTGCTCGCCGGACCGCTGACCGCCTACGCGGAGCGCGCGGCGGCCGACATCCGCGCCGGCGCCTACCAGGCAGCGGTCGAGGAGGCGCAGCCGTGAAGCGACCCGCCCTCCGCTACCGCGCCTCGATCGTCGCCACCGTCGGCCTCGCCATCGTCTGGATGATGCTGTGGGGCGAGCTGACGCTCGGCGCCGCCGTCTTCGGCGTGCTCGTGGCGCTCCTCATCCAGATCGTGTTCCCGCTGCCCGACGTGCCGGAGCTCGAGTCGTTCCGGCCGATCGGGTTCGCGCGGCTCGTGCTCGTCACGCTCGGCGGCCTCGTCGTCTCGAGCTTCCAGGTCGCGGCGAAGGTGCTGGCGTTCTGGCGGCCGACGCGCAACGCCATCATCCGCGTGCCGCTGCGCAGCCAGTCGCCCTTCATCACCGTGATCACGGCGGAGCTCGCCTCGCTCGTACCGGGCTCGGTCGCGGTCGACGCCGACGCGGGGTGGGTCCTCCTGCACGTGTTCGACGCCTCGACGCCAGCCGCGATCGAGCACGCCCGCGCCAAGGTGCGCTCGACCGAGGCGACCGTGCTGCGCGCGTTCGGCACCGCCGAGGACCGCGCACTGCTGCGCCTGCCCGCTCCGGGGACCGAGCCAGCCACAGACACGAAGGAGGAGCGCTGATGCAGCTCGTGCTCATCGCCGCGGGCGTCATGCTCGCGGCCGCCGCCGCGCTCACGCTCGTGCGGATCGTCCGCGGCCCGGCGCCGAGCGACCGCGTCGTCGCGACCGACGTGCTCATCGCGATCGTCGCGGGCTCGCTCGCGGTCGAGGCGGCGATCAACCACCACAGCTACACGATCCCCGTCATCCTCGTGCTCTCGCTGCTGGCCTTCGCCGCGACCGTCTCGATGGCGCGCTTCATCGCCGGCAGGCAGGGCGTCGTGGGCTCCGGCCCCGAGCGCCGGGGGCGCGGCGCATGACGGTCGAGGGCGTGCTCGACGTCGTGGGCGCCGTGCTGATCCTGCTCGGCGCGGCGCTCAGCCTCACGGCCGCGATCGGCCTGCTGCGGCTGCCGGACGTGCTCAACCGGATGCACGCGGCGTCGAAGCCGCAGACGCTCGGCTTCCTGCTGCTGTGCGTCGGGCTCGCGCTCGTGCTGCGCGACGGCGCGGCGACGGCGATGCTCGTGCTCGCCGCGGGGCTCCAGCTCGTCACCGCGCCGGTCGCGACGCAGATGATGGCGAAGGCCGCGCACCGCACCGGCCAGTACCGCGCCGACCTCGTGGTCGACGACCGCGATCGCGACGAGCCGGCCGACGCCAGCGAACCGGCTGACGGCGACGAGCAGACCCGATAGGATCGCGAGCAGACACGCACAGCCGGCCGCTGCACGCCCGCGCGGGAGAGCCCCTCAGGGGGCACCGAAGGAGCAAGCCTCCCCGCCAAACTCTCAGGTCCTCGAACCGCGCGGGAAGGCCACTCTGGAGCAGACCGTCGACGGTCAGCGACAGAGGGGGAGTCCAGACCACGCAGGAGGACTCATGACCGCGACCGGCACACCCCCATCCGAGGCGGCGGGGCGCACCCCGCTGCTCGCCGTGCACGAGGCTGCCGGGGCGCAGCTCATCGACTTCGCCGGCTGGGCGATGCCCGTGCGCTACGGGTCCGACCTCGCCGAGCACCAGGCAGTGCGCGAGCGCGCGGGGCTCTTCGACCTCAGCCACATGGCCGAGATCCGCGTGCGGGGGGCAGAGGCCGCCGCGTTCCTCGACCACGCGCTCGCCGGCCGGCTGTCGGCGATCGAGCTGTGGCAGGCGAAGTACTCGCTGCTGCTCGCCGAGCAGGGCGGCATCGTCGACGACGTGATCGTCTACCGCACGGCTGGGACAGGCACCGGCGCGAGCGAGTTCCTCGTGGTCGCGAACGCGTCGAACCGCACCGCGGTGCTCGACGCCCTCGCGGCGCGCGTCGCCGGCTTCGACGCGACGATCGCCGACGAGACCGACGACACGGCGCTCGTCGCCGTGCAGGGACCCGCGGCCGCGGCCATCGTCGGCGCGATCGGGCTCGAGTCCGAGCCGATCGAGCAGCTGCGCTACTACCGCAGCCTGCCGGCGGTCTTCGAGGGCGAGGACGTGCTGCTCGCCCGCACCGGCTACACCGGCGAGGACGGCTTCGAGCTGTACATCGCCGCGCACGCGGCCGAGGACCTCTGGCGCGCGCTCGTGCTCGCCGGGGAGGCGCACGGGCTCGCGCTGTGCGGGCTCGCCGCGCGCGACACGCTCCGGCTCGAGGCGGGCATGCCGCTCTACGGCCACGAGCTCTCGCTCGACACGCTGCCGGCGCAGGTCGGGCTCGGCCGCGTCGTCGCGCTCAAGACGAAGGGCGACTTCGTCGGCCGCAGCGCCGTCGAGGCGGGTCCCGCGGCGGACGCCCCGGTGCTCGTCGGGCTCACCGCCGAGGGCCGCCGCGCCCCGCGGGCCGGCTACCCGGTGCTCGACGGCGATCGCGTCGTCGGCACCGTGACGAGCGGCGCGCTGTCGCCCACCCTCGGCCACCCGATCGCGATGGCCCTCGTCGAGCCCGGCTCGGCGACCTCCGACTCCCTGTCCGTCGACGTGCGCGGCACCCGGCTCCCCGCCGCCGCCACTGACCTGCCGTTCTACACCCGAGAGGCCCGATCATGAGCGAGACCCAGTACACCCCGGACCACGAGTGGGTCCGCACCGACGGCGACGTCGCGACGATCGGCATCACCGAGTTCGCGCAGGCGGCGCTCGGCGACGTGGTCTTCGTCGACCTCCCGGGCGTCGGCCGCAGCTTCGCGAGCGGCGAGGCGATCGGCGAGATCGAGTCGACGAAGTCGGTCGGCGAGCTCATCGCACCCGCCGCGGGCGAGGTCGTCGAGGTCAACGACGAGGTCGCGGGCGACCCGACGCTCGTCAACTCCGCCGCCGAGGGCGACGGCTGGCTCGTCAAGGTGCGCTTCAGCGAGCAGCCCGCGCTGCTCGACGAGGCCGCCTACCGCGAGCTCACCGACTGATGCGCCCGTTCGTCGAGCGCCACATCGGCACCGATGCGGCCGACCAGCAGCGCATGCTCGAGGTGGTCGGCTTCGACTCGCTCGCCTCGCTCATGGACGCGGCCGTGCCCGCCGGCATCCGCTCCGAGGGCACCGGCATCGGCGAGGCCGCCTCAGAGACGGCGGCGCTCGCCGAGCTCCGCACGATCGCCAGCCGCAACCGCGTGCGCCGCAGCGCCATCGGGCTCGGCTACCACGGCACCATCACGCCGCCGCCGATCAAGCGCCTCATCCTCGAGAATCCGTCCTGGTACACGGCCTACACGCCGTACCAGCCGGAGATCAGCCAGGGCCGCCTCGAGGCGCTCCTCAACTTCCAGACGATGGTCGCCGACCTCGCGGGCCTCGACATCGCGAACGCGTCGATGCTCGACGAGGGCACCGCGGTCGTCGAGGCGATGCTGCTCGCGCGCCGCGCCTCGAAGTCGTCGTCGTCGGTCCTCGTCGTCGACGCCGACCTGCTGCCGCAGTCGAAGGCGCTGCTGCGCCACCGCGCGCACGCGACCGGCATCGAGCTCGTCGAGCTGCCGCTCGCCGAGACCGACCCCGCCGACCTGCCCGAGTCGTTCGGCGTCATCGCCCAGCTGCCGGGCGCCTCCGGGCACGTCTGGGACGCGAGCGGCATCTTCGCCGCCTCGACGCGGATGGGCGGCGTGCCCGTCGCCGCCGCCGACCTGCTCTCGCTCGCGCTCATCGAGGCGCCCGGCCACCAGGGCGCGCGCATCGCGGTCGGCTCGTCGCAGCGCTTCGGCGTGCCGATGGGCTTCGGCGGCCCGCACGCGGGCTTCATGGCCGTCGCCGACTCGCTCACCCGGCAGCTGCCGGGGCGCCTCGTCGGCGTCTCGGTCGACGCCGACGGCTACCCGGCCTACCGGCTCACGCTGCAGACGCGCGAGCAGCACATCCGCCGCGAGAAGGCGACGAGCAACATCTGCACCGCGCAGGTGCTGCTCGCCGTGATGGCCTCGATGTACGGCGTCTACCACGGCGCCGACGGCATCCGCGCGATCGCCGAGGGCGTCCACGGCGTCGCGACCCGCTTCGCGCAGGCGGCGCGCGGTGCGGGCGTCGAGGTCGTGCACGACGCCTTCTTCGACACCGTGCGGATCCGCGTGGCCGGCCGGGCGGCGCAGCTGCAGACGACCGCGGGCGACGCGGGCATCCTCGTGCACCGCATCGACGACGACACGCTCCACGTGAGCTTCGACGAGACCTGGATCGACGACCCGGGCGCCTTCCGGCTGCTCACCGAGGCGCTCGAGGTCTCCGAGGCGCCCGCGACCGAGGTCGGCGACGCCGCGATCGCTCGCGCGATCCCCGCGTCGCTCGTGCGCGAGACCCCGTTCATGGAGCACGAGGTGTTCCGCACCCACCGCTCCGAGACGCAGCTCATGCGCTACGCGAAGCGGCTCTCCGACCGCGACTACGCGCTCGACCGCGGCATGATCCCGCTCGGGTCGTGCACGATGAAGCTCAACGCCGCGGCCGAGATGGAGGCCATCACCTGGCCCGAGTTCTCGCAGCTGCACCCGTACGGGCCGATCGAGGACGCCGAGGGCTCGCTCGCGCTCATCGACGAGCTGGCGGACTGGCTCGCGTCGATCACCGGCTACGACACCGTCTCGCTGCAGCCGAACGCGGGCGCGCAGGGCGAGCTCGCCGGCCTGCTGGCGATCCGCGGCTACCACCGCTCGCGCGGCGACGACCACCGCGACGTCGTGCTCATCCCCGCCTCGGCGCACGGCACGAACGCGGCCTCGGCCGTGCTCGCCGGCTGCCGGGTCGTGGTGGTCGCGACGCGCGGCAACGGCGACGTCGACGTGGCCGACCTCGAGGCGAAGATCGGCACGCACGCGGGCGACCTCGCGGCGCTCATGATCACCTACCCGTCGACGCACGGCGTCTACGAGTCGGAGATCCGGCGCATCACCGACCTCGTCCACGAGGCGGGCGGCCAGGTCTACATCGACGGCGCCAACCTCAACGCCCTGCTCGGGCACGCGACGTTCGGCGACATGGGCGGCGACGTCTCGCACCTCAACCTGCACAAGACGTTCTGCATCCCGCACGGCGGCGGCGGCCCGGGCGTCGGCCCGGTCGCGGCGAAGGCGCACCTCGCGCCGTTCCTGCCGCGCGACCCGCGCGAGGCGGCGGCGCCGGTCGACGGCCTGCTCGTGGGCGAGAACCCGATCTCGGCCGCGCCGTGGGGCTCCGCGTCGATCCTGCCGATCTCGTGGGCGTACGTGCGCATGATGGGGCTCGACGGGCTCACGAAGGCGACGGCGAGCGCGGTGCTCGCGGCCAACTACGTCGCCGCGCGGCTGCGCGAGCACTTCCCGGTGCTCTACACCGGCGAGCATGGGCTGGTCGCGCACGAGGCGATCCTCGACCTGCGCCCGCTCAAGGAGGCGACCGGCGTCTCGAACGACGACGTCGCGAAGCGCCTCGTCGACTACGGCTTCCACGCGCCGACGATGTCGTTCCCGGTGGCGGGCACGCTCATGGTCGAGCCGACCGAATCGGAGGACCTCGCCGAGATCGACCGCTTCATCGACGCGATGATCGCGATCAAGGCGGAGGCCGACGCCGTCGGCCGCGGGGAGGTGCCGCTCGCCGAGAGCGCGCTGCGCCGCGCGCCCCACACCGCGGGCTCGATCGTGCACGGCGAGTGGGATCGCCCCTACTCGCGCGAGCACGCCGTGTTCCCGGTGGCCGGCGTCGAGCACGCCAAGTACTGGCCGCCGGTCGCGCGCATCGACCAGGCGTACGGCGATCGCAACATCGTCTGCAGCTGCCCGCCGGTGGAGGCCTTCGCCTGATGCCGACGCCCGCACGCGGCGCGATCCGTCGCGCCTCCGCCGCGCTCGCCGCCGCGGCGGTCGTGGCGACCGCGCTCACCGCGTGCGGGCCGCAGGTCGAGCCGCGCGTGCAGGCGGGCTCGAGCGTCGAGGTCGCCTGGTCGGGCGAGCTCACGTCGACGAACGCGGCGTCGACGCTCGGCCGCACCCCCGGCAACCTCGACGTCGCTGCCATGACGCGGGCGGCGTTCGCGACGGTCGACGCCGACGGGGAGGTCCGCGAGGACCCGTCCTTCGGCACCGCGACCGCCGTCGCCGACAGCCCGTTCACCGTGCGCTACGACCTCGCCGAGGGCATCCGCTGGTCGGACGGCGCACCGATCGACGCGGCCGACCTCATGCTCGCCTGGCTCGCCGCGTCGAACGCGCTCTCGACGCCCGACCTCGACCCCGAGGCCCTGCGGGGCGCCGACGGCGCGATCGCGCTGCCGGAGGCCGCCGTGTGGTTCGACGCCGCCGAGCCGGGCGGGCTCGTGCACGCCACCGAGGTGCCGGTGCGCGACGACTGGGCCAGGTCGATCGACGTGCGCTTCTCGCAGCCGGTGCCCGACTGGCGCACCGCGCTCGACGTCGCCGTGCCGGCGCACGTGCTGGGGGAGCGCGTGTTCGGCGTCAGCGACCCGATGGAGGCGAAGCAGCGCGTGCTCGACGCGATCGACCGCGCCGACCCGCTCGTGCTGTCGACCCTCGCGGCGGCCTGGAGCAGCGAGCTGACCGTCGACGCAGCGACGCTGCCGGACGGCGCGGCGGGCGCCGCGGGCATCTCGAGCGGCCCGTACCGCCTCGAATCGGTGCGCGACGGGCGCGTCGAGCTCATCGCGAACGGCGAGTACGTCGGCGCGCAGCTGCCGCAGGTCGAGCGCATCGCGCTCGCCGCGACGGCCGACGACGCGGCGGCGCTCGCGGGGCTCACCGCCGGCGAGCTCGACGTCGCCACGATCCGGCCGACGGACGCCGACCGCGACGCCATCCGCGACCTCGACCGCGAGGACGCGACGCTCCTGACCGCGGGCGACGGCACCCGCTGGGAGCTCCTGCTGCGCGCCGACCGCACCCCGCTCCAGCCGGCCGACGCCCGCCGCTCGTTCCTGCACGCGATCGACCGGCGGGGCGTCGCCGAGGCGGCGCTCGGGGAGGCGGCCGCCGAGGCGACGGGCGTCGATTCGGTGCTGTTCCGCCCCGGCACCCGCATCTACGACTACGCGCTCGAGGACGCCGGCTTCCCGCAGGCGTTCGGCGGCGCCGACGAGGAGCGCGCGGTCGCGGAGCGCGACGCGGTGGGCGTCCCCGCCGGCACCGAGCTGTGCGTGCGGTACGACCGGGCGGATGCGTTCGCCGCCGCCGCGCTGCCGGCGATCGCCGCGCAGGCCGCGACCGCGGGCTGGGCCGTGCGCGACTGCGGCGTCGACGACCTCGCCGCGGGCCTCGCGCAGGACGACTGGCACGCGGTGCTGCGGCTCGCGCCCGCGCCCGCGGACGCGGCAGCCGTCGTCGAGCGCTGGCGCGACGGCGGGCTCGCCGCGAGCACCGACCCGGCGCGCGAGGCGCTGCTCGACGAGGCGCTCATGACCGCAGACCAGGACGCGCTCGAGCAGACGCTGCTCGAGCTCGAGGCGTCGCTCGTCGGCGCGGCGGTCGTGCTGCCGCTCGTCGAGCCCGCGCAGCTGACGATCAGCGCCCCGGGCGTCCAGGGCATCGCCCCGCGGCCCGGCGCGGCATCCCTCACCTGGAACGCGTGGGAGTGGGGCGTCGAGCAGCCCTGAGCGCTAGCCGAAGAGCTGCGGGAAGGTCGCGAACGCCCACGGGTAGCCGACGAACACGGCGACGTCGATGAGGGTGTGCGCGACGACGAGCGGCACGAGCCTGCCGGTGCGCGCGTAGAGCCAGCCGAACAGCACGCCCATCGCGAGGTTGCCGAACAGCGCGGGCACGCCCTGGTAGAGGTGGTAGACGCCGCGCAGCGCGGCCGCGGCGAGGATGATCGGCCACATGCCCCAGCGGGCGGTGCCCCACCCGAGCCGCCGGAGGCGCTCGAAGGCGTAGCCGATCACGATGACCTCCTCGGTGAGGCCCGCGCGCAGCGCCGACAGCAGCAGCACCGGCACCGTGAACCACTCGGCGTCGAGCGGCGACGGCACGACGCTCACCGTCAGCCCCAGCTGGCGGCCGACGACGTACAGGGCGATTCCGGGCACGCCGATCACGAGCACGAGGAGCGCGCCGGAGAGCGTGTCGCGCACGGGCCGCGCGGCGTCGATGCCGAGGGCGCCGAGGTGCGGCCTGCGGCTCCGCCACAGCAGCCAGCAGACGAGCGCCACGGGCACGAGGTCGAGCGCGATGCCGGTGAGCTGGTAGCTGAGGTCGAGCCACGCGCGATCCGACCTGGCGGGGTTGAGCGCGACCTGCTGCTCGCCGATCGGCGCCGCCCTGGTGCTCAGGTCGACGAACTGCAGCACCGACCAGAGCGCGCTCGCGCCGAGCGACAGCAGCAGCACGATGACGAGCTCGACCGCCAGGCGGCGCTGCGAGAGCGGGGGAGCTGCGGCCGGGACGGGGCCGGCGAGGGGCGGATGCACGCCCCAACGCTACGTCGTACGGGCCGTGGAACGGATTGGCACCAACTTGGTAACGATCGTGTTGCCGTGCGCGCCCGCTGGAAACCGCGTGCATACACTGCTGACTATCCAACGAGCAAGGCGGCTCTTGTGGCCGCCCGCTCACCTTGCACAGGAGGAACAGTGACAGACAAGAACAGGCGTCGCGGTCGCGCGCTCGCCGGGCTGGCCATCGGCACTGCCGCGATGGTCGCGCTCGCGGGCTGCACCACGACCACGCCCGCTCCCTCGGAGTCGGGCTCCGCCGCACCGGGCACCGGTGGCACGATCAGCGTCGCGCAGACCAACGCCGCGACCGCGCTGACGTCGGCCACGCCCGACACCAACCTCAACACCAACGGCATGGTGGACTACCTGACCGGCAACGCGACGGGCCCCGGCTCGTTCCTGTACGTCGACAGCGAGTTCAACGTCGTCCCCGACGAGACGAACGGCACCATCGAGCTCGTCTCCGAGAGCCCGCTGGTCGTGCAGTACACCCTCGACCCCGAGGCTGTCTGGTCGGACGGCACGCCGATGACGACCACCGACATGCTGCTCGCATGGGCGATCGGCTCGGGCTACTACGACGACGCCACGCTCGACGAGGAGACGGGTGAGGTCACCGGCGGCAACCAGTACTTCCAGCTCGCCGGCTCGACCGCAGGCCTCGACACGACCGAGTTCCCCGAGATCGACGAGGAGGCCGGCACGCTCACGCTGACGTACGGCGAGCCCTACGTCGACTGGAACCTCGTCAACCTCATCGGCAAGCCCGCGCACGTCTTCGCTGAGAAGGCCGGCTTCGCCGACGTCGCCGAGCTCGCGACCTTCCTCGAGGAGACGCCCGCCGGTGACCCGGCTGCGCCCGCCGCCGAGAACGAGCAGCTCCGCCAGATGGCCGACCTGTGGAACACGGGCTACAACATCACGTCGATGCCCGAGGACGAGAGCCTGCTGGTCTCGGCCGGCATGTGGGTCGTCAAGGACTTCCAGGCCGACGACGGTGGCTTCATCTCCTTCGAGCGCAACCCCGAGTGGCGCGGCGAGATGGCTCCCTCCTTCGACGAGCTGATCATCCGCTTCATCGGTGACCCGAACGCGCAGATCACGGCACTCCAGAACGGCGAGGTCGACGTCATCGAGCCGCAGCCGTCCGCGGACACCGTCGCGGCGATCGAGGCCTTCGGCGGCACCCTCATCGAGGGCCCGCAGCTGTCGTACGACCACCTCGACCTGACGATGGACTCCGAGGTCTTCTCGGACCCGGCCGTGCGTGAGGCCTTCCTCATGACGATCCCGCGCCAGGCCATCCTCGAGTCGATCGTGACCCCGGTCCAGCCCGACGCCGAGGTGCTCAACTCGCAGCAGTTCGTCGCCAACCAGCCGGCCTACGAGGACGCCATCGCCGCCAACGGCTACAGCGACTTCGCAGAGCCCGACATCGAGGGCGCTCGCGAGCTGCTCGCCGGCGCCACGCCGACGGTCAGCATCCTCTACAACACGAACAACCCGAACCGCGTCGACGCGTTCCAGCTCATTCAGGCGAGCGCGTCCGAGGCCGGCTTCGTGATCGAGGACGCGGGCTCGCCCGACTGGTCGAGCCTCCTCGGCAGCGGCACCTACGACGCCTCCATCTTCGGCTGGATCTCGCCCGGTGTCGGCTACGCGAGCCTCCCGCAGATCTGGCAGACCGGTGGCGGCGGCAACTACAACGGCTACTCCAACGCCGAGGTGGACGCGCTGGCGACGGAGTCGCAGACGATCATCGGCGACGAGGAGCGCCTCACCGAGATCCAGATCGAGATCGACCGTCTCAGCCGTGAGGACTTCTACGGCCTGCCGCTCTTCCAGGTCCCCGGCCTGGTGGCGACCAACGGCACGGTCGACGGCGTCGTCTACAACGGCGGCCAGACCGGCTCCATCTGGAACACGTGGGAGTGGACGCCCGTCAGCTAGTCTGACGGTCACCAGCTCCCAGTGAGTTAGACCCCGGCCGTGATTGCTGGGACCTCGGTCCCGGCAATCACGGCCATCCCATGTCCGACCCTCGACCGCGCAGCCACAAGCCACGCGGTCTCCGGAATGATCGGAGCAGTCCGAGCCGTGCTCAGCTTCGTCGTGAGGCGCATCATCGCCTCCATCCTCACTCTTCTCGTGGCCTCGTTCCTCATGTACGTGCTCGCCGCGAACTCGGGCAATCCGCTCGAGGACCTCCAGGCGTCCAACGCCCCGAACGCGCAGCAGCTCATCGGCCAGCGCATCGAGCGGCTCTCGCTCGACGTCCCGCCGCCGCTGCGCTGGTTCGGCTGGCTCGCCGGTGCCGCCGGCTGCCTCGTGCCCTTCGGCACGTGCGACCTGGGCGTCGACCTCAACTTCACGCCCGTGACCCAGCTGCTGCCGGGCGCCGTGACCTCGACGGTGAGGCTCGTGGCGGCGTCGACGATCCTCGCGATCCTCCTCGGCGTGATCACGGGCATCGTGTCGGCCCTCCGCCAGTACTCGGCGTTCGACCTCGTGATGACGTTCGTGAGCTTCTTCCTCTACTCGCTGCCGTCGTTCCTCGTCGCGGTGCTGCTGAAGGAGTTCATCGCGATCGACTTCAACAACTGGTTCTCGAGCGGCGACTCGAGCTTCGGCATCGTGCCGACGATCATCGTCGCGCTCGTGCTCGGGTTCATCCTCCAGGCCATCGTCGCCGGCTCGATGCGCAACCGCCTCATCACCTTCGGCGTCTCGGCGGCCGCGACGGTCGCCGTGCTCGTCTACATGGACGCGGTGAACTGGTTCCAGTCCCCGGGCCTCGGCGCGGTCGGCCTGCTGCTGCTCATCGCCGGCGTCGTCTTCGGCGTGGTCGCGCTGCTGTCGGGCTTCGAGAACCGCCGCGTGCTGCTCGGCGCGGGCGTCGCGGGCGTGCTCGCCTACGCCTCGTACTTCCTGCTGCAGCCGCTGTTCGCGATCTCGACGATCTGGACGGTCATCATCATCGCGCTCGCGGTGCTCGCGATCTGCTTCGTCGTCGGCTTCCTCATCGGCGGCCCGGATCGCAGCCTCGTGGTCCGCGTGTCGATGCTCGTCGGCTTCCTCGGCTTCCTGCTCGTCGTCGCCGACCGCCTCCTGCAGGCGTGGCCCGGCTACGTCGCGCACCCGCGCATCAACGAGCGCCCGGTCGCGACGGTCGGCGAGGCGACGGTCGGCCTCCAGGGCGACATGTGGTTCATGGGCATCGACCAGATCATGCACTTCCTGCTGCCGACGATCTCGCTCACGCTCATCTCGTTCGCGGGCTACACGCGCTACGCGCGCGCCGGCCTCCTCGAGGTGCTCAACCAGGACTACATCCGCACGGCGCGGGCGAAGGGCCTGTCGGAGCGCACCGTCATCACCCGGCACGCGTTCCGCAACATGCTGATCCCGATCACGACGATCGTCGCGGCCGACATCGGCGCGCTGCTCGGCGGCGCGATCATCACCGAGCGCGTCTTCGCGATCAGCGGCATGGGCTCGCTGTTCGCCGTCTCGCTCGCCCGGGTCGACCTCAACCCGATCATGGGGTACTTCCTCGTCATCGGCATCACGGCGATCCTGTTCAACTTCATCGCAGACCTGAGCTACGCGCTCCTCGACCCGAGAGTGAGGGTGAAGTGACGACCGTGGCACCCGACAACGGCAAGACCACCGACCACACGGTCGGCGAGAGCCAGAGCAGCGTCATCCTCAAGCGCTTCGTGCGCAACAAGACGGCCATGGTCTCGCTCGTCCTGCTCCTGTTCATCTTCGTCTTCTCCGTCTCGGCGATCGGCCTCGGGCCGATCCCCGGCTGGTGGAAGTACGACTACGTGACGCCCAGCGCGCCCTTCGAGGGCGGTCGGCCGACGCTGTCGCTCATCCCCGGCCCCGGCTTCGGGCTCGGTGAGCACCCCTTCGGCCAGAACCGCATCGGCGTCGACTACTTCGCCATGACGATGCGCGGCGTGCAGAACTCGTTCCTCGTGATCATCCTGCTCGCCGGTGTCGCGACGGTCCTCGGCACGGTCGTCGGCGCGCTCGCCGGCTACTACCGCGGCTGGGTCGACGCGATCCTCATGCGCATCACCGACGTCTTCATCGTCATCCCGGCGATCGTCGTCGGCGCGGTCATCGGCCGCATGACCGGTGGCCTCGGCGTGCAGTGGCTCGCGATCACCCTCGGACTCGTCACCTGGATGGGCATCGCCCGACTGGTGCGCGCCGAGTTCCTGTCGCTGCGCGAGCGGGAGTTCGTCGAGGCGGCCCGCGTCGCGGGCGCGTCCGACATGCGCATCATCTTCAAGCACATCCTGCCGAACGCGATCGGCGTCGTGATCGTCGCGGCGTCGCTCATCGCGGCGGCGGCGATCCTGCTCGAGACCGCGCTGAGCTTCCTGGGCTACGGCATCCGCGCACCCGAGTCGTCGCTCGGCCTGCTGGTCTCGCAGAACCAGTCCGCCTTCGCCACCCGGCCCTGGCTGTTCTGGTTCCCGGCGGCGTTCATCGTGATGCCGGCGCTGATGATCAACTTCGTCGGCGACGGCCTGCGCGACGCCTTCGACCCGCGCCAGAAGCGCTTCTCCGTGCGCCGCACGAAGGAGCTGCCCGAGAGCGCGGAGCGCCGCCAGTGACGCCACTCGTGAGCTCAGACGAGCAGCGGGGCGGTCGCGGCGAGCACGGGGCCGGCGACCAGCACGGCCACGCGCGCCCAGTGCACGGTGACGGGCACGGCGATCGCCTCGGCGTCCGCGCCCCCGTCGGCGAGCGCCGCCCAGCGGCGGCGCACGAGCGCGGCGGCATCGCCCGACTCGGTGCCCGGCAGGTCGCCGACCCGGACGCCGGTGTCGAGCGGGCTGCGCGGATCCGTCCGGTCGCCGTCGCGAGCCCGACGGGCGGCGCGGCGCGCCGCGAGCGCGCCGGGCTGCGGCGCGACCCACACGGGCCAGCTGCGGCCGGGCGTGAAGAGCGTCAGGGCGTACTTCGTGTCGACGTGGATGAGCGCATCCCACAGCACCCGCACGGTGCGGAGCGGGTTGCGCAGCTCCGCGCCCCGGTCGTCGACGACGAGCGCGGGCGCCCACAGGAACACGAGGACCGCGTAGCCGAGCCACACCGCCAGGATGACCGCGGCGAGCGCGCCGCGCGGCTCCGACTGCAGGGCGACGAGCGCGCCGAGGACGGCGAGCAGCGCCCAGCACGCGACGGCGACGCCCCGGTTCACTCGAGAATGGACGGTCACGGCATGCAGATCGTCGTTCGACACAGCTTCATCGTCGCAGGCGCCTCCGCGCCGGACGACTCCGACACCCCGCTGCAGGAGGCGGCATGACTTCCCACACCAGCACCCACTCCACCGGCAGCGACACACCCGCCCTGCAGATCACCGGCCTCAGCGTCGACTTCGCGGTCGACGGCTACTGGATCCCGGCGGCCCGCGAGGTCTCCTACGAGATCGGCAAGGGCGAGGTCGTCGCCGTGGTCGGCGAGTCCGGCTCCGGCAAGAGCGTCTCCTCCATGGCGATCCTCGACCTGCTGCCGAAGAACGCGCGCGTCGCGGGCTCGATCAAGCTCGGCGGCGAGGAGCTCACCGGCATCAGCCCCTCCGAGATGCGGCAGGTGCGCGGCAACCGCGTGTCGGCGATCTTCCAGGAGCCGATGACGGCGCTCAACCCCGTCTTCACCGTCGGCTTCCAGATCATGGAGGCCCTGCGCATCCACCGCAGCATGTCGCCGAGCGACGCGAAGGCGCGTGCGCTCGAGATGCTCGAGCTCGTCGAGCTGCCCGACGCGATGAAGGCGTTCAAGTCGTACCCGCACCAGCTCTCGGGCGGGCAGCGGCAGCGCGCGATGATCGCGCAGGCGCTCGCGCTCGACCCCGAGCTGCTCATCGCCGACGAGCCGACCACCGCGCTCGACGTCACGGTGCAGGCCGAGATCCTCGAGCTCATGCGCGACCTCAAGGACCGCCTCGGCTCCGCGGTGCTGCTCATCACGCACGACATGGGCGTCGTCGCCGACCTCGCCGACTGGGTCGTCGTGATGGAGCAGGGCCGCATCGTCGAGCAGGGTCCCGTGCGCGAGATCTTCGGCTCGCCCAAGGCGGCCTACACGCAGATGCTGCTGGCCGCCGTGCCGCGGCTGGGCGAGGGCGGCGAGGGCGAGGCGATCGACCTGACGGCGGCGCTCGCGCTCGCCTCGAACGAGGACATCGACGACGCCGAGCTCGCGCAGCGCGTCGAGGTGAACGCCCGCGCGGCGGAGCAGGCCAGGCAGGCCGAGACCACCGCGACGACGACGCCGCCGGTGCTCGTGCTCGAGGACGTCGCGATCGAGTACGGCAAGAAGGGCAAGCTCGGCACGTTCCGCGCGGTCGACGGCGTCTCGCTGCAGATCCACGCGGGCGAGGTGCTCGGCCTCGTGGGCGAGTCGGGCTCCGGCAAGTCGACCATCGGCCGCGCCGCGATCGGCCTGCAGCCGATCGCCGAGGGCAGGCTCGAGGTCGCCGGCGTCGACATCTCGCACATCGACCGCAAGCTGGCGCGCAGCCTCAACCGCAAGGTCGGCATCGTCTTCCAGGACCCGTCGTCGTCGCTCAACCCGCGGCTGCCGATCGGCGAGTCCATCGGCGAGCCGATGTTCCTCGCGAAGATCCACCGCGGCAAGGCGCTCGACAAGCGCGTCGAGGAGCTGCTCGACGCGGTCCGGCTGCCGCAGTCCTACCGCAACCGCTTCCCGCACGAGCTCTCGGGCGGCCAGAAGCAGCGCGTCGGCATCGCCCGCGCGCTGTCGATGAGCCCCGAGCTGCTCGTCGCCGACGAGCCGACGAGCGCGCTCGACGTCTCGGTGCAGGCGACGGTGCTCGAGCTGCTCACCGAGCTCCAGCGCGAGCAGGGCTTCGCGTGCCTCTTCATCAGCCACGACCTCGCGGTCGTCGACCTGATGTCGGACCGCATCGCGGTCATGCACCACGGCAAGATCGTGGAGCAGGGCTCGCGCGACGCGATCCTGCGCGCGCCGGAGCAGCCGTACACGCAGCGCCTCATCGCCGCGATCCCGGTGCCCGACCCCGACAAGCAGGCCGCCCGCCGCGCGCTGCGGCAGCAGGTGCTCGCGCAGACGTCCGACGAGTCGCCGGAGTCGGATGCCCCCGTGGCCGCCGACCCGGACGCGCTCGTCGAGCAGCGCAAGGACGTGCAGGCCATCGAGGACGAGCGCAACATCTGACGCCAGATCCGACGGCCGCGGCCGCCCGCTAGACTGGGCGCCGCGGCCGTTCGTCGCGCACCCCCTCATCGGAAGGCACCTGCATGCCGATCGCCGCGCGATCAGACCTCCGCAACGTGGCGATCGTCGCCCACGTCGACCACGGAAAGACCACCCTCGTCGACGCGATGCTCCAGCAGACCGGCTCGTTCGGCACGCACGACACGCACGACGAGCGGGCGATGGACTCGAACGAGCTCGAGCGCGAGAAGGGCATCACGATCCTCGCCAAGAACACGGCGATCCGGTACGTGGGCGCGCACGCCTCGGACGGCCCCGTGATCATCAACGTCATCGACACCCCCGGCCACGCCGACTTCGGCGGCGAGGTCGAGCGCGGCCTGTCGATGGTCGACGGTGTCGTGCTGCTCGTCGACGCCTCCGAGGGCCCGCTGCCGCAGACGCGCTTCGTGCTGCGCAAGGCGCTCGAGGCGAAGCTCCCGGTCATCCTGCTCGTCAACAAGACCGACCGGCCCGACGCGCGCATCGACGACGTCGTGACCGAGAGCCAGGACCTGCTCCTCGGCCTCGCCTCGGACCTCGCCGACGACGTGCCCGACCTCGACCTCGACGCCGTGCTCGACGTGCCCGTCGTCTACGCATCCGGCAAGGCCGGCCGCGCGTCGACCGTCAAGCCGGCCGACGGCCAGCTGCCCGACAGCGAGGACCTCGAGCCGCTGTTCGAGGCGATCCTCCAGCACATCCCGGCGCCGACGTACGACGACGAGGCGCCGCTGCAGGCCCACGTCACGAACCTCGACGCGTCGCCGTTCCTCGGCCGCATCGCGCTGCTGCGCGTGAAGGCGGGCACGATCCGCAAGGGCCAGACCGTCGCGTGGGTGCGGCACGACGGCGAGGTGCAGAACGTGCGCATCACCGAGCTGCTCGAGACGAAGGCGCTCGAGCGCGTGCCGGCCGAGAGCGCAGGCCCCGGCGACATCGTCGCCGTCGCCGGCATCGCCGACATCACGATCGGCGAGACGCTCGCCGACCCGGACGACGTGCGCCCGCTGCCGACCATCACGGTCGACGAGCCGGCCATCTCGATGACGATCGGCACGAACACGTCGCCGCTCGCCGGCAAGGTCAAGGGCTCGAAGCTCACGGCCCGCATGGTGAAGGACCGCCTCGACCGCGAGCTGATCGGCAACGTGTCGCTCCGCGTCGTCGACATCGGCCGACCGGATGCGTGGGAGGTGCAGGGCCGCGGCGAGCTCGCCCTCGCGATCCTCGTCGAGCAGATGCGCCGCGAGGGCTTCGAGCTCACCGTCGGCAAGCCGCAGGTGGTCACGCGCCAGGTGGACGGCAAGCTGCACGAGCCGTTCGAGCACCTGACGATCGACGTCCCCGAGGAGCACCTCGGCGCCGTGACGCAGCTGCTCGCAGCCCGCAAGGGCATCATGGACGGGATGCAGAACCACGGCACCGGCTGGGTGCGCATGGAGTTCGTGGTGCCGAGCCGCGGCCTCATCGGCTTCCGCACCGAGTTCCTCACCATCACGCGCGGCACGGGCATCGCGAACGCGATCGCGCACGGCTGGCAGCCGTGGGCGGGCTCGATCGTGACCCGCAACAACGGTGCGCTCGTCGCCGACCGCATGGGCGTCTCGACGCCCAACGCGATCATGACGCTCCAGGAGCGCGGCGTGTTCTTCATCAAGCCGGGCGACGACGTCTACGAGGGCATGGTCGTGGGCGAGAACGCCCGCGCCGACGACATGGACGTCAACATCACCAAGGAGAAGAAGCTCAACAACATCCGGTCGTCGACCGGTGAGGAGCTCGAGCGCCTGACGCCCCCGAAGCTGCTCTCGCTCGAGGAGTGCCTCGAGTGGGCGCGCGACGACGAGTGCGTCGAGGTCACGCCGCACGCGGTGCGCATCCGCAAGGTCAACCTCGACGCCAACACCCGGGCGCGCGAGGCGAGCCGCCTCAAGAAGCAGGGCTGACCGACCCACCAGCAGCGCCCCGCGGACCGATCGCTCGGTCCCGCGGGGCGCTGCCGCGTCCCGGGCGCACCGGCGCGAGTGGTTGGATGGACGGAATGGACCCCCGCCTCGAGCGCGTGCTCTTCGTGCACGCGCACCCCGATGACGAGACGCTCTCGACCGGCGCCGCGATCGCGACCGTCGCCGCCGGCGGCGGCGACCCCGTCGTCGTCACCTTCACGCTCGGCGAGCGCGGCGAGGTGCGCGAGGAGCGGCTCGTCGACGTCGAGCACGTCGGCGTCGGCGAGGTGCGCCGCGCCGAGCTCGAGGGCGCGCTGCGGGCGCTCGGCGCGCGCGGCCGCCGCATCCACGGCTGGGACGACTCCGGCATGGCCTGGCACGCGTCGGGCGTCGCCGGCGCCGCCCCCGACGCGCCGCCCACCTCGATGAGCAAGGCCGACCCCGACGACCTCGCGGACGCGCTCGGCGTCGTCATCGAGGAGGTCGACCCGACGTCGATCGTCACCTACGACGTCGACGGCGGCTACGGGCATCCCGACCACGTCGCCGCGCACCACGCAGCCGTGATCGCCGCGCGGCGCTACGACCTGCCGCTCTACGTGCGCTCGAAGCGGGCCGGCGACGTCGCCTTCCCGCTCGCGCCGGTGCGCGACCGCGTCGTGGCCGCGCTCGGCGAGCACCGCTCGCAGCTGACGGTGGAGGGCGACGACGTGCTGCACGTCGGCGGCCAGCGCCGCGCGCTCGACGAGGTCGAGCACTACACGCTCATCGAGACGCGCCCGCGCCGCCGCATCCGCTGGGGCCTCCGCATCGGCACGCTGCTCGCCGGCGCGATCGTCGGCACCGTCGGCACGTTCTCGCACCAGCAGGTGCCGTGGGGCATCGCGCTATCGCTGCTCGCCGCGCTCGGCCTCATCGTCGGCGTGCGAGCGGCATCCGGGTCGCGCCAGCTGACGTTTGCGGCCGTGCTGGGCGTGCTCGGCGTCGTCGCGCTCGTCGCGATCGATCCGCTCGGCCGGGGCGCCTTCGGCACCGAGCGGGCGATCGTCCCGGCGAACCTGCCGGGATGGCTCTGGACCATCGTCCCGGCCGTCGCGTCCTTCGTCGCGCTGGCGTGGCCGGACGCAGAGGCGATGCGGCGGATTAGGATGGCTTCGACGACCGCGACGGAAGGGGACCGGAAGTGACGTATGTGATCGCGCTCCCGTGCGTGGACGTCAAGGACCGCGCCTGTGTCGACGAGTGCCCGGTGGACTGCATCTACGAGGGCGAGCGGATGCTCTACATCCACCCCGACGAGTGCGTCGACTGCGGTGCGTGCGAGCCCGTGTGCCCCGTCGAGGCCATCTTCTACGAGGACGACACGCCGGAGGAGTGGGCCGAGTACTACGAGGCCAACGTGCACTTCTTCGACGAGATCGGCTCGCCCGGCGGCGCGGCGAAGGTGGGCGTGCTGCCCTTCGACCACCCGATCGTCGCGGCGCTGCCCCCGCAGGCGCAGCCGGCCCCGTAGCCCGCGCCGCGTGGTCCAGCTGCCCGAGTTCCCCTGGGACACGCTCGCCGGGGCGAAGGCGCGCGCCGCCGAGCATCCCGGCGGCCTCGTCGACCTCAGCGTCGGCTCGCCCGTCGATCCGACGCCCGCACTGCTGCAGGACGCCCTGCGCGAGGCGACCGACGCGCACGGCTACCCGACGAACTGGGGCACGCCAGAGGCACGCCGCGCCATCGTCGCGTGGTTCGCGCGCGTGCGCGGCGTGCCAGGCCTCGACGACGCCAACGTGCTCGTGACGGTCGGCTCGAAGGAGCTCGTCGCCGGCCTGCCGCAGCAGCTCGGCCTCGGCGCGGGCGACGCGGTCGTGCACCCCGCGGTCGCCTACCCGACCTACGACATCGGCGCCCGGATGGCCGGCGCCACCCCCGTGCGCGCCGACGACCCCGACGACTGGCCCGCCGAGACGCGGCTCGTGTGGCTCAACTCGCCGTCGAACCCGACCGGCGACGTGCTGGGCGTCGATGCGCTCCGCCGCGTCGTGCACGCCGCCCGCGAGCGGGGGATCGTGGTCGCGAGCGACGAGTGCTACGCACTGCTGCCGTGGGAGGTCGACGCGGCGCCGTCGATCCTCGACCCGCGCGTGACCGACGGCGACATCGGCGGCCTGCTCGCCGTCTACTCGCTCAGCAAGCAGTCGAACCTCGCCGGCTACCGCGCCGCCTTCGTCGCCGGCGACGCCGCGGTCGTGCAGCGCGTGCTCGCGGTGCGCAAGCACCTCGGGCTCATGGCGCCGAGCCCGGTGCAGCACGCGCTCGCCGTCGCGCTCGGCGACGAGAGCCACGTCGACGCGCAGCGACAGCGCTACCGCGCCCGCCGCGCGCTGCTCCTGCCCGCGCTCGAAGCACGCGGCTTCTCGGTCTCCTCCGACGCCGGCCTCTACCTGTGGGCGTCGGACGGCACGGATGCGCTCGCGCAGGTCGACCGGCTGGCCGACCTCGGCATCCTGGTCGCCCCCGGCACGTTCTACGGCGACCCGACCCACGTGCGCGTCGCGATCACGGCCTCCGACGACGACATCGCGGCCGCCGCGGCGCGCCTGCTGGGCTGACGCGCCGGGCCGTGGCATGGCCGTGGCCGAGGGCCCGCCCGGCGGTCGGTAGGCTGTCCTGGTGACGACCGAGGACACCGCCATGCACCCCGCCCGATCCGAGGACGCCCCTGCGCGCACCGTGACCCTGCAGCATGACGGCCGCGCCACCGAGCTCGCCGTCTTCGAGGCGGCGGACGGCCGCTCGGCGATCGACGTGTCGAAGCTCACGCGCGACACCGGCTACACCGCGCTCGACTACGGCTTCGTCAACACGTCGGCCACCCGCAGCGCCATCACCTACATCGACGGCGACCAGGGCATCCTCCGCTACCGGGGCTACCCGATCGAGGAGCTCGCCGAGCAGAAGACCTTCCTCGACGTCGCGCACCTCCTCATCCACGGCGAGCTGCCGAACGAGGACGAGCTCGCGGACTTCGACCACAGCGTCCGCCGCCACACGCTGCTGCACGAGGACCTGCGGCGCTTCTTCGACGCGCTGCCGCGCGACGCGCACCCGATGAGCGCGCTCTCGAGCGCCGTCAGCGCCCTGTCGACGTACTACGAGGCCGACCACGACCCGCGCGACCCCGAGAAGGTCGACAAGCAGACCATCCGGCTGCTCGCGAAGATGCCCGTCATCGCCGCCTATGCGCACAAGAAGTCGATCGGCCAGGCGTTCCTCTACCCCGACAACTCGCTGTCGTTCGTCGAGAACTACCTCAAGCTGAACTTCGGCATCCAGGCCGAGGAGTACGTGCAGAACCCCGTCATGGTGCGGGCGCTTGAGCGGCTCCTCATCCTGCACGCCGACCACGAGCAGAACGCGTCGACCTCGACGGTGCGGCTCGTCGGCTCGACCGACGCCAACCTGTTCGCCTCCGTCTCCGCCGGCATCCACGCGCTCTCCGGCCCGCTGCACGGCGGCGCGAACGAGGCCGTGCTGCAGATGCTGCGCGGCATCCGCGACTCCGGCGAGGGCGTCGAGCGCTTCGTCGAGCGCGTGAAGCGCAAGGAGCAGGGCGTCAAGCTCATGGGCTTCGGCCACCGCGTGTACAAGAACTACGACCCGCGCGCGAAGCTCGTGAAGTCGTCGGCCGAGGAGGTGCTCGCCCAGCTCGGCGTGCGCGACCCGCTGCTCGACATCGCGCAGGAGCTCGAGCAGGTCGCCCTCGCCGACGACTACTTCCGCGAGCGCAAGCTCTACCCGAACGTCGACTTCTACACCGGCGTGATCTACAAGGCCATGGGCTTCCCGGAGCGCATGTTCACCGTGCTGTTCGCGATCGGCCGCCTCCCCGGCTGGATCGCGCACTGGCGCGAGATGATGCTCGACCCGCAGACGAAGATCGGCCGCCCCCAGCAGCTGTACGTCGGCCCGGTCGAGCGCCACATCTGAGCCGGCCCCGGCCAACCCCACCCCACCGCCGCCTGCGCGGTCACCGACCCGGAGCATCCATGACCAGCAGCACGCAGGCGCAGCCCACGGGCGCCGTCGACCGGTTCTTCAAGATCAGCGAGCGGGGCTCGAGCGTCTCGCAGGAGGTGCGCGGCGGCCTCGTCACGTTCTTCGCGATGGCGTACATCATCGTGCTGAACCCGCTCATCATCGGCGGCTTCTCGGCCGACCAGGCGGCGACCGACGTCGAGGGCGGATGGCTGCCCAACGGGCAGGTCGCGGCCGTCACCGCCCTCGTCGGCGGCCTCATGACGCTCGCGATGGGCCTCATCGCCAACGTGCCGTTCGGGCTCGCCGCGGGGCTCGGCATCAACTCCTTCCTGGCCTTCGGCCTCGTGGGCGAGCTCACCTGGCCCGAGGCGATGGGCCTCGTGCTCATCAACGGCGTCATCATCGTCGTGCTCGCCGCGACCGGGCTGCGCCGGATGATCTTCGACGCCGTGCCGCCGGCGCTCAAGAGCGCGATCGCGGTCGGCATCGGCCTCTTCATCGCGTTCATCGGCTTCGTCGACTCCGGCTTCGTGCGCTCGACGGGCGCAGCGTCGCCGCCGGTCGAGCTCGGCGACGGCGGCTCGATCACGTCGCTGCCGACCGCGGTCTTCGTGGTCGGCGTCATCCTCATGGGCATCCTGCTCGCGCTGCGGGTGAAGGGCGCGCTGCTCATCGGCATCGTGGCGACCACGATCATCGCCATCATCCTCGAGGCGATCTTCCGGGTGGGCCCGTCGCTCGGCGCGAACCCGGACGCCTGGAACCTCAACGCGCCGGCGCTGCCGACGAGCGTCGTCGCGCTGCCGGACCTCTCGCTCATCGGGCAGGTGTCGTTCGGCTCCTTCGACCGCATCGGCATCCTCGCGACCACGATGTTCATCTTCACGCTCGTGTTCATGAACTTCTTCGACGCGATGGGCACCATGACGGGCCTCGCCCGCCAGGCGGGCCTCGCCACCCCCGACGGCCAGTTCCCGGGCCTCAAGCGCGCGCTCGTCGTGGAGGGCTTCGGCGCGGTCGCCGGCGGTGGCGCGAGCGCCTCGTCGAACACCGTCTTCGTCGACTCCGCCGCGGGCGTGGGGGAGGGCGCCCGCACGGGCCTCGCCTCCGTCGTCACCGGGGTGCTCTTCCTCGCCGCCATGTTCCTGACGCCGCTCACGCAGATCGTGCCGCTCGAGGTCGCTGCTGCGACCCTCGTGGTGGTCGGCGCCATGATGATGGCGCAGATCGCCGACATCGACTTCACCGACTTCCGCGTCGCGCTGCCCGCGTTCCTCACGATCGTGGTGATGCCGCTCACCTACAACATCGCGAACGGCATCGGCGTGGGCTTCATCGCCTGGGTCATCGTCAACGCCGTCTCCGGCCGCGCGAAGCAGATCTCGCCGCTGCTGTGGATCGTCGCGGCGCTCTTCGTCGTCTTCTTCGTGCGCGGACCGCTGCAGGCGCTGATCGGCTGAGGCCGCGCCGACCGGCTCGCGGCCGCTAGACGGCCCGCGACACCTGCGCGAGCAGCTCCGGGCCGCGGCGGTCGACCGCGGCGCCGCCGAAGCGGATGCCGAGCCACCCTGCGAGCGCGCCGATGAGCAGGGCCGCGGCGAGGCTCGGCCAGGCGAGCCACGGGATCCACACGGCGGCGATCGCGAGGCCGACGAAGGGTCCGCCCACGATCGCGAGCGCCGGGAAGGCGATCGCCACCCCGGCGAGCGACTGCACGCCGCCGGACGAGCCGCGGCCGAGCGGGTTCGCGCCGGGCTGCGGCGCCTCGCCCGGCAGGTAGGCCGAGAGCCACAGCAGCACGCCGCTCAGCACGCCGAACGTGCCGATCCCGACGGCGATGCTCGCGGGCAGCAGGTCCCAGCGTCCGGCGGCCCAGGTGCCGAGCACCGCGGTGAGCACGATCGCCGGCACGTAGACGACGCCGATGCCGAGCAGCCGCCCGGCGCGGTCCTGCGCGCCCCGGACGCCGGCGAGCAGGTGCCACGCGAAGGCGCTCGCGTCGTACGCGGTGTCGATCTGCACGATGCTGCCGGCGACGAGGGCCATGAGCAGCGGCACGAAGGCGAGCGGCTCGCGCGGCATCTCGTCGCTCACGAGCTGCAGCCCGCCGAGCACGGCGGGCAGCATGAGCACCGCGATCACGTTCATGAGGTGGCGCACGTCGCGGCGTCGGTAGCGGATGCTCCTCGCCGCGACCGCGCCGACCGGCGTCGCGGGGAGCAGCCGGTCGAGCGCGTGCCCCTCGCGCACGCGGCCGCCGCCGCGCAGCACGATCGGGTTCGTGAGCCGCTCGCCGAGCAGCCGGCCCCAGCCCCACCAGGCGATCGCGACGGTCGCGGTCGCGATCGCGAGCTTCGCCGCCGCCTCGAGCCACGCGCCGTCCGCGACCGCGAGCGGCAGGGCGAAGGCGGCGCCGAGCGGCGTCCACGCGACGACCGCCGCGGTGGACGCGATCACGCCGCCGAGGTCGCCGACGGCGAGCACCGCCATCGCGACGCCCTGCATCGCGACGGTGAAGCCGATCACGCCGACGAGCAGCAGGATCGCCATCGCGTCGCGCGCCCGCTTGCTCGCGAGCTGCCGGGCGAGCAGGTCGGCCGAGACGCGGGCGATGAGCAGCACGGTCGCGACCGCGATCGGGAGCGCGACGATCGCGGTGATGAGCGCGGCGGGGGAGGTCGACCAGACGATGAGCAGCGTCGCGAAGGCGAGCACCGGCACGATGCCCCAGACGTCGAGCAGCTCGGCGGCCAGCAGGCCGCCGCGCAGCTGCCGGGGCCGCAGCGGCAGCAGGCTGAACCGCTCCGCCGCGAGCGGGTCGCTCGTGCCCATGAGCACCGAGAGCGCGGTGAGGCCCACGACGAGCCCCGCGCCGACGAGCACGGCCGCCGGTCCGCCGAGCTCGGGGGCGAGCGCGCGGAGGGCGATCGCGCCGACGGCCGTGAGGGCGAGCAGCGACAAGCCGCCGAGCAGGCTCACGACGAGCCCGACGATCGCCCACGGGCTCCGCCGCAGCGTGCCGAGCAGCAGCCGGTACCTCAGTGCGACGAAGTGCGCAGCCACCCGAGCGCCTCCGTCCCGCGCGCCTGCTGCCCGACCATCTGCACGAACCGCTCCTGCAGGCTCACGCCGCCGCGCACCTCGTCGAGCGTGCCGGTCGCGATGAGCCGGCCGTCGGCGACGACCGCGACGTGGTCGCAGAGCGACTCCACGAGCTCCATGACGTGGCTCGACAGCACGACCGTGCCGCCGGAGGCGACGAAGCCGCGCAGGATCGCCCGGATCGCCTGGCCCGAGACGGGGTCGACCGCCTCGAAGGGCTCGTCGAGCACGAGCAGGCGCGGCGCGTGGATGAGCGCGCACGCGAGCGCGATCTTCTTCCGCATGCCGGCGGAGTAGTCGGCGACGACGGTGCCGCCGGTGTCGGCGAGCCCGAGCGCGTCGAGCAGGTCGGTCGCGCGCGACGTCACCTCGGCCTCCGGCATCGACCGCAGCAGCCCGTTGTAGCGCAGCAGCTCAGCGCCCGTGAGCCGGTCGAACAGGTGCACGCCGTCGGGCAGCACGCCCGTGATCGCCTTCGCCCGCGCGGGGTCCCGCCAGACGTCGTGGCCCAGCACCGCTGCGGTGCCGCGGTCGGGTCGCAGGAGGCCCGTCGCCATCGACAGCGTCGTCGTCTTGCCGGCGCCGTTCGGGCCGACGAGGCCGAAGAGCGAGCCCTGCGGCACGCGGAGGCTCAGCCCGTCGACCGCCGCCTTCTGGCCGAAGCGCTTCGCGAGCTGCACGAGCTCGAGCGCGGGCGCGAGGGCGTCGGCGGGCTGCGTCGGTGCCGGTCGCGGTGCGCTGAGCGTCATGCCCTCAGCCTCCCAGCGCGGTCGGCCGGAGCGCATCCGCCGGGGGAGTGAACTGAGCCTCCCCTGAGCAGGGGAGGCCGCTCGCTCAGGTCAGTGCAGCAGCGCGTTCAGCTCGACGCCGCGGCCGTCGCGCGCGACGACCTCGACCGCGCCCGACACCGAGTTGCGGCGGAAGAGCAGCCCGGGGGTGCCCGAGAGCTCGACGGCCTTGACCGTCTCGCCCGACGGCACGAGCGTCACCTTCGTGCCGGCCGTCACGTAGAGGCCGGCCTCGACCACGGAGTCGTCGCC
The DNA here is from genome assembly GCF_040547205.1 of Agrococcus sp. UYP10. Lineage (NCBI taxonomy): Bacteria > Bacillati > Actinomycetota > Actinomycetes > Micrococcales > Microbacteriaceae > Agrococcus > Agrococcus sp. UYP10. The sequence continues at coordinate 1,944,597 of NZ_JBEPPG010000001.1, forward strand.
GATCGAGATGCCGACGCCCGCGTTCGCGCCGAGCAGCACGCGCGAGCCGAGCTGCACGCGCTCCTTGCCGCCGCCCGAGAGCGTGCCCATGATCGAGGCGCCGCCGCCGATGTCGGTGCCGTCGCCCACCACGACGCCCTGCGAGATCCGGCCCTCGACCATCGAGGTGCCGAGCGTCCCGGCGTTGAAGTTGACGAAGCCCTCGTGCATGACGACGGTGCCGGGCGCGAGGTGGGCGCCGAGGCGGATGCGCGAGGCGTCGCCGATCCGCACGCCGTCCGGCAGCACGAAGTCGGTCATCCGCGGGAAGCGGTCGACGAGCTGCACCTGGATGCCCGCGCGCTGCAGCTGCACCCGGTGCGACGCCGCCCAGTCCGGGTCGACGGCGCCGGCGTTCGTCCACGCGACGATCGGCAGCGCGGCGAAGATGCCGTCGAGGTTGATGGTGTTCGGCTGCACGAGGCGGTGGCTCAGCAGGTGGAGGCGCAGGTAGGCGTCCTCGGTCGACGCGGGGGCGGCATCCAGGTCGATCTCGACGTGCCGGTGCTCGAGCACGACACCGCGAGCGGGCACAGGGCCGGCCTGGTCGCCGAGCTCGCCGCCGCCCATCCACGCCTCGTCGCCGCTCGGCGAGCCGAGCGCGGGGGAGGGGAACCACGCGTCGAGCACCCGGCCCTCGAAGACGGTGACGAGCGCATGTCCGTGTGCGGGGCGAGCCATGCGCCAAGTCTAGGCTTGGGCCCATGACTGCCCCGACGCTCGACCTCACCGCGACGAGCGCTGCGCTCACGCGCGCGCTCTGCGACATCGACTCCGTCTCGGACCGCGAGGGGCCCCTCGCCGACGCGATCGAGGCCGCGGTGCAGGCCGTGCCGCACCTCACCGTGACGCGCGTCGGCGACACCGTCGTCGCGCGCACCGACCTCGGCCGCGATCGCCGCGTCGTGATCGCCGGGCACATCGACACCGTGCCGATCAACGACAACCTGCCGACGCGCGACATCGAGGTCGACGGCGAGGCGCACATCTGGGGCCGCGGCACCGTCGACATGAAGGCCGGCGTCGCCGTGCAGCTGAAGCTCGCCGCCGAGCTCGCCGAGCCCGTCGTCGACCTGACCTGGATCTGGTACGACCACGAGGAGGTCGGCGAGGACCAGAACGGCCTGCGGCTGCTCGCCGAGACCCATCCCGAGCTCATGCAGGGCGACTTCGCGATCCTCGGCGAGCCCTCGAACGGGCACATCGAGGGCGGCTGCAACGGCACCCTGCGCGCCGAGATCCGGACGCGGGGCGTGCGCGCGCACTCCGCCCGCGCGTGGGTCGGCCACAACGCCATCCACGACGCCGCAGAGGTGCTGCAGGTGCTGCAGTCCTATCGCCCGCGGCAGATCGAGGTGGAGGGGCTCGTCTACCGCGAGGGCCTCAACGCCGTGATGATCTCGGGCGGCGTCGCGACGAACGTCATCCCCGACGAATGCGTCGTGCAGGTCAACTACCGCTTCGCGCCGTCGCGGAGCCTCGAGGAGGCGACCGCCCACGTCGTCGAGCTCTTCGAGGGCTTCGACGTGCGCGTCATCGACGCGGCGCCCGGCGCCCGCCCGGGGCTCGACGCGCCGCTCGCGAAGGAGTTCATCGAGGCGGTCGGCGTGACGCCGCAGCCGAAGTACGGCTGGACCGACGTCGCGCGCTTCTGGGGCCTCGGCATCCCTGCCGTGAACTTCGGCCCGGGCGACCCGTCGAAGGCGCACGCGGACGACGAGTCGGTGCCGGTCGCGCAGATCGTCGCGACCGAGGAGAGCCTCCGCACGTGGCTCTCGCCCGCCTGACCGAGCGCCGCCCCGCGCTCGCGGCGATCGCCGCGGCGGGCGCGGAGCGCTGGTGGGTGTGGCCCGCGGCGCTCTGGCTCGTCTCGCGCCTCATCAGCACGGCGTTCCTCGCCGCCTTCGCGGGCCGCCAGGAGCAGAGCTCGTGGACTCCCGCGGGCCCGGACCTGCTCGACTACTCCACGATGTGGGACGCCCACTGGTACTTCATCGTGTCGGTCTCGGGCTACCCGTCCGAGCTGCCGATCACCGACGACGGCCACGTCGGCGAGAACGCCTGGGCGTTCATGCCGGTCTACCCCATGGTCGCGCGGATGCTGACGGCCGTCGGGCTGCCGTGGGAGGTCGCGTCGGTGCTGCTGTCGGTCGCCGCGTCGCTCGCGTTCGCGCTCGTCGCCTACCGGCTGTTCGCCGACATCGCGCCCGGCCGGGAGCGCTTCGCGCTCGCGATCGTGCTGCTGTCGCCGACCGCACCCGTCTTCCAGCTGGGCTACGCGGAGTCGCTCTTCCTGCTGCTGCTCGCCGGCGCGCTGCTCGCCTGGCGGCTGCGCGCGTGGTCGTGGCTCTGGGTGCTGCTGCCGGTGCTGGCGCTCACCCGGCCCGGCGGGCTCGCGTTCGCGCTCGCGCTGGGGCTGTGGTTCCTCATCCGCCTCTCGACCGACCGTGCTGCCTTCCCGGTGGCGGAGCGGCGGATGGTCGCGGGCCTCGGGGCGTGGAGCGCGCTGTGGGGCTTCGGCTGGCTCATCGCCTGCACGCTCGTCACCGGCAGCGCCACCGCCTACGTCGAGACCGAGCTCAGCTGGCGCTCCGCCTACATCGGCAGGCAGGAGCTCGTGCCGCTCACGCCCTGGCCGATCGGGCTCGAGTGGTGGTTCGGGGCGTGGTGGCCGCTGTGGCTCGTCGCGATCGTGGGCGCCGCGGTCGCGCTGCTCGCCGGACCGTGGCGGCGCGGCGTCGCGCTCGAGGCGCGGCTGTGGACGATCGCCTACCTGCTCTACCTCGCGGCGGTGTGGTTCCCGCAGTCGTCGACCTGGCGGCTCCTCATGCCGATCTTCCCCGCCGCGGCGATGCTCGCCGCGCTGCGGCCCGGGTGGGCCAGGGCGCTGGTGCTCGGCGCGTGCATCGTGCTGCAGCCGGTGTGGATCTGGTTCTGCTGGCACGTGAACGGCGCCGACTGGACCGTCCCGTAGCGGGCGCTCGGTCCGCCGCTCTCAGGCGGCACGCGAGCGATGCATGGCGAGAACATGAGACAATGTCCCCAGTAGCCGCGAATGAAAGGGGTGCCTCCATGGCCGCCATGAAACCACGCACCGGAGACGGACCGCTCGAGGCCGTCAAGGAGGGTCGGGTCATCGTCGTCCGCGTCCCTCTCGAGGGTGGCGGGCGCCTCGTGGTCTCCGTCAATGATGCAGAGGCAGCAGCGCTCCACAAGGCGCTGGGCGAGGTCGTCGTCACGGCCTGAACCGCTCCTGGCCCTTCGGGCAGAGCGCAACGGGGCCGATCCATGGCGGATCGGCCCCGTTCGCGTGCGCGGATGCCGCGCGGCGGCTAGCGCTTCGGTGCTGCCGGCTCCGGCTTGCGCACGATCTGCAGCAGCCCGTCGCCGACGGGCGAGACGGCGGCCTGCACCGCGTCGCTCGTCGCGAGCTCCTTGAGCAGCGCGCGCACGTCCGAGGCGGCGTCGTCCCGCTGCGCGGGGTCGGCGACCTTGCCGCCGAGCAGGGCGTGGGCGACGAGCACCGAGCCGCCGACGCGCACGAGCGCGAGGGCGTGCTCGACGTACTCGAGCATCCCGGCCTGGTCGGCGTCGATGAGCACGATGTCGTAGCTCGACTCGTTCATGCGCGGCAGCACGTCGCGCGCCTTGCCGGTGATGAGCCGGGCGCGGGTGACGGGGATGCCGGCCTTCGCGAACGCCGCGCGAGCGTGCTGCTGGTGGTCGAGCTCGGTGTCGATCGAGGTGAGCGTGGCGGTGGGTGCGCCGCGCAGCAGCCAGAGGCCGCTGACGCCCGCACCGGTGCCGACCTCGAGGATGGCGGTGGCCTGCGTCGCCGCGGCGACGGCGGCGAGCTGCGCGCCGACGGCGGGCGCGATGGGCGTGATGCCGAGCTCGACGGAGGCGTCGCGCGCGGCGGTGAGCACCTCGTCCTCGCTCGCGAGGTCGTCGAGGTACTTGGCGATGAGCGATGTTGTCTGCACGGTTCCTCCGCCTCGACCCTAGCCGTGCGAGGCAGCAGCACCCTCCAGGCTCGCCGCCGATCCGGCCGTCGCGGCCTCGACTACCCTGGAGGGGTGTCCCTCGCAGGCATCACCCTCGACAAGCTGCTGCTCATCGCAGTGCTCGCGGCCATCCTCATCGGCCCCGAGCGGCTGCCCGCGCTCGCCGAGAAGCTGGGCGCCCTCGTGCGGGGCCTCCGCGACCTCGCCGGCGGCGCGAAGGAGCGGATGCGCGAGGAGATGGGCCCGGAGTTCGACGAGGTCGACTGGCGGCGGCTCGACCCGCGGCAGTACGACCCGCGCCGGATCGTGATGGATGCGCTGCGCGACGACCCGAAGCCGCCGCCGGACTTCGCCACCGCCGCAGCTGGTGCCTCGGTCGCGACCGTGACGGGCCTCCCGCGCCGGGCGAGCGGCCCGATGCGCTTCGACGACGAGGCCACCTAGCCCCGCCCCTCCGCGTCCCGCACCCGAGTGGTCACTTCCGACCGTGAGTGGTCACTTCCGACCGTGAGTGGTCACGTCCGCCCGTGAGTGGTCACTTCCGCCCGTGAGTGGTCACTTCCGCGCCCGATCGGTCACCTCCGCGCCCGAGCGGTCACCTCCGCGGACGAGTGGTCATTTCCGCGCCTGAGTGGTCACTTCTGCCCCTCAGGGAAGGAAGCCGGGAGGCGACGAGTGGAACCGTCCCGCATCTACCGCGCCCATCACCCACTTCCCGGTTGCGTCGCGCAGTCACTGCATCCGTGGCCATGCAACCCAGGCGCCACTCACCAGCGGCAGTGACCGCTCACGTGCCCAAGTGACCTCAGACGGACCGGAGTGACCTCAGACGGACCGGAGTGACCTCTGACAGACCGGAGTGACCTCTCACGTGCGGGAGTGACCACTCACGTGCGGGAGTGACCACTCACGTGCGGGAGTGACCACTCACGTGCGGGAGTGACCACTCACGTGCGGGCGGGCGGCGGTCAGGCGGGGGAGAGGGGGAGGCCGCGGCCCGCGATCGGGCGCGTGCCCCGGAGCGCTTCGGCGAGCGCGATGACCGCGGCCGCCGCGGGATCGGTCGGCTCCGACGCGACGACCGGCGCGCCCGCGTCGCCGCCCTCGCGCAGCGCGACCGACAGCGGGATGCGCGCGAGCAGCGGCACGCCGAGCCGTCGCGCCGCCTCGTCGCCGCCGCCCGCGCCGAACAGCTCGAGGATCGAGCCGTCGGGCTGCGCGAGCCCCGCCATGTTCTCGACCACGCCGAGCACCTCCTGCCCCGTCTGCCGCGCCACCTCGGCCGCGCGCTCCGCGACGTCGGCCGCCGCGCGCTGCGGCGTCGTCACCACGAGCACCTGCGCGTGCGGCAGCAGCTGACCGAGCGAGATCGCCACGTCGCCGGTGCCGGGCGGCATGTCGATGAGCAGCACGTCGAGGTCGCCCCACCACACGTCGGTGAGGAACTGCTGCAGCGTGCGGTGCAGCATCGGGCCGCGCCACGACACGGAGCGGTTGCCGTCGACGAACATGCCGATCGAGACGAGCCGCACGCCGTGCGCCTCCGGCGGCATCATCATGTCGCCGACCTTCGTCGGCTTCGCCGCGCTCCCGAGCAGCGCCGGGATCGAGTAGCCGTGCACGTCCGCGTCGATGACGCCGACGGCGAGCCCTCGGGCCGCGAGGGCGACCGCGAGGTTCGCCGTGACGGTCGACTTGCCCACGCCCCCCTTGCCGCTCGCGACCGCGATGATGCGCGTGAGCGTGCCGGGCCCGAACTGCGCGGGCCGCGAGCCGCGCAGCCGCTCGACGAGCGCCTGCCGGCGGGCGGGATCCATCACCGCGACCTCGACGGCCACGGCGTCGACGCCGGGCACCGACGCGGCCGCCTGCCGGACATCCGCCTCGATCCGGTCCGCGGCCGGGCACGCAGCGACCGTCAGCTCGAGGCGGATGCTCGCGAGGCCGCCGTCGAGCGTCGCGGTCGGGATCATGTCGAGCTCGACGAGCGGACGGCGGATCTCGGGGTCGACGACGGTGCCGAGCGCGCGCTCGAGCCGGGGGTCGATCACCGGTCGGTCACCGGCCGCTCACCGGTCCGGTCACGACGTCTCGCGCTCGCGCCGCTCGTCGAGGTCCTCGACGAACGTCTTGAGCTCGGCGCGGATGAACTCGCGCGTCGCCATGTCGCGCATCGCCATGCGCAGCGCGACGACCTCGCGCGCCAGGTACTCGGTGTCGTTGAGGTTGCGCTCGGCGCGCAGGCGGTCCTGCTCGATCTGCACCCGGTCGCGGTCGTCCTGGCGGTTCTGCGCGAGCAGCAGCAGCGGCGCGGCGTACGAGGCCTGCAGGCTCAGCACGAGCGTGAGCAGCGGGAAGCCCTGGTCCTGCGGGTCGAACTGTGCGGCGGGGGCGGCGAGCGAGTTGTAGCCGAGCCAGAAGGTGACGAAGATCGTCATCCCGATGAGGAACGCGGGCGTGCCCATGCCGCGCGCGAACGACTCGGTGAAGCGGCCGAAGCGGTCCTTCGACTGCGGCTTGGGCATGGCGAAGCGGCGCCGCGCCTTCGGCCGCGAGAACTGCTCGTCGCGCTCAGCCACGCTGCGGCTCCTCCTGCGTGCGCCAGTCGGCCGGCAGCAGGTGGTCGAGCACGTCGTCGATCGTGACGACGCCGACGAGCCTGCCCGCGGTGTCGACGACGGGCACCGAGACGAGGTTGTACGCAGCCATCTGGCGCGTCACCTCCGCCGCGGTGTCGCTCGTGAGCACCGGCTCGATCTGCTCGTCGAGCAGCGTGCCGACCCGCTCGTTCGGCGGGTAGCGCAGCAGCCGCTGGAAGTGCACCATGCCGAGGTAGCGGCCGGTCGGCGCCTCGTACGGCGGCAGGGTCACGCAGATCGCGGCGGCGAGCGCCGGCGCGACCTCGTGGCGGCGCATGAGCGCGAGCGCCTCGGCGACGGTGCCGTCGGACGCGAGGATGATCGGCTCGGTCGTCATGAGGCCGCCCGCGGTGTCAGCGCCGAACGCGAGCAGCATGCGCACGTCCTCGGCCTCATCCGGGTCCATGAGCTCGAGCAGCGTCTCGGCGCGCTCGGTCGTCATGTGCGCGACGAGGTCGGCGGCGTCGTCGGGCTCCATCTGGTCGAGCACGTCGGCGGCGCGGATGTCCTCGAGGCCGTTGAGGATCTGCACCTGCCGGTCCTCGTTCATCTCCTCGAGGATGTCGGCGAGCCGGTCGTCGGAGAGGTCCTCGGCGACCTCCATCATCCGCTGCTCGGGCAGGTCGAGCATGGCGGACGCGGCGTCGGCGGCCGGCAGCTCCTCGAGCGACGCGAGCAGGTGGTCGGTGTCGTGGTCGGCGTCGGGCTCGTGGCGCACGTCGTTCCAGCGCGCGAGCGTCGTGGGTCCCTTGCCGAACGGGCCGACCTTGGGCTTCCGCAGGAAGAGCTCGTCGACCTCCCACTCGCCCGGGCCGCGCTCGGCGATGGACAGGTCCTCGAGCACCGCCGTCGAGCCGTCGCGGAGCGTCACGGTGCGGCCCAGCACGTCGGCGAGCAGCAGGCGCTCGCCGCCGCGCTGGCGGAAGCGACGGTCGCTGATCGCGGAGGCGATGAGCTGGCCGCCGCCGATCGAGAGCACCCGGCCGATCGAGAGGAAGACGCGCGCGCGGCCGCGGTCCTCGACGACGAGCCCGACCACGCGCGGGGAGGCCGCGGTGCGGGGCACGGTGACGACGTCGCGCACCTTGCCGATGCGCTCTCCCGCGGGGTCGAAGACGCCCGAGCCTGCGAGGCGCGCGACGAACACGGTGGGAGCGCTCATGCCGTCCAACGTACCGCGCAGCACCGCCCGTCGAGGTGTGACGCCCAGAGCGAAAGCCCCGTGCGCGCCGGGGAGCGCATGGGAGACTGGCCGGGTGAGCATGTTCCAGCGATCCGCGACCGGCGACCAGCATCTGCCGCGCGGTGTCGTGGTGGCCTCGTACGAGACCTACGACCAGGCGCAGGCCGCGGTCGCGAAGGTCTCGGGCGCCGAGGCGGAGGTCGTGGGCCTCGCGATCATCGGCAACGACCTCAAGCTCGTCGAGCGCATCGTCGGCAGGCTCACGTGGGGCAAGGTCGCGCTGCAGGGCGCGATGCGCGGGCTCGGCTTCGGCGCGTTCATCGGCCTCGTCTACCTGCTCTTCGTGCCGGAGGCGATCGCCTCGGTGCTGCTCTTCCCGGCGCTCGGCCTCGCGTTCGGCATCCTGCTCGGCGTCACCTCGCACGCGATGACGCGCCGCAAGCGCGACTACGCATCGGTCCAGCAGGTGCTCGCGGCCCGCTACGACGTCGTCGCCCCGCAGGAGACCGCCGGCAAGGCGATGCACATCATCGGCCAGCGCGGCGGCGCCTCTGCGGCGGCATCGCCCGCGCCGCAGCAGGCCGAGCAGCCGCCAGCACCGCCGCTCGGCTGACCGCTCAGACGAGCGCCGGCGACGTCCGCGCGGCCGACTGCACGGCATCCGTCACGAGGTCGAGCAGCGGCGACGACAGGTTCCAGCGCTGCCACCACAGCGGCACCTCGACCCCCGTCTCGGCGAGCTGCACGAGCGACCCGTCGGCGAGCCCCGCCTCGAACTGACCCGGCAGCAGCATGCCCCAGCCGAGCCCCATCCGGACCGCCTCGGCGAACTCCGCGGATGCCGAGATGACGTGCCGCGGCGCCTCGGCGCGCGCGCCGTGCCGGTGCGCGAACTTCGCCTGCAGGGTGTCGTGGCGGTCGAAGTCGACGATCGGGGCCGCCTCGAGCGCCGCACGCGACAGCCCGCGCGAGAACCACCGCTCGGCGAGCGCGCGCGAGGCGATCGGGACGTAGCGCATGCGTCCGAGCGGGGAGGCGACGCAGCCGGCGACCGGCTCGCGCTGCGAGGTGACCGCGCCCATGACGGTGCCCGCCTCGAGCAGCTGGGCGGTGCGCTCCTGGTCCTCGCGGTGGATGTCGAACGTCACGCTCCGCTCGGCGGTCACCGCGGCGAGCGCGGGCAGGAACCAGGTGATGAGGGAGTCGGCGTTCACCGCGAGCGGCACGCGCTGCGCGAGGGTGTCGTCGCCGAGCGCGATGCGCGCGTCGTGCTCGAGCAGCGCGAGCTGCCGCGCAAGCCGCACGAGCGCCTCGCCCGCCTCGGTCGCGCGCACCGGCTTCGTGCGCTGCAGCACGACCCGGCCGACGCGCTGCTCGATCGCGCGGATGCGCTGGCTCACCGCGCTCGGCGACACCGCGAGCTGCACGGCCGCCCGGTCGAGCGTGCCGGCGTCGACGACGGCGGCGAGCGTGCGGAGGTGATCGAGCGGCAGGTCCATCCCTCGATCCTAGATGAAGCGATGCTTATGATGCTGCACGATCATGCGCTGGACTGCATGTCTGACCGCTCGTAGCGTCGATGACATGGACCAGGGACTCATCGCACTGCTGTCGGGGCTCGGCCTCTGCCTCGGGCTGATCATCTCGATCGGCGCGCAGAACGCCGTGGTGCTGCGGCAGGGCCTCCGCCGCGAGCACGTCGGGATCGTCGTGCTCGTGTGCGTCGTGAGCGACGCCATCCTGCAGGTGATCGGCGTCGCCGGCGTCGCGACGCTCGTGACGAGCCACCCGTGGCTCGAGACCGTCGCCCGCTGGGCGGGTGCCGTCTTCATCGTCGGCTTCGCGATCGTGAGCGCCCGGCGCGCGTGGCGCGGCGGCGGGTCGCTCGAGGCCGCGCCCGAGGCGGCCGCGGAGGCAGGCGGCGGCGCGCCCCTTGCGACGCGCACGCGCAGCAGCAGGCTCGCGGTGCTCGGCACGATCCTCGCCGTCACCTGGCTCAACCCGCACGCGCTCGTCGAGACGACCGTCGTGATGGGCTCGGTCGCCGCGACGCACGGCGACGCGCGCTGGTGGTTCATGGTGGGCGGCATCACGGCGAGCACGCTGTGGTTCGTCGGGTTCGGCTACGGCGCCCGCTACCTCGCGCCGCTGCTGCGCACGGAGCGCGCGTGGCGCATCCTCGACGGCGCGATCGCGGCCGTCATGCTCGTGATCGCCGTCACGCTCGTCCTCGGCTGAGCGCGCCGCGGGGCGCGATCAGCGCGCGCGCACCTCGCGCATCCACGCCTCGACCTCGTCGGCCGTGCGCGGGATCGCGCCGGAGAGGTTCCTGGCGCCGTCGGCGGTGACGACGATGTCGTCCTCGATCCGGATGCCGATGCCGCGCAGCTCCTCGGGCACGGTGAGGTCGTCGGCCTGGAAGTAGAGGCCGGGCTCGATCGTGAAGACCATCCCCTCGCGCACGATGCCGTCGTGGTAGAAGTCGCGACGCGCCTGCGCGCAGTCGTGCACGTCGAGGCCGAGGTGGTGGCTCGTGCCGTGCACCATCCAGCGCCGGTGCAGCTGCTGGTCCGGCTCGAGCGACGCCTCCGCCGAGATCGGCAGCAGCCCCCACTCGGCGGTCCGGCGCGCGATCACCTCCATCGCGGCGGCGTGCACCTCCTTGAAGACGATGCCCGGCTTGACGATCGCGAAGGCGGCGTCGGCCGCCTCGACGACGGCGTCGTAGACGCGCCGCTGCACCTCGGTGAAGGCGCCCGAGATCGGCAGCGTGCGCGTGATGTCGGCCGTGTAGAGGCTGTCGACCTCGACGCCCGCGTCGAGCAGGATGAGGTCGCCCTCCCGCACCGCGCCGTCGTTGCGCGTCCAGTGCAGGTAGCAGGCGTGGTGGCCGGATGCGGCGATCGTGTCGTAGCCGACGGCGTTGCCGTCGAGCCGCGCGCGGCGGTGGAACGCGCCCTCGACGACGCGCTCGCCGCGCTCGTGGCGGGTGGCGAGCGCGAGGTCGGCGATGACGTCGTCGAAGCCGCGCGCCGTCGCGTCGACGGCGGCCTGCACCTCGGCGACCTCCCACGCGTCCTTCACGAGCCGCAGCTCGCTGAGGTCGCGCGCGAGCGTGTCACCGTCGGGGTTCGCGCCCTCGACGCGCGCCTCGACGGCGGGGTCGGCGCCGGTCACGACGAGCGCAGTGCCGCCGCCCGTCAGCGCGGCGTCGAGCTCGGCGAGGTCGGTGGTCGCGACGCCGAGGTCGGCCGCGACGTGCTCGAGCGAGGGCCGTGGGCCCACCCAGAACTCGCCGATGGCCGGGTTCGCGTAGAACTCCGTCGTGCCGCGACCTGCGGGACCGCGGAAGTACAGCGTCGCCTCGTGGCCCTCACCGTCGCCGGACGTCGGCTCGAGCACGAGCACCGAGTCGGGCTCCGCGTCCGAGCCCCAGCCGGTGAGGTAGGTGAAGTCCGCGTGCGCGCGGAACGGGTAGTCGGTGTCGTTCGAGCGCACCTTGAGCGACCCCGCGGGGATCACGAGGCGCACGCCCTGGTGCATCGCCGAGAGCCGCGCGCGGCGCGCTGCGGCGGGGTCGGCGGCGGCGCGCGGCGCGGGCGTCGTCGCCTCCCGCTCGGCCCAGCCGGACTGGATGTGCTCGGTGAACGCCGACGACGTCGGGGTCGTCGATCGGTTGGTCGTGCTCTGCGTCGTCGCCTGGTCGCTCATGCCCGCCATCATCCCACCGAGGCGAGGTCGGTGGCGGCGGATGCCTCAGCCGCGCGCCGAGGGCGGGTTGCGGTCGGCGTAGAGCGCGGCGAAGAACCCGAGGGTCGTGCCGTCGGGGTCGGGGCCGCGCTCCTTGAACTCGTCGAGCAGCGCGTGCAGCCGTCGCTCGAACTCCTCGCGGTGCGCGTCGTCGATCTTCAGCCCCATCCAGCTCGCGTCGAGCTGGTCGGGCGGGAGGCCCTCGATCTGCTGCAGGAACGTCTCGACCAGCACGGGGGAGCCCTCGGGCATCGAGGTGCGCCACGAGAGCCCGGTCGCGCGGTAGGGCACCTCGCGCGCGCCGCCGGCGCCGGCGCGCTCGGGCTCGGCCGCGAGGAAGCCGGTCTGCACGAGCGTGCGCACGTGGTGGAGCATCGTGCCGGGGTTGACGCCCAGCAGCTCGGCGAGCTCCTTGTTCGTGCGCGACTCGAACGCGCACAGCCGCAGCGCGCGGAGCCGCAGCGGCGAGCTGAGCGCCCGCGCCATCGCCTGCGCGCGGGCGTCGGGATCGTCGGCCCGCAGCTCGATCCGGTCGTCGCCCATGCCGCCACCCTACGCGAGCGATTGACAGATCTCAATCGAGCGCGCACACTGATCGACATGTCTCGATCGGAAGCCGTCGGGGAGCGCGCGGACCGCTCGCTCTGGCGCGACGGCAACTTCCTCACCCTCTGGAGCGGCCAGGCGCTCGCGCAGCTCGGATCGCAGGTCGCCGAGCTCGCGATCCCGGTGCTCGCGGTGCTGCTGCTGGGGGCGAGCGAGCTCGAGGTCGGCTTCCTGAACGCCGCGGGCGTCGCCGCGTTCCTCGTCGTCGGGCTGCCCGCGGGCGCCTGGATCGACCGCCTGCGCAAGCGCCGGGTGATGATCTGGGCGGATGCCGTGCGCGCGGTCGCGCTCGGCGTCGTGCCGCTGCTGTGGTGGGCAGGGCTGCTCGAGATGTGGCACCTCTACGCCGTCGCGCTCGTGGTCGGGGTCGCCACCGTCTTCTTCGACGTCTCGTACCAGAGCATCATCCCGTCGCTCGTGCGGCCCGGCCAGATCGCCGAGGCGAACGGCAAGCTGCAGGCGACCTACGAGCTCGCCAACATCGGCGGCCCCGCGGTCGGCGGCTGGCTCGTCGGGCTCGTCGCCGCGCCGTTCGCGATCCTCGCCACGGTCGGCACCTACGTCGCGTCCTTCGTCGCGCTGCTGCTCACGCGCGATCACGAGGAGCCGCGCGCCGCCGACGACCGCGGGCCGATCCTGCAGGAGATCGGCGAGGGCCTGCGCTGGGTGTTCGGCAACCGGCTGCTCCGCCGCATCGTGACGACGACCGCCGTCTTCAACCTCTCGAGCACGCTGTCGTTCACCCTGCTCCCCATCTTCCTGCTGCGCGAGCTCGGGCTCACCCCCGCAGCGATGGGCGTGATCTTCTCGCTCGGGGCGATCGGCGGCTTCGCCGGCGCGGTCGCGACGCCGCACATCGTGCGCCGCATCGGCGAGGCGCGCGCCATCCCGGTGAGCGCGATCGCGTTCAGCGTCGTCGCGTGCCTGCTCCCGCTCGCCGCGGCGTTCCCGTCCGTCGCGTTCCCGCTGCTCGTCGCGCAGGGGTTCGTCGCGAGCTTCACCGTGCTGCTCTACAACATCACGCAGGTCACCTTCCGCCAGCGCATCACGCCCTCGCGGCTGCTCGGGCGCATGAACGCGTCCATCCGCTTCTGCGTCTGGGGCGTCATGCCGATCGCGGCGCTCGCGGCGGGCGTGCTCGGCACCTGGCTCGGCGTCGTCCCGACCATGTGGATCGGCGCGGTCGGGCAGGTCGTCTCGGCGTTCTTCGTCGTCATCGGCCCGTTCTGGGCGCTCCGCGAGCTGCCCGACGCGGCGGCCTGAGCCGCCAGCGCGACGCAGGACAGGCTCAGGCGGTGCGCCGTACCCTCGTGGGATGCATGTGCCGACCCCCGCTGGCCTCGCCGAGTGGCGCGAGGTCGCCGACACCGCGGTCGACGCCGCCGTCGCCTCCCACGTCGACGGCGATCACGTGCTGCTGCTGCGCCGCTGGCGGCGCGAGGGCGCGCCGATCGTGCTGCTCGTGCACGGCATCGGCATGGGGCAGCAGTACTTCGGGCTGCTGCGCGAGGCGCTCTCGGCCGAGCTCGACGTCATCGCGCTCGACCTCCCCGGCTTCGGCGCATCGCCCGAGCCCGCCGAGAGCATGCCGATGCCCGAGCTCGCCGACTTCGTCGCCGACGCCCTGCGCGGCATCGTCGGCGAGCCCGTGATCGCGCTCGGCCACTCGATGGGCACCCAGGTGGTGGCCGAGCTCGCAGCGCGGCACCCCGAGGCCGTCGACCGCGTCGTGCTCATCGCGCCGACCGTCAACCCGCGCGAGCGCAGCGGCTGGCAGCAGGCGTGGCGGCTGCTGCAGGACCTCGCGAACGACCCGCCCATCGTCGCGCTCGTCGGCGCGCGCATGTACGCCCAGACCGGGCTGCGCTGGTACCTGCGGAAGCTGCGGTCGATGCTCGCGCACGACCTGCGCGACGTGCTGCCGCGCGTGCTCCAGCCGACGCTCGTCATCCGCGGCGAGGAGGACAAGGTCGTGCCGGAGGACTGGGCCGCCGAGGTGTGCGGCCTGCTGCCGCACGCCGAGCTGCGGATCGCGCGCGGCAAGGGCCACGAGGCGATGGTGACCGGCGCCGAGCCGGTCGCGCGCATGGTGATGGAGTTCTCGGCATGACCGCGCAGCGTCCGCGGCCGAGCGCGCGGCTCATGCCAGGGGAGGCGCTCGTCTGGGCGGGGGACTACCGCTTCGCGGCGATGCAGCACGTGCGCTCGTGGTTCGACCGCCGGCCGCCGTCGCTCACCGGTCCCGCGGATGCGCGCGTGCACGTCGTGCTCGTGCCCGGGGTCGTCGAGCGGTGGCACTTCATGGAGCCGCTCGCGAAGCACCTCGTGCACGCGGGGCACGCGGTGCGCTTCGTCCCGGAGCTCGACCGCAACCTCGCGCCCGTGCTCGAGTCGGCGCCGATCGTGCGCGACGTCGTCGACCGCGTCGCCGCCGAGCATCCGCACGCCAGGATCGTGCTCGTCGGCCACTCGAAGGGCGGCCTGATCGGCAAGCGCGTGCTCGTCGACCGCGCCCTCGAGCCCGACATGCCGCAGCCCGACGGCCTCGTCGCGCTCGCGACCCCCTTCGCCGGCTCCGCGCGGGCCCGCTTCATCCCCGGCACGTGGGTGCGCGAGCTCGACGCGTCGAGCGAGGTGCTGCTCGCGCTCGCCGCGGAGCGCGTCGCGGATGCGCGCATCCGCGTGGTCCTGCCGCGCATCGACCCGCACATCCCGGGCAACGAGATCCCGGAGGGGATGCAGGGCGTGCGGCTGCGCGCGAGCGGCCACTTCCGGCCGCTCGCCACTCGCGAGGCGGCCGAGGCCGTGCTCGACGCGATCCGCGCGCTCACGAGCGACGAGCGCCCGGCGCCCGGGGCGGAGCTGCGCGAGGCGGTGCGCGACGCCGCGGACGACGCCGAGCAGGGCGGCACGGCCGACCGCTAGCCGGTCCTCCGCAGCTGCACGAGCACCGGCCGGTGGTCGGTGCCGGCGCCGTCGACCCCGGTGAGCACCCGGGCGGCGACCGGCTCCCAGTCGGGGGTCGCGACGACGTGGTCGATCTGCGCGCCGAGCCACGACGGCGCCCACGTCGGCCAGCTGCCGACCGCGCCCGCGCCGACCGCGCTCGCGGCATCGCGGCACGTGCCGAGGTCGCCGCCGTCGGCGCCGAGCGAGGCCCAGTGGTCGAGCGTGGAGTTGAAGTCGCCCGCCATCACGACCGAGGAGGAGCCGTCGCAGAGGCCGGCGACGAACTCGAGGTCGGCGCGCCAGTTCCGCATCTGCTGCGGCACGGGCGCGACCGGGTGCGTCGACACGAGCACGGGGCCATCGCCGTCGTCGGGTCGCGCGACGACGGTGGGCAGCGTGCGCGTGCCGCCGACCGAGCTGTCGGTCGTGTACTCGCCGAGCGCCGCCGAGATGAGCAGCGTCGTGTTGAGCGCGCCGTAGGAGGGGGAGTACTCGGTCGTGTGCACCCAGAACGGGTTGCCCCGCTCGCGCAGCAGCTCCGCGACCCCGACGCCGAGCGGCAGCGTCGTCTCGGGCAGCATCACGACGTCCGCCCCGGTCTCGTCGATGATGCGCGCGACCTCCTCGGCGCCCGGCTCGTCGCCGAGGGTGTTCCAGGTGAGCACGACGAGGTCGCCGCCGTCGCCGTCGATCGCCTGGTCGTCGTCGAGCCCGCGCGAGGCATGGACGCCGCCGGAGACGAGTGCGAAGACGAGCAGCAGCGAGACGACGCCGAGCACGAAGGGCCGCACGCGCCGCCAGCCGACGAAGCAGAGGAACACGATCGCGAGCACGAGCGCGATGCCGACCACGCCGATCCGCATCGACACGACCTGGGCGACGACCGGCGCCTGCTCGAGCCCGAGCGCCTGCGGCCACGCGGCGACCAGCAGGCACGCCGCGATGACGATGGCGAGCAGCCAGCCGAGGATCGCGAGCACATCGGGAGCGTAGGACACCGGTCGATGCGGGGCCTGTGGAGCGCGTCCCCCGACCGGCCGGAATAGGCTGGCCGGATGGACGACGACTGGGTGCGCAGGGGCCCGATCGACCTGCACGCGCACTCGCGCGAGTCGGACGGCACGGATGCGCCCGGTGACGTCGTGCGAGCCGCCGCCGCGGCGGGGCTGGGCGTCGTCGCGCTCACCGACCACGACACGGTCTCGGGCTGGCAGGAGGCGGCCGACGCCGCGATGGAGACGGGCGTCGCGCTCATCCCGGGCGTCGAGTTCTCGTCGCAGATCGGCCCCGCGAGCGTGCACGTGCTCGGCTACCTGCTCGACCCCGTCTCGGCCGCGTTCGTGGGGGAGCGGGAGCGCATCCGGCTCGAGCGCGTCGAGCGCGCCGAGCGCATGGTGCGCGCGATCGGCCGCGACTACCCGCTCACCTGGCGGCACGTCGAGGAGCACTCGGCGCCCGGCGCCACGATCGGCCGCCCGCACATCGCCGACGCGCTCGTGACCCTCGGCATCGTCCCCGACCGGTCAGCGGCGTTCGAGGGCATCCTGCACTGGCAGGGCGGCTACTACCAGCCGCACCACGCGCCGCACCCGGTCGACGCGATCCGCATCATCGCGGATGCCGGCGGCGTCGCCGTGCTCGCGCACCCCGCGGCGCGCGGGAGGCCCGTCATGCGGATGGGCGTGCTCGGCGAGCTCGTGGACGCGGGCCTCGCCGGCGTCGAGATCTGGCACCGCGACAACGACGCGCGATCCCAGCGGGAGCTGCTCGTCGACGCCGAGCGCCTCGGGCTGCTCGTCACCGGCTCGAGCGACTACCACGGCTCGGGCAAGCCCAACGTGCTGGGCGAGCACACGACCGAGCCGGCGGTGCTCGCCGAGATCGTGCGGCGCGCGACCGGCTTCGCGCCGGTCGTTCCCGGGCCCTCGCCGCGCGCGACGGGGCCTTGACACGGCACTTGCATTTTGCAAGCATCAGCGGCATGAGCCTCTTCATCACCTGCCCGGTCCAGAGCGTCGAGCGCGCGACCGCCTTCTACACCGCCATCGGGTGGACCCTCAACGCCGAGATGTCCGACCACAACGTCTCGTGCTTCCAGATCGCGCCCGAGCAGTACGTCATGCTCGGCAGCCGCGAGATGTACGCGAGCGTCGGCGGCGTCGAGTCGGTCATCGGCGGTCCCGACACCCCGTCGAAGGTCACGGTCTCGTTCGACCTCGGCAGCCGCGAGGCGGTCGACGAGCTCGTCGAGCGCGCCGGCGCCGCGGGCGGCCGGATCGGCGACACCGACGACTACCCCTTCATGTACCAGCGCCAGTTCGACGACCCGGACGGCTACCACTACTCGCCGTTCTGGATGAAGCCGGACGCAGCCCCCGACGCGTGAGCGACCTCGCGGCCGCCCTCGAGGTCGTGGGAGCGCGCTGGGCGCTGCGGATCGTCGAGCGGCTGCTCGACGGGCCGCAGCGCTATGGCGACCTGCAGCGCGACCTCGGGGTGCCGACGAACATGCTCGCGACCCGGCTGCGCGAGCTCGAGGAGGCCGGCGTGCTGGCCCGGCTCCCGCTGACGCACAACACCAGGGCCTACGCGCTCACCGAGCGCGGGCTCGCCCTGCGGGCGGCGATCGACGCGCTCGGGCGCTGGGGCGCCGAGCTCGACTAGCTCGGCGCCTTGTCAGCGCTGGTTCAGCCCTGGGCGGGCGGCGTCGAGCCGCCGGAGCGGCTGCGCCGGCGACGGCGGCGCGTGGGCGACGCGTTGCCGTCGTGGTGCTCGTTGCCGCCGCCGTCGTGCGTGCCGCGCCCCTCGGCGACCGGCGCATCCGTCGTCGGGGCAGCGCCCTCGGCGCCGCGGCCGCGTCCGCCGCGGCTGCGGCGTCGGCCGCCCTCGCTGCGCTCGCCGTCGCTGCTGCGCTGGCTGTCGCCGCTGCGCTGGCCCTCGCCACCGCGGCCGCGCTCGGAGCGGCCGCCGGGGGCGACGCCCTCGCGCTTCGCCTCCTTGTTGGGAGGCGTCGCGTGCAGGCGGCCCTTCACGCCCTGCGGGATCTTCAGGTCGGTGTAGAGGTGCGGGCTCGACGAGTACGTCTCGACCGGCTCGGGGCGACCGAACTCCAGCGCGCGGTCGATGACCGACCACTTGTGGAGGTCCTCCCAGTCGACGAAGGTCACGGCGATGCCGGTGCGACCGGCGCGGCCGGTGCGGCCGACGCGGTGCAGGTACGCCATCTCGTCCTCGGGGATGGTGTGGTTGATGACGTGCGTCACGTCGTCGACGTCGATGCCGCGGGCGGCGACGTCGGTGGCGATGAGCACATCCTTCTTGCCGGCCTTGAACGACGCCATGGCGCGCTCGCGCGCCTCCTGGCTCATGTCGCCGTGCACGGCCGCGGCCTGGAAGCCGCGGTCGATGAGCTCCTCGGTGATGCGCGCGGCGGCGCGCTTCGTGCGGGTGAAGACCACGGTCTTGCCGCGGCCCTCGGCCTGCAGGATGCGCGCGATGACCTCGTCCTTGTCGAGCGCGTGCGCCCGGTAGACGACGTGCTCGATGTTGGCCTGCGCGATGGTGTCGTCGACGTCGGTCGCGCGGATGTGCAGCGGGCGCGCCATGAAGCGGCGGGCGAGCGCGACGACCGGTCCCGGCATGGTGGCCGAGAACAGCATCGTGTGCCGCACCGCCGGCACCTTCGAGAAGATCTTCTCGACGTCCGGCAGGAAGCCCAGGTCGAGCATCTTGTCGGCCTCGTCGAGCACGATCTCCTTGACGTTGGAGAGGTCGAGGATGCGCTGCTGCGAGAGGTCGAGGAGGCGGCCGGGCGTGCCGACGACGATCTGCGCGCCGGCCTTCAGCTGCTCGATCTGGCCCTCGTAGGCCTTGCCGCCGTAGATGGAGACGATGGTCGTCGGACGGTTGGAGGTGATGATCTCCATGTCCTCGGTCACCTGCACGGCGAGCTCGCGCGTGGGGACGACGATGAGCGCCTGGACTCCGGCGGGCGGCTCCGCACCGAGCCGCTGCGCGAGGGGGAGGCCGAACGCGAAGGTCTTGCCGGTGCCGGTCTTCGCCTGGCCGATGATGTCCTGGCCGGAGAGCGCGAGCGGGATCGTCTGCGTCTGGATGGGGAAGGGCTCGAGGATGCCGCGGTCGGCGAGCGCCTGGACCATGTCGGCATCGATGTTGAGGTCTTGGAAAGTCAAGGGAGTGTTCCGCCTGTTCGGGTTGCTCCGACCAGCCTACCCGCGGCATGCGTGGGCGGGGTGTTCCGCGCCCCTAGACTCCTCAGCGTGGTGAAGTGGTTCGACCGGACGCCGCGCGACGTCACGCGCCAGCTGCTCCGTCAGCATCGCGTGCCGGTCGTGGGCGACCGCGTGCTGCTCTCGGACGTGCGTCCCGCGCTCGTGCCCTTCGTCGGCCAGGCGCTCGGGCTCGAGCTCGAGCTCGTCGCGAAGGCCGGCCGCGTGCTCGCGGAGGCACCCTCGCTCGAGTCGCGCGTCGCGCTCGCGGAGGTCGTCCGCATCCACGCCGCACGCGCAGGAGCGTTCGCGCACATCCTCGAGGGCGAGCACGTCGACGCGGAGGAGGCGATGCGCCCCTTCGCCGAGACGACCCGCTCGTTCGCCGACGCGATCGCCGGCGCCGACTGGTACGAGCAGGTGCTCGCGCTGCACGTCGCGAGCGGGCTGCTCGTCGACTTCTTCGTCTCGATCGCGCCCGGACTGCCGGAGGACGACCAGGACGCCATGCTGCGCGCGCTGCGCAGCGAGTCCACGCATCCGCACCTCGTGCACCTGCTGCAGCGGGCGATCGTCGCGACGCCGCGGCTCTCCGACCGGCTGGCCGTGTGGGGCCGCCGGATCGTCGGGGATGCGCTGCTGCAGATGTACCTGGCGGTCAACGGCCCCGACGACTCCGGTCGGGCGGTGCCGAGCCAGCCGCGGCTCGAGCCGGCGTTCAACGACATCGTCGCGTCGCACACCCGCCGCATGGACGAGCTGGGCCTCACGGCCTGAGCGCCTGGCCGAGCGGGCCGCGCGGGTCAGGCCGCGCGGGTCAGCTGCGCGAGGTAGGCGGCGTCGGCCCGCTCGCGGCGCGGGGGGAGCACGCGCGGCAGCACGAGCGCCACGGCGAGCGCCGCCGCGAGGCTCGCGATCCAGAGCCAGCCGTTGTCGTTCGCGAGCCCTGCGAGCCGGAGGATCGTCCAGACGATGCCGGCGGCCGCGGCGGAGGCGGCGGGGTTGAGGAAGAGCCCCACCCATTGCCTGCCGGGCAGCAGGTACCGCGCGGTCAGGCCGATCGCCGCGCCGATGACCATCGGCACCAGGACGAGGATGGGCATCAGGCCACAAAGCCGATCTTGCGCGTCGTCTCGCTGCCGATCTCGACGTAGGCGATCTGCGCGCTCGGCACGAGGTACCGGCGGCCCTTCGCGTCGTCGAGGGTGAGGTGACCGGCGCCGAGCGCGGCGATGACGGCGGACTCGATCTCCTGCGCCGTCTGCGCCGAGTCGAACGCGATCTCGCGGGGCGAGTCCTTGATGCCGATGCGGATGTCCATGGCCTCAGGATAGGCGATGCCGGCCGGGCGATCGGCCGCGTCCGCCGAGGGCGAAGCGCCGCCGCCCGGAGCGGCTCCCGGCCGTGTCGGCGGCCGCCGCTACCGTGGCGTCGTGCTCGACCTGCTGCCCCTCGCCGATGCGATCGCCGACCTGCCGGAGGCACCCGCCGCCGAGCGGGTCGCCCCGGCCGGCGCGGGCCTCGACCCCTCGCAGCGCGCCGTGCTCGCGCTCGACGGGCGGGCGTCCGCGATCGTGCTCGGCGTCGCGGGCTCCGGCAAGACGACGACGCTCGTCGAGCTCGCCGCCGACCGGCTCGCGCGGGGCCTCGACCCGGCATCGCTGCTCGTCGTCGCGGGCTCCCGGCAGGCGGCGACCGCGCTCCGCGACCGGCTCGCGCAGCGCACCGCGCTCGTCACGCCCGGGCCGCTCGCGCGCTCGATGCCGTCGTTCGCGCACGCGCTGCTGAGCGCTGCGGCCCTCGCCGACGAGCGGCCCGTGCCGCAGCTGCTCTCGGGCGCCGAGCAGGACCGCATCATCGCCGCCATGCTCGCCGGCCACGCCGACGACGCCGCGGCCGGCATCGCCACCGGCCCCGAGTGGCCGCCGCACCTGCACGACGAGGTCCGCGAGCAGGCGGGCTTCCGCGCCGAGCTGCGCGAGCTGCTCGCCGCCGCGCAGGAGCGGGGGATGGACGCCGCCGACCTCGCCGCGCTCGCGGCGGCGCGCGAGGTGCCCGAGTGGGCCGCCGCCGCGCGGTTCCTCGACGAGTTCGAGCGGCTCCAGCGGCTCGAGCGACGCGGCGCCGAGGCGATGACCGCCGCGTCGCTGCTGCGCCGCGCGGCGACGGCGATCGTCCAGACGACGGTGCCGCTCCCGAGCCTCGTGCTCGTCGACGACGCGCAGGAGCTCACCGAGGGCGCCGTCGTCGTGCTCGAGGCGCTCCGGTCGCGCGGGGCGACGGTGATCGCCTTCGGCGACCCCGACACGACCACCGGCGGCTTCCGCGGCGCCGACCCCGCGCTGCTCGCCGCGCTGCCCGCGCGGCTCGGCTTCGCGCGCGAGCCAGGGCACCGGCTCGAGCTCGAGGTCGACCACCGCCACGGGGCGCGGGTGCGCGCCTTCCTCGCGGCGTCGGTCCAGGGGATCGGCACCGCGGGCGCCGGCACGCACCGGCGCGCCGCCGCGCGCGCGACGGCGGGCGACGACGAGCTCGAGCTGCACGTCGCGCAGTCGATCGACGAGCAGGCGCGCCGCATCGCGCGGCTCATCCACGAGCGCCGCGCGCACGGCGTCGCGTTCGACGACATCGCCGTCATCGCCCGCACCGGGCGGGCGGCCGCCGAGATGGGGTCGCTGCTCTCGGCGCTCGAGGTGCCCGTCGCCTCCGGCGGACCGACCCGGCTGCGCGAGACCGAGGTCGTCGAGGCGCTCGTGCGCGTGCTCGCCGTCGCCACGGGGCGCCGCGAGCTCGACGCGCAGCTCGCCGAGGAGCTGCTGCGCAGCGACCTGCTCGGGCTCGACGCGCTCGCGGTGCGGCGGCTCAAGCGCGCGCTCCGGCACCGCATCGTCGCGGCGGGCGGCGAGGTGCACGTCGCGGGCGCCGAGCTGGTGCGCGCCGCGATCGCGGCCGCCGTCGCCGGCGACCCGGCGCAGCTCGAGGGGCTCGCCGACGCGCGGCAGGGCGCCGCGGCCGCGCGGCGGCTCGCGCGCATGCTCGCCGATGCCGGGGCGCTGCTCGGCGCGACCGACCCGGCGGGCGCCGACCGCGTGCTGTGGGCGGTGTGGAGCGCCGCGGGCGTCGCCGAGGGCTGGCGGCGCGCCGCGCTCGGCGGCACCACGGTCGAGCGCGCGCTCGCGAACCGCCGGCTCGACGCCGTCGTGGCGCTCTTCGACCAGGTGGCACGGCTCATCGAGCGCCGGCCCGACGCCGACACCGGTGCGTTCGTCGACGCGTGGCTCGCGTCGAGCGTCGACGACGACTCGCTCGCGGCGCGCGCCGAGCGCTCTCGCGTGGCGATCGGCACCCCCGGCCAGCTCGTCGGGCGCGAGCTCGACACCGTGATCGTCGCGGGCCTGCAGGACGGCGTCTGGCCCAACCTGCGGCTCCGCGGCTCGCTGCTCGGCGCGAACCGCCTCGACGGCGACCCGAGCGAGGACGCCCGCGCCGGCGTGCTCCACGACGAGCTCCGCACCTTCGTCAAGACGGTCGCGAGCGCGCGCGCCGCCGTGCTGCTGACGGCGGTCGCGAGCGAGGACGAGCAGCCCTCGCCCTTCGTCGGCGGCATCGACCCCGAGCCCGCCCCGGGCAGGGACGACGGCTGGCACTCCCTGCGCTCCCTCGTGGCGAGCCTGCGACGGCGCGTGGTCGAGCGCCGGCCCGATGCCGAGCAGGCGGCGTCGGCGCTGCGGCGGCTCGCCGACGCCGGCGTGCCGGGTGCCGCGCCCGAGGAGTGGGCGGGCCTCGCGGGCGTCACGACCGCCGAGCGGCTCGACGCGAGCGAGCAGGTGCGCGTGAGCCCCTCGGCGCTGCAGGGCCTCGTCGAGTGCGAGCTCTCGTGGGTCGTGAACCGCATCGCCGGCAGCACCTCCAACCGGGCGGCGGCGCTCGGCACGATCGTGCACGACGCGGTCGAGCACGTCGACGCGACCGACGCGGCCGCGATCGAGGCGGCCGTCGACGCCCGCTTCGCCGAGCTCGCCCACCCCTCCGAGTGGGAGGCGGCCCAGCAGCGCGAGGAGGTCGTGCCGATGGCGGGCGCGCTCGCGGGCTACTTCCAGGTGCTGCGCGGCGCGGGCTGGACCATCGAGCGCGACGAGCGCGAAGCGCGCTTCTCGGTCGAGGTCGACGGCGCGGTCCTCTCCGGGGCGATCGACTGGATCGAGCACGGACCGTCGGGGGAGGTGCGCATCGTCGACCTCAAGACCGGCAAGCGCGTGCCGAAGGAGGTGCCGGGCCTGGGCAACCTCCAGCTGCTCGCCTACCAGCTCGCCGTCGCGCTCGGCGGCATCGAGGGCATCGAGGCGGGCGGCCGCACGTCCGCGCGGCTCGTGATGCCGAAGCTCGCGCGGCGCGACAAGACGGTCGACTCCGAGCCGTTCGACGAGGTGGCTGATGCGTTCCGCGCGCACATCCGCTCGGCCATCGACACCATGGGGGGCGCGACGTTCGTGGCGCGGCCCGAGCTGCACTGCAGCGGCGACTACAGCTTCGGCCAGTGCGCCATCCACGTCATCCCGGAGGTCACCGAGTGATCAGCGCCATCGAGATCACCGAGGCGATCGCCGCCGTGCGCGGGAGGGCGCCGCAGCGCCCGACCGAGGAGCAGATCGCGGTCATCCAGGCTCCGGAGGAGCCCACGCTCGTGGTCGCGGGCGCGGGCAGCGGCAAGACCCACACGATGGCGCAGCGCGTGCTGTGGCTCGTCGCCAACGGCAGTGTCGCGCCCGACGAGGTGCTCGGCCTGACCTTCACCCGCAAGGCGGCGCGCGAGCTCGGGGACCGGCTGACCGCCGAGCTGCGCGCGCTCGGCGAGGCGGGGCTCGTCGACCCCGAGGTGGCCGCGACCCGGCGGCCCGTGGTGCAGACCTACAACTCCTTCGCGAGCGCGCTGTTCCGCGAGTGGGCGCTGCTGATCGGGCGCGATCCCGAGTCGGAGGTGCTCACCGACCCCGCTGCGTTCCTGCTCGCGCTGCGGGTCGCGCGCGCCTCCGACGACCTCCGGCTCGCCGCGCTCGGCCGCGCCGAGACCGTCGCCGACCGCGTCGTGCAGCTCGCCGGCTCGCTCGGCGACCACCGCGTCTCGACCGACGAGCTGCGCCGTGGTCGCTACCCGGAGGGCTTCCAGGCGCTCCGGGCGCTGCCGACCGCCGACGAGCCGAAGGCCTTCCGCGCGGCGCACGCGAAGGCGATCGCGCAGGACGTCGAGCGGGTCTCGAGCCTCGATCCGCTCGCCGACCTCGTCGACGCGTTCGACGACGCGAAGCGCCGCCGCGGCGCCGTGCAGTTCAGCGACCAGGTGCGGCTCGCGCTCGATGCCGTGAGCGCGCACGCGGGTGCCGTCGACGAGCTGCGCGCCCGCCACCGCGCGGTGCTGCTCGACGAGTTCCAGGACACCTCGGTGCTGCAGCTGCAGCTGATCCACGCGCTGTTCGACGGGTCGCCCGTGATGGCGGTGGGGGATCCCAACCAGGCGATCTACGGCTTCCGCGGCGCGAGCGCCGGCACGCTCGCGCTCTTCGCGCAGCGCTTCCGGGTCGAGCGCACGCTCACGCTCTCGACGAGCTGGCGCAACGACGAGGACGTGCTGCGGCTCGCGCACGCCGTCGCGACCCGGCTGCCCGAGCAGCCTGGCGTGCCCGTCAGGCGGCTCGCGGCGCGCGACGGCGCAGGCCCCGGCGATGTCGTCGTGCGGCACCTGCCGACGATCGAGGACGAGTCGCGCGAGCTCGCGGGGTGGCTGCGCTCCCACGGCGCGGGCGTCGCGGGCTCCGAGACCACCGCGGCCGTGCTCGTGCGCTCGCACGCGCAGGGCATCGAGCTCACGCGGGCGCTCCGCACCGAGGGCATCCGCGTGTTCCGCTCGGGCGGCGGCGGGCTGCTCGACGAGCCGGAGGTCGTCGACCTCGTCGCCGCGCTGCGCGTGCTCGGCCGGCCGGAGGAGGGGTCGAGCCTCGTGCGGCTGCTCGCCGGCAGCCGCTGGCGCGTCGGCGTCGCCGACCTCGCGGCGCTCCAGCGGCGGGCGTCGATGCTCGCGAAGGCCGGGCTGAGCGACGAGCAGCGCAGCGCCGACCGGGGCGCGATCGCGCCGGAGGCGCACGTGTCGATCGTCGACGCGCTCGACGCGCTCGTCGACGTCCCGCGGCTCGAGGGCGCCACCGACGCGGGGCTCGCACGCATGCGGGAGGCCGGCGCGCTGCTGCGCGAGCTGCGCCGCCGCGCCGGGATGCCGCTGCCGGAGCTCGTGCGGAGCGTCGAGCAGGCGCTGCGGCTCGACATCGAGGTCGCGGCGAAGCGCCCGCACGCGCACGGCGCGCTCGACGCCTTCGCGCGCGAGGTGCAGGCGTTCACCGCTGCCGACGAGCGCGGCTCGCTCGAGGCGTTCCTCACCTACCTCGACGTGCTCGAGGCGGGGCGCGGCCCCGACGTGCCGGAGCCCGAGCCCGAGCCCGGCTGGGTGCAGGTGCTCACGATGCACGCCTCGAAGGGGCTCGAGTGGGACGTCGTGGCGCTGCCGCGGCTCGCCGCCGCGAAGCAGGACGACCAGCCGCTCGGCTGGCTCACGCACGCGACGCTGCCCTACCCGCTGCGGGGCGACGCCGACCTGCTACCGCGGCTCGAGTGGCGGGGCCACGCGACCCAGCTCGACTACGCGACGGCGCGCGAGCGGTTCCTCGAGGCGCTCTGGGACCACTTCCAGTCGGAGGAGGACCGGCTCGCGTACGTCGGCGTCACCCGCGCGCGGCGGGCGCTGTGGCTCTCCGGCGCGCAGTGGTACGGCATGGCGCGCACCCCCGCGAAGCCGAAGCGGCTCCTCGAGCTCGCCGCGGGCGCGATGGGCGCCGAGCTGCTCGAGCCGCCCGCGAAGGGCGCCGAGAACCCGCTCGGCGACCGCAGCCCCTCGCTCGCGTGGCCGGTCGACCCGTTGGGCCCGAGGCGGGCGGCGATCGAGGCGGCAGCGGCCGCGGTCCGGGCCGCGGATGCGTCGGCGCCGACGCCGTGGGACGACGCCATCGCGCTGCTGCTCGCTGACCGCTCGGCCACGCCGCTCGCCCTCCCGACGCGCATCGCCGCATCCGGCTTCAAGGACTGGGCGGCCGACCCGGTCGCGGTCGCGCAGCAGATCGCGCGGCCGATGCCGCAGGAGCCGTTCGCGGCGACCAGGCTCGGCACGCTCTTCCACGGCTGGGTGGAGCGGCGCGGCAGCGCGATCGGCCTCGGCGACGCCGTCGACGACGAGGCGCTCGACGAGGAGCTCGTGGGCATCGACGCCGACCGGCTCGAAAAGCTCAAGCGCACCTTCCTCGCCTCGCCCTACGGCGACCGCGAGCCGGCCGAGACCGAGCTCGAGATCCACCTGCCGCTCGCCGGCACGACGGTCGTGTGCAAGATCGACGCCGTCTACCGCGACGGCGAGCGGGCGACGGTCGTCGACTGGAAGACGGGCAGGCTGCCCTCCGGCGACGCCGACCTCGAGGCGCGGCAGCTGCAGCTCGCGCTCTACCGCGCCGCCTACGCGGCGCACGCGGGGCTCGACCCCGACCTGGTCGACGCGGAGCTCTACTTCGTCGAGCACGACCGCGTCGTGCGGCCGTCGCGCATCGAATCGCTCGCCGAGCTCGAGGACCGCTGGCTGCGGGCGCAGCGGGCGGTCGCGGCGGCGTCAGCGGTCGGCTGAGGGCGCGCGGTCCGCGTCGTCGTCGCTCGCGCCGTCGACAGGGCCCGTCTCACCGAGGTACTGCTGCACGCCGGTGAGGTCCATCGTCTCGGGCTGGCTCGCCGCGATCGCGGCGCCCGGGTCGCGGTCGACGCGCTGCACGAGAGACGCGAGCATGCCGGATGCGTCGTCGACGACGGACCGGTCACCGGAGTCGACGCCGTGCAGCAGCCAGCGGGCCACGTCGAGCTCGGCGTGCAGCATCGCGCGCTGGCGCAGCTGCCGGTCGCCGATGCCGCGCGCCGCGGCGTGCGCGTCGAACGCCTCGTCGACGCTGCCGAACTCGTTCGAGCCGAGCAGGAACGCGAGGTCGCGCGCGGGGTCGCCGACGGCGAGCGCGTGCCAGCCGTCGATCCCGACGACCCGCGCGCCCTCGACGCGGAACGCGGGCGCCTGCAGGTCGCCGTGCACGAGCGCGGGCTTGAACTGCCAGAGCCGGTCGTCCGAGAGGGCGCCCTCCCAGCGCTCGAGCAGCGCCGCGGGCACCGAGCCGGTGGCCGCCGCGCGGTCGAAGGTGTCGAGCAGCCGCTGCCGCAGCGCCTGCGCGGTCTCGTGCGGCAGGCCGGCGTCGGCGGCGACGGACGTCGGCAGCTCGTGGATCGCCGCGATCGCCTGGCCGACGCTCGTGGCGAGGCCGGGGCGGGCGGGGGAGATGTCCTGCAGCCGCATCGTCGCGCCGCCCAGCCGGGTGAGCACGAAGAGGGTCGAGCGGCCCGCCTCGGCCGTGCCGAGCGCCGACGGCACCTCGAACGGCAGCCGCGAGCGGGTCGCGAGCGTGAGCGCCGCGAGCGCGGCGGCGTGGGCCTGCGCGGTGCGGAGCGCCGCGACCGAGCGGGGGAGCACGACCTGCACGGTCTCGCCGTCGGCGAGGCGCGCGGCGACGACCGAGCGGTGCTCGTCCGAGCCGTCCTCGGTCGCGCCGACCACCGTCAGGCCGTCGACGGCGGTGGTGGCGAGCGCGGCTAGAGTGAAGGGGTTCGTGCTCATGGATGCCAGGCTAGGCCGCCCTCGACCGTCGGGGGCCGCGCCACGCGACGGAGGTGACGTGCAGGTTCCCCCGCTCGCCCGATCGGCGCTCGACCGCGACCACGCGTCGCGGCTCGCGCCGGATGCGGTCGACCGCGCCCTCGAGGACCCCTCGACCCGCATCATCGCGGTCGCTGGCGATCGTGCCCCGGTGCGCGACGGCGCGCTCGTGCGGTTCGCCCCGGACGCGCTGCCCGCCGACGTCGAGCTGCTCGTGCCGCTCAGCTGGCTCGGCCGTGCCGTCGGCGCCGACGGCACGGTCGGCGGCGCGATCCTGTCGATGCTCGTCGCCGAGCCCTTCGACGTGCCCGGCGCCGAGTGGCGCTCGCTGCGCGAGGTGGGTGCCGATCTCGACGACGCCGACGCCGGCGCGCTCGTGCAGGCGGTCGCGCTCGGCGTCTGGCAGCGCGAGAGCCACCACAGCCCGATCGACGGCAGCCCCGCCGACTTCGAGGAGTCGGGCTGGGTGCGCCGCGACGCGAACGGCGGCGCCCACTTCCCGCGCACCGACCCGGCCGTGATCGTGGCGATCCACGACCGGGCCGACGAGCGCATCCTGCTCGGCCACAACGCGGCGTGGCCCGAGGGCCGCTACTCGCTCATCGCGGGCTTCGTCGACCCGGGCGAGTCGCTCGAGGCCGCCGTCGTCCGCGAGGTGCGGGAGGAGACCGGGCTCGAGGTCGTCGAGCCGCACTACCTCGGCTCGCAGCCCTGGCCGTTCCCGCGCAGCCTCATGATCGGCTTCGAGTGCGTCGCCGACGACCCGGGCACCATCCGCCCCGACGGCGTCGAGATCCTCGACGTCCGCTGGTTCACGCGCGACGAGCTGCGGGCGGGCGCCGTGCAGCTGCCGGGCCGCACCTCGATCGCGTCGTGGATCCTCGACGCCTGGCTCGCGCGCGGCGCCCGACCCGCGTGACCGATCGCGTGCTGACCGACGCCGACCGCATCCTCGCCGGCCTCGACGAGCAGCAGCGCCAGGCGGCGACGACGCTCGGCGGTCCCGTCGCGATCCTCGCGGGCGCGGGCACCGGCAAGACGCGGGCGATCACGCATCGGATCGCCTACGGCGTCGCGACCGGCGAGCAGGCCGAGCACGCCTCGCTCGCGCTCACGTTCACGAGCCGGGCGGCGGGGGAGATGCGCACGCGGCTCGCGCGCCTCGGTGCCGGCGGGGTGCAGGCGCGCACCTTCCACGCGGCGGCGCTCGCCCAGCTGTCGCACTTCTGGCCGCGGCTCACCGGCTCCGCGATGCCGCGGCTGCTGCCGCAGAAGGCGTCGCTGCTCGCCGACGCCGCGGCGCAGCTGCGCCTGCGGCTGCCGACGGCGCAGCTGCGCGACGCGGCCGGCGAGATCGAGTGGCGCAAGTCGCAGGCGATGACGATGGAGGACTACGGGCTGCAGGCCCGCATCCGCCCGATGCCGACGGGCATCGCCCCCGACGCGATGATCGACCTCCACATGGCGTACGAGCGCGTGAAGGACGAGCGGCGGCAGATCGACTTCGAGGACGTGCTGCTCGCGACCACCGGCATGCTCGAGCGGGAGCCCGTGGTCGCCGACGAGGTGCGATCCCGCTACCGCCACTTCACCGTCGACGAGTACCAGGACGTCTCGCCCGTGCAGCAGCGGCTGCTCGCCGCGTGGCTCGGCGAGCGGCGCGACGTGTGCGTGGTCGGCGACCCGAGCCAGACCATCTACTCCTTCGCCGGCGCCGACCCGGCGAGCCTCAACCGCTTCGTCCACGACCACCCGGACGCCGAGGTCGTGCGGCTCGAGCGGTCGTACCGCTCGACCGCGGCTATCGTCGGCTGCGCGAACCGGCTCATGCGCGGGCGCGACGCGCTCACCCTCACGGCCGCGTCGGGCGAGCCGGGGCGGGAGCCGAGCGCGACCGTGCACGGCAACGACTCCGCCGAGGCCGCCGCGGTCGCCGCCGCGTGCCGCGCGCAGGTCGACGCGGGCGCCGACCCGGGCGACATCGCGGTGCTCACCCGCTTCCACGCGCAGGCGGGGCTGCTCGAGCAGGCGCTCGCGGGCGTCGGGCTGTCGTCCACGGTGCGCGGATCGACGCGGTTCTTCGAGATACCCGTCGTGAAGCGCGCCGTGCTCATGCTGCGGAGCGCGCCCGCGGACGGCAGGCCGGTGTTCCAGGCGGTCGCCGACATCGTCATGGGGCTCGGCTACTCCGCCTCGCCGCCCGCGACCCACGGCGAGGAGCGCGCCCAGTGGGATGCGCTGCACGCGCTCGTCACGCTCGCCGAGGAGGCGGGCGGCACCGACCTGCCCGGCTTCGCGCGCGACCTCGAGCGGCGCGCGGCGACGGAGCACGAGCCGACGCTCGCGGCCGTGACGATCGCGACGATCCACGCCGCGAAGGGCCTCGAGTGGCCGCACGTGCACGTGATCGGGCTCGCGGAGGGGCTGCTGCCGGTCTCGCACGCGACGACGCTCGCCGAGATCGACGAGGAGCGCCGACTGCTCTACGTCGCCATCACCCGCGCGCAGCGGTCGCTCTCGCTCACCTGGGCGCGCCACTCCGGGCACGCCGTCAGGCAGCCATCGCGGTTCCTGGCCGAGATCGGTGGGGGCAGCGCGCCCGGGAGCGCCGCAGCGCGCTGACCGCGGCGTCGCACTGCCGGATGCGCGCGCCCCATCCTGCGGGCAGCGCCTCGTCGGCCGCCCGGCGGAGGGCGCCGAGCACCGTGACGACCGTCTGCGCCGCCGCGATCGGGCTCGGCACGGGCGTGAGGTGGCCGGGGAGCAGGGCGTCGCCGTCCAGGCGCGTCGCGTCCTGCCGGGCGCAGTGCGCACACCCGGCGCCCGCGGGCACGAACGGCCCGACCTGCACCCAGACGTCGCCGACCACGACGGGCAGGTGCGCGAGCCTCGACGCCGCGAGCCGCTCGAGCTCGGCGTCCGGCAGCCGCCACGCCGCCACCGGCAGCACGAGCCCGTCGTCGCGCGCGGGATGGCCCGACAGCCGCGCGGCGCGGTGCAGCGCGTCGGCGAGCGGGATGCGGCCGCGCACGCGCACCCCGAGCGTTGGCGGCGCGGGCTCGAGCGCCGGGCCCACCGCGCGCAGCAGCACGGCGGCCGGCTCGTCGCCCAGCAGGTGCTCGAGCTCGCGGCGCACGACCCCGCGCGTCAGCGCCGCGATGCCGAGGAGCGTCGGGTCGTCCGCGTCGAGCTCGGCGACCGGCTGCTGCGCGCCGATCGCGATGCGATCGGGCGCGCTGCGGAAGACGGCGAGGTGCGGATCGAGGCGCAGCATGGCGGCATGGTGCGCCCATCGGCAGCGCCGCGTCGCCGGCTCTCCACAGGCCGGCGCTCCACCGGTCTACGCTTCGCGGGCCGGCTCAGCGCTGCGGCGGGGTGTCCTCGCCCGTGCCGTCGCCCGGGTCGTCGCTCGGCGCGTCGTCGGCCTCGGTCGGTTCGGCCTCGGCGGGCGCCTCGCCCTCCGCGCGCTCGGCGTCGTCGAGCAGCTCCTGCAGCGCGAGGTCCATCTCGTCGAGCTCGCCGGCACCCTGCAGCCGCGCGATGACGCGCGAGGGGTCGTCGATGTCGGCCCCGTCGGGCATGAGGTCGGGCTGGTCCCAGAGCGAGTCGCGCACCTCGGCGCCCACGGCATCCGTCACCGCGCGCCAGAACGCGGCCGCCTCGCGCAGCCGGCGCGGCCGGATCTCGAGGCCGACGAGCGTGCCGAACGCCTTCTCGGCGGGGCCGCCCGTCGCGCGCCTCCGGCGCACCATCTCGGCGATCGACTCGCGCTTCGGGAGCCTGGCGGTCGCCGTCTCGGTGACCGCGTCGACCCAGCCCTCGATGAGGGCGATCGTCGTCTCGAGGCGCGCGAGCGTCTCGACCTGCTCGGGCGTCTTCGGCGGGATGAGCGCACCGCTCTTCAGCGCCTCGCGCAGCTCGTCGGGGTTCGTCGGGTCGAACGACTCCGCGAGCTCCTCGAGCCGGTCGACGTCGATGCGGATGCCCTCGGCGTACTCGCGCACGGACGAGAGCACGTGCAGGCGCAGCCAGCGCGCGTGGTGGAAGAGCCGGGCGTGCGCGAGCTCGCGCGCCGACATCCAGATGCGCACCTGGTCCTCGGGGATCTCGAGCCCCTCTGCCACCGCGCGCAGGTTGACCGGCAGCAGCGCCGCGGTGCCCTCGAGCAGCGGGAAGCCGAAGTCGCCGCCCGCGACGGTCTCGCCGGCGAGCTGGCCCACCACGTTGCCGAGCTGCATCGCGAACATCGTGCCGCCGACGTTGCGGAGGATGCGCTCCGCGCCCGCGAGCATCTCCTGCGCCTCCTCAGGCGCGTGCTCCTGCATCGCGGCCGTGAGCGCGTCGGAGATGCTGTTCGCGACCGGCTCGCTCATCTCCTGCCACACGGGGATCGTCGCGTCGACCCACTGCTGCCGCGAGAGCAGCTGCAGCTCGGTCGCGGCCGCGCCGATGTCGGTCGTCTCGCTCAGCCACAGCGCCGCGAGCTCTGCCGCCTGCCGCACCGCGTCGCGCTCGGCGCTCGACACCGAGCCCGGGTCGCGCTGCACGACGGCCGCGGCCTGGCGGCGGGACGCCTCCCAGTCGATGCCGTCCTCGGTGCGCGCGAGCGCCGCCTGCAGCTGGGCCATCAGGGCCTGCAGCTGCGCGGGATCGGAGGGCATGCCGGCAGCGCCTGCCAGTCGGGCGGGATCGATCGGCCCATCGCCCGACAGGAACTTCTGCAGCATCTCGCGCAGCTCGTCCTCAGGGCGTCGATCGTCGGAGTCCTCAGGCATGCGACTACGCTAGCCGCAGCATGTCGCAACCCGCGGGGAATCCGCCCATCCCGTCCTCCGCCGTCCGCGAACACCCGGTGCAGCACCGGTTCCCGGACGTGCGGCCCCGCCGCGTGCGCCGGGCCGGATGGGTCGGGCTGGGCATCGCGGCGGTCGCGTCGCTCGCGCTCGCCTTCCTGCCGTCGCCCTACGTGGTCGAGACGCCCGGCCCCACCTTCGACACCCTCGGCGCCACCGACGCCGGCCCGCTCATCACGATCGACGGCGCCGAGACGTACCCGACCGAGGGGGAGCTCCGGCTGCTGACCGTGTCGCTGCTCGGCAACCCGCAGCGGCCGCTCACCTGGATCGACGTCGCCGAGGCATACCTCGACCCGTCCGACTCGATCATCCCGATGGCCGCCGCCTTCCCGCCCCAGGTGTCGGTGGAGGAGTCGAACGAGGCGGGCCGCATCGAGATGCAGAACTCGCAGTCCGCGGCCGTCGCGGCCGCTTTGCTGCACGAGGGCCTCGAGGTCGAGAGCGACGTGCGCATCGCCGGCGTCATCCCCGGCTCGCCCGCCGAGGGCCTGCTCGAGGAGGGCGACCGCATCCTGCGCGTCAACGGCGAGGCGGCGTACGACGTCTTCTCGATCCGCGCGTCCATCGCGGCCGTCGACGGCCCCACGACGCTCGAGATCCAGCGCGGCGACGAGGCGCTCACCGTCGAGGTGACGCCGGTCGTCGAGGACGGGCAGAAGATCGTCGGCATCTACCCGTCGAACGAGTTCACGTTCCCGTTCGAGGTCGACATCCAGCTGCCGAACGTCGGCGGACCGAGCGCCGGCATGATGTTCGCGCTCGGGGTCGTCGACGAGCTGACCCCCGGTGCGATGACCGCCGGCACGCGCTGGGCCGGCACCGGCACGATCGCCGCGCTCGGCGATGTGGGCCCGATCGGCGGCATCGTGCAGAAGATGCACGGCGCGGTCGACGCCGGCGCGACGCACTTCCTCGCACCGGTCGAGAACTGCGGCGAGGTCGTCGGGCACGTGCCCGAGGGGCTCACCGTCTTCGCGGTCGACACGCTCGACGACGCGATGGCGGCGATCGACGCGGTGGCCATGAACGAGGACACGTCGGCGCTCCCGACGTGCGAGGCTGCGCCCGCGCCGTAGCGCGGTCTGCTCATAGGCGGGGCGGATACCATGAGCGGCACCGCCCGCCCCGCACCTTGGAGCTGAACGACGTGTCTTCCAACGCCGAACGACCGACCCCAGCGACCGTCAGGCGGCAGCGTCCATCGCCGCTGCTCATCACGATCCTGATCGTCGCCGCCATCATCGGGGCGTTCGTGCTCTTCTCGGGGTTCTACGCCGATGTGCTGTGGTTCGACCAGCTCGGCTTCGTGCAGGTGCTGCAGACGCGCTGGCTGTCGATTGCCGTCATGTTCCTCATCGGCTTCCTCGGCATGGCGGTGCCGCTCGCGATCAGCGTGCAGATCGCCTTCCGCTCGCGCCCCGTCTACGCGCAGCTCAACTCGCAGCTCGACCGCTACCAGGAGCTCGTCGAGCCGCTGCGCCAGGTCGGCATGTGGGCCGCGCCCGTCGTGCTCGGCCTCTTCGCCGGCATCGCGTCCGCCACGCAGTGGGAGACGGCGCAGCTGTGGCTGCACCGCACGCCCTTCGGCGAGACCGACCCGCAGTTCGGGTTCGACATCAGCTTCTACGTCTTCGAGCTGCCGCTCTACCAGCAGATCGTCGGCTTCGCGCTCGCGGTGCTCTTCATCAGCGGCGTCGCGACGCTCGCGACCGCCTATCTCTACGGTGCCATCCGCGTGACGGGCCGCGAGTTCCGCATCTCGCGCTCCGCGCGCATCCAGCTCGCGATCATCGTGGCGCTCTACATGCTCGCGCTCGGCGTCTCGATCTGGCTCGGCCAGTACGCCGCGCTCGCGATGACCTCGCAGGGCTTCCTCGCCACCGGCGCCGGCTACACCGAGGTGAACGCCACCATCCCCGGCGCGCAGATCCTCGCGGGCATCGCGGGCCTCGTCGCCATCTTCTTCATCATCACCGCGGTGATCGGCCGCTGGCGCATCGCGATCGTCGGCACCGCGCTGCTCATCGCCGCCTCGCTCGTCGTGGGCGTCGCCTACCCGGCGATCGTGCAGCGGTTCCAGGTCGACCCGAGCGCGCGCACGCTCGAGGAGCCGTTCATCCAGCGCAACATCGACGCCACCCGCGCCGCGTGGGGCATCGACGGGATGGTCGAGAGCGAGTCGGATGCGCGCACGGACGCCGAGCCCGGCGCGCTCCGCGCCGACGCCGAGACGACCGCGAACATCCGCATCATCGACCCGGCGCTCGTCACCGACGCGTTCGCGAACCTGCAGGAGTACCGCCAGTACTACGGCTTCGCCGAGCAGCTCGACGTCGACCGCTACGAGGTCGACGGGCAGACGCAGGACACCGTGATCGCGGTGCGCGAGCTGGACCTCTCGGGGCTCGAGGAGGACAGCTGGTACAACCGGCACATCGTCTACACGCACGGCTACGGCGTCGTCGCGGCGTACGGCAACCAGCGCGGGCCCGAGGGCCAGCCGGTCTTCCTGCAGCAGGGCATCCCGACCGAGGGCGCGCTCGGCGAGTACCAGCCGCGCGTCTACTTCGGCGAGTCGACGCCCGACTACTCGATCGTCGGCGGCGCCGAGGGCTCCGCGCCGCTCGAGCTCGACTACCCGCGGTCGGCCGAGGAGGGCAGCGGCAACGCCAACACCACCTTCTCGGAGGACGGCGGCCCCAAGCTCGACTCGTTCATCAACCGCCTCGTCTACGCGCTGAAGTTCCAGTCGGAGCAGATCATCCTGTCCGACGCCGTCACCGCCGACTCGCAGATCCTCTACGACCGCGACCCGCGCGACCGCGTCGCCGCCGTCGCGCCGTACCTGACGCTCGACAGCGACCCCTACCCGGCGGTCGTCGACCAGCGGCTCGTCTGGATCGTCGACGGCATGACGACGACCTCGATGTACCCGTACTCGTCGCACCGCTCGATCGCGCAGACGATCGCCGACGTGACGAACGCGAACCCCGAGCTCACCGCCGGCGACATCGTGAACTACATGCGCAACTCGGTGAAGGCCGTGGTGGACGCGTACGACGGGTCGGTGACGCTCTACGCGTGGGACCCCGAGGACCCGATCCTGCAGGCGTGGATGCAGATCTACCCGGGCACGGTGCAGCCGATGAGCGCGATGTCGGGCGAGCTCATGAGCCACGTGCGCTACCCGGCCGACATGTTCAAGCTGCAGCGCAACGTGCTCGGCGACTACCACGTCACGAACCCCGCGACCTTCTTCTCGGGCGACGACCAGTGGGCGACGCCCTCCGACCCGACGTGGTCGAACGCGCAGGTCACCGCGCCGCCGCAGCCGCCGTACTACCTGACGATGTCGGTGGACGGCCAGGACCCCGCGTTCACGCTCTACTCCACCTTCATCCCGCGCGACGGCCGCGAGGTGCTCTACGGCTACCTCTCGGTGAACGCCGACGCCGGCAGCACACCAGGGCAGGTGAGCGAGGACTACGGCAGGCTGACGCTGCAGTCGCTGCCCAAGGAGGGATCGATCCCCGGCCCCGGCCAGGTGCAGAACAACTTCGACACCGACGCCGAGGTCTCGCAGGTGCTCAACATCCTGCAGCAGGGCTCCACCGAGGTGCTGAACGGCAACCTGCTGACCCTCCCGGTCGGCGGCGGCCTGCTCTACGTGCAGCCGGTCTACCTGCAGTCGACGGGTGCGACCTCGTTCCCGGTGCTGCGGAAGATCCTGGTCGCGTTCGGCGACGACATCGCGTTCGAGGACACCCTCGACGAGGCGCTCGACTCGCTCTTCGGCGGCGACTCCGGTGCCGACGCGGGTGACTCCGGCGTCGACCCCGTGCCGACCGAGCCCGGGCAGGAGGGCGAGCAGCCCGCGCCCGAGACGGATCTGCAGACGCAGCTCGACGCGGCGATCGCGCAGGCGGGCACGGCGCTCCAGGAGCGCCAGGCCGCCTACGCCGAGAACGACCTCGTCGCGGCCGCGGAGGCCGACGAGCGGCTCACCACGGCGCTCGCGGAGGCCATCCGGCTCTCGGCCCAGATCGAGGGCGAGGCAGCGCCCGAGGAGGCTCCGGCGGAGACGCCGGCGCCGGAGGAGACCACCGCGCCGTAAGCATCCGGTGGGGCCGATTTGCCCTGCTGCCCAGTCCCTGGTAACGTCTCTTCTTGTGCCGCGGGGTGGAGCAGCTCGGTAGCTCGCCGGGCTCATAACCCGGAGGTCGCAGGTTCAAATCCTGTCCCCGCAACAAGAAGTCCGCGAACTGCGGCACACGAAGAGGCCCCCGCGAGGGGGCCTCTTCTGCGTCGTGGCGCGGGCGATTAGCCTCGCCGCATGGGCTTCGCGGTCTCAGCCGAGTCGTACGACCGGTTCATGGGCAGGTTCTCGGTGCCGCTCGCCGCGGTCTTCGCCGACTTCTCGGGAGTCGCGGCCGCCGCAGCGGGCGCGGTGCTCGACGTCGGCAGCGGCCCCGGCGCGCTCACGGACGAGCTGCTCGCGCGCGGCGCGACCGCGACGGCGATCGACCCCTCGCCGAGCTTCGTCGCGGCCGCGCGCGCGAGGCACCCGTCGGTCGAGGTCGTCGAGGGCGTCGCCGAGGCGCTGCCGTTCGCCGACGCGAGGTTCGACGCCGCCCTCGCGCAGCTCGTCGTGCACTTCATGCGCGACCCCGTGCAGGGGCTGACCGAGATGGCGCGCGTCACGCGCCCGGGCGGCACGGTCGCCGCGTGCGTCTGGGACCACGCGACCGGCCCGCTCGGCGCCTTCTGGGCGGCCGTCGCCTCGCTGCACGACGGGCCGGGGGAGCCGCCCTCGGAGGCGCGGCGGCCGGGCGCGCACCGCGGCGAGCTCGCGGACCTCCTGCAGGCGGCGGGGCTGCGGGACGTGCGGGAGGAGCCGATCGCGGTGACGGTCGCCTTCCCCGACGTCGCGTCGTGGTGGCAGCCGTTCGAGCTCGGGGTCGGGCCCGCGGGCGACCACGTGGCGGGCCTCGACGCGGCCGCGCGCGAGCGACTGCGCGATCGCTGCGGCGAGCTGCTCCCCGAGCCGCCCTTCGAGGTGCGCGCGGTCGCCTGGGCGGCCAGGGGCACGCGCGCCTGACGCGGCGCGCGTGCCTCGCGGGCTACTCGAAGAGCCCGCCGATGCCGCCGCCGCTGCTGCTGCCGCCGTTCGAGCCCGAGACCTGCTGCCGGCCCTCGCTCGGCTGCACCACGACGAAGCCCGGGCCGTGGAACGCGAGCTGGAAGGCCTCGCCCGTGCCGCCGCGCAGCAGCGAGCGCATGTTCATGCTGTTCACGACGCTCGGCTGCAGGTTCGACGACCAGCAGACCGCGGCGTTCGGGTCGACGAACGTCGGCTGGCGGGAGCAGTCGAGCAGCATCGGCTGCCCCTCGCACGAGACGCCGACCGTGCCGGCGCCGCCGAGCTCCAGGTTGAACAGGCCGCCGGCCATGATGTTGCCGCTGCGCAGCATCTTGATGTCCCACTGCAGGTTCGCGTCGAAGGCGAGCAGGTTCTTGCCGCTCACCGACAGGCCCTCGTTCTCGAGCAGCACCGTGAAGACGTTCGCGGCGTCCCGCGCGAGGAAGACCTCGCCCTGCCCGCGCATCCGCATGAGCGGTGCGCCCTCACCGGTGACGAGCTTCTTCAGCATGCGCGCGGCGCCGGCACCCTCGTGCTGGAACTCGATCTGGCCCTGGTAGGCGACCATCGCGCCCTTCGCGGCCAGCACGTCGCCGCCGTTCGCGACGTTCGTGCGCAGCATGTAGCTGGACTGCTTCACCCACCGCTCGGTCGACTGGGTCTCCTGATTCGCCTCTGCGAACAGCTCGGATCTCATGCGTCCCCCTCCAGGGCCTGCTCGAGCCTGACGACCTTGCCGTCGAGCTCACCCGTCCATCCGGGCCGGATGTCCGCCTTGAGGACGAGGGATGCGCGCGGGCTGAGCGCCAGGACGGCGTCGGTCGCGCGGCGCACGACGTCGAACACCGCATCCCACTCGCCCTCGATCGTCGTGAACATCGCGTCGGTGCGGTGCGGCAGCCCGCTCTCGCGGACCACGCGCACGGCCGCGGCGACCGCGTCGTGCACGGAGCCGTCCGGGCCGGCGGTGCCGGGTGCAACGGAGAATGCCACGAGCATCCTGCTCCCTTCGTCGGTGCGATCTTGGCATCCGCATGCTGGAAGCGCACGCGGCTCGCCACGGCTCCCGACAGCCCGCGCACGGCCGCCGCCGTAGGCTCGGAGCATGGACGAGCGAGACGGAGTGCTGACGGCCGCGGCCGTGCAGTGGGCGCCGGGCGAGGACGTGGACGCGAACAGGGATGCTGCTGCCGCCTGGATCGATGCGGCCGCCGCGCGCGGCGCTCGCCTCATCGTGCTGCCCGAGTACTCGCAGCACTGCTCGAGCGACCTCGCCGCCACCGCGCCCGCGGCCGCCGAGCAGCTCGACGGACCGTTCGCCGCGATGCTGACGGAGCGCGCGGCCGCCCACGACGCGCTCGTCGTCGCCGGCCTGCTCGAGCGCCGGGGCGGCGGCGTCTCGAACACCGTCGTCGCCGTCGACGCGACCGGGGTGCGCGTCGCCTACCGCAAGGTGCACCTCTACGACGCGTTCGGGTCGAGCGAGTCCGACTGGCTGACGGCCGGTGACCCCGGACAGGTGCCGGTCGTCGAGGCGCTCGGCACCCGCATCGGCATCCAGACCTGCTACGACCTGCGCTTCCCGGAGGCGACGCGGCGGCTCGTGGACGCGGGCGCCGACGTCGTGGTCGTGCCCGCCGAGTGGGTGCGCGGACCGCAGAAGGAGCGGCACTGGACGACGCTCGTCACGGCCCGCGCGATCGAGTCGACGGTGCACGTCGTCGCCGCCGACCAGGCGCCGCCGCTCGGCGTGGGCTGCTCGCTCATCGTCGACCCCATGGGCGTGGCGCTCGCAGCGCTCGGCGACGGGGAGGGCCTGGCCGTCGCGCCGATCGACGCGGAGGTCACCGCGGCGACGCGCGTGCGCAACCCGTCGCTCGCGAACCGGCGCTACCGCATCGCCTGAGGACGACGGCGCGCGGTGCGCGGCGGGCGCTGCGCAGCGCGCTCAGCGCGGCGGGCTCAGGGCACCGGCTGCAGCACCGCGCTCTTGAGCCCCGCGAGCCGCGAGGCGGCCTCGTGGAGCGTGTCGTCGGACTTGCAGAACGCGAACCGCATCGTCGAGCGCAGGTCGCGCCGCGACGGCCGCGCGAGCGCGAGCAGCGGCACGCCGACGACCCCGACGAGCTCCGGCATGCGCCGGGCGAGCGCCGTCGCGTCGTCGATGCCGAGCGGCGCGGCGTCGGCGAGCAGGAAGTAGCCGGCCATCGCGTCGTGCACCGTGAAGCCGGCCTTCCGCAGCCCGCGCGCGAGGATGTCGCGCTTGCGGGCGAAGGTCTGCTGGATGGTGTCGAAGTGCTCGTCGGCGAGCCGCAGGCCGACGGCGACCGCGGGCTGGAACGGCGCGCCGTTCACGAACGTCAGGTACTGCTTGACGGCGCTGATCTGGGCGATGCGCTCCGGCGTCGACATGATCCAGCCGACCTTCCAGCCGGTGACGGAGAACGTCTTGCCGGCCGACGAGATCGACACGAGCCGGTCGCGCGCCGCGTCGATCGTGGCGATCGGCACGTGCCGCTCGTCGTAGACGAGGTGCTCGTAGACCTCGTCGGTGACGATGATCGCGTCGCGGCGCTCGGCGACGCGCACGATGTGCCGCATCGACGCCTCGTCGAAGACGGTGCCCGTCGGGTTGTGCGGCGAGTTCACGATGATCATGCGCGTGCGCGGCGTCGCCGCGCGCTGCAGCCGGTCGGGGTCGGGCTGGAAGTCAGGTGCGGCGAGCGGCACGGGCACGAGCACGGCGCCGGCGAGCGCGGCGACCGCGGCGTAGGCGTCGTAGTAGGGCTCGAAGACGATCACCTCGTCGCCGGGGGAGAGGTAGGCGAGCATCGTCGCGGCGAGCGCCTCGGTCGCGCCGGCGGTGACGAGCACGTCGCCGCGGCCGAGCCCGATGCCGTAGAAGCGCCGCTGGTGCTCGACGACCGCGTCGATGAGCTCCTGGCTGCCGCGGCCGGGGCCGTACTGGTTCCTGCCGTGGTCGATCGCGTGCTTCGCCGCGTCGAGCACGGCCCGCGGACCGTCCTCGTCGGGGAAGCCCTGCCCGAGGTTGAGGGCGCCGGTCTTCGACGCGAGGGCGGTCATCTCGGCGAAGATCGTCGGCGCGAGCCGGCCGTCCGTGCCGAGCAGTCCTGCGCCCGCTGCGGTCCGCTGCCAGGGTGCCTGCTCCATGCTCCGAACGCTACTCGCTCCCGCCTCCCTTCCGACGCTCGACATCGGGATCGCATGGGAACCGCATGGATTCGGGTGCCACGCTCGAGCACATGACGAACCCGTACGATCGCGTGCCGAACCCCGCTGGCCCGCAGCAGCAGCCGCAGCAGCCCGCTCAGGCCTCGGCCCCCGACGGCCAGCGCTGGCAGGGCTGGCAGCAGCCCTCCTCGCCGTCCGCCCAGGGCGGCCCGCATGCCCAGGGCGGCCCGCATGCCCAGGGTGGCCCGTACGCCCACGGCGCGCCGCCGGTCCCCGGCGCCGAGCACCCGACGCTCGCCTACGCGCCGATCGGCGAGCAGCCGGCACCCGCCGCTGCTGCGCCGCGCGCATCCCGGCGCACCGGCCTCGTCGTGACGTCGCTCGTCGCGGCGGCGCTGCTCGGCGGCGCTGCGGGCTTCGGCGGCGGCGCGCTCGCGCTCAGCCAGCAGCAGCCGCAGACGCAGTCGGCGCCGGGCGCCGGTGCGACCGGCGAGACGGTCTCCGACCCGTCGACGATCGCCGACGTCGCCGCGGCGGCCGGCCCCTCCGTCGTGACCGTGCAGGCCTCGTCGAGCTCCGGCTCGGGCGAGGGGTCGGGCGTCGCGATCGCGGCGGGCGGCTACATCGTCACGAACAACCACGTCGTCACCCTCGACGGGCAGGCCGCCGACGCGACCATCACGGTCGAGACGAGCGATGGC
The DNA here is from genome assembly GCF_040547205.1 of Agrococcus sp. UYP10. Classification (NCBI taxonomy): domain Bacteria; kingdom Bacillati; phylum Actinomycetota; class Actinomycetes; order Micrococcales; family Microbacteriaceae; genus Agrococcus; species Agrococcus sp. UYP10. Next base: position 1,986,667 of record NZ_JBEPPG010000001.1, read on the forward strand.
CGGCTGCTCGCCGCCGAGATCGTCGGCACCGACCCGATCGTCGACCTCGCGGTCATCAAGGTCGACGCGGAGCTGCCCGTCATCACGTTCGCCGCGAGCGATGACGTGCGCGTCGGCGACACGGCGATCGCCATCGGCGCGCCGCTCGGCCTCTCGAACTCGGTGACCGACGGCATCGTCTCGGCGGTGGACCGCGGCCTGCGCATCGCCTCGAGCGCCGCGCCGAGCGAGGAGGACCAGTCGCAGCAGCAGCCCTTCGGCTTCTGGCAGCCCGACGGCACCCAGGCGGCCGCGGAGGACATCTCCATCCCGGTCGTGCAGACGGATGCGTCGATCAACCCGGGCAACTCCGGCGGCGCGCTGCTGAACGCGGCGGGCCAGCTCGTCGGCGTCAACGTGGCGATCGCGAGCATGGGCTCGGAGAGCTCGTCCGGCTCGATCGGCATCGGCTTCGCCATCGAGTCGAGCCTCGTGCAGCGCGTGGTCGACGAGATCATCGCCGACGGCACCGCGAGCCACGGCCTGCTCGGCGCGTCCGTGAGCGACGTGACGGATGCCTCCGTCGGCTCGGTGGGCGCCCTCATCCGCGAGACGGTCGAGGGCGGCGCGGCCGCTGCCGCGGGCCTGCAGGCAGGCGACGTGGTGACCGCGATCGACGGGCAGCCGGTGACCGGCGCGACCGACGCGACGGCGCAGGTGCGGGCCCACGCCGGCGGCGAGACCGTGACCGTCGCCTACCTCCGCGACGGCGACGAGGCCGAGGCCGAGGTGACGCTGAGCGAGCTCGGCTAGCCGCGACCCCCGTCGGTCCCCGCGCCGTCGGTCCCCTCGGGGGCCGGCGGCGCGCTGTCCTCGAGGGGCAGGTCCTCGTCGACCGGCGGCACGTCGGCGCGCCGCTGCCGCAGCCGCCGCAGCCCGCCGCCAAGGCCCTCGCGCTCGATCGCGCGCGCCTCGCGGATGCGCTCGCCGAGGCTCGGCCGCACCTCGCGCACGACCGGGGCGAGGCTCGGGTCGAAGGCGACCGGCGGGGGACCGAAGGCCTCGCGCGCCGCCTGCACGATCTGGCGGCCGAGGATGTGGTTGCCCACGCCGCCGACGACGGCGCCGATCCCGAACGGCAGCGCGCGGCCCAGCATCGATGCGCCGGTGTTGCGCGCCATCCGCTTGAGGAAGGCGCGCCGCAGGAAGTCCACGACCTGGCCCATCATGCCGGTGGGCAGGCGGGACGTGACGAGCTCGCCCCAGAACGCGCTGCCGGCCGCGCCGCGGCCGAGCGACTGCTCGGCGACGCGCTTGACGAGCGCCTTGCCGCCGGAGCCGAGCATGAGCCCCATCACGAGCGCCTTCGCGCGCTCCGGGTCCTCGACCTGGATGCCGTGCACCTCGGTGACGGCCTGCGCGAAGAAGGCGCTCGCCTCGAGGAAGCCGACGGTCTCGGCGACGGTCAGCCCGAGCGCCGCGGCGGTGCCGATGCCGGGGGCGACCGCGGTCGCGCCGACGGCCGCGCCGCCGCTCGTGACGGCGGCGAGGTACTGCTTCTCGAGCCGCTCGATCACCTGCGCGGGCGACAGCTCCGGGTGCTTGCGGCGGAGCGAGCGCAGGTGGTTGACCACGAGCGGCCGCTGCACGCCGAGGATGCGGTCGAGCGTGGCGACGAGCCAGCCGAGGTCGTCGTCGCGTTCGATCTCCTGCATGGTTCTCCCTCATCCGGTGCCGGATGGGCATCCGGCGCAGACGAGAAGCATGCCGCCACGAGCCGGGAGCAGGCTGAGCGTGCGATGCCGGGTCGCGGGATGCCGGGTCGTGGGATGATGGAGGCATGACGCAGCTGCCCGCACCCGACACCGCAGGCCCCGGCTCGATCGGCGCCGGCGGGAGCACCGACGTGCTCGACCGCGAGCTCGAGAAGCTCCTCAACGAGGAGTCGGTGGAGGACGGCGACCACGACCGGTTCTCGCACTACGTCAAGAAGGAGAAGATCCTGCAGTCCGCGCTCTCGGGCAAGCCCGTGCGCGCGCTGTGCGGCAAGAAGTGGACCCCGGGCCGCGACCCGGAGAAGTTCCCGATCTGCCCCGCCTGCAAGGAGATCTACGAGAAGCTCCGCCAGGAGTAGGCCGTCCTCAGCGGAAGACGGTCGGGATGACCGGCTCGCCCCGCGCGAGGCGGTGCGCCTCGTTCGGGAGCTCCGCGACGGCGGCGTCGTGGCGCTCGCGAGCGGCGGCGACGCCCTGCCGGCCGAGCCAGCGGTCGTCGATCTCGCCGCCCTGCACGAGCGGCACCTGCAGCGCGCGGCCGCCGGCCGCCGCCGCGTCGAGCGTGGGCCGGTGGTCGGTGACGAGCACGGTCTCCTCGACGGCGACGCCCTGCTCGAGCGTGCGCACGGCGACCTTCTCGCCCGGCTTCGACGCCTTGTCCTCGGAGTGCTTCGCGACGCCGACCCACGCGCCGTCGTCGCCCTGGCGGGCGACGAGCTTGTAGACCATGCCCGCCGCGGGCGCCCCCGAGCCGGTGACGAGGCTCGTGCCCACGCCGTAGGCGTCCACCGGGCTCGCCTGCAGCGCCGCGATCGCGTACTCGTCGAGGTCGCTCGTGACGGTGATGCGCGTGCCGGTGGCGCCGAGCGAGTCGAGCAGCGCCCGCGCCTCGCTCGCGACCTCGTCGAGGTCGCCGGAGTCGAGGCGGATGCCGCCGAGGCCGGTGCCGGCGACCTCGATGGCCGTGCGGATGCCCTGCTCGATGTCATAGGTGTCGACGAGCAGCGTCGTGCCCACGCCGAGCGCGTCGATCTGCGCCTGGAAGGCGGCCGCCTCGGAGTCGTGCAGCAGCGTGAAGGAGTGCGCGGCGGTGCCCATCGTGGGGATGCCCCAGCGCGATCCGGCCGCGAGGTTGGAGGTGGCGCCGAAGCCGGCGATGTAGGCGGCGCGGGCGGCGGCGATCGCCGCCTCCTCGTTCGCGCGGCGCGAGCCCATCTCGGCGACCGGGCGGCCCTTCGCGGCGCGCGTCATGCGGGTGGCGGCGTTCGCGACCGCCGAGTCGTAGTTGAGCACCGAGAGCGCGAGCGTCTCGAGCACGACCGCCTCCGCGAACGAGCCCTCGACGACGAGGATGGGGGAGCCCGGGAAGTACAGCTCGCCCTCCGCGTAGCCGCGGATGTCGCCCGAGAACCGGTAGTCGGCGAGCCAGTCGAGCAGCTCGCTCGAGACGATGTGCTCGTCGCGCAGGAAGCGCAGCTCGTCGTCGCCGAAGCGGAAGTCGGCGAGCAGCTCGAGGAAGCGGCCCGTGCCGGCGACGACGCCGTAGCGGCGGGCGCCCGGGAGCCGGCGCGCGAACACCTCGAAGACGGAGGGCCGGAACGCCGTGCCGGCGCGCAGCGCGGCGTCGATCATCGTCAGCTCGTAGCGGTCGGTCATGAGCGCGGTGTCGGTCACGGCGCAAGCCTATGACGCGCCCCCGCTCGGGGCGGGTAGCGTGGCTCGGTGCCCGCATCCTCCCGACCCCTGCCCGATGGCGTCGAGCTGCGCCCGCCGACCCCGGCCGACGCGCCCGCGTGGGCGCTGTTCCTCGTCGAGGAGCAGCTGCGCACCTATGCCGGTCTGCTGCCGGACGCCTTCCACGAGGACGGCCTCGCGCAGGCCGACATCCAGGGGCTCGCGGACGCCTTCGCCGCGCCCGGCGACGCGCAGCGGCGCATCGCGTGGCTCGGCGACCGCATCGTCGGCGTCGCGGCCGCGGAGCCCGCCCCGGCGGCGTGGGAGGTCGAGCTCGGCTTCGTGCCCGCGCCGGCTGCGCGCGAGCTGGGGCGCCTCTACGTGCACGCCGACCTGCATGGCACCGGGCTCGGCGGCGTGCTCTTCGACGAGGTCGTCGACGAGCGGCCGCACTACCTCTGGCTCATCGACGGGAACGCCCGCGCCGCTCGGTTCTACGAGCGGCGCGGGTTCCGTCACCTGGACGAGCGGGTGTCGACCGGCCCGACCTGGGGCCACATCAGCATGCACCGCATGCTGAAGGACTGACCCCGACGCGGCGTGCTCAGCCGAGCAGCCCCTGCTCCTCGAGCCACGCTGCCGCGATGTCGGCGGCCGGCGACTGGTCGACGGTGCTGCGGCGGTTGAGCTCGATGAGCTCGTCCGACGTGAGCGCCGCGCTGATCTCGTTGACGACCGCCTGCGCCTCCTCGTCGACGCGGTCGCTCGCGACCGGGACGACGTTCGACGACAGGAAGAGGCCCTCGGTGTCCTCGAGCACGACGAGGTCGTTCTCGGCGATCTCCGGCTGCGCGGTGTAGAGGATCGCGAGCTGGACGTCGCCGTCCTGCAGCGCGCGCACGGTGAGCGGGCCGCCGCCGTCCTCGATCGGCGTGAAGCCGACCTCGATGCCGTAGACGTCGGCGAGGCCCTGCGGCCCGTTCGGCCGCGTCTCGGCCTCGGAGTTCGCGCCCATGGTGAGCGGCACGTCGACGTTCGCGAGGTCGGCGACCGTCGTGAGGTCGTACTGCTCGGCGAACTCGCGCGTCACCACGTAGGAGTCCTGGTCGGTGGCGGGTGCCTGGTCGAGGATCGTGATGCCCTCGGGCGCGGCCTCGGTGAGCGCCGCGTAGACCTCGTCGCTCTCGCGCTCCTCCGGGGCGTCGGCCCAGACCTGCAGCAGCGGGCCGGTGTACTCCGGGAAGAGGTCGATCGAGCCGGACTCGATCTCGGGCAGGTAGACCTCGCGCTGCCCGATGCGCAGCTGGCGGTCGATCGTGTAGCCGGCGTTCTCGAGCCCCTGGGCGTAGAGCTCGGCGATGATCTCGTTGGAGTAGTAGTCCTGCGAGCCGACGACGAGCGTCGTGCTCTCGCTGCTGCCGCTCGGCGCGGTGCTGGGGCTCTCCTCGAGCGGGTCGGCGCTCGAGCAGCCGGCCAGGACGACACCGGCGGTGCCGAGCGCGGCGAGCGCGAGGCCCGCCCTGCGGATGGGAGTGGTCATGCGGAGTTCCTCTCTGATGCGCGTGCGCGCGCGGTGGTGCGTGGGGTGCCGAGTGGTTCGGCGCGGCGGGCCGCCGCGGATTGGGCGGCTTGGAACAGCAGCTCGACGACGAGCGCGAGCAGCGCGACGAGCAGCGAGCCGGCGAGCATGACGCCGTAGTCGCGGGTCTTCAGGCCGGAGAAGATGAGCCGGCCGAGGCCGGTGTCCGAGACGTACGCCGCGAGCGTCGCCGTCGAGATGACCTGCAGCGCTGCGGAGCGGAGCCCGCCGATGAGCACGGGGCTCGCGAGCGGCAGCTCGACGCCGGTGAGGATCTGCCGCTCGGTCATGCCGATCGCCCGCGCCCCGCCGATCACGAGCCGGTCCACCGACTCGACGCCGGCGTACGCGCCCGCGAGCACGGGCGGCAGCGCGAGCACGACGAGGGCGAGGAACGGCGCCTCGAACCCGATGCCGAGCAGCAGCCCGAAGATCGTCAGCAGCCCGAGCGTGGGGATCGCGCGCGCGCCGCTCGTCAGCGCGATGACGAGCCCGCGGCCGCGGCCGGTGTGCCCGATGAGCACCCCGGCAGGGATGCCGATCGCCGCGGCGACGAGCAGCACCGCTCCGGAGAACGCGAGGTGCTCGAGGATCCGCAGGCCGATGCTGCCGTCCCCTGCCCAGTTGGCAGGGTCGAGCAGGTAGGCCATCGCCTCCGCGAACAGGTTCACGCCGCCACCGCCCGTCGCCACGGCATCGCGAGCCTGCCCGCGAGCACGACGAGCGCGTCGAGCGCGAACGCGACGACGACCGTGAGCACGATGCCGGTGACGATCGACGCCTCGATGCCGCGCTGGAAGCCGTCGGTGAAGAGCGTGCCGAGGCTCGACGCCCCGACCACGGCGCCGACCGTGACGAGGCTCACGGTCGAGACCACCACGACGCGCAGCGACGACAGCAGCACGGGGCCGGCGAGCGGCAGCTCGACGCGCCAGAAGCGCGCCCACGCGGAGTGGCCCATCGCATCCGCCGCGAGCATCGTCTCGCGGGGCACCGAGCCGAAGGCGTCGGCGGCGCCGCGCACGAGCAGCGCCACGCCGTAGAGCGTGAGCGCGACGACGATCGTGACGGGGGAGCGCACCGGCACCCCGATGATCGGCGCGACGATGATGAACAGCGGCAGCGACGGCACGGCGTAGAGGAGTCCGGTGCCGGTGAGCAGCGGCGTGCGGGCGCGGCGGTAGCGGGAGGCGAGCCAGCCGAGCGGCACCGACACGAGGATCGCGAGCACGATCGGCACGATCGACAGCACGAGGTGGTCGACGAGCAGCGCGCCGACGATGTGGAGGTTCTGGCTGAGCCAGGTCATGGCGACGCCGCCCTCACCGCGCCAGCACGCCGGTCGGGCGGTCGTCGCCGTCCACGACGATGCTGCGGCCGTCGACCTCGCGGATGCGGAGCGTGCGGCGAGCGCTGCCCGCGCCCACGAAGCTCGCGACGAACTCGTCGGCGGGGTTCGCGAGGATCTCGGCGGGCGTGCCGCGCTGGGCGATCTCGGCGCCCTTCCGCAGCACGAGCACCTCGTCGCCGAGCGCGAAGGCCTCGTCGATGTCGTGCGTGACGAAGACGATGGTCTTGCCGAGCTCGGCCTGCAGCGACCGCATCTCGGCCTGCAGCTGGTCGCGCACGATCGGGTCGACGGCGCCGAACGGCTCGTCCATGAGGAGGATGTTGGGGTCGGCGGCGAGCGCGCGGGCGACGCCGACGCGCTGCTGCTGCCCGCCGGAGAGCTGCCCGGGGTAGCGGTCGGCGAGCGCGGTGTCGAGGCCGACGCGCTCGAGCAGGCCGAGCGCATCCTGCCGAGCCTGCCTGCGGCTGCGGCCCTCGAGCACCGGCACGGTCGCGACGTTGTCGGCGATCGTGCGGTGGGGCAGCAGGCCGCCCGCCTGCAGCACGTAGCCGATCGACCGGCGCAGCTTCACGGCATCCATCGAGCGCACGTCGACGCCGTCGATGCTGACGGTGCCGCCGGAGGGCTCGACCATGCGGTTGATCATGCGCAGCAGCGTCGTCTTGCCGCAGCCGGACGAGCCGACGAGCACCGCGACGGCATGCGAGGGGATCGTGAGGCTGAAGTCCGCGACCGCGACCGTGCCGCCGGGATACTCCTTGCGCACGGATGCGAACTCGATCACGCGGACTCCTGCCGTCGGGATGCAGACGATACCGCGCCCCGCTGACACGACGCTCCAGGCGGTGCGCGGGCCGCTCGGCGCGCCGCGGCTAGGCTGGCCGACGTGCAGCGCCCGATCGGAGTCTTCGACAGCGGCGTCGGCGGTCTCACCGTGGCGCGCGCGATCATCGACCAGCTGCCCGCCGAGTCGATCACCTACATCGGCGACACCGCGAACGGCCCGTACGGCCCGCGCGCGCAGGCCGAGGTGCGCCACCTCGCGCTCGACGTGCTCGACACGCTCGTGGCCCAGGGCGTGAAGATGCTCGTCATCGCCTGCAACACCGCCTCGGCCGCGACCCTCGACATCGCGCGCGAGCGCTACGAGGAGGGCATGGGCATCCCGGTCGTCGAGGTCATCGACCCGGCCGTGCGCGCCGCCGTGCGGCAGAGCCGGTCCGGGCGGATCGGGGTGATCGGCACCGCCGGCACGATCGGCTCGGGCGCGTACCAGCGCGCGTTCGCCGAGGCGGGCGTGCCGCACGTGGCCGCGGGCGCGGCGCCGCGGTTCGTCGAGTTCGTCGAGTCCGGCGTCACGACCGGCGACGAGGTGCTCGCCGCCGCGCACGAGTACCTCGAGCCGCTGCTCGCGGAGCGCCCCGACACGCTCGTGCTCGGCTGCACCCACTACCCGCTGCTCGCCGGCGCGATCGGCTACGTCGCCGGCCCGGACGTGCGGCTCGTGTCGAGCGCCGAGGAGACGGCCGCGGACGTCTACCGCATCCTGAGCGACCGGCAGCTGCTCGCGCCGCCCGGCGCGATCCCGGCCTACGAGTTCGAGGCGACGACCGAGGCGCAGGAGCCCTTCCTGCGGCTCGCCCGCCGCTTCCTCGGGCCCGAGGTCACGCACGTCGAGTTCCACCAGACCGGGGTCATCCAGCTCCCCGGCCGCACCGACTGAAGGAGATCACCGTGGCTGATACAGGCACGCGCAAGGACGGCCGGCAGGCCGACGAGCTGCGGCAGGTCACGATCGAGCGCGGCTGGAGCGAGCAGGCGGAGGGCAGCGCCCTCATCTCGTTCGGCTCCACGCGCGTGCTCTGCACCGCATCCGTCATGCCCTCCGTGCCGCGATGGATGTCGGGCAAGGGCAAGGGCTGGGTGACGGCGGAGTACGCCATGCTGCCGCGCTCGACGAACGAGCGCATGGACCGCGAGAGCATCAAGGGCCGGGTCGGCGGGCGCACGCACGAGATCTCGCGGCTCATCGGCCGGTCGCTCCGCGCCGCGGTCGACATGCGGGCGCTCGGTGAGCTCTCGATCGCGGTCGACTGCGACGTGCTGCAGGCCGACGGCGGCACCCGCACCGCGGCGATCACGGGCGCCTACGTCGCGCTCGCCGACGCGATCGCGTGGGCGCAAGCGAACGGCCGCGTGCCGGCGAGCGCGAAGCCCATCATCGACTCCGTCGCGGCGATCTCGGTCGGCATCGTCGACGGCAGGCCGCTGCTCGACCTCGCCTACGTCGAGGACGTGCGGGCCGGCACCGACATGAACGTCGTCGCGACCGGCCGCGGCCTGCTCGTCGAGGTGCAGGGCACCGCCGAGGGGGCGCCGTTCGACCGCTCGGAGCTCGACGCGATGGTCGACCTCGCGCTCGCCGGCACGCAGCGGCTCACCGAGCTCCAGCGCGAGGCGCTCGCATGACCCCCGTCGACACGGGCTTCGGCGCCACCGGCGTCGACGTGCGCGGCGGCGGCCTGCAGGTCGTCGTCGCCACGCGCAACCCGCACAAGATCGAGGAGCTGCAGCGCATCCTCTCGCCGCTCCTGCCGGGCGTCGAGCTGCTGCCCGACGACGGGCCCGAGCCCGTCGAGGACGGCGACACGTTCGAGGCGAACGCGCTCATCAAGGCGCGCGCCGCGCACGAGCGCACCGGCCTGCCGGCGCTCGCGGACGACTCCGGCATCGCGGTCGACGCGCTGGACGGCGCACCCGGCATCCACTCGGCGCGCTATGCCGGCACGCGCGAGGACCTCGACAACCTGCAGCTGCTGCTCGCGAACCTCGAGGGCCGCACGGACCGCGCCGCGAGCTTCGTCTGCGCGGCCGCGTGGGTCGACGCCGACGGCGAGCTCGTCGAGCGGGGCGAGTGGGCCGGCACGGTCGCGGATGCGCCGCGCGGCGAGGGCGGGTTCGGGTACGACCCGGTCTTCCTTCCTCACGACGGCGACGGCCGCGCCGCCGCGGAGCTGAGCGCCGAGGAGAAGGACGCGCGGAGCCACCGCCGCATCGCCTTCGAGGCGCTCGCCGCCCGCATCGCCGGGCGCTGACCCCCGCCCGAGCGCGGGCTGCACCCGACGGCACCCTCCTGGACCCGACTCCGGGTGATGGACCCCGGATCTCGGGTCCACCATCCGGGACCGGGTCCATCTCGCTCTGGCAGCCGCCGTGTGCCATGATTTCGGCATGCCGAAAGATGTGCGTGCGGGGCGGCGAATCATCGCGCTCGCCGCTGCGTGCGCGCTCGCGGCGCTGACCGGCTGCGCCGCGCCGGGTGCCGCAGCTCCCGCGCCCGTCGACGACGGCCGGCCGCTCGTGCTCGCGACCTTCACGGTCATCGCCGACCTCGCGCGCGAGGTCGCGGGCGACGCCGCGCGGGTCGAGTCGCTCACGCGCCCCGGCGTCGAGGTGCACGACTACGAGCCGACGCCGGGCGACCTCGTGCGCACCGAGGGCGCCGACCTCGTGGTGACGAACGGGATGGGCATCGACGACTGGCTGCTCACGCTCGTCGAGCGCGCGGCCGCACCGCACGTCGTGCTGAGCGACGTCGTCGAGCCGATCCCGATCGAGACCGGCCACTACGCCGGCAACCCGAACGCGCACGCGTGGGTGTCGCCGGCCGAGGGCGCGGCCTACGTCGAGGCGCTGCGGGTCGCGATCGGCGACCTTGTTCCCGGCGAGCGCGCCGCGATCGACCGCCGGGCGGCGGCGATCACGGCCGAGCTGGAGGGCCTCGGCGACCGGCTGCGCGACGGCGTCGCCGCGCTGCCAGAGTCCCACCGCATCCTCGTCACGTGCGAGGGCGCGTTCAGCTACCTCGCGCGCGACGCCGGCCTCGCCGAGGCGAGCCTCTGGCCGGTGAACGCCGGCGGCCAGGGCACGCCGCAGTCGATCGCGGCCGTCGCCGCGGCCGTCGAGCGCACCGGCGTGCCGACCGTCTTCTGCGAGTCGACGACGCATCCGGGCACCCAGCAGCAGATCGCGCGGAACGCCGGCGTGCGCTTCGACGGCAGCCTGCACGTCGACTCGCTCTCGGTGCCGGGCGGTCCCGCGCCCACCTACCTCGCGCTCATCGAGCACGACGTCGACGCGATCCTGGAAGGGCTGGGCGGATGACGGCCTTCCAGCACCCGACGACCGACGCGATCGCCACCGAGCGGCTCGGCGTGCGCTACGGCGAGGTGCGCGCGCTCGCCGACGTGACCGTGCGCATCCACGCCGGCGAGATCACCGGGCTCGTGGGCGTCAACGGCTCGGGCAAGTCGTCGATGCTCGCGGCCGTGCTCGAGCGCGTGCCGCACGAGGGCACCGTGCGCATCCTCGGCCGCACGCCCAAGGAGGCGCGTCGCGCTGGCCTCGTGGCATCCGTGCCGCAAGCGGAGTCCGTCGACTGGGACTTCCCCATCACGGTGCGCGACGTCGTCACCACCGGCCGCTACGGGCGGATGGGCATGCTGCGCATCCCGCGCGCCGCGGACCGCGCCGCGGTCGACGAGGCGCTCGACCTGCTGCGCATCGACGACCTCGCCGACCGGCCGATCGGCGAGCTCTCGGGCGGGCAGCGGAAGCGCGCGTTCGTCGCGCGCGCGATGGCGCAGGACGCCGAGCTGCTGCTGCTCGACGAGCCGTTCGCGGGCGTCGACCGCACGAGCGAGGCGCAGATCACCGAGGTGCTGCGCGGCCTCCGCGATCGCGGCCGCACCGTCGTGATCGTGCACCACGACCTCTCGGGCGTCGCCGAGCTCGTCGACGCGGTGCTGCTGCTGCGCGGCCGGCTGCTGCACCACGGGCCGCCCGACGAGGTGCTCACGCCCCAGCGCATCGCCGAGGCCTTCGGGGCCGGCACCCGCGAGGAGGCCTGACGTGGACGGCACGCTCCTCGACGCGCTGCTCGCGCCGTTCGCCTACGACTTCATGCTGCGGGCGATGCTCGTCACGCTCGTCGCCGCCGTCGCGTGCGCACTGCTGTCGACGTGGCTCGTGCAGATGGGCTGGTCGCTGATGGGCGACGCGGTCTCGCACGCGGTGCTGCCGGGCGTCGCGCTGGCCTACCTGCTCGGCCTGCCGTTCGCGCTCGGTGCCGCCGTCTTCGGCATCGGCGCGGTCGCGCTCATCGGCGGCGTGCGCGCCGCCACGAGGATCAAAGCGGACGCGGCCATCGGCGTCGTCTTCACCACGCTGTTCGCGCTCGGCCTCGTGATCGTCTCGGTGACGCCCGCCGACACCGACCTCCAGCACATCCTGTTCGGCAACGTGCTGGGCGTCAGCGACGCCGACATCGCCCAGGTGCTCATCGTCGGCGCCGTCGTCTGCATCACGCTCGTCGTGCTGCGCCGCGACCTGACGCTCGTCGCGTTCGACGCCGGCCACGCGCACGCGATCGGCCTGCGCCCGCGCATCCTGCACGCCGTGCTGCTCGGCGCGCTCGCGCTCACCGTCGTGACGGCGCTGCAGGCGGTGGGCATCATCCTGGTGGTCGCGATGCTCGTCATCCCGGGCGCGACCGCGTCGCTCATCGTGGGGCGCTGGGACGCGCTGCTCGGCTGGTCGGTCGGCGTCACCGCGGTGGCGGCGCTCACCGGGCTCATCGCCGCGTTCTGGCTCGACATCTCCCCGGGCGGCGCCGTGGTCCTCACGCAGGGCCTCGCGTTCGGGCTAGCGTTGCTCTTCGGGCCCCGCCGGGGGCTCGTCATCCGGTGGGCCAGGAGCCGATCGACGAGAGCGAGGCGTCATGCAGTCGACAGCGGCTGAGGACTACGTCAAGGCGATCTACCACCACACCGAGTGGCAGCCAGACCCGATCACGCCGTCGCAGCTCGCCGGCCGGCTCGGGCTCGCGAACTCGACCGTCACCGAGATGGTGAAGAAGCTCGCGGCCGCCGGCCTCGTGCACCACCGCCCCTACGGCGCGATCGAGCTCACCGACGCCGGCCGCACGCTCGCCGTGCGGCAGGTGCGCCGGCACCGCGTCGTCGAGACGTGGCTCGTCGAGCGGCACGGGTACGACTGGGACGAGGTGCACGACGAGGCCGAGGTGCTCGAGCACGCGCTGAGCGACCGGCTGCTCGACTCGATCGCCCGCTCGCTCGGCGACCCGACGCGCGACCCGCACGGCGACGTCATCCCCGCCGCCGACGGCACCGTCGTGCGACCGGATGCCGTCGTGCTCGCGGATGCGCCGGTCGGCCACGCGGGCACGATCGTGCGCATCTCCGACGCCGACCCGGCCATGCTGCGCTTCCTCGCCGACTCGGGCGTCGCGCTCGACGCCGACCTCGAGGTGCTGGGGCTCAAGCCCTACTCCGGCTCGATCCAGGTGCGCACCGGCGCGGGCACGATCGACCTGGGACCGGAGGTCGCGCAGGCGATCTGGCTGAGCGCGTAGGCGCTCGGTCGCGCAGCGTCCCTAGCGCTCGAGGCCCGGCTCGCTCGTGCCGGAGAGGTCGAGCGTCTGCACCTGCCCGGTCGCGGTGCCGTCGCGCAGCTCGCGCTCGACCTCGCGGCGCGACTGGATGGCGTGCCAGATGATCGCGACGATCGCGATCGCGACGACGCCCAGCAGCACGAGGTCGATGTACTCGGTGACGATGTCGGCGACCCCGGGGATGTGCGCGACGCCCCAGCCGACGAGCGGCAGCCCCGCGCCCCAGAGCAGCCCGCCGACGATGTCGAGGCGGAGGAACAGCGGCCACGGCATCCGCCCGACCCCCGCGGCGACGGGCATGAACGTGCGCACGATGCCGATGAAGCGGGCGATGATGACGGCGGCGGCGCCGTAGCGGAGGAAGAAGCGGTTCGTGCGCTCGATCGTGCGATGCGAGAAGAGCCCGGACGACTTGCGCTGGAAGATCGGCGGCCCGGCCTTGTGGCCGATGAAGTAGCCGAGCTGGTCGCCCGCGACCGCGCAGATCGCGATGCACAGGCACACGAGCCAGATGGGCTGCGGGATGACGCCCGTGAACGAGAGCACGCCGGCGATCACGAGCAGCGTGTCGCCCGGCAGCAGGAAGCCGACGAGCAGCCCGGTCTCGACGAAGACGATCGCGCAGACGAGCAGGAGTGCCCAGACGCCCGCGCCGGCGATCAGCCCCTCGATGTCGATGAGGAACTCGGCTGGCAGCGCGTGCACAGGCAGGCTCCTTCGCGATGGGTCCGGGCAGTGCGGGAGAGGGGACTTGAACCCCTACGCCACGAGGGCACAGGAACCTAAATCCTGCGTGTCTGCCAATTCCACCACTCCCGCGTGGGTGTGCCCAGCGTAGCGGCGCGCGCCCACGCCGCGGCGCACCGTCTGCCAAGGTTGAGCCATGGACATGCGCGCGCTCGTGACCGGAGCATCCGCGGGCCTCGGCGCCGAGTTCGCTCGCCAGCTCGCGGCCGAGGGCTTCTCGCTCGTGCTCGTCGCGCGCGACGAGGCACGGCTGCGCGCGCTCGCCGACGAGCTCGCTGCCGCCCGCGGCACCGAGGTCGAGGTGCTCGCCGCCGACCTGCTCGAGCACGACGACCTCGAGCGGGTCGCGGCACGCCTCGCCGACGGCGCGCGGCCGGTCGACGTGCTCGTCAACAACGCTGGCTTCGCCGTCGCCGAGCCCTTCCACGCATCCGCGATCGAGGACGAGCGGCGCATGCACGAGCTGCTCTCGTGGGTGCCGCTGCGGCTCGCGCACGCGGCGCTGCCGGGTATGCGCGCCCGGCGCCGGGGCGGCATCCTCAACGTCGCGAGCCTCGCCGGCCGCCTGCCGAGCGGCACCTACTCGGCGGCGAAGGCGCAGCTGCTCATGCTCTCGCGGGCGCTCCGCGCGCAGTACCGCCGCGACGGCGTCGTCGTCACCGCGCTGCTCCCGGGCTTCGTCGCGACCGAGTTCCACGAGCGGATGGGCGTCGACGCGACGACCGTCCCGGAGATCGGGTGGGCGAATGCGTCGGCGGTCGTGCGCGACGGGCTGCGGGCGCTGCGGACGCGGCGGGGGATCGTCGTCGCCGACTGGCGGTACCGCCTCGCGGCGCCGATCGCCGTGCTCGTGCCCGACCGGATCATCGCCGGCGTCGGGCTCGGCAGCCGCCTCGACGACTGATGGCCGCGCGCGAGGTCGTCGCGGTGCTCGGCGCCGGCGTCATGGGCGCGGGCATCGCGCGCGTCTTCGCCAGGGCGGGGCACGAGGTGCGGGTCTTCGACGTCGACCCCGCGGCTGCAGCCCGCGCCGCCGAGTCGGCCGGCGCATCCGCGCACGACAGCGTCGAGGGGGCCGTCGTCGGCGCCACGATCGTGCTCGAGGCGGCTCCTGAGCGGCTCGAGCTCAAGCGGGCGCTGCTCGCCCAGGTCGAGGCGGCGAACGCCGAGGCGATCATCGCCTCGAACACCTCGTCGATCGCGCCGGATGCGCTCGCGGCCGGCATGCGCGACCCGTCTCGGCTGGTGATCGCCCACTTCTTCAACCCCGCCGACACCGTGCCGCTCGTCGAGGTCGTGCCCGGCCCCGCCACACCGGCAGCGACGGTCGAGCGGATGACCGCGCTGCTGACGGCCGCGGGCAAGACCGCCGTGCCGCTCGCGCAGCAGGTCGAGGGCTTCATCGCCAACCGGCTGCAGGCGGCGCTCTACCGCGAGGCGATGCACCTCGTCGAGCTCGGCATCGCGACGCCCGAGCAGGTCGACCTCGCCGTCACGGCGGGTCTCGGGCCGCGCTGGGCGCTCGCCGGGCCGTTCGAGGTCATGGACCTCGGCGGGCTCGACGTGTGGACGAGCGTCGCGGACGGCATCCTGCCGACGCTCGGCGACGCATCCGCCGCGCCCGCCATGCTGCGCGATCGCGCGGCGCGCGGCGACCTCGGTGCGAAGACGGGGGAGGGGTTCCTGCCGCGCGACGCGGATGCGCCGGCCCGCTTCGCCGCGCGGCTCGCGGCGCTGCTGGAGGCGCGCGAGCTCGACCGCTGACGGCGGACGGCCCGCGGAGGGACATGGCGCTCACAGGGTCGCGTGCGAGCGTGGCCGGATGACCGAGCCCATCCGAGCCCTGTACTTCAACTGCACGCTCACGCCGTCGCCCGACGAGAGCCACACCGACCTGCTCATCCAGGCGAGCGCGACGATCCTGCGCAAGCAGGGCGTCGAGGTCGACATCGTGCGCGCCGTCGACCACGCGATCGCCCCGGGCGTGCAGCCCGACATGACCGAGCACGGCGCGAGCGAGGATGCCTGGCCGGCGCTCTGGGAGCGCGTGCTCGCCGCCGACATCCTCGTGCTCGCCACGCCGATCTGGCTCGGCGACGGCTCGAGCGTCTTCCGCCGGGTCATCGAGCGCCTCTACTCGGAGTCGAGCGTGCTCAACGACGACGGCCAGTCGATCTCCTACGGCAAGGTCGCGGGCGTGCTCGTCGGCGGCAACGAGGACGGCATGAAGCACGTCGCGCGCGAGGCGATCTACGCGCTCCAGCACATCGGCTACACGATCCCGCCGCAGGCGGACGCCGGCTGGGTGGGGGAGGCGGGCCCCGGTCCGTCGTACGGCGACGAGCTCGACGACGGCTCGCACGCCGGCGCCGACAACGACTTCACGAAGCGCAACGTCACGATCATGGCGTGGAACCTGCTCCACCTCGCGCGGCTCCTGCAGGGCGGCATCCCCGCCGAGGGCAACGACCGCGACGCGTGGGAGCGCGGCGAGCGCTTCGGGTTCCAGAACCCGGAATACCGCTAGCCGCACGAGCGCTGCACCGACCACCCGACCCCCGACCGACTCCAGGAGGCACCATGCCCGACATCCGACTCCACATCGAGGACTCCGGCGGCGACGGCCGCCCTGTCGTGCTGATCCACGGATGGCCGCTGTCGGCCGAGTCGTGGGACGAGCAGACCGACGCGCTCGTCGCGGCCGGCTACCGCGTCGTTTCGTACGACCGGCGCGGCTTCGGCCGCAGCGAGCAGCCCGAGACCGGCTACGACTACGACACCCTGGCCGCCGACCTCGACTCCGTGCTGACCGACCTCGACCTCGACGACGTCACGCTCGTCGGGTTCTCGATGGGCGGCGGCGAGGTCGCGCGCTACGTCTCGGCCTACGGCCAGGACCGGGTGCGCTCGGTCGTCTTCGCCGCGGCGGTGCCGCCGTTCCTGCTGCAGTCCGACGACAACCCGGACGGGCCGCTCTCCGAGGAGCTCTACCAGCAGATGCGCGGCGGCCTCGAGCAGGACCGCGACGCGTTCCTCGACGACTTCACGACCGGCTTCTTCTCCACCGCGGAGGGTCTGCAGGTGACCGAGGAGCAGCGGCAGCAGGCGCTCGCGCTCGCGAAGCAGTCGTCGCAGGCGGCGGCGCTCGGCGCGATGGATGCGTGGGCGACGACCGACTTCCGCGACGACCTCGGCGCGATCTCGGTGCCGACGCTCGTCATCCACGGCGACGGCGACCAGACGGTGCCCTTCGAGGGCTCCGGCCGCCGCACGCACGCGGCGATCGACGGCAGCGAGCTGCACGTCGTCGAGGGCGCCCCGCACGGCCTCAACGTGAGCCACGCAGAGGAGTTCAACCGGGCGCTGCTCGGCTTCCTGGCCGAGTGACCCTCACCCGCTGAGGGTGTGCGTCCGAGCTGCCCGCCGCTCGGACGCACACCTTCGACGGGCGCGCGGCGCATCGCGTCATGCGTGCGCGCATCCGCTGGCGCGCGTGGGCGGCGCGGGGCAGGATGCCCGCATGGACACCATCGACTGGCTGCTGCAGGGCGATCCGGCGATCCGCTGGCAGGTGCTGCGGGACCTCCTCGACGCCGACCCCGGCGAGGTGGCGGCCGAGCGCGCCCGGGTCGCCCGCGAGGGCTGGGGCGCGCAGCTGCTGGCCGAGCGCGGCGACGACGGCCAATGGGCGGGCGGTGCGCACTTCCCGAAGGCCGAGCCGACCTTGCCGGGCCAGCCGTGGACATCCACGTCGCACGTGCTGACCGAGCTGCGGCTCCTCGGCGTCGATCCGGCAGATGCCGCGGTGCGGGCCGCGATCGCTGATGTCGCGCGTGTGACGCGCTGGGAGTACGACGACCTGCCCTTCTTCGACGGCGAGGTCGAGCCCTGCATCAACGCGGCCCTCGTGACGAACGCCGTCTACTACGGCGTCGATGTCGCTCCGGTCGTCGAGCGGCTGCTCGGCGAGCGCATGGAGGACGGCGGCTGGAACTGCGAGCAGGAGCGCGGGAGCGTGCGGTCGTCGTTCGACTCGACGATCGCGGTGCTCGAGGCGCTCGCGGCGTTCGAGCTGATTAGTGACGACCCGCGCGTGCCGGAGGCGCGCAGGAGCGGCGAGGCGTACCTGCTGGAGCGCGGCCTGCTGCGCCGGCGCTCGACCGGCGAGCTGATCAGCGAGGGCTACCGCGCATTCGCGTTCCCGCCCCGCTGGCACTACGACGCGCTGCGCGCGCTCGAGCACTTCCGCGCCGTCGGCGCGGCACCCGACGAGCGGATGGCCGAGGCGATCGAGCTCGTGCGCGCGAAGCGCCGCGACGACGGGACCTGGCCGCTCGACGCGCGGCACGGCGGCGACGCGCGCATCGACTACGGCGAGGTGGGCGAGCCGAACCGGTGGATCACGCTCCAGGCGCTGCGGGTGCTGCGCTGGGCTGACGGCTGAGACGCGTCAGGGAAGTGACTCGCAGGCTCGACCGTCGTTGTCCCGATCGAGGCGGCCGATGTCGCCGTACTGCGGGAAGTAGTAGTTGAACCACGCCTGAGCCTGCGCTTGCGTGGCGAAGTCACCGCAGTCGACGTCGTTCGACGGGGCAGGACCCGCGGGCGGCTGTGGGGTCGTGGGCGGCGGCTGCACGGGCGGCGGCGGGGGCGGCGGGCAGCCCTGCAGCTGGAGCGACCGCTCCGAGAGCGACGGCACGCCGCCGAGCCCGATGACCGTCTGGATGCCGCGCTGGTCGCGCTCGCCTCGCAGCATCGCCGCGATCGCATCGTGGCAGTTGGTGGGGGTCAAGTAGAGAGGCACATCGCGGACTGCGGCGAAGACCGAGCCACCGAGGGCGTCGGGAAAGTTCTGCCCCGTCGCGAGCACCATCGTCGAGCTGTCGACCCACGGCGTGAACGTGTCATGGATGACCCGTGCGGTCTCGTAGCGATCCGAGCCGGCGTAGCGCGACACCTCGGACGCGCCCGACCAGGCGATGATCTGCTGGTCGTAGTCCGAGACCGAAGCGCCGCTGCCGGCGATCCGCACCGGGATGCCCTGGTAGTAGGGCATGGTCTGCTGGCGCCACGCCTCGATGTCGTTCGCCGACGAGCCGTGCCAGTCGAGGATGATGCCGCCGCCGTTCCTGCCCGCGATCGACCCCGCCACGAGCGCATCGGGGAAGTTCCAGCCGGAGACCACCCAGATCTCGCTGATGGGCGTCGTATCGTGGAGCCGGTCGAGCAGCGCGAGCGACGTCTGCACGCGGTTCGCTCCGGCGATGCGCTCGACCGCGACACCGAGCTCTCGGTACAGCTGCCAGTTGACCGTGTCGGCAATCGCGTTCTGGTCGCCCACCAGGATCACCTTGGACGTCCCCAGCCGACGCAGCTCCGCCATCACGGACGCGGGGACGCTGTCGCGTGTGGTGAGGAGCAGGTGGGCGCCCTCGGCGGCCGCGACCGGCCCAGCGGCGAGGGCGTCGGGGAAGCTCGTGCCCGAGGCGAGGAAGACGGTGTCGCCGGGCCAGGGTGACCACTTCGAGATCTCGACCGACGTGGCGTAGCGGTCGGCGCCGGCGTAGCGCACCGTCGTCGCTGCCTTCGCCTCGGGCGCCGGCGCGGCGAGCGTGAGCGCGGCCGAGGCGAGCAGTACGGCGGAGAGCGCAGCGACCGTGCTGCGCAGTCGGGAGTGAGCCATGGGAACCGTCCTCGAGAGGGGTCGTCGTGGGTCACACGCTAAGCCGCTGGGGGACGGATCCGACCCTCGCTTCGGCTCAGGACTCGCTGTGGTCGGTGGCGCATCAGCCCGCCGCGTCGCTCGCCTCGGCCCCGAGGTAGAGCAGGAAGCCGTCCGGATCGCGCACCTGCGCCACGAGCTCACCCCACGGCATGAGCTCGGGCTCGGCCACGCTCGTCGCTCCTGTCTCGAGCGCCGCCCGGTGGCTCTCGTCGACGTCGTCGACGTAGATCCAGAGCGCTGCTCCGACCGGTGGACCGGTCAGGTCGTTGTCGAGCCCGATGCTCACGGTCGACGCGCCGATCTGCATCGCGATGTAGACGTCGCGGCCGTCGTCGGCGTAGGCGTAGACCCGCTCTGCGTCGAACGCGTCGCGGTAGAACGACTCGAGCCGCTCGAGGTCGCGCGTCGACAGGATCGGGAAGGTCCGCTGCACCGCCATGCGGCAGATGCTAAGGGCGGACATCCGTACCGTCGACCCTCGCTGTGGACAACTTCCGCGCCGGGAGACGCCGGTCGGCTTCACTGGCACGCATGCGCCAGGCCGTCGCCGACATCACCGCATCCGTGCGGGCGCGGGTGCGGCGCGACGGGGTCGACCTCGCGCGCTCGGGCGACCTCGCCGAGCGCTACGTGCGCGATGCGGTGCGCTCCTATGCCGAGCTGTCGCTCGGCGGCAGCCTGCCGATGCTCGCCGACGAGCAGCAGGCGCAGCGCGATGTGCTCGCGGCAGTCTCGGGCTACGGCCCGTTGCAGCCGTACCTCGACGACCCAGAGATCGAGGAGCTCTGGATTAACCAGGGCTCGCGCATCTTCTGCGCCCGCGCCGGCGTGAGCGAGCCGCTGCCGCTGCGGCTGACCGAGCGCGAGGTGCGCGACCTCGTCGAGCGGATGCTGTCGACCACCGGCAGGCGCGTCGACCTCTCGACGCCGTTCGTCGACGCGTCGCTGCCGGACGGCTCGCGGCTCCACGTGGCATCCGGCGACGTCGCCCGGGGCGCCATGAGCATCAACATCCGGAAGTTCGCACGCCGGCTGTCGTCGCTCGCGGCGCTCGTCGAGCGCGGGGCGCTCAGCCAGCAGGCGGCGCACTTCCTCCGGCAGTCGGTCGTGGCCGGCAGCAACATCCTCGTCTCCGGACCGACGCACGCAGGGAAGACGACGCTGCTCAACGCGCTGCTCTCGGCGGTGCGGCCGGGCGAGCGGGTGGTGACGGTCGAGGAGACGTTCGAGCTCGACCCGCCAGTCGACGACATCGTGGCGCTGCAGTGCCGGCAGCCGTCGCTCGAGGGCACCGGCGAGATCACGCTGCGCCGCCTCGTCAAGGAGAGTCTCCGCATGCGGCCGGATCGGCTGATCGTCGGCGAGGTGCGCGAGGCGGAGGCGCTCGACCTGCTCGTCGCGCTCAACTGCGGCGTGAGCGGCATGTGCTCGATCCACGCCAACTCCGCGCGCGACGCGCTCGGCAAGCTGACGACCCTGCCGCTCCTCGCCGGCCGCAACATCGACGCGGGGTTCGTCGTGCCGACCGTCGCGCAGTGCATCGACCTGGTCGTGCACCTCGCGATCGACGTGCGCGGCAATCGCAGCGTCGTCGAGATCCTCGCGCCGACCGGGTCCGCGATCGGCGGCATCGTCGAGGCGTCGACGCTCTTCGCGCTGCGCGACGGGCTGCTCGAGCCGACCGGCTCGCACCCAGCCCGCATCGCCAAGTTCGCCGCGGTCGGCATCGATCCGGTCGCGCTGCTGGCGGGAGGCGCGGCATGACCTGGCTGCTCGGCGCCGCGTTGGGGCTGGGCGTCGTGCTCGCCGTCAGCCCGTGGCTGTGGCCACGCGCCCCGCGTCGCCTCGAGCGCGCCGGGCGACCGGTGCTCGACCGGCTCGCGCACGCCGGGCTCGAGGGCATCCCGCCGCTCGCGGTCGCCGCGGTGGCGCTGCTCGCCGGCGTCCTCGCTGCCGGCCTCGCGCTCGCGCTCGTGCCGGTCGTCGCCGTCGCAGGGGCTGCGTTCGTCCTCGGTGTCGCTGCACCGCCGCTCGCGGTCCGGTGGCGTGCACGCCGACGTCGTCGCGCGCAGGCCGGCGTCTGGCCCGACGTCGTCGACCACCTGGTGTCAGCGGTGCGGAGCGGCCTGGCGCTGCCGGATGCGGTGGCGCAGCTCGAGCGCGCCGGCCCGGAGCTGACACGCCCGGCCTTCGCCGCCTACGCTGCCGACCTCCACGCGACGGGCAGCTTCGGCTACGCGCTCGACCGCCTGAAGGACCGGCTCGCGGACCCGGTCGGGGACCGCCTCATCGAGACCCTGCGCATGGCGCGCGAGGTCGGGGGCACCGAGGTGACGACGGTGCTGCGCGAGCTCGCCGCCTACCTGCGCGTCGACCTCGCGACGCGCGGCGAGCTCGAGGCCCGACAGTCCTGGATCGTGAGCGCCGCGCGGCTGGGTGTCGCAGCGCCCTGGATCGTGCTGCTCATCCTGTCGACGCGGCCGGAGGCCGCGCAGGCCTACAACGCACCGGGCGGGCTGCTGCTCATCACCGGCGGGGCCGTGGTGACCTGCATCGCCTACCGGGTGATGCTCCGGATCGGCGCCCTGCCGACCGAGGCGCGGTGGTTCGCGTGAGCGACGCCGGCTGGAGCCTCATCCTCGGCGCGAGCCTCGGGCTCGGGCTGTGGATGCTCGTGAGCCTGACGCCGATGCTGCGCCGACCGCTGCTGCTGCACCGCGTCGCTCCGTACGTGCTCGACGTCTCCGCCGGCGCGCGCGACCTCGTGGCCCGACGCAGGGTGAGCCCGACCCGGGTGCTCGGCGTCGTCGCCTCGCCCGTCGGCGACCGGCTCGCACCTGCGCTCCGCGCCGTGCTCGGCGCACCGGACGGCGTGCGCCGGCGGCTGCGGCAGGCGGCCTCGCCGGAGACGGTCGCGGCCGTGCGCGGACGCCAGCTGCGCTGGGCCGCGCTCGGCGGAGCGGCTGGGGCGGCCGTCGGTGTCGCCGGCGCCGTGCAAGGCGGCCCGCCGGCGCTGCCCGCGGCGCTCGCCGCGATGGGCGCTGCGAGCGGCGCCGTCGCCGTCGACTGGCTGCTGCAGCGCCGCGCGAAGCGGCGGCTCGCTCGCATCTCGAGCGAGCTGCCCTCGATCCTCGAGTTCCTGTCGCTGAGCCTCGCGGCCGGCGAGGGGCTGCAGGATGCGCTGCGCCGGGTCGGCGCGGCGGGCTCCAGTGCCCTCGGTCGTGAGCTGGCCGGGGTCGTCGCCGATGCCGCGGCGGGCACGAGCCTGTCGAGCGCGCTCGCGACGCTGGCCGACGACCTCGGGCACCCGGGCGTCACCCGCTGCGTCGAGCAGATGCGCGGCGCGCTCGAGCGCGGCACCCCGCTCGCCCAGACGCTGCAGGCGCAGGCGCTCGACGCCCGGGAGGCGGCGAAGCGGGACCTGCTCGAGGCGGCGGGCCGCAAGGAGATCTCGATGCTCGTGCCGCTGGTCTTCGGACTGCTGCCGACGACGGTGGCGTTCGCGCTGTGGCCGGGCATCCACGTGCTGCAGGTCGGATTCTGAAGGAGGACACCATGTCGACGATCACCACCAGGTACGCGCGCCTCGTCGGGCGCGTGCGCGAGGAGCGCGGCGATGTGCCCGGTTGGGTGCTCGTGACGCTCATGACGGCGGGGCTGGTGATCGTGCTCTGGACCGTCGCCGGTCCGGCGCTCACCGGCGTCTTCGAGCAGGCGATCGCGCGCGTCTCGAGCTTCTGATGCGCGTGGCCGACGAGCGCGGCTCGGCGGTCGCGGAGTTCACGATGGTCGCGGCGCTGCTCGTGGCGCTAGTGCTGTCGGTCATCCAGCTCACCCTCGCGCTGCACGTGCGCGCCACCCTCGCCGATGCGGCTGCCGAGGGCGCCCGCCACGCCTCGCTCGTCGGCGCGGATGCCTCGGCGGGCGTCGCGCGCACTCGCGAGCTCATCACCGTCGCGCTGGGTCCCGGCTACGCCGAGCATGTCTCCGCCGCGACCGCGTCGGTCGCCGGGCTCGAGACGATCGAGATCCGCGTCGCGGCACCGCTGCCGATGCTCGGCCTGGTCGGGCCGATCGGGCTGGAGGTGACCGGGCATGCGCCGGTCGAGTCGCTCGGGTGAGCCGCCGGTCCACGCGCCCCGCGACCGGCTCGTCGACGAGACGGGCTCCGCGTCGCTCGAGTTCCTCACCGTCGGCGTGCTGCTGCTCGTGCCGCTCGTCTACCTCGTGCTGGCGCTCGGCCAGATCCAGCATGCGGTGCTCGGCGTCGAGGGCGCGGCCCGGCACGCGGCGCGGACGATCGCGCAGGCGCCGAGCCACGACGCCGGCCTCGAGGCCGCCGACCGTGCGCTCCTCGTGGCGATGGCCGACGCCGGCATGGAGCGGGACGCGGCGCAGGTGACGATCGCGTGCGAGCCAGACCCCGGCGCGTGCGACACCCGCGGCGGCACCGTGACCGTGCAGGTGGATGCCACCGTGCCGCTACCGCTCGTGCCGCCCGTCCTCGCACCCGACGTCGGCATCGGCGTACCCATCTCCGCCCGAGCCGTCCAGCCGGTCTCCGCATTCGGCGGTGCGCCGTGAGGCGACTCGCTCGCCGGTTGGCGCGGGAGGACGACGGGTCGACGCTCGTGCTGACCGTCGGCTTCGCCGCCCTCGCCCTCGCGCTCATCCTCGCCGTCACCGCGGCCACGAGCCTGCTCATCGAGCGCCGCCGGCTGTTCACCGTGGCCGACGGCGCGGCGCTCGCCGCGGCCGAGGCGTTCGCGCTCGAGCAGGTGCGGTTCGACGGCGATGCGGCGGCACCGGAGCTCGCCGACCGCGCCGTCGACCTGGCGGCCGCAGCCTGGACCGTCGCGGCCGGCAGCGGCCTCGCGGGCCTCCGCGTCGACGCCGCGAGCGCCGACGCCCGCAGCGCCACGGTCACCGTCTCGAGCGCCTGGCGCCCGCCGGTCGTGTCGCTCTTCCTGCCCGACGGCATCCGGCTCGACGTGACGTCGACCGCCCGCGCGGTGTTCCTCGATTGACCCGTCGCTCGGCGCTCAGCTCGTCGTCACCCGGTAGTCGTCGTAGCGGAAGCGGGTGGTCGCGACCGTCGACGACGACGAGATCGCCGACTTGAGCGTCACGATCCCCGCGGTCTGCATCGCGGCCGTCGCGTCGGTCGCCTGCAGCTGCCAGCTCGCGGGCTGCGTGCCGCTCGCGCGCCAGATCATGGCGCCGAGCGTCGTCGGCGAGGTGCCGCGCACGCTGAGGCGCAGCATGATCGCCTCGCCCGGCACGTAGGCGCCCGGCAGCACGTAGCTGCCCGCGAGCGCCACCTCGTCGCGGAGCAGGTAGAGCCGGATGATGCCGCCCGGCTCGAGCCTCAGCCGCGCCGCGTACGAGGACGTGCCGACGAGCCGGCCGACCACGGTGGCGCTGGCTGCGCCCCCCGCCGCCGCAGCATCTGCGCTGATGCGCACCGTCACGACGGCGTTCGAGGTCGAGACGCCCGCGAGCCGCGCCTCGCGCGTCGAGCCGGGCCCGATGGCGACGACGCCCGCGCCACCGGCGACCGAGAAGGCCGACGCTGTGCCGCTCAGCGTCCACGGGCCGCCGGTGTCGGCCGTGCCCCACGCGTTGCTGAGCACGCGGCCGAAGTCGTCGGTCGCGAGCACCCCCGCGGGCGGCGCGGTCGTCACCGTCACCGACCGGCTCGTGGACGCGGTCGCGCCGTCGTCATCCGTCACGGTCAGGGTCACCGTGCGGGTGCCGTCGGTCGCGTAGGTGTGCGTCGGCGTCGGACCGCTGCCGGTGTTGCCGTCGCCGAACTGCCACGCGTACGTCGCGATCGACCCGTCGGGGTCGGTCGAGCCGCTCCCGTCGAGCGCGACGGTGCGGCCGGTGATCGCCGGAGCGGCGATCGCCGCGGTCGGCGGCTGGTTCGGCGGCGGGGGAGCGGTGACGGTGACGCTGCTCGACGTCGCGTGCGTCGCGCCGTCGTCGTCGGTGACCGTCAGGCCGATCGAATAGGTGCCGGCGGCCGCGTACGCGTGCTGCGCGGTCGCGCCCGTGCCGGTGGCGCCGTCGCCCCAGGTCCACGCGTACCCAGTGATCGTGCCGTCGGCGTCCGTCGACCCGGTGCCGTCCGCAGTGACGGTGAGGGCGGTCGCGCCGGTGGTGAAGCGGGCCACCGGCGCGGTGTTCGGCGGCGGGGGAGCGGTGACGGTGACGCTGCTCGACGTCGCGTGGGTGGCGCCGTCGTCGTCGGTGACGGTCAGGCCGACCGAGTAGGTGCCGGCGGTCGCATAGGTGTGCTGCGCCGTGGCGCCCGTGCTCGTCGAACCGTCGCCCCAGGTCCACGCGTAGCCGGTGATCGTGCCGTCGGCGTCCGTCGACCCGGTGCCGTTCGCGGTGACGGTGAGCCCGGTGCCGCCGGTCGTGAAGCGAGCCACCGGCGCGGTGTTCTGCGGCGGCACGCCCGCCGGGTCGACGACGCGCAGGTCGTCGAAGGCGACGCGCGTCGTCGCGACGGTCGACGTCGAGCTGACGGCCGTCTTGATGACGACGGGTCCCGCCGCCTGCATGGCCGCGACGGTGCTCGTCGCGGTCAGCTGCCACGAGATCGGCTCGGGCGAGCCGACCGGCCAGACCATCGTCGCGAGCTGCGTCGGGTACGTCCCGGTCACCGACAGCCGGGTGTTGAAGCGCTGGCCGGGCGTCCAGGTCGTCACCCTCGTCGCGAGCGCCGTGTTGTTGTGGAGCAGGTAGAGGCGGAGCACGCCGTTCGGCTCGAAGCGCACGTTGAGCCCGTAGCTCGAGGTGCCGACCTGCCTGCCGATGATCGTGGTGTGCGCGGCGCCACCGGCGGCGGCGACGTTCGCGCTCACGCGCGCGTCGACGACCGCCGACGTTCCGGCGGTCGAGCCGAGCCGGACCTCGCGCGTCTGGCCGGGCACGAGCGTCATGAGCCCCTCGGACCCGTTCACCGAGAACGGACCGGTCGTGCCGGTGCCCGGCGTCCAGGCTCCGCCCACGTCGGCGGTGCCCCACCCGCCGGTCACGGTGCGGCCGAACGCGTCGGCGGCGAGCACGGCCTGCGGTGCGGGCGGCGTGCGGAGCGTCCAGGTCGCCGACGTGGTCCTGGTCGTGCCGTCGTCGACGACCGCGCGCCACTCGTAGGCGGTGTCGTGCGCGAGACCCGACCAGGTCGCGGATGCGGTGCCTCCCGACGCGACCGTGCTCGTCGCGATCGGCGCGAACGGCGCCGGCTGCGGCTCGGTCAGCTCGAACGGCAGCGTGAACGACGAGTTGCCGTCGGTCTCGTAGCGGTCGAGCGTCGGCGAGTAGGTGGTCGCGCGCATCGTGTTCGACGCCGGGTCGAACGTGTAGTACCGCAACCAGCCGTCGCCGCCGTTCGCCCTCGCCTGGTAGTCGGTGAGGATCTGCGGCACCGGCTCGCCGCACGCGTTGGCGTCGACGCGGTGCGCCTCGCCGAGGTCGCCCTGGTGCTCGTGGCCGGCCACCACGAGGTCGATCTCGCAGTGGGTGCGCACGAAGCCCTCCCACAGCGCGGTCTGCGACGTGCCACCGGGGCGCTGCGCGGTGGCGCGGCGCGTGCCGTTCACCGACACGAAGCTGTGCGTGGCCATGATGACGCTGCGACCGGGATGCGCGTCGAGCACTCGGTCGGCCCAGTCGAGCGCGTACTGCGGCGCCTCCCACTCGAGGTTGAGCACCAGGAAGTCCCGGCCGCCCGCCGTGAAGAGCGCGTAGCTGTCGCCGTTGCCGCGGTCGATCGGGTCGGGCCCGAACTGGTCCTGCCCGAGGTAGCCGCCGTAGCGGGTGCTCGCCGTGTTCCACGACGCGTCGGCGTAGCGGGTGGACGGGAAGTAGCTGTTGTACGGGCCGAGGTCGCCCGTGGCGTTGTCGAAGTCGTGGTTGCCGGGCACGACCGTGTTGGGCACGCCCGCGTCGTCGAGGATCGCGAACGAGCGCGAGACGTTGTCCCAGTGCCGCGGGATGTCCCACTCGCTCACGAGGTCGCCCACCTGGATCACGAAGGCCGTGTCGAGCGCGTCGCGCGAGTCGCGCACCCACCGCAGCTGCGCATCCAGCAGGTCGATCGGCCCGTAGCTGTAGTTCTGGGTGTCGGGCACGAC
Organism: Agrococcus sp. UYP10; assembly: GCF_040547205.1. Lineage (NCBI taxonomy): Bacteria > Bacillati > Actinomycetota > Actinomycetes > Micrococcales > Microbacteriaceae > Agrococcus > Agrococcus sp. UYP10. The sequence continues at coordinate 2,014,113 of NZ_JBEPPG010000001.1, forward strand.
GACGACCGAGAAGGGCTCCGCGTCGGTGGCGCCGGGCACGGTCGCGCCCACCCGACGGCCCTCGAAGGTCACGTCGAGGGTGCCGCCGTCCGGGTCGCTCGCGGTCACGCTCAGCGTGGGGCTCGCGGATGCCGTGGTGCCGCCGTTCGGGGGAGCGACGAGCGCCGCCGCGGCCGGCGCGGCCGCCGACGCCGCGGTCGGCATCGCGAGGCTGAGCACGAGCACCGCGACCGCGGTGACGGCGACGCCGCTCACCGGGAACGGACGACGCTGCATGGGACGGCGCTGCATGGGACGACGCTGCACGGGATCCTCCACCACCGGCCCGTGACGCCTCAGGTCTCAGGGGGCGCCGCCCTCGGCACCCGCTGCGGCAAGGATGGCACCGGCCCGGACGGGCGACAACGCAGGATTCCGTCAGCGCGGGCAGCAGCGTCCGCCCAGCGCCGCGCGGTCGATCCCGCGCCACCGCCAGCGCTTTCTCCGCCGCCCAGCCCGCGCCGGTACCCTCGCCGCATGACCGAGCAGCCCAGCGATCAGCCCGAGCCCGACTACGACGCCGTCGCGGCGGCCCTGCCCGTCGAAGACCCCGAGCGGGCAGCCGACGGGCTGCGAGCGCTCATGGAGAACCCGGCCTTCCGCCAGCTCGTGCAGCAGGTGCAGTCGGGCGAGCTCAACGACGACGAGCTGCGCGAGGAGGCGACGTCGATCGCCTACGACCTCGCCGCCCGTCAGGAGCTGCGCCGCGACGAGTAGCGCTCGCGCGGTGCGGACGGCCGCCGTCTGCTCATGCTGACAGCGCGTCGGGATCCCGCGTCGGGACGTGCGCCCCGGATGCGTGCCGCAGTCGCCGCATCCCGTCTCGGAGGCGTGTCTGCACCGTGCCCAGCGGCACGTCCAGGTGCTCGGCGATCTCGGCCTGCGTCATGCCCCCGAAGTAGGCCAGCACGATGGCCTCCCGCTGCACCTCGCTGAGGTGCACGAGCGCTTCCCGGACCCGCGCCGCTTCGGCCGACCCCTCGACCCGTTCCCGCACGGACGCGTCCTGGGACGCGCGCTCGCGAGCTGCGGGCAGGATGTCCCTGTCGCGCTGCGCTTGCGTCGCACGCACGCGATCGACCGCGCGCGCATGCGCGATGCGGAGCAACCAGCTGGTGGCCGAGCCGAGGGCCGGGTCGAACCGGCTCGCCCTGCGCCAGGCCTCCACGAACACGTCCTGCGCGACCTCCTCGGCCTGCGCGCGATCCAGGAGGATCCGGAGGACCGTTCCGAACACGCGCGTCGACGTCAGGTCGAACACGGTCGCGAACGCGCCCACGTCGCCGGTACCGGCGAGCTCGAGGTGACGTTCGAGGCTCGGCTGCACTGCGCGAGTGTTGCACGCTCAGCAAGTTCCTGACCGGAACGAGACCCAACCGTAACTTAGTTGCCTTGGCTAAGTAAATCGCGACCGCCCGCCGCCCGGGCGATCGACGTGGTCGGCAGCAGGAGCGATCCGCGGCAGGTTCACCAGCGGCGTCCAGGCGCGACGGTGAAGAGTGGGGTACATGTTCCCCGGTGCCCTGCTCGCGATGCGATACGAGCTCGTCAGGCCGCTCGGCCGGGGCGGCATGGGCCAGGTGTGGCTCGCGCTCGACCGCGTCCTCGGCCGCGAGGTCGCCATCAAGACGGTCGACGTCGATGGCACGGGGGATGCGACGGTCGCCGAGCGCTTCCGGCGGGAGGGGCAGGCGGCTGCCTCCCTCGTGCACGAGCACGTCGTCACGGTGTTCGACTCCGGCACCGATGCCGGCATCGCGTTCCTCGTGATGCAGCTGCTGCCCGGGCCCACGGTCGCCCATCTGCTGCAGCGCGGCGAGCCGCTCCCGCTCGAGCAGGCGGTGACGATCGCGGAGCAGACCGCCGCGGCGCTCGCCGCGATCCACGGCATCGGCATCGTCCACCGCGACATCAAGCCGGCCAACCTCGTCTTCGACGGCGGCGGGCGGCTCAAGGTCGTCGACTTCGGCATCGCGAGCGTCGCGGACGCGCCGGCCGCGCAGCTGACGGCAGCCTCGACCATCCTCGGCAGCGCCGCGTACATGGCGCCCGAGCAGGCGGAGGGCGGGCGGGTGACGCCGGCGACCGACCTCTACGCCCTCGGCTGCGTGCTCACGACACTCGTGACCGGCACCGCGCCGTTCACCGGTGAGCATCCGCTCGCGCTGCTGCAGCAGCACGTCGCGGCGCCGGCACCGCGGCTCGCCGCGCGGCGGCCGGACGTGCCGGCCGCGCTCGACGAGCTCGTCGACCGGCTGCTCGCGAAGGCGCCAGCAGCGCGTGGCGATGACGCCGCCCGAGTGCGCGATGAGCTGGCCGCCATCCGGGCCGCGCTGCCCGTGACCGACGGCGCGCTCGCGATCCCGTTCGCGGGTGCTCCCGGGCCGGTGGACGCGGGGGCGACCGCGGTGTTCGTCGCCGCGACGACCCAGGATGTCCCGCGCGCCCGCCGCCGCTCCGCTGCCCGTATCGTGCTCCCCGCGGTCGTCCTGGCAGCGATCGCGGCGCTCGCGCTCGCCGTGCTGCCGGGGCTGCTGCAGCGAGGCGGTGTGGAGGAGGCGATCGCCTCCCAGCCCCCCGCAGCCGCGACCGCCAGCCCACCGCCCGCGGCGATCGCCGAGACCGCCGTCGCCGACGGCGCGACGGCGGCGCCTGCGACCGCCACCGACCCCGCTGGGGAGCCGGCGAGCGGCGAGGAGGTGCTCGCGGACGGAGACCGCGGCGCTGGCACGCCGGCACCCTCGCGCTCGGCGCCTGCGCAGCCGGCGCCCACCGCGCCATCCTCGACCGCGCCGCCGCCTCCGCCCACCGAGTCGGCGCCACCGCCGCCCGAGCCCGAGCCCGAGGAGCCCGCGCCGGTCGCGCCGGATGCGCTCGCCGGCGTGCGCGCCGCGATCGCCCAGGCGATCGAGAGCGGGGCACTCGAGGGCGACGCCGGCGCGGGGCTGAGCGACCGCGTCGCTGCGATCGAGGCATCGCTCGCGGACGGTCGGACCGAGGAGGCGCGCACGGCGCTCGGCGAGCTCCAGGCTCAGGTCGCCCAGCTGCAGCAGGCAGGCGCGGTGACCCCGGATGCCGCCGCCAGCATCCAGGCGGCGATCGACGACGCGGCCGCGTCCCTGCCCTGAGGCGCTAGTCGCGCGGTTTCCGAGGGAGCCAGCGCAGCAGCATCCCGGCGCCGACGATGCAGAGCGCGGTGAGCCCGCCGGCCGCCCAGGCGATCGACGCGATCGAGACGAGCAGCGAGATGAGCAGCGGCGCCGCCGCGCCGCCCAGGTCGGTGGTGAGGCGCCACGCACCGAGGAACGGGGCCGGGTTGCGGCGATCCGCCAGATCGGCGCCGAGGGTCATGAGGATGCCGGAGCCGAGCCCGTTGCCGAGCGCGAGCACGAGCGCGGCGGCCGTAAACCAGCCGGCGGCGGCATCGAGGTCGTGCGAGACCGCGAGCATCGCGAAGGCCGCGGCCATGAGCGTGAGCGACGGCACGACGCTCCAGAGCCGTCCGAAGCGATCCATCACCCAGCCCGAGACGAAGAAGAGCGCGAAGTCGACGCCGCCCGCGATGCCGATCACGAGACCGGTGGTGACGCCGTCGAGCCCGATCGAGACGGCCCAGAGCGGCAGCAGCACGTTGCGCGCAGAGCGGGCGAGCGCGAGCATCGCGGCCCCGACGCCGACGGTGGCGAGCACCCGCGCGTTGCGGCGGACGACCTCGCCGACGCCGGTGCGCTCGGCGCGCAGCTCTATCGTGCCGGTCGTCAGCGGCGTGCGCTCGAACGCCGATGAGGGATCAGGCAGCACGATCAGCACGACGATCGCGATGACGGTGCCGATCGCGCACACCACCCAGACCGACGCGAGCGGCAGGCCGAGGCCGAGGACGGCCGACCCGAGCAGCGGGCCCACGAACATGCCCAGGCGGAAGATGCCGCCGAGCGTCGAGAGCGCCCTCGCGCGGAAGCGGATGGGCACGAACGTCGTCATGAAGGCGTGCCGCGCGAGGGCGAACACGGCGTGACCGAGGCCGAGCACGAAGATCGCGGCGCCGAGCATCCACACGTTCGTCGAGACGAACGCGATCGCGAGCGCGACGAGCACGAGCAGTCCGGCGCCGATCATGGTCGGCCGCTCGCCGAAGCGGGCGACGACGCTGCCGCCGGGCACGTCGCCGGCGAGCTGCCCGACCGTGAGCATCGCGGTCACGACCGCGGCGACGGCGAGCGATGCGCCGAGGTCGCCTGCGATGAGCGGGATGTAGGGGATGACCGCGCCCTCGCCGATCGCGAATGCCGCGGTCGGCACGTAGGCGGCGCCGGCGACCTTCCGCCAGGGGAAGCGCTCGGACTGGTCGACGCCGCTCATGCAGCGAGACTACGGGCCGACGCGCCCGAGGCCCGGCCGCGTCGGTAGGCTGGAGGCACCATGGCCGATCTCGACATCGCCGGCGACATCGCCGCTCTCCGCTCCACGTTCTCCGACATCAAGGCGGTGGCGGACGTCGACAAGATCGCCGCCGACATCGAGCGCCTCTCCGAGGCGGCAGGCGCCCCCGACCTCTGGGACGACCCCGACGCCGCCCAGAAGGTGACGAGCCGGCTGAGCCACGCGCAGACGGCGCTCCGCCGCCTCACCGAGGCCGAGGCACGCATCGACGACCTCGAGGTGCTCGTCGAGATGGCGAACGAGGAGGCCGACGAAGCCACCCAGACGGAGGCCCGCAAGGAGCTCGCGAGCCTGCAGCGGCTCGTCTCCGAGATGGAGATCCAGACGCTGCTGGACGGCGAGTTCGACCCGCTGCCCGCGGTCGTCACCATCCGCGCCGGCGCCGGCGGCGTCGACGCATCCGACTTCTCCGAGATGCTCATGCGCATGTACCTCCGCTACGCGGAGCAGCACGACATGCCCGTCACCATCTACGAGACGAGCTGGGCGGAGGAGGCGGGCATCAAGTCGGCGTCGTTCGAGATCGACGCGCCGTATGCCTTCGGCCACATGTCGGTCGAGGCCGGCACCCACCGGCTCGTGCGCATGAGCCCGTTCGGTGCGGCCGGCAAGCGGCAGACGTCGTTCGCCGCGGTCGAGGTCGTGCCGCTCTTCGAGCAGGTCGACGAGGTCGAGGTGCCAGAGGGCGACATCCGCGTCGACGTGTTCCGCTCCTCGGGCCCGGGTGGCCAGAGCGTCAACACGACCGACTCCGCCGTGCGCATCACCCACCTGCCCACCGGCACGGTCGTCTCGATGCAGAACGAGAAGAGCCAGATCCAGAACCGCGCAGCCGCGATGCGCGTGCTGCAGAGCCGCCTCATGCTGCTCAAGCGCGAGGAGGAGGCGGCTCGCAAGAAGGAGCTCGCCGGCAACATCTCGGCGAGCTGGGGCGACCAGATGCGCTCCTACGTGCTCGCGCCGTACCAGATGGTCAAGGACCTCCGCACGCTCCACGAGGTCAACAACCCGTCGGCCGTGTTCGACGGCGACCTCGACGGCTTCATCGCCGCCGGCATCCGCTGGCGCAAGCAGCAGCAGCTCGAGACCGAGTAGGCGCCGAGGGCGCCGCACCGACGCAGGGAGCCCCGATGACCCGGCCGCAGACCGGCAGCGACTACCTCGCGAGCCTCGACGACGGCCGCGTCGTCATCCACGACGGCGTGCCGGTGGAGCGCGTGGCCGAGCATCCCGAGCTCGCCGGGCTCGCGGGCACCATCGCGTCGCTCTACGACGCGCTGCACGGCGACGGGGCGGATGCCCTCCTGGCGCCGACGGCGGACGGATCGGGCCTGACGCACGCCTTCTGGACGGTGCCGCAGACGCGGGACGACCTGCGGGCGCAGCGCGACGCGATCCGCGCCTGGCAGCGGATCACCCGCGGCTGGGTCGGTCGCACGCCCGAGTTCATGGGCGCGGTGCTGACCTCGATGGCGGCGCACGCAGGCGAGTTCGGCCGGTTCGAGGGGAACGTCCGCGCGGCGCTCGCGCGCGACCAGCGCGACGTCACCCACTACGCGCAGGCGCTCGTCAACCCGCCCGTCGACCGCGACCTGCCGCCCGACGAGGTGGGCGACGTCTTCCTGCACGTCGTGCGCGAGACCGACGAGGGCGTCGTCCTCCGCGGCGCGAAGGCGGTCGTGACCGGTGCGGCGACCGCCCAGCGGCTGCTCGTCTCGCACTTCGGCGGCGAGGTGCAGACGGATGCGTTCGCGATCGCCGCGTCCGTCGCCGTCGGCACGCCCGGCATCCGCATCTACACGCGCGGCACGCCCGCCCGCGACGACCAGCCGCTCGCGAGCCGCTTCGCCGAGCACGACGCGCTCGTCGTCTTCGACGACGTGCTCGTGCCGTGGGACGACGTCTTCATCCGCGACGCCGAGACGATGCTCGCCTTCAACGGCGGTGCGATCGGCTGGAACCGCCGGCTGGCCTTCCAGGCGGCGACGCGGCTCGAGGCCAAGCTCGAGCACATCGCCGGCCTCGCCGTGCGCGCGACCGAGATCATGGGCACGACCGAGCGGCGGGGCGTGCAGGCGGCGCTCGGCGAGGTGCTCGCGTTCCGCCACATGACGGCGGGGCTCCGCGACGCGATGATCGAGCAGGCGGCGCCCTCGGGCGACTCGATCGGCCCGGGCGCCGAGGCGGCGCTCGCGTTCGCCGCGTTCGCGCCCGACGCCTACAGCCGCATGCGGGTCACCCTGGAGACGACCCTGTCGTCGGCCTTCGCGCACCTGCCGGTGCCGCTCGCCTCGCTCGGCACCGACGCCGTCGCGGCGATCGAGCCGCTGCTGCGCGGCTCGGGCGGCGCGGATGCGCGGGAGCGGCTCGAGGTCATGGGCGAGCTGTGGGATGCGGTCGGCACCGGCTTCGGCGCGCGGCACGAGCTCTACGAGCGCAGCTACTGGGGGCAGCCGGAGCGCACGCACGTCGGCATCCTCGGACTCGCGCGCGCCGACGGCAGCTTCGCGCGCTGGCGCGACTGACGCCGGGTGCCAGAGCGGGCCGCCTCGTCGGTGACGAGGCAGCCCGCTGCTGCGATCCGCGGATCAGTGGAGGTTGATCCGCATGGCCTTGCCGGTGACGGTCGTGTTGGCCGTCGCGGTGATGTCGCCAGCGGTGCGGATGATCTGGCAGTTGAACGCCGAGTTCGCGCCGAAGATGTTGCCGACGATGTCGATGTTCTGGAACCGGCCCTTGCCCTTGTCATGCAGGTTGATCGTGCAGCCGCCGCCATCGAGGAAGTTGTCGCGGATCATGACGTTCGCGACGCGGCCGGCGTCCTGCGTGATCATGATGCCGGCGTTGTTGGCGTCCTCGATGCGGTTGCCCGTGATCCAGTAGCCGGACCCGCTCTGGATCTGGACGCTGTCGTCGTGGCTCGGGTTGCCGTTCCAGCTGGGGTCGCTCGCGTAGTGCAGGTTGTCGTGCAGCCACGAGTTGCGCAGCTGCACGTTGCCCGATCCCCAGAAGTGCGCGGGGTCGATGACGTTGCTGATGTCGAGCCGGTTCGCGTTGATGTTCCAGCCGCGCAGGCCGTTGACGCGGTACGTCGGCTTGCTGGCACGCAGCGTGGTGTCGTAGATCCGGAGGCTCGCGGTGTTCGAGGCGCTGCGCACGAGGAAGTCGTGGTTGCCAGCCGAGTCGCCGCGGACGATCGAGTTGCGGATGGTGACGTTCGCCGCGCGCACGTCGACCGAGCCGTAGATGTCGAGCCCGCTGATGACCGTGTTCGCCTGGGTGATGACCATGTTGCCGCGGTGGACGCGCAGCGCCACACCCGACGGCACGCCGGTGTTGCTGTCGCCGGGCATCGACGTGGCGACGCTCGCAGGACGGTCGATGACCGCAGGGGCGGCTGTGGCCGCGGTGGCCGGCAGGAGCGTCGCGCCGAGGGCGACGACCGACGTCGCGACCGCGAGACGGAGGGCACGGCGACGCGTGCTGGGGACACGGGTCGACGCGATTGCACTGGGGAGATGCGAAATGGGAATGGGGTGTACCTCTCATGGGGATGCACGACGGCATGCCGACGGGCGGCAGGCCTGCGTCGGCACGGCGTGATGGTGCGATCGAGCTGCCGGCGCTGCCGAGGGAGACGGCTGCTGCACGGCGTGAGCTCCAGCGACCGGCGCGGAGGTCGTGACCCCATCCGCTGCTCGGCATGACGCTAGCGCTCTGCTCGACCCCTCCAGAGTAACAGAAGCGTAACGATTGTCCGGTTTGTTGACCATGACGCGGCGTGGCGCGGTATACGGACGTCGTTATGATCACCCATTACGCCTCCACGGGCCCGGATGCGCAGAAGAAGGCCCTGCCCCGCCGAGGCGCTCGGCGGGGCAGGGCTGTGGATGGTGCGGGCGATCAGCCGCGGACGACGACCACCGGGGTCTGCCCGTCGCTGCCGACGTTGCCGCTCGTCGTGATGCTGCCCGCGGCGGGGCGGATGATGGCGCAGTTGTAGGTGGAGTCGCCGAAGGTGTTGCCCGTGACGGCGATGCCCTGCAGCGGGCCCTGGTCCTTCTGCGCGAGGTTCACGGTGCAGCCGCCGCCGTCGAGCCAGTTGCCGCTGATCCGCACGTCGGAGGTCCGGCCGGCGTCCTGCGTCAGCTGGATCGCGGCGTTGTTGCCGCCCTCGATGCGGTTGCCGGTGATGACATAGCCGGAGCCGCCCTGGATCTGGATCGCGTCGTCGTGGCTCGGGGTCCCGCCCCGGGCCGGATCGACGGCGAAGTGCAGGATCCCGTGGATCCAGGAGTCCTGCAGCGTGACGTCGCCGTCGCCCCAGAAGTGGGCACCGTCGAGCACGTTGCGGATCTCGAGGCGCTCGGCGGTGATGTGTGACCCGCGGAGCCCGTCGGTACGCGACGATGCGATCGACGCCACGAGCTCGCTGTCGGTGATCGTCAGGCTGGCACCGTCGGTCGCGCTGCGCACGAGCGAGTCCTGCCCGCCGGGCTGACCGCCGCGCACGATGGAATTGCGGATCGTGACGTTCGCCGCGCGGACGTCGACGAAGCCGTGGATGTCGAGGCCGTCGATCACGGTCCCCGGCTCGGTGATCACCAGGTCGCCCTGGTGCACCCTCAGCGACGTGCCGGCTGGCACGCCGGTGTTGCTCGGCCCGGGCTGTCCGCCGGAGGGCGGGGCGGGCGCTGGGGCCGGTGCCGGGGCCGGTGCGGGTGCGGGCGCCGGAGCTGGGGCCGGAGCCGGTGCCGGGGCCGGTGCGGGTGCGGGCGCCGGAGCTGGGGCCGGAGCCGGGGCGGGCGCAGGGGCCGGAGCCGGTGCAGGAGCCGGCTCGGGTGCCGGTGCAGGAGCCGGTGCGGGTGCAGGAGCCGGCGCAGGAGCCGGTGCGGGCGCGGGTGCGGGCGCCGGAGCAGGTGCTGGGGCCGGTGCGGGGGCCGGAGCGGGAGCCGGCGCACGGGGCGGCGTCGGGGCGGGCTCCGGTCGAGGCTGCTCGGGCAGCTGCAGGTAGCGCGACGGCGCTGCCGACTCGGGGTCGGCCGCGGCGGGCTGGGGTGCGGCCTCGGCTGCGACCGGCTGGGGCGCCGCGGGGGCGGGCGCCACGGGCGCCGCATCCACCGTGGGCTCGGGCGCGACGTCGGCAGCAGGCGCCGCGTCGTCACGACCCGCGGCCGCCTCGCGGCCGGCGGATCCGGGGCCGCGACCGCCGAGGCCCTCGGCGGGGGCCGAGGTCGCGGACGACGTCGGGCCGGCGGAGAGGAGGGCGGCCTTGGCGTCGGCGCCCGGCTGCAGCGGCGCGCAGGCCGCGAGCAGGATCGCGCCCGCCGACATGACGGAGGTCGCGACGACGAGCCGCGTCCTGCGGCCGGGGGATGTGGGGGTGCGGTGCTGAGGGGTCATGGAGTGGTGTGGCCTTCCGGTTGCACGATGACCACCGCCGCCGACCGTCGGCGCATGGCGCAGGCAGGCTCGGACTTGCACAAGGTGGTGGTTGCCGCGGAGCTGCACGCAGGGCACGATCACCGCTCGGTCGCTCATCCGACCCGGGCTCACGCTGCGTGCGATCCGGAGGGAGATGGGCTCCCGGTCCGCACGCGGCACGGCAACGATAACAGATTGATAACAGTGCTTGGCAAGCACGAAGTGCGATGGATCCATGGAACCGCCGGTGCGGCGCACCGGTCGGAGCGCCGACGCCCATACCCTCGACAGGTCATGATCCGCTTCGACGAGGTCTCGAAGACCTACTCCCGCAAGGCCCGCCCAGCCCTCGACGGCGTCTCCCTGGAGATCCTCAAGGGCGAGTTCGTCTTCCTCGTCGGCGCCTCGGGCTCCGGCAAGAGCACGCTCATCCGCATGGTGCTCCGCGAGGAGAGTCCGACGGAGGGCGAGGTGCACGTGCTCGGCCAGCGGCTCAAGGCGCTGCCCAGCCGGCGCGTGCCGTTCTTCCGCCGCAACCTGGGCGTCGTCTTCCAGGACTTCCGGCTGCTCAACAACAAGACGGTCTACGAGAACGTCGCCTTCACCCTGCAGGTCATCGGCAAGAGCCGCGGCTTCATCTCGGAGGCGGTGCCAGACGTGCTGAAGACCGTCGGGCTCGCGGGCAAGGCCAGCCGGCTGCCGCACGAGCTCTCGGGCGGCGAGCAGCAGCGCGTCGCGATCGCCCGCGCGGTCGTCAACCGGCCGCCGATCCTGCTCGCCGACGAGCCGACGGGCAACCTCGACCCGTCCACGAGCGCGGGCATCATGGCGCTGCTCGCCCGCATCAACGAGGGCGGCACGACCGTGGTCATGGCGACGCACGAGGCGTCGATCGTGAACGAGATGCAGAAGCGCGTCGTCGAGCTCGACGCCGGCGTCATCATGCGCGACGAGGCCTCCGGCAGCTACCGCAGGCAGCTCGCGTCGCACGCCGGGGAGGAGCTCGCATGAGGATCCAGCTCATCGCCAACGAGGTCTGGAACGGCCTGCGCCGCAACCTCTCGGTCGTCGTCTCGGTCGTGCTCGTCACCTTCATCTCGCTCTCGTTCGTGGGCGCGGCGATCCTGCTGCAGCAGCAGATCAACCAGATGAAGGGCTTCTGGTACGACCGTGCGCAGGTCGGCATCTACTTCTGCGGGCCGGTCGACGCGACCGACACCTGCACGCAGACCGCGGCGACTCCCGAGCAGGTCGAGGCCGTGCGCAGCACGCTCTCGAGCGGCGCGATCGCGCCCTACGTCGCCGACGTGCAGTTCGAGGACCGCGAGCTCGCCTACCAGCACTTCATGGAGCAGTTCGGCGGCACGGCGAGCGCGGAGTTCGCGAGCCCGGAGACGATGAACGAGGCGCTCTGGGTGCGGCCGACCACGCCGCAGGACGCCGACCTCATCCGGGAGGCGACGACCGCGCTCCCGGGGGTGCTGGAGGTGCGCGATCAACGCGCGCTGCTGGAACCGATCTTCCAGGTGCTCAACACCGCGAGCCTGGCCGCGATCGGGGTCGCCGTGCTCATGCTCGTCGCCGCGGTGCTGCTGATCTCGACCACCATCCGGCTCTCTGCCTTCTCGCGGAAGCGGGAGCTCGGCATCATGCGGCTCGTCGGCGCGTCGAACCGCTTCATCCAGACGCCCTTCATCATCGAGGGGGTGGTGGCGGCGCTCATCGGGGCGGTGCTGGCCGCCGGCTCGGTCGTGGCGGTCGTCCACTTCGTCCTCCAGGGCTACGTGGCGCCGATGCTGCAGACCATCGCGATCGTCGGGCTCGACGACGCCCTCGTCGTCGCGCCCGTGCTCATCGGGATCGGCGTGCTGTTCGCCGGGGTGGCGGCGGCGGTCGCGATCCGCAGGTACCTCAAGATCTGATCCGGCTAGACTGGGCGGCTGCCCGGTGGTCGGGCACAGGATGCAGGAGCGAACCATGCCGCGCGAACAGGGCCAGAAGGTCGTGGCGCAGAACCGCAAGGCGCGCCACGACTACACGATCGAGGATCGCGTCGAGGCGGGCCTCGTGCTGACGGGCACCGAGGTGAAGTCGCTGCGCGCCGGCAGGGCGTCGCTCGTCGACGGCTACGCCTTCATCGAGTACGGCGAGGCCTGGCTCGACGCCGTGCACATCGCCGAGTACGGCCAGGGCACGTGGACGAACCACCCGCCCCGCCGGAAGCGCAAGCTGCTGCTGCACCGCGACGAGATCGACAAGCTGGCCGCCAAGGTCTCGCAGGGCGGCTACACGCTCGTGCCGCTCTCGCTGTACTTCTCGGACGGCCGGGCGAAGGTCGAGCTCGCCGTCGCGAAGGGCAAGAAGGAGTACGACAAGCGGCACGCGCTGCGGGAGCGGCAGGACAAGCGCGAGGCCGAGCGCGCCATGCGCACTCGCAACCGCATGAATGAGTGAGCGCCGCCGAGTGAGCGCCGCCGCGAGCTGACCACCCCGCGGTTCGACATTCGTCCGCGCAGCCGCTTGGATGGGCACCGCCGGCAGGATTCACCCAGGGCCCTCCGGCGGAAGGCGAAATGCGAGTCGGCATCCTCACGTCCGGCGGCGACTGCCCCGGCCTCAACGCAGTCATCCGAGCCGCCGTGCTCACCGGCATGGTGCACCACGGCCTCGAGTTCGTGGGCATCCGCGACGGCTACCGCGGCCTCGTCGAGGGCGACGTCCGCGTGCTCAACCGGTCGTCGGTGCGCGGCACCTCCCGAATCGGCGGCACGATCCTCGGCACGAGCCGCACGAACCCCTACGAGGGCCCGAACGGCGGCGCGGCGAACGTCGCCAAGACGCTCGAGCGGCTCGGCATCGACGCCGTCATGGCGATCGGCGGCGAGGGCACGCTCGCGGCGGCCAACCGGCTCGCCGACGACGGGCTGCCGGTCGTCGGCGTGCCGAAGACGATCGACAACGACCTCGACGCGACCGACTACACGTTCGGCTTCGACACCGCGGTGCAGATCGCGACGGAGGCGGGGGACCGCCTCCGCACGACCGGCGACTCGCACATGCGCTGCATGGTGCTCGAGGTCATGGGCCGGCACGTCGGGTGGATCGCCCTCCACACGGGCATCGCGACCGGCGCGCACGTCACGCTCATCCCGGAGCAGCCGCGCTCGATCGAGTGGATCTGCGAGTACGTGCAGTCGGTCTACGACCGCCGGCGCGCGCCGCTCGTGGTGGTCTCGGAGGGGTTCAAGCTCGAGGGCATGGACGAGGAGTACTCGCGCAAGGGCCTCGACGCCTACAACCGGCCGCGCCTCGGCGGCATCGGCGAGGTGCTCGCGCCCATGATCGAGGAGCGCACCGGCATCGAGTCGCGCTCGACGGTGCTCGGCCACATCCAGCGCGGCGGCGCCCCGAGCGGCGCCGACCGCGTGCTCGCGACCCGGTTCGGGCTCGCCGCGATCGACGCCATCACCGCGAAGGCGTGGGGCACGATGGTGTCGCTGCGCGGCACCGAGATCGTGCGCGTGCCGATGTCGGATGCGCTCGGCGACCTCAAGCGCGTGCCCGACCACCGCTACCGCGAGGCGGAGCTGCTCTTCGGCTGAGGAGCCTTGCCGCGCAGCCCGCGGTCGCGATATGATGACGGGCTGGCCCAGCCAGCGCGCCGGAGCGATCCGGCCTTGACAACTCCACAGCGTGCGACTCGCACACCCAGCACGGGGATGATCGGTTTCGACATCGTCTCGGTTGCTGCGGGAAGCGGGTAGAGGATGCAGGGTCATCTCTTCAACGCCCCCTGCAAACCCATAGGTGCCAACGCAAAGCGCACCGACTTCGCCCTCGCTGCTTAAGCGAGCCTGAAGTCCGTCAGACCGGAGACGCCCTCGCTCCGGACCCTGGCGTCATCTTGAGGGCTTGCTGCGATGCTGCGTCACAGGGCATCGCGGGACTTTTCCTGTGACTGGGCTCGTCGACCTAGGTGCTCAGGACAAAGGTCGGAGCCGAGCAGAACGCCTTCCCTGAGCTGCACCCGGAGAATCCGCACGATATGAGCGTTGGACGGGGGTTCGATTCCCCCCATCTCCACCATTCGGGCTGCGAGTCGCACGTTGTGAGGGTCCTCGCGCGAGGAGGTCGCCATGCCGTCGATGGACCAGGGCGCCTGGGTGCCCGGCACGGACGAGTACCGCTACGGCTTCCGATCGATCGCGAGCCTCCCGATCACGGGCGCCCCCGCCGACACCAACCTGGCTCGCTGGGCGATGCTGCACGACGGCACCGACTACCGCCTCTACGCGTTCCGCGGCAGCTCGAGCGACACGCTCTATCAGTTCGCCTGGAACGGCGCGTCCTACGAGTTCGGCCACCGGTCGATACCGACGCTGACCCTCGCGGGCGCCCCCAGCGACGCGGATGCGTCGAGCATCCGGATGCTGCACAGCGGCGCGGCGTACCACGCGTACCTCCGCCGGCTCGGCGACCCGACCACGCTGTACCAGTTCATCTGGGAGCCGGGCACGACGACCTACCGCTGGGGGCCGCCGGGGTACTACCCGAGCCTGCCTGTCACGGGATTCCCCTTCGACACCGACTGGTCGCGGTGGAACATGCTGCACGACGGCAGCGCCTACCGCATCTACGCCTTCCGGCACGGCACGACCGACCGGATGTACCAGGGATCGTTCGACGCGGGCGCGGGCGCGTACCGCTACGCGCACGATTCGATCCCCGAGCTGCGGCTCACCGGGTACCCCGCCACGGGCGACCCGGGCCGCTCTGCGATGCTCCACGACGGCACCGACTACCGGCTGTACTTCCAGGTGCCCTGAGGTCGCTCCGCCGCCGCCGGCCCGGGTCGCGCCACCACTACGCTGGTGGTGCACCGACGCTGCGAGGAGGCAATGGCGTGAGCGAGTACCGCGTGACGGACCCGTACACGGGTCAGGTCGTGAAGGAGTTCCCGACCGCGACGGACGACGAGGTGCGTGCCGCGATCGAGCGCGCGCACGCGGCCTATGAGCCGTGGCGGTCGACGCCGATCGCGGAGCGGGCGGCGATCCTGGGCCGGGCGGCGGACGCGTTCGCGTCCCGCAGCCGTGAGCTGGCGGAGATCATCCGCACCGAGATGGGGAAGCCGCTCGCGCAGGGCGTGTTCGAGGCGGAGTTCTCGGGCGAGATCGTGCAGTACTACGCCGACAACGCCGAGGCGTTCCTCGCCGACGAGGTGCTGCAGGTGCGCTCCGGTGTGGATGCGCGGGTGCGGAAGTCGGCGCAGGGCGTGATCCTCGGGATCATGCCGTGGAACTTCCCCTACTACCAGGTGGCCAGGTTCGCGTTCCCGAACCTGATGCTCGGCAACACGGTGCTGCTGAAGCACGCGCCGCAGTGCCCGTGGTCGGCGACCGTGATCGCCGAGATCCTCGCCGAGGCGGGGCTGCCGGCGGGCGCGTACGAGAACATCTTCGCCACCAACGACCAGATCGGCGACATCGTCATCCCCGACCCGCGGGTGCGGGGCGTGTCCCTCACCGGCTCCGAGCGCGCGGGCGCCGCGGTCGCCGAGATCGCCGGCCGGCACCTGAAGAAGGTGGTGCTGGAGCTGGGTGGCTCCGACCCGTTCATCGTCCTCTCCACCGACGACATGGACCAGGTCGTGGAGGCGGCGGTCGAGACCCGGATGGAGAACTCCGGCCAGTCCTGCAACGCCTCCAAGCGGTTCATCGTCGTCGACGGCCTCTACGACGAGTTCTCGCAGAAGCTCGCCGCCGCGATCACCGCCCTCCCGGTCGGCGACGCCGACGACGAGGACGCGCTCGTGGGTCCGCTCTCGTCGCAGGCCGCGGCCGACCGGCTGCGGGAGCAGACGGGCGCCGCGGTCGCGGAGGGCGCGCAGGTGCTCGCCGGCACCATCACCGCGACCGGCGACGCGCGCATCACGCCCGCGCTGCTCGGCGGCGTCACCGACGAGATGGACGCGTTCCGCGAGGAGCTGTTCGGCCCTGTCGGCACCGTCTACCGCGCGACGGACGTCGACGACGCGCTCCGGATCGCGAACGGCACCCCCTTCGGGCTCGGCGCGCGCCTGTGGTGCACCGACCCCGAGCTCGCCGCCTCGGTCGCCGACCGCATCGACGCCGGCATGGTCTCCATCAACGGCGCCGGCTCCGAGGACTACGACATGCCCTTCGGCGGCACCAAGAGATCCGGCTTCGGCCGCGAGCTCGGCCCCCACGGCATGGAGGAGTTCATGAACAAGAAACTCATCGTCGGCTGACGAGCGCGCGCGCTCAGTCGAGCCAGCGCCGCAGCCGCGGCCGCATGGCCTTCGCCTGGGCGCGCGCCATCTCGCCCTCGAGCTCGACTGCGGCGGCGAGCTCGCGCGCGTGGAGGAGCCCGTAGCTGAAGGCGTTGTCGCCGTCGAGGTGCGCCCGCACGCCCAGCTCGCGCAGCGCCTCGCGCACCACCACGGTGTCGTGCTGCTCGCCGAGCACCGACTGCACGCGCTTCGCCGCGCGGGCGAGCCGCTGGGCGGGCGTGCCGAACGCGGGCGCGAGCACCTCTGCCGCGTAGCGGGCGCGCTTCGCCGCCTTCCGGGCCTCGTGCAGCAGCCCGTCGCGCGCCGCCGCGTCCGGCGCTGCGTCGGCCGCGTCGATGCGCCGACGCATCCGCCGGTGCTCGCGGCGCATGCGCGACCGCAGCACGTCGGCCGCGGTGCGGGAGGCATCGGCGGTCCACGGCGGCGCCTCGGCGAAGCGCTCGAGGTCGTCCATGAGCACGAGGTAGCGCTCGGATCGCATCGCCTCGAGCACCGCGGTCTGCGCCGAGCGGCGGCGGGTACGGAGGTCGTCGTCGATCCGCAGCGCGACCGGACCGAGCACGAGCTCGACGGGCTGCGACGCGACGAGCTCCGCGAGGCGCCGCCGCTGCACCTCCGCGTCTCGCGCTTCGCCCAGCTCGCCCGCGATCCAGTGCAGCTCGCGTCGGATGCGCTCGCCCGCCGCACGGTCGACGAGCGGCCGGAAGGTCGCGAGGATGCTGCGCAGCCGCCGCGCCGCGACGCGCATCCGGTGCACGCCTCCCTCGACGTCGGCGCGCACGAGGGGATCGTGGATGCGCAGCGCGTCCACCTGGGCGCGCAGCGCGGGATGCAGCACCTCGCGCGCCTCGCTCTGCGGTGCCAGCGACGGCACAGGCTCGGACGCGGTCGCAGCTCGATCGTCGCCGAGCACCCGCGCGAGCTTCGACCGGCTCGCCGCCGGGGTCGCACCGGCCTCGCCGAGCAGCGCGATCGCGGCGTCGAGGAGCCCGGGATCGCCGTCGACGACCTCGACCTCCCACTCCCGCCAGGTCATCGGCTCGCCGTCCGGCAGGGTGCGCGCGACGACGGTGTCGTCCGCCACCTCCACGAGCACGCGACCCGCTGCATCGCGGAGCCGGTGCGCCATCCTGCGCGTGCGCAGCTCGGCGATCGGCCGCAGCGGCTCGTCGCGCACGAACAGCTGCGCGGCCTCGCGGAGCTCGACGGGCACGCTCGTCCTCGCGCGGCCGAGCGGCAGCCGCAGCTCGTCGCGGCCGTCGCCGCGCGCGGGCACCTTCAGGTGCCACCCCGCGTCGTCGCCGCCCATCCGCCGTCGCAGCGAGATCCGCGCGGCCGCGAGCGCACCGCCCTCGGTGTCGAAGTAGGTCGCGGACAACTGCTGCTCGACCGGTTCGTCGACAGCGGCGACCCCGTCGAGCCCGTCGAGCGGCGGCACGGCCGCATCGACGGGAGCGTCGAGCTTGACCTCCACCTCGCGGTACCTCGTCGGCATGCGTCGGTTCTACACCCGCCGGCCACCCGCGCGCCGTGCGTTCAGGCGATCAGAGGACCGTGCCCACCATCGGCCGGCCCTCGGCCGCCCACTGCAGCGTGCCGCCGGCGACGTTCGCGGCATCCCGGCCCTGCTGCTCGAGGTAGGCGACCACCTGTCCGCTGCGCGCGCCGGAGCGGCAGATGACGGCGGCGCCGTCGGGCACCTCATCGAGCCGCGCGACGACCTCGCTCAGAGGGATGTGGATCGCGTCCACTGCGTGGCCCGCGTCCCACTCGTGCTGCTCGCGCACGTCGACGATGGGCATGGTCCCGACCTCGGCCGGCTGGATCTCGCGCATGGATTCCAGGCTAGCGCGAGCGAGGTCCGTGCCCGAGGATGGCAGGCATGGACGTGAGCACCTGCATCTGGTTCGACGGCCGCATCGAGGAGGCCGCGCGCTTCTACGTCTCGCTCGTGCCCGGCTCCGAGGTCGGTTCGATCAGCCGCTACCCGGAGGGCAGTGAGTTCCCTGGCGGGACACCGGGGGAGGCGCTCACCCTCGACTTCACGCTCGCCGGCGTGCCCTACCAGCTGCTCAACGGCGGGCCGGAGTTCCCGCTCACCGAGGCGGTCTCGATCGCGCTGATCGTCGACGACCAGGACGAGGTCGACCGCGTGTGGGACGCGCTCATCGCCGATGGCGGGCAGGAGTCGCAGTGCGGCTGGTGCAAGGACCGGTTCGGGCTCTCGTGGCAGGTCGTGCCGCGGCGCTTCGTGGAGCTCATGTCCGGCCCGAGCGCCGGCGCGGTCTCCGGCGCGCTCATGCGGATGCGGAAGATCGACATCGCCGAGCTCGAGTCGGCCGCCGCCGGACGCTGAGCCGCCGCTCGCGCCCGCGACGTCAGTCGGCGAGGCGCGCGAGCAGCCCGGCGTGCAGCGCGCCGTTCGTCGCGAGCGCGGAGCCGTGCCACGGCCCGATCCGGCCGCCGATCGACGTGAACGTGCCACCGGCCTCCTCGATGACCGGCACGAGCGCCGCCATGTCGTAGGGCTTGAGGTCGAACTCCGCCACCGCGTCGATCGTGCCCTCGGCGAGCAGCATGTAGCTCCAGGCGTCGCCGTAGGAGCGCGCGCGCCACACGTCGCGCTGCAGAGCGACGAGGTCGTCCATCCTGCCCGCGCCGTCCCAGCCCTGGATCGAGTTGTACGAGAGCACGGCGTCCGACAGGTCGGCGACCTTCGAGACGTGGATCTGCCGCGGCTCGGCCACGTCCGTCCACGCGCCCTGGCCCTGCGCGGCCCACCAGCGGCCGCCGAGCGCCGGCGCCGACACGACACCGACGACCGGGTGGTGGTCGACGACGAGCGCGATGAGCGTCGCCCAGATCGGCGCCCCGCGCAGGTAGTGCGCGGTGCCGTCGATCGGGTCGATGATCCACTGGCGCTCCGCGTCGCCGGTCGAGCCGAACTCCTCGCCGAAGATGGCGTCGTCCGGCCGCTCCGCCTGCAGCATGTCGCGGATGCGCTGCTCGACCGCGCGGTCGGCGTCGGTGACGTGCGTGGTGTCGGCCTTCGTCGTCACCTGCAGGTCGCGCGCGCCGAAGCGCGCCATGGCGATGGCGTCGGCGGCGTCGGCCATCCGCAGCGCGAGGTCGAGGTCGTCGTCGTAGCGGGTCACGCGACCAGCGTACGACGGCGCGCGGAGGCGCGGCAGGGCGCGATCCCCGTCACTCCTGGTGCCGCTGCTCGCGGATCGCGACGAGCGTGCCGAGCAGCCGCTGCATCGAGTCGACCCTGCGCGCCTCGAGCCTGCCCTCGGCGGCGGCGATCGACAGCTCGCAGTACTCCTCGTCGGCGAGGTGGGTGCAGCCGCGCGGGCAGTCCTCCGCGACCGCGGCGAGGTCGGGGAAGCCGCGCAGCACGCTCGCGGTCGCCACGTGGCCGAGCCCGAACGAGCGCACGCCCGGGGTGTCGATGATCCAGCCGTCGCCGAGCTTGAACGACACGGTCGACGACGACGTGTGGCGGCCACGGCCGGTGACGGCGTTGACGTGCCCGACGGCGCGCATCGCGCTCGGCACGAGCGCGTTCACGAGCGTCGACTTGCCGACGCCGGAGTGGCCGACCGCGACGGTCGTGTGGCCCTCGAGCCGCGCCCGCAGCGCCTCGACGGGCGGGTCGTCGATCGACGACCGCCACACCTCGATGTCGAGGCCCTCGAAGAGCGCGAGGAACGGCTCGGGGTCGGCGACGTCGGTCTTCGTGATGACCATGATCGGGGTGATGCCGGCGTCGAGCGCCGCGACGAGGTAGCGGTCGACGAGCCGCGGCCGCGGCTCGGGGTCGGCTGCCGCGACCACCATGAGCATGAGGTCGGCGTTCGCCACGATCACGCGCTCGACCACGTCGGTGTCGTCCGCCGAGCGCCGCAGCACCGTGGTGCGCGGCTGGATGCGCACGATGCGCGCGAGCGTGCCGGTGTCGCCCGTCGCGTCGCCGACCGCGTCGACGCGGTCGCCGGCCACGATCGCCTGCTTGCGCAGCTCGCGCGCTCGCGCCGCCGTGACGATCGCCTCGTCGTCCTCGCCGATGCGCACCGCGAGCGTGTAGCGGCCGCGGTCGACGGCGGTCACGATGCCTGTGATCGCGCTCTCGTGCTCTGGCCGCTGCTTCGACCTCGGCCGGTTGGCCTTCGGGTTCGGCCGCTCGCGCACGCTCGACTCGTCGTAGTCCTCGTACGGGTCCTCGTAGTCGCCCAGCCAGCTCATGCGAGCATCGCCGCCCACAGCTCGGGGAACTCCGGGATGGTCTTGGCGGTCGCGCCGATGTCGTCGACCTCGACGCCCGGCACGCGCAGCCCGATCACGGCGCCGGCGGTCGCGATGCGGTGGTCGGCGTAGGCGCCCCACGGCCCGCCGGTGAGCGGTGCCGGTTCGACGCGGATGCCGTCGGGGAGCGCGGTCGCGACGCCGCCGATCGCGACGATGTCGTCGACGAGCGCGCGGATGCGGTCGGTCTCGTGCCCGCGGATGTGCCCAATCCCGGTCACCTCGACGGGCGCGGAGGCGAGCGCGCCGAGCGCGACGATCGTGGGCGCGAGCTCGCCTGCGGCGCGCAGGTCGAGCATCGCGCCGGGGATCTCCCCGCCGACCGCCTCGACCGTGAGCGTGCCGTCCGCGACGCGCGACGTCGCGCCGAAGGGCTCGAGCAGCTCGGGGAGCAGGCGGCCGACCTGGGTGGTCCGGGCGGGCCAGCCGTCGAGCACGACCCGGCCGCCGACGGCGACGACGGCGGCGAGGAACGGTGCCGCGTTCGAGAGGTCGGGCTCGATCTGCTCGTCGAGCGGCGCGATGGGCCCCGGCTCCACGCGCCACGACGCGCCGTCGTCCGCGTCGAGGGATCGCGCGTCGACGCCCCGCTGCCGCAGGGCCTCGAGCGTCATCTCGATGTGCGGGAGCGATGGCAGCCGGGAGCCGCGGTGGTGGAGGGTCAGCCCCTCGTCGAAGCGGGCGGCGACGAGCAGCAGCGCCGAGACGAACTGGCTCGACGCGCTCGCGTCGATCGTGCGCTCGCCGCCCTGCACGCGGCCGGCGCCGTGCACCGTGAACGGCAGGCGCGGCGCATCCGCCTCGACCTCGACGCCCAGCCCGCGGAGCGCCGCGATCGTCTGGTCCATCGGCCGCTCGCGCGCGTGGGGGTCGCCGTCGAAGGCGACCGGGCCGTCGCCGAGCGCCGCCATGATCGGCAGGAACCGCATCGCCGTGCCCGCGAGGCCGCAGTCGATGGCCGCGCCGCCGACGATCGGACCCGGTGTGACGACGAGGTCGGGGCCGAACAGCCCGTCGCCGGGCGCCTCGCGGATGTCGGCGCCGAGCGCTCGCAGCCCGGCGGCCATGATCGACGCGTCGCGGCTCCGCAGCGGCCGGTGGAGCGTGCTCGGCCCGTCGGCGAGGGCGGCGAGGAGCAGCGCGCGGTTCGTGAGGCTCTTCGAGCCGGGCAGCTGCACGCGCGCGTCGAGGCGGGCGGTCGCCGTCGGCGCGGTCCATGGGCGGGAATGATCTGGTGCGGGCATCGGTTGCAATCTATCGGTCACGCGTCCAGCCGAGGAGGTGCCTGTGCCCACAGCCACACTCTCAGTCGACGGTCCGGCCGTCACCCGTTCGGCGACCGCCGCAGCGATGACCGCGACACTAGACTCGCCCGCGATGACAAGCGACCAGACCGACGCCGCGAAGCGCGACGACTTCGCCGAGCAGGCCATGCAGTACGCCGACCAGCTCTACGGTGCGGCGATGCGCATGACGCGCAACCCGGCAGACGCCGCCGACCTCGTGCAGGACACGCTGCTCAAGGCGTACGCGGCGTACGGCTCGTTCAAGCAGGGCACGAACCTGCGGGCGTGGCTGTACCGCATCCAGACCAACACCTACATCAACACCTATCGCAAGCAGCAGCGCCGGCCGTTCGAGGCACCGCTCGACGACCTCGAGGACTGGCAGGTCGGCGACGCCGAGTCGTTCACCGCCACCGCCTCGCGCAGCGCCGAGGCCGAGGCCATCCATCGGATGCCGTCCGGCATCGTGAAGGACGCCCTCCAGCAGGTCCCTGAGGACTTCCGCATGGCCGTCTACTGGGTCGACGTCGAGGGCCTGAGCTACGCCGAGACGGCGGAGGTCATGGAGTCGCCCGTCGGCACCGTGATGAGCCGCCTCCACCGCGGGCGCAAGCTGCTCCGCGGCCTGCTCGCCGACTATGCCAGGGAGCAGGGGATCGCCGTGCAGGGCACCACCGAGAAGGAGAAGAAGCCGTGACCGAGACCGGCAACCTCGCACCCGAGGCGAAGAAGGATTGCACCGAGGCTCGAGCCGCGCTCGAGGAGTTCCTCCACAACGAGCTGTGCGCCGAGGACGCCGCCGACGTGCGCGCGCACCTCGCGACGTGCGACGAGTGCTCCGCGGAGCACCACGTGGGCGAGATGCTCACGGCTGCGCTGCAGGGCGCCTGCCGCGATCGCGCACCCGAGGAGCTGCGGGCGAAGCTGCTCGCGAGCCTCCGCCAGGCGCGCGACCAGCACGCCTGACGGCAGCCTTCCCGCCGTGCGGCGGATCTGGTAGCCAGGGCGCATGACCGCCGCACCGGATCCGACGTCGCCCGCCGCGCTCGCGCGACGCATCCTCGACGCGAACGCCTACCTCACGCTCGCGACGGCCGACGCCGACGGCCGCCCGTGGACGACGCCCGTCTGGTTCGCCGACCGCGACGGCCGCGAGTTCGTCTGGGTCTCCCGGACAGAGCGCCGACACTCGCACAACATCGGCGTGCGACCGGAGGTCGCGCTCGCGGTCTTCGACTCGACGACGCCGGTCGGCGACGCGACCGCGGTGTTCGCCGACGCGGTCGCCGGCATCGTCCCGGACGAGGAGCTCCCGGACGCGCTCGCGGCCTTCAACGCGAAGACCGTCGCCTCGGGGCGGCCGGCGTGGGAGCCGCAGCGCGTGACGGGGGAGTCGGCGCTGCGGCTCTACCGCGCGGTCGCCACCGAGGTGTGGATCATCGACGAGGACGAGCAGCGCGTGCCGGTGCCCTGATCGTCACGCCGCCAGCCGCGCGGGTGCATCCTCCGGCGCGTCCTGCGCCGGGATCGACCCGGTGGTCGGCCGCTCGACGCCGTCGCCGAGGTAGCGCTCGGTGCCGGCCAGCGTGAGGAAGGCCGGATAGGTCTCCTCGAGCGCGATCTCGCGGAAGAGGGCGATCGCCTCTCGGAACCGGTTGCCCTCGGCGAGGTCGAAGCCGGCCGCGAGCTCGTCGACGATCGACTCGCAGCGCTCGCGCGTGATCGTCCGGCCGTCCGACGTCGACGACTCGTTGTGGATCCACTGCCACACCTGCGAGCGGGAGATCTCGGCCGTCGCGGCATCCTCCATGAGCGAGTGGATCGCGACCGCTCCGTGCCCGCGCAGCCACGCCTCCATGTAGCGGATGCCGATCTCGATGTTCGAGCGCAGCCCGCCGTCGGTGATCTCGCCGCGCGTCGTCGACAGGTCGATGAGCGCATCGCCGTCGACCGGCACGTCCTCCCTGGCGCGCTCGAGCTGGTGCGGCCGCTCGCGCAGCACCGCGTCGAACGCCTCGCTGCACGTCGCGACGAGTCCCGGATGCGCCACCCAGGAGCCGTCGAAGCCGTCGGCCGCCTCGCGGGCCTTGTCGGCCGCGACCGCAGCGAGCGCGCGCCCGGTGGCCTCCGGGTCCCTCGCGCTCGGCACGAACGCGGCCATCCCGCCGATCGCGTGCGCGCCGCGTCGGTGGCACGCACGCACAAGCTGCTCGGTGTAGGCGCGCATGAAGGGCGCCGTCATCGTCAGCTGCGAGCGGTCGGGCAGCACGAAGGCCGGGCCGCGCAGGCGGAACGCCTTGATCATCGAGAAGAGGTAGTCCCAGCGGCCGGCGTTGAGGCCCGCCGAGTGCTCGCGCAGCTCGAAGAGGATCTCCTCCATCTCGAACGCCGCCGTGATGGTCTCGATGAGCACGGTCGCGCGGATCGTGCCCTGCGGGATGACGAGCAGGTGCTGCGCCACCACGAACACCTCGTTCCACAGCCGCGCCTCGATGTGGCTCTCGAGCTTGGGCAGGTAGAAGTACGGGCCGCGCCCGCGGGCGATGAGCTCGTCGGCGTTGTGGAAGACGTGCAGCCCGAAGTCGACGAGCGCGCCCGAGATGGGCGTGCCGTCGACGAGGATGCGGTGCTCGTCGAGGTGCCAGCCGCGCGGCCGGACGACGATCGTCGGCGTCGTCTCGGCGGTGACGCGGTACCGCTTGCCCTCCGGGCTCGTGAACGCGATCCGGTCGCGGATGGCGTCCTGCAGGTTGACCTGGCTCGCGATGACGTTCCGCCACAGCGGGCTCGATGCGTCCTCGCAGTCGGCGAGCCACACCTTCGCGCCCGAGTTGAGCGCGTTGATGGTCATCTTGCGCTCGATCGGGCCGGTGATCTCGACGCGGCGGTCCTCGAGCCCGGGGGCGGGCGGCGCCACGCGCCAGCTGCCGTCCTCGCGGATGCGCCTGGTCGACTCCAGGAAGCGCGGCGAGTCCCCGTCGGCGAAGGCCGCGCGGCGCTTGCGGCGGATCTGCAGCAGCTGCTGCCGCGTCGGCTCGAAGCGGTCGTGCAGCGCGAGCAGGAAGGCCAGCGCCTCATCGGTCAGGACCCGGTCCTGGCCCTCGGCGGTGTCGGTGATGCGGATGCGGTCGTGCATGGTCGTGTCCTCTGGGGTCGGTGCTGGTCGGGTTCAGTGGAACTGCTCGGACTCGGTCGAGCCCGCGAGTGCGAGCGTCCCCGAGGTCGGGTTGAGCGCCGTCGCGACGAGGTCGAACCAGCCGGTGCCGACCTCGCGCTGGTGCTTCGTGGCGGTGTAGCCGTGCGCCTCGGCGGCGAACTCGCGCTCCTGCAGGTCGACGTACGCCGTCATGTGCTGCTCGGCGTAGCCCTTCGCCAGGTCGAACATCGAGTGGTTGAGCGCGTGGAAGCCGGCGAGGGTGATGAACTGGAAGCGGTAGCCCATCGCGCCGAGCTCGCGCTGGAAGGCGGCGATCTGGTCGTCGTCGAGGTGCTTGCGCCAGTTGAACGACGGCGAGCAGTTGTAGGCCAGCAGCTGGTCGGGGAACGCCTCCTTCACGCCCTCGGCGAAGCGGCGGGCGACCGCGAGGTCGGGCTTGCCGGTCTCCATCCACAGCAGGTCGGCGTAGGGCGCATAGGCGCGGCCGCGGGCGATGCACGGCTCGATGCCGTTCCGCACCTCGTAGAAGCCCTCCGACGTGCGCTCGCCGGTGACGAACGGGCGGTCGCGCTCGTCGACGTCGCTCGTGAGCAGGGTCGCGGCCTCCGCGTCGGTGCGGGCGATGATGACGCTCGGCACGCCCTCGACGTCGGCGGCGAGCCGCGCGGCGTTCAGCGTCCGCACGTGCTGCTGCGTGGGGATGAGCACCTTGCCGCCCAGGTGGCCGCACTTCTTCTCGCTCGCGAGCTGGTCCTCCCAGTGCACGCCTGCCGCGCCGGCCGAGATCATGCTGCGCATGAGCTCGAACGCGTTGAGCGGGCCGCCGAAGCCGGCCTCCGCGTCGGCGACGATCGGCGCGAGCCAGTCGGCGACGGTCCGCCCGCCCTCGCTGCGCTCGATCTGGTCGGCGCGCTGCAGCGCGTTGTTGATGCGTCGGACGACCGCGGGCACCGAGTTCGACGGGTAGAGCGACTGGTCGGGGTAGGTCTGGCCCGACAGGTTGGCGTCGGCTGCGACCTGCCAGCCCGAGAGGTAGATCGCCTCGAGGCCGGCGCGCACCTGCTGCACCGCCTGGTTGCCCGTCAGCGCACCGAGCGCGCGCACGGGGGCCTCGTCGGCGTGCAGCCGCTCGAAGAGCCGCTCGGCGCCACGGCGGGCGAGCGTGTGCTCCTCGACGACCGAGCCACGCAGCCGCACGACGTCGGCCGCGCTGTAGTCGCGCCGGATGCCGCTCCAGCGGGCGTCGGCCGCCCACTCGAGCTCGAGCTCCGCGGCCTCCGTCGCCAGCGCTGTGTCCTGCGGAGCGGTGTCGTGCGGGGTCGTCGTGGGCTGCTCGGTCATGGTGTCCTCCTGGGTCTCCGGGGTGGGTCTGCACCCACTGTGCGGGCAGGACCACGACGCAGGTCGGCATTCGCCCAGTGAAGTTGTGCATTCCTGCCACATGCCGCAGGAGTGGCGTAGGGTGCCCGGATGAGCAGTGAGACCGCATGACCAGCGACCACAGCGCCACCGCCTCGTGGGATCGCCCAGCCCGACCCGCGTCACCCGCGCCGCACGTGGATGCGCTGCAGCTCGGGCGATCGCTCCGGCACGCGCGGAAGGCCGCCGGGCTGACGCTCGACGCGGTGCACGACGCGATCGGCCTCGCACCCTCGCAGCTCTCGGGCTTCGAGACGGGCAAGCGCGAGGCGCGGTTCACGCAGCTGCAGCAGCTCGCAGCGCTCTACGGCGTCACGCTCGAGCGGTTGACCGGCACCGAGCCGCCCTCCCGCCGAGCCGAGCTCGAGCTGCGCCTCGAGCGCGCCATGCGGTCGTCGACGTGGCAGCAGAAGCGGCTCCCGACCATGCGGATCGGGCCGCGCACGCCCGACGACGTGCTCGAGACGATGCTCGCCCTCGTCGAAGAGCTCGACCGGGCGGCCGAGGAGCGGGTCGCGACGCCCGAGGAGGCGCGGCGCGCCAACACGCAGCTGCGCGCCGAGATGCGCGCGCGCGACAACCACTTCCCCGAGATCGAGGCGGAGGCGGCGGCGATGCTCGCCCGTGTGGGCTACCAGTCGGGGCCGCTGTCGCAGCACCTCATCGCGGCGATCACCGAGCGGCTGGGCTTCAGAGTGCACCACGTGGGCGACCTGCCGCACTCGACCAGGTCGGTGACCGACCTGAAGCGCAAGCGCATCTACCTCTCGCGCTCGAGCCGCATCGACCACGACCCGCGCTCGGTGCTGCTGCAGGCGTTGGGCCACCACGTGCTGGGGCACTCGGTGCCGGCGGACTACGGCGGCTTCCTGCGGCAGCGCATCGAGACGAACTACTTCGCGGCGGCGCTGCTCATGCCCGAGCGCACCGCCGTCGACTTCCTCGGCGCGGCGAAGGCGGATCGGCAGCTCGCGGTCGAGGACCTCCGCGACGCCTTCGCGGTGTCGTACGAGACCGCGGCGCACCGGCTCACCAACCTCGCGACCGTGCATCTCGGCATCCCGCTCCACTTCCAGAAGGTGCACGAGTCGGGGATCATCTACAAGGCGTACGAGAACGACGGCGTCACCTTCCCCGCCGATCACACCGGCGCGATCGAGGGCCAGCCGGTGTGCAAGCGGTGGACGAGCCGCGAGGTCTTCGACGTGGCCGACAAGGTGAACGCCTTCGAGCAGTACACCGAGACGCCCGCCGGGACGTTCTGGTGCACGGCGATGACGGAGCGCAGCGCGGCGGGGGAGTTCTCGCTCTCGATCGGCGTGCCGTTCTCACAGGCGAAGTGGTTCCGCGGCCGGGCGACGAAGGAGCGCTCGGTGTCGCGCTGCCCGGACCCGTCGTGCTGCCGCACGCCGCCCGCGCAGCTGGCCGAGGCCTGGTCGGGACAGGCCTGGCCGAGCGCCAGGGCGCACTCGCACCTGCTGGCGGCGCTGCCGCCCGGTGCGTTCCCGGGCGTCGACGAGACCGAGGTCTACAGCTTCCTGGCGTCGCGCGCCTAACCCGGCGTCGCGTCGCTAAGACAGGGCGATCTGCGCCTGGAGCGCCGCGGCGTCCGCGTTCGCCGTGAGCTGCGCGAGCGCCCGCCGCAGGACGGTGCTCGAGGTGTGCGCCGTGTAGGGGAAGTAGACGACCTCGACCCCGACCTCGGCGAACTCGTGCTCGAGCCGCAGCCCCTTCTCGGTGCCGCGCCAGTCGTCGCCCTTGAAGAAGTGGGTGAAGCCCACCTCTCGCCAGGTGTCGAGCTTGTCGGGCACCGTCTCGACGTGCACCTCGTCGACCCATCGGACCGCTCGCACGATCTCGACGCGCTCGAGCGTCGGCACGACCGGCTCGATGCCCTTCACCTGCCGCAGCATCTCGTCGCTCACGACGCCGGCGATGAGCACATCGCAGCGCTCGCGAGCGTGCTTGAGGATGTTGAGGTGCCCGATGTGGAAGAGGTCGAAGGCCCCTGCGGCGTAGCCGATCCGTTGCGCCATCGCGCCACCCTCCTCCGACCGGCGCATGCAGCCCGGTTCACGAACACTGTTACGAGCGTAGCGTCCAGTGCCGCAGCCGGAGCCCAGGGTCAGCCGAAGAAGGCGTCAGGCGGGGCGGATGCCGCCGTCAGCTCGGGCGGGGCCCGTCGACGACCGGGCGCTCCGGCACCGGGACATCGCTGATGACGTACTTCGTCTTGCCGCCGGTGTAGGGGAGCGAGTCGACGTACTCGACGCGCACCGGCACCTCGTCGGCGATGCGGGCGCGCAGCGCCGCCACGGCCTCCTCGATGTGCACCCTGGCATCGTCGCCGTCGCCCTGCACGACGCGGATGGTGATGGAGGCGTCGCGCTGCTGGTGGACCTGGAACAGGCGCACGGCCTCCGGGTGGCCGGCGAACATCGCCATGAGTCGGTGCGCGAGCACGGCACCGCTCGGCAGCCGCACGAGATCGGTCGTGCGTCCCTGCGGCTGCTCCATCATGGGCAGCGACCTGCCGCACGGGCACGGCCGCTCCCGCAGCGCGCCGCGATCGCCGGTCCGGTACCGGATGAGCGGGAAGACGCGGTTGCGCAGGTCGGTGATGACGAGGTCACCCACCTCGCCGGCGGGGGCCGGGCGGCCCTCCTCGTCGACGACCTCGACCCGGCGGACGTCCGAGAAGATGTGCAGGCCGTCCCGGTGCTCGCACTGGCCGGCGAGCCAGCCGAACTCGGAGTTGCGGTACTCGTCGTAGACGGGCGCGCCGAACACCGCCTCGAGCCGGGCGCGGACGCCGGCCGTGAGCGGCGCTGCGGTCGTCGCGACGGCGGCGGGCGTCGGCACGGTGAGGCCGCGGCGCTCGAGGTAGTCGGCGAACTCGGTGAGCGCGCCGACGTAGCCCTCGATGAGCCGGGGCCGCGTCCGCGACACGGCGCGATGGAAGGCCTCCATCGTCTGATCGGAGATCAGCGAGGCGTCGAGGTACGTCTGGCGCGTCGGCCACCAGGCCACATCGTTCTTGAGCGTCGCGGCGCGGTCGAAGCTCCACCGCCCGATCCGGGCGAGGTCGTCGTACGGGGCGACGCCCCACCACGAGTACATGCGCCAGCTGAGCGCGAGGAACGGCACTCGCGCGTCGTGCATCGTCTTGAGCGGCTCGCCGGTGCTGCCGCCGGTCAGCGCGGTGCGCGCGTTCGATCCGGTCGCCTCGGGCGTGGCCATGTCGGCGCTCCGCGCCTTGACCGTCGCGCGGTCGAGGATCGGGAGCCGCTGCCACTCGGCGGGGTCGTGGAGCCTCGACGGGTCGATCCCGAGGCGTCCGTAGGTCTCGCGGTAGAACGGCGACGCCGTCATCGCGAACGCGACGATGTCGCTGGCCAGCGCGTGCTGCTTCCGCTCGAGCTCGGCCGGGTCCAGCCGCTCGTTCGCGAGGAGCTCGTCGTGGAAGCGACCGGCGCGAGCGCGCACGGTGCGGGCCTTCGCCGCGAACGCGGCGCGCTTGATGGATGACGGCATGGGTGGGGCCTCCTCAGCGCGCGTACTCGTACTCATCCCGGCCCACTGCTCCGAGGATGCGTCCCTGCGCGAACCAGAGCCGCCGCCGGTAGGTGGCGCTCGCGGGGACATCGCCCTTGAGCCGGGCCAGGGTCTCGCCCGCCGCGAAGGCGGGGAGCCGGACGAGGCCGCCGACGAGGAAGCCGGCGCGCTTCGCGAGCCGCGCGGCGCTGCTGTCGTCGCGAGTGAGGAGGCGCGCGCGGACCTGCCCCTGGCAGATCGTGCGGCGACGGACGAACTCGCGCGTCGTGCGCGATGCGGTGATGTCGTCCCGCGCCACCGACTCCGCCGAGGCGACGATCGTGCCGCCGCTCGCGATCAGGTCGCGGCCGAACTGCACGTCGGAGCCGCCGGAGAGGCCGAGCGAGACGTCGAAGCGCACGCCGAGGGCGCGCACCTGCGCGGCATCGATGAGGACGTTGCCGGTCGCGAGCGCCGAGAGCCGCTCGCCCGTGGGCACCAGGTTGCGCCGGACGAAGCCGCCGCCCGCGATCCAGGGGTCGGTGCCCTCGGGCCAGACGTACCGGACGTAGCCCATCACGGCGGTCGGCCGGTGCGCGGCCCACACGGCCACGAGTCCCGCGAGCCAGCCGGGCTCGGGCACCAGGTCGTCGTCGATCATCACCACGAGCTCGTCCGGGGCGGCGGCGTCGAGCGCCGCCTGACGGGTGGCGGCGATGCCGGGGATCGGCTCCGCCAGGTATTCGACGCCGAGCGACTCGGCGACGCCCTGCGCCGAGCGGTCGGGGTCGTTGTCGACCAGCAGGATCCGCCACGACGCATCCACGGTGCTCGCGTCCGCGCGGATCGTGTCGATCAGCTCGGGGAGGAGCTCCGATCGGCGGAAGGTGGGCACGGCGATGAGGATCTCCGGGCGCGGATCGTCGGTCATGGTCGACTCCTTCTGCTGCGGCGCGCGATCGCCTGCTGAAACGCCTCGCGATGCGCTGCGCCGACGCGGTCCCAGTCGCGGCCCGAGAGGTCGGGCGGCGCCGACGGCGGCTGCGCGGCGCTCGCCGCGAAGCGCTCGAGGTCGGCGCCGGCCAGTGCGCCGTCGAAGGTCGAGACCCATCCGGGTCCCACCTCTCGCGAGAGCGCCTCGTTGACCTCGGTGCGGGGGACCAGCACAGGGCGCCCCAGCGAGAGTGCTGCGAGCGCGCTGCCGGAGTTGTGCATGAATCGGTACGGTAGCACCACGCCAGACGATCCCATAACGGCGTTCGCGAACTCCTCCTCGGGCAGGTAGCGGAAGTCGACCTCGACCCGCGCATCCGTCGCGGCGCGCGCCCTGACCTCCCGCTCGATGGCCGCGCTCGAGGGGCTGCCGGCGATCCTGAGCCGAAGCTCAGGGTGGGTCGAGGCGGTGCTGGCGAAGGCCTCGAGCAGGTCCTCGACGCCCTTGTACGGCCGCACGAGGCCCACGAACGAGAGCAGCCCCGGCGTCGGCGGCACCGCCGGCACCGAGGCGAACCACGCGCGGTAGTGGCCGTGCGGGATGAGCGTCGAGGCGGCGCCCGCGGGGAGCGCGGTCTGCTCGTTGAGCAGGATGCGGTGGTCGACCCTGCGGTCGAGCCACGCGAGGTACCCGCGCTCCCAGCGCGACGCGTCGGCGTGCGGGCGGACGTTGTGCAACGTGTGGATGAGCGCGACCCGCGTCACCGAGAGCCGCAGGCGCAGCGCCGTCGCGAAGGCGCGGCGGGCGAGCGTGCGCGAGGGCGTCGAGCCGCGGAGGAGCAGCTCCGGCCAGTGCAGCTGCAGCGCGTCGTAGCGGCCGAGCAGGGCCTGCCGCCGGTCGAAGCGCAGGTGCTCGACCCCCGGCGTCTCGGCGAGGGCGGCATCGAGCATGTGGATGTAGGGGTTGGTCGTCGGGCGCGGCGGACCGAACGACTGCATGACGCGGATCGCTGGCGTCGAGGTGCCCGGGGCGTTCCGCATGCGGCACAGTCTGGTGCATGTTGCGCCGCACGGCGCGCATGCACCTACACTCATCCCAATCGCGCCGGGCCGCCCGGGCAGCAGAACGAGGTGCGGATGACCGAGGTGCCAGAGATGGTCGATTCCTTCGCCGACGTCCATCGGCGGCTCGCCGCTGCCCAGAAGGGCCACGCCCGTGGCGCGCCCGCGTACTCGGTGTACGTCAACCGGCGGATCGGGCGCGTGCTCGCGGTGGCGGCCTACCGCTGGGGCTGGTCGCCGAACACGGTGACGGGCGTCAGCGCGCTGCACTCGCTCGCCGCGATCGTGCTGCTGCTCGCCCTGCCGGCGCAGTGGTGGACGGGTGTCGTGGTGGCGCTGCTGCTCGTGCTCGGCTACGCGTGGGACTCCGCCGACGGGCAGGTCGCGCGCCTCGGCGGCGGCGGCAGCCTCTCGGGCGAGTGGCTCGACCACTTCGTCGACGCGATCAAGATCGCCTCGCTGCACCTCGCGGTGCTCGTCGCACTGTGGCTGCACACGCCCTACCGCGACACGCCGTGGCTGCTCGTGCCGCTGCTGTTCTCGATCGTGGGCGTCGTGACGTTCTTCGCGATGCTGCTCAACGACCTGCTGAAGGGCAAGGTCGGCGTGCCGTCGACGCACCAGCGGGGGAGCGGCACGCTCGGCCGGTCGCTCATCCTCGTGCCGACCGACTTCGGGCTCCTGTGCCTGGTGTTCGTGCTGTGGGGCTGGTCGACGGGCTTCCTCTGGGCGTACGGCGCGCTCGCGCTCGCGAACCTCGCGTTCCTCGTGCTCGCGTCGGTCAAGTGGTTCCGCGAGATCCGCGCGATCGACCGCGAGCGGACCGCCGCGCCATGACCGATCTGCCGCCCTTCGCGGTCATCGTCGTCAACTTCGCGTCGAGCGCGCTGCTGCGCGACCACGCGGCGTCGCTCGACGTCGCGCCGCCGGGGCAGGTGATCGTCGTCGACTGCTTCAGCGGAGCGGCCGAGCGCGAGCGCGTGCGCGGCCTGGCGAGCGAGCACGGCTGGGAGAGCGTGCTGCTCGACGCGAACGAGGGCTTCGGCGGCGGCACGAACGCCGGCGCCGCTCGAGCGATCGAGCTGGGCGCTCGGGTGCTCGTGGGTCTCAATCCGGATGCCACCATCACGCCGGGCGCCCTCGCGCGCCTGGTCGCGGCGGTCGCTGCGGATCCGATGCTGCTTGCGTCGCCGCGCATCGTGCAGAGCGGCGGCGAGCCGTGGTTCGTCGGCGCCGACCTCTACCTCGACGACGGCATCCCGCGTGGTGCGCGCGCTCGCGAGCGGTTCGCCGGCGCGGAGCGGCTCGAGTGGGCGACCGGCGCGTGCTTCGCGATCTCCGCCGAGCTGTGGACGCGGCTGGGCGGCTTCGATGAGGAGTACTTCCTGTACTGGGAGGACATCGACCTGTCGCACCGCGCGATCGCCGAGGGTGCGCGGCTCGAGCTCCTCGACGCCGAGGTCGTCCACGACCAGGGCGGCACGCACGCCGAGCGCCGCAGCTCGCGGGCCAAGTCGGAGCTGTACTACTACTTCAACATCCGCAACCGGATGCTCTACGCCGTGAAGCACCTCGCGGACGACGACGTGCGCCGCTGGGCGCGCTCGTCGGCCAGGATCGGCTACGCGGTGCTGCTGCGCGGCGGCCGGAGGCAGCTCGTCGCCTCGTGGCGGCCCTGGCGAGGGTATCTGCGGGGACTGCGCGACGGTCGCCGCATCGTGCGAGCGCACCGGCGCACGGCGGCACGGGCGCACGAGCACGCCGGGAGGCGCTGACATGGACGGCAATCGCGATGGCGGCATCCTGATCGTGTGCGCGGCGAACGTCTGCCGCTCGCCGATGGCCGGGCTCACCCTGCGGCGCGCCTTCGCGCGGCTGCCCGACTACGACGCTGTCCCGGTCTCGACCGCGGGCGTGAGCGTCGACGGCGCGCGCAGCGTCTGCCCGGAGGTCGCGTCGTTCCACACGACCGAGCGGTGGCGCGAGCTCGCCGACCTGCATCGCTCGCGCCCGCTCTACCCGGAGGAGACCCTCCAGGCGACGCTCGTGCTGACGGCGTCGCGCGGGATCCGCTCCTCCGTCGTCGCCGCGGCGCCCGAGCGGCGACGACGGGTCTTCACCCTGCAGGAGGCCGTGTGGCTCGGCAGCGGCTTCGTCGTGGACCCCGGCACGCCCGGCATGGACGCGCTCGCCGCGTTCCAGCGCTACATCGACGACCGTCGCGGCCTGCGGCAGCTGCCGAAGCGGCCGCGCACGCTGCTGCCGACGAGGCAGTCGCACAACCCGCTCGACATCCGCGACGGGCACGTCCTAGGTGCGGGCGCGCACCGGCGCACGGTGCGCACGGTGGATGAGGCCGCCCGCGAGCTGGCGTCGCTCCTGACGGGTGCTCGACCGCGCGAGTGAGTGCACGTCCGCGGCAGCGCGCATCGAGCGCGCCGCGGCGTCCCAGCTGAAGCGGCTGGCCGTGCGCTCGCGCGCAGCCACGTCGGGGCGGTGGCCCCAGGCCGCGTCGAGCGCGCTCGCGGTCGCCAGCGCGTCGAGCGGCGGCGCGAAGACCGCGTAGCCCTCGACCGTCTCGCGGAACACCGGGATGTCGCTCGCGACGAGCGGTGACCCGAAGCGGGCCGCCTCGACGGCGGGCATGCCGAACCCCTCGTCCAGGCTGAGGGCGATCGTGAGCGACGCGTTGGCGTACAGCCACGCGAGCTCGTCGTCGGGCACCTGGCCGAGCAGCACGATGCTGCCGTCGTCGAGCAGCGCGCGTGCGGCATCCGGGATGGCGACGCCGACCCCCGAGTGCGCGGTGCCGCCGACGACGTAGAGCGGGTGCTCGGGGGAGATGCGCGCGGAGTGCACGGCGGCGAGCATGGCCGTCTCGAGGTTCTTGCGCACGTTGAGCCGCCCGACGGTGACCGCGAACTGGCTGCCGGCCGGCACGCGCGACGGGCGCCGAGGCTCCGCGTCGAGCGACGGAGGGACGCCCAGACCGGTCACGATCGACTGCGGCAGCGACGGGGCGTGCCGCGCGATGCGGTCGGCCTCCGTCCGCGTCGAGGTCGCCACGAGTGCCGCTCGTCGCGCCCACGGGAGCATCGCGCTGAAGTAGAGCCGCTCGGCGAGCGAGAACCACTCCGGGTGCTCCTCGAACATCACGTCGTGGAGGAAGAGGAGCGACGGTCCGACGGCCGGCGTGTAGTTGTGGCAGACGGCGAGCTCCGTGCCGGCGCCGGCGGCCAGGAGGGGCAGCTCCCAGCGGTTGGAGGCGGCGTGCGGCCACAGGTGCGTGCGCACCATCTCGGCGCCGGCCGGGAGGTCGTCGGTCTCGGCGTCGCGCCGCAGCGCGACGACCATCTCGTCCTCGGGGAACGCCCGTGCCCAGGCGAGCACGAGCTCGCGCTGCACCGTCCTGGCCGCCTGCGGACCGTCGTGCCACCAGTAGCCGTCCATGAGGATCCGCATGGATCTCCCTCGTGTCGCAGAAAGGTGCGGCACCTCAGCCGCCTCGTCAGGCTAATGCGAACAGTGTTCGAGAACGCTGTCGGGATACTCAAGCGGGACGCGGGTTCCCCTGATGATTGCCGCCGACGGTCGCATTTCGAACGCTGTTGTCCATACGCTCGCTCCAGGCGGCGTCGACGCCGCTCCTGGCTCGCCGGTGAGCATCGTCGTCGACCGCGAGCAACCGATGTCTTGGAGAGCTGTGATCGCACCACGCCGGATCCGTCGAGCACGAGGCGCGACGGCGGTGGCCGTCGCCATGGGGGCCGCGGCGCTCGTCGTGCTGGGACTGACGGGGTGCGGGCCGACCTCCGCGGACCCGGCCGCGACCGCGGTCGCGAGCGAGACGCCGGATGCGAGCCAGACCCCGGCGGCGAGCGCAGCACCGGACGCGAGCGATCCGCCCGCCACGGGCCCCACGATCCCGCCGGGCGCCACCGCGGTGCCGGCGCCGGGCGCCGGCGCGACGCCGGGCCCCGACGGCCCGACCGAGGCGGCAGCGCTGCCCACCACGACGGCCGCGCTCGACGAGGCCATCACGTTCGACACCGGCATCGTCGTCGAGATCGTCGCCGTCGATCCGATCACCGTCACCGCCGAGACGCCCGGCGAGATGGACGGTCCCGCCCTGCGCGTCAGCGTCGCCGCCCGCAACCAGTCGGGCGAGGCGCAGGAGGTCGACTCCGCCGTCGTCACCCTCGTCACGGACGACGGACAGGTCGGCGTAGGCACGACGGCGGGTTCGCCGTCGCCCCTCTCGGGGATGGTCGAGCCTGGCGCGACGGTCTCCGGCACCTACGTCTTCATGCTCGACCCGGCCTCCGGCCGGGACGTCACGGTCACGGTCAACTACGCCGCAGGCGAGCCGCTCGCGGTCTTCACGGGAAGAACCCCCTGACACATGGACACTCCAACGCGTTCCCGCCGTCCGATGCGCGCCGTATTGCTGGCCGCGCTCGCCACCGTCGCGACCGGCGCGATGCTGACCTCCGGACTGACCGTCGCCACTGCTGCCGGGACCGGTCCGGTCACCCTGCAGCAGCGCACCAGCTCCGTCGTCACCGCTGATCCGCTCGCGACGGTCCAGATCGACAACGGCTACGTCTGGGCGCAGACGATGATCGGCAACACGGTGTTCGCCGGTGGCGGCTTCGCCAACGCGCGCGCGCCGCTCGCGGCCCCGGGGACGAGCCTGACGCCGCGCAGCAACATCCTCTCCTACGACATCCGCACGGGGAACCTGCTGTCGTTCGCACCGCAGGTCAACGGCCCGATCCGCGCCGTCGCAGCATCCGCCGACGGCACGCGCCTCTACATCGGCGGCTCGTTCAGCTCGGTGAACGGCCAGACCCGCTTCAACTTCGCGGTGCTCAACCCGACCACGGGTGCGCTCCTCCCCGGGTTCAACGCCTCCATCGGCGGCGCCGGCGTCTTCGGCATCGCGACGCTCGGCGACACCGTGTACGTGACCGGACGCTTCACACAGGCGAACGGTGTCGCCCGGCAGAACCTCGCAGCCTTCGCAACGGCCGACGGCGCGCTCCGCTCGTGGGCTCCCACGATCGACCTGCAGGGCGACGCGCTCGTCATCGACCCGGGCGGCTCGCACGTCATCGTGGGCGGTCGCTTCTACCTCACGAACGGCGTCGTCCAGCGAGGCTTGGCCCCGCTCCACCCCGTCTCCGGCGCCATCGACACCTCGTGGGCAGCATCGAAGACGATCATCAACGGCTGGTCCGACGGCACCTACGCAGGCAAGGCCGGCATCTTCTCGCTCGCGGTCGACGACTCGGGGGTGTACGGCACAGGCTGGGTGTACGCGAACGCCTCGATCGGCAACCTCGAGGGCACGTTCGCGGCCGAGGCGGGATCCGGAGCGATCCGCTGGGTCGCCGACTGCCACGGCGACCACTACGGCGTCTACTCCACCGGGGACGTGGTCTACGCGACGAGCCACACGCACGCGTGCGACACCGCGGGCCTCGCCCCCGAGCTGAGTCCGCGCACCTACCGGTACGTCGAGGCGTTCACCGCCACAGCGGAGGGCACGCTCACCCGGACGCCCTCTGCGGGCAGCACGTACAAGGACTGGAGCGGCACGCCGGCCCCCGCGCCCTACGCGTGGTACCCCGACTTCACCATCGGGCGCACGTCCGGTCTCAACCAGGCCGGCCTCTCGATGACGGGCAACGGCCAGTACCTCTCCGTCGGCGGCGAGTTCGGCAGCGTGAACAACCTGCGCTACGAGGGCCTCGTCCGCTTCTCGACCACACCGCCCAACGGGCCGAAGCAGGGCCCGCGCATCGCGAGCGCGACCTGGGGCGCGCCGACCGTCACGTCGGTCGTGGCTGGGCGCGCACGGATCTCGATCCGGGGCAACTGGGACCGCGACGACCGCGACCTGACCTATGAGCTGCGTCGCGCCGGCACCGCCGGCGTGATCCGGTCGCAGGTCGTCCCCTCGGGCTGGTGGTCGCAGCCGCAGGTCACGTTCAACGACACCGGCCTCACGCCGGGCTCGAGCCAGAGCTACACGGTGCGGGTGGTCGATGGCAACGGCAACGCGGTGACGAGCCAGGCCGCGACCGTGACGATCGCGAGCGGCCAGTCCTCCGCCTACGCGAACGCCGTGCTGGACGATGGCGCCACGCTCTACTACCCGCTCGGGTCCAATCGATCCGACTGGGGCGGCACGAGCACGCCGCTGTTCGGCACCGGCGTGACGAACGTGTCGCCGGGCGCCGTCGCGGGGGTGACGGGTGAGTCGGCGTCGAGCTTCAACGGCACGACGAGCGGCCGCGTGTCCTCGGGCTCCAGCTCGACCGTGCCGGGCACGTTCTCGACCGAGCTGTGGTTCAACACCACGACGCTGCAGGGTGGCAAGCTCATGGGCTTCGGCAGCTCGCAGACCGGTTCCTCGGGCAGCTACGACCGCCACATCTACATGCAGAACAACGGCCGGCTGACCTTCGGCGTCTATCCGGGGCAGGTGCGGACGATCTCGTCGACCGCCTCGTACAACGACGGCCGCTGGCACCACGTC
Source organism: Agrococcus sp. UYP10 (assembly GCF_040547205.1). Classification (NCBI taxonomy): domain Bacteria; kingdom Bacillati; phylum Actinomycetota; class Actinomycetes; order Micrococcales; family Microbacteriaceae; genus Agrococcus; species Agrococcus sp. UYP10. The sequence goes on from NZ_JBEPPG010000001.1 coordinate 2,052,572, forward strand.
GTGGCGACGCAGGGGACTGGCGGCATCGCGCTCTACGTCGACGGCACGCGCGTCGCGCAGGACACCACGGTGACGACGGCACAGGGCTACACCGGCTTCTGGAGGGTCGGCGGCGACACGCTCGGCTCCTGGCCAAGCGCACCATCGTCGGCCTACTTCCGGGGCGCGATCGATGAGGTCGCCGTGTATGGTTCGGCGCTCACGAGCGGCCAGGTCTCGACGCACTTCGCGGTGGGGTCGGGCCAGCAGGCGCCGACCGCTGCCTTCCAGGCAACGACGAGCACCCTCACCGCGAGCTTCAACGCGTCCGGCTCGACGGCCGCGAGCGGCTCGACGATCGCGTCGTACGCGTGGCAGTTCGGTGACGGCACGACCGGCACCGGTGTCTCCCCGACGCATCCCTACGGCCAGGCGGGCACATACGCGGTGACGCTGACGGTCACGGACAGCCGCGGGCTGACCGATGCCGTGACGCAGAACGTCACGGTGCAGGCCGCCAACGTCCGGCCGACGGCGTCGTTCACCAGCACGGTGAACGACCTCGACGCCGCGGTGAACGGCTCCGGCTCCTCGGACCCGGACGGGAGCGTCGTCGCCTGGGCATGGAACTGGGGCGACGGTACGGCGAGCACCTCGGGCGCGACGTCGACGCACCGGTACGGGGCGGCGGGGAACTACACCGTGACGCTCACCGTGACGGACGACGACGGCGCCACCGCGACGACGACCGGCGTCATCCAGGCGACCGAGCCCGACGTGCCGCCGCCGGCGACCTTCGCGGCGTCGGACGACTTCTCGCGCACCGTCGCATCGGGCTGGGGGACGTCGGACGTCGGCGGTCCGTGGACGATCACCGGCACCGCGGCTCCCGCGTCCGTCGGCGGGGGCGTCGGCTCGCTCAACCTCGGTGCCGGCTCGACCAGGGACCTGCGGCTCGGCGCGCTCGCGCTGAGCGACGTGCGGGTCTCGATGGATCTCCGGCTCGATCAAGCGCCGTCGACGGGCTCGTCGTACGTCGGCGTCATCACGCGCTCGACCAGCGCCGGTGACTACCGCGTGCGGGTGTGGCTGCGGGACAACGGCACGGTCTGGCTCGTGGTGCAGCACGGGTCGACGGTGCTGCGCAGCTACCAGGTGCCGGGCATCACCCGAGCGGCCGGTGACTGGTTCACGCTCGAGGTCGAGGTGACCGGCACGACGAGCACGACCGTCGACGCGAGCATCTGGCGCGCGGGCACGCCGCAACCGGCGGCGTGGCAGGTGAGCGTGACCGACGCGACCGGGACGAACACGCAGGGGTCGGTCGGCGTGCACGCGAACCGCAGCAGCACAGCCACCGCGGCCGGCGTCTTCTCGATCGACGCGTTCCGCGTCACCGACCTCGGGTGACGGACGGGAGCACCGGGCGGCTACATTGAGCCCGATGAGCGACTCCCTCTTGGTGCTGGCCCCGCTCGCGCTCTGCGCGGGCGGGGTCGCCCTGTTCGTCTTCCGCGCGAGCCCGCGGGCGACGTTCGTGATGTGGGCGTTCGTGATGTTCCTCGTGCCCATCTGGATCGGCGTCACGGTCGGCTTCTTCTGGGCCGCCATCACGCTCGTGACCCTCGCCGCCATCGCCTCGAACTTCGCCGACGTGCGGCTGACGGTCGCGGACGCGCTCGTCGCCACCTTCGGGCTGCTGGTGCTCATCCTGTTCGCGCTGCAGCTCGCGACGCTCTCGCACTCCGTGATCGCGATCCTGCAGTGGGTCGTGCCCTACGTCTGGGGCCGGATGGTGCTGGCGCGGGTACCTGCGCTGTTCGTGACGCGGACGATCGCGGCGTTCGCGACCGTAGCCGCGGTCCTCGCGGTGATCGAGTTCTCGACCGGGTCGAACCTCTTCGTGCTCATCCCCGGCTCCGGGCCCTTCGCGGAATGGTCGGGACTGCAGCCGCGGTCCGACTTCCTGCGGGCGGAAGGGGCCTTCGGCCATGCGATCGCCCTCGGCGCGTCGCTCGCGATGGCGTCGGCATTCGTGCTCGGCACGAGGTGGCCCGCGCCCGTCATCGTGCTGTCGCTCGCGGTCATCGTCGGCGCGGTCGTCGCCTCGTTCAGCCGCATCGGGCTCGTCACCGTGGCGCTCACGATCGCGGTCAGCCTCGTCGTGATGCCTGGCATCCGCCGCGCGGCGCGCTGGTGGGTCGGCGTCGGCGGCGTCGCCGCGCTCGCGATCATCGTGCCGTTCCTCGGCGACGTCTTCTCGGACGCCGGCGAGGAAGCGGGCGGCAGCGCCGACTACCGCAGCGGGCTGTTCACGCTCGTCTCGGAGGTGCAGCTCTTCGGCAACGCCGGCGACTGGCAGGGCCGCATCGAGGGCGGTGTGTACCTCGGCACATTCGCCCGCTCGGTCGACAACACGATGCTGCTCATCGCGCTGCGCTTCGGCTGGGTACCGGTGCTGCTGGTGTCCGCGCTGCTCGTCGTGCTCGTGCTGAACCTGCTGCGCGGGCGCGCCAACCCAGCCACGATCGCCGTCGTGTGTCAGCTGCCCGCGCTGTTCGCCGTCGCCCTCATCACGCAGTTCGGTTCGTTCCTCTGGTTCCTTACCGGTCTGGCGGTCGCATGGAGCGCGATGCAGGACGATGCGGAGGCCATGCGCGGTCGGTTCAGCCAACAGCTGCCGCGGCGCCTGGAGCCGGTCGAGTCCGCGTTTTCGTGAGCCGGCGTGAGCGCATGCGTGACGGCGGGACCCGCCGACAGATCGCGCTGCGCACGGTGGACGTCCTGCGGTCGCGCAGGGGCGCGACTCCTCCGCCGAGGTGAGGCCAGCGCCGGATGCTCAAGCCCGGCGCGGCTTCCGCTGATGATTGTCGCCGTCGGCCATTTTGGAACGGTGTTATCCCTACGCTCGCTCCAGGCGGCATCGGCGCCGCTCCCGGCTCGCCGGCGAGCAGCGTCATCGGCCGGCCACAACCGCGAGCGAGCCGCTCGCGGTCCTCACGGGAAGAACCCCTGACAGATGGACACCATCATGCGCCCTCGCCGTCCACTGCGCGCCCTGCTGCTCGCCGCGCTCGCCACCGTCGCGACGGGCGGGATGGTGGTCTCCGGGCTCACCGTCGCCAACGCAGCGGGGACCGGTCCGGTCACGCTGCAGCAGCGCACGAGCTCGATCGTGACGGCTGATCCGCTTGCGACGGTGCAGATCGACAACGGCTACGTCTGGGCGCAGACGATGATCGGCAACACGGTGTTCGCCGGTGGCGGCTTCGCCAACGCACGGGCGCCTCTGGCGGCTCCCGGCACGAGTCTGACGCCGCGTAGCAACATCCTGTCGTACGACATCCGCACGGGGAACCTGCTGTCGTTCGCGCCGCAGGTGAACGGCCCGATCCGCGCGGTCGCGGCCTCGCCGGACGGCACGCGGCTCTACATCGGCGGTTCGTTCACCTCGGTGAACGGTCAGACCCGCTTCAACTTCGCGGCACTCGACCCTGTCACCGGTGCGCTGCTGCCCGGGTTCAACGCCTCAGTCGGTGGCGCCGGCGTCTTCGGCATCGCGACGCTGGGCGACACCGTGTACGTGACCGGACGCTTCACGCAGGCGAACGGTGTCGCGCGGCAGAACCTCGCGGCCTTCGCCGGCGCCAACGGCGCCCTCCGCTCGTGGGCTCCCACGATCGACCTGCAGGGCGACGCGCTGGTCATCGACCCGGGCGGCTCGCACGTCATCGTCGGTGGCCGGTTCTACCTCACGAACGGGGTGGTCCAGCGTGGACTGGCGCCACTCCACCCCGTGACCGGCGCACTCGACACTGCCTGGGCGGCGTCGAAGACGGTCATCAACGGCTGGTCCTCCGGCTCGAACGCGGGGAAGGCCGGCATCTTCGCCCTGGCCGTCGATGACTCGGGCGTCTACGGCACGGGCTGGGTCTACGCCGACGTCGCCACGGGCAACCTCGAGGGCGTGTTCGCCGCTGAGGCGGGCTCCGGCGCCGTCCGCTGGGTGGCCGACTGCCACGGCGACCACTACGGCGTCTTCTCGACTGGCGAGACGGTCTATGCCACCAGCCACACGCACCAGTGCGACACCGTCGGGCTTGCGCCGGAGCTGAACCCTCGCACCTACCGATATGTCGGGGCCTTCACGGCGACCGCCGAGGGCACCCTGACGCGCAGCCCCTCCGTGAACAACATCTACAAGGACTGGAGCGGCACGCCGGCTCCCGCCCCGTACGCCTGGTACCCCGACTTCACCGTCGGCCGCACCTCTGGCCTCAACCAGGCGGGGCTCTCGATGACCGGCAACGACCAGTTCCTCTCGGTCGCCGGCGAGTTCGGCAGCGTGAACAACCTGCGCTACGAGGGCATCGTGCGCTTCGCAGTGGCGCCGCCGAACGGCCCGAAGCAGGGTCCACGCATCGCGAGCGCGACCTGGGGAGCGCCCTCCGCCACGTCGGTCGTCGCCGGTCGGGTGCGCATCTCGATCCGCGGCAACTGGGACCGCGACGACCGTGACCTGACGTACGAGCTGCGGCGCACCGGCACGGCCGGTGTCATCCAGTCGCAGGTCGTCCCGTCGAGCTGGTGGTCGCAGCCGCAGATCACCTTCAACGACACCGGGCTGACGCCCGGGACGAGCCACACATACACGGTGCGCGTGGTCGACGGCAACGGCAACGCCGTGACGAGCCAGGCCGCGACGGTGACGGTCGCGAGCGGGCAGTCGTCCGCATACGCCAACGCCGTGCTCGACGACGGGGCCACGCTGTACTACCCGCTCGGCTCCGACCGCTCCGACTGGGGTGGATCGAGCACGCCGCTGTTCGGCAGCGGCGCGACGAACGTGTCGCCGGGTGGCGTGGCGGGCGTGACGGGTGAGTCGGCGTCGAGCTTCGACGGCAGCGGCAACGGCCGCGTCTCGTCGGGCTCGAGCTCGACGGTGCCGGGCACGTTCTCGACCGAGCTGTGGTTCAACACCACGACGAACCAGGGCGGCAAGCTGATCGGCTTCGGCAACTCGCAGACAGACTGGTCGAGCAACTACGACCGCCACATCTACATGCAGAACGACGGTCGACTGACCTTCGGCGTCTACCCCGGGCAGGTGCGCACCGTCTCGTCGAGCGCCGCCTACAACGACGGCAGCTGGCACCACGCTGTCGCGACGCAGGGACCCGGGGGCATCGCGCTGTACGTCGACGGCGCACTGGTCGGACAGGATGCGAGCGTCACCGGCGCGCAGGACTACAGCGGCTACTGGCGGATCGGCGGCGACAACCTGAACGGCTGGTCGGCCCAGCCCTCCTCGGCCTCGTTCCGCGGTGCGATCGACGAGGTCGCCGTGTACGGCTCAGCGCTCACGAGCAGCCAGGTCGCGGCGCACTACGCAGTGGGCGCTGGGCTGCAGGCGCCGACGGCTGCCTTCCAGTCCACGACGAGCACGCTCAGCGCGAGCTTCGACGCGTCCGGCTCGACCGCCGCGAGCGGCTCGACGATCGCCTCCTACGCGTGGCAGTTCGGTGACGGCACGACCGGGACCGGCGTCTCGCCGACGCATCCGTACGATCAGGCCGGCACGTACGCGGTCACGCTGACCGTCACCGACAGCCGCGGGCTGAGCGGTGCCGTGACCCAGGACGTCACGGTCGAGGCCGCCAACGTCGGCCCGACGGCGTCGTTCACGAGCGCGGTCAGCGACCTCGACGCGACGGTGGACGGCTCCGGCTCCTCGGATCCGGACGGGAGCGTCGTCTCCTGGAGCTGGAACTGGGGCGACGGGACGCCGAGCACCTCGGGTGCGACCGCGACCCACAGCTACGGGACGGCGGGCGACTACACCGTGACGCTCACCGTGACCGACGACGACGGTGCCACTGCGACGACGACCGGCGCCGTCCATGCGACGGACCCCGTCGTGGTGGCCCCGACGTTCGCGGCGTCCGACGACTTCTCGCGCACGGTGGCACCGGGTTGGGGCACGTCGGAGGTCGGAGGACCGTGGACGGTCACCGGCACCTCGGCCCCCGCATCCGTTGGCAGCGGGGTGGGATCGCTCGCCCTGGGTGCGGGTTCGACGCGGGATCTGCGGCTGAACGCGCTGGCGCTCCAGGACCTGCAGGTCTCGATGGATCTGCGGCTCGACCAGGCGCCGGCGACCGGTTCCGCCTACCTGGGCGTCATCACGCGGTCGACCTCTGCTGGCGACTATCGAGTGCGGGTGTGGCTGCGGGACAACGGCACGGTGTGGCTCGTGGTGCAGCACGGCTCGACGGTGCTGCGCAGCTACCAGGTGCCGGGCATCACCCGCGCGGCCGGTGACTGGTTCACGCTCGAGGTCGAGGTCACGGGCACGACGAGCACGACGGTCGAGGCGAGCCTCTGGCGCGCTGGCACGCCGCAGCCGGCGGCGTGGCAGGTGAGCGTGACCGACGCGACTGGGTCGAACCCCACCGGGTCGGTGGGCGTGCACGCGAACCGCAGCAGCACGGCCACCGCGACGGGCGTCTTCTCGATCGACGCGTTCCGCGTCACCGACCTCGGGTGACGGCGGGGGAGCGCCGGACGGCGACTCCCTCCTGGTGCTGGCCCCGCTCGCGCACTGCGCGGGCGGGGCCGCGCTGCTTCCGCTTCCGACAGTTCGAGCGACGGCACGTCGTAGGGAAGATCAAGCCCAACGCGGCTTCCGCTGATGATTGCCGCGATCGGTCGTTATCCGAACAGTGTTATCCATACGCTCGAGGCAAGGCGGCATCGACGTCGTCCCGGCTCGCCGGAGAGCAGCGTCGAGGCCCGCGGGCTACGGATGTCGGGAGAGCTGTGATCGCACCACGCCGGATCCGTCGAGCAGGACGCTCGACGGCGGTGGCCATTGTCGCCGTCGATCCGACCGCCATCGAGACGCCTGCCCCCGGGCCGCAGCGCACGTCCAACGGTTCCGACGGCGAGTCGCTCGCGGTCTGCACGGGAAGAGCCCTCTGAGATGGACACCGCCATGCGCTCTCGCCGCTCTCTGCGCGCCGTGCTGCTCGCCGCGCTCGCCACGGTCGCGACCGGCGCGATGCTGACCTCGGGACTGACCGTCGCGAACGCGACGGGCACCGGCCCGGTGACGCTGCAGCAGCGCACCAGCGCGGTCGTCACCGCCGATCCCCTCGCGACGGTGCAGATCGACAACGGCTACGTGTGGGCGCAGACCATGATCGGCAACACGGTCTATGCGGGTGGCGGCTTCGCCAACGCACGGGCGCCGCTCGCGGCTCCCGGCACGAGCCTGACGCCGCGCAGCAACATCCTCTCCTACGACATCCGGACGGGGAACCTGCTGTCGTTCGCACCGCAGGTCAACGGGCCGATCCGCGCCGTCGCAGCATCCGCCGACGGCACGCGCCTCTACATCGGCGGCTCGTTCAGCTCGGTGAACGGCCAGACCCGCTTCAACTTCGCAGCACTCGACCCCGTCACGGGTGCGCTGCTCCCTGGATTCAACGCCTCAGCCGGCGGTAGCGGCGTCTACGGCATCGCAACCACGAGCGATACGGTCTATGTGACCGGCCTCTTCACGCAGGCGAACGGTGTCGCGCGGCAGAACCTCGCGGCCTTCGCCACGGCTAACGGCGCGCTCCGCTCGTGGGCTCCCACGATCGACCTGCAGGGCGACGCGATGGTCATCGACCCCGGCGGCTCGCACGTCATCGTCGGTGGACGGTTCTATCTCACGAACGGGGTGGTCCAGCGCGGTCTGTCGGCACTGGATCCGGTCTCCGGCGCCCTCGACACTATGTGGGCTGCGTCGAAGACGATCGTCAACGGCCGGTCGGACGGAGTCTATGCCGGCAAAGCCGGCATCTTCGCGCTAGCTGTCGATGACTCGGGCGTATACGGCACCGGGTGGGTGTACGGAAATCTCACGGCGGGTAACCTCGAGGGTGTGTTCGCTGCTGAGGCGGGAACTGGCGCGATCCGGTGGGTCGCCGACTGCCACGGCGACCACTACGGCGTCTTTTCGACGGGCGAGACGGTCTATGCGACGAGTCACACCCACGAGTGCGAAACTGCAGGGCTCGCTCCCGAGCTGAGCCCGCGCACCTACCGGTACGTCGAGGCTTTCACCGCGACCGCCGAGGGCACGCTCGCGCACAGCCCCAACTACAAGGATTGGGGCGGCACTCCGGCCCCGGCGCCGTACGGGTGGTATCCGGACTTCACGGTCGGCCGCACGTCGGGCCTCAATCAGGCCGGCCTGTCGATGACGGGCAACGATCAGTATGTCTCGGTCGGCGGAGAGTTCGGCAGCGTCAACAACCTGCGCTACGAGGGCCTTGTGCGCTTCTCCACTACGCCGCCCAACGGGCCGAAGCAGGGTCCGCGCATCGCGAGCGCGACGTGGGGCGCGCCGACCGTCACCTCAGTGGTTGGAGGCCGGGTGCGCATCTCGATCCGCGGCAACTGGGACCGAGACGACCGCGACCTGACGTATGAGCTGCGCCGCACGGGCACGGCCGGTGTCATCCAGTCGCAGGTCGTCCCGTCGAGCTGGTGGTCGCAGCCGCAGATCACCTTCAACGACACCGGGCTGACGCCTGGGACGAGCCACACGTACACGGTGCGCGTGGTCGACGGCAATGGCAACGCCGTGACGAGCCAGGCCTCGACCGTGACCGTCGCGAGCGGGCAGACATCCGCGTACTCCGAGGCCGTGCTGGACGACGGGGCCACGCTCTACTACCCGTTGGGCCTCATTCGCTCGGACTGGAGCGCACCGGGCACCCCGCTGATCGCCAGTGGGGTGACCAGCCGGTCACCCGGAGCGGTAGCGGGGCTGACCGGGGAGACCGCTTCGAGCTTCAACGGTACGACGTCCGGACGCGTGTCGTCCGGCTGGAACTCGGCGATGCCCCGCGCATTCTCGACCGAGCTCTGGTTCAACACCACGACGTTGCTCGGCGGCAAGCTGATCGGCTTCGGCAATTCCCAGACCGGTTCGTCCACCACCTACGACCGTCACATCTACATGCAGAACAACGGGCGCCTGACGTTCGGCGTTCACCTGGATGTGCTGCGGACCATCTCGACGAGCGCCGCCTACAACGACGGCCGCTGGCACCACGTCGTGGCGACGCAGGGGGCGGGCGGCATCGCGCTGTACGTCGACGGCACCCGTGTGGCACAGGACACCACCGTCACGACCGCCCGGGCATACGGTGGCTACTGGCGGATCGGGGGTGACACGCTGAGCTCCTGGCCCAACGCGCCGTCATCGTCGCACTTCCGCGGCGCGATGGACGAGATCGCCGTGTACGGTTCCGCGCTGACGAGCAGCCAGGTCTCGACGCACCATGCTCTGGGCTCCGGGCAGCAACCGCCGACTGCTTCGTTCCAGTCCACGACGAGCGCGCTCTCCGCGAGCTTCGACGCGTCTGGCTCGAGTGCCGCGAGCGGCTCGACGATCGCGTCGTACGCGTGGCAGTTCGGTGACGGCACGGCGGGCACCGGGGTCTCGCCGACGCATGCCTACAGCCAGGCGGGCACCTACGCCGTCAGGCTGACGGTCACCGACAGCCGCGGACTGAGCCGCGCCATCACGCAGAACGTCACGGTGCAGGCACCCAACGTCCGGCCGACGGCCTCGTTCACCAGCACGGTCGACGAGCTCGACGCGGCGGTGGACGGCTCGGCCTCCTCGGATCCGGATGGCAGCGTGGCGTCGTGGAGCTGGAACTGGGGTGACGGTACGGCGAGCACCACCGGCGCGACGTCGACACACCGCTACGGGACGGCCGGAAGTTATACCGTCACGCTCACCGTGACCGATGACGACGGCGCCATCGCGGCCACGACCGGCGTCGTGCGGGTCTCCGACCCGGTCGTACTCCCCGCGGGCTTCGCGGCGTCCGACGACTTCTCGCGCACGGTGGCACCGGGTTGGGGCACGTCGGAGGTCGGAGGACCGTGGACGGTCACGGGCACCTCGGCTCCCGCATCCGTCGGCAACGGGGTCGGCACGCTCGCCCTCGGTGCGGGTTCGACGCGGGATCTGCGGCTGAACGCGCTGGCGCTTCAGGATCTGCGGGTCTCGATGGATCTGCGGCTAGACCAGGCGCCGGCGACCGGTTCCGCCTACCTGGGCGTCATCACGCGCTCGACCAGCGCCGGTGACTACCGGGTTCGGGTGTGGCTGCGCGACAACGGCACGGTGTGGCTCGTGGTGCAGCACGGCTCGACGGTGCTGCGCAGCTACCAGGTGCCGGGCATCACCCGCGCGGCCGGTGACTGGTTCACGCTCGAGGTCGAGGTCACGGGCACGACGAGCACGACGGTCGCGGCGAGCCTCTGGCGCGCGGGTACGCCGCAGCCGGCGGCGTGGCAGGTGAGCGTGACCGACGCCACCGGATCGAACCCCGCAGGCTCGGTGGGCGTGCATGCGAACCGGAGCAGCGCGGCCACCGCCACCGGCGTCTTCTCGATCGACGCGTTCCGGGTGACCGACCTCGGGTGACGGCGGGGGAGCGCCCGACGGCGACTCCCTCCTGGTGCTGGCCACGCTCGCGTACTCCGCGGGCGGGGCCGCGCTCCTTGATTCGCCCAGCGGCTACTCGGAGCGCGCTGCGGCGAGGTCGCGTGCCGGGTCAGCCGGCAGCTGCTGCGGCGCCGGGAGTCGGTCGGCGGCGCGTCGCCATCAGCCGGACGAAGCCCATGAGCGACTGCGCGTCGCGCCGGTAGATCGGCACGAGCAGGGACGCCGATGCGGTCACGAGGCCCGCGGCGAGTCCGGCTCCGACGGCAGCCCAGGGTCCCAGGGGCGAGGCCGCTTCGCCCGCACCCCAAGCGGCGACGCCGGCGAGCGGAGTGACGATGAAGATCCGGACCGCGCCGCCGTAGAGCCGCCGCGTCGGCATCGGCGTGACGCGGGAGAGCCACGCGAGTGAGATCGGCCACGCGATCGCCGGGTGCACGGCGAAGGCGATCGCGACGCCGATCAGGCCGAAGAACGAGCCGATCACGATGCAGACGACCTTGATCACCGCGGTGACGAGCGTGTATCGCAGCAGCTGCGCGCCGAGACCGCGCGCGAGGTACACCCAGTAGCCGACGTACGACAGCGTGGTGAGGAGCCCGGCGATCGCGAACATCCGCAGGATCGGCGCCGCCTCGGCCCACGCATCGCCGAGCATGATCGCGACGACCGGCTCGGCGAGGCCCGCGAGCATGGCGATAGGGATGCCGATCAGGTAGCCGAGCGCGAGCTGCGCGGCCGTGACGTAGGTCTCGAAGCGCGGCTGATCGCGCTGCAGCCTCGAGAGCACGGGGAGCGCGACGGACTGCAGCGGCGAGCGGACCTGCCCGAGGGGCGTCATCACCAACTGGAAGGCCCGGTTGTAGAGGCCGAGCGACGCCGTGCCGAAGCGGCCGGCGACGAGCACCGTGTCGACCTGCCGCGCGGCGTACTGCACGAGGTTCGCGGCCACGAGGTTCCAGCCGAACGTGATCATCGTGCGCACGCTGTGCGCTCGGGAGTAGCGGCGCGGCAGCCACCGGCCGGCGATGACGATGCCGATGAGCGAGATGGCGCCGTTGCACAGCTGCTGGATGACGAGCGCCCAGAACCCCGCGCCCAGCACCGCCGCGGCGATCGCGACCGCGAGCGCGATCGCCGCCGCGGCGACGTCGACGATGGCGAGCGGGCGGAGCCGCACCTCGCGCATGAGGTTCGCACGGTGCTGCGTCGCGAGGCCGTTGCACACGAAGAGGAGCGAGAGCCACTGGGCCATGCCGACGATGTCGGGCTCGCCCGTGATCGCGCCGAGCGGCCAGGAGGCGAGCAGCATCGCCAGCCCGAGCCCCGTGCCGATGCCGGCGTTGATCCAGAACAGGTTGTCGCGCTGCCCGGTCGAGAGCTCCGGCGCCTGGATGGAGGCGGAGGTGAGCCCGAAGTCGCGGAAGATCTCGCCGAGCCCGACGAGCACCAGCACGATCGCGAGCATGCCGTAGTCGTGCGGGGTGAGCAGCCGCGCGAGCACCGCGACCGAGATCAGCTGCAGCAGGATGCGCGCCGCCTGCGCGATCATCGTGAAGAGCGCGCCGCGCGCGGCGTCGTGCGCGAGGGTCGACGACATCATCGCGCCGCTCGTCGCACCCGGCGGAACGTGCCCCGCAGCACCCGCGCCGCCATGCGAGGCGCCGTCGCGGAGAGCCGCAGCAGGGCGTAGCCGGGGTAGCGCGGCGGGCGCCGGCCAGCGAGCATCGAGCCGAGCAGGCGTGCGCGCAGGAATCTGCGCCGCTCGGTCTGCAGCGGCTGCGCCGCCGCGAGGCGGTCCATCGAGAGCGGTGCGAGCTCGATCACGCCGGCTGCCTCTGCCTCGAGGATCGTCCGGCGTCCTCGCTCAGTGCGCGCGATGAGCGCGCTCACGCCCGCACCGTCGACGAAGGTCGGGTAGCCGTGCTCGTCCGACTCCCACGAATCCGCAGAGACGATGTCGGCGGCCTCTCCGACCGCGTCGACGCACACCTTGCAGCGCCACTGCGTCGTCGGCCCGAGCGTCCGTCCCCACGACTCGTCGTAGTCGGCGGAGACCTCGCGGTCGCCGCTCGTCGCGGTGAAGCGACCGGGCCAGCCGCGCCCGCGGTAGCGGAGCGCCCGGACCTCGGCGTGGCGCCCGACGCCGAGCTCCGACAGCAGTGCGTCGGTCGCGTGCTGGCTCGGCGTGCCGGCGCAGAAGAACGAGAGCATGAGCGGCGGCTCGCCCTCGATGAGGTCGGCGGCGGTCTGCCGCAGCGCCGAGATCTCGCAGGGCTTCGCGCAGACCGCGCTGCCGGGCGCGAGCACGTCGTCGTTGTCGAGGGCGGCGACCGGCGCGTAGCGCGAGCCCGCGGCGCTCAGCGCCTGCTCGCGCGTCATGATCGAGACGGGGACGGTGCGGCGCGGGGCGCCGGCGTCGACCGCGGCGCCGGCGACGCGCGCCGCCCTGCCGCTCTCGACGAGCCAGGTGTGCAGCGCGGTAAGCGCGCCGCCGCTGCTGCCCGTGTGGCGGATCTCGGGGTCGGTCGCCCAGGCGTTCCAGACGCCGAGGTGGGCCCCGAGCAGGGCGTGCGGCGTCGCGCCGCGCGGCGCCGTCGGCGCCTTGACCACGACGCCGGGGCAACCGCGGCGGAAGATCGCCTCGGCATCGGGAATCGGCTCCGACGGTCCGGAGAACACGGGGCGTGCATAGCCCTGCGCGTCGAGCTCCATCCGCACCGACCGATCCAGCCGTGAGCACAGGCCGCAGCCGGAGCACGCGTCCCGCTCGAGCACGTCGGCGACCGCCCGCTCGAGCCCGGTCGTCGCGCCTCCGGTCGTCGTGCTGCCGGTCACAGGGCGCCCAGCCGCTCGAGGAGGGGCAGCAGCTGCTGCTGGCCCTGCTGCTGCGCGGCGACGGCCTTCGCCCGGAGCCCATCGAGCCGCGCGTGGCGGAGGACGGCGGCGCCGATGCCGTCGGTCTCGGCGAGCTGCACGACGTGCGGCCAGCCGATCGCGTCCATGAGCGGCGCGAACTTCCGCGAGTACGCCATGGCGACCGTCGGCGTCCCGGTCGACAGCGCGTTGAGGCACGCGTGCATCCGCGCGCCGATGACGAGCTGCGCGGCGCCGATCGCGGACCGGGCGTCGTCGAGGTCGCGCGGGATGCGCAGCCCGACGCGGCCGTCGTACGCCGCATGCAGCTCGCGGGACGTCGGCAGGTCGTCGTCCGGGTTGTCGGCGTGGAGCACGTGGGGGAGCAGCGTGACGGCACGGCCGTCAGCGAGCAGCCCGTCGATCACCTCCCGGACCGCGGTCCGATAGGTGCTCGCGTCGCCATGCGCGTCGCTGTGCCACAACAGGCCGGAGACGTTGAGCAGCACGTCGAGCCCGGCCTCGGACGATGGCTGGCGCAGGCCGAAGACGAGGTCGCTCGTCACGGCGTCCGGCGCGCGTCCGAGCGCGGTCGCGGCCTCGGCGCTGATCGGGTCGCGCGCGAAGACGAGGCGGCTGCGGTGCAGCGAGCGGCGGGCGAGGAGGCGGCCTCGCGCCGTGCGGAACGGCCCGAGCGTCTGCGGCGCGAGCACCACCGGCGTGCCCGCCTGCACGGCGAACTCGTGCACGAGCGACATCGTGCCGTGCCGGCGCAGACCGTAGATGTCGGCGAAGCTGTCGCCCGAGCGGGTGTCCCAGACGAGGTCGAAGTCCGCGAGCCAGCGCATCATCCCCTTGCGGCCGGTCAGTCGCTCGCGAACCAGCGATCGGTGGTTGCCCCAGGGGATCGCGTCCGGCCGGCGCCGATAGTTCATGTAGACGAACTCGGCGTCCGGCCACGCCTGGCGCAGCAGATCGACCGAGCCCTGGCCGAGGGCGCGCACGCCGAGGTTCGGCGACGAGTCATCAGCCCATGCGACGAGGATGCGCATCGGAGCCTCCTTCATCTCGGGCGCCCGGAGACCCTGGCGTCACAGTAGCGGCACGGCGCGGGACGAGCCGGAGGGTGCGCGCCGGTAGTGTCTCACCCATGACGGGCCGATGCCGAAGCAGCAGGATCTCTTCGGCGTGCAGCGCCCCGGGTGCGAGGAGGACCGCGTGAGCGCCGAGCCGGTGCAGTGGAACCTGTCCCACGTCTGGGAGGCGCTGCGGAAGTTCTGGGCCGTCGTGGTCGGCATGACGCTGGTCGGCGGCGCTGCCGGCTTTGCGCTCTCCTCGGCGACCCCGCCGCAGTTCCAGTCCCGCGCATCGCTCTACTTCGCGCTCAACGAGGGCACGTCCGGAGCCGACCTCAACCAGGGGTCGGCCTACACGCAGAACCAGATGCTCTCCTTCGCGCGACTCGCGACGTCGTCGAGGGTGCTGGACCTCGTGATCGACGACCTCGACCTGCAGACGACGCCGCGCGACCTCGCGCGGTCGATCGCGGTCACCATCCCGCAGGACACCGTCATCCTCGACGTCATCGCCACCTCCGGCCAGCCGGAGCGCGCCGCCGCCGTCGCCAACAGCGTCGCCGAGCAGCTCGCCGTCGTCGTGCTCGAGGTCGGTGCCGACAGCGTGGAGGGCGCGGCGACGATCAGCGCCTCCGTGATCGACGACGCGGTCGCGCCGACGGTGCAGACCGTGCCGAACAAGACCCGCGACGCACTGCTGGCAGCGGCGATCGGCTTCCTGCTGGGTGTGCTGACGGCGTTCGTCGCCACCGTCGCCGACACCCGGGTGCGGAACGAGGCAGCGGTCGCGAGGGTCACGGATCTGCCGGTGCTGGGCGTCGTCACACGTGCGACGCGCGGTGTCGGCGCTGGGCTGATCGTCGCGCGCGAGCCGCACGACCCCGTGTCGGAGGACATGCGGCGGATCCAGTCGGCGCTCGCGTTCACCACGCTCGACGGCACCTCGCGCCGGCTGCTGATCACCTCGTCGTCGCCCGGCGAGGGCAAGTCGACGTTCTCGACCAACCTCGCCGTGACGCTCGCCGACTCGGGCGATCGGACGCTCGTGATCGATGCCGACCTGCGCCGCCCGCGAGTCGACGAGCTGTTCGGGCTCGACGGCTCGGTGGGCCTCACGACGGCGCTGATGGGCGGCATCGAGCTGTCGCGGGCCATCGTCGGGTGGCGTGAGCACGGCCCCGACGTGCTGACCTCGGGCGCGCTGCCGCCGAACCCCGCGACGGTGGTGACCTCGGAGGCGTTCCGGTCGGTGCTCGACGACGCGGCAGACCGCTACGACGTCGTCATCATCGACTCGCCACCCGTGCTCACCGTGGCCGACTCGAACCTGATCGCTCCGCTCGCCGACGGCGTCGTGATCGTCGTCGACGCGTCGAAGACCCGTCGGCCCCAGCTCGCGAACACGATCCGCTCGCTCGAGTCGGCCGGCGGGCGCATCCTGGGCATCGTGCTCAACCGTGCTCGCCCGTCGAAGCATCGCAACACCTACTACGCGGACGATCCCGGCGCTGAGCGTCGGCAGAAGCGGCCGGTCGCGAGAGTGCGGCATTCAGCGGTGCCCGAGGCCTGACCAGCGCCGGCCGTTCCGTACACGGCCGATCGCGGGCGAGTACACCGAGCGGAGCCGCCGCATCGGGCAGGTAGTCCCCGCAGGCGTCGTGAGGCCGAGGTCCGGCCGAAGCCGCGCGATCCGTCGTCGGGCGGTCGGGTGCTCGATGTCCTCGCGCCGTGAACGCCCGGTGCGGGAGCGCGACTCGCCGCCCGCGTCGGAGCGCGCGTCGCCGGTGTCGACGGCGATCGGCCAGATGCGGTGGGACTTCGCGTCGAGGATCCCGTCGTGCCGCATCACGACTCGGAGCCGCCGCGGCTCGCGGAGACGCCGCGGGCGCAGGGCATCGCGAAGTGCATGGGTGTCTCCTCGGTGGTGCCGGCGGCTCAGTAGGCGCCGGCAGGATGGATGACGACGCGGGCGGTGCGGACCATGATCATGAGGTCCTGCATCACCGACCAGTTCTCGACGTAGCGGAGGTCGAGGCGCACGCTCTCGTCCCACGAGAGGTCGCTGCGGCCGCTGATCTGCCAGAGACCCGTGATGCCCGGCTTCAGGTAGAGCCGCCGCATCGCCACGCCGTCGTAGGTGGTCGCCTCGCCCGGGAGCGGCGGGCGCGGCCCGACCACGCTCATGTCGCCCTTGAGCGCGTTCCAGAACTGCGGCAGCTCGTCCAGCGAGTGCTTGCGGAGGAAGGCGCCGACGCGCGTGATGCGCGGGTCGTCCCGCAGCTTGAAGAGCGGGCCGGCGCCCTCGTTGTGCGCCTGCAGCGCCGCGAGCTCCTGCTCGGCGTCGACGCGCATCGTGCGGAACTTCAGCATCGCGAAGGTGCGCCCGTCGCGGCCGACGCGCTGCTGGCGGAAGAGGATCGGCCCGGGGGAGTCGAGCCGGATCGCGATCGCGATCGGCACGGCCAGCACCCCGACCGCCAGCAGCGCGAAGGAGGAGACGACGACGTCGAGCGCGCGCTTCAGCACGTGCTCGCCCCCGTCGAAGGTGGGGATCCGCACCTGGATGAGCGGCAGGCCGTCGACCGGGCGGAAGGAGATGCGGGGGCCGGCGACATCCGTCAGGCGGGAGAAGAGCACGAGCTCGGCGCACGTGCCCTCGAGCTGCCGGCTGAGCCGCGTGAGGTAGGCGGGATCGGCGTCGGGCTTCGCCGCGAGGATCACGGTGTCGGCCCCCATGCGCTCGGCCATCTCGGCGATCCCCGCGTGGGCGCTCAGCACGGGCACGCTCCGGCCGCGAAGCTCGAGCGGGTCCCCCTGGTGACCGGCGACCGCGGCGGCGATGACGTGGTAGCCGAGGTCGGGCGCGCGCCCGAGCCGCTCGAGCACGTACGCGACCTCGTCGTGGTCGCCGACGAGGATGGTGCGCGACGCCCACTCGCCGTCGCGGCGGCGGGCGAGCAACCAGCGCCGCCACTGCCAGCGGCCGAGGAGCAGGGCGACCATGCCTGCGGGCAGCGCGATGAGCAGCTGCAGCCGGAGCGCGGGCCAGTCCGCGACGAGCGCGAGGGCTGCGAGGGCGGCGAAGGCGAGGCCCGTAGCATGCACGACCCGGCGGTACTCCATCGCGCCGGCGCCGATCACCGCGGCGTCGCGGGAGCTGATGGCGGTGAGCGCGACGAACCACACGAGCACCACGAGCACGGGCGCGGCGAGCACCTGCTCGAGCGGGACCGGCTCGAGCGCGGTCGCGCCGGCCGGAGCGGTGACGGCGCCCACGAGGAGCGTCGCCGAGGCGACGACCGCGAGATCGGTCAGCGTCAGGCGCAGCCGCGTGCGGCGCTCCTGCAGCAGCCTCCGGGCGAGCGAGGGCGTGGCGCGGGGCGACTGCGCGCCCGGGAGCGCGAGCGGGGGCGCCGTGGGGAGCGCTGCTGCAACGGCACCGAGCTTGCGCGATGTGCCATGCCATGCACGCTGCACCTGCACCACCCACTTCCGAGCGGGGCCGACGACATCTCGCGGCCCCTCGCGTAACACTGTTTGGGATCAGTATGGAGAAGTGAGGGATCTGCGACAAGCGAAGATCCCCGCACGAGGAGACTCGTGCGGGGATCGTCAGGCGGCACTGAGGCGTTGCTCAGCGGAAGGGGTGATCAGTACCCCGGGGTCAGCCCAGCGCGGACTCCAGGATCGCCGACAGCTCCTGCGCGGAGCGCTTCGCCGAACCGGTCGCCGGGCTCGCAGCGGGAGCCCGGCCGACGACCTTGAGCGTGCGGCCGTGCAGGTGCCGGGGGAGCGCAAGGTGCATGAAGGGCCATGCGCCCTGGTTGAGCGGCTCCTCCTGCACCCAGACGAGCGACGCGTTGGGGTAGCGGTCGACGGTCGCGTTGATCTCGTCGATCGGCAGCGGGTACAGCTGCTCGACGCGCACGAGCGCGATGTCGGTGCGGCCGCGCTTGGCGAGCTCGGCCTTGAGGTCGTAGTGCACCTTGCCGGAGTGCAGGAGCACGCGCGTGACCGCGCCCGGGTCCTGCACCTGGCGGTCGTCGATCACCGGCTGGAAGCGGCCGCTCGTGAAGTCCTCGACCGGGCTCGTCGCGTCGCGCAGGCGCAGCATGGCCTTCGGCGTGAAGACGACGAGCGGCCGGCGCGGCCGCGCGTATGCCTGCCGGCGCAGCAGGTGGAAGTGGTTCGCGGGCGTCGACGGTCGCGCGATCGTCATGTTGCGCTCGGCCGACAGCTGCAGGAAGCGCTCGATGCGGGCCGACGAGTGGTCCGGACCGGCGCCCTCGTAGCCGTGCGGCAGCAGCAGCACGAGCGACGACTGCTGGTTCCACTTCTGCTCGGCGGAGGCGATGAACTCGTCGATGACGATCTGCGCACCGTTGGCGAAGTCGCCGAACTGCGCCTCCCACAGCACGAGCGCGTCGGGGCGCTCGACGGAGTAGCCGTACTCGAACGCCATCGACGCGTACTCGCTCAGCAGCGAGTCGTACATCGAGAGACGACCCTGCTCCTCGCCGAGGTTGGCGAGCGGGAGCCACTCCTGGCCGTTCACGCGGTCGTGCATGACGGCGTGGCGCTGCACGAACGTCCCGCGACGCGTGTCCTGCCCCGACATGCGCACCGGCGTGCCCTCGATGAGCAGCGAGCCGAGCGCGAGCAGCTCGCCGAACGCCCAGTCGATGCCGCCCTCGCGGGTGGCCTTGACGCGCTTGTCAAGCACCTGCTGCACCTTCGGGTGCACCTCGAAGCCCTCGGGCGGGTTGCCGTGCGCGTCGCCGATCGCCTCGATGACCGACGGCTCGACGCCGGTCGTCTCGGGCTCGCCGACGAGCTGCTCGGGAGCGGGCGTGGGCGTCACGGCGGGCATGGAGCCGGTCGCGGCGGCGTGCGTCTCCATGAAGGCCTGCTCGAGCTTGCCCTGGAAGTCGGCCTGCGCCGCCTGGTACTCCTCCTCGGTGATGTCACCGCGGCCGACGAGGTTCTCGGCGTAGAGGGTGCGGACGGAGCGCTTCGCCTCGATGAGCGAGTACATGAGCGGCTGCGTCATGGTCGGGTCGTCGCCCTCGTTGTGCCCGCGGCGGCGGTAGCAGATGAGGTCGATGACGATGTCGCGCTTGAACTCCTGGCGGTACTGGAACGCCAGCTCCGCCACGCGCACGACCGCCTCCGGGTCGTCGCCGTTCACGTGCAGCACGGGCGCGTGGATCGCCTTCGCGACGTCGGTCGCGTAGGTCGACGAGCGCGACTCCGAGGGCGGCGTGGTGAAGCCGACCTGGTTGTTCACGACCAGGTGGATCGTGCCGCCGGTCTTGTACGCGCGCAGCTGCGAGAGCTGGTGCGTCTCGAACACCACGCCCTGGCCGGCCATCGCGGCGTCGCCGTGCACGAGCACGGGCAGCACCGATGCCTCGCCGTCGCCGATGCGGTCCTGCTTCGCGCGCACGATGCCCTCGAGAACGCCGTTGACGGCCTCGAGGTGCGACGGGTTGGCCGCGAGGTACACGGGCACGGTCGAGCCGTCGGCGGCCGTGAACTCACCCGAGTTGCCGAGGTGGTACTTCACGTCGCCCGAGCCCTGGAAGACGGCTGCGCCCTCGAACTCCTGGAACACCTGGCCGTAGGTCTTGCCCGCGATCGAGGTGAGCACGTTGAGGCGGCCGCGGTGCGGCATGCCGATCGCGACCTCGTCGAGGCCGGCCTCGGCGCTGCCCGCGAGGAGCGCGTCGAGGAAGGCGATCATCGACTCCGCGCCCTCGAGCGAGAAGCGCTTCTGGCCGACGTACTTGGTCTGCAGGAACGTCTCGAACGCCTCGGCCTCGTTGAGCTTGCGCAGGATGCGCATCTGCTCGTCGTGCGTCGGCTTGACGTAGGGCACCTCGAGGTGGCTCTGGAACCACTGGCGCTGCGCCGGGTCGGCGATGTGCATGTACTCGATGCCGATCGTGCGGCAGTACGAGTCGCGGAGCACGCCGAGGATGTCGCGCAGCAGCGCCGAGCGCTTGCCGCCGAACCCGCCGGTGACGAACTCGCGGTCGAGGTCCCAGAAAGACAGCCCGTGCTGCTCGATCTCGAGGTCGGGGTGGGTGCGCTGCACGTACTCGAGCGGGTCGATGTCGGCCATCAGGTGGCCGCGCACGCGGAACGAGTTGATGAGCTGCGCGACGCGCGTCTGCTTCGAGAGCTCGTCGGCGGCGCGCACCGAGACGTCGGTCGACCACTTGATGGGCTCGTAGGGGATGCGCAGGTCGGCGAAGATGCCGCGGTAGAAGTCCTGGTCGCCGACGAGCAGGTTGTTCACGATCCGGAGGAACTCGCCGGAGCCCGCGCCCTGGATGACGCGGTGGTCGTAGGTCGAGGTCATCGTGACGGTCTTGCCGACGCCCGCGTCGGCGAGCCGCTCGGGGCTCGAGCCCATGAACTCTGCGGGGTAGTCGAGCGCGCCGACGCCGATGATGCAGCCCTGGCCCTGCATGAGGCGGGGGACCGAGTGCACGGTGCCGATGCCGCCGGGGTTCGTGAGCGAGATCGTCGTGCCGGCGAAGTCGCCGGCCTCGAGCTTGTTGGCGCGCGCCTTCTTCACGATCGCCTCGTACGCCGCGACGAACTCCGAGAAGTCCATCGTCTCGCACGCCTTGATGCTCGGCACGAGCAGCGCGCGGCTGCCGTCGGGCTTCGGCATGTCGATCGCGATGCCGAGGTTGATGTGCGGCGGGGCGACGAGCGAGGGCTTGCCGTCGATCTCGTCGTAGTAGACGTTCTGGCTCGGGAACGCCTTGAGCGCCTGCACGATCGCGTAGCCGATGATGTGCGTGAACGAGACCTTGCCGCCGCGCGTGCGGCGGAGGTGGTTGTTGATGACGATGCGCTGGTCGATCATCAGCTTCGCCGGCACGGTGCGGACGCTCGTCGCGGTCGGGACCGCGAGTGACTTGTCCATGTTGGCGGCGAGCGACTTCGGCATGCCGCGGAGCGTCGTGACGACGGGCTGCTCGGAGGGAGCCTGCTCCGCCTTCGCCGCCTGCTTCGCGCCGGCGCTCGGTGCGTCGGCCGGGACGGGCGTCGGGCGGGCTGCCTGCCGCGTGGTGCGCGCGACGATGGCGCCGTCGGCGCGGGCGGGTGCGGGCGTCTCGGCCTGGCCCTCCTTCTGCTCCCGGGGCGCGTCCTGGGCGCGCTGGCCCTTGCCGGAGTCGACGGGTCCGTCCGGGCGCGACTCGGCGCGCACCGGCTTGCGGGGCGGCGCGGGCCGCGACGGCGCGGCGCTCGGGGTGGGGGCCGGGGCGGGCGGTGCCGCCGCGGGCGTCGCCGCCTCCGCAGCAGCCGCCTCGGGCGCGGCGGCCGGCGGCGTCGCCGCGCTCATGCTCGTCGTCGCATCACCGGAGGCACGCTGTGCGGCGTACCGCTCGAGGATGGGCCACCATGACTGGGCGACGGCGCTCTTGTCCTTGGCGAAGAGCTGGTACTGCTCCTCGACGAGCCACTCGTTCGCTCCGAAGTCGCTGTCGTCCGCAGGGCTGGACACGGTATCGATCGCCTCTTCCGAATTCTCGGGCATGCCGCAGGCAGTCCGCGGCCACGTGTCCTTCCAGCATAGGGCGTGCGGCTGGGGCTCAGTGCGTGAGCCCGAGCTCGGCGAGGTCGACGCCGGCCGCCTCGACCGCGAGCAGCATGACCTCGCGCCGCCACACCACGCGCGGCTCGAAGCGCAGCGGCATGCCGGCCTCGGAGGGCGTGCGATCGCCCTTCGCCCCGTTGCAGGCGACGCACGCGGTGATGGTGTTGAGCCACGTCGACTCGCCGCCCCGCGAGGCGGGATGGATGTGGTCGATGGTCGCGCCGGGGCCCTCGCAGTACGCGCACCGCCGCCGGTCGCGGTCGAGCACGCCGCGGCGGCTCCACGGCATCCGGTCGTACAGGCGCGTGTGCGGGATCTGCACGTAGTCGTTGAAGACCACGACGCGCGGCACCGGCAGCTCGAGCGAGTTCGAGCGGATGGTGCCGTCGGCGGCCAGCACGATCTGCGCGCGCTCCTTGACGATGAACGCGACCGCGCGCTGCAGCGATGCGACGCCGATCGGCTCGAGCGTCGCGTTGAGCACCACCACTTGCGCTGTCATCGCGTCTCCGGGTCCATCGTGCCGCATCCGCCTGTGGGTTGCGCAGAATAGTGTCGACGACGTGGATGCCGGACCTGGCGACGTCGGCGTCGTGCCCCTCGAGCGCGGCGCGCGCATCGCGGTCGCGACGCTCGTCGACGGCAGGGCGGTCGACGTGCGCATCCACCCGGCGGCCGAGGTCGGGCTCGACGATCGCCTGCGCGGCCGCTCGCCGGCGCGCATCGTCTGGCAGGACGCGAAGGGGGTCGCGCCCGTGCTGCTCGACGCCGCCGTGCCGATCGACCGCGTCCGCGACGTGCGGCTCGTGCACCGCATCCTCGCCGAGGCACGCGGGCTGCCGGCGGAGGAACGCTGGGCGCGCTCGCTGCGCTCCGACGCCGAGGGGCTCTTCTCGCTCGCGCCCGAGGCGGAGCCGCTCGACGCGCTCGCCGAGCAGCTGGGGCTGCAGGACGCGGCGATCGGCGACGACCCCGGGCTCGCGATGCTCGCGGCCGCCGAGTCGATGGGCGCCGTCGTCGCGGTCGAGCTGAGCCGCGAGGGGCTGCCGTTCGACCGGGCGCGGCACGACGCGCTGCTCGTGGAGGCGCTCGGCGAGCGCACCGCGCCGATCGGCGCGGCGGGCAGGCCGCGGCGCATGGAGGCGCTCGCGAGCGAGATCCGCGAGGCGCTCGGCGACCCGGCGCTCAACCCCGACTCGCCGCAGGAGGTGCTGCGGGCGCTGCGGCGCGCGGGCGTCGACGTCGCCTCCACCTCGCGCTGGGAGCTGCGCGAGCACGACCACCCGGTGATCGAGCCGCTCGTGGCCTACAAGCGGATGTCGCGGCTGCACACCGCGAACGGCTGGTCGTGGGCGCAGCGCTGGGCGCGCGTCGACGAGCGCGGCCGCTGCCGCCTCGCGATCGAGTACGTGCCGGGCGGCGTCGTCACCGGGCGCTGGGCGACGGAGGGCTCGGGTGCGATGCAGATCGCGCGGCAGATCCGCGGCGCCGTCGCCGCTGAGCCCGGCATGCGCCTCGTGGTGGCCGACGCGGCGCAGCTCGAGCCGCGCGCGCTCGCGGCGCTCGCCCGCGACGAGGCGCTCGCCGAGGCGGGCAGGGGCGCCGACCTGTACCAGGCGCTCGTCGACCGCGGTGTCGTCGACACCCGCGACCACGCGAAGCTCGGCATGCTCGGCGCGCTCTACGGCGGCACGACCGGCGAGGCGGCGGCCGTGCTGCCGAGGCTGGGCCGCGCCTACCCGCGCGCCATGGCGGCGGTCGAGGCCGCCGCGAGGGCGGGGGAGCGGCGGGAGCGGGTGCGCACGTGGCTCGGCCGCGCGTCGCCGCTGCCACCGCGCTGGCGCGACGACGAGCGAGGCGGCCGCCAGGCGCGCGCGTGGGGCAGGTTCACGCGCAACTTCGTCGTGCAGGGCACGGCGGCCGAGTGGGCGCTCGCGTGGATGGCCGGGGTGCGGCGGGCGATCCGCGACGTCGAGGGCGCGGCGCTCGTGTGCTTCCTGCACGACGAGGTGATCGTGCAGGCGCCCGCAGAGCGCGCCGAGGAGGTCGCGGACGCCGTGCGCGAGGCGGCGGCGCTCGCCGGCCGCACGCTCTTCGGCGGCTTCCCGATCGAGTTCCCGGTGCAGGCGGCGGTCGTCGGCGACTGGAGCCAGGCGAAGTAGCGTTGGGGCCATGCGATTCATCGGCGACGTGCCGGAGCACGACCTGACCTACTCCGACGTCTTCCTGGTCCCCAGCCGCAGCGGCGTCGGCTCCCGCATGGACGTCGACCTCTCGCCGGACGACGGCACGCGCGCGACGCTGCCGATCGTCGCGGCGAACATGAGCTCGGTCACGGGGCCGCGCATGGCCGCCGCGCTCGCGCGACGCGGCGCGCTCGCCGTGCTCACCCAGGACCCGCCGCTCGACGAGACCTGCCGCGCCATCGCCTGGGTGAAGGCGCAGTCGGTCACGCTCGAGTCGCCCCACCGCGCAGCCCCCGACGACGTCGTGCAGGACGCGCTCGAGCGCGTGCCCGCGATCCCGGGCCACTGCGTCGTGGTGGAGGCGCCCGACGGCTCGATGCTCGGCGCGATCCCCGCCGAGCGGCTCGCGTCGGCGCTGCCGGACGCGCGCCTCGGCGACCTGCTGCACTCGCACCTGCCGGTGCTCGGCCCGGACGACGTCCGTGACGGTCGCGCGATGTTCGCGGCGCTCGAGCGCGAGGGCGTCGACGTCGCCCCGGTCGTCGAGGACGGCCGCTGCGTCGGCATCGCGTCGCGACTCGGCGCCCTGCGCGCCGACCTCTACCTGCCCGCGCTCGACGCATCCGGCCGCCTGAGCGTGGCCGCCGCCGTCGGCATCAACGGCGACCCCGGCGCGAAGGCGAAGGCGCTCGCCGAGGCGGGCGCCGACGTGATCGTCGTCGACACCGCCCACGGCCACCAGGAGGGGATGCTGCGCGCGCTCGAGGCGGTGCGCCGCGCGATCGGCGACGACCTGCCCGTGGCCGCGGGCAACGTGGTCTCGGCCGACGGCGTGCGCGACCTCGTCGCCGCCGGCGCATCGATCCTCAAGGTCGGCGTCGGGCCGGGCGCCATGTGCACGACCCGCATGATGACCGCGGTCGGCCGGCCGCAGTTCTCGGCGGTGCTCGACACCGCCGCGACGGCGCACGAGCTGGGTGCGCGCGTCTGGGCGGACGGCGGGGTGCGCTACCCGCGCGACGTCGCGCTCGCGCTCGCCGCCGGGGCCTCGAGCGTCATGATCGGCTCGTGGTTCGCGGGCACGATCGAGGCGCCCGGCAGGCTGCAGCGCGACGCGCAGGGCCGGCTCTACAAGGAGTCGTGGGGCATGGCCTCGACGAAGGCCGTCGAGGGCAGGTTCGGCGGGCTCGACCCGTACGAGCTCGCGCGCAAGCGCCTCTTCGCCGAGGGCATCTCGTCCTCGACGATCCTGCTCGACCCCCAGCGCCCGAGCGTCGAGGACCTCGTCGACATGATCACCGCGGGTGTGCGCTCCTCGTTCACGTACGCGGGCGCGGACAGCGTGCCGGCCTTCCGCGAGCGTGCGCGCGTCGGCGTGCAGTCGGCGGCGGGCTACGAGGAGGGCAAGGCGCTGCCGGTCTCGTGGTGACCGAGTGGGCTCCGCACGGCGAGCGCCGGTAGGATGCCCGGGTGAACGACGACCCCAGTCATAGTCCCGAGCCGGGACCGATCCGCTGATGGACGTGCTGCTGATCTGCATCGGCGTCGTGCTGACGATCGGAACCGGCCTCTTCGTCGCGAGCGAGTTCGCGCTGGTGAACCTCAACCGCGCGGAGCTCGAGGCGCGGCGCGAGCGCGGCGAGTCCCGGCTCGAGGGCACCATCAAGGCGCTCCGCCAGACCTCGACGCACCTCTCGAGCGCGCAGTTGGGCATCACGCTCACGACGCTCCTCACGGGCTACACGATGGAGCCCGCGATCTCGCGGCTGCTCACCCCGGTGCTGGTCTCGTGGGGCATCCCGGAGGACTTCGCCGATCCGCTCTCGAGCGTGATCGCGATCACCGGCGCGACCGTGTTGTCGATGATCATCGGCGAGCTCGTGCCCAAGAACTTCGCGCTCGCGAAGCCGCTCGGCACCGCGATCGCGGTGACGCCCTTCCAGCGCGCCTTCACCGCGGTGTTCAAGCCCGCTGTGCTCGCGCTCAACGGCTCGGCCAACGGCATCCTCCGCTCGATCGGCCTCGAGCCGAAGGAGGAGCTCTCGGGCGCCCGCACCGCAGAGGAGCTGTCGACCCTCGTGCGCCGCAGCGCCATGGAGGGCGCGCTCGACGCGGGCGCGGCGACGCTGCTCTCGCGCACGCTGCGCTTCTCGGAGCTGAGCGCGGGCGACGTCATGACGCCGCGGCCGCGCGTGCAGGCCGTCGACCGCTCCGCATCCGTCGCCGACCTCATCGCGCTGTCGCACGCGACCGGGCTCAGCCGCTTCCCCGTCTACGACGACGACCTCGACGACGTGCTCGGGATCGCGCACATCAAGCAGGCGATCTCGGTGCCGCGCGACCGCCGCGCCGACGTGCCGGTCGGCGCGATCGCCGAGGAGCCCCACCGCGTGCCCGAGTCGGTCAAGCTCGACGCGCTGCTCGCCGACCTCAAGGAGCGCGGCTACCAGATGGCGATCGTCATCGACGAGTACGGCGGCACCGCCGGGATCACGACCCTCGAGGACCTCGTGGAGGAGGTCGTCGGCGAGGTCTCGGACGAGCACGACCGGATGCACGTCGAGGTCGTGCGCGGCCCCGGCTGGGTGACCTTCCCGGGCTCCTTCCGCCCCGACGAGCTGCGCGAGCGCGCCCGCGTCGAGGTGCCGGAGGACGGCCCCTACGAGACGATCGGCGGCTACATCATGGCCGCGCTCGGCACGGTGCCGGTCGTCGGCGACACCGTCCCGGTCGAGGGCGGCTCGCTCCGCGTCGAGCGCATCGACGGCCGCCGGGTCGACCGGGTGCGCTTCGTCGAGCATCAGCAGCAGCAGGAGGGCGCACGATGAGCGACTGGCTCGGCATCATGTGGCTCGTCATCCTGCTGGTGGCGAACGCCTTCTTCGTCGGCGCGGAGTTCGCCGTCATCTCGGCGCGGCGCAGCCAGATCGAGCCGCTCGCCGACCGCGGCAACCGCGCGGCGAAGCTCGCGCTGTGGGCGATGGAGCACGTCTCGCTCATGCTCGCGATGTGCCAGCTCGGCATCACGATCTGCTCGCTGCTGATCCTGAACGTGTCGGAGCCGGCGATCCACCACCTGCTCGAGGGGCCGCTGTCGTGGACGGGCCTCGCGCCCGAGGTCGTCTCGATCGTCGCGTTCGTCATCGCGCTGCTGCTCGTCACCTACCTGCACGTCGTGCTCGGCGAGATGGTGCCGAAGAACGCCGCGTTCTCGGTGCCCGACCGAGCGGTGCTGCTGCTCGCGCCGCCGCTCGTGCTCATCTCCCGCGTGTTCAAGCCCGTCATCTGGCTCATGAACGCGGTGGCGAACGGCATCCTGCGGCTCGTGCGGGTCGAGCCGGTCGACGAGGCCGCGAGCGCCTTCACGATCGACGAGGTCGAGACGATCGTCGAGACCTCGAAGCGCGAGGGGCTGCTCTTCGACCCGACCGGCGCGATCTCGCGCACGTTCGAGTTCACGGAGCGGCGCGTGCGCGAGGTGGCCCTGCCGCTCTCCGAGATCGTGACGATGCCGGTCGGTGCGACGCCCGCCGACATCGAGCAGGCGGTGCGCGAGCGCGGCTTCTCGCGCTACGTCGTCACCGACGCCGATGGGCAGCCGAGCGGCTACGTGCACATCAAGGACGTGCTGGGCGCCGACGACGACGAGGCGGCAGAGCCCGTGCCGGCCAAGCGCATCCGCCAGCTCGCCTCGATCTACCAGGAGGCAGAGGTCGAGGACGCGCTGGCGCTCATGCGCTCGACCGGCGCGCACATCGCGCGCTCGTTCGACGCGAACGGCGACACGACCGGGCTGCTGTTCCTCGAGGACATCATCGAGGAGCTCGTCGGCGAGGTGCGCGACGCGACCAGGAGGCTCTTCTGACGCGCGAGCGGGGCTGGCTGTGGCTCGGCTTCGGCGGCGTCCACGCGCTCCTCGCGATCCTCAACGTGCCGAGCGTCTCCGACGCCTTCGGCGACGTGCTCTACGTGTACCCGTCGTGGGTGCAGCAGGGCGAGGCGGGGGAGTGGCTCGGCATCGACGTGGAGTGGGTGTACCCGCTGCTCGCGTGGGCGCCCATCCTGGTCTCGAACGTGCTCGGCACGGATGCGCTGCCGCTCGTCTGGGTGCTGCTCGTGACGGCGCTCGACGCAGTCGCGTTCCACATGCTGCTGCGCGTGCCGCGCGGGCCCGTGCTCGCGTGCACGTGGCTGGCGCTGCAGCTCGCGCTCGGGCCGGTCGCGATCGCGCGCATCGACACCGTCGCGGTCGCGATCTCGATCATCGGCGTCGCGGTGCTGCGCGGCGGGCGGCCGGGGCTGGCCGCGGCCGCCTTCACCGTCGCGGCGTGGATGAAGGTGTGGCCCGGCGTGCTCTACCTCGCGCTGCTCATCGCGCGGCGCGAGCGCCTGCGGGTGCTCGCCGCGGGCGCGATCGTCTCGGCCGCCGTGCTCGCCGTCGCCGCGCTGCTCGGCTCCGGACACGCGCTGTCGTTCCTCACGCAGCAGGAGGACCGGGGGCTGCAGATCGAGGCGGTCGCCGCGACGCCCTACATGTGGCTCACGACGGGCGACGACGCCTACGTCTACTTCGACCGCGACATCTGGACCTACCAGGTCGACAGCGACGGCGTCGGGATGGTCGCGGCGCTCGCGACGCCGCTGCTCGTGGGCGCCGTCGTCGTGCTGTGCGCGCTCGGCGTGCTCGCGGTGCGCCGCTCGCACGGTCGCGAGGCGATCGTCTGGCTCGCGGTCGCGCTCGTCGCCGCGATGATCGTCACGAACAAGGTCGGATCGCCGCAGTTCGTGCTGTGGCTGACGGTGCCCGCGCTGCTGCTCGCGGAGCTCGGCGCGCGCCGCCACTGGATCGGCGTCGGCGCGATCCTGGCGGTGTCGGTCGCGACGCAGGTGCAGTTCCCGTGGAGCTACGACTGGCTCGTCGTCGGCGACCCCGGCGCGGTGCTGCTGCTGACGGTCCGCAACCTGCTGCACGTCGCGATCCTGGTCGGATCGGTCGTGATGCTGCTGCGTGCCGGACGGCGCGGACCGTTCGCGGTCTCAGGCGAGGAGCGGCGCGAGCAGGTCGCCAACGCGGCCGGTCTCGATGAGGAACCCGTCATGGCCGAAGCCGCTCTCGAGCACGACGGGCTCGGCGCCCGACACGCTGGTCGGCAGCCCGGCGGCGAGCCGCTGCTGGTCGGCGACGGGGAAGAGCCGGTCGCTCGAGATGCCGACGACGAGCGTCGGT
Organism: Agrococcus sp. UYP10; assembly: GCF_040547205.1. Taxonomy (NCBI): domain Bacteria; kingdom Bacillati; phylum Actinomycetota; class Actinomycetes; order Micrococcales; family Microbacteriaceae; genus Agrococcus; species Agrococcus sp. UYP10. Next base: position 2,082,027 of record NZ_JBEPPG010000001.1, read on the forward strand.
GAGGTGACGCGCTCCAGCGCCGCCTCGACGCCGCCGCGCCCGCGGCCGACGTCATGGGTCGACATGGCGTCGACGAGCCGCACGTAGGAGCCGGCGTCGAACCTGCGGGTGAAGCGGTTCCCGTGCACGTCGAGGTACGACTCGACCTGGAACCGGCCGCCCGCGAGCGGGTCGACGCTCGACTGCCACTCGCGGCGGAACCGCTCGTTCAGCTCGTGCGGGGAGCGGTAGCCGAGCATGGCCATCCGACGGGCGAGCGCGAGCCCGCGAGCCGGGCCCGCGTGGCCGGGGAGGTCGTAGAAGTCGCCGCCGAGCCAGCCGGGGTCGGTCGTGACGGCCTCGATCTGCAGCGAGTTCGCCGCGATCTGGTCGGCGGTCGTGGCGGCGTTCGAGGCGAGCAGGGCGGCGGCGCCGACCCGCTCGGGATGCGTGATGGCCCACTCGAGCGCGTGCATGCCGCCCATCGAGCCGCCGACCACGGCGTTCCAGCGCTCGATGCCGAGCCGGTCGGCGAGCCGGCGCTGCGCCTCGACCTGGTCGCGCACGGTGACGCGGGGGAAGCGGGAGCCCCACTCGACGCCGTCGGTGGCGAGCGACGCGGGACCGGTCGAGCCCTGGCAGCCGCCGAGCATGTTGGGTGCGACGACGAAGAACCGGTCGGTGTCGACGGGCAGCCCCGGCCCGACGACGTCGCCCCACCAGCCGGCGGTCGGATGCCCGGGGCCCGCGTCGCCCCGCACGTGGCTGTCGCCGGTGAGCGCGTGAGCGACGAGCACGGCGTTGTCGCGCGCGTCGTTCAGGCGGCCCCACGTCTCGTACGCGAGCACGGCATCCGAGATCATGCCGCCCGCTTCGACGTCGATGTCGCCGATGCGCGCGAAGCGTCGCTCGCCCGGGTCGTCGCCGGGGCGCCAGGCGCCGGTGACGGGCACGGGCCGGGAGTGGCCGGTCGTCGTCGGGTCGCCGAACGGCAGCGCGTCGACGAGCCGCGCGGCGGGCACCCTGGAGGCAGGCTGGACGTCGTCGCTCAGCTGCCAGTCCACGGATGCCCGCCGTCTCGGCTCAGACCGCGGCGGCCTCGAGCGCGGCGGCCTTCGCGGCCGCCGCCTCGAGCCCGGTGCCGAGGTCGGCGATGAGATCGTCGACGTGCTCGATGCCGACCGAGAGCCGCACCAGCCCGGGCGTGACGCCCGCGGTCAGCTGCTGCTCGGGGGTGAGCTGCGCATGCGTCGTCGATGCCGGGTGGATGACGAGCGAGCGCACGTCGCCGATGTTGGCGAGGTGGCTGAAGAGCGACAGCGACTCGACGAGCGCCTTGCCCGCCTCGACGCCGCCGACGAGCTCGAACGAGAGCACCGCGCCGGTGCCGCGCGGGGCGATCTGCTTGCCGCGCTCGTGCCAGGGGCTCGAGGGCAGGCCGGCGTAGTGCACGCCCGCGACCTGCGGGTGCGACTCCAGGAACCGCGCGACCGCGGTCGCGTTCTCGACGTGGCGGTCGAGGCGCAGCGAGAGCGTCTCGATGCCCTGCAGGAGCTGCCAGGCGGTGTCGGGGGAGGACGAGGCGCCGACGTCGCGGAGCAGCGTGACGCGCGCCTTGATGATGTAGGCGATCTGGTCGCCGAGCGCCTCGGCGAAGGTGACGCCGTGGTACGACTCGTCGGGCTCCGTGAGGCCCGGGAACTTGTCGGACTGCGACCACGCGAATCGGCCGCCGTCGACGATCGCGCCGGCGACGACCGAGCCGTGGCCGCCGAGGAACTTCGTCGCCGAGTGCACGACGATGTCGGCGCCGTGCTCGAGCGGGCGGATGAGGTACGGCGTCGCGATCGTGTTGTCGACGACGAGCGGGACGCCCGCGTCGTGCGCGACGCCGGAGACGCCGGCGATGTCGAGCAGGTTGATGCGCGGGTTGCCGATCGTCTCGGCGAACAGCAGCTTCGTGTTCGGGCGGATCGCGCGGCGCCACTCGTCGAGGTCGTCCTGGTCCTCCACGAAGGTGACGTCGACGCCGAGGCGCTTCAGCGTGAAGTTGAAGAGGTTGTACGTGCCCCCGTAGATCGACGACGACGAGACGATGTGGTCGCCGGCGCTCGCGATGTTGAGGATCGCGTAGGTGGTCGCCGCCTGTCCGGACGAGAGGAGGAGCGCCGCTGCGCCTCCCTCGAGGGCCGCGAGCCGCTGCTCGACGACGTCGTTCGTGGGGTTCATGATGCGCGAGTAGATGTTGCCGAACTCCGCGAGCCCGAACAGTCGGGCGGCGTGGTCGGCGTTGTCGAACACGTACGAGGTCGTGCGGTAGACGGGCGTGATGCGCGCCTTCGTCGTGGGGTCGGGCTGCGCGCCCGCGTGGACCTGCAGGGTCTCGAACTTCCAGTCGCTCATGGTGCGCCTCCTCGGCTGTCGGCTGATCGACGTGCTCGCCCCAGGGTGGAGCGGATGCGCGCCGGTGGCCAGTCCGGCCCGACGCACGGCGTAACACGACGCGATTGGCGCTCGCGGCGCATCCGGTGCTTGCATTGCGGCATGAGCGAGAAGCGGATCATCGTCACGGGTGCGTCGAGCGGCATCGGGGAGGCGGTCGCGCGGCAGGCCGTCGCGCGCGGTTGGCGGGTGCTGGCGGTCGCCCGCCGCGAGGAGCGGCTCGAGGCGCTCGCCGCCGACATCGGCTGCGAGGTGCTCGCGGCCGACCTCACCGACGAGGGCGACATCGCCCGGCTCGCCGAGGCGGCGGTGGCGTTCCGCCCGACGAGCCTCGTGCAGGTCGCCGGCGGCGCGAAGGGTGCCGCGCCCCTCGCAGAGACGACGATCGAGGACTGGCGCTGGATGTTCGAGTCGAACGTCATCGCCGCGAAGCGCGTCATCGACGCGGTGCTGCCGCTGCTGCGGGCGTCGACCCGTGCGACGGAGGATGCGCCGGGCGGCTACGCCGAGATCATGGTCGTCACCTCGATCGCCGCGACCGTCGCCTACTCGGGCGGGTCGGGCTACAACGCGGCGAAGTCGGCCGAGAAGCAGCTCGTCGACGTGCTGCGGCTCGAGCTGCACGGCGAGCCGATCCGCGTGATGGAGGTCGCGCCCGGCATGGTCTGGACCGAGGAGTTCTCGCTCGTGCGCTTCGAGGGCGACAAGGAGAAGGCGGATGCCGTCTACAAGGACGTGCAGGACCCGCTCTCGGCCGACGACGTCGCGCAGGTGATGACCGACATCCTCGCGCTGCCGGGACACGTCTCGATCGACGAGACGATCATCAAGCCCGTCGCGCAGACGCACCCGTGGATGGTGCACCGCGGGCCGCTCGTCGCGAAGGGGTAGCCGGGATCGGCCTCAGCGCGTCGTGGCTGCCGCGTCGGGCGCCGGCTCGGGGTCGGCGAACGCGAGCCGCGGTACCGCCACGAGCCCGACGGCGGCGACGAGCGCGGTGACGCCGCAGACGATCCAGACGACGATGTAGCCGCCGATGCTCGCAGCGGTGCCGATCGCGCCGACCGCGAGCACGATCGCGAAGATCGACGACGCGAAGGATCCGCCGATCGTCTTCGTCGTGTTCGTCATGGCGGTGGCGACGCCGGTCTGCCCGCGCGGTGCGGCGGCCGCGGCAGCCGCCGGGAGTGCACCGACGAGGGCGCCGGAGCCGATGCCCGCGATCGCCATGCACGCGAAGACCTGCCAGGTCTCGAGGTGGAACGGCACGAGCAGCAGGTAGCCGATCCCCACCAGGGTCGCCGCGACGATGAGCAGCAGTCGGGGGCGGATGCGCGTCGACAGCACGGCCAGCGCGGCGGCGCCGACGATGAGCGACAGCAGGTAGACGCCGATGAGGATCGAGCGCCCTGACGCATCGAGGCCGAGTCCGTAGCCGAGCGACGGGTCGGTGCCGGCGTAGGTGGCGAGCGGCGTCTGCGCGCCGAGCAGGCTGACGCCGACGAGGCCGGCCGTGAGCTGCACGGGCCACATCTCGGGGCGGCGCATGACGCGCAGGTCGATCGCGGGGTCGTCCTTGCCGAGCACCCAGCGGCCGAAGGGGAGCAGCAGCCCGACGCCGATGAGCATCACCGCCCAGCCCCACCACGCATCCGCACCGCCGATCTTGAGGAAGGTGAGCCCCGAGGTGATCGTGAGCAGCGAGAGCGCGAGCAGCACGAAGCCTCCGGCGTCGAGGCTGCGGCCGGGGAGCGGCTCCGACTCGGGCACGCCCCACAGGATCGCGAAGAAGGTGAGCGTCACCATCGCGGCCGGCACCATGAGCGTCGGCGCCATCGCCTCGCCGAACGCGCCGAGAGCGATCGCGGACCCGAGCGCGCCGAGGATCGCGCCCGCCTCGAGCGCGATGACGAGCAGTCCCGCCGCACGCCGGGTGGTGGAGGGCGCGGCACCCGTGCGACGACCGCGATCGAAGATGAGCGCGACCTCGAGCGGCAGCCAGACGGCGTAGGCGCCCTGCAGCGAGAAGGCGATGAGGTAGCTCCAGAAGTCGCCCGCGAACGCCATCCACCAGCTCGCGCCGGCGGTGAGCGCGGTGGCGACGAGCAGCATCCGCTTGTGGCCGTGCATGTCGCCGAGCTTCGCGAGCACCGGCACCATGAGCGCAGACAGCAGCAGCTGCCCGGCCTCGAACCAGTTGACGTCGGCGTCGGTGACCGACAGGTGCCGCGCGATGTCGGGCGTGAGGGTGACGTACCAGCCCTGCAGCACGCCGCTCGTGAGCTCGACGCACACGAGCCAGCCGATGAGGGCGAGGGGGACGGCGCGCGTCGTTGGCACGAGTGCATCATGGCATCGCGCTCGCGGCCCGGCGCGCAGCCGGCGCGAACGCGAAGGCGTGGCGGAGATCTGTCCCCCACGACACGGCTCCCGGACGTACGCTTCCCGCATGGGGGAGTCGCTCATCTTCGGCATCGTCGCCTCCAGCGCGCTCATCATCGGCGCGCTCGTCGGGGTCCGCTTCGATCTGCCCAAGCGGCTGCTCGCGATCCTGCTCTCGTTCGCCGCCGGCGCGCTCATCACCGCCCTCGCCTTCGAGCTGTTCGAGGACGCCTACGAGATGGGTGGCATCTGGCGTGCCGCCGTCGGCCTGTTCGTGGGCGCCGCCGTCTTCACCGGGCTCAGCGCGCTGCTGGACCGAGCTGCGCAGCCGGGGAAGGGCAAGCCCGCGGACGAGGTCGAGGGCAGCGCGAAGCTCGACACGGATGCGGCGGCCTCCGATCGCAGCGCGACGAAGGCGACGACCCGCGGTGCGGCGGGGCTCGCGCTGCTGGCTGCCGTGACGCTCGACGGCGTGCCCGAGAACGTGGCGCTCGGCGTCTCGCTGGGGGAGGGCTCCGGCGGCCTCGCGCTGCTCGCGGCGATCTTCGTCTCGAACCTGCCCGAGGCGCTCGTCGGGGCATCCTCCATGCGGACGCAGGGGATGGCGCGAGCCAAGATCCTCGGGCTCTGGACGGCGTGCGCGGTGCTGCTCGTCGGCGCGGTGGTCCTGGGTGCCGGGCCGCTCGCGTCGGTCGACCCGGAGTCGATCTCGCTGCCGCTCGCCTTCGCGGCCGGTGCCGTGATCGCCTCGCTCGCCGACACGCTCATGCCCGAGGCCTACGAGCACGGTGGCCCCGCCGTGGCGATGAGCACGGCGGCGGGGTTCGTGCTGTCGTTCGTGCTGTCGCTCGCCTGACAGCGACGGCTTGCCTGGTCGAAGTCGGCTCAGAAGGGTGGCGGGTCGCCGGGCGGTCCGGTGGCGGCGGTGACGGGGAGTCCCCAGATGGGGTCGCGCTCGACGAACACCGGTCCTTGGGGTTCGGGCTCGTCGCGGATGATGCGGCCGAGGGGTGAGGTCCACTCGAGCACGCCGCCGGGCAGCTGTCTCACCGTCCACCGGGTCGAGTGCTTCATGACGTGGTGGCGGCGGCAGAGGTGGGCGAGGTTGCCGATCGTGGTCGTCCCGCCCTTCGCCCAGTCCTGGGTGTGGTCGAGGTCGGCGCGGTGGACGGGGTTCGAGCAGCCGGGCCACCGGCAGTGCCCGTCACGGGCGCGCAGCGCCCGCCGCTGCGCCCGGTTCGGCGTGTAGGTGTCGACGGTGACCGGCATGCCGGTGACGGGGTGGAGGAAGAGGCGCTCCCACGTGACCGTCTCGGCCGCGAGCGACCGGATGGTGGCGGAGTCGACGAGGATCCTCCCGTCGAGCAGGGCCGGGAACCGCAGCTGCGGCACGTCGGGGTCGTCGGGGTCGCCCAGCAGCTCGGTCGCGGGGACCGTCACCGTGACGGTGGCCGTGATGGCGCTGACCTCGTGGAGGTCCTCGGGGGAGACGCCGGAGAGGAGCAGCTCGAGGAACGCATCGGCGCGGAACTGGTCGAAGGTACGGGGGTCGTCCTTCGGCTTCCGCCTCGCCGCATCGGTGAGTCGGTTGAACGCGGCAGTGCCCGGGAGCGCGGGGAAGTACCCGCCGAGGAAGACCATGCCGTTCGACGCGTCGACCAGGTGCACCTCGCGCTGCTCCCGAGCATCGTCGTGGCGCTGCTGCAGCGGCGCGGTCAGGACCCGGTTGACGACGAGCTTCGCCCGCGACCGCAGCCGCGACGGGCTGGTGTCCTCGGCGATCGCCACGAGCTCCGCCTCCACCCGGGCCGCCTGCTCCTGATCGACGCCGTCGTCGACCCGGACCGCGCGGGTCTCCTGCTCGATCACCCGCAGGTGGCCGCCGGAGATCCGGCCCGCCTTGTGGGCGGCGTGCGCGAGCGGCAGCTCGTGCACGATCGTCCACGCGGCCGACATGCGCTGCTCGATGCCGCGATCCGACTGGCGCAGCTCGACCGCGAGGATCGACGCCGCCTCCCGCAGCCCCGTCGAGACCTCGCCGCCGTCGGCCCGCACCCGGTCGAGGCGGGCGGCGAGCATCTCCCGCTCCTCCGCCTCCAGCCTCGCCCGCTGCGCCTCGAGCGCCTTCACCCGGCCCGCGAACTGCTCCTCCAGCCGCAGCCGCCGCATCGGCTCCGACTCCGCCGGCCGCGGCAGCTGCGGCACCTCCATGCGCCCCTCGACCACCGCGTCGAGCTCCGCCGGGGTCATCGCGATCAGCCGCTCCGCCCACTCCTCGTCGTGTGCGTCGAGCTCCGCCTGCAGCTCGTCGGCGGTACGGCCGAAGGGATCGATCGCGCCCGCCCGGATCGCGGCGATGTAGCCCTCGCCGTCGATCCCCCAGTCGTCCATGAGCGCAGTACACCACGGGCCACTGACATGGAATGGGGGCTGTGGAGAACGGGGGTCGGATGGTCTCGACTCGGTCAGGGCGCCGCACAACCGGACCGGCTCGACCGACAGCAGGGGTGGTCTCGACTCGGCCAGGGCACTGCGCGCACGGACCGGCTCGACCGGCCGGAGCGGTCGCCTAGACTGGAGGCATGGCCACCCCCCACCCCTTCACGCTGTCTGTGCGCGACATCGTGCAGAAGCCGGGTCGGATGCGCGAGGTCGAGGAGACCGCTCCCTTCGGCGAGAAGGTCGGCGAGGGTCTCGCGACCGTGCTGCCCGACCAGCCCGTCGAGCTCGACGCCCGGCTCGAGAGCGTCCACGAGGGCATCCTCGTCACGGGCGAGGCCTTCGTCACCGCGCTCGCCACGTGCTCGCGCTGCCTCGTGGAGTTCGACCTGGATGTCGAAGTCGACTTCCTCGAGCTGTTCGCGTATGCTGGTGCGTCGGAAACCGACTACCTCGTGGTCGACGAAACTGTCGACCTGCTTCCGGTGGTCCGGGACGCGGTCGTGCTGGCGCTGCCGTTCCAACCGGTCGATCGACCGGACTGCTCTGGGCTCGACCCGGAGACAGGGGAACGGCTCGAGCCTGGTACGGAATACGTGCCGAAGGAGACCATCGATCCTCGATGGGCAGCGCTCCAGGGTTTCACCGAAGACGTGACCGACGACAAGTCGGAAGATGGCGCCCAGGCGCCGAAGAAGGAGTGAGCAATGGCTGTTCCCAAGAGGAAGATGTCGCGGTCCAACACGCGTGCGCGTCGTTCGCAGTGGAAGGCCGTCGTGCCCAAGCTCGTGAAGACCATCGAGGGCGGCAAGACCGTCTACAGCCTCCCGCACCGCGCGAAGGTCGTCGAGGACTCGGCCGGCACCCCGCTGTACATGGAGTACAAGGGCCGCAAGGTCGCTGACGTCTGATCTCCGTCCTGTGACGGAGCACCGACTGCTCGAGCAGCTCGGGGTCGACATCGACCCCGGGCTGCTGTCGTTGGCGCTCACGCATCGGTCGTGGGCGTACGAGCACGGCGGGACGCCGCACAACGAGCGCCTCGAGTTCCTCGGCGACTCGATCCTCGGCCAGGCGATCACGATCGAGCTCTACCGCCGCTTCCCCGACGCCACCGAGGGTGAGCTGGCGAAGCGGCGCGCCGGCGTGGTCTCGTCGGTCGCGCTCGCGGAGGTCGCGCGCAGCATCGGGCTCGGCGAGCACATCCTCCTCGGCAAGGGCGAGGCCGCATCCGGCGGCGCCGACAAGCCGTCGATCCTCGCCGACACCGTCGAGGCGATCTTCGGAGCCGCGTTCCTCAGCGCCGGTCACGCCGCATCCGCCGCGCTCGTGCTGCGGCTCGTCGGCCCCCTGCTCGACGACCCTGGCCGCACCGGCGCCGCGCTCGACCCGAAGACCGCGCTGCAGGAGGTCGCTGCCGCCCAGGGCGTCGGCGCCCCCGTCTACGAGGTGGATGCCACCGGTCCCGACCACGCGCGCACCTTCACCGCGACCGTGCGGATCGACGGCGAGGCTGTGGCGACCGGCTCGGGCACGAGCAAGAAGGTCGCCGAGATGGCCGCCGCGCTCGCTGCGCACGGCCGGCTCACCGCCTCGGACCCCGCGCGGTCCTGACGTGCCGGAGCTGCCCGAGGTCGAGGTGGTCCGCGCCGGCCTCGCGCCCGCTGTCACCGGCGCTCGCATCGAGGGCGTCGAGGTGCTCGACGTGCGCTCGCTCTCGCGCCACACCGGGGGACCCGAGGACTTCGAGGCGACCCTCGTCGGACGCACGCTCGGCGTGCCCGCCCGCCGGGGCAAGTTCCTGTGGGTGCCGCTCGACGGCGAGATCGGTGAGCGCGGACCGGAGGCGCTGCTGGCCCACCTCGGCATGTCCGGCCAGATGCTCGTGCGCGAGCCGGGCGCTGCCGCCGATCGGCACACGCGCATCCGGCTGCTGCTCGACCAGCCCGGGTTGCATCCTTCTGGGCACGGCCCCGTCGAGGTGCGGTTCGCCGACCAGCGCCTGTTCGGTGGCCTCGCCGTGCGGCCCACCGTCGACGGTGTGCCCGATCAGGCTGCGCACATCGCGCTCGATCCGATCGACCCGGCGTTCGACGCATCCGCCGTCGCCCGACGCCTGCGGATGCGCCGTCAGGGCGTCAAGGCGGCGCTGCTCGACCAGACGCTCGTCTCGGGCATCGGCAACATCTACGCCGACGAGGCGCTCTGGCGCAGCCGGCTGCACTACGCGACGCCGGGGGAGCGCATCACCCAAGCGCGGGCGCTCGCGCTGCTCGCCGACGTGCGGGACGTGCTCGACCTCGCGCTCGCTGAGGGCGGCACTTCCTTCGACGCGCAGTACGTGAACGTCAACGGCCAGGCCGGGTACTTCGCGCACAGCCTCAACGCCTACGGGCGCGGAGGCCTGCCGTGCCCGCGCTGCGGCTCGACGATGGTGCGAGAGCCGTGGGCGAACCGCTCGTCGACGCGCTGCCCGCGGTGCCAGCGGCGGCCGCGCGGCATCGCCGTCTGAGCGTCGGCGCTAGCCACTCCGACGAGCGGCTGACACCCATCCATCTTTGGGCGGCGGAGCCGCTAGCCTCGCGGGGGTGAGCCACCACCGCAGGGAGCCGCCGCGCTCCTCCGGCCGTGCCCTCATCGCGAGCGGCATCGGCTTGATCGTCTTCGCCGCGGTCGGGGCCGTCTCGCTGTCCACCGGCAGCGACGCACCCATGAGCGTGCGTTCGGCGCTCAGCCCTCTCGTGGCGATCCTCGGCGTGCCGGTCGGGATCGGCCTCATCGTCGGCGGCATCGCCAAGATCAGGCGCGGACACCGCTGAGGACGCGCTCCGCCGACCGTGGCGCTTCGCGGTTCGACGGTCGTCGTAGGCTCGAGGGATGGCATTCGACGGATTCGGTGACGATGCGTTCGCGTTCTACCGCGAGCTGGAGGCGAACAACGAGAAGCCCTGGTGGCTGGCCAACAAGCACCGCTACGACGAGGCGGTGCGCGCGCCGTTCGAGGCGCTCGCCGAGGAGCTCGAGCCGGTCGCGAGCACGGTGAAGATCTACCGGCCCTATCGTGACGTGCGCTTCGCCAACGACAAGACGCCGTACAAGACGCGGCAGGGGCTGTTCGCGCAGCGCGCTCCCGGCATCGGCTGGTTCCTCAACCTCGACGCGACCGGTGTCTCGCTCGGCGGTGGCTTCTTCGGCGACGCGACGCTCACCAAGGCCTACCGCGCCGCCGTGGAGGCGGTCGCGCCGGGCACGGAGCTCGAGGGGATCGTCGCCGAGCTCGAGCGCGCGGGCTACGAGCCGGGCGGGGAGGCGGTGAAGACGGCGCCGCGCGGCGTCGACCCGCAGCATCCGCGCATCGAGCTGCTGCGCTACAAGTGGCTCACCGCGCGCCGGCACGTCGAGCCGGCGGACGCGGGGCCGGCGCTGCTCGACGCGCTCTTCGACACGGTGGAGGACCTGCAGCCGCTCGTCGGGTGGGCGGCGAAGCATGTGGCGCCGAAGCGGTGATCTCGATACGCGGTGCTTCGCACTGCTACTCGATCAGCGGGTTGGGCGGTGCTTCGCACTGCTACTCGATCAGCGGGTGGGGCGGCGCTTCACGCTGCTACTCGATCAGCGGGTGGGTCAGCCGAGGATGCGCCTCGCGATCCGGCCGCGCAGCGCGGTGAACGGCGGGTAGATCACCCGCAGCGTGTCGACCGCGGTCGGCTTCGAGAGCACGGCCTTCCGGTGGCTGAAGACCTCGAACGAGTGCCGCCCGTGGTACGCGCCGGAGCCGCTCTCGCCGACGCCACCGAACGGCAGCCCCGCCGCGCCGACGTGCGCGACGGCGATGTTGATGCCGAGCCCGCCCGATGAGGTCTCGCGCTCGACGCGCCGCACCGCATCCCGGTCGCGCGCGAAGACGTAGAGCGCGAGCGGCTTGTCGCGCCCGCGCATCGTCTCGATGAAGCCGTCGACGCCGTCGACGGGCAGCACGGGCAGGATCGGGCCGAAGATCTCCTCCTGCATCACCGGCGCATCCTCCGCGACATCCGTGAGGATGGTGGGCGCGATGTAGCGCGCGTCGGCGTCGACCTCGCCGCCGGTCACCACCGAGCCGCTCCCGAGCAGGCCGCGCAGGCGCTCGAGGTGGCGGCCGTTGACGATGCGCGCGAAGTCGGGTGAGGTGCGCGCGTCGCCGAGCTGCTCAGCGGTCGCGAGGCGCAGCTGCTCGACAAGCTCGTCGGTGACCTCGCGGTCGACGCGGATGTGGTCGGGCGCGACGCAGGTCTGCCCGGCGTTGATCCACTTGCCCCACGCGATGCGGCGCGCGGCCGCCGCGATGTCGGCCGAGCGGTGCACGTAGACCGGGCTCTTGCCGCCGAGCTCGAGCACGGTCGGCGTCAGGTGCTTCGCCGCGGCCGCGGCGACGACCCGCGCGACCGTGCCGTTGCCGGTGTAGAAGATGAGGTCCCAGCGCTGCTCGAGGAGCGCGGTCGTCTCGTCGACGCCGCCCTCGACCACCCGCACCGAGCGGGGGTCGAGGTGCTCCGGTGCGAGGCGCGCGAGCAGCCGCGAGGTGGCGGGCGCGAGCTCGCTCGGCTTCACCACGGCGGCGTCGCCGGCGGCGATCGCCCCGATGAGCGGCGCGAGCGCGAGGTGCAGCGGGTAGTTCCACGGCGCGATGATGAGCGTCGCACCGAGCGGCTCGGCGACGGTACGCGCGGTCGCCGGCTGCAGGGCGAGCGGCGCCGCGACCCGCGTCGGGGCCATCCAGCGGCGGAGGCTCCTGCGCGCGGCGCGCGCCTCCGCGACGACGTAGCCGATCTCGGTGAGGTGCGCCTCGATCTCGCTCTTGCCGAGGTCGGCCTTCAGCGCCGACTCCCACTCCGAGGCGTGCTGCAGCAGCATGCGCACCAGCCCCTCGAGCTGCTGCTCGCGGTAGACCCTCGGCCGGGTGACGCCGCCATCGACCGCGGCCCGCAGCTCGGCGGCGATGCCGTCGACGGATGCGGCGGGCGGGGCTTCGGTGCGGATGTCGCTCATCCGCTCATGCTGGCAGGTCACGCTGTGCTCAACCGGCGGGGGAGACGCGCTTCTGCCAGCCGCCCTCGGCGCCGACCGGCGTGAAGCCGAGCGCCTCGTTCACCGCGAGCATCGGGCGGTTCTCCTCGGCGTTCCAGGTGACGACGCGCGAGCGGTCGGGGTGGAGTCGGCCCAGCTGCAGCAGGTTCTCGGCCTTCACGAGCATGCCGAGCCGGTGTCCGCGGTGGTCGGCGTGCACGAGCGTGTCCTCCTGCGTGGCCGGGCGGCCCTCCGCGGGCACGAGCAGCACGGTGAAGGCGACCACCTCGCCGGTCGCGCGATGCACCGCAGCAGCCTGCAGGATCGACTGCCCGGCCTCCTCGAGCTCGCGCTCCGTGCGCTCGAGCCGTGCGGCGTCCCAGTGCTCGTCATCGGTGTCGAGCCCCGCGCTCGGGACATCCGTCGCCATCCGGGCGTGCAGGGCCGCCATGCCGTCGCGCAGCTCCGGCGGCGTGCGACCCGACCACGAGCGCGCCTCGTAGGCGTCGCCCGCCTTCGCCGCCGCATCCGCGCGGTGCTGCTCGAGCGATCCGCGGGCCGCCTCGACGTCGAGCTCGGAGATGCGCTCGACCTGCTCGAGCGCGTAGCCCATCGCGACCGCGAGCCGCGCCGCGGCATCCGCGGCCACCGAGCCGTGCCCGCTCACGGGCGAGACCGCGGCGTCGCCCTCGACGGGCGCCCGGTGGTCGGCCCACGCCTGCAGCGTCGTCGCGCCGAGCTCGATCGCGATCCGCTCGGTGTGCTCGGCGATCGCTCGACCCAGGCCGTGCCCGCGCGCGTCGGGCACGACCCAGGCGGAGACGTAGGCCACCGAGGAGCCCTCCTCGGTGTTGAGCGCGGCCACCGATCGGCCGACGTCGCGGCCGTCCTCGACGACGAGGAAGCGGCGCACGACCTCGTCCTCCTGGTGGCGCATGCTCGCGAGGATCTCGTCGACCGTCGTGTCGCGCGAGTCGTCGCCCCAGAAGTCCTGGGTGACGCGGTTGGCCGTCGCGACGTAGCGAGCGATGCGCGAGAGCGCCGGCTCGTCGAAGTCGTCGGCCGGAGCCTCGAGCTCCAGGTACTCCACCGTGCCGGTCATGCCGCCGACTCCTTCCGTTGCCAGACCCCGCCGTGGCAGATCGTCTCGAACCCGAGCGCCTCGTTCACCGACAGCATCGGGCGGTTCTCCTCGGCGTTCCAGGTGCGGACGACGCCCCGAGGGTCGCGCTCCGCGAGCGCGAGCAGGTTGGCGACCTTCACCGCCATGCCCAGCCGGTGCCCGCGGTGCTCGACGTGCACGAGCGTGTCGTGCTGGTACCAGGGCTCGCCGACGCCCTGCCCCGCGAGCGTCGTGAACGCCACGACCTCGCCCGTCGACTCCTCGACGGCGACCGCGCGCAGCAGCGTGCGCCCGCCGTCGAGCTGGCTCGTCTCGTAGCGCTCGAGCCGCTCCGCGTCCCAGCCCTCCGCCTCGTGCTCGACGCCCGCCGACGGCGCATCCGTCGACATGCGTGCGTGCAGCGCGGCGAGCGATGCGACCCGCTCGGCCGGTGCTCGCCCCTCCCAGGTCTCGACGCGGTACCGCGGCGCGGCATGCGCCTCGGCATCGGCGCGATGCGCGGCCAGCGCGGGCACGGCAGTCGCGAGGCGCAGCTCGCTCGCCCGCTCGATCTGCTCGAGCTCGAAGCCGTAGCGCTGCAGCAGCGCCACCTGCGCGCTCCTGGCGGGGATCTCGCCGAAGCCAGTCGGCGACGGCATCGTCGGTCCGGGCTCCGGGTGATGGTCGACCCAGGCCTGGAACGTCGTCGCGCCGCGCTCCCGCATCCGCGCGATGAGGTCGTCGGCGAGCGCCGCGCCGACGCCGCGGCGCCGCGCGCTCGCCAGCACCATCACGTCGACCTCGGCGATGGTCGTCCCCTCGAGCAGGCCGCGCGAGGCGTAGCCCCGCCCCGCGGGCACGCCGTCGAGGAGCGCGACCGTGCGGAGGTCGTCGCTCTCGCCCACCTGGCTCTGCCACTGCGCCCACGCCTCCCGATGGCTGAAGGCGTGGCTCTCGTCGCCGCCCCAGCCGTCGGCGACCACCGCGTTGCGCACGTCGACGAGCATCCGCAGCCGCCTGGCGCCCTCGCTGTCGTCGTTCCATGCCGCCGGCACGGGCACGTCGATGATCTCGATCGTCATCGCTCCGCCTTCCACTGCCACTGCGCCTCGTAGGCGACCGGTGCGAATCCGGATGCCTCGTTCACGGCGAGCATCGGCCGGTTCTCCTCGGCATTCCAGGTGACGACGCGCACGAGCTCCGGTCGCAGCTCGCGGAGCCGCACGAGGTTGTCGAGCTTCATGAGCATGCCGAGGCCGTGCCCCCGGTGCGGCTTCGTGACGAGGGTGTCGTGCTGGCGGGCGGTGGCACCGCTCAGCGGGAGGATGAGCGTCGAGAAGCCGCCGAGCTCGCCCGTCGACCGCTCGCGCGCCGCGACCGTGAGCAGCGTGCGGCCGCCCGCCTGCACCGTGCGCTCGAACTCGACGAGCCGCGCCTCATCCCACACCTCCTCCTCCCACGCGAGGTTGCCGATCGGCGCATCCGTCGACATGCGCTCGTAGAGGGTCCGCATCGCCGGCCGATGCTCGGGCGGCGTGCCGCCGATCCAGCGCACGAGCTCGTACCCCGGCGCACCGGCCGCCGCCGCGGCGAGCCGCGCGTCGAGGTCGGGCAGGTCGGCGAGCTCGGCCACGCTCACCCGGTAGACCTGCTCGAGGGCATAGCCACGGCGCACGAGCGGCGCGGCCTCCGGATGCGCGGGGTCGGCACCGCCGAAGCCGCTCGTCGCGGTGACCGCGCCCTCCGCGGCACCGACGGTCGACATGATGACCGTCGAGCGCCCGTCCGTAGCCGCCAGCTCGTGGGCGCGCTCGGTGAGCGCCTCGGCGAGCTCGTGCTGCTCGGCGGCGCTCAGCGCGCTCGAGAGCTCGGGCTGCGCCTCGACGACGTCGGTCGAGTCGAGCAGGTTCGAGTAGAGCGTGATGATGCCCACGAGCCGGTCGCCGTCCCACGCGTGCAGCCGGTCGAGCCGGTAGTCGGCGTTCGGCTGCAGCGAGGCGAGGAACTCGACCGGGGTGTTCACGTAGAGGCCCTCGCCGTAGCGCTCGGCGTTGCTGCGCTCGTTGTAGGCGTGGGCGAGGCGGAACTCGTCGCCCGCCGGGCCGTCCTCGTCCGGGTGCGCCGGCAGCACCATGGGGCGGATGTCGATCTGCATGGGATTCCGCCGCTCGCACCGGCACCGTGCCGGCGGGCAGCCTTGCAGAGTAGCCGCGCGCGTGCCGTCCGCGCAACGAGCGATCGCCCGGCTACGGTGTTCCCAGCACCGACCCGGGAGCCGCATGCACCTCAAGAGCCTGACCGTCAAGGGCTTCAAGTCGTTCGCGCGCCCGACGACCTTCCAGTTCGAGCCGGGCGTCACGTGCGTCGTCGGCCCGAACGGGTCGGGCAAGTCGAACGTCGTCGACGCCCTCGCCTGGGTGATGGGGGAGCAGGGCGCGAAGACGCTCCGCGGCGGCAAGATGGAGGACGTCATCTTCGCCGGCACCGCGACGACCGGGCCGCTCGGCCGCGCGCACGTCGAGCTGACGATCGACAACGCCGACGGGGCGCTGCCGATCGAGTACGCCGAGGTGCAGATCTCGCGCACGCTCTTCCGCAACGGCGGCTCCGAGTACGCGATCAACGGCGAGTCCTGCCGCCTGCTCGACGTGCAGGAGCTGCTGAGCGACTCGGGGCTCGGCCGCGAGATGCACGTCATCGTCGGCCAGGGCCAGCTCGACAACGTGCTGCAGGCGACCCCGGCGGACCGGCGCGGGTACATCGAGGAGGCCGCGGGCATCCTCAAGCACCGGCGGCGCAAGGAGAAGACGCTCCGCAAGCTCGACGCGATGCAGGCCAACCTCACGCGGCTGCAGGACCTCACGGGCGAGATCCGCCGCCAGCTGAAGCCGCTCGGCCAGCAGGCCGAGATCGCGAAGGAGGCCGCGACCATCCAGGCGACGGTCCGCGACGCTCGCGCACGGCTCATGGCCGACGAGGTCATCGGGCTGCGCCAGCAGCTGGAGTCGGCCGCCCGCTCGGAGTCGGAGCGCAAGTCGGAGCGGATCGTGCTGCAGGAGCAGCTCGAGCAGGCGCGCCTGCGTGCCGGCCGCATCGAGGAGTCGATGGTGGGCGACGACGTCGACCGCGCCCGCACCGTCGCGCACGCGCTCGAGCGCGAGCTCTCGCGCCTGCAGTCGCTCCACGCGCTCGCGGGGCAGCGGCTCGCGCTGCTCGAGGAGGCGCCGGAGGTCGGCGACGCCGCACCGCTCATCACGCCCGACATGGTGCAGGCCGCGCGCGACGAGGCCGCGGCGCTCGGCGCTCGGGTGGCGGATGCCGAGGGCCGCCTCGGCAAGGCCGCGTCGGCGACCGCGCTGGCCCGCGCCGGGCTCGACTCGCTCGACGAGGAGATCGCCGCGCAGGCCGCGCTCGTCTCGCGCCACGACCTCGAGGCTGCCGCCCATCGCTCGAAGGTCGAGGTCGCGCAGTCGACGCTCGCGGCCCGCGAGGCGGAGGTCGCGCGACGCGAGAGCGCACTCGCGAACGCCGAGCAGCGGCTCGCCGACGCGCAGGGCGCCGCCACCGACCTCGGCGACGAGCAGGCCGACGGCGACGCGGAGTCGCTTGCGCAGCGCTACCGCGACGCCGACGACCGGCAGGCTGCCCTCTCGGCCGACCTCGACGAGCGGCGCGAGGCGCTCCACGCGGTCGAGCGCGAGCGCGATGCGCTCGCCGCCCGCACCTCGGCCCTCACCGCGGCGCTCGCGACCGCGAACGCGTCGGCGGGTCTCGTCGACGCGGGCATCCCGGGACTCCGCGGCCTGGTCGCCGAGCGGGTCAAGGTGAAGAAGGGCTTCGAGGCGGCGATCGCGGCGGCGCTCGGCACGCTCGGCGAGGCGGTGCTCGCCGACACGCGCGAGGCCGCCGCGGCGGCCATCGAGCACGCGCACGAGGCCGGCCTCGGCCGCGTCGAGGCGGTCGTCGCGGATGCCACGCCCATGAGGCCCGACGTGCGCCCCGTCGAGGGCGCCGTGCACGCGCCGACGGTCGTGGATGCGCCGGCCGGCGTGCTCGGCGTGCTCGCCTTCACGTTCGTCGTCGACTCGCTGGAGGCGGCGCGGCAGGCGGGGCCGGCGATCGCCGCGCTCGAGCTCGGCGCGCCGGTAACGATCGTCACGAGGCGCGGCGACTACGTCAGCGAGTACCTGCTGCGCGGCGGCAGCGACGACGCGCAGTCGCGGCTCGAGCTGCTCGCCGAGCGAGACGCGGCGACCGAGCGGCTCGATGAGCTCTCGACCGCGATCGAGCGGGAGGCGGGTGCGCTCGAGGACGCGCGCCAGGCGCACCAGCAGGCCAAGCGCGGCGCGCAGGAGGCGCTCGAGGAGCTCCGCGCGCACGACGCGGCGTCGGCGGCGCGCGGCGAGCAGCGCAGCCGGGCTCGGGCCCGGCTCGAGTCGGCGACCGATGAGCACCAGCGGGCGGAGGCCGCGCTCGCCGAGGCGAGGCAGGGCATCCGCGAGGCCGCAGAGGGGGTCGAGGCGGCGCAGCTCGCCCTCGAGCGCTTCCAGGCCAAGCCGCGGCCGATGCTCGACGCCTCCGCGCGCGACGGGATGCTGCAGGAGCTCGAGGCCGCGCGCACGGCTGAGACGGATCTGCGCATCGAGCTCGAGACGGCGCGCGAGCGCGTGCGAGCCGAGCTCGCCCGCGCCGAGTCGCTCGCCCGCGACGTCGAGGCGCAGCGGGCGCGGGCCGAGGAGGCCGCGCGCCGCGCCGTGCTGCGCGAGCGCCAGCGCGAGCAGGCGGCGCGGGTGCTCGCCGCGATCCCGCCGGTGCTCGGCGTCGCCGAGCGATCGGTCGCCGACGCCCGCGGCGTGCTCGCCGAGCGCGAGGCTGCGCGGCGCGACCGCAACGAGGAGCTCGGCAGGCTGCGCCGCGACGAGGCGAGCCTGCGCGAGCGGCTGCAGGTGATCACCGAGCACGTGCACGTCGCCGAGATGGAGGCGTACGAGCAGCGGCTGCACCTGTCGAACCTGCTCGAGCGCGCCGGGAGCGAGCTGGGCCTCGAGGAGGCGGTGCTCGTGGCCGAGCACGCGCCCGAGGAGGGCTGGGACCGCAAGGCTGAGCAGGCCCGGCTGCAGGACGCGGAGCGCAAGCTCGCCCGGCTCGGCCGCGTCAACCCGCTCGCGCTCGAGGAGTTCGCCGCGCTCGAGCAGCGCCACACGTTCCTCACCGAGCAGCTCGCCGACCTCGCGTCGACCCGCAAGGACCTCGAGCAGATCATCGCCGACCTCGACGTGACGATGGAGCAGATCTTCGCGGCGGCATTCGAGGACACGAAGGCGGCCTTCACCGAGGTCTTCCCGATCCTGTTCCCGGGCGGCTCCGGCGCGCTCGCGCTCACCGATCCCGACAACATGCTCGAGACGGGCATCGAGGTGACGGTGCGGCCGGCCGGCAAGAAGATCGACCGCATCTCGCTGCTGTCGGGCGGCGAGCGCTCGCTCGCAGCGGTCGCTCTCATGGTCGCGATCTTCAAGGCCCGGCCGAGCCCGTTCTACATCATGGACGAGGTGGAGGCGGCGCTCGACGACGCCAACCTCGGGCGACTGCTGACCGTCTTCGAGCAGCTGCGTGAGGCGAGCCAGCTCATCATCATCACGCACCAGAAGCGCACGATGGAGATCGCGGATGCCCTCTACGGCGTCTCGATGCGCCAGGACGGCGTCTCGGCGGTCGTCGGTCAGCGCACGGTGCGCGAGCGGGAGCGCGTCGAGGCGTAGCGCCCGCGGGTCGCGACGGCTTCAGTCGACGAACCACGACGTGACGTGGATGACGCCGTCACCGTAGACCCGGTCGAACGCGGCCTGCATCGACCCGTCGTCGTAGACGACATCGACGACGTAGGTGCCGTTCTCGCCTCCGTGCCCCAGCACATCCGGCCGCTCGAGCGTGAGCAGATCCGCCTGCAGCGCCGCGAAGGACGCCTGGTCGAGGTCCCCGGCGGGGATCTCGCGCGCCGGCATCGTGAGCGCCGCGGGGTCCAGCGGCGGCTCGGTCGGCGTGACCGTGAACGCCTCGGCGTCGTAGGTGGTCCGCAGCGCGACGAGGTCGGCCCAGCGCACGCCCGACGCCTCCTCGTGCGCGACGGCCGTCCAGTCCCAGCCGACGATCGCCGGCCCGCCGCACTGCGGCGGGTACGACGTGGCGACGTTGAAGCAGAGCATCGGCGTGCCCGAATCGATGACCGTGCCGACAGCGAGCACCGGCTCGGTCGCGCTCGGCATCGGCAGCTCGCCGAATCGGGTGTCGGCCGTCTCACCGATCTCCGGGTCCGCTGTCGGTGCGGACGATGACGGAGCGGGTGGCACCGTCGCTGTCTCCGAAGACGGGGGTGTCGCAGAGCCGCTGCCGGCCGTCGCCGCGCAGCCCGCCAGGACCAGCAGGGTGGCCGCCCCGACGATGGCGGTGTGCAGCCTGCTCATGGGCTCACCGTAGCGCTGGCACCACGAAGACGACGCCGTCGCCGTAGATGTCGTCGATCGCGGCCTGCACCGAGCCGTTGTCGTACGTGACGTTCAGCACGACCGTGCCGCGCTCGCCCCAGCTGCCGAGCA
Source organism: Agrococcus sp. UYP10 (assembly GCF_040547205.1). Classification (NCBI taxonomy): domain Bacteria; kingdom Bacillati; phylum Actinomycetota; class Actinomycetes; order Micrococcales; family Microbacteriaceae; genus Agrococcus; species Agrococcus sp. UYP10. The sequence continues at coordinate 2,102,013 of NZ_JBEPPG010000001.1, forward strand.
TGTTCGGCCCGGGGATGCTCGTCAGGTCCTCCTGCACGGCCGCGATCGTCGCCTCGTCGAGCTCGCCCTCGGGCGTCTCGACCGCGGGCAGCTGGATGGCGGCGGCGCTCGTCGGCTCGCCCGTCGGCGTGAAGGCCTGCGCCTCCGCGTCGTAGGTGCCCTCGATGGCGACGCCCTGCACCCAGCGCACGCCGCCGGTCTCCTCGTGGTCGAACGCGGCCCAGTCCCACCCGAGCAGCTCCGGGCCGTCGCACTGCGGGGGCGCGGACTCGGCCACGGCACCGACGCAGAGGATCGCGCCGCCGTCCTGCTCGAGCACGGTGCCGATCGCGAGCACGGGCTCGGTCGCGCTCGGTGTCGGCAGGTCGGCGAGCCGTGCCTGCGCGTCGGCGCCCGTACCGACCGGTGCGGCTGGAGCAGCAGGGCTGTAGGTCGCGCCCGGTGACGCAGGGACGTCCGGAGCGCTGCCGGCTGTCGAGGCGCAGCCGGCGAGGGCGAGGGCGAGCGATGCGGCCGCGATGCCGCCGAGCACGATGCTTCTCATGGCATCACGCTAGGTCGGCGCCGCGCGAAGCACATCCCAACGTTCTCCGGCATTCGCACGTCCAGCGCTCCGCGCTCGGGCTAGCGTGACCGCATGCCGGTCATCCTGTCGCCGTTCCACCTCGACGAGCGGCTGCGCGGCGGCTGGCCGCTCGACGCCGCGACCGTGCTCGACCCGTCGCTGCCCGATGCAGCGCCGTGGGAGCGCATGGCGGTCATCGCTCGCGGCATCGCGGATGCGGTCGCCGCGGAGCGTGCGCGCGGTGCGGTGCCGCTCGTGCTCTCGGGCGACTGCGTCGCGGCGCTCGCGGTCGTTGCCGGCGTGCAGCGCGCCGGCGACGACCCGGTCGTCGTCTGGCTCGACGCCCACGGCGACGTGCAGTCGCCGGAGACGAGCGCCTCCGGCTACCTGGGTGGCATGCCCATCCGACAGCTGCTCGGCGGCGCCGACCGGACGGTCCCGGAGGCGCTGGGCCTCCGGCCGCTCGACGAGGGCGACGTGATGCTGCTCGACGGCCGCGACCTGGACCCGCCGGAGGCGGCCTTCCTCGCCGCCTCGCGGGCGCGGCACGAGCCGCTCCACGCGGTGGAGACCGATCGACCGGTCGTGCTCCACGTCGACGTCGACGTCGTGGACGGCGCGGACCTCCCCGGCCTGCTGTTCCCGGTGGGCGGCGGACCGTCGCTCGAGCGGGTCGTGGAGGTCGTCACCGCGATCGTCGACGGGAACGACGTCGCCGCGGTGAGCCTCGCGTGCACGACGGCGGATCGCGCGTCGGCCGGGATGCGGGCGATCGCCGAGGCTGCGCGGGGAGCGCTCGAGCGATCGCGCTGAGCCGTCGGGCTGAGCCGCCGCCTGGCTCGCCGAGCAGCTGCGAGGTCAGCGGGGGAGTCGCCCCTCGTGCAGCACGCCGTCGGGGTCGGCGGCGTCGCGGATCGCGCGCAGCCGCGCCAGGTCGTCGGCGGTCGCGCAGCGCTCGAGCGTGTCGTCCTCGCCGAGGAAGGTCGGCACCATCCGCTCGGAGGAGTGCGGCCGCAGCAGCGCGTCGAGACCGGCGAGGCTCGCCGCGCCCGCCTCGGGCGGTGCGCCGGGGAACATCGGCGCAAGCCCCATCGAGAGCCACGAGGCGCCCGCGAGCGTCGCGAAGCCCGGACGCTGCGGCGCGTCGAGCGCACCGCCCAGCATGCGCATCGTCACGCCGATGAGCGCCGCCTGCTCCGGCCGCGCGCGCCACTCGAGCAGCTCGTCGATCACCGGGTCGGGCAGCCCCTCGAGCGCGATCGAGCTGCCGCGGCTCGGCGACGGGTCCTCGGGCTCCATCGACATCGCGGCCATCGCCGCCTGGGTCGTCGCTCCGAGCTGCTCGCGCACCGGCGTCGCCACGGCGCGCAGGTCGGCGAGCGGTGCGAGGTCCGCCTCCGCGCGCGCGAGCACGTCGACGGTCGTGAAGCTGCGCCCGCGCACCTCCTCGGGCAGCATCGGCGCGTCCGGCATGCGCATCGTCGAGACGAACAGACCGAGCCCCTCGGGCGCGTCTGCCGCCGCATCGCGCACGGCCCGCAGCACCGCGGGTCCGTCGGCGGCCGAGAACACGAGCGAGCCGCCGAAGAGCGTCGGCGCCTCGAGCAGGTCGATCTCGAGCTCCGTGACGATGCCGACCGCGCCGCCGGCGCCGCGCAGCGCCCACATGGTGTCGGGGTCGGATGCGTCGTCGACGCGCTCGTGCGTGCCGTCCGGCCGCACGATCCACGCGGCCCGCAGCGACTGCGCGCCGAGCCCGGCCCAGCGGCTCAGCCACGAGTGGCCGCCGCCCAGCAGGTAGCCGGCGGGGCTCACGACCCGGCTCGTGCCGGAGGGCACGACGAGGCCCGTGCCGTCGAGCGCCGCGATCACCGCGCCCCACTGCACGCCCGCGCCGACGACCGCGGTGCGCGCATCCGCGTCGATCTCGAGCCGGTCGAAGGCGGCGGGACGCGTGAGGATCGCCCCCTCGAGCGCGCTCGAGGCGCCGTGCCCGTTCGGCTGGACGGTGACGGTCGCGCCGCTGTCGCGGGCGAAGGCGAGGATCGCCTGCAGGTCGTCGACGCCTGCGGGGTGGGCGATCGCCGCGGGGCGCTGGTCGACGGCGAGGTTCCAGGGGGAGCGCTCGGCGTCGTAGTGGGGGTCGTCGGGGGTGGTCAGGCGGCCGCGGAGGGTGTCGGCGAGGGAGGTGAGGGCGGCGGGGGCGACGTAACGCTGTTCCGTGGTCACGCGGGCGAACGTACTCCCTGCGACGGACGCCCGCCAGAGTCGCGAGGTGCGAGGATCGACGGGTGACCGACCGCGACGCCCTCTTCGCCGGCCTCCGCCGGTGGCCCGACGTCGAGGATGCGGCGCTGCAGGCGCACGACGCGAGCGACGCGCTCGTCCTCGACCAGGCGGCCGGGGGGATGGCACAGGGCCGGATGCCCGCCGAGGTCGTCGTGATCGGCGACCGGCACGGGGCCCTCACGCTCGGCGCGCTGCACGACGGCGCCGAGCACGTGCGGGTGCACCAGGACTCGATCGTGGGGGAGCGGGCGCTCGACGCGAACGCCGCGGCGGCGGGCATGACCGGCTACGCGCACCACCAGCTCGACGCCTCGCTCGTGGAGGGCGCGCGGCTCGTGCTGCTGCAGCTGCCCAGGTCGCTCGACGAGCTCGACGAGATCGCCGAGCTCGTCGCCACGCACGCCGACGAGCGCGTCGTGCTCGTCGCCGGCGGGCGCGTGAAGCACATGTCGATGAGCATGAACGCGCTGCTCGAGCGCAGCTTCCGCAGCGTGCACGCGTCGCTCGGCTGGCGCAAGTCGCGGGTGCTGCGTGCGCAGGCGCCGCGTCGGCCCGGCATCAGCTGGCCGCGCACGCGCCGGCACGACGTCGCGGGGGAGCCGCTCATCGTCGCGGCCCACGGCGGCGCGTTCGCCGGCACCTCCATCGACATCGGCGCGCAGACGCTGCTCGCGCACCTGCCCGAGATCCTCGACCGCCCGCTCGCAGCGGATGCGCCGCAGGTCGTCGACCTGGCGTGCGGCACCGGCGTGCTCGGCGTCGCGCTCGCGCTCGCGCACCCCGACATCCGGGTGCTCGCGACCGACGCCTCTGCCGCGGCGGTGGCGTCGGCGCGGGCGACGGCCGCCGCGAACGCGGTCGAGGACCGCGTGGTCGTGCGGCAGGCCGACGGCCTCGAGGACGTGCCCGACGGCTCCGTGCCCCTGATCCTGCTGAACCCGCCGTTCCACATCGGCGCGGCCGTGCACACGGGCATCGCGGAGCGGCTCATCGCCGACGCCGGTCGGGCGCTCGCGCCCGGCGGCGAGCTGTGGTGCGTGTGGAACGGCCACCTCGGCTACCGCCCGCTGCTCGACCGGATCGGCGAGACCCGGCAGGTCTCCCGCAACGCGAAGTTCGTCGTCACCGCCACGCGGCGTCGGTGACCGCGCCCGCCCGATGAACGCCCGATCCGCGTCGGCCCGCGAGTTCACCGCGGTCGAGGAGGCGATCGACCGCGCCGCGCACCGGCTGCTCGACGGCCGCGGCCGCTCGCGCTGGCGACGCGGCGTCATCGAGCTCGGCGTCTTCACGCTCAAGCAGGCGTGGGCGAGCGTCTTCGGCGGCCTGCTGCTCGCCTGCATCCTCGCCGCGCGGCTCTGGTGGCCCGACGACGCGGCCGTCGCGCGCAACGACGCGCTCACCGTCGCGGCCGTGCTCATCCAGCTGGCGATGCTGGGCTTCCGGCTCGAGACGCTGCGCGAGCTCTGGGTGGTCGCGCTCTTCCACATCGCGGGCACGGTCATGGAGCTCTTCAAGACCGACGTCGGCTCGTGGGCCTACGAGGCGGAGGGCATCCTGCGCGTCGGCGGCGTGCCGCTGTTCTCGGGCTTCATGTACGCCGCGGTCGGCTCCTACATGGTGCGCACGATGCGCATGTTCGACCTGCGCTTCACGCGCTACCCGCCGCTCTGGGCGACGATCGTGGTGGCGGTCGGCATCTACGCGAACTTCTTCCTCCACCACTTCTGGATCGACCTGCGCTGGGTGCTCGTCGCCGCGATCGTGCTGCTGTGGGGCGCGTGCACCATGCGCTTCCGCGTGCTGCGCACCCACCTGTGGATGCCGATCCTCGCGGCGTTCGCGCTCGTCGCGATCGTCATCTGGGGCGCCGAGAACATCGCGACCTGGGGCGGCGCCTGGGCCTACCCCGACCAGGTCGGCGGCTGGCAGCCGGTGTCGTGGACGAAGATCGTCAGCTGGTTCCTGTTGATGATCCTGTCGGTGGTGCTCGTGACGCTCGTGCACCGTCCGCAGCCGGCCGTGCACGCGCGCGCCGACACGCCGTCACCGCTGCGCGACGGCGTGCACGGCGACTGATCTGATGGCGGCACAGGAACCCGGCCACGTATGAGGTGGCCGGGCTTCGTGCATCCGGGGCTCCATCGCCGGCGCGACGGCCGCTGACGAGGAGGAGGCCCCGCGCGGTATGAGCGTGCGGGGCCTCCGGCCCTCCGAGGAGGGTCACCCTCCGGAGAGGGTCGCATCAGCATGCGCCTCGCACCGACGGAGCGCAAGCCCCGTCGGCGAACCGGCCTCGACCGATGGTCGAGGGTTCGATCAGGCCGGCTCGCTCGCCGCCGCCCAGCAGCGCAGCATGAGCGCGGAGCGGTGGCCTGCGCAGTCGGCGGCGAATGCGGCGAGATCGGCGAGCCCGTCGCCGATGCCGAGCCGCCGGGCGCCCTTCCGCACCGCGACGTCGCCGAGCAGCAGCACATCGGGATCGCCGAGCCGCAGCGAGAGGTAGCCGACGGTCCACGGGCCGATGCCCTTGAGCTCGAGCAGCTGCGCGCGGATCGCCTCGAGGTCGGCAGTGCCGGCGTGGGATGAGCGCTCGAGGGGGATCGCGCCGCTCGCGACCGCCTCGGCCGCCCGCCGCACGGTCGCGGTCTTCGCGGCGGGCCCGCGCAGCACGTCGGCGCCGTCTGCGACCTGCGCCATCGTGGGGAAGCAGCGCTCGATGCCGTCGTCGGCGAGCTCCGGCGGCAACGAGTCGCCGAGCGCGCCGAGCAGCGCGAGCTGCTGCGTCGCCGCGACCACCGAGATCTGCTGCCCGACGATCGCGCGCACGAGCATCTCGTGCGCGTCGGCGCACCCCGGCTGGGCGAGCGCCGGCTGTGCGGCGATGGCGTCGGCGAGCGCCGGCACGCCGTGCCGCTCCGCCGCCCACGTGAGGCGCGCATCCGCATCGGCCCGAGCATCCGTGCCACCGGCTGCCCGGTGCAGGTCGAAGACTCGCGCGAGGTCGGGGTCGGCTGTCGTGGCGACGTCGTCGGCGACGGCCGCGGTCGCTACGCGGGGACCGCGCAGCGACCGCCGGTAGCCATCGGGCCCGACGACCTCGACGCCCGGCACCGCGCGCGGCGCGAGCCACGCGAGGATGCCGGACGCCCCGGTCACGCGTCGGTCAGACGTTGCGGTCGCCGCGCTCGTCGAGCTCGCGCGCGTCGAGGTTCTCGCCCTTCGCGATGCGGCGACGGAGCTCATCGAGCGCATCCGGGTCCATGTCCTCGCGAGCGGCCTCGCGCAGCACGTCCTCGTGGAAGTCGGCGGCGGGCGCCTCGGTGCCCTTCGCGTCGATCACCTGGAGCGTGCCGGTCTCGGAGTGCTCGACCCGCAGCGGGCGGTAGAAGGTCCGGCCGGTCGCGTCGACGATGTGGTAGTGGCCGTCGGCGCCCAGCTCGGCCTCGGACGGGCCGAGGTGGAGCGATGCGTCGCCGGTCTGCTTGGCGTCGATGCGGATCTTGATGAGCGACGCGACGACCGCGACGACCATCGAGACGAGGATGACGAGCAGCGAGTGCCAGGTCTCGATGTGGGGGACCCACTCGATGTGCTGGCCGCCGTTGATGAACGGCAGCTCGTTCTCCTCCATGGCGTGGAAGACGAGCTTGACGCCGATGAAGCCGAGGATCGCCGCGATGCCGTAGTGCAGGTAGACGAGGCGGTCGAGCAGGCCACCGAGCAGGAAGTAGAGCTGGCGGAGACCCATGAGCGCGAAGATGTTGCACGCGAAGACGAGGAACGGATCCGTCGTCACCGAGAAGATCGCGGGGATCGAGTCGATCGCGAACAGCAGGTCGGTCGTGCCGAGCGCGATGATCACCATCAGGAACGGCGTGAAGTAGCGGACGCCCTGCTCGGTGAGCGTGGCCTTGCCGCCGTTCCACGTGTCGGTGAAGTTGACGCGCTTCTTCATCAGGCGGACGACGAGGTTGTCCTTCTCGCCCGAGTCGTCGTCGTGGCCGAACGCCTGCTTGTAGGCGACGTAGACCAGGTAGCCGCCGAAGATGTAGAAGAGCCACGAGAGCTGCTCGACGAGCTGCACGCCGACGACGATGAAGATGCCGCGGAGCACGATGGCGATGAGGATGCCGATCATCAGCACCCGCTGCTGCATCTCCTTCGGCACCGAGAAGCGGCTCAGGATGATGATGAAGACGAACAGGTTGTCGATCGACAGCGAGTACTCGAGCAGCCAGCCGGTGACGAACTCGCCCGCGTGCTGGGCGTCGCCCATCACGAAGAGCACGCCGGCGAAGACGAGCGCGAGCGCGACGTAGACGACGACCCAGCCGGTCGCCTCCTTCATCGACGGCACGTGCGGCCGCTTGATGACGATGAGCAGGTCGAAGATGAGGATGGCGACGAGGATCGCCATCGAGGCGATCTCGAAGATCTGATAGGGAGTCAAGCGACGGCCTTCCGATGGGTGCGCGAACGGGCGCGAACGTCTCTCCCGCGCTTCACGCGCCGCCGCGACCGGGAGCGCAGCATCGGGCTCCGTGATGACGATCGCGGCGAGTCGGGATACTCCCCTTCGCCGGAGCCGAGTCTAGCGGCTGCCCGCCTAGCATGGACGCATGGCAGCGAAGTGGTCTCTCACCGGCGCCCTCCGGGGCATGTTCCAGCGCGAGACGATCACCGAGGAGACCTGGGACGACCTCGAGACGGCACTCATCACGGCCGACTTCGGCCCGGACATCACCGAGCAGCTCGTCGACGCGCTGCGCGCCGACGTCGAGCGGCTCATGGTCGACGACCCGCAGGACCTGCGCCGGATGCTGCGGGAGCGGCTCGAGGAGCGCTTCGCCGAGTACGACCCGACGCTCGCGCTCAAGGAGCGGCCCGCGGTCATCCTCGTGGTCGGCGTCAACGGCGTCGGCAAGACCACGACGATCGGCAAGCTCGCCCGCTTCCTCGTCGTGAACGGCCAGTCGGTCGTCGTCGGCGCCGCCGACACGTTCCGCGCCGCGGCCGTCGAGCAGCTCGCCACCTGGGCGCAGCGCGCGGGCGCAGCGATCCTGCGCCCGGAGCGCGAGGGCCAGGACCCCGCATCCGTCGCCTTCCAGACCGTCGAGGCGGCGAAGGCGCACGGCCACTCGATGTGCATCATCGACACCGCCGGCCGCCTGCACACGAAGGGCGGGCTCATGGACGAGCTCGGCAAGATCAAGCGCGTCATCGAGAAGCAGTCGCCGATCGCGGAGGTGCTGCTCGTGCTCGACGCGACCACCGGCCAGAACGGCGTCAACCAGGCGATGGCGTTCATCGAGCACGCGGGCATCACGGGCCTCGTGGTGACGAAGCTCGACGGCAGCGCCAAGGGCGGGTTCATCCTCGCGGTGCAGGAGCGCACCGGCATCCCGATCAAGCTCATCGGCCAGGGCGAGGGCATCGACGACCTGACGGGGTTCACGCCGCACGTCTTCGTCGAGCAGCTCGTCGGGTAGAGCAGGTCGGTCGTGACGGACGGGCGACTGAGGGCGACGCCCGTTGCGGGGTCCCGAACGCAATTCGCCAATCCCTTCCAGCTCAACGTGTTGCTGCTCGCTGCGGCTCCCCTCCTGATCGTGATGGTCGGTCGTCATGCGCTCGCGGAGCGGGACTGGCTCGTGTGGTCGATGGCCTCGGCGATGCTCCTGAGCGGAACGCTCGCGCTCTTGGCGCTGGGTTGGCGCTGTCGCGTGCTGGTCACGGAGCACGAGGCGATCTTCATCAAGCGTCTCTCGGTCGTTCGCCTCGAGCGCCGCGCGATCGAGCGATTCTCGACCGTGGAGGACTGCGACGCGGCGACGGACGTCGTCTCGCTCAGCCACTTGAACGTGCATCCGGACCTCTGCTCGATCGAAGTGCGCATGGTCGGACGACCACCCCTGCGCTTCAGGTCGAACGCCGGTACCCGACGCTCCGTCGAGGAGACCGTGAAGCGCTTGAACCTGTGGCTCGGAGACGGCGTCGCAGGCGCGACCCAGCCGCTCGCGACTCGGAGCGGACGGCACGAGGCATGACCGGGATGAGCCGCGTTCGCGGACCCGTGCATCTTCTCGCGGCTAGTCCGACGTGTCGGGCTGCGTGAGCGGGCCGACGATCGTCAGCATGCCGTCCTCGATGCGGGCGCGGTCCTCGGTGATCACGGTCGAGTGCGCCCCGCGCACCCACAGCAGGCCGCTCGCGTCGCCGCGGCCGCGGTGGCCGACGATGCCGAAGTCGCTGCCGGGCAGGCGTCGCCCGACGGTGCCTGGATGCGCCGAGAGCAGCTCCGGCGTCGCGACCGCGACCGTGCCGGTCTGCACCGACCCGTAGGCGCTCAGGACGATCGGACCCCAGACGGTGTGGAGGCGGCGCACGAGGTCGGCGTCGACATCCTGGCCGGCGACCACGATGCGGCGCAGCCGCGGGGGCGCCTCGCCGGTGCGCTCGAGCTCGTCGAGGATGCCGGCGAGCTGGCTCGGTGAGGCGGAGAGCACCGACACGAAGCGGTCGCGGATGATGCGGATGCGATCGGCCGACGGCGTGTGGGCGGCGCTCACGAGCGTCGCGCCGGTGAGCAGCGCCATGCCGAGCAGCTGCAATCCCTTGCCGCGGTGCAGCGGCGCGCAGGTGAGGATGACGTCGGTGCCCTCGATGCCGAGCCGGTCGTGCAGGCCGGCGAGCTGCCGCAGGCCCTGCACGCCCATCGCGCCCTGCACGTGCGTGGTGATGGTGCCGGCGAGCGAGCGGTCGGGGAGCACGATGCGCGCGCCGCGGCGCGGTCGGGCGAGCCCGGAGCCGTCGCTCGTCGACCACGCGACGATCTGCTCGGCCTGCACCGTCGGCCCGCGGTGCCAGGCAGGCGCCTCGCCATCGTGGATGAGCAGCGCGTCCTGCGGCACGGCGCGGCGGAACTCCTCGAGCGAGCCGCGGCTCACCGGCATGACGTCGAGCCCGAGCCGCGCGACGGCGATGAGCGAGAGCGGCATCGCGGGTCCGGCGCACGCGATCACGACCGGCCTCGGCGTGCGGTCGAGCGGGCCGAGGTAGAGCACCGCGGCGACGCCCTGCGCCGCGCTCCAGAGCTCGCCGAAGGTCACGCTCCAGCCGTCCACGACGAGCCCGAGCCTGTCGCGGTGCACGCGCGCCGCGTGGCGGGCGAGGGCCGTGATGGTGAAGCCGTGGAAGCGGACGCTGCGCGCCAGCGACCTGGCGTGCGACGGCGGCATGCCTCGAAGACGCATCCGGACCCTCCTCGTGCTGGCGGCAGGCGCGGCCTGCTCGCCACCAGCATGCCAGTCGGATCGGTAGACTCGGCCCATCATGGCTGCCTTCGGTTCACTCTCCACCCGCCTCACCGAGACCCTCGCCAAGCTGCGGACGAAGGGCAAGCTCTCGGCGGCGGACGTCGACGGCACGGTGCGGGAGATCCGTCGCGCCCTGCTCGACGCGGATGTCGCGCTCGAGGTCGTGAAGTCGTTCACCGCCGCGGTGCGCGAGCGGGCCCTCGGCGCGGAGGTCTCCGAGGCGCTCAACCCCGCGCAGCAGGTCGTGCAGATCGTCAACGACGAGCTCGTCGGCATCCTCGGCGGCGAGTCGCGCCGGCTCGAGCTCGCGAAGCAGCCGCCCACCGTCATCATGCTCGCCGGCCTCCAGGGCGCCGGCAAGACGACCCTCGCGGGCAAGCTCGCGAAGCACCTGCTCGGCCAGGGGCACACGCCGCTGCTCGTCGCGAGCGACCTGCAGCGACCGAACGCCGTCACGCAGCTGCAGGTCGTCGGCGGCCAGGCGGGCGTGCCCGTCTTCGCCCCCGAGCCCGGCAACGGCGTCGGCGACCCGGTGCGCGTCGCCCGCGACGGCGTCGCCGAGGGCAAGCGCAAGCAGCACGACATCGTCATCGTCGACACGGCCGGCCGCCTCGGCGTCGACGCCGACATGATGCGCCAAGCCGCGGACATCCGTCGCGCCGTGCAGCCCGACGAGGTGCTGTTCGTCATCGACGCGATGATCGGCCAGGACGCGGTCGCGACCGCGAAGGCCTTCCAGGAGGGCGTCGACTTCACCGGCGTCGTGCTGACGAAGCTCGACGGCGACGCGCGCGGTGGCGCCGCGCTCTCGATCCGCGGCATGACCGGCAAGCCGATCCTCTTCGCGTCGACGGGCGAGTCGCTCGACGACTTCGAGCCCTTCCACCCCGACCGCATGGCGAGCCGCATCCTCGACCTCGGCGACATCCTCACGCTCATCGAGCAGGCGCAGAAGGCCTTCGACGAGGACGAGGCCCTCCGCATGGCGGAGGCGATCGCGACCGACGGCTTCACGCTCGAGGACTTCCTCAAGCAGATGCAGCAGCTGCGCAAGGCCGGCAACTTCAAGCAGATGCTCGGGATGCTGCCGGGCGGCAAGGGCATGCGCCAGGCGATCGACTCGTTCGACGAGCGCGAGCTCGTGCGCACCGAGGCGATCATCCAGTCGATGACGCCGCAGGAGCGCAAGCAGTCGAAGCTGCTCAACGGCTCGCGCCGGCTGCGCATCGCGCGCGGCGCAGGCGTGACCGTGACCGACGTCAACCAGCTCGTCTCGCGCTTCGAGCAGGCGGCGAAGATGATGAAGACGGTCGCGAAGGGCGGCGTGCCCAACATGCCCGGCATGGGTCCCATGCCTCCGGGCATGCGCGCGCCGAAGAAGGCCGCGAAGCCGCAGGGCAAGCAGCAGCGACGGTCCGGCAACCCCGCCAAGCGCCAGGAGCCCGCGGTGGAGGCGCCGCAGGGGAGCGCCTTCGGGAAGCCCAAGGCAGAGGGCGCCTTCGGCGAGCTCTCCGGCCCCGACCAGGCGGCGCTGCAGCGCATGCTCGGCAACGGCTGACGCGCCGCGCCGAAAGATTTGACTTAGGTAAGCCTTACCTCATAGCCTGCTGTCAGACATGCAGGGCCGCCCGCGGCCGCATGCTGACCTCGCCCCGCTGAGCCCACGCCGGTCCAGTGCGCCGGCGGCATCCAGCACAAGGAGACAGCCATGCCCTCGAACCGTCCGCTCGCCGGCCTCTCGGCGCTCGCCGCGTCCGCGATGCTCCTCGCGGGCTGCTCGGCCGCCACCGCCGAGGAGGCGCCCGTCGAGACGACAGCCGCCGCCTCGACCGTCGAGATCACCGACAACGCAGGCACGCACACGATCGAGCTGCCGCCGACCTCCGTCGTCGCGCTCGACAACCGCACGTTCGAGACGCTCGACGCCTGGGGCATCGAGCTGAGCGCCGCCGCCGTCGCGCTCATGCCCGACACGATCTCGTACACCGAGGACGACGCGATCATCGACATCGGCAACCACCGCGAACCCGACCTCGAGGCCATCGTCGCCGTCGAGCCCGACCTCGTCATCAGCGGCCAGCGCTTCTCGGACCGCGACGCCGACATCGCCGCCCTCGTGCCCGACGCGACGATCCTGCAGCTCGAGCCGCGCGAGGGTGAGCCCTTCGACGAGGAGCTCCGCCGCCAGGTGACCGTGCTCGGCCAGGTGTTCGGCAAGCAGGCGGAGGCCGCGCAGCTCGTCGCCGACTTCGACGCCGCGATCGAGCGCGCTGCCGCGGCCTACGACGACGCGGACTCCGTCATGGCGGTCACGACCTCCGGCGGCGAGATCGGCTACCTCGCGCCGGGCGTCGGCCGCACGCTCGGGCCGGTGTTCGACATCCTCGGCCTCACGCCGGCGCTCGAGGTCGACGGCTCGACCGACGACCACCAGGGCGACGACATCTCGGTCGAGGCGATCGCGGCCTCGAACCCGGCATGGATGCTCGTGATGGACCGCGACGCGGCCGTGGCCGCCGACGACCCGGCCTTCTCGCCCGCCGCCGACATCCTCGAGGGCTCGGAGGCGCTCGCGGGCGTCACCGCGGTGCAGGAGGACCGGATCGTCTACATGCCCGCCGACACGTACACGAACGAGAGCATCCAGACCTACACCGAGTTCTTCGAGGCGTTCGCGGACGCGCTCGAGTCGGCGAGCTGATCCGCCCGTGACGCGCGCGACGGCGGCGGTGCCCGGTCCTGTGGCCGGGGCCGCCGTCGTCGCGCCGTCGCAGCGCCCAGCGGGGGAGCGATGACCACCACCGACGTCCGGGCGAGCACGCGCCCGCCGCTGCTCGACGGCCGCCTCGTCATCGGCATCGCCGTCGTGCTGCTGCTGCTCGGCGCGTCGCTCCTCACCGGTGTCTACGACGTCTTCGGCGCGAGCGACGGGCAGGAGATGTTCGCGATCACCCGCATCCCGCGCACGATCGCGCTCGTGCTGGCGGGCGCCGCGATGGCGATGTGCGGCCTGGTGATGCAGCTGCTCACGCAGAACCGCTTCGTCGAGCCGACCACGACCGGCACCACCGAGTGGGCGGGGCTCGGGCTCATGGCCGTCATGATCATCGTGCCGACCGCAGGCATCCTGCCGCGCATGCTCGGCGCGGTCGCCGCGGCCTTCGTCGGCACGATGCTCTTCTTCCTCTTCCTGCGCCGCATCTCGCTGCGCTCGTCGCTCATCGTGCCGATCGTCGGGATCATGATGGGCGCCGTCGTCTCGGCGGTCTCGACCTTCATCGCGCTGCAGACCGACATGCTGCAGAGCCTGGGCGTCTGGTTCGCCGGCAGCTTCACCTCGGTGCTGCGCGGCCAGTACGAGCCGCTCTGGATCGTCGCCGTCGTGGCGATCGTCGTCTTCGTCGTGGCCGACCGCTTCACGCTCGCGGGGCTCGGCGAGGAGGTCGCCACGAACGTCGGTCTGAACTACCAGCGCGTGGTGCTGCTCGGCGCGGCGCTCGTCGCGATCGCGACCGGCGTCGTGACCGTCGTCGTCGGCAACCTCCCGTTCCTCGGCCTCATCGTGCCGAACATCGTGTCGATGGTGCGCGGCGACGACCTGCGCAGCAACCTCCCATGGGTGTGCCTCGTCGGCATCGCGATCGTGACCGCGTGCGACCTGCTCGGCCGCACGATCATCGCGCCGTTCGAGGTGCCGGTGTCGCTCATCCTCGGCGTGCTCGGCGCCATCGTGTTCATCGCCCTCCTGCTGCGGCAGCGTCGCCGTGGTTGACGTCGTGCGCTCGGGGTCAGCGGATGGCGCGCGAGCGGTTGCGACGCCTGCGGATGCGGCCCCGACGGCTGCGCGCACCTCCGGACCGCTCGCCGGGCGCGCGCGCCGCCGCTACTGGGTCGTGCTCGGCGCGCTCATCGTGCTCGCGCTGGTGTTCGGCGTCGGCCTGCTCGCCTGGGACAACCCCATGCCGATCGGCTCCGCCGGCTTCTGGACGATCGCCGAGATGCGCGCGACGAGCGTCACGGTCCTGGCCGTCGTCGCGGTCTGCCAGGCCTTCGCGACCGTGAGCTTCCAGACCGTGACGAGCAACCGCATCATCACCCCGTCGATCATGGGGTTCGAGGCGCTCTACGTGGCCGTGCAGACCACCTCCGTCTACATGCTCGGCATCGCCGGCGTCGTGGCCCTCCAGGGCGTGCCGCAGTTCGTGCTGCAGGTCGCGCTCATGGTCGGCTTCGCGCTGCTGCTCTACGGCTGGCTGCTCTCCGGCCGCTACGGCAACCTCCAGGTGATGCTGCTGATCGGCATCGTCATCGGCGGCGGGCTCGGCTCGGTGTCGGCCTTCATGCAGCGGCTGCTCTCGCCGAGCGAGTTCGACGTGCTCAGCGCGCGGCTCTTCGGCAACGTCTCGAACGCCGATGCCGACTACCTGCCGATCGCGATCCCGCTCGTCGTCGTCGCTGCCGCGCTGCTGTGGCTGCTGTCGCGGCGGATGAACGTGCTCGCGCTCGGCCGCGACGCGAGCACGAGCCTCGGGCTCCACCACCGCGGCGAGGTCATGCGCGTGCTGCTGCTCGTGTCGGTCCTCATGGCCGTCTCGACCGCGCTCGTCGGGCCGATGGTGTTCCTCGGGTTCCTCGTCGCGACGCTCGCGTACCAGGCGGCCGACACGCACGACCACCGGTACATCCTCCCGGTCGCCGCGCTGCTCGGCTTCGTCGTGCTGAGCGGCGCCTACTTCATCATGCGCCACGTGTTCTACGCGGAGGGCGTCGTCTCGATCATCATCGAGCTGATCGGCGGCAGCGTGTTCCTCTTCGTCATCCTCAGGAAGGGCCGACTGTGATCACGCTCCGAGGAGTGCGGAAGGACTACGGCAGCGAGGTCTCGATCGGGCCGGTCGACCTCGACATCCCGCGCGGCGGCATCACGGCGCTCGTCGGCCCCAACGGCGCCGGCAAGTCGACGCTGCTCACGATGATGGGGAGGCTGCTGAGCCTCGACGCGGGCTCCATCGAGATCGCGGGGCACGACGTGACGCGCACGCCGTCGAAGCGGCTCGCGACCGTCGTCTCGATCCTGCGGCAGGAGAACCACTTCGTCACCCGCCTCACCATCCGCCAGCTCGTCGCGCTCGGCCGCTTCCCTCATTCGCCCGGCCGCCTGACGCCCGAGGATGAGCGGCACGTGAGCGACGCGATCGACTTCGTCGACCTCCGGGAGCTCGAGCACCGCTACCTCGACGAGCTCTCGGGCGGTCAGCGGCAGCGCGCCTACGTCGCGATGGTGCTCGCACAGGACACCGAGTACGTGCTGCTCGACGAGCCGCTCAACAACCTCGACATGCGCCACTCGGTGCAGATGATGCAGCACCTGCGCCGGGCCGCTGAGGAGCTGGGGCGCACGATCGTCATCGTGCTGCACGACATCAACTTCGCGGGGCACTACGCCGACCGCATCTGCGCCGTGAAGGACGGCCAGGTGGTCGAGTTCGGCACGCCCGACGAGGTGCTCACCGACGAGGTGCTGTCGCGGGTGTTCGACACGCCCGTGCAGATGGTCGACGGGCCGAGCGGCAGGCTCGCCGTCTACTACTGAGGCACGACGCCCAGGCGCTCCGCGTAGCGTTGCGGGCATGGCACGCATCCTCGTCCTCGGCGGACACGGCAAGATCGCTCTCCTCGCGCAGCGCATGCTCGCATCGGCCCAGCACACCGTGCACGGCGCCATCCGCAACCCCGACCACGCCGGCGACGTCGCCGACACCGGTGCGGAGCCCGTCGTCGCCGACCTCGAGCAGCTCGACCAGCAGGGCGTCGACGAGCTCGTCAAGGGCTTCGACGTCGTCGTCTGGTCGGCGGGCGCGGGCGGCGGCTCCGCCGAGCGCACCTGGGCGGTCGACCACGACGCGGCGCTGCGCGTGCTCGACGCGGTGCAGCGCAGCGGCGCGCGGCTCGTGATGGTCTCCTACTTCGGCTCCCGCCGGGACCACGGCGTGCCGGAGGACCACCCGTTCCACACCTACGCCGAGGCGAAGTCGCTCGTCGACGAGGCCATCCGCGCGTCCGGCGCCGACTGGGTGATCCTCGCGCCCTCCACCCTCACGCTCGACGAGGAGGGCGGCATCGAGCTCGACGAGCCCTCGGGCTCGCTCGAGTCCGGCGAGATCCCGCGCGCGACCGTCGCGCGGCTCATCGCCGAGGTGGTCGCGCACCGCGGGGTGCGCGGCATCACGCTCCGCTGCAACGCCGGCGGGACGCCGGTCGCCGAGGCGCTCGGCTCGCTGCCCTGGTAGGGCCGGTCAGAGCTCGATCGACGCCATGTGCGAGCCGGAGACCTTGACGTAGCCGAGCCGCGCGTAGAGGCCGTCGGCGCCCGTCGGGCTCGCGGTGTCGACGTCGAGCACCGCGGCATCCATGCCGTCGGCGGCGAACGCGCGGATGCCCGCGGCGAGCGCGACGACCGCGACGCGGCGGCCGCGGTAGGCGCGGCGCACCCCGAGCAGGTCGGTGTAGCCGAACGAGTAGCCGCGCAGCGCGAAGTCGCCCTCGTAGCGGCTCGCCAGCTGGTAGCCCACCACGAGCGGCTCGCCGGCACGCAGCGATGCGGCCGTCTCCTCGTCGGTGGACGGGTCGGCGAGCAGCGCGTCGACGTCGGGTGCGTCGTCCACGACGAGGTACGACCACGTCGGCGCGAACTCGCTGCGCCCGTTGGTCCACTGCTCGCGGGTCTGCGGCTCGCTGCCCCAGTGGTCGCGGAAGGCGTCGTTGTGCGCGAGCCGCGCAGGCTCGTCCAGCTCGTCCGACCAGGGCACGAGCCGCAGGGAGCCGGACAGCGCGACCTCCGGCACGGGCTCGCCGTCGACGATCGGCCGCTTGAGGTCGGCGAACCAGCGCCGGATCTCGAAGCCGCCCTGCTCGTGGAGCCGCAGCTTCGACTCGGGCGCGTCGTCCTCGGCGAACGTGGCGATGCGCGCGGGGAGCTCCTTGCCGGAGGCGGCGAGCACCTGCCGGGCGCGCGCGATGAGCCATGCCTGCAGCTGCGTGCCGATGCCCTCGCCGCGGCGCTCGGGGTGCACGTTGCCGAAGACGAAGGCGCGCACGGCGCGCACGTCGCCGGGCGCGGTGTTGACGAAGCCGGATGCGCGCAGCTCGCCGTCGGCGTCGAACCCGAGCAGCGAGTCGGTGTCGAGGCTGCGCCACGGCGCCGCGAGGTCGTCGTGCACCTCCTCGAGCGACTCGCGGTACGGCTCGCGGTCGGCGTCGCCGACCGCGCCGTAGAGCGCGACGAGCGCGGGCGCGTCGTCGACGCTCGCGGGGCGCCACGTCAGCGAGCCGGCGGTGATCTCGGGCAGCGTGGCGGGCGCCTGGGCGCGCTCGGCGATGGGGGCGAGGGGCGTTGCGGTCACCGCCCCAGGCTAGCCGCGTAGGGTCGATCGCATGACTGAGCGACCCACCAGGATCGGCGTGCAGCTCGCGCCGCAGCACGCCCCCATGCAGGCCACGATCGACGCCGCCCGCCGGCTCGAGGACATGGGCGTCGACGCCGTCTTCGGCTGGGACCACTTCTTCCCGCTCTCTGGCGATCCGGAGGGCGTGCACTTCGAGTCGACGACGCAGCTCGCGGCGTGGGCGGTCGCGACCGAGCGCGTGCAGATCGGCCCGCTCGTCTTCTGCAACTCGTACCGCAACCCCGATCTGCTCGCCGACGTCGCCCGAACGATCGACCACATCTCCGGCGGCCGCTTCGTCTTCGGCATCGGCTCGGGATGGTTCGAGCGCGACTACATCGACTACGGCTACGACTTCGGCACGGTCGGGACGCGGCTCGACGCGCTCGCCGAGGCGCTGCCGCGCATCCGCGCCCGCTGGGACCAGCTGAACCCGCCGCCGCTCGGCCGCATGCCGATCCTCATCGGCGGCAAGGGCGAGCGGAAGACGCTCCCGCTCGTCGCGCGCCACGGCGACATCTGGCACTCCTTCGTGGGGCCCGACGAGCTGTCGCAGAAGCTCGACGTGCTGCGCGGGCTGTGCGAGGCGATCGGGCGCGACGTCGCCGAGATCGAGATCTCGAACGGCGCGAGCGTGCGCGACGGCATCGGCGGCGTGGGGTTCGAGCGCCTCGACGCGCTGCACGCGGCGGGCACGCGGCTGCTCACGATCCCGCTCTCGGGCGACGACGGCCCCGACGGCTACGCGCTCGACCGGGTGCCGGCCTTCCTCGAGTGGCGCGACCGCAAGAACGCGTGAGCCGGCGCTAGGAGCGCATCGCCTCGATGAGCTCGGCGAGCACCGCCTCGTGGCCGCCGCGCTCGAACGCCGCGCGCTGCCGGGCGGCCGAGCCGCCGCCGTCGAGCACCCGCTCGACGGTCGCGAGCGAGCGGGATGCGCCGAGGTCCTCGGCGATCGGGCGCAGCCGGTCGGCCGCCTCGGCGATCGCGTCGCGGGCGTTCTGCAGCGTGCCCTGCTCGTCGACGATCACGGTCGCGCCGAGGCCGTCGCGCGCCGCGCGCCACTTGTTCTCGCGCACGAGCCAGTAGGGCAGGTGGTGCTGCGGCGCACCGTCGTCGAGCGCGCGCGACGCCTCCTCGATGAGGCAGTGCGTGAGCGCGGTGACGGCCGCGAGGTCGTCGACCGACGGCGCCCCGTCGGCGACCCGCACCTCGAGCGTGCCGATCGAGGGGGAGGGGCGCACGTCCCAGCGCAGCTCGCCGAGCTCGTCGATGACGCCGGCGGCGAGCATGTCCGAGAGCGTGCGCTCGTACTCCGCCCAGTCGACGAGCATCGGCGGCAGGCCGCCGGTCGGCAGCTGCTGGAAGAGCATCGTGCGGTGCGACGCGAAGCCGGTGTCGAGGCCCTGCCAGAAGGGGCTCGACGCCGAGAGCGCGAGGATGAGCGGCAGCCGGTCGAGCATCGTGCGCAGCAGCGGCACGACCTTCTCGCGCTGCTCGATGCCGACGTGGTTGTGCACGCCGAAGATGATGAGCCGACGGCCCCAGTCCCCGGCCTTCTGCACCACGCGGCGGTAGCGGGCGTCGTCGGCCTGCTCCTGCTCGCGCCAGCGGCTCGTCGGGTGCGTGCCGGTGCCGACGATCGCGACGCCGAGGCGCTCGGCGGCCGTCACGGCGACGTCGCGCATCTCGCGCAGCTCGTCGACCGCCGCATCCGTCGTGGTGTGCACGCCCGTGATGAGCTCGATCATCCCGGTGAGGAACTCCTTGTCGAACCGCGGATCGTCGATCGCGGTGAGCAGCTCCTTGGCCCGGGGCACCATCTCGCCCGACTGGGGGTCCACGAGCGCCAGCTCCCACTCGACGCCGAGCGTCGAGCGCCTGGAGGATGCGAAGTCCATGGGTCGAGCGTAGGGCCGCGCCGCTGGATGGCGCGCACGTCGCCCCGCGGTGTGCCAGAATAGGGGGTCGAGCACGCGCCCGACCCTCTATCCGGCGCGCGGATGCTCACCGAGCTTTGCGGGCCGCGCATATCCCACGTGCGCAGGCCGCGGTGCAACACGAGAACACAAAGCAGGAGAACTGTGGCAGTCAAGATCCGTCTGAAGCGCTTCGGCAAGATTCGCGCACCCTTCTACCGCGTCGTCGTGGCCGACTCGCGCACCAAGCGCGACGGCCGCGTGATCGAGGAGATCGGCAAGTACCACCCGACGCTGAACCCGTCGCTGATCGAGATCGACAGCGAGCGCGCCCAGTACTGGCTCGGCGTCGGCGCGCAGCCGACCGAGCAGGTGCAGGCGCTCCTCAAGCTCACGGGCGACTGGGGTCGCTTCACGGGCGAGGGCCCGACCGAGAGCCAGGTCAAGCAGCCCGAGGGCAAGAAGGCGTTCGTCGCCGACGAGCTCAAGAAGCCGGTGCTGAAGCCCAAGGCCGAGAAGCCCGCCGAGGCTCCGGCCGCGGCTGCCGAGGAGGCGCCCGCCGCCGCCGAGGCCGAGTCGACCGAGTCCTGAGCATGCTGCGCGACGCCCTCGAGCACCTCGTCAAGGGGATCGTCGATCGCCCCGGCGACGTGCGCGTCGGCGCGCGCGACACGCAGCGCGGCGAGGTCCTCGAGGTGCGCGTGCACCCCGAGGACCTCGGCCGCGTCATCGGGCGCGGCGGCCGCACGGCCGGCGCGCTGCGCACCGTGATCGGTGCGCTGCCCGGGGGGCGCCGCGTCCGCGTGGACGTGGTGGACACCGATCGCTAGGCCCGCCGTGCCCGCTCGCACCCAGCTGCGCGTCGGCCGGCTCACGCGCGCCCACGGGCTGAAGGGCGCGATCAAGGTCGAGCTCTACACCGACGACCCCGCGCGACGCTTCACGCCCGGCGCGAAGTTCACGCTGCAGGTGCCCACGTCGTCGAAGTGGCACGGCAAGACCCTCGAGCTGCTCGAGCTGCGCGTCTACAACGGCACGCCCGTCGCGTTCTTCGCCGGCGTCACCGACCGCACCGAGGCGGAGTCGCTCGTCAAGGCCGTGCTCTGGATCGATCAGGATCCCACGGAGGTCTCCACCGAGCCCGACGCCTGGTACGTGCACCAGCTCGCCGGCCTCGACGTCATCCGCGACGGCGCCCGCATCGGCCGCGTCGTGCGCGTCGACCCGATGCCCGCGCAGGACATGCTCATCATCGACATCGATGGCGCCGAGACGATGGTGCCGTTCGTGAAGGCGATCGTGCCGGAGGTCGACCTCCGCGCCGGGCGCATCGTCGTGACCCCGCCGCCCGGGCTGCTCGAGGATCTCGAGACGCCCGACGAGCCGGCGGAGGGCACGGCCGACGAGGCCGCCGACGAGGCTGTCGTCGACGAAGCGCCCGAGGCGACCGAGGGCGCTGTCCCTGTTGACGCATCCGTCGACGACGCAGCCGCGGACGACTCGCCCGCCGACCGGGCCTAGGCCGTGCGCTTCGACATCGTCACGATCTTCCCCGAGTTCTTCGGCGTCCTCGACGTCTCGCTGCTGGGCAAGGCGCGCCGCGACGGTGTGCTCGAGCTCGGCGTGCACGACCTCCGGCAGTGGACGCACGACCGCCACCGCACGGTCGACGACACCCCCTACGGCGGCGGCGCCGGCATGGTCATGAAGCCCGAGCCGTGGGGCGAGGCGTTCGACGCGCTCCTCGGACCCGACGAGGACGCGGCAGGCATGTCGGACGCGGTGGTCGTGTTCACGACGCCCGCCGGCACCCCGTTCACGCAGTCGCTCGCGCGCGAGCTCGCGGCCGAGCGGCGCATCGTCTTCGCGTGCGGCCGCTACGAGGGCATCGACGCCCGGGTCGTCGAGCACGTGGCCACGCGGGCGCGCGTGCTCGAGGTGAGCCTCGGCGACTACGTGCTCAACGGCGGCGAGGTCGCCGCGATGGCGATGATCGAGGCGATCGGCCGGCTCGTGCCGGGGGTCGTCGGCAACCCCGAGAGCCTCGTCGAGGAGAGCCACGAGAGCGGGCTGCTCGAGCACCCGTCGTACACGAAGCCGCGCGTGTGGCGAGGCCTCGAGGTGCCGGAGGTGCTGCACGGCGGCAACCACGCCGCGGTCGCCGCATGGCGCCGCGAGCAGGCGCTCGAGCGCACCCGTCGCGTGCGGCCGGACCTGCTGCCGGACCTGCCGCCGGACGGCGACGACGCGGAGCGCGCGGCGTCCCGCCAGCCCTGAGCGAACATCCGGGCGCCCATCGGCTCTGCCGGTTAGCCTCGATGGCATGGCAGGGACCGCAGGCACGTCGGCAGGCTCGCGCACCGGTGCTCGACCCGGTGCCGGACGACACTGGGCGCTGCGCGGCTTCTTCTGGGCGATGATCGCCGCCATCGTGGTGCTGCCCGCCTGGATCATGTTCGGCCGCGCCTTCGCGGGTGCGCCGCTCGGCGACTGGCTGCTGCTGCAGGCGCTGCTCGGCCCCGGGCTCGCGGTGCTCATCGGCGTCGTCGTCGGCCTCACGGTCGCCCGCAAGGAGGTGCGCCGGCCCCGCGCCGTCCAGTGGCGCGACCTGCGCATCGTCGGCCCCTGGCTGCTCGTGATCGCGCTCCTCGGCTTCACCGTCGTCGACTCCGGCGGCGGACGCACCGGCAGCGCGATCACCGCGTGGTTCGGCGACGGCTGGCTCACGGCATCGCAGTCGCTCACCTCGATCGGCATCCTCGCGGTCGTCCTCGGCGGCGCCGTGATCGCCTGGCTGCAGGTGCTCGAGCTGGGCCGCGAGACGCGCGCCCGCGTCGAGCGCGCCGTGAACGACCTGCAGTCGCCGCTGCTCGAGCAGCGCGCCCGTCAGGCCGATGCGACCTTCGAGCCCGTCGACGGACCGCAGGCAGGCCGCATCATCAGCATCGACGACGACCCCCGCCGCTAGCGAGCTCGCGCGCGTTGGCGCGCGCCGCCGCGGTATGGCAAGATGGTCCGTTGGTGCCACACGCAGTCACCGCCTTCGTGCGGCCTCTGCCACATTTCCTCTGCCACAGGGGAGCGGCGGGCACCGAGCAAGAACCCCTGATCCTTCCATTCACGCGCAGCCGACCTGTGGCGGCTGCAGAGAGCGATACCGCCATGCACATCCTCGACAAGGTCGATGCCGTCAGCCTCCGTTCCGACGTCCCCGACTTCCGCCCCGGCGACAACGTCAAGGTCCACGTCAACATCATCGAGGGCTCGCGCTCGCGCGTGCAGATCTTCCAGGGCGTCGTCATCGGCCGCCAGGGCCACGGCGTGCGCGAGACCTTCACGGTCCGCAAGGTCTCGTTCCAGGTCGGCGTCGAGCGCACGTTCCCCGTGCACTCCCCGGTCATCGACCACATCGAGCTCGTGAGCCGCGGCGACGTCCGCCGCGCGAAGCTCTACTACCTCCGCGGCCTGCGCGGCAAGGCTGCGAAGATCCGCGAGAAGCGCGACTTCTCCTGATCGCACCAGAACGGGGCCGGCATCACGCCGGCCCCGTTCTGCGTTCGTCGCCGAATCGTGACCGGATGCGTCGCGGCGGCGCCGGGGTGGCGCACGCGCGCGCCTAGACTTGCCGAGGCGAAGGGTCGAGGGATGACGGAGACGGTGGAGACGGGTGCAGCGGGCCGCGAGCAGCGGTCCGGTGGCCGTGGCTTCCTGCTGTTCCTGCGCGACCTGGTGGTCATCTTCCTCATCGCCCTGCTGATCTCCTTCCTCGTGAAGACGTTCCTCATCCGGCCGTTCTGGATCCCGTCCGAGTCGATGAACGAGACGCTCCAGGTTGACGACCGCATCATCGTCAGCCTGCTGACGCCCTCCGTCGTGGCCGCCGAGCGGGGCGACGTCGTCGTCTTCGAGGACCCGGGCGGCTGGCTGCCCGAGCCGACGCCCGAGCCCGAGTCGGGCGTCTTCGGCGCGATCGACTGGTTCCTGACCTTCGTCGGCCTCGCCCCCGAGGACGAGCACGGCTACCTCATCAAGCGCGTCATCGGGCTGCCCGGCGACCGCGTGCAGTGCTGCAACGACTTCGGCCAGCTCACCATCAACGGCGTGCCGATCGACGAGCCCTACGTGCACCTCGACGCCGCCGGCCAGCCCGCGAGCTCCGTGCCCTTCGACGTCACCGTGCCCGAGGGCCACGTCTGGGTGCTCGGCGACAACCGCAACCACTCCGGCGACTCCCGCGCGCACATGGATGCGCCGGGCGGCGGCTTCGTGCCCATCTCGTCGATCGTCGGCCGCGCCGTGCTCGTGTCGTGGCCGCTCGACCGCTGGACCTGGCTGGACGGCTACGAGCCCTCGTTCATCGGCGTCGAGCCGCAGAGCGCCCCCGCGGAGCAGCTGCTGCCGGTCGCCGTCGCCGGCTGATGCCCGCGCTGCCGACGCTCGAGGTCGAGCGCACGCTCTGGGCCCAGACGCCGCTCGTCATCGGGATGGACGAGGTCGGCAGGGGTGCGCTCGCCGGCCCCGTGAGCGTCGGCGCGCTCGCGCTGCAGGCCGACTGCGGTGACTGGCCCGAGCACCTGCGCGACTCCAAGACGATGACGGAGCCGCGCCGCACGGCGACGGCGCCGCTCGTGCGCACGTGGGGCGTGAGCGCCGTCGGCCACGCCACGAACGACGAGATCGACGAGCTCGGCATCCAGGTGGCGCTCGGGATCGCCGGTCGGCGCGCGCTCGTCGCCCTGCACGAGGCGGGCATCGACGTGCCCGCCGCCGCGATCCTGCTCGACGGCATCCACGACTGGCTCGCGCCGGCGCTGCGGCGGCCGGTGCGCACGATCCTGCGCGCCAAGGCCGACCGAGACTGCGCATCCGTCTCGGGTGCCGCGCTCGTGGCGAAGGTCGAGCGGGACGGCCGGATGATCGAGTGGGACGACGTGCACCCCGGCTACGGCTGGGTGTCGAACAAGGGCTACGGCTCCGCCGCGCACATGGCCGCGATCGCCGAGCTCGGCCCGAGCGCGCTGCACCGGCGGTCCTGGCTGCACGCGCCTGGTGCGGCGCCCGTCGAGGCGTGAGTCTCACACACTGTGCCTCAAGCCCTGAGCCTCACGCCCTGAGCGCCGCGCGGATGTCCTCCGCGACGACGCGCAGGTCGTCGCCGAGCTGGTGCCCGCCCGTCGTCGTCCGCGTCGTGGCCCAGGGGATCGCCGCGGCGTAGCGGGCGCGGTGGGCGAACGGGACCGTCTCGTCGTCCTCGCTCGCGCACAGGAGCACCGGCGCATCCGCCGGCAGCAGCCGGTCGAGGTGGTCCGGGAGGTCGAACCCGTCGAACGTCCAGTCCGCATCGGCGCCCGGGAACGGCGCGGCGATGAGGCAGATGGCGGCGACCGCCCGGGCGCTCGGCCGCACCGCGAGGTGCTTGACCAGCAGGTAGCCGCCGATCGAGTGACCGACGAGCACGACCGGCTCGGATGCCGCATCGATCGCCGCGCCGATCGCGTCGAGCCATCGCTCGTCGTCGGGGTCGTCCTCCGGCAGGCGCGGGAACGCGACCGAGAAGCCGGAGCCCAGATGACGGGCGAGGCTGTCGGCGAGGGCCGCGTCCTCGTCGAAGGCCCCCTCGCCGGCACCGTGGAGGAACACGACGTCGATGATCACAGCGGGCACCTGCTCTCCTGATCGGCCGTGCAGACGGGGCGCCCGCACGGGGGCCATAGGATGGCACCGTGGAACCCGAGGACATCGAGGACTACGACCGCGAGGTCGAGCTGGCCCTCTTCAAGGAGTACCGCGACGTCGTCGGCATGTTCAAGCACGTCGTCGAGACCGAGCGACGCTTCTACCTGGCCAACGACGTGAAGGTCACCCGCCACGATGCGGGCACGGACTTCTACTTCGAGCTCGAGCTGACCGACGTCTGGGTGTGGGACATCTACCGCTCCGACCGCTTCATCAAGTCGGCGCGGGTGCTCACGTTCAAGGACGTGAACGTCGAGGAGCTCGCCTCCCGCGACCTCGAGCTGCCGAAGGACCTCGCGATCGAGGAGTAGCGGCGGTGCCGTGGCACGCATGCCGCGGCGTCAGCTGAGCGTGCGCTTCGACCGCTCCTCGCGCACCATCGTCGCGACCTCATCGCGGGCGGGCTCGAGCCCCGCGTCGCGCAGCTGCCGCTCCACGTCGTCGATCGCGGCGTCCTCGTCGCCGTCGAGCTGCACGTGCACGCCGGTGGTGAGGAGCTGCCTGAGCTTCGGATTCCACTCGATCTCCATGGACCGAGGCTCCCACGGGCGCGGCCGTCCGGCCAGGGGTTGTCCACAGGGCCGACCGTGACGCGCCCGCCGGGCGCCATCGCTGCGCTTCGATGCGCCCATGCGAGCGAAGGACCAGCTGGGCCTCGACGGTGAGGCAGCCGCGAGCGTGCACCTCGAGCGCGCCGGGATGCGCATCGTCGAGCGGCGCTGGCGCTGCGCCTACGGCGAGCTCGACATCGTCGCGCTCGACGGCGACACGCTGGTCTTCGTCGAGGTGAAGACCCGGCGCGGGCTGGCCCACGGCCATCCGTTCGAGGCGATCACGCCCGCGAAGGTGCGGCGGCTGCGCACGCTCGCGGGGCTGTGGCTGCAGGAGCGGCCGCACCGCGGCCCCATCCGGATGGATGCGGTCGGCATCGTCGCGCCGCGCACCGGTTCGTGGCGGGTCGAGCATCTCCGGGGCATCCAGTGAGCGGCTTCGGCCGCGCGGCGTGCATCGCGCTGCAGGGACTCGCCGGCATCAGCGTGCAGATCGAGGTGCACGCGGCATCCGGGCTGCCGGCGGTCTTCATCGTCGGGCTGCCCGATCAGGCGGTGCGCCAGGCGCAGCACCGCACGTGGAGCGCGATCGCGCGCATGGGCATCGCGGCGCCGAGCGGCCGCGTCGTCATCAACCTCACGCCCGCGTCGCTGCCCAAGGCCGGCACCCACTTCGACCTCGCGATCGCGATCGCGGTGCTGCGGGCGACGGGCGTCGTGCCGCCGGACGACGGCGAGACCGCCCTCATCGGCGAGCTGGGCCTCGACGGTCGGCTGCGACCGGTGGCGGGCACCCTGCCGCTCACCAGAGCCGCCGCGGAGGAGGGACGCACGCGCATCGTGGTGCCGACCGGATCCGTCGGCGAGGCGTCGCTCGTCGAGGGCATCCGCGTGCTCGGCGCGCCGAGCCTCGCGCATGCGGCGGCGCTGCTCGGCGCCGAGCTCGACCCCGAGCCGGTCGACGCCGTGCAGGCGCCCGCGGCGGTACCCCGCATGCACGCCGACCTCGACCTCGCCGACGTGGTCGGCAACCGCGATGCCGTGCAGGCGCTCGAGATCGCGGCCGCGGGCGCGCACCACCTGATGATGGTGGGCCCGCCCGGCGCCGGGAAGACGATGCTCGCCATGCGGCTCCCGGGCATCCTGCCCGCGCTCGACACCGACGCCGCGCTCGAGGTGGCGTCGTTGCGCTCGCTCGCGGGCGAGCCGCCGCCGTCGACGCTCGACGTGCTGCCGCCGTTCGAGCACCCGCACCACTCGGCGACGGCGGTCTCGCTCATCGGCGGCGGCTCGGGCACGATCCGGCCCGGTGCGGCGGCGCGCGCGACGCACGGCGTGCTCTTCCTCGACGAGGCCCCCGAGTTCCCGCGGGCGGTGCTCGACATGCTGCGGCAGCCGCTCGAGTCCGGCACGATCACGATCCACCGCGCGATCGGGGTCGCGACCTTCCCGGCGCGGTTCCAGCTGCTGCTCGCGGCCAACCCCTGCCCGTGCGGCCTCTTCGGCTCAGGGGAGTGCACGTGCGCGCCGCAGCAGCGCCGCCGCTACTTCGGCAGGCTCTCGGGACCGCTGCTCGACCGCGTCGACCTGCAGGTGCGCGTCGACCGGGTCGCACCGGGCGCCGACGGCGCGCGTCGCACGACCGCGGAGGCGTCGGCCCGGGTCGCATCGGCGCGGGAGCGCGCAGCGCAGCGCCTCGCCGGCACCGGCTGGACCGCGATGGGCCACGTGCCCGGGCCGTGGCTGCGCCGCAACCTCCCGCTCGACCGCGCCCTCCTCGAGCCGCTCGAGCGCGCCGTGGAGCGCGGCGCCCTGACGATGCGCGGCATGGACCGCGCGATCCGCGTCGCGTGGACCGCAGCCGACCTCGACGGCGTCGCGGGCCCCACGCGGGCCCACATCGGTCGCGCGCTGGCGCTCCGGAAGGGGATCCCGGCATGACGCCCTTCCGCATCGAGCTCGCCCGGCTGCGGGCGGCCGTCACGCCGACGCTGCCGGACGGGGAGGCCGACATCGCGGATGCCGACGTGCTCGAGCGCTTCGCGGCGGGCGCGTGGACGGTGCTCCCCGAGCCGGGCGACGGCGTCGCAGGCCTCGTGCGGGAGCGCCTCGGCGCCGTGCGATCGCTGCAGCTGCTCATCGACGGCGCGACGGCCGCCGACTGGGCGCGGGAGCTCGGCGATCGTGAGTCGGCGAGCGCCGTCGCCCAGGGGATCGCGCGCTGGCAGCCGCGCCTCGCGGCCGAGCGCATCCTCGGCGCGTTCACGCAGGGCGCCGCCTTCGGACAGCGGCTCCTGACCCGCGCCGACGAGCACTGGCCGCACGCGCTCGACGACCTCGGATCGCACGCCCCGGCGGCGCTCTGGCTGCGCGGCGACCCGGCGGCGCTCGCGGCGTGCGAGCGGTCGGCGGCGCTCGTCGGCTCGCGCGCCTCGTCCGGGTACGGCGAGCTCGTGACGGGGCAGCTCGCGGCGGGCCTCGTCGGCCGGCGCTACGCCGTCGTCTCCGGCGGCGCCTACGGCATCGACGGCACCGCGCACCGGGCGACGATGGCGGCAGGCGGCAGCACCGTCGCGGTGCTGGCCGGCGGCCTCGACCGCTTCTACCCCGCGGGGCACGACGAGCTGCTGCAGCGCGTCGCCGACACCGCGTGCGTCATCGCCGAGGCGCCGAGCGGCGTGCCGCCGACCCGCTGGCGGTTCCTCGCGCGGAAGCGACGTACTATGCGTCCATGACGACCTACATCTACGCCCGGCAGTCGGTCAACCACGCCGAGGGCATCGACCGCCAGGTAGCCCGCTGCCAGGCGCTGTGCGCCGCGAAGGAGTGGGAGGTCCAGGCGGTCTTCACCGACAACGCGGTCAGCGCCACCAAACGCCGCGGGCTGGGCACCTCATGGGTCCAGCTCCTGGCGGTCATGCAGCGCGGCGATGTCGTGGTGGCGGTGGACGTGGACCGGCTGCTGCGCTCGCTGGAGGACCTCGTGGACCTCCAGCGGCTCGGCGTGCGCGTACTCACGGTGGACGGCGAGATCGACACGACCACGGCGGACGGCGAGTTCCGGGCCTCCATGCTCGCCTCCATCGCTCGCTTCGAGACCCGCCGCAAGCGGGAGCGCACCCTCCGCGCGAACAACGCTCGGGGCGTCCAGGGCAAGCCCTCGCCGTCCCGCCGCCGCTACGGCTACGAGTCCGACGGCGTGACTCCCGTGTCCGAGGAGGCGGAGGTCGTTCGGCGCATCTTCGACGCCTTCCTGGCCGGGGCTTCCATCCGCTCCATCACGCGGGGCTTACAGGCGGACGGCATCGAGCCCACGACAGGCACAGGCTGGAGCACGAGGCGCATCCGGGACACGCTCTCCAACGTGCGCTACGGCGGTGCCATCGAGCACGAGGGCGAAGTGATCCCGTCGCCCGTCATTGTCCCCATTGTGGAGCCGGAGCGCGCCGCCGAGGCTCGGGCGCTGCTGGCCGACGAGTCCCGCCGCACGACGCCAGGGCCTGGAGTCCGGCACCTGCTCTCGGGCATCGCCTCGTGCGGTGTCTGCAGCTCGTCCATGTTCTTCATGCGGGACTACCGCTGCCGGGCCGACACCACGCATCCGTCGATCCAGAAGCGGCTGCTGGACCCGAGGGTGGAGAGCGAGGTCGTGAATGCGCTGCTGCTCGGCGGTGGGCGCATCGACGCTCTGGACGAGGATGCTGCCGCCATCGGTCCACTGACGGCCTCGCTGGCCCGGATAGAGGCTGAGACCCAGCGAGTGGTCGATGAGCGCTCTGAGGGGCTCCTGTCGCCTGCGGTGGCTCGGCTGGCGCTGCTGCGCTGGAAGGCGGAGCGCGAGGAGGTGGAGGCGAAGCTGGACCAGGCCCGCGAGCGCAGCGCCATCGCCCGGCTGCTGCTCGACCTCCGGCTCCGCCTCGCCCCAGACAGCCGCATTGACATGGACGAGGCCGTGCGGGTGAAGCGGGAGATCCGGTCCAGGTGGGAGGCGCTCGACCTGGACACCCAGCGCACCATCGTCCGAGCGCTCGTCACGGTGACGGTGCATCCAGGGCGGAAGGCCGAGCGAGTGGTGATCGAGAATCGCTGACTGCTGGTCAGCATTGCCTGTACAAAGTAACTAGGAATGGCCTATATCTCGAAATAAGGCTGCAGCTTACAGAGGCCCGATGGCAGCGCTGCCTGTACAAAGTAACTAGGGACGCCCGTACCAAGTAACTAGGAATGCGCTCTCGTGCCCTACGCTGAACACCGAGGGTCCAGACGCATGGTCCTGTCACAGCCCCCCGGCTGGGTCTCCAGCCCACACAGTCCGGGGGGCTTCCTCATGCCCGGACGCAGGTGGATGCCCTGTCAGGTGACTGGCTCGTGCCTGTACAAAGTAACTAGGGGCGAGAGGCCTTGGATCAGGCGTCTAAGGGTGTACAGAATAACTATCCGACCAGAGGGAGGATTGCAGGAAGAGAGAGTCATCTCGTGTTACTCTCGTGTCGAGCGCTTCGGTGCTCATGAGCGCTAGGGCTCCCGTTGAGAAGAGATTGAACTCCGGGGGCCTTTCGTGTGCCGCACCTCTGGAGTCTGGAGCAGGCACTCGGACACGAAAGACACACCATGCGCATCTACCCCTTCCCGAAGCCCAAGCTCGGCTCCGACTACTCCACCGATGTCATCCGCTGGATGGGTCGAAACTCGCTGCGTCGCCTGCACGCTGCGCACCTGGCAGGTCAGCCACTCCCAGATGAGGACGCTCTGATGGAGTGGATCTGCGACATCACCTTCGCCAAGGCTCCGCACGCTGGCGACACGCAGCAGTCGTGCACCAAGGTCGAGAAGCAGGCCATGGCCGCAGCCAAGTGGGCTCTGGACATCTACGACCCAGAGGCCAAGGTCTACCAGCGTGCGCGCCTTGGAGGCTCGAACTCCCGCCGTGGACCCTCCGCCATCACCGAGGCCAATCTGGATCGTCTGAGGGCTCTGGAGGGCCGCTCCAAGGCTCAGCAGGCGAAGGACCTGGGTGTGAGCACGTCCACCATCGCCTCGATGCGCAAGGAGCTGAAGCGCAGGGATGCTGAGGCGGCAGAGATGCTGGAGCGTGAGGAGCAGGACGACTTCGAGGCGCTCTTCGCTGCATCGACGGGCGAGATGATCGAGGTCGCTCACGAGCCCAGCCCGCTCGACTACCTGCTGGAAGCCCCGCAGGAGGACACGTTCTCTGCCGAACCGGATGCGCTGTTCACGCCTGCACATACCCAAGCCCCTGCATGCTCGGCACAGGCGGTCGTGGCGGCACTGGAGGGCGTGCCAGCGTGCCTGTTCGATGACATCGACCTGGAGCAGCACCTTATCCAGAAGAAGCGCCACCTGACGCTGGTGCCGGACTTCATCCCGGTCGATGGCGTGGCACCGCACTTCGCTGCTCGGAACGTGCTCGACACGCCCTCGTGGCCGGCTGCAACGTCCCCGCCCCGCCTACGCGCCTAGAAGAGGTCGTCCTCCGACAGGCTGATCAGACCGCACCGGCGGCAGACGTAGTGCGCCGATGACTTGCCCGCTAGCGCCATGCGCTCCAAGCACCTCGGACAGTTGGGGCAGGCCATCGCCTGGGCATCCTCCATGGCGACAGGGTATGGCCCCCCGGCTGGCGCTCGCGGAACTTGTCCACCGACAAGAATTCGGATGTCAACCGCCTGGCTACGCCGAGCGTCGCTATCGATGCGCCCGTTGCTAACTCGATGAGCTGCCGCGCACGAACGCGGAGCCCACGTTGCTCAGCAACCGCAGCCAAACCCTCCTTGATCGCGTGAGGATCACCACGAGAAGTAATGCGCCAAACCACCAGTGGGAGAGAGCTGTTGCCCACAGCGCATCGGCAAGCACCACGAGACCATCCCAGCGCGCCTCCCAGAACAGGTCTCGCAGATCCAGCCAATCCAGCATCGATCTCCTCCTTTGAACTGTGTCTAGCAGTAGGTCCCGACAGGACGGCGCAGGAGTCCTCGTGTCGTCCTCCCATTAGGAGCACGCTCCGAGCCATGGCGCTCCAGCGGTCTGTCGCGCATCAGCGCTTCGCCTGCGAGGGCTGCTGCCGCCGCACGGACACTTGGGATGAGTCGTGTCGGCAGGCGTCACGGCGTCGCCGACCGCTGAGGCTCAGCGCCGATAGCGTAAGAGGCAGGTCAACTTCAAGGGAGAACCTGCGTGCCCGGAATCCATCAGATCCTCGCCGAACTGCGCTCTATCGCCTACGACGAGCGCGACAAGGGCGACCGGTTCGAGCGTCTGATGCTGGCGTACCTCACGGTCGAGCCGCGGTACGCGCAGCTCTACGACGCGGTGTGGATGTGGACTGACTACCCGCAACGTGGTGTCCGTCGAGACACGGGGATCGACTTGGTTGCCCGCTCTCGTGACACGGGTGAACTGACCGCGATCCAATGCAAGTTCTTCGATCCGGCCACGACGGTGACGAAGCCGATGCTCGACTCGTTCTTGGCGGCGTCCAGCAAGAATCTTGAAGGCAAGCCGGAGTTCGCCGCTCGCATGGTGATCTCGACGAGCGACAACTGGGGCAGCAACGCCGAGGACGCCGTCGAGAACCAGAACCCTCCGGTCCAGCGTCTGCGAGTGCAGGACCTCGATGACTCCTCCATCGACTGGGGCCAATTCTCCCTGGCCACCCCCGGCGAGCTGACCAAGAAGCCAGCCAAGCAGCCGTTCCCGCACCAGGAACTGGCGATATCGAAGGTCGTCAGCGGCTTCGAGACAGCCGACCGGGGCAAGATGATCATGGCCTGCGGCACGGGCAAGACCTACACGAGCCTCAAACTCGTCGAGCGGATTGTGCCGCGCGGAGGCACGGTGCTGTTCCTGGTGCCGTCAATCTCGCTGCTCTCCCAGACACTGAAAGAGTGGACCATCGAGTCGGCTGTGCCGCTGCGCTCGTTCGCGGTGTGCTCGGATGTGAGCGTCGGCAAGCGCAAGTCGGACGAGGACATCCCGGTCACGGACCTGGCCTACCCGGCGACAACGAACACCACCAGGCTGGTGCAGAAGTTCTCCGAGATCCCCGAGGCCTTTGACGGCATCACAGTCGTGTTCTCGACCTATCAATCCATCGATGTCGTCGCCCAGGCACAGAGCAAGGGCATCCCCGAGTTCGATCTCATCGTCTGCGACGAAGCTCACCGCACGACCGGTGTGACACTTGCGGGCGAAGAAGAATCTTCGTTCGTGAAGGTCCACAACCAGCGCTACATCAAGGGCAAGCGGCGGCTCTACATGACCGCCACCCCGCGCATCTATGCGGACGCGAGCCGGTCGAAGGCGGAAGAGGCCGGGGCCGTGCTCACCGACATGGACAGCCCCGAGTACTACGGCGAAGAGTTCCACCGCCTTGGCTTCGGCGAAGCGGTCTCCATGGGTCGCCTCACCGACTACAAGGTGCTCGTGCTGGCGGTTGACGAGTCCTACGTCTCGACGCGCTTCCAGCGCCTCCTGGCGGACGAGAACAACGAGCTGACACTGGATGACGCGGCCAAGATCGTCGGCTGCTGGAACGGCCTCTCCAAGCGCTCCCTGACGCCGGAGGAGTTCGCTCTCGACCCCGAGCCGATGAAGCGGGCCGTCGCGTTCGCCAGGAACATCAGCGAGTCGAAGAAGATTGCGAACCTGTTTGAGCGTGTTGTCGAAGCCGAGATCGAGGCCATCGACCGTGAGACCGACGAGACCGCGTCGGACCTTCTCGATGTCGAGGTGCACCACGTCGATGGCACCTACAACGTGCTGGACCGCAACAAGGAGCTGGACTGGCTGAAGCAGGACCCAGGAGCGGGCAACGCACGCATTCTCACCAACGCGAAGGTCCTATCTGAGGGCGTGGACGTGCCCGCTCTCGACGCCGTCATGTTCCTCAACCCCCGTGACTCTGTCGTCGATGTCGTGCAGTCCGTGGGCCGGGTGATGCGCAAGCTCGAAGGCAAGAAGTACGGCTACGTCATCCTTCCTATCGGAGTGCCCACCGACATGGACCCCGCGACGGCACTGAACGACAACAAGAAGTACAAAGTCGTCTGGCAGGTACTCCAGGCCCTCCGTGCCCACGATGAGCGCTTCGACGCCATGGTCAACAAGATCGACCTCACGAAGTCCACCGAGGGCAAGCTCTCGGTTATCGGCGTCGGAGGTGGCGGCAAGGACGGCGATCAGGACGAGACCGGCAACACCGCCGTCACCCTGGATTTCCCAGCACTGGACCAGTGGCGCGACGCGATCCTCGCCAAGATCGTTCAGAAGGTTGGCGAGCGGCGCTACTGGGAGAACTGGGCCAAGGATGTCGCGGGCATCGCGTCCGACCACATGACCCGCATTAAGGCCTTAGTCGAGGGGTCGGACGCGACTCTCGGCAACGAGTTCGCGCGGTTCTTGAAGGGCCTTCAAGACAACCTCAACCCGTTCATCACCGAGCGTGACGCCATCGAGATGCTCTCCCAGCATCTCATCACGAAGCCGGTCTTCGACGCCCTCTTCGATGGCTATGCGTTCAGCGACCACAACCCCGTCTCGCAGGTCATGCAGCGCATGATCGACGCGCTCGAAGAGCAGCACCTGGAGAAGGAGACCGAGAAACTCGACAAGTTCTACGAATCCGTGCGCACCCGTGCATCAGGAATCACGGATGCGGTAGCGAAGCAGCAGATCGTGAAGGAGCTGTACGAGAAGTTCTTCCAGACCGCGTTCTCTGGCACCAGCGACCGACTCGGCATCGTCTACACGCCGAACGAGATCGTGGACTTCATCATCCGATCCGTTGATGATGCGCTGAAAACCGAGTTCGGAGCCAGCCTCTCCGATGAGGGCGTCCATGTCCTTGACCCGTTCACCGGCACCGGAACCTTCATCGTCCGCCTGCTTCGGTCAGGCCTCATCAGACCAGAAGACCTCGCTCGCAAGTACCGCTACGAGCTGCACGCCAACGAGCTGGTACTGCTGGCCTACTACGTGGCCGCGATCAACATTGAAGAGACGTATCACGACCTCGCGGGCGGTGACTACGAGCCGTTCGAAGGCATCGTCCTAACTGACACGTTCCAGATGACCGAGGACGACGACGAGCTGGATGGCGGCGGCGTCTTCCCCGAGAATAGCGAGCGGGTTGAGGCACAGAAGGCTCTCGACATCCGGGTGATCATCGGGAATCCGCCTTACTCGAAGGGGAGGGAGTCGGGCGACGACACCGACGGTAACGTTCGGTACCCGACTCTGGACGAGAAGATCGCCAAGTCTTATGTCGCGCGGTCAGAAGCTCAGCTGAAGTATAAGCTATACGACTCTTATATCCGCGCGATCAAGTGGTCAACCGAAAGGATCGCCAACGCGGGCGTGATTGCCTTCGTGTCCAATGGTGGTTTCATTGACGACACGCATGCCGACGGGCTCCGCAAGCAACTGCTGGACGACTTCAGCTCGATTTACGTCTTCAATCTTCGCGGAAACCAGCGAACCGCTGGAGAGGTGTCGCGTCGAGAAGGCGGGAAAGTCTTCGGGGCGGGCAGCCGGGCGACAGTGGCCATCTATCTGCTGGTAAGAAACCCACTCCAGGACCGTCCGGGCAAACTCTACTACCGAGACATAGGCGACTTCCTCACGCGAGAAGAGAAGCTAAGCATTGTCAGTGATGCGGCATCCTATGTCGGTGTCCCGTGGGGCGAGATTGAGCCGAGTCCAGATGGTGACTGGATCAATCAACGGAGCGCTGCGTTCGAAACGCTCATCGCCTTGGGCGACAAGAAGGCCGACCTTAGCGCGACTCGATACCTCGACTCGTACAGCAACGGCCTCCTATCGAACCGCGATGCGTGGGCCTACAACTTCTCGAAGCCAACACTAGAGGCGAACATTAGGCGGTCTATATCCGCGTACAACGCCTGTATCGACGCTGCACCTCCGGGATCTCGCCCAGAAGTTCTTGTGGACGCGAGCAAGCTGAGCTGGTCACATAAATGGCGAGCCGCACTGGCGCAGCGTCGCTACCTGGAGTTCGATCCAGATGCACTGACGGTCGCAAACTATCGGGTATTTCAACGGTCGTGGGCTTATACCGAGCCGCACTACATGGAGGCATTGTCGTTGATGCCTTCCCTGTTTGCGGGTGAGCCGAACTATGGCTTCTACTGCGTGGGAAAGAGTTCACAGGTCCCGTTCTCAGTACTAATGGTTGATGCTCCGCCTGACCTGCATCTCACGGGCGCGGGATCGGGCGGACAGTTCTTCCCGCGCTACCGATTCGAGAAGGGATCCGACGACTCGCTCTTCGCGGGGTTCGAGGACGGCGGCGACTCCCATCGACGGATCGACAACGTAACGGACGAGATCCTCACGGAGTACCAGGAGCTGTTCGGCGATGCGGTGACAAAGGATCACATCTTTTTCTACGTCTACGGCGTTCTGCACAGCCCTGATTACCGCGCGCAGTTCGCCGCCGACCTGAAGAAGATGCTGCCGCGCGTCCCGAAGTTGAGGGCCTTCTTCGAGTTCGCAGACGCGGGCCGCAGGCTCGCGGAGATGCACTTGAAGTACGAGACCGCCGAGCCGTACCCACTCGTGGAGACGCGCTCCGCGAACGCGAGCAACCGCGTGGAGAAGATGCGCTACCAGAAGCGCGGACGCGAGACCGACAAGTCCACGATCATCTACAACTCGGGTATCACGCTCTCGGGGATCCCTGATGAAGCACACGAGTACATGCTCGGCTCCCGCTCGGCGCTGGACTGGATCGTCGAGCGCTACCAGTTGAAGACGGACAAGGCGTCTGGCATCGTCAACGACCCGAATGCTTGGGCCGACGAGCAGGGAGACTCCCGGTACATCCTCGATCTGATCGCTCGCATCACCAGGGTCAGCGTGGAGACGGTGCGGATCGTGAAGTCGTTGCCCCCACTGGTCCTGGCCGACTAGGAGGTGACAGACGCGTTCCAGCATTCAATTGCGCTGCGCGTCGGGCGTACTCCACCGGCAGCGCTGGAGGCTCGCATCGCACCGACGGGGCCTTGATGAGCGGCGTCCGCCAACGCCGTGACCTACAGGTCGGCTAACACCCGGTAGAGGGTCGCCGGGGAAATCTTCACCATGTCCGCGATCTCAGCGCGCGTGTGGTCATTAGAGGCGACGAGGGAACGAATCTTGGCCAGCTTCTTGTCGTCCACCTTCGATGGGCGACCGCCGACCCTGCCCTTCGCTTTTGCAGCGTCGAGTCCAGCTCGGGTGCGCTCCAACATGGTGTCCCGTTCGAGCTGGGCGAAGGCGCTCATGATCGTGAGCATGGCCTTCCCCATCGGGCCGGTGGTCGTGATGCCCTCGGTGAGCGACCGGAACGTCGCGCCCTTTTGGGTGATCTGCTCGATGAGGTCCAGCACGTTCCGCGTGTTGCGCCCCATGCGGTCCAGCTTCCACGCCACGACCTCGTCGCCGTCCTCCAGCCGGTCTAGGAGCGCATCGAGCCGGGGACGGGAGGCCAGGGTGCCCGAGACTCCCTCATCGGCGTAGAGCCGGTTCGCCGGGATGCCTGCGGCCTTCAAGGCGTCGCGCTGGAGGTCGGCGTTCTGGTCGCGGGTGCTGGTGCGGATGTATCCGAAGGTCGTCATGGGGAGAGTGTCGCAGAACTCGTTTCTCAAAACTAGAGGTTTCGAGAGCTATTTCTGAGAGCCTTGCGTGACCCTGACTGTGGCTGCTCAACCGACTATCACTCAGGCATCGTTTGTGAGAGATCGCCTCGTAGCTCGTGCGTCCGCAGTGAAGGCGGGCTGAAGACTGCCGTCGCCGCCAAGGTCTAGCGTGAGGAAGGTGCCCGCGACGGTCTTCGCCGCGCTTCTGTTCCTCGTAGCCTGACCTGGTGAGCTTGCTTGACGACATCATCGACGGTGCGACCGACGACAGCGTAAGTACCTCGAACCTGCTCCGTAAGGTTCAGGTCGTTGCCCACCGCCTCGGTGCGGACGACATCCTGAAGTGGGTGCAACGGGAGTTGAACGGTTACCCGGACCCGGAGGACCTGCCGCCCTACCGTCGTGTCACGGTGAACGTGATGGGCACCTGGGCGGGACCAATGCAGTCTCGGCTCCGCCAACCGCTCAGTCCGGGCCAAATGCCCGAGGACGCCGCCTCGGTGCTGTTCAGTGTCAGCCTCGGAGCGTCCCTGGCAGAGATGGAGGAGCTGGCGTCCGATGCCTCGGAGCAGGAGTTGGGAGTTCCATGGGACACCACGCACGTGATCGCCTACAACCAGTGGGTGGAAGAGGGCGTGGTGCCGTTCATCGAGCACTACGGACTCTTCAGTGCGAACCGCATCGTGACACGAGGGGTACTGCGGGGCGTAATAGACGCAGCGCGCAACACGGCGCTCGGATTTGCCCTCGACCTTCAGGCAACGGCCCCCGAAGCGGGCACCTCAGGAGGTCCGACGATGGCGGAAGCGCCCGTGGCGCAAGTTGTGAACAACTACTACTCGACGCACATCGACGGGGACGGCAACCAAGTCGCGCAAGGCGAGAACATTCGCCAACGCTCCAAAGTGGTCAAGGGGGACTTGTCTGCGCTGCTGAAGGCTGCCGAGGAGGTCGGCCTGGACGCGGAGGGCAACGCCGAACTGGCTCGCGTCGTGCTTGCGGACGCGACAGAACGCCCGAGCAAGATCCGGTCCTTCCTCTCGCGTGTCCGCGAAGGCGCGTTCCAAATCGGAACGGGGGTCACCGCCGAAGTCGCAGCGACTCAGTTGTCGGAGCTCATCGCTGCGTTCCAGGGCTAGCCGACGAGGGGAAGCAGCAATGGCAGGCGCTACGCCTGCGGCTGCCTCAGGGGTTCCTCGCCCTGGTCCCCGTTCTGGTCGCGCACGTCGTCCGGCTCTTGCTCGTCCACCCCGAAAGGGTCCCACGACTCGGTTTCGTCCAGGTACTGCTCCGCATCGGAGCCAGCGACCCCGATCTTCGCGTCCATCACTTCGATCTGGTGGTTGACCATGCCGAACACGTCCGCCACCGTTCGGTAGTCCGATCCCATACCGCGCACGATGGTATCCGCCGCGTCGAGTTGCCAGTCCGCCTTCTGCTTCCGCTCCCTGTAGTCGTTGTCGTCCTTTGGCGGACGCCTAAGCAGGCTCCGGTATCCCTGGCGCGCTGCTTCGATCAGATCCAGAGCCAGTTGTTTGTCGGGCATGAACGCTCTCCTTCGGCGAAACGGAAGGTGCGGACCTGCGAGGGTGCAGGTCGCCTGGGAGACGCACGTTGGCCCCCGTGTTCGCGTGAACAGGGCGGTCGATCCCGCCTCTTAGGGCGTAACTATGCCCTATAGCGCGCCTTCGTTCGCTGTGGTGCGCTCTTGTTCCTGCGGGAATGGGGTGTGTCATCGAACCCGCCTCAGCGCCTCCCGGACTTCGAGGAACTGCGCTTCGCTCTCGCTCGCCTGCGTCGAACGAGGCGGTGGACTCTGGATGAGCTGGCTGAGCGCTCCGGCGTCGGTCGTCGCGCCCTGGTGCAGCTCGAAGCTGGCGGGTCTCATGGCTCCGTCGAGACGTGGTTCAAGTTGGCCGAGGTGTTCGACATCGAGATCGGCGAGATGTTGGCACCGCTGTACGGACCGGGCCGTAGTCGGCGCTGATCTGCCCAGCCGCCGCAGATCGCACAACCGGCCCCTTCGTTTCTGAAAACTGCGTTTCAGCGGTTCGCCGCATGCCCGTCAAATCTCGAAACGAGCGAGGCGCGCGCCCCGCAAGATTGTGTGGGGTGCACCCGACATTCGACGCCTCCACGCCCCGTTCATCGCTCACGCGAACACGTCGTCGTGTCGCTCACGGCTGCCGGTGCGTTCTACGTCGGCAGCATGACGCACAAGCGGCGAAGAAGGAGGAAACCAACACGAACCGTCGCCTGCACGAGAAGGACAAGAAGGCCGCAGCGCTGGAGCAGGAGCTCGTGGAGCCCAGTGTCAACCCGCAGACCCACGGGGTCTATTGCGTTACTCAGCCGGGGTCGTCGGTCCCGGTGCGGGGGTGGCGGGTGCCGCCGCCTTCTTGGTTGCCAGGCGCTCGACGCCCTCCTCCAGGCTCTCCACGACCTCGTTGAAGAGATCCTTGCCGACCTCTTCCGCGAGACGAGGCTTGCTGACTACTCGGTCCAGCTGGAACAGGCCACGGTAGAAGCTCACCCACGGATAAGCATCCGGGTCTGCCTTAACGCACCTAGCGCTTGCAGCGATCAGCTTGCCTTGTAGGGCGAAGTTCTTCTTCGCGGTGTGGCTCACGTGCAGTCCGTAGATAGCGGCGTTCAGATCGTTGAGGGCAGCCATGAACGTCTCGATGTTCTTTGGCGTGTTGAGAGGATCAGGCCCGACCTGCATGAGGGTTCGACCAGCAGCCCGGATCCTCTCGACTCCTGCCCTTCGCTCCTTGCGGTCGCTCTCCCAACGGTCCAGGAGCCGTTTCCAGAATTCGAGGAACAGCGGCACCAGGATGGATCCGAGGATCAGGAGGAACAGCGGACTCTCCCAAGCCGGCGCGCTGGCCGTGTCAGCCAACGACTCCATGGGCGTGGGCGTCGGGGTCAGTGTGGGCGTGAGCGTCGGCGTCGGCGTAGGCGTGGGCGTTGGGGGCGGTGTAGTTGCGGTCGGTGTGGGCGTCGGGGTCGGCGTTGGCGTCGCAGATAGCAGCAGAGTCCACACACCGCCACATTAGGGCCGTGGACAGATCCGCGCTGTCCGAAGCGCCTGTTGCTTACACAGCTAGCAGCAGCGCTTGCTCTGACGCATACGACGCCGCTTCCTCGCGCGCAACCGGCTCATCGCGGCGCTCGCGAGCGTCACGGTCGTCGTCGAGGCGGGCAGCCGGTCGGGCTCGATCAACACCGCCGGGCACGCGGCGGCGCTCGGCCGCCCGCTCGGCGCGGTGCCGGGGCCGGTGACCTCCGGCGGCAGCACGGGGTGCCACCGGCTGCTGCGCGAGTACGGCGCGGTGCTCGTCGAGCGCGCCGAGCACATCGTCGAGCTCGTCGATGGGCCGAGTGACGAGCCCGCGCCGCTCGGCGGTGAGACGCGCGACGAGATGGCCGTGCTCGACGCGCTCAGCACCCGCGCCCCGCGATCGGCGGATGAGCTCGCGATCCGCACCGGCATGGCGCCGTCCGACGTCTCCGCCTCGCTCGGGCTGCTCGAGCTGGGCGGGCGCGCCGTCGAGCGGGGGAGCGGCTGGGTGCGGTCCTCGTGACCCGAGCAGCCGACCGGGACCCGCTCCACCGACGAGGACCCGGTGCACCGGGTCCCGTCGGGTGGACGGGGTCCTCGACGCGGGCGAGGCGGCACCGCGCCGCGGCTCGGCGTGACTAGCCTGGGCGCGTGACCCTCGGGATGCATCCGGAACCGGCTGCGGTGATCGCCCACCTCAGCGACACCCACCTGCTCGCGGGCGGTGCACCGCTCGCGGGCGTCGT
The DNA here is from genome assembly GCF_040547205.1 of Agrococcus sp. UYP10. Taxonomy (NCBI): domain Bacteria; kingdom Bacillati; phylum Actinomycetota; class Actinomycetes; order Micrococcales; family Microbacteriaceae; genus Agrococcus; species Agrococcus sp. UYP10. The sequence goes on from NZ_JBEPPG010000001.1 coordinate 2,143,307, forward strand.
CGACACCGAGGGGCACCTGCGCGCCACCGCGGAGCGGCTCGTCGTCGCCGCGGCCGACGCCGACGTCATCGTCGTCTCGGGTGACGTCGCCGACCTCGGGGAGCCGGAGGCATACGCGCTCGCCCGCGAGATCCTCGAGCCGGCCGCCGCCGCCATCGGCGCGCCCATCGTCTGGACCGCCGGCAACCACGACGAGCGCCCCGCGATGCGCGCGTCGCTCGGCCTGCCGGGGGCGCCGCTCGACCCGCTCGACTCGGTGCTCGAGGTCGCGGGGCTCCGCATCGTCGCGCTCGACTCGAGCCTCCCGGGCTGGCACCACGGCGGCCTCGACGAGGGGCAGGCCGCGTGGCTGTCGGACGCGCTCGCCGACCCGCCGCCGCTCGGCGCCGTGCTCGTCATGCACCACCCGCCGCTCGCGTACCGGGGCCGGCTCATGCGGCTGCTCGAGTTCCGCGACGAGGCGCTGCTCGCCGAGGCGATCGGCGGCGGCGACGTGCGCGCGATCCTCTCGGGCCACCTGCACATCAACGGCTCCGGCTCGTTCGCCGAGATCCCGGTCGTGCTCGCCGGCGCGACGAGCTACGCCGACGACCTGGGTGGCCCGCCGCCTGCGATGCACGGCATCGACGCGACGCAGTCGTTCAACCTCATCGAGGTCTACGCCGACAGCATCGCGCACTCCGTCGTGCCCGCCCTGCCGCACCCCACCCGCGAGACCATCTCGCTCCAGCTCGCCGAGCAGGTGATAGCGCTCGATCCCGAGACGCGGGCCGACCGCTTCAGCCGGAAGCCGGACTGACGTGCGGATCGCCGAGGCCGTCGACGGCTACCTCGACCACCTCGAGCGCGAGCGCGGCTACTCGGCGAACACGGTGCGTGGCTACCGCGGCGACCTCCGCAGCCTCACCGAGCACTGCGAGGGCGCGGGCCTCGAGGACGCCGCCGGGCTCGACATCGATGTGCTGCGCGACTGGCTCTACGCGAGCGCGGAGGCCGGCATGGGCAAGTCGACGATCGCGCGCCGCAGCGCGGCTGCGCGCGGCTTGAGCCGCTGGATCGCCGCGCACGGAGGCGCCGACGTCGCCGGACGACTCCGCACGCCCAAGCGCGACCGCCACCTGCCGCGCGTACTCTCGCGCCAGGTGATGGATGGCGTGCTCGGCTCGCTCGCCGCCGCAGCGGGGGAGGGCGACCCGGTCGCGCTCCGCGACCTCGCCGTCGTCGAGCTGCTCTACGCGAGCGCGCTGCGCGTGAGCGAGCTCGTCGGCCTCGACGTCGACGACGTCGACCTCGAGCGGCTCACCGTGCTCGTGACGGGCAAGGGGTCGAAGGAGCGCGTCGTGCCGTTCGGGCGGCCCGCGCTCGACGCGGTGCTCGACTGGATGCGCGTCGGTCGACCGCAGCTCGCCGACGCCGAGCGCGCGCATCCCGCGCTGTTCCTCGGCGCCCGCGGCGGACGGCTCGGCCAGCGGCGCGTGCACGAGCTCGTCACCGCGCTGCTCGAGGAGATCCCCGGCTCCGGCCCGCACGGCCCGCACACGCTGCGCCACACGGCGGCGACGCACCTGCTCGACGGCGGCGCCGACCTGCGCGCGGTGCAGGAGCTGCTCGGGCACGCGAGCCTCGGCACGACCCAGATCTACACGCACGTCTCGCTCGAGCGGCTCGCCGAGGCGTACCGCGGCGCGCACCCGCGGGCCTGACCCCGACCACTGACCCTGCTCGCTGCTGCGCATCGGCAGCAGCACCGGCCGGGCGACGCCGAGGAGCGGCAGCGGATCGACGTAGGCGCCGCGCAGCCGCGCGCCGAGGTGCAGGCGCGCGTGCGGCGCAGCGGTGCCGGCGTGGCCGGCCAGCAGCACGCCGATGGTCTGACCGCGCTCGACGCGCGCACCCGCGACGACCGACGGCTCGACCGGCTCGAAGCTCGACACGAGCCCGCCGACGTGCTCGATCGAGACGACGGGTCGGCCCGCGACCGGTCCGGCGAAGCGCACGACGCCGCCGTCCGGCGCGATCACCACCGACCCCGCGGGTGCCGCGATGTCGATGCCCCGGTGGCCCGCGCCGTAAGCTGACGCAGGCAGGTCGAACGCGCGCACGACGTCGTGCGGCGACCCGGCGGAGGAGACCGGCCAGGCCCACGTGCCGGCCGCGACCGCCAGCAGGACCGCGAGGATGCGCATGCCCGGCATGGTGCCCGGGCGGACGCCGCGCGCGTGCCCCGCGCGTGCCGACCGGTGGAGAGCGGGCGTCCGCGAGCAGGGCCCCGGAGCGTGTATCGTGGGAGGGCATCGCTCATGCGATGACTTCGCGCGCCCGTCGCGACGACACCCCCTTCGGTCCAGCTGCTCGAGCTCGCTCGCGCGCCTGGTGGTGGTGCGTCAGGGCGCCAGGGGCTCGACCACCCGGTCGCGCCGGCAACCAGAACAGAAGAAGGAGGCGGCCATGGCCGTCGTCACGACTCGCCAGCTGCTCGACAGCGGCGTCCACTTCGGGCACCAGACCCGTCGTTGGAACCCCAAGATGAAGCGCTTCATCTTCACGGAGCGCTCGGGCATCTACATCATCGACCTGCAGCAGTCGCTCGCCTACATCGACAAGGCGTACGACTTCGTCAAGGAGACCGTCTCGCACGGCGGCTCGGTGCTCTTCGTGGGCACGAAGAAGCAGGCGCAGGAGTCCATCGCCGAGCAGGCGACGCGCGTGGGCCAGCCCTACGTCAACCAGCGCTGGCTCGGTGGCCTCCTCACCAACTTCAACACGGTCTCGAAGCGCCTGAGCCGCATGAAGGAGCTCGAGGAGCTCGACTTCGAGGACACCACGCAGGGCTACACGAAGAAGGAGCTGCTGCTCAAGAAGCGCGAGCTCCTGAAGCTGCAGAAGTCGCTCGGCGGCATCCGCAACCTCCAGCGCACGCCGTCGGCGATCTGGATCGTCGACACGAACAAGGAGCACCTCGCGGTCGACGAGGCGAAGAAGCTGGGCATCCCCATCATCGCCATCCTCGACACGAACTGCGACCCGGACGACGTCGCCTACCCGATCCCGGGCAACGACGACGCGATCCGCTCCGTCGCGCTGCTGACGAAGATCGTCGCCGACGCTGCCGCCGAGGGCCTCATGCAGCGCCACGGTGGCGGCGACGCCGCTGCCGAGCCGATGGCTGAGTGGGAGCGCGAGCTCCTCGAGCAGCACGAGGCCGAGGCCGCCGCGCCGGTCGTCGAGGAGACGCAGGCCGAGGAGCCGGCCGCCGAGGCACCGGTCGCCGACGAGCCCGCCACCGAGGAGCCGGCCGCCGACGCGCCCGTCGCCGAGGAGCAGCCCGCCGAGACCACCGAGGGCGACACGACGCCCGAGTCCAAGTAAGGAGCAGCGGATGGCATCCATCAGCATCGCCGACCTCAAGATGCTGCGCGAGCAGCTCGGCACCGGCATGAGCGACACGAAGGCAGCCCTCGAGGAGGCCGGCGGCGACGTCGAGAAGGCCACCGAGATCCTCCGCCTGAAGGGCGCGAAGGGCAACGCGAAGCGCGCCGACCGCTCGACGAGCGAGGGCCTCGTGGCCGTCTCCGCCGTCGACGGTGCGACGACGATGATCGCGATCGGTTGCGAGACCGACTTCGTCGCGAAGAACGAGAAGTTCATCGCGCTCGCCGACCGCGTGGTCGCCGCTGTCGCGGCCGCCGGTGCCACCGACCTGGCCTCGGCGCTCGCCGCCCCGGCCGAGTCCGGCACGGTGCAGACCGTCATCGAGCAGCAGGCCGCGACGCTCGGCGAGAAGATCGAGCTGACGAAGGTCGCTCGCATCGAGGGCGAGCAGCAGGCCGTCTACCTGCACCGCACGTCGAAGGACCTGCCCCCGCAGGTCGGCGTCGTGGTGGCCTACTCGGGCGACGACGCGGACACGGCTCGCGCCGTGGCGCAGCACATCGCCATGTTCGACCCCACCTACGTCACCCGCGACGAGGTGCCGGCGGATGCGGTCGAGAAGGAGCGCGAGCTCGTCACCGAGATCGCACGCGGCGAGGGCAAGCCCGAGGGCGCCATGCCGAAGATCATCGAGGGTCGCATCAGCGGCTTCTTCAAGCAGATCGTCCTGCTCGACCAGGACTACGCACGCGACAACAAGCAGAGCGTCGCCAAGGTGCTCGAGGCCGCTGGCCTCACGGTCACCGGCTTCGCGCGCTTCAAGGTCGGCGCGTAGGCACGAACGCACGATGAGGGCCGGGGGAGACCCCGGCCCTCTTCGCGTCCGCGGACGGATCCGCGCACGCGGACGCACCCGCGGGGGACGAGTCCCGCCACCCGCGCACGGTAGGCTTCTGCACGGCCCACTCGGGTCGTGACCCCCCAGGAGGACGCCCGATGACAGCACAGCCGCGACGCCGAGTCCTCCTGAAGCTCTCGGGCGAGGCGTTCGGCGCCGGCAGCCTCGGCGTGAACCCCGACGTGGTCGCCTCGATCGCCCGCCAGATCGCGGATGCGGCCGAGACGGTCGAGATCGCGATCGTCGTCGGCGGCGGCAACTTCTTCCGCGGTGCGGAGCTGAGCCAGCGCGGCATGGAGCGCGGCCGCGCCGACTACATGGGCATGCTGGGCACCGTCATGAACGCCCTCGCCCTGCAGGACTTCCTCGAGCAGGCTGGCGCCGAGACGCGCGTGCAGTCGGCCATCCAGATGACGCAGGTCGCCGAGCCGTACATCCCGCGCCGCGCCGAGCGCCACCTCGAGAAGGGCCGCGTCGTCATCTTCGGCGCCGGCGCCGGCCTGCCCTACTTCTCGACCGACACCGTCGCCGCGCAGCGCGCGCTCGAGATCACCGCCGATCAGGTGCTGGTCGCGAAGAACGGCGTCGACGGCGTCTACTCCGCCGACCCCAAGCACGACCCGACGGCGACGCGGTTCGACGAGATCACCTACCAGGACGCCCTGGTCCGCGGCCTCAAGGTCGTCGACTCGACGGCCTTCAGCCTCTGCATGGACAACAAGATGCCCATGCGCGTGTTCGGCATGGACGGCGACCGCGCCCTCGAGCGCGCGATCCTGGGCGAGCCGGTCGGCACGCTCGTGCGCGCCTGACGCCCGCCCCACGCAATACACTCAGCAGCGACGGAAGGAACCACGTGATCAGCGACGTTCTGGCTTCGGCCAAGGAGAAGATGGCCCAGTCGATCGAGGTCGCGAAGGCCGACTTCCAGACGGTCAGCGCGGGCAGGGCCAACCCGGCGCTGTTCCAGAAGCTGCTCGTCGAGTACTACGGCTCGCCGACGCCGCTCGTGCAGCTCGCGGGCTTCCAGCAGCCCGACGCGCGCACGCTCGTGGTCACGCCGTTCGACAAGAGCGCGCTCAAGGACATCGAGCGCGCGATCGTCGCCGCGCCCCACCTCGGCGTCAGCCCGTCGAACGATGGCGCGATCATCCGCGTCGTCATGCCGGAGCTCACCGAGGAGCGCCGTCGCGACTACGTCAAGATCGTCAAGGACAAGGCCGAGCAGGCTCGCGTCGCCGTGCGCAACATCCGTCGCCAGGCGCTCAGCGACCTCGACAAGCTGACCGAGGTCGGCGACGACGAGGTCGCGCGCGCCGGCAAGGAGCTCGAGGCCGCGACGAAGCAGGCCGTCGACGGCATCGACGACGCGCTGAAGAAGAAGGAGTCCGAGCTCCTCGAGGTCTGATCGAGGAGTCGGGAGGCGACGCGTGCGACGAGAGCATCGGAGCCCCGCCGAGATCGAGGCGCAGATCCAGGCGCAGATCCATGCCGCGCGGGACCAGATCGAGGCGACCCGCGCGCGCGTCAACAAGCGCACGGGCCGCGACCTCGCGGCCGCGACCGGCATGGCCATCGTGCTCGGCGTGGTGCTGCTGGCGAGCCTGCTGTGGGTGAAGACGCTGTTCATGGTCTTCGCCACCGTGCTCGTCGGCTTCGCGCTCTACGAGCTCGCGAGCGCGATGCGGTTCGGCGGCCGCGACGTGCCGCGCATCCCACTCGTGCTGCTCGGCAGCGCGATCCTGCCGATCACGTGGGTGCTCGGCGCCGCGGGGATGTGGTGGTCGACGCTCGGCGCGATCGCCGCGGTCGCGCTCGCGCGGGTGCTCGAGCTCGCCGACCGCAGGACCCGCACCGGCCTCCGCGCCGTCGCAGCCGACATCGCCGGGGGAGCGCTCTGCATCGCCTACGTGGCGGTGCTGGGTGGCTTCGCGGTGCTGCTGACCGCGCAGGACGGCGGCCAGTGGTGGACGCTCGCGATGATCATCATGACGACTGTGATCGACACCGGTGCGCTCGCCGCCGGCGTGCTGCTCGGCCGCCACAAGCTCGCGCCCCGCATCAGCCCTGGGAAGACGTGGGAGGGGCTCGCCGGCGGCGCCCTGTTCGCCACCATCACCGGCATCGCGCTCTCGGTGTGGATGCTGCAGCAGGAGTGGTGGTTCGGGTTCATCCTCGCGGCGCTGCTCGTCGCGGCCGCCACGGTCGGCGACCTCGCCGAGTCGATCATCAAGCGCGACCTCGGCATCAAGGACATCGGCTCGTTCCTGCCCGGCCACGGCGGCTTCCTCGACCGGCTCGACTCGATCCTGCCGAGCGCCGTCGTGATGATGGCGCTGTTCCAGGTGGTGCACGCCTGACCAGGCGGCCGCTGGCATGATGGAGACGATGAGCACGTTCCCGAGGGCAAAGCGCTCGCAGCCCGGCTACGACATCGAGCAGGTCGAGGACTTCCTCGAGGATGCTCGGCGCGCGTACGCCACGGACGCGCGCGCGGCGACCGCGATCGACAGCTCCACCATCCGCCGCATGAGCTTCACGATGCAGAAGGGCGGCTACTCGCCGGCGCACGTCGACGCGGCGCTCGAGCGGCTCGAGGAGGCCTTCGCGCGCCGCGAGCACGAGCGCGGCGTCATCGAGCACGGCGAGGAGGCCTGGTACGCGAAGGTGCGGGACCGGGCGCAGCAGGCGCTCGAGACGCTCAAGCGGCCGGACGGCGAGCGCTTCCGACGCGTCAGCCGGATCTCGCGCGGCTACCGCGTGCTGGAGGTCGACCGCTTCGCCGCGAAGATCGCCGACTACCTCGAGGACGGGCCCGACATGACGGTGCGCGAGGTGCGCACGGCGCAGTTCGACGCCCAGTTCGGCGGCTACGACGAGGACGAGGTCGATCAGCTGCTCGACACCGTCGTGAGCCTCATGCTGGCGGTCCGCTGACCGCTGGGAGCCCGCGCAGCCGGGGCTCGACCCTGGGCGTCGTTACCATTCCGTGATAACGTCGATTCTCGTGTTCACCAGGTCCCACTCCGCTTCCGCGCGCTCGACGCGCACGCGCGGCGTGCTCTCCGGGGTGTCGCTCGTGGCCGCTGCGGGCTTCGTGCTCGTCTCCGTCGCCGCGAGCCCCGGCTCCGAGGTGATGGCCGAGCCCGCGTCGCTGCCGAGCCAGCCGCGCGCCGGCCAGGCCGTCGACGCGGTCACCGGCTCGCAGGCATCCCTCGTCCGCGACGAGATCGTGGTGCACACGCCCACCCCGACGCCGACCCCGACGCCCGAGCCGGCACCTGCCGCCGCACCGGCAGCACAGGCTGCGGCGAGCGCCCCGCGCGCGGCGTCGATCGCGATCCCCGCCGTGGCGGCGCCGAACCCGGGCAGCGCCCAGGCCGCGGCCCGCCAGATGGTGCTGGCGCGCGGATGGGGCGAGGACCAGTACTCCTGCCTCTACAACCTGTGGCAGCGCGAGTCGAACTGGAACGTCTACGCGCAGAACCGCTCGAGCGGCGCCTACGGCATCCCGCAGGCCCTGCCCGGTTCGAAGATGGCGACCGCGGGTGCCGACTGGCAGACCAACCCCATCACCCAGATCAACTGGGGCCTCGGCTACATCGCCGGTCGCTACGGCACGCCCTGCGGCGCCTGGGGCCACTCAGAGTCTGTCGGCTGGTACTGAGGTGGCCGCGCGGCGGCCCAAGCGTCGCGCGCAGCCCCACGTGCCGCTCGACGTCGACCGCCTGATGCACGGCGCGGCGCGCACCGAGCACCGCGCGGGGGCCGAGTGGCACGTGCAGCCGATCTCGCCGCGCAACGCGGCGAAGGAGTACGTGTGCCCCGGCTGCGGCGGCACGGTATCCGCTGGCGTCGCGCACGTCGTGGTGTGGCGCGCCGACTCGATCTTCGGCGACGAGCGCGCGCTCGAGGATCGGCGCCACTGGCACACCGGGTGCTGGCGCGCGCGCTGACCGCACCCGCGTTCGCATGCCCGCGAGGGCGAGACAGGAGATGACGTGACGGAGACCATCGAGATCCGCTCGGGGGCCGAGCTGCCCGCGCGGCGCGACGAGATCGAGCTGCACACGCTCGACGGCCTCACGCTCGTCGGCGAGCTGGCGCTGCCGCTCGAGCGCGATCCGGTCGCGACCCTCGTCTGCCTGCACCCGCTGCCGACGCACCACGGCTTCATGGACTCGCACGTGCTGCGGAAGGCGGCGCTCCGGCTGCCCGCGCTCGCCGACCTCGCGGTGCTCCGCTTCAACTTCCGCGGCGTCGAGAGCCCGCGCGGCCGCAGCGAGGGGGAGTTCGACGGCGGCGACGACGAGCGCTACGACCTCGCTGCGGCGCTCGGGCTCGTGGCCGAGCGCGCGCTGCCGTCGCCGTGGCTGCTCGGCTGGTCGTTCGGCACCGAGGTCGCGCTGAAGCACGGCCGCGAGTCGAGCGCCGTCGGCGCGCTGCTGCTGTCGCCGCCGCTGCATCGCACGAGCGAGCAGGAGCTGCGCGCCTGGTCGGGCTCGGGCAAGCGGATGACGGCGATCGTGCCGGAGCTCGACGACTACCTCCGCCCGGCCGAGGCGCGCGAGCGCTTCTCGGTCGTGCCGGAGGCCGAGATCGTCGCGGTCGAGGGCGGCAAGCACCTGTGGGTGGGCGAGAATCAGGTGCGGCGCGTGCTCGACGCGATCGTCGCGCGCGTCAACCCCGCTGCCGCGCCGCTGCCGACGCACTGGCCCGTCGAGGCTCGCGCCGACTCCGCTGGATGACGGAGCGCTCGCGCGGCCCGCTGACGCGGCCCGCTACTTCGAGTCCTGCCGGGGGATGACGACTTCCTTCAGGATCAGCTGGATCGCCGCCGCGATCGGGATGGCGACGAGCGCGCCCAGGATGCCGAGCAGCGTGCCGCCGATGAGGGCGGCGAGCACGACGACGACGCCCGGCACCTTGACGGCGCGGTTCATGATCTGCGGGCTGATGACGTAGGCCTCGAGCTGCATGTAGATGAGGTACCAGCCAGCCACCCACACCGCTGTCTGCGGTCCGTCGAGCAGCAGCACGAGCAGCGAGATCGTCACCGAGGCCGAGATCGTGCCGACCAGCGGGATCGTGGAGGCGATGAGCGCGATCACCGCGTAGACGCCCGCGAGCTCCGAGCCCACGATCGACAGCACGATGAACGACAGCACGCCGTTGAGCAGGCCGAGCGCGCCCTGGCCGAGCACGAAGCGGCCGACCGACCGCATGATCTGCTCGGCGATCTCGATGAACTTGGGCCGCGACGACGCGGGCACGAGCCGGTACATGCCCGACTTCAGCGCGGGCATCGAGCCGGTGAAGTAGAGCATCAGCACGAGCACGATGAGCAGCCCGCCGACCGCGAAGACGACCTGCACGGCGCCGCCGACGATGCCCGCGGCGATGTCGGCCACCCACGGCGGCAGGCTCGACCAGGTGTTGAAGTCGTTGAGCGCCTCGCTCAGCTGCTGGAGCGTGCCGTCGAGGTCGAACTGCGGGAACGTCGCGCGCACCCATTCCAGGACGCTCTCGAAGGCGCCGCCCTCGATCTCCGCGACGATCGACTGCACGAGCACCGTGAACTGCGCGACGATCGTCGGCACGATGAGCCAGGTCGCGCCGACGGCGATGCCGAGGATCAGCGCGAAGATCACGAGCACCGCAGCCCATCGGGGCACGCCGCGGCGGATGAAGAACTGGATGACCGGCTCGACGCCGAGCGCGAGGAAGATGCCGGCGAAGGCCCACACGAGCACGGTGCTGATCTGCTGCACCGCGACGCCGATGGCGAGCGCGAGCAGCACGCCGAGGCCACCGACGAGGCCGAGCAGGAAACCGTTGCGGATCTTCACATCGGCAATCCTAGGGTCGCGCCGACAGGCGGCCCTGCCGCCCCGCCCACGGCCGGGGTTGGCAGGCTCAGGACCTCCCGGTACCCTGGAGGCTTGCCCGCTCTGCGCCGTCCTGCCCGGACGGACCGCCGGATCCCCCGGTGAGCGTGAAAGGACCTCTGACTCGTGCGATACATCCTCGCGGCCGTGAGCCTCGTGATCTCGCTCGTGCTGCTCGGGCTCGGCATCGGACAGCGCACCATCTGGGCTCCGCCGGAGTCGATCGTCTCGCAGCTCGATACCGCCACCGACTCGCAGCTCCTCGTGATCCCCGGCACGACCATGAACACGCACGACGGCAGGCAGAGCGTCGTCATCACCGGCGACGGGCCGATCACGGCCGTCGTCGGCCGCGATCACGACGTGCTCGGCTGGGTGGGGGAGTCGGCGCACGCCGTCGCGGGCATCGACGAGTCGGATGCGCTCACGCTCACGGAGCAGTCGGGCAGCAGCGACGCCCTGCCGCAGCTCGCGGGCAGCGACATGTGGATCGAGGAGCACGCCGGCGAGGGCGAGGTCAGCTTCTCGATCGACCTGCCGGTCGGGTACTCGATCGCGATCGCCGGCGAGCCCGGCACCGCCGCGCCCGCCGACGTCCGGGTCGAGTGGCCCTTCGACGCCAAGACGCCGCTCTTCGGGCCGCTCATCACCGCGGGCCTCGTCTTCCTCGCGCTCGCGCTCGTGCTGTTCCTGCTGGCCCTGCGCCGCCACCGCCGGCGCCGCGGTCCGCAGCGCCGCTCGCACCGCGAGCTGAGCCGGGCCGGGCGCCGCGCGCTCGCCCGCGACGCGCGCGAGGGCACGCCGCGGGGTGCGGTCGGGCCGGCCCAGGGCGCGCTCGAGGCGCCGTCGGCCGAACAGGCTCCGACGGACGTGCCGGATGCAGTCACGACGCCGGATGCCGCCGACGCCCCGGACGGCTCGGAGGCGCCCGCGGACGACGCGACGACCGACCGCTCGCGCGGCACGGCCGAGCGCACCGCCGCGCCGACCGGCCGCCGCCGCTTCGGCATGATCGCGCTGCCGATCGTCGCGGTCGTGGCGCTCACGGGCTGCGGGCCGCAGTACTGGCCGAGCGGTCCCTCGACGCCCGCGGCGACCGAGGAGCCCACGCCGACGAGCCTCGAGGACACACTCCCGCCGGTCGCGCTCACCGAGAACCAGTTCGACCGCGTGCTCGAGGAGACGCGGACGGTGACCGCAGCCGCCGACGAGGCGCGCGACCTCGAGCAGGTCTCGACCCGCGTCGGGGGCGCGGTGCTCGACGCCCGCACCACGAACTACGAGGTGCGCGGGCTCAACGGCGAGGTCGAGCCGCTGCCGGGGATCCCGGACGGCGACGTGCAGCTGATCCTGCCGCAGCAGACCGAGGTCTGGCCGCGCACGGTCATGGCGGTCGTCGCGTGGCAGGACGAGGCGCGCGCGCAGTCGGCGCTCGTCTTCGAGCAGGCGGACGCGCGCTCCGACTACCGGCTCGTCTACCAGACGACGCTCGCGTCCGGCGTGCAGCTGCCCGCCGTCGCGAGCCCGACGATCGGTGCCGCGAGCCTGCCCGGCGACACCCCGCTGCTGCAGCGCCGCCCCACCGAGATCACCGACGCGTACGCCGACCTGCTGCTGCGGGGCGACGCATCCGAGTTCGCCGCCTGGTTCCGCGAGGACGGCGACACCCTGCGCGCCGACCTCGGCCGCGCCGCGAAGGACGAGCTCATCCAGCGGCCGGAGTTCGCGCTCTCGGTGCTCGAGTGGGGCGCGGCGGGCGACGCGCCCGCACCGCTCATGCTGGTGACGAACGAGGGCGGCGCGCTGCTCGCGACGTCGTTCAACGAGACGGTGCGCGTCACGCCGAAGGAGGAGGGCGTCGAGATCTCGACGAGCGGCGCCGCCGCCAGCCTCGCGGGCGTCCAGGAGACGACCGCCGGCATCGAGACGACGTACCAGATCCAGGTGCTCTTCGCCGTGCCGCCGGCCGATGCGCCGGAGGGCACGCAGATCCAGGTCGTCGGGTACAGCCAGGCGCTGCTCGACGCGAACGAGGTGGGACAGTGACCGATACGCAGCTTCCGGCATCCATGGGTGGGGCCATCGACCTCTCGGCGCTCGCCGCGCGGCGGGACCAGCCGCCGGCGCCTGAGCGCGCGCAGGGCGGTGCGCCCGGCGTGATCGTCGACATCGGCGACGCCGACTTCGGCCAGATCGTCGAGCTGTCGAGCAGCGTGCCGGTGATCATCGACATCTGGGCCGAGTGGTGCGGGCCGTGCAAGCAGCTCTCGCCGGTGCTCGAGCGCCTCGTCGAGGGCTACGGCGGCCGGCTCGTGCTCGCGAAGGTCGACGCCGATCAGAACCCGCAGCTCGTGCAGGCGTTCAACGCGCAGTCGATCCCGACCGTGGCGGCCGTCATCGGCGGTCGCCCGGCGCCGCTCTTCACGGGCGCGCTGCCGGAGGAGCAGGTCAAGGACGTGCTCGAGCAGGTGCTCGCGTTCGCCGAGCAGCAGGGCATCACCGGCCGCGTGCCGGTGGGCGAGGCACCCGCAGAGCCGGAGCCGGAGCCGGAGCCCCTGCCGCCGCTGCACCAGGAGGCGTACGACGCGATCGACGCCGGCGACCTCGACACGGCGATCGCCGCGTTCGAGAAGGCCATCGCGCAGAACCCGCGCGACACCGACGCGATCGCCGGCCTCGCGCAGGTGCGCCTGCTCGCTCGGCTGCGCGACCGCTCCGCCGACGACATCCGGTCGGCGGCCGCCGCGCAGCCGCAGGACACCGAGGCGCAGCTGCTCGCTGCCGACCTCGACCTCTCGGGCGGCCACGTGGAGGACGCTTTCCTGCGCCTGCTCGACCTCATGGCGACGCTCGTCGGGGACGAGAAGCAGGACGTGCGGCTGCGGCTGCTCGACTACTTCGAGATCGTCGGCCTCGACGACCCGCGCGTGCACGCCGCGCGCCGCCGCCTGACCACGCTGCTGTACTAGCCGCCGGCGCCCGGCCCGCTGCGCCGCCGAGTTGGTCGCCCGCGGACTCGTGCAGTGGCCGAGCGGCCGTCCGAGAAGGTGGACGGTCGCTCGCGCGGTGCGCAGTCGATCCGGTCCGTGAGTGGTCAGTCCGGTCCGTGAGTGGTCAGTCTGGCGCGTGAGTGGTCAGTCTGGCGTGTGAGTGGTCAGTCTGGCGAGTGACCGGTCAGGTCCGCAGATGGCCGGTCAGTTCCGCACGTCAGCAGCGAGCACGGGATGCGGTCGTCGGCTCGGGCGCGAGTGACCGCTCAGGCGCGGGAGTGACCGCTCAGGCGTGGGAGTGACCGGTCGGGCGTGGGAGTGACCGCTCGGGCGTGGGAGTGACCCCTCGGGCGTGGGAGTGACCGCTCGGGCGCGGAAGTGACCGCTCGGGCGTCGAAGTGACCGCTCGGGCGTCGAAGTGACCGCTCGGGCGTCGAAGTGACCGCTCGGGCGCGGGAGTGACCGCTCGCCGTGCAGGTCTGCGCGGCGTCGCTCGCATGCGCGTGGCGCCACCCGGGTCCGGGCGGCGCCACGCACGCGAGGGTGCCTGTCAGGTGGCGGCGGGCTTGGTGGCCGGGAGCTGCTTCTCGGAGGCCTTCGGGCGCAGGATCAGTCCCGCGAGCGGCGGGATCGTGACCGTCGCGGATGCGGGACGGCCGCCCCACGCGTCGCCGGTCGCGTGCACCGTGCCCAGGTTGCCGACGCCGGAGCCGCCGTACTCGACCGCGTCGGAGTTCACGAGCTCCTCCCACTCGCCGGCGAACGGCAGCCCCATCCGGTAGCCCTCGATGGGCCGGCCGGAGAAGTTCATGATCGCCGCGACCGGGTCGCCGTTCGCGCCCCACCGCAGGAACGCGATGACGTTGTCGGACGAGTTGCCGCCGTCGATCCACTCGAAGCCGCCGGGCTCGTTGTCGCGCAGCCACAGCGCCTCGGTCTCGCGGTAGACCCGGTTGAGCTGCGAGACGAGTGACATGAGGCCGCGGTGCACCGGCTGGTCGAGGATCCACCAGTCGAGGCCGCGCGCCTCGCTCCACTCGCTCGGCTGCCCGAACTCCTGGCCCATGAAGAGCAGCTGCTTGCCGGGGTGCGCCCACATGAACGTCAGGTACGCGCGCACCGAGGCGAGCTTCTGCCACTGGTCGCCGGGCATCTTGTTGAGCAGCGAGCCCTTGCCGTGCACGACCTCGTCGTGGCTGATCGGCAGCAGGAACTGCTCGCTGAACGCGTAGAGGAACGAGAACGTGATCTCGCCGTGGTGGTGCGACCGGTACATCGGGTCGACCGCCATGTACTGGAGCGTGTCATGCATCCAGCCCATGTTCCACTTCATGCCGAAGCCGAGGCCGCCGGCGCTCGTGGGCTTCGTCACGCCCGGCCACGACGTCGACTCCTCGGCGATCATGATGATGCCCGGGCAGCGGCGGTAGACCGTCGCGTTGACCTCCTGCAGCAGCGAGATCGCCTCGAGGTGCTCGCGGCCCCCGTGCACGTTGGGCAGCCACTCGCCCTCGTTGCGCGAGTAGTCGAGGTAGAGCATCGAGGCGACCGCGTCGACGCGCAGGCCGTCGATGTGGAACTCCTCCATCCAGTACACGGCGTTCGCGACCAGGAAGTTCTTCACCTCCGGGCGGCCGAAGTCGAACACGTGGGTGCCCCAGTCGGGCTGGTCGCCGCGCCGGGGGTCCGGGTGCTCGTAGAGCGGCCGGCCGTCGAAGCGCGCGAGCGCCCACTCGTCCTTGGGGAAGTGACCGGGCACCCAGTCCATGATCACGCCGTAGCCGGCGCGGTGCAGGCGGTCGATGAGGTAGCGCAGGTCGTCGGGGTGGCCGAAGCGGCTCGTCGGCGCGAAGTAGCCGGTGACCTGGTAGCCCCAGGAGCCGCCGAACGGGTGCTCCGCGAGCGGCATGAACTCGACGTGCGTGAAGCCCGTCTCCTCCAGGTGCTCGATGAGCGCGTCCGCCATCTCGCGGTAGCCGAGGCCCGGGCGCCAGGAGCCGAAGTGCAGCTCGTAGGTCGACATGGGGGAGTTGTGCACGTCGCGGGCTGCGCGCGCGGTCATCCAGTCGTCGTCGCTCCACGCGAAGCGGCTCGTGCCGATCTTCGACGCGGTCGCGGGCGGCACCTCGGTGTACCGGGCCATCGGATCCGCGCGAGTCACCCAGCCGTGGTCGGTGAGGATCTCGTACTTGTAGGCGCTGTGCTCGAGGTCGCCGGGCACGAAGAGCTCCCAGACGCCGCTCGAGCCCATGGTGCGCATCGCGTGGGTGCGACCGACCCAGCCGTTGAAGTCGCCGATGATGCGCACGGCGCGCGCGTTGGGCGCCCAGACGGCGAACGCCGCGCCGGCGACGCCCTCGTGCTCGACGAGCCGCGAGCCGAGCACCTTCCACGCCTGCTCGTGCCGGCCCTCGCGCCACAGGTGGAGGTCGAGCTCGCCGAGCGTCGGCGTGAAGCGGTAGGGGTCCTCGGACTCCCACGAGCCGCCGTCGCCGTAGGTGGTGCGCAGGCGGTACGGGCGCACCGGTCCCGGCACGCTCGCCTCCCACAGGCCGTGACCGACGTGCGCCATCGGGGTCGTGACGGCGCCCGTCGCGCCCTCGCCGATGACCTCGACGGCCGTCGCGAGGTGCCGGACGGCCCGCACGACGTGCGCCGAGCCATCCGGATGCGCGCCGAGCAGGTCGTGGGGTGCGGCGTGCGCGCCGGCGGCCAGCTGCTGGATCGTCGATTCGTCGAGCATCATGCGACCGATCGTCGCACGTGCAGCACGTGAGCCGGCTCGACGAACGCGTCGAGCCGCACGAAGTTGTGGTCGCTCCACGTCCAGGTCTCGCCCGTGATGAGGTCATGCGCCTCGAACGACTCGCCCGGGCGCAGGCCCAGCTTCGTCAGGTCGAGGTGCACCGTCGTCTGCCGTGCCGAGTGCGGGTCGACGTTCGCGACCACGATGATCGTGTCGTCCTCGCCCGACTCGGTGAAGCGGCCCTCGAGGTGCTTCGAGTAGACGAGGATCGCGTCGTCGTCCGACCAGTGCACGTCGAGCGCCCACAGCTGCTGCACGGCGGGATGCTGGGCGCGGATCTCGTTGAGGCGCGTGATGTACGGCGCGATCGTCGTGCCGTTGCGCGCAGCCTGCTCCCAGTCGCGCGGCCGGTACTGGAACTTCTCGTTGTCGTTCGCCTCCTCGGCGCCCGGGCGCGCGACGTCCTCGATGAGCTCGTAGCCGGCGTACATGCCCCACGTGGGGACGGCCGTCGCCGCGATCGCCGCACGCACCTTGAACGCCGGCACGCCGCCGAACTGCAGGTACTCGGTGAGGATGTCGGGGGTGTTGACCCAGAAGGCGGGCTTGAACCACGCCGCCTGCGGACCGGTCACCTCGCGCAGGTACTCCTCGAGCTCCGCCTTCGTGTTGCGCCAGGCGAAGTACGTGTACGACTGCTGGAACCCGACCTTGCCGAGCGCCTGCATCATGGCGGGGCGCGTGAACGCCTCGGCGAGGAAGACGACGTCGGGGTGCGCGGCGTTCACGTCGCGGATGAGCCGCTCCCAGAACCACAGCGGCTTCGTGTGGGGGTTGTCGACGCGGAAGATCTGCACGCCGCAGTCGATCCACTGCTCCAGGATGCGGAGCACCTCGGCCAGGATCCCCTCGGGGTCGAGGTCGAAGTTGATCGGGTAGATGTCCTGGTACTTCTTCGGCGGGTTCTCGGCGAACGCGATCGAGCCGTCCGGGAGGGTCGTGAACCACTCCGGGTGCTCGGTGACCCACGGATGGTCGGGCGCCGCCTGCAGCGCGAGGTCCATCGCGACCTCGAGGCCCTCGGCCTCCGCGCGCTGCACGAACGCGCGGAAGTCGGCGATCGTGCCGAGATCGGGGTGGATGGTGTCGTGGCCGCCCGCCTTCGATCCGATGGCCCACGGGCTGCCGGGGTCGCCCGGCTGCGGCGTGAGCGTGTTGTTCGGTCCCTTGCGGTTGACCTCCCCGATCGGGTGCACCGGCGGCAGGTAGACGACGTCGAAGCCCATCGCCTTCACGGCGGGCAGGCGCCCGGCGGCGGTCGTCAGCGTGCCGGAGGCCCAGCTGCCGTCCTCGTGCTGCTCTGCGCCCTCCGAGCGGGGGAAGAGCTCGTACCAGGCGCCGACCGCGGCGCGCGAGCGCTCGACGCGCAGCTGCAGGGTCTCGGATGCGCTGACGAGCGAGCGCGGCCGGTTGCGGTCGACCGCGGCGAGCACGGCGGGGTCGTTGACCTCGGCCCAGCGCTGCAGCGGCGCGGTCTCGGTGCGCCGCATCCGCTGGGCGGCGCTCGTGAGCGCCGTCGCGTCCGCGGCCTGCGCCTGCGCCGCGGCACGCTCGAGCAGGTCGGCGCCCATCGTCGCCATGAGCTCGACGTCGATGCCGGCGGCGATCTTGATCTCGGCGTTGTGGTGCCATGTCGCCCACTCGTCGGCCCAGGCCTCGACGAACCAGGACCACATGCCCTGCTCGTCGACCTGCGCGAGCGCGCGGTAGGTGTCGAAGCCGTCGAGGAGCGGCTCCATCTGGACGCGCCGCTGCGACCCGGAGGGGGAGCGGAGCACGAGGGTCACGCCGATGCGGTCGTGCCCCTCCCGGAAGGCGACGGCCTGGAACGGCACCGCGTCGCCCACCACCGCCTTCGCGGGGAACCGGTTGCCCGGCACCTGCGGCGCGAGGTCGAGCACCGGGATCCGGGGCGTCAGGACATCCATCTGCTGGGCATTCGTCTGCTTCGGCACGTCACTAACGTAGCGAGCCTGCCTGCGAGCGGGGAGGATGCCCCTAGGCTCTGTCCTCGTGAGAGCGATCCGCAAGTTCACCGTCCGCACCTCCCTTCCCGCGCGCCTCGGCAGGCTCGAGGCGCTCGCCTCCAACCTGCGGTGGTCGTGGCACGAGCCGACTCGCGAGCTGTTCCGCGAGATCTCGCTCGACGGGTGGCGCGCCACCGGCCACGATCCGGTCCAGCTGCTGGGATGGGTCGGCCCCGAGCGCCTGCACCAGCTCGCCGAGGACGACGACTTCGTCGCCCGCGTCGACGCGCTCGCCGACGACCTCGACGACTACCTGTCGCAGGCTCGCTGGTACCAGTCGCTCGACGACGCGCCCGAGTCGATCGCCTACTTCTCGCCGGAGTTCGGCATCACGAGCGCGCTGCCGCAGTACTCGGGCGGCCTCGGCATCCTGGCCGGCGACCACCTCAAGGCCGCGAGCGACCTGGGCGTGCCGATCGTCGGCGTCGGCCTCTTCTACCAGTCCGGCTACTTCAAGCAGGCGATCTCGCGCGAGGGCTGGCAGCAGGAGTCGTACCCGGTGCTCGACCCGGATGGGCTGCCGCTGACGATCCTCCGCAACCCGGACGGCCGCCACGCCACGGTGGAGCTCGCGCTGCCCGGGCACCGCACGCTGCACGCGCGCATCTGGGTCGCGACGATCGGCCGCGTGCCGCTGCTGCTGCTCGACACGAACATCCACGAGAACGACGCCGACCTCCGCAGCGTCGCCGAGCGCCTCTACGGCGGCGGCGGCGAGCTGCGCCTGCAGCAGGAGCTGCTGCTCGGCATCGGCGGCGTCCGCGCGCTCGCCGTCTACAGCGACCTCACCGGCGCGCCGGTCCCGGCCGTCTTCCACTCCAACGAGGGCCACGCCGGCTTCCTCGGCATCGAGCGCATCTCGCAGCTCACGGCGACTGGGCTCTCGTTCGACGCCGCCCTGCAGCTCGTGCGCGCCGGCACCGTCTTCACGACGCACACGCCTGTGCCCGCGGGCATCGACCGCTTCGACGTCGAGCTCGTGCGCCGCCACCTCACGCGCGAGCTCGTGCCGGGCGTCGACGTCGAGCGCGTGCTCGCGCTCGGCCGGGAGTCCGACCCGACGATCTTCAACATGGCGCAGCTGGGCTTCTCCATTGCCCAGCGCGCGAACGGCGTCTCGAAGCTGCACGGCAAGGTCTCGCGGCAGATGTTCCAGGACCGCTGGCCCGGCTTCGACGTGCAGGACGTGCCGATCACCTCGGTGACGAACGGCGTGCACGCGCCGACCTGGACGTCGCCGATCCTCAAGCACCTCGCCGAGCGCGAGCTCGGCACGCTCGACACGGCCCGCTGCGACTGGGCGTCGGACGCGATCACCGACGAGACGCTCTGGGGCGTGCGCCGCGAGATGCGCCAGCACCTCGTCGAGGAGGCGCGCGACCGCACCCGCGTCAAGCACGAGCGCAACGACGGCGTCGTCCCGTCGTGGGTCGACACCATGCTCGACCCCGACGTGCTGACGATCGGCTTCGCCCGGCGCGTGCCGACCTACAAGCGGCTCACGCTCATGCTCCACGACCGCGACCGCCTGCGCTCGATCCTCACGAACGCCGAGCGCCCCGTGCAGCTCGTCATCGCCGGCAAGTCGCACCCCGCCGACGAGATGGGCAAGGCGCTCATCCAGGAGCTCGTGCGCTTCACGCAGGAGCCCGAGGTGCGCGGCCGCATCGTCTTCCTCGAGAACTACGACATCTCGATGGCGAAGTCGCTCTACCCCGGCTGCGACGTGTGGCTCAACAACCCGCTGCGCCCGCTCGAGGCGTGCGGCACGAGCGGCATGAAGGCGGCGCTCAACGGCTCGCTCAACCTGTCGATCCTCGACGGCTGGTGGGAGGAGTACTTCGACGGCAAGAACGGCTGGGCGATCCCGTCGGCGCACGAGCAGATGGACGCCGCCGAGCGCGACGCGTTCGAGGCGAACGCGCTCTACGACCTCATCGAGCACCAGGTGGCGCCGCGCTTCTACGACCGCGACGAGCGAGGCCTGCCGACCGCCTGGATCGCCTCGATCCGGCACACGCTCGCGACCCTCAGCCCCGAGCTGTCGGCCGAGCGGATGCTCGCCGAGTACGTCGGCCGCCTCTACACGCCCGCCGCGAAGGCAGCCGCCGTGGCCGCCGCCGACGGTGCGAGCGCCGCACGCGACTTCGCCGAGTGGACCGCGCGGATGCGCGATGGGTTCGGCGGCGTGCAGGTGCACCACGTCGAGGTCGAGGGCGTCGACGTGCCGCCGATCATCGGCGACGCCGTGACGGTCCGGGCGTTCGTCGCGCTGGGCTCGCTGCAGCCCTCGGACGTCGCCGTCGAGGTCGTCGCCGGCACGGTCACCGAGGAGGGCGAGCTGCGCCACGCGCGCCGCTTCCCGCTCGCCGAGGCCGGCGCCGAGGACGGCAACCACCGCTTCGAGTCGGCGATCGGCCTCGAGCGCGCGGGCACGTTCGGCTACACGGTGCGCGTCGTCCCGCGCCACCCGATGCTCGCCTCCGAGGCGGAGCTCGGCCTGGTCGCCTACCCGCGCAGCTGACCCCGGTCCGTTTCCATCGAACTTCCCTGAACTGCGGGATCCTCCGGAAGGATCCCGCAGTTCGGGGAAGTTCGGCGTTCGGGTCAGCTCAGGGTGGGCGGCGACGTCGTCGCGGGGGACGGCGGCGACGCGGGGGAGCGCAGCCGCATCACCGTCGGGGCGGGCGCGCCTGCCGCGGGCATGCCGTGCACCGCGTACACGCGCATGCTCATCGCCGTCATGGCGACCGCATCGCCCGGCACCACCTGCTCGGCGCCCTGGTGGTCGGCCGCGGAGTCCCACAGCAGCTCGAGCGCGGTCGCGCCGTCGGCGACCGGCGTCGTCACCCTCGTGTCGCGCGGCGAGCCGTGGAAGATCACGAGCACGCGCGAGTACGGCTCCTCCACGGGGGTCGACTCGGCGAGCATCTGCATCGTGCGGTCGTGGGAGTGGTCCCAGTCGTCGATCGTCATCCGCAGCCCCGCGGCGTTCCACCAGTCGAGGCGCGACGAGCCCGCCACGCGCTGGCCGGTCTGGCCGTACTCGAGCGGCCGGAGCGCGGGGTGCTCGCGGCGCAGCTGCAGCAGCCTGCGGGTCTGCTCGAGGAAGGCGTCCTGCCAGTCGCGGCGCTCCCAGCGCATCCACGTCAGGGCGGAGTCCTGGCAGTAGGCGTTGTTGTTGCCGCGCTGGCTGCGGCCGAACTCGTCGCCCATCGTGAGCATCGGCACGCCCGCCGAGACGAGCAGCGTGCCCAGCAGGTTGCGCATCGACTTGCGGCGGTCGAGCTGCACGGCGACGTCGTCGGTGCGCCCCTCGATGCCGTGGTTGTACGAGTGGTTGCCGTCGGCGCCGTCGCGGTTCTCCTCGCCGTTCGCCTCGTTGTGCTTGCGGTCGTAGCGGGTGAGGTCGGCGAGCGTGAAGCCGTCGTGGGCGGTGATGAAGTTGACGCTCTGCAGCGGACCGCGCTCGGAGGCGATGAGCCCCTCGGAGCCGGAGACGGCGTGCGCGAGCGGGCCCACGCCCGTGGCGCCGTCGCCGCCGTGGCGGAACGAGCGGTAGTCGCTCAGCCAGAACTGGCGCGCGGTGTCGCGGTAGCGGTCGTTCCACTCGCCGAAGCCGTCGGGGAACCGGCCGGTCTGCCAGCCGTCGGGGCCGACGTCCCACGGCTCCGCGATCATCGTCGCGCCGGCGAGCAGCGGGTCGGTGACGATGCGCCGCAGCAGCGGATGCTCGGGGTCGAACGCGCCGTCGGCCCTGCGCGCGAGCACCGGTGCGAGGTCGAAGCGGAAGCCGTCGACGTGCACCTCGCGGTGCCAGTAGCGCAGGGAGTCGAGCACGAGCTCCTCGGCCGCGTGCTCGGAGCAGTCGAGCGTGTTGCCGCAGCCCGTGTAGTCGATGCACTCGCCGTCGGGGCCGGTCCGGTAGTACGACGCGTTGTCGATGAGCCGCAGGCTCGACGGTGGGCCGTCCGCGCCCTCCTCGGCGGTGTGGTTGTAGACGACGTCGAGGAAGACCTGCAGGCCAGCCTCGTGGAGCAGCCGCACCATGCCCTTCACCTCGCGCAGCACGCCGCCGGTGCCGTCGAAGCGCGCGCCGCGCGACGCGTAGTCGCTGTGGGGCGCGAACCAGCTGAGGGTGTTGTAGCCCCAGTAGTTGACGCGGCCCTGGCGGATGAGCCGCTGCTCCGAGACGAACTGGTGGATCGGCAGCAGCTGCACCGTCGTGACGCCGAGGTCCTTGAGGTAGCCGATCGTCGACGGATGCGCGAGGCCCGCGTAGGTGCCGCGCAGCTCCTCCGGCATGTGCGGGCTCAGCTTCGTGAGCCCCTTCACGTGCGCCTCGTAGATCACCTGGCGGTCGAGCGGCACGTGCGGGCGCGGCACGTCACCCCAGTCGAAGGCCGGGTCGACGACGGTCGCGCGGTGCTGCCCGTGCGGCGTGCGCACGATGCCGCGCGCGTGCGGCGGGATCGCGTGGCGGCCCGGGTCGAAGGCGTGGCCCGGGCCGGTGGGCCCGTCGACGCCCACGGCGTACGGCGTGCCGAGCTCCAGCAGCGGGGTGTCGATCGTGAAGTCGTCGCCGACGCGCTCCATGGGCAGCGACGTCCGCAGCCAGTCGGGGTCGTCGCGGTCGAAGAGCCGCAGCTCCATGCTCGTCGCGCTCCGCGACCACACCGTCAACCGGTGGCCCTCCGGGGTGCGCTGGATGCCTCGCACCCGACTCCCCGACTCCACCACGCGCCCTAGGCTATTGGAGCATGTCCGAGTCCGAGCACCGAGCCACCGAGCGGGGCTCTGCCGCGCCTCGACCGGCCCGGCAGCTGCTCTTCGACCACGCGGCCGCGACGCCCATGCGCGAGTCCGTGCGGCGCGCGCTCGCGAGCGCGGAGCCGCTCGCCAACCCCGCGTCCACGCATCGCGAGGGCCAGCGAGCGAGGGCGGTGCTCGAGGAGGCCCGCGAGCGGCTCGCCGCGACCCTCGGCGCCCATCCGACCGAGGTCGTGCTCACCTCCGGCGGCACCGAGTCGATCAACCTCGCGCTCAAGGGGGCGTGGTGGGCGTCGCGCGATGCCCGCTCGAGCGAGGCGCTCGTGGTGCCGGTCGCGGAGCACCACGCCACGCTCGACGCGGTCGAGTGGCTCGAGCGGCAGGGCGCCGCGGTGCGGTGGGTGGGCGTCGACGGCTCGGCGGTCACCGACGCGGACGCCTTCGCGGCGGCGCTCGCCGACGGTGCGGCGGTCGCCACGATGCTCGTCGCGAGCAACGAGCTCGGCTCCATGCAGCCCGTCGACGCCGTCGCGGATGCCGCGGCGCGCGCGGGCGTGCCGCTCCACCTCGACGCTGTGGGCACGTTCGGCCACGTGCCGCTGCGGTTCGACGAGACGGGGGCGGCGCTCATGAGCGTCGCGAGCCACAAGCTCGGCGGACCGCACGGGGTCGGCGCGCTCGTGGTGCGCCGCGACGCGCGGCTGCAGGCGCTCCACCACGGCGGCGGGCAGCAGCGCGGGCTGCGCTCGGGCACCCAGGACGCGCTCGGCGCCTCGCTCTTCGCGCTCGCGGCCGAGGAGGCGCAGGCCGAGCTGGCCGCGGAGTCGGCGCGCCTGCGCGCCGAGACCGATCGCATCCTCGCCCTCGCCGCGTCGATCGAGGGCGTGCGCGTGCTCGCCGCGCCCGACCGGCTGCCGCACATCGCGCACCTCGTGGTGGAGGGCGCGGAGGGGGAGTCGCTGCAGTTCCTGCTCGACGAGGCGGGCTTCGCGGTCTCGAACGGGTCGGCGTGCTCGGCGGGCGTGGCGCGCGAGTCGCACGTCGTGCGCGCGTGCGGCGTCACGGGCGTCGCGCCGCTGCGGCTCTCGCTCGGCCGCACGACGACGGCCGAGGACGTGGATGCCCTGCTGGCAGCCCTGCCCGCGGCGATCGCGCGGGCCCGCTCGCTGTGAAGGAGTCCGAGCGTCGCGCTCAGCTCGCGCGACGCCGCCGCGCGAGCTCGACGACCACCACGGCGACGACCGCGCCGACCACGTCGGCGACGAGGTCGCTCAGCGTGTCGGCGTAGCCGACGCGGATCGCGGTCGTGATGAACGTGTTGCCGGCCCACTCGCCGAGCTCCCACAGCAGCCCCAGCAGCGCGACCCCGCTGACGACGTGGAGCATGCGCGCCGCCGCGGCCCGGCCGCCGTCGCCGCCGGGCAGCAGCCCGGCCTGCAGCAGCAGCGCCCGCGCGAGGAGCGCGAGCACCGCGCCCGAGGCGACGTGCGCGACGAGGTCGAGGGCGGGAACGCTCTCGTAGAGCCCGAGCGTCGCGCACCACGCGGCCGCGAGGAGCACCGCCTGCGTGGTCACGTCGACCGCGCTCGAGATGGGCGCGATGCGCGTGAGCATCGAACCGCCCAGCACGAGCAGCATCGCGGCGGCGGAGGGCGGCCCCGCGATGAGCCATGCGAGCGGGATCGAGGCGAGGATCACGAGCCGCAGCGCGTCGGTGGCGTGCCACCGCCCCAGCTCGAGCACGCGCGCGCTCATCCGCGCACGCGTCGCAGCCGGCTCGGGGAGAGCCGGCGCACCCAGCGGCGGCCGGGGGAGCCGCCCTCTGCCCAGTTGCGGCGGAACGTGCGCATCGCGACCGAGACGCGGCGGCGCACGTCGTCGCGGCTGCGGAAGATGCGGCCCTCCGCGCTCACGCGCATCCGGGGGTCGAAGCGGATCCGCGCCGCGGGTCCGAGGCGCATCGCCACGTCGAGGTCGTCGTGCACGTCGGCGTCGTCGCGCGTGGCGCGGTGCGCGATCGCCGTCCACGCCGAGCGCCGCAGCGCCATGTTCGATCCCCAGAGCGGCACGTTGCCGATCGCGGCGCCCGCGACGACGAACGTGCCGAACGCGTAGGCGACGCTCGCGAGCCCGGCCCACGGCGCCGGCACGTCGTGGAAGCGGCCCGGGCCGGTGATGGCGTCGAGCGCCGGGTCGTGGGCGAACGCATCGGCGATCCGCGCGATCCAGTCGACCGGCACGAGCGAGTCGGCGTCGCAGCGGGCGATCACGTCGCCGAGCGCGGCGTCGTAGCCGCACGCCGCGGCCGCGGCGACGCCGGGGCGCAGCTCCTCGACCACGCGCGCGCCGCCGGCCAGGGCGACCGCGGCGCTGTCGTCGGTGCTGCCGTTGTCCACCACGACGATCTCGAGCGGCGGCACCGACTGCGCCGCCAGGCGGGCGAGGCAGCCCCGCAGCGCGAGCGCGTCGTCGCGCACCGGGATGACGACGGAGACGCGCGGGGGCGTCGACGACTGGGCGCTCACCACTCCAGCCTCGCACGCCCCGCCCGATCGGTACCCTGGCACGCGGAGGTGGAGCGCATGAAGGTGCTGGCAGCCATGTCGGGCGGGGTGGACTCCGCGGTCGCGGCCGCGCGCGCGGTCGACGCCGGGCACGAGGTCGTCGGCGTGCACCTCGCGCTCAGCCGCATGCCCGGCACGCTCCGCACCGGCAGCCGCGGCTGCTGCACCGTCGAGGACGCGATGGATGCGCGCCGCGTCGCCGACCGCCTCGGCATCCCCTTCTACGTGTGGGACTTCTCCGAGCGCTTCCACGGCGACGTGGTGCAGGACTTCGTCGACGAGTACGCGGCGGGCAGGACGCCCAACCCGTGCCTGCGGTGCAACGAGCGCATCAAGTTCGAGGCGCTGCTCGACCGCGCGATCGGGCTGGGCTTCGACCGGGTCGTCACCGGCCACTACGCGCGCGTCGAGCGCACCGCCGACGGCGTCGAGCTGCACCGGGCGGCGGACTGGGCGAAGGACCAGTCCTACGTGCTCGGCGTGCTCACCGCCGCGCAGCTGGCGCACTGCTGGTTCCCGCTCGCGGACACGCCCACGAAGGCGGCCGTGCGCGCGGAGGCGGCCGAGCGCGGGTTCCTGCTGGCGCAGAAGCCCGACAGCCACGACATCTGCTTCATCCCGGACGGCGACACCCGGGGGTTCCTCGCGGAGCGGCTCGGCGCCGATCCGGGCGACATCGTCGACCGCGACGGCCGCGTCGTCGGCGGCCACGACGGCGTGAACGGCTACACGGTCGGGCAGCGGCGGGGCCTCTCGCTCGGCGTGCCGTCGCCCGATGGGCGCCCGCGCTTCGTGCTCGAGGTGAAGCCGTCGACGCGGCAGCTCGTCGTGGGGCCGAAGGAGGCCCTCGACGTCGTGCGCCTCGCCGGCACCCGCATCTCGCATGCCGGCACGGTGCATCCGCAGCTCGCCGACGGGCTCGACGTCGAGGTGCAGATCCGAGCGCACGCCGATCCGGTGCCCGCGCGCGCCCGGATGGACGGCGACGAGCTCGTGATCGAGCCGGCGGTGCCGCTCAGCGGCGTCGCGACCGGGCAGTCGGCCGTGCTGTACCTCGGCACGCGGGTGCTCGGGCAGTGCACGATCGACCGCACGGTCGCCGCGGACGTCGTGGCGGCGTAGCGCGCCTCGGCGGATGGCGGTCAGTGACTGCTGTGCTCCTCGACGGCGATGCCGTGCTCGCCGTGCGGCTGCGCGAACTGGCCGGCGTTCGTGCCGGCGAGGGCGGTGGTCGCGATCGTGGCGACGACCGCGGCCGACGACAGCAGCCCGAGCACCGTGTGGATGGGCCTCGGCTCGTCGTCGTGCGTGCGCCGCAGCAGCAGGAGCGCCGCTGCGCCGAGCGCGAGCGTCGACTCCGCGAGCAGCGGCGCCATCGGCAGGGACGATGCCGCCTCGGGCACTGCGAGCAGCGCACCGAGCCAGACGATCGTCGGCAGCAGCAGCGGCACGAGCACGATGCCGGGGTGCCAGCGGGTGCCACGCAGGGCTGCGACCGCGATGACCGCCTGCCCGATGCCCGCGGCCACCATGGGCACCGCGATCCACGGCACGGCCGCGGCGCCCACCGCCAAGGCGATGAGCGCCGCGCCGAGCGCTGCCACGGCTCCCCAGATCCGGGTCAGCGCTGCCATGACGCGATCCTTACGCGACCGCGCGACGCGTCGTCGTACCGCGGTCGAGCGCGAGGCCGGCGCCGAGGAGGACGATCGCCGAGGCGAGGTGCAGGATGTGGTCGGGCGCGTTCAGCGCGAGGATGTTGAGCGGCGTGCCGACCAGGAAGAAGCCCACGATGCCGAGCAGCAGGTACACCGCGCCGACCGTCGTGTTGGTGCCCTTGGCGGCGGGCGTGCTGCGGAGGCCTGCGGCCAGCAGCGCGCCGCCGATGATGAGGTGCGCGACGTTGTGCAGGTGGTTGACCTGGAAGATGCCGAGCAGCAGGCCGCCCTCCTGGCCGACGATGTTGCCGCCGGCCACGAAGAGGCCGAGCACGCCGACGAGCAGGTAGACGGCGCCGAAGATCGTGGCGACGAGGCGGTTGGGGGACTGAGTCATGACTCCTCCTTCTGTCAGGGCCGTTTCCGGCCTGCGCGCCGAGGTGGCGCACAAGGTGTCGATCAAGGTTCGGAGCCTCGGTCGACGCGGATTGGTCCTGATGCTGTGAATTCCTGTGCGAATGGACAGGTGGTGCATAGGGGGTGCACCTGGGGGACAGCATGCACGCACCGGCTGAGTGCATGATGGGGACATGGTGGGAATCGAGGCGGACGCCGCCCTCAGTGACGCGAACGCCCGAGCGCAGGAGCTGCGCGCCCGGATCGAGGAGGCGAGCACCGCCTACTACGACCGCGACGCGTCGATCATCGACGATGCGACGTACGACGCGCTCGTGCGCGAGCTCGACGAGCTCGAGCGCGCGCACCCCGAGCTGCAGAGCCAGGACTCGCCGACGCAGGCGGTGCAGGGCGGCACGGGCAGCGGCCTGCCGACGATCGAGCACCGCGAGCGCATGCTGAGCCTCGACAACGTCTTCTCGGTCGAGGAGCTGCGCGAGTGGTGCGCGAAGGCGGAGGCCGCGGCGGGCAGGCGGGTCGCGTGGCTCACCGAGCTCAAGATCGACGGCCTCGCGATCGCGCTGCGCTACGAGCACGGCGTGCTCACGTCCGCTGCGACGCGCGGCGACGGCCGCGTCGGCGAGGTCGTGACGGTCAACGCGCTGCGCGTCGCGGGCGTGCCGGAGCGCCTGGCCGGCACCGGGCATCCGCCGCTCGTCGAGGTGCGCGGCGAGGTCTTCATCCCGGTCGAGGCCTTCGAGCGCCTCAACGCCCTGCAGGCGGCGCTGCGCGACCGCTCGGTCGAGGAGGACCGCGGCAAGTGGGAGCGGCGGCCCGCCGCGAGCCGCGGCGACTTCGACGCCGAGCGCGCGGCCGACCGCGCGGCGAAGCGCTTCCCGGCCTTCGCGAACCCGCGGAACGCGGCCTCCGGCGGCCTGCGGCAGCAGCTCGAGAAGAAGACCGGGCTCGAGCTCGAGGCCGGCGAGGCGCGCATCGCGGCGCTCGCGATGTACGTGCACGGCTTCGGCGCATGGCCCGACCCGCCGGTCGCCGCGCAGAGCGAGGTGTACGACCTGCTCGCCGGCTGGGGGCTGCCGACGAGCCCGCACGTCGAGGTGCTCGACGGCATCGACGGCGTCGTCGCGTATGTCGAGCGCTTCGGCGAGCGGCGCCACGCGGTCGAGCACCAGCTCGACGGCATCGTGGTGAAGGTCGACGAGCTCGCGCTGCACGACGAGCTGGGGCAGACCTCCCGCGCGCCGCGCTGGGCGATCGCCTACAAGTACCCGCCCGAGGAGGTGCACACGAAGCTGCTCGACATCGTCGTGAGCGTCGGCCGCACCGGCCGCGCGACGCCCTACGCCAACATGGAGCCGGTCCAGGTGGCCGGCTCGGTCGTGCGGCAGGCGACGCTGCACAACCAGGACGTCGTGCGCGTCAAGGGCGTGCTCATCGGCGACACGGTGGTGCTGCGGAAGGCCGGCGACGTCATCCCCGAGGTGCTCGGCCCCGTGGTCGAGCTGCGCGACGGCACTGAGCGCGAGTTCGTCATGCCGGATGCGTGCCCGGAGTGCGGCACGACGCTGCGGCCGATGAAGGAGGGCGACATCGACCTTCGGTGCCCGAACGCGAAGGACTGCCCCGCGCAGGTGCGGGGCCGCGTCGAGCACATCGGCAGCCGCGGCGCGCTCGACATCGAGGCGCTCGGCGAGGTCACCGCCGCGGCGCTCACGCAGCCGAGCGTGCCGGCCGAGCCGCCGCTCGCGACCGAGGCGGGGCTCTTCGCGCTCACGCTCGAGGCGCTCGTGCCGATCGAGGTGGTCGTGCGCGACGCCGAGACCGGTCAGCCGAAGCTCGACGAGGCGGGCTCGCCGGTCGTCCGCCGGCCATTCCAGCGCCTCGCCACCGCCGCGGAGCGCAAGGCGGGCGCCGACGGGCCGCAGCCGTCGAAGCAGGCCGAGACGCTGCTCGCCGAGCTCGAGCGCGCGAAGACGAAGGACCTCTGGCGCCAGCTCGTCTCGCTCAACATCCGGCACGTCGGGCCCGTCGCGGCGCGCGCGCTCGCCGACTGGTTCGGCTCGCTCGCCGCGATCGAGGCGGCGACGCCCGAGGAGCTCGCGCAGGTGGAGGGCGTCGGGCCGATCATCGCCGACGCCGTCACGGAGTGGCTGGCGGTCGACTGGCACCGCGACATCGTGCAGTCGTGGCGCGACGCGGGCGTGCGGTTCGCGACGCCCGACCACCCGGGCCCGGGCGCCGCAGCGGAGCGCGGCGGCGTGCTCGCCGGGATCACCGTCGTCGCGACCGGCACCCTCGAGGGCTACACCCGCGAGGGGGCGCAGGAGGCGATCATGGCAGCCGGCGGCAAGGCGGCCTCGAGCGTCTCGAAGAAGACCGACTTCGTCGCGGCCGGTCCCGGTGCGGGGTCGAAGCTCGGCAAGGCCGAGGCGCTCGGCCTGCGCATCCTCGACGCGGCCCAGTTCCGGATCCTCGTCGAGCAGGGCCCGGACGCGCTGCCCGCGGTCGAGGAGGCGTGATGGACGGCGTCGCTGTGCTCGTCGAGGCCTTCTCCCGCGTGCCCGACGCCGCGCGCCGGGCGGCGCGCGGCCTCACCCCCGAGCAGCTCGTCGCCGTGCCCGCCGAGGGCGCGAACACGATCGGCTGGCTCGTCTGGCACCTCGCGCGCGGGCAGGACGCGCAGATCGCCGACGTCGCCGGCACCGAGCAGGTCTACCTGACGGGCGCGTGGGCCGCCAGGTTCGGGCTCGATCCGGACGGGGACGACACCGGCTACGGGCATGACCCGGCCGCGGTGCGCGCCGTGCGGCCGGAGTCGGCCGACGCGCTGCTCGACTACCTCGACGCCGTGCACGCGGCGACGCTGGCGTACCTAGGCACGCTCGACGATGCCGACCTCGACCGCGTCGTCGACGACGCGTGGGATCCGCCGGTGACGCTCGGCGTGCGGCTCGTGAGCATCGTCGACGACGACGTGCAGCACGTGGGCCAGGCTGGCTACGTGCGCGGGCTGCTGGGCGCGTGATCGACCGGCTCGCGATCGAGGGCTACCGCTCGATCCGCTCGCTCGTCGTCGACCTCGCGCCGCTCACCGTCGTGACGGGGCGCAACGGCAGCGGCAAGTCCAGCCTCTACCGCGCCCTGCGGCTGCTCGCGGCCGCGGGCCAGGGCAGGGCGGTGGGCGAGCTCGCGGCCGACGGCGGCCTCGACGCCGTGCGCTGGGCCGGGCCCGAGCGCATCTCGCGCGCCGTCCGCGAGGGCGGGCCGACCGAGGGGCTCGTGCGCTCCGGTCCGGTCGCGCTGCGGCTCGGCTTCGGCGCGGCCGACGGGCTCGGCTACGCGATCGACCTCGGCCTGCCCGTGCCCGCGAGCGGCGGCGGCTTCGTCAGCCACTTCGACCGCGACCCCGACATCAAGCAGGAGCATGTCTTCGCCGGGCTCGAGCCACGACCATCGAGCGTGCTGGTCGAGCGTCGGGGTGGCGTCGCACGGGTGCACGGCGACGACGGCTGGCGCGAGCTGGCCCGCGGCATGCCGGCGTGGGGCTCGGTGCTCGACGAGCACGCCGGGGCGGCGGACGCGCCCGAGATCGCGGGCCTCCGGCGCCAGATGCGCGCGTGGCGGTTCCACGACGCCTTCCGCACCGACGCCGGCGCGCCCGCCCGACGGCCGCAGGTCGGCACCAGGAGCCCGCGGCTCGACGACGACGGCGCGAACCTCGGCGCGGTGCTGCGCACCTCGATCGAGGCGGGTCACGAGCGCGAGATCGCCCGCGCCGTCGCCGAGGCGTTCGACGGCTCCGAGCTCGAGATCGTCGGGCACGACGGCCGCATGACGCCCGCGCTGCGCCAGCCGGGCGTGCTGCGGATGCTCACCGCCGACGAGCTCTCGGACGGCACGCTGCAGTTCCTGCTGCTGCTCGCGGCGCTCACCTCGGTCGAGCGGCCCACGCTCATCGTGCTGAACGAGCCGGAGCGCAGCCTGCACGCCGAGCTCTTCGCGCCGCTCGCCGCGCTCATCCGCCGCGCGAGCGAGCAGACGCAGGTGCTCGTCGTGACGCATCAGCGGCAGCTCGCCGACGCGCTCGACGGCGCGCGCATCGAGCTCGAGAAGGAGCACGGGCAGACGGTGGTCGCGGGCCGCGAGGGCCTGCTCGATCAGCCGGGCTGGCACTGGCCGAAGCGCTGACGCCGCGCCGGGCGCTCGTCAGAAGAGCGTGGGCGCTGCGACGAGCGGCTCGCTCGTCGACGCGAGCTGCCGCGCTCGCGGCGGCGGCGCGCTCCCGGGCGCGGCGAGGCCCGTGCCAGCGGTCACCTGCACCGGTCCGAGCCGGTGCTCGCGCATGAGCGGGCGGATGCGGTCGCGCAGCCAGTCGCGGTAGCCGCGGTCGGCGTAGCTGCCGGTCCCGTAGATGCGCGCGTAGAGCGGCACCAGGTGCGGGTGCGCCTCGCGCAGCCACTGCGTGTACCACTCGCGGGCGCCGGGCCGCAGGTGCAGGGCGCTCGCGATCGCGCGCGTCGCGCCCGCCTCGGCGATCGACGCGAAGGCCGTCTCGAGGTGCGCGCGCGTGTCGGTGAGCCCCGGCAGCACCGGCATCGCGAAGACCGCGCAGTCGAGCCCGGCGTCGCGCACCGCGCGGACGGTCTCGAGCCGCGACCGGGTCGTCGGCGTGCCGGGCTCGACCTGCTGCTGCAGCTCGTCGTCGAAGATGGCGATCGACATCGCGATCGAGACCGGCACGTCGCGCGCGATCGCGGCGAGCAGCGGCAGGTCCCGGCGCAGCAGCGTGCCCTTCGTGAGGATCGAGATCGAGGCCCCGTGCCGCGCGAGCGCCCGCAGCACGCCGGGCATGAGCCGGTAGCGGCCCTCCGCGCGCTGGTAGGGGTCAGTGTTCGTGCCGAGCTGCACCGCGGTGACGTCCTTGCGCGGCCCGGCGAGCTCGCGCTCGAGCACCTCGACGAGGTTCGCCTTCACGACGATGCGTGAGTCGAAGTCGGCACCCGCGTCGAGGTCGAGGTAGGTGTGCGTGTTGCGCGCGAAGCAGTAGCGGCACGCGTGCTGGCAGCCGCGGTAGGGGTTGATCGTCCACGCGCCGCCCATGAAGCCGTCGCCGGCGACGTGGTTGAGGGCGCTCTTCGCCGTCACCTCGAGGAAGGAGGCGCCGTCGAAGCCGGGCGTCGGCCACGACTCCAGCACGCTGCCGCGCTCCTCGAGCCCCGGCAGCGCGTCCGCGTCGACGTGCGTCGCCGTCTGTCCTTCCCACCGCATGCGACCATTCGAACACACGTTCGATCGCCGCGCAACCTCGCCCCGCGGCCGACCCCGCGCGCCGCGGGAGCCTCCCCTCGTGCGCGCACAACGCAAGCCCGCCGGGCTGGTCCAGCGGGCGAGCGGGCGAGCGTCACCCGATGGGGCCGGATCCGGGCTGCCGGGCTTGCGTGGTGCGGAGGGGTCGGCGGGCCGCGGAGCTCGCCGGGAGGCGCGAGCGGGGAGGCCGGCGCGGCTAGGGTGCTGAGGTGGCGATGCGACGGCGGATGCGCGTGCTCGCCCCGGCGCTGTGGGCGGCGGTCGTCGTCGCCACCGGCGCGCTGCTCGCCGCGAGGCTGCTGCAGCAGCCGGTCGCCGCGTGGCTCGACGTGCCGCTCGAGCACGGCGGATGGGCGCTGCTCGTCACCGTCGCGGCGATCGCGACCCTCGGCCTCGGCGCCGCCTCGCTGTGGCACGCGCTCATGCTGCCCCGGCTCGTGCGCGTCCGCCGCGTCGATCGGCTGATCGCTGCGCTGGGCGCCGGCATGGCGGGGTTGGCCTCGGCGATCGCCGTGGCCGGCGCGATCGACCCTCCGCTCGCCCGGGCGGCGCTGCTCGTCGCGCTCCCGCTCTGGGCCGCTGGCCTCGGCACCGCCGTGCTCGTCGTCGCGATGCTCGTGCACGCCCGCGCGGCGCGCACGCCGCCACCGCCCGGCACCGTGCTCATCCTCGGCGCCGGCCTCCGCGGTCGCGAGGTCGGCCCGCTGCTGCGCCGCCGCGTGCAGCGGGGCGCCGAGGTGTGGCGCGATGCGCTGGCCCAGCGGCCGGACGCGCGGATCGTCGTCTCGGGCGGCCAGGGCGCCGACGAGGTGCGCTCCGAGGCGTCGGCGATGGCCGAGCACCTCGAGCGGCAGCTGGGCGTGCCGGCAGCGGCGATCGACCTCGAGGACGCGTCCACCACGACCCGCGAGAACCTGCGGCTGTCGAGGCCGCTCGTCACCGCGCCCGGTCGGGCGCCGCTCGCCGTCGTGACGAGCGAGTACCACGCCTACCGCACCGCGGGCCTGCTCGCCGAGGCCGGCATCGACGGCACCGTGATCGGCGCATGGACCCGGCCCTCCTACCGCCCCGGCGCGATCGTGCGCGAGGCGCTCGCCATCGCCGCCGACCTGCGGTGGTGGTGCCTCGCCGCCGCGATCGCGCTCGAGGCGCTCGCGGTCTGGGCGGTCGTCGCCACGCAGCGGGTGAGCCCGTAGCCGGTCCGCCACCGCGGGGCCGGACCGTAGGATTGAGCGACCCCCGCCGCCGCAGAGGAGACGCATGTCCGAGATCACTCGCGAGGAGGTCCAGCATCTGGCTGGACTCGCTCGCATCGCGCTGACCGACGACGAGGTGACGAGCCTCACGACCGAGCTCTCCGCCATCGTCGACGCGATCGCCACCGTGCGCGAGATCGCCGGCGACGACGTCCCCGCCACGAGCCACCCGGTGCCGCTCACGAACGTGCTGCGCGCCGACGTCGTCGGCGAGACCCTCGTGCACGAGCAGACCTTCGCCGGCGCTCCCAGCCACGACGGCGAGCGCTTCCGCGTCTCGGCGATCCTGGGGGAGGAGCAGTGAGCGGCGACCTCACGCGCCTCGCAGGCCACGAGCTCGCCGGCCTGCTCGCCTCCGGCGACGTCTCGAGCGTCGAGGCCACGCAGGCCCACCTCGACCGCATCGCTGCGGTCGACGGCGAGATCCACGCTTTCCTGCACGTCAACGACGGCGCGCTCGACGCCGCCCGGGCGATCGACGAGCGCCGAGCAGCCGGGGAGCAGCTGCACGCGCTCGCGGGCGCCCCGATCGCGATCAAGGACGTGCTCTGCACGATCGGCATGCCCTCGACGGCAGGCTCCCGCATCCTCGAGGGCTGGATCCCGCCCTACGACGCGACCGTCGTCGAGCGCGTGAAGGCGGCCGGCCTCGTCGCGCTCGGCAAGACGAACATGGACGAGTTCGCGATGGGATCGTCGACCGAGCACTCCGCCTACGGCCCCACCCGCAACCCCTGGGACCGCGAGCGCATCCCCGGCGGCTCGGGCGGCGGCTCGGCCGCTGCCGTCGCCGCCTTCGAGGCGCCGTTCGCGCTCGGCTCCGACACCGGCGGCTCGATCCGCCAGCCCGCCGCGGTCACCGGCACCGTCGGCGTCAAGCCGACCTACGGCGGCGTGAGCCGCTACGGCGCCATCGCGCTCGCCTCGAGCCTCGACCAGGTCGGCCCCGTCACCCGCACGGTGCTCGACTCGGCGCTCATCCACGACGTCATCGGCGGGCACGACCCGCACGACTCCACGAGCCTCGCGCGCGAGTGGCCGTCGTTCACGGCCGCGGCCCGCGAGGGCGCCGCATCCGGCAGCCTGCAGGGCGTGCGCGTCGGCATCGTCAAGGAGCTCGACGCCGAGGGCATCGCCGCCGACGTGCAGGCGCGCTTCCGCGAGACCGTCGACGTGCTGACGGCCGCTGGCGCCGAGGTCGTCGAGGTCTCGTGCCCGTCGTTCGCCTACTCGGTCGCCGCGTACTACCTGATCCTGCCGGCCGAGGCGTCGAGCAACCTCGCGCGCTTCGACTCCGTGCGCTTCGGGCTGCGCGTCGAGGGCCTGGGCCAGACGGTCGAGGACGTCATGGCGGCCACCCGCGAGGCAGGCTTCGGCGCCGAGGTCAAGCGACGCATCATCCTCGGCACCTACGCGCTGTCGGCCGGCTACTACGACGCCTACTACGGCTCTGCGCAGAAGGTGCGCACGCTCATCCAGCGCGACTTCGACGCCGCGTTCGAGCAGGCCGACCTGCTCATCAGCCCCGCGGCGCCCACGACGGCGTTCAAGCTCGGCGAGAAGCTCGACGACCCGCTGGCGATGTACGTCAACGACATCACGACGATCCCCGCGAACCTCGCGGGCATCCCCGGCATGGGGCTCCCGATGGGGCTCGGCGACGACGGTATGCCCGTCGGCCTGCAGATCCTCGCGCCGATGTTCGAGGACGAGCGGCTCTACCGCGCCGGCGCCGCGATCGAGGCGCTGCTCGCCGACCGCTGGGGCGGCATCCTCACGACCAAGGCACCCGAGCTCACGGAGGCGGCGCGATGAAGGACAAGCTGATGGACTTCGACGAGGCGCTCGAGCGCTTCGAGCCGGTGATGGGCTTCGAGGTGCACGTAGAGCTCGGCACGCGCACGAAGATGTTCTCGGCGGCGCCCAACCCCGCGCACCCCGACTTCCACGACGTCGAGCCGAACACGCTCGTCGACCCGCTGAGCCTCGGCCTGCCGGGCAGCCTGCCGGTGGTGAACGAGCAGGCGGTGCGCTACTCGATCGCGCTCGGCCTCGCGCTGAACTGCGAGATCGCGACCTCGAGCCGCTTCGCGCGGAAGAACTACTTCTACCCGGACACGCCGAAGAACTACCAGATCTCGCAGTACGACGAGCCCATCGCCTTCGAGGGCTCGGTCGAGGTCGAGCTGGCCGACGGCCGACGGATCACGATCCCGATCGAGCGCGCGCACATGGAGGAGGACGCCGGCAAGCTCACGCACGTCGGCGGCTCGACCGGCCGCATCCAGGGCGCGGAGTACTCGCTCGTCGACTACAACCGCGCAGGGGTGCCGCTCGTCGAGATCGTGACGAAGCCGATCTTCGGCGGCGAGCACTCGGCGCCCGAGATCGCGAGGGCCTACGTGGCGACGATCCGCGACATCGTGCTGTCGCTCGGCATCTCGGAGGCGCGGATGGAGCGCGGCAACCTGCGCTGCGACGCGAACGTGAGCCTGCGCCCGCGCGGCCAGGAGGCGCTCGGCACGCGCACCGAGACGAAGAACGTCAACTCGATGCGCTCGGTCGAGCGCGCCGTGCGCTACGAGATCCAGCGGCAGGCCGCGATCCTCGCGGCCGGCGGCACGATCGTGCAGGAGACGCGGCACTGGCACGAGGACACCGGCACGACGAGCCCCGGTCGCCCGAAGTCGGACGCCGACGACTACCGCTACTTCCCGGAGCCCGACCTGCTGCCCGTCGCGCCGAGCCGCGAGCTCGTCGAGGAGCTGCGCGCGCAGCTGCCCGAGCAGCCCGTCGCCCGCCGTCGCCGGCTGAAGGCCGACTGGGGCTTCACCGACCTCGAGCTCCAGGACGTCGTGAACGGCGACATGCTGCACCTCGTCGAGGCGACGGTCGCCGCCGGTGCGACGCCGCAGTCGGCCCGCAAGTGGTGGACGGGCGAGCTCGCCCGCGTCGCCAACGAGCGCGGCGTCGAGGCGTCGACCCTCGTCGATCCTGCGCACATCGCGGAGCTGCAGCGGCTCATCGACGAGGGCACGCTCACCGACCGGCTCGCGCGCCAGGCGCTCGAGGGCGTCATCGCCGGGGAAGGGTCGCCGAGCGAGGTCGCGGCCGCTCGCGGCCTGCAGGTGGTCACCGACGAGTCGGCGCTCGTCGCGGCGGTGGACGACGCGCTCTCGGCGCAGCCCGACGTGCTGCAGAAGATCCGAGACGGCAAGGTGCAGGCTGCCGGAGCGGTGATCGGCGCGGTCATGAAGGCGATGCGGGGACAGGCAGACGCAGCAAGGGTCCGCGAGATCGTACTCGAGCGCGCCCAGGCCTAGTCAGGCGAGTTCCCAGGAATTCTCAATGAATCCGCGTACGCTTGCAGTCGGACATCGCAGAGCGCGAAGTCCCGGCGGAGCGACACCCTTGCACCGCTGCGACACGGAAGGATCACTTACATGGGATTCCTCGTCTTCCTCATCTTCGGCCTCATCGCAGGCGCACTGGCCAAGCTCATCCTGCCCGGCAAGCAGGGCGGCGGCTGGATCACGACGCTGATCCTCGGCGTCGTCGGCGCCATGATCGGTGGCTGGATCGCCGGTGGCATCTTCAACCTCGACATCTACAACAGCTTCTTCGAGCCGCTGGCGTGGGTGTTCGCGATCGGCGGCGCGATCATCGTGCTGCTCATCTGGGGCCTCGTCACCAAGAACCGCGGTCGTACGCGCGCCTGAGTCTCGGCGCACACGGAGGGGGCTGCCTGCGGGCGGCCCCCTTTCGCGTGCCCGGACGGCGCGCCGAGCGCCCGGCAGCATCCCGACACTCGCCGGCGAGCTCGCCCCTGGCGATCGGCGAGTGTCGGCTTCGTGCAGGAGTGTCGGGACACTCGAGCAGCATCCCGACGCTCGCCGCACCGGGTCAGGCGGCGCGGACCCCGGCGAAGGCCGCGATCTCGTCGAGGTGATCGAGGTCGGTCATGTCGAGCACCTGCAGGTAGACGCGCTCCACGCCGTCGTCGGCGAGCGCGCCGAGCCGGTCCTCGACCTCAGCGCGCGAACCGGCGATGCCGTGCTCGCGCAGCTCCGCCGGCTCGCGGCCGATCGCGGCGGCGCGACGGGCGAACGTCGCCTCGTCGTCGCCCACGACCGCCACGAGCGCCGCCGACCGCACGACCGGCGTGGTGCGCTCGGCGCGCTCGATCGCGCGGTCGAGCGCCGCGAAGAGCGGTCGGATGCGGTCGAGCTCGGGGAAGGGCAGGTTGTGCTCGTCGGCGAACTCGGCGGCGAGGCGAGGCGTGCGCCGCTCACCCAGGCCCCCGACGATCACCGGCAGCCGCTCCTGCGCGGGCTTCGGCAGCGCGGGGGAGTCGTCGAGCCGGTAGTGCTCGCCCTCGAACGAGAAGCGTGCGCCGACCGGCGTCGCCCACAGCCCGGTCACGATCGCGAGCTGCTCCTCGAGCAGGTCGAACCGGCGCTCCGGGAACGGGATGCCGAACGCCGAGTGCTCCTCGGCGAACCAGCCCGTGCCGAGCCCGAGCTCCACGCGGCCGCCCGACATCTGGTCGACGTTCGCGACCTGCACGGCGAGGATGCCCGGCAGCCGGTAGGTGACGGACGACACGAGCGTGCCGAGCCGCACCCGCACGGTGTCGCGCGCGAGGCCGGCGAGCGACGTCCACGCATCCGTCGGGCCGTAGCCGGGATCGCCGTCGCCCATCCGGAGGTAGTGGTCGGAGCGGAAGAAGCCGTCGAAGCCGAGCTGCTCGGTGCGCTGCGCGATCGCGAGCAGCTCGTCGTAGGAGGCGCCCTGCTGCGGCTCGGTGAAGATGCGGAGGTCCATGCCGGAAGCCTGGCACAGCGCGCCTCACGGGCCGCGGCGCGACGCCCGCGTACGCTCGATCGGTGCCGAACGACAGCCTGCGGATCGACTGGGATGCCTGGGGCGGCGACGTGCTGTCGCCCGAGGCGAAGGCCGCCAGGAAGCCGGCGCCGCCGAAGCGGGTCCCGGCCGAGCGCGACCTCGTGGTCGAGCGGCACGACGGCTGGGTGGGTGCCGTCGTGCGCGTCGAGACCGGCAACGTGCACCTCGAGGATCGTCGCGGCCGGGTGCGCGCCTTCCCGCTCGGCCGCGGCTTCTTCGTCGACGGCGTCGAGGTCGAGCTCGTGCCGGCAGCGTCGCGACAGCAGGCGGCGACGCGCACGGCGTCCGGATCCCGCGCGGTCGCCGACGTGCGGGCGCGCGTCGCGCTGCCGAGCCGCATCCTCGTCGAGGGCGTGCACGACGCCGAGCTCGTCGAGCAGGTCTGGGGGCACGACCTGCGGGTCGAGGGCGTCGTCGTCGAGCCGCTCCACGGCGCCGACGACCTCGCCGGCATCGTCGCGGACTTCGCACCGACCGCGGAGAAGCGGCTCGGCATCCTGCTCGACCACCTCGTGCGCGGCTCGAAGGAGACGCGCATCGCCGAGGCCGTGCTGCGCGGCCCGCACGGGGCGCACGTGCGCATCGTCGGCCATCCGTTCATCGACATCTGGCAGGCGATCAAGCCAGCCAGGCTGGGCATCCCGGCGTGGCCGGACGTGCCGAAGGGCGAGGACTGGAAGCGCGGCACGCTGCGCAGGCTCGGCATGCCGCACGAGTCGCAGGAGGACGTCGGCCGCGCGTGGCAGCGGATGCGCACGCGCGTGCGCGACTGGAACGACCTCGAGCCCGCGCTGCTCGCGCGCGTCGAGGAGCTCATCGACTTCGTGACGACCAACCGCCACTGAGGGGCGCCGGCGTCGCGCTACGCGATCGGCTGCACCTCGGTGAGCGTCGGCAGCTTGGGGTCGCGGCCGTCGCCGGAGGAGCGCCCGGTGAACCGGCGCCCGAGCCACGGCAGCACGTACTCGCGGTAGTAGCCCAGGTCGCGCCGGCCCTCCGCCGTGCTCGCGCCGGCCAGGTCGCGCCAGCCGGGAGGCGCCTCGTGCCCGAGCGCGCGCAGCACGTTGCGCGCGACGTGCGCGTGCCCGGCCGCGTTGAGGTGCAGCCGGTCGACCGACCAGAAGCGGGGGCTCGCGAGCTCCGGGTCCGACCAGTTGTCGACGTAGGGCGCGTCGAGGTCGCGGATGCGTGCGTGGACGGCGCGGGCGAGCGCGTCGCCCCGGCGCTGCATGACGGCACCGATCGGCATGACCTGGCTCGGGTTGCCGCCCGAGAGCAGGATCGGGCGGATGCCGGCGGCGGCGATGCGGTGCGCCGCGTCGGCGAGCCGCTCGCCCACGTGCTCGATCGAGACCTTCGGGCGCAGGATGTCGTTGCCGCCGCCGTTGAGGCTGATCGCGTCGGGCTGCAGCGCGATGGCCGCATCGAGCTGCTCGTGCAGGATGCCGGCGAGCTTGCGCCCCCGGATGGCCAGGTTGGCGTAGCGCACCGGCTGCCCCTGCGCGGTCGCGAGGCCCGCGGCGACGAAGTCGGCCCAGCCGCGCACGCTGCCGTCGGGCAGCTCGTCGCCGACGCCCTCGGTGAAGCTGTCGCCGATGGCGACGAACGATCGGATCGGCTGCACCGCTCCACCCTACGCGCGCCGCGAGGGGGCACGCGCGGCGCCGTCGGCCGGTCGGACCGCGGGGCTACACTGAGGGCATCACGGGAGTCCGGTGCGCCGGGCTGAGAGGAAGGCCGAAGCCTTCGACCGTCAAACCTGATCTGGATCATGCCAGCGCAGGGAGGACACCACACCCGTGCCATCTCCTCGAGGAAGGCACTGCAATGACCACCACCGCACCCGCGCCCACGCGCACCCGCTCCAGCCGCTGGCGCGTCGTCGACATCGTCGTCGCCGCGGTGCTCGGCGTCGCGACCGGCCTGCTGTTCGTCGTCTGGAACGGCGTCGGCTACGTCTGGTTCAGCGCGATGGACGCGCTCACCCCCGGCTTCGGCGGCCTCGCGGCCGGCATCTGGCTCATCGGCGGCGTGCTCGGCGGGCTCATCATCCGCAAGCCCGGCGCCGCGCTCTTCGTCGAGCTGCTCGCCGCCAGCGTCTCCATGCTGCTCGGCTCGCAGTGGTCGATCGAGACCGTGTACTCCGGCATCGCGCAGGGACTGGGCGCCGAGCTGATCTTCCTGCTCTTCGCGTACCGCCGCTTCGGCCTCCCGGTCGCGATGCTGGCCGGCGTCGGCGCCGCCGTCGCCGCCTGGACGCTCGAGCTCTTCACCTCCGGCAACCTCGCGAAGGGCGCCGAGTTCCTCGGCATCTACCTCGGCTGCCTCGTCGTCTCCGGCGCCCT
This sequence comes from Agrococcus sp. UYP10, assembly GCF_040547205.1. NCBI lineage: Bacteria > Bacillati > Actinomycetota > Actinomycetes > Micrococcales > Microbacteriaceae > Agrococcus > Agrococcus sp. UYP10. Next base: position 2,184,507 of record NZ_JBEPPG010000001.1, read on the forward strand.
GCTCGCCGGCCTCGTCGGCTGGCTGCTCACCCGCGCGCTCGCCGCGACCGGCGTGCTCGACCGCTTCGCCTCTGGTCGGTCGCGCTCCCGGTGACCGGCTCCCGCATCCGCGCGCGCGGGTGGGGCTGGCGGCACGCGAGCCGGTCGGCGCCCGCCGTCGCCGGGCTCGACCTCGACGTCGAGCCCGGCGAGCGCGTGCTGCTGCTCGGGCCGTCCGGGGCGGGCAAGTCGACGCTGCTCGCGGCGCTCGCCGGCGTGCTCGGCGGCGAGGACGAGGGCGACGAGACCGGCGAGCTCTCGGTCGACGGCGTGCATCCGTCGGTCAGGCGGGGCGTGCACGGCCGCGGCACCGCCGGGCTCGTGCTGCAGGACCCGCAGGCGAACACGATCATGTCGCGCGTCGGCGACGACGTGGCGTTCGGCTGCGAGAACCTCGCCGTGCCGCGCGACGAGATCTGGCGGCGGGTCGGAGCCGCGCTCGACGCGGTCGGGCTCGACGTGCAGCTCGACCGCTCGACCGCGGCGCTCTCCGGCGGGCAGCGGCAGCGGCTCGCCCTCGCCGGGGTCATCGCGATGCGGCCGGGGCTCATCCTGCTCGACGAGCCGACCGCCAACCTCGACCCCGCGGGGGTCGCGGAGGTGCGCGATGCGGTCGCCCGCGTGACCGCTGAGACCGGGGCGACGCTCGTCGTCGTCGAGCACCGGGTCGAGACGTGGCTCCCGGTCGTCGACCGCGTCATCGTGCTCGAGCCTGGCGGGGGAGCAGCGGCCGACGGCTTGCCCGAACTGATGCTCGACGCCCACCGGGACGAGCTGGCAGCGCACGGCGTCTGGGTGCCGGGGCTGCCGGTCGGGGTGCCGCGCGGCCGCCGGTCGCCGGGCGACGCGCTGCTCGTCGCCGACGCCGTGCGCTCCGGCCGCGCCGGCGCGCCCGTGCACGCGGCGGTCGACCTCGAGATCCGGGCGGGAGAGGCGCTCGTCGTCACCGGCCCGAACGGCGCGGGCAAGTCGACGCTCGCCCTCACGCTCGCGGGACTGCTGCCGCCGGTCGCCGGTGCGGTGCGGGCCACGCCGGCGCTGCGCGGCGACGTCGCCGCCGAGGCGCCGATCCGGTGGCGGCCCAAGCAGCTCGCCACCCGCATCGGCACGGTGTTCCAGCAACCCGAGCACCAGTTCGTCGCCGCTCGCGTGGGCGACGAGGTCGCGGCGGGGCTCCGCGCGCTGCGGCTGCCGCCCGCCGAGATCGAGGCGCGCGTCGGCGGGCTGCTCGCCGCGCTGCGGCTCGACGCGCTCGCCGACGCCAACCCCTTCACGCTCTCCGGCGGCGAGCAGCGGCGGCTCTCGGTCGCGACCGTGCTCGCGCCGGCGCCGCGCGTCATGGTGCTCGACGAGCCCACGTTCGGGCAGGACCGCCGCACCTGGCAGGAGCTCGTGCGGCTCATCGCCTCGCTCGTCGACGATCGCGGCTGCGCCGTCGTCGCGGTGACGCATGACGCCGACGTCGAGCGGGTGCTCGGCGACCGCATGCTCCGGCTCGGCACGCAGGCGGCCGACGAGGCCGCGGCATGAGCGCGCTCGACCGCGTCAACCCGGTGACGCCGCTCGCGGCCGCCGTGCTGTACTCCATCCCCATGCTCATGACGATCGACGTCGTGACCGCGGCGGTGGCGCTCGGCGCCTGGCTCGTCGTCTTCGTTGCCGTGGGCATCGGCGCCCGCACGGTGCTGCGCCGCTCGTGGCCGCTGCTCATCGCTGCGCCCCTCTCGGCCGTGAGCATGCTGCTCTACGCCGAGCCGGCCGGGCGCATCCACGCGCAGGTGTGGCTCGCCACGATCAGCGACGGATCGATCGAGCTCGCGCTCGCGATCGGGCTGCGCGTGCTGGCGCTCGGCGTGCCGACGCTCGTCGCGCTCGTCGGGCTCGACCCGACGCGGCTCGCGGACGGCCTCGCGCAGGTCGCCCGACTGCCGCACCGCTTCGTGCTCGCGGCGCTCGCCGGCACGCGGCTGTTCGACGTGCTGGGCGAGGACTGGCGGCAGATCGCGCTCGCGCGGCGCGCGCGGGGGCTCGGCGACACGGGCGCCGTCCGGCGGGCGCTGCAGTCGGCGTTCGCCCTGCTCGTCGTCGCGCTCCGCCGCGGCGGGACGCTCGCGACCGCGATGGAGGCGCGCGGGTTCGGCGGGCCGACGCGCACGTGGGCGCGCCCGTCGACGATCGGTCGCGCCGACGCCGTGCTGCTGATCCTCGCGATCGCCGTCGCGGCGCTCGCGATCGGCGTCTCGATCGCGGCAGGATCGTTCCGACCCGTCTGGGAGGGAGCCTCGTGGTGACGCGCACGCCGATCACGATCGTCGACGGCCGCTCGGGCGCGGGCAAGACCGCGCTCGCCGCGCGGCTCGCCGAGGCGTCGGGAGCGCGCGTGCTGCACATGGACGACCTCTACGCCGGCTGGCACGGTCTCGCGACCGGCTCCCGCCTGCTCGAGCGCGGCATCCTCGCGCCGCTCGCCGCCGGTCGCCGCGCGGTCTGGCGACGCTGGGACTGGGAGATCGGCGACTGGGGCGCCGAGGACAGCGCGTCGCCGGGGGAGCCGCTCATCGTCGAGGGCTGCGGCTCGCTGACGCTCGAGAGCCGCGAGCACGCCGGCCACGCCATCTGGCTCGAGGCGCCGGAGGAGGTGCGGCGCAGCCGCGCGCTCGCCCGCGACGGCGACGACTCCTGGTGGCTGCTGTGGCGCGAGCAGGAGGACGCGCACGTCGCGGCGAACGACCCGGCGTCGCTCGCCGACGAGGTGCGCGCGACGTAGCGGCACCCGGCGAGCTCGCCGCTGCCCGGTCGTAGGCTTGCGGCCGGCGTCGCACGATGCCCCACGACGAGGAGGCGCCATGCCCATCCGCACCCGAGCCCTGCAGAAGACCGCACCCGACCAGCCGTTCCGGATCGCCGAGATCGAGCGGCGCGACCCCCGTCCCAACGACGTGGTCATCGCCATCAAGGCCGCCGGCATCTGCCACAGCGACATCCACACGATCCGCGACGAGTGGGGTGCGGCGCCGTTCCCGCTCACCGTCGGCCACGAGATCGCGGGCGTCGTCGAGGCGGTCGGCGAGGCCGTCACGCGCCACGCCGTCGGGGACCGCGTGGGCGTCGGCTGCATGGTCGACTCGTGCGGCGAGTGCGAGCAGTGCGTCGCCGACCAGGAGCAGGACTGCCTGAACGGCACCGTCGGCACCTACGCGTCCGTCGACCGCGACGGCACCGTCACGCAGGGCGGGTACAGCGAGCACGTCGTCGTCGACGAGCGCTTCGTGCTCGGCATCCCTGAGGGGATCGAGCTCGACGTCGCGGCGCCGCTGCTGTGCGCGGGCATCACGCTCTACTCGCCGATCGACCGCTGGGGCGTGGGCCCCGGCACGAAGGTCGCGGTCGTCGGGCTCGGCGGCCTCGGCCACATGGGCGTGCAGCTCGCGGCCGCGAAGGGCGCGGAGGTGACCGTGCTCTCGCGCTCGCTCTCGAAGGCCGACCTCGCGGCGGAGCTGGGCGCCGCGCGCACCGTCGCCACCGGTGAGGAGGGATGGGCGGCGGCGCACCGCGGCGAGTTCGACGTCATCCTCAACACGGTGAGCGCGGATCTCGACCTCGGCATGTACCTCTCGACGCTCAAGCCCCACGGCGCGATGGTCAACGTCGGACTGCCGCCCGAGCCGCAGCAGCTGTCGCTCGGCTCGCTGATCGGCGGCGGGAAGGTGCTCGCCGGCTCGAACATCGGCGGGATCCGGCAGACGCAGGAGATGCTCGACTTCTGCGCCGAGCACGGGATCGGCGCGGTCATCGAGCGCATCGGCGTCGACGATGTGGATGCGGCCTACGACCGGGTGGTCGACGGCGACGTGCGCTTCCGCTTCGTCATCGACACGGCGACCTTCGCCGACGCCGTCCCTTCCCGCTGATCGAGTAGCAGCCGGCGGAGCCGGCCGCGTATCGAGATCAGGTGCTGTCGTCTCGATACGCGGCCTCCGGCTGCTACTCGACGAGCGGGTGGGCGGAGCGCGGCGGCCGCCCTCTCCCGCTGATCGAGCAGCAGCCGCCCCACCCCGCTGATCGAGTAGCAGCCGGCGGAGCCGGCCGCGTATCGAGATCAACTTCTCTCGTCTCGATACGCGGCCTCCGGCTGCTCCTCGACGAGCGGTCGCCCGCGGACGCCGCTACGCCCAGCCCAGCTCGTGCAGCTGCTCGTCGTCGAGCCCGTAGAAGTGCGCGATCTCGTGCACGAGCGTCGTGCGCACCTCGGCGCGCAGCTCATCGAGGGTCTCGGTCGTCTCGAGGTGCGGCAGCCGGTAGACCATGATGCGGTCGGGCAGCTCGCCGAAGCCGTACTGCCCGCGCTCGGTGATCGCGACGCCCTCGTAGATGCCGAGCAGGTCCTCATCCGGGTGCTCGTCCTCGACGAGGAACACCACGTTGTCGAGGCCCTCGACCATCTCGTCGGGCAGTGCGTCGAGCACCTCGGTGACGAGCGCCTCGAACGCACCCTGGTCGAGGTCCAGCATGCGTCCTCCGGTCTCTGCACGATCATCGTGAGCCTACCCGCGGCTCGCGGGACGGCCCCGCATGAGCCCCGCTGCTAGCGTCGAGAGCACCATGAGCATCCCCGGTCGCGCGCCCCGCCCCAACCGCCCGCAGCACATCATGGAGGTCCTCCGCACGGAGCGGATCGCGCCGAGCCTCGTGCGGGTGTGGATCGGCGGACCGGGCTTCGGCACCTTCGTGCCGAACGACTTCACCGATGCCTACGTGAAGCTCCACTTCGTGAAGCCCGAGCTCGGCCTCGAGCCGCCCTACGACCTCGCCGCGCTGCGCGAGACGCTCGCGCCCGACGACCTGCCGGTCACGCGCACCTACTCGGTGCGGGCCGTCGCGTCCGACGCGATCGCGCTCGACTTCGTCGTGCACGGCGACGCCGGCATCGCCGGCCCCTGGGCGGCGCGCGTGCAGCCGGGGGAGCGGGTCGTCTTCGGCGGTCCGGGTGGCGCCTTCGCGCCCGACCCGGCCGCCGACTGGCACCTCTTCGCCGGCGACGAGTCGGCGCTCCCGGCGATCGCGCGCGCGGTCGAGGCGCTGCCCGACAACGCGCGCGGCATCGCGGTGCTCGAGGTGCGGGACGCCTCAGAGCAGATCCCGCTCCGGCACCCGGACGGCGTCGAGCTGCACTGGCTGCACCGCGGCGAGCCGAGCGAGGCGACCATCGGGCTGCTCGCCGACACCGTCGGCGCGCTCGCGTGGCCGGAGGGCCGCGTGCAGGTCTTCGCGCACGGCGAGCGGGAGTCGATGAAGGCGATGCGCGAGCAGCTCTTCGCGCAGCGCGGCCTCGAGCGGTCGCAGGTGTCGCTCTCGGGCTACTGGGCGCTCGGCCGCACGGAGGACCGCTTCCAGGCCGAGAAGCGCGAGCCGATCGGCGTCGTGCTGCCGCCGGCATGACGGCACGGATGCGCTGCGGCGCGTGCCGCGCCAGGATGGCGGCATGACCGACGACGCGATGGAGACGGCGATCCTCGAGCTGCTCGAGACGCGGCGGCCGGGCGCCACCATCTGCCCGAGCGACGCGGCACGGCGCGTGGCGGGCGACGATCCGGAGGCATGGCGGCCGCGCATGGACGACGCGCGAGCGGCGGCCGCACGGCTCGTCGGCCGCGGCGAGGTCGTCATCACGCAGCGCGGCGATCCGGTCGATCCGGAGCTCGCACGCGGGCCCATCCGCATCCGCCGCATCCATGAAGAGCAGGCGCCCGAGGACGAGTGAAGGCCCGGAGGACGAACCTCCGGGCCTCTCTGGGTGAGTAACGGGACTTGAACCCGCGACATCCGCCACCACAAGGCGGCGCTCTACCAGCTGAGCTATACCCACCATGTGCGCTCGAAACGCAACCAGGACAGCATACGACATCCTGAGCCCGATCGCCGCATCGGGCGATCCGGCGCCGATCACTCGGGCAGCAGCTCGCCGAATCCCTCGGTCACCTCGCGGGCGATGCCCTGCAGCTCGTCGCTCGGACGACCGGGCGCATCCGTGAAGACCGCGCGGCGGTAGTAGCGCAGCTCGCGGATCGACTCGAGGATGTCGGCGAGCGCGCGGTGCCCGCCGGCCTTCTCGGGCGCCTGGAAGTAGGCGCGAGGGAACCAGCGGCGCGACAGCTCCTTGATGCTCGACACGTCGATCGAGCGGTAGTGCAGGAAGCCGTCGAGGGTCGGCATGTAGCGCGCGATGAACATCCGATCGGTGCCGATCGTGTTGCCGCCGAGCGGCGCCGATCGCTCGACCGGCACGAAGCGCTGCACGTACTCGAGCACCTCGAGCTCGGCCTCGGCGAGCGAGACGCCGTGCGCGAGCTCCTGGTCGAGGCCGCTCGTCGCGTGCATCGTCCGCACGAAGTCGCCCATCTGCGCGAGGGCGGCGTCGGAGGGCTTGATGACGATCTGCAGCCCCGGGTCGAGCACCTCGAGCTCGAAGTCGGTGACGACGACGGCGATCTCGACGAGCTCGTCGACCGACGGGTCGAGCCCCGTCATCTCGCAGTCGATCCAGACGATCCGATCAGCAGCAGCCACGGGCAGAGTCTACGTCGCGGGGACCGAGCCGCCGAGCGCGGCGAAGAGCTCGTCGGCATCGACGTCGGCGAGCGTGCCGATCGTGCGCTCGGCGGGCACGGGGGATGCGGTGAGCTGCGTCGTGAGGAACCACAGCCGGGCGCCTGCTGCGGTCGCGGCGCGCGCACCGCTGCCCGAGTCCTCGAAGGCGATGGATGCGGCCGCGTCGGCGCCGAGCCGCTCGATCGCCCGGGCGTACGGCTCGGGGTCCGGCTTCGAGCGCGACACGTCGTCGGCGGAGATCGCGAAGCGCAGCGCTCCCTCCGGCGCGGCTTCGAGCATCGCGCGGGCGTTCTCCGCCGACGCGTTCGTGATGAGCGCCGCTGGGATGCCTGCCTCGGCGACGCGCTCGAGCAGGGCGAGGCTGCCGGGCAGCCACGGCACGTCGTCGCGCACGAGCGCCGCGACGGCGCCGGCGACCGTCGCGATGATCGACGGGGCCTCCATCGTCACGCCGCGCTCGCGCATCCGCTCCGCCCACTCGACCATCGGCCTGCCGGTCGTCCAGTGCGCGTCGTCGGCGGTCCACTCGATGCCGTGGTGGCGGGCGAAGACGCGCATCTGCTCGTGCCACATGGGCTCCGAGTCGATGAGGGTCCCGTCCATGTCGAACAGCAGAGCACCGGCCATGGCATCAGCCTGGCATGCCGACGCTGCGGGTGCTCACCAGCGGAAGCGCGTCACGTCCTTCGGGAACGAGAACCAGGCGAGCACCCGCTCGGGCGTGACGACGCGCAGCCCGCCGCCGTCGTCGCCCGACCAGGCGTCGGACGCGGGTGCGTAGCCGTCGTCGGCGTACTTGCCGAACGCCGCCGAGAGGCGCTCGCCCAGGCCGTCGGCCTCCGCCCGGGTGGCGACCGAGGTGCCCTCGACGATCACGACCTGGGTGCCGCTCTCGAGCGTGAGCGTGACCGCAGGATTGCGCTGAGCGTTCCGGGCGTGCTGCGTGGTCGGTGCGCCGTCGTACCACCAGCGGCCGTCGACCCACACGCCCCAGCGGGGGATGCTGTGGGGCCGGCCGTCCGGTCGCACCGACGAGATCCAGTAGTGCTTCGCCGTGACGAGGCGCGCCTCGACGTCGGCCCAGTCGAGCAGGCCGTCGTCGTCGGCGGGGAGGCCGTAGCCCTCGGGGAGTCGGGCGCGATCGCGGCGCGGAGCAGGCAGCACGGGCAGGGGAGCGTCCATGCGCCGGACGCTATGGGGTACCGCCCACACGGCACCAGGAGGCGGTCGTCGCTGCTCCCGGTAGATTGGATGAGCCCCCGTAGCTCAGCGGATAGAGCAGAGGCCTTCTAATCCTTTTGTCGCGGGTTCGACTCCCGCCGGGGGCGCACGGCTGCCTGCGAACCGCGGCGGCCGTTCAAGCCCAGGGCCGCCGTGCGCTTGTCGACAGGCTGTCGGTGGTGCGGCTTACCCTCCGGCCATGAAGCGCTGTGCGCGGTGCCTGGCGGAGCGACCGATCGACGACTTCAATCGGAGCCCGAAGAACAAGGACGGTCGGCACTCCTATTGCCGCGCGTGCCAGAAGGCGTACTACCGAGCGAACGCGGTCCGACACAAGGCCAACGTGCGCCGCACGAGCAAGGCCCGGCGTCAGCAAGCGCTCGAGGCGATCATGGAGCGGTTCTGTGCAGGCTGCGTCGACTGCGGCAGCTCGGACATCAGGGTGCTCGAATTCGACCACGTGCGCGGGACGAAGATCGCGAGCGTCAGCAGCATGGTTCGCAGAGGGCGTGCGCTGAGCATCATCCGGGCTGAGATCGCGAAGTGCGACGTGCGCTGTCGGAACTGCCATGCCATCGTCACGATCGAGCGCAGGGGCTCGTCGTGGCACGACGCGTACATGATGCGTTCCTGATGCGTCGGCCGGATCGACGACCGTAGGCTGTCGTGATGCTCCCGACGATCCTGCAGTCCGTTCCCGACACCTCCGAGCTCACCGGTGTCGCTGGCTGGGCCGTCGGGCTCATGGAGGCGGTCGGCGCGCCGGGAGCTGCGATCGCCATCGCCGCCGAGAACCTCTTCCCGCCGATCCCGAGCGAGGTCATCCTCCCGCTCGCCGGGCTCACCGCCTCTGCCGGCGGCTTCACGCTCGTCGAGGCGATCATCTGGACGACGGCCGGCTCCGTCGTCGGCGCCCTGCTGCTCTACACGCTCGGTCGCATCCTGGGCCACGAGCGGCTGTCGCGCATCGCAGCGAAGATGCCGCTCGTGCGGGCGAGCGACATCGACAAGACCACCGCGTGGTTCGCCAAGCACGGGTGGAAGACCGTGCTCTTCGGCAGGTTCCTGCCCATCTTCCGCAGCCTGATCTCGATCCCGGCGGGGATCGAGCGGATGCCCGTGCTGCTGTTCCTCGGCCTCACCGCGGTCGGCTCCGCCATCTGGAACACGATCTTCATCATGCTCGGGTTCACGCTGGGGCAGAACTGGCACGTCATCGAGCCCTACATGGACTGGCTGCAGTGGCTCGTGATCGCCGCGGTGGTCGTGGTGATCGCCTGGTGGGTGACGCGCCGCATGCTCCTCAACCGCCGCGAGGGGAAGCACCTCTTCCACGGCGAGTGAGGCGTCGCCCGGATCCGTCCGACGGATCGGGAATGGATCGGCGACGGAGGCAGTTCCCTCCTCTCGGACCGCTCGTTCGATTCTGAACGACTCCCCCTGACAGAGAGGCACCCATGCTGCAGAACATCCCCGGCTACCAGCCCGGCACCTACGTCATCGACGGCTCGCACTCGAACGTGACCTTCTCGGTCCGCCACATGATGGTGGCCAAGGTCCGCGGCGAGATCGAGGGCCTCGAGGGCACGATCGTCCTGGCCGAGCAGCCCGAGGCGTCGTCGATCACGGCGACCGTCGACCCGTCGACCATCAACACGAAGAACGCGGACCGCGACACGCACCTGCGCTCGGGCGACTTCTTCGCGACCGAGGAGCACCCCGAGTGGACGTTCACGTCCACCGGTGCGCGCGTCGAGGGCGACGACCTCTACATCGACGGCGACCTGCAGCTCCGCGGCGTGACCAAGCCGGTCTCGCTGCTCGTCGAGTTCGGTGGCATCGGCCCGGACACGTGGGGCAACACCCGCGCCGGCGCCTCCGCCCGCACGCGCATCAAGCGCAGCGACTTCGGCATCACCTGGAACGTCGCCATCGAGTCGGGCGGCGTCATGCTCTCCGACGACATCGACATCGAGATCGAGATCTCGGCGATCCAGCAGGCGCCCGTCGCGGCCTGAGCCGATCCCCAGCAGCGGGGCCGGGGCGCGAGCCTCGGCCCCGCTGTCGCGTTCGCAGGCTAGGGCCCGGTGAAGCACGCGAGCGCGTCGGCGAGCGACCACCCGCCGCCGATCGGCACCATCGCCGTGCCGCCGGGCAGCAGGCGCCGCGCCTCGAAGGCGGGCCCGGTCGGGCCGTCGACGCGCGCGATGTAGCCGAGCGCGAGGCCGGATGCGCTGACGACGCGCCAGAGGTCGTCGCGCACGCGGCGGGTGGCGACGTGGCTCGCCTGGGGCGCAGTGCGCCGCTGGGTGCTGGACATGATGGCCATGGCCGCTCCTCTCCCTCGTCTCCGACGCTACGACGGGCCACCCACACGGGCGCGGGCTAGGCTCGACCCATGCAGGAGATCGTGCTCGCCGGTGGTTGCTTCTGGTGCCTGGACGCCGCGTATCGCGTCGTCGAAGGCGTCGAGGATGTCGTGTCCGGCTACACGGGCGGCGACGTCGCCCACCCGAGCTACGAAGCGGTGTGCACCGGCAGCACCGGGCACGCGGAGGCCGTCAAGGTCGTCTACGACGAGGAGCGGCTGCCCACCGAGGTGGTGCTCGACATGTTCTTCACCATGCACGACCCGCGCCAGCTCAACCGGCAGGGCAACGACATCGGCACCCAGTACCGGTCGGCCATGTTCTACCGCGACGACGCCGAGCGCGAGCGCTTCGAGACGGCGATCGCCCGCGCGAGCGAGTGGTGGCCGGGCGAGATCGTCACGACGCTCGAGCCGCTCGGCGAGTTCTACGACGCCGAGGACTACCACCAGGACTTCTTCGCCAAGAACCCGACGCAGGGCTACTGCCTCGCCGTCGCAGCCCCCAAGGTGAACAAGATCCGCGCCGGCTTCGCCGACTACCTGCGCGTCTGACGGTCCCCGAGGACTGACGCTCTCCACAGGTCGCCCGGTCCGTCGCACGCCGTCGTGCGTCGCGGATGCATGCTCCGTGGCATGAACGAAGACGTCATCACCGTCGTCGGGCGCCTGGGCGGCGACCCGATGCTGAAGTCCGTGCACGGCGACCGCGTCGCCGAGTTCCGCCTGAGCAGCAAGCCGCGGCGCAAGGAGGGTGAGACCTGGGTCGACGGCCCTCCGAACTGGTACTCGGTCGAGGCCTGGGGCGACTTCGCGCAGCACGTCGCCACCTCGCTGCGGAAGGGCGACCTCGTCGTGGTGCTCGGCAAGCTCAAGGTCGAGCAGTGGGAGTCGGGGGAGCGGCGCGGCACGAGCGTGAAGATCCGCGCCGACCACATCGGCCACACGCTCCGCGCCGGTGCGGTCGCGAAGGACCGCAGGCCGCGTGAGCAGGACCCGGCGCGCGCGCCCGAGCACCAGCCGGTCGCGGCGGCCGAGCCGGACCGGGAGCCGGAGCGCGAGCCCGCGATGGCGCTCACGGCGCAGGAGGCGTGGACCGCGCCGCTCACGGAGCCCGACACGCCCTTCTGACACGCCTGGCTCGACGCCTCGAGGCGCAGAGCGCTGCCGCCGTAGGCTTGCACGGTCCGGCAGCGGCGGAGGAGGGTGCGTGCATCGGCATCGGCATCGGCATCAGATCGTCGCGGTCGCGGTCGCGCTCGCAGCCGCCGTGCTCGCCGGCTGCACCTCGACCGGCATCACCGAGCCGCCCGTCGCGAGCGAGGGTGCCGTCGAGACGCCGGGTGCGGCGGGTGGCGGCGCGGCAGACGCAGCGCCCGACGCCGAGCTCGACGCCTTCCGTGCCGCGATCGCCGGGCACGCCCCCACGGATCCCGACGCGCTCGTCGCCGCTGTCGAGTCCGCCGGCTTCCCGCGATCGGCGATCGAGCGCACCCGCGAGGTCGACTCGCTCGGCGCGCCGGTGACCTTCCTGCAGATCGCCGTGCGCACCGACGCGGGCTGCATCGTCGGCGAGGTGGGCGCCGGCGAGCCGAGGGCCGTGCGGGCGGCTGCGCTCGGCGGCGGCCGGTGCCTGGTCGGGGAGATCGTCACCGTAGACTGAGGGCATGGCCGAATACATCTTCTCGATGGTGCGCGCCCGCAAGACTGTGGGCGACAAGGTGATCCTCGACGACGTCACGACGGCGGTGATCCCGGGCGCCAAGATCGGCGTCGTGGGTCCCAACGGCGCGGGCAAGTCGACGATCCTCAAGATCATCGCCGGCCTCGACACGCCGTCGAACGGCGAGGCGAAGCTGACCCCCGGGTACTCCGTCGGCATCCTCATGCAGGAGCCCGAGCTCGACGAGTCGAAGACGGTGCTCGAGAACGTCCAGGAGGCGTTCGGTCACCTGACGGCGAAGCTCACGCGCTTCAACGAGATCTCGGCCGAGATGGCCGATCCGGATGCCGACTTCGACGCGCTCATGACGGAGATGGGGCAGCTGCAGGAGCAGATCGACGCCGCCGACGCGTGGGACCTCGACTCCCAGCTCGAGCAGGCGATGGACGCGCTCCGCTGCCCGCCCGGAGACTGGCCCGTCACGACCCTCTCCGGAGGTGAGCGCCGCCGCGTCGCGCTCTGCAAGCTGCTGCTCGAGAAGCCCGACCTGCTGCTGCTCGACGAGCCGACGAACCACCTCGACGCAGAGAGCGTGCTCTGGCTCGAGCAGCATCTCGCGAAGTACCCCGGCGCCGTCATGGCCGTCACCCACGACCGGTACTTCCTCGACCACGTGGCCGGCTGGATCTGCGAGGTCGACCGCGGTCGCCTCTACCCCTACGAGGGCAACTACTCGACCTACCTCGAGAAGAAGGCCGAGCGCCTCCAGGTGCAGGGCAAGAAGGACCAGAAGCTCGCGAAGCGCCTCTCGGACGAGCTCGAGTGGGTCCGCTCCAACGCGAAGGGCCGGCAGGCGAAGTCGAAGGCCCGCCTCGCCCGCTACGAGGAGATGGCAGCCGAGGCCGAGCGCACCAGGAAGCTCGACTTCGAGGAGATCACGATCCCGCCCGGCCCGCGCCTCGGATCGATCGTGCTCGAGGCGAACGGCCTCGAGAAGGGCTTCGGCGACCGCAAGCTCATCGACGGCCTGTCGTTCTCGCTGCCGCGCAACGGCATCGTCGGCGTCATCGGCCCGAACGGCGTCGGCAAGACGACGCTCTTCAAGACGATCGTCGGCCTCGAGCCGCTCGACGACGGCGCGCTGAAGATCGGCGAGACGGTCAAGCTCAGCTACGTCGACCAGAGCCGCTCGAACCTCGACCCGAACAAGAACCTGTGGGAGGTCGTGTCCGACGGGCTCGACTACATCCAGGTCGGCAACGTCGAGATCCCGTCGCGCGCCTACGTCAGCCAGTTCGGCTTCAAGGGTCCTGACCAGCAGAAGCGCGCCGGCATCCTCTCCGGTGGTGAGCGCAATCGCCTGAACCTGGCGCTCACGCTCAAGGAGGGCGGCAACCTGCTGCTGCTCGACGAGCCGACCAACGACCTCGACATCGAGACGCTCGGCAGCCTCGAGAACGCGCTGCTCGAGTTCCCCGGCTGCGCCGTGGTCATCACGCACGACCGGTGGTTCCTCGACCGCATCGCCACGCACATCCTCGCCTACGAGGGCACCGACGAGGACCCGGCGCAGTGGTACTGGTTCGAGGGCAACTTCGAGGCGTACGAGCAGAACAAGATCGAGCGCCTCGGCCCCGACGCCGCCAAGCCGCACCGCTCCGCATACCGGAAGCTCACGAGGGACTGATGCGCCTCGAGGTGCCGGTGCAGGTGCGCTGGTCGGACCTGGACGCGTACGGGCACGTCAACAACGCCTCGCTGCTGACGCTCCTCGAGGAGGCGCGGGTCTCGGCCTTCTGGGCGGGAGGGCCCGAGGGCTCGCCGACGACGGCGATCATCGACGCCGGTCCCGGCGCGACGAGCATCACTGTCATCGCCCGCCAGGAGGCGGAGTACCTCGGGCAGATCCCGCACCACCGGGAGCCGATCCTCGTCGACACGTGGGTGGGCCACCTCGGCGGCGCGAGCATGCAGGTCTGCTACGAGGTGCTCTCGCCCGACCGCACCGAGCTCTACGCGCGCGCCGCCACGATCGTCGTGATGCTGGATGCGTCGACGGGCGCGCCGAGGCGGCTCACGGATGCCGAGCGCGCGGCCTGGGAGCCGTACCTCGGGCCTCCGGTCGACTTCCGGCGCGGCTGAGCCTCGCTAGGCTGGCGGCGCAACGATGCCACCACGCCGAGGAGCTGCCACCATGACCGACACCGCCGTCGACACCGCGAACGCGCCCGCCGCCCCCACGTCGATCCCGCACTGGATCGCGGGCCGCCGCCAGGAGGGCTCGAGCCGCACCGCGCCGGTCTTCAACCCGGCGCTCGGCACCGCCGTGAGCGAGGTCGCGCTCGCGAGCGCCGACGAGGTGGCCGAGGCGATCGCGACGGCGAAGGCCGCCTACCCGGCCTGGCGCGACCTGTCGATCGCGAAGCGGCAGGCGATCATGTTCCGCTTCCGCGAGCTGATCGTCAGCCGCAAGGACGAGCTCGCGCAGATCATCACCCGCGAGCACGGCAAGGTGCACGCCGACGCACTCGGCGAGATCGCGCGTGCGATCGAGGTCGTCGAGCTCGCGACCGCCTTCCCGCTGCTGACGAAGGGCGAATACTCCGAGAACGCGTCGACCGGCGTCGACGTCTACTCGCTGCGGCAGCCGCTCGGCGTCGTCGGCATCATCAGCCCCTTCAACTTCCCCGCGATGGTGCCGCTGTGGTTCGCGCCCATCGCGCTCGCCTCCGGCAACGTCGTGGTGCTCAAGCCGAGCGAGAAGGACCCGTCGGCGTCGATCTTCATCGCCGAGCTCTACCAGGAGGCGGGGCTGCCGGACGGCGTGCTCACCGTCGTGCACGGCGACAAGGAGGCCGTCGACACGCTGCTCACGCATCCGGACGTCCAGGCCATCTCGTTCGTCGGCTCGACGCCGATCGCGCAGTACGTCTACGAGACGGGCTCGAAGCACGGCAAGCGCGTGCAGGCCCTCGGGGGTGCGAAGAACCACATGCTCGTGCTGCCCGACGCCGACCTCGACGTGACCGCCGAGGCCGCCGTCAACGCGGGCTTCGGCTCGGCGGGGGAGCGCTGCATGGCGATCTCCGTCGTCGTCGCGGTCGACGCGATCGCCGACGAGCTCGCCGCGAAGATCGCCGAGAAGATGGGCGGCATCCGCACCGGCGACGGCACGCGCGACAACGACATGGGACCGCTCATCACGGGCGCGCACCGCGACAAGGTGGCCGGCTACATCCAG
Organism: Agrococcus sp. UYP10; assembly: GCF_040547205.1. Lineage (NCBI taxonomy): Bacteria > Bacillati > Actinomycetota > Actinomycetes > Micrococcales > Microbacteriaceae > Agrococcus > Agrococcus sp. UYP10. The sequence continues at coordinate 2,199,648 of NZ_JBEPPG010000001.1, forward strand.
ACCGCCGCCGACGACGGCGCCGAGCTCGTCGTCGACGGGCGCGACCCCGAGGTCGACGGCGACCCGAACGGCTTCTGGATCAAGCCGACGCTCATCGACCGGGTGCCGACCACCTCCTCCGCCTACCGCGAGGAGATCTTCGGCCCGGTGCTCTCGATCGTGCGGGTCGCCTCCTACGAAGAGGGCCTCGCGCTCATCAACGACAACCCGTACGGCAACGGCACGGCCATCTTCACGAACGACGGCGGCGCCGCCCGGCGCTTCCAGAACGAGGTGCAGGTCGGCATGGTCGGCATCAACGTGCCGATCCCGGTGCCGGTGGGCTACCACTCGTTCGGCGGCTGGAAGCAGTCGATCTTCGGGCAGGGCAAGGCCTACGGCAAGCACGCGTACGACTTCTACACGCGCGAGAAGGTCATCACGAGCCGCTGGCTCGACCCGAGCCACGGCGGCCTGAACCTCGGCTTCCCCTCCAACTGACCGGCCTCCTCAACGTCGCCAGTGGTCGCACGGCCCGCCATGCGGGTTGCGCGACCACTAGGGACGTCGAGATCAGGTGCGGCGGATGGCCAGGATGAGCGAGGTGCCGAGCTCGCCGGTCGCGGGGTTGACCTCGTCCTCCACGTGCCGCGCCTCGACGACCATGCCGAGCCGCTCGGCCACGCGTCGCGACGCGACGTTCTCCTCGTCGAGGTGCGCGATCACCCGGTGCGCGCCCATCGCCCACGCGAGCTCGAGCGCGGCGCGCGCGGCCTCGGTCGCGACGCCCTTGCCCTGCGCCTCGGCGGCGACCATCCAGCCGAGCTCCGCCTGCCGGCTCCGCAGGCTCGTGATGCGCACCATCAGGTCGCCCACGAGCGCGCCGTCCAGCTCGATGCCGAGCTGCGTCGCGTCGCCGTCGCGCAGCACCACCGGGGCGCCGCCGGCCGTCCAGGCCATCAGCTCCGCCTCCGTCTGGTCCGGCGTGTAGGTCCAGCGGCGCTGGCCGGGCGCGTTGCGGTAGCCGCGCACGACGTCGATGTCGTCGGGGCGCAGCGTGCGCAGCACGAGCCGCTCCGTGCGGAGCGGCAGCGCGCCCCGCAGCGCGCGCATCGCGTCGGCCGGCGCGATCGGGTCGACCCTCATCGTGCGTCCTGGGGCACGCGCACCATGCCCTCCTGGGCGATCGTCGCGACGTGCGTGCCGTCGGCGCTGTAGACGAAGCCGTTCGCGAGCCCGCGGCCGCCGCCCGACGAGCTCGTCTCGAGCTCGAGCAGCAGCCACTCGTCGACGCGCGCCGGCCGGTGCCACCAGACGGCGTGGTCGAGGCTCGCCGCCTTGAGGCCCGGGGTCGCCCACGCGGCGCCGTGCATGCGCACGATCGGCTCGAGGATCGCGTAGTCCGACAGGTAGGCGAGCGCGGCGCGGTGGAGCGCGTCGTCATCGGGCAGCGGATCCTTCGCCTTGATCCAGACGTGCTGCTTGCCGTGGCGCGGGCGCGAGGGGTCGGGCACGTAGACCGGTCCCTCGACGTGGCGGATGTCGAACGGGCGCGCGATCACGGCGCGCGCCTGCGGGTGGCCGGCGTAGGGCGCGAGCAGGTCCTCCGAGCTCGGCAGCTCCTCCGGCGCGGGCAGCCCCGTCGGGATGGTGTGCTGTGAGCTGGGGCCGTCGTCGGGGTCCTGGAAGGAGGAGATCATCGACATGATCGGCAGCCCGTGCTGGTAGGCCTGCACGCGGCGCGTCGAGAACGACCGGCCGTCGTGGATGCGCTCGACCGAGAAGGTGATCGGCAGCTCGACGTCGCCCGGCCGCACGAAGTAGCCGTGCACCGAGTGGATGGGCCGCGGCGAGTCGACCGTGCGCTGCGCCGCGACGACCGCCTGCGCCATGACCTGGCCGCCGAAGACGCGACCGAACGGCATCGGGTGGCTCGCACCGGTGAAGATGTCCTCGCTCGTGCGCGCACCGGTGTCCTCCAGCGCGAGGGTCTCCAGCAGGATGCGGATGCGCTCGGTCATGCGGGTCCTCTCGACGGTGCCCGGTGCGGGGCCGCTCTAGTCTAGGGAGCGCATGCACGCCATCCTCGCCCTCGACGACCGCTCCCGCGCCGACCTCGTCCTGCTGCTCGACCGCGCAGCCGTGTTCGGCGATGGCTCCGTCCGGCTCGTCGCCGACGGCGAGGTCGCGCTGCTCACCACGCCGATGGCCGCCGCGAGCGGGCTGCTCGACACGGGGCCGACGGTGCTCGTCGCGCGCGCCTCGCGGATGCGCGCCCCGGCGCGCTTCGACGGCGTCGTGCCGCTCGCTGCGCTGCGCGACGCGCTGCGCGAGGGCGCCGACGTCGAGGTGCCGGACGCGATCGGCCGACCCGCGTGGGCGGCCGTGTCGCCGCCGCAGCGCGGCTGGGCGCACGGCGGTGACGTGACCGCCGAGGCGGTGCGCGCGCTCGCCACGCAGGCCGCCGCCGACGTCGAGGCAGCGCTGCCCCGATCGCCCGGCGAGGCGGTGCGTCGCCGCGCCGAGCGGGCGGTGTGGGCGCGCGCGGTCGACCCGAGCGGGCTCACCGCCGGGCAGGCGGCCGCGCTCGTGGCGATGCGGTTCCTCGGCGACGCGCCCGTGCGCGTGACGACGGCGGGCGGCTGGACGCGCGCCTCCGGCCGCGCCGGCGAGGTGCTCGCCCGCTAGCAGCCCTATCTAGCCAGCCGGAGCGGCTACGCGGCGGGGTCGAGCATGCCCGAGGGGTCGCCGATCTCCTCGGCGAGCTCGACGAGGATCTCCTCCGGTCCGCGCACGTAGCAGAGCAGGTAGATGCCGCGGTAGTCCTCGACCGTGCCGACCGTCTCGAAGCCGAGCCGGGCGAGCCGCTCGAGCATGCCGCGGAGGTCGGTCACCACGAAGGCGAGGTGCCGGATGCCGAGCCGGTTCGACTGCGCCGGCTGCGGCCCGTCCTCGTCCACGGGCTCGAGGAACCGGCTGACCTCGAGCCGGGCGTGCCCGTCGGGCGTCTCGAGCATGACGAGCTCGACCCGCTGGCCGGGCAGCCCCGTCACGCGCCCCGCCCACGGCTCGTCGACCCGCGCCTCGCCGACTGCGCGGAGGCCGATCTCCTCGAAGAAGGCGCGCGCGCCCGCGAGGTCCTCGACGATCACGCCCACGTGATCCATCCGCTGCACCGCCATGCGCCCACGCTCGCACGTCGGCCGCGCGAGCGGAAGGACCGGCTCGCGCTGCGGCTGAGGGGCACCGACAGGGCCTCCCGGCGAGCGGGCGACCACGCGAGACTCGACGAGGCGCGCCGACGCGCGCCATCCATCGACATCGCACACCCGGGCTCACCCATGCCCGGGAGAAGGAGCACGATGCTGACCGTCAACGCATACGCCGCACCATCGGCCACCGAGCCGCTCATCAAGACCACGATCCAGCGCCGCGACCTCGGCCCGAAGGACGTGCTGATCGAGATCGCCTACGCGGGCATCTGCCACTCCGACATCCACACCGTCCGCGGCGACTGGGGACCGATCACCTACCCGCAGGTCGTGGGTCACGAGATCGTCGGCCACGTCACCGAGGTCGGGTCCGAGGTCACGAAGCACCGCGTCGGCGACCGCGTCGGCGTCGGCTGCATGGTGAACTCCTGCGGCGAGTGCGAGCAGTGCCTCGCGGGCCAGGAGCAGTACTGCCTCGAAGGCAACATCCAGACGTACAACGGCGTCGACCCCGCCGACGGCACCATCACGCAGGGCGGCTACGCCCAGGCCGTCGTCGTCGACGAGAACTTCGTGCTCCGCGTGCCCGAGTCGCTCGACATCGAGAAGGTCGCGCCGCTGCTCTGCGCCGGCATCACCACCTACTCGCCCCTGCGCCGCTGGAACGCCGGACCCGGCACGAAGGTCGCCGTCGTCGGCATGGGCGGGCTCGGCCACATGGCCGTCAAGATCGCCGTCGCGCTCGGTGCCGAGGTGACCGTGCTGTCGCAGACGACCTCCAAGCGGGAGGACTCGCTCCGCTACGGCGCGACGGCGCACTACGCGACGAAGGACGCGGCGACGTTCGACGAGCTCGCCGGCACGTTCGACCTCATCATCAACACCGTCTCCGCGAAGATCGACATGGGTGCCTACCTGGGGCTGCTCGCCATCAAGGGGACGCTCGTGAACGTCGGCGCCCCGGCGGAGCCGCTCGAGGTCCCGGTGTTCCAGCTGATCATGGCCGGCCGCAGCTGGGCCGGCTCGGCCATCGGCGGCATCGCCGAGACCCAGGAGATGCTCGACTTCTGCGCGGAGCACGGCATCCTGCCCGAGACCGAGCTGATCGCTGCCGAGCAGATCAACGACGCCTACGAGCGCGTGCTCGCCTCCGACGTGCGCTACCGCTTCGTCATCGACGCGAAGACCTTCGCCTGATGCCTGATGCCAGATGCCTGATGCCTGATGCCTGATCACCGATGGCCGGCGGCGATGCCGCCGGCCATCGGTCTCGGCTAGCCCTCCGCGTCGAGCAGGTCGAGCAGCCCGTGGGGCACCACCTCGAGCGCGGGGTCGTCGAAGCGGTCGCGCTCGAGCCACCACACCGGATGCCCGGCGTCCGTCGTGGGCGGGAGCGTCGCATCCGCCGGCAGGTCGACCGCCAGGATCGCGACGCGCTCGTGCAGCGCGCGGCCGGCGAACACGATCCGGTGCTCGAGCTCGCCCATCGGGCGCGGGCGCGCGGCCTCGACGCCGAGCTCCTCGCGCAGCTCGCGCAGGACCGCATCCGCCGCGGTCTCGCCCGGGTCGATGCCGCCGCCGGGCGGTCTCGCGAGCGTGCGGCCGGTGCCGGGCTCGGTGGCGCTCGTCACGAGCAGCGCGCCGTCGGCGCGGCGGACGACCGCGATGGCGATCGCGCGCATGCCGGCCGGATCGGCCGTCACAGCACCTGCAGCTCGGGGAGCGAGGCGAGCTCCTTCACGAGCCCTCCGCCGTTCGGCGACCACACCCACGGGTGCATCGAGCGCGTCTCGGCGTGCTTGCGGCCACCGGCGAGCACCGCCTCCTGCGTCGACAGCTCGCGGATCGCGACGGCGCGCACGGAGGTGGGGTGCGCGTTCGCGAACTCGCCGTAGAGCTCCTCGTCGTGCTGGCCGTCGTCGCCGACGAGCAGCCACTGGATGTCGGGGAACTCGCGCGCGAGCCGCTGCAGCTGCGAGCGCTTGTGCTCCTTGCCGGAGCGGAAGAAGCGGTCGTGCGTGGGCCCCCAGTCGGTCAGCAGCATGCTGCCGGCCGGGTAGAGGTTGCGCGAGAGGAAGCGGGTGAGCGCGGGCGCCGCGTTCCAGGCCCCGGTCGAGAGGTAGACGAAGGGGCTGCCGGGGTGCTGCTGCTTGATGCGCTCGTAGAGCACCGCCATGCCCGGCACCGGGGTGCGGCCGTGCTCGTCGAGCACGAACGCGTTCCAGGCGGCGAGCAGCGGCCGGGGGAGCGACGTCACCATGACGGTGTCGTCGATGTCGCTCACCACGCCGAAGCGCGTCGCGGGGTCGACGACGAGCACGGGCGCGACGACGGGCAGCGAGCCGGCGACGGAGACCGTCACCTCGCGCCAGCCGGGCTCGAGGCGGATCGGCACGATCGCGTCCACGACGCCGCCGCGATCGGCGGTGACGACGTGCCGGTCGTCGCCGGCCGAGATGGTGACGTCGACGTCGTTGAGCGTCAGCGACGTGAAGGATCGCCAGCCGCGCACGTTCTCGTACTGGGCGCGCTGCTCGCCGCCCGGCTCGACGAGCAGCACGCGCGCGAGCACGCGCACCCAGCCGTCACCGCCGTAGCCCGGGTACGAGACGATCACGGGCAGCCTGCCCGAGCGCAGCGCCCGCGCCTCGCGCTGCTCGTGGAACCAGTCCTCGATGCGGGCGGCGGTGTGCTTGATCGGCTCCGGGATGCGGGCGAGCGGATCGAGCTCATCCATGCGTGACCTCCGAGCGCCGTGAACGATTCCCGACCCTACCCGGTGGTGCTTGCCGCGATGAGATCGGGACCCTGCTCGCGCACGTTCCCGACCCGGTTGTCGACGACGTGCGAGGACAGGTCGGCGACGACGGAGGGCGCCTCGGCGATGACGGCCTCGAGCGCGGCCTCGCCCTCCTCGGTGGGGTCGAGCCACGCGTCGCGCATCTCGGGGGAGACGACGAGCGGCATCCGCTCGTGGATCGCGGCGAGGTCGCCGGTGGCGGCGGTGGTGAGGATGCTCGTCGACAGCAGCCAGGTGCCGTCGGGCTGCTTCCACCACGCGTAGAGGCCCGCGAACGAGATCGGCGCGTCGCCGTGCACGTAGTGCGGCGTCTTCGCGTCGCCCTCGCGATGCCACTCGAACCAGCCGTCGGCGGGCACGAGCGCACGCCGCTCGCGCACGGCGTCGCGGAACATCGGCTTCTCGGCGGCCGACTCGCTGCGGGCGTTGAAGGCGCGCACCCCGACCGAGATGTCGTCGGCCCAGGCGGGCACGAGCCCCCAGCGCGCCGCCTCGAGCCGGCGGATGGGCGGCGAGTCGTCGCGCGGCGCGGGCTCGACGACGATCGGCACGGTGGTGGTCGGCGGGATGTTCCAGTTCGCCTCCGGCTGGTCGGGACCGACCTCGTCGATCTCGAAGAGCGCGACGAGGTCGCTCGTCGGGGTGGCCATCACATACCGTCCGCACATGGGTGAAATGGTCTCACCTTGACGTCCCCCGGTGCGAGAGGATGTGCGCATGAGCGATCGTCCGAACGGCCAGCCCTCGGTCACCGTGCGCCACGAGCCGGTGCAGGCGCGAGCCGCGCAGCGCGTCGAGGCGCTGCTGGACGCCGCCGCGGCGGTGGTGGTCGAGCACGGCATCGAGCACCTCACGACCGCGCTCGTCGCCGACCGCGCCGGCGCCTCGATCGGCACGGTCTACCGGTACTTCCCGGACCGCGTCGCGGTGCTCGTCGCGCTCGCGGAGCGCAACCTCGAGCGAATGCGCCACGCGGTCGGCCGGGTGCTCGCGCAGCCGCACGAGATCTGGACCGACGCGACGGATGCCGTGATCGGCGCCATGGTCGACACCTTCCGCGAGGTGCCCTCCTTCCGCTCGCTCCGCACCGGGGAAGGCCTCGACCTCGGGCCGGTCGCGCGGCAGGAGGTCGCGCCGCTCTTCGCCGACGTCATCGCCGAGTACGTCGCCGAGCGCTGGGGCATCGAGCTCGACGAGGAGGGGCGCGACGGCCTCGTGCTCGCGATCGGCGGCCTCGACGCGCTCGTCACCTACGCGTTCCTGCACGACCCGCACGGGGATCCGCGCTACCTCGCGCTCGGCCGCACGTGCGCGATGCAGCACCTGACCGCCGCCTTCGGCGACCCGGTGGCTCCGGACGACCCCCGAGACGGCGCACCTGTCACATAGGTATCGGCGTGTCGTTGCTGTCATATAGGTCGCGGCGAGAGGATGGAGGCATCCGAAAGGCGGCCTGATGCCCATCGTCCCTCTCGCGCAGGAGCTCGACCCGCTCGTCCTGTCCCAGTGGCAGTTCGGGCTCACGACGATCTACCACTTCCTCTTCGTGCCCATCACGCTCGGCATGGTGTGGCTGACCGCCGGCTTCCAGACGGCGTGGCTGCGCACCGGGAACGTGGACCACCTCCGGCTCACGCACTTCTTCGGCAAGCTCTTCCTCATCAACTTCGCGATCGGCGTCGCGACCGGCATCGTCCAGGAGTTCCAGTTCGGGATGAACTGGTCCGACTACTCCCGCTTCGTCGGCGACGTGTTCGGCGCCCCGCTGGCGTTCGAGGGCCTCATCGCCTTCTTCTTCGAGGCGACCTTCATCGGGCTTTGGATCTTCGGGTGGAACCGTCTGTCGCCGAAGCTCCACCTCGCGACGATCTACATGGTCGCCCTCGGCACGATGGCGAGCGCCTACTTCATCCTCGCCGCCAACGCGTTCATGCAGAACCCCGTCGGCTTCGCGATCAACGAGGCGCGCGAGCGCGCGGAGCTCACTGACATCGGCGCGGTGCTCACCAACCCGGTGCTGCTCGCCTCGTTCCCGCACACGATGTTCGCCTCCGTCATGGTCGCGGGGGCCGTCATGGTCGGCGTCGCGGCATGGCACCTCAAGCGCGCGCAGCACGCGTCGATGATGTACACCGCGCTCCGGGTGGGCCTCTGGAGCGTCATCGGCGGCGGGATGCTGACCTTCATCACCGGTGACATGGTCTCGATCGCGATGGTCGCCGCGCAGCCGATGAAGATGGCCGCTGCCGAGGCGATGTACGACACGTCCTCCGGCTACGACGCATCCTTCTCGCTCTTCAGCCTCGGCACGCCCGACGGCGAGCACGAGATCTTCTCGGTGCGGGTGCCGTACCTGCTCGCACTGCTGTCGACGCACGACCCGCTCGGCACGGTCGAGGGCATCAACGACCTCGAGGCGGAGTACACCGCGCTCTGGGGACCGGACGACTACACGCCGATCATCTGGGTCACGTACTGGTCGTTCCGCTGGATGATGGGCCTCGGCTTCCTGGCCTTCGCGATCGCGATCGTCGGCCTGTGGCTGACCAGGAAGCGCCGCATCGAGCAGCCGCGGTGGGTGTGGAACGTCGCCATCTGGAGCCTGCCGCTGCCGCTCCTCGGGATGACGGTCGGCTGGATCTTCACCGAGATGGGCCGCCAGCCGTGGCTCGTCTTCTCGCAGATGCGCACCGAGGACGGCGTGAGCCCCGGGGTGAGCGGCGGCGAGGTGCTCACGTCGCTGCTGGCCTTCACCGCGATCTACGCGATCCTCGGCGTCATCGAGTTCCGGCTCATGCAGCGGGCCGCGCAGCGCGGTCCCGCCGAGGCGCCCGAGCTCGACGAGTCCGGCCGGCCCGCGCAGCCCGTCACGGTCTACTAGGAGGCTGCCGTGGATCTCCCGCTCATCTGGTTCCTCGTCATCGGGTTCATGTTCGTCATGTACTTCGTGCTCGACGGCTTCGATTTCGGCGTCGGCATGAGCCTGCCGATCCTGGGCCGCAGCGAGACCGACCGCCGGCGCATCATCAACGCGATCGGCCCGGTCTGGGACCTCAACGAGACGTGGCTCATCGTGGCCGGCGCGAGCCTGTTCGCGGCGTTCCCGGAGTGGTACGCGACGATGTTCTCGGGCTTCTTCCTGGCGCTGCTCGTGCTGCTGCTCGGCCTCATCGCGCGCGCCGTCTCGTTCGAGTTCCGGCACCAGCGCGACTCCGCCCGCTGGCGCGCGGGCTGGGACGCGTGCATCGTCGCCGGCTCCGTGATCCCCGCGCTGCTGTGGGGCGTCGCGTTCGCGAACGTCGCGCAGGGCGTGCCGATGGAGCCGCACCAGGGCGGCGCCCTCGTCACCGGCTCGCTGCTCTCGCTGCTGAACCCCTACGGGTTGCTCGGCGGGCTCACGTTGGTCGCCCTCTGCCTCGCGCACGGCGCCGTCTTCCTCTCGCTCAAGACCGACGGCGACCTGAAGGCTCGGGCGCACCGCCTCGCGGACCGCGCGCTGCTCACCAGCGCCGGGCTCGCCGTGGTGTTCCTGCTGTGGACGGTCATCCAGAACCCGGCACCGCTCGTCATCGTGCTCGCGGCGCTCGCCGCGATCACGTGCCTCGCGGCGTGGATGCTCAACCGCGTCGAGCGCGACGGATGGGCGTTCGCGTCGACGGCGGCGACGGTCGTGCTCGCCGTCTCGACGCTCTTCGGCTCGCTGCTGACGCGAGCGGGCGGGCCGTTCGTGATGCCCGCCTCCGACCCGGAGGGCGGCTTCGTCGGCCTCACGGTCGCCAACGCCTCGTCGAGCGCGTACACGCTCGAGGTGATGAGCTGGGCGGCGCTCGTCTGCCTCCCGCTCGTGCTCGCCTACCAGGCGTGGACCTATTGGGTGTTCCGCCGGCGCGTCACCACCGCGGCCGTCGAGGTGCTGCACTGAACGAGCAGGGATCGGACCAGCGGCGCCCGGCGGGTCCCGCTCGCCGCGGCCCGCTCGATCCGCGGCTGCTGCGGCACGCGCCGGGCGCCCGCGCGCACCTCGCGCTCGAGGCCACGATCGCGCTCGTGCAGACCGGCGCGATCGTCGCCTTCGCGTGGTTCGCCGGCCACGCGATCGGCGCGGTCGTGCAGGGTGCGCCGCCGGCGTCGATCCTGCCCGACCTCGGCCTCGCGGCGATCGCCGTCGTCGTGCGTGCCGCGGGTGCCTGGCTGTCGGGATCGCTCGCCCCTGCCGCCGCCGCGCGCGTGCAGTCGCAGCTGCGCACCGCCGCGCTCGCCGGCATCGGCGCGCATGGCAGCCCGGCCGGCGCGGCCGACACCGCGACCGCGCTCGGCCGCGGGCTCGCCGCGCTCGACGGCTGGTTCGGGCAGTTCCTGCCGCAGCTCGTGCGCACGGTCGTGGCGACGCCCATCATCGTGCTCGCGCTCTGGTCGCAGGATGCGTTCAGCGGCATCGCGGTGCTCGTCTGCCTCCCGCTCATCCCCGTCTTCATGGTGCTCATCGGGCTCGCGACCGAGCACGTGCAGCGCGAGCAGTGGGCGGCGACCGGCAGGCTCGCGCGCTCGTGGCTCGACACGCTCGAGGGGCTCGCGACGCTGCGGCTGTTCGGCCGCGACCGCCGCGCGGGGGCGCGGGTCGACGCGCTGAGCGACGAGCACCGCATCCGCACGATGGCCGTGCTGCGCGTCTCGTTCGTGTCGTCGATGGTGCTCGAGCTCGCCGGCGCGCTGTCGGTCGCGCTCGTCGCCGTCTCGGTCGGCATCCGGCTGGTCGAGGGCGACATCGCGCTCGGCCTCGCGCTCAGCGTGCTCATCCTGGTGCCGGATGCCTTCCTCCCGGTCCGGCAGGTGGGCGCTGCCTATCACGCGTCCACCGAGGGCATCGAGGCGTCGCGCGCCGTGCTCGACCTCATCGAGGCGCCGGCGCTCGCGGAGCGGCCCGGCGTCGCGTCGGTCTCGGGGCTCGAGGTCGGTGCCAGGCTCGTCGTCGACGCCGGGCTCGTCGTCGAGGCGCTCGAGGTGCGCCGCGGCGAGCGGTGGCTGCCGCCGGTCTCGCTCTCGGCACGACCCGGCGAGCTCGTCGTGCTCGCGGGGCCGTCCGGCGCGGGCAAGTCGAGCGTCATCGCCGCGCTGCTGGGCCTCGCGCCCGCTCGCGGCACCGCATCCCTCGACGGCGCAGCGCTGGAGCCCGATCGGCTCGCGTGGGCGCCGCAGGGCGCGTGGGATGCCGTCGTCACCGGCACGGTGCGCGAGAACCTGGCGCTCGGCCGAGCGTCCGCCGACGACGCGGGGCTGCGCGCCGCGCTCGCCCGCGCGGGCGTCGACGTCGAGCTCGACGCGCGCATCGAGCCGGCCACCGGCGGCTCCCTCGGTCTCTCCGGCGGACAGGCGCAGCGCGTCGTGCTCGCGCGGGCGCTCCACCGCGTCGCGACCGGCGCGGCCGTGCTGCTCGCCGACGAGCCGACGAGCGCGCTCGACGACGACGCCGAGCGGCAGGTGATCGCGGGCCTCCGCGCCGCCGCCGCCGAGGGCACGATCGTCGTCGTCGCGAGCCACCGACCCGCCGTGATCGAGGCCGCGGACCGGGTGGTGCGGCTCGCTGGGGCGCCCAGCATCGAGGTGCGCGCATGACCGGCCGCGACGTGCTCGCGACGCTCGGGCAGCGCCGCCGCATGGCCGGCGGCATCGCGGCCGCGGCGCTCACCGCCGTCCTCGCGATCGCGCTCATGGCGACCGCCGGCTGGCTGCTCGCCGCAGCCTCCTTCCAGCCGCCGATCCTGCACCTGCAGATGGCGATCGTGGGCGTGCGCGCCTTCGCGGTCGGCCGCGCGGCCGGCCGGTACCTCGAGCGGGTCGTCTCGCACGACGCGGCCCTCCGGATGCTCGGCTCGGCCAGGCGCGCCGCGTTCGACCGACTCCGCCCGGTCGCGCCCGTCGGCGTTGGCCGCTCGAGCGAACTCATGCCGCGCCTCGTCGGCGACGTCGACCGGCTGCAGGACTGGCCGCTGCGGGTGCTCGGGCCGCTGTCGTCGAGCGGCATCGCGGTCGGCCTCGCCATCGCGACGGTCACCTGGATCCTGCCGGCCGCCGGGCTCGCGCTGCTCGTCGCGGTCGTGGTGGCGGGCGGGCTCGCCGCGCTCGTCACCGCGCGCATCGCGGGCGCCGCCGATGCCGCGCTCGGTCCGCTGCGATCTCGGCTCGAGAGCGCGCTCGTCGACCACGTGCGCGCGCTCGACCTGCTGCGCGCCTACGGCGCCGAGCCCCAGCGCCGCGCCGAGATCGACGCGCTCGATCGCGAGATCGCGGAGCGGGCGCGTCGGCACGCGCTGGCGGCCGGCGCGGGCGCCGGTCTCATCGCGCTCGCCGCCGGCGGGAGCGTGCTCGTCGCGACGCTCATCGCCGCGCCCGCGGTCGCCGACGGCGGCCTCGCGGGCCCGCTCGCGGCGCTCGTCGCGCTTATCGGCCTCGCGGTGTTCGAGGTGTGGGGCGCGGTGCCGCCCGCCGTGCTCGCGAGTCGCGAGTCGCGCGCCGCGGCTGCACGCGTGGCGGAGGCCCTCCCGGGCGACGAGGCGCTCGTCGCCGTGCCCGCCGAGGGGGGCGAGCAGGAGCCGCCGGTCGGCGCGCTCGAGCTCGTCGGTCTCCAGGCGGCGTGGCCCGGCGGCGGCCCGGCCTTCGCACCGGTCGACCTGCGAGCCGAGCCGGGCGAGGCGGTCGCGATCGTCGGCGCATCCGGAGCCGGCAAGTCGACGCTCGGCCTCGCGCTCGTGCGACTGCTCGAGTCGACCGGCGACTACCGGATCGGCGGCCGCGACGTGCGCACGATCGACCCGGATGCGCTCCGCCGCTCGGTGCTGCTCGCCGAGCAGCGCCCGCACATCTTCGACGAGGACCTCGAGCAGAACCTGCGCTTCGCCCGCGAGGACGCGACCGCTGAGGAGCTGTGGGCGGTGCTCGAGCGCGTGGGGCTCGCCGGGTGGGCGCGCGAGCGCGACGGGCTCGCGACGCGGCTGGGGGAGCGCGGCGGGCTCGTCTCCGGCGGGCAGGCGCAGCGGATCGCGCTCGCCCGCGCGCTGCTCGCCGACGCGCGCATCCTCGTGCTCGACGAGCCGACGGCGAACGTCGACCGCGAGCTCGCCGAGCCGCTGCTGCGCGACATCCTCGAGGCCGCACGCGGCGACGGCCGCATCCTGCTCGTCATCAGCCACGCGCCGCTGCCCGCCGACCTCGTGAGCCGGACCGTGCGGATCCGTGCGGCAGCAGCGCGCTGACCGGCCTCAGTCGTCGAGGTGCCTGGCCTCGCCGCGGGCGATGAGGCGCTTGACGACGTAGACGGCGATGACGAACACCGCGACGACCGCCACGAGCACGTATCCGGCGCCATGCAGCTCGTCGGCGAGCTCTCGGTAGCTGCCGCCGGCGAGCCACCCGGCGGTCGAGTACGCGGTCGCCCACAGCAGGCACGCGGGCAGCGTCCAGGCGAGGAACCGGCGGTAGGCCATGCCCGCGCTGCCGGCGATCAGCGGCACGAGCGAGTGCGCGACGGGCAGGAAGCGGGAGAGGAAGATCGCGATGCCGCCGCGGCGTGCGAGGTAGCGCTCGGTCCTGCGCCAGCGCAGCGACGCCTTCGGCCAGCGGCGCTCGAGCCAGCGATCGATCGCCGGTCCGATCCAACGGCCGATCGCGAAGCCGATCGACTCGCCGCACAGCGCGCCGATCACCGTCGCGCCGATGAGCGCGAGCCACCACGGCCACTCCTCGACCGCGAGCGCGGCGATGATGACGATCGTGTCGCCGGGCACGGCGAGCCCGAGCAGCACGCTCGTCTCGAGCAGCATCGCGAGCCCGGCGAGCACCGTGCGCAGCAGCGGGTCGATCGATCCGATCGTCTCGAGCAGCACGCCGATCGCGTCGTCGATCACCGCCGGCTCGCGATCGGCGCGTCCGCCGCGGGTGCCTGCCGCAGCGCCGTGAGCCGCTCCTGCCACGCGGTCGCGCGCTCGCCCAGGCCGACCTCCGGGCCGCCGTGCCAGCGGGTCACGACGCGGATGCCGCGCAGCGCGTTCGCGAGCCAGACCTCGGCGCCCGCGAGGTCGTCGGGCGTCGCGTGCACCTCGCGCACCCGGACCCCGTCGGCGTTGGCGAGGTCGAGGAGGACATCCGCCGTCACCGAGGGCAGCCGCGGGACGTCAGCGGCCGGCACGCGCAGCTCGTGGCCGTGCCACCACAGCAGCGCCGACCAGGCACCCTCGGCGACGAGGCCACCCGCATCCGCACCGGTCGTCAGGACCGGCTCGACCTCCGCGCCGGCGCGTTCGCGCTCCTCCGCCTGCAGCAGCGCGAGCGCGGCGAGGTCCGGTCCCTTGCGGAGCGGCACGGTGCGAGGGTCGCGCGACGCCGTGACGACCTCGACGGTGCCGCGCGCCTCGGGGGCGGGGCGGATGCGCAGGCGGATGCCCTCGGGCGTGAGGTCGAGCCGGGGCGACCAGGCGCCCGCGGGCACGTGGTGCATCGCGGCGCCGACGGCTGCGCGCGCGGCCACTGGATCGTCGCCGACCTCGGCGGCGGCGCGCGCGAACCGCTCGCGGTGGCGGTCGAGCGCGAGCACCGCGCCGTCGACGACGAGCCAGGAGTCGGCTGCGAGGATGAGGTCGTTCGCGCCGTGCTCGGCGGGGTCCGCGGGCTCGAAGCCGGCGCCCGTCCAGGCGCGCACGACATCCCTCCCGCTCATAGGATCGACCCTATGCCAGCGACCCCTGCGGCTCTCCTGCCGCACCTCGGGGCGCGCTGGACGCAGCCTGTGACGACGACGCCCGAGGCCGCGTTCGCCGCGCTCGAGGCGGCGTCGACCGACGTCGTCTGGCTCGACTCCTCCTCGGAGGGCGCGCACGTCATCGGCGTCGGGGCGCACGTGCTGGTCGTGCGCGGGGGCGTCGCGAGCCTCGACGGACGGCTGATCCCGGGCGACGCGGTCGCCGCGCTCGAGGCGGCGCGCGCGGAGCTGCCCGGTGCGTGGGTCGGCTGGCTCGGGTTCGAGGCGGGCGTGCGGATGCTCGGGCTCGAGCCCGCCGAGAGCCGCTTCCCGGAGGCGGCGTGGCTGCTGCTCGACCGCTGGGTCGTGATCGAGGGCGGGCAGGCGCAGCTGCAGTCGCGCGACGGGGTGCCGTGGTCGCTGCCGGACGGTCCGGTGCCGGCGAGATCGGTGCCGGCGCTGCCGCCGATCGCGCGGGTCGAGCCGAGCGCGCTCCGCTGGCGGGACGACGATGCCGCCTACGCCGCGAAGGTCGAGCGGTGCCGCGCGCACATCCGCGAGGGCGACTCCTACGTCCTGTGCCTCACGACCGCGATCGAGGCGCCGCCGATCGACCCGATCGCGACCCATGCGCGGCTGCGGTCGGCGAGCCCGGTGCACCACGGCGGGCTGCTGCGCATCGCAGGCGTCACCGTCTCGAGCGCGAGCCCCGAGACGTTCCTGCGCGTGCAGGACGGCGTCGCGACGACCCGGCCGATCAAGGGCACGCGACGGCGCGGGGCGGAGGATGACGCCGCGCTCGCGCGCGAGCTGTTCGACAGCGAGAAGGAGCGCGCCGAGAACGTCATGATCGTCGACCTGTGCCGCAACGACCTGCAGCGGGTGTGCGCGCCGGGGACCGTCGACGTCACGAGCCTGCTCGGCGTCGAGACGTTCCCGACCGTGCACCAGCTCGTGTCGACCGTGCAGGGACGTCTGCTGCCGGGGCTCGGCCCGCTCGACGCCGTGCGTGCGCTCTTCCCGGCAGGCTCGATGACGGGAGCGCCCAAGCGCCGCACGGTGCAGCTGCTGCAGAAGCTCGAGGGCGCGCCGCGCGGCGTGTACGCCGGGTGCTTCGGGCTCGTCGCGGGGGAGACGTGCCAGCTCGCGATGGTGATCAGGAGCGTCGTGGCCGACGCGGACGGCGCGCACATCGGCGTCGGCGGCGGCGTCACCGCGCTCTCGGAGGCCGCCTTCGAGGTCGACGAGCTGCACGTGAAGGCGGCGGCCCTGCTCGCGGCCCTCGTCCCCGCCGCCCAGCCCCGCTGACCGCCTCGCTGATCGAGCAGCAGCCGGCCACGCCCTGCTGATCGAGTAGCAGCCGGCCAATCCCTGCTGATCGAGTAGCAGCCGGCGGAGCCGGCCGCGTATCGAGATCACGCCCAGGCGGGAGGTTCGTCTCGATACGCGGCGCCTGCGGCGCTGCTACTCGACGAGCGAGTACCGCTGATCGAGTAGCAGCCGGCGGAGCCGGCCCCACCCCGCTGATCGAGTAGCAGCCGGCGGAGCCGGCCGCGTATCGAGATCACGTCTGGGCGCGAGGTTTGTCTCGATACGCGGCGCCTCCGGCGCTGCTACTCGACGAGCAGGTGTTGCTGATCGAGTAGCAGCCGGCGGAGCCGGCCGCGTATCGAGATCACGTCGTCTCGATACGCGGCGCCTGCGGCGCTGCTACTCGACGAGCGAGTACTGCTGATCGAGTAGCAGCCGGCGGAGCCGGCCCCACGTTGCTGATCGAGTAGCAGCGGGCGGAGCCGGCCGCGTATCGAGATCACGCCCAGGCGAGAGGTTCGTCTCGATACGCGGCGCCTGCGGCGCTGCTACTCGACGAGCGAGTACTGCTGATCGAGGAGCAGCCGGCGGAGCCGGCCGCGTATCGAGATCACGCCCGGGCGGGAGGTTCGTCTCGATACGCGGCGCCTCCGGCGCTGCTACTCGACGAGCAAGTACCGCTGATCGAGTAGCAGCCGGCGGAGCCGGCCGCGTATCGAGATCACCTCGTCTCGATACGCGGCGCCTCCGGCGCTGCTACTCGACGAGCGAGTAGGGCTGATCGAGTAGCAGCCGGCGGAGCCGGCCGCGTATCGAGATCACACCGCTACTCCGCGGGAGAAGACCCCGCCCGCGCCTCCGCGATGCGCGCGACGCGGTCGAGCCGCGACTCCCACTGCCGGCCGATCGCGTCCAGCCGGTCGGCCAGCGCGCTCAGGCTCGCGCCGATCGCCCGGTACTGCAGCGAGCGGCCGTCGCGCTCGGCGTCGACGAGCCCGGCTGCGTCGAGCACGGCGAGGTGCTTCGCGATGGCCTGCCGCGAGACCGGCAGCTCGCGCGCGAGGTCGCTCGCCGAGCGCGGCTGGCTGCCGAGCAGCTCGAGGATCGCCCACCGGGTGTCGTCGGCGAGGGCCGCGAGCTGCACCACCACGAGCTCCCGCGTCGGCGCCCCGGATGCGCCGGTCACGGCGCGACCGCGCCCAGCACGTGCGCCCGCAGGCCGTCGAGCACCTGCTCCCACCCGCCCGCGTTGCCGCGCATCCGCTCGTCGCGCTCCTCGTCGGGCACGCGCATCCACCCCGACTCGACCACCGTCACCCGCGTGCCGCCGTGCTCGAGCTCGTCCAGGTCGAAGCGAACGTCGCACGCGCGTGGGCCCGGCTCGGCCTCGCCGAACTCGCCCCACCGGAACGCGAACGTCTGCTCGGGGCGCAGCACGCCGATGGCGACGGGCCATCGCTGCCCCTCGTGCTCGAACGTGCCCGTGACGCCCTCGCGGAGGCCGCCGGGGAAGACGGCCGGATGCCCCCACCACGCCTCGATCGACGCGGGATCGGTGAGGTGCTGCCAGACGCGCGAGCGCGGCGCCGGGATGTCGAGCACGCGCGTGATCGTGCCGGCGAGCCGGTCGACGGTCGCGGGTGTCCAGCGGCGGGCGAGGAGCGCGACGAGCTCGTCGAGCTCGTGCGTCCAGCCGTGCTGGTTGTCGCGCATCGCGGCGCGCGCCGCTGCGGCGTCGCCAAGCCGCTCGAAGCCGGTCTCGACGACCGTGAGCCGCGTCCCTGCGTCGAGCGGCTCGAGCGTGAAGGTCGCGAGCGTGCTGTTGTCGTCACGCAGCTCCTCGCCGGGCCGCCCCCAGCGGAATGCCCAGACGTGCGGGCGCTCCGAGCGCTCGATGAGTGCGGGGAACAAGCCATGGTCGCTCCAGCCGAAGCTGCCGACCGCGCCGACGCCGGTGCCGTCGGGGAAGTCCGCGCTGTCGCCGAACCACTCGGCGATCTCGCGCGGATCCGTGAGCGACTCCCAGACGATCTCGATCGGCGCCCGCACCTCGATCGTGCGGGTGACGCGCGTCGCGCCCGCGTCGATGACGGCCTCCGCCTCGTGCCTGCCGCCCTGGTGCTCGCTCCGCACTGCGTCGTCCATGACCCCTCCTGCAATCGTCCGGTTGCACGAGACGCTACGCCGCCGCCGTCACCGCCGCAACCTTTCGGTTGCACATCCCGGGCGACGTGACGTCGAACTTCCCCTAGCTGCGAGATCTCGGCCGCGAACCGCGCAGTTCGGGCAAGCTCGGCGACGGGGGAGGGCTCAGCGGGCGAGCGACTCAGCGAGGTCGACGAGCTCGTCGAGCTCGACCGTCCAGCCCGCGGCGAGCGCGCGCAGCGCCTCGCGCCGCGTGGCGTCGTCGCCCTCGAGCGGGAAGCCGTGCTCGACGAGGTGCAGCTGCGTCGAGCCGTCGATGTCGCGCAGCCCGATCTCGACCGTCGAGGCGCGGCCGGAGAGGATCCCCTCGGCCCAGTCGAAGACGAAGCGCTCCTCGGCGTCGACCTCGAGGATGCGCGCAGCGAGCACCACTTCGCCGGTCCAGGCGAAGCGTCCGGTCGCACCTGCGACCACCCCATCCGGGAACGCGGCGATGTCGCCGAGCCAGCGCGCCAGCAGGTCGGGCTCGGTGAGACAGCGCCACACGGCGCTGCGAGGAGCGTCGATCGCGACGATGCGCGTCACGCGCGAGGCGGGCACGTCGACCGTCGCTGGCGGGTTCTCGAACTCCGGCACCGACGACTCCCTTCCGCCACCCCGGCGGCCGTGGCGGCCGCGGGAACGGTCTCGATCATGCCATGCGGGGCTCTGCCTGGCTCGCCGTAGACTGGGAAGCCGTCGTGCCGCCTCCGGCCGACGACACCCAGGAGCATCTGTGACCGACGAGACCTACGACTTCGCCCGCATCCAGCAGCGCTGGCTGCCGGTGTGGGACCGCATCCGCCCCTTCGCGACCGACGACGAGACCGACGCACGGCCGCGCAAGTACGTGCTCGACATGTTCCCGTACCCCTCGGGCGACCTCCACATGGGGCACGCGGAGTCGTACGCGTACGGCGACGTGCTCGCGCGCTACTGGCGCCAGCAGGGCTTCAACGTGCTGCACCCGATCGGGTGGGACTCCTTCGGGCTGCCCGCCGAGAACGCGGCGATCCAGCGCGGCATCGACCCCAAGGCCTGGACGGCCGACAACATCGAGCAGCACAAGCGCTCGATGCGCCAGTACGCGACGGCGTTCGACTGGGACCGCATCCTGCACACGTCCGACCCGGCCTACTACAAGTGGAACCAGTGGCTGTTCCTCGAGCTCTACAAGGCGGGCCTCGCCTACCGGAAGCCGTCGAACGTCAACTGGTGCCCGAAGGACCAGACGGTGCTCGCCAACGAGCAGGTCGTCGCCGGCGCGTGCGAGCGCTGCGGCACGCCCGTGGTGAAGAAAAAGCTCACGCAGTGGTACTTCAAGATCACCGACTACGCCGACCGCCTGCTCGACGACCTCAACCAGCTCGAGGGCCGCTGGCCCGACAAGGTGCTGCGCATGCAGCGCAACTGGATCGGCCGCTCCGTCGGCGCAGAGGTCGAGTTCGAGATCGAGGGCCACCACAGCCGCGTGCCCGTCTTCACGACGCGCCCCGACACCCTCTACGGCGCGACCTTCATGGTCGTCGCGCCCGATTCCGACCTGGCCGCCGAGCTCGCCTCTGGAGCGTCGCCGGAGGTGCGGATGCGGTTCCAGGCGTACCTGGAGGACGTCGGTCGGATGACCGAGATCGACCGCCAGAACGCCGAGCGCACGAAGACGGGCGTCGACCTGGGCCGCTTCGCGATCCACCCGCTGACGGGGGAGCGCCTGCCGATCTGGGCCGCCGACTACGTGCTGGCCGACTACGGCCACGGCGCGGTCATGGCCGTGCCGGCGCACGACCAGCGCGACCTCGACTTCGCGCGCGCCTTCGACCTGCCGGTCAAGGTGGTCGTCGACACGAACGCGGCGGTCACGGGCGTCATGCCGATGATCCCGATCGACGACGAGGGCAACGCGATCGAGCCCGAGGGCTTCGAGCCGCTCGACCCGAAGGCGACCGGCGAGGCGCTCACCGGCGACGGCCGGATGGTGAACTCGGGCGACCTCGACGGCATGTCGAAGCAGCACGCCATCGGCCGCATGGTGCAGATGCTCGAGGCGAAGGGCGTCGGCCGCGCCGCGAAGTCGTTCCGCCTGCGCGACTGGCTCGTGAGCCGGCAGCGCTACTGGGGCACGCCCATCCCGATCATCCACGCCGCCGACGGCCAGGAGGTGCCGGTGCCGCTCGAGCAACTGCCCGTCACGCTGCCCGACACCGCCGGCCTCGACCTGACGCCGAAGGGCACGAGCCCGCTCGGCGCCGCCGAGGACTGGGTCAACGTGCCGTCGCCGATCGACGGCAGCCCCGCGCGTCGCGACGCCGACACGATGGACACCTTCGTCGACTCGTCCTGGTACTACCTGCGCTTCCTGAGCCCGAACGACGACACCCAGCCGTTCGACCGCGCACAGGTCGAGCGCTGGGCGCCCGTCGACCGCTACGTCGGCGGCGTCGAGCACGCGATCCTGCACCTGCTCTACGCGCGCTTCATCACGAAGGTGCTCTTCGACCTCGGCCACGTGCCGTTCACGGAGCCCTTCGAGTCGCTGCTCAACCAGGGCATGGTCATCCTCGACGGCGCGAAGATGTCGAAGTCGAAGGGCAACCTCGTCACGCTCTCGGAGGAGCTCGAGCAGTACGGCGTCGACGCCGTGCGGCTGGCGATGAGCTTCGCCGGCCCGCCCGAGGACGACATCGACTGGAAGGACGTCAGCCCGACCGGCGCGCAGAAGTTCCTGGCGCGCGCGTGGCGGCTCTCGAAGGAGTCGCTCGCGAAGCCGGGCACCGACCCGAAGCCCGGCGACCGCACGCTGCGCCGCGAGACGCACCGCTTCCTCGCGGATGCGCCGGGGCTCATCGAGGCGCTGAAGTTCAACGTGGTCGTCGCTCGCCTCATGGAGCTGACCAACGCCGCGCGGAAGACCGTCGACACCGGTGCCGGTGCCGCCGACCCTGCGGTGCGCGAGGCGGTCGAGACGATCGCGCTCGGCCTGTCGCTCTTCGCGCCGTACACGGCCGAGGAGATGTGGGCGAACCTGGGCTTCGAGCCGTCGATCGCGAACGCCGGCTGGCGGAAGGCCGACCGCTCGCTGCTCGTCGAGCAGACGGTCACCGCGGTGGTGCAGGTCAACGGCAAGGTGCGCGACCGCATCGAGGTGGCGGCGGACGTCGCCGGTGACGAGCTGGAGCGGCTCGCGCGCGAGCTTCCGGGCGTCGCGCGCTCGATCGGTGACGCGACCGTGCGGCAGGCGATCGTGCGGGCGCCGCGGCTCGTGAACTTCGTCGTCGGGTAGCGCTTTCCCTGCTGGTCGAGCCGCACGGCGAGGCCGCGCGAGTCGAGACCGCCGCGAGATCGATCGGGCTGAGCCCGTCGCCAGCACCCCATCCGGGTCGGCGCGCGGCTCAGCCCGATCGAGCTTGCTCGCCCGGGCTCTCTCAACCGGAGTGCCGCGCGCGACCTCAGCCCTGCATCCACAGGGCTGACCGGGGCGCGCTCGCAGGCGGTCCCGCCAGCCCTAGGTTGCCGGGATGGCCGGTGAGGGCGAGCGCGGTGCGAACGCGCGCTGGCGCCTCGGCGCTGGTGCCGCGGTCGTGCTCGTGCTCGGCGCCGTGGCGGGCGGCGTCGTGCAGCGGATGGTCGCCGACGCCCAGCCCGCGGTCGTCGCCGCCACGCCGGTCACGACCGCCTCGACGGCACCGGCCGAGGTCGTCGTCGACGTGCAGGGCGCGGTCACGCATCCGGGCGTCTACCGGCTGCCGGCCGGCTCGCGCGTGCTCGATGCGATCGCCCGCGCCGGCGGCACGAGCGCGGAGGCTGCGCCCGGCGCGCTGAACCTCGCGCGATCGGTCGTCGACGGCGAGCAGCTGCTCGTGCCGACCGAGGGGGAGGAGGCGGAGGCGGCTGCCTCGTCTCCGGAGGAGGGCGCGCTCGTCTCGCTCAACCAGGCAGATCAAGCCGCGCTCGAGACGCTGCCGCGCGTCGGCCCCACGCTCGCGCTCGCCATCATCGCCCACCGCGAGGCGCAGGGTCCCTTCACCGACGTCGCCCAGCTCGACGACGTGCCGGGCATCGGCCCCGCGCTGCTCGCGGCGCTGACGCCGCTCGTGACGCTGTGAGCGTGCGCGGGCGCCGGTCATGCGCACCCACCGATCGTGCGCACCCTCCGACCATGCGCACGCACCCAGCATGAGCAGGCACTGATGCGCGACCTCCGGCTCGCCCTGCCGGTGGCCATCGCGTGGGCGGTGCTCGCCGCGCTCAGCCCGCACGCGGCGATGCTCGGTCCTGCCGCAGCCGGCAGCGCCGTCGTGGCCGGCGCCTGCCTGCTCGCAGCACGCGGCGCATCCGGTGGGCACGACCGAGTCGCGGCTGGTCTGCGCACGCTCGCGGTCGGCGCCGGCCTCGCGGTGCCGCTGCTCGCTGGCGCCGCCTCGGCGACCTCGGTGCCGCTCGACGGGTGCGACACGATGTCGCTGCTGGTGCTTGGCGCATCGACGCCGGCCGAGGTGCTCGTCACCGGCTGCGACCGCGGGACGGCGGCATCCATCCCGCCGAGCGCGCTGCTGCTGCGCGCCGACGCCCCGCTCGCGATCGGCGCGACCGCCGCCGGCGCGTGCGACGCGTGGCTCGACGGATCGCGCTGGTTGCTCGCCTGCGTCCGGCTCGAGGTGGCGGAGGCCGCCGCGTGGGCGGCGTGGGCGAGTCCGCTGCGTGACGGGCTGCTCACCGCGTCGGCGCAGCTGCCCGGCGCGGGCGGCCAGCTGCTGCCGGGGCTCGCGATCGGCGATGAGCGCCGCATCGGGCCAGCGCTCGAGGCCGCGATGCTCGGCGCCGGCCTCAGCCACCTCACCGCCGTGTCGGGGGCGAACTGCGTCATCGTCGTCGGCGCCGCGTTCCACGCCGCTGCCGCGCTCGGGGCCCGGCGAGGAGCGCGGGTCGCGATCGCCGCGGGCGCGCTGGCCGGCTTCGTGCTGCTCGTCACGCCGGAGCCCTCGGTCGTGCGCGCGGGCACGATGGCGGGCACCGCCCTGGTCGGCCTCATGACCGGCCGTCGCGCTGGTGCGCTCGCGCTGCTCGCCCTCGCCGTGCTGCTCGCGCTCGCCGTGCAGCCCCACCTGGCGACGAGCGCCGGCTTCGCGCTCTCGGTGCTTGCGACCTGCGGCCTCATCGTGCACGCGCGGCCCATCGCCGTCCTGCTCGCGCGGGTGCTGCCGATGCCGGTGGCCGCGCTCATCGCCGTGCCGGCGGCCGCGCAGCTCTGGTGCATGCCGGTGCTCGTCGCCCTCGACGCGAGCGTCAGCCTCGTCGCGGTGCTCGCCAACCTGCTCGCGGGTCCCGCGGCGCCGCTTGCGACGGTGCTCGGGCTCGCGGCGTGCGTCACGGCACCGCTTGCGACGGGCGTCGCAGCGGCCCTCGCGTGGATCGCGTGGCTGCCGGCCGCGTGGATCGCGCAGGTCGCGATGCTCGCGCAGCAGCTGCCGGCCTCGCAGACCGGGTGGCCCGCCGCGCCCGGGGGCGTGGTCGCCGCATCCGTCATGCTCGCCGCGGTCGTGCTGGGCCACGCACGGCGGCACCTCCTACAAGGCGTGGCGGTCGCCTCGGTCGTCGGTCTCGTCGCGGCGGGCGCCGCGGCGTGGCCGGCCGTCCGGCTCGGGTCGCTCGCCGACTGGACGATCGCGCAGTGCGACGTGGGCCAGGGGAGCGCGACCGTCGTGCGGCATGCCGGCGCCACCGTGCTCGTCGACGCGGGCCGCGAGCCGGAGCCGATCGACCGGTGCCTGCGGATGCTCGGGGTCGCTCGCGTCGACCTGCTCGTGCTGACCCACTTCGACGTCGACCACGCGGGCGGTGCGCCGGCGCTCGCCGGACGCATCGGCACGCTCGCGCACGGCCCGGTCGACGAGCGCGCCGCGCCGCTCGTCGCCGAGCTCGTCGCTGGTGGTGCGACGGCGCAGGAGGCGCGCCGCGGCGACGCGTGGACGCTCGGCGAGCTGCGCGTCGACGCGCTGTGGCCGACGGGCGACGACGAGCCGGGCAACGACGCGAGCGTCGCGGTCGCGATCGATCTGCCCGATGCGGCCGGTGCGCTCGAGCTCGTCGTGCTCGGCGACCTCAGCGCCGATGCGCAGTCCCGCCTGCTGCGCGCGGGCGTGCCGGGTCCGGCCTCCGTGATCGTCGTCGCGCATCACGGCTCCGCCGACCAGCTGCCCGCGCTCTACCGCCGGCTCAGCGCGGCGGTCGGGCTCGTCGGCGTCGGACCGAACGACTACGGGCATCCGACGGATGCGGCGCTGCAGCTCGTGCGTGACACCGGGGGAGCGCCACTGCGCACCGACGAGCTCGGCACGATCGCGCTCGCCGTCGACGACCAGGGCGTCCGTGTCTGGTCCGAACGCGTCGGCGGCCCGCCGTAGGCTGAACGCATGGCCGCGAGCATCCCCAAGATCAGCTGGGAGCAGGTGTCGCCCGCACCCGTCGTGCTGGTCTTCGGCAAGGAGTCGTTCCTCGCCGACCGCGCGCTCCAGCGCCTGCGAGCGCTGCTGCTGCTCGAGGATCCCGAGCTCGAGGTCCACGACGTCGATGCCGGCCAGTACAGCGACGGCGCGCTCGAGCTCATCGCGAGCCCGTCGCTCTTCGACGAGCCACGGCTCGTGCGGGTCGCCGACGGCGTCAAGGCGACGGATGCGTTCATCGCCGACGTCCTCCGCTACCTCGCGCAGCCGGTCGACGGCACGACCCTCGTCATCCGTCACGACGGCTCGACCGTGCGCGGCAAGAAGATGCTCGACGCCATCCGGCAGACGCCCGGCGCGATCGAGGTCGTCTGCCAGCCGCTCAAGCGCGGCGACATGGTGCCGTTCGCGCGCACCGAGCTGCGCTTGCTCGAGCGCGAGGCGACGCCCGGCGCGATCGCCGCGCTCGTCGACGCCTTCGCCTCCGACGTCGCCGAGCTCGCGAACGCGATCCGCCAGGTGGCGCTCGACACCGAGGGCGAGGTCACCGAGCAGGTCGTGCGCACCTACTACGCGGGGCGCGTCGAGACGACGGCGTTCGCGGTCGTCGACGCGGTCGTCGCCGGCGACGTCGCCCGCGCGCTCGTCACCTTGCGGCAGGCGATCGCGACCGGGGCAGACCCCGTGCCGATCGTCGCGGCGTTCGCGATGCGCTACCGCCAGCTCGCGAAGGTGTCGGGTGCTGGCGGCTCCGACTCGCAGGCGGCGCGGCAGCTCGGCATGCAGGACTGGCAGGTCGGCAACGCGCGCCGCGACCTGCGGTCGTTCACGGATGCGTCGCTGTGCGACGCGATCGAGGCGATCGCGACGGCGGATGCGGCGGTGAAGGGTGCCGAGCGCAGCCCCGGCCACTCGGTGGAGCGGCTCGTGCGCCAGCTCGCGGCGCGCACCGCCTGATCCGGGCGCCCTCGCGCTGCGGCGGAGACAGCAAGCGGTCGTCGTCGAGCCTCCGGTACCGATCTCCGGTACCGATCTGCGGGTGGCGGGGCTGCGCACCCGCAGATCGGTACCGGAACCGCCCCTTCGCGACGCGGGAGCGTGGGCGCGGCTCAGGCCGAGCCGCTCCACGGCGCCGGCACGATCGTCCAGAGCACGACGGCGGGCTCGCCACCCTCGACGCGCCAGGTGTGCGGCTCGCGACCCGGCAGGGTGAGTGCCGCGCCGGCCTCGACCGTCACCGTTCGGTCGGCGAAGCGCACCGAGACGGAGCCGCTCACGACGTGCAGCACCTCGACGTCGCAGTTGATCGTGTAGAGGTCGCTGCCGCCGTGCGCGTCGGGCTCGAGCTCGGAGCGCAGCAGCTGCACGCGCTCCTGCCCGCGCGGCGACAGCATCCGCTCGTCGGCGCCGAAGCCGCCCAGGTTGATCGGCGGCGCCTCCTCCCACGTGACGAGCTGCACCTCCGGCTCGACGAACAGTGCGCCGACGGGGAGCGACAGCACCTGGCACAGCTGCACGAGCGTCGCGACGCTCGGCGACGTCTCGTCGCGCTCGACCCGGCTGAGGAACCCCTTCGAGAGCCCCGTCGTCGTCGCGACCTGGCTGAGCGACATGCCCTGTGCGGTCCGCGCCGCGCGCAGCTTCGCCCCGATCGGGGTCGCGCCCTCGTCGGCGGCGGGATGGATCGAGCGCATGGATGCTCCTGGTCGCGCGGGCCCGCTTGACGCGTCCGTGCGCGAGGCGTACCTTGTGGGCAATCGTTGCGTCTAGAGTATCGAAGGTTGTCAAATATGCAACTCCCGCAGGAACAGGACCGAGCAGCAGCCGACGCGGTCGTCGAGCGCCACCCGGCGCCGCGCGGGCCGGTCGACGCGAGCGTCGTCCCGCGCTTCGCCGGCATCGCCACGTTCGCCCGACTGCCGAGGCTCGACGAGGTCGGCCGCGCCGACATCGCGATCGCCGGCGTGCCGTTCGACAGCGGCGTGAGCTACCGCCCGGGCGCCCGCTTCGGCCCGGCGCACGTGCGCGAGGCATCCCGCCTGCTGCGGCCCTACAACCCCGCGCAGGACGTCTTCCCGTTCGCCTCGCAGCAGGTGGCCGACGCGGGCGACCTCGTCGCCAACCCCTTCGACCTCACAGCCGCGGTCGCCGAGATCGAGGCCGGCGCGCTCGAGCTGCGGCGGAGCGCCGACCGCCTCGTCGTCATCGGCGGCGACCACACGATCGCGCTGCCGCTGCTGCGCGCGGTGCACGCCGAGCACGGCCCCGTCGCGGTGCTCCACTTCGACGCGCACCTCGACACCTGGGACACCTACTTCGGCGCGCCCATCACGCACGGCACGCCGTTCCGCCGCGCGTCGGAGGAGGGCCTCATCGACCTCACCGCGAGCATGCACGTCGGCACCCGCGGGCCCCTCTACGACAAGGGCGACCTCGAGGACGACGAGCGGCTCGGCTTCGCGGTCGTCACGAGCGAGTTCGTCGAGGAGCACGGCGTGGCCACGGCCATCGACCGCATCCGCGCGCGCGTCGGCACCGCACCGCTCTACATCTCGATCGACATCGACGTGCTCGACCCCGCGCACGCCCCTGGCACCGGCACGCCCGAGGCTGGCGGGCTCACGAGCCGTGAGCTGCTGCGCATCCTGCGCGCGCTCTCCGACCTGCGGATCGTCGGCGCCGACGTCGTCGAGGTCGCCCCCGCGTACGACCACGCGCAGGTCACGGCGATCGCCGCGAGCCACGTCGTCTACGAGCTGCTGAGCGCGATGGCACCGAGGGATGCCCGAGCATGACGACCGAGGAGCATGGCGTGCGCACGCCCGATCGAGCAGCGGTCGAGGCCGCGGCCGACGCCATCATCGACGCCTTCGCGGCGACCGACGGCGAGCGCTACTTCGCGGGCTTCTCGCCCGACGCGACGTTCATCTTCCACACCGAGCCCGCGCGGCTTTACGACCGCGCCGCATACGAGCGGCTGTGGGGCGGATGGGTCGACAGCGGCTGGCGCGTGGCCTCCTGCGCGTCGACCGACCGCCTCGTGCAGGTCTGGCCCGGCGGCGCCGTCTTCACCCACACGGTCGACACCGCCGTCGAGACCACCGACGGGCCCTCTGCCTACCGCGAGCGCGAGTCGATCGTCTTCGCGCTCGACGGCGACCGCCTGGTCGCCGTGCACGAGCACCTGTCGCCGCTCACCGAGCCCACCCCCGCCTGACCCTGCACGACCCGCGCACGCCGCGCACCTGACGACATCCGCCGAAGGAGTCCCATGTCGCTCTACTCACGCCTCGAACGCCGACTGGAGGCGAGCTCCGACGACGCCGGCCCCGTGCGCGGCACGTACTCGTCCGGCCGGATGCTCATGATCTGGCTCGCCGCGAACCTCGTCGTCACGACGCTGCTCACCGGCACGCTCTTCGTGCCCGACGTGCCCTACGGCCTCGTGCTCGGGCTCATCGTCGGCGGCACGGTCGTCGGCGCTGCGGTGCTCGTGCTCATCGGCGCGATCGGCACCCGCACCGGCCTGCCGACCATGGCGCTCACGCGGGGCCCGTTCGGGACCCGCGGCAGCCTGCTGCCGCTCGCCGCGAACGTGATCATCCTCATGGGCTGGAGCTGGGTGCAAGCGATGCTCGCCGGCATCTCGCTCGACTTCATCGTGGCGTCGGTCACGGGCTTCTCGAACCCGGTGATCTTCGCCGTGCTCTGCCAGACGATCGTCGTCGTGCTCGCGATCTTCGGCCACGCGGGGGTCGCGCGCGTCGAGCCGTGGTTCGCCGCGGTCATCCTGGCGATCGCCGCGTACGTCTTCATCGCGTCGTTCACGACCTTCGCGCCCGCCGACTTCGCCGCGATCCCCGGCAACCCGGAGGCGTTCTACACCCCGGGGCTGGTCTTCGACGTCGTGCTCGCGACCGCCATCTCCTGGACCGTGCTCTCGGCCGACTTCAACCGCTTCGCGCGGACGACTCGCGCCGGCGTCATCGGCTCGGGCATCGGCTACACGCTCTCGACCATCGTCTCGATGGCGCTCGGCGCGACGGCGATCGGCTACGTCGCCCTCAGCGGCGGCGAGGTCGTCGCGTTCGACCCGGTCACGATCATCGACGCCTTCGGCGTGCTGTTCGCGGTCGCGATCTTCCTCTCGGTGATGGCGACGAACACGATGGTCGTCTACGGCATGGTGACGTCGGTCATCAACGCGCTGCCCGGTCGGAAGGTGCCGTTCCTCGCCACCGCGCTCGTGCTCGGCGCCATCTCGATCATCGGCTCGACGTTCTTCGGCCTGCTCGCGCAGTTCACGACCTTCCTCGTCACGATCAGCGCCCTCTTCGCGCCGGTCTTCGCGATCATGATCGTCGACTACTACCTGCTCAAGCGCCGCTCCTACGACGCCGACATCCTGCGGCCGACGGGTGGCCGCTACTGGTACTGGGCGGGCGTCAACTGGGTCGCGGTCGTCGCCTGGGCGATCGGCGCGACGCTCGCCTACGTCTGGGCGTACGTCTGGCCGCTGCCGATCGGCGCGACCGTGCCGGCGTTCATCGCGACGTTCGTCATCTACCTCGCGCTCTCGCTGCCGTTCCGCGGCAAGGTCGCGCCGGCGCCCGCCCGGCACCTGGCGGATGCGTCGTCGGATGCACGCTGACGCCCCGCGGCTCGTCGACCTGAGCCACCGCGTCCGCGACGGCATGCCGGTCTATCCCGGCGACCCCGAGGTGTCGATCGGGCCGGCGCTCACCGTCGACGCCGACGGGGTCGACGTGGCGGGCATCCGGATGGGTTCCCACACCGGCACGCACGTCGACGCGCCGTCGCACACGGTCGTGGGCGGCCGCACGATGGCCGACGTCGGGCTCGACGAGCTCGTCGGCGACGCGATCGTGCTGCGGGTGCCGGGGCTCGCCGACGGCGAGGTCTACGGCTGGGACCGGCTCGAGGCGCGCGGACCGCTGCCGGAGCGGCTGCCGTCGATCGTGCTCATCGACACCGGCTGGGCGCGCTGGTTCGACGACGAGCGGCGCACGCGGCATCCGGCGCTCGCCGCAGGCGCGGCCGAGGAGCTGCTGCGGCGCGGCATGCGCGTGCTCGGCGTCGACACGCTGAGCCCGGACCCGACGGCAGGCGGGGGAGCGGCGTTCCCGGTGCACGAGGCGGTGCTCGGGAGCGGCCGGCTCATCGTCGAGAACGTGACCAACCTGGATGCCGTGCCCGACCGCGTGCGCGTCGGCTTCTTCCCGCTGCGCCTCGCGGGCGACGGCGCTCCCGTGCGCGCGGTCGCCTTCCTCGACTGATCGCCGTGCGGCTGAGTGGTCACTCCGGCACGTGAGTGGTCACTCCGGCGCGTGAGTGGTCGCTGCGGTGGGTGAGTGGTCACTGCGGTGGGTGAGTGGTCACCGCGGTGGGTGAGTGGTCACCGCGGCAGGTGAGCGGTCACTCTGCGAGGTGAGCGGTCACTGCGGGAAGTCAGTGGTCACTCCGGCACGTGAACCGCGAGTCTGCAGGGTGAGTTGCGTGGGCGGTGCGTGCGTCACATCCGGGAGGTGGAAACGTCTGCGCGGTCGCCGGACAATGCCGTCCCTGATGCGCCGCTCATCGGCGCCGGTGACCTCTCGCGCGCGGAGCGACCGCTCAGCTGCGGGAGTGACCGCTGAGCTGCGGGAGTGACCGCTCAGGCGCGGGAGCGACCGCTCGCGCGCGGGAGTGACCGCTCGCGCGCGGGAGTGACCGCTCGCGCGCGGGAGTGACCGCTCAGGCGCGGGAGCGACCGCTCGCGCACGGGAGTGACCGCTCGCGCGCGGGAATGACCGCTCAGGTGAGGGAGTGACCGCTCGCGCGCGGAAATGACAACTCAGGCGCGGGGGTGACCACTCGGGTGCAGGAGGCTCCACCCGCCCGCGCCCAGCAACGACGAAGGGGACCCCCTCGGGGGTCCCCTTCGTGCAGCGGTCAGCTCAGAGCGACGCGGCAGCCTTCGTGATCGACGACTTGCGGTTCGCAGCCTGGTTGCGGTGGATGACACCCTTCGACACGGCCTTGTCGAGCTTGCGGCCGGCGATCGCGACCTTCTCCTGCGCGACGGCCTTGTCGCCGGCGGCGATGGCCTTGCGGGCCTCGCGCACGGCGGTCTTGAGCTCGCTCTTGACGGCGCGGTTGCGGAGCGTCGCCTTCTCGTTGGTGAGGATGCGCTTGATCTGCGACTTGATGTTCGCCACGTGGTGTCCTGTTCTGATTCGAAGAGTGGTTGGCGGCGGCTTCTGCTCGCCTGAGCCGCCGCGACCCGCCCTCGCGCGACGGGCGCGCAGAAGAAGGGGAAGCCAGCGAATGACTCTACCAGCGCGCGGTGGCCGGGCGCAACGCGGCCCCGCCCCTCCGCTGTGGGAGAATGGACCCTTCCGCACCGCACCCCTGCACCGCGTCACCGCGACCGCAGCGGCGCGGCGATCCCCAGCCGACGAGAAGGACCCGTGAGCCCCCGAGCGACCAAGGCACTCGAGCCAGCCTCCACCGATCCGGCGAAGATCCGCAACTTCTGCATCATCGCCCATATCGACCACGGCAAGTCGACCCTCGCGGACCGCATGCTGCAGCTCACCGGCGTCGTCGACGACCGGTCGATGCGCGCGCAGTACCTCGACCGCATGGACATCGAGCGCGAGCGCGGCATCACGATCAAGTCGCAGGCCGTGCGGATGCCGTGGGAGCTCGACGGCGAGACGTTCGCCCTCAACATGATCGACACCCCGGGCCACGTCGACTTCACGTACGAGGTCTCCCGCTCGCTCGCCGCGTGCGAGGGCGCGATCCTGCTCGTCGACGCTGCGCAGGGCATCGAGGCGCAGACCCTCGCCAACCTGTACCTGGCGATGGACAACGACCTCGAGATCATCCCGGTGCTCAACAAGATCGACCTGCCGGCCGCCGACCCCGAGAAGTACGCCGCCGAGATCGCGCGCCTCATCGGCGGCGACCCCGACGACGTGCTGCGCGTGAGCGGCAAGACCGGCATGGGCGTCGACGCCCTGCTCGACCGCGTCGTGCGCGCCGTCCCCGCCCCGACGGGCGACGTCGACGGCCCTGCCCGCGCCATGATCTTCGACTCCGTCTACGACGCCTACCGCGGCGTCGTCACCTACGTCCGGATGGTCGACGGCACGCTGCGCCCGCGCGAGCAGGTCGTGATGATGTCGACCGGCTCGAAGCACGAGGCCCTCGAGGTGGGCGTCTCGAGCCCGGAGCCGCTGCCCTCGAAGGGCCTCGGCGTCGGCGAGGTCGGCTACCTCATCACGGGCGTCAAGGATGTGCGCCTGTCGAAGGTCGGCGACACCGTCACGACCGTGAAGTCGCCCGCCACCACGCCGCTCAAGGGCTACGCCGACCCGAAGCCGATGGTCTTCTCGGGGCTCTACCCGATCGACGGCAGCGACTACCCGGTGCTGCGCGAGTCGCTCGACAAGCTCAAGCTCTCGGATGCCGCGCTCGTCTACGAGCCCGAGACCTCGGTCGCGCTCGGCTTCGGCTTCCGCTGCGGCTTCCTCGGCCTGCTGCACCTCGAGATCATCTCGGAGCGGCTGGAGCGCGAGTTCGGCCTCGACCTCATCGCCACCGCGCCGAGCGTGCCGTACCAGGTGCAGACCGAGGACCGGCAGACGCACGTCGTCACGAACCCGAGCGAGTTCCCCGAGGGCAAGATCCTGTCGGTCGTCGAGCCGATGGTGCGCGCGACGATCCTCGCCCCCAAGGACTACGTCGGCGCGATCATGGAGCTCTGCCAGACGCGCCGCGGCACGCTCGGCGGCATGGAGTACCTCTCCGAGGACCGCGTCGAGCTGCGCTACCGGATCCCGCTCGGCGAGATCGTCTTCGACTTCTTCGACCAGCTGAAGTCGCGCACGCAGGGCTACGCCTCGCTCGACTACGAGGTCGACGGCGAGGAGGAGGGCGACCTCGTCAAGGTCGACATCCTCCTGCAGGGCGAGCAGGTCGACGCGTTCAGCGCGATCGTGCACCGCGACAAGGCCTACGCCTACGGCGTGCTCATGGCCGGCAAGTTGCGCGAGCTCATCCCGCGCCAGCAGTTCGAGGTGCCGATCCAGGCAGCGATCGGCGCGCGGATCATCGCGCGCGAGACGATCCGGGCCATCCGCAAGGACGTGCTCGCGAAGTGCTACGGCGGCGACATCACCCGCAAGCGCAAGCTGCTCGAGAAGCAGAAGGAGGGCAAGAAGCGCATGAAGATGGTCGGTCGCGTCGAGGTCCCCCAGGAGGCGTTCATCGCCGCGCTCTCGACCGGCGAGACGAAGAAGGACGCCAAGTGACGGCGGCAGCCCACGCGAGGAGGACAGCACTGTGAAGCCGATCGGCGAGCGCTCGACGAACTACGGCGCCGTGGGCGCCACCGCGCACTTCGACTTCCACCGGTTCCCGCCGAAGGGCTTCGAGGTCGTGCAGAAGCGCGCCCGCATCGGGCACGGCCGGCCGCGCTACGACGCGGCCGTCGCGGCGCTCCGCACCTGGAAGATCCAGCGGCTCTCGGGCATCGAGGTCGACGTCGTCGGCACCGAGGAGGGCACCGTCTACCGCCCGGTGGGCTTCGAGGGCACCGAGGCGACGCGCGCGGCGAGCATCGAGCTGCAGCAGGACTTCGGTCCCGACGGCGAGCCGTTCCTGCAGCCGGGCGACTCCGTCGACCAGCGCATCCGCGTCGCCGGCATGCAGATCCACGCCCCGATGCGCGTGATCGCGGTCGAGGAGGAGCCGAGCACGCACGTCGTCATCGTCGGCTCGCTCGAGGGCCACCCGCTCGCCGGCGAGGAGCGCTTCACCGTCGAGATCGCCGAGGACGAGACCGTCTTCCTGCACTTCCGGGCCATCGTCCGGCAGGACGTCTGGTGGGCGCGGCTCGGCACGCCGTTCGCGCGCGCGCTCCGGCGCCGCTACCACGACCGGTTCATGGACGTGCTGCGCTCGATCGACGTCCGCTGACGATGGGGCGGCTGCCGGAGGGCGAGGCCGCGCCGACGGACGGCCGGCTGCCGGCGGGCACCGCTGTCGACGGCCCGTTCGGCGTCTACCTGCACGTGCCGTTCTGCTCGGTGCGGTGCGGCTACTGCGACTTCAACACCTACACGGCCGACGAGCTGCGCGGTGCGACGCGCGCCGGCTACCCCGACGACGTCGCCGCCGAGATCGCGCTCGCCGCGGCCTTGCTCGCCGAGCTCGGCCCGCTGCGACCTGCGCAGACGGTCTTCTTCGGCGGCGGCACGCCCACGCTGCTGCCGGCGGGCGACCTGCTCACGATGCTGGCGGGCGTGCGGGATGCCTTCGGGCTCGCCCCGGATGCGGAGGTCTCGGTCGAGGCGAACCCCGACTCGATCGACGCCGCCGGGCTCGCGCAGCTGCGCGCGGGCGGCGTCACGCGCGTCTCGTTCGGGATGCAGTCGGCCGTGCCGCACGTGCTCGCGGCCCTCGACCGCACGCACGACCCCGAGCGCGTGCCGCTCGTCGTCGGCTGGGCGCGCGACGCCGGCCTCGAGGTCTCCGTCGACCTCATCTACGGGGCGCCGGGGGAGTCGCTCGACGACTGGCAGCGGTCGCTCGACGCCGCCGTCGCGATGGAGCCGGACCACATCTCGGCCTACGCGCTCATCGTCGAGGACGGCACCGCGCTCGCCCGGCGCATCCGCAAGGGCGAGCTGGTCGCGCCGGACGACGACCTGCAGGCCGCCATGTACGAGGCGGCGGATGCGACGCTCGGCGCCGCCGGGTTCGACTGGTACGAGGTCTCCAACTGGGCGCGCGGCGACCGCGTCGCCCGCCACAACCTCGCCTACTGGCGCGGCCAGGACTGGTGGGGCTTCGGGCCCGGCGCGCACAGCCACGTCGGCGGCGTGCGCTGGTGGAACGTGAAGCATCCGGCCGCCTACCGCGACCGGCTGCTCGCCGGCGCCTCGCCCGCGCTCGCGCGGGAGGTGCTCGACGACGAGACGCGTCGCGTCGAGCGCGTGCTGCTCGAGTCGCGCATCGTCGACGGGCTGCCGATCACGCTGCTCGAGCCAGAGGGGCGCCGCGAGGTCGCCGGCCTCATCGCCGACGAGCTCATCGACGGAGGAGCCGCCCTCGCCGGCCGGGTGGTCCCGACGCTGCGAGGGCGGCTCCTGGCCGACGCGGTGGTGCGGCGGCTGCTGCCCTGAGGCTGCGGCCTACTTCACGAGCCGCCAGTTGAACGGGTAGCGGTACGAGCCGCCGCTGTTCACGCGCATGGCACCGACGATCGAGAAGATCACCTGGAGCAGGCCCGGCACCCACCAGAGGATGAGCAGGATGAAGCCGATCCCGACGAAGCTCAGGATGGTGCCGACGACGAGCAGTCCGACGGTGACGATCGTCATGAGGATGCCGAAGTTCAGCGCCTCCTTCGACTCCTGCCTCGCGAATGCGCTGCGGTCCTTGTAGATCATGTAGACGATGAGCGGCCCGACCCAGCCGCCGTAGCCACCGGTGACGATCGTCGACAGGCCGGAGAGGTGACCCCACATGCCGGCGTTCTTCTCGTCGACGGGCGACATGGGCGCGGCCGCCGCGTACTGCGGCTGCCCGGGAGCGCCGTACTGCGGCTGCTGGCCGTACTGCTGCGGGCCGCCGTACTGCTGGCCCGACTGCGGCTGGCCGTACTGCGGCTGGCCGTAGGGAGGCTGACCCGGCTGACCCGGCTGCGCCTGGCCGTACTGGCCCTGCCCGTCCTGCCCCTGTCCGTACTGGCCCTGGCCGTACTGCGGGGCGCTCGACGCGGCGCCGCCGAAGGGCTGCTCGCCGGGGCGGGGCGCGGCCGATGCGCCGCCGGACGAGTGCTGGCCCTGCTGCCACTCCTGGCCGGCCTGCGCGGCGCCGCCGAACGCCGGCTGCCCGGGCACGTCGCCGGGGGAGGAGAAGGACTGCGCGGGCTGGCCCACGCCGGGCGCGGGCGCCGCAGGAGCGCTCGGGGCGGCGTGCTGCTCATCGGTGACGTCGAAGCCCTCCGGGTGCTCCGGGGGAACGGGCTGCTCCCCGCGGGGAGCGTTGGGATCGGTCATGGCATGCCTTTCGTGTCGGCCTCGCGGCGCGCGGGGCGTCGCGGGCCCATTGTGCGCCTGATCGGCTGTGCATGGCATCCAAGACTTTTCGCCGCTCGCGATAGGATTGGCAGTCAGACGACGGGAGTGCCAAGGGGTGCGTCCACAGCGGATGCGTCCCTACCGGACGAGAGGAGCGCGGATGGTCTCGGATCGCGGCCTCGATGTGCTGCGGGCGATCGTGCAGGACTACGTGGCCATGCGCGAGCCCGTGGGCTCCAAGTCGATCGTCGAGCGCCACGCGTTCGGCGTCTCCGCCGCCACCATCCGCAACGACATGGCGCTCCTCGAGGAGGAGGAGCTCATCGTCGCACCGCACACGTCCTCCGGACGCGTGCCCACGGACAAGGGCTACCGGGTGTTCGTCGATCGGCTGCAGCGCATGCAGCCGCTCACGGCCGCGCAGCGCGTGGCCATCACGCGCTTCCTCGACGAGGCCGTCGACCGCGACGACGTGCTCGCGCGCACCGCCCGACTGCTCTCGAGCCTCACGAACCAGGTCGCGCTCGTCCAGGTGCCGATGCGCCGCCCCGCGGGGGTGCGCCGCGTCGAGCTCGTCGCGGTCGCCGAGACGCGGCTGCTCGCGGTGCTCATCCTCGACTCCGGCCGCGTCGAGCAGCGAGTGCTCGACGCGCAGCAGCGCATCGAGCCCGAGCAGGCCACCGCGCTCGGCCGCGCCTTCACCGAGACCACCGCGGAGCTGCCGCCGGCCGAGGCCGTCCAGCGGCTGTCGTCGGCAGCCGCATCCGCCCCGCCGTCGCTGTACGCGGCGACCTCGGCGGTCGCGACCGCGCTGACCGAGATGCTGCAGGCCGCCGGCGGCGACCGCATCGTGATGGCGGGCGCCTCGCACCTCGTGCGCGAGGAGCGCGACTTCCACGGCCGGGTGACCCCGGTGCTCGACGCGATCGAGGAGCAGGTCACCCTGCTGCGCCTCTTCGACGAGATGGGCGCGGAGGGCGAGGTCGCGACCCGCATCGGGCGCGAGCTCTCGGGCCCGCTCGGCGAGGCGGCCGTCGTGGCGTCGACCTACAGCGACTCGAGGCTCGAGGGGCATGTCGGCGTACTTGGCCCGACCCGGATGGACTACGCAGGGAACATGGCCGCGGTGCGCGCAGTTGCGCGCTACCTGACGCGGCTGCTGAGCGAGGACTGAGTGACTGACCACTACGAGACCCTCGGCGTCGCGCGCGACGCCGGCCAGGACGAGATCAAGAAGGCGTACCGCCGACTGGCTCGCGAGCTGCACCCGGACGTGAACCCGAGCGCCGACGCGGCGGAGCGGTTCAAGACCGTCACGCACGCGTACGACGTGCTCGGCGACGCCCAGTCGCGCGCGGAGTACGACCGCGGACCCTCGGCGGGTGCCGGAGCCTTCGGTTTCGGCGACATCTTCGAGCAGTTCTTCGGCGGCGGCGGCCGCTCGCAGGGGCCGCGGTCGAGGCGGCAGCCGGGGCAGGACAGCCTGCTGCGCGTCGACCTCGACCTCGCCGACGTCGTCTTCGGCGTGCACCGCGAGCTGCGCGTGCAGACGGCCGTGCTGTGCGAGACGTGCGGCGGGGCGTGCACGGCGCCGGGCACGAGCCCCGAGCGCTGCACGATGTGCGGCGGCTCCGGCCACGTGCAGCGGCAGGTGCGCTCGCTGCTCGGCAACGTCGTGACGAGCCAGCCGTGCGCCGTCTGCCAGGGCTACGGCAGCGTCATCCCCGAGCCCTGCCCGACGTGCGCGGGCCACGGCCGCGTGCGCGCCGAGCGCAGCATCCCGGTCGACATCCCCGCGGGCGTCGACACCGGCCTGCGCATCCAGATGCCCGGCCAGGGCGAGGTCGGCGAGGCCGGCGGACCGGCAGGCACGCTCTACCTCGAGGTGAACGTGCGCCACCACGACGTCTTCAGCCGCTCGGGCGACGACCTGCTCGGCACCCTCGAGGTGTCGATGCCGGATGCGGCGCTCGGCGCGCGCGCGACCGTCGAGGCGATCGACGGGCCCGTCGAGGTCGAGGTGCGGCCCGGCACGCAGTCCGGCGACGTCATCACGATCGGTGACCGCGGTGTCACGCGCCTGCGCGGCGCCGGCCGCGGCGACCTGAAGCTCGGCGTGCAGGTGGTGACGCCGCAGCGCGTCGACCGTCGCACCGAGGAGCTGCTGCGCGAGCTGCGCGACCGCACGAAGGCGCCCGCGCCGCACCTCGCGCAGTTCAAGCAGGGGCTGTTCGCGAAGATGCGCGACCGCCTCCGCCTCTGATGGCCCACTGCTACTGGCACGACGAGCTCGAGGGCTCGGTCGCCGGCGACGTGGTGACGCTCACCGGCGAGGAGGCGCACCACGCCGCCGTCGTCTCCCGCATGCGACGCGGCGAGCGCGTGCTCGTGAGCGACGGCCGCGGCACGCTCGCCGAGGGCGTGATCGACCGCGCCGAGAAGGACGGGGTCGACGTGGTGCTGCACCGCATCGAGCACGTGCCGCCGCCCACGCCCCGCATCGCGCTCGCGCAGGCGCTCGCCAAGGGCGACCGCGCCGAGCTCGCCGTGCAGGCGTCGACCGAGCTCGGCGTCGACGTGATCGTGCCGTGGCAGGCGCGCAGGAGCGTCGTGCAGTGGAAGGGCGACCGCGGCGAGAAGTCGCTCGACCGCTGGCGCCGCGTGGTGCGCGAGGCGGGCAAGCAGGCGCTGCGCCCGCGGCTGCCCGAGGTCGTGCCGGTCGTGGACGCCGACGGGCTCGCGCAGCTCGGCTTCGCGTGGCGCCCGGTCGTGCTCGACCCCACCGCGGAGGCGTCGCTCGCCGACGTGCCGCTCGACCGCGACATCCTGCTGATCGTCGGGCCGGAGGGCGGCATCGACCCGGCCGAGATGGAGCGGCTCGAGGCCGCGGGCGGCGTGCGGGTGCGGATGGGCGACCACGTGCTCCGGACGTCGACGGCGGGGCTCGCGGCGATCGCGGCCCTCAGCGTGCGACTCGGCCGCTGGTGAGCGGCGCGAAGGTAGGCTGACTGCCATGGCTGAGCCCACCGTCTTCGAG
Organism: Agrococcus sp. UYP10; assembly: GCF_040547205.1. Classification (NCBI taxonomy): domain Bacteria; kingdom Bacillati; phylum Actinomycetota; class Actinomycetes; order Micrococcales; family Microbacteriaceae; genus Agrococcus; species Agrococcus sp. UYP10. The sequence continues at coordinate 2,238,438 of NZ_JBEPPG010000001.1, forward strand.
AAGATCATCGCCCGAGAGATCCCCGCAGAGATCGTGCTCGAGACCGATCGCATCATCGCGTTCACCGACATCCACCCCCAGGCGCCCATGCATGTGCTCGTCGTGCCGAAGACGCCTGCGTACCGCGACGTCGTCGAGCTCGCGGCCGCCGAGCCGGAGCTGCTCGCCGAGATGATCCAGGCCGCGCAGGCCATCGCGCGCGAGCGCGGCGACGGCGGCGACTTCCGCCTCGTGTTCAACACCGGCGAGCTCGCCGGCCAGACCGTGTTCCACGCCCACGCGCACGTGCTCGCGGGCTCCTTCGGAGAGGGCTCGCTTGCCTGACGCATCACAGTCCATCGAGATCGACGGCATCGAGATGGTGCGGCTGCTGGGTCCGCAGGACCGGCTGCTGACGCGGCTCGAGCACGAGCACCCGGACGTGCGCGTCGCCGTGCGCGGCAACCTGGTCACGCTCGAGGGCCCGGAGGACGACGTGCTCGTCGCGGGCCGGCTCGTGCAGGAGCTCGTCGACATGCTGCGCCAGGGCGCCGACCTCAGCCAGACCGAGGTCGCCGAGGGCACGCGCATCCTGCGCCAGGACTCGACCCACAGCCTGTCGGACGCGATGGGCGAGGCGATCCTCACGTCGCGCGGCAAGTCCGTGCGGCCGAAGACGGAGGGCCAGCGCGCCTACGTCGACGCGATCGATCAGCACACGATCGTCTTCGGCATCGGCCCGGCCGGCACCGGCAAGACCTACCTCGCGATGGCGAAGGCCGTGCAGGCCCTCCACCGCAAGGAGGTCGACCGCATCATCCTCACCCGGCCAGCGGTCGAGGCGGGCGAGCGGCTTGGCTTCCTGCCGGGCACGCTCACCGACAAGATCGACCCCTACCTGCGGCCGCTCTACGACGCCCTCAACGAGATGATGGACCCGGAGCTCGTGCCCAAGCTGCTCGCGACCGGCGTCGTCGAGGTCGCGCCGCTCGCCTACATGCGCGGCCGCACGCTCAACAGCTCGTTCATCGTGCTCGACGAGGCGCAGAACACCAGCCCCGAGCAGATGAAGATGTTCCTGACCCGCCTCGGCTTCGGCTCGCAGATGGTCGTCACCGGCGACGCGACGCAGGTCGACCTGCCGGCGGGCACCTCCGGGCTGCAGGTCGCGCAGCAGGTGCTGGGACGCATCGACGACATCCACTTCTCGATGCTCACGAGCGCCGACGTGGTGCGCCACACGCTCGTCGGCGAGATCGTCGACGCCTACACCGAGCACGACCAGAAGCAGATGGCGAAGCAGGCCCGCAAGGCGCAGGGGCCGCACCACCAGCAGCGCGGACGGGGTCGCTGATGGCGATCGACCTGCTCAACGAGACCGAGGCATCCGTCGACGAGGCGCAGCTCGTGCGGCTCGTCGCGTTCGACCTCGAGCGGCTCTTCGTGCACCCGGATGCCGACGTGTCGATCGTGCTCGTCGACGTCGCGGCGATGGAGCAGCTGCATGTGCAGTGGATGGACGAGCCCGGCCCCACCGACGTGCTGTCGTTCCCGATGGACGAGCTGCGCCCCGGCGCGCACGACCGCCTGACGCCGGCCGGCCTGCTCGGCGACATCGTGCTGTGCCCCGAGGTCGCGCAGGCGCAGGCGACCGAGGCGGGGCACAGCCTCATGACCGAGCTGCGGCTGCTGACGACCCACGGCCTGCTGCACCTGCTCGGCTTCGACCACGCCGAGCCCGCCGAGCGCGACGAGATGTTCACGCTGCAGGACAAGCTGCTCGCGGGCTTCGAGGAGCACGACGCCGGGACGCCCGGCCGCACCCCCTGATGTTCGAGATCCTGCTCTTCCTCGCCGCGGCCGTGCTCATCGCCTTCGGCGCCTGGCTCGCCGCGGCGGATGCCGCGCTCGGCGTCGTCTCGCGCGCCGAGCTGCAGGAGGCGGCCGTCACCGCCCGTCGCGGCTCGGCGATGCTCTCGATCGCCGACGACCTCCGCGGTCACGTCATGACGCTGCAGTTCGGCCGCATCATGTGCGAGACGATCGCCGCGGTGCTCATCACGCTCGGCGTCGACTCGCTCGTCACGGAGTGGTGGATCACGCTGGCCGTCGCGGCCGGGGTGATGATCGTCGTCTCGTTCGTGCTCGTCGGCACGAGCCCCCGCGCCGTGGGCCGCACGCACGCGATCGCGCTGCTGCGCGCATCCGCCCGATTCCTGCGCTTCTGGCGCGTGCTCATGGGTCCGATCGCGAGCCTGATCGCGAGCGTCGGCGACAAGATCACGCCGGGGCGCCAGCGCGAGACCGCGTTCACGACCGAGGCGCAGCTGCTGTCGATGGTCGACGCGGCCGCCGAGTCGGACGTGCTCGAGGACGACGATCGCGAGCTCATCCACTCGATCTTCGAGTTCAACGAGACGCTCGTGCGCGAGGTCATGGTGCCGCGGCCCGACATGATCACCGTCGACCGCGACGCGACCGCGAAGGATGCGCTGCGGCAGTTCCTCGACAACGGCCTGTCGCGGATGCCGGTGGTGGGGGAGTCGACCGACGAGATCCTGGGCATCCTCTACCTCCGCGACGTCGTGCGGAGCCGCACCTGGCGGCCGGAGGCGACCGAGACTGCCGAGGAGCTCGCGCGCCCGGCCATCCTCGTGCCCGAGTCGAAGAAGGGCGACGACACGCTCGCGCTCATGCAGGCCGAGCGCGTGCACGTCGCGATGGTCGTCGACGAGTACGGCGGCATCGCCGGGCTCGTGACGCTCGAGGACCTCGTCGAGGAGCTCGTCGGCGAGATCCGCGACGAGCACGACCGCGGCCGCGCCGAGGTCGTCGACGAGGGCGAGGGCGTGTGGCGGGTCTCCGCCCGCCTGCAGATCGACGAGCTGGGCGACCTGTTCGACCTGTCGCTCGACGACGAGGACGTCGACACCGTCGGCGGCCTCGTGCAGAAGGAGCTGGGGCGCATCGCTGAGGTGGGCGACGTCGTGCACGTCGGCGACCTGCGCATCGCGGTGCGCTCGATCGACGGCCGGGGCCGCAACGCCGGCGAGATGGAGGTCTCGCGCATGGTGCGCGCCGACCACGAGGCCGAGGGGGCCGCTTGATGGACGACACCGCAGACCCCGGGTTCGACTCCGGCGCGCAGGGCCAGCGCGACGCCGCGCACCGCAGCGGCTTCGTGACGTTCGTCGGCCGCCCGAACGCGGGCAAGTCGACGCTCATGAACGCGATCGTCGGCGAGAAGATCGCGATCACGTCGTCGAAGCCGCAGACGACGCGGCACGCGATCCGCGGGGTCGTGCACCGCGACGACGCGCAGCTCGTGATCGTCGACACCCCGGGCATGCACAAGCCGCGCACGCTGCTGGGCAAGCGGCTCAACGCCGTCGTCCAGACGACGCTCGGCGATGTCGACGTGATCTGCCTGTGCGTGCCGGCGAACGAGTCGCTCGGGCCGGGCGACCGCTTCATCGACCAGCAGCTCGAGGGGTTCCCGAGGGCGAAGAAGGTCGCCGTCGTGACGAAGACCGACGCCGCGTCGAAGCAGCGCGTCGCCGAGCAGCTACTCGCGGTCACGGAGCTGCGCGAGTGGGACGCGGTCGTGCCGCTGTCGTCGCTGCAGGGCACCCAGCTCGACGTGCTCGTCGACACGCTCGTCGGCCTGCTGCCGCAGGGACCGCCGCTCTATGAGGCCGAGACGACCACCGAGGAGCCGCTCGACATCCGCATCGCCGAGCTCATCCGCGAGGCTGCGCTCGAGGGCGTGCGCGACGAGCTGCCGCACTCGATCATGGTGACGATCGACGACATCGTGCGGCGCGAGGATCGCGAGCTCACCGACGTCTACGCCAACCTGTGGGTCGAGCGCGACAGCCAGAAGGGCATCGTGATCGGCAAGGGCGGCTCGCGGCTGCGCCAGGTGGGGGCGGATGCGCGCGCCGAGATCGAGCGCATCGTCGGCACGCAGGTGCACCTCGACCTGCGCGTGAAGATCGCGAAGGAGTGGCAGGGCGACCCGAAGCAGCTCGGCCGCTTCGGCTTCTAGCCCCCTCGCCGGTCGAGCAGCCCGCGAAGCCCTCTGCGCTGGTCGAGCAGCCCGCGAAGGCCTCTGTGCTGGTCGAGCAGCACGTGAAGCCCTCTTGCTGGTCGAGTAGCACGCGAAGCGCGCGTATCGAGACCACCCCCGGCGAACCGCCCCTACGCCACCCGGAACAGGTAGTTCCGCGTGCCCAGCACGACTCGCTCCGAGGCCCGCCATCCACCGTCGCGCCACGTCTGCATCGCGTAGCCCCGCTCGCGCATCATCCCGGTCACCTCGTCGGCCGTGCGTCCGTAGCGGCCGAGGTGGCGGTCCTCGATCTCGAGCAGCAGCGCGGGCATGTCGCGCTCGAGCACGCGCGCGGCGCCGTGCAGCACCTCGGGCTCGAAGCCCTCGACGTCGGCCTTGATGAAGTGCACGCGGTCGATCGCGTGCTCGGCGCAGACGTCGTCGATCGTCGTCACCGGCACGTGGATGCGCCGCGGTGCGGGCCCGGCGGTCGCGGCCGGCACGGCGAGGCGGTCCGCGAGGTGCGCGTGCCCGCTGATCCGCACGCCGTAGCGCGACGGCAGCACGAGCGGCAGGTGGCCGGCGCGGCGGCCCATCCCGTGGTCGGACAGCCGCACGTGCGCCGCGCCCACCGCGCGGCGCATCGCCGCGAGCACCGCGCGAGGCCGCGGCTGCGGCTCGAAGCTGTGCACGGCGCCGTGCGGCCCGACGAGCTGCGCCAGCGGGAAGGTGTACATCCCGTAGGCGGCGCCCACGTCGAAGCACACGTCGCCGGCGCGCACGAGGTGATGCAGGCCGCGGATCTCGGGCTCGACCATCCGCAGCCGCGCCGCGGCCCGCAGCGATGCAGCGGCGAGGGCGAGCCGACCGCGGCCGGGCTCGCGCTCGGCGCGTCGCGGCGACGTCTCGACGGTGATCTCGTCCACGGGGCCTCGGTCCTCTGGTGGTGGCTGCGCCGGTGCAGAGGCCGAGCATATCCATGCGGATGCATGCGCCCGTGATGGCGCCGCCTCGCGACGGCCTCCGCCGAGCGGATGATTCCCGGGCGCCGCGCGCGCCCCGCGCGTGCCGCCGACCTACGCTGGATCGCGTGACCACCCTCCCGATCGCCGATCCGACCGCGCCCGCCGCGGCGCCGGCGATCGAGCACGGGTCGCTCCGGTCCGACGCGATCATCGCCGCCGTCACGGCGCTCGTGCTCGCGGTGCCGACGCTCCTCCTCGGCACGGTCGGCTACGGCTGGCACTGGATCATGGCCGGCGTCGTCGCGCTCGCGATCCCCGGCGCGATCCTGCTGCGCCGCTCGCGGCCGGTGCTGGCGATCGCCGGGCTCACTGCGCTCGCCGCCGTGCACGTCGCGGTCGCCGCACCGATGTTCCCGATGTGGTTCGGCGTGCTCGTGCTGCTGTACTCCGCCGGCCGCTTCTCGCGCTGGTCGGGGCGGCTCGCCGCTTTCGGGCTGTCGCTCGTCGCGTCGGTGCTCGCGGCCTACTGGATCACGACCACCGGCGGCCTCGCGGGCTTCGCTCCGGGGGAGCCGGTCCCGCTCGGCGAGACCGTGCGGCTCGTCGCGTTCCTGTGGATCCCGCCGATGCTGCTGTTCTCGATGACGATCCTCGTCGGCTGGGGCGTCGCCGCCGCGGCGCGCACCGAGGCGGCGACCGTCGTCGCGCAGGTCTCGCTGCAGCGCGCCGACCAGGAGGAGGAGCGCGCCGCCCTCGCCCGCGACATGCACGACGTCGTCGCCCACTCGCTCGCCGTCGTCATCGCCCAGGCCAACGGCGCGCGCTACACGGCCGATCCCGCCGCGAAGGACGCATCCCTCGAGACGATCGCCGGCACCGCCAAGCAGGCGCTCGGCGACGTGCGGCTGCTGCTCGCGCAGCTGCGCCACAGCGAGGCGCCGGATCCGGTGGCATCGCTCGACGACGTCGACGCGCTCATCGAGCGGATGCGCGACAGCGGCCTCGACGTGCGGCTCGAGCGGGTGGGCGCGCGGTTCGCGCTGCCGCGCACGGCGGACATCGCCGCCTACCGCATCCTGCAGGAGGCGCTCACGAACGCGCTCCGCCACGGCGACCGGACCGGTCCGGTCCACGTGCGGATGCGTGGCGTCTCGTTCCCAGGCGGGACGGGCATCGTGGTCGACGTGCACAACCGCGTCCTCAGCACGCCGGGCATCGCCGGCCACGGCGTGCGCGGCATGCACGAGCGCGCCCGGCTCTCCGGCGGCGAGCTCTGGACCGGCATCGAGGACGGCTGGTTCCGCGTGCGCGCGGCCTTCCCGGCGGGCGTCGCATGATCCGCGTGCTCATCGTCGACGACCAGGCGCTGTTCCGCGGCGGCATCCGGATGCTCGTCGAGTCGCAGCCTGACCTCGTGTGCGTCGGCGAGGCCGCCGACGGCGCGCAGGCGGTGCGCCTCGCGGAGGAGCAGCAGCCCGACGTCGTGCTCATGGACGTGCGGATGCCGGTGCTCGACGGCATCTCGGCGACCGACCGGATCGTGCGGGCGAATCCGGGCATCCGGGTCGTGGTGCTCACGACGTTCGACCTCGACGAGGCGGCGGCGCGGGCCATCCGGGTCGGCGCCTCCGGCTTCATCCTCAAGGACGCGGAGCCCGAGCTCGTGCTCGCGGCGATCCGCACCGTGCACGCCGGCAACGAGGTCGTCGCCGCGAGTGCGACGCGCGCGCTGTTCAAGGCGTTCGGCCGTCAGCGGCGGACGGCCCCCGCGGCGTTCGGCGAGCTGACCGACCGCGAGCGCGAGATCTTCGCGCTGGCGGCGAAGGGGCTCTCGAACACCGAGATCGCACGCTCTGAGTTCGTGTCGGAGGCGACCGTCAAGACGCACATCTCGCGGATCCTCGCGAAGCTCGGGCTGCGCGACCGCGTGCAGCTCGTGGTCTTCGCCTACGAGCACGGGCTCGTGGGCGACCAGCAGGCCTGAGGGCGGATCATCCGCTCGGATGACCGGGAGTCGGCCTGCAGCCCGACGACGCGGCGCGCGCCGCCGCGTTGACTGATGAGCATGCACCAGCACGCACTCCGGCTCCGCGCCGTCACGAAGCGCTTCGGCCTCGGCGACGCATCCGTCACCGCCCTCGACCACCTCGACCTCGAGATCGCCCCCGGCACGCTCACCGCCGTCATGGGGCAGTCCGGCTCCGGCAAGTCGACCCTCCTCCACCTCGCCGCAGGCCTCGACGCGCCCACGTCCGGCGACGTCGTCATCGGCGGCACCTCCGTCGTCGGGCTCGACGACGACGCGCTCACCGCGCTTCGCCGGCGCGAGGTCGGCGTCGTCTTCCAGTCGTTCAACCTCGTGCCGAGCCTCACCGCGCTCGAGAACGTGCAGCTGCCCGCGCTGCTCGCCGGCCACGAGCCCGAGCACGAGCGCATCCGCACGCTGCTCGACGACCTCGGCATCGCGGGCCTCGCGGCCCGTCGCCCGCACGAGCTCTCGGGCGGTCAGCAGCAGCGCTTCGCCATCGCCCGCGCGCTCGCGCACCGCCCGGCGATCGTGCTCGCCGACGAGCCGACCGGCGCGCTCGACAGCGCCACCTCGCTTGAGGTGCAGGAGATCCTCGTCGCCCAGGCCGCCGCCGGTCAGGCGATCGTCGTCGTCACGCACGACCCCGCGGTGGCCGCTCGCGCCGAGCGCGTCGTGCTGCTGCGCGACGGCCGCATCGACGACGACCTGCCGGCGACGGATGCCGCCACCATCGCCCAGCGGATGCTGCGGCGCGCCGACGCCATGGACCCCGTCCCGGCTGCTGGACCCCAGATCTCGGGTCCAGCAGCCGCAATCGGGTCCGCCAGCGACCGCGCCATCGACGGCGGCTCGCGATGACCGCGACGCTCGCGCCGGCCGAGGCACCCGCGGCCGCGCCCCGCACCACGCGCGCGGCGACCGCGTCCTCGCGCACCGGCGCGGTGCTCGCCTTCGCGGTCGCCGCGCTCGCCGCCGCCTTCGGCACCGCGCTCTCGACGCTCATGGAGCACGCTGCGCTCGCCCTCTACGGCGAGCGGATGGTCGCCGAGAGCGAGACGGCGCGGCTGCTGCTCGCGCTCGCCGGCACGCTGCTCATCGGCGTCTCGGTCGTCGTCGCGGCGATCGTCGTCCGCCAGGCGCTCACGAGCGCCGTCGAGGACCTGCGCGGCGAGATCGCGCTGCGCCGCCTGCTCGGCGCCACCGCGCGTGCCGAGCGGCGACGGATGCTCGGCCGCTTCGTCGGTGTCGGCGTGGGTGGCGCCGCGCTCGGCTGGGGCGTCGGCGTGCTCGCCGCGATCCCGGTCGAGGCGCTGCTCTCGCAGCTCTCCGGCGGCTTCGAGCTCGTCGGCATGCCGCCGGTCATGCCCGCCGCCATCGTGCCGGCCGCGGCGGTGGCCGTCGCCGCCGCCGTCGCCGCGTGGCTCGCGACCGGCGCGGTGCTCGCCGTCACCCCGCTCGAGGCGCTCCGCGGCTCGGGCGTCGATGCCGAGACCACCGGGCGCCGACCGCGCCGCGCCGTCGCGCTCTCCGCGCTCGTCATCGGGGCGCTGCTGCTCGCGGGCGCCGTGCTGCTCGGCGCCGTTACGCCGCTCGCGGTGCTCGTCGGCTTCGCCGGTGGCGTCGTGCTCGTCATCGGCATCGTCGGCATCGCCCCGGTCGTCGCCCCGCCGCTCGTCGCCCTCGCCGGCCGTGCGATGGGCCGCTCGGTGCCCGCGCGCGTCGCCGCCGGGACGCTCGCGACGCATCCCGGCCGCACGGCATCGCTCGTGCTCGCGCTCTTCGTCGGTGCCGCGATCGTCACGATGATGGTGACCGCCGGCGCATCGCTCACGACTGCCGTGCTCACCATCGAGCGCGACCCGGTGTTCCGGGCCGAGCTCGAGGCGCTGCTCACCGGCGTCACGACCGTCGTCACGGCGATCGTCGGGTTCTCGGCGGTGCTCGGCGTGCTCGGCTTCGTCGCCGCGATGCTGCTGTCGGTGCGCCGCCGCACCCGCGAGATCGGCCTGCTGCGGATGCTCGGCATGCGTCGCGCGCACACCATGCGGATGCTGCTGGCCGAGGCGGGCGCGATCACGATCGTCGCCGTGACGACCGGCTTCGGCATGGGCGTGCTGCTCGGGTGGATCGGCGTGCAGTCGATGGTGGGCTCGGTGATCGGGGTCGTCTCGACCGCGCCGACGATCCCGTGGCAGCTGCCGGTCGCGCTCGCGGTCGCCGGACTCCTCGTCGCCGCGACGGCGAGCTGGCCCGCGGGCCGGCGAGCGTCGCGGATCGCGCCGCTCGCCGCCGTCGCGGCCGACTGACGCGCCGCGGCGCCGCCACCCCCGCCCCACCCTGCCCGGGAGGGGCGGGGGTGTACGCTGGCCCCATGCAGAGCGCGCTGCTCCTTCGTCGCCGCGACGAGGCCTGACCCCGGGCTTCCTCGTCGCGGAGGCCGTCCTGCCCGGACACGAGAGCAGCGACAGGAGCGAACGATGAAGAACATGCAGCAGCCGAGCGGGATGCCGGCGCACCGCTACACCCCGTACCACGAGCAGATCCGGGTCGACCTCCCCGACCGGACGTGGCCGTCGAAGCGCATCGAGCGCGCGCCCCGCTGGTGCGCGGTCGACCTCCGCGACGGCAACCAGGCGCTCATCGACCCCATGACCCCCGACCGCAAGCTGATGATGTTCCAGCTGCTGGTGCGGATGGGCTACAAGGAGATCGAGGTCGGGTTCCCGTCCGCGAGCCAGCTCGACTTCGACTTCGTGCGCAAGCTCATCGACGAGGACCTGATCCCCGACGACGTCACCATCCAGGTGCTGACGCAGTGCCGCGACCACCTCATCCGCCGCACGTTCGAGTCGATCGACGGCGCCAAGCAGGCGATCGTGCACATCTACAACTCGACGAGCGTGCTGCAGCGCGACGTCGTCTTCCGCTCCGACCGCGAGGGCGTCAAGCAGATCGCCGTCGACGGCGCGAAGCTGTGCCTCGAGCTCGAGGGCATGCTCGAGCGCACGCAGGTCTTCTACGAGTACAGCCCGGAGTCGTACACCGGCACCGAGCTCGACTACGCCGTCGAGGTCTGCAACGCGATCATCGAGACGTTCGACGCGCGCCCCGAGCGCCCGGTCATCATCAACCTGCCTGCGACCGTCGAGATGGCGACGCCCAACGTCTACGCCGACTCGATCGAGTGGATGCACCGCCACCTCGCGCGCCGCGACTCCGTCATCCTGTCGCTGCACCCGCACAACGACCGCGGCACGGGCATCGCGGCGGCGGAGCTCGGCTACATGGCCGGCGCCGACCGCATCGAGGGCTGCCTGTTCGGCAACGGCGAGCGCACCGGCAACGTCGACCTCGTCGCGCTCGGCCTCAACCTGCTCACGCAGGGCATCGACCCCGAGATCGACTTCTCCGACCTCGACGGCATCCGCCGGGTCGCCGAGCACTGCAACCAGCTCAAGGTGCACGAGCGCAGCCCCTGGGCCGGCGACCTCGTCTACACCGCCTTCTCGGGCTCCCACCAGGACGCCATCAAGAAGGGCTTCGAGCGGATGGCCGACGACGCGGCCGCGCAGGGCAAGAGCGTTGACGAGATCACCTGGGCCGTGCCCTACCTGCCCATCGACCCGAAAGACGTCGGCCGCAGCTACGAGGCCGTCATCCGCGTGAACTCGCAGTCGGGCAAGGGCGGCGTCGCCTACCTGCTGAAGGCCGACCGCGGGCTCGACCTGCCGCGCCGCCTGCAGATCGAGTTCTCGAACATCGTGCAGGGCCGCACCGACAGCGAGGGCGGCGAGGTCACGAGCGACGCGATCTGGACGATCTTCAGCGACGAGTACCTGCCCAACCCGTCGCGCGAGGCGGAGGACCAGTGGGGCCGCTTCGAGCTGCGCGAGGTCGGCTCGTCGTCGTCGCTCGGCGGCGAGACGCGCCTGACGGTCGTGCTGCGCGACGAGCAGACGCTGCGCGACGTCGAGTCGGCCGGCAACGGCCCGATCGATGCCCTGCTGTCGCTGCTGCGCGCCGAGGGCGTCGAGGTCTCGCTCATCGACTACGTCGAGCACACGCTCGCCGAGGGCCAGGACGCCCAGGCGGCGTCCTACGTCGAGCTCGAGCTGGGCGGGGTGCGCTACTGGGGCGTCGGCATCGACCACTCGTCGACGAACGCGTCGCTGCGGGCGATCGTCTCGGCCGTGAACCGCGGGCTGCGCGCCGCGGGCCCTGTGCAGGCGGAGGAGCGCGCGACCGCCGAGCACGTCTCCGCCTAGTGCCCACGTACCGCGACGAGGGGGTCGTCCTCCGCACCCACCAGCTGGGGGAGGCCGACCGCATCGTCACGCTGCTGACGCGCGAGCACGGCAAGGTCCGTGCCGTCGCCCGCGGCGTGCGGCGCACCTCGTCGCGGTTCGGGGGGCGGCTCGAGCCGTTCATGGTCGCCGACCTGCAGCTCGCGGTCGGCCGGAGCCTCGACATCGTCACGCAGGCGGTGACGCTCGGCAGCTACGCGCCGGTGATCGTCGCCGACTACCGCAGCTACACCGCGGCGGCTGCGATGGTCGAGACGGCCGACCGGCTCACCGACGAGGACGCCTCCCGGCAGCAGTACCTGCTGCTCGTCGGCGCCCTGCGGTCGCTCGCGCGTCAGGAGCACGACCCGTCGCTGACGCTCGACTCCTACCTGCTGCGGGCGCTCTCGGTCGCCGGATGGGCGCCGTCGTTCGGCGACTGCGCCGTCACCGGCGCGCCGGGTCCGCATCGCGCGTTCGTGCCGCGGCTCGGCGGCATGGTCGCCGACCAGGCGGCGCCTCCTGGGTCGCTGCGCATCGACGAGCCGACGCTCGACCTGCTGTCGGCGCTGCTGACGGGCGACTGGGCGCACGCGGAGGCCGCACACCAGGGCGTGCGCACCCGCGCATCCGGTGCCGTCGCCGCCTACGTGCAGTGGCACCTCGAGCGCGGTCTGCGCAGCCTCGAGCACGTCGATCGCGGCGTGCAGTGAGCGAGCCGCTGCGGCCCGTCGACTGGACGGGCGAGCACCCGCCGGCCTACGAGCCGGGCACCGTGCCTGCGCACGTCGCGATCATCATGGACGGCAACGGCCGATGGGCGAACCAGCGCGGGCTCACGCGCACGCAGGGGCACGCCGCCGGCGAGGCCGTGCTGCTCGACGTCGTCGCGGGCGCGCTGCAGGCGGGCGTGCAGCACCTGTCGGTCTACGCCTTCTCGACCGAGAACTGGAAGCGCAGCCCCGACGAGGTGCGCTTCCTGATGGGCTTCAACAAGGACGTGCTGCGCCGCCGCCGCGACCAGCTCGACGCCTGGGGCGTGCGCGTGCGCTGGGCCGGACGCCGGCCGCGGCTCTGGACCTCGGTGATCCGCGAGCTCGAGGAGGCGGAGCGCCGCACGGCCGGCAACTCGACGATGACGCTGCAGATGTGCGTGAACTACGGCGGCACGCACGAGATCGCGGATGCGGTGCGGTCGATCGCCGACGACGTCGCGGCCGGGCGCCTCAAGCCCTCCGGCGTGACCGACCGGCTCGTGCGCAGCCGCATGTACAACCCCGACGTGCCGGACGTCGACCTCTACATCCGCTCGTCCGGCGAGCAGCGTATCTCCAACTTCCTGACCCTGCAGGGCGCCTACGCCGAGATGGTGTTCCTCGACCGGCTGTGGCCCGACTTCACGCGCCGCGACCTGTGGCGGGCGCTCGACGTCTACACCGGACGGGACCGCCGCTTCGGCGGCGCCGTCGACGCGCCCAAGGCGTGATGCGCCGCGCGATCGCCGCCGCGGCGGCCGTGCTGCTCGCGGTGATCGGATGCGCGCAGGCCGATCCCGAGCCGGCGCCGGCGGGCGCGTTCGACGAGGCCGCCTTCGCGGCGCTCTGGGCCGAGGCCGAGGCGGGCGCGCTCGACTACCAGCTCGGCGGCGCGTACGAGCCGGGCGACGGCGTGACCGTGGTCGTGCGCGACCGCGAGGCGGCGCCCGCGGGCGTCGCCATCGACGTCTGCTACGTGAACGGCTTCCAGACGCAGCCGGGTGAGCTCGACTGGTGGCTCAGCGAGCACCCCGAGCTGCTGCTGCGCAGCGACGACGGCGAGCCGGTGGTCGATCCCGCCTGGCCGGACGAGCGCATCCTCGACACGTCGACGGCCGCCGCGCGCGACGCGGTCGCCGGCGTCGTCGGCGGCTGGATCGACGGCTGCGCCGACGCCGGCTACGAGGCGGTCGAGCTCGACAACCTCGACTCGTGGACGCGTGCCGATGGCCTCGACGCAGAGGGCAACCTGGCGCTCGCCGCGCTGCTGACCGCCCGCGCGCACGCGGCGGGCATCGCGGTGGCGCAGAAGAACGCGCTCGAGGCGGGAGACGCCGGGCCCGCCGCGGGCTTCGACCTCGTGGTCACCGAGGAGTGCGCGCGCTTCGACGAGTGCGACGACTACGGCGCGCTCTACGAGCGCCACCTCGCGGTCGAGTACGAGGGCGAGCTGCCCGAGGGCGGCTTCGCGGCCGTCTGCGAGCGCGCGGACCAGCCGCCGCTCACCGTCCTCCGCGACCTCGACCTCACCACGCCGGACGACCCGGCCCACGTCGTCGAGCGCTGCTGACCGACCTCGTCCGCCGAAGTTCCCCGAACTCGGGGTTTTCGAGCCGAGAACTCGCAGTTTCGGGAAGCTCGGCGCTCCGCACTCGGCGGGCCGGGCGGTGCGTCAGGTGAGGCGGGCGCGCCAGGGGTGGTCGTCGGCGAGGCGCTCGGCGAGCCACGCGCGCGCGTCGGCGTCGAGCGAGGGCAGCGCCTCGTCGAGCCACGCGACGTCGGCGTGCTCTGCCGCTGCGTAGGCCAGCACGATCTGCGGCTTCGCGAACCGGATGCCGTCGACGGTCACGAGCGCGTCCTCGAGCGGCATCGTCACGGCCGTGTCGCGGCGGAACCGCCACGACTCGCTGTCGCTCGGGTCGAGCAGCACCTCGTACTCCCACTGGCCGTAGGCGCTGTGGCGCAGCCAGATGCTCGTCGTGCCGATCGGCAGCACGTCGGAGTCGTGGGGGAGCAGCGGCTTGAGCGCGCCCTGGAACGTGGACCACAGCTGCCACTTGCCGCCGAGCCAGCCGCGCAGGAGGCTGAGCTCGCTGCGGGGGATGACGATGTCGAGGTCGCCGTGCTCGCGCCGGCGGCCGGTCGCGACGTCGATCGCCCAGCTGCCGCCGATCCACCACGCACCGGAGTAGCCGTCGAGCAGCTCGGCTGCATCGCTGGGCCAGCGCTCCGCCCAGGCCCCGTAGAGCTCCCGCCGCTCCTCGCTCCGCATCAAGCCTCCTCGCACGCGATCGGGGCGCTGACGCCCCGAGGGATGAGCCTATCCCAGCGCCGTCTCGCACCACGTGCACACCGGCGCCGGCGTGCGCCGCGATCGCGCCCCGCGCTCGGTAGAATCGAGGTTCACGTGCCGCGCGCGCGGCTCGGGCTGACCGGCCCGGGCGGTCGGCGCGCGACCGATCTCAAGGAGCCCCCGTGGTGCAGAACCGTCTCGACGCCGTCATCAACCTCGCGAAGCGACGCGGCTTCGTGTTCCAGGCGGGCGAGATCTACGGCGGATCCCGGTCGGCGTGGGACTACGGGCCCCTCGGCGTGGCGCTCAAGGAGAACATCAAGCGCCAGTGGTGGAAGACGTTCGTGCAGGGCCGCGACGACATGGTCGGCCTCGACTCGTCGATCATCCTGCCCTCGGCCGTGTGGCAGGCATCCGGTCACGTCGCGACCTTCACCGACCCGCTCGTCGAGTGCCTGCAGTGCCACAAGCGGCACCGCCAGGACCACCTCGAGGAGGCGTTCGAGGCCAAGAAGGGCCGCGCCGCCGCCTCGATGGAGGAGATCACCTGCCCCGACTGCGGCACGACCGGCAAGTGGACCGAGCCGCAGATGTTCTCGGGCCTCATGAAGACCTACCTCGGCCCGGTCGACAACGAGGCCGGTCAGCACTACCTGCGCCCCGAGACGGCGCAGGGCATCTTCGTCAACTTCTCCAACGTCCTCACGGTCTCGCGCAAGAAGCCGCCGTTCGGCATCGGCCAGGTCGGCAAGGCGTTCCGCAACGAGATCACGCCCGGCAACTTCATCTTCCGCACGCGCGAGTTCGAGCAGATGGAGATCGAGTTCTTCACCGCGCCCGACGACGCCCCCGAGTGGTTCGACCGCTGGGTCGAGGCGTGCTGGTCGTGGTTCGTCGACCTCGGCGTCGACCCGGCCAACATGCGCCGCTTCGAGGTGCCCGAGGACGAGCGCGCGCACTACTCGGCCGGCACGATCGACGTCGAGTACCGCTTCGGGTTCCAGGGATCCGAGTGGGGCGAGCTCATGGGCATCGCGAACCGCACCGACTTCGACCTCTCGTCGCACTCGAAGGCGTCCGGCAAGGACCTCGTCTACTTCGACCAGGCCACGGGCGAGCGCTACACGCCCTTCGTCATCGAGCCGTCGTTCGGCCTCACCCGCAGCCTGATGGCGTTCCTCGTCGACGCGTACGCCGAGGAGGAGGTGCCGAACGCCAAGGGCGGCACCGACACCCGCACCGTGCTGCGCCTCGACCCGCGCCTCGCGCCCGTCAAGGTCGCCGTGCTGCCGCTGTCGCGCAACGAGCAGCTGTCGCCGCTCGCCCGCGAGATCGCCGGCCGCCTGCGCAGCCTCTGGGCGATCGACTTCGACGATGCCGGTGCGATCGGCCGCCGCTACCGCCGCCAGGACGAGGTGGGCACGCCGTTCTGCGTCACGATCGACTTCGACTCGCTCGAGGACGGCGCCGTGACCGTGCGCGAGCGCGACTCGATGGCGCAGACCCGCGTCAAGGTCGACGAGCTCGAGGCGCACCTCGCGCAGGGGCTCATCGGGGCGTGAGCACTCCAGTGCGCACCACGCCGGCGCTGTCGATCGGGCCCATCGCCCTCGACGCGCCGGTCGTGCTCGCGCCCATGGCCGGCATCACGAACACCGCCTTCCGGCGGCTGTGCCGCGAGTTCGGCGCCGGCCTGTACGTGAGCGAGATGATCACCTCTCGCGCGCTCGTCGAGCGCACGCCCGAGACCATGCGGCTCATCAGCCACCACGAGTCCGAGTCGCTGCGCTCGGTGCAGCTGTACGGCGTCGACCCGCGCACGATCGAGCAGGCCGTCGGCATCCTCGTCGACGAGGACCGCGCAGACCACATCGACCTCAACTTCGGCTGCCCGGTGCCGAAGGTCACCCGTCGCGGCGGCGGCAGCGCCCTGCCGTGGAAGCGCGACCTGTTCGCCGCGATCGTGACCCGCGCGGTCGAGCGGGCCGGCGACATCCCCGTGACGGTCAAGATGCGCAAGGGCATCGACGACGACCACCTGACGTTCCTGGATGCGGGCCGCATCGCCGAGGACGCGGGCGTCGCCGCCGTCGCCCTGCACGGCCGCACCGCCGCGCAGCACTACTCCGGCACCGCCGACTGGTCGGCGATCGCCAAGCTCAAGGAGGCCGTCACCTCGGTGCCGGTGCTCGGCAACGGCGACATCTGGCAGGCGGAGGACGCCGTGCGGATGATGCGCGAGACCGGCGTCGACGGCGTCGTGGTCGGCCGCGGCTGCCTCGGGCGCCCGTGGCTCTTCGGCGACCTCGCCGCCGCCTTCGCAGGCAGCGACGCACGCCACCGCCCGACCCTCGGCCAGGTCGCCGACGCCTTCCGCCGCCACGCCGAGCTGCTCGTCGAGTTCTTCGACGAGGAGGATCGCGCGTGCCGCGACATCCGCAAGCACGTCGCCTGGTACTTCAAGGGCTACCCCGTCGGCGGTGACGCGCGCCGCGCGCTCGCGGCCGTCGAGTCGCTCGCGCAGCTCGACGACCTGCTCGGCGCGCTCGACCGCTCCGTGCCCTACGTCGCCGACGGCATCGAGGGCCAGCGGGGCCGCGCGGGCAGCCCCAAGAAGCCCGCGCTGCCCGACGGCTGGCTCGACAGCCCCGAGCTCACGACCGCGCAGCGCGCCGCGCTCATCGAGGACGAGAGCGACACCCGTGGCGGCTGAGCGAGCCGGCGCCGACCGCGACGTGCGCGGCTCGGTGTCGCCCGGCTACACCGCGCACGACGCCGAGCGGCGCCTGCCGGAGACGCACGCCTCCGCGCGCACCGACTTCGCGCGCGACCGGGCGCGGCTACTGCACTCGAGTGCCTTCCGCCGGCTCGGGCAGAAGACGCAGGTGCTGTCGCCGACGATGGGCTTCGACGACTCGCGCACGCGGCTCACGCACTCGCTCGAGGTCGCGCAGATCGGCCGCGAGCTCGCCGGCGAGCTCGGCCTCGACCCCGACGTCGTCGACACCGCGTGCCTCGCCCACGACATCGGGCATCCGCCGTTCGGCCACAACGGCGAGCGCGGCCTCAACGAGTGGGCGCTGTCGATCGGCGGCTTCGAGGGCAACGCGCAGACGCTCCGCGTCATCACGCGGCTCGAGCCGAAGGTCATCCGCGACGAGCCGTTCGGCCTCAACCTCACGCGCGCCTCGGTCGACGCCGCGTGCAAGTACCCGTGGCCCGCCGGCGACGTGCACGACGCCTCCGGCCGCATCAAGTTCGGCTTCTACGAGTCCGACCGCGAGGCGTTCGAGTGGATGCGCGAGGGCGCGCCCGAGGGACGCCCGAGCGTCGAGGCGCAGGTCATGGACCTCGCCGACGACATCGCCTACTCGGTGCACGACTTCGAGGACGCGGTCGTGGGCGGCTACGTCGACGTCGCGAAGCTGCAGAGCCGCGTCGGCCACGACGAGCTCGTCTCGACGATGCTCACGTGGGTGGGTCCGGAGTTCACGCGCGACGAGCTGCTCGCCGCCTTCGACCGGCTTGACGACCTCGACACCTGGCTGCGCTCGTTCGACGGCTCCCGCGCCGACCACGCGCGGCTCAAGAACCTCACGTCGAAGCTCATCGGCCGCTTCGCGAACGCGGCGAGCCGGCTGACGCGAGAGACGCACGAGGGGCCGCTCGCGCGCTTCGGCGCCACCGTCGAGGTGCCGCGCGAGGTGCGCGCCGAGATCGCGGTGCTCAAGGGCACGGCCGCGAGCTTCATCCTGGCCGAGCGCCGGCAGCCGATCTACGCGAGCCAGCGGCGCATCCTGCAGGAGCTGTGCGACGCGCTCGTGCGGATCGGCCCCGAGGCGCTCGACCGGGCGTACGCGGATGACTGGGCGCAGGCGCCCGACGACGCCGCGCGCGCCCGCGTGGTCGTCGACCAGGTGTCGAGCCTCACCGACCGCGGCGCGTTCGCGTGGCACGAGCGCCACGTCGGGGACTGAGGGCGACCATGGCGGGGCGGATCCGGCGCGAGGACATCGACGAGCTGCGCGCTCGCATCTCGATCGTCGACGTCGTCGGCGCCCACGTCACGCTGAAGACGGCGGGCGTCGGCAGCATGAAGGGGCTCTGCCCGTTCCACGACGAGCGCTCCCCGTCGTTCCACGTGCGGCCAGCCGTCGGCCGCTACCACTGCTTCGGCTGCGGCGAGGACGGCGACGTCTTCCAGTTCGCGATGGCGATGGACCACACCTCGTTCGCCGAGACCGTCGAGCGCTTCGCCGCACAGGCCGGCTTCACGCTCCACTACGAGGACGGCAAGCCGCAGGAGGAGACGAGCGGCCGGCTGCGCCTGCTCGAGGCGAGCCGCGCTGCCGAGGCGTACTTCCGCGAGCAGCTCGTGACGCCCGCCGCGGCGCTCGGGCAGCGGTTCCTGGGGGAGCGGGGCTTCGACCTCGCCGCCGCCGAGCGCTTCGGCGTGGGCTTCGCCCCCGCATCCTTCGACGCGCTCGGCCGGCACCTCAAGGGCCGCGGGTTCACCGAGGCCGAGCTGCTCGGCGCCGGCCTCCTGAGCGAGGGCCAGCGCGGCAGCTACGACCGCTTCCGCGGCCGCCTCATCTGGCCCATCCGCGACGTCGCCGGCGCGACCGTCGGGTTCGGCGCGCGCCGGCTGTCGGACGACGACAAGGGCCCGAAGTACCTGAACTCGCCCGAGACGCCCATCTTCCGCAAGAGCCAGGTGCTCTACGGGCTCGACCTCGCGAAGCGCGACATCGCCCGCGGGCACGAGGCGGTCGTGGTCGAGGGCTACACGGATGTCATGGCGTGCCACCTCGCGGGCGTCACGACCGCGGTCGCGACGTGCGGCACGTCGTTCGGCGTCGACCACATCAAGGTGCTCCGGCGCGTGCTCGGCGACGTGTCGACGACCGACACGCGCTCGCTCGGCCGCGTCGTCTTCACCTTCGACCCGGATGAGGCGGGCCAGCAGGCGGCGGCCCGCACGTTCGCGGAGGAGCAGCGCTTCGCCGCGCAGACGTTCGTCGCGGTGCCGCCCGGCGGCCTCGACCCGTGCGACCTGCGGCTCGAGCGGGGCGACGACGCCGTGCGACGGCTCGTGCAGCAGCCGCGGCCGCTGTTCGAGTTCATGCTGCGCCGGATCGTCGCGCAGCACGACCTCGAGACCGTCGAGGGCCGCGTCGCGGCGATGCGCCGCGCAGCGCCCGTGCTGCAGTCGATCCGCGACCGCGCGCTCGCCGATGGCTACACGCGCACGGTCGCCGGATGGCTCGGCGTCTCGCCCGACGAGGTGCGCTCGGCGGTGCGGCAGGCCGGGCCGCGCCCGGCTGCCGTCGCAGAGGGTGCCGCCGCCGCGCATCCGCCCGCCGACGTCGCGCTGCGCCAGCTCGAGCGCGACCCCGCATCGCGGCTCGAGCGCGACGCCATCTCGGCGCTGCTGCAGCAGCCCGCGGTGCTCGGCCGCGACCTCGCCGTGCGCGGCGCCACCGCCTACATCGCGAACCCGTCCCTCGCGGTCGTGCGCGACGGCGTGCTCGCCTCGCTCGACGCGATCGAGGCGACCGACTTCTCCGAGCGCGTCGCCGAGGCGGTGCCGGCCGAGATCGTGCCGCTCGTGCGCACCCTTGCGATGGCGCCCATCCCGCAGTCGACGAACGAGGGCGTCAAGGCGTACGTGCGCGGCATCGTCGGCTCGCTCGTCGACCGCGACATCCTGCGCCGCAAGGCCGAGCTGCTCGGCAGCCTGCAGCGCATGGGCGGCGCCGATCCGGAGGGATCGAAGCGCCTGCAGGAGCAGCTGCTCGAGCTCGAGCGCGAGCGGCGGTCGCTGCGCTCGGAGTGACCGCCGCCTGTGCTCGGCTGCTGCGCTGCCGCTACGGGACCAGGAAGTTGATCTGGAAGTGCTCGGCGATGATGTCGTCGATGTGGTCGATGCCGCCGGCCGCGCCGCCGCAGGTCGCGCGGATCGAGCTCGTCGACTGGCTCGACTGGAAGTTGCGGGCGAAGTACGCCTCGGCGTCGCCGGTCGCCTCGTCCTCGGTGTAGATCGAGAGGAAGGCGACCGTGACGCCCTGCGTCGAGGGGCTCAGGTCGAGCGTGTCGGGGTCCCAGTCGTCGGTCGTCGTGCCGGAGAGGGCGGCGAGGGTCGCCTCCGAGCTCGCGTACTCGTCGGTGTCCGCGCTGTCCTGGGCACCCTGGTAGGCCCAGATGTCGCAGCCGGTGGCGGTCTCGATCACGTGGATCGTCGGGCCGACCGGGAAGTCGGAGTCGCCCTGCACCGCGAAGGCGTCGTCGACGATGATGCTCGTCTCCCAGCCGGCGAGCGTGCCGGGCTCGAGCTCGGTGCCGAAGTCGACGTACTCGGGGAGGTCGCCGCTGCCCGCGTCGGGCGTCGGCTCGACGTCTTCCGTCTCGGTCGGCTCGGGCGCTGCCTGGCTCTCGGTCGGCGCGGGCGGCGGCGGGAGCGTCGGCACGGCCGGGGGCAGCACGATGCAGCCCGAGAGGGTGAGCGCGGCGCCGGCGGCGACGACGAAGAGCGGCAGGCGGAAGCGGGACGAGGGCATGGATGCTCCAGGGCGTGCAGGCGGCAGTGGTGCTCGAACGCTAGCGCGGAACCGCAGCGTGCGACCGGTGGCCGCGCGGGATGCTACGATTGTCGTCGCTGCTGCAGCGATCCTCGATAGCTCAATTGGCAGAGCAGCCGGCTGTTAACCGGCAGGTTGATGGTTCGAGTCCATCTCGGGGAGCGACAAGGCCCCGCCTCACGGCGGGGCCTTTCTCGTGCTCGGAGCGGTGGTCTCGACTCGGGCGGCGCGCAGAGCGCGCCGACCGGCTCGACCCGCAGCTGCTGGTCGAGCCGCACGGCCGCCCTGCGGCCGCGCGAGTCGAGACCACCCAAACGAGGGGAGCGTCAGCCCTCCAGGTCGTCCACGCCCGGCAGCCAGCTGAGGCCCTCGACGCCCCACTTGTTGCGCTTGATCGCCTTCTGCACGCCCTTCGTGCCGAACGCATCCAGCCGGTCGGCGTAGAGCACGCCGTCGAGGTGGTCGAACTCGTGCTGCAGGATGCGCGCGAGCCACCCCGATGCCTCGAGCTCGTAGTGCTCGCCGTGCTCGTCCTGCGCGCGGAGGATCGCTCGCTCGGCCCGCAGCAGCGCGAAGCGCTCACCCGGGATCGAGAGGCAGCCCTCCTCGTCGTCGTCCCCGGGCACGCCGATCGGCAGCGGGGTGATCCACAGCTCCGGGTTCACCGCGACGCCGCGCGTCTGCACGCCGTCCTCATCCGTCCAGTCGTAGACGAACACGCGCTTGCCGATGCCGACCTGCGGTCCGGCGAGGCCGACGCCCGGCGCAGCCTCCATCGTCGCGAACATGTCGGCGACGAGGGTCGCGAGCTCCGCATCGAAGTCGGTGACGGGCTCGGCAACGCGGTGGAGCACCGGCTCCCCGGTGATGCAGATGGGCAGAACAGTCATGTCCTCCAGGCTATCGAGGCCCGCGGCGGTAGGTTCGACACGTGCTGTCCACCTCGCTCGACGACCTCGCGGCGGAGATATCCCTCACGCCGCTGCAGGCCGTGGGCATCCCGCTCGCGATCGTGGGCGCGGTCTTCCTGTCGGTGGGCACCCAGTTCCAGCATCGCGGGGTCGGCCACTTCCAGGGCGGCGACCAGCGCGGCGCCGCGCTCGGTGGCAAGGCCGTCCTGAAGATGCTGCGCGAGCCGGCCTGGGTCGTCGGCACGCTGCTGCTCGGCCTCGCGATCATCTTCCAGCTCGGTGCGCTCGCTTTCGCCCCGCTCATCGTCGTGCAGCCGCTCGGCGCTGTCGCCCTCGTCGTCACGGCGCTGCTCAACGCGCGCCTCGCCGGCATCCGGCTCGACCACCGCACCGTCCGCTCGATCGTGCTGTGCCTCATCGGCATCGGCATCTTCGTGTTCATCGCCGCGATCTTCGCGATCGAGCGCCCGATCCGCGACCAGCAGCTGCTCACGGTGCTGGCCCTGCTCGTCGTCGCCCTCGGCGGTCTCGGCGCGCTCTGGTGGTTCTTCCGCTCGCGGGCCAACGCCGTCTTCTACATCGTCGCCGCCGGCGTGCTGTACGGATTCGTCGTGACGCTCTCGAAGGTCGTCATCAACCGCATCATCTCCGGGCAGTTCGAGTGGCTGACGGTCGTCTGCGCCGTCGCCATGCTGGTCGCGGTGCTGGCCGGCAGCTATGCGGTCCAGCTCGCGCACGCCTCGGGCCCGCCCGACCTGGTGATCGCCGGCCTCACCGTCATCGACCCGCTCATCGCAGTGCTCATCGGCGTCACCGTGCTCGGCGAGGCGGCCGCGACGCCGCCGTGGGCGATCATCGTCTACGCGGGCGCCGGTGCGCTCGCCGTCACCGGGGTCTTCCAGCTCGCCCGGCACCACCCCCAGATCCGGATGCCCGGTGCGGCATCGGAGGAGGACGAATGACCGACCGACCGCTGCGCATCCTCATCGCGACCGACACCTTCGCGCCCGACGTCAACGGCGCCGCGAAGTTCACCACCCGGCTCGCCGCGCGACTCTCGAAGCGGGGCCACGAGGTGCACGTCGTCGCGTCGGCGCTCGGCCGCGGCAAGCAGGGCACGCACATCGAGGAGCACGAGGGCCAGCGCTTCACGGTGCACCGCCTCCGCTCGATGCTCTATCCCGGCCACGAGTGGCTGCGCTTCGCGGAGCCGTGGCGGATCTGGCAGAACGCCGCGTCGCTGCTCGACGCGCTGCGGCCGGACGTCGTGCACTTCCAGTCGCACCTCGTGCTCGGACGGGCGTTCTCGACCGAGGCGAAGAAGCGCGGCATCCGCGTCGTCGGCACCAACCACCTGATGTTCGAGAACCTCATGGACCACTCGAACATCCCGCGCGCGATGCACGGCAAGGCGGTGGACTTCGCCTGGCACGACGCCGCCACCGTGTTCGGCCGCTGCGATGTCGTGACGACGCCGACGCGACGCAGCGCCGACTACCTCGAGCGGAAGACCGGAATCACCGGCGTGCACGCGATCTCGTGCGGTCTGCCCGGGGACGAGTACCTGCCCAACCCGGAGCGCCAGCGCGGACGGATCGTCTTCGTCGGCCGCGTCACGAGCGAGAAGCGGCTCGAGACGCTCGTGCGAGCTGTCTCGCAGCTGCCGACGGATCTCGAGTGGCACCTCGACATCGTCGGCGGCGGCGACCTCATCGACGAGCTGGGTGCGCTCGCGCGCGACCTGCGCGTCGCCGACCGCGTCACGCTCACCGGCTTCGTGAGCGACGACGAGTTGCGCGAGCGCCTTCGCTCCGCCGAGGTCTTCGCGATGCCGTCAACCGCTGAGCTGCAGTCGATCGCGACGATGGAGGCGATGGCGACCGGTCTGCCGGTCGTGGCGGCGGATGCGATGGCCCTGCCGCACCTGGTGCGGGACGGCGCGAACGGCTGGCTCTTCCGGCCGGACGACGCGACCGACCTCTCGAAGAAGCTCGAACGCATCCTGCGGCTCGACGACGACGAGTACCGCGCCTTCCAGCAGCACAGCCTCGACATGGTCGCGCCGCACGACATCGAGCGGACGATCACCGCGTACGAGCGGCTCTACCGCGGCGAGGAGATCCGCGACCCGGAGACCCGCGTCGAGCTGCACGGCTAGGCTCGATCTCCGGGCCGGAAGGCCTCGGGGCGGTAGCTCAGCTGGTCAGAGCAGGGGACTCATAATCCCTCGGTCACGGGTTCAAGTCCCGTCCGCCCTACTGCGTCGACGCAGAGCGTCCCCCCGACCAGATCACGGAGCCCTTCGCATGAGCACAACGCAGGTGTCAGACCGTGGGGCATCTCACCTCCGCGGATCCGGCCAGACCAGAGTGCTCGTTGCGGACCGACAGTGCTGCACGAGGGGCGGTCACCGATGACCGCGCTGTCGATCGCGGTCACCGGCGGCTCGGGCAAGCTCGGCCGAACCGTCGTGCGCGTGCTCCGCGAGGCCGGCCACGAGGTGACGAACCTCGACCGGACCGGGGAGCGAGGTCCCGGGTTCGTGCAGGTCGATCTCACGGACTACGGCCAGACGATCGACGCCCTGACCGGAGTCGATGAGCATGCCAAGGCCTTCGACGCAGTCGTGCACCTCGCCGCGATCCCGGCGCCGGGGCTCCTGACCGATGCCGCCACGTTCCACAACAACATCACCGTGACGTACAACGTCTTCCGAGCGGCGATCCGGGCCGGCGTCCGCACCATCGTCGCCGCGTCGAGCGAGACCGTGCTGGGACTGCCGTTCGACGTCCCGCCGGCCTACATCCCGGTCGACGAGCACTCGACCCGTCCCGAGACCAACTACTCGCTCGCGAAGCACCTGGAAGAGCAGCTCGCCATGCAGCTCGTGCGCTGGCACCCCGATCTCTCGATCCAAGCGCTGCGGTTCTCGAACGTGATGGAGCCGGCCGACTACGCCGAGTTCCCTTCGTTCGACGCCGACGCTCGGCTGCGCAAGTGGAACCTCTGGGGATACATCGATGCACGCGATGGCGCCCAAGCAGTGCTCAAGGCGATCGATCGCGGTCGGCGCGAACCCGGCTTCGAGCACTACATCATCGCTGCGGCCGACACGGTCATGTCGCGCTCGAACGCAGACCTCGTCGGCGAGGTGTTCCCGGATGTCGAGATCCGCGGCGACCTGGGAGTGAACGAGACCCTGCTCTCGATCGACAAGGCTCGCGCACTGCTCGGCTTCGAACCCATCCACTCCTGGCGCTCGTAGGCTGCCGGAGCAGCCGTGCTGCCTCGGCAGCCTCTCGCCCCAAGGGCGCTCACGGGTGACCGGCGACCGAACCTTCGACGATGCGATCGGCTTCGAGCTGCTCGAGTGCCGTCGTCACGAACCACTCCCATCGCCTGGAGGGGTACAGCAGGGATGACGCGGGAGGATGAGCACATGAGCTACACACCCCACGTCGAGGTCGCCGCATGACGGTCGAGCCTCGCCCGGCCGAGCACGGGCCCGCAGCCGAGCGCGAGCAGGACACCCAGGTCGGCGACGTCGAGCTCACGCGCTGGCGAACGCAGCTCGGTCGCTGGCTCGCGAGCTTCGCGCGGTGGCTCGCCGACACGGTCGGTCCCTACGGCACGCTGCTGCTCACGCTCGCCATCGGCGCAGCCATCGCCGGGCTGCTCAGCGTCGTCGCAGTGCTCGTGTACGACGCGGTCACCGATCAGGACGGCGTCGCGGGCATCGACCGCCCGCTCCTCGACGCCATCCTCACGATCCGCAACCCCGCCGTCGACCCGTACATCACGAGCTTCACCGACCTCGCGGGCACGGTCGGGATGCCGCTGGTCGCCATCGCGGCGATCCTCATCCTCAGCATCCGGCGCCGATCGTGGACGCCCGTGGTGCTCATCGTCGCCGCGGGTGGCGGCTCGCTGCTCATGACGATCGCCGGCAAGGTGCTGATCGGCCGCGAGCGGCCGCCGCTCAGCGATGCCGTGCCGCCCTATGAGGTCTCGGCCTCGTTCCCGAGCGGCCACACGCTCAACGCGGTCGCGATCCTCGGCGTGATCGCGTACCTGCTCGTGCTCCGGCGGCAGAGCAACGCGGCCCGCGCCGCCATCATCGCGGTCGCCGTCATCGCGACGATCTTCGTCGCGGGGAGCCGCGTCTACCTCGGCCACCACTGGGTCACCGACGTCATCGCCGGCTGGGCGCTCGGCGCCGCGTGGCTCGCGCTCGTGATCACGGCGCATCGCCTCTACCTGACGTCCCGGCTCCGACGCGACGAGCAGCGCGCCGTCGCCTGAGCCGCCCGAGGAGCGCTGGCGGAGCACGTCCGCGCCTAGCGGGTCAGCGGACCCGCGTGCTAGACCGAAGCCTCAGCGACCCCCGGAGGCTCCCATGGCACCTGACACCGTCGACGATGCCAAGCGAGCCGCCAAGGAGGCTGCCGAGCAGGCCGAGCGAGCCGCCGAGGCCGCGCAGCACGCGGCGGCGGAGCTGGACCAGCAGCGGCGGAGTCAGGATGCCGACGGCGCTTCCGACGACATCGGCCGCGGCGGCGATGGCATCGGCACGGGGGAGGCCCGCGGATGAGCGCGCCGCGCGACGGCGCGCCCGACGAGCGCGCCGAGCCGTCCAGGGAGGCGCCGGACGTCGGCAAGGGCGGTGACGGCACCGGCTCCGGCCAGGCGATCGGCGGGCGATGATCCCCGAGGGGTTCGCGACCGTCTACGCCTTCCTCGGGCTGGTCGCGCCAGGGCTGCTCTTCGAGATGCGGCGCGAGCGGCGACGGCCATCGCTCGAGCAGTCGAGCTTCCGGGAGGCGAGCCGCGTCGCGCTCATGAGCCTCGTGTTCACGACCGCGTCGATCCTGATCCTCATGGTGGTCGCGCTCGTGGTGCCGGGAGCACTGCCCGACCTCGCGGCGTGGGTGGGCGACGGCGATGGGTATGCGCGCGAGCACTTCTGGCGCATCGTCGCCGGCGTCACGGCCGAGGTCGTGATCGCGTGCCTGCTCGCGCTCGGCGCCGACCGCTACCTGGGCCGCGGTGACACCGCCGCGCATCCGATCGGCCACGGCGACCTCTGGAACTCGCTCTTCTCCGCCGACCTGTCACGGGACCAGGTCGCGTGGGTGAAGGTCGAGCTCAGCTCGGGAGCCCAGTACTGGGGCTACGTCGACTACTTCACCATCGGGAAGCCCCCGTCGGAGCGGGAGATGGTGCTCAAGGGCCCGCGGATGCAGTCGCGCGACGCGGGTGCGATCACGCCGGCGGAAGAGGAGTACTGGGCGTACGTCGTCGTGAAGTACGCCGACGTGCGCCTGCTGAAGGTTCGGTACGAGCCGCGGGCGAAGGCATCCGCGCCGCCGCTGTGAGCGGCGCCCGGCCTCAGCGGCGCGACGCGGCCGAGCGGCCGAACCGCGTCGCGGCGTAGGCGACGAGCCCCACGCCGATCGCGATCCCGCCGAACAGCCACACGTGCGGCTCCTGCTGCGTCAGGAGCAGCACGCACGAGCCGATGCCGAGCACGGGCACCCACGTCCACACGCGGAAGTGGTCGTGCTCGACGCGCTCGCGCCGCAGCACGAGCACCGCGACGTTCGTGCTGAGGAACACGAACAGCAGCAGCAGCACGACGGTCTCGGCGAGCGTGCCGAGGTCGCCGACGAAGGTGAGACCGATCGCGATCGCGGTCGTCACGAGGATGGCGACCCACGGCGTGCGGCGCCGCGGCAGCACGCGACCGAGCACGGCGGGCAGCAGACCCTGCTCCGCCATGCCGTAGGCGAGGCGGCTCGCCATGATCATCGTCAGCAGGGCGCCGTTCGCGACCGCGACGAGCGCGATCACGCTGAAGACCCAGCCCGGCAGCGGGGCACCGGTCGCGGCGAAGACGTCGAGCAGCGGCGAGCTCGAGCCCGAGAGCTCGTCGGCGGGCAGCGCGATCGCGCTCGCCAGTCCGACGAGCAGGTAGACCACGCCGGCGACGAGCAGCGAGCCGATGAGGGCGCGCGGGTACACCTTCGCCGGGTCCTTGATCTCCTCCGCGACGTTCGCCGACGTCTCGAAGCCGACGAACGAGTAGTAGGCGATGATCGCGGCGGCGAGCGTCGCGAGCGCCGGGTTCGCGCCGGCCGGGAACTCGCCGACGCGGCTCACATCGCCACCGCCGCCGAGCACCATGAAGGCGACGGCGACGATGATGAGCAGCAGTCCGGTGAGCTCGACGATGGTCATGACGACGTTGCCCGCCATCGACTCGCGGATGCCGCGCGCGTTGAGCGCGGCGACGAGCAGCAGGAACACGGGGGCGGCGATCATCGGCGCGATCGGCACGAGCGCCGCGAGGTAGTCGCCCGCGAAGGCGAGCGCGAGCCCGGCCGCGCTGACGACGCCGGCGGCGAGCATGCAGAAGCCGACGAGGAAGGAGACGATCGGGCTGCCGAAGGCGCGCTGCGCGAAGACGGCTGCACCGCCGGCACGCGGATGCTTCGTCACGAGCTCGGCGTACGACCCGGCGGTGAGCAGGGCGAGCAGCAGGGCGAGCAGCAGCGGCAGCCACATGGCGCCGCCGACCTCGGCCGAGAGCTCGCCGGTGAGCGCGTAGACGCCGGCGCCCAGCACGTCGCCGAGGATGAAGACGAACAGCAGCGGCCCGGTGATGCCGCGCTTGAGCTTGCTCGGGGTCTCGTGGTCTGCCGTCGTCGTCGCCCGTGCATGCTCGCTGGTCATCGTTCCAGGCTAGGTGAACGCACGCAGGCAGACCGCCATCGCACCGGTCGTGCGCGTCGGAAGTGGGCACTTCTGCCACCCACGGGCCGGGCGTACAGTGCGCACGGGGTCATCGTGCACGACGGGGGACGCCATGTCAGACCTGGTGGATGCGGCTGCCGCGAGCGAGCCGCGCGTGCTCGAGCTGCGGGTCCACGGCGTCAACAACACGACGCCCGCCGCGCTGCTCGACCTGCCGCAGGACGACATCCAGTGCCTGCGCGGTGATGCAAAGGCCGCGTTCTGGCTCGCTGCGCCGCGGCAGAACCCTCCGAACCGCGCGCGCGGGCACATCCCCGCCGGGATCCGACGCGAGGCGTACTCGTGGGGCGGGCTCGTGCGGTCGGAGACGGCCAAGCACACGGCGAGCCGCTCCATCGCGCTCGCCTTCCAGGTGCTCGCCCTCCCGTTCAGCATCGGCAACGGCGCCATGTGGACGCGCCGCCTGCCCCATGACAGCGACACCGGTGCCACCCGGCTCCGGGCGAACATCACCGCGGCGGCCGCGCGGCTCTTCGGGTTCGTGCTCACCCTGCTCTTCACGACGACCGCGGTGACCGTCGCCGTCGACCTCATCGCGCTGCAGTGCTCGATCGGCGGCGAGTGCTCAGCCTGGCCGTCCGACCTGCTCGGGAGCGCGGTGGCATCGATGCCGGGACTCGCCGCGCTGCTCACGCCCGGCCGTGTGCTCGCGCTGCTCGCGATCGTGCCGGTGCTCGGCGTCGGGCTGCTCGTGCTCTTCGCGCGCATCGCGCGCATGCGCTACGACACCCTGCACACGCACGAGACGGCTGCCGGCGCCAAGGCCAGGGAGGCCATGGAGGCGGCGAAGGCGAAGGGGAGCCCGGCGCAGCCCGATCGTCGCGCCGTGCTCGCGCAGCCCGCGTTCTGGTCGAACCGCACCACCGCCCACCTCGCGCTCGTGCACTTCGCGGGCGCGACGGCGCTGACGACGGCGCAGGTGTCGTGGCACCTCGTGGCGTTGAAAGCGTCTGCGGGCTTCCCCGCGATCCTCTGCTGGGCGGCCGTCGTGCTCCTGGTGCTCTCGGCCGTCGCGGCGGCGATCCTGCCGACCATGACGATCACGCCGAGCGCGCCGGAGGGCCCGCGGTGGAGCGCCTGGCTCGCGCAGGGGCTGCTCGTGCTCGCGATGCTCTGCTTCGCGCTGCTGCTCGTGCTGCTCGTGCTCCCGTCGGCGCCCGACCTGTCGTCCACCGACGGCCTCGCCGGCGACGAGCTGCCGCCGCTGCTCATCATCACGCTCGGCGGGGTGCTCGCGCTCTCGGGCGTCGCGTGGCGGCCTCGCGGCTTCCGCGCCGGCACCGCGTGGCTCGGCTCCACGCCAGCGGTGTTCATGCTGCTGTCGCTCACGGTCGGCGTGCTGACGAGCTCGGCCGTCATCGCGCTGACCACGATCGTCGTCGCGGGCTGGGGCGGTCCGGCAGCGCTGGTCGCGGGCGCCGCGACCCGCTCTGGCCTCCACGCGCCGGATGTCTTCCTCGCCCTCGGCGGGATGATCGCGGTCGCGCTGCTGCTGAGCCTCGTCGTGCTCGTGACCTTCCTCATCCCGCGGAAGCTGCTCGCCGACCGCGCGAAGACGTGGCTCGTGCAGGACGAGGACGACCCGCTGCGCGCACGGCTCGAGCGCGACCGCCGACGTGCGGCGTTCATCCACCTCATCGAGCCGGCGACCGGGACCATCGCGACGCTCATGGCGGTGGCGATCGGCCTCGCGCTGACGTGGGTCTGGGCGGGCGTGCTGTGGCAGGCACCGCTGCCCGGTGTCGCGAGCGGCACGGCGAGGGTGCTCGGCATCCGCGTCGCCGACATCCTCGTGCTCACCACCTGGTCGCTCACGGTGGTCGGCGTCGCGCTCGCGGGCATCGTCGCCCTCGGGGTGCTGCTGCGGAAGCCGGGGCTGCTCGCGATCGTGTGGGACGTCACCTGCTACCTGCCGCGCACGGCGCAGCCGTTCGGGCCGCCGTGCTACGCCGAGCACGCGGTGCCCGACATCGCGCAGGAGCTCGACGAATGGCTCTGCGAGCACCCCGAGCGGCGTGCGGTGCTCGCCGCGCACAGCATGGGCGCCGTGATCGCGGTCTCCGCCCTCGGGCTGCTGGCGGCGACCACGCGCGATCCGACGGTGGTCGACCGCGTCGCGCTCCTCACCTTCGGGTCCCAGTTGCGCACCTACTTCGGCCGGCTGATGCCAGAGCTCGTCGGGCCGGCGGTGCTCGGCACCTATCCCGCGCGAGGGCCGCGGCCGTGGAAGCGCGACCCGTGGTCGACGGATGCGCTCGACGACGACCGCGCCTGGGACGCGCCCCCGCCACAGCCGTCGATGACCAGGCTCGGCGGTGCACTGCTGCCGGGCGACGGGGTGCCGTGGATCAACCTCTGGCGGCTGAGCGACTACCTCGGCTTCCCGGCGGTCGCCGGGCGGACGAGCCTGCGCCGAGCGGAGACGACCTACGAGAACGCCATCGATCGCTACGCGCAGGAGATCGACCGGACGATCGATCCGCCGGTGGTCGTGACGCACAACGACTACTTCCGTGTGCCCGCGTACCAGGACGCGCTGCTCGAGCTGCTGGGCGGCCCGGAGATCGCGGAGCGCGTGGACGGCGGCTCGGCGGCGCGCTGACGCCATGCGTCCGTGCGTCAGCATCCGCTGGTGGCCGCGTCGGCGGGTACGCTCCGGAGCATGAGCCCGAGCACGCCGTTCCTCTCGGTCGACCTCGAGCGCATGCAGGCGAACATCGCCCGCACCGCCGACGCCGCCACCGCACGCGGGCTCGCGCTGCGGCCGCACGCCAAGACCCACAAGTGCATCGAGATCGGGCGGATGCAGCTCGCGGCCGGCGCCGTCGGGCTCACGGTCGCGACCGTGGGGGAGGCCGAGGTCTTCGCGGCAGCCGGGCTCGACGACCTGTTCATCGCCTACCCGCTCTGGGTCGACGCCGACCGCGCGGCGCGGCTCAGCCACCTCGCCGCGATCGGCGCGAACATCGCGATCGGAGTCGACTCGGTCGAGGGCGTCCAGCGCCTGACCCGCGGAGGCCTCGCTGGTCGCGTCGCCGTGCGCGTCGAGATCGACGCGGGCCACCACCGGTCCGGATGCGAACCGACGGCCGCGGCCGACGTCGCGATCGCCGCCGCGCGCGCCGGCTTCGACGTCGAGGGCGTCTTCGCGTTCCCCGGCCACGCCTACGCGCCCGGCGCCGGACATCCGGCCGCCGTCGACGAGGCGCGGGCGCTCACGATCGCGGTCGCGGCGATGCATGACGCGGGCATCGCGCCGCGCGTGGTCTCGGGCGGCTCCACGCCGAGCTTCGACGCCGCGCTCGCCATCGACTCGCCGGTGACCGAGCTGCGACCCGGGGTCGGCGTGCTGGGCGACGCGCAGCAGTGGGAGCTCGGGACCATGCCGGCGACCGACCTCGCCCTCACCTGCCACGCGACGGTCGTCTCGCACGCCGGCGGTCGGCTCGTGCTCGACGCCGGCTCGAAGGTGCTGGGTGCCGACCGCCCTGCTTGGGCCACCGGTCACGGACGGCTGCTCGACCACCCCGACGCGCGCATCGTGCTGCTGAGCGAGCACCACGCCGTCGTCGACATGGGCGACGAGGCGCTGCCCGCGCTCGGCAGCATCGTGCGGGTCGTGCCCAACCACGTGTGCACCGCCATCAACCTCGTCGACGAGCTCGCGGTGCACCACCACGGCACGGACGCGCAGCCTGCCGCCGCGTGGCGCGTCGCGGCGCGCGGCCGCAACAGCTAGCTGGCCTGCGCGCGCGCAGCGTCGCCGATCGTGGCTGCCAGCTGCAGGATGCCGTCGCCGGCCTCCGGCTCGCCGTCGGGGCCGAGCGCGATGAGCGGCACGCTCGTCACGCCCAGCTCGCCCAGCGCGGCGGCGAACGACGAGACCTCGTCGACCGACGCGTCCGAGCGGATGCCCGCGAACTGCACGACGTCGAACGCGCCGTGCAGCCCCGCGGCCGCCCGCGCGTCGCGCACGACCTGGATGGCGTCGCGCGTCACCGAGCGATCGGCGTCGGGGGTGAGATCGCCGGCGAGGATGACACCGTCGCCGAGCTCGCCCGCGAGCCCGAGCGTCTTCGGCTTGCCGCCACCGATGAGCAGCGGCGGCACGGGCTCGGGCAGCCAGCGCAGCCGCACGCGGTCGAGC
This sequence comes from Agrococcus sp. UYP10, assembly GCF_040547205.1. Taxonomy (NCBI): domain Bacteria; kingdom Bacillati; phylum Actinomycetota; class Actinomycetes; order Micrococcales; family Microbacteriaceae; genus Agrococcus; species Agrococcus sp. UYP10. The sequence continues at coordinate 2,271,242 of NZ_JBEPPG010000001.1, forward strand.
CGCACGTAGCGGCCCTCGACGCTCAGCTCGTCGCCGGCGAGCAGCGTGCGCAGCGCGGTGGCCTGCTCGGTGAGCAGCGTCAGCGGCGACTGCGCGCGCACGCCGGCCTGCGCCATCCACTCGAGCACGCCGTGGCCGATGCCGGGCAGCAGGCGGCCGGGGAACATCCGACCGAGCGTCGCGATCTCCATCGCGGTCAGCGCGACGTTGCGCAGCGGCACGGGCATGAGGCCGATGCCGACGCGGATGCGCTCGGTCGCGGCGAGCACGGCGGCGGCGGTCGACGTGCCGGACTGCCCGAAGCAGTCCTCCCACAGCCAGACCTCGTCGACGCCGGCCTGCTCGGCGGCGCGGGCGACCGCGAGGAAGCGCTCCGGGGCCTGGTCGGGCGGGATGATGAGGCCGATCGTCGGTGCAGCGTGCATGGGTCGAATGTACGACGCGGCACCCACGCGTGCGCTGTCGGTCCGGCGGGCCTCGTTTAGGCTGGGGTGCATGAGCGACACGGCCCAGACGGCGCCTGACGACGCCGCCATCGCGCAGCACGAGGCATTCCGACGCAAGCGCGAGCAGAGCGTGCGCGCCCCGCAGGGGTCGCTCGCACTCGTCGCCACCGCCTGGATCTCCGAGCCCACGACCGTCGACGGCGTGCCCGGAACGTGGTCGGCATCACCCGCCGGCGACGGGCTGCAGGTCTCGGCGGATGCCGCAGACGAGATCACCGTCGACGGCCAGGTGGTGGACGGGGCCGCGATCGTCTACGGCCACGACTCGATGACGCCGAGCTCCGTGCGGTTCGACGACCGGCGCACGGCGTTCGCCATCGGGCCCGACTTCCACGGCCGCTTCGCGCTGCAGGTGTGGGACGCCGACGCCGCCGAGGAGCGCGGCTTCCAGGGCATCGACGCCTACCCGTACGACCCCGCGTGGGTGAAGCAGGGCACATTTGAGGCCGTCGAGGGCGGTGTGGGCTTCGAGTACGAGAAGTCGCGCGGCGGCTCGCTGCGCCAGGCGGTATCGCCCGGACGCATCCGCTTCGAGCACGAGGGCGCCGAGATCGAGCTGCTCGCGCTGCCCGACGGCGACAGCCTGCAGATCGTCTTCGCCGACGCCACGACCGGCGACGAGACGTACGACGTCGGCCGCTTCCTCTTCGTGAAGCCACGCCACGACGGCACCGTCGTGCTCGACTTCAACCGGGCCATCGTGCCGCCCTGCGCGATGAGCGACCTCTTCAACTGCCCGCTGCCGCCCGCCGGCAACCGCCTCGCCATCGCCCTCCGGGCGGGGGAGCAGCGACCGAGGTTCGCGCAGCCGTAGGCATCCGACCTGCCGCGGCCGCAGGGATCCACAGCAGGGGGTCCATGTCAGTGGCCCATGGTGTGATGCGCACATGGACGACTGGGGCATCGACGCAGAGGGCTACATCGCAGCCGTCCGCGCGGGTGCGCTCGACCCCTATGGGCAGACCGCCGACGAGCTGCAGGCGTCGCTCGACGCGTTCGACCGCGAGCTGACGGCGCGCATCATGGCGATGACGCCCGACGAGGTCGAGGCGGGTGCCGACCTGCCGCCGATGCGTCGGGAGGCGGAGTCGCCAGCGCAGGAGCGACTGCGGTTCGACGACGAGTTCGCGACGCGGATGCGGGCACTCGAGACCCAGTCGGCGCGGGTGGAGGGGTCGCGGCGTGCGCTCATGGCCGAGCACATGCAGCGGTTGCTCGACCTGCCCGGTGACGCCGGCCCGAAGGTCAAGGAGCTCGCGTCGTTCGCGGCGGTCGAGGTCGGCCTCACGACCGGCGGGATGCAGCAGCGGATGACCCAGGCGTGGACGATCGTCACGGAGCTGCCGGCGGCGCACGAGGCGGCCTCCGCAGGACGGATCACCACCGCGCACCTCCGGGTGATCGAGTCCGAGACGCGCGCGGCGCGGCTCGACCCTGGCGTCGATGCCGGGCAGCGGGCGCGCGTGGTCGAGGCGCTCGTGGCGGTCGCGGAGCGCTCGAGCACGAGCGAGCTGCGCGCGCGTGCGAAGCGGATCGTGAACGAGGTGCTCAGCGAGCCGCTGCAGGTGCGCCACGACGCCGCCAGGCAGCAGCGCCGGGTGGAGCTGTTCGATGCGGGCGATGGCATGGGCGACATCGTCGCACGGGTGCCGATGCTCGAGGGGACGGCGATCCTCGACCGGCTCACGCAGGCCGCGCGCGGCAAGCCGAAGGACGATGCGCGCACGTTCGACCAGTTCCGCGCCGACGCGTTCCAGGAGCTGATGCTCGCCGGCGTCGTCCCCGAGGACCTCCATGGCGTCTCGCCGATCACGGCGCACGTCTCGATCCTCATCCCGGCGACGACGCTGCTCGACGACGATGGCCAGGACCCTGCGCTGCGGGCGCTCGACTTCCCGGCGTCGCTCGATGGCAAGGTGCTCGTCGACCGCGACACGGCCCGCCGCATCGCCGGCACCGCGTCGGTCTGGGAGCGGCTGTTCACCGACCCCGTCACCGGCGTCGCGGTCACGGTCGACACCTACCGCGTGCCGCGGCAGCAGAGGCTCTGGCTGCAAGCCCGCGACGGCGGCTGCCGCGGCCCCGGCTGCGCGAGACCAGCGCTCCGCTCCGATGTCGACCACACCATCGACTGGGCGAAGGGCGGCACGACGACCCTCGGCAACCTCGGTCACCTCTGCCGCAACTGCCACACGCTCAAGCACGACTCCCGCTGGGCGGTGCGGCAGCTGCCCAGCGGCGTGTTCGAGTGGACCTCACCCATCGGGCGGGTCATCACGGACGTTCCGGAGCCGATCGGGCCCGTCTTCACCGACACGCCGCGGCGCAGCCCGCCGTCGACGGAGACGCGCGCGGAGCGCCGCCGCCGCACACAGGAGGCGGTCGATCGCATGGCCGCCGACCGCGACCGGATGCTCGCGGGCCTTCCACCGGATCCCGACGCGTCCCCGCCGCCGCTGCCGCCCGACCCGCTCGGCATCTGGACGGCCGAGGGCACGCACGTGCTCGGGCCGCCGGCTCCCTTCTGAGCCGCGGAATCACACGGTTGTCACTCATCAGCGGGCTGTGGCAGACTCGTCACGTCGTCAACGCTCGTTCGACCGATGGGGAAGTCGCATCGAACGAGGGAGAGACGATGACTGCCGCGAATACGCTCAGACGACGTCCCGCATCCACGACGGGGGTCGTCTGGATCCACGCGTCCCCGCGCGCCATGCGCACCCACCTCGAGTGGGCCGTCGGGCATGCCGTCGGCGACGCGCTCCGCTTCGTCTGGCAGCCGCAGCCCGTCGCGCCCGGCCTGGAGCGAACCGAGGTGCACTGGACCGGCGCCGCCGGCACCGGAGCAGCGATCGCGAGCGCCCTCGCCGGCTGGCGCGACGTGCGCTTCGAGGTGTCGGAAGACCCCACGCCCGGCAGCGACGGCATGCGCTGGATGCACACGCCGGAGCTCGGCATCACCTCCCGGCGGATCGACGCAGGCGGCTCCCTGGTCGTGCCGGAGGACCGCATCCGCAGCGCGATGGAGGCTGCGGGCACCGACCCGAAGGCGCTGCTCGCCGAGCTCGACGACGCACTCGGCGGCGCATGGGACCGCGAGCTCGAGACCTACCGCCACGCGTCCGATGCGTCGCCCGTCATCTGGCTGCACCGTGTCGGCTGACGACCGTGTCGGCTGACCATCGCGTCGGCTGACCAGCGCGTCTGACCAGCGCGTCGACCACACGCCCACGAACGGCTGAGGGCCCCGCTGCGTACAGCGGGGCCCTCGGCGTTGCGTCGGTCAGACCGAGCGGATCGCGATCACGGCGTTGTGGCCGCCGAAGCCGAACGAGTTCGAGATCGCGAGCTGCGGCTCGTCGCCGAGCGGCATCGGCGTGCCCGAGATGCGCAGCGGCGCCTCGGGGTCCTGCTCGGTGACGTTGATCGTCGGGGGAGCGACGCGCTCGTTGAGCGCGAGCGTCGTGAAGACGGCCTCGAGCGCGCCGGTGCCGCCGAGCAGGTGCCCGTGCGCCGCCTTCGTCGCCGAGACCGGGATCTCGCGGATGCGCTCGCCGAAGATGCGGTGCATCGCGCGCACCTCGGCCACGTCGCCGACCGGGGTGGACGTCGCGTGCGCGTTGATGTGCGTCACGTCGTCGGCGGTCGCGCCGGCAGCCGAGAGCGCGAGCCCCACCGCGCGGCTGGCGCCGAGGCCCTCGGGCTCGGGCGCGGTGATGTGGTACGAGTCGGCGGTCACGCCGCCGCCCGCGAGCTCGGCGTAGATGCGGGCGCCGCGCGCGAGCGCGTGCTCCTCCGTCTCGAGCACGAGCGCAGCCGCGCCCTCGCCCATGACGAAGCCGTCGCGAGTGATGTCGTAGGGGCGGGATGCCGTCGCCGGGTCGTCGTTGCGGCGCGAGAGCGCCTGCATCGAGGCGAACGCGGCGAGCGTCATCGGGTGGATGGCCGACTCGCTGCCGCCCGCGATGACCACGTCGGCGAGGCCCTCCTGCAGGTGCGCGTACGCGTGCACGAGCGCCTCGGTGCTCGACGCGCACGCGGAGGCGACGGTCTGGGCGTAGGCGCGCGCCTCGAAGTGCATCGAGATCGCGGCGGACGGCGCGTTCGGCATGAGCATGGGCACCGTCATCGGCATGACGCGGCGCGGGCCCTTCTCGCGGAGCGTGTCCCACGCGTCCAGCAGCGTCCAGAGGCCGCCGATGCCGGTGGCGAAGTCGACGCCGAGGCGCTCAGGGTCGAGCTCGGGGGAGCCGGCGTCGGCCCACGCCTCCTTCGCCGCGACGAGCGCGAACTGGCTCGACGGGTCGAGGCGCTTCGCGACCGGGCGCTCCAGCACCGTGTCGGTGCGCACCTTCGCCTGCGCGGCGAAGGTGACGGGCAGCTCGTACTTCGCGACCCAGTCGTGCTCGAGCGTGCTCGTGCCGGACTCGCCGGCGAGGAGCGCGTCCCAGCTGGCGCGCGCTGTGCCGCCCAGCGGCGACGTCGCGCCGATGCCGGTGATGACGATCTTGTGCGTCATGGGATCCCTCCGTAGATGGCGCGTGCGGCCGGTCGCCCGGCCGCACGCGTGTCGCAGCGAAGGCTCAGGCCGCCTGCGCGCCGGTGATGTAGTCGACCGCGTCCTGCACGGTCTTGAGGTTCTTGACCTCGTCATCGGGGATCTTGACGTCGAACTTCTCCTCGGCGTTCACGACGATCGTCATCATCGAGATCGAGTCGATGTCGAGGTCGTCGGTGAACGACTTCTCCATCTGCACGTTCTCGGTCGCGATGCCGGTCTCGTCGTTCACGAGGTCGGCGAGCCCTGCCAGGACCTCGTCCTTGGTGAATGCCATCGGGTGTCTCCTTCTGTCTGGTGGACGGGTTGAAGTCTAGGGGAGGACGACGACCTGGGCGCCGTACACCAGGCCCGCGCCGAAGCCGATCTGCAGCGCGAGGCCGCCCGAGAGCTCCGGCTGCTCCTCGAGCAGGCGGTGCATCGCGAGCGGGATCGAGGCCGCCGAGGTGTTGCCGGTGGTGGCGATGTCGCGCGCGATCGCGACCGAGTCGGGCAGCTGCAGCTGCTTCGCGAACTCGTCGATGATGCGCATGTTCGCCTGGTGCGGGATGAACGCGGCGAGGTCGCCGGGCTCGATGCCGGCGGCGTCCAGCGCCTCGCGCGCCTTCTTCGCCATCTCCCAGACCGCCCAGCGGAAGACCTTCTGGCCGTCCTGCCGCAGCGTCGGCCAGGCGGCGCCCTCGCGCATCGAACCGAGCGGGTTCGTCATGCGGATGGTGTCCCACTGCGAGCCGTCGGAGCCCCAGACGGAGGGGCTGATGCCCGGCTCGTCGGACGGGCCGATGACGACCGCGCCGGCGCCGTCGCCCAGCAGGAAGCTGATCGAGCGGTCGGTCGGGTCGACGATCTCGGAGAGCTTCTCGACGCCCACCACGAGCACGTGCTCGGCCATGCCGCTGCGCACGAGCGCGTCGGCCTGCGCGACGCCGTAGGCGTAGCCGGCGCACGCCGCCGAGATGTCGAACGCCGGCGCGGGCGTCGCACCGAGCCGCTCGGTGAGCAGCGCGGCCATCGACGGCGTCTGCACGGTGTTGCTGATCGTCGAGACGACGACGGCGTCGATGCGGGAGGCATCGATGCCTGCGCGCTCGAGCGCCTCGCGCGACGCGGTCTCGGCGAGGTCGACCGCCTCGATGCCCTCGGACGCGCGGACGCGGCTGATGATGCCCGTGCGCTGCCGGATCCACTCGTCCGACGAGTCGATGGGGCCGATGAGGTCCTCGTTCGGCACCACGAGGTCGCCGCGGGCGGCTCCCACTGCGAGGATGCGCGCGCCGGCGCGGGTGGGGAGGCTCGTCATCCTGGTCATGCTGCGGCTCCGCTCTCCAGCAGCGCCACGGCTGCGTCCAGGTCGTCAGGGGTGGTGATGCCGACGGACGGCACGCCGCGCAGGCCGCGCTTCGCGAGCCCGATGAGTGCGCCTGCGGGCGCGAGCTCGACGATGCCCGTCACGCCCGCGTCCTGGAACGCCGCCATGCAGCGGTCCCAGCGCACGGGGCTCGAGACCTGCCCGACGATCAGCTCCAGGAAGTCGGCGCCGGATGCGACGACGCTGCCGTCCCGGTTCGTCCAGAGCGTCGTGGTAGGGTCGCTCGTCGCCGTCGCGGCGGCCGCGGCGCGGAAGCGCTCGACGGCGGGCGCCATGTAGCCGGTGTGGAACGCGCCTGCCGTTTGCAGCGGGATGACCCGCGCGCGCTCGGGCGGCGCCTCCGCCAGCGCGGCGAGCGCGTCGACGGCTCCGGCGACGACGATCTGGCCGCCGCCGTTGTAGTTCGCGGGCTCGAGCCCGAGCTCGGCGAGCCGGGCCTCGAGGACTGCCTCGTCGGCGCCCAGCACGGCGGCCATGCCGGTCGGGGTCGCGGCGGCGGCGTCCGCCATCGCGCGGGCGCGCTCGCCGACGAGCGCCATCGCGTCCTCGGCGCTCAGCACGCCGGCGGCGACCGCGGCGGTGATCTCGCCGACGGAGTGGCCGGCGACGCCGCCGGCGAGCCGGGCGCGGTCGCCGAGCGCGTCGAGGGCGAGGATGCCCGCCGCGACGATGAGCGGCTGCGCCACGAGGGTGTCGCGGATGGTGTCGGCGTCGCTCACCGTGCCGTGCTCGACGAGGTCGATGCCGGCGGCCTCACCGAGGGCGCCGAGCCGCTCGGGCACGCCCGGCAGCTCGAGCCACGGAGCGAGGAAGCCTGGCTTCTGCGAGCCCTGTCCGGGGGCGACGATCACGATCACGTCGTTCATCCTTCCACTGGGGACCTGCCCCGGCTTGCATGCCGGGTGGAGGCGGCACCGCGCTGCGTGCGCTCGCGCGACGCGTCGTGGATCGAGCCGAGGATGATCGCGGTGTGGAGGGCGAGCGCCTCGCGCGCACCGGTCGCGTCCCAGCCGATGATCTCGCTGATGCGCTTCAGGCGGTACCGCACGGTGTTCGGGTGCACGAAGAGCTCGCGGGCGGTCGCCTCGAGCGAGCGGCCCGTGTCGAGGTAGCAGGCGAGCGTCGCGAGGAGGTCGCTGGAGTGGTCGCGGAGCGGCTGGTAGACGCCGCGCACGAGCTCCTGGCGGGCGAGCGGGTCGCCCGCGAGCGCCCGCTCCGGCAGCAGGTCGTCGGCGCGCACGGGCCGCGGCGTGCGCCGCCACGCGTCGGCGACGGCGAAGCCCGCGAGGGCCGCCTTCGCGCTCCGCGCCGCCTCGACGATGCTCGGCACCACCGGCCCCAGCACGAGGTGGCCCTCGCCGAAGGCCTCGGAGAGCTCACCGGCGATCGCGAGGAAGGCGATGGGCTCCTCGGCCGCGTCCTCGCTCTCGGCGGCGGCGCGGCCGATCACGACGACGAGCCGGGTGCCCTGCACGCCGACGAGCACGTCGCATCCGGCATGCCGCGCACGACGGCGGATGACGTCGACGTCGAGCACGCGCGGCGCGGTGCCGACGAGCACGGCGCACTCGCCGCGGCCGTGCCAGCCGAGCGCGGCCGAGCGGCTCGGCAGCTCGTCGTCGTGCTCGCCGGTGAGGATCGAGTCGACGACGAGCGCCTCGAGCCGCGCGTCCCACAGGCCGCGCGACTCGGCGGCGCGGGCGTAGACGTCGGCCGCCGCGAAAGCGATCTCGCGGGAGTACCGCAGGATCGGCTCGCGCATCACCGGGTCGGCGTCGCCGATCCGCTCCTCGAAGACCGACACGACGGTGCGGATGAGCTGCAGCGTCTGCTGCAGGCTCACGCTGCGCAACAGCTCCCTGGGCGCCGCTGCGAAGACGTCGGCGGCGATCCAGGGCTGCGCCTCAGGATCCTCGTGCCACGCGATGAACGAGGTGATGCCCGACTGCGCGACGAGCCCCACCGCGCTCCGCCGCGACGGCGGCATCGTGCGGTACCAGGGCAGCCGGTCGTCGAGCGCCCGCATCACCTGCGTCGCGAGGTCGCCCGAGGTGCGCCGCAGCCACGCGAGCTGCTGCGCCTTGAGCTCCGCCTCGGCGGACAGCGCCGGCCCTAGGACTCGCCGCCGGCGTTGCCCGACTGGCCGGCGTTCACGTCGTGGAGGCTGTACTTGTCGATCGCCTGCATGACCATGCCGAGCGGCACCTTGCCCTGCTTCGCGAGCGCCTCGAGGGCGCGGACGACCACCGAGTGGCTGTCGATCGTGAAGAAGCGGCGGGCAGCGGCACGGGTGTCGGCGAAGCCGAAGCCGTCGGCACCGAGCGTCGCGTAGTCGCCGGGCACCCACTCGCGGATCTGGTCGGGCACGGCGCGCATGTAGTCGCTCGTCGCGATGAACGGGCCCTCCGCCTCGGACAGGCGCTGGGTGACGTACGGCACCTTCGCGTGGTCCTGCGGGTGCATCCAGTTGTGCTCGTCGGCGGCGAGGCCGTCGCGGCGCAGCTCGCTCCACGACGTGACCGACCAGATGTCGGCCGAGATGCCCCAGTCGCTGCCGAGCAGCTCCTGCGCGTGGTGGAGCCACGGCAGCGCCACGCCGGAGCCGAGCAGCTGCACCTTGATCGGGTGGTGGTCGCTCACCGAGACGCGGTGGATGCCGCGGCGGATGCCCTCGACGTCGACGCCCTCGGGCTCGGCCGGCTGCACGTAGGGCTCGTTGTAGACGGTGAGGTACATGATGATGTCCTCGGGGCTGTCGCCGTACATCCGCTCGAGACCCATCTGGGTCAGGTGCGCGATCTCGTAGCCGTATGCCGGGTCGTACGCGAGCACAGCGGGGTTCGTCGACGCGATGAGCGGCGAGTGGCCGTCGGCGTGCTGCGTGCCCTCGCCCGCGAGCGTCGTGCGGCCCGCGGTGGCGCCGATGAGGAAGCCGCGCGTCATCTGGTCGGCTGCCGCCCAGATCGAGTCGCCGGTGCGCTGGAAGCCGAACATCGAGTAGAAGACGTAGATCGGCACGAGCGGCTCGCCGTGCGTCGAGTACGACGACCCGGCGGCGATGAACGCCGCCATGGCGCCGGCCTCGTTGATGCCGACGTGCACGATCTGCCCGTCGGGCGCCTCGCGGTACTTCAGCAGCAGGTCGCGGTCGACCGACGTGTAGTTCTGGCCGTGCGGGTTGTAGATCTTCGCCGTCGGGAAGAACGCGTCGATGCCGAAGGTGCGCGCCTCGTCGGGGATGATCGGCACGATCCGCTCGCCCCAGCCCTTGTCGCGGAGCAGGTCCTTGAGCAGGCGGACGAACGCCATGGTGGTGGCGACCTGCTGCTTGCCCGAGCCCTTCTTGGGCATGTCGTAGGTCTTCGCCTCGGGCAGCGGGATGATCGTGTGCTTCGAGCGGCGCTCGGGCGTGAAGCCGCCCAGCTCGCGGCGGCGCTCCAGCAGGTACTGGATCTCCGGCGACTCGGTGCCCGGGTTGAAGTACGGCGGGTTGTACGGGTCAGCGTCGAGCTGCTTGTCCGAGATGTCGAGCTGCAGGTAGTCGCGGAACGTCTTCAGATCGTCGATCGTCAGCTTCTTCATCTGGTGCGTCGCGTTGCGCGCCTCGAAGGACTTGCCGAGGCCGTAGCCCTTGATCGTCTTCGCGATGATGACGGTCGGCTGGCCCTTGTGCTCGGCGGCTGCCTTGTAGGCGGCGTACACCTTGCGGTAGTCGTGGCCGCCGCGCTTCATGCTCCAGATCTCGTCGTCGGTCATGTGCTTGACCATCTCGAGCGTGCGCGGGTCGCGGCCGAAGAAGTGCTCGCGCACGAACAGGCCGGACTCCGCCTTGTACGTCTGGTAGTCGCCGTCCGGCGTGACGTTCATGAGGTTGCGGAGCGCGCCGTCGTGGTCGTTCTCGAGCAGCGAGTCCCACTCGCGGCCCCAGACGACCTTGATGACGTTCCAGCCCGCGCCGCGGAAGAACGACTCGAGCTCCTGGATGATCTTGCCGTTGCCGCGCACCGGGCCGTCGAGGCGCTGGAGGTTGGCGTTGATGACGAAGTTCAGGTTGTCGAGGCCGTCGTTCGCGGCGAGCTGGAGCGCGCCGCGCGACTCGACCTCGTCCATCTCGCCGTCGCCGAGGAACGCCCACACCTGCGAGTCGGCGACGTCCTTGATGCCGCGGTTCGCGAGGTAGCGGTTCGCCTGCGCCTGGTAGATGGCGTCGATCGGGCCGAGGCCCATCGAGACGGTCGGGAACTGCCAGAAGTCGGGCATCATCCGCGGGTGCGGGTAGGAGGGGATGCCGTTCGGCGCCTTCGACTTCTCCTGGCGGAACGCGTCCATCTGGTTCTCGCTCAGGCGGCCCTCGAGGAAGGCGCGGGCGTACATGCCGGGGGAGGCGTGGCCCTGGTAGAAGATCTGGTCGCCGCCGCCCGGGTGGTCCTGGCCGCGGAAGAAGTGGTTGAGGCCGACCTCGTAGAGGGCAGCCGACGACGCGTAGGTCGAGATGTGGCCGCCGACGCCGATGCCGGGCGCCTGCGCGCGGTGCACCATGATCGCCGCGTTCCAGCGGATCCAGCGGCGGTACGTGCGCTCGATCGCCTCGTCGCCGGGGAACTCCGGCTCGTTCTCGGGCGCGATCGTGTTGATGTAGTCGGTCGTCGGCACCATCGGCACGCCCAGGTGCAGCTCCTTGGAGCGCTTGAGCAGGCTGAGCATGATCTCGCGGCCGCGCTCGTGGCCATTGGCCGCGACGAGCTGCGACAGCGACTCCTGCCACTCAGCGGTCTCGCTGGGGTCCACGTCGTCCGTGTGGCCCGAGTAGGGGTCCTGGTCGTTCAGCACCGATGCTCCTGACGTCGATATCTCGCGGCGGCCTGGGTGCGCGCGCCCGAGCATCCACCCTATCGACCGCGGCGTGCATCCATCGCAGTGCCGCCATCGGCTCTGGCACGATGGGATGCATGGCACAGGATGTGCTCCAGATCGGCGCCGAGGCGCCCGACTTCACCCTCATCGACCACACCGGCGAGGCGGTCACGCTGTCGGCCCTGCGGGGCCGCCCCGTCGTGCTCGTCTTCTACCCTGCGGCGTTCACCGGCCGCTGCACCGGGGAGCTGTGCGCGATCCGCGACGAGCTCGCCGCGTTCGAGGACGCGGACGCGGAGGTGCTCGCCATCTCGGTCGACACCGCCGCATCGCTGCGCGTCTTCGCCGAGCAGGAGGGGCTGTCGTTCCGGCTGCTGAGCGACTTCTGGCCGCACGGTGCCGTCGCCCAGGCCTACGACGCGTTCCTCCCGGAGCGGGGCACGGCGACCCGCGCGACCTACGTCATCGACCGCGAGGGCAGGATCGCCGCGCACTTCCGCGTGAGCCCGTCGGCGTCGCGCGACATGGACGCGTACCGCGAGGCGCTCGCCGGCGTCGCCTAGCGGCACCCCGAGCGCCAGCGGCTCGCGGCGCCCGCTGCGCTGCTCGCTCCATCGCGGAGCGTCGGGTTGTCGCTGCAGTGTCGCGACACTCGAGCAGCAGGTCGACACTCGTGCGGTGACCGCGAGCCGCGTCGTGGGCGGTGCCGGGCTCGAACCGGCGACCCCTTCGGTGTAAGCGAAGTGCGCTACCAGCTGCGCCAACCGCCCGCCGGCCATCCTGCCATCCCGTGCGAGCGGATGCCGCGGGCGCGGGCGGTAGCGTGGCCGAGCGCCGATCGGCGCGCGACGAGGAGGTCGATGTGGAGATCCGTGGTGCTGCCGCGCTCGTGACGGGCGCCGCGTCCGGGCTGGGCGCCGCGACTGCCGCCGCGCTCGCCGCTCGGGGCGCGCTCGTCGTCGGGCTCGACCTGCCCGCGGCGATCGAGCGCGCGCAGTCGGCGCCGGACGGGCCGCAGGACGGCATCCGCCTCGTGCCGGGCGACGTGACATCCGAGGCCGACGTGCAGCGCGCGGTCGACGAGGCTTCGGCGCTCGGGCCGCTGCGCATCGCGGTCTCGTGCGCCGGCATCGCGACCGGGAAGCGGCTCATTGGCCGCGACGGCCCGCACGACCAGGCCGCGTTCGAACGCACGATCGCCGTCAACCTCTTCGGCACCTTCCAGGTGCTGCGGCTCGCGGCCGCGCGGATCGCCGAGACCGACCCGCTCGACGGTCGGGACGGCCAGCGCGGCATCGTCGTGCAGACCGCATCGGTCGCCGCGTTCGACGGCCAGATCGGGCAGGCCGCCTACAGCGCCTCGAAGGGCGCGGTCGCCGCGATGACCCTCCCGGCCGCGCGCGACCTGGCCCGGCACGGCATCCGGGTGATGACCGTCGCGCCGGGCGTCGTCGACACTCCGATGATGGCCGGCATCGGCACCGAGGTGCGCGACGCGCTCGAGGCGACCGTGCCGTTCCCCGCTCGGCTCGCACGACCGGACGAGTTCGCCCAGCTCGTCGTCGCGGTCGTCCAGCACGACTACCTCAACGGCGAGACGATCCGCATGGACGGTGCGCTGCGGATGCCGCCCCGTTGACCGCGGCAAGCACGCCGGGCGCGCGTCCGTAGGATGGGGCGCATGACGAGCGTCGCGGAGGTCCAGCGCGCGGTCGAGTCGCTCTGGCCGGCTGCGACCGCCGAGGACTGGGACGCGGTCGGGCTCATCGCCGGCGATCCGGCCGACGCCGTGTCGCGCGTGCTGCTCGCCGTCGACGCCGTCGCCGCGACCGCCGCAGAGGCCGTCGAGCGCGGCGCCGACCTGCTGCTCGTGCACCACCCGCTGCTGCTCCGCGGAGCGACGAGCGTCGCCGCGACCACTCCCGCAGGCCGGGTCATCACCCGGCTCGTGCGCGAGCGGGTCGCGCTGCTCGCCGCCCACACGAACGCCGACGCCGTCGACCGCGGCACGAGCGGCGAACTCGCGACGATGCTCGGCCTCACCGACCTCGCACCCATCGTCGTCAACCGCGTCGACGCGTCGCTCGGGCTCGGCCGCGTCGGCGACCTGCCGCAGCCCATCGCGCTCGGCGACCTCGTCCGCACGCTCGCGAGCCTGCTGCCTGCCGTCGCCGGCGGCCTCCGCGCCGTCGGCGACCCCGCCCGGCAGGTGCAGCGCATCGCGATCTGCGGCGGCGCCGGCGACTCGCTGCTGCGCGAGCGCGCCGTCGCGGGTGCCGACGTCTACATCACGAGCGACCTGCGCCACCACCCCGCATCGGATGCGCGCGAGCGCCACGCCGCGGGCGATGGCCCCGCGCTCATCGACGTGTCGCACTGGGCGAGCGAGTCGCTGTGGCTGCGGCCCGCGGCCGAGCAGCTGCGCGCGGCGCTGCCGGGCGTCGAGGTGCTCGTGAGCGACATCAGGACGGACCCATGGGACTTCGCGGTCCCGCAGGAGGAGCACGCATGGCACTGAAGGCGACGAACGGCGATCAGCGGCGGCTGCTGGCGCTGCAGGACGTGGACACCCGCATCGTGCGGCTGCAGGCGAAGGCGAAGGCGCTGCCGCAGACGAAGCGGATCGACGAGCTCGACGCGCTGCTCGCGCGGCTCGACCGCGCCGTGCTCGACCGGCTCGGCGCCCACGACGACGCCACCGCAGAGGTCGCGCGCATCGAGAGCGACGTGCAGCTCGTCGAGGCGCGGCTCAAGCGCGACCAGGAGCGGCTGCAGGTCGTGAAGGACGCGAAGACCGCGACCGCGACCGAGCACGAGATCGCGACGCTCGAGCGGCGCCGCTCGACCCTCGAGGACCTCGAGCTCGAGGCCATGCAGGCGCAGGAGGACGCGGCCGCCGCGCTCGCCGCGGCCCGCGCCGAGGCGGGCGAGGCGCGCGCGGAGCGCGACCGCCTCGCGGCCGAGCGCGCCGAGGTCGCTGCCGGACTCGAGCGCGAGCTCGCCGAGGCGCGCGCCGAGCGCGCCGACCGCACGGTCTCCGTGCCCGCGGACCTCCTCGCCCTCTACGACCGCCAGCGCGAGCGCTACGGCATCGGCGCGACGCTGCTGCAGCACCGCACGTCGGCCGCCTCGGGCGTCGAGCTCAACGCATCCGAGCTGCACCAGATCCGCCAGGCGCCAGACGACGAGGTCATCCTCGACCCGAACTCGTCGGCGATCCTCGTGCGCACGGAGGAGAGCGGGCTGTAGCCCGCCGTCCCGGCCGCCGTAGCATTCCAGCGGGAGCCGCGGAGGGGGTGGCGCGATGCGGGTCGTGGAGGTCGCCGACGACGCGGGGCTCGACGCCTTCGTGCGGCTCGGCCAGGACACCCACGGCGGCATGGCGGTGCCGCTGGCCGAGCGCACGGTGCGCGCGTGGCATCGCGGGAGGCATCCGCACCCGCATCCGATCACGCTGCTGCTCGCGCTCGACGGCGACAGCCCCGTCGGTCGCGCCATCGTGCACCGCGACGATCGGCTCGACGCTCGCCTCGGCACCCGCGCGCTCGTGTTCGGCGCGCTCGAGGCAGCCGGTCCCGCCGTCGTCGACGCCCTGCTCGACGACGTCGAGGGGCGGGCGGCCGCGGCCGGCGCGCACGAGCTGTTCGGCCCGGCGCAGCTGCTGCCGAACCAGTCGGGCGGCGTCATCACCGCGGGCTTCGACGAGCGCGGCTTCCTCGACGCCGCCTGGAACCCGCCGTGGCTGCCCGAGGCGCTGGAAGCGCGCGGCATGCAGCGCTGGTACGAGGCCGACACCTGGATCGTCGACGTCGTCGACGAGGACGGCCCGAGCGTCGCCGAGCTCGACGCCGCCGGCATCCGCATCGACGAGGTGACGCGCTTCGGCCTCGACCGCGGCCTGCGCGCACTGCTGCCGCTGCTCAACGACTCGTTCGCGCTGCTGCCCTACTTCACGCCCTTCTCGCGCGGCGAGCTGCGCACCCAGACGGCTGGCCTGTGGCTGCTGCACGAGCCGGGCCTCTTCCTCATCGCTCGCGACGAGGACGACCATCCCCTCGCCTTCGTCGTCGCGGTGCTCGATGCCTCGCCCGTGCTGCAGCGCTCGGGCGGTCGGATGGGGCCGAGGGAGGCGTGGTCGGTCGCGGCGCGGCGGGCCGAGCTGCGACGGGAGGCGGTGCTCGTCATCCAGGGCGCGCGCCCCGACTCGCAGGGCAAGGGCATCGTCTCGCTGCTCAGCCGCCGGCTGCACGCGAACCTCGCCGAGCTCGGCTGCCGCACCCTGCGCTCGACGCCGGTCGGCCGGCAGAACCCCGGCTCCGCCCGGCAGTTCTCGCGGTTCGGCGGCCGCCCGCTGCACGCGACGACCTACTACCGCAAGCCGCTCGCGCCCGCAGCGCCGTAGCGGCGGCCGCGATATCCTGGGGGCGCGGATCGGTCGGCTAGGCGGTCGCGTCGCGGCACCTCCGGGTGCTGCGCCGAGGAACGTCCGGGCTCCGCAGAGCAGGGCGGTGGATAACGTCCACCCGGGGCAACCCGCGAGAAAGTGCAACAGAGAACAGGTCCACCCGCCTGGGCGCGAGCCCGAGCGGGCCAGGAGTGAAACGGTGGGGCAAGAGCCCACCAGCGTCGCGTGCGAGCGCGGCGGCTAGGCAAACCTCGCCCGGAGCAAGACCAGACAGCGGATCACGGGGCTGCTCGTCCCATCCGCGGGTAGGTCGCTAGAGGGCTGCAGCAATGCATCCCGTAGAGAGATGACCGTCCACGACAGAACCCGGCGTATCGGCCGGCCGGTCCGCCCACAGCACGACCCCCGAGGCCGCGAGGCCTCGGGGGTCGCTGTGCCTGACGAGTGCGTCAGGCGGGTGCAGGCGGATGCGTCAGGCGGCCACGAGCGCGGGCTCGGCCTCCTGCACCGCCGGCGCGCGGCGCGCCCAGCGCTTGAGCGCGATCACCGCGAGCGCCGTGATGACGGTGCCGACCGCGATGGCGATCGTGAACATCAGCAGGTTGCCGATCGCGAAGAACACGAAGAACCCGCCGTGCGGTGCCTGGCTCGTGACGCCGGCGGCCATCGAGATCGCGCCGGTCGCCGCCGAGCCCAGGATCGCCGCGGGGATGACGCGCAGCGGGTCGGTCGCGGCGAACGGGATCGCGCCCTCCGAGATGAACGACGCACCGAGCAGCCACGCGGCCTTGCCGTTCTCCCGCTCGACGGGCGTGAAGAGCCTGCGGTCGAGCGTGCTCGCGAGCGCCATGCCGAGCGGCGGCACCATGCCCGCGGCCATGACCGCCGCCATGATGAGCCACGGCGAGGGGTTCTCGGGGGAGCCGGCACCGAGCCCGGCGACCGCGAAGCCGTAGGCGACCTTGTTGATCGGGCCGCCGAGGTCGAAGGCCATCATCGTGCCGAGCAGCAGCCCGAGCAGCACGGCGCCCGTGCCGGTCAGCGAGCTGAGCCAGGCCGTGAGGCCCGCCATGAGGGCCGCGATGGGGCCGCCGAGCAGCATGACCATGAGTCCGGAGGCGAAGATCGACGCGAGCAGCGGGATGATCACGACCGGCATGAGGCCGCGGAGCCACGAGGGCACCCGCCAGGTGCCGATCCACCAGGCCGCGAGGCCGGCGAGCAGACCGCCGACGAGGCCGCCGATGAAGCCGGCGTCCATGGTGCCGGCAACCGCACCCGCGACGAAGCCGGGTGCGATGCCGGGCCGGTCGGCGATCGCGTAGGCGATGTAGCCGGCGAGCGCCGGCACGAGGAAGCCCATCGAGGCCGCGCCGATCGAGAAGAGCACGGCGCCGAGGTACTGCCCGAGCCCGCCGTCGGGCAGGTTCCACAGCGTGTTCTGGATGATCACGTCGCCCGCGACCTCGGTGATGCGGAAGCCGCCGAGCAGGAAGCCGAGCGCGATGAGCAGACCGCCGCCCGCGACGAACGGGATCATGTAGCTGACGCCGGTGAGGAGCGCGCGCTTCACGGTGCCGCCGAGGTTGCCGGCGGACGGCGCGGGCGTCGCCTCGGCGGAGGTGCTGCCCGCGATGCGCGGCCCGTTCGGGTCGTCGGCGTGGCCGAGGGCCTCCTGGATGAGCGCGTCGGCGGCGTCGATGCCGCGCTTCACGGGCACCTGCACGAACGGCTTGCCGGCGAAGCGGCCCCGCTCGCGCACGTCCACGTCGACCGCGAACACGACCGCGTCCGCGGCCGCGATGACCGCGGGGTCCAGCCGCTTCGTGCCGGCCGATCCCTGCGTCTCGACAGCGATGCGCACGCCGGCGCGCTCGGCGGCGGCCTTGAGCGCATCTGCCGCCATGTAGGTGTGCGCGATGCCGGTCGGGCACGCGGTGACGGCGACGATGCTGCGGGCACCCTCGGCGACCGGCGCGGCGTCCGCCTCGTCGCGGTCGGCGACGACGTCCTCGACGAGCGCGACGACCTCTGCTGGGCTCGAGGCGGAGCGCAGGGCATCGGTGAACCGCTCGTCGATGAGCGACCCCGCGAGCCGCGACAGCACCGCGAGGTGCGTCTCGGCGGCGCCGTCGGGCGCCATGATCATGAAGACGAGGTCGGCGGGGCCGTCGGGTGCGCCGAAGTCGACGGGCGGCTGGAGCCGGGCGAAGGCGAGGCTCGGCTCGCGCACCGCCGCGGACTTGCAGTGGGGGATCGCGATGCCGGCGCCCATGCCGGTGGGCGTGAGCGCTTCGCGGTCGAGCACGGCGGCGGCGAGGCCGTCGCCGTCGACGACGCGGTCGGTGCCCGCGGCACGGGCCGCGAGCGCACGGATCACGGCCTCCTTGTCGGCGCCGAGGTCGGCGTCGAGCACCACGAGCTCGGGGGTGAGGATCTGGGGCATCAGTGCTCCTGTGTGTCAGCGGCGGAGGCCGCGGGGGTGGCGGCGGCGGATGCCGCGGTCGTGGGGGTGCTGATGCCGACGCGTGTCGCGTCGGCGTCGGCAGGCGTGGGGAAGCCGGTGCCCGGCATCGCGGCGGCGGCGGAGCCGTGCGCGACCGCCTGGCGCAGCCGCCCGGCGGCGTCGTCGCCGCGTCGCTCGGCGATGAGCCAGCCGGCGAGGCTCGCGTCGCCGGCGCCGACGGTCGATCGGACGGTCGTGGGCGGCGGGGTCGCGCGCAGCACGTCGTGCGCGTCGGCGAGGATCGCGCCGTCGCCGCCGAGCGTGAGCAGCACGGCGCCGACGCCGCGCCCGACGAGCGCGGCAGCGGCGGTCGCGGCGGCGGCAGGGCCGTCGATCGCGCCGTGCGCGAGGCCGAGCAGCTCCTCGAGCTCCTCGTCGTTGGGCTTGACGAGGTCGATGCCGCCCGCGGTGACCGCCGCGGCGAGCGGCGCGCCCGACGTGTCGACGGCGATGCGGATGCCGGGGCGCGCCTCGCGGGCGGCGAGCACGACGTCGGCGACGAGGCTCGGCGCCGCACCGGTCGGCAGCGAGCCGGCGACGACGAGCCAGTCCGCGTCGACCGCGTGCGTGCGCACGGCGGCCAGCACGGCTGCGATCGCACGTGCGTCGAGGGCGGCGCCCGGCTCGTTGACCTTCGTGGTCGTGCCGTCGGGCTCGGTGAGCGCGAGGTTCGTGCGCACGGGGGCCTCGACGGGCACGTGCACCGCGTCGACGCCGTCGGCTGCGAGCAGCGCGGCGAACGGGTCGTCCTCGCGCGACACGACGATCGCGCGGGACGGCACGCGGGCCGCGGCGAGCACGCGCGTGACGTTGACGCCCTTGCCGGCGGCGACCTCCGAGGCGGCGGCGCTCGTGCGCTGCACGGCACCGCGCTCGAGCCGGGCGCCGAGCTCGACGGTGCGGTCGATGGAGGGGTTGAGCGTGAGCGTGAGGATCATGCGACCTGCACCTCGCAGCCTGCGTCGTCGAGCGCGGCGGCGAGCGCCGCATCCGGGGCTCCGTCGGTGAGCAGCACGTCGAGCTGCTCGAGCGCCGCGAAGCGGCACAGCGACGCCTCACCGAGCTTCGTCGCGTGGGCGAGCACCGCCACCCGGCGGCCCGCCGAGACGATCGCGGTCTTCACGGCAGCCTCGTCCGGGTCGGGGGTGGTCGCGCCGGAGGCGTCGAGCCCGTTCGTGCCCAGCACGACCACGTCGGGCCGGAGCGCCGCGATCGCGAGGACGGTCTGGGCGCCGACCGCGGCGCCGGTGACGGCGCGGATCCGGCCGCCGATCGCGTGCACCTCGATCGACGGATGGGCGGCGAGCAGCTGCGCGATCGCGGGGGAGTGGGTGGCGACGACGAGCCGGGGGCCGCCCGCGCCAGGCCATGTCTCGACCAGCTCGGCGGCGAGCGCGGCGGTGGTCGTGCCGGCGTCGAGCAGCAGGCTCGTGGCGCCGGAAGCGAGCAGCCGCTCGCACGCGAGCCTCGCGATGCGGCGCTTGCCGTCGGTGTTCGTGCTCTGCCGCTCGGCCACCGCGGTCTCGACCAGGCTCGATCGGCTGGCGCTGACGGCTCCGCCGTGCACGCGCCGGGCGACGCCGGCGAGCTCGAGGGCGTCGAGGTCGCGGCGCACGGTCTCGGGCGTGATGCCGAGCTCGCGAGCGAGTCCGGCGACGAGCACGCGGCCGTCGAGCTGGATCCGCGCGGCGATCTGATCGCGGCGCTGGGTTGCGAGCATCGGTGCTTCCACGCCTTCACCGTAGCGCCGCAACGCAGACAAAGCAAGAGATCCAAACACAAACGCAGATCGGACGGCGAGCGCGGCCAGCCAGCCAGTCGCGGTGCGGGCAGCCAGCCGCGGCGCGGCGAAGCGCGAGCGGTCACGCCGAACTTCCCCGAACTCCGGGTTTGCGCCGCCGGAACCCGCAGTTCAGGGAAGTTCGACGGTGAGCGGCCGCTCGAGGCGGAGGGCGGCGGCGAGCGCCGCCCGGGGCTAGACGCCGCGGGCGAGCGCCGCGGCGCCGATGATGCCGGCGTTGTTGCGCAGCTTCGCGGGCACGATGGGCGTGTCGAGCGTGAGGAGCGGCAGGAAGAGCTCCGACGACTTCGAGACGCCGCCGCCGACGACGAAGAGGTCGGGCGAGAAGAGGAACTCGAGGTGCGTGTAGTAGCGCTGCAGGCGCTCGGCCCACGCCTCCCAGCTGAGTTCCTCGCGCTCGCGCGCACGGTTCGAGGCGCGCGACTCCGCGTCGTGGCCGTCGATCTCGAGGTGCCCGAGCTCGGCGTTGGGGATGAGCACCCCGTCGTAGATGAACGCGCCGCCGATGCCCGTGCCGAGCGTCGTCATGATGACAAGGCCGGCCGCGTCCTTCGCGGCGCCGTAGTGGTCCTCGGCGAAGCCGGCCGCATCCGCGTCGTTGACGAAGTGGATGTCGCGGCCGAGCGCCTGCTCGAACAGCCGCTCCGCCTCGAGCCCGATCCACGCCTTCGAGACGTTCGCGGCGCTCATCGTGCGGCCGTGGCGCACGATCGCGGGGAACGTCACCCCGATCGGCGTCCCCTCCGGCGCCTCGAGCCGGTCCACGAGCTCGACGACCGCATCGCGGATCGCGTCGGGCTCGCCGCCCTCGGGCGTCGGCAGCTTGACGCGGTCGCTGAGGAGCTCGCCCGTCTTCACATCGACGAGGGCGGCCTTGACGCCCGTCCCGCCGATGTCGACGCCGACGGCCTGGTGCTTCGACTTGGTCACGGCTCGCATCCTGCCACGGATCCCGCCGTGGAGCGGTCGTCCACGCGCGAGCCGGTCAGGCGGACGGCAGGGTCAGGATCTCGGCGCCGGACTCGCGCACGACGATGGTGTGCTCGAACTGCGCGGTGATGGATCGATCGCGCGTGACGACCGTCCAGTCGTCGTCCCAGCCCTCCCACTCGTGGGTGCCCAACGTCAGCATCGGCTCGATCGTGAACACCATGCCCGGCACGATCTCGGTGTCGTAGCGGTCGGTGTCGTAGTGGGGGATGATCAGCCCGGAGTGGAACGACGTGCCGACGCCGTGGCCCGTGAAGTCGCGCACGACCCCGTAGCCGAAGCGCTTCGCGTACATCTCGATCGCCCGGCCGATGACGTTGACGCGGCGACCCGGCATGGCGGCCCGGATGCCGCGCCGCAGCGCTTCCTCGGTGCGCTCGACGAGCTGCGCGACCTCGGGCGTGGCCTCGCCGACGATGAACGTGCGGTTGGAGTCACCATGCACGCCGTCGAGGTAGGCGGTGATGTCGATGTTCACGATGTCGCCCGGCTCGAGCTCGGTGTCGTCCGGGATCCCGTGGCAGATCACCTCGTTCACGCTCGAGCAGATCGACTTGCGGTAGTCGCGGTAGCCGAGCGTCGAGGGGTAGGCGCCGTGGCCGGTGACGAACTCGTGGCCGATCCGGTCGAGCTCGTCGGTCGTCACCCCCGCCTGCGCGGCGGCGCCGACAGCGGCGATCGCGTCGGCCGCGATCGTGCCGGCGCGGCGGATGCGCTCGATCGTCTCGTCGTCGTACGCGTCGCCGCCGACGTGCTTCGCCGGTGCCGGGCGCCCGACGTACTCGGGCCGTGCGATCGCGGGGTCGACCCGCCGCTCCGGGCCGATGCGGCCGGGGATGAGGTGACCACTCGCGTCCTTCGGCATGCGCTCCATCCTAGGAGGGCGGTGCTCATGCACCTCGCGGGCCGGGTCGACCCTGGACGCGCGCTCAGGGTGCGGATGGGGGACATCCGTAGCCTCGACGCATGGCTGATCAGTACACGTTCACCGACCCGACCGCCCGCTACGCCGACATCGACACGAAGCCCGTCTCGCAGGACGGCCCCGGCCTCGACTCCGGGCTGCGCGACCGCGCCGACCTCGGCGAGGAGAGCTACCGCGGCAGCGGCCGCCTCGAGGGGCGCAAGGCGCTCATCACCGGCGGCGACTCCGGCATCGGCGCCGCCACCGCGATCGCCTTCGCGCGCGAGGGCGCCGACGTCGCGATCTCGTACCTGCCGGAGGAGGAGAGCGACGCGCAGCGCATCGTCGCGCTCATCGAGGAGGCCGGCAGGACCGCCGTCGCGATCCCCGGCGACCTCACCGACCGCGCGTACTGCGCGCAGCTCGTCGCCACGACCGTCGAGCGGCTCGGCGGCCTCGACATCCTCGTCTCGAACGGCGGCAAGCAGCAGTACGTCGACCGCCTCGAGGACCTCACCGACGAGGCGTTCGACGAGACGTTTAAGACCAACGTCTACGCCTTCTTCTGGCTCGCGAAGGATGCCGTGCCGCACATGCCGCCGGGCTCGACGATCATCGCGACCTCGTCCATCCAGGCGTACCAGCCCTCCGAGAACCTCGTCGACTACGCGACGACGAAGGCGGCGATGAACACGATGAGCAAGGCGCTCTCGCAGCAGCTCGCGCCGCGCGGCATCCGCGTCAACGTGGTCGCGCCCGGACCGGTGTGGACGCCGCTGCAGACGGCCGGCGGCCAGCCGACCGACGTGCTGCCGGAGTTCGGCCAGCAGACGCCGCTCGGCCGCGCCGGGCAGCCCGCGGAGCTCGCGCCCGCCTTCGTGTTCCTCGCCTCGGGCGAGTCGAGCTACGTCGTCGGCGAGACGCTCCACGTCAACGGCGGGATGCCCACGCCGTGATCGGGCCGGCCGGGATCGGCACCGCCCTGCGCTGGCGGGGCGGTGCGCCGGTCCCGGCGCCGCTCGACGAGCGCGACGCCGACGGCTACGCCGACCTGCGCACGTATGCGTCGATCGGCGACGGCCGCACGATCGCGCTCGTCGCGCGCGACGGCAGCATCGACTGGCTGCCGCTGCCGGCGGTCGACGCGATGCCCGCCTTCGCCGCGCTGCTCGACGCCGAGCGGGGCGGCAGGGTCGCGCTCGCGCCGCTCGACCCGCACCGCGTCGAGCGGCGCTATCTCGAGGGCGGCAACGTGCTCGAGACCACCTTCACGACCGACGCCGGCGTCGTGCGCATCACCGACTCCCTCAACACCGGCATGGCGGGGCGATTGCCGTGGTGCGAGCTCGCCCGCCGCATCGACGGCGTCGAGGGCGAGGTCGAGCTGCGCGGCGAGATCGCGCCGGGCACGATGCTCGGCACCGCGTCGCCGTGGGCCAGCGAGACCGTGCACGGCACCGTGCTGCGGGTCGGCGGGCTGACGCTCGCCCCGCGCACCCTGCACGCCGCCGACGTCGAGGTCGGCGCGCGCGGCATGGTCGCGCGCTTCCGCACGTCGCCCGGGTCACGGCACCTGCTCGGCTTCGTCGCGACCGACTCCGAGCCGCTGCTGCTGCCGGATCCCGCCGCGATGGACGCGGGCATCGACCGCACGATCGACGCGTGGCGGCGCTGGACGGCGTCGTGCACGTACGACGGGCCGTGGCCCGAGGCGGTGCACCGCAGCGCGCTCGTGCTCAAGCAGCTCATCTACGCGCCGACCGGCGGCATCGCCGCCGCCGCGACCACCTCGCTCCCGGAGTCGCTGACCGTGCGGAAGGGCTGGGACTACCGGTACTCGTGGATCCGCGACACCGCCTACTCGCTCGGCGTGCTGCTGCAGCTCGGCGTCAGCGAGGAGGTCCACGGCGCGATGACCTGGATGCTGCGGCTGCTCAAGGACCACAGCGAGACCGCCGTGCTCCACGGGCTCGACGGCCGTGTGCCGGGCGACGACGTCGACGAGCACGACGTGCACGGCTGGCGCGGCGCGCAGCCGGTCGTGACCGGCAACCGAGCCGCCGGCCAGCTGCAGCTCGGCGTCTACGGCGACATCTTCAGCATCGTCGCGATGTACGTCGACGCCGGGAACGTGCTCGACGCACCCACCGGCCGGCTCCTGACCGAGATCGCCGACCTCGCGGCCGACCGCTGGCGGCGCGTCGACGCCGGCATGTGGGAGCTGCCCGACCACCGGCACTACACGACGTCGAAGCTCGGCTGCTGGCACGCGCTCCAGCAGGCCGCGCACCTCGCCGACATCGGCCAGATCCCCGGCGATGCAGCCCGCTGGCGGTTCGAGGCCGACGCGATCCGCGCGTGGGTCGAGGAGCACTGCTGGTCGGAGGAGCGCGGGGCGTACGTCTGGCACCCGGACACCGACGAGCTCGACGCCTCGATCCTGCTGCACGCGATCAGCGGCTTCGACCGCGGCGACCGGATGCGGCGCACCCTCGACGCGCTCGACGCGGAGCTCGGGCGCGGCCCGCACCTCGTGCGCTGGTCGAGCGCCGAGCGCGAGGAGTCGTCGTTCGTCGCCTGCTCGTTCTGGATGGTCGCCGCCCGAGCGCTGTGCGGACAGGTCGACGAGGCTCGGCAGCGCATGGAGGCGCTGCTCGCTGAGGCACCGAACGACGTCGGCCTGCTCTCGGAGATGCTCGAGCCCGAGACGGGCGCCTTCCTCGGCAACCTCCCGCAGGCGCTCAGCCACCTCGCGCTCGCGCAGGCGGCGATCACGGTGCAGGCCGCGGAGCGCGACGCGGGCGACGGCGGCTGACGCCGAGCGGCCTCCCGACCGGCTCCCTGGAGTCGCAGAGCCGACGTGGCTACGCTCGGCCCCATGAACGCCGCGGAGTACTGGTACAACCTCGAGACGGGCGTCGTCGAGGAGGGCATGGTCTCGCCGGGCTACGACCGGGCAGGGCCGTTCACGTCGCGCGAGGAGGCAGCGCGCGCGCCGGAGATCATCAAGCAGCGCTCGCAGCAGTGGGCGGCGGAGGAGGCAGCCGCCGACTCGTGGGGCAGCGGCGCGAAGCCCCGCGACGACGAGGGGTAGCGCGCCGCCCTGCCGTTGGCCGCTTCAGGCCGCGGCGAGCACCTTGCGGAGCGTGCGCACGTTGCGCGTCGTGGTGGCGTCCTTCCCGGAGCCCTGCGAACGCCCGGCTCGCTCCGACGCCTTCGCGAAGCCGCTCGTGAGCGTGGTGCCCTTGGGGTTCGACCAGTAGAGCACCCCGTCGCCTGCGGCGATGGCCTCGCCGTCGGCGGTCTCGAGCTGCGCGAGCGCATCGATCACGCCGGGCTCGAGCTCGAAGATGACGTACGGCGTGTGCTCGTCGTCCTCGCCGTGCGGGTATGCGTCGACGATCCGCTGCAGCGCGTCGATCCCGATGCCGAGCACGCGGATCCGACGCCCGTAGCGCGCCTCGAGGGCCTCCTCGGCCGTCGTGGCCGCTGCGGCGGCGCTCCCGGCGGTCACGACCGCATTGCCGCTCGCGAGCACGGTCGCGACATCGTCGAGTCCCGCCTCCGCGAGCAGCGCGCGGAGGTCTGCGGAGCGCACGGTGACGCCGCCGACGTTGACGCCGCGGAGCAGCAGGGCGACGCGCACGGCTGGCTACTCGTACTCGTGCTCGCGCGCCGGGTAGGCGCCGGACGACACGTCCTCGCGGAACGACACCGCGGCCTCCTCGAGCGTCTGGGCGAGCTGCGCGTACTGCTTGACGAACTTGGGGATGCGGCCGCTCGTGAAGCCGGCCCAGTCGCTCCAGACCAGCAGCTGCCCGTCGCAGTGCGGGCCGGCGCCGACCGAGATCGTGGGGATCGACAGCGTCTCGGTCACCCGTCGCGCCGACTCCGACGGCACCATCTCGAGCACGACCGCGAAGGCGCCCGCGTCCTCGACCGCGCGCGCGTCGCGCAGCAGCTGCTCGATGCCGGCGTCGCCTCGCGCCTGGATCACGTGCCCGCCGAGCCCGTGCTCCGACTGCGGCGTGTAGCCGATGTGCGCCATGACCGGGATGCCGGCCTCGACGATCCGCCGGATCTGCTCGGCCGAGCGCTCGCCGCCCTCGAGCTTCACGGCGTGCGCGCCCGTCTCCTTCATGAAGCGGATCGCGGTGTGCACAGCCTCTCGCGGGTTCGTCTCGTACGAGCCGAACGGCAGGTCGGCGATGACGAGCGCCCGCTTCGCGGCGCGCGCGACGGCGCGGGTGAGGGGGATGAGCTCGTCGACGGTGACGGGGAGGGTCGTGTCGTAGCCGAAGACCGTGTTGCCGGCCGAGTCGCCGACGAGCAGGAAGTCGATGCCCGCGCGGTCGAAGATGCCCGCCGAGAGGTAGTCGTAGCTCGTGAGCCCGACGATCTTGACGCCGTCGCGCTTCGCCTGCGAGAAGTGGCGCGTGCGCACGCGCTTCGGTCCCGCGGAGCCGCCGCCGTACGGGGCCGCCGCCTCCTGCGCACCCTCGGTCGGCGACTGCGCCGCCGGGGCCTGATCGTCCTGTCCGGAGCCGCGCTGCTGTGAACCACCCTGTGCCATGCCCCGAGCCTAACCTCACGCATCTGCGCGACCACTAGCCTGAAGGGAGGCAGAGAGAGGTACGGGATGGACAAGCAGCGAGACTTCGTGCTGCGCACGATCGAGGAGCGCGGCGTGAAGTTCGTGCGCCTGTGGTTCACGGATGTGCTGGGCACGCTGAAGTCGGTGGCGATCGCCCCGGCCGAGGTGGAGGGCGCCTTCACCGAGGGGCTCGGCATCGACGGCTCGTCGATCGAGGGGCTCTCGCGCTCGTCCGAGGCCGACGTCATCGCGAAGGCCGACCCGTCGACCTTCCAGATCCTCCCGTGGCGCGGCGAGGTCGACCCGACCGCCCGCATGTTCTGCGACATCTCCACCCCGGACGGCCAGCCCGCCGCCGCCGACCCGCGCCACGTGCTCAAGCGCACGCTCGCGAAGGCGGCTGATCGCGGCTTCAGCTTCTACACGCACCCCGAGTGCGAGTTCTACCTGCTCAAGTCGGCCGACGTCGCCAACCCCGAGCCCGTCGACCACGCGGGCTACTTCGACAACGTGCCCGGCGGCACCGCGCACGACTTCCGCCGCGCGAGCGTGCGCATGCTCGAGGACATCGGCATCTCGGTGGAGTTCAGCCACCACGAGGCAGGGCCCGGCCAGAACGAGATCGACCTGCGGTACGCGGATGCGCTCTCCACGGCCGACAACATCATGACCTTCCGCACGGTGGTCAAGGAGGTCGCCCAGTCCGAGGGCGTCTACGCCACCTTCATGCCGAAGCCGTTCGAGGGCCACCCAGGCAGCGGCATGCACACGCACCTCTCGCTCTTCGAGGGCGAGCGCAACGCGTTCTACGACGCATCCGGGCAGTACCGGCTGTCGAAGATCGGCCGGCAGTTCATGGCCGGGCTGCTGCACCACGCGCCCGAGTTCACGGCCGTGACGAACCAGTACGTCAACTCCTACAAGCGCATGTGGTCCGGCGACGAGGCGCCCAGCTTCGTGAGCTGGGGCCACAACAACCGCTCCGCGCTCGTGCGCGTGCCGCTCTCGAAGCCCAACAAGGCGCAGTCGGCCCGCATCGAGTACCGCGGCCTCGACTCGGCGGCGAACCCGTACCTCGCGTTCTCGGTGCTGCTCGCCGCTGGCCTGAAGGGCATCGAGGAGGGCTACGAGCTGCCCGACGAGGCGGTCGACGACATCTGGCAGCTCTCCGACAAGGAGCGCAAGGCGCTCGGCTTCAAGCCGCTGCCCGCGAGCCTCGACCGCGCCATCGGCGCGATGGAGGAGTCGGAGCTCGTCGCCGAGACGCTCGGCGAGCAGGTGTTCTCGTACTTCGTCCGCAACAAGCGCGAGGACTGGCAGCGCTACCGCGCGCAGGTGACGCGCGTCGAGCTCGAGTCGAACCTGCTCACGCTGTAGCCCATGCGCGTCCCGTCTCCCCGGGTGCGGCTCGCCCAGCTCGGCTTCCGGGAGCCGAGCAAGGCGGAGGCGTGCCTGGCGGAGCTGCCGGAGGCGCTGCACGGGCTCGTCGACGAGTGCGCGCGCTCCGCCGACCCCGACACCGCGCTGCAGATGCTCGTGCGGCTCGAGCGCGCCGGCATCGACCTGGGCGACGTGCTCGACGACGCCGAGGCGCGCGCGTCGCTCGTGCGCGTGCTCGGCGGCTCGCTCGGGATCGGGGAGCACCTCGAGCGGCACGCCGAGGACCTCGACGTCGCCGCGCGGCCCGCGGCGCCCGCCGAAGCCGCGACCTACCGCGCGAGCATGCTCGAGGCCGTCGCGGCCGAGGACGGCGCCACGACGATGCCGCGCGACCGCGCGGTCTCAGCGATGCGCGGCCGCTACCGGCGCCACCTCACCGAGCTGGTCGCCTGGGACCTCCGCCTCGACGACCCGGCCGACTTCGTGCACGTCGTCTCCGCGGCGCTCGCCGACCTCGCCGCGGCCGCCCTCGAGGCCGGGCTCGCGATCGCCCGCTCGGCGGCGCGGGAGCGCTTCGGCGCGGACGCCGACCGCGTGCGGCTCGCGATCATCGGCATGGGCAAGGCGGGCGCGCGCGAGCTGAACTACATCAGCGACGTCGACGTCATCTGGGTGCACGAGGCCGACGACCTCGAGGACCCGCGCGCCACGCAGGTCGCGACGCTGCTCGCGCGCGAGACGGCCGCCGCGTGCTCGCAGTTCCAGGCCGCGCCGCCGCTGTGGGAGGTCGACAGCAACCTGCGGCCGGAGGGCAAGGACGGCGCGCTCACCCGCACGCTCGCATCCCACGTCGCCTACTACGACCGCTGGGCGAAGTCGTGGGAGTTCCAGGCGCTGCTCAAGGCGCGGTTCCTCGCCGGCGACGAGGCGCTCGGCGCGGCCTACGAGGCGTCGGTGCGGTCGAAGGTGTGGGAGTCGTCGAGTCGCGAGGGCTTCGTGGAGTCGGTGCAGCGGATGCGCGAGCGCGTCACCGAGCACATCCCCGCCGACGAGGTCGGCCGGCAGCTCAAGCTCGGGCCCGGCGGCCTGCGCGACGTCGAGTTCACGGTGCAGCTGCTGCAGCTCGTCCACGGCGCCGACGACGCGTCGCTGCGGCAGCGCGGCACGCTCGAGGCGCTCGACGCCCTCGCCGCGCGCGGCACGATCGGCCGCGCGGACCGGCTCGAGTTCGGCGCCCACTACCGGTTCCTGCGCGTGCTCGAGCACCGCATCCAGTTCTGGCGCATGCGCCGCACGCACCTCATGCCGCTCGGCGAGGACGACCTGCGCCGGCTCGCGCGCGCCGCGCGGCTCGCCGACGCCGAGGTGCTCGAGCGGCAGTGGCAGGCGACGCGCCGCGCGGTGCGCTCGCTGCACGAGCGGCTCTTCTACCGCCCGCTGCTCGGCGCGATGGCGTCGCTCGGCCACGAGGACGTGCGGCTGAGCCCCGAGCACGCCATGCGGCGCCTGCAGGCGTCCGGCTACGTCGACGGCAAGGGCGCGCTCGCGCACATCGGTGAGCTCACCGCGGGCGTCAGCCGCCGCGCGCAGATCCAGCGCCTGCTGCTGCCGGTGCTGCTCGGCTGGTTCGCCGAGGGCGCCGATCCCGACATGGGCCTGCTCGCCTTCCGCCGGCTGAGCGAGGCGCTGGGGGAGAGCCCCTGGTTCCTGCGGATGCTCCGCGACTCACCCGTCGCAGCGCAGCGCCTCAGCCACCTGCTCTCCTCGTCGCGGCTGATCGCCTCGCTCATGGAGCGCATCCCGGAGGCCGCCTCGTGGCTCGACAGCGACGAGCAGCTGCGGCCCCGCAGCGAGGCGGCGCTGCGCGACGAGACGGCCGCCGTGCTCGCTCGGCACCACGACCCGGATGCCGTGCGGCAGGCGCTGCGCTCGCTGCGCCGCCGCGAGCACCTGCGCATCGCGATGGCGAGTGCGCTGCAGCGCATCGACGAGAGCGCCGTCGGCGCCGCCCTGAGCGGCATGGCCGCTGCGCTCGTCGACGCGGCGATCCGCCTGCACCGGCCGGAGGGGCTCGAGCTCGCGACCATCACGATGGGCCGCACGGGCGGTCGCGAGATCGGCTTCGGCAGCGACATCGACGTGCTGCACGTCGCGCGCGGCGAGGGCGACGCGATCGCGGCGGCGACCGCCGTCATCCGCCGCGTGCAGGAGACGCTCGCCGACCCGACGCTGCCGTTCGAGCTGGATGCGGGGCTGCGGCCCGAGGGCAGGCAGGGTCCGCTCGTGCGGACCATCGAGAGCTACCGCGCCTACTACGAGCGCTGGTCGGAGCCGTGGGAGGCGCAGGCGCTGCTGCGCGCGCGGCCGTTCGCGGGCGACGAGGGGCTCGCGGCGGAGCTCATGGCGGTCATCGACGAGCGCCGGTACCCGCGCGACTTCCCCGCGTCGTCGGTGCGCGAGGTGCGTCGCATCAAGGCGCGCGTCGAGACCGAGCGGCTGCCGCAGAACGCGGATCGCCGGCGCCACCTGAAGCTCGGCGACGGTGCGCTCAGCGACGTCGAGTGGCTCGTGCAGCTGCTGCAGCTGCGCCACGCGGGACGGCTGCCGAGCCTCCGGACGCCGTCGACGCTCGAGGCGCTCGCCGCCGCCGCGCGCGAGGAGCTGCTCTCCGACCGGGATGTCGAGGTGCTGCGGGAGGCGTGGCAGCTCGCGACCCGCATCCGCAACGGGCTCGCGCTCGCCCGCGCGCGCACGATCGACCTGCTGCCGGTCGACCGCGGCGAGCTCGAGGCGGTCGCGCGGCTCGTGGGGATGCCGTCGGGGTCAGCGCGCGACCTCGAGGAGCACTACCTCGCGGCGACCCGGCGCGCACGCCGCGTCTTCGAGCGCCGCTTCTACGAGGACTGACCGCCACGCTCGTCGAGTAGCACCGAAGGCGCGTATCGAGACGACCCACCCCGGCGCTCGTCGAGCACCCCTGTCTTGCCCGTCGAGCAGCACCGAAGGCGCGCATCGAGACGACCCGTTCCCAGCCACCCCGCCTACGCTGGCCCGATGTTCTTCATCTTCGGCTTCGGCGCCAAGCAGCAGGACCTCGGCCCCGGCGAGACCCGCACGTGCATGCGCTGCCACAACACGACGGTCTGGGGCCGCACGCGCGAGTCGAAGCAGTTCACGCTCTTCTTCATCCCCATCGCCCGCTGGGGCCGCCGCGAGTACGAGGTCTGCGGCATCTGCGGCAACGCCGTCGCGATCTGAGCGATCGGCCTCAGGCAGCGGGCTCGTCGGTCAGCGGGTCGAGGCGGAAGACCGCGCATCGCGGAGCAGCCTCGGCGAAGTCGTCCGCGCTCGCGTCAGGGCCGGCTTCGAAGATCTGCGCCGCGATCTTGCGACCCTGGCTGTGCTGGTGCCAGTAGGCCCGCAGCACCGGCCCGCGCTCGTGCGGCTCCATCTCGGTGAAGCGCACCGGCTCGAGGCGCCGGCCGCGCTGGATCGACCCGGCTCCCGCAGCCCGCACGTTCTTCACCCATGACATCCGCCGGCCCGCGACGACGTAGCGATCGCCGTCGAGCGAGACGATCGAGACGGGTGTCGGCCGCGGTTCGCCGCTCGTCCGCCCGGGCACGATCAGGATGTGCGGCGGTCCGATCGCGACACCCGCGTTGTGCAGGAGCAGCATCATGCGGTTGGCGTGCTTGAGCCATGGGGGGAGCTTCGTGTCCTGCGGCACCCGGGTGCGGACCTCTCTCTGCGCCGTGCGACGCGGGTGCAGTCGCGGTCGTCTCATCGGCATCCAGTATGCCGGGCGGACGCCGGCACGACCGACGACCGCGAGCTCGATCGGGCTGAGCGCGGCACCGCGCCCGACTGGCGGCCGGCGCGGCGCTCAGACCGATCGAGCGCACACCCTCTCGGTCGCAGCGCGCACGCAGAGGGGCCGGGTCCCCCCAAGGAACCCGGCCCCCGTCTCTGTGCGCGGTGGCGTCAGACGTCAGACCCCGTAGTAGAGCTCGAACTCGAAGGGGTGCGGACGGAGCGCCATCGGCAGGATCTCGGACTCGCGCTTCATCGCGACCCAGGTGTCGATGAGGTCCTTCGTGAACACGTTGCCCTCGAGCAGGAACTCGTGGTCCTGCTCCAGCGCGACGAGCGCCTCCTCGAGCGTGCCGGGCACCTGGGGGATGTCCTTGGCCTCCTCGGGAGGCAGCTCGTAGAGGTCCTTGTCGACGGGCTCGTGCGGCTCGATGCGGTTCTTGATGCCGTCGAGGCCGGCCATCATCTGCGCCGCGAAGGCGAGGTACGGGTTCGAGGCGCCGTCGGGAGCGCGGAACTCGATGCGCTTCGCCTTGGGGTTCGAGCCCGTGATCGGGATGCGGACGGCCGCGGAGCGGTTGCCGGCCGAGTAGACCAGGTTGACCGGCGCCTCGAAGCCCTTCACGAGGCGGCGGTACGAGTTGATCGACGGGTTCGTGAACGCGAGCACCGCGGGGGCGTGCGCGAGCAGGCCGCCGATGTACCAGCGAGCGAGGTCGGAGAGGTTGCCGTAGCCGTTCTCGTCGAAGAAGAGCGGCTTGCCGTCGAGCCACAGCGACTGGTGCGTGTGCATGCCCGAGCCGTTGTCGCCGAAGAGCGGCTTCGGCATGAACGTGGCCGTCTTGCCCCACTGCTCGGCCGTGTTCTTCACGATGTACTTGAAGGCGAGGATCTCGTCGGCCGCCTTGACCATCGTGTTGAAGCGGTAGTTGATCTCGGCCTGGCCGCCGGTGCCCACCTCGTGGTGGCTGCGCTCGACCTGCAGGCCGATGCCCTCGAGCTTGAGCACGATGTCGTCGCGGAGGTCGGCCTGCTTGTCGACCGGCGAGACGGGGAAGTAGCCGCCCTTGTAGGGCGTCTTGTTGGCAAGGTTGCCGCCCTCCTCGACGCGACCCGAGTTCCAGGCGCCCTCCTCGGAGTCGACCGAGTGGAACGACTGGTTCTGCGTGACCGAGTAGCGCACGTCGTCGAAGACGTAGAACTCCGCCTCGGGGGCGAAGAAGGCGGTGTCGGCGATGCCGGTCGAGGCCAGGTACTGCTCGGCCTTGTGCGCGACCTGCCGCGGGTCGCGGTGGTAGATCTCACCGGTGCGCGGGTTGTAGATGTCGAAGATCATCACGAGCGTCTTGTGCTCGCGGAAGGGGTCGACGTAGGCCGTCGTCACATCCGGGATGAGCTGCATGTCGGACTCGTGGATGTTCGCGAAGCCGCGGATCGACGAGCCGTCGAACAGCTGGCCGACGGTGAAGAACTCCTCGTCGACCGTGGACGCGGGGATGTTGAAGTGCTGCTGCACACCCGGCAGGTCCGTGAAGCGGATGTCGAGGAAGCGCACCTCCTCTGCCTTGATGTAGGCGAGGACCTCGGACGAATCCTTGAACATGGTGCTCCTTGACTTTGGGGGTAGGGCGGATGCCTTGGCATCGACGCTACGCAGGAGCCGTTGCCCGCCCGTGACGCCGATGTTTCGGCGGTGTTACGTCAGCGGGGGCGACCGGGCCGCACGCGGCGCGGATCGATGCCCTTCGGGATGGGCAGGCTCGCCTGGCCGAGGGAGGTGAGGCGGTTCGCGACGGCCATCACCTCGGCGCGGCTGAGCGTGCGCTTGAGGCGCCGCATGGAGCGCGTGAGCTTGCGCAGCTCGAGCTCGGAGTCGGGGCCGATCTCGATGACGTGGATCGGCACGTTCGGCACGATGCGCTTGACCTTGCGCTTCTCCTCGCCGAGCAGGCGCGACAGCCGCTCGCGCGGGCCCTCAGCGATGAGCACGACGCCGGGCTTGCCCACGGCGCGGTAGACGGCGTCCTGCGTGCGCGGGTTGACGCCCACCGGCATCTCGCTCGTCGTCCAGTTGCCGCGCAGGCCGTTCTTCAGCACCGCGCCGACCGCACCGGGGCGACCCTCGATCTGCGCGAACGCGATCTTCTCGGCGCGCCACGTGAGCGTCATCATCATGAGCATCAGGCCGATGAGCACGCCGCTGATGATCCAGAGGATCAGGAAGAGCGTGTCCTGTCGGAAGACGATCGCGAGCACCGTGATGATCACGATGGGGCCGAAGAACGCCGCCAGCAGCAGCGGCAGCGCGAGCCGGTCGTTCCTGCGGGTCATCTGGAAGATGGACCACATCGTCTTGAGCCTGCCGGGCTCCTTCTCGCTGTCGCGTGCCATGACGACAGGATACCGGCGTGCGGGCGCCTCGCTCTCCACAGGCATCGGCCCGAGGCCCGCGCGGACGCGGCCCGCACTGGCAGGGTCCGGGACGTGGACCAGGTGGACGAGACGGCTGCGGCGGATGAGGCGGTCTCCGTCGACGCGGGAGTCTCCGTGGACGGGGCCGAGGAGGAGGACCGACCGACGATCGCCGGCCACCCGCTCGTGCGCCTGCTGCGCCGCACCGCCGAGCGCGAGGTGTGGGTCGCGGCGGATGCGTCGGGCGCGGGTGTCGAGCTGCAGCGCAGCATGCCGGGGGAGGAGGCGCTCCTCGCCCGCGAGGTCGAGGCGCTGCTCCTCGCCGATCACGCGCACCTCGAGCCGATCCTCGACGTCGCCACGGACGCGGGAGTGGTCGTCGTGCGGCCGCTGCTGCCGCGCGACCTGGCCGACTGGCTGCGCGACCGAGGGGCACCCGACCCGGGCGAGGCGGTGACCGCGCTCGCGCCGATCGCGGCGGCCCTCGGTGCGCTGCACGCGGTCGGGGCGACGGCGGGCGCCGTCAGCGCGCACCACGTACGGCTCGACGCCGACGGCGCGCCGCTCCTCACCGGCGAGGGCGCGCGCGTCGAGGCGGCGAAGCCGTCGATCGCCTGGCGCGAGGGCAGCGCCGGGGTCGCGGCGGATGCCGATGCGTGGCGCTCGCTCGCCGAGGCGGTGCTCGCCGGGTGCGGTGAGGCGCTGCCCGACGCCGTCGAGCGTGCGATCGCCGCGCGGGACCTCGCAGCCGCCGGCGCGGCGCTGCTCGAGGCCTGGCCGGCGCTGCCCCTCGCGCTCCAGCCGGACGTCGGCGCAGCGGTCGCCACGACGCAGCGTCGCAGACGCATCCGTGCAGAGGGGCTCGAAGCAGTGTGGGCGCGCGCGGCGGTGCTGCTCGAGCGGGTCGCGGGGCGGATGCGGTGGCCCGGGGGCGGTGTCGTCGGGAGGAGCCTCGCGGCCGTGCGCCCGAGGTTCTGGGCTGTCGCCGTCGGCGGCGTCGCGGCGGTCGCGCTCGCGCTGCTGCTGCCCGCACCGGGCGCGGCGGACGAGGGGAGCCGGGCGGCCGAGCGCAGCGACGCCTCGGCCCGGCCGACCGCCTCGTCGCCCGTCTCGCCGCGGCCGCAGGCGCAGCCGCACGAGCCGGCGATGACGGACGACCCGGTCGCGGGCGCGGCGCTGCTGCTCGCCGAGCGCGAGGCCTGCCTCGCCGTGGGCGACGCGGCATGCCTCGTCGGCCTCCACGAGCCCGACAGCCCGCAGCTCACGGCCGCATCGCCCTGGCGCATGCCTGACGACGGGCGGCTCGAGCTCGTGCAGCGCCTCGGCGACGCGTGGCTGCTGCGGGTCGTCTCGGAACGAGCACCGGCCTCGGTGCTCGTGATGAGCACCGAGGCCGGTTGGACCCTGCGTGACGCCTGGTCGGCGCCCTAGCGGCTAGACCTCGAAGGCGCCCGACTCGAGGCGCGCCTTGACCTGTCCCAGGTAGCGGGCTGCGTCGGCACCGTCGATGATGCGGTGGTCGTACGACAGGGCCAGGTACACCATCGAGCGGATGGCGATCGAGTCCTGCCCGTCGACCGACACGACGACCGGGCGCTTCACGACCGTGCCGACGCCGAGGATGGCGCGCTGCGGCTGGAAGACCACGGGCGTGTCGAACAGCGCGCCGCGCGAGCCCGTGTTCGTCAGCGTGAAGGTGCCGCCGGCGAGCTCGTCCGGGCTCAGCTTGTTGTCGCGGGTCCGCTGCGCGAGGTCTGCGATCTCGGCCGTCAGCTCGCGGATGCTCTTCGAGCTCGCGTCACGGATGACCGGGGTCAGCAGGCCGCGCTCAGTGTCGACCGCCATCGCCAGGTTCTCGGTGGCCGGGTAGGTGATCTCCGCACCGTCGTCCGTCGAGTTGATGAGCGGGTGCGACTTGAGCGCCTGCACGGCGGCCTGCGTGAAGAACGGCAGGAAGGTGAGCTTGCTGCCCGTCTCCTGCTGGAACGCCGCCTTCTTGGCCTCGCGGAGCTGCGCGACCTTCGTCACGTCGACCTCGACGACCGTCGTGAGCTGGGCGAGCGTCTGCATCGACTCGACCGCGCGCTTCGCGACCACCTTGCGGAGGCGAGACATCGGCGCGGTCGTGCCGCGCAGCGGCGAGACCTCGACCTCTGCGGGCGCCTGCGAGGGCGCCGCCTCGGCGGCCGGAGCCTGCGCTGCCGACTCGGCCGCGGCGAGCACGTCCTCCTTGCGGATGCGGCCGCCCACGCCCGTGCCGGTCAGGGACGCCAGGTCGACGCCCTTCTCGTTCGCGAGCTTGCGCACGATCGGCGTGACGTACGGCGAGCCGCCCGTCGGTGCCGCGGGCGCTGCCGGAGCGGCGGCCTGCGCGGGCGCTGCCGGAGCGGCGGCCTGCGCGGGCGCTGCCGGAGCGGCCTTCGGCGCGGGGGCCGCGGGGGCCTTCGGCTGCGAGGGCGCGGCAGGTGCCTGCTTCGGCGCCTCCTGCTTGGGGGCCTCCTGCTTCGGGGCCTCCTCGGCGATGGCCTCCTTGGCGATCTCCTCCTGCTCGACGCCCACCTCTTCGGTGCCGGCACCCGGGATCACGTCGTCCTCGGCGGGGACCGGCTGCGCGCCGGACGCCTGCGCGGGCTGCTGCTCGGAGGGCTCGTCGGCGGCCGGCGCGGGGGCCGACTCGCTGCCGGCGTCGCCGATGCGGGCGATCACGGCGCCGACGTCGACGGTGTCGTCCTCGTTCGCCAGGATCTCGGTGATCGTGCCGGCGACCGGCGACGGCACCTCGGTGTCGACCTTGTCGGTCGACACCTCGACGATGGGCTCGTCGACCTCGACGGTGTCGCCGACGGCCTTGAGCCAGCGCGTGATCGTGCCCTCGGTGACGCTCTCACCGAGCGCGGGGAGCGTGATCTCGGCGCCGCCGCCGGACGGCTTCGTGCCCGCCTCCTGTGTCTCGGTCGGGGAGATCTCGCTCTGGTCGGTGTCCTCCGCCTGCGCGACGGGGTCGGCCTGCCGCTGCGACGCCTGCGCGGCGTCTGCCTGCTGCGACGGCGAGTCCTGCGCCTCGGCGGCCGACTCGTCGTCGGCCTCCTGGTCGGCCTCGCTGTCGGTGCCGGCGGTCGCGGCCTCGGCGGCCGGGGCCTCCTCGGCGGGCGCGTCCTGGGCCGGTGCGTCGCCCGCGTCGCCGATGCGCGCGATGACGGCGCCGACGTCGACGGTGTCGTCCTCGTCGGCGAGGATCTCGGTGAGCGTGCCGGCGACCGGCGACGGCACCTCGGTGTCGACCTTGTCGGTCGAGACCTCGACGATGGGCTCGTCGACGGCGACCTCGTCGCCCACCGCCTTGAGCCAGCGGGTGATCGTGCCCTCGGTGACGCTCTCGCCCAGTGCGGGGAGCTGGATGTCAGTCATGCTTCGTGTCTCCTGTGGCTGTCGATCAGATGGCGTGCAGGGGCGTGCCCGCGAGCTTGAGCATGGTCTCGCCCAGGGCCTCGTGCTGCGTCGGGTGGGCGTGGATCAGCTGCGAGACGTCCTCGGGGTACGCCTCCCAGTTCACGATGAGCTGCGCCTCGCCGATGAGCTCGCCGACGCGGCGGCCGATCATGTGCACGCCGACGACGGGGCCGTCCTTCACGCGCACGGCCTTCACCGAGCCGGTCGTGCCGACGATCTCGCTCTTCGCGTTGCCGCCGAGCGAGTACTCGTAGGTCTCGATCTGATCGTCGCCGTACTGCTCCTTGGCCTTCGCCTCGGTGTAGCCCACGGATGCGACCTCGGGGTCGGAGTAGGTCACCTT
This sequence comes from Agrococcus sp. UYP10, assembly GCF_040547205.1. Lineage (NCBI taxonomy): Bacteria > Bacillati > Actinomycetota > Actinomycetes > Micrococcales > Microbacteriaceae > Agrococcus > Agrococcus sp. UYP10. The sequence goes on from NZ_JBEPPG010000001.1 coordinate 2,309,127, forward strand.
CGGGATGTTGACGTCGGCGACCGGGCGCGGCTCGAGGCCGGCGATCTGCTCGGCGGCGAAGATGCCCTGCTGGTAGCCGCGGTGCGCGAGCTGCAGGCCGGGGACGATGTCGCCGACCGCGTAGACGCCCGGCACGGAGGTCTGGAGGCGCTCGTCGACCGTGACGTAGCCGCGGTCGAGCTGCACGCCGGCCTCCTCGTAGCCGAGGTTGGCCGTCACCGGGCCGCGGCCGACGGCCACGAGCAGCAGGTCGGCGTCGATCGTCTCGCCGTTCTCGAGCGACACGTGCACGCCGCTGTCGTCCTGCGTCACGCCCGAGAAGCGGGCGCCGAGCTTGAACTGGATGCCGCGCTTCTTGTAGGCGCGCTCGAACTGCTTCGAGATCGACTCCTCCTCGTTGGGCACGAGGTGGGGGAGGCCCTCGATGATCGTCACCTCGACGCCGAACGAGCGCCAGACGCTCGCGAACTCGACGCCGATGACGCCGCCGCCGAGGATCGCGACGCGCTGCGGGATCCAGTCGAGCTGCAGCGCCTGCTCGCTCGTGATGACGTTGCCGGTGATCTCGAGGCCGGGGAGCGACTTCGGGTACGAGCCCGTCGCGAGCACGATGCTCTTGCCCGTGAGCGTCTCGTCGCCGACCTGCACGGTCGTGGGCGACGCCAGGCGGCCCTCGCCGGCGAAGACCTTGATGCCCTTGGCGCTGATGAGGCCCTGCAGGCCCTTGAACTTCTTGGCGACGATGCCCTCGCGGAACGCGGTCACGCGCTCGATGTCGATGCCCTGCAGCTCCGCCTGCACGCCGGCCTCGCCGGACTCGCGCACGACGTCGGCGACCTCCGCCGAGTGCAGCATCGCCTTCGTGGGGACGCAGCCCTTGTGGAGGCACGTGCCACCCAGCTTGTCCTTCTCGACGATCGCAACGGTCTTGCCGAGCTGCACGGCGCGCAGCGCGACGGCGTAGCCCGCGCTGCCTCCACCCAGGACGACGATGTCAAAGCTCTGATCGGACACGCACTAGCTCCTTATGAGTCTTCGTTGCCGCGCCGGTGGACGTGGCGGTGCAGGGCAGGTCTTGCCCGTCCCAGCCTAGTCGGATGCATCTGCGTGGCGCGGTGCGCGCGGGGCGAGCCCCGTGCGCCCTCGGCGATCACCGGTCGGTGCGCGCCTACTCGGCCTCGCGGGCCATCGTCGCGAGCGTGCGGATGAGGCCGCGCACGGTCACGCCCGTCGCCCCCGACGGCGTGTGGCCGAAGGGCGAGCCGTTGTTCGTGGAGGGGCCGGCGATGTCGAGGTGCGCCCACGGGATGGGCGAGCCGTCGCGCTCGCCGACGAACTCCGCCAGGAAGGCGGCGGCGACGAGCATGCCGCCCGCGCGGTTGCCGACCTTGGCGTTCGCGAGGTCGGCGACCTCCGAGTCGAGCATCCCGAGCATCTCCTCCGGGATCGGCATCGGCCAGACGAGCTCGCCGGCGGCTCGCGACGCAGTGACGACCGCGTCCACGAAGGCGCCGTCGTTGCCCATGATGCCGCTCACCCGGTCGCCGAGCGCGACCTGCTGCGCGCCCGTGAGGGTCGCGACGTCGATGATCGCGTCGGGCTGCGCCTCGCTCGCGAGCACGAGGCCGTCGGCCATGACGAGCCGGCCCTCCGCGTCGGTGTTCGTCACCTCGACCGTCGTGCCGCCGCGCATCGTGATGACGTCGTCGGGGCGGATGGAGGTCGACGAGACGAGGTTCTCGGCGAGGCACAGGTGCGCGGTGACGCGGATCGGCAGGTGGAGCGCGGCCGCGGCAACGGTCACCGCGTAGACCGTCGCGGCACCCGTCATGTCGTACTTCATGTGCTGCATCGAGGCGGCGGGCTTGAGCGAGAGGCCGCCGGAGTCGAACGTGATGCCCTTGCCGACGAGCACGACGTGGCGGGTCGCGCTCTCGGGCGCGTGCTCGACCGTGACGAGGCGGGGCGGGCGGCTCGAGCCCTGCCCGACGCCCAGGATGCCGCCGAAGCCCTCGCGGCGGAGGCGCTCCTCGTCGCGCACGACGACGGTGAGCCCGGCTGCGGGCGCCTCGGCGGCGACGCGGTCGGCGAACTCCACCGGGCTCAGCAGGTTGGGCGGGGTGTTCGCGAGGTCGCGCGTGGTCCAGACGGCCTGCGCGGCGATCGTCGCGTCGGTGACGACCGAGGCGGCCACGTCGGCGGCGCCCGCGACCACGGCGATCTCGCACACCTTGGGCGCCTCGGCGCGCTTGAGGCCCGAGAAGCGGTAGGCGCCGAGCGCGGCCCCCTCGAGCACCGCGAGCACGTCGTCGCTCGAGGTCACCGGCAGGGACAGCGCGATCGACGGCACGTCGCGCAGCGAGCGCACCGCGGCACCCGCGACCTCGCGGAGCCTGATGGGCGACACGTCGTCGCCGAGCCCGGCGAACGCGACCCGGCGGCCGTCGACCACCGCGCGGACGATCTGCTCGCGCTTGCCCGTCACGCCCAGCGCGGCGAGCAGCTCGGCGTCGAAGCCTGGGACCTCTGGTGCGTCGCCGGCGAGCACGCCGTGCACGACGAGCTCGGCGGTCGCGTCGTCGGCGCTGGCGATGATGGAGAGTGCGGGGATCGGCATGGGTCACGAGGATACCGGCGCCCGGCGGGTGCGGCGCCCGGCGTCGCTAGGCTGGACGGGTGTTCGATCCGCGCGACCTCACCCTGGCCCTCGAGGACCTCGAGACGGTGCCGCACGGCCTCGACCTCGTGATCGCGATCCACGGATTCGTGGACGCGGGCGCCGCCGCGGAGGCCGCGGCCGCCGCGATCCTCGACACGCTGCCGCACCGCAGCATCGTCGAGTTCGAGACCGACATCCTCATCGACCACCGGTCGCGCCGTCCGCGCATCCTCTTCAACGAGGACAAGATCGAGGAGTACCTGCCGCACTCGCTCACGCTGCTCGTGGTCGAGGACGACGCGGGCGCCCCCTTCCTGCTGCTCACCGGCCCGGAGCCCGACTGGATGTGGGAGCGGTTCACGGATGCGCTGCTCGAGCTGATGGAGCGGCTCGACGTGGCGTCGACGACGATCATCACCTCGATCGGCATGCCGGTGCCGCACACCCGCCCGCTCGTCTCGACCGTCTCCGGCAACCGCGCGGAGCTCATCGAGCAGTACTCGGCCTGGCGCCCGGTCTCGCAGGTGCCCGCCTCCGTGATCCACCGCATCGAGCACCGGCTGCACGGCGTCGCACCCGTGACGACCTTCACGGTGCTCGTGCCGCACTACGTGGGGGAGTCGGGGTCGGCCGGGCCCGCGCTCGCAGCCCTCGAGGGCGTGACGAGCGCGACGTCGCTCGCGTTCCGCACCGAGGAGCTGCGGCAGGCCGACCGCGAGTTCCAGCAGCTCGTCGCGCAGCAGATGGAGACGAACGAGGAGCTGCAGCGCATCGTCCACTCGCTCGAGGCGCGCTACGACGCCTTCATGGCCCAGTCGTCGGTGCGGTCGCCGCTCACCGACGAGGACGGCTCGCTGCCGAGCGCCGACGAGATCGCCGAGGAGCTCGAGCGCTACCTGCAGCAGCGGCGGCGCCCCGGGGCGGACCCGCTCGGATGAACAGCGCCCGCTCCTGGATCGTCTGGGGGGTCGGCGCGATCGCCTACATGGTCGCGATCCTGCACCGCTCCTCGCTGGGCGTCGCGGGTCCGGCAGCCGCGGAGCGGTTCGAGGTGCAGGCCACGCTGCTGTCGACGCTCGGCGCGGTGCAGGTCGGCGTGTACGCCGCGATGCAGATCCCGGTCGGCGTGCTCGTCGACCGCTACGGCCCGCGCGTCCTGATCGCGAGCGGCGCCGCCGTCATGGTGGGCGGCCAGACGATGGTCGCGCTCGCCGAGGAGCTGCCGCTCGCGATCGCCGGCCGCATCCTGCTCGGCATCGGCGACGCCGCGACCTTCATCTCGGTCATCCGATTGCAATCGGGCTGGTTCCGTGGGCCGATCGTGGCGCAGATGTCCCAGTGGACGGCGACCACGGGCCAGCTGGGACAGCTGCTGTCGGTCGTGCCGTTCGCCTGGCTGCTCCACCAGGTGGGCTGGACGCTCTCGTTCGGCTCGCTCGCGATCGTCGGCGCCGTCGCGCTCGTGCTCGTGCTGCTCATCGTCTTCGACGCCCCGAAGGGCGGGGCACCCGCGACCGGCTCGATCGACGTGCCGGTGGGCTGGTGGCCGCGGCTGCGGAGCGCCATGCGGCAGCCCGGCACGCGGCTCGGCTTCTGGACCCACTTCTCGCTGCTCGGCTCGACGAACGTCTTCCTGCTGCTGTGGGGCTACCCGATGCTCGTCGAGGGGCTCGGCTATGAGCGCGGCCAGGCGGCGGGCCTCATGGCGACGGTCGTCGGCACGGGCATGGTGGTCGGCCCGATCGTCGGGATCGCGACCGCGCGCTTCCCGCTCCGGCGCTCGACGCTCGTGCTCGCGATCGTCGGGCTCGTCGTCGCGACCTGGACCACCGTGCTCGTGTGGCCGGGGCATCCGCCCACCTGGCTCGTGATCGTGCTCGTGGTCGTGCTCGGCATCGCCGGGCCCGGCTCGACGGTCGGCTTCGACTTCGCCCGCACGTTCAACCCGCTGCGCGTGCTCGGCTCGGCGAACGGGGTCGTGAACATCGGCGGCTTCATGGCGTCGTTCGCGCTCATGCCCGCCATCGGCATCATCCTCGACGCCGTGCACTCCGCCCGCGCCGCCGGTGGTGAGGCGGTCGGCGTCTACGACTGGGAGGGCTTCCGCATCGCGCTCGCCTCGCAGCTCGTCGTGCTCGCGATCGGCCTGGTCATGATCGTGCGGACGCGCCGCATCACCCGCTCGCGGATGCGCGAGGAGGGCATCGAGGTCGGCCCGGTGTGGACCGCCATCGCGCGGCGGATGCGGCGTCGCGGCCGCTGATCGCGCCGTCGCCGCGCCCGACCGGCAACCTGGGAATGCGTATGCCATACCCGGCGCTATACTGTCAAGACCGACCCAGTCGAGGTTGTGCTGCCGCACGGACTTGACATGGGTCATTCGACTGCCCCGAAGCCTGGGTGCCTGAGACCTGCGGAGGACGCATGCCAGCCAAGGAAACGACCACGACGACGCGTCGTACCTCGACGAAGGCCGCTGCCGCGACTGACGCCGAGCAGGCCGCCGCGCCCGCGGCGGACGCGACGCCCGCCACGACCCCCGCCAAGAAGGCGCCGGCCGCCAAGACGACCGCGGCGAAGACCACGGCGGCGAAGACCGCTGCGGCCAAGACCACTGCAGCCAAGACCACTGCGGCAAAGGCGCCTGCAGCGGCGAAGGCCACGACCGCGAAGACCGCCGCCGCCAAGACCGCCGCGGCCAAGAAGGCCGCTCCGGCCGCCGCTGCTCCCGCTGCCCGCGGGGGACGCCGCAAGGCCGCCGCCACGACCGAGGAGCCGGAGACCGAGGAGGTCACCGAGGAGGTCGAGGAGGCCGAGGAGGAGGAGGCGGTCCACGTCGAGAAGCTCCCGACCGGCGCCATGCGCCTCTCGGGCGACGACGACGAGCCCGCCGCCACGCAGATCACCGGCGCGACGGCCGACCCGGTCAAGGACTACCTCAAGCAGATCGGCAAGGTCGCGCTGCTGAACGCCGAGCAGGAGGTCGACCTCGCCATGCGCATCGAGGCCGGGCTCTTCGCCGAGGAGAAGCTCTCGATGGAGCCGAACCTCGACTGGCAGATGAAGCGCGACCTCACGCGCATCGCCCGCGACGGCCAGCGCGCCAAGAGCCACCTGCTGGGCGCGAACCTGCGCCTCGTGGTCTCGCTCGCGAAGCGCTACACCGGTCGCGGCATGCAGTTCCTCGACCTCATCCAGGAGGGCAACCTGGGCCTCATCCGTGCCGTCGAGAAGTTCGACTACACGAAGGGCTTCAAGTTCTCGACCTACGCGACGTGGTGGATCCGGCAGGCCATCACCCGCGCCATGGCCGACCAGGCCCGCACCATCCGCATCCCGGTGCACATGGTCGAGGTCATCAACAAGCTCGCCCGCGTGCAGCGCCAGATGCTGCAGGACCTCGGCCGCGAGCCGAGCCCCGAGGAGCTGGCGCGCGAGCTCGACATGACCCCCGAGAAGGTCATCGAGGTGCAGAAGTACGGCCGCGAGCCCATCTCGCTGCACACGCCCCTCGGTGAGGACGGCGACAGCGAGTTCGGCGACCTCATCGAGGACACCGAGGCGGTCGTCCCGGCCGACGCGGTCGGCTTCACGATGCTGCAGCGCCAGCTCGAGTCGCTGCTCGACTCCCTCTCGGAGCGCGAGGCGGGCGTCATCCGCATGCGCTTCGGCCTGGGCGACGGCATGCCGAAGACGCTCGACCAGATCGGTGACACGTTCGGCGTGACGCGCGAGCGCATCCGCCAGATCGAGTCGAAGACGATGGCGAAGCTGCGCCACCCGTCGCGGTCGCAGCAGCTCCGCGACTACCTGGAGTGATCCGTCGCGGATCGTCACGAGGCCGCCCGGGAACACCCGGGCGGCCTCGCTCGTTCTAGGATGGGTCGATACCCCCAAGAAGGAGCGCTCATGCCTCGCCCCCGCACGATCCTGTCCCGGCTCGCCCCCGTCGCGGCCATCGCCGCCGCCTCCGTCGCCCTCGCGGGCTGCTCGACCGGCCAGCCCGCCGCGAGCGGAGAGCCCGCCGCGAGCGGTGAGGCATCGACCGGCCTGACGATCGAGCAGGTGCAGGAGGCCGGCACGCTCGTCGTCGGCACCGAGGGCACGTACTCGCCGTTCTCGTTCCATGAGGGCGGCGCCGGCGAGCTCACCGGCTACGACGTCGAGATCATCACCGCGGTCGCCGAGGAGCTCGGCGTCGAGGTGGAGTTCGTCGAGACGCCGTGGGACGCCATCTTCGCGGCGCTCGACGCGGGCCGAGTCGACGTGATCGCCAACCAGGTCTCGATCACGCCCCAGCGCCTCGAGCGCTACGTCTTCAGCGAGCCCTACACGTACTCGCCGGGCGTGCTCATCGTCGCCGAGGGCAGCGACATCGCGTCGTTCGACGACCTCGCCGGCCGCACGAGCGCGCAGTCGCTCACGAGCAACTGGGCCGAGATCGCCACCGAGGCGGGCGCCGACGTCGAGGAGGTCGAGGGCTTCGCGCAGGCCGCAGAGCTGCTGCGCTCCGGCCGCGTCGACGCGACCATCAACGACCGGCTCACCTACCTCGACTACGTGCAGTCGCAGGGCGGCGAGACCGGCCTCGTCGACATCGCCGAGACCGAGGAGACGAGCGAGAACGCCCTCGCCTTCCGCGCCGGCAGCGAGTCGCTCGTGACGGCCGTCGACGAGGCGCTCGCCACGCTCGCCGAGGACGGCACGCTCGCCGAGATCTCCGAGCGCTACTTCGGCGAGGACGTCTCCCAGCCGTGACGCCCGCACACCGCTCGCGGCCCCGGCGCTCGCCGGGGCCGCGTCGGCGTCCGGCCCGACGCCGTAGGCTCGCGGCGTGAACTGGCAGCTGATCCTCGAGTCGCTCGGGCCGATCGCGATCGGTGCCGTGACGGGCACGATCCCGCTCACGCTCGCCTCGTTCGCGCTCGGCCTCGTGATCGCCGTCGCCCTCGCGCTCGCGCGCATCTCGGGCATCCGCTGGCTCTCCGGGCTCGCGCGCGCCTACATCTCGGCCATCCGCGGCACCCCGCTGCTCGTGCAGCTGTTCGTGATCTTCTACGGCATGCCGCAGATCGGCATCACGCTCGACCCGTGGCCGAGCGCGATCATCGCGCTCTCGATGAACGTCGGCGGGTACGCGGCCGAGATCATCCGCGCCTCGATCCTGTCGATCCCGCGCGGGCAGTGGGAGGCCGCGTCGATGATCGGCATGTCCCGCGGCCAGTCGCTCTGGCGCATCGTGCTGCCGCAGGCGGCGCGCGTGTCGGTGCCGCCGCTGTCGAACACGTTCATCTCGCTCGTGAAGGACACCTCGCTCTGCTCGGTGATCCTCTTCACCGAGCTCTTCCGCGTCGCGCAGCGCATCGCCGCGCCGAGCGGCGAGTTCCTCACGATCTACATCGTCGCCGCCGCCGTCTACTGGGTCATCTGCCTGGTGCTCGCGGCCGGCCAGGACCGACTCGAGAAGAAGCTGGACCGCTATGCCGTCTGACGCGTCCGCCTCGCTGCCCTCCGCCTCGCTGCCCTCTGGCCCGCTGCTCTCGGCGCGCGGCCTCCAGAAGTCGTTCGGCGACAACCACGTGCTGCGCGGCGTCGACCTCGACATCGAGGCCGGCACGGTGCACGCGCTCATCGGCCCCTCGGGCTCCGGCAAGACGACGGTGCTGCGCTCCCTCAACGGGCTCGAGGAGCCGGAGGCAGGGACGCTGCGGATCGGCGAGCTCGAGATCGACCTGTCGCGGCCGCGGTCGCGGCGGGAGCGCGCCGCCCTGCACCGCACCTCCGCGATGGTCTTCCAGCAGCACCACCTGTTCCCGCACCTGACGGTGCTCGGCAACGTGACGATCGGGCCGATCCGCGTGCAGGGGCGCGATCGCGACACGGTGATGGCGGAGGCGCTCGGACTGCTCGAGCGCGTCGGGCTGCGCGAGAAGGCCGACGCGTACCCGTCATCGCTCTCCGGCGGCCAGCAGCAGCGCGTCGGCATCGTGCGGGCGCTCGCGCTGCAGCCGTCGATGCTGCTGTTCGACGAGCCGACGTCGTCGCTCGATCCTGAGCTCGTCGGCGAGGTGCTCGCCGTCATGACCGAGCTCGCGGGCGAGGGCTGGACGATGGCCGTCGTCACGCACGAGCTCGGGTTCGCGCGGGAGGTCGCCGATCAGGTGTCGTTCTTCGACGAGGGCGTCGTGGTCGAGCGCGGGACACCGGACCAGGTGTTCGGCGCGCCCGAGCACGAGCGCACCCGCCGCTTCCTGCAGCGCCTGCAGGGGCCGTTCGGCCGCTGAGACGGCCTGACGCCCGGCGCACGCGGAAGCGGCCCGCCCCTCGTGGGGTCGGGCCGCTTCGCTCGTCTGGGACCGTGCGCGGGCGCGCGCGCCGGTCAGCGCTCCTGGAGCTTGGCCGTCTCGTCGTGCCACACCTTCGCGAGCGGCTGCAGCGCATCGCGGTGCTTCGCTGCGTGGTGCGCGCAGAAGAGCAGCGTGCCGCTCTCCATCGTCGCGCGGACGTACGCCTGGGCTCCGCAGCTGTCGCAGCGATCGAGCCCGCTCAGCGGTGCGCTTGCCTCATCGGCCTCGAGCGTCGTGGTCTGGATGTCGTTCACGGTGCCCTCCCTCATTCGTCCGTCCTCCATCGTGGCATGGACGACCTGCGCACCGGCGTCATTTCGCGGGCGGTTCGCCAGCGGCGCAACCGGGAGCGCGCCGCGTGGCAGCGCGGCCGTCGTGGGACCGCGGACGTAGGCTGGCAGGCGCGGCAGCCATCGGCGGGCCGCGCACGGCTCGATCGTGCGGAGCGCACGCAGGAATGGGGGATCGGTTGGCAGCCGCGGCATCCGACTACTCGGCACGGCACCTGACGGTCCTCGAGGGGCTCGAGGCGGTGCGCAAGCGTCCGGGCATGTACATCGGCTCGACCGACTCGCGCGGCCTCATGCACTGCCTGTGGGAGATCATCGACAACTCGGTCGACGAGGCGCTCGGCGGCCACGGCGACGACATCACGGTCGTGCTGCACGCCGACGGCTCCGTCGAGGTGCGCGACCGCGCGCGCGGCCTGCCGATCGACGTCGAGCCCCGCACCGGCCTCACCGGCGTCGAGGTGATCTTCACGAAGCTGCACGCGGGCGGCAAGTTCGGCGGCGGCGCCTACAAGTCGTCCGGCGGCCTCCACGGCGTCGGCGCATCCGTCGTCAACGCCCTCTCGGAGCGCCTCGACGTCGAGGTGGATCGCGACGGCGCCACCTGGGCGATGTCCTTCCACCGCGGTGAGCCCGGCGAGTTCCTCGACGAGGGCGAGCCGTCGCCCGGCGCGACGTTCCTGCCGTTCACGGATGCGTCGCGGCTGCGCAAGGTGCGCAAGGTCGCGAAGGGCGTCACCGGCACCCGCGTGCGCTACTGGGCCGACCCGCAGGTGTTCACGAAGGGCGCGGAGTTCCTCGCGGACGAGCTGGCCCGCCGCGCGCGCCAGACCGCGTTCCTCGTGCCGGGGCTCGCGATCCAGATCATCGACGACCGCGCCGACGAGCGCGTCGTGCACGACTTCAAGTACGACGGCGGGCTCAGCGAGTTCGCCGAGTACCTCGCGCCCGACCCGGCGCTCACCGCCACCTGGCGGCTCACCGGCGAGGGCGACTTCCAGGAGACCATCCCGGTGCTCGACGAGGAGACCGGTCACATGGTGACCCGCGAGGTCGACCGCACGTGCGAGGTCGACATCGCGCTGCGCTGGGGCACCGGCTACGACACGGTCGTGCAGACCTACGTCAACATCATCTCCACGCCGAAGGGCGGCTCGCACCTCGCGGGCTTCGAGCAGTCGCTGCTCAAGCTGATCCGCGACCAGGTCGCCGCGAACGCGCGCAAGCTGAAGGCCGGCAACGACAGGATCGAGAAGGACGACGCCCTCGCCGGACTCACTGCCGTCGTGACGGTGCGGCTGCCCGAGCCGCAGTTCGAGGGGCAGACGAAGGAGGTGCTCGGCACGCCCGCCGTGCGCCAGATCGTCGCGCAGGTGGTCGCCCGCGAGCTCGGCGCGATCCTGACGTCGTCGAGGCGCGACGAGAAGGCGCAGGCCGGCGCGCTGCTCGAGAAGGTCGTCAACGAGATGAAGGCGCGCATCTCGGCGCGCTCGCTCAAGGAGACCGCGCGCCGCAAGACGGCGCTCGAGTCGTCCTCGCTGCCGGTGAAGCTCGTCGACTGCCGCTCGAACGACGTCGCGCAGACCGAGCTGTTCATCGTCGAGGGCGACAGCGCGCTCGGCACGGCCAAGCCTGCGCGCGACAGCGAGTTCCAGGCGATCCTGCCCATCCGCGGCAAGATCCTCAACGTGCAGAAGGCGTCGATCGCCGACATGCTCTCGAACGCCGAGTGCGCGGCGATCATCCAGTCGATCGGCGCCGGCTCCGGCCGCTCGTTCGACCTCTCGGCCGCCCGCTACGGCAAGATCATCATGCTGTCGGACGCCGACGTCGACGGCGCGCACATCCGCACGCTGCTGCTCACGCTCATCCACCGCTACATGCGCCCGCTCATCGAGGAGGGTCGCGTCTACGCGGCCGTGCCGCCGCTGCACCGCGTGCTCGTCAAGCACCGCGGCAAGCCCGACGAGGCCGTCTACACCTACTCCGACGCCGAGCTGCATCGCACGCTCACGCGGCTGAAGAAGGCCGGCAAGAGCTGGCACGAGCCGCCGCAGCGCTACAAGGGCCTCGGCGAGATGGACGCCGACCAGCTCGCCGAGACGACGATGGACCGCAGCCGTCGCACGCTGCGCCGCGTCACCATCAACGACGCCGAGCGAGCGCTCGAGATCTTCGAGCTGCTCATGGGCAACGAGGTCGCCCCGCGCCGCGAGCTCATCGTCACCTCCCAGGTCGACCGCGAGCGCATCGACGCCTGATCGTGACCCGGCGGGGGTTCCGACGCACGGCGGTCGCGCGCATACTGGCGACATGCGAGCGGCGCGTCGCGTCCTGGCCGGGCTCGCGCTGATCGCGAGCCTGGCGCTCCTCGCCTGCGGCGCCCCGGGGCCGGGCGACGCGACCTCCGCCCCGCCCTCCGCCAGCCCGACATCCTCCGCCGAGCCGCTCCCTGGCCCGACGGGGGCGCCGTCGCCGGATCCCGCGTCCGTCCCGCCGACGACGGGACCGCCGGCCACGGCGGCGCCGCCGGCCGATCCGCCGCCGTCGCCGAACGCCCCGCCGACGCCGCCACCCACGGAGCAGCCGCGTCCCACGCCGGCGCCATCCACGCCGAGCCCGCAGACGGGGCTTCCGACGGCGTGGCGCGGCGTCGATCTCGAGCGGATCCCCGACGGCCGCGCCGTGGTCGCGCTCACCTTCGACGCCGGCAGCTCCGACCGCGGCGTCAGCGCGATCCTCGAGACGCTCGATGAGCAGGACGTGCCTGCCACCTTTTTCGTGACGGGGGCGATCGCCCGCATGTACCCGGAGCGCGTCCGCGAGATCGCCGATGCGGGTCACGCGGTCGGCAACCACAGCGATCGCCACCTCGCGTACGAGAGCCTGCCTGACGACCGCATCCGGGCCGACCTCGCCGCCGCCGAGGCGTCGATCGTCGCCGCGACCGGCGTGCACGCGATGCCGCTCTTCCGCTTCCCCTTCGGCGCCCGCACGGAGCACGACATCCGAGTCGTCAACGACGCGGGCTACCTGCCGATCCGCTGGAGCGTCGACTCGCTGGGGTGGAAGGGCACGAGCGGCGGGCTGAGCGTCGACGAGGTCGTCGACCGCGTCGTCCGCACCGCGGTGCCCGGCCACATCGTGCTCATGCACGTGGGCGCGAACCCCGACGACGGGTCGACGCTCGATGCGAACGCGCTTCCGCGGATCATCCGGGAGCTGCGCGCGCTCGGCTACGGCTTCGTCGGGCTCGGCGACCTCGTCGGCTGACTGCCGCCGACCGCCTCGAGCCGCGACCCCGTTCGCCGAACTTCCCCGAACCGCGGGTTTCAGGCGCGGAAACCCGCAGTTGGGGGAAGTTCGCGCTCGAGGGTCGCGTACTCGCGGCCGGGGCGGTCAGTCGCCGAGGCGGGAGCCGATCGCGCCGATCGCGCCGTCGACCGAGACGCCAGAGCCCGCCCGGGCCGCGCCGCCCGGCGGCAGCTGGCGCTGCGAGCCGTCGGTGCCGACCGCGAGCGGTGACGGGCCGGCCCACGCGAGGGCGAGCCCTGCCTCGCCCTTCAGCAGCCGGTGCGCCTGCACGCCGCCCGTGCCGCGCCCCTTGGGCGGGAACTCGGCGAGGTCGGACACCTTCGCGCGCGGCTCGTCGAGGCCCGCGAGCGTCTCGGCCGGCTCGGTGACCGTCACGACCTCTGCGTCGTCGGCGACGACGCCGGCGAAGCGCACGGCGGCGCCGGCCTTGAGGCCGATGCCCTTCATGCCAGCGGCACCCGGCCCCTGCGGGTTCACCTGGCCCGCGGGGAAGCGCAGCAGCTGCGCGTCGCTCGTGATGAGCACGATCCAGTCGTCGTCGGGCGCCGGCGCGACGCCGATGACGCGGTCGCCGGCCTTGAGCGCGATGACCGGCTCGCGGTCGCGGTCCCGCAGCTCGGTGGGGCGGATGCGCTTCACGGTGCCCTGGGCGGTGGCGACGAGCCAGGGCGCCTCGCTCGCGAGGTCGATGAGCGCGACCGCGTCCTCGCCGCGCTCGAAGGCGCCGAGGTCGCGCACCTTGATGCCGGCGGTCAGGCCGATGGATGCGGGCGGCACCGACGGCAGGTCGGCCGGCGTGAGCCGCAGCACGGCGCCCGAGGAGGTGACGAGCCCGAACGTGCCGCGGGTCGTCGTCGGGACGCTCGAGCGGATCGCGTCGTGGCGGCTGCGGCGCGCGGGCGCGGGGATCGGCTCCTCGCCGTCGACGCGCACGACGCGGCCGGTCGCCGAGAGCAGCACGCGCGTCGGCGCATCCGCGATCTCGAGGCTCGCCGCGACCTTCGCGGCCGACGCGCGGCCGGAGGTGGGCTGGCCGTTCGCCTCGGTCAGCAGCGACCGGCGTGGCGTGCCGAAGCGCTCGGCGACCTCGTCGAGCTCGCGCGCGACGAGCTCGTGCAGGGCGGCCTCCGTGCCGAGGATGCGCTCGAGCTCGGCGATCTGCGCGAGCAGCTCGTCGCGCTCGGCCTCGAGCTCGATGCGGCTGAACTTCGTGAGCCGCCGCAGCCGCAGCTCGAGGATGTACTCGGCCTGCGGCTCCGAGAGGTCGAAGACGTCCTGCAGCCGCGCCCGCGCCTGCTCGCCGTCGTCCGACGAGCGGATGACCTGGATGACCTCGTCGATGTCGAGGATCGCGATGAGCAGGCCCTCGACGAGGTGCAGCCGCTCGCGGCGCTTCCGCAGCCGGAACTCGCTGCGCCGGCGCACGACGCCGACCCGGTGGTCGAGGTAGACGCGCAGCAGGTCCTTGAGGCCGAGCGTCTCTGGCACGCCCTTCACGAGCGCGACGTTGTTGATCGAGAAGCCGTCCTCGAGCGGCGTCTGCCGGTAGAGCTGCTGCAGCACCGCATCCGGGTCGAAGCCGGTCTTGACGCCCACGACGAGGCGGAGGCCGTGCTTGCGGTCGGTGAGGTCCTGCACGTCGGAGAGGCCCTGGAGCTTCTTCGCGAGCACGCCGGCCTTGATCTTGTCGATGACGCGCTCGGGGCCGACGAGGTACGGGAGCTCGGTGAAGACGATCTGCGTCTTGCGGCCGTGCCGCTCGATCGACGCGCGAGCGCGTGTGCGGAAGCTGCCCCTGCCGCTCTCGTACGCCTCGCGCACGCCGTCGAGCCCGACGATGATGCCGCCGCCGGGCAGGTCAGGCCCTGGCACGTGCCGCATGAGGTCGGCGGTGGTCGCCTGCGGGTGGGCGAGCAGGTGCTTCGCCGCCTGGACGACCTCGACGAGGTTGTGGGGCGCCATGTTCGTCGCCATGCCCACCGCGATGCCGCTCGCGCCGTTGACGAGCAGGTTCGGGTAGGAGGCCGGCAGCACGTCGGGCTGCTGGTAGGAGTTGTCGTAGTTGGGGATGAAGTCGACGACGTCCTCGTCGAGCCCCTCGGTGAGCGAGAGACCGGCGGCCGCGAGCCGCGCCTCGGTGTAGCGGGCGGCGGCGGGGCCGTCGTCGAGCGAGCCGAAGTTGCCGTGGCCGTCGACGAGCGGCAGGCGCAGGCTGAAGTCCTGGGCGAGCCGCACGAGCGCGTCGTAGATGGCCGAGTCGCCGTGCGGGTGCAGCTTGCCCATCACGTCGCCGACGACGCGCGCGCACTTGACGTGACCGCGCTCGGGGCGCAGGCCCATCTCCGACATCTGGAACAGGATGCGCCGCTGCACCGGCTTCAGGCCGTCGCGTGCGTCCGGGAGGGCTCGGGCGTAGATGACCGAGTAGGCGTACTCGAGGAACGAGTCCTGCATCTCCGCGGCGACATCGATGTCATCGATGCGCTCGGCGACGGGGATGTCCGAGGGCGGGGGAGGAGGCGAGGCAGTCATAGGCTGACGGAATGCTACCGACGCGAGTGCCCGGATCCCGGAGCCTTGCCGACGTTCTGGCGAGCTCGTCGCTCGCGATGCGCGGCGAGCAGAACCCGCTCGGCCTGCCGAAGGTCGCCGGGGCGGTCGTGCTGCTCGTCGACGGGCTCGGCGCATCGCAGCTCGGGCAGCGCGCCGGCCACGCGCGCACGCTCGCGGGCGCGCCCGGCGGCTCGCTCGACGCCGGCTTCCCCTCCACCACCGCGGTGGCGCTCGCGTCGCTCACGACCGGAGCGCTCGCGGGCGAGCACGGGATCGTCGGCTACGACGCGCTCGTGCCGGGGGCCGGCGTGCGCAACCAGCTGCGCGACTGGGGCGGCCCGATGGACCCGGCGCGCTGGCAGCGACGCCCGACGCTCTTCGAGTCGACACCGTCGATCGCGATCGGCGAGCCGAGGCATGCAGCCGGCGGCTTCACGAACGCCGTGCTGCGCGGTGCCGAGTACCGCGGCGGCCGCACGATGGCCGAGCGCTTCGCGCTCGCCGAGCAGGCGGCGCGGGAGCGGGCGCTCGTCTACCTCTACGTGCCCGAGCTCGACCGGGCCGGCCACGACCGCGGCTGGCAGAGCCCGGCCTGGACCGACGCGCTCGAGGAGGTCGACGGGCTCACGGCGCAGCTCGCCGCCTCGCTGCGGCGCGACGTCGGCCTCATCGTCACGGCCGATCACGGCATGGTCGACGTCGACGCATCCGGGCAGCGGATCGCGCCGCCGGAGCTGCTCGCTGGGCTCGCGCACGTCGCGGGGGAGCCGCGCTGCCTGCAGCTGCACGTCGACGACGACACCGACGCGGATGCGGTGGCCGACGCCTGGCGGGCCTGGCTCGGCGACGGCGCGTGGGTGGCGACCCGGCAGCAGGTCGTCGACGCCGGCTGGCTCGGCGAGGTGCACCCGGAGGTGGCGCCTCGGCTCGGCGACGTGTTCGTCGCGGTGCGGGGCCGCACGGCGATCTACCTCGACGCCGACGACCCGGGCCGGGGCATGGTCGGCCAGCACGGCTCGCTCACGCCCGACGAGCTGCGCGTGCCGCTGCGCCGCTTCGGCGCCTTCGCCTGATCGCTCGGCCCCGGCCGTTGATCCGACGTCCAGGGGCGGGGTACAGGATTGCCCTGCATCCGGGTTCAACGGCCCGGGTCGACCAGCCGGGCTCTGAGCCCGGACAGCTCTGAGGAGAGGAACCCACCATGCGCAGGTGGATCATCACGACCGTCGCCACCGCCCTCGTCGGGTTCATCGCCCGCAAGATCGGCGAGCGCCGCGACCGGAACAGCGGACGGGGCACGTCGCGCCGCCGCTGACCGCACACTGCTCGTGCGGGCGCGCCGGGTGGTCACGACGCGCCGTGCGGCTCGGCCTGCCGCGGCGTGTCGTGACCACCCGGCGGCCCAACTGCGGCGCGTCGTGACCACCTGGCGCACGCCGCGCGCGCCTGGGGCCGCTTCGGGTCAGAAGCGCACGACCTGGCGGATCGCCTTGCCGTCCGCGAGCGTGTCGAGCGCCTCGTTGAGCTCGTCGAGGCCGATCTCGTTCGTCACGAGCGCCTCGACGGGCAGCCTGCCCTCGCGCCACAGCTGTTCGTAGCGGGGGATGTCGCGCGCCGGCACGGCGGAGCCGAGGTACGAGCCGATCACGGTGCGCGCCTCCGCGGTGAACGTCAGCGGCGACAACGACGACCGCGCATCGGCGCGCGGGAGCCCGACGGTCACCGTCGTGCCGCCGGCGGCGGTGAGCGCGAAGGCCGTCTCGAACGCCTTGGGGTGGCCCGCCGCCTCGACCACGACGGCCGCGCGCAGCCCCTGGGCGATGGCGTCGTCGGGGGAGAGCGCGACGTCGGCGCCCAGCTCGAGCGCCGTGTCGAGCTTCGCCGGCACGGCGTCGACGCCGATCACGCGGCCGACCCCGAGCGAGGCCGCCGCGAGCAGCGCCGCCATGCCGACCCCGCCGAGCCCGACGATGACGATGTCGTCGCCCTCGCGCGGCTTCCCCGCGTTGATGACCGCGCCGCCGCCGGTCAGCATGGCGCAGCCGAGCACCGCGGCGACCGCGGGCGGCACATCGGCGCCCACGGGCACGACCGAGCGCCGGTCGAGCACCGCGTGCGTCGCGAAGGCCGAGACACCGAGGTGGTGATGCACGTCCGAGGCCGAGGCGCCCGTGCCCTCGTGCAGCCGTCGCCCGCCGCCGAGCAGCTCGCCGGCGCCGTTCGACGCCGAGCCGCGCTCGCACGGCAGCCTGCCGTCCCTCGCGCACGCGGCGCACTCGCCGCAGCGCGGCAGGAAGGTCGTGACGACGCGGTCGCCGACCGCGACGTCGTCGACGCCGGGGCCGATCGCCTCGACGATGCCCGCGGCCTCGTGGCCGAGCAGCATCGGCACCGGCCGCGGCCGGGCGCCGTCGACGACCGAGAGGTCGCTGTGGCACAGCCCGGCCGCCTCGATGCGGACGAGCAGCTCGCCGGGGCCTGGCGCGTCGAGCTCGAGGTCGACGAGCTCGAGCGGTCGGGACGCGGCGAACGGCCGCTCGGCGCCGATCGAGCGCAGCACCGCGCCGCGGATCCGCATCAGTTGCCGTCCCAGCCCTGCACCGTGCCGTCGGGGCTCGCCTCGCGCACGACGAGCGTGCAGTCCTTGCCGCCGAGCCCGTCGTCGAGCAGCCGCTGCAGCTGATCGCGGATGAGCGTCGCGGCCGGCACGTGCACGCCCGTCTGCTCGGCGCCCGCGACGGCCAGCGTGACGTCCTTGTGGCAGAGCATCGCCGAGAACGACGCGTCGAAGTTGTCGTTGGATGCGGCGCCCGGCACGATCCCGGGCACGGGGTACCAGGTGCGCAGCGCCCAGGAGTCGCCGGACGAGACCCGGGCGACGTCGAAGAACGCCTGCGGGTCGAGCCCGAGCTGCTGGGCGAGCTGCGAGCCCTCCGACATCGCGAGGATCGAGATGCCGAGCATCATGTTGTTCACGAGCTTCGCGGCGATGCCGTGCGTCGCCTCGCCGACCGCGAAGACGTTCCCCGCCATCGGCGTGACGATCTCCTTCGCGTCGGCGACGTCGTCCTCGATGCCGCCGAGCATGAAGGTGAGCGTGCCGGCCTGCGCGCCCTGCGTGCCGCCCGACACCGGTGCGTCGACGAAGCGGAAGCCGCGCGAGCCCGCCTGGCCGTGGCACCACTGAGAGGTCTCGATGTCGACGGTCGACGTGTCGAGGATGAGCGTGCCGGGCGCGGCGTGCGCGAAGACGCCGCCGTCGCTCTCGAGCACCTGCCGCACGTGCTCGCCCTTCGGGAGGCTGAGGATGACGACCTCGGCGCCCTCCACCGCCTCGGCGATCGAGCCGACCGGCGTGATGCCGTGCTCCGCCGCGCCGTCGCGCAGCGCGTCCACGACGTCGTAGCCGCGCACGTCGTGACCCGCGGTGACCAGGTGGGAGGACATCCGGCTGCCCATGTTGCCGAGTCCGATCCAGGCGATTGACGTCATCGTCGATTCCTTCCGTAGGTGTGCTGCAACGCTATCTGCTGGGATGCGGACGGGCGGCGAGGATGCCCCCGCCGCCCGCCCGATCACCGATCGAGATCGATGATCAGAGGGTGCCCTTCTCGGCGAGCAGTCGCTCGCGGTCGATGTCGTCGACGTCGTGGAGCGAGATGCCCTTCGTCTCCTTGAGCGCGAGCACCGCCACGAGGGTGATGACGCACGCGATGACGATGTAGATCGCGACCGGGATGTAGCTGTCGAACTGGCTGAGCAGCGCGGTGGCGATGATCGGGGCGAGCGAGCCCGCGACGATCGAGGTCACCTGGTAGCCGAGCGAGACGCCCGAGTAGCGCATGCGCGTCGGGAACAGCTCGGCCATGATGGCGGGCTGGCCCGCGTACATGAGCGCGTGGAAGAGCAGGCCGAGGATGATCGCCGACAGGATGACGATGTCGCTGCCCGTCTCGAACATCGGGAAGGCGATGAAGCCCCACGTCGCGCCGAGCAGGACGCCGGCGAGGTACATCGGCTTGCGCCCGACCCGGTCGGTGAACCTGCCCACGATCGGCACGAAGATGAAGTGCGCGATGTGCGCGATCGCCATGAGCCCGAGGATGCGGGAGACGTCGTACTCGAGGTAGGTCCGCAGGTAGACGATCGAGAACGTCACCACCAGGTAGTAGAGGACGTTCTCGGCGAAGCGCAGGCCCATGGCCGTCAGCACGCCCTTGGGGTAGCGCTTGAGCACCTCGAGCACGCCGTAGGACTGCGCCTGCGACTGCGCGACCTCGTCGCGGACGGCCTGGTAGATCGGCGCGTCGGTGACCCGCGTGCGGATGTAGTAGCCCACCGCGACGATGACGACGGAGAGCCAGAACGCGACGCGCCAGCCCCAGCCGAGGAACTGGTCGTCGTCGAGCAGCAGCTGCAGCAGGAGCAGCACGACGGTGGCGATGAGGTTGCCGGCAGGCACGGCGGCCTGCGGGAACGACGACCAGAAGCCGCGCTCCTTGTTGGGCGAGTGCTCCGCGACGAGCAGCACGCCGCCGCCCCACTCGCCGCCGACCGCGAAGCCCTGCGCGAAGCGCAGCAGCACGAGCAGTGCGGGTGCCCAGTAGCCGATCTGGTCGAACGTGGGCAGGCAGCCCATGAGGAACGTCGCGACGCCGACCAGGATGATGGCGAACTGCAGCATCTTCTTGCGGCCGTATTTGTCGCCGAAGTGGCCGAAGACGATGCCGCCGAGCGGGCGTGCGATGAAGCCGACCGCGTAGGTCAGGAACGCGCTGATGATGGGGAAGTACGGATCGTCGTTCGCGGGGAACATGATCAGGTTGAAGACGATCGTGGACGCCGTGGCGTACAGGAAGAACTCGTACCACTCGACGACCGTGCCGGCCATGGCGGCGGTGACGACCCGGCCGAGGCCCTTGCGGTCGTTGTCGCGCGTGGTGTCGTGCGCGGATGCTGTCATGCCTACCTCCTTGTAGGTGCACGGGACTGTGCGCGGTGAATCTAACATGACGAATCGTTCAGGTGGCGCGCGGCCCCCGCGACACGCCAGAGGGAGGGCGCCCTGTCGGGCGGCCCTCCCTCTGCGCTGCTGCGGTGCGGCTAGCGGTCGTCGTCCGTGCGGCTGCCGAACACGATCTCGTCCCAGCTCGGCATCGAGGCGCGCGAGCCGCGCTTGCGGCCCCCGACGGGTCCGGTCGCCGCGGCGCGCTGCGGGCGCTGCGCCTCGGGCTCGGACTCTGCCGCCTGCTCGACCTGGGTCGGCTCGGGCTCGAAGCGCACGGGCTCGCTCTCGGCCGTGCGCAGCGCGGCCTCGCGCTCGCTCCGGCGCCGGCGCAGCGCATCGAGCAGCTCCGCCGTGTGGTTGGGCTGCGTCGCGGCTGCCGGTCGGTTGATGGCGGCGGCCTGCACGTTCTCGGGCTGGCTGCCGACCTCGCCGCCGCGACGGCGCAGCCACGGGTTGTCGGCCTTCGTCGGCTCGCGGCGCTCGTCGACCGAGCTCTCGACCGCGGCGGAGGAGGCGACGGCGTCCTCGAGGCCGACGCCGGGCTCGACCGGTGCGGGCGCCGACCGCGTCGCGCCGCGCTGGATGCGGAAGGCATCCGAGTCGAAGCGGCCCGTGTCGGTCGCCGCGCGCTGCGAGATCGGGGGAGCGGGCTCGTCGGCCGGCGACGGCGCGGAGGGTGCTGCCGGTGCCGCCTCGGCCGGCGCGGGTGCGCCCGCCGGGGCGGACGGACGGGACTGCCGGTCGATCGCGCGCAGCCGCGGCACGAGCACGCTCGACGCGTCGCCGGACTGGCTCAGCGAGATCGCCTCCTTGCTGCGCGGGGTGAGCGTGGCCTTCTTCGACTCGTAGCCCCACAGCGCCTCGTGCTGGATGCCCTCGGTCGTGAAGCGCAGGCGCACGGTCCAGGCGCCGCCCTCGGCGTCCTTCCACGACGCCCACGAGCGGTCGGAGGCGCGCAGGTCGTCGAGCCGCTCCTCGATCGCCGCGCCGAAGGTCGTCTCCTGCGCGAGCGGGTCGATGTCGCCCGAGGCGACCGGGATCGACAGCGCGGAGTCGAGCACGTGCGCGCGCTCGGCGAGCACCGGACCCTCGAACCGCTCGATGTAGGCGAGCTCCTCGCCGGTCGACGAGGCGACCTGCTCGGCCGTCATGCCGCCTCGGATGAGGGACTGGATGTCGCGGGGGGTGGCCTTGCGCTCCCGGTGGGGGATCGCGCTCGGCTGCTTCCTGCGCTCGGGCAGTGCTTCGACGGGCACGCTGAAGCGCTCGCCGGAGTCGGACTCGAGGATGAGCACGTCGTCCTCGACGCCGATGACGCTCAGCTGCTGCATGATTCGTCGGTCCTTCCTGGCGGTGTCGGTATCGAGCCAGCATCCCACGCTGCGGGGGCGCCGCGCGGGAATGGAGCGGGCGCGCCGCGTGTTCTGAGTGGGGCACGGACGCATGACGGCGCTGATCGTCCGCGCGCCTCGGAACGGGATATCTGATTTGCCATGCGGTCCCGTTTCGTGCAGACTGTGCGCCGACGCCGCTCCAACCCCAAGCAAGGACACCTTCATGGCCACCGATTACGACGCCCCGCGCAAGACCGACGACACCGAGAACGAGTCGATCGAGGCGCTCAAGGAGCGCGTCCCCGCGAAGAGCGTCTCGACCGACGAGGATGCCGACAACCCGGGCAGCTTCGACCTCTCGGCGGCCGACCTCGCCGACGTCGAGCTCGACGTCGTGGTGCTGCCGGCGCAGGAGGACGAGTTCACCTGCGTCAACTGCTTCCTCGTCAAGCACCGCCTGCAGTTCGACCACGAGACGAAGCTCGGCCCGATCTGCCGCGAGTGCGCCCACTGACCTGACCCGATCGTCGCAACGCCCGTCGCCTGCTGGCGGCGGGCGTCGCTGCGTCCGGGGGCGTGCTGCGCAGGGCTCGGCGCTACGCGGCCGCGGTGCCGCGAGGCGTGCTGCGCGCCGCCTCGATCGCCGCCGCGAGGCGCTGCGGATGCCGCGAGCTCACGACCCACGCGCCGGTCGGATCGCTCGGGTCCTCCACGCTCGCCCGCACGACCGAGCGCGTCCACGGCGAGATGACGTGGTGGTCGGTCGGGTCCCAGCCGCCGCGCATCGCGGCCGTCGCGTCCGCGCCCTCGAGCGCATCCGCCGCGCCCAGGTGCACGACGTCGATCCGCGCCCTTCCTGCGCGCAGCACGCCGCCCTGCACCTCGACGACGGGCGCCGCGAACCACAGGATGCCCAGCACGGCGACGTAGAGCCCGATCGCGACGGCGATCCCGACGTTGATGTCGACCGGCAGGAACACCAGCAGCGCGGCGGGCACGATGAGCAGCAGGAGCAGGGGCATCCACCACGGCGGCCCGAGCCGCTCGCGGTACGAGGGGGCGGAGGTCATGCCTCCATCATCCCGTGCTCGCGGTGCGCGTTTCCGCCCGGCGTCCCGCTCGGCTAGCCTCGACAGCGATGGAGCAGGTAGAAGTCCTCGTCACCGGATCGCCGGTGCCGTCCTACGCGCACCCTGGCGATGCCGGTGCCGACATCCACGCCGCCGAGGCGGTCACGCTCGAGCCCGGCCAGCGGGCGCTCGTCGGCACGGGCGTCGCGATCGCGCTGCCGGACGGCTACGCCGCGTTCGTGCACCCGCGCAGCGGCCTCGCCGCCAAGCACGGCATCACGATCGTGAACGCGCCGGGCACGGTCGACGCGGGGTACCGCGGTGAGATCAAGGTGAACCTGCTCAACACCGGCACCGAACCGCACCGCATCGAGCCCGGGGACCGCATCGCCCAGATCGTCGTGCAGCGCGTCGAGCGCGTGCGCTTCATCGAGGTCGAGCGGCTGCCGGGCTCCGACCGGGGCGAGCGCGGGCACGGATCGACCGGCCGAGGCGCCGTCCAAGAGGGGATCGCACGATGACCGACACCACCGAGGGCCAGGAGCAGCTGCCCGACGACGAGGCGCTCGTCGAGAAGAGCGCGCCGGATGACCGCGCCGAGATCGGCCCGCTCGACGAGTCCGAGGCGCCCGTGCGCCCCTACGTCGACCTCGGCGGGCTGCGCATCGTGCCCCGACCGGGCATGCAGATGCGCCTCGAGGTCGAGGAGAAGTCGAAGCGGATCGTCGCCGTCACGCTCGAGCACGAGGGCTCCACGGTGCAGCTGCAGCCGTTCGCGGCGCCCCGCAGCGAGGGCATCTGGGCGCCCGTGCGCGAGGTGCTGCGCGCGCAGCTCGAGCGCCAGGGCGCGACGGTCGAGGACGCCGACGGCCAGCTCGGCCCCGAGCTGCTCGCGCGCCTGCAGTCCGGCCCCGACGGCGCGCCGCGCGCGGTGCGCATCATCGGCGTCGACGGCCCGCGCTGGATGCTCCAGGGCCTCATCGGCGGCAAGGCAGCGCTCGACGACGACGAGGCCGCGAAGGCGATCGAGCTGTTCCGCTCGACCGTCGTCTGCCGCGGCGTGCAGCCCATGCCGCCGCGCGAGCTCATCCCGCTCTCCGCGCCGAAGACCGTCTGATGGCGGACGAGCCCGGCCGGCCGGCATCGTCCGAGCCGGCGCGCGACGCCGCGAGCGAGCCGGAGCCCTCGTTCTCCGAGCAGGTCGGCGCCGCCATCCGCGGCTCGGCGCTCGGGCACCTCGACCCGAGCGCGCCCCCGTCCGGGAACGCGATGCTCGCCGCGATGGGCGGCGTCCGCGGCCTCGTCGAGTCGCTGCTGCCGGGCATCCTCTTCCTCGTGCTCTACGCCACGACGAAGGACGTCTGGCTCGCCGTGCTCGTGCCGCTCGCCGTCTCTGTCGGCTTCGTCGCCTGGCGCGTGCTGCAGAAGGGCCAGCCGGTGCTCGCGTTCGCGGGGCTCATCGGCGTCGGCATCTCCGCCGCGGTGGCGCTGCTCACCGGTCAGGGCGAGGACAACTTCCTCTGGGGCTTCGCCGTCAACGGCATGCTCATCGCCGTGCTGGTCGTGAGCATGCTGCTGCGCCGCCCGCTCGTCGGCGTCATCGCGGGCTCGCTCACGGGCACGCCCCACGCGTGGCGCACCCAGAGCGCGAAGCGCGCGGTGGCGTGGCGGGCGACCATCCTGTGGCTCGCCGTCATCGCGCTGCGCCTCGTCGTCCAGGTGCCGATGTACTTCGCGGCCGACGCCGGCACACCGGGCGCGGTCGAGCTGCTCGCCGCGACGAAGCTCGCGATGGGGATGCCGCTCTACCTCGCGGCGCTCTGGGTCTCGTGGCTCATGGTGCGCGCCGTCCTGGACACGCCCGCGGATGCGGCGGAGGCCGACGCGCGATAAGATATCTTGACGTCAAGATATCTCGCCCTCAGGCCGACCGGAACGCCGGCACGAGGCATACACTCGAGGCGCAGTCAGCGCATCCCAGAGACCCCTGAGGAGTCATGATGGCGAACCCGAACAGCTTCGGCAGCAAGGACACGCTGTCGGTCGGCGGCACCGATTACACGGTGTACCGGATCGACACGGTGGAGGGCCACGAGCGGCTGCCGTTCAGCCTCAAGGTGCTGCTCGAGAACCTGCTCCGCACCGAGGACGGCGCGAACGTCACGCGCGAGCAGATCCAGGCGCTCGGCTCGTGGGACGCCGACGCCGACCCGAGCGTCGAGATCCAGTTCTCGCCGGCGCGCGTCGTCATGCAGGACTTCACCGGCGTGCCCTGCATCGTCGACCTCGCCACCATGCGCGAGGCCGTCGCCGAGCTGGGCGGCGACCCCAAGAAGATCAACCCGCTCGCGCCCGCGGAGCTCGTCATCGACCACTCGGTGATCGCCGACCTCTTCGGCACGCCCGACGCGTTCGAGCGCAACGTCGAGATCGAGTACCAGCGCAACGGCGAGCGCTACCAGTTCCTCCGCTGGGGCCAGACGGCGTTCGACGACTTCAAGGTCGTCCCGCCGGGCACCGGCATCGTGCACCAGGTGAACATCGAGAACCTCGCCAAGGTCACCTACTCGCGCACCTTCGGCGGCGAGCTCACCGCCTACCCCGACACCGTCGTCGGCACCGACTCGCACACCACGATGGTCAACGGCCTCGGCGTGCTCGGCTGGGGCGTCGGCGGCATCGAGGCAGAGGCGGCCATGCTCGGCCAGCCCGTCTCGATGCTCATCCCGCGGGTCGTCGGCTTCAAGCTCACCGGCGCGATCCCCCCGGCCGTCACGGCGACGGATGTCGTCCTCACGATCACCGACATGCTCCGCAAGCACGGCGTGGTCGGCAAGTTCGTCGAGTTCTACGGCACGGGCGTCGCGTCGGTGCCGCTCGCGAACCGCGCGACGATCGGCAACATGAGCCCGGAGTTCGGCTCCACCGCCGCGATCTTCCCGGTCGACGACGTCACGCTCGACTACCTCCGCTTCACCGGCCGCACCGAGGAGCAGATCGCGCTCGTCGAGGCCTACTCGAAGCAGCAGGGCCTCTGGCACGACCCCGCGGTCGAGCCGACGTTCTCGGAGTACATGGAGCTCGACCTCTCGACGGTCGTGCCGTCGATCGCCGGCCCGAAGCGCCCGCAGGACCGCATCGAGCTGACGAACGCGAAGCAGCAGTTCTCGGCCGACCTCGTGAACTACGCCACGGCGCCCGAGCAGGCACCGGTGCCCGAGAAGGACGTCGTCGACGAGGCCGTGGAGGACACCTTCCCGGCATCCGACCCCGCCTCGTTCTCGGCCGACACCGACGAGGAGCTCGTCGCACCGACGCCCGCCGTGCCGGTGGGCGCGCCGACGCCGTCGCGCATCTCGCAGCCCGTCCAGGTCGAGGTCGACGGCGAGTCGTTCGAGCTCGACCACGGCCACGTGGCGATCGCCGCGATCACGTCGTGCACGAACACGTCGAACCCGTCGGTCATGCTCGCCGCCGGCCTGCTGGCGCGCAACGCCGTCGAGCGGGGCCTGAGCTCGAAGCCGTGGGTCAAGACGACGATGGCGCCCGGTTCCAAGGTCGTCACCGACTACTACGAGAAGGCCGGGCTCTGGGGCGACCTCGAGTCGCTCGGCTTCTACCTCGTCGGCTACGGCTGCACGACGTGCATCGGCAACTCGGGCCCGCTGAAGGAGGAGATCTCGGCGTCGGTGAACGACAACGACCTCGCCGTCACCGCCGTGCTCTCGGGCAACCGCAACTTCGAGGGCCGCATCAACCCCGACGTGAAGATGAACTACCTCGCGTCGCCGCCGCTCGTGATCGCCTACGCGCTCGCCGGCACGATGGACTTCGACTTCGACCACCAGCCGCTCGGCAAGGGCAAGGACGGCCAGGACGTGTTCCTCGCCGACATCTGGCCCTCCGCCGAGGAGGTGCAGGCGACGATCGACTCGTCGATCGACACCGAGATGTTCACGACCCAGTACGCCGCGGTCTTCGACGGCGACGAGCGGTGGCAGAACCTGCCGACGCCCGCGGGCGACGTGTTCGAGTGGGATGCGTCGTCGACGTACGTGCGGAAGCCCCCGTACTTCGACGGCATGACGATGGAGACGACCCCGGTCGCCGACATCACGGGCGCCCGCGTGCTCGCGAAGCTCGGCGACTCGGTCACGACCGACCACATCTCGCCGGCCGGCAGCATCAAGGCCGACAGCCCCGCGGGTCGGTACCTCACGGAGCACGGCGTCGCGCGTCCGGACTTCAACTCCTACGGCTCGCGCCGCGGCAACCACGAGGTCATGATCCGCGGCACGTTCGCGAACATTCGGCTGAAGAACCTGCTGCTCGACGGCGTGGAGGGCGGCTACACGCGCGACTTCACGACCGACGACGGCGCGCAGTCGTTCATCTACGACGCATCCGCGAACTACCAGGCGCAGGGCACCCCGCTCGTCGTGCTCGGCGGCAAGGAGTACGGCTCGGGCTCGAGCCGCGACTGGGCCGCGAAGGGCACGAGCCTGCTGGGCGTCAAGGCGGTCATCGTCGAGTCGTTCGAGCGCATCCACCGCTCCAACCTCATCGGCATGGGCGTCGTCCCGCTGCAGTTCCCCGCCGGTGAGACGTGGGAGTCGCTCGGCCTCGACGGCACCGAGGAGATCTCGATCACGGGCCTGACGCAGCTGAACGAGGGCGTCACCCCGAAGACCGTGCACGTCGTCGCGACCCCGACGGCGCACAGCCCGGAGGGCAAGCAGCCGATCGAGTTCGACGCGGTCGTCCGCATCGACACGCCCGGAGAGGCGGACTACTACCGCAACGGCGGCATCCTCCAGTACGTGCTGCGCTCGCTCGTCTGATCCGACGCGCACAGGAAGGCCCCCTCCCACGGAGGGGGCCTTCCTGGTTGCGGCGACTACGATGGTGGGCCTATGGCGATCCTCGAGCAGATCACGGGTCCGCGCGACCTCGACGGCCTCACCCGCGAGCAGCTGGTCGAGCTCGCGGCGGAGATCCGCGCGTTCCTCATCCGCGAGGTCTCGCGGACCGGCGGGCACCTGGGGCCGAACCTCGGCGTCGTCGAGCTGACGCTCGCGATGCACCGCGTCTTCGACTCGCCCCGCGACGCCTTCGTCTTCGACACCGGGCACCAGTCGTACGTGCACAAGCTGCTCACCGGCCGCCAGGACTTCTCGCGGCTGCGCCAGAAGGGCGGCCTCGCCGGCTACCCCCAGCGCGCCGAGAGCGAGCACGACATCGTCGAGTCGAGCCACGCCTCCTCGTCGCTGTCCTGGGCCGACGGCATCAGCCGCGCCTTCGACATCACCGGCCAGCACGACCGCACGGTCGTCGCGGTGGTCGGCGACGGCGCCCTCACGGGCGGCATGACGTGGGAGGCGCTCAACAACATCTCCGACGACAACCGGCGCCGCCTCGTGATCGTCGTGAACGACAACGGCCGCTCCTACGCGCCGACCATCGGCGGCATGGCGCGCTTCCTCAACGGCGTGCGCACGCAGCGCTCGTACACGAGCCTCCGCGGGACGTCGGAGCGGCTGTTCTCGCGCTTCGGGCACCCGGGCAGGGCCGTCTACCGCGGCGTCCGCGGCGCCACCCACGGCTTCCTCACCCGCTTCGTGAACAACGAGGTGCTCTACTCCAACCTCGACATCAAGTACCTCGGCCCCATCGACGGGCACGACCAGGAGGCGCTCGAGGAGGCGATGCAGCAGGCGCGCGACTTCGGCGCGCCGGTCATCGTGCACGTCATCACGCAGAAGGGGCAGGGCTTCGACCCCGCCATCAACGACGAGGCCGACCAGTTCCACGCGGTCGGGCAGATCGACCCCGAGACGGGGGAGTCGATCGCGAGCGCCGGCCGGCCGTCCTGGACCAGCGTGTTCGCCGACGAGCTCGTCTCGATCGCGCGCGAGGACGACCGGGTGGTCGGCATCACCGCGGCGATGCTGCGCCCGACGGGCCTCGACCGGCTCGCGGCGCTCGACGCCTCGCGCGTGCTCGACGTCGGCATCGCCGAGCAGCACGCCGTGACCACGGCGGCAGGGCTCGCGTTCGGCGGCCTGCACCCGGTGGTCGCGATCTACGCGACCTTCGTGAACCGCGCCTTCGACCAGGTGCTCATGGACGTGGCGCTCCACAAGGCGGGCGTGACGTTCGTGCTCGACCGCGCCGGCGTGACCGGCCCGGACGGCCCGAGCCACCACGGCATGTGGGACCTGGCGCTGCTGCAGTTCGTGCCCGGGATCCGCCTCGCCGCACCGCGCGACGCGCCCCGGCTCGAGGAGGCGCTGCGCGAGGCGGTCGCCGTCGACGACGCGCCCACCGTCATCCGCTACCCGAAGGGCTCGGTGCCCAACCAGCTCGACGCGGTGCGCCGCACCGACGACGGCGTCGACGTGCTGCTCGAGGCGCCGCACCGCGACGTGCTGCTCATCGCCATCGGCGCGTTCGCGCACCTCGCGATGGACGTCGCGCAGCGCGTGCAGGCGCAGGGCATCGGCGTCACCGTCGTCGACCCGCGCTGGGTCGTGCCGGTGCCGGCGTCGATCGTCGAGCTCTCGCGTGACCACCGCATCGTCATCACGCTCGAGGACGGCGTGCGCGTCGGCGGCATCGGCACCCGCGTGCGCCAGGACCTGCGCGCCGCCGGCGTCGACACCCCGGTCGACGAGCTCGGCCTGCCGGATGCGTTCATCGACCACGCCGAGCGCGGCGAGATCCTCGAGGACGCGGGGCTCTCGGCGCAGGCGATCGCGCGCAACATCATCCAGCAGGTGCTCGGCACGGGCCGCGTGCCGATCGCCCGGCCGCTGCCCGGCGAGCAGGAGCTGCGGCTCGAGTCGGATGCCGACATGCAGGAGCCCGCCGCCGACTGACGTCCTCCACAGCCGCGCAGTCCGCTGGAGCGGCCGCGGTGCCGGATGCGGTTCCATGCCGGGCATGGACGAGACGACCGGATCCCAGACCACCGGATCCGAGGCCGCGCGATCGCGGCTCACCGTCGAGCGGCTCCTCGAGCTGGGCGACCTCCCGATCGACGACGACGCCTCGCTGCTCGAGCGTGCGAGGAGCGTGGTCCGCGAGGGCCTCGTGCGGCGGCTGTGGCTGCTGCTGCTCGACGGCGACGGGCTGCTGGTGCCGCGCCTCACGCTCATCGACGACACCCCGATCACCCCGGAGGCCGAGGCGCCCGCGGCGCTCGGCAGGATCCTCGGCGGCATCGCCGAGGCCGGCTGCTCCGTCGCCGTCGTCCTCGAGCGGCCCGGGCCGCCGTGGGCGTCGCCCGACGACTGGGCGTGGCACGACGCGCTGTGCCGCGCCGGGGCGGCCCACGCCGGCACGCTCCGGGCGGTGCTGCTCGCGCACAGCGGCGGTGTCGACCTGCTCGCCGACAGGATCGCCGACGGGTGACCGCGGCATCGGCAGTGCGGCGCTGGCCGTGCGGCCACGGCGGCGCCGTGCGACGCTGGAGGCATGCGCGCTCCGGGATCCGACGACGTGGGCTCCGACCTCGTCGTGACGCCGACGCTGTCGATCCCCGCGTCCGAGCTGCGCTGGCGCTTCTCGCGCTCGTCGGGGCCGGGTGGGCAGCACGTCAACACCTCCGACAGTCGGGTGCAGCTCTCGTGGAGCGTCGCGGGCTCGGCGGCGGTCTCCGAGGAGCAGCGGGCGACGCTCCTCGCCCGCCTCGCCGCCCGGCTCGTCGACGGCGCCGTGACGGTGACGGCGTCGACCGAGCGGTCGCAGCTGCGCAACCGGGCGATCGCGTCGGGCAGGCTCGCGGCGCTGCTGGCCGCGGCGCTCGCGCCCGAGGGGCCTCGGCGCCGCGCCACGACGGCGACCCGGGGCGCGCACCGCCGCAGGCTCGCCGCGAAGCAGCAGCGGTCGGCGACGAAGCAGCAGCGGCGCCGCCCGGACGCGGACTAGCCCAGCCGCCGAGTAGCCCAGCCGCCGATGAGCGCGGCCTCCGACGAGCCCGGCTCGGCTCGGTATCGTGGCGGCATGCTGTGGACCGAGGCCGACACCGCCGCGCGCATCGCGGTGCCCGACGCCTTCGCCGACAAGCACCGTCGCGGTGTGCTGGGGGCGATCGTCGGATCGGAGCGCTACCCGGGTGCGGCCGTGCTCGGCGTCGAGGCCGCGCACCGCACGGGGCTCGGCATGGTGCGGCTCATCGCCCCGCGCCGCGTGGAGGACCTCGTGCTCGCGCGCAGGCCCGAGGTGGTCACGGGCGAGGGCCGCGTCGAGGCGTGGCTGGTCGGGAGCGGCCAGGATGCGCGGCTGCGGTCGCCGTCGCTCGCCGCGACGCTCCACGCCGCGCTCGGCAGCGGCGCACCGATCGTGCTCGACGCGGGCGCCCTCGACCTCGCCGCGCAGGCCGCCGGCGCCGCGGTCGTCACCCCGCACCACGGGGAGCTCGTCCGCATGCTCGCGCATGTCGGCATCGAGACGCACGCCGATGCCGTCCGACGCGCCCCCGCAGAGTGGGCGGGCCGCGCCGCCGAGGCCTACGACGCGGTCGTGCTGCTCAAGGGCGCCGAGAGCCTCGTCGCCGCCCCGGACGGCAGCGTCATCCGGCTGCCGCCCGCCACCCACTGGCTCGCGACCGCCGGCTCCGGCGACGTGCTGGCCGGCATCCTCGGCGCGCTCGTCGCGACGCACGCGGGCGAGGTGCACGCCGACGCCGCGCGGCTCGCCGAGCTCGCGGCCTCCGCGGCCGTCGTGCACGGCCTCGCGGCCGCACGCGCGAGCGGCGGCGGACCGCTCGTCGCCCTCGACGTCGCCGAGGCCGTGCCCGCGACGATCGCGGCGCTGCTCGCCGCCTGACGGGCGCTGCACCGTCCGGCGCCGAGCCGTCAGGCCGCGCGCAGGAAGCCCGTCACCACGAGCTCGCGGACGCGCGGCAGCAGGTCGGCCGCGAGGATCGGCTCGTCGACCTCCAGCAGGCCGGCGATCGCGCCGATGAGCACGCCGAGCGGCAGCTCGCCGTCGCACGCGCCCACGAGTGCGGCGAGCGCGGTGTCGACCGAGAGGGTGCGCCCGAGCGCGCCGCCCTGGCGCAGCTCGATGACGTTCGGGCCCGCGGCGCCCGGCAGCTGGTGGCGCGCCTCCGTCACGTCGGGCGCGCGCTCGAGGCGCTCGAGGGCGAGGGCGCCGTCGTCGAGCCCGGCGAGCCAGGCGGCGGTGTCGAACGCCGCCGCGAGGTGCGCGCCCGCGTGCTCGAGCGTGATCGCCTGCGGCAGCCGCTCGAAGCGGGCGAGGCTCGCGTCGCCGGTCACGGGCAGGCGCAGCGCGAGCCAGCCCATCCCGACGGCCGAGACCCCGCGCGCCTCGAAGTCGTCCAGCCAGGCGTCGAGCAGCGCGTCGTGCGCCTCGTCACGGGGGAGCGTGCCGCCGTCGCGCAGCCACAGCTCGGCGTAGCGCACCGGGTCGAGCGACTCGCGCTCGATGGCCCAGGCGTCGAGCCCGGCCGCCCACCCTCGCACGCGCTCGATGCCCGCGGCGCCTGCGACCGTCTCCCAGTTGCCGAGCAGACGTCCGCCACCGCCCGGCGCGAGGTGCGCTGCGAGGCCGCCGACGACGGCAGCCATGAGCCCGTCGCCGGTCGCGCCGCCGTCGCGGTACTCGTACGCCGGCACGCCCTCGGCGCGCGGGGTGATGACGAAGGGCGGGTTGGAGGCGATCAGGTCGAAGCGCTCGCCCGCCACCGGTGCGAAGAGCGACCCGAGCCGGGTCTCGATGCCGTCGACGCCGTTCAGCCGCGCGTTGAGGCCGGTGAACCAGAGCGCGCGCTCCGAGATGTCGGTCGCCACGACGTGCGGTGCGAGCCGCCGCAGGTGCAGCGCGATGACGCCGCAGCCGGTGCCGAGGTCGAGCGCGCGGTCGACCGGGAGGGGCGGCAGCAGCGACGCGAGCGTGCGGGCGGCGCCGCCGACGCCGAGCACGTGGTCGGGGCGCAGCGGTGCAACGCCCGCGAGCTCGTCGAGGTCGCTCGCGATCCACCACTCGCCCTCGCCGAGCGCGTCGCGGAACGCGTACGGCCGGATGGCGACGAGCGGCGCGACGAGCGGCACCTGCCCGGCGCGGCGCTCGGCGATGCCGAGCGCGACGGCACCGTCGACGCCCATCGCCGGCAGCGCCTCCGCCAACGCGGCCTCCGGCACGGCGTCGCCGAGCACGAACGCGCGCAGCAGGGTCGAGCACGCACCGGGTCGGCGCAGCGCCGCCCGGCGCGCCGGCTCGGCGACCATGCGGGCGAGCGCCGCGTCGGCCTCGTCGCCGACGAGCGCACGGACGCCCCCGCTCGTGAACCCCGCTGCAGCGAGGTCACGGGCGAGGGCGTCGATGGCGGGGTGCATCCCGCCAGTCTGCTGGATCCGGCCGGTCAGGCCTTCGGCCCGGCCACGCGCGGCTCGTGGAACGTGCCGCCGAAGACCCGCTCGGACGCGCCGACCCGGTCGAGGTACGGCGTGATGCCGCCCATGTGGAAGGGCCAGCCGGCGCCGAGGATCATGCAGAGGTCGATGTCCTCCGCGGCCTCGACCACCCCGTCGTCGAGCATCCGCTTGATCTCGTCGGCGAGGCCGTCCTCGATCCGCAGCCGCAGCTCGTCGACCGAGAGCGCCACCGCGCCCGCGGGCGTGTGCTTCGCGACGATCTTGCGGGCCCGCTTGTCGATGCCCTTCGGCTCGCCCTTGCCGTCCTTCTCGAGCAGCACGCCCTCGGCGGCGAGCTCGTGCAGCGCCGGCGACTCGAAGAAGCGATCGGGGAAGGCGCCGTGGTGGGTGTCGAGCACGTGGGCGCCGACCTTGAGCCCGACGAGGTCGAGCAGCACGAACGGGTCCATCGGGAAGCCGAACGCGCGCTGCGCGGCGACGACGTCCTCGAACGACGAGCCCTGCTCGACGGCGTGCATCGCCTCGCCGAGCAGCTTCGCGAGCACCCGGTTCACGACGAAGCCGGGGGTGTCGCGCGTGATGACCGCGTTCTTCTTCAGGTCCTTCGCGACCCGCATCGCGGTCGCGAGGGTCGCGTCATCGGTGGCCGGCGTGTTGACGACCTCGATGAGCGGCATGACGGCGACCGGGTTGAAGAAGTGGAAGCCGACCAGGCGCTCCGGGTGGGCGAGCTTGGCACCGATCTGCTCCACCGAGAGGCTCGACGTGTTCGTCGCCATGACGGCCGTCTCGGAGAGGTGCGGCTCGACCTCGGCGAAGACCTGCTGCTTGACGCCGAGCTCCTCGAAGACGGCCTCGATGACCCAGTCGCAGTCGGCGAAGTCGGCCTTGTCGACCGTGCCGGAGATGAGCGCGGTGAGGCGCTTGCCCTCGTCGTCGGAGATCCGGCCCTTGCCGACGAGCGTGGTGATCTCGGCGCGGATGCCGGCGACGGCCGTGTCGACGCGGGCCTGGTCGAGGTCGGTGATGACGACCGGCACCTGCAGTCGGCGCACGAAGAGCAGCGCGAACTGGCTGGCCATGAGGCCCGCGCCGATGATGCCGACCTTCGTCACCGGCTTCGCGAGCGCCTTGTCGGGCGCGCCCGCCGGGCGCTTCGCCCGCTTCTGCACGAGGTTGAACGCGTAGATCGATGCCGCGAACTGGTCGCCGCCGCTCAGCTCGGCGATCGCGTCGTCCTCGGCGGCGAAGCCGAGCGAGCGGTCGTTCTTCTTCGCCAGCTCGAGCAGGTCGAGGGCGCGGTAGGGCGACTGCGGGACCGTGCCGAGCTTCTTCTCGACCGTCTCGCGCGCGATGCGCAGCGCGATCGGCCACTTGACCGCGCGCTCGATGGTGCCGGGCACGTGCGGGCGGTCGACCTTCTTGCCCCCCAGCACCTCGTCGGCCCAGCGGATCGACGACTCGAGGAACGTGGCAGGGGAGAACATCGCGTCGGCGATGCCGAGCTCGAGCGCCTCGGCCGGCTTCAGCACGCGGTTCTGCTTGAGCGGGTTCTCGATCACGACCTTGAGCGCGCGCTCGATGCCGATGAGGTTCGGCAGGATCGTCGCCCCGCCCCAGCCGGGGACGAGCCCGAGGAAGACCTCGGGCAGGCCCACCGCGGGCGCGGCGGCGTTGATCGTGCGGTAGTCGGCGTTCAGCCCGATCTCGAGCCCGCCGCCGAGCGCGAGGCCGTTGATGAAGACGAACGTCGGCACGGGCGCCTGGTGCAGCAGGCCGAGCACGCGGTGGCCGAGGCGCGGCAGCTCGGCCGCCGTCGCGCGGTCGGGGATGTCGGCCACGTTGCTGAGGTCGACGCCGGCCGCGAGGAAGTAGGGCTTGCCGGTGACCGCGATGGCGTCGATCTCGCCCTTCGCGGCGCGGTCGCGCTGCGCCTCGAGGGTGTCGCCCAGCTCGAAGAGCGTGGCGGGGCCGAGCGTCGACGGGCGCGTGTGGTCGCGGCCGTTGTCGAGCGTGATGAGGGCCATCGTGCGCCCCGAGGGCAGCGCGATGTCGCGCACGTGGCTGTGCGTGATGACCTCGTCGAACTCGGCGGCGGCCAGCAGGGGGAACTCGTCGCGGACGGCCATCAGATGCCCTTCCCGTAGCGCTTGTGGTTGGGGTTCTCCCAGATGACGGTGCCGCCCTGGCCGAGGCCCACGCACATGGCGGTGATGCCGAAGCGCACATCGGGGCGCTGCTCGAACTGGCGCGCGAGCTGCAGCATGAGGCGCACGCCGGACGAGGCGAGCGGGTGGCCGATCGCGATGGCGCCGCCCCACGGGTTGATGCGCGGGTCGTCGTCGTCGATGCCGAAGTGGTCGGTGAAGGCGAGCACCTGCACCGCGAACGCCTCGTTGAGCTCGAAGAGGCCGATGTCCGAGATGTCGAGGCCGGCCTTGCGCAGCGCCTTCTCGGTCGACGGCACCGGGCCGATGCCCATGATGTCGGGGTCGACGCCGGCGAACGCGAACGAGACCATCCGCATCCGGGTCGACAGGCCGAGCTCCTTCGCCGCGGACGATGAGGCGACGATCGACATCGTCGCGCCGTCGTTGAGCCCGGATGCGTTGCCGGCCGTCACGCGGCCGTGGTCGCGGAACGGCGTCTTGAGGGCCGCGAGGCCGTCCATCGTCGTGCCGGGGCGCGGCGCCTCGTCCGCGGTGGCGAGCCCCCAGCCCTCTGCCGTCTGCGTGGCGACCGGCACGAGGTCATGCTGGATGTGCCCGGCCTCGAGCGCGGCGGCGTACTTGTGCTGCGACGCCATCGCGTAGCGGTCGGAGCGCTCCTTCGTCAGGTGCGGGTAGCGGTCGTGGATGCGCTCTGCCGTCTTGCCCATGTTGAGCGCGTCCATCGAGACGAGCTTCTCGGCGACGAAGCGGGGGTTCGGGTCGGCGTCGAGGCCCATCGGGTGGCGGCCCATGTGCTCCACGCCACCGGCGATCGCGACGTCGTAGGCGCCGAAGGCGATGCCGCCCGCGACGGTCGTGACCGCCGTCATGGCGCCGGCGCACATGCGGTCGAGCGCGTAGCCCGGCACAGTGACGGGGAGGCCCGCGAGCATGCCGACGGTGCGGCCGAGCGTGAGGCCCTGGTCGCCCGTCTGCGTCGTCGCGGCGATCGCGACGTCGTCGATGCGGTCGAGCGGCAGGCTCGGGTTCCGCTCGAGCAGACCGGTGAGCGCCTTGACCGCGAGGTCGTCCGCTCGGGTCTGCCAGTACATGCCCTTCTCGCCCGCGCGCCCGAATGGGGTGCGGACGCCGTCCACGAACACGACGTCGTCGTCAGCCACGATGCCTCCTGATTGGGGGTGATTGCGGCATCAGTGTAGGAATGCGCGCCGAGGGCGCGCTCCGCGGTTGCCGCTTCCTACGAGGGGGCGTCGACGGGCTCGGGACCGGCTTGGTCGGCCTCTACAAATGCAGCAGCGATCCTCTGTGCAGTCGCGGCAACCTGCCACGGCCGCGCATCGCGCTCCCGGAGCGCCTCGGCGACCGCCTCGGGCGTCGACTCGACGCGCTCCCACGCGAGCCGGCGGATGGTGTCGGGCGCCAGCAGGTTCTCGGCCGGCATCGACAGCTCCTCCGCCGCGGCCTGCACGGCGGCGCGCGCGTGCTTGAGCCGCACGTCGGCCTCGGGCTTCCGCGAGCGCCAGAAGCGCGGTGGCGGCGGCTCGTCGGACCTCGCCCGCAGCGCGGGAGGATCGTCCGTGGCGCGGCCGGCCTCGATCGCCGCCCACCAGCGGTCGAGCTCGCTGCGGCTCGCGCGGCCGGTGAAGTCCTTGCGCGCCGCGAGCCGGCCCTTCGCGTCGACGTCGGCGAGCGCCGCCGCCAGCAGCGACCGGTCGGGCACGAGCCGGCCGGGCGCGGTGTCGGTCGAGCGTGCGAGCTCGTCGCGGGCGAGCCACAGCTCGCGCGCCACGGCCAGCTGCCGACGGTCGCGGATCGCCTGGATGCCCGAGAGCCGGCGCCACGGCTCGGCGGCCGGCGGCTTGGGCCGGCGCTCGAGCGCGTAGGCGAACTCCTGCGCGGCGAGCTCCTCCTTGCCCTGCCGGGCGAGCTCCTCGGCGAGCGCGTCGCGCGCATCCGGCAGCACCTCGACGTCGAGCGCGGCGTACTCGAGCCAGGAGCGGGGGATCGGCCGGGTCGACCAGTCGGCCGCGCCGTGCTCCTTGCGAAGGCTCAGCCCGACGAGCCGCTCGGTGACCGCGGCGAGGCCGACGCGCTCGAAGCCGGCGAGGCGGGCGCCGAGCTCCGTGTCGAAGAGGGTCGCGGGCTCGAGGCCCACCTCGCGCAGGCACGGCAGGTCCTGGCTCGCGGCGTGGATGATCCACTCCTCGCCGCCGATCGCGTCCTGGAGCGGTGAGAGGTCGTCGATCGTCGTGGGGTCGACGAGCACGGTGCCCGCGCCGCGGCGGTGCAGCTGCACGAGGTACGCCCGCTGCGAATAGCGGAAGCCGCTCGCGCGCTCGGCGTCGACGGCGACCGGCCCGGTGCCGGCCGCGAGCCGGTCGGCTACCTCCCGGAGGGCATCCGCGTCGGCGATGACGTCGAACGGACCCTCCGCGACGGCCTCGCGCAGCTCAGCCACGCGTGCGCCTGTGCGCGTCGAGGCCGGTGGCGCCGGGCTGCACCGGGAGGCCCGCGATGGCGCAGAGCAGATCGGTCCAGGCGGTGAGGTGGGCGCCGAAGTCGTGACCGGTGGGCGTCCAGGATGCGCGCAGCTCGATCTGCGCGCCATCGCCCTGCGCGGCGAGCTCGCCGAAGCCGCTCGAGAGGATCTTCGTCGCGGTGCCCGACTCCGAGTGGTGCTCGGCGCCGCGCTGCTCGAGCGCCTCGAGCAGGTAGGTCCAGGTGACCTCGGCGAGGAACGGGTCGACGCCGATCTCCGGATCCTGCGACGCCTGCGTGAAGCTCACGATGCGGAAGTCGCCGCCCCACGCCTCGGGCTCCTCGGGGTCGTGCATGAGGATGAAGCGGCCGGTGCCGAGGTCGGAGTCGTGCCCGTGGCTCGTCACGCCGACGTCGGCAGCGATCGCGAAGGAGTGCGGCGCGATGCGCCCCGGCGCCGGGATCTCGCGCACCGACAGCTCGGAGCGGAGCTCTGCGCGCCGCAGCTGGTCGACGGCAGCGCGGAACGCCTCGGGTTCGGGGGCGGGGGCTCCACTGCTCGTGTCCACCCGGCAAGACTACGATTCCCCCGTGACCACCCGAGCGAGGCGCGCCGCCACCGCCCCCGCGCCCGCCGCCCGTCGTGCCACCCCCGCCTCCCGTCGCGCCGGCGCGATCGCGCTCGCCGGGGCCGGCGTGCTCGTCGCAGGCGCGGGCCTCGCGATCACGGGCGCCTCGGCGGTGCTCGCCTCGATGCTCGTCACGCCGCCGCGCACGCAGCCCGACGACATCCGGATCCTCGGTGTCGACGCGCGCGGCGTGCGGCTCGGCCGCACCCCGGACACCGGGCTGCCGGGCACCTACGCGCTGTGGGTGGGGGAGCGGCACGCGGTGCTCGGCCCCGTGGTCGCGGAGGACGCGCACAGCGTGACCCGCGCGATCGACGAGCCGGCGCGCGAGCTGCTCGCCGGGGCGACGAGCGCCCGCTGGTCCGGGTACGTGCTGCACCTGCCGCAGGAGGTGACCGACGACGTCGAGCGCGTCGACGTGCCGACCGAGCTGGGGCCCGCGCCGGCCTGGATCATGGGCGACCAGGAGGCGCACACCTGGTGCATCCAGGTGCACGGCCGCGGGGTCACGCGCCGCGAGACCATCCGTGCCGTCCCGGCGTTCCTCGAGCGCGGCATCCCCTGCATGGCCGTCTCGTACCGCAACGACACCGAGGCGCCGCCGAGCCGCGACGGCAAGTTCCGGCTCGGGCTCGACGAGTGGCGCGACGTCGACGACGCGATCGGCGTCGCGGTCGCCCGTGGCGCCCGCCACATCGTGCTCATGGGATGGTCGATGGGCGGGCAGATCGCGCTGCAGGTCGCGCGGCGCTCCCGCCACCGCCGGCGCATCGTGGCGATCGTGCTCGACTCGCCGGTGGTCCGGTGGCAGCCGACCCTGCGCCTGCAGGTCGCGCTGGTGCGGAAGCCGGCATGGCTCGTCGACACCGCGATCGGCCTGCTCGAGTCGCCCGCGGCGCTGCTCTCCGGCAGCCGCAGCCTCGACTTCGACGAGCTCGACAACGTGCTGCACGCGGATGCGCTGACGCAGCCGATCCTGCTGCTCCACTCCGCGGACGACGGCTTCGTGCCGCCGGACGCCTCGCGAGCGCTCGCCGAGGCGCGTCCCGACATCGTCGACTACCACGAGTGGCGCACGGCGCGGCACACGAAGCTCTGGAACCTCGACCGGGCGCGCTACCTGCGCGAGCTGGGCGGCTGGCTCGACGAGCGGGGCGTCGCCGCGTTCGACTGACCGGCGGGCCTAGCGCTCCTGCGCGCGCTCCCGCACCTGGCGCTGGATGCGGCCGAGCATCCCGGCCATGCCCCGCAGCCGCAGCGGCGAGACGACGCGGTCGAGCCCGAGCAGCCGCGGCATGTCGGTCGGCACCGCGAGCGCCTCGTCGGCGCTCGCCCCCTCGAGGCCCTGCGCGAGGATCGACGCGAACCCGCGGGTGGTCGGCGACTCCGCCGGAGCCGTCGCGTGCACGTGCACGCGCTCGTCGACCTCGACGAAGAGGAACACCGGCGACTGGCACTCGGCGACGCGCTCGAGCAGGTCGGGGTGGTCGGCGTAGCGCTGCGGCAGCTCGGGCAGCTCGTCGGCGAACTCGAGCAGCAGCTGCAGCCGGTCGCCCTCCTCCATGGCCTGGAAGTCGTCGACCGTCCGCTGCAGGGCGGGGGTGAGCGTCATCGAGCCGGCACCTCGCCGGGCTCGGCGCCGACGGCGATGGGCACGCCGACGAGCGAGCCCCACTCCGTCCACGAGCCGTCGTAGTTGCGCACGCCCGGCAGGCCGAGCAGGTGGGTGAGCACGAACCAGGTGTGGCTCGAGCGCTCGCCGATGCGGCAGTAGGCGATGACGTCGTCGGCGCCGCGGAGCCCCGCGCCGTCGAGGTAGATCGCCTCGAGCTCGGCGCGCGAGCGGAAGGTGCCGTCCTCGTTCACGGCGCGGCCCCACGGCACGCTCGCCGCTGTGGGGATGTGCCCCGCCCGCAGCGCGCCCTCCTCGGGGTAGGCCGGCGCGGTCGTGCGCTCGCCGGAGTACTCCTCGGGGCTGCGCACGTCGACGAGCGGCCGGCCGAGGTGCGCGAGCACGTCGTCGCGGAACGCGCGCAGCGTGCGGTCGTCGCGCTCGACGACCGGCACGTCGACGGCGGGACGCCTCGCGGGCTCGCGGGTGAGCTCCCGGCCCTCGGCGATCCAGGCGTCCCGGCCGCCGTCCATGATGCGTGTGTGGTCGTGGCCGTACAGGGCGAAGACCCAGAGCGCGTAGGTGGCCCACCAGTTCGCCTTGTCGCCGTAGAAGACGACGGTCGAGTCGCGGCCGATGCCCTTGCGGCGCAGCAGGTCGGCGAACGCCTCCGCCGAGACGTAGTCGCGCTGCACCGGGTCGTTGAGCTCGGTGTGCCAGTCGACCTTGACGGCGCCCGGGATGTGGCCGACCTCGTAGAGCAGCACGTCCTCGTCGGACTCGACGATGACGACGTCCGGATCGTCGAGGTGCGCCGCGACCCACGCCGTGGAGACCAGGCGGTCGGGTGCTGCGTACTCGGCGAAGCGGGGCTCGGACTCGGTCACGGCGTCTCCTTCTCCTGGCTCTCGGCCCAGGGGGTTCGTGTGCCTGACTAGGCTCGGTGAGGGGGAACGCCATCCTCCCACCGAATCTTCCCGCCGGCCCTCCCGGCGCCGCCGAAGGAGCGCCCATGCCAGCACCGATCTCGCTCGTCGAGCGCCGACCGCAGGTGGGCGCGGAGCAGATCGTCGCGAGCCTCGTGCCGCCGCCGCAGTTCGACGGCGCGACGTTCGCGTCGTATCGGCCCGACCCCGCGCATCCGTCGCAGGGTGAGGCGCTGCAGCGGATGCAGGAGCTCGTCGAGGCGTGGACGAAGCCGAAGCGCGGCCTGTTCCGGAAGGCGCCGGAGGTGAAGCCGGGCATCTACCTCGACGGCGGCTTCGGCGTCGGCAAGACGCACCTGCTCGCGTCGCTCTGGAAGGCGATGCCCGGTCCGAAGGTGTTCGGCACGTTCATCGAGTACACCGCGCTCGTCGGCGCGCTCGGCTACGCCGAGACCGTGCAGCAGCTGCAGGGCTCGCGGATCGTCTGCATCGACGAGTTCGAGCTCGACGACCCCGGCGACACGATGGTGATGACGCGCCTGCTCGGCGAGCTCGTCGCGAGCGGCACGAAGCTCGCCGCCACGAGCAACACGCCCCCGAACGCCCTCGGCGACGGCCGCTTCGCCGCTGCCGACTTCCTGCGCGAGATCACCGCGATCGCCGACCGCTTCCAGATCATGCGGATCGACGGCGACGACTACCGCCACCGCGACATCACCGGCCACGCCCCGGTCGTCGCCGACGAGGCCGTCGAGACCGAGCTCGCCACGATCGCGGGGGAGACGGCGCTCGACGACTTCGACGCGCTCATCGCGCACCTCGCCCACGTGCACCCGTCGCGCTACATCGGGCTCGTCGAGGGACTGCGAGGGCTGGGCCTCCGCGGCGTGCGCGTGCTCACCGACCAGAACGACGCGCTGCGCTTCGTCGCGCTCGTCGACCGGCTGTACGACGCGCAGGTCGCCCTGCGGGCGAGCGGCACGAGCCTCGACCAGGTCTTCAGCGAGGAGATGCTGGGCGGCGGCTACCGGAAGAAGTACCTGCGAGCGATCTCGCGGCTCGTCGCGCTCGCGAACGAGTAGCGCGTTCAGACGCCGTCGGTGCGGTGCAGCTGCTCCTCGGCGTTCAGCGCCCGGATCGCGGCCGTCTCCACCGGCGGGTACCTGCGGTTCAGCACCGTGAGGTAGATCGCGCCGAGCACGGCCGCGATGAGCGAGCCGGTGAGCACGCCGAGCGTGCCCTCGACGATGAGCTCCTCCGCAGTGCGGTGCGCGAGCTCGTTCATGAGCAGCGAGACCGTGAAGCCGATGCCGCCGAGCAGGCTGATGCCGATGAGCTCCGTGAAGCGCACCCGCTCGAGTCGCGGCACGCGCAGCGCGGCCTGGCCGAGGAGCCCCGCGGCCGTGATGCCGACGAGCTTGCCGACCGGGAGGGCGACGACGATCGCCCAGAAGACGGGGCTGAGCTCGCTGATCGGCACCTGCGGGATCGCGACCGAGGCCGACGTGAAGGCGAACAGCGGCAGCACGATGCCGTTCGAGAGCGGCTCGAGCTTCTCGCGCGCCGACTCCGCGGGCGCGGGGGAGAGCACGAGGCCGAGGGCGACGCCGGCGATCGTGGCGTGGATGCCGCTCGAGGCGACGAGCCACCAGGTGATGACGCCGACGACGAGCAGCAGGATGCGCAGCAGCCAGCTGCCACGGCGGGTGCGGTAGGCGCGGCCCAGCAGCCAGAAGCCGACGACGCCCACCGCGGCGAGCCCGAGGTGCCCGAGCGAGAGCGACTCGGTGAAGAAGACGGCGATGAAGAGGATGCCGATGAGGTCGTCGATGACCGCGAGCGCGAGCAGCAGCGCCCGGACGTTCGACGGCAGCCGCTTGCCCACGAGCGCGAGCACGCCGAGCGCGAAGGCGATGTCGGTCGCGGTCGGGATGGGCCAGCCCTGGGCGCCGTCGGCGCCGGCGAGGTTGAAGTAGAGGATCGCGGGCACGGCGACGCCGCCGAGCGCGGCGATCGTGGGGACGGCGGCCTTCGACACGCTCGAGAGGTCGCCCTGCGTGAACTCGTAGCGCAGCTCGATCGCGACGACGAAGAAGAAGACGACCAGCAGGCCGTCGGTGACCCAGTGGGCGGCCGAGAGGTCGAGCCCGAAGAAGGTGAAGGGCAGGTGCGCGTGC
Source organism: Agrococcus sp. UYP10 (assembly GCF_040547205.1). Taxonomy (NCBI): domain Bacteria; kingdom Bacillati; phylum Actinomycetota; class Actinomycetes; order Micrococcales; family Microbacteriaceae; genus Agrococcus; species Agrococcus sp. UYP10. Next base: position 2,352,096 of record NZ_JBEPPG010000001.1, read on the forward strand.
TTGAGCGCGTCGAGGCCCGGCCCGAGCCCGGTGTTCGCGATCACGAGCCCGAGGATCGCCGCCCCGAGGAGGAGCATCGCCGACACCTGGGGGTTCCGGATCCACGTCATGCCGTCATCCTCCCACCCGGCCAGCACCGCGCCGCGCGGCGAAACGCGCCCGAAACACGGGTGCGCATCCGTAACCGTCGCGAAACGTGAGGACGAGGGCTGGCGAAACGGGCCTGGTGCAACCTCAGCAGTAGTCCCACTTCGGATACCCCCAAGGAGCACCTCTCATGGATGCAGGCAGCATCGCCTTCGGTGTCATCGCGACAGCCCTCGTGCTGTTCATGACGCCCGGGCTCGCGTTCTTCTACGGCGGCCTCGTGCGCGCCAAGAGCGTCATCAGCATGATGATGATGTCGTTCGGCGCCATCGGTCTCGTCGGCACCCTCTGGATCCTCTACGGGTTCAACATGGCTGCGGTCGACTCGCCCTTCGCGTTCTCCGGCAACCCGTTCAGCGACTTCGGCCTCGCGGCGCTCGCCGCCGGTGAGAGCGCGAACACCGACCTCGTCGGCGTCGCCTACGGCTCCACCTTCGCGATCATCACGGTCGCCCTCATCTCCGGCGCCATCGCCGACCGCGCCAAGTTCGGCGCCTGGATGCTCTTCGCCGGCGCCTTCGCCACGCTCGGCTACTTCCCGATCGCCGCGTGGGTCTGGGGCGGCGGCTGGGTGTTCTCGCTCGGCGAGCTGCTCGGCCTCCCGGCCGTCATCGACTACGCGGGCGGCACCGCGGTGCACATCAACGCCGGTGCGGCAGCGCTCGCGCTGACCTTCGTGCTCGGCAAGCGCATCGGCTTCACGAAGGGCGCCCACAAGCCGCACAACGTGCCGTTCGTCATCCTCGGCGCGAGCATCCTCTGGTTCGGCTGGTTCGGCTTCAACGTCGGTGCGGAGTGGCTGAACGGCCTCGGCAACGCCGGCCTCATCACGCTCAACACGCTCGGCGCCACCGCTGCCGCGATCTGCGCCTGGCTGCTCGTCGAGAAGTTCAAGGACGGCAAGCCCACGTCGGTCGGCGCAGCCTCCGGCGCTGTCGCGGGCCTCGTCGCCATCACCCCCGCCTGCGCCAACCTGACGCCCGGCTGGGCGCTGCTGCTCGGCGCCATCGCCGGTGCGGTCTGCGCGCTCGCCGTGGAGCTCAAGTGGAAGCTCGGCTTCGACGACTCGCTCGACGTCGTGGGCATCCACCTCGTCGGCGGCCTCATCGGCACGATCTACCTCGGCTTCTTCGCCACCGACACCGGCCTCTTCCTGGGCGGCGGCGCCGGCCAGCTGGCCGTGCAGGTCATCGCCGCGGTGGGCGTGATGGTCTACGCCTTCGTGATCGCCTTCGTCATCGGCTTCGCGATCGAGAAGACGATCGGCTTCCGCGTCAAGAACGAGGACGAGCTGGCCGGTGTCGACCAGACCGTGCACGGCGAGGACGCGTACGGCTACGAGCTCGAGCGCGAGCGCGTCTGACACGCAGCATGCAGCGAAGGGGGCCGGCGTGAGCCGGCCCCCTTCCGCGTGCGCGGTCGGTCAGAGCGCGACGGCGCCCCGCACCTTGTGGCCGACCGCGATCGACTCGGACGAGATCGCCGAGCGGGGCGAGAGCAGCGGGAGCACCGCGAACGCGACCTGATGGGGTGAGGAGTCGCCCGGCTTGCCCTGGGCCACCTCGGCCTTCGGCGACTCGGTCACCGGGCCGGGGTTCACGACGTTGACGGAGACGCCGGTGCCGGCGAGCTCGTCGGCGAGGCTCTCCGCCGCGATGATGAGGGCGGCGTTCCGCACCGCGCCGGTGATGTTGCCGGTGATGAGCGCGTTCTGGCCGCTCAGGCCGACGATGCGTCCGTAGCCCGCGGCCCGCATGGCCGGGATGACGGCATTCGCGATCCGCAGGAACGTCATCGCCTTGCCCTCGACGGCGGCGGCCACCTGCGCCGGGTCGCCCTGCTTCGCGGGATCGAGCGACTGCGCCGGCGGTGCGGCCGCGATCACGAGCGCGTCGATCCGCCCGTGCTGCTCGAGCACCGCAGCGACGGCGGCGTCGACGGACGCGTCGTCCGCCCCGTCGAGGCGGATCTCGGCGCCGTCGCCGCGCGCCGCGGTGACGACGGTCGCGCCCTCGGCGCGCGCCGCGTCCGCGACCGCGCTGCCGATGAGGCCGGTGCCGCCGACGACGAGGACGACATGGTCGGAGATCTGGAGGTCCATGCCGGCCACGCTAGCGGCGGCACCTCACGGTCGGCGCCGAGGTTTCCGGCGTACGGTCGCCGGCACGATGCGCGGGCAGCCCCGCCCGCCGAGAGGAGGCACGGATGCACGAGGGACACGAGCACGGAGCTCACGAGGACGGCGCCCACGACCACGGAGCCCGAGAGGACGGCGGGCCGCACGTCGGGACGTTCGGCGCGCACGTGGCCGAGCTCGAGGCGTGCGCGGCGGCATGCCGCGACTGCGCGCGCGCCGACCGCGAGGAGGGCATGGACGACTGCGCCGTCATGTGCGAGGCGTGCGCCGACCTCTGCGAGGCGGCAGGGCGCATCCTCGCCCGGGCGACGCTGCCGCAGGAGGCGAGTGCGGCGCTGCTCGCCGCGTGCGCCGCGATGTGCCGCGCCTGCGCGGCCGAGTGCCGGCGGCACGACGCGGAGCACTGCCGTGCGTGTGCCGAGGCGTGCGAGCGCTGCGCCGAGATGTGCGAGGCGGCCTGAGCGGCGGACGGCCGTGGCACACGACGAAGGCCCCGGCAGCTGCCGGGGCCTTCTGGGTGGTGGGCGATACCAGACTCGAACTGATGACCTCTTCGGTGTGAACGAAGCGCGCTACCAACTGCGCCAATCGCCCGTGCCCGCCAGGCGGGACGCATCGATTCTGCCACAGACTGTGCACGGGTGATGACCACGCACGTCTCGATCCGGGCGCCAGGCGGTCGATTTGGAATCACCCTGCGAAGCGGGTTATAGTCATCAGGTGCTCAGCGATGAGCCCCGCGGATGTGGCGCAGTGGTAGCGCATCACCTTGCCAAGGTGAGGGTCGCGAGTTCGAATCTCGTCATCCGCTCGACAGGAATGTCACGACAGCAACGTCATGACAGATGTCACGTGTGAATCTCACACCACCTGGTGGGGTGGCCGAGTGGTGAGGCAGCGGCCTGCAAAGCCGTCTACGCGGGTTCGAATCCCGTCTCCACCTCGAGCATCACCGAAGGGCGATTGGCGCAGCGGTAGCGCGCTTCCCTGACACGGAAGAGGTCACTGGTTCGAACCCAGTATCGCCCACCACGAAGCCCCCGGCACAGCCGGGGGCTTTCTTCGTGCCCGGAGCGGCTCGCTAGCGGGTGCGCGTCCAGGCGCCTTCGACGAGCGCGAACTCGACCCAGCCGCCGCCGGGAGTCCTCCCCGGCAGGCGCACGGAGCTGAGCGCCTTGCTCGCGCGCACCATCGCGGTGTGCACCTCGCGGCGGCCCGCCCAGCGGCGCAGGACGAGCGGATCGGTGCCGCAGGCCGTCAGCTCCGTCAGCACTGCAGCGATGTCGGCGGGGGAGTAGACGGGGTGCTGCGTGGGATGGTCCATCTTCTGAGGGTACGCCTGGGAGCACCGCTCGAGCGGCTCGACTTGCGCCCCCGCGCCGCCTCCCCGCCTGAGGCGACGTCCGGGGTACAGGAGTAGCCTCCCGCCGTGACCACGATCCCGTCCGCGACCGTCGCGCTCGGCGGCAGGTTCGCCGCCGAGCTGCCAGAGCTCGCCGTGCCGTGGCGCGGTGCCGAGGCCGCCGATCCGCGGCTGCTCGTGCTCAACGAGCCGCTCGCCGCCGAGCTCGGCCTCGACCCGGCTGCGCTGCGCACCGAGGACGGACTGCGGCTGCTCACGGGCAGCGCGGTGCCGGACGGCGCGACGCCGGTCGCGCAGGCGTACGCGGGCCACCAGTTCGGCGCGTACTCGCCGCGCCTCGGCGACGGCCGGGCGCTGCTGCTCGGCGAGCTCGAGGGCGACGGCGGCACGCTGCGCGACCTGCACCTCAAGGGCTCCGGGCGCACGCCCTTCGCGCGCGGCGGCGACGGCCTCGCCGCGGTCGGGCCGATGCTGCGCGAGCACGTGATCAGCGAGGCGATGCACGCGCTCGGCATCCCGACCACCCGCTCGCTCGCGGTGGTGGCGACCGGGCGCTTCGTGCGCCGCGACGAGTGGCTGCCGGGCGCGGTGCTCGCCAGGGTCGCGAGCAGCCACCTGCGCGTCGGCACGTTCCAGTACGCCCGGGCGACGGGCGACCTGGGCCTGCTGCGGCGGCTCGCCGACCACGCGATCGCCCGCCACGCTCCCGATGCCGCTGCCGCCGAGCATCCGCACCTCGCGCTGCTGCGCGCCGTGATCGCCGCGCAGGCGTCGCTCGTCGCGCGATGGATGCTCGTGGGCTTCGTGCACGGCGTCATGAACACCGACAACATGACGATCTCGGGCGAGACGATCGACTACGGCCCGTGCGCCTTCATGGAGGGGTACGACCCCGAGACCGTCTTCAGCTCGATCGACGAGCGCGGCCGCTACGCCTACGGCAACCAGCCGGCGATCGCCGAGTGGAACCTCACCCGTCTCGCCGAGGCGATGCTGCCGCTGCTCGACGAGCAGGAGGACCGGGCGGTCGCGATGGCAGTGGAGGCGCTCGACGGGTTCGCGCCGCGCTACCGCGCCGCGTGGTCGAGCGGCATGCGGGCGAAGCTCGGGCTCCCGGCGGGTGTGCACGACGACGCGGCGTCGCTCGTCGTCGACGAGCTGCTCGCGCTCATGGAGTCGGGCAGGGTCGACCTCACGTCGTGCTTCCGCGCGCTCGGGACACTCGCCCGCGGCGGCGTGCCGACCGCTCCCTTCGCCGCTGACATCGTGCCGCTCCGCGACCTCTTCGTGCACCGGGAGGCGTTCGACGCGTGGGCGCAGCGCTGGCTCGCGCTCGGCCCCGACGCCGACGCGATGGACCGCACGAACCCCGTCTACGTGCCGCGCAACCACCTCGTCGAGGAGGCCCTCGCCGCCGCCACCGACGGCGACCTCGCCCCGCTCGAGCGGCTGCTCGACGCGGTGCAGCGGCCCTTCGACGAGCGGCCCGGCCTCGAGCGCTACGCGGCACCGAGCCCGGAGCGGAGCTTCCGCGCCTACCGCACCTACTGCGGCACGTGAGGCACGTCGCCGCGCCTACGATGGAGCAGTGACCACAGGATTCGACCTCTTCACCGACCGTGCCGTCGTCGCCATGCGCGTCGACGGTGAGCTGCAGGATCTCGCGCGCGAGCTGACCGAGACGCAGACGGTCGAGTCGGGGTCGGTCGAGCCGGTCACGATCGACAGCCCCGACGGCCTCGACATCCTGCGCCACTCCGCCGCGCACGTGCTCGCCCAGGCGGTGCAGCGCGTGAACCCGGAGGCGCGGCTGGGCATCGGCCCGCCCGTGCAGGACGGCTTCTACTACGACTTCGACGTCGCCGAGCCCTTCTCGAGCGACGACCTGAAGGCGCTGCAGAAGGAGATGGAGCGGATCGTCAAGGCCGGGCAGCGCTTCGTGCGCCGCGTCGTCACCGACGACGAGGCACGCACCGAGCTCGCCGACGAGCCCTACAAGCTCGAGCTCATCGGGCTCAAGGGCGGCGCGGACAAGGCCGCCGAGGGCGCATCCGTCGAGGTCGGTGCCGGCGAGCTGACGATCTACGACAACGTCGACCCGAAGACCGGCGAGGTCGCCTGGAAGGACCTCTGCCGGGGACCGCACCTGCCCTCGACGCGGCTCATCGGCAACGGCTTCTCCCTCATGCGCGTGGCCGGCGCCTACTGGCGCGGCAAGACCGACCTGCCGCAGCTGCAGCGCATCTACGGCACCGCGTGGCCGTCGAAGGACGAGCTGCGCGCATACCAGCAGCGCCTCGAGGAGGCCGCGAAGCGCGACCACCGCAAGCTCGGGCGCGAGCTCGACCTCTTCTCGTTCCCCGACGAGGTCGGCTCCGGCCTCTCGGTGTGGCACCCGCGCGGCGCGATCGCGCGCGGCGAGATGGAGCAGCACGCGCGCACGCGGCACATCGAGCAGGGCTACAGCTACGTCTACACGCCGCACATCACGAAGCAGGACCTCTTCGCGACCTCCGGGCACCTCGCGACCTACGCCGAGGGCATCTGGCCGCCCATCCACATGGACGAGGAGCGCGACGAGGCGGGCAACGTCACGAAGCAGGGCGTCGACTACTACCTGAAGCCCATGAACTGCCCGATGCACATCCTCATCTACAAGGATCGTGCGCGCAGCTACCGCGACCTGCCGCTGCGGCTCGCCGAGAACGGCACCGTCTACCGCAACGAGCTCTCGGGCGCGCTGCACGGCCTCACCCGCGTGCGCGGCTTCACGCAGGACGACGCGCACCTGTTCGTCACGCCCGAGCAGCTCGAGGAGGAGACCACGAAGGTCCTCGAGTTCGTGCTCTCGCTGCTCAAGGACTTCGGGCTCACCGACTTCCGCCTCGAGCTGTCGATGCGCGACGACGAGAAGGCGAAGTGGATCGGCGACGAGGCGGTCTGGGCGACGGCGACGGATGCGCTCCGCCGCGTCGCGCGCGCGTCCGGCCTCGAGGTCGTCGAGGAGCCCGGCGAGGCCGCGTTCTACGGGCCGAAGATCGACCTCAAGGTGACCGACGCGATCGGCCGCTCCTGGCAGCTCTCGACGGTGCAGCTCGACTTCAACCTGCCCGAGCGCTTCGACCTCGAGTACACCGCCGCCGACGGCTCGAAGCAGCGGCCCATCATGATCCACCGGGCGCTCTTCGGCTCGATCGAGCGGTTCTTCGCGATCCTGCTCGAGCACTACGCCGGCGCGTTCCCGGTCTGGCTCGCGCCCGTGCAGGTCGTCGGCGTGCCGGTCGCGGCCGACTACGCCGACTACCTCGACGACATCGCCGCGCAGCTGCGGTCGAAGGGCGTGCGCGTCGAGATCGACCGCAGCGACGAGCGGATGCAGAAGAAGATCCGCACGCACACGCTCATGAAGGTGCCGTTCCAGCTCATCGCCGGCGGCCAGGACCGCGACGCAGGCAGCGTCTCGTTCCGCTTCCGCGACGGCACCCAGGACAACGGGGTGCCGGTCGACGAGGCCATCCGCCGCATCGTCGAGGCCATCGACACGAAGGCCCACGTGTGACCGACCACGCGCACGACGAGGCGGCGGAGCGCGCTGCGGCGCAGCGCGACACCATGCCGCCGTTCGACCCCGCGGAGGCGCAGGAGCCGCCGCTCGTCGGCGAGCACGCGTGGGGCGCGCCCACGCAGATGTCGAGCGAGCTGCCGGGCGTGCCCGACCACTTCCAGCGGCTCTGGACGCCCTACCGGATGGTCTACATCCAGCAGGGGCAGATGCCCGACGAGGAGGCCTGCCCGTTCTGCCGCGCCCCGGAGCTCACCGATGACCAGGGCCTCATCGTGCACCGCGGCGAGACGTGCTTCGTGCTGCTCAACCTGTTCCCGTACAACACCGGGCACATCATGGTCTGCCCCTACCGGCACGTCGGCATGTACGACCAGGCGACCACCGAGGAGGTCGCCGAGATGGCCGTGCTCACGCAGACGGCCATGCGCGTGCTGTCGCAGGTGACGCGCTGCCAGGGCTTCAACATCGGCCTGAACCAGGGCCGCATCGCCGGCGCCGGGATCGCCGACCACCTCCACCAGCACATCGTGCCGCGCTGGAGCCTCGACTCGAACTTCTTCCCGATCATCGCGAAGACGAAGGCGCTGCCCATCCTGCTGGAGGACATGCGCCGGGACATCCAGGCAGCCTGGCCGGCCTGATGCCCCTCACCACCACCGGCCGGCGATCAGAGAGCACATCATGAGCGAGTCCACCACCGGCTCGGCCCGCGTCAAGCGCGGCCTGGCCGAGATGCTGAAGGGCGGCGTCATCATGGACGTCGTCACCCCCGACCAGGCGCGCATCGCCGAGGATGCCGGCGCCGTCGCCGTCATGGCGCTCGAGCGCGTGCCGGCCGACATCCGCGCGCAGGGCGGCGTCGCCCGCATGTCGGACCCCGACCTCATCGACGCCATCAAGGCAGAGGTCTCGATCCCCGTGATGGCGAAGGCCCGCATCGGCCACTTCGTCGAGGCGCAGGTGCTCGAGGCGCTCGAGGTCGACTACATCGACGAGTCCGAGGTGCTGAGCCCGGCCGACTACGTCAACCACATCGACAAGTGGCCCTTCACGGTGCCGTTCGTGTGCGGCGCGACGAACCTCGGGGAGGCGCTCCGTCGCATCACCGAGGGCGCAGCCATGATCCGCTCGAAGGGCGAGGCCGGCACCGGCGACGTCTCTGAGGCGACGAAGCACATCCGCACGATCACCGGCGAGATCCGGCGGCTGCGCGGGCTCTCGAAGGACGAGCTCTACGTCGCCGCCAAGGAGCTGCAGGCACCGTACGAGCTCGTCGCCGAGGTGGCGGAGCGCGGCGCGCTCCCGGTCGTGCTGTTCACGGCCGGCGGCGTCGCGACCCCCGCGGACGCGGCGCTCATGATGCAGCTCGGCGCCGACGGCGTCTTCGTCGGCTCCGGCATCTTCAAGTCGGGCCAGCCCGAGCGCCGCGCGGCCGCGATCGTGAAGGCGACCGCGGCGTTCGACGACCCGAAGGCGATCGCGGCAGCATCGCGCGGCCTCGGCGAGGCGATGGTCGGCATCAACGTGTCCGACCTCCCCGCGCCGCACCGCCTCGCCGAGCGCGGCTGGTAGCGGTGGTTCGGCCGGCGCCCCGCGTCGGCGTCCTCGCCCTGCAGGGCGACGTGCGCGAGCACGTCGCCGTGCTCGAGGCGCTCGGCGCGGACGTGTCGCTCGTGCGCACGCCGGAGCAGCTCGATGCCGTGGACGGCCTCGTGCTGCCCGGCGGCGAGTCGAGCGTCATCGACAAGCTCTCGCGGCTCTTCGAGGTGCGCGAGCCGATCGTGGCACGGATCGCCGACGGCATGCCTGTCTTCGGCACGTGCGCCGGGCTCATCCTGCTCGCGGACCGCATCCTCGACGGGCTGCCCTCGCAGCTGCCGTTCGGCGGCCTCGACGTCGACGTGCGCCGCAACGCGTTCGGCAGCCAGGTCGACTCGTTCGAGGCGGAGCTCGCCGTGCCGGCGCTGGGGGAGGAGCCCGTGCGGGCGACCTTCATCCGCGCGCCCGCCGTCGAGCGCGTGGGCGACGGCGTCGAGGTGCTCGCGCATGTCGACGGCCGCGTCATCGCCGTCGAGCAGGGCAACCTGCTCGGCACCGCCTTCCACCCGGAGGTGAACGGCGAGCTGCGCTTCCATCGACGGTTCCTCGCGACCGTCGAGCGCGTCAGCGGTGCGTGATCGGATGCCGCATGATCGGATGCTGCGGCGCAGCGGAGAGGGAGCGACGAGATGACCGACGGCACACGCTCGGCGGGCCGCATGGGCCGGATGCCGTGGCAGGTCCTGTGGATCGGGCTCGCCGTCATCTGGGGCTCGTCGTTCCTGCTCATGAAGCTCGGGCTCGAGGCGCTGCACCCCATGCAGATCGCGACGCTCCGCATCGGGATCGCGGCCATCACGCTGCTCGCGCTCGCCGCCGCCACCCGCACCCGACTGCCCCGTGACGGCGGCACCTGGGGCCTCCTCGCGATCTGCTCGTTCTTCCTCACCGCCCTGCCCTTCACGGCGTTCGTGGTGGCGGAGACCCGCATCTCCTCGGGCCTCACGGGCCTCGCGAACGCGTTCTCGCCGGTCGCGACCGTGCTCTTCGCGCTGCTGCTGCTGCCGAGCGACCGGCTGACGCCGCGCAAGCTCCTCTCGGTGCTGCTCGGCTTCGTCGGCGTCGTGCTCATCGCGCAGCCGTGGACGTCGGGGCAGGGGCCCGACCTGCTCGGCATCGCGATCGCGGTGCTCGGCGCGACCTCGTACGGCGTGGGGTGGACGCTCAACCGCCGGCTGCTCGGGCAGCGCGAGGTGCCCGGCCTCGCGCATCCGACCGCGCTCATGGTGACGGGGCTGCCCATGACGCTCGTGGCGCTGCTCGTCTGGGCCGGCGCCGAGGGCTGGTCGCCGGTCGCGACGCACGGCGCGCCCGACGCGCTGCCGCTCGCGCTCGTCGCGGTCGTCCTGCTCGGGGTGATCGGCACGGGCGTCGCCTACGTGCTGCAGTTCGAGGTGGTGCGGGCGGTGGGCCCGACGGTCGCGGCGACCGTCACCTACCTCATCCCGATCGTCGCGGTCTCGCTCGGCGTCGTCGTGCTCGGCGAGGAGGTCGGCCCGTGGCAGCTCGCCGGTGCCGCGATCGTGATCGGCGCGGGCGTGCTCGTGCAGTCGAAGCCGCGGTCCCGCGCCCTGCAGCCTGCTTGAATCGAGCCGTGCAGCTCTACTCCAGCCGTCCAGGGCAGGCCGTCTGGCAGGCCGTCGGCGACCTCGTCGCGATCGGCACGGTCATCGCCGCCGTCTGGCTCTCGCAGCAGGTCGGTGCGGCCATCGCCTCGCTCGGCGGCTTCGGCCAGCAGGTCGCGGCGGCCGGCAGCGGCTTCTCGACGACGCTCGCCGACGCGGGGGAGGCGCTCGCGCAGGTGCCGCTCGTCGGCGAGGGCGTCGCGCAGCCCTTCCGCGACGCCGCCGGCTCGGCGACCGAGCTGGAGGCGGCCGGCTCGGCGCTCACGGATGCCGTCGACATGCTCGCCGGCGCCGTCGCGACCGCGCTCTGGCTGCTGCCGCTGCTGCTCGTGGTGCTCGTCTGGATCGTGCCGCGGCTCCGCTTCGCGACCCGAGCGGGCGCCAGCCGCGCGCTCGCGCAGAGCCGCGAGGGACGCGACCTGCTCGCGATGCGCGCGATCGTCGGGCAGCCGATGGCCGCGGTGCTGCGGGCGGTGCCCGACCCGGTCGCCGCGCTCCGCACCGGCGACGCGGACGCCCTCCGCGCGCTCGCGGCGCTCGAGCTGCGCAGCGCCGGCGTGCGGGAACCCAGCCTCCGTCCGTAGCCCCGGCGCGCACGCGTAGGATGGGACCCTCCCGTCTCGCGATCAGGAAGCAGCATGTCCGGACATTCCAAGTGGGCCACGACGAAGCACAAGAAGGCCGTCATCGACGCCCGCCGCGCCAAGTCGTTCGCGAAGCTCATCAAGAACATCGAGGTCGCCGCGAAGATCGGCGGCGCCGACCTCTCGGGCAACCCGACCCTCGTCGACGCCGTGCAGAAGGCGAAGAAGACGAGCGTCCCGAACGACAACATCGACCGCGCCATCAAGCGTGGCGCCGGGCTCACGGGCGAGTCGATCGACTACACGACGATCATGTACGAGGGCTACGCGCAGAACGGTGTCGCGCTCATGGTCGAGTGCCTGACCGACAACAAGAACCGCGCTGCCGCAGAGGTCCGCACGGCCATGACCCGCAACGGCGGCACGATGGCCGACCCGGGCTCGGTCGCCTACAACTTCAGCCGCAAGGGCGTCGTCTCGGTGACGAAGACCGACGACGTCACCGAGGACGACATCCTGCTCGCCGTGCTCGACGCAGGCGCCGAGGAGGTCACCGATCAGGGCGGCGGCTTCGAGATCCTCTCCGAGCCGAGCGACCTCGTCGCGGTGCGCACCTCGCTGCAGGACGCGGGCATCGACTACGACGCCGCCGACGTCGAGTTCGTGCCGAACCTCAAGGTCGAGGTCGACGCCGAGACCGCCCGCAAGGTCATGCGCCTCATCGATGCGCTCGAGGACAGCGAGGACGTGCAGAACGTCTACGCGAACTACGACCTCACCCCCGAGGTGCAGGCGCAGCTCGACGAGGACGAGTAGCCCGTGCCGGCGTCGGTGCGCGTGCTCGGCGTCGACCCCGGCCTCACGCGCTGCGGCGTCGGCGTCATCGACGTCGAGCGCCGCACCCCGACGCTCGTGCACGTCGAGGTAGTGCGCTCCGAGCCCGACGAGGCGATCGAGCAGCGGCTGCTGCGCATCGGCCGCGGCGTCGAGGCCGCGATCGACGAGCACCGGCCCGACGCGATCGCGCTGGAGCGCGTCTTCGCCCAGGCCAACCTGCGCAGCGTCATGGGCGTCGCGCAGATCTCGGGCATCGTGCTGCGCGCCGCCGCGGAGCGCGGCATCCCGGTGGCGATGCTCACGCCGAGCGAGGTGAAGGCCGCCGTCACCGGCTACGGCGCGGCCGACAAGCAGCAGGTCGCCGAGATGGTGCGACGGCTGCTGCGGCTCGACGCGGCGCCGAGGCCTGCCGACGCGGCGGATGCGCTGGCGATCGCGATCGCAGAGGGCTGGCGCACGCGCGTGCCGCGCGCGAGCACGTCGACGCCCGCGCAGCAGGCGTGGGCGGCAGCCGAGGCGGCTGCCAGGTCGCGGCGCTGAGCGCGCCGCGCGGCGACGATCAGCGGTGGCGGAGTCCGCGACGCCCGATCTCGATCGACACGACGAACGACAGCGTGAACATCAGCAGGCCAGCGATGAAGATGAACGCCTCGATGCCCGGGAAGGCGAACGCATAGCCCATGACGAAGAACGAGGCGACGAGCATCAGGAACAGGACGAGGAACTGGACGTAGCGCATGCGATCTCCGAGTCGGTCGGCGGGCCGGACCAGGCTATCAGCGCGACGCCCGGCCGACGGCGTGCCAGCGGCCCGAGCGCGCCGCCGCCGCCTAGGCTGACGAGGTGATCTCGAGGCTCGACGGAACGGTGCTGTCCGCACGCGGACAGCGGCTCGTCGTCGGCGTCGGCGGCGTCGGCCTCGCCGTGCACGTGACGCCGCAGTGCTCGCTCGCCGCGCGCCCTGGCGCGGGCGTCGCCCTCCACACGCACCTCGTCGTGCGCGAGGACGACCTCGCGCTCTACGGCTTCGAGACCGAGGCGGAGCTCGAGGCGTTCGAGCTGCTCATCGGCGTCACCGGCGTGGGGCCGAAGTCGGCGCTCGGGGTGCTCGCGCACCTCACGCCGGCCGAGCTCGCGCGCGCCATCGACAGCGGTGACGAGCGCGCGTTCAAGGCCGTGAGCGGCATCGGGCCGAAGACGGCGAAGCTGCTCATCCTGCAGCTGAGCGGCAAGCTCGTCGCGCCCGCGGTCGCCCGCGCCGCGACGCCGGATGCGCGCGCGGACGTGCTGACGGCGCTCACCGGCCTCGGCTGGCCCGAGCGCACGGCCGCCGACGCGATCGAGCGCGCCGCGATCGCGGCGCCCGACGCCGCGGGCTCGAGCGGCGCGCTGCTGCGCGCATCGCTCGCGATCCTCGGCCCGGCGGCGCGCCCGTGAACGACCCGCTCATCGACCCCGCGTCGACGCCGGACGAGCTCGCCTTCGAGGGCGCCCTGCGGCCCACGACGCTCACCGACTTCGTCGGGCAGCCGAAGGTGCGCGGGCAGCTCGAGGTGCTGCTGCAGGCCGCGCGCATGCAGGAGCGCGCGCCCGACCACATCCTGCTCGCCGGTCCGCCGGGGCTCGGCAAGACGACGCTCGCGATGATCATCGGGCACGAGACGGGCAGGCCCATCCGCTTCTCGTCCGGCCCCGCGATCCAGCACGCGGGCGACCTCGCGGCGGTGCTGTCGGCGCTCGTGCCCGGCGAGGTGCTGTTCGTCGACGAGATCCACCGCATGGCGCGATCCGCCGAGGAGATGCTCTACCTCGCGATGGAGGACTTCCGGATCGACATCATGGTCGGCAAGGGCGCGGGGGCCGCCTCGATCCCGCTCGAGCTCGCCCCCTTCACGCTCGTCGGCGCGACGACGCGCTCGGGCATGCTGCCCGCGCCGCTGCGCGACCGGTTCGGCTTCACCGCGCACCTGGAGTTCTACGAGACGGCCGACCTCGAGCGGGTGCTGGCCCGGTCGTCGCGCCTCATGGACCTCGACCTCGAGGGCGCGGCCCTCGCAGAGCTCGCCAGCAGGTCGCGCGGCACGCCCCGCATCGCGAACCGGCTGCTGCGTCGCGTGCGCGACTGGCTGCTCGTGCACGCCGGCTCGAGCGACATCGACGGCGTCCGCGCGGCGCTCGAGCTCTACGACGTCGACGAGGCGGGCCTCGACCGCATCGACCGCGCCGTGCTGCACGCGATCGCGCACCGGTTCGGCGGGGGACCGGTGGGGCTGTCGACGCTCGCCGCCGCCGTGGGCGAGGAGGCCGACACGATCGAGTCGGTCGTCGAGCCGTTCCTCGTGCGCGAGGGCCTCATCGGCCGCACGCCGCGCGGCCGGATCGCCACGGCCTCCGGGATGCGCCACGCGCGCGCGCTCGCGCCGGACGACACGCTCGACGGGGTATGATCAGTCCTTGGTCCCGCGCGCAGCCGCGCAGGACGGACACCCCCCGAGAGGCTCCTTCCGAATGCTGTTCCTGCAGACGACGACCACCGCCCAGCAAGGGTTCGCGCTCGACCCGCTGACGATCATCATGCTCGTCGTGCTCGCGGCGATGATCTTCTTCATGTTCCGCAGCAACAAGAAGCGGAAGGCGCAGGCCGAGGACCTCCAGACGAAGATGGTCCCGGGTGCCGAGGTCATGACGAACTTCGGCGTGTTCGGCGAGCTCGTCGCGATCGACGAGGAGCGCAACGAGGCGCACATCGAGATCGCACCGGGCACCGTGATCCGCGTGCACCGCCAGACCCTCGCGCGCGTGGTCGACGACCACGCCGAGGTGACCGAGGCCGCCGACGACCGCACGGACGACCTCGGCGACGCGGACGAGCCGCGCGACCGCGCCTGATCCGTGGCGAAGGCTCGCGCGCGGGGCGGCCGCGCCCTCATCTGGCTGGCGGTGCTGATCGCCGGCCTCATCGGCGTCAACTTCTCGGCGGTCCAGTGGGGTGACGGCGCCTGGACGCCGCAGCTCGCCCTCGACCTGGAGGGCGGCACGCAGATCGTGCTCGAGCCCCAGGTCGCCGAGGGCACCTCGGTCACCCAGGAGCAGCTCGACCAGGCGGTGGCGATCATCCGCCAGCGCGTCGACGCCTCCGGCGTCGCCGAGCCCGAGATCACGACCCAGGGCGGCCGCAACATCGTCGTCGCCCTCGCGGGCGAGCCCGACCAGGCGACCCTGCAGCGCATCCAGGCGAGCGCCAAGATGGAGTTCCGCCCGGTGCTGCAGTCGGCCCCCGCGAACGCGCCCGGCGCGACCCCGACGGCCGAGCCGTCGGAGGAGAGCGAGCCCGCCACGACGCCCGCGAACGCGTGGGACCAGGCGTGGATCACGCCCGCGCTGCAGTCGGAGTTCGACGCCTTCCAGTGCGCCGATGTCGACACGACGGTGCAGGCGCCCGGCGACCAGCCCTACATCACGTGCTCGACCGACGGCAGCGCGCGCTTCATCCTCGGGCCGGTGTCGGTCGAGGGTGCCGACATCGCCGACGCGCAGGTGAGCGCCGCGACGAACAGCCAGGGTCAGGCGACCGGCGGCTGGGGCGTCAACCTCGAGCTCGACGGCGAGGGCCCCGCGGCGTTCGAGGCCGTCACCCGCGCGATCACGCAGCTGCCCGAGCCGCAGAACCAGTTCGCGGTCGTGCTCGACTCGACCGTGCTCATGCCGATCACGTCGAACGCCGTCATCACCGACGGCAACGCGCAGATCACCGGCGGCTTCACGCAGGAGGGCGCGCAGAGCCTCGCCGACCAGCTGCGCTTCGGTGCGCTGCCCATCGGCTTCCAGGTGCAGTCGAACGAGACGATCTCGCCCACGCTCGGCGCGAGCCAGCTGCAGGCGGGCCTGCTCGCCGGCCTCATCGGCCTCATCCTCGTCGTGCTCTACTCGGTGCTGCAGTACCGCGCGCTCGGCCTCGTGGTGATCCTCTCGCTCGCCGTCGCCGGCGTGCTGACGTACCTCGTGGTGACGTTCCTGTCGAGCACCGAGGGCTACCGCCTGTCGCTCGCCGGCATCGCGGGCCTCGTGATCGCGATCGGCATCACGGCCGACTCGTTCATCGTCTACTTCGAGCGCATCCGCGACGAGCTGCGCGAGGGCAAGCACCTGTCGTCCGCGCTCGAGACGGGCTGGAAGCGCGCCTTCCGCACGATCCTGATCTCGGATGCGGTCAGCTTCCTCGCGGCCGTGATCCTCTACCTGCTGTCGGTCGGCAACGTCCGCGGCTTCGCGTTCACGCTCGGCATCACGACCTTCATCGACATCGTCGTGGTCGCGCTCTTCACCCACCCGCTGCTGCGCGTGCTCTCGCGCACGTCGTTCTTCTCGTCGGGGCACCGCTTCAGCGGCCTCGACCCGAACGCGCTCGGCGCGGTCTACCGGGGGCGCGCGAAGTTCCGCGAGCCGGTCGCCGCCGGTCGTGCGGCGCGGTCGTCGAAGGAGGCGCAGAAGCGCCAGACCATCGCCGAGCGCAAGGCATCCGTCGGCGCAGGCGTGGGCGCGGGCACTGGCGCGAGCGTCGCTCCCCGCCCCGGCACCGGCAAGGAGAACTGATGGCATCGCTCACCACGATCGGCAACGAGCTCTACACCGGCGAGCGGTCGATCCCGGTCGTCGCGAAGCGCCGCCTGTGGCTCTCGATCGCCGCCGGGTTCCTGATCCTGCTCGCGCTCGGCACCGTGCTGCGCGGCGGCTTCGTGTTCGGCATCGAGTTCACCGGCGGCAGCGAGTTCCGCGTCACCGGACTCAGCCAGTCGAGCGTCGAGGGTGCTGCGGAGGCCGTCGAGTCGATCGTGCCCGAGTCCGAGGCCCGCGTCGCGACGGTCGGCGCCGACGCCGTGCGCGTCCAGACCGACGTCGTCACCGAGCAGCAGGCGGCCGACATCCGCGCCGCCCTCGCCGAGGCGTACGGCGTCGAGACGGGCGAGGTCGCGTTCTCGTTCGTCGGCCCGTCGTGGGGGCAGGACGTCACGCAGCAGGCGCTGCAGGCGCTCGTGACCTTCCTCGTGCTGGTCTCGATCGTGCTCGCCATCTACTTCCGCACCTGGAAGATGGCGGTCGCTGCGCTCGCGTCGCTCGCCTTCGACCTGCTCGTGACCGCGGGCGTCTACGGCATCATCGGGTTCGAGGTGACGCCCGCCGCGGTGATCGGCTTCCTGACGATCCTCGGCTACTCGCTGTACGACACCGTCGTGGTGTTCGACAAGGTGCGCGAGAACACCGCGCCCGGCGTGAGCGGCGACCTGCTCGACAACATCAACCTCGCCGTCAACCAGACGCTCGTGCGCTCGATCAACACGTCGATCGTGGCCACCCTGCCGATCGCGTCGATCCTCTTCATCGGCGCGCTGCTGCTCGGCGCCGGCACGCTCCGCGACATCTCGCTCGCGCTCTTCATCGGCACGATCGTCGGCACCTGGTCGTCGATCTTCGTCGCCGCGCCCGTGTACGCGTGGCTCCGCCAGGGCGACACCATCGCCCCGGAGGCCGTGAAGCCGCGGACCGAGCGCGGGGCGGTCGTGTGATCGCCGCAGCGTCCTGACCGACCCGGCCTGACCGACCCGAGCGAGAGGAGGCGGCATGAGCGAGACCCAGCCATCCGGTGGCTTCCGCACGCTCCTGCCCTTCCTCTTCTCGCGTTCGCACCGCGCCGGCGCGGTGGACGAGCTCATCCGCACGGTGAAGTCGCAGCATCCGAAGGCCGACACCGGGCTCATCCAGCGCGCGTACATCGTCGCCGAGGAGGCCCACAAGGGCCAGTACCGCAAGTCGGGCGAGCCCTACATCACCCACCCGGTCGCGGTCGCGCAGATCCTCGCCGACCTCGGCATCGGCGCGATCACGGTCGCGGCGGCGCTGCTGCACGACACGGTCGAGGACACGACCTACACGCTCGAGCAGTGCCGGGCCGACTTCGGCGACGAGATCGCGATGCTCGTCGACGGCGTCACGAAGCTCGACAAGCTCAAGTACGGCCAGAGCGCGCAGGCCGAGACGGTGCGCAAGATGGTGGTCGCGATGTCGCAGGACATCCGCGTGCTCGTCATCAAGCTCGCCGACCGGCTGCACAACGCGCGCACCTGGGGCTTCGTGTCGGACGAGTCGGCGCAGCGCAAGGCGCGCGAGACGATCGAGATCTACGCGCCGCTCGCGCACCGGCTCGGTATCCAGACGATCAAGGTCGAGCTCGAGGACCTCTCGTTCGCGGTGCTGCAGCCGAAGGTCTACCTCGAGATCAAGAACCTCGTCGAGGCGCGCGCGCCCGAGCGCGAGCGCTACCTCGACGACGTCGTGGCCGGCCTCACCGAGGACATGAAGGCCGCGAAGATCCGCGGCCGCATCGCCGGTCGGCCGAAGCAGTACTACTCCATCTACAACAAGATGCAGCTGCGCGGCCACGACTTCGCCGACATCTACGACCTCGTCGGCGTGCGCGTCATCGTGCCGAGCGTGCGCGACTGCTACGCGGTGCTCGGCGCGATCCACGCGCGCTGGCAGCCGATGCCCGGTCGCCTCAAGGACTACATCGCGACCCCGAAGTTCAACCTCTACCAGTCGCTGCACACGACGGTGATCGGCCCGCGCGGCCACCACGTCGAGATCCAGATCCGCACCGAGGAGATGCACCGTCGCGCCGAGTACGGCGTCGCGGCGCACTGGAAGTACAAGCAGGGCGGCGGCGCGATGTCGTCGACCGACATGGCGTGGCTCGCGCACATCAACGACTGGCAGGAGGAGACGACCGACCCGGGCGAGTTCCTCGACTCCCTGCGCTTCGAGATCGGCGCGAAGGAGCTCTACGTCTTCACGCCCAAGGGCAAGGTCATCGGCCTGCCCGCAGGCGCGACGCCCGTCGACTTCGCCTACGCGGTGCACACCGAGGTCGGCCACCGCACGATGGGCGCGAAGGTCAACGGCCGGCTCGTGCCGCTCGACACGAGGCTCACCACGGGCGACATCGTCGAGGTGCTGACGTCGAAGAACCCGGATGCCGGGCCCAGCCAGGACTGGCAGGGCTTCGTCACGTCGCCCCGCGCGCGCAGCAAGATCCGCCAGTGGTTCCAGCGCGAGCGCCGCGACGAGGCGGTCGAGGTCGGCAAGGAGGCGATCGCCAAGGCGATGCGCCGACATGACCTGCCGCTGCAGAAGCTCATGGGGCGGGATGCGTTCGCGCAGGTCGCCGCGCAGCTGAAGTACGACGACGTCACCGGCCTCTACGCGGCGGTGGGCGAGGGCCACGTCTCCACGCAGTCGGTGCTCGAGAAGGTCGTCGCCGCGATCCGCGCCGACGAGGGCGGGGCCGACGACGAGCCGCAGGCCGCGCTGCCCACCCGCACGGCCACGCGCGTGTCGACGAGCTCGTCGGGCGTGCTCGTGCGCGGCGCCGACGACATCCTCGTCAAGCTCTCGAAGTGCTGCACGCCCGTGCCCGGCGACGAGATCGTCGGGTTCGTCACGCGCGGCCAGGGCGTGAGCGTGCACCAGCGCTCGTGCCCGAACGTGCAGGGGCTCCTCGCCGAGCCCGAGCGCATGATCGAGGTCGAGTGGGCGCCGACGTCGAAGGGCCTCTTCCTCGTCAACATCCAGGTCGAGGCGCTCGACCGCTCGGGCCTGCTGAGCGACATCACCCGGGTGCTCACCGAGCACCACGTCAACATCCTCTCGGCGAGCGTGCACACCGGCACCGACCGGCTCGCGCTCAGCCGCTTCGCCTTCGAGATGGGCGACGTGACGCACCTCGACCACGTGCTGAACGCGGTCCGCCGCATCGACGGCGTCTACGACGTCTACCGGATCACCACCGGCTGATCCCAGCGGACGACCGACCCACCGACGACGAAGGGGCCCGCGCATCGCGCGGGCCCCTTCGTCGTGGGAGCGGGTCAGCCTGCGGCTGCCACGACCTCGAGCCAGGAGCGCTTCGTCGCGAGCTCGACCTCGAGCTCGGCGCGCTGCTTCGGGTCGGTGGCCGCGGCGATCTCACCCTCGAGCTTCTCGATGGCGTCCTCGAGCTGCCCGGCGAGCCCCTCGGAGCGCGCCTTGCGCTCGGGGTTCGACGACTTCCAGTGCTGCTCGTCGAGCTCGCGCACGTGCGTCTCGATGGCGCGCATGCGGTCCTCGACCTCGCGCAGCGCCTCGCGTGGCACGCGGCCGAGCTCGTCCCAGCGGCGCTGGATGGGCAGCAGCGCCTCGCGGGCGGCGGCGCGGTCCTTGATCTGCAGGATCGGAGCGGCCTCCTCGAGGAGCGCGCGCTTCGCCTCCAGGTTGGCGGTGTACTCCTCGTTCTCGACGGACGACTGCTCGGCCTTCGCCGCGAAGAGGACGTCGCCGGCCTCCTTGAACTGCGCCCAGAGCGCGTCGTCGATCTTGCGGCCGGCGCGGCCGGCGCCCTTCCACTCGTCGAGCAGCGACCGGTAGGCGGGGATGCCGTCGACGCCCTTGGGCGCGAGCGCCTGCGCACGCTCGACGAGCGCCTGCTTGCGGGCGCGGACGTCCTTGTGCGAGGCGTCCAGGTCGGCGAAGAAGCGGCGGCGCGCGCCCTCGAGCGTCGCACGGGCGTCGCGGAAGCGCTTCCAGAGCGCATCCGCCTGGCCCTTCGAGAGGCGGGGGCCGTCCTTCTGCAGGCGCTGCCACTCGGCGAAGAGCTCGTCGACGCGCTGCATCGTCTGCTTCCACTGCACGTTCTCGAGGTCGGCCGAGGCGAGCTGCTCGATCGACTCGACGACGCGCGTGCGCTCGGCGATCGCCGCGTCGACCTCGGCGCGGCTCGCGGCCTGCTGCTTGGCCTCGAGCTGGCCGAGCTCGCCGCGCAGCGCGTCGAGGCGGGTGAGCAGCGACGGGACGTCGCCGACGGCGTTCGCCTCCTGCACGGTCGTGTGCAGGTGCGACGCGGCCTTCGCCACGTCGCGCGCGCTGGCGCCGCCGCGGATGCGCTGCTCGAGCAGGCGCACCTGGCCCTCGAGGTCGGCGAACTTGCGCTCGAAGTACGCGAGCGCCTCCGTGGCCTCGACGTCGGGGAACTGGCCGACCACGCGCCAGCGCTCGCCCTCCTTGACCGCGACGGTGCCGGTCGCGTCGACCCGGCCGAGGCCTCGCTCGATGACGGGCTCGCCCATCTCGGGCTCGGGAGCGGGTGCCGGCTCGGCCTCCGGCGCTGCCTGCTCCGACGTCGCCTCGCCGGGCTGCTCGGACGGCTGCTCGGACAGCTCGACGGGCGCCTCGTCAGCAGCGAGCTCTGCGACGGCCTGCTCGACGGGGATGCCGGTGGCGGCGTCGGCGGCAGCGGTCAGCTCGGCTGCGGAGAGCTCGGCGTCATCGGCCGGGACGTCAGCCTCGGCGGGCTGCGCTGCGGCATCCGGCTCGGCGGGAGCCTCGTCTGCGGGGGCCTCGGGCGCAGCGTCGGCGCTGGCCTCGGCGACCTCGGACGCGCTGGCATCCTCGATCGGGGCGTCCTGCACGGACTCCTCCGAGTTCTCGGAGTCGGTGGGCTGGATGGGCTCGGGCATGGAGGAGTCTCTCGTACGAGGGAACGGGCAGGGAGAGCCTAGCGCGGTGGAGCCGGCGCCGGACCCGCTACTGCAGGACGAAGTCGTCGATCGCGACGGGCTCCGCGGGCGGTCCGTCGGTGACGCCGCCCTCGGTGCCGAGCGAGATCACGTCGGCGGTCAGCTGGTCGAGACCGGAGGTGACGCGGCCGATCACGCTGTACCCGCCGGCGCTGTCGGAGGGGATCGTGGTGTCGCCGTAGACGATGAAGAACTGGTGGCCGTTCGACTCGGCGTTGTTGCCCTGGCGCGCCATGGCGATGGTGCCCTCGGCGTAGACGTCGTCGGCCGGGGCGTTCTCGATCGGGCCGTACATGTAGGAGGGGTCGCCGCCGCCCTGGCCGTCGGTCGAGCCGCACTGCAGCACGCTGAAGCCCTCGCTCGTCGTGAGCCGGTGGCACGTCTTGCCGTCGTAGTAGTCGCCCTGCGTGTCGGCGAGCACCGCGGAGACCGCCTGCGGCGCGGCGGCGCCGTCGAGCTCGACACCGAGCTCGATGCCGTTGATCGTCAGCGCGCCCGTCCACGTGCGGCCCTCGGCGAGCGAGGGGTCGGGCACGGTCGACTCGGCGGCCGTCGTCTCGGTGGGCGAGGGCGGCGCGGTCGCCGCGGGGTCGGCCGGCGGCTGCACGGTCGAGAGCAGCGCGGTGCCGCCCGCGAGCACGACGAGCGCGAGCGCGCCACCGATGATGGAGTCGCGGCGCTGGCGGCGCTGCCGGCGCTGGTGCACCGTCTGCCGTGCGCGATAGTCGCGCACGCGGCGCTCCTGCTCCTGCTTCGTGACCACGGATTCTCCTCGCATGTCTGCCGCGCGCTGCGTGCCACATCCGGGCTGTCGCGCGACCGCGGATCAGGCTACCGCCTCGCGTCGGCGCCTCCGGGCAGCGTGCGCCTCAGTGCGCGGCCCGGTGCGCGCCGAGCGCGAAGCACCCGGACGCGGCCCCGTGCCGCGGACGGCGGCAGGTGGGCGTGCCCGCGCAAGGGGGCCCGGCCGCGCCACCTGTCGAGGGCGGCACCACCCATCGCGGGCAGGACCACCCGCCGGGCCTGTGGGCGGCGCCGCCTAGCATGGAGGCATGGCCAGGGGGACGACAGCGCCGCTCGCGGTGCGCATGCGCCCCACGAGCCTCGACGAGGTCGTCGGGCAGCGGCACCTGCTCGGCCCCGGCTCGCCGCTGCGCCGCCTGGCCGGATCGAGCTCCGCCGCGAGCGGACAGAGCGTCATCCTGTGGGGACCGCCCGGCACCGGCAAGACCACGCTCGCCCAGTCGATCGCGCACTCGTCCGACCGCCGCTTCGTCGAGCTGAGCGCCGTGACCGCCGGCGTGAAGGACGTGCGGCAGGTGATGGAGGAGTCGCTCGCGGAGCGCGACCTCTTCGCACGCTCGACCGTGCTGTTCCTCGACGAGATCCACCGCTTCACCAAGGCGCAGCAGGACGCGCTGCTGCCGGGCGTCGAGCAGGGGTGGGTCACGCTCATCGCCGCGACGACCGAGAACCCGTCGTTCAGCGTCGTGAGCCCGCTGCTGTCGCGCTCGCTGCTGCTCACGCTCGAGCCCCTGGGCGACGACGACATCGCCGAGCTCATCGCGCGCGCCATAGCCGACCCGCGCGGCTTCGACGGGCGCGTCGAGCTCGACGACGACGCCCGGGCGCAGCTCATCCGGCTCTCCTCCGGCGACGCGCGACGAGCGCTCACCGCGCTGGAGGCAGCAGGCGAGCACGCGCTCGAGGCGGCGGGCGATGCCGACGGGCCAGCCCTGATCACGGCGGATGCGGTGGCGAGCGCCGTCGATCGCGCGCTGCTGCGCTACGACCGGCAGGGCGACGAGCACTACGACGTCATCTCGGCGTTCATCAAGTCGGTGCGCGGCTCCGACCCCGACGCGGCGCTCCACTACCTCGCGCGCATGATCGAGGCGGGGGAGGACCCGCGCTTCATCGCCCGCCGCATCATCGTGCTCGCGAGCGAGGACATCGGCATGGCCGATCCGCAGGGGCTCGTCATCGCCACGGCCGCGGCGACCGCGGTGCAGATGATCGGCATGCCGGAGGGGCGCATCCCGCTCGCCGAGGCCGTCGTCTACCTCGCGACGGCACCGAAGTCGAACCGCTCCTACGTCGGCATCGACCGGGCGATCGCCGATGTGCTCGGCGGCGACTTCGGCCGCGTGCCCAACCACCTGCGCGACGCGCACTACGCCGGCGCCAAGCGGCTCGGCCACGGCAAGGGCTACCGCTACGCCCACGACGCGCCGCACGGCGTCGCCACGCAGCAGCACCTGCCCGACCCGCTCATCGGACGCCGCTACTACGAGCCGAGCCAGCACGGGTTCGAGCGCGACATCGCGGCGCGGCTCGAGCGCATCCGCCGGATCCTGGCAGGCGACGCCTGATCTGGTAGCCTGGTCGCTGGTCCACCGGCCGGCATCGCCGCGCCACCCGGGCCCGCCCCCCTCCTTAAGTCCTGGCACTGTGCCGGGACAGCCGCTCGCGCGGCAGCGACTCAGCGAAGGAAGTCATGTCCACGAAGTCCCGTACCCGTTCGAAGACGCGCCTCTCGCGCGCCCTCGGCATCGCCCTCACCCCGAAGGCGGCGCGCTACCTCGAGAAGCGCCCCTACGGCCCCGGCCAGCACGGCCGCACCAAGCGCAAGGCTGACAGCGACTACGCCGTCCGCCTCCGCGAGAAGCAGCGCCTGCGCGCCCAGTACGGCATCCGCGAGGCGCAGCTGCGCACCACGTTCAACGAGGCCCGTCGCCAGTCCGGCCTGACGGGTGAGAACCTCGTCGAGCTGCTCGAGATGCGCCTCGACGCCCTCGTGCTCCGCTCGGGCTTCGCCCGCACGATGTCGCAGGCCCGCCAGATGGTCGTGCACCGCCACATCATGGTCGACGGCCAGCGCGTCGACCGCCCCTCCTTCCGCGTCAAGGAGGGCCAGACGATCCACGTCCACGAGCGCTCGTCCGGCATGGAGCCCTTCCAGGTCGCGGCCGCCGGCGGTCACGCCGGTGTGCTCCCGCCCGTCCCGCCGTACCTCGACGTGCAGCTCGACCGCCTGCAGGCGCGCCTCGTGCGCCGCCCGAAGCGCGCAGAGGTGCCCGTCGTCGCCGAGGTCCAGCTCGTCGTCGAGTACTACGCCGCGCGCTGATCCCAGCGTCGCACGAGAGGGGTCGCCGGAAGGCGACCCCTCTCGTCGTTAGACTGTCGAAGCCCCGGAGCCGACCGGTCCGGGGGAGAGCGTGACACGAGGAGACCCCGCTGTGAAGAAGCTCCTGTTCCTGGCCATCGGCGTCGTCATCGGCGTCTTCGCCGCCCGCCGCATCGAGGAGACCGAGAAGGGCAAGGCGCTGCTCGACAACGTCGACGCCCGCAGCCGCGAGTTCACCGACGCGGTCAAGGACGGCTACCAGGCTCGCGACCGCGAGCTGCGAGGCGAGTGACGAGACCCGTCCCGAGCCCGGGCGCGATGCGCCCGGGCTCGTCATGCCGCCACCCGGCACGCCCCCATCCGTTCCGCCCCCTTCCGTCAGGCCCACAGCGGGCTGGAGAGACCTGACCCCCATGCAGACCGCAGACATCCACAGCCGCTTCCTGAGCTACTTCGAGCGCCGCGACCACCAGATCGTGCCCTCGGCATCGCTCGTGAGCGACGACCCGGCGATCATGTTCACGATCGCCGGCATGGTGCCGTTCATCCCGTACCTCTCGGGCCGGGTGCCCGCGCCGTGGCCGCGCGCCGCGGACGTGCAGAAGTGCATCCGCACGAACGACATCGAGGAGGTCGGCCGCACGCCGCGCCACGGCACGTTCTTCCAGATGGCGGGCAACTGGTCGTTCGGCGACTACTTCAAGCGCGAGGCGATCGGGTACGCGTGGGAGCTGCTCACCGGCTCCGAGGCCGACGGCCACTTCGGGTTCGACCCGCAGCGGCTCTGGGTCACCGTCTTCACGACCGATGACGAGGCAGAGCGCCTCTGGCTCGAGACGACCGACATCTCGGCCTCGCGCATCCAGCGCCTCGGCCTCGAGGACAACTACTGGATGACCGGGCAGCCCGGCCCCGCCGGCCCCGACTCCGAGATCTTCTACGACCTCGGCGCCGAGTACGGCCCCGAGGGCGGTCCGGCGACCGGCAGCGACCGCTACGTCGAGATCTGGAACCTCGTCTTCATGCAGGACGAGATCGCCGACGTGCGCTCGAAGACCGAGTTCACGATCGTGCGCGAGCTGCCGAGCAAGAACATCGACACCGGCATGGGGCTCGAGCGCATCGCCTTCCTCAAGCAGGGCGTGCAGAACATGTACGAGATCGACCAGGTGCGCCCGGTGCTCGACCTCGCGAGCGAGC
The DNA here is from genome assembly GCF_040547205.1 of Agrococcus sp. UYP10. Classification (NCBI taxonomy): domain Bacteria; kingdom Bacillati; phylum Actinomycetota; class Actinomycetes; order Micrococcales; family Microbacteriaceae; genus Agrococcus; species Agrococcus sp. UYP10. The sequence goes on from NZ_JBEPPG010000001.1 coordinate 2,377,885, forward strand.
TCTCCGGCCGCCGCTACGGCGCCGTCCACGAGGACGACGTGCGCATGCGCGTCATCGCCGACCACATCCGCTCATCGCTCATGCTCATGGGCGACGGCGTCACGCCCGGCAACGACGGCCGCGGGTACATCCTGCGCCGGCTCATGCGCCGCTCGATCCGCTCCATGCGGCTGCTCGGCGTGCAGGACGCGACGTTCCCGACGCTGTTCCGCGCGAGCCGCGACGCGATGGTCGCCGCCTACCCCGACCTCGAGCAGTCGTACCCGCGCATCGAGCGGATGGCCGTGGCCGAGGAGGAGACGTTCCGGTCGACCCTCGAGTCCGGCTCGACCGTGCTCGACGTCGCGATCGCCGACGTGCGGAAGGACGCCGGCAACGTCGTGCCCGGCAGGACCGCGTTCCTGCTGCACGACACCTACGGCTTCCCGATCGACCTGACGATGGAGATCGCGGAGGAGGCCGGCCTGCAGGTCGATCGCCCGACGTTCGAGACGCTCATGAGCGAGCAGCGCACGCGCGCCAAGGCCGACGCGAAGTCGCGCCGCCGCCAGCTCGCCGACCTCTCGGTCTACGCCGACCTGCGCGCGAAGGGCGAGACCGCGTTCCTCGGCTACGACGAGCTCGAGGCCGACGGCGAGGTGATCGGCATCATCGTCGACGGCGCGCAGGTGCAGACCGCGGGCGTGGGCCACGAGGCCGAGGTCGTGCTGACCGCCACCTCGCTCTACGCCGAGTCCGGCGGGCAGGACAGCGACCAGGGCCGCCTCGTCGGCCCCGGCTTCGAGGCCGACGTGCTCGACGTGCAGCGCCCCATCTCGGGGCTCGTGAGCCACACCGTGCGCGTCACCTCCGGCGAGATCGCCGTCGGCGACCTCGCGCACGCGGTCGTCGACCCGCTCTACCGCCGCTCCGCGAACCAGGCCCACTCGGCGACGCACGTCGTGCACGCGGCGCTGCGCCAGCTGCTCGGCCCGGATGCGCACCAGTCCGGCTCGTACAACAAGGCCGGCTACATGCGGCTCGACTTCTCCTGGTCCAGCGCGCTCTCGAGCGACATGCGCCAGGAGCTCGAGGGCATCGCCAACACCGCGATCCGCGACGACCTGCCGGTCGAGACGCGCGTCATGCCGATCGACGAGGCGCGCGCGCTCGGCGCGATGGCGCTGTTCGGCGAGAAGTACGGCGACCAGGTGCGCATGGTCGACATCGGCGGCCCCTGGTCGCGCGAGCTGTGCGGCGGCACGCACGTGGCCGCGTCGAGCCAGATCGGGCTCATCTCGATCACGAGCGAGTCGAGCGTCGGCTCGACCAACCGTCGCGTCGAGGCCGCGGTCGGTCCGGACGCGTTCCGGCAGCTCGTCGCGGAGCGCTCGCTCGTCAGCGAGCTCACGTCGATGCTGAAGACGCCCAAGGAGCAGCTGCCCGGCCGCATCCAGGAGCTCGTCGCGTCGCTCAAGACGGCCGAGAAGCGGATCGCGGAGTTCGAGTCGCAGCAGCTCGCCGGCCGCGTGCAGCCGATCGCCGACGCCGCAGAGCGGGTCGGGGCGGTGCGGTTCGCCGCGGTCGACCTCGGCGTGGTCGGGTCGGCCGACGACCTGCGGTCGCTCGCCGCGCAGGTGCGCGAGCGCCTCGGCAGCGAGGCGGCGGTCGTCGCGATCGGCGGCGCGGTCGACGGCAAGCCGGCGATCGTCGTGGCCACGAACCAGGCCGCGCGCGACGGCGGCGTCGTCGCGGGCCCGCTCGCGAAGGCGGCGGCCGGCGCGCTCGGTGGCGGCGGTGGCGGCAAGCCGGACATGGCGCAGGGCGGCGGCCAGGACGCGAGCGCGATGCCCGCGGCGATCGGCGCCGTGCGAGCAGGGCTCGACCGCTGAGCGGCACCGGCATGCGTCGCGGGGTGCGGATCGGCGTCGACGTCGGGCGCGCCCGCGTCGGCGTCGCGCGCTGCGACCGCGACGGCCTGCTCGCGACCCCGGTCGAGACGATCCAGCGCGCATCGACGGACGTCGTCGCACGCCTGCGCGAGATCGCCGAGGAGCTCAACGCGATCGAGGCGGTCGTGGGGCTGCCGATCTCGCTCTCCGGCGGCGACACCCCGAGCACCCAGGATGCGCGCGACATGGCCGCGCTGCTCGCCGCCGCGCTGCCCGTGCGGCTCGTGGACGAGCGGCTCTCGACCGTGACGGCCTCGGCCGGCATGCGCGCGGCCGGCAGGTCGAGCCGGCAGCAGCGCTCGAGCATCGACCAGGCGGCTGCGGTCGTCATCCTGCAGCACGCGCTCGACAGCGAGCGCACCGCCGGGCGGGCGCCCGGCGAGCTGCTGCCCAGCCGCGACGACGCGCAGGGCCACGACGACCGCGGCGAGGCCGCGACCCAGGAGGACTGAGATGGCTGGACGTCGCGCGCGAGAGCGCAAGCAGCGGGTCCGCAGGCGGCTGATCGGCGGCATCATCGCCCTCGTCGTGCTGGTGGGCGTCGGCATCGCGGCGGCGTGGGGCATCCCGCGCATCGCCGACCGCTTCAGCGGCCCCGAGGACTACCCGGGCCCCGGCACCGGCGAGGTCGTCGTGCAGGTGCAGTCGGGCGACAACGGCTACGACGTGGCCGCCACGCTGCTCGAGCAGGACGTCATCGCGAGCGCCGAGGCGTTCACCGACATCCTGGTCGCCGACTCGTCGATCCAGCTGCAGCCGGGCGCGTACCGGCTCATGCAGCAGATGTCGGCGCAGGGCGCGGTCGACGCCCTCATCGACCCCGCGAACAAGGTGGAGCTGCGCGTCACGGTGCCCGAGGGCTACACGCTGCCGCAGGTCTACGAGCGGCTCGAGCGCGACATCGGCATCCCGCAGGCCGAGTTCCTGCAGGCGGCCGGCGACCTCACGCAGTTCGCCCTGCCCGAGAACGCCATCTCGCTCGAGGGCTGGCTGTTCCCCGCGACCTACACGTTCGACGAGGGCGTCACCGCGGTCGACGTGCTGACGACGATGGTCGAGCGGCAGCGGGAGGCGCTCGAGTCCGCGGGCGTCGCGGAGGCCGACCAGGAGCGCGTGCTCATCATGGCGTCGCTCGTGCAGCGCGAGGCGCGGCTGCCGGACGACTTCGGCCGGGTCGCGCGGGTGTTCCAGAACCGCCTCGACGTGAACATGCCGCTGCAGTCCGACGCGACCGTCGCCTACGGCACCGGCAACCTCCACGTCGTCACCACGACGGCCGAGGAGCGCGCGGACGCGAGCAACCCGTACAACACGTACGCGAACCCGGGCCTGCCGGTCGGGCCGATCGGTGCCCCCGGCGACGCGGCCATCCAGGCGGCGCTCGCGCCGACCGAGGGCGCGTGGCTCTACTTCGTGACCGTGAACCCCGAGACCGGCGAGACCGTCTTCTCGGAGACGCTCGCCGAGCACGAGGTCGGCGTCGCGCAGTTCCAGCAGTTCCTGCGCGACAACCCGGGCTGGGGCGGCTGACGTGACGGCGGCCGGTGCGCGCCGGCTCGCCGTCGTCGGCTGGCCGGTCGAGCACTCGCTGTCGCCCGCGCTGCACGGCGCCGCGGCCCGCGAGCTCGGCCTCGACTGGGACTACGGCCGCAGCGCGGTCGAGCCCGGCGGGCTCCCGGCCTTCGTCGGCGCGCTCGGTCCCGAGTGGCTCGGCCTGTCGGTGACGGCGCCGCACAAGGACGCCGCCGCCGAGCTCGCGGACGAGCTCGATCCGCTCGCCCGCGCGACCGGCACGGTCAACACGCTGCTGCTCGGTGCGCCGACCCGCGGCCGGCGCGCGCTGCGGGGGTGGAGCACCGACGTCGGTGGCATCGTGCGGGCGTTCGCGGATGCGGGGCTCGCCCGGGCGGGCTCCGCCGCGATCGTGGGCGCGGGCGCCACGGCCCAGACCGCGCTCGTCGCGCTCGTCTTTATGGGCGTCGAGCGCGTGACCGTCGCGCTCCGCACCCCGGCGAAGGCGCAGCGGCTCCGCGAGCTCGCGGCGTCGCTCGGGGTCGCGCTCGAGGTGCAGGCGCTCGACGCGCCGCTGCCCGTCGTCGACGCGGGCGTCTCGACGCTGCCGGCCGCCGCCGACGCCGTGCCGACCTTCGCCGCACCCCCGACGCGCCTGCTCGACGCCGACTACGCGCGCCCGGCTGGCTCGCGGTACCTCGCGTCGCTGCCGCGCCTGCACGTGATCGACGGGCGCGAGATGCTGCTCGGCCAGGCGGTGCTGCAGGCGCGCATCTTCGCGCAGGGCGACGTCGACGCGCCGCTGCCCGACGAGCCGCGCGTGGTCGCGGCCATGCGCCGGGCGCTCGGTGCGAGCGCGACCGGTCCTCGGGCATCCGGGACTCTGGAAGAATCATGAGCATGCTGCGCTGGCTCACCGCTGGGGAATCCCACGGCCCCGAACTGCTCGCCCTCCTCGAGGGGCTGCCCGCGGGCGTGCCCATCACCGCGGAGCAGATCCAGGCCGACCTGCAGCGCCGCAAGCTCGGCGCCGGTCGCGGCGCCCGGATGAAGTTCGAGCAGGACGCGCTGTCGATCTCCGGCGGCGTGCGCCACGGCAGCACCCAGGGCGGCCCGATCGCGCTGCGCATCGGCAACACCGAGTGGCCGAAGTGGACCGAGGTCATGGGCGCGGCACCGCTCGAGGAGGAGCTCACCGGTGCGCGCGCCGCGAAGCTCACCCGCCCGCGTCCCGGCCACGCCGACCTCGTCGGCATGCAGAAGCACGGCTTCGACGAGGCGCGCCCGGTGCTCGAGCGCGCGAGCGCCCGCGAGACCGCGGCCCGCGTCGCGCTCGGTGCCGTCGCCCGGGCCTTCCTCGGCGAGCTGGGCGTGCGGCTCGTGAGCCACACCCTCTCGATCGGGCCGGTGCGCGTGCCCGACGGTGCCGCGCTGCCCGCGCCCGACGACGTCGACCTCCTCGACGCCGACGAGCTGCGCTGCTTCGACGCCGCGACGAGCGCCGCGATGCTCGCGGAGGTCGAGGATGCCCGCCGCGCCGGCGACACGCTTGGCGGCATCGTCGAGGTGCTCGCCTACGGCCTGCCGCCGGGGCTCGGCTCCTACGTGCACTGGGACCGCAGGCTCGACGGCCGGCTCGCCCAGGCGCTCATGAGCATCCAGGCCATCAAGGGCGTCGAGGTCGGCGACGGCTTCGAGACCACGCGACGCCGGGGGAGCGTCGCGCACGACGAGCTCATCGTCGGCAAGGGCGGCGTGCACCGCGAGACCGGCAGGGCGGGCGGCATCGAGGGCGGCATGACCACCGGCGACCCGCTGCGGGTGCGCGCCGGCATGAAGCCGATCGCGACGGTGCCGCGCGCGCTGCGCACCGTCGACGTGTCCACCGGCGAGGCCGCCCAGGCGCACCACCAGCGCAGCGACGTGTGCGCCGTGCCCGCCGCCGGCGTCGTCGCCGAGGCGATGGTCGCGCTCGTGCTCGCCGACGCGATGGTCGAGAAGTTCGGCGGCGACTCGGTCGCCGAGACGCGCAGGAACCTCGACGCCTATCTCGCCGCGATCCCCGAGCAGCTGCGCACCACCTCGTGACCGCCGACCGGGCGGGCGAGGCCGGCGCCGGTCCGCGCCCGGGCGACGAGGCGGGCACGGTGCCGCCGATCGCGCTCATCGGGCCGATGGCGGCGGGCAAGTCGTCGCTCGGCCGCAAGCTCGCCGCCCGGCTGGGGCGCACCTTCGCCGACACCGACCGGCTCGTCGTGCTCGAGCACGGGCCGATCCCCGAGCTGTTCGCCGCGCACGGCGAGCCCGCCTTCCGTCGCTGGGAGGCGGATGCCGTGCGGCGCGCGCTCGTGCCCGGTTCGGTCGTCGCCCTCGGCGGCGGCGCCGTGCTCGACGAGCACACCCGGGCGCTCCTCGCGCACGCGACGGTCGTGCTCGTCACCGTCGACGAGCAGACCGCCGAGCGGCGCATCAGCGGCGGTGGCCGGCCGCTCGTCGCCGACGGCATCGCGTCGTGGCGGCGCATCGCCGCCGAGCGGGACCCGATCTACCGCGAGCTCGCGGACACCGTCGTCGACTCGTCGAGGACGCCGATGGCCCAGCTGGTCGATCGGCTCGAGGCCTGGCTCGCGGAGCGCGGGCTGTGACACTCCAGAGGGGGAGCGCATGACCACCATCCGCGTCGAGACCGAGGCGCCCTACGACGTCCACGTCGGCAGGGGCATCCTGGTCGACCGCATCCGCGAGTCGCTCGGCGACGCGACGCGGCTGCTCGTCGTGCACCAGCCGGCGATGAGCCGCATCGCGGAGCACCTCAAGGCCGAGCTCGACGTCGAGGTGCTGCTCGCGGAGGTGCCCGATGCGGAGGCGGCGAAGCGCATCGAGGTCGCGCAGTTCCTCTGGCAGATCATGGGGCAGGCGGAGTTCACCCGCACCGACGCGGTGGTCGGGCTCGGCGGCGGCGCGGTCACCGACCTCGCCGGCTTCGTCGCCGCGACGTGGCTGCGCGGCGTGCGCGTGATCCAGGCGCCGACGAGCGTGCTCGGCATCGTCGACGCCGCCGTCGGCGGCAAGACCGGCATCAACACCGAGCAGGGCAAGAACCTCGTCGGGGCGTTCCACCACCCGGCGACGGTCGTCGCCGACCTCGAGCTCGTCGACTCGCTGCCGCGCAACGAGCTGCTGACGGGCTTCGCGGAGGTCGTGAAGGCCGGGTTCATCGCCGACCCGCGGATCCTCGAGCTGCTCGAGGGCTCGCTCGACGCGACGACCGACCCGTCGACGCCGGAGTTCCAGGAGGCGATCGCGCGCGCGATCGAGGTCAAGGCGCGCGTCGTGGCGAACGACTTCCGCGAGCACGGCGAGCGCGAGTTCCTCAACTACGGGCACACGCTCGGCCACGCGATCGAGCACACCGAGCGCTACCGCTGGCGCCACGGCGCGGCCGTCGCGATCGGCATGGTCTTCGCTGCTGAGCTGTCGCGCCTCGCGGGGCGCCTGCCCGAGTCGGTCGTCGATCGGCACCGGGCGGTGCTCGAGTCGCTCGAGCTGCCGACGACATACCCTGTCGGCCGGTGGCAGACGGTGCTCGGCACGATGCGCAAGGACAAGAAGACGCGCGGCTCGATGCTGCGCTTCGTCGTGCTCGACGACGTCGCGCGGCCGCGCATCCTCGAGGGCCCGGACGACAGCCTGCTCTTCATGGCGTATCAGTCGCTCGCCGACTGACCCGCGCCCCGACCGCCGCCTTCCCCGCACGCGGAGTGGTCGCTCCCACGTGTGAGTGGTCACTCCGGCGTGTGAGTGGTCACTCCGACGCGTGAGTGGTCACTCCGACGCGTGAGTGGTCACTCCAGCGCGTGAGGGGTCAGGGACACGCGTGAACGGTCACTTCCGCGCGCCAGTGGTCACTTCCGCGTATGGATGCCCGGTGCCGCATCTGCGATTCCGGTGCGCGGGCGAGCGCGCATCCCGACTGACCACTCAGCGGCGGCAGTGACCAGTCAGCGAAGGAGGTGACCACTCAGGCGCGGGATTGACCACGCAACGGCTGGAGTGACCACTCAACGGCTGGAGTGACCACTCAGCGGTGGGAGTGACCAATCAGGCGCGGGAGTGACCACTCAGCGGTGGGATTGACCACTCAGGGGCGGGAGTGACCGCTCGGCGGCGGGAGTGACCGCTCGGCGGCGGGAGCGACCACTCGGGGGCGGGAGTGACCGCTCAGCGGCGGGGCGGGGGCGAGCGCTGCCACGGGAGGGCTGGCGGCGCGGGCGCGGGCGGTGCAGAATCCCTGCCATGGCACATGGCGACATCACCCATCTCGAGATCCCGGTCACCGACATGGCGCAGGCGACGCGCTTCTACGGCTCCGTGTTCGGCTGGCAGATCACCGAGTCGGAGGGCTACGAGGGCTACCCGATGTGGCAGGCGCCCAACGGCGTCTCCGGCGGCGCGCTCACGGCACGCGAGGACGGCTTCACGCAGCCGCGCTCGGTGATCGAGGTCGACTCGATCGACGAGGCCCTCGCCAAGGTCGAGGAGCTCGGCGGCACCGTCACGCTCCCGAAGGGCGAGGTCTCGCCGACGAGCTGGTGGGCGGTGTTCACCGACCCCGACGGCAACAGCATCGGCCTGTTCGAGGGCGAGATGTAGCGAGCCGCGCGGCACTGCGCGCCGGCGCCCATGCGGCAGGATGGCGGCATGCGCATCCTCGTCCTCAACGGACCCAACCTCGGCCGCCTCGGCACGCGAGAGCCCGACGTCTACGGCACCGCGACGCTCGCCGACATCGCGCCGCTCGTCGCGTCCGCCGGCACCGCGGACGCGCCGATCGAGGCCGACGTGCGGCAGACGGACGACGAGGCCGAGCTCGTCGGCTGGATCCACGAGGCCGTCGACGCGCGCACCCCGGTGATCCTCAACCCGGCGGCCTTCACGCACTACTCCTACGCGCTGCGGGATGCATGCGCGCAGCTGCAGGGCGTGGCGCCGCTCGTCGAGGTGCACATCTCGAACCCGCACGCGCGCGAGGTCTTCCGGCACACGTCCGTCGTCTCCGCCGTCGCGACCGGGGTCATCGCCGGGTTCGGGCTCGACGGCTACCGCCTGGCCGCGTCGGCGATCGCCGCCCGGTAGGATCATCTGTCGGTCCGATGAGGGCCGCGACGATCACGGAACGGAACACGCATGGCAACGACCAACGACATCAAGAACGGCGCGGTGCTCAACCTCGACGGCCAGCTCTGGAGCGTCGTCGAGTTCCAGCACGTCAAGCCCGGCAAGGGCGGCGCCTTCGTGCGCACGAAGCTCCGCAACGCGCGCAGCCAGAAGCTCGTCGACAAGACCTTCAACGCCGGCACGAAGGTGGAGTTCGCCACCGTCGACCGCCGCGACTACCAGTTCCTCTACAACGACGGCACCGACTTCGTGTTCATGGACAACGACACGTACGAGCAGCTGCCCGTCCCGGCCGACATCGTCGGCGACGGCGCGAAGTACCTGCTCGAGAACGGCACCGCCACCATCTCGATGCACGAGGGCGAGGCGCTGCAGGTCGAGCTGCCCGCATCCGTCGTGCTCGAGATCACCTACACCGAGCCGGGCCTGCAGGGCGACCGCTCGAGCGCAGGCACCAAGGCCGCCACGGTCGAGACCGGCGCCGAGATCCAGGTGCCGCTGTTCGTCGAGCAGGGCACGCGGGTCAAGGTCGACACGCGCGACGGCAGCTACCTCGGCCGCATCAGCTGACGTGGGCGAGGAGACTTACCCCGCCCGGCGGAAGGCGCGCAAGCACGCCGTCGAGGTGCTCTACTCCGCGCAGGCGAGGGGCGAGGCACCCGAGACGGTGCTCCGCGACACCGCCGACCGCCTCGGCTGGGCGACCCACGGATGGTTCCCCTTCGCCCGCGAGATCGTCGCGGGCGTCTCGGACGAGCTCGAGGGCGTCGACGAGCTGATCGCCTCGTCGAGCGCGAACTGGCCGATCGACCGCATGCCGCGCACGGATCTGGCGATCCTCCGCGTCGGCGTCTGGGAGCTCGAGCACGAGACCGCGCCCGCGAGCGTCGTGATCTCGGAGGCCGTGCACATCGCCAACGAGCTCTCGACCGAGCGCTCCGGCGCCTTCATCAACGGCGTGCTCGGCAAGATCGCGGCCTCGCGCGCCTAGCGCGCCGTCGTGGCCCGGGGCGGACCCCGCTCCGGGCGGCACTGGCGCGGCGCGCGGCGCGCGACCACGCTGGGGGCGTGAGCGAGCGCCTGGAGACGGACTGCGCCATCGTCGGCGGCGGCCCGGCCGGACTGATGCTGGCCCTGCTGCTCGCCCGGCGCGGCGTGCGCGTCGTCGTGCTCGAGCAGCACGGCGACTTCCTGCGCGACTTCCGCGGCGACACGATCCACCCCTCGACGCAGCAGGTGCTGCACGAGATCGGGCTGCTCGAGCGGTTCCTCGCCCTGCCGCACGCCGACATGCCACAGGTGTCGATGCGCTTCTCGGGACACCGGCTCGTGCTCGCCGACTTCACGCGGCTCCCGACCGCGCGGCGCTGCATCACGTTCATGCCGCAGTGGGACTTCCTCGACCTGCTCGCCGACGCCGGGCGCGCGCTGCCCGGCTTCGACGTGCGGATGCACCACACCGGCCGGGCGCTGCTGCGCGATGCCGGCCGCATCGCGGGTGTGCTCGCCGACGGCCCCGACGGCCCGGTCGAGGTGCGGGCGAGGCTCACGGTGCGCGCCGACGGCCGCGACTCCGCCCTCCGCGACGATGCGGGGCTCGTTCCGGTCGGTCCGCCCAGCGCGATCGACGTGCTCTGGTTCCGGCTGCCGCGGAGCGAGGGGGAGCGGGTGCCGTTCATGCAGATCGGCGACGGCGCGCTGCTCTCGATCGACCGCGGCCACTTCTTCCAGGCGGCGCACATCGTCCGGCGCGGCGCGTGGACGGGCGACGACGCGTCGCTCGTCGCGCTCCGCCGCCGGGTGGCGGCGCTCGAGCCCAGCTTCGCCGAGCGCGTCGCGCGGCTCGGAGCCTCGGACGTGCGCGTGCTGCAGGTGCGCATCGACCGGCTCGAGCGCTGGCATCGCGACGGGCTGCTCGCGATCGGCGACGCGGCGCACGCGATGTCGCCCGCGGGCGGGGTGGGCGTCAACCTCGCGATCCAGGACGCGGTCGCGGCGGCGAACGCGCTCGCACCGGGGCTCGCGAGCGGGCGGCCGACCGAGGCGCTGCTGCAGCGCATCCAGCGGCGGCGTGAGCCGCCCGCCCGCGCGACGCAGGCCTTCCAGCGGCGGCTCGAGACCGTGCTCGTGCGCATCGCGGAGCCGGGCGTGGAGGTGCCGGTGCCGCTGCCGCTCCGGGTCGTGCAGCGGCTGCCGGCGCTCCGGCACGCGATGGGCCGGTTCATCGGCATGGGCCTCCGCCCCGAGCACGTCGACGCCCCCTCGACCCCCGAGCGGCACCCGGCGACGCGGTAGGGTGGAGTCATCAGACAACCTTGAAGCCCGTCCTGTGAGGCGGAGAAGGGAGTCCCCGTGACTGCACCGCGCACCGTGCTCGGCCCCGACGAGATCGCCAGGGCCCTGACGCGCATCGCCCACGAGATCCTCGAGGCGAACCAGGGACCCGACGACCTCGTGCTGCTGGGCATCCCCACCCGCGGCGCCCACCTCGCGCAGCGGCTCGCCGATCGCCTCACCGGCATCACCGGCATCGACTTCTCGGCCCGCGTCGGCGCGCTCGACGTGACGATGCACCGCGACGACCTGCGCGGTCGCCCGACGCGCGCGTCGCAGCCCACGCGCATCCCGCTCGACGGCATCGACGACCGCGTCGTGGTGCTCGTCGACGACGTGCTCTACTCCGGCCGCACGATCCGGGCGGCCCTCGACGCGCTCGCCGACCTCGGCCGGCCGCGCGTCGTGCGGCTCGCGGTGCTCGTCGACCGCGGTCACCGCGAGCTGCCGATCCGCGCCGACTCGGTGGGCAAGAACCTGCCGAGCGCCCGCACCGAGCACGTCTCGATCCTGCTCGAGGAGGTCGACGGCCGCGACGGCGTGACGATCGAGTCCGCGACGGGGTCGATGTCGACCGGCGACGGGGGTGCCGCGTGAAGCACCTGCTGACGGCCGCGATGCCGCGCGAGGAGGCCATCGCGCTGCTCGACCTCGCCGAGGACATGCACCAGATCCAGGACCGCGAGCTCAAGAAGCTCCCGGCGCTGCGCGGCCGCACGGTCGTCAACCTGTTCTTCGAGGACTCCACCCGAACGCGCTCGTCGTTCGAGATCGCCGGCAAGTGGCTCTCGGCCGACGTCATCAACGTCTCGGGCAAGGGCTCGAGCGCGTCGAAGGGCGAGTCGCTCCGCGACACCGGCCTCACGATCGCTGCGATGGGCGTCGACGGCGTGGTCGTGCGCTCCGGCGCCTCCGGCGCGCCCGCGCTGCTCGCCGACTGGATCGGCAAGCCGGTCATCAACGCCGGCGACGGCACCCACGAGCACCCGACGCAGGCGCTCCTCGACGCCTTCGCGCTCCGCCGCCGGATCCACGGTGATGCGGCCCGCGGCAAGGGGCTCGACGGCGTGCGCATCGCGATCGTCGGCGACATCGCTCACTCCCGCGTCGCGCGCTCGAACGCGCTGCTGCTGCCGGCGCTCGGCGCCGAGGTCACGCTCGTCGGACCGGCGGCGTTCCTGCCGGTCCCGGCCGCCGACGGCACCCGGCTCGGGCTCCGCGCCGAGACGAGCCTCGACGCCGTCATCGACGAGCGGCCGGACGCGCTCATGCTGCTGCGCGTGCAGCTCGAGCGGCAGGCAGGGAAGGTGGCGCCGAGCGTCGGCGAGTACATCACCGGCTGGTCGCTCACCGACGAGCGCCTCGCGCGCCTGGGCGACGCCGCGATCATGCACCCCGGGCCCATGAACCGCGGCCTCGAGCTCTCGAGCCGCGCGGCCGACGGCGACGCCTCGACCGTGCTGGCGCAGGTCACCGCCGGCGTCTCGGTGCGGATGGCGGTGCTCTACTCGCTCCTCGCGTCGGACCATCCCGCTGACCACCGACCCGCCGACCACCGACCCGCGAACGACGGAGGCCTCCGATGACGACGCTGCTGCTGAACGCCGCCGTGCTGGGCGGCGAGCGCCGCGACCTCGCGATCGAGGGCGGCGTGCTCGTCGACCCCGCGACCGTCGACCGCGCCACCGCCGAGGTCGTCGACGCCACCGGCCTCGTCGCCCTCCCCGGCCTCGTCGACCTGCACACGCACCTGCGGCAGCCCGGCGGCGAGCAGGCGGAGACCGTCGCGAGCGGCGTGCGCGCGGCAGCAGCCGGCGGCTACACGTGCGTGTTCGCGATGGCGAACACGAACCCGGTCGCCGACACCCCCGCGGTCGTCGAGCAGGTGCACCGCCTCGGCCTGCAGGCCGGCCTCGCGACCGTGCGGCCCATCGGTGCGGTCACCGTCGGCCTCGCGGGCGAGCGGCTCGCCGACATGACGATGCTGGCACAGAGCGCCGCTCGGGTGACCGTCTTCAGCGACGACGGGAAGTGCGTCGCCGACGCCGAGCTCATGCGCCGCGCGCTCGAGCACGCTGCGTCGCTCGGCGGCGTCGTCGCGCAGCACGCGCAGGACCCGCACCTCACGCGCGGCTCGGTCATGCACGAGAGCCCGCTCGCCGCGGAGCTCGGCCTCACCGGCTGGCCCTCGGTCGCCGAGGCGTCGATCGTCGCGCGCGACGCGATGCTCGCCGAGGTCACCGGCGCGCGCCTGCACGTCTGCCACGTCTCGACGGTCGAGACCGTCGAGGTCGTGCGCGCCGCGAAGGCGCGCGGCATCGCGATCACCGCCGAGGTCACGCCGCACCACCTGCTGCTCACCGAGGAGCTCGTGCGCTCCTACGACGGCCGCTTCAAGGTCAACCCGCCGCTGCGGGCCGAGCGCGACGTGCTCGCGCTCCGCGAGGCGCTCGCCGACGGCACGATCGACATCGTCGCGACCGACCACGCACCGCACGCGCCCGAGGCGAAGCAGACGGCGTTCGCGGATGCCGCGTTCGGCATGGTCGGGCTCGAGACCGCGCTCGGCGTGGTGCAGCAGGCGATGGTCGAGACGGGCCTGCTCGACTGGGCCGGCGTCGCGCGCGTCATGTCGACGGCGCCCGCCGCGATCGGCAGCGAGCCCGGCTACGACGCGCCGCTCGAGGTCGGGTCGCCCGCGCACGTCGTGCTCGTCGACCCCGACGCCCGCAGCGTCATCGACGTCGACCGCCTGCACGGCCGCTCCACGAACTCGCCGTTCCTCGGCGTCGAGCTGCCCGGCCGCGTGCTGCACGTGTGGCACGGCGGCACGCGCACGGTCGCGGACGGCCGCGTGGGCGTCGCGACCGAGGGCGCAGACCGATGACCAAGGAGCTCTTCGCGCTGCTGTGCGCCGGGTTCGTGGCCCTGCTCGCCGCCCTCGCCGTGCTCGGCGTGCTCGCGCGCCGGCGCCGGCAGCGCGACATCGAGGCGCCGCAGCCGTGGATCCAGGCGGTCCCGACGCTCGTCGTCGAGGCGCTCTACGTCGCGACCACGCGCGCGGGCGACCCCTACGACCGCATCTTCGCCCACGGCCTCGGCTTCCGCGGCCGCACGCAGCTCGCCATCGACGCGGACGGCGTGCAGCTCGTCGCCGACCGCACCGAGGTGCGCATCCCGGCGGGCCGCATCCGCGCGGTCGAGCGCGCCACCTGGACCATCGACCGCGTGGTCGAGCCGGGCGGGATCATCGTGATCGCGCACCGGCTCGGCACCGACGTCGACACCTACCTCCGCATCATCGGGGACGACCGCGAGGCGTTCGACGCGCTCGCCGGCCTCGCCCCCATCCGCACGCAGACACCTGGGGAAGGAACCACCACATGAGCGCCCCGACGCCCGCAGCCCTCGTCCTCGAGGACGGCACCATCTACCGCGGCACCGCCTACGGCGCCGAGGGCACCGCCCTCGGCGAAGCGGTCTTCGCGACCGGCATGACCGGCTACCAGGAGACCCTCACCGACCCCTCCTACGCCGGGCAGATCGTCGTGCAGACGTCGCCGCACATCGGCAACACCGGCGTGAACGCCGAGGATGCGGAGTCGCGCCGCGCCTGGCCCGCCGGGTACGTCGTGCGCGCCGCCAGCCGCGTGGTGTCGAACTGGCGCTCCGAGGGCAGCCTCGGCGAGCAGCTCGAGCGCGACGGCATCGTCGGCATCGCCGGCGTCGACACGCGGGCGATCACCCGCCGCCTGCGCGACGCGGGCGCCATGCGCGCCGGCGTCTTCTCGGGCGCCGCGCTCGTCGACGACGCCGCGATGGTCGCGGCGGTGCGCGAGAGCCCGCAGATGGCGGGACGCAGCCTCGCGGAGCTCGTCTCGACGACGGAGGCGTACACGCTGCCCGCCGTCGGCGAGTCGCTCGGCACGCTCGCGGTGCTCGACCTCGGCGTGAAGGCGTCGACCCTGCGCTTCCTGCAGGAGGAGGGGTTCGACCTCGTCGTGCTGCCGCAGAGCGCGACCCTCGAGGAGGTGCTCGCGCACCGCCCGATCGCCGCGTTCTACTCGAACGGCCCCGGCGACCCGGCCGCGAGCGACCAGCAGGTCGCGCTCCTGCAGGGACTGCTGCGCGAGGACCTGCCGTTCTTCGGCATCTGCTTCGGCAACCAGCTGCTCGGCCGCGCGCTCGGCTTCGGCACCTACAAGCTGCCCTTCGGCCACCGCGGCATCAACCAGCCGGTGCTCGACACCGCGACGGGCAGGGTCGAGATCACGAGCCAGAACCACGGCTTCGCCGTCGACGCGCCGCTGCACGAGGAGCTCTCGAGCCCGGCGGGCTTCGGCCGCGTCGAGGTGAGCCACTACTCGCTCAACGACCAGGTGGTCGAGGGCCTGCGCGCGCTCGACATCCCCGCCTTCAGCGTCCAGTACCACCCCGAGGCCGCAGCCGGCCCGAACGACGCCCGCCACCTCTTCGCGCGGTTCCGCGAGCTGGTCGTCGCGCACCGCGCCGGTGCCCAGCCGACCGGCGCCGACACCACCACCGACGCCGTCGTGGAGGCCGCGACCGGCCGCACGACCGACGCCACCGACTCGCAGAAGGACGCCTGAATGCCCAAGCGCGACGACATCCGCTCCGTCCTCGTCATCGGCTCCGGGCCGATCGTCATCGGCCAGGCCGCCGAGTTCGACTACTCCGGCACCCAGGCGTGCCGCGTGCTGCGCGAGGAGGGCGTGCGCGTCATCCTGGTGAACTCGAACCCGGCGACGATCATGACCGACCCCGACTTCGCCGACGCCACCTACATCGAGCCCATCACGCCCGAGGTGATCGAGACGATCATCATGAAGGAGCGCCCCGACGCGATCCTGCCGACGCTCGGCGGGCAGACGGCGCTCAACGCGGCGATCGCGCTGCACGAGCAGGGCATCCTCGAGCGCCACGGCGTCGAGCTGATCGGCGCGAAGGTCGACGCCATCCAGCGCGGCGAGGACCGGATGCTGTTCAAGCAGCTCGTGCTCGACGCCGGTGCCGACGTGGCCTCGAGCGTCATCGCGAAGTCCGTCGACGACGCGCTCGCCTTCGCCGGCGAGTTCGGCTACCCGGTCGTCGTGCGCCCGTCCTTCACGATGGGCGGCCTCGGCTCCGGCTTCGCGCACGACGAGGCGGAGCTCCGCCGGTTCGTGGGCGACGGCATCCACTCGTCCACGATCGGCGAGGTGCTGCTCGAGGAGTCGATCCTCGGGTGGAAGGAGTACGAGCTCGAGCTCATGCGCGACACGGCCGACAACACGGTCGTCGTCTGCTCGATCGAGAACGTCGACGCGGTCGGCGTGCACACCGGCGACTCGATCACCGTCGCGCCGGCGCTCACGCTCACGGACCGCGAGTACCAGCGGCTGCGCGACATCGGCATCGACATCATCCGGCGCGTGGGCGTCGATACCGGCGGCTGCAACATCCAGTTCGCCGTCGACCCCGCGACCGGCCGCATCATCGTCATCGAGATGAACCCGCGCGTCTCGCGCTCGTCGGCGCTCGCCTCGAAGGCCACGGGCTTCCCGATCGCCAAGATCGCGGCGAAGCTCGCGCTCGGCTACCGGCTCGACGAGATCCCCAACGACATCACGAAGGTGACGCCCGCGTCGTTCGAGCCCGCGCTCGACTACGTCGTGGTGAAGGTGCCGCGCTTCAACTTCGAGAAGTTCCCGGCGGCGGATGCGACGCTCACGACCACCATGAAGTCGGTCGGCGAGGCCATGGCCATGGGCCGCACCTACGCGCAGGCGCTGCAGAAGGCGCTCCGCTCGCTCGAGAAGCGCGGCTCCTCGTTCCACTGGGAGGGCGAGCCGGGCGACGCCGCGGCGCTCCTCGAGCTGGCGAGCGTGCCGACCGACGGCCGCATCGTGACGCTGCAGCAGGCGCTCCGCGCCGGTGCGACGATCGAGCAGGCGCACGCGGCGACCGGCATCGACCCGTGGTTCCTCGACCAGATGGTGCTCATCAACGAGGTCGCCGACGAGGTGCGCGCCGGGAACGACGCCGGCGAGCTCGACGAGCCGCTGCTGCGGCGCGCGAAGGAGCACGGCTTCTCGGACGCGCAGATCGCGCAGCTGCGCGGCACGACCGAGGCCGAGGTGCGCGAGGCGCGCTGGGCCGCCGACGTGCGGCCGGTCTTCAAGACCGTCGACACGTGCGCGGGGGAGTTCCCCGCCGTGACGCCGTACCACTACTCGAGCTACGACCTCGAGACCGAGGTCGTGCCGTCCGACCGCCGCAAGGTGATCATCCTCGGCTCCGGCCCGAACCGCATCGGTCAGGGGATCGAGTTCGACTACTCGTGCGTGCACGCGTCGTTCGCGCTCGCCGACGCCGGCTTCGAGACGATCATGGTCAACTGCAACCCCGAGACGGTCTCGACCGACTACGACACGAGCGACCGGCTCTACTTCGAGCCGCTCACGCTCGAGGACGTGCTCGAGATCGTGCACGCGGAGCGCGGTGCCGGCGAGCTCGTCGGCGTGATCGTGCAGCTCGGCGGGCAGACGCCGCTCGGGCTCGCGCGCGGCCTCGAGGCCGCGGGTGTGCCGATCCTCGGCACGACTCCGGATGCGATCGACGCGGCCGAGGAGCGCGGGCTGTTCCAGCGCATCCTCGACGACGCCGGCCTCGTCGCGCCGCGCAACGGCACGGCGACGACCGAGGACCAGGCGGTCGCGATCGCCGAGGGCATCGGCTACCCGGTGCTCGTGCGCCCGTCGTTCGTGCTCGGCGGCCGTGGCATGGAGATCATCTACGACACCGCGAGCCTGCACGGGTACTTCGACCGCATCGCCTCGCACGGGATCGTGGGCCCGGACCGGCCGCTGCTCGTCGACCACTTCCTCGACGACGCCGTGGAGATCGACGTCGACGCGATCTACGACGGCGAGGAGCTCTACGTCGGCGGCATCCTCGAGCACATCGAGGAGGCGGGCATCCACTCCGGCGACTCGTCGTGCACGATGCCGCCCGTCGGCCTCGGTCGCGCGCAGCTGCTCGAGATCCGCGACGCCACCCTGCGCATCGCGCAGGGGCTCGACGTGCGCGGACCGATCAACGTGCAGTTCGCGTACGCCGCGGGCGTGCTCCACGTCATCGAGGCGAACCCGCGCGCGAGCCGCACGGTGCCGTTCGTGGCCAAGGCGCTCGGCACCCCGATCGCGAAGGCGAACGCCCGCGTGCTCGCCGGCGCCACGATCGCCGAGCTGCGCGCCGAGGGCATGCTGCCCGAGCAGGACGGCACGATCCTGCCGATCGACGCGCCCGTCGCCGTCAAGGAGGCCGTGCTGCCGTTCCGGCGCTTCCGCACGGCCGAGGGCCACGTCGTCGACTCGCTGCTCGGGCCGGAGATGCGCTCGACCGGCGAGGTGATGGGCATCGACCGCGACTTCCCGACCGCGTTCGCGAAGAGCCAGTCCGCCGCCTACGGCGGGCTGCCGACCTCGGGCACCGTCTTCGTCTCGCTGTCCGACCGCGACAAGCGGCAGGCCGTGCTCCCGGTGCACCGCCTCCAGCAGCTCGGCTTCCGGATCGTCGCGACGATCGGCACCGCCGAGGTGCTCGCGCGCAACGGCATCCGCGTCGAGACGGTGCGCAAGCACTCGGAGGCCGGCGACGAGCCCTCGATCGTCGACCTCATCGATGCCGGCGAGATCGACATCATCATCAACACCCCGACGGGCGGCATCGCCCGCGCCGACGGCTACGAGATCCGCGCGGCGACGGTGGCGGCCGACAAGGCGCTCTTCACGACCGTCTCGCAGCTCGGCGCCGCGGTCGCTGCGATCGAGGCGTCGCGCGAGCCCTACGAGGTGACGAGCCTGCAGGAGTACCACGCGCGGCGGGCCGGATGACGTTCCTCGCGCGCCTGACGGCGTCCGTCGCCGCGCACGGTCCGCTGTGCGTGGGCATCGACCCGCATCCCGGCCTCCTCGACGCGTGGGGCGGGGGAGCGCCGGTCGCGCAGGCCGAGCGCCTCGGCCGCGCGGTCGTCGCCGCTGCCGCGGGCCGGGCGGGCGTCGTCAAGCCGCAGGTCGCGCTCTTCGAGGCGCTCGGGTCGCCCGGCATCGCGGCGCTCGAGCGCGTGCTCGCCGACGCCCGCGACGCGGGGCTCGTGGTGATCGCCGACGCGAAGCGCGGCGACATCGGGTCGACGAACCTCGGCTACGGGGCCGCGTGGCTCGCGCCCGGGTCGCCGCTCGAGGCCGACGCGCTCACCGTCAGCCCGTACCTCGGCGTCGGCGCGCTCGACGGCCTCTTCGACGCCGCGGAGCGCGCGGACAAGGCGCTCATCGTGCTCGCCGCGACCTCGAACCCGGAGGCGGCCGCCGTCCAGCTCGCCCGCCTGCCGGACGGCCGCACGATCGCCGCGGCCGTCGCCGACGCGGTCGCCGAGCGCAGCGCGTCCAGCGGTGCGGGCCACGGCCTCGTGATCGGGGCGACCGTCGACCGCGCCGCCTTCGGGCTCGGTGCGATGGATGCGTCGACCCCGGTGCTCGCGCCCGGGTTCGGCGCGCAGGGCGCCCGGCTCGAGGACCTCCGCGCGCTGTTCCCCGACGACGCGCTCGTGCTCGCGAGCGCCTCCCGCAGCATCCTGCAGGCGGGCCCGGACGGCATCGCCGCCGCGATCGACGCGGCCGCCGCAGCCCTCCCGCGATGACCACGGGCGCCGCGCTGCCCGATCCGGCCGCCGCGGGCCGCGCCGCCATCGAGGCGCGCCGTGCCCGCGCGGCCGTGAAGCGCGCGCTCCGCGCGGGCCAGCGCGGCCCGCGCGACGTCGCGGAGCGCGCCTGGCAGGAGCCGGGCAGCCCCGAGGCGCTGCTGCGCTTCTCGGAGTACGCGTCGAGCCTGCGCGGGTTCGGCCCCGTTCGCGTCGAGCGGCTCATGGCGGGCCTCGGCATCGCGACGGGCAAGCGGCTCGGCGCGCTGGGCAATTTGCAGCGCGAGCGGGTTCGCGGTTGGCTTGACGACGTGGATCCCTCGCGTCGCCCCCGTCTCATCGTGCTCGCCGGGCCGACCGCCGTCGGCAAGGGCACGGTCGCCCAGTACGTGCGCGAGCACTTCCCGCAGATCCGCCAGTCGGTGAGCGCCACGACGCGCGCCGCCCGCCCGGGCGAGATCGACGGCGTGCACTACGCCTTCGTGTCCGACGCCGACTTCGACCGCATGATCGAGGAGCGCGAGTTCCTCGAGTGGGCGACGGTGCACAACCAGTCGCGCTACGGCACCCCGCGCTCGAGCGTGCAGGCCGCGCTCGACGAGGGCAGCTCGGTGCTGCTCGAGATCGACCTGCAGGGCGCCCGGCAGGTGCGCGAGTCGTTCCCGGATGCCGTGCTGCTGTTCCTCGCGCCGCCGTCGTGGGACGAGCTCGTGCGCAGGCTCGTCGGTCGCGGCACCGAGACGGAGTCCGAGCGCGAGCGCCGGCTCGAGACCGCCAAGGTCGAGCTCGCGAGCCAGCCAGAGTTCGACGCCACCATCGTGAACGCCGACGTCGCGGAGGCCGCGCACCAGGTCGTGGAGCGCATCCTCGCCGCCGAGGCCGACGACGGCGCAGCGCGCACCCGCTCCGGCCACTGAGCCCGCCGCGCGGCGGCGGTGACCCCGCGCCTCGTGTGCGCGAGTCGCCCTTGACTTCGCTCGTCTCCTGTGGACAATTGGGGTACAAGCAGTGCTCTCCAGACCTCGGAGCACGCGTCGCCGGCGGATGCCGGCTCGATGCGGAAGAGGACGCCATGGAGAGCTCCACCGTCACCATGTCGCGGCAGCGCGACGATCGGCCGCAGGAGCCGGCGCCGTCGGCGCCCGCGGTGTCGCAGCGCGGCGTGGGCAAGATGCTCGACGAGCGCGCGTACCTCGCCGCGTTCGGGCGCGGGGGAGCGCAGCGCATGGCGATCCCGCTGCACAGGAGCTGAGCCGTGGACTACGCGCTCGACATCCGCGTCCTGGCGATCGTGCTGACGGTCGTGCTGATCGTGCAGATGCTCGCGCTGGCGTGCTGGCTCGTCGGCAAGGGCTGCCGCAAGGCCTTCGCGACCACCCGCCGCGCGCGCGAGGCGCCCGAGCCGCAGCGGCCCGCGGTGCAGGCAGAGCCCATGGTCTGACGCGCATCCGGCGCCTCCCGCCGGAAGCCTCCGCCACGCGGTAGGATGGACTCTTGCGCCCACCGGCGCACGAGCTTCGCGGGCGCGAACCCGCACCCGCCAAGAGTCTGCAGGAGGCACCCATGGCCAAGGGCATCATCAACCCGCCGATCGACGAGCTGCTCGACAAGGTCGACTCGAAGTACCAGCTGGTCATCTTCGCGTCCAAGCGCGCGCGCCAGATCAACGACTACTACACCGACATCCACGAGGGCTCGATGTTCGACAACGTCGGCCCGCTCGTCGACGCGACGATCGAGGACAAGCCGCTCTCGGTCGCGCTCCACGAGATCCACGCCGACAAGCTGAGCCTCACCCACGACGAGGTCACCGAGGCCTGATGCGCGTCGTCGTCGGGATCTCCGGCGGTATCGCCGCATACAAGGCAGCGCTCGCCATCCGCGAGCTCGTGCAGGCTGGGCATGACGTGCACGTCGTGCCGACCGCGTCGGCCCTGCGCTTCATCGGGCGTCCCACGCTCGAGGCGCTGAGCCGGAATCCCGTCTCCGACGAGGTCTTCGACGACGTCGCCGCCGTGCGCCACGTGGCGCTCGGGCAGTCCGCCGACCTGATCGTGGTGCTGCCGGCGACCGCGAACACGCTCGCGAAGCTCGCCACCGGTCTCGCCGACGACCTGCTCGGCACCACCGTCCTCGCCTCGCGCGCGCCGCTCGTGCTCGCCCCGGCGATGCACACCGAGATGTGGGAGCAGCCTGCGACGCAGGCGAACGTGCGCACCCTCACCGAGCGCGGCGTCACGATCGTCGGCCCGGTCGCCGGCGAGCTGACCGGCGGCGACACCGGCCTCGGCCGCATGGCCGAGCCCTCCGAGGTCGTCGCGGCCGCGCTCGCGCGCGTCACAGGCTCCGGTGCCCTCGCCGGCCGCTCGCTCGTCGTCTCGGCCGGCGGCACCCGCGAGCCGATCGACCCCGTGCGCTTCCTCGGCAACCGCTCGAGCGGCGCCATGGGCGTCGCGATCGCCGAGGCCGCACGCGATGCGGGCGCCACCGTCACGCTCGTCGGCGCCAACCTCGACGTGCCGGCGCCTCGCGGCGTCGAGACCGTCGTCGTGGAGACGACCGCGCAGCTGCGCGAGCGGATGCTCGAGCGCGCCGACGCAGACATCGTCGTGATGGCGGCGGCGGTCGCCGACTACCGCGTCGACGATGTCTCCGACGCGAAGCGCACGAAGGAGTCGTGGGGCGAGCGCCCGACGCTGACCCTCGCGCTCAACCCCGACATCCTCGCCGAGCTCGCGCACCGCGAGCGCTCGAGCCTCGTCGTCGGCTTCGCCGCCGAGACCGAGGCCGACGACGACGCGCTCGTGCAGCGCGGCCGCGACAAGCTCGCCCGCAAGGGCGCCGACCTGCTCGTCGTCAACCGCGTCGGCCACGCCGAGGGCTTCGGCCACGTCGACACGCGCGTGCGCGTGCTCGATGGCTCTGGCGTCGTCGCCGACGCGAGAGGCAGCAAGGCGTCAGTGGCCCGCGCGATCATCGACACGGTCGCCGAGCGCATCGCCCAGCGACCCGCGACCGGCATCCCCGCCCCCGCATCCCCATCCGAGGAGCATCAGTGAGCCTGCGGCTGTTCACGTCCGAGTCCGTCACCGAGGGCCACCCCGACAAGATCTCCGACCAGATCTCCGACGCGGTGCTCGACGCCATGCTGACGCAGGACACCGAGGCGCGCGTCGCCGTCGAGACGCTCGTCACCACGGGACTCGTGCACGTTGCCGGTGAGGTGCGCACGACCGGCTACGTCGACATCGCGTCGGTCGCGCGCAAGGTCATCGTCGACATCGGGTACGACTCGAGCGAGGTGTCGTTCGACGGCAACTCGTGCGGCGTCACCGTCTCGATCGGCGAGCAGTCGCCCGAGATCGCCACGGGCGTCGACACGGCGGTCGAGGCGCGCGATGGCTCCGTCGACCCGCTCGACCGCGACGGCGCCGGCGACCAGGGCATCATGTTCGGCTTCGCGACCGACGAGACGCCCACGTACATGCCCGCGACCGCGTGGGCCGCGCACCGGCTCGCCGAGCGGCTCGCCGCCGTGCGCCGCAGCGGCGAGATCCCGTGGCTGCGCCCCGACGGCAAGACGCAGGTGACGATCGGCTACGACGGCTTCCGCCCCGTGAGCGTCGACACGGTGCTCGTCTCGACGCAGCACGCGCCCGGCGTCACCGACGCCGACATCCGCGCCGCCGTCATCGAGCACGTCATCGACCCGGTCGTCGCCCGGCTCGGCCTCGACGCGAGCGGCATGCGCGCGATCGTGAACCCCTCGGGCTCGTTTCTCACCGGCGGCCCGAAGGGCGACGCCGGCCTGACCGGCCGCAAGATCATCGTCGACACCTACGGCGGCGCCGCCCGCCACGGCGGCGGCGCGTTCAGCGGCAAGGACCCGTCGAAGGTCGACCGCTCGGCGGCCTACGCGCTCCGCTGGGTGGCGAAGAACGCCGTCGCCGCGGGCCTCGCGTCGCGCCTCGAGGTGCAGGCCGCGTACGCGATCGGCATGGCGCAGCCCGTGGGCCTCTACGTCGAGACGTTCGGCACCGGCACGGTGGACGACGCGACGATCCAGGCCGCGATCCAGGAGGTCTTCGACCTGCGCCCCGGCGCGATCGTGCGCGACCTCGACCTCCGCAAGCCCAAGTACCGCCAGACCGCTGCCTACGGCCACTTCGGCCGCGAGCTGCCCGACTTCACCTGGGAGCGGCTCGACCGCGTCGACGACCTGCGCGCCGCCGCGGGGCTCTGACCCCCTTGCCCGCGGCGCCGGTGGGCGAGCGGTTCGCCCGGGTCGTCGTCGACTCGCGCCTGCCGCAGCTCGACCGGCTGTTCGAGTACCGCGTGCCGCCGGGGCT
Source organism: Agrococcus sp. UYP10 (assembly GCF_040547205.1). NCBI lineage: Bacteria > Bacillati > Actinomycetota > Actinomycetes > Micrococcales > Microbacteriaceae > Agrococcus > Agrococcus sp. UYP10. Next base: position 2,401,890 of record NZ_JBEPPG010000001.1, read on the forward strand.
CGAGGGCGTCGAGCCCGGCGTGCGGGTGCGCGTGCCGCTGCGCGGCGACCGGATGACCGCGGGCTACGTCGTCGAGGTGGCGGATGCGCGCGCATGGGAGGGCGAGGTCGCCGACATCGAGAAGCTCGTCTCGCCGGTGCCGGTGCTGCGCCCCGAGGTGTGGGCGCTCGCCCGCGCGGTCGCGGATCGCGCCGCGGGCGGCGCGGCCGACGTGCTGCGCGTCGCGATCCCCGGCCGGCAGGCGCGCATCGAGAAGGCCTGGATCGAGTCGCGCACGGGCGACGCCGCGCCGCCGCCTCCCATGCCCGAGCTGCCGGAGGCCGCCGCGGTGCTGCCCGGGCTCGTCGAGGCGCGCCGCCGCATCGCCCTCGAGTGCGCGGGCGGCGTCGCCGCGGTCGAGACCGCCGAGGGCACCGCCTGGATCGGGCGCTGGGCGATCGCGCTCGCGGCGCTCGCGCGGCAGGCGCTCGAGCGCGGCGAGCAGGCGATCCTCGTGGTGCCCGACCACCGCGAGCAGCGCCAGCTGCGGCTCGCGCTCGAGGCCGCGGTCGGCGTCGAGCGCGTCGTCGAGCTCGACGCCCGGCAGAAGAACCCGGAGCGCTACCGCGGCTTCCTGCGCTGCATCGACGGCGAGCCCGTGGCGATCATCGGTCCGCGATCGGCCGTCTACGCGCCGGCCGCGCGCCTCGGCCTGCTCGCGGTCTGGGAGGACGGCGACCCGCTGCTCGCCGAGCCGCTCTCGCCCTGGGTGCACGCGCGCGACGCCGCGCTCGTGCGGCAGGGGCAGTCGGGCTGCGCGCTCGTCATCGCCGGGCACGCGCGCTCGACCGACGCGGAGCGGCTCGTCGAGCTCGGCCACCTCGAGCACGAGCGGCTGGGCGCGCAGCGCGTGCGCGTGCTGCCGGCAGCCCTCGCCGACGACGGCAGGCGCGTGCCGGCCTCGGCCTTCGCCGCGGCGCGCGATGCGCTGACGTCGAAGCCGGTGCTCGTGCAGGTCGGCCGCCCGGGCCACGCGCCGGGCCTGCGCTGCGCGGACTGCGGCGCCCGCGGTCGCTGCACCGCCTGCGGCGGGCCGCTCGGCCAGCGCTCCCGCGGCGCCGCCCCCGCGTGCCGGCTCTGCGGGCGGCTCGCCGCGGGCTGGCGATGTCCCTCATGCGACGGCCAGCGGCTCGTGCCCGTCGGTCGCGGCTCCAGCCGCATCGCGGAGGAGCTCGGTCGCGCGTTCCCCGGCGTGCCGGTGGTCGTCGCAGACGGCGAGCACGAGCGGCTCACGGTCGACGCGCGTCCGCGCATCGTCGTCGCGACGCGCGGGGCCGAGCCGATCGCCGACGGCGGCTACGGCGCCGTCGTGCTGCTCGACGGCGACGCGCTCCTCGCGCACGAGGGCCTGCGGGTCGCGGAGGAGGCCGTGCGGCAGTGGGCCGCGGCACGCGCGCTCGCGGCGGAGGGCGCGACGGTCGTGCTCGCCGGTGTCGTCGGGCCCGCAGCCGCGGCGCTGACGGGCGACACGACCGTGCCCTTCGCGAAGGCCGAGCTCGCCGAGCGGCGGCAGCTGCGCTTCCCGCCCGCGGTGCGCACCGCATCCGTCGTCGGCACGCCCGACGCGGTCGCCGAGGCGCTCGAGGCGCTCGAGGGGAGCGAGCACCTCGATGTGCTCGGACCCGTCGCGGTCGCGAGCGACGACCGCGCACGGCCCGGCGACGAGGTGCAGCGCGCGATCGTGCGATTCGCCTACGGCGACGGCCCGCGCGTCGCGGGCATCGTGCGCGCTCGCGTGCTCACCGCGGCGTCGCGGCCGAGGCGACCGGGCGCGCCCGCGAGGCTCCGCATCCGGTTGGATGATCCTGAGCCCTTCGACGGGCTCTGAGCCCCCAGCACCTCCGAGAGGAACCATGCGCATCGTCTTCGCCGGCAGCCCCGCCGCCGCCGTCCCGAGCCTCGAGGCGCTCGCGCGCGCCCACGAGGTCGTCGCCGTCGTCACGAGGGCGGCCTCGCCGCAGGGGCGCAAGCGCATCCTCACGCCGACACCCGTCGCGGAGGCCGCGGCGGCGCTCGGCATCCCCGTGCTGGAGGCGAACCGGCTCGACGCCGATGCGACGGCGGCGATCACGGCGCTCGAGCCGGAGCTCGCCGTCGTGGTCGCCTACGGCGGCCTCGTGCGCGAGCCGCTGCTCTCGGCACCGCCGCACGGCTGGATCAACCTGCACTTCTCGCTGCTGCCCGACTACCGCGGCGCCGCGCCCGTGCAGCGCGCGCTCATCGACGGCCGCGGCACCACGGGCGTGAGCGTCTTCCGGCTCGTCGCCGAGCTCGACGCCGGCCCCGTCGTGCGGATGCGCGAGGCGGCGATCCCGGAGGGCGCGACCGCCGGGGCGCTGCTCGAGCAGCTCGCGGAGCTCGGGGCCCACGAGCTCGTCGCCGCGGTCGACGGGATCGCGGACGGCTCCGCGACGTTCGAGCCGCAGACCGGTGCGCCGACCTTCGCGCCCAAGCTCGCGCTCGCCGACGGGGCGCTCGACCTCACCGCGGCGGCGCCGGCCGTGCTCGCCCGCTGGCGGGGCGTGACGCCCGAGCCTGGCGCGCACGCGACCGTGCTCGACGAGCGCGGCGAGGGCGAGCGCGTGAAGCTGCTCGCGCTCGCCCGCTCGGGCACCGAGCCGATCGCGCCCGGGCACGCGCTCCTCGCCGGCCGCACGGCGGTCGTGGGGACCGGCAGCGCGCCGCTCGAGCTCATCGAGGTGCAGCCCGCCGGCAAGCGGCCCATGTCGGGCGCCGACTGGCTGCGCGGCCGTGGCGGCAGCGCCACCTTCGAGCTCGGAGCCGTGGCATGAGCGGCGCGAGCGCACGCGAGGTCGCGCGCGACGTGGTGCTCGCCGTCGCCCGCGACGACGCCTACGCCAACCTGCTGCTGCCCGCGCGCATCCGGGAGGCCGGGCTGACCCCCGCCGACGCCGGCTTCGCGACCGAGCTCGCCTACGGCACGCTGCGCTGGCAGGGGCAGCACGATGCGCTCATCGCCGATGCGGCCGGCCGGTCGCTCGATGCGATCGACCCGACGACGCTCGCGACCCTCCGCATCGGCTCGCACCAGCTGAGCCGCATGCGCACGCCCGTGCACGCGGCGGTGCACGAGACGGTCGCGCTGCTGGGATCGCACCGGGGGAGGGCCGGCTTCGCGAACGCGGTGCTGCGCCGGCTCTCGGAGGTGCCGGCCGAGGAGCGGCTCGCGCGCCTCACCGCGGACGCCTCGGACGACGACCGGCTCGCGCTCGAGACCGCGCACCCGGCATGGGTGCTGCGGGCCCTGCGACGCACGCTCGACCGCGAGGGCGCCGCCGACGAGCTGGGCGCGCTGCTCGCGGCCGACAACGACCCGCCCGCCGTGCAGCTCGTCGCGCTGCCGGGCATCGCCGACCCGGATGCCGTCGACGGCGCCGAGACGGCGAGCCCGATCGGCCGCGTCGCGCCTCCGGGAGACCCGGCACGGCTGCCGCAGGTGGCTGACGGCAGCTGGCGCGTGCAGGACGCGGGCTCGCAGCTCGCGGCGCTCGCCCTGACGCGCGCTCGGCCGGTGCAGGCGGGGGAGCGGTGGCTCGACCTCTGCGCGGGGCCTGGCGGCAAGGCGGCGCTCATGGCGGCAGAGGCCGCGGCGGCCGGCGCCACCCTCGAGGCGAACGAGCTGCTGCCGCACCGCGCGCGGCTCGTGCGCGAGGCCGTGCGCGGCATCCAGCCCCGTCCCGACGTCGTGACCGGCGACGGCCGGCGCTACGGGCGCGGCGAGACGGCGGGCGCGTTCGACCGCGTGCTGCTCGACGCACCCTGCACGGGGCTCGGCGCGCTGCGCCGCCGCCCGGAGGCGCGCTGGCGCAAGCAGCCGACCGACGTGCCGGAGCTCGCGGCGCTGCAGGTCGAGCTGCTCGAGGCCGCGGCGCGTGCCGTCGCGCCGGGCGGCCTCGTCGCCTACGTCACGTGCTCGCCGCACCTCGCCGAGACCCGCGCGGTCGTCGATCGCGCGGCGTCGCTCGGCCTCGTGCCCGTCGACACCCGTGCCGTCGTGCGCGAGCTGTCACCCGGCATCGAGCTCGGCGAGACCGGTGACGCGGTGCAGCTGTGGCCGCACCGGAATGGCACCGACGCGATGTTCGTGCAGCTGCTGACGACGGGGTAGGTGCCGCGGGGGTTCGAGGTCCTGCTGGCGGGGGTTGCAAGACGCAGGGATGACCGAGCGCGCCCAGCGATTCGCCCCGCTGGAGCGCGAGCGCCCAGAAGTTGCACGGATCTGCGGGTGCGGAAGGCCCGGACCCGCAGATCGGTACCACTTTCGGGTGCGCGCGGTACGCGAGCGTGCGCAGCGCACGCCTCGCGTGGATCAGGCCGAAATGGGCACCGATGTGTCGTTCGAACCCCGCCTGAAGCGGCACATCGGTACCCCCTCCACCGAACCGCCGCGGGGCGACCCAGAGATTGCACCGATCTGCGGTTCCGCCCCCTCCAGAGCAACACATCCGTGCAATCCGTCGACGGAACCGCCTGCGAGACGACCACCGAGCGCCCGACCCGGCCGCCCCGCTCCCGTCCCGGCCTTCCCACCCCGACTGAAGCACGACGACCACCGCAGCTCCCGACCATCCCGGAATCGCCACCGCACGCTCCGAGCACCCCGACAACGCCCACCAGCGTCCCCGACCACCCCCGCACGCCCCTCGACCGCCCCCGCCCGCCCCCGCGGCTAGGCTGGACCCATGGTCAGGATCCACCCCAGCATCCTGTCGGCCGACTTCGTGAACCTCGAGCGCGACCTCGAGAAGATCGCGACGGCCGACGGCGTGCACGTCGACATCATGGATGCGCACTTCGTCCCGAACCTCACGTTCGGGCTGCCGATGGTGCAGCGCATCGCCGAGGTCACGCGCCTGCCGCTCGACGTGCACCTGATGATCGACGACCCCGACACGTGGGCCCACCAGTACGCGATCGACGGCGTCGACTCCGTCACGTTCCACGCTGAGGCCACCCGCGACGCCGTCGCGATCGCGCGCGAGCTGCGCGCTCGCGGCACGCGCTCCGCGATCGCCGTCAAGCCCGGCACGCACATCGACCGGGTGCTCGAGCACCTGCCCGAGTTCGACATGGTGCTCGTCATGACCGTCGAGCCCGGCTTCGGCGGCCAGGCCTTCATGGCCGACATGATGCCCAAGCTGCGGCAGCTCCGCGACCGCGCCGACGAGCTCGGCATCGAGCTCGCGCTGCAGGTCGACGGCGGCATCACCGACGACACGCTGCCCATCGCTGCGGCCGCGGGCGCCGACGTCTTCGTCGCCGGTTCCGCGGTGTACGGCCACGCCGATCCGGCCGCGCGCATCGACGCGCTGCGGGAGGCGGGCATGCTCCAGCCCGGTAGCCTGGAGCGGTGAAGACCTTCGACGAGCTGTACGGGGAGCTCGAGCGCACCCTCGCCGAGCGCCGTGAGGGATCCGGCACCGTCGCGGCCGTCGACGCCGGCGTGCACGAGATCGGCAAGAAGATCGTCGAGGAGGCCGCCGAGGTCTGGATGGCGGCGGAGCACGAGACCGACGAGGACGCGGCGCTCGAGATCTCGCAGCTGCTGTACCACCTGCAGGTGCTCATGCTGGCGAAGGGCATCACCCTGCAGGACGTCTACCGACATCTCTGACGCGCATCCCCACACCCGTCAGAGACCTGAGGAAGCCATGCTGAAGATCGCCGTGCCCAACAAGGGCTCGCTCGCCGAGACGGCCGCCTGGATGCTCGAGGAGGCCGGCTACCGCGGCCGCCGCGACGCGAAGGAGCTCATCTCCGTCGACGCGCGCAACGAGGTCGAGTTCTTCTACCTCCGCCCCCGCGACATCGCCACCTACGTCGGCTCCGGTGCGCTCGACGTCGGCATCACCGGCCGCGACCTGCTGCTCGACTCGGGCTCGCCCGCGACCGAGGTGCAGGGGCTCGGCTTCGCGCGCTCGACGTTCCGCTTCGCCGGTCAGGCCGGCCGCTTCGGGTCGGTGCAGGACCTCGCCGGCGCCCGAGTGGCGTCGTCGTACACCGTGCTCGTCGAGCAGCACCTCGCGTCGCTCGGCGTCGAGGCGACGCTCGTGCGCCTCGACGGCGCCGTCGAGTCCGCGGTGCGGCTCGGTGTCGCGGATGCCGTCGCCGACGTCGTCGAGACCGGCGCAACGCTGCGCGCCCAGGGCCTCGAGGTCTTCGGCGACCCGATCCTGTCGAGCGAGGCGGTGCTCATCACGAGCGGCCGCGACGCGCCGGGCCTCGCGACCCTCAAGCGCAGGCTCGACGGCGTGATCGTCGCACGCGACTTCGTGCTCGTCGACTACGACATCGAGCGCTCGCGCCTCGACGCCGCGATCCGCGTCGCCTCCGGCTTCGAGAGCGCGACCGTGAGCCCCCTCCACGACCCCGAGTGGGCGGCCGTGCGCGTGATGGTGCGCCGCGCCGAGACGAACGCGATCATGGACGCGCTCGCCGACGTGGGCGCGCGCGCGATCATCGTGACGCGCATCCACGCCGCGCGCATCTGATGCCGGCGCAGCTGATGACCGCCACGTCGACGCTCGCCACCCGGGTCATCCCGTGCCTCGACGTGGCGCACGGCCGCGTCGTCAAGGGCGTGCAGTTCCAGGGCCTCACCGACCAGGGCGACCCGGTCGAGCTCGCCGCGCGGTACGCCGCGCAGGGGGCGGATGAGCTGACGTTCCTCGACGTGAAGGCGACGGTCGACGACGCGGGCACGATGCTCGACGTCGTCGAGCGCACCGCCGAGCAGATCTTCATCCCGCTCACAGTCGGCGGCGGCGTGCGCAGCCGCGACGACGTCGCGCGGCTGCTCGCGCACGGCGCCGACAAGGTGGGCGTCAACTCCGCCGCGATCCGCGACCCAGAGCTCATCGACCGCATCGTCGCCGACTTCGGTTCGCAGGTGCTCGTCCTGTCGCTCGACGTGCGCCGCTCGTCGTCGCAGCCCTCCGGCTTCGAGGTCACGACGCACGGCGGCAGCCGGGGTGCGGGCCTCGACGCGCTCGCGTGGGCGAGCGAGGGCGTCGCGCGCGGCGTCGGCGAGCTGCTCGTCAACTCGATCGACGCCGACGGCACGAAGGAGGGCTTCGACCTCGAGCTGCTCGCCGCGGTGCGCGCGGTCGCGACCACGCCGGTGATCGCCTCCGGCGGCGCCGGTGGCCCCGCGCACTTCGCCCCGGCCGTCGCCGCGGGCGCCGACGCGGTGCTCGCCGCGAGCATCTTCCACAGCGGCCAGTGCACGATCGGCGAGGTCAAGGCCGCGATGCGCGAGGCAGGGGTGACGGTCCGATGAGCGACGTCCCCACGACACCGGCGATCGCGGACGGCCGGCTGCCGGCCCTCAAGCTCGACGCCGACGGCCTCGTCGCCGCCGTCATCCAGGACGACGCCACCGGCGACGTGCTCATGGTCGGCTACATGGACGAGGAGGCGCTGCGGCGCACCGCGACCGAGGGGCGCGTCACGTTCTGGTCGCGGTCGCGCCAGGAGTACTGGCGCAAGGGCGACACCTCCGGCAACATTCAGGTGCCGCGCTCGATCGCGCTCGACTGCGACGGCGACGCGCTGCTCGTCCGCGTCGACCAGACCGGCCCCGCGTGCCACACCGGCGCGCGCTCGTGCTTCTTCACGCCGGTGCCGATGCAGACCGTGCCCACGCAGACCGGCCAGGCGGCCGCGCCGCGCACCGATCGGGACGACGCGTGACGACCACCGATCGCGCCGCCTTCGACGCGCTGCTGCCGCACCACCGCGTGGTGCCGGTGGTGCGCGAGGTGTTCCTCGACGCCGAGACGCCCGTCGGCGTCTACCGCCGCGTCGCCGCGGGCCGCGCGGGCACCTTCCTGCTCGAGTCTGCCCAGCAGGGCGTCTGGAGCCGCTACTCGTTCGTGGGCGTCGCATCCTTCGGGCAGCTCACCGCCGACCGCGGCGAGGTGCGCTGGCGCTCCGAGACGGTCACGACGGAGCGGCTGCTCGGCGACGACGCCCCGAGCACCGGGCTCGACACCATCGAGCACGTGCTGCACCGCTGGGCGACGCCGCGCATCGACGGCCTGCCGCGGCTCACGAGCGGCCTCGTCGGCCACATCGGCTGGGAGGCGGTGCGCGAGCTCGAGCGGCTCCCCGACGCGCCGCCGCGCGAGGTCGACGTGCCCGCGATCGCGATGTCGCTCGTGGCCACGCTCGTCGTGCTCGACCACCGCACTGGTGCCGCGCACCTCGTGGCGAACGTGCTGCACGACGGCGTCGACGACGCGGATGCGCTGTGGCACGACGCGCAGTCGCGGCTCGACGCGCTCGAGGCCGAGCTCGCCCGACCGGAGGTCGGCTCGCTCGCCGTGCTCGACCGCGATGCCGCGCCCGAGCCCAGCGCGCGTGTGAGCGCCGAGGAGTTCCGCGCGATGGTGGGCACCTCGAAGCAGCACATCGTCGACGGTGACGTCTTCCAGGTCGTGCTCTCGGCGCGCTTCGACCTCGAGACCGACGCCGACCCGCTCGAGGTCTACCGCGTGCTGCGCATGCTCAACCCCTCGCCGTACCTCTACCTGCTCTCGCTCGAGGACGCCGCGGGCGCCCCCTACGCAGTGGTCGGGTCGAGCCCCGAGGCGCTCGTGACGGTGCACGACGGCGCTGCCACGATGCATCCGATCGCCGGCAGCCGCCCGCGCGGCGCCGATGCGGTCGCCGACCGCGCGCTCTCCGACGAGCTGCTCGCCGATCCCAAGGAGCGCAGCGAGCACGTCATGCTCGTCGACCTCGCCCGCAACGACCTCGCGAAGGTGTGCGTGCCCGGCACGGTGGCCGTCACCGAGCTCATGGCGATCGAGCGCTTCAGCCACATCATGCACATCGTCTCGACCGTCGAGGGCCGGATGCGGGACGACGCGACCGCCGTCGACGCGTTCCGCGCGACCTTCCCGGCGGGCACGCTCTCGGGCGCGCCGAAGCCGCGCGCGCTCGCCATCATCGACGAGCTCGAGCCCGCGCAGCGCGGAGTGTACGGCGGCGTCGTCGGCTGGCTCGACCTCGCCGGCGACGCGGATCTCGCGATCGCCATCCGCACCGTGACGATGCGCGACGGCGTCGCGCACGTGCAGTCGGGCGCCGGGCTCGTCGCCGACAGCGACCCGGAGACCGAGCTGCAGGAGGTGCGCAGCAAGGCAGCTGCGCCGCTGCGCGCGGTCGCCGTCGCATCCTCGATGCGCCGAGGCGCATGAGCGCGCGCGTCGCGGCCGTGCTGGGGCTGCTGCTCGCCGGCGCGATGGGACTGCTCGCCGCCACGCAGACGTGGGGGAGCGCGACGCTGCTCGACGGCCGCGTGCTCGCGGTCGCCGGGCAGGACGTCGCGGGCGCGATGACGACGCTGTCGCTCGCGACCGTCGCGCTCGCGCTCGTGCTGCCGATCGCCGGGAAGGTGTGGCGGCTCGTGCTCGGCGCGCTCGCGCTGCTGCTCGGCGCGCTGCTCGCCGTCCACGCCGGCGGCGCGCAGGCCGGCGTCGCGGGCGCGCTCACCACGCTGGTCGCCGACGCGACCGGGCTCGCCGGCACCGCCCAGCAGGCGGAGCTCACGGCGACCGCGACGACGGCGTGGCCGCTCGTCGGCATCGCCGCAGGCATCGTCGCCGCCGCCGTCGGCGTCTGGGTCCTCATCACGGCGCGTCGCTGGCCCGCGCGCGCACGCCGAGCCGCCCGCTACGAGCGCAGCGGCTCCGGCCTCGCCTGGGATGTCATGGACGACGGCGACGACCCGACTCGGTAGACTGGGGAGGTGGCGCGCCAGCGCGCCGGAGGATCGACCCGAGGAGCATCGTGAGCGCACGCACCGGCATCACCGAGCAGCACGCAGCTGAGCTGAGCATGACCGAGCAGGACGAGTCGTTCGGCGACCCGGGCCACGGCCACTCGCGCGCAGCCTGGGCCAGCGTGCTCGTGATGATCGTCGCCTTCACGCTCGGCACCCTCTTCTTCTTCCTCGACATGCCGCTGCTCGTGTGGGCGAGCGCCGGCCTGCTCGTCGTCGGCATCATCCTCTGGCCGATCCTGAACCGCGCCGGCTTCGGCCCGCAGGGCCACTAGGCCGTGCTCGACGCGCTCACCGCGGGCGCGCTCGAGGACGCTGCGCGGCGCCGGGCCGCGCTGCCCGCCGACCGCCTGGAGTCGATCGCGCTCCAGACGCCGACGCCCCTCGATGCCGCCGCCATCCTCGGCACGCCCAAGCCCGACTCCGACGGCCCGCACATCATCGCCGAGGTGAAGCGCGCGAGCCCGTCGAAGGGCGCGCTCGCCGACATCCCCGAGCCCGCCTCGCTCGCTGCGCGCTACCAGGCGGGTGGCGCGACCGCCATCAGCGTGCTCACCGAGGAGCGCCGGTTCCTCGGCTCGCTCGACGACCTGCGCGCGGTGCGCGCCGCGGTGTCGGTGCCGGTGCTGCGCAAGGACTTCATCGCCGACGAGTACCAGCTGCTCGAGGCGAGGGCGTTCGGCGCCGACCTCGCGCTGCTCATCGTCGCCTCGCTCGAGCCCGCCCGGCTCGCCGAGCTGCACCGCTTCGCGACGCAGCTGGGCCTGTCCGTGCTCGTCGAGGTCCATGACGAGCACGAGATCGACGCGGCGCTCGAGGCCGGCGCCCGGATCCTCGGCGTCAACACGCGCGACCTCAAGACCTTCACCATGCACCCCGAGCGCTTCGCGGAGCTCCGCGCGCGCATCCCCGACGGCGTCGTCGCCGTGGCGGAGTCGGGTGTGCAGAGCGCGGCCGACGTCGCGCGGTACCGGCGCGACGGCGCCGACGCCGTGCTCGTCGGCGAAGCCCTCGTCACCGACGGCGACCCCGAGTCGCGCGTCGCAGAGTTCGGGAGAGCAGCATGACCGAAGCACCGGCAGCCTCGCTGCGCGACCACCACGGCCCCTGGTTCGGCGGGTACGGCGGCGTCTTCATGCCCGAGCCGCTCATGGCCGCGATCGACGAGCTCGCCGCGTGCTACGAGGCGTGCAAGGTCGACCCGGAGTTCCAGGCCGAGTTCGCGCGCCTCTCGCGCGACTACACCGGCCGGCCCTCGATGCTCACCGAGGCGAGCCGCCTCAGCGAGCAGGCGGGAGCGCGCATCCTGCTGAAGCGCGAGGACCTCAACCACACCGGCAGCCACAAGATCAACAACGTGCTCGGGCAGGCCCTCGTCGCGCAGCGGCTCGGCAAGACGCGCCTCATCGCCGAGACCGGCGCCGGCCAGCACGGCGTCGCGACCGCGACCGCGGCGGCGCTGTTCGGCATGGAGTGCGTCGTCTACATGGGCGAGGTCGACACCGAGCGCCAGGCGCTCAACGTCGCGAGGATGCGCCTGCTCGGCGCCGAGGTCGTGCCGGTCACGAGCGGCTCCCGCACCCTCAAGGACGCCATCAACGAGGGCCTCCGCGACTGGGTCGCGAACGTCGACTCGACCCACTACCTCATGGGCACCGTGGCGGGCCCGCACCCGTTCCCCGAGATGGTGCGCGACTTCCACCGCGCCATCGGTGAGGAGGCGCGCGAGCAGACCATCGCGATGACCGGCGGCCTGCCGGATGCCGTGCTCGCGTGCGTGGGCGGCGGCTCGAACGCGATGGGCATCTTCCACGCGTTCCTCGACGACGCCGACGTGCGGCTCATCGGCCTCGAGGCGGCCGGCGACGGCGCCGACACGGAGCGCCACGCGCTGTCGATCGAGCGCGGCGAGCCCGGGCTGCTGCACGGCATGCGCACGTACCTCCTGCAGGACGGCGAGGGCCAGACCCTCGAGTCGCACTCGATCTCCGCGGGCCTCGACTACCCGGGCGTCGGCCCGGAGCACGCGTGGCTGCACGACATCGGCCGCGCCGAGTACCAGCCGGTGAGCGACGCGGAGGCCATGGAGGCGTTCCTCGCGCTCACGCGCGCCGAGGGCATCATCCCCGCCATCGAGTCGGCGCACGCGATCGCGGGTGCGATGCGGCTCGCGCGCGAGCAGCCCGGCTCGACCCTGCTCGTCTCGCTCTCGGGCCGCGGCGACAAGGACGTGGCGACCGCGGGCCGCTGGTTCGACGTGCTCGACGAGGACGCGAGGCAGCAGTGACCGCGCGCATCACGACCGAGGACGCCATCCGCGCGAGCGGCGGGCGCGCCCTGATCGGCTACCTCCCGGTCGGCTTCCCCGACCTCGCCACCAGCATCGAGGCGGCCGTCGCGATCGCCGAGGCGGGCTGCACGGCGATCGAGCTCGGCGTGCCGTACTCCGATCCCGGCATGGACGGCCCCGTCATCCAGGCGGCGACCCAGTCGACGCTCGAGCGGGGCTTCCGGCTCGAGGAGGTCTTCGAGGCCGTCGCCGCCATCACCGCTCGCACGAGCGCGCCGGTGCTCGTCATGACCTACTGGAACCCGGTGCTGCGCTACGGCGTGGACCGGTTCGCCGAGCAGCTCGCCGCGGCAGGCGGCGCCGGACTCATCACCCCGGACCTCACGCCCGAGAACGCCGCCGAGTGGCTGGCCGCAGCCGAGCGCCACGACCTCGACCGGGTCTTCCTCGCCGCGCCGTCGTCGTCGGACGCGCGCATCGACCGGGCAGTCGAGGCCTCGCGCGGCTTCGTGTACACGGTCTCGACCATGGGCACGACCGGCGCCCGCACCGACGTCGACGACGCCGCGCGGGCGCTCGCCGACCGCATCGCCGCACGCGCGGCCGCGGCCGGCACCACGGCGCTGCGCTGCGTCGGCCTCGGCATCTCCACCGCCGACCAGGTGCGCGACGTGCTCACCTACGCCGACGGCGCGATCGTCGGCTCCGCGCTCGTCCGCGCGCTCGGCGCCGGGGGCGTGCCCGCCGTCCGCGAGCTCGCCGCGTCCCTCGCCGCCGGTACACTCGACGGCGGCCCGGCCGACGCCGCGGCCACCGCACCGTCGAGCACCGCCTCGTCCAGCCGACAGAAGGACGCCTCCGCGTGACCACCGTCTTCCAGAGCATCCCGAGCCCGAGCCCCGAGTGGCAGCAGGTGCCGCTCGGCGCGTGGCTCGACGCCATCGGCGTGCTGCCGCTCGTGCAGGGCTCGGTGCTCCGCGCCGTGCTCTTCGGCGTCGTGCTCGGCCTCGTCATCGCCGTCGTCGCGCTGCTCGTGCGCGCGCTCACCAGCGGCCTCTCGAAGCGCGATGCCGCGTGGACGCTCATCGGCGCGCTCGCGACCGGCATCATCCTCGCGATGTTCCTGCGCATCGTCGGTCCGACCTGGGGCATCCAGACCTACGCGCTCTGCATCCTCGCCGGCATCGTCGTCGCGACGCTGCTCACCGGATGGCGCCTGCGCCAGCGCGGCGTCGAGGCCGGCTACGTCGTCGACATCGCCGTCTGGGCCGTGGTGCTCGGCATCGTCGCCGCCCGCATCTTCCACGTCGCGACGCACCCGGACGACTACTTCGGCGCGGGCCGCGACCCGATGACCGCCCTGTACATCTGGGAGGGCGGCATCGCGATCTTCGGCGCCCTCATCGGCGGCGCGCTCGGCGTGTGGCTCGGCTGCCGGCAGACCGGCGTGCGCTTCACGACCTTCGCCGACGCGCTCGCCCCCGGCCTGCTGCTCGCCCAGGCATTCGGCCGGCTCGGCAACTGGTTCAACCACGAGCTCTTCGGTCAGCCGACCGGCCTGCCGTGGGGCCTCGAGATCGAGGCGTCGAACCAGGCGTTCCCGGTCGGACTGCCCGCCGACACGCTCTTCCACCCCACGTTCGCGTACGAGATCCTCTGGAACGTGCTCGGCGCCGCGGTGCTGCTGTGGCTCGACCGCAAGCGCGACGTGCAGTGGGGCCGCCTCGTCGCGCTCTACCTCGTCTGGTACGGCCTGGGCCGCTCCGTGTTCGAGACGATCCGCCTCGACCCGTCCGAGCTGTTCCTCGGCATCCGCACGAACGTGTGGATGGCGTTCCTCGCGATCGCGCTCGGCGTGGTCGTCTGGATCGTGCAGACCCGCCGCCACCCCGGCCTCGAGCCGTCGCCCTGGCAGCCCGGGCGCGAGCCCGGTGCCGAGGAGGGCGTAGACTCAGATGTCTACACCGAGCTCCCGGAGTCCCGCACCCAGGACGACGCCGAGCCCGCCGCTCATCCCGCGGCCGCCACGAGATAGTCACGCGCCTTCCGGCGCGCCGCGGGCCGACGGCGTCCCGCTCCCACAGCGAGAGCAGAGGAGCACGATGCGAGCATCCAGCGAGCGTCCGAACCCCGCCGCCCCCATCCGGGGCGCGGCGATGCCCCCCGCGACCGGCATGTACGACCCGCGTCACGAGCGGGACTCGTGCGGCCTCGCGATGGTGGCCACCACCCGCGGCACCGCGGGCCACGACATCGTCGCGCTCGCGCTCGACGCGCTGCGCAACCTCGAGCACCGCGGCGCGGTCGGCTCCGACGCCGGCACCGGCGACGGCGCCGGCATCCTCACGCAGATGCCCGACGCGTTCCTGCGCGCGGTGGTCGGCTTCGAGCTGCCCGCCGCCGGCGCCTACGCCGCGGGGCTCGCGTTCCTGCCGCTCGACGCCGCCGAGCGCGCCGCCGCGCGCGCCCGGATCGAGGAGATCGCCGGCCAGGAGCGCCTGCGCGTGCTCGGCTGGCGCGAGGTGCCGATCGCGCCCGACGCGCTCGGCAAGCTCGCGCGCGGCGCCATGCCCGCGATCGAGCAGCTCTTCGTCAGCGCCGCCGGCTCGCCGGTCGCCGGCATCGAGCTCGACCGGCTCGCCTGGCGGCTGCGCAAGCGCATCGAGCGCGAGGTCGGCGAGTACCTGCCGTCGCTGTCGAGCCGCACCATCACCTACAAGGGCATGGTGACGACGCTCCAGCTCGAGCCGTTCTACCCCGACCTCTCGGACCCGCGCTTCGAGACGAAGCTCGCGATCGTCCACTCGCGCTACTCCACGAACACGTTCCCGTCCTGGCCGCTCGCGCAGCCGATGCGCATGATCGCGCACAACGGCGAGATCAACACCGTCGAGGGCAACCGCAACTGGATGCGCGCCCGGGAGTCGCAGCTCGCGAGCGAGCTGCTCGGCGACCTGCGCCCGCTCAAGCCGATCGTCACGCCCGGCATGAGCGACTCCGCGTCGTTCGACGAGGTGCTCGAGCTGCTGACCCTCGCGGGCCGCTCGCTGCCTCACGCGATCATGATGATGGTCCCGCAGGCGTGGGAGAACCAGCCCGACATGCCGCAGGACCTGCGCGACTTCGCCGAGTACCACTCGCTGCTCATGGAGCCGTGGGACGGCCCGGCCGCGATCAGCTTCACCGACGGCTCGATCGTCGGCGCGACGCTCGACCGCAACGGCCTGCGCCCGGGGCGCTGGCTCGAGACCTCGGACGGCCTCGTCGTGCTCGCGAGCGAGACCGGCGTGCTGCCGATCGACCCGAGCCGCGTCGTCCGCCGCGGCCGCCTGCAGCCCGGCAGGCTCTTCCTCGTCGACACGGAGGCCGGCAGGCTCGTGCCCGACGAGGAGGTCAAGCGCGAGCTCGCCGCCATGGAGCCGTGGGGGGAGTGGCTCGAGTCGAGCCGCATCCACCTCGCCGACCTGCCGGACCGCGAGCACGTCGCGCACACCGCCGCGTCGGTCGTGCGCCGCCAGCGCACCTTCGGCTACACCGAGGAGGAGGTGCGGATCCTCATCGCCCCGATGGCGAAGACCGGCGCCGAGCCGCTCGGCGCGATGGGCTCCGACACTCCGATCGCGGCGCTGTCCGACCGCCCGCGACTGCTGTTCGACTACTTCAAGCAGGCGTTCGCCCAGGTGACGAACCCGCCGCTCGACTCGCTGCGCGAGTCGATCGTCACGAGCATGACGATGGGCATCGGCCCGGTGCGCAACCTGCTCACGGCCACGCCGTCGCACGCGAGCCAGATCATCGTCGACTTCCCGGTGATCGACAACGACCAGCTCGCGAAGATCCGCTCGATCGACCGCACGCCCGGCTCGCGCCGCACCGTCGTCGTCAAGGGGCTCTACCGGGTCGAGGACGGGCCGGAGGCCATGGAGCGACGCATCGACGCGATGTGCCGCGAGGTCGACGAGGCGATCGCCGAGGGCGCCCAGTTCGTCATCCTCTCCGACCGCGACTCGACCGACCAGCTCGCGCCCATCCCGACGCTGCTCATGACGAGCGCGGTGCACCACCACCTCATCAAGGCATCCACGCGGATGCGCGTCGGCATCGTCGTCGAGGCCGGCGACGTGCGCGAGGTGCACCACGTCGCGCTGCTCATCGGCTACGGCGCGAGCGCCGTGAACCCGTACCTCGCGATGGAGACGGCCGAGCAGCTCGCGCTCTCGGGCCAGCTGGGCGCCGACGTCGACACCGCCGTTCGCAACGTCATCAAGGGGCTCGGCAAGGGCGTCACGAAGATCATGTCGAAGATGGGCATCTCGACCGTCGGCGCCTACGGCGGCGCGCAGGCGTTCGAGGCCATCGGGCTCTCGCGCGACGTCGTCGACCGCTACTTCACGGGCACGCACTCGCCGCTCGGCGGCGTGGGCCTCGACGTGATCGCCGAGGAGAACCGCCTCCGCCACCGCTCCGCCTACCCGGACGAGCGGGCGCCGATCGCGCACGAGCGGCTCACGACCGGCGGCGAGTACCAGTGGCGCCGCGACGGCGCCCCGCACCTGTTCAACCCCGAGACCGTCTTCAAGCTGCAGCACTCGACGCGCACCGGTCGCTACGACGTGTTCCGCGAGTACACCCGCATGGTCGACGACCAGGCGGAGGAGCTCAAGACGCTCCGCGGCTTGCTGCGGCTGCGCGAGAGCGCGACGCCCGTGCCGCTCGACGAGGTCGAGTCGGTCGCGTCGATCGTCAAGCGCTTCTCGACCGGCGCGATGAGCTACGGCTCGATCTCGCAGGAGGCGCACGAGACGCTCGCGATCGCCATGAACCGGCTGGGCGCGAAGTCCAACACCGGTGAGGGCGGCGAGGACGTCGACCGGCTGCTCGACCCCGAGCGCCGCAGCGCGATCAAGCAGGTGGCGTCCGGCCGCTTCGGCGTGACGAGCATGTACCTCACGCACGCCGACGACATCCAGATCAAGATGGCGCAGGGCGCGAAGCCCGGTGAGGGCGGCCAGCTGCCGCCGCAGAAGGTGTACCCGTGGGTCGCTCGCACGCGGCACGCGACCGCCGGCGTCGGCCTCATCTCGCCGCCGCCGCACCACGACATCTACTCGATCGAGGACCTCAAGCAGCTGATCTTCGACCTCAAGCGGTCGAACCCGGCCGCGCGGGTGCACGTGAAGCTCGTCTCGCAGTCCGGCATCGGCGCGGTCGCCGCGGGCGTCGCGAAGGCGAAGGCCGACGTCGTGCTCGTCTCCGGCCACGACGGCGGCACGGGCGCGAGCCCGCTGAACTCGCTGAAGCACGCGGGCACGCCGTGGGAGATCGGCCTCGCCGAGACGCAGCACACGCTCATGGTCAACGGCCTGCGGGAGCGCGTGAGCGTGCAGGTCGACGGCCAGCTGAAGACCGGCCGCGACGTCATCGTCGGCGCGCTGCTCGGCGCGGAGGAGTTCGGCTTCGCCACGGCGCCGCTCGTCGTCTCCGGCTGCATCATGATGCGCGTCTGCCACCTCGACACCTGCCCGGTGGGCGTGGCGACGCAGAACCCCGTGCTGCGGCAGCGCTTCACCGGCAAGCCGGAGTTCGTCGTCCAGTTCTTCGAGTTCATCGCCCAGGAGGTGCGCGAGCTGCTCGCGTCGCTCGGCCTCCGCAGCCTCGACGAGGCGATCGGCCGCGGCGACCTGCTCGAGGTCGACCACGCCGTCGCGCACTGGAAGGCCGACGGGCTCGACCTCGCACCCGTGCTCGCGCAGCCGCAGGGCGCGCTCGGCGCGCCGCGCCGCACGACCGAGCAGGACCACGAGCTCGAGCAGCAACTCGACACCCGACTGCTCGAGCCGCTGCGACGCGCGCTCGAGGCGGGGGAGCGGCTCGTGCTCGACCTCGAGATCGCCAACACCGACCGCGCGGTCGGCACGATGCTCGGCAACGCGGTGACGCTGCACGCCGGTGCGGAGGGCCTCGAGCCCGGCACCGTCGACCTGACGCTCCGCGGCTCGGCGGGCCAGTCGCTCGGCGCCTTCGTGCCGCGCGGCATCGCGCTGCGCCTGCACGGCGACGCGAACGACTACGTCGGCAAGGGCCTCTCCGGCGGCCTCGTGACCGTGCAGCCCGCGGAGGGCGCGGCGCTCGTCGCCGAGGAGAACGTCATCGCCGGCAACGTCATCGGCTACGGCGCGACGAGCGGCGAGCTCTACCTGCGCGGCATCGTCGGCGAGCGCTTCCTCGTGCGCAACTCCGGCGCGACGGCGGTCTGCGAGGGCGTGGGCGACCACGCGCTCGAGTACATGACCGGCGGCATCGCCGTGATCCTCGGCTCGACCGGGCGCAACATCGGTGCCGGCATGTCGGGCGGCATCGCCTACGTGCTCGACCTCGACGAGCGCCTGCTCAACCAGGACGCGTGGCACCAGGGCGAGCTCCGCGTCGAGCAGCTCGACGAGGAGGACGAGATCGAGCTGCGCGCGATCCTGGCGCGCCACGTCGAGCTGACCGGCTCGACCGTCGCGGAGGCCCTGCTCGAGCGCGGCCTGCAGCGCGTCTCGAAGCTCGTGCCGCGCGACTGGGCGATGGTGCGATCCATCCGCCTCGACGCGGAGCGGCAGGGCGTCGACCCCGATTCGGACAACATCTGGCGGCAGATCCTGGAGGTGACCGGTGGCTGATCCTCGTGGATTCCTGAAGGTGACGGAGCGAGAGCTCCCGAAGAAGCGCCCGGTGCCCGTGCGCATCCTCGACTGGCGCGAGATCGGCGAGCCCGGCGACAAGGCCGTGCTCCGCCGGCAGGCGGGCCGCTGCATGGACTGCGGCGTGCCCTTCTGCCACCAGGGCTGCCCGCTCGGCAACCTGATCCCGGAGTGGAACGACCTCACCTGGCGCAGCGAGGGCAGGGCGGCGAGCGACCGCCTGCACGCGACGAACAACTTCCCGGAGCTGACCGGCAGGCTCTGCCCGGCGCCGTGCGAGTCGTCGTGCGTGCTCGGCATCAACCAGCCGGCCGTGACGATCAAGTCGATCGAGCAGTCGATCGCCGACGAGGCGTTCGCGAACGGCTGGACCGAGCCGCACCCCCCGGCCCGCCTCACCGGCAAGACGGTCGCCGTGGTCGGCTCCGGCCCCGCAGGGCTCGCGGCCGCCCAGCAGCTCACGCGCGCCGGCCACACGGTCGCCGTGTACGAGCGCGACGACCGCATCGGCGGCCTGCTGCGCTACGGCATCCCCGACTTCAAGCTCGAGAAGCGGCAGCTCGACGCCCGCCTCGCGCAGATGACCGCCGAGGGCACCCGCTTCCGCGCGGGCGTCGAGATCGGCCGCGACCTCACGTGGGAGCAGCTGCGCGCCCGCTTCGACGCCGTGGTGATCGCGACCGGCGCGCCCGTCGCGCGCGAGCTCGAGATCCCCGGCCGCTCGCTCGACGGCGTGCACCTCGCGATGGACTACCTCGTGCAGCAGAACCGCGCGGTCGCGGGCACGACGCCGGAGCACCAGATCACCGCGGCCGGCAAGCACGTCGTCGTCCTCGGCGGCGGCGACACCGGCGCCGACTGCATCGGCACCGCGCACCGCCAGGGCGCGGTCTCGGTCACGAACCTCGCGATCGGCGTGCAGCCGCCGTCGGAGCGCCCGGAGCACCAGCCCTGGCCCGTGCACCCGGCGATCTTCGAGGTGCAGTCGAGCCACGAGGAGGGCGGCGAGCGCAACTACCTCGTCTCGACCGTCGAGTTCCTCGCGAACAAGGCCGGCGAGGTGCGCGCGCTGCTCGTCGCCGACACCGAGATCGTCGACGGCGTGCGCCGCCCGAAGCCCGGCACCGAGCGCGAGATCCCTGCCGACCTCGTGCTGCTCGCGCTCGGCTTCACCGGCGCGGACGCCTCGATCGGCGAGGCGCTCGACGTCCCGTTCCAGCGCGGCGTGCCCGAGCGGCGCCCCGACTTCGCGACGGACGCGCCCGGCGTGTTCGTGGCGGGCGACGCCGGTCGCGGCGCCTCGCTCATCGTGTGGGCGATCGCCGAGGGCCGCGCCGCGGCCGCAGCGGTCGACGCCTACCTCGAGGGCTCGACCGAGCTGCCGGCCCCCGTGCGCGCCACGGACCGGCCCTTCGCCGCGGTCTGACGCCACGCCGCTCCTACCGAGCCGCGCACGTCGGCAGCGGACGCCTCCCTCTGGAAGGATGGGGGCGTCCGCGCCGAACACCCAGGCGGCGCGAAAACGGAAAGAGAACCCGATGAGACGAGCCAAGATCGTCGCGACGTGGGGGCCCGCCCTCGCCGGCTACGAGCACACGAAGGCCGCGATCGCGGCCGGCGTGAACGTCGCGCGCATGAACCTCAGCCATGGAGACCGCAGCGTGCACGAGGAGGTGTACGCGAACATCCGCCGCGCCTCTGACGAGCTGCACATGCCGGTCGGCATCCTGGTCGACCTGCAGGGCCCGAAGATCCGCCTCGGCAAGATCCCCGGAGGCCCGTTCGAGCTGGTCGAGGGCGAGCGCTTCACGATCACCACCGACGAGGTCGAGGGCGACGGCCAGCGCGCCGGCACGACCTTCAAGGGCCTGCCGGCCGATGTCAAGCCCGGCGACCCGCTGCTGATCGACGACGGCCGCATCACCCTGCGCGCGCTCGAGGTCACCGAGACCGACGTGATCACCGAGGTGGTCGTCGGCGGCCCGGTGAGCTCGAACAAGGGCATCAACCTGCCCGGCGTCGCCGTGAACGTGCCGGCGCTCAGCGAGAAGGACGAGTCCGACCTGCGGTGGGCGCTCGACCTCGGCGCCGACATCATCGCGCTCTCGTTCGTGCGCGACGCCTCCGACATCGTGCGCGTGCACGAGATCATGGCGGAGGAGGGCAGGAAGCTGCCCGTCGTCGCGAAGATCGAGAAGCCGCAGGCGGTCGACAACCTCGCCGACATCATCGACGCGTTCGACGCGATCATGGTCGCCCGCGGCGACCTCGGCGTCGAGCTGCCGCTCGAGCAGGTGCCGCTCGTGCAGAAGCGCGCGGTCGAGCTCGCCCGCCGCTGGGCGAAGCCCGTCATCGTCGCCACGCAGGTGCTCGAGTCGATGATCGAGAACTCGCGCCCCACCCGCGCCGAGGCGAGCGACTGCGCCAACGCGATCCTCGACGGCGCGGACGCCGTGATGCTCTCGGGCGAGACGAGCGTCGGCAAGCACGCGATCACGACAATCGAGACGATGGCGCGCATCGTCTCCGCAGCGGAGGAGATGGGCCTCGGCCGCATCCCGCCGCTCGGCACGAAGCCGCGCACCCAGGGCGGCGCCGTGACGCTCGCCGCGATGGAGGTCGCGAGCTTCGTCGAGGCGAAGGCGATCGTCGTCTTCACCGAGTCCGGTGACTCCGCGCGCCGCATGTCGCGGCTGCGGCCCGCGATCCCGATGTTCGGCTTCACGCCCGACCCCGAGATCGAGTGCCGGATGCAGATGATCTGGGGCATGAACACCCGGCTGGTCGACCGCGTCACGCACACCGACGAGATGATCGCCCAGGTCGACGACGTGCTCATCGGCGAGGGCCTCGTGGCCGTCGGCGAGAAGGTGGTCGTCATCTCCGGCATGCCCCCCGGCACGTCCGGCTCGACGAACGACCTGCGCATCCACCGCGTCGGCGACGTGCACGCCGAGGCCGTGCCGGCCTACCACGGCCTGCGCCGCATCCAGGTGCCGCACCCCTCGGCGCCGCACCCCGCCGAGGGGTAGCAGGCGGACCGTCGGGCTGCTGCTCGACCTCGCATCGAAGGGCTCGAGCCGGCTGACGCTGGCTTGAGCCCTTCGATGTCACGTGCCGGTGGTGGGACTCGAACCCACACTCCTCGCGGAAGCGCAGTTTGAGTGCGCCGCGTCTGCCGATTCCGCCACACCGGCTCTCGTCGAGGCGGAGCCCGCCTCGACCGAACACTAGGCTAGTGCTCATGACCGACGACCTCTTCGCCGAGCCCGAGCTCGGGTCCGCACCTGCTGAGACGCCCTCCACCTCGCGCACCGTGCTCGTCGCCGAGGACGAGTCGCTCATCCGCCTCGACATCGTCGAGACGCTCCAGGCCGCCGGCTTCGACGTGATCGGCGAGGCGGGCGACGGCGAGCGCGCGGTCGAGCTCGCGAAGGAGCTGAAGCCCGACCTCATCGTCATGGACGTGAAGATGCCGAAGATGGACGGCATCACCGCGGCCGAGCGCATCAGCGCCGAGAAGATCGCGCCCGTCGTGCTGCTCACGGCCTTCAGCCAGAAGGAGCTCGTCGAGCGCGCCGGCGAGGCCGGGGCGCTTGCCTACGTCGTGAAGCCGTTCACGCAGAACGACCTGCTGCCGGCGATCGAGATCGCGCTGGCCCGCTGGGACCAGATCCGCACGCTCGAGAGCGAGGTCGCCGACCTCGCCGACCGCTTCGAGACGCGCAAGCTCGTCGACCGCGCGAAGGGCCTGCTCAACCAGCGCATGGGCCTCGCGGAGCCCGAGGCGTTCCGCTGGATCCAGAAGGCGTCGATGGACCGCCGCCTCACGATGGCCGAGGTCGCGCAGGCCGTCATCGAGCAGCTCGGCGCCCCCAAGAAGTAGCCCGCCGCGTCCTCCCCGACCGCGAGTGGTCGCGCCCGCGCGTGAGTGGTCATTCCCGCGCGTGAGTGGTCATTCCCGCGCGTGAGTGGTCATTCCCGCCCGTGAGTGGTCATTCCCGTGCGTGAGTGGTCATTCCCCCGCGTGAGTGGTCATTCCCGCCCGTGAGCGGTCACTCCCGTCCGTGAGTGGTCATCCCCGCGCGTCAGTGGTCATCCCCGCGCATGAGTGGTCACTCCCACCCGTGAGCGGTCATCCCCGCCTGCGAGTGGTCACGCTCGCCGGTGAGGGTCGTCACCGTGCGCGAGCCGCTTGCGATCGGTCGTTCCCATGCCCGCGGTCATCAGCGCGCTGGGTGGGCATCCGCTGAGCACCGCGTCTCTCCACAGCCGGGACCGCAATCGCCCGCCGGGCTGCAGCGCTGCAGGCATCATCCTCCGCATGGAGAGTCCGCACGGCTTCACGATCCGGCAAGGCCTGGAGCGGGGCTACACCGCAGCCGAGCTGCGCTCGATGGCGTTCATGAGACCGGCCCGCGGCGCCCGCATCACCGCGGCCGTCGGCGACGAGGCGCGAGCCCTGCTCGAGGCAGTTCGCGTGCTCGCGCGGCAGGACAGCTTCTTCTGCCACACGACCGCTGCGCGCATCCATGGCATGCCGCTGCCGTCGCGGTTCGAGCGGGAGGCCAGAGTCCACCTCGCATCTCCGACTGGCGGCTCCCGCATGCGACGGCCCGGCGTCGTCGGCCACCGCCTCAAGTCTGCGGTGGAGGATGTCGACGGGCTGCGGGTGGAAGCGAGAGCCGACACGTTCGTGCACCTGGCCACAATGCTGAGCCTCGAGGAGCTGGTCGCGGTCGGGGACTGGCTGGTGTCGACGAAGCGGCGTGATCCGCTCACGGTCCAGGACTTGACGGATGCGCTGCGGCGCTACGAGGGAGCCCGTGGGCTCAACCTGGCTCGGCGAGCGCTGGCGCTCGTCTGCGTCGGGTCGGAATCGCCGCGCGAATCCCTGCTGCGCCTCCTGATCATCGGCGCGCTGCCCGCGCCGGTGCTCCAGCATGAGGTGTTCGACGCGACGGGCATGTTCGTCGCGCGGCTCGACCTCAGCTGGCCCCGCCTGAAGCTGGGCGTGGAGTACGACGGCGAGCATCACACGGATCCTGCCCAGCAGGAGCGCGATCGCATCCGCCGTGAGAAGCTGCGGGCGTTGGGCTGGCACATCATCGTGGTCACGAAGGACGATCTGCTCGACGGCGGACAGCAGCTCCTGCGGGGGATCGTGGCCGCGTACGCGCGCTCCTCCTCCTGGAGCGCTGCTTGAGCGATCTCCCTCAGGCCGCGTATGGACGCGTGAGGTCGTGACCTCTCGCGCTCGGCAGTGACCGCTCGCGCTCGGCAGTGACCGCTCGAGCTCCGGAGTGACCGCTCAGGCTCTGGTTTGACCGCTCAGGCTCCGGAGTGACCGCTCAGGCTCCGGAGTGACCGCTCAGGCTCCGGAGTGACCACTCAGATTCGGGAGTGAACACTCAGGCTCCGGAGTGACCGCTCGTACGGGAAGGAGCGGGCTAGGCGCTCGGGTGGCGCTTGATGAAGTTCGTGATGCGGAGGGTCGAGGCGCGGTTGCCGTCGTCGTCGGTGCAGACGATCTCGTGCACCGTCATCGAGCGCCCGAGGTGCACCGCCTTGCACTCCGCGTTGACCCAGCCGCTCGTGATCGAGCGCGTGTGGGTCGCGTTGATGTCGACGCCCACGGCGTAGCCGCCCTCGCCCGCGTGGATGTTCGCGCTGATCGAGCCGAGGCTCTCGGCGATGACGCAGTACGCGCCGCCGTGCACGAAGCCGGCCGGCTGCCGGTTGCCGTCGACCGGCATCCGCGCGATCGAGTGCTCGGCCGAGAGCTTCACGAACTCGATGCCCATCCGCGCCGAGAGCTCGCCGCCGGGCACCTCGCCCTGCGCATCGAGCACCGCTTGCGTCTGGGCGTCGAGCTGGGTCACGTGGGCTCCCGGAGGTGGTGTCGGATGCGGCGGCTAGGCTGGCCACCGTGTCGGACACGAAGCCTACCCTCATGGTCATCGATGGCCATTCCCTCGCGTTCCGGGCGTTCTTCGCCCTGCCGCTCGAGAACTTCGTCAACTCGGAGGGGCAGCACACCAACGCCATCCACGGGTTCCTGTCGATGCTCCTCAAGCTGCTGCTGGACCACAAGCCGACGCACCTCGCGGTCGCCTTCGACATCTCGCGCTTCTCGTTCCGCACCCGCGAGTACGCCGAGTACAAGGGCACCCGCGACGAGACGCCCAAGGAGTTCAAGGGCCAGGTGCCGCTCCTCGAGGAGGCGCTGCACGCGATGGGTGTGCGCACCATCTCGAAGGAGGACTACGAGGCCGACGACATCCTCGCGACCCTCTCGGTCGAGGGCCGCAAGGCGGGCATGGACGTCTTCGTCGTCTCCGGCGACCGCGACACGATCCAGCTCGTCAACGACGACGTCACGCTGCTCTACCCGTCGGTGCGGGGCGTCTCCGAGCTCAAGCACTACACGCCCGAGACGGTGCGCGAGCGCTACGGCATCGAGCCCGAGCAGTACCCCGAGATCGCCGCCCTGGTCGGCGAGACGAGCGACAACCTCACCGGCATCGACAAGGTCGGCGAGAAGACGGCCGTCAAGTGGATCACGCAGTACGGCACCGTCGAGAACCTGCTCGCGCACGCCGACGAGATCAAGGGCGTGGTCGGCAACAACCTGCGCGAGCAGCGCGAGCGCGCCGAGCGCAACCGCCGGCTCAACAAGCTGCTCACCGACGTCGAGCTCGGCGTGACGCCCGACGAGCTCACGCGCGGGCAGGTCGACGAGGCGAAGCTGCGCGAGGTCTTCCAGCGCCTGCAGTTCCGCACGCTGCTCGACCGCGTGCTCAAGCAGGAGGGCAGCGGCGAGGCCGTCGCCGCGCTCGAGCCGGAGGTGCAGGCGCCCGCCGTGCAGAAGCTCGTCGACGAGGAGCTCGACCTGTGGCTGTCGCGGGCGAAGGGGACGGTCGCCGTCTCGATCGCCCACGACGGCGTCGGCGGCATCGCCGGATTCGGCGTCGCGACCGAGGGCGCGAGCGCCTACGTGCCCTACAAGGCGGGCACCGGTGACTACGACGGATTCGCCGCCTGGCTCGCGTCCGACGCCCCGAAGGCGCTCCACGACGTCAAGGCGTCGAAGAAGGCGCTCGAGCGCGCCGGCCTCGCGCTCGGCGGCGCAGCGCACGACACGCGCGTCGCCGCATGGCTGCAGACGCCGACCGCGCCCCCGAAGACCTTCGAGCTCGACTGGCAGACCGAGGCGCTGCTCGGCGCGACGCTGCCGGCGCCCGACCCGAACCAGCTCGTGCCCGAGATCGAGCCCGAGGAGCTCGGCACGGTCGCGTGGCTCACCGGTGAGCTCGCCCGAGCCCAGCGGCCGCGGCTCGACCCCGGCACGCTCGGCGTGCTCGACGACATCGAGCTGCCGCTCATGCCCGCGCTCATCCGGATGGAGCAGCAGGGCGTGCACATGGACCGCGACGTGCTGCAGCGCATCCTCGACCAGATGCGCGAGCAGGCGGCCGGCCACGCCGAGGCCGCGTACGGCGTGATCGGGCGCGAGGTGAACCTCGGCAGCCCCAAGCAGCTGCAGAGCGTGCTCTTCGAAGAGCTCGACATGCCGAAGACGCGGGCGACGAAGACGGGCTACTCGACCGACGCGCAGTCGCTCGCCGACCTGCAGGAGACGAACCCGCACCCGTTCCTCGGGCTGCTGCTGCAGCACCGCGAGACGACGAAGCTCGCGCAGATCATCGAGTCGCTGCTCAAGGCGATCCACGACGACGGGCGCATCCGCACCCGCTACGACCAGACCGGCTCCGCGTCCGGCCGCCTCTCGTCGAACGACCCGAACCTGCAGAACATCCCGGTGCGCACCGAGGTGAGCCGCGAGATCCGCTCCGCGTTCGTGCACGGCCCCGAGTTCGAGACGATGCTCACCGCCGACTACTCGCAGATCGAGATGCGCATCATGGCGCACCTCTCGGGCGACGAGGGCCTCATCGAGGCGTTCCTCTCGGGCGAGGATCTGCACCGCTTCGTCGGCTCGCGCATCTTCGGCGTCGACCCGAGCGAGGTCACGGCGCTCCAGCGCGTGAAGGTCAAGGCGATGAGCTACGGCCTCGCGTACGGCTTGAGCGCGTTCGGGCTCTCGAAGCAGCTGCGCATCACGCAGGCCGAGGCGAAGCAGCTCATGCTCGACTACTTCCAGCGCTTCGGCGGCATCCGCGACTACCTGCGCGGCGTCGTGATGCAGGCGAAGGACGACGGCTACACGACGACCATCTTCGGCCGCCGCCGCCCGTTCCCCGACCTCACGTCGTCGAACCGCGTGCTGCGCGAGAACGCCGAGCGGCAGGCGCTGAACTCGCCGATCCAGGGCTCGGCGGCCGACATCATCAAGCGGGCGATGATCGCGATCGACCGGCGCATCATCGACGAGGGCCTCGGCTCGCGCATGCTCCTGCAGGTGCACGACGAGCTCGTGTTCGAGGTCGCGACAGGGGAGCGCGAGGCCCTCGAGGCGATCGTGCGCGCCGAGATGGGCGGCGCCGCCGACCTGTCGGTGCCGCTCGAGGTGCAGGTCGGGGTCGGCCCGAACTGGGACGCCGCCGCGCACTGAGCTGCGCCGCAGGCGCCCCTCGTGCACCCGGCGGCCCCTCGTCCACCCGGCGGCCCCTCGTGCACCCGGCGCGCGCCGCGGCGCTCGGACGCCTCGTGCGTCAGGCCCGCCGGTCGCGCCGGAACGCGAGCGCGGTGCCCAGCATCCCGGTCAGCAGCAGCCCAGCGGCGAGCAGGATCGCCCACGCGCCCCGCGCCGTCGTCGCAGCGACAGCGGGGCCATCCGCGAGCGGCACCGCGGCGGCGAAGCCGGCGGCGAGGAGCACCGCCAGCACGAGGCACGGGATGCGCGCCGCACGCGGGCCGATCGTGCCGAGACCGAACCCGCCCAGCACCAGCGCGGCCGGCACGGCGATCGCGCCCCCGCCGATCCCGGTCGTCACGAGCGCGGTGAGCGCGCCCGGCTCCAGCATCGTCAGCGCGGTGAACGCGAAGGGGGCGAAGCCGAGCAGCCACGCGCGCCCTCGCGCGCGGCGCGCGTGCGCGACGCCGATGCACGCGCCCGCGATCGCGCCCGGCAGCAGGATGGCGATGAGCGTCCACCACGTGAACGACGACCCCGGGCCCGCGATCGTCACCATGTACGCCCGCAGCGCGGCGGCCCACGTGAGACCGACCAGCGCGCCGATGGCCGCAGCCGCGGCGGGATGCGCGGCGTGCGGCGCGCTCGCCGGCATGGGCTCCACCACCGCATCGCGCATGTCGGCCTCCGCGAGCCGCCATCAGGGCGCCGCTCGGCGCCATCGTCCTCCCGGATCCGCGACCGGTCAACGGGGCAGCGCGGCTGCCGTCCTCGGCGTCGGCCGTCCGCTCAGCGCGGCAGGGCCACCGGCACGCCGCGGTGCTGCGCGTGCTCGGCGATCGCGAGCGCGACGGATGCGAAGCGCTCCGGCCCGACGGGGAGCGTGAGGTCGTGCCAGCGGTCGCTGCCGTCGTGCAGCAGCACGCGCACCGAGCGCCGGCCGTCGCGCAGCCCGGACGAGCGGCCGGCGGTGCGGTCGAGCCCGCCCCGCACCGCGACGGCCATCCTGTGGCCGGGGTCGAGCTGCGCGACGCGGTTCGTGGGCGGCGGCGTGGGGCCGTCCGCGCGCACCTCGATGCTCGCGACCTGCTGCCACGCGACCCGCTCGCCCTCGGCGCCCGCGATGCCGGCGTCGTCGAGCAGCAGCAGCGGTCGTGGCGATCGCGCCCATCGCCGGATCCGGCGGAGCACGCCGAGCGCGGTGAGCGCGACCGCGGCGCCGAGCAGCGCGAACAGCGCGCCGAACCCCGTGCCGAGCACCGCCTCCGGCCTGCCCGGGTACTGCTGCTGGCTCGCGACCACCGTCCAGACGCCGAACGCGGTCACCCCGACGAACAGCGCCCCGGCGACCGCGAGCCCGAGCTGCTGCCGACCGGCGCGCCCCTCCTCGTAGGCCACCGCAGCGGGCCGGAGCGGGGGGAGGGGGCGATCGGGCGGCATGCGCCGAGGATGCCGCATGCCGCTGGACGTCACCGGCGGGAGCCGCCGTAGGCTTGCGGGATGACCACAGACGCACTCCGATTCGGCCTCTTCGTCCCGCAGGGCTGGCGCCTCGACCTCGTCGGCATCGACCCCGCCGAGCAGTGGGGGCGGATGCTCGACGTCGCCCGGCGCGCCGACGCCGGCGCGTGGGACTCCATCTGGGTCTACGACCACTTCCACACGACACCGCAGCCGACCGATGAGGCGACGCACGAGGCGTGGACGCTCATGGCCGCGCTCGCCGCGAGCACGTCGCGCGTGCGACTCGGCCAGATGTGCACGTGCATGGGCTACCGCAACCCGGCGCTGCTCGCGAAGATCGCCGCGACCGTCGACCTCATCTCGGGCGGTCGGCTCGAGTTCGGCATCGGCGCCGGCTGGTACGAGCACGAGTGGCGCGCGTACGGCTACGGCTTCCCCGGCGTCGGCGACCGCATCTCGGCGCTCCGCGACGGCGTGCAGATCATCCAGCGGCTCTGGGCGGAGGGCGAGGCGACGCTCGAGTCGCAGACGTTCACGGTCGACGGCGCCATCTGCCGGCCGCAGCCGCTGCAGCGCGGCCGCGACGGCCGCCCCCGCATCCCCACCTGGATCGCCGGCGGCGGCGAGCAGCGCACGCTCCGCTACGCGGCGAAGTGGGCGGATGCCACCAACTTCGGCGGCAGCCCCGAGCAGTTCGCGCGCAAGCGCGACGTGCTGCTCGGCCACCTCGAGAAGGAGGGCCGCGACCCGGCGGAGGTGCGGCTGACGTCGAACCTCAACATCGTCGTGCGCGAGACCGAGGCCGAGGCGCGCCGCGTCGTCGACGAGGTGAACGCCCGGGCCGACTCGGCGATGCCGGCCGAGCACGCCGGCACCGGCTTCTCGACCCGCGGCGCCGTCGTCGGCACGCCGCAGCAGGTCGTCGACCACGTCGGCGCGCTGCGCGAGGCGGGGCTCGGCACGCTCATCGCCTACATGCCGGAGGTCGCGTTCGAGCAGGACGGCATCGAGCTGTTCGAGCGCGACGTGATGGCCGCGCTCGCGTAGATCCGGCCTCCGCGCCCCTAGGCTGTCGCCATGACTGACGCGAACGTCGGCGCCCCCTCGCGCCCGCAGACCGACATCGACCGCATCGCCGAGGACTACGTCCACCGGGCGGCGGCCCTCAACCCCGAGATCAACGTCTACGTCGGCCTCGAGGGCGACAAGGCCGGCTTCGGCGACTACTCCCCGGAGGGCCGCGCCGCCGGTGCAGCCCTCGCGCGCGAGACGCTCGCGAGCCTCGCGGCCGTCGAGCCCGCCGACGACATCGACTGGGTCACGAAGACCGACCTGTCGCGCGAGCTGCAGCTCGACCTCGACGTCGAGGCCTCCGGCTGGGGCGACCGCGACCTCAACAACCTCGCGAGCCCCGCCACAGGGATCCGCGACATCTTCGACCTCATGCCGACCGGCACCGAGGACGACTGGGCGACCGTCGCCGAGCGCATGCGCAACGTGCCGGCTGCGATCGACGGCTACATCGCGTCGCTGCGCAACGGCATCGCGACCGGCAGCACGCCCGCCGGCCGCCAGATCGAGAACGTCCTCGAGCAGTTCGCCGACTACCAGCCGGGCACGGGCTTCTTCCACGAGCTCGCCCAGTCGGCGAAGGCGGGCGACGGCGAGCTGCCCGAGTCGCTGCGCGGCGACCTCGCCGACGCGGCCGCCGTCGCCACCGAGGCGCACGACCGGCTCGCGACCTTCCTGCGCGGCGAGCTCGCCGCCTCCGCGAACCCGGTCGACGCGGTCGGCCGCGAGTTCTACTCGCTCATGTCGCGCCGCTTCCTGGGCGCCGACGTCGACCTCGACGAGACCTACGCGTGGGGCATCGAGGAGCTCGAGCGGATGCGCGACGAGCAGGAGGCGATCGCCCGCGAGATCAAGCCCGGCGCCACCGTGCAGGAGGCCATCGCCCACCTCGACGGCGACGCCAGCCGCAAGCTGCACGGCACCGACGCGCTCAAGGCGTGGATGCAGGAGACGAGCGACCGCGCGATCGAGGAGCTCGGCCGCACGCACTTCGACATCGCCGAGCCGATCCGCGCCCTCGAGTGCATGATCGCGCCGACGCAGACCGGCGGCATCTACTACACCGGCCCGGCCGACGACTTCTCGCGACCCGGCCGCATGTGGTGGTCGGTGCCCGAGGGCGTCACCGAGTTCGACACCTGGCGCGAGCTGACGACCGTCTACCACGAGGGCGTCCCCGGCCACCACCTGCAGATCGCCCAGGCGACCTACAACCGCGGGCAGCTCAACCTCTGGCGCCGCGCGTTCGCCGGCACGTCGGGGCACGCCGAGGGCTGGGCGCTCTACGCCGAGCGCCTCATGCAGTCGCTCGGCTACCTCGACGACCCGGCCGACCGCCTCGGCATGCTCGACGGCCAGCGGATGCGGGCGGCGCGCGTCGTGCTCGACATCGGCGTGCACCTTGGCAAGCCGCGCCTCGACGGCACGGGGGAGTGGGACTTCGACTACGCGTTCGACTTCATGAAGTCGAACGTGAACATGAACGAGCCCTTCGTGCGCTTCGAGGTGAACCGCTACTTCGGCTGGCCGGGGCAGGCGCCGTCCTACAAGATCGGTCAGCGCATCTTCGAGCAGATCCGGGATGCGGCGAAGGAGGCGGAGGGCGACGCGTTCGACCTGAAGTCGTTCCACTCCCGCGTGCTGAACATCGGCGGCGTCGGCCTCGACACGCTGCGCGGCGCCGTGCTCCGCGGGGCGTGACCGCGCTCGAGGTCGCCTCGGGCATGCGCGAGCCGGTCGAGCACTTCGACCAGCTCGCGCTGCTCGAGCGGGCGGCGCTCGGCGCCCACGCCGGCGAGCCGATCGCGGTGTGCGACCGCGCCCATGCCGAATCGCTGCGGCTGCGCGCGGAGGAGCCGGGACCGGCGCCCCGCGTGGGCCTCTGGCGGCGCCGGGCGGCCGAGCGCGAGCACGAGGCGAGCGTCGACGCGTGGCACGAGGCGCTCGATGCCCTCGAGGCCGAGACCGAGGCGGCGCTGGCCCGCTGGCGGTCGAGCTGCGCGCCCGGGCTCGTCGAGGCAGCGACCGCCGATCGCGACGCCGCCATCCGGTCGCTCGCCGAGCGAGACCTGTTCGACCGCACGCTCGCGGAGGGCTCGTGCGCCGAGCCGCTCGGCACGATGATGGTGCGCTCGGCGCTCGCGCACGACTGACGCGTCCCGGCGAGCCGGGGCCTCGCTTGTCGACCTGTGCGAACGCCGTGTAGAGTTGCCGGGTCACTCGTGTGGTGACGATCCCAATCCGAAGCGCTGGATGGGCATCCGCATGCCCATCGGCCCGAGACCACCAACAAGGCACCTTGAACTCTATGACCACTGCAACGACCACGGCTCCCAAGCAGGTCGCTGTGAACGACATCGGCTCGGCCGATGACTTCATGGCCGCCGTTGAGAAGACCCTGAAGTTCTTCAACGACGGCGACCTCATCGAGGGCACCGTCGTCAAGATCGACCGCGATGAGGTCCTTCTCGACGTCGGCTACAAGACCGAGGGCGTCATCCCCTCGCGCGAGCTCTCCATCAAGCACGACGTCGACCCGACGGAGGTCGTCGAGGTCGGCGACACCGTCGAGGCGCTCGTCCTCCAGAAGGAGGACAAGGAGGGTCGTCTGATCCTCTCCAAGAAGCGCGCGCAGTACGAGCGCGCCTGGGGCGACGTCGAGCGCATCAAGGACGAGGACGGCGTCGTCACCGGCACGGTCATCGAGGTGGTCAAGGGCGGTCTCATCGTCGACATCGGCCTCCGCGGCTTCCTGCCGGCCTCGCTCATCGAGCTGCGTCGCGTCCGCGACCTCACGCCGTACCTCGGCCAGGAGATCGAGGCGAAGATCCTCGAGCTCGACAAGAACCGCAACAACGTCGTGCTCTCGCGCCGTGCGCTGCTCGAGGAGACCCAGTCGGCCTCGCGCGGCCAGTTCCTGCAGTCGCTCCAGAAGGGCCAGGTCCGCAAGGGCGTCGTCTCGTCGATCGTCAACTTCGGTGCGTTCGTCGACCTGGGCGGCGTGGACGGCCTCGTGCACGTCTCCGAGCTCTCGTGGAAGCACATCGAGCACGCGTCGGAGGTCGTCGAGGTCGGCCAGGAGGTCACCGTCGAGATCCTCACGGTCGAGCTCGACCGCGAGCGCGTCTCGCTGTCGCTCAAGGCGACGCAGGAGGACCCGTGGCAGATCTTCGCGCGCACCCACGCCATCGGCCAGGTCGCGCCGGGCAAGGTCACGAAGCTCGTCACGTTCGGTGCCTTCGTCCGCGTCGCGGACGGCATCGAGGGCCTCGTGCACATCTCGGAGCTGTCGTCGAAGCACGTCGAGACGGCTGACCAGGTCGTCGCGGTCAACGACGAGGTCTTCGTCAAGATCATCGACATCGACCTCGAGCGCCGCCGCATCTCGCTCTCGCTCAAGCAGGCGAACGAGGGCGTCGACCCCGACGGCACCGACTTCGACCCCGCGCTCTACGGCATGCTCGCCGAGTACGACGAGCAGGGCAACTACAAGTTCCCGGAGGGCTTCGACCCCGAGACGAACGAGTGGAAGGAAGGCTTCGACGAGCAGCGCGAGGCCTGGGAGGCCGAGTACGCCGCAGCGCAGACGCGCTGGGAGGCGCACAAGGCGCAGGTCGCCGCGGCCCGCGACGCCGACGTGCACTCGAACGACGTGCCCTCGGGCGCATCGTCGTTCGGCGGCTCCTCCGAGGAGTCCGGCGCCGGCACGCTCGCCGACGACGAGGCCCTCGCCGCCCTCCGCGAGAAGCTCACCGGCTCGGCCGAGTAAGCACCGCACCACGACAGCGGGCCGCACCTCCGGGTGCGGCCCGCTTCGCGTTGCGGTGAGCATGGCAGGATCGGAGCATGCCTGCGTCTCCGTCGCTCCTGCACGCCCTCGACTACGCGGACCGCTGGCTCGCCTACCGCCGCTGGCGGCTGCGGATCCCCGGCGTGCAGGTCGCGGTGCGGATCGGCGGCGAGCTCGTGCTGGAGCGCGCGCACGGCGTCGCCGACGCGTCGACGGGGGAGGCCCTCACGCCCGCGCACCGGTTCCGCATCGCCTCGCACTCGAAGGCGCTCGCCGCGATCGCCACGATGCGGCTGGTCGACGACGGCAGGCTCCGGCTCGACGACGAGGCGCAGCTGCACGTGCCGGCGCTGCGCGGCACCGACGCCGGCGCGCTGCTGCTGCGCGAGCTGCTCTCGCACGGCGGCGGCGCGGTCCGCGACGGCGACGACGTCGCCTTCTGGCACCTCGAGGGCGACTTCCCCGACGCCGACCGTCTGCTCGGGATCGCCCGCGCCGGCGTCTCACGCGTGCCGGCGTCCACCGAGTTCAAGTACTCGAACATCGGCTTCGGGCTGCTCGGCCTCGTGATCGAGGCCGTCACCGGCCTGTCGTACGCCGATGCGATCCAGGCGCTGCTCGTCGAGCCGCTCGCGCTCGGCGCCACGAGCGCCGACCTCGGCACGGGCAGCGGACCGCTCGTCGCGGGCCACTCCGCGCTGCACTCGCACGAGGGCCGGGCCGTGCTCGGCAGCCCCTCGACCGGGGCGCTCGCCGCCGCGACCGGCGCCGTCGCGACCGCGGCGGAGCTCACCGACCTGCTCCGCACCGTCGCCGACGACGACGACCGGCTGCTGGACGCCGCGAGCCGGCGGCGGATGCGGCAGCAGCTCTGGACGACCACCGGACGCGACGGCGGCAGCGCGGGCTACGGCCTCGGGATGATGCTGCGCACGATCGACGGCCGCACGTGGGCGGGCCACGGCGGCGCCTGGACCGGGCAGGCGACGCGCACGCTCGTCGACGCCGAGCGCGACGTGGTGGTGACCGTGCTGACGAACGCGATCGATGGCCCCGCCGAGGAGCTGGCCGTCGGCGTCGCGCGCATCGTCGGGACGGCGCTCGACGCATCCTCGGCCTCCGACGGCGAGCTCGAGCTCGCCCGCTCGTTCGAGGGCGCGTTCGCGAGCATCTGGGGCCGCGTCGACGTCGTCGAGCTCGGCGGCCGGCTGCTCGCGATCGCGCCGACCGCGCCGGACCCGCTGCAGGCGGTGGACGTGCTCACGCCCGAGGGCGACGACCGCGTCCGCATCGCGGCCGCGACGGGCATGGGCTCGGGTCACGAGCACGCGATCGCCGAGCGCGACGACGCCGGCCGCGTCGTCCGCTGGCGCGGCGCGTGGCGCATCGATGCCGTCGCGCCCGTGCCCGCGGACGCGACGGCCGGTCCCGCCTAGGGCTCCGCCGGCAGCTCGGTCGCCGGTCGCAGCTCCGCGCTGCGACGGCGCCTCGCCCTGCGCCAGAGCGACCACCCGAGCACGCCGAGCAGCGCGAGCGCGACGAGCACGAGCACCGGCGCCACGATCGCGAGCAGCGAGAGCCCGATCGCGCCGACGTCCTCGATCGTCGAGACCACCGGCGCCGCCGTGCCAGCGGTCGCCACGTTCGCGGCCGGGCGCGTGAGCGACTTCACCGTGTGCACGCCGAGCGCGATCACCGCGCCGACCACGATCGGCACCCACTGGTTCGAGGCGAAGAACGCGGCCGGATCGGTGACGGCGACGGTGGAGGCCGTCGACGACGAGCCGAAGGCGAGGCCGCCCGCGGTCGGGCGCACGATCGACTGCAGCAGGTCGTTCACGCTGTCGACGGCGGGGATCTTGTCGGCCACCACCTCGACCACGAGCAGCACCGCGACGATGCCGAGCACCCAGCCGTTCGACAGCCATGCCCAGCCGTCGGGCAGCTGCATGGCATCCGGGAAGAAGCGGTTCGCGAGGCCGACGACGAGCAGCGGGATGTACGCGTTCATGCCCGCGGCCGCGGCGAGGCCCGTGCCTGTCAGGAACTCCAGCACGACGCCTCCCGTCCGCGGCCGTCGTGGCCGCCTGCGGCGATCGTAGCCGCGCGTGCCGAGCGTGCGCCGCGAACGGCCGCGCGCGCGGTACCGTCGTCCCATGGACGCGGCCGTGACGGTGAGTCGCACCGACGCGGTGCGCCCAGACCGCACTCGAGAGCGCGTCACCGCGGTCAACCAGCTGCTGCTGGCCGCCGCGTGCCTCGTGGCCTGCGGGCTCGTCGTCGTCGTGGGCGAGCTCGCCGCAGGCGACGTGCTCTTCGTCGGCATGCTGCTGCTGTTCGGCCTGACGGTGCTCGCCCTCGTCGTGCCGTGGAACCGCGTGCATCCGATCTGGGTCGGCGTCGTGCCGACCGGCGACCTGCTCGCCATCTTCCTGCTGCAGATCGGCGACCCGGACTCCGAGCTGTGGCTGCTGTGGATGGTGCCCGCGACGTGGCTCGCGACCGTCGGCGGCTGGCGCGGCCTCGTCGTCGGCGCGGGCGGCTCGTCGCTGCTGTTCTGGGCCGCGAGCATCATGCTCGAGCAGGAGGTCGACCCGGTGCACACGTACCTCGGGCCGCTCGTGCTCACAGCCGGGTCGATCGTGGCGTTCGTCGCCGCCCGGCGCGCGGCGGCGCAGCGCACGCTGCTCGACGAGCAGGCGACGTACCTCGACCACGCGGTCGAGCGCGCCAGGCGCCAGGAGGACGCGGTGAGCGAGGTGCTCGACGCCGTCGACTTCGGCGTCGTGCGGATCGGCGCGGACGGCTCCGTCTCGGTCGAGAACGACGCCCACCTGCGCCTCAACGCGTTCGACGACACGGCGGAGCTGTACGACGCCGACGGCGTGACGCCCGTCGAGCCCGGGCAGTCGCCCGCGGCACGAGCCCGGCGCGGCGAGGTGTTCGAGAACGTGCTGTGCTGGCAGGGGCCTCCCGGCGACAGCCGCCGTGCGCTGCAGTCGACCGTCCGTCGGCTCGTCGACGTCGACGGCGCCGACGTCGGCGCGATCCTCATCACGCGCGACGTCACCGCCGAGCAGCTCGCTGGCCAGATGCGCGACGAGCTCGTCGCCTCGGTCTCGCACGAGCTGCGCACGCCGCTCACGAGCGTGCTCGGGCACCTCGACCTCGCGCTCGACGGCGGCGACGTCGGCCCGCACGCCCGCCGCAGCCTCGAGATCGCCGAGCGCAACGCCTCCCGGCTGCTCGTCATCATCGGCGACGTGCTCGCGGCGACCGGCGACGGCCCTGGACGCTTCGACGTCCGCCTCGTCCGGGAGGACATCGCCCGCGTCGTGCAGGCGTCCGCCGAGGCGATGGAGCCGCGCGCGGCAGCGCGCAACATCCGCATCGACACGACCGGGATCGAGTCGGTCGAGGCCGACATCGACCCGATCCGCATCCGCCAGGTCGTCGACAACCTCGTCGGCAACGCGGTCAACTACCACACGGGTGACGGCCTCATCGAGGTCGGCGTGACCTCCGACGACAAGCACGCGTGGCTCGTCGTGCGTGACGACGGGCCCGGCATCGCCGAGGAGGCGCTGCCGCGGCTGTTCGAGCGCCGCTACCGCGCCGCGCCTGCTGGCAACATGGCCCCCGGGAACGGGCTCGGGCTCGCCATCAGCCGCGACCTCGTGCGCGCGCACGGCGGCGAGATCACCGTCCAGAGCGAGCCGGGCGGCGGGGCGACGTTCGTCGTCCGACTGCCGCTCATCCGGCGAGGAGCCGCAGCATGACCCTCGACGTCCCCACGATCCAGTTCCTCACCGCCATCGTCATGCATGTCGCCGGCGGCGTGTTCGTGCTCGAGACGATGCTGCGGAAGGACGACCGCGCCGGCCGGGTGTGGGCGCTCGGCTTCATCGGCGGCATGATCGCGACGGAGGCCTACATCGTGCGCGCGGTGAGCACCGACGCGTGGTGGCTCGTGGCGATCGGCAACGCCGCGTGGGTGGCCGCGCTCGGCCTGCTGTGGCTCGGCTGCCGGGTGTTCAACGGGCATCGCCTGCGACGGTCGGCGGTGGCCGTCATCGCCGCCTCAGCCGCGACCGTGGTCGTGGTGCTGCTCGAGACGCCGACCGAGGGCTGGTCGGCCTCGCCGCTCGTCTTCGGGGCGAACGCGCTGTTCTCGGCGCTGACGGCCTCCGAGGCCACGCGTGGCGCGATGCGCCGCACGCGCACGGCGCTCGGGCTCAGCGTGACGCTCGGGCTGGCCGCCGCCTTCCAGCTCACGCGGAGCCTCACCGCGCTCGCGCTCGGCACCGAGCACCCGGTGTTCCAGACCTGGCTCTCGGACGGCCTGGTCGGCATCGTCACCATCTCGCTCATCGTGATCGTGGTCGTGCTCACCTCGGTGCTGCGCGCCGAGCAGGTGCGCCTGCGCGGGACCGAGGACTCCACGCTCATGGCGATCGCGCCCGACGGGGTGCTGCTCGAGCCGTCGTTCGTCCGCGTGCTCGGCGGCCGGCTCATGCGCGCCAACCGACGGGCCGAGCTCTTCGCGGTGCTCGTGGTGAAGATCGACGCGCTGTCGCGCATCTCGACGGCGTTCGGCGCCGACGAGGCGGAGCACGTGCGCCAGGCCGCCAGGGCGGCCGTGCGGCGGCTGTCGCCGACGACGGCGGCGATGGGCACCGACGACGAGGGCAAGCTGCTGCTCGCGTTCCAGCCCAAGTCGCCCGCCGAGGCGCGGCAGCTCGCCGCGCGCATGCACCGCGCGATGCTCGACCAGCTGCGCACCGCCGGCGTGCCCGTCATCCCGCCGATCGGCATGGGGCTCAGCGTGACGAGCACGAGCGGGTACGACCGCGAGACGCTCCTCGACGCCGCGAGGGCGGCGGCGCGGCGCGCCATCGCGAGCGACGACGTGACGGTGGTGGTCGCCGGTGAGGACGACGACGCCGACAGCGCGGCGCGCGGCGATCAGGCGGTGCGGCGGTAGCCCACTCCGCGCACGGTCTCGATCCAGCGCGGCTCGGAGGGCGACTCGCCCAGCTTGCGGCGCAGGTTGGCGACGTGCACCTCGATGGCGCGCGCGTCGTGCTCGCTCAGGTAGTGGTCGGGCTCGCCGCGCTCCCCGCGCAGCATGCCGGCGAGCTGCAGCTTGCTCACGACGCGCCGGCCGGAGCCCAGCAGCATCCGCAGGATGTCGAACTCGCTGCGCGTCAGCTCGACCTCGGCGCCCTCGAGCTCCACGACGCGAGCGCCGGGCTCGAGGCGCAGGCCGCGGTGCTCGAGCGGGGCGGCGTCGGAGTCCTCGTCGAGCCACGGCGTCGAGCCGGGGGCCGTCGTGCTGGGGGCCGCCGTGCTGACCGGCGCGGTCGACAGCGAGACGGACTCGGGCGCGGATGCCGGCACGGCGGCCTGCTGGTGCGCGGCGGAGGGGTGCGAGGAGGCGAGCGAGCGCGGTCGCCGCATCATCGCCTCGATCCTGGCGCGCAGCTCGCGCGGCCGGAACGGCTTGACGATGTAGTCGTCGGCACCGGTCTGCAGGCCGACGAGCGTGTCGATCTCGTCGCCGCGCGCCGTGATCATCACGAGGTACGCGGTGCTGATGCTGCGGATCTGCCGAGCGGTCTCGAAGCCGTCGATCCCGGGCATGTTGACGTCGACGGTCACCACGATCGGGTCGTGCTCGCGCACGAGCTCGACGCCGGTCGCGCCGTCGGCTGCCGTGTAGACGGCGAAGCCGCCCTGCGTCAGGACCTGCGCCAGCAGCTCCCGGATGTCCTCGCCATCCTCGATGACGACCGCGACGTCCTCGTGCATCACAACCCCACGTTCCCCACCGCGTGACACGGCGTATTGGGGGAGATCGTACCGTCGTCCGGCGACGTCGAGCGCATCTGCGGCCGCGCGGGCCTCACGCGGCCTTCGTCGAGCGCGCCCGCGGGGCGCCCCAGAGCAGCGCGGCGACGACGAGCAGGCCGAACGCGGAGAGCAGCGGCAGCCCCAGTCGCGGCTCGAGCACGGCCCTCGCGACACCGCCGACGACCGGCACCCGGAGGGTCGGCTCCCACACCTGGGCGCCGACGATGTGCTCCGCGGCGATGCCCGGGCCACCGTCGGTGCGCGCGAGGATCGACCACTGCCCGTCGGGCAGCCGCGTGATCTCGAGCACGCGCTCGGTGACGAGCTGCGGCGCGCCCTCGGTGGGCAGGCTGATCACGTCGCCCGCCCGCAGCCCCTCGGTCGCGACGGGCGTCGAGATGACGAGGTCCCCGGTCAGGAAGGCGGGCCGCATGGCGTCGGAGCCGATCACCGAGGTGTGCGCGACGCCCGCGAGCGCAGCGCCCCACAGCGCGGCGGTCACGCCGGCGGCGATGCCGCTCAGCAGGAGCAGGGCGATGGCGATGCGTCGCATGGCGACCACGGCCCCTCCCATCCATCGGCGCGCGCCGCGGCGTCGAAGCGCGCTGCGGCGAGGCTACGACCGGCGCCTCAGCGCCCGGGGATGCCGCGCCCAAGGGGCGCGCGGGACTCGCTCAGGACATGCCGTGCAAGACTCGACGCATGCCCCTCGTCGCGCTCACCGGCGGCATCGCGTCCGGCAAGTCCACCATCTCCGCTCGCCTCGCAGAGCGAGGCGCCGTCGTCATCGACGCCGACGCGGTGGTGCGCGAGCTGCAGCAGCCGGGCATGCCCGTGCTGCGAGCGATCGCGGCCGAGTTCGGCGACCACCTGCTGCTGCCCGACGGCTCGCTCGACCGCGCGGCCCTCGGCGCCGTCGTGTTCGCCGACGACCGCGCCCGGCGCCGCCTCAACGCCATCGTGCATCCCGCGGTCTCCGCCGAGTCCGGCCGCCGGTTCGCGGCAGCGCTCGCGGCGGACCCCGGCGCGGTCGTGGTCTACGACGTGCCGCTGCTCGTCGAGGCGCGGCCCGACGACCCGTGGGACCTCGTGGTCGTCGCGCACGCCCCCGAGGATGTGCGCGTGCGGCGGCTCGTCGAGCTGCGGGGGATGACCGAGCAGGATGCCCGCGCGCGCGTCGCGTCGCAGGCGAGCGACGAGCGCAGGCTCGCGATCGCCGACGTCGTCATCGAGACGGACGGCGAGCTCTCGGCGACGCTCGCGCAGGCGGACGCGCTGTGGGAGCGGCTCTCGAGCGGCCGTGTGGGTGGGCGCTCGTAGGCTGGACCCATGGAACCGACCCGTGCCGTCCGGCCGTTCGAGGTCATCAGCGAGTACACCCCCTCTGGCGACCAGCCGAAGGCGATCCGCGAGCTGACCGAGGCGCTCGGCCGTGGTGAGACCGACGTGGTGCTGCTCGGCGCGACCGGCACGGGCAAGAGCGCGACGACCGCCTGGCTCGTCGAGCAGGTGCAGCGGCCCACGCTCGTGCTCGCCCACAACAAGACGCTCGCCGCGCAGCTCGCGAACGAGTTCCGCGAGCTGCTGCCCAACAACGCCGTCGAGTACTTCGTCTCGTACTACGACTACTACCAGCCAGAGGCGTACATCCCGCAGACCGACACCTTCATCGAGAAGGACTCGTCGCTCAACGCCGAGGTCGAGCGGCTGCGGCACTCGGCGACGAACGCGCTGCTCTCGCGCCGAGACGTCATCGTCGTCTCGACCGTCTCGTGCATCTACGGCCTCGGCACCCCAGAGGAGTACCTCGAGGCGATGGTCGCGCTCCAGGTCGGCATGCGGATCGACCGCCAGGCGCTGCTCCGCCGCTTCGTCGCGATGCAGTACCAGCGCAACGACGTGGCCTTCACGCGCGGCACGTTCCGCGTGCGCGGCGACACGATCGAGATCATCCCGATGTACGAGGAGCACGCGATCCGGATCGAGCTC
Organism: Agrococcus sp. UYP10; assembly: GCF_040547205.1. Classification (NCBI taxonomy): domain Bacteria; kingdom Bacillati; phylum Actinomycetota; class Actinomycetes; order Micrococcales; family Microbacteriaceae; genus Agrococcus; species Agrococcus sp. UYP10. Next base: position 2,443,476 of record NZ_JBEPPG010000001.1, read on the forward strand.
TTCGGCGACGAGATCGAGGCGCTGTCCACGCTGCACCCGCTCACCGGCGAGATCATCGAGACACACGAGTCGGTCTCGATCTTCCCCGGCAGCCACTACGTGGCGGGCAACGAGCGCATGCAGAAGGCGATGGACCGCATCCGCGACGAGCTCGACGAGCGGCTCAAGGTGCTCGAGCGGGAGAGCCGGCTGCTCGAGGCGCAGCGGCTGCGCATGCGCACCACCTTCGACCTCGAGATGATGGAGCAGATCGGCTTCTGCTCCGGCATCGAGAACTACTCGCGCCACATCGATGGGCGCGAGGCAGGTGAGCCGCCGCACTGCCTGCTCGACTACTTCGCCGACGACTTCCTCGTCGTCATCGACGAGTCGCACGTCACCGTGCCGCAGATCGGCGCGATGTACGAGGGCGACGCGAGCCGCAAGCGCTCGCTGGTCGAGCACGGCTTCCGGCTGCCGAGCGCGCTCGACAACCGGCCGCTGAAGTTCGACGAGTTCCTCGAGCGGACGCCGCAGAAGGTCTACCTCTCGGCGACGCCGGGCAAGTACGAGATGGGGCTCGCCGACACGGTGGTCGAGCAGATCATCCGCCCGACCGGCCTCGTCGATCCGAAGCTCGTCGTGAAGCCGACGAAGGGGCAGATCGACGACCTGCTCGAGGAGATCCGGGTGCGCGCGGAGCGCGACGAGCGCGTGCTCGTCACCACGCTCACGAAGAAGATGGCCGAGGAGCTGACGGAGTACTTCACCGAGGCGGGCGTGCGGGTGCGCTACCTGCACTCCGACGTCGACACGCTCCGCCGCGTCGAGCTGCTGACGCAGCTGCGCCAGGGGCTGTTCGACGTGCTCGTCGGCATCAACCTGCTGCGCGAGGGCCTCGACCTGCCAGAGGTGTCGCTCGTGTCGATCCTCGACGCCGACAAGGAGGGCTTCCTGCGCTCCTCGACGTCGCTCATCCAGACGATCGGCCGCGCGGCCCGCAACGTCTCGGGCGAGGTGCACATGTACGCCGACCGGATCACCGACTCGATGCGCCTGGCGATCGACGAGACCGACCGGCGACGCGCGGTGCAGGTCGCCTACAACCTCGAGCACGGCATCGACCCGACGCCGCTCCGCCGCCGCATCGCCGACATCACCGACGTGCTCAACCGCGAGCAGGCCGACACCGACGACCTGCTGCAGGGCACGCGCCGCGGGGCTCCCACGCCCCGGCTCGCTCGGGACCGCTCGGCGATGGACGGGCCCACGCAGCTCGAGTCGATCATCGCCGACCTGTCGGCGCAGATGACCGAGGCGGCGGGCGAGCTGAAGTTCGAGCTCGCGGCGCGCATCCGCGACGAGCTGCACGACCTCAAGCGCGACCTGCGGCAGATGCGCGCGGCCAGCTAGCGGGCTACGCGCGCCCCATCCGCGCGTACGCGCCCAGCACGCGGCGCTCGGACTCCGTGAGGTAGCGCTCGAGCTCGTCCGCGGCTGCCTCCGGGCCGTCGCCGACGAGCGCCTCGAGCACCGCGCGGTTGCGCGCGACGAACGGGCGGTGCAGCGACTCCGGGTCGTCGATGGCGAGGAACGCGAGCCGCAGCTCGGCCGCGAGGTGCCCGTGCGACCGCTCGAGCCGAGGGCTGTCCGAGAGCGCCATGAGGGCGCGGTGGAAGGCCATGTTCGCGGTGCCGACGGTCGCCCAGTCGCCCAGCTCGAGCGCCGCCTCGGCGCGCTCGAGCGCGGCGCGCATGTCGGCGACGCCCGGGTGCAGGGCTGAGGCGCCGCGCAGCACGCCGCACTCGAGGAGGCGCCGGGCGCGGTAGATGTCGACGACGTCGGCGGTGCTGGGGGAGGCAACGGAGACGCCGCGATGCGGCACGTGCTCGACGAGCCCGTGCTGCGCGAGCACGCGGAAGGCCTCGCGGAGGGTGTTGCGCGAGACGTCGAGCCGGGCGGCGACCGAGGCCTCCGACAGCCGCGCGCCGGGCGCGAACTCGCCGGCGATGATCTGCTCGCGCAGGGCATCCGCCAGCGTCGTCGAGGGCTCGGTCATGCCTCGAGCGTAGGGCCGAGCGCAACACGACCGAAACACGGCGGACGCACATTGTTCAACAATCGATGCGATTCTGCTCTACAGTGATGGGACTCCAGGTCGCGCGGCCCGCGCACCGGAGCCCACCGATGGAGATGGGGACGGCGATGCCCGACGCACAGCACACCACCGAGCCGGACGCCGGCGCGAAGGCGAAGGCGTTCGCCAAGAGCCGCAGGGGACCGATCCTCGGCGCGATCTTCCTCATGGCCACGTCCGCGATCGGGCCGGGCTTCATCACCCAGACCGCGACCTTCACGGCGTCGCTCGGCGCCGCGTTCGCGTTCGCGATCCTCATCTCGGTGCTCATCGACTTCGCCGTGCAGATGAACATCTGGCGCATGATCACGGTCTCGGGCAAGCGCGCCGGCGACCTCGCGAACGACGCCGTGCCGTACTCGGGCCACGTGCTCGCCGTGCTCATCGTCATCGGCGGCCTCGCCTTCAACATCGGCAACATCGCGGGCGGCGGCCTCGGCCTCAACGCCCTGCTCGGCATCGACCCGAAGCTCGGCGGCCTGCTCACGGGCCTCCTCGCGATCGGCATCTTCCTGTTCAAGAAGGCCGGACGCGCGGTCGACATCGTCGTCATGGTGCTCGGCGTCGCGATGATCCTCATGACGGTGTTCGTCGCGATCGCATCGCAGCCGCCGGTCGGCGACGCGCTCCGCCAGACGTTCCTGCCCGACACCCTCAACTTCGCGAGCATCACCACGATCGTCGGCGGCACGGTCGGCGGCTACATCACCTACGCCGGCGCGCACCGCTACCTGGAGTCGGGCCTCGTCGGCCCCGACCACATCAAGGGCGTGCACCGCGCGTCGATGCAGGGCATCCTCGTCACCGGCATCATGCGCTACGTGCTGTTCCTGGCGATCCTCGGCGTCGTCGCCTCTGGTGTCGTGCTCGACGTCTCCGGCCAGGCGGCGAACCCCGCAGCGCAGGCGTTCGGCGTCGTGCTCGGCGACGCGGGCATCCGCATCTTCGGCTTCATCTTCTGGGCCGCGGCGCTCACGTCGGTGATCGGCGCCGCCTACACGTCGGCGACCTTCCTGTCGGTGTTCGCGAAGCGGCTCGCGGGCGGCTGGCCGCTGCAGCTCGCGACCGTCGCGTTCATCCTCGTGTCGCTCGCCGTCTACGCCTTCATCGGCACCGCCCCCGCTGCGCTGCTCGTCTTCGTCGGCGGCTTCAACGGCCTGATCCTGCCGATCGGCCTCGCGATCTTCATGTACATCGGCTGGTTCCGCCAGCACGACGTGCTCGGCGGCTACCGCTACCCGCGCTGGCTGCTCATCGTCGGCACGCTCGCGACGCTGCTGAGCCTCTACATGGGCGCCGTCTCGATCGGACCGATCTTCGCCCTCCTCGGCGTGGGAGCCTGACCGCATGAGCACCATCGACCTGAACTCCGACCTCGGCGAGAACGTGCCGGACCGCATCGTCGGCGACGACGAGGCGATGCTGCGGGTGGTGACGAGCGCGAACGTGTCGTGCGGCTTCCACGCCGGCAGCCCCGAGGGGATCCGGGCCACGCTCGAGGCCGCCGTCGCGAACGGCGTGACGATCGGCGCGCATCCCGGCTACCGCGACTACGAGGGGTTCGGGAGGCTCGCGATGGACGTCGACTCCGCGACGCTGCAGGCGCACGTCGAGTACCAGCTCGGCGCCCTGCAGGCGCTCGCCGGCGCTGTCGGCGGCACCGTGGCCTACGTCAAGCCCCACGGCGCGCTCTACAACACGATCGCCCGCGACGAGCGGCAGGCGAAGGACGTCGTCGCGGCCATCCGCGCCGTCGACCCGTCGCTCGTGCTGCTCGGCCTCGCGGGGGGCGTCGTGCTCGAGGTCGCCGAGCGCGCGGGCCTCCGCACCGCAGCCGAGGCGTTCGCCGACCGCGCCTACACCCCCGAGGGGCTGCTCGTCTCGCGCACGGAGCCCGGCTCGGTGCTGCACGATCCGGCCCTCGTCGCGGCCAGGATGGTGCGGCTCGCGCAGGAGGGCGTGCTCGAGGCGGTCGACGGCAGCGACGTCGCGGTGCGCGCCGAGTCGATCTGCGTGCACGGCGACAGCGCCGGCGCCATCGCGATGGCCGAGGCGACGCGCGCTGCGCTCGAGGACGCCGGCGTGACGATCGCGCCGTTCGCGGTGGCTCGATGAGCGCCGCCGCCGCGACCGCCGCGCAGCTCGCGCAGGCGCGCGAGGCGCGCGCCGCCTACCGGGCGGGAGCCGTCGCGCCGACGAGCGGGATCGCGCACGGGCTCGTGCAGGCCAACCTCATCGCCGTGCCCGCGGACTGGGCGTTCGAGACGCTGCTGTTCGCGCAGCGCAACCCGAAGCCGATGCCGGTGCTCGAGGTGCTCGAGGCGGGACGCGTCGAGTCGCGGCTCGCCCCCGGCAGCGACGTGCGCACCGACATCCCCGCCTACCGGGTGTGGCGCGACGGCCAGCTCGCGGACGAGACGACGGATGCGTCCGCCGCGTGGGAGGAGCACCCGGACCTCGTCGCGTTCCTGATCGGCTGCTCGTTCACGTTCGAGGCGGGGCTCGTCGACGACGGCATCCCCATCCGCCATCGCGAGCACGACCGCAACGTGCCGATGTACCGCACGAGCACGGCCTGCGCACCGGCCGGCCGGCTGCACGGGGAGCTCGTGGTCTCGATGCGGCCGATCCCCGCGAGCCGCGTCGCCGACGCCGTCACGATCTCCGGCAGGTTCCCCGCCGTCCACGGCGCGCCCGTGCACATCGGCGACCCAGGATCGCTCGGCATCGCCGACCTCGGCGCTCCGGAGTTCGGCGACCCGCCCGTCATGCAGGAGGGCGACGTCCCGGTGTTCTGGGCGTGCGGCGTGACCCCGCAGGCCGCGATCATGGCGTCGCGGCCGCCCTTCGCGGTCACGCACGCGCCCGGCCACATGTTCGTCACCGACGTGCCGGACGCGGCGTACGCCCTATGAGGGAGCTCCCGTGACCGCCCACGCACGGCGGGTGCTGCCCGCCGCCGACACCGCGCTGCTGCTCGAGGCGGCCGACCTCGACGAGGCGATGCGGCTGCTGCCCGCGCTCCAGGACGCCGAGCTGCCGGGCGTCACCGAGCTCGTCCCGGCGGCGCGCACGGTGCTCGTGCGCTTCGACCCGTCGCTCGTCGCCGCCGACGCCCTCGCGGCGCTCCTCCTCGCGGTCGAGCCGGCGGGCGCGGCCGCCGCGAACGGCGACGCCGTGACGATCCCCGTGCGGTACGACGGGCAGGACCTCGCCGAGGTCGCGCAGCTGCTCGGGATCGGCGCCGACGAGGTCGTCGCCCGGCACCAGGCGGCGACCTGGACCGTCGCCTTCACGGGCTACGCGCCGGGCTTCGGCTACCTCGTGGGCGACGACCCGCTGTTCGACGTGCCGCGGCGCGCATCGCCGCGCACCCGCATCCCTGCCGGCTCCGTGGGGCTCGCCGGCCGCTTCTCGGGCGTCTACCCGCGCGAGAGCCCCGGGGGCTGGCAGCTCATCGGGCGCACCGACGCCCCGATGTGGGACCTCTCGCGGCCGCAGCCGGCGCTGCTCGCGCCCGGCGCGACCGTGCGCTTCGAGCGCGTCGAGCGCGAGCTCGTCACCGCGGCGCCCGTGGCGCGCGAGCCGGTCACCGCCGCCCACGCCGTCGAGGTCGTGCGCCCCGGGCTGCAGCTGCTCGTGCAGGACCTCGGCAGGCCAGGCCTCGCGGCGCAGGGCGTCGCCGCCTCGGGCACCGCCGACCGCCGCGCGCTCCGCGAGGCGAATCGCGCCGTCGGGAATGCCGCCGACGAGGCGGGGCTCGAGCTGGCCGGCGGCGGCGCGACCCTGCGCTTCCGCGGCCCGGCGGTCGTCGCCCTCACCGGCGCCCTCGTGGACGCCGCCGTGCACGGCGAGGCGGGCACGCAGCCGGTCGAGCCCGGCCGCCCCGTGGCGCTGGACGACGGCGACGAGCTGCGCGTCGGCGCCGTCCGCGACGGGCTGCGGTCGCTCGTCGCGGTGCGCGGCGGCATCGGGCTCGAGCCGGTGCTCGGCAGCCTCGCGACCGACACGCTCGCGCACCTCGGCCCCGCACCGCTCGCCGCCGGCGACGTGCTGCCGCTCCGCGGCCCGGCCGCCGCCACCCGGGCCGTCGAGCGCACCCGCGCGCCGCGCCTGCCGCTGCCGACCGCGGGGGAGGAGGTCGAGCTCCGCATCGTGCTCGGCCCGCGCACCGAGTGGTTCACCGACGCCGCGCTCGACGCGCTCGTCGGGCAGCCGTGGACCGTGACGCCGCGCTCCGACCGCGTCGGCGTGCGGCTCGACGGCGCGACCCCGCTCGAGCGCGCGAGGGAGGGCGAGCTCGACAGCGAGGGCGCCGTGACCGGTGCCATCCAGGTGCCGCCCGACGGGCAGCCCGTGCTCTTCCTGCCCGACCACCCGCTCACCGGCGGCTATCCGATCATCGGCGCGGTCGTCGACCGCGACCTCGACCTGGCAGGCCAGCTGCCGCCGGGCGCCCGCATCCGCTTCCGCATCGCGGAGCCGACCCCCACCAGGAGGACGTCGTGGACAAGATCCTGATCGCCAACCGCGGCGAGATCGCCGTGCGCATCGCCCGCGCGTGCGCCGAGGGCGGCTACCGCTCCGTCGCCGTGTACGCCGACCAGGACATCGACGCGATGCACGTGCGGCACGCCGACGAGGCTGTCGCGCTCGGCGGCACGACCGCTGCGGAGACGTACCTGAGCGCGGACGCGCTGCTCGCGGCAGCGCGCGCGACCGGAGCCGACGCGGTCCACCCGGGCTACGGCTTCCTCTCAGAGAGCGCCGCCTTCGCGCGCGCCGTCGAGGAGGCCGGCCTGACCTGGATCGGCCCCACCCCCGCGAGCATCGAGGCGCTCGGCGACAAGGTCACGGCACGGCGCATCGCGCAGGAGGCGGGCGCACCGCTCGCGGCGGGCACCGACCGGCCGCTCGCCGACGCCGACGAGGCCGTCGCGTTCGCCCGCGAGCACGGGCTGCCGGTCGTCGTGAAGGCCGCGTTCGGCGGCGGCGGCCGCGGGCTCAAGGTCGCCCGCACGATCGAGGAGGTGCCCGACGCGTTCGACTCCGCCACCCGTGAGGCCGTCGCGGCGTTCGGGCGCGGCGAGTGCTTCATCGAGCGCTTCCTCGAGCGCCCCCGCCACGTCGAGGCGCAGGTGCTCGGCGACGGCCGGGGCGGCGTCGTGGTCGTCGGCGATCGCGACTGCTCGCTGCAGCGCCGCAGCCAGAAGCTCGTCGAGGAGGCGCCCGCGCCCGGCCTGACCGACGAGCAGCGCGCGCGCATCCACGAGTCGTCGCGCGCGATCTGCGCGGCCGTCGACTACCGCGGGGCCGGCACGGTCGAGTTCCTGCTCGGCGCCGACGGCACGATCTCGTTCCTCGAGGTCAACACGCGGCTGCAGGTCGAGCACCCCGTCACGGAGGCGGTCACCGGCATCGACCTCGTGCGCGAGCAGCTCCGGATCGCCGAGGGGCACGGCCCCTCGATCACCGAGACGCCCGCGCCCTCGGGGCACGCGGTCGAGCTGCGGCTGAACGCCGAGGACCCGGGCAGGGGCTTCCTCCCGAGCCCAGGCCGCATCACGGCGCTGCGCGTGCCCGCAGGACCGGGCGTGCGGTGGGACGCCGGCGTCGAGGCGGGCGACGCGGTCGAGGCCGCGTTCGACTCGCTCGCCGCGAAGCTCATCGTGCACGCGGCCGACCGGGATGCGGCGCTCGTCCGCATGCGGCGCGCGCTCGGCGAGCTCGAGGTCACCGGGATCGCGACCGTCGCGCCGTTCGCGCGCGCGGTGCTCGACGAGCCCGACTTCTCGACCGACGGCTTCGCCGTCTCGACGCAGTGGATCGAGGCGGAGCTCATGCCGCGGCTCGAGCCGCAGCTGCGCCCCGCGCCCGCCGCCGGCGCCGCGCTCCGGCGCGTGCCGATCGAGGTCGACGGCCGCCGCGTCGTGCTCGGCCTGCCGGACGCGCTGCTCGCGGCCGCCGCCGGAGCGACCGTCGGCGCACCCGCCGCGGCGCCGGTCGACGACGAGGCGCTGCCGTCGCCCGTGCCGGGCACGGTCGTCACCTGGCTCGTCGACGACGGCGCCACGGTCACCGAAGGCGAGGAGGTCGTCGTGCTCGACGCGATGAAGATGGAGACGCGGGTCGCCGCCCACCGCGCCGGCACGCTCGAGCACGTCGTCGCGCAGGGCGCGAGCGTCGCCGTCGACGAGCCGCTCGCGCGGGTCGTCGAGCGGTCGATCCGCTGAGCCGATGGCGAACGCGGGCCCGCGTGTCAGTGGCCGCTCGTAGACTCGACAGGTGACATCCACGATCTCGAACAGCGCAGAGCTGCACGTCCGCGGCGCCCGCGAGCACAACCTCAAGGACGTCGACCTGCGCATCCCGCGCGACTCCCTCGTGGTGTTCACGGGCCTGTCCGGATCGGGCAAGTCGTCGCTCGCGTTCGACACGATCTTCGCCGAGGGCCAGCGCCGCTACGTCGAGTCGCTCTCCGCCTACGCGCGCCAGTTCCTCGGCCAGGTCGACCGACCCGACGTCGACTTCATCGAGGGCCTGAGCCCCGCCGTCTCGATCGACCAGAAGTCGACGAACCGCAACCCGCGCTCGACGGTCGGCACCATCACCGAGGTGCACGACTACATGCGCCTGCTGTGGGCGCGCATCGGCGTGCCCCACTGCCCGGTGTGCGGCGAGCGCATCCAGCGCCAGACGGTGCAGCAGATCGCCGACGAGCTCATGGAGCTGCCCGAGCGCACGCGCTTCCAGATCCTCGCGCCCGTCGTGCAGCAGAAGAAGGGCGAGTTCGCCGACCTGCTGCGCAACCTCGTGGCGACCGGCTACTCGCGCGCCATCATCGACGGCGAGCTCGTGCAGCTCGCTGAGGCGCCGGCGCTCAAGAAGCAGCTCAAGCACGACATCTCCGTCGTCGTCGACCGCCTGGTCGCCGAGCCCGGCATGCTCTCGCGCCTCACCGACTCGCTCGAGACCGCCCTGCGGCTCGCCGACGGGCTCGTGACGATCGACTACGTCGACCTCGACGACGACGCCGAGGACCGCCGCCGCATCTTCAGCGAGAAGCTCTCCTGCCCGAACCGGCACCCCGTCGCGCTCACCGAGATCGAGCCGCGCACGTTCTCGTTCAACGCCCCGTTCGGCGCGTGCCCCGAGTGCAACGGCATCGGCACCCGCATGGCGGCCGACCCCGACCTCGTGATCGCCGACGAGGCGCTCTCGATCCGCGAGGGGGCGCTGCTGCCCTGGACGCAGTCGGGCAAGGGCCTCTACACCTACTTCGAGCGGCTGCTCACGGGCCTCGCGAGCGAGCTGCAGTTCTCGCTCGACACCCCGTGGCAGGACCTCGACCCGGATGCGCGCAAGGTCGTGCTGTACGGCACCGACGGCAACGTCATGGTGCAGTGGCGCAACCGCTACGGCCGCCAGCTGAAGTACGCGTCCGGCTACGAGGGCGTCATGCCCTACATCCAGCGCAAGCACGCGGAGGCCGACAGCGACTGGGTGCGCTCGAAGCACGGCGAGTTCCTGCGCGAGGTGCCGTGCCCCGAGTGCGGCGGCGCGCGCCTGCGCCCCGAGGTGCTCAGCGTGCTCGTGCACGGCAGCTCGATCGCCCACGTCTCCGACCTGAGCCTCGACGCCGCGCACGCCTTCATGCGCGACCTGGAGCTCGACGAGCGCGAGTCGACGATCGCCGCCGCCGTGCTGCGCGAGATCCGCGCCCGGCTCGACTTCCTCATCCGCGTCGGCCTCGGCTACCTGTCGCTCTCGCGCGCGGCCGCGACGCTCTCGGGCGGCGAGGCGCAGCGCATCCGGCTCGCGACGCAGATCGGCGCGGGCCTCACCGGCGTGCTCTACGTGCTCGACGAGCCGTCGATCGGCCTCCACCAGCGCGACAACCGCAAGCTCATCGGCACCCTCGAGGCGCTCCGCGACCTCGGCAACACGCTCATCGTCGTCGAGCATGACGAGGACACCATCCGCACCGCCGACTGGGTCGTCGACATCGGCCCGGGCGCGGGGGAGCGCGGCGGCGAGGTCGTGCACTCCGGCAGCTACGAGTCGCTGCTCGAGCACCCGACGTCGCTCACCGGCGCCTACCTCTCGGGCCGCGAGACGATCCCGACGCCGTCGCAGCGCCGGCCGATCGACCCCGAGCGGATGCTGCGGGTCGAGGGCGCGCGCGCCAACAACCTGCAGAACGTGACCGTCGACTTCCCGCTCGGCGTCTTCGTCGCGGTGACCGGCGTCTCGGGCTCCGGCAAGTCGACGCTCGTCAACGACATCCTGCACAAGGTGCTCGCCAACGCGCTCAACGGCGCCCGGCAGGTGCCGGCGAAGCACACGCGCGTCACCGGGCTCCACCACCTCGACAAGGTCATCCACGTCGACCAGGGGCCGATCGGGCGCACCCCGCGCTCGAACCCGGCCACCTACACCGGCGTGTTCGACAAGATCCGCAACCTGTTCGCCGACACGGCCGAGGCGAAGGCGCGCGGCTACCTCGCGGGGCGCTTCTCGTTCAACGTCAAGGGCGGCCGCTGCGAGGCGTGCCAGGGCGACGGCACGCTCAAGATCGAGATGAACTTCCTGCCCGACGTCTACGTCGAGTGCGAGGTGTGCCACGGCGCGCGCTACAACCGCGACACGCTCTCGGTGCACTACAAGGGCAAGTCGATCGCCGAGGTGCTGCAGATGCCGATCGAGGAGGCCGCGGAGTTCTTCGCGCCCATCTCGTCGATCCACCGCTACCTCAAGACGCTCGTCGACGTCGGCCTCGGCTACGTGCGGCTCGGGCAGTCCGCCACGACGCTCTCGGGCGGCGAGGCGCAGCGCGTGAAGCTCGCGACCGAGCTCCAGCGCCGCACGTCGGGCCGCGCGATCTACGTGCTCGACGAGCCCACCACGGGTCTGCACTTCGACGACGTGCGCAAGCTGCTCGAGGTGCTCGACGGGCTCGTCGAGAAGGGCAACACCGTGCTGACGATCGAGCACTCGCTCGACGTCATCAAGTCGGCCGACTGGGTGATCGACCTCGGCCCCGAGGGCGGCTCCGGCGGCGGCACGATCGTCGCGACCGGCACGCCCGAGGAGCTCGCGGAGGTGCCAGAGAGCTACACCGGCAGCTTCCTCAAGGAGATGCTGGGCGCGGGAGTCCGATGAGCGCGGGGCGCACCTCGCGCACGGTGCCGTACAAGCCCGCGCCGGGCACCATCCCGACCGCGCCGGGCGTGTACCGCTTCCGCGACGAGCACGAGCGCGTGCTCTACGTCGGCAAGGCGAAGAACCTGCGCCAGCGGCTCTCGAACTACTTCCAGCCGCTCGAGGCGCTGCACGAGCGCACCCGCAGGATGGTGCTCACCGCGGTGCGCGTCGAGTGGACGATCGTCGCGAGCGAGTTCGAGGCGCTGCAGCTCGAGTTCACCTGGATCAAGGAGTACGAGCCGCCGTTCAACGTGCAGTTCCGGGACGACAAGTCGTACCCGTACCTGGCGGTGACGATGGGCGACGACGTGCCCCGCGCGCTCATCACGCGCAATCGCGGCATCCGCGGCGCGCGCTACTTCGGCCCGTACACGAAGGTCTGGGCCATCCGCGAGACGCTCGACCTGCTGCTCAAGGCGTTCCCGATGCGCTCGTGCAGCCAGTCGATCTACGACCGCGCCGAGCGCACCGGCAGGCCGTGCCTGCTCGGCGACATCGGCAAGTGCTCGGCGCCGTGCGTCGGCCGGGTCACGCTCGCCGAGCACCGCGCGACCGCGAACGACCTCGTCGGCTTCATGAACGGCGGCGACCAGGACTTCGTCGACCGCGTGCGCGACGAGATGCAGCGCGCGAGCGCCCGGCTCGAGTTCGAGCGCGCCGCGCGCCTGCGCGACCAGCTCGTCGCGCTCGAGTCGGTGCTCGAGCGCACGAGCGTCGTGCTGTCGGACCGCGTCGACGCCGACGTGCTCGGGCTCGTGCACGACGAGCTGAGCGCGGCCGTGCACCTGTTCGTCGTGCGCGGCGGCCGCATCCGCGGCACGAAGTCGTGGGTCGTCGACACCGAGATCGACCTGACCGAGGGCGAGCTCGCGACCCAGGTGCTGCGCATCGCCTACGACGGCGGCGACCCGCCCGCGCGGGAGGTGCTGCTGCCCAAGCAGCCCGACAGCGTCGCCGAGGTGGAGGCGTGGCTGACCGACCGGCGCGCCGACCACGGCCTGAGCGGTCGCGTCGCGGTGCGGGTGCCGCAGCGGGGCGAGAAGCGGCGCCTCGCCGACTCCGCCGCGGTGAACGCCGCGCACGCGCTGCAGGTCTCGCGCACGAAGCGCACGAGCGACTACGTCACCCGCTCGCAGGCGCTCGCCGACCTGCAGGAGGCGCTCGGCATGGCGGAGGCGCCGCTGCGCATCGAGTGCTTCGACGTCTCGCACCTCGGCGGCACCGGCGTGGTCGCCTCGATGGTCGTGTTCGAGGACGGGCTGCCGCGCAAGGACCAGTACCGGCGCTTCGCGATCGCGCAGACGACCGACGACACCGACTCGATCTACCAGGTGATGACGCGCAGGGCGCGCTACCTCGTCGACGGCGACCCCGACGACACCGGCTCGCGCTTCGCGTACGCGCCGCAGCTGCTGCTCGTCGACGGCGGCCGGCCGCAGGTGCAGGCCGCGAAGCGCGCGCTCGACGAGGCGGGGGTGCGCGGCGTCGCGCTCGCCGGCATCGCGAAGCGGCTCGAGGAGCTGTGGCTGCCCGGCGAGGAGTTCCCGGTCATCCTGCCGCGCTCGAGCGAGGCGCTCTACCTCGTGCAGCGGCTGCGCGACGAGGCCCACCGGGTGGCGATCGGCTACCAGCGGCAGAAGCGCTCGAGCGCGATCGAGTCGCAGCTGAGCGGCATCCCGGGCCTCGGCCCGAACCGCGTGCGCGCGCTGCTCAAGCACTTCGGGTCCGCGAAGCGCGTGCGCGAGGCGAGCCCGGAGCAGCTGCGCGAGGTCGCCGGCGTCGGCCCGGCGCTCGCCCTGACCATCGCACGGGCCCTGGCTGGCGACGCGAGCGGTGCCGATACGATGGAGGGAGCAGCCCAGCGACAGGAACCGGAAGCGTGAACGCCAGAGAGATCGTCATCATCACCGGCATGTCCGGCGCAGGGCGGACGACCGTCGCGAACGCGCTCGAGGACCTCGGCTGGTTCGTGGTCGACAACCTCCCGCCCACCATGCTGAAGGCGCTCGTGCGCACCGCCGCGACCGGCGCCTCGACCGAGCCGAAGCTCGCGATCGTCGTCGACGTGCGCGGTGGCGCCCTCTTCGACGACGCGAAGCGCTTCGTCGAGATGCTGCGCGCCGAGCAGACCGTGCGCGTGCTGTTCCTCGAGGCGAGCGACGCCGAGCTCGTGCGCCGCTACGAGCAGGTGCGCAGGCCGCACCCGCTGCAGGGCGACGGCACGATCCTCGACGGCATCCGCACCGAGCGCACGCGCCTCGAGCCGCTGCGCGGCATGGCCGACGAGCTGCTCGACACGACCGGCCTCAACCCGCACCAGCTGACGCGGCGCGTGGGTGAGCGCTTCGCGCCCGGCGGCGAGCTCGAGGTGACCCTCACCGTGATGAGCTTCGGCTTCAAGTACGGGCTGCCCGTCGACGCCGACCTGATCGCCGACATGCGCTTCCTGCCGAACCCGTTCTGGATGCCCGAGCTGCGCGGCCACGACGGCACCGAGTCGGTCGTCTCCGAGTACGTGCTGCACCAGCAGGGGGCGACGGAGTTCGCGGACCGCTACCTCGAGGCGCTCGCGCCCGTGCTCGAGGGGTTCGCGCGCGAGAACAAGCTGCACGCCGTGCTCGGCGTGGGCTGCACCGGCGGCAAGCACCGCTCGGTCGCGATGGCCGAGCACCTGGCGAAGCGCCTCTCCGGCCGGCCGGGGCTGCGGGTCGCCGTGAAGCATCGAGACCTGGGGCGCGAATGACGAGAGGAGCCGGCGTGACACTGACCGACGACGTCAAGGAGGAGCTCGCGCGCGTGCGCGTGACGCGACCCCAGACGAAGGCGGCGGAGGTCGCGACGCTGCTGCGCTTCGCCGGCGGGCTGCACGTGATCTCGAGCCGCGTGGCCGTCGAGAGCGAGCTCGACTCCGCCGCGGTCGCGCGCCGGCTCGCCAAGAGCATCCTCGAGCTGTACGGCGTGCGCGCGGAGATCGCGAAGATCTCGTCGTCGTCGAACCGCACGTCGGGCGCCTACCTCGTGCGCGTGATCGCCGAGGGCGAGACGCTCGCCCGCCAGACCGGTCTCATGGACGCGCGACGCCGCCCGGTGCGCGGGCTGCCGAACAAGGTGACCACCGGCTCGCTCGAGGACCTCGCCGGCATCTGGCGCGGCGCGTTCCTCGCGCAGGGCACGCTCTCCGACCCGGGTCGCTCCGCCGCGCTCGAGGTCGCCTGCCCCGGCAACGAGGCCGCGATGGCGCTCGTGGGTGCGGCCGGCCGCCTCGGCGTGCCCGCGAAGTCGCGCGAGGTGCGCGGCGCGCACCGCGTGGTGATCCGCGAGGGCGAGCCGATCTCGCGCATGCTCACGACGATGGGCGCGCACGAGACGGTGCAGGCGTGGGCGGAGCTGCGCCAGCGCCGCGAGGTGCGCGCGACGGCGAACCGGCTCGTCAACTTCGACGACGCGAACCTGCGCCGCAGCGCGCAGGCGGCCGTCGCGGCGTGCGCGCGCATCGAGCGCGCGCTCGAGATCCTCGGCGACGAGGTGCCGGACCACCTGTCCTACGCGGGCAGGCTGCGGCTCGAGCACCGCGATGCGAGCCTCGACGAGCTCGGCCACCTCGCGAGCCCGACGATGACGAAGGACGCGGTCGCGGGGCGCATCCGCCGCCTGCTCGCGATGGCCGACCGCGCCGCCCAGGATCGCGGCATCCCCGACACCGAGGCAGCAGTCCCCGACGACATCGACGACTGACTCCGCGCCCAGCCCGCGGCATCGCGGCGGTGGCTAGGATCGGAACGACCCACCGGTGCGCCCGGCGCGCCAGAGAGGAGAGCCAGCCATGGCCGTCTACACCCTTCCGGAGCTGCCGTACGACTACGCGGCGCTCGAGCCCCACATCTCCGCGAAGATCATGGAGCTCCACCACGACAAGCACCACAAGACGTACGTCGACGGCGCGAACACCGCGCTCGAGAAGCTCGAGGCCGCGCGCGACGCGGACGACTTCGGCGCCGTCAACAAGCTCGAGAAGGACCTCGCGTTCCACCTCGGCGGGCACACGAACCACACCGTCTTCTGGAACAACCTGTCGGGCGACGGCGGCGGTGAGCCCGAGGGCGAGCTGCAGGCCGCGATCGGCGAGTTCTTCGGCGGCTTCGGCAAGTTCCAGAGCCACTTCAGCCAGAACGCCACGGCCATCCAGGGCTCCGGCTGGTCCGTGCTCGCCTGGGACTCGGTCGGCTCGCGGCTGAACATCTTCCAGCTGTTCGACCAGCAGGGCAACATCCCGGTCGGCACGCACCCCATCCTCATGCTCGACATGTGGGAGCACGCCTTCTACCTCGACTACCTCAACGTCAAGGCGGACTACGTCAAGGCGTTCTGGAACATCGTCAACTGGCAGGATGCGCAGGCCCGCTTCGACGCGGCCAAGGCCCAGACCTCCGGCCTCATCCTCCGCTGACCCCCATCGTCACCACGTGACCGGGGCCCCGGGCACCGCCCGGGGCCCTTCCCACCCCGACAGTCAGGAACCCCTCCCATGACTCTGAAGGTCGCCATCAACGGCTTCGGCCGCATCGGCCGCAACTTCGTCCGCGCAGCGCTTGCCCAGGGCGCTGACATCGACGTCGTCGCGGTCAACGATCTCACCGACAACAAGACCCTCGCCCACCTGCTCAAGTACGACTCGGTCGCCGGCGTCCTCGGCGCCGAGGTGGTCGCCGACGAGGGCTCGATCCGGGTCGGCGACGACCAGTTCCGCGGCTTCGCCGAGCGCGACCCCTCGAAGCTCCCGTGGGGCGACCTCGACGTCGACGTCGTGATCGAGTCGACCGGCCGCTTCACGAAGGTGGAGGACGCCTCGGCGCACCTCACCGCCGGCGCGAAGAAGGTCATCCTCTCGGCACCCGCGAAGGGCCCGGCCCCCACGTTCGTGATGGGCGTGAACCACGACCAGTACGACCCCGAGAACGACCACGTCATCTCGAACGCGTCGTGCACGACGAACTGCCTCGCGCCGCTCGCCAAGGTCTTCCACGAGTCGTTCGGCATCGAGCGCGGCCTCATGACCACGATCCACGCCTACACGGCCGACCAGAACCTCCAGGACGGCCCGCACGAGGACCTGCGCCGCGCCCGCGCTGCCGCGCTGTCGATCATCCCGACCTCGACCGGCGCCGCGAAGGCCATCGGCCTCGTGCTCCCGGAGCTCAACGGCCTGCTCGACGGCTACGCGCTGCGCGTGCCGGTCCCGACCGGCTCGATCACCGACCTGACGGTGCAGACGCGCGACGGCCTCACGGTCGACGAGATCAACGCGGCCTACCGCGCCGCGGCAGAGTCGGGTCCGCTCAAGGGCTACCTGCAGTACACCGACGAGCCGATCGTCTCGTCGGACATCGTCGGCAACCCGTTCTCGTCGATCTACGACTCCGGCCTCACCAAGGTGATGGGCGACCAGGTCAAGATCTCGAGCTGGTACGACAACGAGTGGGGCTACTCCTGCCGCCTGGTCGACCTCGCGGCACTCGTGGGCTCGAAGCTCTGATCCCCATGGCGATCCGCACGCTCGACTCCCTCGGCGACCTCTCGGGCCGCACCGTCCTGATCCGCTGCGACTTCAACGTGCCGCTGCAGGACGGCGAGATCACCGACGAGGGCCGCATCGTCGCGTCGCTGCCCACCCTTCGTGCCCTGCTCCAGCAGGGCGCGAAGGTGGTGGCGATGTCGCACCTCGGCCGCCCCAAGGGCGCGCCGGAGGCGAAGTACTCGCTCGCCCCCGTCGCCCGACGGCTCGGCGAGCTGCTCGACGCGGAGGTCGCGTTCGCGGCCGACACGGTGGGGGAGGACGCTCACCGCGTGCGGATCGCCCTGCAGGACGGGCAGCTCGCGCTGCTCGAGAACCTGCGCTTCGACCCCCGCGAGACGAGCGACGACGCAGCGGAGCGCGCCTCGTTCGCCGCGGAGCTCGCCGCGGGGGCTGACGCGTTCGTCTCGGACGGCTTCGGCGTCGTCCACCGAGCCCAGGCGAGCGTCGTCGAGATCGCCCAGGTGCTCCCGAGCGCCGCCGGCCTGCTCGTCGAGCGAGAGCTCACGGTGCTGTCGCGGCTCACCGAGACCCCGGAGCGCCCGTACGCGGTCGTGCTCGGCGGCTCGAAGGTGAGCGACAAGCTCGGCGTCATCGAGCACCTGCTGCCGCGCGTCGACCGGCTGCTCATCGGCGGCGGCATGCTCTTCACGTTCCTCAAGGCGCAGGGGCACGAGGTCGCCTCGAGCCTGCTCGAGGCCGACCAGCTCGATCGCGTGCGGGGCTACCTCGCGCAGGCCGAGGAGCTGGGCGTCGAGCTGCTGCTGCCGACCGACGTGGTCGTCGCGGCCGCGTTCGCCGCGGATGCCGAGCACGAGACGGTCGCGGCCGACGCGATCGCGGGCTCGCGCTTCGGCGACGCCGGCATCGGCCTCGACATCGGTCCCGACTCGGCCGCCGCCTTCGCGGAGGCCATCCGAGGTGCGCGCACGGTCTTCTGGAACGGCCCGATGGGCGTGTTCGAGATGGAGGCCTTCGCGGCCGGTACCAAGGCCATCGCGCAGGCGCTCACCGAGGTCGACGGCCTGGCCGTCGTCGGCGGTGGCGACTCCGCCGCGGCCGTGCGCCAGCTCGGCTTCGACGACAGCGCGTTCGGGCACATCTCGACCGGCGGCGGCGCGAGCCTCGAGTTCCTCGAGGGCGCGGCGCTGCCGGGACTGGAAGCACTGGGTTGGGAAGGACGATGATGGCGAACCGCATCCCGCTGATCGCGGGCAACTGGAAGCTGCACCAGGACCACCTGCAGGCGATCGCGCTCGTGCAGAAGCTCGCGTGGACGCTGCAGGACGCGAAGCACGACCACGCGGCGGTCGAGGTCGCGGTGTTCCCGCCGTTCACCGACCTCCGCAGCGTGCAGACGCTCATCTCCGCGGAGCGCTTCGAGCTCCGCTTCGGCGCGCAGGACGTGTCGGAGCACGACTCGGGCGCGCACACCGGCGAGGTGTCGGCCGCGATGCTCGCGAAGCTCGAGTGCTCGTACGCGATCGTCGGCCACTCCGAGCGCCGGCAGCACCACGGCGAGACCGACGCGATCGTGGGCCGCAAGGCCGCCGCCGCGCTCCGCCACGGCGTGACCCCGGTCATCTGCGTCGGCGAGACTGCGGAGGACCTCGAGCAGCACGGCGCCTCGGCGGTGCCCGTCCAGCAGCTGCGCGACGTGCTCGCCGAGCTGCCCGCGACCGGCGACATCGTCGTCGCGTACGAGCCCGTCTGGGCGATCGGCTCCGGCCAGGCCGCCACGGCCGAGCAGGCGCAGCAGGTGTGCCAGGCGCTCCGGCAGGCGATCGCGGAGGTCCGCGGCGACGAGGCGGCAGCCGCGACCCGCATCCTCTACGGCGGCAGCGTGAAGTCGGGCAACATCGCCGGCTTCATGCGCGAGCCCGACGTCGACGGCGCGCTCGTCGGCGGCGCGAGCCTCGACGCGGCGGAGTTCGCCGCGATCAGCCGGTTCCAGCAGCACGTCGGCACCTGATCGGCTCGCGCCGGAATCGGGCGGCCGGGCATCGCTGCGGTAGGATGCTCGTTGGACTTCTCGTGGACCCGCAGCCGATGCGGGTGCCGCGCATCCGGAAAGAGGGCTAGTGGAGATTCTCCAGATCATCATGCAGGTGATCCTCGGCGTCACATCCGTGCTGCTGACGCTGTTCATCCTGCTGCACAAGGGGCGCGGCGGCGGCCTGTCCGACATGTTCGGCGGCGGCGTCGGCTCGTCGCTCGGCTCGTCGGGCGTCGCTGAGCGCAACCTCAACACGATCACGGTCGTCGTGAGCCTCGCGTGGCTCTCGTCGATCGTCGTGCTCGGCCTCATCACCAAGTTCGCGGGCATCTGATGGCGTCCGGCGGCAGTGCGATCCGTGGCTCCCGCGTCGGCGCGGGCCCCATGGGCGAGCAGGACCGAGGCTTCCACGCCGAGCGCGTGGCCATCTCCTACTGGGACGCGATGGGCAACGAGACGGTGCGCTACTTCGCGGCCGACCTCCCCGAGGACGAGATCCCCGAGGTGATCGACTCCCCGTCGACCGGCCTGCCCGCCGGTCGCGACAAGGAGAACCCGCCCCAGGTGGCGAAGAACGAGCCGTACAAGACGCACCTCGCGTACGTGAAGGAGCGCCGCACCCCCGAGGAGGCGGTCTCGCTCCTCGACGAGGCGCTGCAGAAGCTGCGCTCGTCGGAAGGCCGTGGCTGACGCACGACCCGAACGCCGAAGCGGCCGCCCTCTCACGAGGGCGGCCGCTTCGCGTCTGTCGGGGCACGGCGCAGGCGAGTGGTCAGTCCCGCGCGTGAGTGGTCAGTCCCGCGCGTGAGTGGTCGATCCCGCGCGTGAGTGGTCGATCCCGCGTGTGAGTGGTCGATCCCGCGTGTGAGTGGTCGATCCCGCGTGTGAGTGGTCGATCCCGCGTGTGAGTGGTCACCGACGTTGCCGGCTTGCCTTGGATGCTGTGCGTGCATCCCGTATCCGGGACGTCAGCGGCAGGTGCGGAAGGTGGGTGCGTCACGGCATCCTGTGAACCCGTTCCTGCTCGGATGTGCGACTGATGTACGGAGTGACCACTCACCTGCGGGAGTGAGCACTCAGCTGCGGGAGTGACCACTCACCCGCGGGAGTGACCACTCACCCGCGGGAGTGACCACTCACCTGCGGGAGTGACCACTCACCTGCGGGAGTGACCACTCACCCGCGGGAGTGACCACTCACCTGCGGGAGTGACCACTCACCTGCGGGAGTGACCACTCATCCGCAGAGGAGCGCCCTGGGCCGCTACAGGCGGGCGGCCGCGTCCTCGTCGAGCAGCATGAGCGTCTCGAGCCGGCCGTGCACGGCGCCGGCCGGCGCCTCGTCGGCGCTCGCGCCGCTCGAGGCGAGCGCGACGGCGTCGGCCTTGTCGGCGCCGGCGACGATGAGCCAGACCCGGTCGGAGGCGTTGATCGCCTCGAGCGTGAAGCTGAGCCGCTCGGGCGGCGGCTTGGGGGAGTCGCGCACCGCGATCACCCGGCTGCCGGTGTCGCGCACGCCCGGCAGCCCGGGGAAGAGCGACGCGACGTGCGCGTCGGGCCCCATGCCGAGCAGCGTCAGGTCGATGGCGCCCACGCCGGCGAGCAGCTCGGTGGCCGCCGCGGCCGCGGCGTCGAGCGACGCGCCGTCGGCAGCCGGCAGCTCGAGCACGCTGCCCGCGGGGATCGGCACCCGGTCGAGCAGCGCCTCCCGCGCCTGGCGCGCGTTGCGGTCGGGCGAGCCTGCCTCGACGAAGCGCTCGTCGCTCCAGGTGACGACGACGTGCTCCCAGTCGATGTCGCGGTCGGCGAGCGCGCTGAGCAGCTCGATGCCGACGCTGCCGCCGGTGAGCGCGATGACGGCGCCGCCGCGCTCGGCGATCAGCTCGGCGATCAGCGCCGTCAGGCGATCGGCCGTCGCGGCGACGAGCGCCGCGCGGTCGCCCTCGACGATGGCGCGCATCAGCGGCCCTCGAGGGTCGAGACGAGCACCTGGCGGTACATGTCGTCGGCGTCGAGCTTGCGCAGCTCCTCCGCGAGCTGATCCTCGAGCCCCCGCGTCGAGAGCGCGACGTGGTGCGACGGCTGCCCCGGCTGCTCGAGCACGCCGACGGAGTCGCGCACGCGCGTGAGCGACGAGTCGCCGGTCTCGCGGCGCAGCTCGACCGCGTGCAGGCCGCTCGAGCCCACCGGGGTGTCGCCCGCCTCCACCTTCTCGACCTCGATGCCGAGCCGCAGCTCGAGCCACGCGGCCATGAGGTGCACGCTCGGGTTCGAGAGGTCGCCCGAGACGAGCCCGGAGCGCACCGCCTCGTACGGCGGCTGGTCGAGCAGCGCGGCCAGGTGACCCCGCCAGTTCGTCAGGCGCGTCCACGCGAGGTCGGTGTCGCCGGGTGCGTAGCAGGCGGCGAGCGACAGGATCGCGCCGCGCGGATCCTTCTGCTTGCCGGAGTCGGTGATGCGCCGCTGGGCGATCTGCCCCAGCTGCGCGCCCGAGGGGCGGTCGGGCATGAACGACGGCCACCAGGCGACGACCGGCGCATCCGGCAGCAGCAGGCCCTGCACGATGCCGAGCAGGTGCGAGCCGAGCTCGCCGTAGCACTGCAGCAGCACGACCTCGCTCGCGCCCGCGTCGGCGCCGACCCGCAGCTCCGCGTCGAGGCGCGGCTCCTCCTTGGCGCTCACCCGGTCGGGGTTGCGCGAGACGACGATGACGCGCATCGGGTGCTCGCGCGAGGCCGCGTTCGCGGCGCGGATCGCCTCCTCCTCGGCGCCGATCTGCGTGTGCACGACGAGCGTGAGCACGCGTCCGAGGGCGACCACGCCGCCCTCGTCGCGGATCTCGAGCATGCGCCGCTGCACCTCGGCGGTGGTGGTGCGAGAGAGTCGGATGATCACGGTCGCCTCCAGTGCCTGCCGTCGTGCCCGAGCAGCGCATTCGCGCTCTGCGGCCCCCAGGAGCCGGGCTGGTACTGCTCGATCGGGCCGCCCTCCGCCTCCCAGTGCTCCTCGATCGGGTCGAGGATCTTCCAGGAGAGCTCGACCTCCTCGTGGCGCGGGAAGAGCGGCGGGTCGCCGAGCAGCACGTCGAGGATGAGGCGCTCGTAGGCCTCCGGGCTCTCCTCGGTGAACGCGTGGCCGTAGCCGAAGTCCATCGTCACGTCGCGCACGTGCATCCCCGGGCCCGGCACCTTCGAGCCGAACCGCATCGACACGCCCTCGTCGGGCTGCACGCGGATCACGAGCGCGTTCTCGCCCATCGTGCGCATGTCGGAGGCGTCGAAGAGGTACTGCGAGGCGCGCTTGAAGACGATCGCGATCTCGGTCACCCTGCGGCCGAGGCGCTTGCCCGCGCGCAGGTAGAAGGGCACGCCCGCCCAGCGGCGCGTGTCGACCTCGAGCTTGATCGCCGCATACGTCTCGGTGGCGGAGTCGGGACGCATGCCCTCCTCCTGCAGGAAGCCCTTGACGTGCGCGCCGCCGTGCCAACCGGCGTCGTACTGCCCGCGGGCCGTCGACGCCTCGAGGGGGAGGGGCACGCGCGCGGCGCGCAGCACCTTCTCCTTCTCGACGCGCAGGTCGCGCGCGTCGAACGAGACCGGCTCCTCCATCGCGGTGAGCGCGAAGAGCTGCAGCAGGTGGTTCTGGATGACGTCGCGCGCGGCGCCGATGCCGTCGTAGTACCCGGCGCGGCCGCCGACGCCGATGTCCTCGGCCATCGTGATCTGCACGTGGTCGATGTGGTTGGCGTTCCAGATCGGCTCCCACAGCGCGTTGGCGAACCGCAGCGCGAGGATGTTCTGGACCGTCTCCTTGCCGAGGTAGTGGTCGATGCGGAAGACGCTGTCGGCGGGGAACACCGACTCGACGACCGCGTTGAGCTCGCGGGCGGAGGCGAGGTCGTGGCCGAAGGGCTTCTCGATCACGACGCGGCGCCAGCGGCCGTCCTCCGACTCGGCGAGCCCCGAGCGCTTCAGCTGCTGGGTCACGAGCGGGAAGGCGTTGGGCGGGATCGAGAGGTAGAAGGCGTGGTTGCCCATCGTGCCGCGCGTCTCGTCGAGCTCGGCGAGCACGTCGGCCAGCCGGTCGAAGGCGTCGTCGTCGTCGAAGTCGCCCTCGACGAAGCGGATGCCCTCGGCGAGCTGCCGCCAGGCGGCCTCGCGGAAGGGCGTGCGGGCGTGCTGCTGCACGGCCTCGCGCACGACCTCGGCGAACTGCTCGTGCGTCCAGTCGCGGCGGCCGAAGCCGACGAGCCCGAAGCCGGGCGGCAGGAGGCCGCGGTTCGACAGGTCGTAGACGGCCGGCAGCAGCTTCTTGCGCGCGAGGTCGCCGGTGACGCCGAAGAACGTCATGGCGTTCGGGCCGGGGATGCGCGTGAGGCGGTGGTCGGAGGCGTCGCGCAGCGGGTTGCGGCCCGCGGCGATGCTCGCGCCGGGAGCGACCGGGGCCGCCACGGCGGCCCCGGTCGTCACGTCGGTCATCGTCCGGTGAGGGCGAGGAGCCGGTCGAGGCCCTCGTCGAGGTCGTCGAGCGTCAGCGTCAGCACGGGCCGGCCGTGCTCGGCGAGCACGCTCGCGTCGCCGGAGGCCTGCGCCTGGATGAGCTGCCCGAAGGTGAACGGCCGGCCGGGGATCTCGAGGTCCTCGTGCGGCTGGCCGAGCAGCTGCAGGAAGACGCCGTTCGGCGTGCCGCCCTTGTGGTACTGCCCGGTCGAGTGCAGGAAGCGCGGGCCCCAGCCGAACGTCACCGGGCGACCGGTGCGGGCGGCGAACGCCGCGCGCAGCCGCTCGAAGCGGGGCTGGCCGATGCGGTCGAGGTAGGCGTGCACCGCGAGGTATCCGCCGTCGCCGAGCTGCGCGAGCAGCGCGTCGACGGATGCCTCGAGCGAGTCGAGCGCGACGTCCTGCGTGCCGCGGATCTCGATGCCGGCGTCCACGGCCACGGGCTCCGCGGCGGGGGCGAGGTCGTCGAGCAGGCCGCGCGCCGCGATCTTCGCCGACTCGACGTCGGGCTGGTCGAACGGGTTGATGCCGAGCAGGCGGCCCGCGACGGCGGTCGCGAACTCCCACACGAGCAGCTGCGCGCCGAGCGTGCCGGCCACCTCCACCTCGCCGTGCGCGACCTCGCGGGCCTCGCGCGCGGAGCCGACGAGCCGCACGATTTGGAGGTCGGGGACGTCCGCCGCGAGCTCCGGGGCATCCTTCTCGAGCACGACCGGCAGCACGCCGACCCCGTCCTTGCCGGTCGACTCGGCGATGAGCTGCTCGGCCCATTCCCCGAGGCCGACGATGTGCGTGCCGTCGGTGACGATGCCGAGCTTGTCGCGCAGCGGCCGGGTGCCGGCGATCGCGGCCGCGAGCATGAGCCCGGGGTTGTCGTCGGCGTCCTCGCTGATCTCGGGCAGGGCGGCGATCGCCTCGTCGAGCAGCTCGCGCACGTCGACGCCCGCGAGCCCGGAGGGCACGATGCCGAAGGCGGTGAGCGCCGAGTAGCGGCCGCCCACGTTGGGGTCGGCGTTGAAGACCCGGTAGCCGGCGGCGCGTGCGTCGCCGTCGAGCGGCGAGCCCGGGTCGGTGACGACGATGATGCGCTCGACGGGGTCGATGCCCGCCTCGCGGTAGGCGGCCTCGAACGCGCGGCGCTGGCTGTCGGTCTCGAGCGTCGAGCCCGACTTCGACGAGACGACGAGCGCCGTCCGCTGCAGGCCGTCGCGCAGCGCGCGGCGCACCTGGTCGGGCTCGGTCGAGTCGAGCACCGTGAGGTTCACGCCCTCGGTGCGCGTGATGACCTCGGGCGCGAGCGACGAGCCGCCCATGCCGGCGAGCGCGATGCGGTCGACGCCGCGGAGGCGCAGCTGCTTGCGCAGCGCCTCGATGTCGTCGACGAGCCCGCGGGTCTCGGTGGCGGCCTCGACCCAGCCGAGCCGGATCGACGCCTCGGCCTCCGCGGCCTCGCCCCAGAGGGTGGCGTCGCCCGCGACCAGGCGGCCAGCGACGCCGTCGGCGACGAGCTGCGGCACGACCCGCTCGATCGCCTCGTGCGCGGCACCGGACGCGGTGATCGTGAAGGTCATCGCTCCGCTCCCGCCTGGTCGAGGTGGCCCTGCACGGTCTCGACGAGCTCGGCCCACGAGGCGTCGAACTTGTCGAGCCCCTCGGTCTCGAGCAGCTCGACGACCTCGACGTACGAGACGCCGAGCGCGTCGAGCGCGTCGAGCACCGCGTTGGACTCGTCGGCGGTGCCGGTGACGGTGTCGCCGGTGACGCGGCCGTGGTCGGCGAGCGCCTCGAGCGTCTTCTCGGGCATCGTGTTGACCGTCTGCGGCGCGACGAGCTCGGTGACGTAGAGCGTGTCGGGCAGCGACGGGTCCTTGACGCCGGTCGACGCCCACAGCGGCCGCTGCGTGTTGGCGCCGGCCTCGAGCAGCGTCAGCGCGCGCTCGGTCGCGAAGGTCTCCTGCCACGCGCGGTACGCGAGGCGGGCGTTCGCGAGCCCGGCCTTGCCCTTGAGCGCGGTCGCCTCGTCGGTGCCGATCGCGTCGAGCCGCTTGTCGATCTCGGCGTCGACGCGCGACACGAAGAAGGATGCGACGGAGTGGATCTTCGACAGGTCGAGACCCGCCTGCTGCGCGCGCTCGAGACCCGTGAGGTAGGCGTTCATCACGTCGCGGTAGCGGTCGAGCGAGAAGATCAGCGTGACGTTGACGCTGATGCCCGCGCCGATCGTCGCGGCGATCGCCTCGAGGCCCTGCTGGGTCGCGGGGATCTTGATGAGCACGTTCTCGCGGCCGACCCGCTCGTGGAGCATCGCGGCCTGCGCGATCGTGCCATCGGTGTCACGCGCGAGGCCGGGCTCGACCTCGATCGAGACGCGGCCGTCGCGGCCGTTCGTCGCCCGGTAGACGGGCTCGAACAGGTCGCACGCGTCGGCGACGTCCTTCGTCGTGAGCGCGGTGATGACCTGGTCGACGGTCGCGCCCTCGCCGGCGAGCTCGACGACCGCGGCCTCGTACGAGTCGCCGGCGGCGATCGCGTTGGCGAAGATCGTCGGGTTCGTCGTGACGCCCACGACGTTGCGCTCCTCGATGAGGGCGGCGAGCGAGCCGCTCGTGAGCCGCTCGCTCGAGAGGTCGTCGAGCCAGATGCTGACGCCGGCGTCGCTGAGTGCCTTCGTGTTCTCGTTCATGGTGCCTCCTCGCCCGCTCAGCGGGCAGCTTCGATGGATGCGCGAGCAGCCTCGACCACGGCCTCGACCGTGAAGCCGAACTCGCGGAAGAGCGTCTGCCAGTCGGCGCTCGCGCCGAAGTGGTCGATGCCGATGGTGCGGCCGGCGTCGCCGACGATGCCGTGCCAGGTGAGCGCGGATCCCGCCTCGACCGAGACGCGAGCGCGCACGGCCGCGGGCAGCACCGACTCGCGGTACTCGGCCGGCTGCTCGGCGAACCACTCGAGCGAGGGCGCCGCGACGACGCGGGCGGCGACGCCGTCCGCCTGCAGCTGCTCGCGGGCGGCGAGGGCGAGCTGCACCTCGGAGCCGGTCGCGATGAGCAGCACCTCGGGGGTGCCGCCGGTCGCCTCGGCCAGCACGTAGGCGCCCTTGGCGACGTTCGACGCGTGCGCGAGGGTGTCGCCCTCGGCCGCGCCGTCGCCGCGCTCGAGCACCGGCAGGTTCTGGCGCGTGAGCGCGATGCCGACCGGCTGGTCGCGGCGCTCGAGGATCGTCTTCCACGCCCAGGCGGTCTCGTTCGCGTCCGACGGGCGGACGACCTCGAAGCCGGGGATGGCGCGGAGCGTCGCGAGCTGCTCGATCGGCTGGTGCGTCGGGCCGTCCTCGCCGAGCGCGACGGAGTCGTGCGTCCAGACGTGGATCGGGTGCACGCCCATCAGCGCGGCGAGGCGCAGCGCGGGGCGCTGGTAGTCGCTGAAGATGAGGAAGGTGCCGCCGTAGGGGCGGGTCGGGCCGTGCAGCACGATGCCGTTGAGGATCGATGCCATCGCGTGCTCGCGGATGCCGAAGTGCAGCGTGCGGCCGGCGGCGGAGGCGTTCGGCCAGGCCTTCGTCGCGTGCTGCGAGGGCGCGAAGGAGCCCTTGCCCTCGAGCGTCGTGTTGTTCGACTCGGCGAGGTCGGCGGAGCCGCCCCACAGCTCGGGGATGACGTCGGCGAGCGCGTTGAGCACCTTGCCGGACGCCGCGCGGGTCGACACCTCGGTGCCGGCCTCGAAGACCGGGAGCGCGTCCTCGACGCCCTCGGGCAGCGCGCCCGAGAGCAGGCGGTCGAGCAGCGCCTTCTTGTCGGCGTTGGCCTCGGCCCACGCGTCGAAGCGCTGCTGCCACGCGCTGCGGGCAGCCGCGGCGCGCTCGGCGGCGTTGCCGCGCGTGTACTCGAGCACGGCGTCGTCGACCTGGAACGACTGCTCGGGGTCGAAGCCGAGCACCTCCTTGAGCGCCGCGACCTCCTCGCCGCCGAGCTTCGAGCCGTGGATCTTGCCGGTGCCCTGCTTCTTGGGGGCGGGCCAGCCGATGATGGTCTTGAGGATGATGAGGCTCGGCTTCGCGGTCTCGGCCTGCGCCTGCGCGATCGCGTCGTGCAGCGCCTCGACGTCCTCGACGTACTCGGGGGAGGTGGGGTCGTCGCCCTGGCGCCACGACACCTCGAGCACCTGCCAGCCGTAGGCCTCGTAGCGGCCCTTGACGTCCTCGGTGAAGGCGATGTTGACGTCGTCCTCGATCGAGATGGCGTTGGAGTCGTAGATCGCGATGAGGCGGCCGAGCTCCTGGTGGCCCGCGAGGGAGCCCGCCTCGCTCGTGACGCCCTCCTGCAGGTCGCCGTCGCCGGCGATGACGTAGGTGTAGTGGTCGAACGGGCTCTCGCCGTCGGGCGTCGACGGGTCGAGGAGCTCGCGCTCGAAGCGCTGCGCGTAGGCGAAGCCGACGGCGGACGCGAGGCCCTGGCCGAGCGGGCCGGTCGTGATCTCGACACCCTTGGTGTGGCCGTACTCCGGGTGGCCGGGGGTGAGCGAGCCCCAGGTGCGGAGCGACTCGAGGTCACCCTTCTCGAGGCCCGAGCCGGTCAGGTAGAGCTGGATGTACTGCGTCAGCGACGAGTGGCCGACGGAGAGGATGAAGCGGTCGCGGCCCAGCCAGCGGTCGTCGGCCGGGTCGCGGTCCATCACCTTCTGGAACAGCAGGTGCGCGACCGGCGCGAGGCTCATCGCCGTACCGGGGTGTCCGTTGCCGACCTTCTCGACGGCGTCCGCCGCGAGGACTCGGGCCGTGTCGACGGCCTGCTGGTCGGTGGTGGTCCATTCGAATGCCAAGGAGGCTCCTTCATCTGGCGGCACGGAGCCGCTTGCGGGGCGGACGATTGCGACGCCCCCAGCATAGTGAGGGAGCGCATCCCGCCCCGGCGCGAATCCCGCAGTGTGACGCTGCGCGTCCGATAGGATGGAGGGGCCTCCGGGCCCCCCACACGCTCAGTCGAACGGATACCGCTGCATGTCGAACGCCACCTCGCACGGCGTCGAGAGGCCGCAGGTCGCGGGGGAGCGGGAGCGCTCGCGCGTCGCGGTGAAGGCCGAGGCGTACGTCGCCCTGACGAAGCCGCGGGTCATCGAGCTGCTGCTCGTCACCGCGCTGCCGACGATGTTCCTCGCGGCGGGCGGCGTGCCCCCGATCGGCGCGCTGCTCGCGACGCTGCTCGGCGGCTTCCTGAGCGCCGGCAGCGCGAACG
Source organism: Agrococcus sp. UYP10 (assembly GCF_040547205.1). NCBI lineage: Bacteria > Bacillati > Actinomycetota > Actinomycetes > Micrococcales > Microbacteriaceae > Agrococcus > Agrococcus sp. UYP10. Next base: position 2,472,090 of record NZ_JBEPPG010000001.1, read on the forward strand.
CGTTCAACATGATCCTCGACCGCGACATCGACCGCGTCATGCACCGCACGCAGCGCCGGCCGCTCGTCACCGGCACCCTGTCGGTGACCGAGGCGCGCGTGTTCGCGTGGACGCTCGCAGTCGTCTCGACGCTCGTGCTCGGCCTCTTCGCCAACTGGCTCGCCGCAGCGCTGTCGGTCGCCGCGATCGCCTTCTACGTGCTCATCTACACGATGCTGCTGAAGCGCCGCACCGAGCAGAACATCGTCTGGGGCGGCATCGCCGGATGCTTCCCGGTCGTGATCGGCTGGGCAGGCGTCACCGGCTCGCTCGACTGGCCCGCGTGGATCCTCTTCACGCTCGTCTTCCTCTGGACGCCCGCGCACTACTGGCCGCTGTCGATGAAGTACCGCGACGACTACCAGGCGGCCGACGTGCCGATGCTCGCGGTCGTGCGCGGCAAGCCGATGGTCGGCATCCAGGTGATCCTCTACGCGTGGGCGTCGCTCGCCTGCACGCTGCTGCTGATCCCGGTCGCGGGCATGGGCCTGCTCTACTCCGGCATCGCGGTGGTGGCGGGCGCGTGGTTCGTCGCCGAGGCGCACGGGCTCTACAGCCGCGCGATCCGCGGCGAGCGCGAGGTGCGCGCGATGCGCGTCTTCCACGCCTCGAACACGTACCTGACGCTCATCTTCCTCGCGGTCGGCATCGACCCGCTGCTGCCCTTCTAGCGTCCGGACCGCGCCCGATGGCGTGACGCCGATCGGCCTGAGCGCCGAGGCGGGCGACATGCGGCGTCGGCGTCTGGCTCAGCCCGATCGGGCTCGCGCCGATGCAGCGGCTGGCGGCGCATCGCGAGGCGGCGTACCGTGCCAGCTGACCGATACCGGATCGAGCAGCCATGGCGCTGATGCTGGTGTGCGGCGCACTGCTCGCCGTCGGCGTCGCCTTCACCCTGCTGTGGAGCGACGAGCGCCTCCTCGCGCCCGACGGCCGGCTGGCGCCCACGGCACCGGGTGTCGGGCCGGCAGGGGCGTCGGCACGGGTGGCGGCCCTCCGTCTGTACGCCTGGTGGGCGTCGGTCCTGACGGTGGCGGGGGTGGCGACCGGCATCCTGATCGCTGGGGCGGGCGGGCGCCTCGCGATGCGGCTGCTGGCCGTCACCTCGCCGCAGTCGACCGGCCGGCTGACCGAGGGCGACGCGACCATCGGCCGGATCACGCTGGAGGGCACGGTCGCGCTGCTCGTCTTCGGCGCGCTGCCGCTCGCCCTCGGCTCCGCCGCGCTCTACCTGCTGGTGGCGCCATGGCTCCCGGCAGGACGAGCGGCCGGCCCCGTCTTCGGCGGGCTGCTGCTCGTGACGATCGCGCCGTTCGCAGACCCGCTGCGAGCGGACAACATCGACTTCGGCCGGCTCGGTCCCGGCTGGCTGTCGGTGCTCGTGCTCGGGGGCCTGACGGTGCTCCAGGGCGCCGCGGTCGCCGCGTGCGCGGGCCGGCTGAGCCGGAGCCTGCCGCTGCTGTCGCGGAGCAGCCTGCCGGCAGCGGTCCCACCGATCGTGCTCGCGCTCCTGCTCGTGCCGCTCGGCCTCCTGCTCGCCGCCGCCGCCGCGGTCGTCGCGCTGCTCCCACGCCTCCTGCCGTGGCTGCTGACGATGCGCGCGTCGCGGCCGGCCGTCGTCGTCGGCCGCGCCCTGCTCGCGGTCGCGGTGCTCGTGGCGCTGCCGAGCTGCATCGCGGCGGTCACGTCGATCGTCACCGCTTCGCCGCGCTAGACGCGGTCGAGCATCTGCAGCAGGCGGCCCTCGCGGAGCGCCCAGGGGCTCACGTCGAGCTCGCGCACGCCGAACGCGCGCATCGCCTCCGAGAGCACGATGCCGCCGGCGACGATCTGGAACGTGCGGTCGGGCGTGATGCCCGGCAGCGCGGCGCGCGACTTCGCGTCCATGCGTGCGAGCCGCGGCACCCAGTCGTCGAGCTGCGCGCGCGTGAGCACGGCGCGATCGGCGTCGCCGACGCCCGGCAGCAGGTTGCCCGCGAGCCGGGCGAGCGAGCGGATGGTCTTCGACGAGCCGATCACGTGGTCGGGCCGCCCGAAGGGCTTGACCTGCGCGACGGCGTCGTCGAGCACCGCCTTCGCGTAGATGCGCAGCGCGCGCTGGTCGGCGGCGCTCGGCGGATCGGCGTGGAAGAAGCCGACGGTGCTGCGGCCTGCGCCGAGCGGCACCGAGATCGCCACGTCGGGCTCCTCGTCGATGCCCGAGGCGATCTCGAGCGAGCCGCCGCCGATGTCGAGCAGCAGGATGCGGCCGGCCGACCAGCCGAACCAGCGCCGGACGGCGAGGAACGTGAGCCGCGCCTCGTCGGCGCCCGAGAGGATGTCGAGCGTCACCTGCGCCTCGCGCTCGATGCGCGCGACGACCTCCTCGCCGTTCGCCGCCTCGCGCAGGGCGCTCGTCGCCATCACGACGAAGTCGTCGAGCTGCTCGCTGCGCGCGATCGCGGTGCACTCGCCGATCGCGGCCAGCAGCGCCGCGACGCCCTCGTCGCTGATCGAGCCGTCGTCCTGCAGGTAGCGCATGAGCCGCAGCGTGAGCTTGTGCGAGCGCTGCGGGATGGGCCTGCCACCCAGGCGCACGTCGACGATGAGCAGGTGCACGGTGTTCGAGCCGATGTCGAGCACGCCGAGGCGCGCGCCGTGCCGGGCGGCGCCGATAGCGCCGTCGATCGGGCGGGTGGAGGTCATGCGCCCGATCCTGCCATCACGCGTCGACGCGGCCCTGCACGGCGGCGGCGTCCCGTGCCGCGGGCACGGCGGCATCCGTCGTGGCACGCAGCGACAGCACCGTCGCGACGGCGATCGCGGTCGTCACGACCGAGAGCACCATGTGGATGCCGACGAGGCCGATCGGCAGGCCGATGCGCGACTGCACGACGCCCACCAGGATCTGGACGAGCACCGCGCCGAGCAGCGCGAGCGCCCAGCCGAGGTGCCGGCGCGGGCCGCGCGCGGCAGCGGCGACGACGACGGCCACGACCAGCGCGAGCAGCAGGTACCCGGGCCACGAGTGCACGTGCTGCATGATCGCCGGGTCGAGGCCGTTGCGCGCCGCGCCGCCGTCGCCCGCATGCGGGCCGGAGCCCGTCGTGAGCACGCCCACGAAGACGACGACCGCGAGCACGGCCGTCATCGCGTGGACGAGCGCCGACTGCCAGCGCGGCGCCGTGCGAGCTCCGGGCGTGCCCACCACGATGCGCCACGCGAGCACGGCGGAGACGGCGACGAGCAGGACCGAGATGATGAAGTGGATCCCGACCGTGTCGGGACGCAGGGACATCCACACGACGACCGCGCCGATGAGCGCTTGCGCGATCGTGAGGCCGAGCACGATCGCCGCGAGCACGAGGTTCGTGCGACCGGCGGCCTTGCGGATCACGAGCACGAGCATGACGAGCGCGATCGCGACGACGATCCCGCCCCACACGCGGTTGCCGAACTCGATGATGCCGTGGATGCCCTGCTCCGGGACCGGCGTGAAGGAGCCAGGCACGCAGTTCGGCCACTCGGAGCAGCCGAGGCCCGATCCCGTCAGGCGGACGGCACCGCCCGTGCCGACGATGATGATCTGGGACACGAGCGTGGCCCATGCCGCGATGATGAGGCTCCGCGAGCGCTCGAGCAAGATGCACCTCTCATGCCGTTCGCGGTAGGATGTGGGAGAGCCCATCGGCTCCGAACCCCCATGCCGCTGACAGCGGCGAGGCATGTGCGAAGGCCCTACAAGTATGGCTGAGCGCGGCGGTTCGGATTCGCGCGGAATGCCGAGGAGCACCGCCGGGTTGCACACGATGTGGAAGGGGGAGCGATGTCTGACGTCCTGATCGACCGGCCAGAGCTCGAGAGCCTGGGGCAGTACGAGTTCGGGTGGCATGACTCCGACGAGGCTGGAGCCGTCGCCAAGCGAGGGCTGAGCGAAGCGGTGGTCCGCAACATCTCGGAGCTGAAGAGCGAGACCGACTGGATGCTCGAGCGGCGCCTGAAGGGCCTGCAGCTCTTCGAGCGCAAGCCGATGCCCACGTGGGGTGCCGACATCTCCGGCATCGACTTCGACAACATCAAGTACTTCGTGCGGTCGACCGAGCGCCAGGCCCAGACCTGGGAGGACCTGCCCGAGGACATCCGCAGCACGTACGACCGCCTCGGCATCCCCGAGGCGGAGCGCTCGCGCCTCGTCTCCGGCGTCGCCGCGCAGTACGAGTCGGAGGTCGTGTACCACCAGATCCAGGAGGACCTGGAGGCGCAGGGCGTCATCTTCATGGACACCGACACGGCGCTCCGCGAGCACCCGGAGTTCTTCGAGGAGTACTTCGGCACCGTGATCCCGGCGGGCGACAACAAGTTCGCCGCGCTCAACACCGCGGTGTGGTCGGGCGGCTCGTTCGTCTACGTGCCGAAGGGCGTGCACGTCGAGATCCCGCTGCAGGCCTACTTCCGGATCAACACCGAGAACATGGGCCAGTTCGAGCGCACGCTCATCATCGCCGACGAGGGCTCGTACGTGCACTACATCGAGGGCTGCACCGCCCCGATCTACTCGTCCGACTCGCTGCACTCCGCGGTCGTCGAGATCATCGTGAAGAAGAACGCCCGCGTGCGCTACACGACGATCCAGAACTGGTCGAACAACGTCTACAACCTCGTCACGAAGCGCGCCATCGCCGAGGAGGGCGCGACGATGGAGTGGATCGACGGCAACATCGGCTCCAAGGTGACGATGAAGTACCCGTCGATCTACCTCGTGGGCGAGCGCGCCAAGGGCGAGACGCTGTCGGTCGCGTTCGCTGGCCCCGGCCAGCACCAGGATGCCGGCGCGAAGATGATCCACATGGCGCCGTACACGACGTCGTCGATCGTCTCGAAGTCGATCGCGCGTGGCGGCGGCCGAGCCGGCTACCGCGGCGAGGTGCGCGTCGATGCGAACGCGCATCACTCGGCGAACAGCGTCGTCTGCGACGCCCTGCTCGTCGACACGATGTCGCGCTCCGACACCTACCCGGCCATCGACATCCGGGTCGACGACGTGGTGCTCGGCCACGAGGCGACCGTGTCGAAGGTGAGCGAGGAGCAGCTGTTCTACCTCATGTCGCGCGGCCTGGCCGAGACCGAGGCGATGGCGATGATCGTGCGCGGCTTCATCGAGCCGATCGCCCGCGAGCTGCCCATGGAGTACGCGCTCGAGCTCAACAAGCTCATCGAGATGAGCATGGAAGGATCCGTCGGTTGATGACTGCGACAGACACGACCCCCGCACCCCTGGGCGCCGTGCCCGCGCCGGCTGAGCGCTTCGTCCCGATCCAGACTCGCTCGGAGCGCCCGACGTCGTTCGAGCCCGCCGACTTCGGCGTGCCGACCGGCCGTGAGGTCAACTGGAAGCTCTCCGACGTGCGACGCCTCGCGCCGCTGTTCGTCGACGAGGAGACCGAGACCGGCACGGCCGGGATCGAGTACGACGTCGAGGCGCTCGTCGAGCGCGGCCTGCTCGTCGAGTCGACCGGCCTCGACGCCCCGGTGCGCGGCGAGATCTTCCGTCCCGAGGACGTCGTGAGCGCGATCGCGTGGAAGCGCGGCGTGAACGCGCTGCACGTGCGGCTGCCGGAGGGGCGCGAGCAGACCGAGCCGGTCATCGCGCGCCTGCACGGCACGGGTGCCGACCGCCACGCGAACGCGCACATCGTCATCGAGGCCATGCCCGGCTCGATCGGCACCGTCGTGCTGCACCACTCGGGCTCGGCGCGCTACGCGCAGAACGTCGAGATCCTCGTCCGCGACGGCGCGCGCCTCACGGTCATCTCGGTGCAGGACTGGGAGGACGACACCGTCCACGCCTCGACGCACCAGGCGGTCGTGGGCGAGGGCGCGTTCCTCAAGCACATGGTCGTCTCGTTCGGCGGCGGCGTCGTGCGGGTCAACCCGTCGATGCGCCTCGCGGGCCACCGCGCCGAGGGCGAGATGTACGGCCTGTCGTTCGCCGACGCCGGCCAGCACATCGAGAGCCAGGTGTTCATGTTCCACGAGGGCACCGAGACGCGCGGCAACGTGCTCTACAAGGGCGCCCTCCAGGGCATCGGCGCGCGCTCGGTGTGGGTGGGCGACGTGCTCATCGGCCGCGACGCGACCGGCACCGACAGCTACGAGAAGAACCAGAACCTCGTGCTCACCGACGGCGCCCGCGCCGACAGCATCCCGAACCTCGAGATCCAGACGGGCGACATCGCCGGCGCCGGCCACGCATCCGCGACCGGCCGCTTCGACGACGAGCAGCTGTTCTACCTCGAGTCGCGCGGCATCGACGAGGAGCAGGCTCGCCGGCTCGTCGTGATCGGCTTCCTCATGGAGATCGTGCAGAAGATCGGCGTGCCCGAGATCGAGCAGCGCCTCGCCGAGGCGATCGAGGAGGAGCTGCGACGCGGCGCCGGCCTCGCCCCCGCGTCGAAGGCTGGGGCATGACGGCACAGCGAGCCTGCGGTGTGGGCGACGTCGCGGTGAGCGCGGCCATGAAGGTCGAGCTCGACGGCATCGCGATCGCGATCGTGAAGGACTCGTCCGGCGCGATCCACGCGATCGGCGACACCTGCACGCACGGTGAGATCTCGCTGTCGGAGGGCTTCGTCGAGGACGAGGCGATCGAGTGCTGGGCGCACGGCTCGCAGTTCGCGCTCCGCACCGGCAAGCCCATGAACCTCCCGGCCTACGAGCCGGTGCCGGTGTTCCCGGTGATCATCGACGGCGACGACGTGCTCGTCGACGTGCAGAACCCATTGACCCTGCAGTAGCTGCAGCCGAGACTGTTCGTGCGGCTGCGGCCGCCGAGGAAGGAAGCGCCATGAGCGTGCTGGACATCAAGGACCTGCAGGTCTCCATCGAGACCGAGCAGGGCAAGAAGGAGATCCTGCGGGGCGTGGACCTGCGGATCGCGTCGGGCGAGATCCACGCGGTGATGGGGCCGAACGGCTCCGGCAAGTCGACCCTCGCCTACACGATCGCGGGTCACCCGCGGTATTCCGTCGACGGTGGCTCGATCACCCTCGACGGCGAGGACGTGCTCGAGATGAGCGTCGACGAGCGCGCTCGCGCCGGCCTGTTCCTCGCGATGCAGTACCCGGTCGAGATCCCCGGCGTGACGGTGTCGAACTTCCTGCGCACCGCGAAGACCGCGGTCTCGGGCGAGGCCCCCCGCGTGCGCCAGTGGATCGGCGACGTGCGCGCGGCCATGGAGCAGCTGCGCATGGACCCGTCATTCGGCGAGCGGAACGTGAACGAGGGCTTCTCGGGCGGCGAGAAGAAGCGCCACGAGATCCTGCAGATGGAGCTCCTGCGCCCGCAGTTCGCCGTGCTCGACGAGACCGACTCGGGCCTCGACGTCGACGCGCTGCGCATCGTCTCGGAGGGCGTGAACCGCATCAAGGGCGAGACCGGCCTCGGTGTGCTGCTCATCACGCACTACACGCGCATCCTGCGCTACATCCAGCCCGACTTCGTGCACGTGTTCGTCAACGGGCGCATCGCCGAGCAGGGCGGCCGCGAGCTGGCCGACCGCCTCGAGGACGAGGGCTACGACCGCTACCTCAAGGCCGGCGTCTGATGGCCCTCGTCGAGATCGACGCGACGAAGTTCGACGAGGTCACCGAGGCGCTCAAGGATGTCGTCGACCCCGAGCTCGACGTGAACATCGTCGACCTGGGCCTGGTCTACGACCTCGCCTGGGACGACGAGCAGCACGCGCTCGTGATCTCGATGACGCTCACCTCGGCGGGCTGCCCGCTGACCGACGTGATCGAGACCGAGATCGCCGAGAAGCTCGACGGCGTCGTGGAGCAGTTCCGCATCAACTGGGTGTGGATGCCGCCGTGGGGTCCCGAGCGGATCACCGAGGACGGCCGCGAGATGATGAGGGCGTTAGGGTTCACGATCTAGAAGACCGCTCCGGCTCGGGGTGAGCTTGAGGAGCAGGACCCGGACGATCCAGTGGATCGTCCGCCCTGACGCCGTCGCGAGCGCAAGCGAGCGATCTGGGCTTCACGGTCTCGGCGAGCACCCGGTGTGATCGGTCGCTCGCACCGACCGCCCGACACACGCAGGAGGGGACGACCCAAGGTCGTCCCCTTCGTCGCATCCACAGCGATCTCACCCCGCCCGACTCACTCGCGGCGCCCACGCCCGCTCCGGCTCGACGACCGACAGCATCGACCAGACAGTGGTCGCGAGCGGCGGGTAGTCCTCGACGATGCGGCGCAGCACGCGGTCGCTCGTCTCGTGGTCCGGGCGCACCGCGGCGGGCAGGAGGATCCGCTCGGCGCGCAGCAGCAGCACGACGATCTCGTCGACGCTCGGCAGCTCGGTCATGAACTCCCATGGGTCCTCGCCGGCGCGCAGCCGCTCCTCGACGAGCACCGAGCGCTCGTCCGCGGCCTCGGCGCGCAGCACCTCGAGGCTCGCGCGCCTGCGCGGCTCGGGGACGTGGGCTTCCGTGTGCGGCACCGAGCGGTCAGCGCTCCCGACCCTGCCGCGGCTTCCGCGGCGGACGCTCGTCGGACCCGCGCCCACCGCGGTCGCCGCGCGACGGCCGCGCCCCGGTGTCGACCTGGATGTCGATCGGCACGCCCATGATGCGGGTCTTCGAGAGCTGCTCGAGCTGGGAGCGGTCGAGCTCGGGGAGCTCGACGAGCGTGTGGTCGAAGCGGATCTGGATGCGTCCGAAGTCGTCGCGGCCCAGGCCGCCCTCGTTCGCGAGCGCGCCGACGATCTGCCGCGGCTCGACGCCCTTGCGGCTGCCGACGGCGAGGCGGTAAGTCGTCGCATCCGAGGGTCCGCGACGCGAGCGTCGCTCGCCGTCGCCGTCGGCGCGGGCGGGACGATCCGCGCGCTCGGGGCGGTCGGCCCGCGACGCCTGCAGCGCGCGGTCGGCGCGCTCGTCGAGCAGCAGCGGCGTCTCGCCCTGCGCGACGACGGCGAGCGCGGCGGCGACGTCCTCCTGCGGCACGTCGTGGTGCTCGACGTAGTGGGCGACGATCTCGCGGAACCGCTCGATGCGGTCGCTCTGCGCGAGGGCGGCGGTGATGGCGTCGTCGAAGCGCGTCAGGCGCGTCGAGTTCACCTCGTCGGCGCTCGGCATCGGCATGATCGCGACCGTGCCGCGGGTCGCCTTCTCGATCTGGCTGAGCATGCGCCGCTCGCGCGCGGTGACGAAGCTGATCGCGTCGCCCGTGCGCCCGGCGCGGCCGGTGCGGCCGATGCGGTGCACGTACGACTCGGTGTCGATCGGCAGGTCGTAGTTGATGACGTGGCTGATGCGCTCGACGTCGAGGCCGCGCGCCGCGACATCGGTCGCCACGAGCACGTCGAGGTCGCCGGAGCGCAGCTGCTCGATCATCTTCTCGCGCTGCGGCTGCGCGACGTCGCCCGAGATGCCGGCGGCGGCGTAGCCGCGCGCCCGCAGGCGCTCCGCGACCGTCTCGGTCTCGTTGCGCGTGCGGGTGAAGACGATCGCCGCCTCGAAGGGCTCGACCTCGAGCACGCGCGTGAGCGCCTCGAGCTTCTGCTGGTACGAGACCATCAGCGCGCGCTGGGTGATGCTCGGCGACGTCGACGCGCTGCCGCGCACGGTGATCTCGACGGGCTCGCGGAGGTGCTGCTGCGAGATCGCGCGGATCTGCCGCGGCATGGTCGCCGAGAAGAGGGCGACCTGCTTCTCGGGCGGCGTCGACTGCAGGATCTGGTCGACGTCCTCGGCGAAGCCCATCCGCAGCATCTCGTCCGCCTCGTCGAGCACGACGTGCGTGAGGCCCGAGAGGTCGAGCGTGCCCTTCGCGAGATGATCCATGATGCGGCCGGGGGTGCCGACGATGACGTGCACGCCGCGGCGCAGAGCCGACAGCTGCACGCCGTAGCCCTGGCCGCCGTAGATCGGCAGCACGTGCACGCCGCCGAGGTGGGCCGCGTAGCGCTCGAACGCCTCGCACACCTGCACGGCGAGCTCGCGCGTGGGCGTCAGCACGAGCGCCTGCGGGCTGCGGCGCGCGACGTCGATCGCGGCGAGCACGGGGAGCGCGAACGCGGCCGTCTTGCCGGTGCCGGTCGACGCGAGGCCGATGAGGTCGCGGCCGCCGAGCAGCGGCGGGATGGTCTCGGCCTGGATCGCCGACGGCGTCTCGTAGCCGACGTCGTCGAGGGCCTTCAGGATGGCGAGCGGGAGGCCGAGGCTGGCGAACGTGGTGCGCTCGCCATCGGGCTCGGAGGCTTGGGTGGGCTGCGCGTCGTTCACGTGTGCAAGGGTACGCGGTGCCCCGCGCGCCCGGCGCGCCTCCCGAAGCCGCTGGGTGCAGGATGAGCGGGTGAGCTCGCAGTCGACGACCAGGCGCAACCGCGCATCGGTGCTCGCGGCCGCCCGCACGGCCGGCGACGCGTCGCGCGCGGAGCTCGCCTCGGCGACCGGCCTCAGCGTCGCGACGGTGTCGCGCGCGGTCGTCGCGCTCATCGACGCCGGGCTGCTCGTCGAGCAGAGCGCCGTCGGACCCGCCGGCGGGAGGCCGCTCGGGCGGGTGCGGGTCGACGAGTCGGCCGCCACCGTGCTCGCCGTCGACGTCGCGGACCGCCACACGACGCTCGCGCTCGTCGACCTCGGCGGCACCGTGCGCTGGAGCGAGCGGCTGGATGCACCTCCGGGCGCTGACGAGCGCCTCGCGCACACGCTGCACGCGATCGAGGCCGCGTGGCACGCGCCGCACGGCCGACGGCGCCCGGTCGCGATCGGCGTCGCGATCCCCGGCCCCGTGCAGGCGGACGGCACGATCGACTTCGCGCCCGCGCTGCACTGGCACGGCATCCACCTCGGCGACCTGCTGCGCCAGCGCCTCGACGCGCCGGTCGCCGTCGGCAACGATGCCAACCTCATCGCCGTGGCGGAGTCCCGCTGGGGCGAGCACCGCGAGGCGACGAGCCTCATGGCGCTCGCCGTCTTCGAGGGTGTCGGCGCCGGCATCGTCGAGCACGGCAGGATCCTCGAGGGGAGCCGCGGCTTCGCCGGGCAGATCGGTCGCATGCTCGTCGGGCCCGACTCGATCGACCGCCTCTACGTCGACTTCGGCGACCTGGAGTCGCAGCTCGGCTCCGCCGGGCTCGTGCGGCGCGCGGCCGCCGACGGCATCGAGCTGCCCGCCGGCGTCGAGCCCTTCGCGGCGGTGTTCGCGCGAGCGGGGGAGCGGTCGCCCGCCGGCGCGTTCGCCCGACGCGTCCTCGACGAGTTCGCGGTCGCGCTCGCCAACGTGTGCGCGCTGCTCGACCCGGAGGTGATCGTGCTCGCCGGCCGCTTCGCTCCGATCGCGGAGACGGTCGTGCCCGAGCTGGAGCGCCGGCTCACGGGCCGGGTGCTGCACATCCCGAGGCTCGTGCCCGCCTCGGCGGACGGCGAGGGCGCGCTGCTCGGCGCGGCGGCGATCGCCGTCGACGCCTTCGGGTCGCTGGAGCGCCTGCTCGACGCGTAGGTCACGATTCGGACACGGTGCTAGGCGTCGCCGCACGGTCGTGCAACACTGGCCTCAACATTTTTCGCAGTCTGCACGAAAGTGCGGACACGGATGCAAGGAGGCATCGACATGCGACAGCGCGCACTCGGATTCGCGGCTCTGGCGACGGCAACCCTCGTCGTCGCAGGCTGCTCGACCGTCTCGAACGAGCCGGCCCCCAGCGGATCGGACGCAGCAGCGGCCGGCCCCTTCACCATCGGCATCAGCAACGGCTTCGTCGGCTCCGAGTACCGGACGCAGATGGTCGCCGACATCGAGGAGGCGGCCTCGGAGTACCAGGAGGCCGGCACGCTCGAGGATCTCGTGCTCGAGAACGCCGACACCGACGTCAACGGCCAGATCCAGCAGGTCCGCAACCTCATCAACGCCGGCGTCGACGCGATCATCGCCGACCCCAACTCGGGCTCCGCGCTCGACCAGGTGTTCCAGGAGGCGACCGACCAGGGCATCCTCGTCTTCGCGATCGACCAGGCCGTGACCGCCGAGAGCGTCATCAACGTCGGCATCGACCAGGAGCTGTGGGCCGAGACGAGCGCCGAGTGGCTCGCCGAGAAGGTCGGCGACGGCGGCAGCATCGTCGCGGTCAACGGCATCTCGGGCCACCCGGCCAACGAGGCCCGCTGGGGCGCGGCGCAGGCCGTGTTCGAGGAGGCCGGCGTCGAGGTGCTCACCACCGCTGACGGCGGCTGGGACCAGGCGACGGGTCAGCAGGAGATGGGCAACCTGCTCGCGACCTACCCGGACATCGACGGCGTCTGGACGCAGGACGGCATGGCCCTCGGCGTGCTGCAGGCGCTCATCGCTGCCGACAAGCAGGACGAGATCGTGATGTCGGGCGAGGCCCGCAACGGCTTCCTCCGGCTCTGGAGCGAGCAGGCCGACGGCTTCGAGTCGATCGGCGTCGTGAACCCCCCGGGAACGGGCGCGACCGCGCTGCACATCGCCATGGCGATGCTGCAGGGCGCCGAGCTCGACGAGTCGCAGCTGCAGGACGGCCACAACATCGTGCTCGAGCTCGAGGAGGCCGTCACGGCCGAGAACTTCGACGAGATCTGGGGCGAGGTCGAGAGCCAGCCCGACACCTACGTGCTCGACTCGGTGCTCTCCGCCGAGGACGTCCAGCAGTTCCTGCAGTAGGACCGACGATGACCGAGACCTCGCCGCTCGTGCGCCTCAGCGGCGTGCACAAGCGCTATGGCGGCGTCCGCGCGCTGCGGGGCGCGAGCCTCACCGCAGCGGGCGGCGAGGTCCACGGCCTGCTGGGCCCGAACGGCTCCGGCAAGTCCACCCTCGGCAAGGTGCTGGCCGGATCCGTCCGGCCCGACGAGGCCGAGATCGAGCTCGCGGGGCAGCCGGTGCGCATCGGCTCCCCGCGGGCCGCGGCACGCCTCGGCGTCGCCGCCGTCTACCAGCAGCTCAGCCTCGTGCCGGAGCTCACCGTCGGCGAGAACCTCGTGCTCGGCAGCGAGCCCGCGACCGCGGGCTTCCTGTCGGGGCGCGCAGCCCGCAAGCGGGCGCGGCCCGTGCTCGAGCGGCTCGCGCCGGCGCTCGGCGCCGTGCACGCGGACCAGCCCGTGCGGGAGCTCACGCCCGGCCAGCAGCAGCTCGTCGAGATCGGCAAGGCGCTGCTGCGGGAGCCGCGCATCCTCATCCTCGACGAGGCGACCGCCTCGCTCCACCGCGACCAGGTCGCGGTCGTGTTCGAGATCGTGCGCGAGCTGCGCGACCGCGGCGCCGCCGTGCTCTTCGTCTCGCACCGGCTCGACGAGATCACCGAGCTGTGCGACCGCGCGACGATCCTCCGCTCCGGCGAGACGGTCGCCGAGACCGCGATGGCCGGCACCACGCCCGACGGGCTCGTGCAGCTCATGGTCGGCGACGTGCAGGCGGTCGAGCGCGAGCACGGCGAGCGGCCGAGCGGCCGCGTGCGCCTCACCGCGCGCGGCCTCGCCGGCGGCGCGCTGCGCGGCGTCGACCTCGAGGCCCGTGCGGGCGAGGTCGTCGGCCTCGGCGGCCTGCAGGGCCAGGGCCAGTCCGAGCTGCTGCTCGCGCTCTTCGGCGCGACCGCCGCCACCGGCGACGTCGAGGTCGACGGCGAGCCCGTCCGGCTCGCGTCGCCGCGCTCCGCGGCGGCGCGCGGCATCGCGCTCGTGCCCGGCGACCGCGGCACGCAGGGCACCCTGCCGCCCCGGCCCATCCAGGAGAACCTGGCGATCGCGAGCCTCGGGCGCCGCACCCGCGCGGGCGTGATCTCCGCGCGGCGCGAGCGCACCGCCGCCGAGTCGATGGTCGAGGCGCTCGCCATCAAGATCGGCGGCCTCGGCGACCCGATCTCGAGCCTCTCCGGCGGCAACGCCCAGAAGGTCGTGTTCGGCAAGTGGCTGCTCACGGAGCCGGGGGTCGTGCTGCTCGACGACCCGACGAAGGGCGTCGACGTCGGCGCGAAGGCCGAGATCTACCGCATCATCCGCCGCATGGCCGACGACGGCGCGACCGTCATCATCAACTCGAGCGAGGACCGCGAGCTCGTGACCGTGTGCGACCGGGTGCTCGTGCTGTTCGAGGGCGCCGTGCGCGCCGAGCTCGTCGGTGACGAGATCACCGAGGAGCGGCTCGTGCAGGCGGCGCTCGTGATCGGCGAGGGCCAGCAGGCGCCGGGCCAGCAGACCCAGGCCCAGCAGCCAGCCCGCGCACACGGCGAGACCGCACCGGACGACACCCACGAGGGAACCCCGTGACCCAGACACCCACCGTCGCAGCCATCGAGGAGCGCCGGCCGCTGACCGAGCGGCTCGGCCGCGTGCGCGTCGCCTCGTGGGCGACCGCTGCGCTGCTGATCGTCGCCGTGGTCGCGGCCGTCGCGCTGCAGCCCAACCTCCTCAGCCCGTACGGCGTCGCCTCGACATTCGCGACCTTCCTGCCGCTCGTGCTCGTCGCGGTCGCGCAGGCGATCGTCGTGATCGGCGGAGGCCTCGACCTCTCGGCCGGCGCGATCGTGGCGCTCTCGAGCGTCGTCGCCGTGCAGGTGATGCAGGGCGAGGCGGGCAGCGTGCCGCTCGGCTTCCTCACCGCGATCGGCGTCGGCCTCGCGTGCGGCATCGTCAACGGCCTCGTCGTCAGCCGGCTGCGCCTGCAGCCGCTCATCGCGACGTTCGCGACCGCATCCGTCTTCTCCGGGCTCGCGCTGCTCGTGCTGCCCTCGCCGGGTGGCACGGTGCCCGCCATCATCACCGGCACCTTCCGCCAGGCCGTCGGAGGCGTGCCCGTCTCGGTGCTGCTCGTCGTCGCGGTCGCGGCCGGCTGGCTCGTCGTGCGGCACCTGCGCATCATGCGGCACATCCGCGCCACCGGCGGCGGCCCCGCGGCCGCGTTCGCGTCGCTCGTGCCCGTCGCGGGCGCGCAGCTCGCGTCCTACGCGATCTGCGGCGTCATCTGCGGCCTCGCCGGCCTCGCCGTGCTCGGCAACTCCGGCTCGGGCGACCCCTTCATCGGCGGCGACCTCGCACTCAACAGCGTCGCGGCCGTCGTCGTCGGCGGCATCGCGCTGCGGGGTGGCATCGGCTCACCCATCGGCGCGATCGCGGGCGCGATCACGCTCTCGCTCGCCTCGACGATCCTCTTCGCGCTGAGCCTGCCCACCTCGTGGCGCGCGCTCGCCGCGGGCCTCGTCGTCATCCTCGCGCTCGCGCTGAGCGCGCTCGGCGCACCTAGGCGGCAGCGATGAAGCCCACGACCGCGACCCGCGCGCGCACCCTGCTGCGCGACCCCGTCGTCATCGCTGCGATCATCGCGATCCTGCTCGTCGTCGTCGGCGGCATCCTCAAGCCGGGCTTCGCCTCGCCCGACCAGATCGTGAACATGCTCCGGGTGGCGTCGTTCCTCGGCATCATCGCGATCGGCCAGACCATCGTCGTGCTCTCCGGCGGCGAGGGCATCGACCTCTCGGTCGGCACCGTCGCGACGCTCGGCGCGATCCTCGCGAGCCGCACCATGAACGGGTCGGATGCGCTGCTCGTCCCCGGCATCCTGCTCGCGGTCGGCGTCGCCGCCCTCATCGGCCTCGCGAACGGCCTCGGCATCGTGCTGCTGCGCATCCCGCCGTTCGTCATGACGCTCGGGATGCTCGGCGTGGTCGGCGGGCTCATCCTCGTCGTCACCGGCGGCGTCGCCGACGGCCGCGCAGCCCCTTCGCTCGTGCAGCTCGTGAACGGCCGCGACGTGCTCGGCATCCCCGGCATCCTGCTCGTCTGGGCGCTGCTCGCCGTCGTCGTGACGCTCGTGCTGCGGCGCACCACGTTCGGCATGCAGCTCTACGCGACCGGCTCTGGCCGCGAGGCCGCCAGGCTCTCGGGCGTGCCCGTCGGCCGGGTGACCGTGACCGCCTACGTGCTCAGCTCCATCTTCGCCGCGCTCGGCGGCATCGCGATGGTCGGCTACTCGCAGCAGGTCTTCCTGAACCTCGCGAACGACCTGACCCTGCCGTCGATCGCCGCCGTCGTGATCGGCGGGACGCTCGTCGCCGGCGGCGTCGGCGGCTACCTCGGCAGCGCGATCGGCGCGATCGTGCTGACCGTGCTCACCAGCCTCCTGACGACGCTCAGCATGCCCGAATGGGCGCGCATCGTCGTGCAGGGCGTCGTGCTCATCGCGCTGCTGGCGGTCTACGGCCGCCAGCGCAAGCTGCGCACCTGATCCGCAGCCCCTGCTGCACCCCGTGATCGAGAGGATCCCCACCATGGCTCAGCGCTCCGTGCTCGGCGTCGGCATCATCGGCGCCGGCTTCATCGGCGAGTTCCACGTGCGCTCGTGGACCGGCGTGCGCGACGCCGACGTCGTCGCCGTCGCCTCCCGCACCCGCGAGAGCGCCTCGCGGCTCGCGACCATCGCCGAGGAGATCGGCGTCGGCACCGACGTGACCGCGCACGACGACGTGCGCTCGCTCGTCCGCGACGACCAGGTCGACGCCGTCTGGGTGCTCACCCCGAACGACTCCCGCCTCGAGGTCATCCGCGCGATCGTCGAGGAGGTGCGGGGAGGTGCGGCGCTCACCGGCATCGCGATCGAGAAGCCGCTCGGCCGCACCGTGGCCGAGGCGAGGGAGATCCTCGAGCTCGTCGAGTCGGCGGGCCTGCTGCACGCCTACCTCGAGAACCAGGTCTACTCGCCGGCGATCACGCGCGCGCACGAGCTCGTCTGGCGCCGCGGCGCGAGCGAGGCCGGCACGCCCTACCTCGCGCGCTGCGCCGAGGAGCACTCGGGCCCGCACAAGGCGTGGTTCTGGGACGGCGCCAAGCAGGGCGGCGGCGTGCTGAGCGACATGATGTGCCACTCGGTCGAGGCGGGCAGGTACCTGCTGACCCCGCCCGGCGTCGATCCGGCCGACTGGCTGACGCCCGTCTCGGTGACCGCGAGCATCCAGTCGCTCAAGTGGGGCCGACCGGCGTACGCCGAGCAGCTGCTCGAGCTCTACCCGGGCGCCCCCGACTACCGCGAGCGTCCGAGCGAGGACTACGCCCGCGCGGCGTGGGAGTTCGTGAACGGCGACGGCGAGACCGTCATCGCCGAGGGGACCACCTCGTGGAGCTACGTCGGTGCGGGGCTGCGGCTCTCGTTCGAGCTGCTCGGCCCGGAGTACTCGATGCACTCCGACACGTCGTCGACCGAGTCGAAGGTGTTCCTGTCGCGCGCCATCGGCCAGGGCGTCGGCGAGGACATGCTCGAGAAGCAGAACGCCGAGCAGGGACTCATGCCGGTCGTGGCAGACGAGGCGGCCACCTACGGCTACACCGGCGAGAACCGGCACGTCGCGGCGTGCTTCCTGCGCGGGGAGCAGCCGATGGAGTCGCTGCGGAACGGCGTGGCCGTGGCCGAGCTGCTCATGGCCGCCTACCAGTCGGCGCAGACGGGGCAGACGGTGCGCTGGCCGGTCGACCTCACCGACTTCGTGCCGGACGTCGCGCAGGGCACCTGGAACCCGCGCCGCTGATCGCAGCCGGGAGCACGACGAAGGCCCGCGCGCGAGCGCGGGCCTTCGTCGTGGATCGGGTCAGCCGACGCGGCGGTCCATCGCGCGGACGCCCGCCCACGCGGCGGGCATGAGGGCAGCGGCGAGCGCCCACTTCACGACGCCGCCGACGATGAACGGCAGGAAGCCGAGGGCGAGCGCGCCGGCGAGGTCGACGGGCGCGCCCATCGCGGCGAGGACGGCGGCCATGTAGGGGATGCCGAACGCGAACGGGATGAGGCTCGCGGCACCGAAGAGCGCGACGGCGAGCAGCGGGCGGCGGTCCCAGCGGCGCTCCGCGAGCCAGCCGACCACCGCGGCGGTCGCGACGAAGCCGATGATGAAGCCGAAGCTCGGCTTGCCGATCGCAGCGATGCCGCCGGTGAAGGTGGCGAAGATCGGGGCGCCCGCGACGCCCAGCACGAGGTATCCGACCATCGCGGCGACGCCGCGGCGGAACCCGAGGGTCGCGGCCACGAGCATGACGCCGAGCGTCTGGCCCGTGATCGGGACGGGCCACATCGGGACCTCGACCTGCGCGAGCGCGGCGACGACGGCGATGCCGGCGGCGACGAGCAGCACGTCCTTGACGAGCGTGCGCTGACCGACGAGCACGTCGGCGAGCACCGGCTTCGCGAGCACGGCGGCGGCGGATGAGGAGCGGCGGGGGAGCGGGCGCGGCGCAGTCATGCCGCCAGCCTAGGGGTGCGGCGGTCCCGCGCACCGCATCCACAGGCCCGCGCTGCCGACGGCCCATACGATCGGCCCATGAGCGATCTCTCCACCAAGGCCACCGCACTGCTGACGATGCACGACGAGTTCGTCGTGCTCCCCACCGCGTGGGACGCGTGGTCGGCGCGCACCCTCGTCGACGCGGGCTTCGCCGCCATCACGATCGGCAGCCACCCGCTCGCCGAGTCGCGCGGCCAGGAGGACGGCGAGGGCATGACCCTCGACGACGCGATGGAGGGCATCGCCCGCATCGTCGCATCCGTCGACGTGCCGGTCTCGGCCGACCTCGAGTCGGGCTACGGCGCCGAGCCCGCGGAGCTCATCGAGCGGCTGCTCGAGGCGGGCGCGGTTGGCCTCAACGTCGAGGACACCGTGCACGGCGAGGGCCGGATGCGCGAGGCGCAGGAGCACGCGGACTACGTCGCGGGCCTCCGCGCCGCGGCCGACGCCGCAGGCGTCGACGTCGTGATCAACGCCCGCACCGACGCCTTCGCGCGACCGGAGCTGCACGGCGGCGACCCGCTCGAGCAGGCGATCCTGCGCATGGAGCTCGCCGAGCAGGCCGGCGCGCGGTCGCTCTACCCGGTCAAGCCGCCGACCCCCGAGGCGCTCGCCGCGATCCTCGCGCGGGTGTCGCTGCCCGTCAACGTCACGGCGCACCCCGTCAAGGGCTCGGTCGTCGGCCAGCTCGACGAGATCCGCGCGAGCGGCGCCCGGCGCGTGACGTTCGGGCCGCTGCTGCAGGCGGCGCTCACGGAGTCGATCCAGGAGCTCGTGCAGCCGTGGCGCTGACGGTGTTGCGCTGACCGGCGCTGGGGAGCGGGTGCGGGGCCGCTCGACCCGCTGGTAGGCTGGACGGCTGGCTCGCTCAACGCGAGCCGGCCCCCCACCCACTTCGAGAGAGGCTCCCGCGCGTGATCGCCGTGTCCGGATTCGAGCTCTCCGTCGGCCCGCGGACGCTCATGACCGACGTCTCCTTCCGCATCGAGCGGGGCGACAAGATCGGCCTCGTCGGGCGCAACGGCGCCGGCAAGACGACGATGACGAAGGTGCTCGCCGGCATCAGCGACGACCGCGACGGCCACACCTTCTCCGGCAAGGTCGAGCGCAGCGGCGAGATCGGGTACCTGCCTCAGGACCCGCGCTCGGGCGACCCCAAGCAGACGGCCCGCCGACGCATCCTCGACGCCCGCGGCCTCGGCGAGCTCGTCGAGGGCATGCGGCTCGCGACCGAGCAGATGGGCGAGGGCGGCACCGTCGCCGACGAGGCGATGCGCCGCTACAGCCGGCTCGAGGACCGCTTCCTCGCGCTCGGCGGCTACGCGGCCGAGGCCGAGGGCGCAGCGATCGCGTCGAACCTGCAGCTGCCCGACCGCATCCTCGACCAGCAGCTCGAGACGCTCTCCGGCGGTCAGCGCCGCCGCATCGAGCTCGCGCGCATCCTCTTCTCCGGCGCCGACACGATGCTGCTCGACGAGCCGACGAACCACCTCGACGCCGACTCCGTCACGTGGCTCCGCGAGTTCCTCAAGGGCTACCAGGGCGGCCTGCTCATCATCAGCCACGACGTGCAGCTCGTCGAGGAGACCGTCAACCGCGTCTTCTACCTCGACGCCAACCGGCAGGTCATCGACATCTACAACATGTCGTGGAAGCTCTACCTGCGGCAGCGCGAGGCCGACGCGGAGCGCCGCAAGCGCGAGCGCGCCAACGTCGAGAAGGCGGCGAGCCAGCTCGAGATGCAGGCCGCGAAGATGGGCGCGAAGGCGTCGAAGGCCGTCGCGTCGAAGCAGATGGCGAAGCGCGCCGAGCGGATGCGCTCCGGGCTCGAGGACGAGCGCGCCGTCGACCGCGTCGCGAAGCTGCGCTTCCCGAAGCCCGCGCCGGTCGGCAAGACGCCGATCATGGCGCGCGACCTCTCGAAGTCGTACGGCTCGCTCGAGATCTTCACCGCCGTCGACCTCGCCGTCGACCGCGGCTCGCGCGTCGTGATCCTGGGGCTCAACGGCGCAGGCAAGACGACGCTGCTGCGCATCCTGGCCGGCGTCTCGCAGAGCGACACCGGCGAGATCGACCGCGGGCACGGCCTCAAGGTCGGCTACTACGCGCAGGAGCACGAGACCCTCGACGTCGAGCGCTCGGTGCTGTCGAACATGCTGTCGGCCTCGCCCGAGATCACGTCGACCGAGGCGCGCCGCGTGCTCGGCTCCTTCCTGTTCACCGGGGACGACGCCGACAAGCCCGCGCGCGTGCTCTCGGGCGGCGAGAAGACGCGCCTCTCGCTCGCGATGCTCGTCGTCTCGAGCGCCAACCTGCTGCTGCTCGACGAGCCGACGAACAACCTCGACCCCGCGAGCCGCGAGGAGATCCTCGGCGCGCTCGGCGCGTACGAGGGCGCCGTCATCCTCGTCAGCCACGACGAGGGCGCGGTCGAGGCGCTCGACCCCGAGCGCGTGCTCATCATGCCCGACGGCACCGAGGACCTCTGGAGCCCGGAGTACCTGGACCTCATCGGCCTGGCCTGACGCGAGAGACGAGGAGCTGCGATGGAGGAGCCCACCGGCTGGCTCGCCGTGGTCCGCGACGCGTTCTCGGCGATCGGCATCCTCGCCTTCGCGATCTCGGGCGCGCTGCTCGCGGTGCAGAAGCGCATGGACGTCGTCGGCATGGCGGGGCTCGCGGTCGTGACGGCGACGGGCGGCGGCATGCTGCGCGACGTGCTCATCGGCGCGACGCCGGTCGCGGCCCTCGTGGACTGGTGGATGCTCGCGGTCGCCCTGGGCGGCGCGCTCGTCGTGCTCGCCCTGCACCGCTGGATGGAGCGACTCGATCGGCCCGTGCTCGTCTTCGACGCGATCGGACTCGGCATCTTCGCGGTGGAGGGGGCGCGGAAGGCGATCGAGCACGGCGTCGGTCCGGTCGGCGCCGCCTTCGTCGGCATGCTGACGGGCATCGGCGGCGGCATGCTGCGCGACGCGCTCGCCAACGACATCCCGGCCGTCTTCCGGCGCGACTCCCGGCTCTACCTGCTGCCCGCGCTCGTCGGCTCGAGCGGCGCTGCTGCCGCCGTCGCCCTCGGCTACGGCCACTGGCTCGTGCTCGCCATCATCGCCGCCGTCGTGACGGCGCTGCGCATCATGAGCGAGCTGCTGCGCTGGCACGTGCCAGCGCTCAAGACGGAGGCGATCCCGACGATCCGGGACTGAGGCGACGCGGCTCGGCCGACGCGATCCGCTATTGACAGCGGCGCTATCGACAGCGACACTATCGACATGCGGATCGGTGAGCTCAGCGAGCGGACAGAGGTCAGCAGCGCCTCCATCAAGTTCTACGTGCGCGAGGGACTGCTGCCGCCGCCGGAGCGCGTCGGCTACAACCGCTCCGAATACGACGACAGCCACGCGGCCCGCCTGCGGCTCATCCGGGCGCTGCTCGAGACCGGCGGCCTGAGCGTGCAGGCCGCGCAGCGGGTGCTCGCGGCCGCTGACGACGAGTCGGTGCCGATCCTCGACCTCATGCGCACGGCGCAGGCCGCCATCCCGGTCCCCGAGGCCGCGGCCTCGCCAGAGTCGATCGCGGCGGTGCGCGCGGTCGCCGACCGGATGGGCTGGTCCACCCACGACGAGAACCCGGGGATGCTGCAGTCCGCGCGCGTGCTCGACGCCTACCGCGCACTCGACCTGCCCGAGCTGGCCGGCCTGCTCGAGCCCTACGCGCGCGCCGCCGACGAGGCGGCCCGCGCGGAGCTCGCCGTGACCGTCGCCGCCCCGGACCGCTCGCGCATGGCGGCGATCGTCGCCGTCGGCACCGTGCTCGGCGACGCGCTCATCGCCGGGCTGCGCCGCATCGCCCAGGAGGCCGCGGCGCACGCGGCCATGCGCGACTCCGCTCCGCAGGCCGCCGAGCTGCGCGACGGCCAGCTCGACCGGGAGCGGTCATGACGCAGCGCCCGATCGTCCAGCGCCTGACCACCCAGCGCGTGCTGCGCCACCGCCTGCACCGCCCGCTGATCGCCCTCACCGCCCTCATGGGCATCACCGGGGTCGCGAGCATGGTGCTCGCCATCGTCGCGCCGGTCGAGATCCTGGGCGCGAACGGGTGGCTGAAGCCGGTGAAGTTCTCGATCTCGATCGCCATCTTCGCGGCCACGATCGCGCTCATCCTCGACACGCTGCCGCGGCGGCGCTGGCTGTGGTGGCTCGGCACGGCGATCGCGCTGCTGCTGCTCGCCGAGCAGGTCGTCATCGTGGCGGCCGTCGCGCAGGGGAGCACGAGCCACTTCAACGTCGCGACGGCCGTCGCGAGCACGCTCTACTCACTCATGGGCGCCTCGATCGCCGCGGTCTGGGTGCTCACGCTCGTGCTCGGCGTGCTCGTCTGGCGCCGTCGCGACGGGGACCCGGCCCGCCGCGCAGCGCTGCGGGCGGGCATCGTGGTGGGGCTCGCCGGGATGGGGCTCGCGTTCCTCATGACCGGCCCCACGAGCGCCCAGCTGAGCGACTTCCAGGGCGTCGCCGGTGCCCACGCGGTCGGCATCGCCGACGGGGGAGCCGGTCTGCCGCTGCTCGGCTGGTCGGTCGAGGGCGGCGACCTGCGCGCGCCCCACTTCATGGGGATGCACGCGCTGCAGGGCCTGCCGCTGCTCGTGTGGGGGCTCGAGGCCCTCGCGCGGCGCGTGCCGTTGCTCGCGAGCGTCAGGACGCGCACGCGGCTCGCGTGGATCGCGGGCACGGCCTGGGCGGGCGCCACCGCGATCACCCTCTGGCAGGCGCTCCGCGGGGAGTCGATCATCGCCCCGAGCGCGCCGGTCGCGACGGCGACCGCGCTGCTCGCGGTCGGCATCCTCATCGCGACGGCTTCCGTGCTCCGGTCGCCGCGCGTGCCCGAGGCCGGACGCCGCGCGCCGCAGCCCGTCGCCTGATCAGCGACGGTCGAGGATGTCGTCCTCGATGTCGGCGTCGCTGCGGCGCCGCCGCACCGGCGCGTCGACGGGCGTCGCCTCTGCGCGGCGCGCGTCGCGCAGCGCCCACCAGAGCGCGGCGAAGCCGCCGAGGGCGAACACGTACCACTGCAGCGAGTACGAGAGGTGCGGCCCCTCGTCGAGCACGGGGCGGGTCGCGACCGCGACGTCGGTCGGCACGTCGTCGCCCTCGGTGACGAGCAGTCCGTAGGCGCCGGTGTAGACGGGTGCGCCGAGCGCTGCGGCGAGCGACGGCAGGTCGACCGAGGCGATCTGCCCGACGGGCGCGCCGCGCCCCGCGATCGTGCCCTCGTTCGGTCGCAGCCGAGCGACCACCGTCGTCCGGCCCGCGGGCGTCGCGGGGGCCGAGACCGGCTGCTCCGCGCCCTCGGCCTGGTCGATCCATCCGCGGTCGACGACGAAGACGGTGCCGTCGGTGGTGCGGAACGGCGTGATCACGTCGAAGCCGACCTCGCCGTCGCGCCAGCGGCCGCGCAGCAGCAGCTGCTCCTCGACGAGGTACTCGCCCTCGACGACCACCGGGGTCCACTGCTGGTCGATGTCGAACGCGTCGATGGCGGGCAGGACATCCGCGACCGCCGCGGGTGCGCGGTCGTAGTTCGACTCCAGCCGGTCGATCGCTGCGAGTGCCTGCTCGCGGCGCTGCCACTGCCAGACGCCCAGCGCGCAGCAGACGATCGCGAAGACCACGGCCATCGCGAGGTAGCCGAGCCAGCGCGGCTCGCGGAGGAGGCGCAGCATCAGGCGACCCGCTCGACCGTCTCGCCGAAGGCGGTGATCGTGACGGGGAACGCGCGCGACCGCAGCCAGGCGGCGAGCGACTCGCGATGGGCATCGCACGCGGCCCAGGTCTTCACCCGGTCGACGTCGTGGATGCGCGGATTGCGCCAGTGCACCGCGTGCACGGCCGGCGCCGTGCAGCCCGCGGCGGAGCAGCGCGTGCCCGTGTCGCCATCGAGCATCGAGAGCAGGCTCACGCCGTGGGCTCCGTCCTCGGCGATCCGTCGCTCGGCTGCGCGGGACCGCCTCGATGAGCCGCGTCGTCCGGATCGGCGAGTCCGTCATGGTGCGTCGGTGCGGCGGGCAGAGCGTTCGGCGAGATCCGACCCTGGTCTGCAGGCCCGCGCGTCGTGGCGTTGGCGATCACCACCGCGAAGTAGGGCAGGAACACCGCGAAGAAGGCGGGAATGAGCTTCCACCAGTCCGGCACCACGAAGAAGACGCCGAGGGCCGCGACGCGCACGAGCATCAGGATCAGGTACAGCCGGAATCGCCTCTGACGTTCCTCGTCAGGGGAGATCGGGAGGTCGGTGATCGACGCGGATCGCTGTCGCATGGCTCTTGCCACTCTACGCGCGCGCATGCGGCGGCGTCTGTGCTGTGGGCGGAATCCGGCCGAGCCATAGGCTGGCGGGCATGACCTCTCGCACCGTGCTCGTCACCGGCGGCAACCGCGGCATCGGCCGCGCCATCGCCCAGTCCTTCCTCGATGCCGGCCACCGCGTCGCGATCACCTCGCGCGACGGGTCCGGCCCGGAGGGCGCCCTCGCGGTCGCCGCGGACGTCACTGACGCCGCATCCATCGACGCCGCGTTCACGCAGATCGAGGCCGAGCTCGGGCCGATCGAGGTCGTCGTCGCCAACGCGGGCATCACCCGCGACACGCTGCTCATGCGCATGAGCGAGCAGGACTTCACCGACGTCGTCGACACGAACCTCGGCGGCGCATTCCGCGTGGTGCAGCGCGCGTCGAAGGGGATGCTGCGCAAGAAGTGGGGACGCATCGTGCTCATCTCGAGCGTCGTCGGCCTCTACGGCGGGCCCGGTCAGGTCAACTACGCGGCCTCGAAGGCCGGACTCGTCGGCATCGCCCGCTCGATCACGCGCGAGCTCGGCTCCCGCGGCATCACGGCCAACGTCGTCGCGCCGGGCTTCATCGAGACCGACATGACCGCGGCCCTCGACGACGCCACCCAGGCCGAGTACAAGCGGGCCATCCCGGCCGGCCGCTACGGCAGCCCCGAAGAGATCGCCGGCGTCGTCCGCTGGATCGCGAGCGACGAGGCCGCCTACATCTCGGGTGCCGTCATCCCGGTCGACGGCGGCCTCGGCATGGGCCACTGAGGCCCCCTCGGGAACCGACGGATCGGAGCCGATCGTGGAGAGCCGCCACCTGAGCGTCGTCATCCGGCGCGATCCGCACGCAGTCGCGGCGTTCGCGGGCGACCCGCAGCGGCTGCCCGACTGGGCCGCAGGCCTCGCCGCGGGCGAGCCGCGCGTCGATGGCGATGTGCTCGTCGTCAACTCGCCGATGGGGGAGGTGCGGGTGCGGTTCGCGCCGCCCAACGACCTCGGCGTGCTCGACCACGAGGTGACGCTGCCCGACGGCACGGCCGTGCACAACCCGCTGCGCGTGCTCCCGCATCCGCTCGGCGCGGAGGTCGTCTTCACGCTGCGGCGCCTCGACGGCGTGACGGCGGATGCCTTCGAGGCCGATGCGACGGCCGTCGCGGCCGACCTCGAGCGGCTGCGGGCGCTGCTCGAGGGGTAGGCCCGGCAGCGTCAGTCGGGCAGCAGCGCGAGCAGCTCGCGGAAGTCGGGCACGTCGACGACGTGCGTGGCCTGCGCCCGCACCGCGGGCTTCGCGCAGAACGCGACCGAGATGCCGGCGACCGCCATCATGAGCAGGTCGTTGGCGCCGTCGCCGACCGCCATGATCCGCTCGCGCGGCACCTGGAGGTTCAGGCGCAGCGACTCGAGCGTGTCGCGCTTCGCCGCGCCGTCGATCACGGGGCCGATCGAGCGGCCGGTCAGTCGGCCGTCCGCGACCTCGAGCCGGTTGGCGCGCGTGTGCTCGACGCCCAGCTCGGCGGCGAGCGGGTCGAGCACCTCGTGGAAGCCGCCGGAGACCGCGGCGATCGCGCCGCCGCGCTCGTGGACGGCGGCGATGAGCTCCGGCACGCCGGGCGTGACGGTGATCTGCGCGCGGGCTTCGTCGACGATCGACGCGGGCAGCCCCTCGAGCACGAGCAGCCGCTCGGCGAGCGACGCGGCGAAGTCGATCTCGCCGCGCATCGCGCGCTCGGTCACCGCGCCGACGTGGCGCTCGGCATCCGGGCCGACGGCGCGCGCGAGCAGCTCGATGACCTCGTCGCGGATGAGCGTCGAGTCGACATCGGTGACGACCAGCAGGCTGGCCGTCGTCACCGCATGATCTTCTGGCCCTTGCCGACCGTCACGATGCCGGAGGTCGAGATCGCGAAGCCGCGCGCCCGATCCGCCTCGTGGTCGACGCCGATCTGGACCCCGGGGCCGATCTCGACGGCCTTGTCGATGATCGCGCGGCGCACGACCGCGCCGGCGCCCACGTGCACCTGGTCGAAGAGCACCGCGTCGGAGACCGTCGCGCCCGCATCGATCGTGCACCAGGGCGAGACGACGCTGCGGACGATCGAGGCGCCCTGCACGACGGAGCCCGCGCCCACGATGGCCTCGTTGACGTCGGCCGCGCGACCCCACGCGTCGCGGGTGAACTTCGCGGGCGGCGCGTTGACCGTCTGCGTGTAGATCGGCCACTCGCGGTTGTAGAGGTTGAAGATCGGCAGCGCCGAGATGAGGTCCATGTGCGCGTCGAAGAACGACTCGATCGTCCCGACGTCGCGCCAGTAGTACTTGTCGCGCTCGGTCGCACCCGGCACGGTGTTGTTCTTGAGGTCGTACATCGCGGCCTCGCCGCGCTCGACGAACCAGGGCACGATGTCGCCGCCCATGTCGTGGCCGGAGCCCTCGAGCTCGTTGTCGACGGTGACGGCCTCGACGAGCGCATCCGCGTCGAAGACGTAGTTGCCCATCGACGCGAGCACCTCGCCGGGTCCGACCGCGTAGGCGGTCGCGTCGGCCGGCTTCTCGTGGAAGGCCTTGATGAAGCCGTCGCGCTCCTCGTCCTCCTCGATCACGCCGAACTGGTTGGCGAGCTCGATGGGCTGGCGGATGCCGGCGACCGTCGCGCGCGCCCCGGAGGCGATGTGCGCGTCGATCATGTCCCGGAAGTCCATCCGGTAGACGTGGTCGGCGCCGACCACGACGACGATGTCGGGCTTCTCGTCGGCGATCAGGTTGAGCGACTGGAAGATCGCGTCGCCGGAGCCGGCGAACCAGTGCTTGCCGGTGCGCTGCTGCGCGGGCACCGACGTGACGTAGGCGTTCAGCATCGACGACATCCGCCACACCTGCGAGATGTGGCGGTCGAGCGAGTGCGACTTGTACTGCGTGAGCACGACGATCTGGCGCAGGCTCGAGTTGATGAGGTTCGAGATGGCGAAGTCGATCAATCGGTAGGCACCGCCGAACGGCACGGCGGGCTTGGCCCGATCCGCGGTCAGCGGCATCAGCCGCTTGCCCTCGCCACCGGCCAGCACGATCCCGAAGACCTTCTTGTCCATAGGCGCCACCCTATGTGCCCCGTCTGAGGATGACTAGACAATGCCCGCCGGGCTGCGCGCCGCACGGGTAGCGTGTGGCCATGCGCATCGACCTGCTCACCAAGGAGTACCCGCCGGCCGTCTACGGCGGCGCCGGCGTCCATGCCGCCGAGCTCGTGAAGGCGCTGCGGCGCTCGATCGAGGTGCAGGTGCGCTGCTTCGGCGCCGCCCGCGACGAGGCCGATGTCACCGCCTACGACGTGCCGGCGGAGCTCGCGTCCGCGAACGGCGCGCTGCAGACCCTCGCGGTCGACCTGCAGATCGCCGACGCCGTCGCCGGCAGCGACCTCGTGCACTCGCACACCTGGTACGCCAACGAGGCCGGCAGGCTCGCGCAGGAGCTGCACGGCATCCCGCACGTCGTCACCGCGCACTCGCTCGAGCCGCTGCGCCCCTGGAAGTCGGAGCAGCTCGGTGGCGGCTACCGCATCTCGAGCGACATCGAGCGCCGCGCCTACGAGGCGGCCGACCGCGTCATCGCCGTGTCGGACGGCATGCGCGCCGACATCCTGCGCTCGTACCCGGCGCTCGACCCCGAGCGGGTCATCACGATCTACAACGGCATCGACCTCGAGGACTGGGCGCCCAACCCGGATGCCGACCGCGCCCGCGAGCTGGGCCTCGACCCGGCCCGCCCGTCGGTCGTCTTCGTCGGCCGCATCACGCGCCAGAAGGGGCTGCCGCACCTGCTGCGCGCGGCGAGCGCGCTGCCCGACGACGTGCAGCTCATCCTCTGCGCCGGCGCACCCGACACCCCCGAGATCCTCGCCGAGGTCAAGGCGCTCGTCGCCGAGCTGCAGACGACCCGCGAGGGCGTGGTGTGGATCGACGAGGTGCTCCCGCGCACCGACCTGCGGGCGCTCCTCACCCACGCGACCACGTTCGTCTGCCCGAGCGTCTACGAGCCGCTCGGCATCGTCAACCTCGAGGCGATGGCATGCGGCGCGCCTGTCGTCGGCAGCGCGACCGGCGGCATCCCCGAGGTCATCGACGACGGCGTGACGGGATTCCTCGTGCCGATCGACCAGGTGCAGGACGGCACGGGCACGCCCACCGACCCCGACCGCTACGTCGCCGACCTCGCCGACGCGCTGACGCGGATGGTCGCCGACCCCGAGGCCGCACGGCGGATGGGCGAGGCCGGCCGGGAGCGCGCCCGGGAGCGCTTCGACTGGGGCCGGATCGCCGACCAGACCCGCGAGGTCTACGAGACGGTGATCGCCGAGCGGGCGGCAGGCACGGCGCGGCGCTGACCGTCGCGGCGAGGAAGAGCCCCGGGCGATCGGTAGGCTCGCAGGCATGGCCAGCGTCCTCGAGCTCACCGACGTCTCGTTCGTCCGGAACGGCAACCGCATCCTCGACAACGTCTCCTGGACGGTCGACGAGGCCGACCGCTGGGTGATCCTCGGCCCGAACGGCGCCGGCAAGTCGACGATCCTGCAGCTCGCCGCGGCGAACCAGCACCCGACGTCCGGCACGGTCGACCTGCTGGGGGAGCGGATCGGCAAGGTCGACGTCTTCGAGCTCCGCACCCGCATCGGGCTCGCCGCCACCGGGCTCGCGCGGCGCATCCCCGCGACCGAGCGGGTCGGCGATGTCGTGCTCACCGCCGCCTACGCCGTCACCGGCCGGTGGCAGGAGCGCTACGAGTCGTTCGACCTCGAGCGCGCCGCCGAGGTGATGGATGCGTGGGACCTCAGCGCGCTCTCGACCCGCACGTTCGGCACGCTGTCCGACGGCGAGCGCAAGCGCGTGCAGATCGCGCGTGCCGTGATGACGGATCCCGAGCTCATGCTGCTCGACGAGCCCGCCGGCAGCCTCGACCTCGGCGCGCGCGAGTCGCTGCTGCAGTCGCTCGAGGACTACGCGTCGAGCAGCCTCGCGCCGGCGATCGTGATGGTCACGCACCACGTCGAGGAGATCCCGCCCGGCTTCACCCACGGCATGCTGCTGCGCGACGGCGGCATCGTCGCCGCCGGGCCGCTCGACGAGGTGCTGACGGACGCGCGGCTCACCGAGACCTTCGGGCTGCCGCTCGAGGTGCGGCACGAGAACGGCCGCTGGTCGGCGCGCGCGCCGCGCTGAGAGTCGCCCACCGCCCGCATCTTTGATACCATCGTCTGTCGGCCCGCAGTTTGGCCGAAGACTTCCCGCGCTCGAGCGACCAAGGACTGACATGAAGACCGAGATCCACCCCGACTACAAGCCGATCGTGTTCCGCGACCTCGCCTCGGGCGAGACGTTCCTCACGCGCTCGACCGTGACCAGCAACAAGACGATCGAGCTGGACGGCGAGACCTACCCGGTCATCGACGTCGAGATCTCGAGCGCCTCGCACCCGTTCTACACGGGCAAGCAGCGCATCATGGACTCGGCCGGCCGCGTCGAGAAGTTCAAGAACCGCTACAAGGGCTTCGGCGGCTGATCCCACCCCCACACGTCCAGAGGGCGACGAGCTTCGGCTCGTCGCCCTCTGTCGTGTTCCGGCCCTCGCTGATCGAGCAGCACGCGGGCGTCGTCTCGATACGCGCGGCGGCAAGCCGCCGTGCTACTCGACGAGCGTGGCAGTGGCGGCTGCTCCACCCCCTGCTGATCGAGTAGCACGCGGCCGCCAGGCCGCGCGCGTATCGAGATCACCCGCTCGAGCGGCGGCCGCACCTGCGAGTTCAATCGCCCCGAGCCGGTCGGTAGCCCGCCATGGCGCGCGGCGCCGCGCTCAGCCCGATCGAGCACACCCCTCCGTCGTCTCGATACGCGCGGCGGCAAGCCGCCGTGCTACTCGACGAGCGGACGGAGCCCATCCCCGCTGATCGAGTAGCACGCGGCCGCCAGGCCGCGCGCGTATCGAGATCACGTCCTGGACGACGGCGCGGGGCGTGAGATCGATCGGCCTGAGCCAGTCGGCAGCGCCCCATAGCGGTCGGCGCCGCGCTCAGCCCGATCGAGCACACCCCTCCGTCGTCTCGATACGCGCGGCGGCAAGCCGCCGTGCTACTCGACGAGCGGGGGGAGGCCACCCCCGCTGATCGAGTAGCTCGCGGCCGCCAGGGCGCGCGCGTATCGAGATCACGTCCTGGACGGCGGCGCGGGGTGTGAGATCGATCGGCCTGAGCCAGTCGGCAGCGGCCCAGAGCGGTCGGCACCGCCTTCAGCCCGATCGAGCGCGCGCGGGTGTCGTCTCGATACGCGCGGTGGCAAGCCGCCGTGCTACTCGACGAGCGTGGGGAGGGCCGGGCTGCTCCACCACCCCGCTGATCCAGTAGCACGCGGCCCCCGGGCCGCGCGCGTATCGAGATCACGCCGGCGTTGTCGTCTCGGAACGCCGTGCTCCTCGACGAGCGTGTGGAGGTGCGGCTAGCGGCGCAGCGGCCAGCCGCGGCCCGCACTGAACGACGGGTCGCTGCGGCGGCGGAACGCCTCGAAGTCGGCCGCCTGCTCCTCGGCCCATGCCTCGGTGAGCTCGTGCAGCGAGATCGGGTCGATGCGGAGCTCGGGGAAGCGGGCCGTCATCGCCTGCGCGACCCGGCCGGCCGCGATCGCGTCGGCGCTCGCGTCGTGCGCGTCGAGCAGCTCGACGCCGTAGACCTCGGTCGCGACGGTCAGGGTGCGCTTGCCGCGCCGGAAGCGGTCGACGCGGCGATCGATCACCATCGGGTCGATGACCGGCCGCGCGACGATCGTGTCGAGGCCGTACCGGCGGCACTCGGCGTCGAGCAGCGAGAAGTCGTAGGCGGCGTTGAACGCGCAGACGGCGAGCCCCTTGGCGAGGTGCGCCGCGATCGTGTCGCGGATCTCGCGCACCGCGCCCGCGGGCTCCGCACCCTCGGCCCGAGCACGCTCGGTCGTCACGCCGTGCACGGCGATCGACCCCTCGGGGATCTCGATCCCCGGGTCGACGATCCAGGACCGCTCCTCGACGACCTCGCCGGATGCGTCGAGCACCCCGACGTAGGCCGTCACGATGCGGGCCTCTGTCGGGTCGACGCCGGTCGTCTCGAGGTCGAAGACGACGAGCCGGTCGATCCAGCGATCCGGGGCGTCGGCGCTCACCTCGAGGATCGGACGCACGAGCGGCTGCGCGGCGGCGGCGGGCGTGCTCGACGCCGTCGCACCGGGCATCGCGTCGACCCCCGCGTCGGCGACCGCGGCGTCCTCACGGCCCACCATCGGGTCGCTCAGCGTCTCGGTGCTGCGGAGCTGGACGTCTGTCATGCGCTCACGCTAGCCGCCGCCGCCCACACCCGCCGGTAGGCTCGGCGCGTGCCGATCGACTCCCCGTACCGGGCGCTCCTGGACGCCCTCCCGCAGCGCGGGCGGACGGTCGACATCGACGGCGTCGCGACCGCCGTCTTCGAGTACGGCCCCGACGACGCGCCTCCGATCGTCTTCGTGCACGGCTTCCGCGGCGACCACCACGGCCTCGAGCCGGTCGCCGCGCACCTGCCCGGCCTGCGCGTCATCGCCCCCGACCTGCCCGGCTTCGGGGCGTCGGATGCGCTGCCGCACGCGACGATCGACGCCTACGCCGTGTGGCTGCGCGCCTTCGTCGCCGCCGAGGCGGCGGCCGCGGGCAGCCCGCCCGTCGTGCTCGGGCACTCCTTCGGGTCGATCGTGGTCGCGCACGCCGCCGCCGGCGGCCTCGAGGCATCCCGCATCGTGCTCGTGAACCCGATCGCGACGCCGGCGCTCTCCGGGGCGAACCGCATCGGCTCGCTGCTCGCGCTCGGCTACTACCGCGCCGCCGCGGCGCTGCCCGAGCGCGCGGGGCTCGCCGTGCTCGGTGCTCCGCCCATCGTGCGCGGCATGAGCGCGTTCATGGCGAAGACCCGCGATCGCAAGCTCCGCGCCTGGATCCACGACCAGCACGACCGCTACTTCTCGCGCTACGCGTCGCGCCAGGCGGTGCTCGAGGCCTTCGACGCGTCGATCCGGCACACGGTCGGCGAGGTCGCGGGCCGCATCCGTCTGCCCGTGCAGCTCATCGCGGCCGACCTCGACGACATCACGCCGCTCGCGCAGCAGCACCGCCTGCGCGGCCTGCTGCCCGACGCGCGCCTCTCGGTGCTGCGCGGCGTCGGCCACCTCGTGCACTACGAGCAGCCGCGCGAGGCGGCCGCGATCATCCGCCGCTTCCTCGCGGAGCCGATCGAGCAGCCGGACGAGCCCGCCGCGCGCCACGACGAGCAGGGCCAGTAGGCGCGTGCGCATCCTCTTCGACTGCCGCTACGTGCGGCTCGAGCGGCACGACGGCATCTCGCGCTTCTCCGCCGAGCTCGTCGGCGAGCTCGCCCGCGACCACGAGGTGACGATGCTCGTGAGCGACGAGCGGCAGCTGACGATGCTGCCGCAGCTCCCGCACGTGCTCGGACCCTCGCCGACCGGACCGCTCGAGCCGCTCACGGCGTGGCGGCTGCGCCACGTCGAGGCCGACATCGCCTACTCGCCGATGCAGACGATCGGATCCGTCGGTCGCGCGTGGCCCCTCGTCACGACCGTGCACGACCTCATCTACTACCGCCACCCGACGCCGCCGCGGAACCTGCCCGCCCCCGTCCGCGGCCTCTGGCGGCTCTATCACCTCTCCTACGCTCCGCAGCGGCTGCTGCTCGACGGCGCCGACGGGGTCGTCACCATCTCGGAGGCGACCCGCGCGCTCATCGAGCGGCACCGGCTCACCCGCCGCCCGGTCGCGATCGTGCCGAACGCCGCCGCGCCGCTCGGCGCGCCCGTGACGCACACCGCGCCGCCCACGACCCGGCTCGTCTACATGGGCTCGTTCATGCCCTACAAGGACGTCGAGACGCTCGTGCGCGCCGCCGCACTGCTGCCCGGGCACGAGCTGCACCTCTGCAGCCGCATCGACGCGGCCACCCGCGCGCGCCTCGAGCGGGTGGCGCCGGGCGCATCCCTCGTCTTCCACGACGGCATCTCGGACGACGCCTACGCCGAGCTGCTGCGCAGCGCGACCGCGCTCGTGCACGCCTCGCGCGACGAGGGCTTCGGCATCCCGCTGCTCGAGGCCATGAGCCTCGGCGTGCCCGTCGTGGTGGCCGACACCGCGATCTTCCGCGAGGTCGGGGGCGAGGCGGCTAGCTTCTTCCCCGTGGGCGACGCGGATGCGCTCGCGCGCGCCGTGCGGACGCTCGAGGGGGTGTGGGCGGCCCGGTCGCGCGCGTCGCTCGAGCAGGCCGCGAGGTTCAGCTGGCGCGAGTCGGCGGCGCGGCTGGCGGCGTTCCTGGAGCGGGTGGCGGGGGAGGCGCGGGGGCGGAGGCGCTGACGGGCGAGGGCTGACGCCGCGCGTTCAACCTCGCGCAGTGTCGACCTGATGCGGAAGTGTCGCGACACTGCAGCAGGAGCTCGACACTCGCGCGCTGAGGTC
Organism: Agrococcus sp. UYP10; assembly: GCF_040547205.1. Classification (NCBI taxonomy): domain Bacteria; kingdom Bacillati; phylum Actinomycetota; class Actinomycetes; order Micrococcales; family Microbacteriaceae; genus Agrococcus; species Agrococcus sp. UYP10. The sequence continues at coordinate 2,506,228 of NZ_JBEPPG010000001.1, forward strand.
AGGGGTGAGGGCTACGGCCTGGTCTCGATACGCGCGGCTCCTTCGTCGCCGTGCTACTCGACCAGCGGGTGGGGGCGCCGTGCTGCTCGACCGGCAGGTGGGGGCGGCGTGCTGCTCGACCGGCAGGCAGCGGTCAGAAGGGGGCGACGAGGGCGTCGGCGATCGCCGTGAGCGACTCGCTCGTGCCGCCCTCCACGCGGATCGCGGCGCGCGCATCCCAGCGCGTCTCCCCGCGGTTCACGATCACGATCGGGACCGCCGCTCGCCGCGCGACCTCGAGCAGCCGCGTGCCGGAGTTCACGACGAGCGACGAGCCCGCGACGAGCACGGCGCTACCGGCGGCGATGATGTCGCGCGCCTCGGCGAAGACCTTCGGCGGCACGGTCTCGCCGAAGAACACGACGTCGGGCTTCAGCACGCCGCCGCACACCGGGCACGGCGGCACCTGGAACTCGTGCGACGCGTCGATCTCGACATCGCCGTCCGGCTGCAGCCGCACCTGGTCGGGGATGACGATCCAGGGGTTGAGCCGCTCGATCTCGTCGGCGATCCGGTGCCGGTCGAAGGTCGTGCCGCACTGCAGGCACGAGACGGTGTGCATCTGGCCGTGCACGTGCGTGACGTTCGACGACCCGGCGCGCTCGTGCAGGTCGTCGACGTTCTGCGTGGCGATGCCGGTGATGAGCCCCGCCTCCTCGAGCAGCGCGAGCGCGCGATGCCCGTCGTTGGGGTGCACCGACGTGAAGCGCCGCCAGCCGAGGTGGCTGCCGGCCCAGTAGCGGCGACGCGCCGCCTCGCTCGATCGGAACGTCTCGAAGACCATCGGCGTGCGGGCCGGCGCGCCCTCGCCGCGGTAGTCGGGGATGCCCGAGTCGGTCGAGATCCCCGCGCCCGTGAGCACGGCGATCCGCTTGCCGCGGAGGAGGTCGATCGCTGCGTCGAGCACCCGGCCACACTACTCGCCGGTAGGCTGTGCCACCGGGGACCCGGGGGAGGGCGCATGCCGATCATCACGATCGACTCCCTCGACGACGCCCGTCTCGAGGACTACGTCGGGCTCACGGACGTCGCGCTACGGCGCCGCACGGAGCCCGAGCGCGGGCTCTACATCGCCGAGTCGCAGACGGTGCTCGAGCGCGCGCTCGGCGCCGGCCACGAGCCGCGGTCCGTGCTCGTCGCGCCGCGCTGGCTGCCGCAGGTCGAGGCGCTGCTCGGCGACCGCGACGTGCCGGTCTTCGTCGGCGAGGAGCCGGTGCTCGAGCAGATCACCGGCTTCCACCTGCACCGCGGCGCGCTCGCGGCGATGCAGCGCCCGGTGCTCCCGGATGTCGCGGCGCTGCTCGCGCACGCCCGCCGCGTCGTGGTGCTCGACGGCCTCGTCGACCACACCAACGTGGGCGCGGCGTTCCGCTCGGTCGCGGGCATCGGCGCCGACGCCGTGCTCGTCACCACCGCGTGCGCCGACCCGCTCTACCGCCGCAGCGTCCGGGTCTCGATGGGCACGGTGCTGCAGGTGCCGTGGACGCGCATCGACTCCCTCCCCGCGGCGATGCCCGCCTTCCACGACGCCGGGTTCGAGGTCGCCGCGATGGCGCTGCGCGATGACGCGGTCGACCTCGACGCCTACGCGGCGGAGGCGCCGGAGCGCGTGGCGCTCGTCTTCGGCTCGGAGGGTCCCGGCCTCGGCGCCCGCGCGATCCACGCGGCCGACCGGGTCGTGCGCATCCCCATGCACCACGGCGTCGACTCGCTCAACGTGGCCGCGTCGGCTGCCGTCGCGATGTGGGCGCTCCGCGCGCCGTCGACGACCGCGGAGCGACCGTGACGGCCGCTGCCGCGCGGCGGCGCACGCGCCGCACGCATCCGCTCGTCGTGCTGCTGCGCATCCTCGTCGCGATGGTGCTCGTCGTCGCCGTGCTGCTCGGCGTCGCGGTGCTCCTCGCGCCGACGCCGGTCGTGGCGGCGACCCCCGTTGAGACGACCGCCGAGCCGCTGCCGGAGCCCGCGATCGACTGGCCCGCGGCGGCCCGTGCCGCCGGCTACGGCGTCGTCGGCATCGACGGCGCGCCCGACACCTGGAACGCCACCGGCAGCACCGAATCGCATCCGATGGCGAGCGTCACGAAGCTCGTGACGGTGCTCATCGTGCTCGACGCGCATCCGATCACGGGGGACGACCGCGGCGCGACCATCACGCTCGACGGCGACGACGTGGCCGCGCAGTACCGCGCGCTCGCCGAGAATGCGCCGATCGCGCCCGTGTACGACGGGCTGCAGCTGACGCAGCGCGACCTCATCGAGTGGTCGCTCGTCGACTCGGCCGGCAACGCCATCTGGTCGCTCGCGAACTGGGCGTTCGGCGACATCGACGGCTTCCTCGCCGCCGCCGACGACTGGGCGGCGCGGCACGGCCTCGAGCACACCGACCTCGCAGATCCCGCGGGCCTCGAGGCCGGCAGCGTCTCGAGCGCGATCGACCTCACGCGCATCGCCCTGATGGCGGTCGAAGATCCGGTCGTGCTCTCGACCATCCAGCTCGAGTCGGTGCGCATCCCCGGGATCGGCATCGCGCCGAACACGAACCGCATCCTCGGCCAGCACGACATCGACGGCGGCAAGACCGGCACGCTCAAGGTGTGGGGGCGCAACCTGTTCGTCACCGCCGTGCGCGAGGTCGACGGCGTGGAGCGGCGCATCGTCGGCATCGTCATGGGCACGATCGCCGCCGACGAGACCGACGCGGCGATGATCCAGCTGCTCGAGAGCGTCTGGCCGAACTTCGCCGCGCGCACGATCCTCCCGGAGGGCACCGTGGTCGCCGAGTACCGCGCGCCGTGGGGTGCGGCGACGGATGCGGTCACGACGGGCGCGCTCGAGGCGCACGTCTTCGCCGACGACGCACCCGGCTGGTCGGCGACCGCCGAGCCCATCGACGCGGGCTCGCCGCCGAGCGCGGTGGGCGAGGTGCGGCTCGAGGTCGGCGACGTCGCCGCGCCGGTGCGCACGACCGAGCTGCTGCTCGCGCCCGACGGCTGGTGGCGGATCGCGAACGCCCCGCAGGTGCTGGGCTGGTACGGCGACTCGGAGCGGTAGGACTCAGCGCGCTCGGAGTGGCGCGATAGGGCTCGGAGCGCTAGTCGTCGAGGTGCTGGAACGGCAGCACGGGGCCGGGCGTCGGACGCTTCGGATGGATGGTGTCGCCGGACGACTGACCACGCAGGCGGCGCACGACCCACGGCGCGAGGTGCTCGCGCGCCCAGTGCAGGTCGTCGAGCCGCACCCGCTGCCAGCTGCGCGCGGGCAGCGGCTCGGGCTCCATGGGCGTCAGCTGGTGCTGCACGCCGAGCGCGTCGAGCACGAGGATGGCGATCGCGTGGTGCCCGTAGGCCGAGAAGTGCAGCCGGTCGGGCGCCCACATGCGGGGCTGCTGCAGCTGCCGTGCCGACCACATGTCGGCGACGATCGCGCCGTGCTTCGCGGCGAGGCCGTGCAGGTTGGCGTTGTAGATGCCGACCTTGCCGCGGATGCCGCGCAGCACCGGCGTCATGGCGATGTCGGGGCCGTTGAAGAGCACGACCTGCGCGCCCGTCGCGGTGAGCGCCTCGAGCACCACGTCCATGCGCGCCGCGAGCGCGTCGGGGTCGCCGCCGGGGCGGATGAGGTCGTTGCCGCCCGCCGAGATGGTGATGAGGTCTGGCTCCAGCGCGACGGCCGGCTCGAGCTGCTCGTCGACGATCTGCTGCAGCAGCCGGCCGCGGATCGCGAGGTTCGCGTAGCCGAGCCCCGGGCTCGTGCGGGCGAGCTCCTCGGCCACGCGGTCGGCCCAGCCGCGCACGCCGTTCGGCAGGTCCGGCTCCTCGTCGCCGACCCCCTCCGTGAAGCTGTCGCCCAGTGCGACGTAGCGGGTGTACGGATGCTCCATGCCGGCGTGCTGCATGCCTCCATCCTGCACCGCGAGCAGGCCGGCCTGCACCGGGCAACCGTGCACGCGCGCAGGCATGCGGCGGGCCGCGTGTCTGCGGCCCGTGGGACGATGACGGTGTGAGCAAGCAGGACGGGTCCGATCGCCTCGTCTCGGGGCCCGACGTCGACGACACGACGGCGACCATCCTGCACGTCGACCTCGACGCCTTCTTCGCCTCGGCGTCGCTGCTGAGCCGGCCCGACCTCGTCGGCCTGCCTGTCGTGATCGGCCACGACTCGACCCGCTCGGTCGTCACCGCCGCGACCTACGAGGCGCGCAGGTACGGCGTGCACTCCGCGATGCCGATGGGGCGCGCGCTGCGGCTGTGCCCGAGCGCGGTCATCCTCGAGCCCGACTTCGGCCTCTACCAGCGGCTCTCGAAGCAGGTGATGGGCATCCTCGACGACGTCTCGCCCGACGTCGAGCGGCTCGGCATCGACGAGGCGTTCGTCGGCATCGCCGGCCTGCGACGGCTCTCCGGCGGCGCGAACCGCATCGGACCGGCGCTGCGGGCGCGCATCCGCGCCGAGACCGGCCTCGTCGCCTCGGTCGGCGCGGCGGGCACGAAGTACGTCGCCAAGCTCGCGTCGTCGCGTGCGAAGCCCGACGGGATGCTCGTCGTGCCCGACGACGCGGTCGTCGGCTTCCTGCATCCGCAGCCCGTCTCGGCCCTCTGGGGCGTCGGCCCGAAGCAGCAGGAGCGGCTCGAGCGCTACGGCCTCAACACCGTCGGCGACGTCGCCCGCACCCCGCCAGAGCGCCTGGCGGCATGGTTCGGCCCGGCGACCGGCGCCCACCTCGCCGCGCTCGCGTGGGGGCGCGACTCGCGCACCGTGCAGGAGCGGGCGGAGCAGGAGCGCGGCCACGAGCAGTCGTTCGGTCACAACCACACGTTCCACCACGACATCACCGACCGCGCCGAGCAGCAGGGCGAGATCCTGCGGCTCGCCACCGGCGTCGGGCGGCGGCTCCGCGACGCGGGCGTGCAGGCGCGCACGGTGACGCTCACCGTACGCTTCCACGACTTCCGCACGATCACGCGGTCGCGCACGCTGCCGGAGCCCACCGACGTGACGCGCGTGCTCGTCGAGACGGCGTGGTCGCTGCTCGAGGCGCTCGGGCCCATCCCGCCCGTGCGGCTGCTGGGCGTGCGCGCGAGCGGCGTGCAGGACGCCGCCGACCTCGGGCTGCTGTGGGACGACACCGCCACGTGGGGGAGCGCGGAGCGCGCGATGGACGCGGTGCACGACCGCTTCGGCGCCGCCGCTGTGGCGCCCGCGAGCATGCTGCGGCGCGAGCGCAAGCGAGCCGACCTGGGGCCCTCGGGCGGCGACTGAGGCCGAAGGGCGTGCGCGTGCGCATCCGGCGGCCGTAGCCTCGCCGTGTGAGCCGGAGAGACGTCGTGGTGTGCCACCTGCTGTCGCTCGACGGCGTCGCCGAGGCGCCCGAGGAGTTCTTCGACGCATGGGGCGACGAGGCGGACGCCGCGGCCGCCGAGTGGTGCACGACGCAGGACGCCGTCGTGCTCGGCCGCCGCAGCTATGACGAGTGGGTGCGGTTCTGGCCGGGCAGCGACCTGGAGCCGTTCGCGTCGTTCATCGGCGCCGTCGAGAAGCACGTCGCCACCTCGGCGCAGCTGGACCCGCCGTGGTCGAACGCGCGGGCGATCGACGGCGACCTCGTCGAGGGCATCCGCGAGCTGCGCAGCCGGCCCGGGGGAGAGATCGGCGTGCACGCGAGCATCTCGGTCGCGCAGGCACTCCTGGCCGCAGGCGTCGTCGACCGGCTGCGACTGCTCGTCGCGCCGACGATCGTCGGCTCCGGGCGTCGGCTGCTCGACGGCCTGCCGCCGATGCGCCTCACACCGATGCGCAGCGAGGTGACGCCGGGCGGCTGCCTGCTGCTCGACCACCGGGTCGCGCTCGCACGATGAGCGAGGCGATCGACGCTGCGACGATCGACGCAGCGCTCGTGCGCGGGCTGCTCGCCGAGCAGTTCCCCGCGTGGGCTGCGCTGCCGCTCCGCCCCGTCGACGCCGGCGGCAACGACCACCGGATGTTCCGGCTCGGCGACGCGCTGAGCGTGCGGCTGCCGAGCGCCCCGGGCTACGTGCCGCAGGTCGAGAAGGAGCAGTCGTGGCTGCCGCGGCTCGCGTCGGCGGTACCGCTGCCCATCCCCGCCGTCGTGGGCGCCGGACGAGCCTCGGCGCGCTTCCCCGCCCCGTGGTCGGTCTACGGCTGGCTCGAGGGCGAGCCGGCATCGAGCGCCGCGATCGACGACCCCGAGCGCTTCGCGGCCGACCTCGCGCGCTTCCTGGTCGCGCTGCGCGGCGCCGACACCGCCGGCGCGCCGGCCCCCGGCGCGCACAGCGCCTTCCGCGGCGGCCCGCTCGAGCACTGGGACGACGAGATGCGCGACCTGCTGCTGCGCGTCGAGGGCAGCGAGCGCGACGCCGCGGCCGGCATCTGGCGCGACGCGCTGGCCGCGCCGCACACCGGGCCCGACAGGTGGTTCCACGGCGACGTCTCGACGCACAACCTGCTCGTGCGAGACGGCGCGCTGTCGGCCGTCATCGACTTCGGCTGCTCGGGGGTCGGCGACACCGCGTGCGACACGGTGATCGTCTGGACCCACCTGCACGGCGCTGCGCGCGGCGTCTACCGCCGCGAGCTCGGGGTCGACGACGCGACGTGGGCGCGCGGGCGGGGCTGGGCGATCTGGAAGGCCCTCATCATGCTCGACAGCCGATGGCCGGCGCAGGTCGCGCTCGCGCGCCGCGTGCTCGAGCGGCTGCTCGACGAGCGGTGAGCTGGCGCTGCGCCGTCAGCGGCGGCCGAGCCAGCGCTCGACGGGGATCGAGCCGGACTCGTTCGGCGTGAGCACCCAGATCACGAGGTAGAGGCCCCAGCCGACGACCGGCAGGGCGAAGAGCAGCAGCGTCAGGACGCGCACGATCCAGACGTTGATGTGCAGCTTGGCGGCGATGCCGCCGCAGATGCCGGCGAGCAGTCGCTGCGGGCCGCGGCGGAAGCCGGCGGAGCGGATGGTGTCGAAGACGGAGGCCATGGCGCGAGCGTAGCCGCGCCGGCCGAGCGTCGGCAGGGAGCGTTCTGCCGCGCAGCCGCGCCCGGGAACGGGAAGAGGCCCGGAGCATCTGCTCCGGGCCTCTCTCTGTGCGCGAGGGGGGACTTGAACCCCCACGCCCTAATACGGGCACTAGCACCTCAAGCTAGCGCGTCTGCCATTTCCGCCACCCGCGCATGGTGTCGGATGCGTGTCTCCACGCATGTCTTCACCAGGTGTCGATCGGCAGTCCATCGCTGTACTGCACGACCGAGAGACGACTCTAGCACGGTGCTCGAGGTGTCGACGACCACCCGGGCGGCACCGTTCGGGCGGCTACCCTGGACGAGTGACCGACGGCCTCTCCCGCACCGCCCAGCTCGCCAGGGACCTCATCCGGTTCGACACCCAGAACTGGGGCGGCGGTCGCTCGTCGGGCGAGGCGGATGCCGCGGCGTACGTGGCCGAGGTGCTCGCGTCGATGGGCGTCGAGAGCCAGACGCTCGAGTCGGCGCCGGGTCGCGCGAGCGTCATCGCGCGCATCGAGGGCACCGACCCGTCGCTGCCGCTGCTCGTCGTGCACGGCCACCTCGACGTCGTGCCGGCCGACGCATCCGAGTGGAGCGTCGACCCGTTCGCGGGCGAGATCCGCGACGGATGCCTGTGGGGCCGCGGCGCCGTCGACATGAAGCAGATGGACGCGATGATCCTCGCGGCCCTCGAGCGCATCCTCGCCGCCGGCCGACGCCCGCGCCGCGGCCTCGTGATCGCGTTCTTCGCCGACGAGGAGGCGGGCGGCGAGTACGGCGCCCACTGGCTCGTGCGCGAGCACCCCGAGCTCTTCGCGGGCGCGACCGAGGCGATCAGCGAGGTCGGCGGGTACTCCGTCGAGATCGCCGGCACCCGGGCCTACCTGCTGCAGACCGCCGAGAAGGCGCTGCAGTGGATCCTGCTGCGCGCCCGGGGCACCGCCGCCCACGGCTCGCAGCACATGCGCGACAACGCCGTGACGAAGCTCGCGCGCGCGGTCGCCGACGTCGGGGCGCACGAGTTCCCCGTCGAGCTGACCGAGACGACGCGCGCCCTCATCGCGGGCGTCGCCGAGCTGCTCGGCGTCGAGGACGACGACCCGGATGCGGTCGCAGAGCGCACCGGCACGATCTCGCGCTTCCTGCGCTCGAGCCTGCGCCACACCGCCAACCCGACGATGCTCGAGGCCGGCTACAAGCACAACGTCATCCCCTCGGTCGCGGAGGCGCGCATCGACGTGCGCCCGCTGCCGGGACGCGAGACGGAGGCGATCGACGCGATCAAGGCGATCGTCGGCGACGACATCGAGGTCGAGCTCGTGCACGGCGACGTCGGCATCGAGCACCCCTACAGCGGCGAGCTCGTCGAGGCGATGGCTGCGGCGCTCACCCGGCACGACCCCGAGGCACGCGTGCTGCCGTACATGCTCTCCGGCGGCACCGACAACAAGTCGCTCTCGGAGCTCGGCATCGCCGGCTACGGCTTCGCCCCCCTCAAGCTCACGCCCGACCTCGACTTCGCCGCGATGTTCCACGGCGTCGACGAGCGCGTGCCGCTCACAGCGCTCGACTTCGGCACCGACGTGCTCGAAGACCTGCTGCTGACGTACTGAGCCTCCGACCGACCGAACGACTGACCTGGGGACCATGGACTGGCTGATCGCGATTCTGCTCGGAGTGCTCCAGGGCGCCACCGAGTTCCTGCCCATCTCATCGAGCGCGCACCTGCGCATCGCCGGAGAGCTGCTGCCTGGGGCGGAGGACCCTGGCGCGACGTTCACCGCGATCACGCAGATCGGCACCGAGATCGCGGTCGTGGTGTTCTTCTGGCGCGACATCTCGCGCATCATCGCGAAGTGGTTCGGGTCGCTGCGCGGGCGGGTGGCGAAGGACGACCCCGACGTGAAGATGGGCTGGCTCGTCATCATCGGCACGATCCCGATCGTGCTCGCGGGCGTGCTCTTCCAGGACCTCATCCGCGACCAGTGGCGGAGCCTGTGGATCACCGCCACGGTGCTGATCGTCTTCGGCGTCATCCTCGGCCTGTGCGACATGCTCGGCAACCGCGTGAAGACGCTCGAGACGACCACCTACCGCGACGGCCTGCTCATCGGCCTCGCGCAGGTGCTCGCGCTCGTGCCGGGCGTCTCGCGCTCCGGAGCGACGACGAGCATGGGCCGCGCGCTCGGCTACGAGCGCCCCGCGGCCGCGAAGTACGCGTTCTTCCTCGCCGTGCCCGCCGTCTTCGGCGCAGGCCTGTACGAGACGGCGCAGGCGATCACCGAGCCGTCGTCGGTCGGCCTCGGCTGGGGTCCCACGATCGTCGCCACGATCGTCGCGTTCCTCGTCGGCATCGCGGTCATCAAGTGGCTCATGGCCTTCATCTCGCGCGGCAGCTTCCTGCCGTTCGTCATCTACCGCATCGCGCTCGGCGTGGTGCTGCTGGTCGCGCTGAGCGCCGGCTGGATCGACGCCCAGTGATCGGGGGCGTGCAGTGAGGTCCTGGCAGCGCGCGGAGGTGCCGTCGCTCGACGCGCTCGGGCACGGCACGGGGGAGCGTCCGAGCGTGCACGACGTGCGGCGAGACGGCCGCGCGGTGATCCCCGCCGGCGGTCCGGAGGGCCGGCCGGTGGCATCCATGTACACGTGCGGCATCACGCCCTACGACGCGACCCACCTGGGCCACGCGTTCACCTACCTCGCGTTCGACACGCTCACGCGCGTGTGGCTCGACGCCGGGCTCGAGGTGCGCACGGCGATGAACTCGACCGACGTCGACGACCCGCTGCTCGAGCGCGCCGCGCGCGACGGCGTGGACTGGCGCGAGCTCGCCGATCGCCAGCAGCAGCTGTTCCGCGGCGACATGGAGGCGCTGCGCGTCCTGCCGCCCGACTCCTGGGTCGCGGTGACCGAGCGCATCCAGCCCATCGCCGAGGCGGTGCAGCGGATGCTCGACACCGGTGACGCCTACACGCTCCCGGCCGAGGGCGCTGTCGACGCGAACGGTGTCGACGTGCTGTTCGACTCGACGAAGCGGCGCCAGTTCCCGATGGGCACGGGCAGCCGCACCGGTACCGACGAGATGCTCGAGCTGACCCGCGAGTTCGGCGGCGATCCCGATCGCCCCGGCAAGCGCTCGCCGCTCGACCCGCTGCTCTGGCGCGCCGAGCGCCCGGGGGAGCCCGCGTGGGACTCGCCGGTCGGCCGCGGGCGTCCCGGCTGGCACGTCGAGTGCACCGCGATCGCGATGGAGGAGCTCGGCGCGCCGTTCACGGTGGCGGCGGGCGGCCGCGACCTGCGCTTCCCGCACCAGGAGATGCAGGGGCACCACGCGCTCGCGCTCGGCGCGCCGATGTTCAGCGACGTGCGCCTCAACGCCGGGCTCGTCGCGTTCGAGGGCGAGAAGATGTCGAAGTCGCTCGGCAACCTCGTGCTCGTCTCGCGGCTGCTGCAGGAGGGCGCACGGCCCGCCGCAGTGCGGCTCGCGCTGCTCGACCACCACTGGCGCGAGGACTGGGAGTGGTTCCCGGAGATGCTCGAGGCTGCGGAGCAGCGGCTCGACCGCTGGCTCGCGTGGTCGACGACGCCCGACGACGACCCGTCGCTCGCGGAGTCGATCGTGCCGTGGCTCCGCGTGACGCTCGCCGACGACCTGCACACGCCGGCGGCGCTGCAGGCGGTGGATGCATTCATCCTGCGTGCGCCCGCCGACGAGGGCAGCCTCGCCGCGATCGATGCGCTGCTGGGGATCGACCTGCGGAGCGTCGAGCCGCGCTGACCCGGCTGCCGGCTGCCGGTCAGCCGGGCCCGCGGTGAGCGGCTCTCGCCGCGACGGGTGGGCTCACCCGCGAGGGGCGGTGCTGCAGCCCCACCTGCCGCGGGCCGGGCCACCGGTCGGCGAGCGGACCCGCCGGGAGGGTCAGACCGGCGGCGCCGGCGGGGCGTCGTCGTCGTCGGCCGCTGCCGGCCCGTCCGTCGGCTTCTTGCTCTCGTCGCGCAGGAATCGCTCGAACTCGTGCGCGATCGCCTCGCCCGACGCCTCCGGGCTCTCGACCGCATCGCGCTGCTCCTCGAGCTTGCCGATGTAGGCGCGCATGTCGTCGTCGCGCTCGGTGAGCTCGTCGATCCCGCGCTCCCACTCGCCCGACTGCTCGACGAGGTCGCCGAGCGGGATCGTGACGTCGACCATCTCGGACAGCTGGTCGACGAGCGCGATGACGGCCTTGGGCGCGGGCGCGTTGTGCACGTAGTGCGGCACGGATGCCCACAGCGACGCGGTGCGGACGCCCGCCTCCTGCGCCGCGAGCGACAGCACCGTCATGATGCCCGTCGGCCCCTCGTACTCGCTCTGCAGCACCCCGAGGCGCGCCTGCAGCTCGCGGCTGTCGCTCGTGATCGACGTCGAGATGGGCCGGGTGTGCGGCACGTCGGCGAGCATCGCGCCGACGAACACGATCGCGTCGACCTCGCAGCCGCGCACGATCTCGAGGAACTCCGAGGCGTACGCAGTCCAGTTGCGGCTCGGCTCCGCACCGACGAGCGCGAAGATCTCGCCCTCGTTGCCGCTCGAGACGTCGAGCCCCGCGTCCTCGGCGAGCGCCTCGCGGCTCGACGGCTTGGTCGGCGCATAGGCGATCGTCGACGGCCACTGCAGCGCGCGCGTGCCGTCCTCGAGCGTGCGCACCACCGGGCGGTGCATCGCGAAGTCGACGAACTCATCCGGTTCGATCTCGTCGAACGCCTCGAGCTCGCACGCCTCGATGAGCCGGCGCACCGCGCCGCTCGCCGCGTCGCCGGCATCCGTCCAGCCCTCGAACGCGACCACCATGATGCGGCCCTCGATCGGTCCTCGTGCCACGCCTGGCACCTCCTCCACGTCAAGCGCCGAGTCTACGCGCGCGCGGTGGCGCTGAGAGCGCGGAGCCCGACGCCGCAGCCACGGCCCGTCGGAGCCGCCGACCCCGCGCGACTAGGCTGGCTCGGTGATCTCGCCTGCCGCCGTGCTGTTCGACATGGACGGCACCCTCATCGACTCGGAGCCGTCGTGGATGGCCGCCGAGGCCCGCCTCGCCGCCGAGTTCGGCATCCCCTGGACCGCCGACGACGCGGAGTCGCTCGTCGGCATCGACCTCTGGGACGGCGCCCGCGCGTTCATCGCCCGCGGCGTGCCGCTCGAGGCCGACGCCATCGTCGAGCGCCTCGTCAGCGAGGTGATCGCCGACCTCGGCGACACCCTGCCCGCCCGCCCCGGCGCGCTCGAGCTGCTGCGCCAGCTGCGCGAGCAGGGCGTCCCCGTCGCGCTCGTCACGATGTCGACCCGCGCGCTCGTCGACCGCATCGAGGCCGCCTTCGCCGCGGCGCTCGGCACCGCGCCCTTCGACGCGACCGTCGCGGGCGACGAGTGCGAGCGCGGCAAGCCGCACCCCGAGCCCTACCTGCGCGGCGCGTCGCTGCTCGGCGTCGACCCGGCGGATGCGGTCGCGATCGAGGACTCGTTCACCGGCGTCGCGAGCGCGCTCGCCGCGGGCATCACCACGATCGGCGTGCCGCACGCCGTCGACGTCTCGCGCGTGCCCGGCGTCATCCACTGGCCCACCCTCGCCGGGCGCACCCCGGCAGACCTCGCGGCCGCGATCAGAGAGGCCCGCGCATGATGGGCAGGACCGGTCCCTTCCAGTGGGGCGACGTGGTGCAGGTCACCGGCCCGAAGCAGCGGATGAACACGATCGTGCTCACCGAGGGCAAGCACCTCCACACCCAGCACGGCTCCGTGCCGCACGAGGGCTTCGTCGGCGCCGACGACGGCTCGCTCGTCATGGTGGGGGAGGCCCCGCACCTCGCGATCCGCCCGCTGCTGCACGACTACGTCATGTCGATGCCGCGCGGCGCCGCGATCATCTACCCGAAGGACGCGGCGCACATCGTCGGCTTCGCCGACATCCACCCCGACCTCACGGTCGTCGAGGCGGGCGTGGGCTCCGGCGCGCTCTCGCTGTTCCTGCTGCGCGCGCTGCACGGCACCGGCCGGCTCGTCTCGTTCGAGCGGCGCGAGGAGTTCCGCGCGGTCGCCGAGTCGAACGTCACCGGCTTCTTCGGCGGCCGCCCCGACAACTGGCAGACGGTGCTCGGCGACCTCGCCGAGGAGCTGCCGGCGCACGTGGCCGACGGCGAGGCCGACCGCGTGCTGCTCGACATGCTCGCGCCCTGGGAGTGCGTCGAGGCGACCGCTCGGGCGCTGCGGCCCGGCGGGCTCGTGCTCTGCTACGTCGCGACCGTCACCCAGCTCTCGCGCACCGTCGAGGCGATCCGCGCCGACGGCCGCTTCACGGCGCCGAAGTCGTCGGAGACGCTCGTGCGCGGCTGGCACGTCGAGGGGCTCGCGGTGCGGCCCGACCACCGGATGGTCGCGCACACCGGCTTCCTCATGACGGCCCGGCGCGTCGCCGACGGCGTCGACCTGCCGTCGTTCCGCCGCCGCGCCGCGAAGGCCGACTTCGCCGACGCCGACATCGAGGCGTGGACCCCTGGCGCGGTCGGCGACCGCACGCCGAGCGACAAGCGCGCCCGTCGGGCGGCGCGCGACGCGCGCATCCAGGCGGAGGCGATCACGAGCGGCGGGCGCCCTGCGGCCGCTGCCACGACGGCCCCGTCGACGCCTGCCGACCCGACCCCGCCGGACGCGGCCGAGTCGGCCGCGCAGGTAGACTGACCCGAGCCTCCCCGACCCCGAAAGGCACCGCCGTGCGCACACGCCCCCTCTCGATCGCCGCGCTGCTCGTCGCAGCAGCCGGCCTCACCGCGTGCCAGGCGCCTGCGGGCAGCATCGACGGCTGCGGGCCACTCCTGCAGCCGGGGGCCGCGACGAGCCAGGTGAGCGTCGAGCAGGCGGAGGGCGCACCGACCGTCGAGTTCGAGATCCCGCTCGTCTCCGACGGCGACCAGGCGCAGGTGCTCGGCGGCGAGGGCAAGCGCGCGAGCGAGGGCGACATCGTCGACGCCGACTACGTCGTCTACTCCGGCAAGACCGGCGCCCTCATCTCCAGCTCCTACGAGGCATCGGCCGAGGGCCAGCCGCCCGCGACCCCGCTGCGCCTCACGGCCGGCGGCGAATCGGTGCTCGCCGACGCCGTCGCGTGCGGCGCTCCGGGCGCGAGCATCGTCGTGACGACCACCATCTCGAGCCTCTTCGGCCCGACGGCGGAGTCGCCGGAGCTCGACATCACGCCGGCCGACACCGCCGTCGTCGTGCTCGGCGTCAGCGACGTGCGCGCGGGCCGCGCCGAGGGCAGCGCACGCCCCGGCCAGCAGGGCATGCCCGCGATCGCGCTCGCCCCCGACGGCCGCCCCGGCGTCACCTTCCCCGGCAGCCCCGCCCCCGCGGACCTCACCGTGATGCAGAGCATCCGCGGCACGGGCGAGGAGGTCGCCGAGGGCGACCGCCTGCTGCTGCACTACACCGGCATCGTCTGGGAGACCGAGGAGGTGTTCGACTCGTCGTGGGAGACGGGCGCGCCCGCGGTCTTCACGATCGACGACGCCAGCCTCATCCCCGGATTCGTGGATGCCGTGGTCGGCCAGCCGATCGGCAGCCAGGTCGTGGTCTCGATCCCGCAGGAGCTCGGCTACGACGACCCGGCGACGCGCCCCGCGTCGATCGGCGAGGGCGAGCACCTCCTGTTCGTGATCGACATCCTCGACCGTCTCGAGCCCGCCGCCGAATGACCGCGAGCTGATGGCACGCATCGAGGCCGAGGAGCGGCAGTTCTCGCTCCTGCTCGCGCTCGTCGACACGCGCGGCGGCGTCACGAAGCACGAGCTCTTCGAGCGCGTCGCCGGCTACCAGGGGCAGCGGCCGGGTGACGCGCTCGAGCGCATGTTCGAGCGCGACAAGGATGCGCTGCGCGAGCTGGGCATCGTCATCGACGTCGTGCAGCCCCCGGGCGACGACAGCAACCACGACGCCCGCTACCGCGTGCTCGACGGCGTGCTCGGCGACCCCGCGGAGCTGCAGTTCGACGCCGAGGAGCGCGAGCTGCTCGACCTCGCGCTGCGCGTCTGGCACGAGGGCGGCCTCACCGAGGAGGCGCAGCGCGCCGCGCTCAAGCTGCGCGCCGACCCGGAGTTCCGCGGCGGCCTGCCGCTCGAGCGCACCCCCGGCCGCAGCGAGGCGGCCGACGTGCTGCAGCCGCGCCAGCGTCCGCGCGAGAGCGCGTTCCAGGCGCTGAAGCGCGCCGCCGATCGCGGCCGCGAGGTGGTCTTCGACTACCTGAAGCCGGGCGAGCGCACGCCGCGCACCCGCACGGTGCAGCCCTGGGCGACCGTGCTGTTCCGGGGGCGGTGGATGCTCGTCGGCCACGACCTCGGCGCGGAGGACACCCGCACGTTCCTCATGCAGCGCATCGTCTCACCGGTGCGCGACCGCGCGCCGAAGCGGCCGTTCGAGGCTCCGGCCGACGCCGCGTCGGCGGCGATCGAGAAGCTCGAGGAGATCTGGCGCAGCGCAACGGTGCGCGTGCTCGCGGTGCCCGGCAGCGACGCCGACATCCGCCTGCGCCACCGGCCCGACACCGCCGAGGAGGGCCGTCTGCTCGTGATCCACCACGCCGACCGGCACGTCGTCGCCGACGAGCTGGCAGGCTTCGGCGCGGACATCGCCGTCGTCTGGCCCGACGAGCAGCGCGAGCTCGTGCGCCAGCGGCTCGAGCGCATCCGCGACGCGCACGCCGACGGGAACGGTTCGTGAGCGCCGGTCGAGTCGAGCGCGGCCTCGGGCTGCTGCTGTCGCTCATCCAGTACGTCAGCGCATCGGGCTCCGCATCCGTCGAGGAGGCGGCACGCCACTTCGGCGTCGACCAGGAGCGCATCCGCGAGGCGGTGCAGCGGGTGTTCATGTCAGGCGTGCCCGACGGCGCCGGCGACTTCGTGCGCTTCGACATCGACGTCGACGCGTTCGAGGAGCAGGACATCATCGCCGTGACGATGCGGCCCGCCTTCGAGGACGAGACGCTGCGGCTCTCGCCGCGCGAGGCGAGCGCGCTCATCGCGGGGCTTGCGCTCGTCGCCGGCTACACCGACGCATCGCCCGAGCGCGTCGAGGCGCTGCGCGCCAAGCTCCGCCGCGCCGCGTCGACGGGCGCCGACACCGTCGCCGTCGACGCCCGCGCCGTGCCGCGCACCGCGCAGGTCGTGCGCGACGCCATCCGCGACCGCCGGGTGCTCGCGATCGACTACCGCAAGCCCGGCGAGGGCAGCTCGCGTCGCCGCGTCGCCCCCGTGCGCCTGCAGCTGCGCGAGGGGCAGGTCTTCGTCGAGGGCGTCGACCTCGACCGGCAGGGGATGCGCACGTTCCGCCTCGACCGGATCGAGTCGATCGAGCCGGTCGGCGACGCGTGGCCCGAGCAGCTGCCCCCGCATGAGCGGGTGGTCGCCGGCACGGCGCAGGTCGTGGCGACGCGCGCGGCCGCGGCGATGCTCGCCGACTACGCCACGAGCGAGCCCGTCTCGATCGACGGCGAGCGCGTGCGGCTCGACATCGAGGTGTGGAGCGAGCCGAGCGTGCTGCGCGCGGTCGCCGCGTGCGGCGGCGACGCCGAGATCGTCGCGCCCGCGAGCCTGCGCCGCGCGATGCACCGCTTCGCGGTCGAGGCGCTGCGCGGCGCCGATGGCGGCGCCGACGGCGCGCAGCCCGCCTGAGCGCGGAAGCATCGCCCGCGCACGCGGGCCGGTAGGATGGGTGCGTAGGGCAGACGACAGGGGAAACGATCATGGGCGGCTTCTTCAACAACGCGGCATCGCATTGGTGGATCATCCTGATCATCGTCGTGCTCATCTTCGGCGCGACGAAGCTCCCGGCACTTGCGCGGAGCATCGGTCAGTCCGTGAACATCCTGAAGAAGGAGGTCAAGGGCGACGACGCCACGGCCCCCTCCTCGAGCCCGGAGACCGACGACACCGCGTCCAGCACCGACCGGAAGTAGGCGGATGGCCCGCAGAGGCCGCATCGAGAACCGCCAGGGCCGGATGCCGCTAGCCGGGCATCTGCGCGAGTTCAAGCGGCGCTTCCTCATCGCAGGCATCGCCTTCGGGGTGTGCGCGATCGTCGGCTTCTTCCTCGCCGCCCCGGTGCTGCAGCTGCTGAGCGCACCGCTCGACGACCTGCGCGCTCAGGGCCTCGCCGTCGACCTCAACATCACGAACGTCACGCAGGCGTTCGACGTGCAGATGCGCATCGCGTTCATGCTCGGCATCATCCTGTCGAGCCCGATCTGGCTGTGGCAGCTGCTCGCATTCATCGTGCCGGGCCTGCGCAGCGTCGAGCGGCGCTACGTCTTCGGCTTCGTCGGCGCCGCCGTGCCGCTCTTCATCGGCGGCTGCCTGACGGGCTGGTACGTGCTGCCCCGCATCATCAGCCTGTTCGTGGGCTTCACGCCCGCGGGGTTCAGCGCCTACCTCGGTGCGCAGGACTACTGGGACTTCTCGTTCAAGCTCGTCTTCGCCGTCGGCGTCGCCTACGTGCTGCCGGTCATCGTCGTCTTCCTCAACCTCGCCGGCGTCTACGAGGGGACGACCATCCTCAAGGGCTGGCGCTGGGCCGTGCTCGCCGCGACCCTCTTCGGCGCCTTCGTCACCCCCGCGGGGGAGGTGCTCAGCATGTTCATCATCGCCGTGCCGATGATCGTGCTGTACTTCGCCGCCGCCGGGTTCGCCCTCATCGTCGATCGCCGGCGCGCGAAGCGCGCGCTGGCCGAGGAGAGCCGAGTCGCATGAGCCACGCCACCGACGCCTTCGCCCGGGCCATGCCCTTCGGCCTCGACCCCTTCCAGCGGGAGGCGTGCGAGGCGATCGAGGCGGGCTCGAGCGTGCTCGTCGCCGCGCCGACCGGTGCCGGCAAGACCGTCGTGGCGGAGTTCGCGATCCACATGACGATGGAGGCGCCGACCGGCCGGGTCTTCTACACGACGCCGATGAAGGCGCTGTCGAACCAGAAGCACCGCGAGCTCACCGAGGTCTACGGCCCCGCATCCGTCGGCCTCCTCACCGGCGACACCTCGATCAACGGCGACGCCCGGATCGTGGTCATGACCACCGAGGTGCTGCGCAACATGCTCTACGAGGGCCGCGACCTCACCGAGCTCGAGTACGTCGTGATGGACGAGGTGCACTACCTCGCCGACCGCTTCCGCGGCGCCGTCTGGGAGGAGGTCATCATCCACCTCCCGCGGCACGTGCGGATGGTGTCGCTCTCAGCGACCGTCTCGAACGCGGAGGAGTTCGGCGCCTGGCTCGACGCGGTGCGCGGCGACACGCGCGTGATCGTCAGCGAGCACCGGCCGGTGCCGCTCGACGCGCACGTGCACATCCGCGGCCGGCTCGTCGACCTCTTCGACTCGAAGGCGGGCGAGGAGTCGCACAGGCCAGGCCGCGAGCTCGTCGAGCTCGCCCGCGGCAGCGACATCGCCGACTCGGCGTCGCACGGCCATCGCGACCGGGGCGGCCACAACCGCTACCGCTCGCGGCGCCCGGCGAAGGGCGGCCACCGCCCCGGGCCCGGACCCGGCAGGGGCCGTGGCGGCTTCGGCGGCCGGGTCGACCGCGTCGAGCTCATCGCGATGCTCGACGACCGGCAGATGCTGCCGGCGATCGACTTCATCTTCTCGCGCGCCGGATGCGACGCCGCCGTGCGGCAGGTCGTCCAGGGCGGCGTGCGGCTCACGACCCCCGAGGACCGCGCCGAGATCCGCGCGATCGTCGACGAGCGCTGCCGGCTGCTCGACGACGCCGACCTCGGCGTGCTGGGCTACTTCGAGTGGCTCGACGGGCTGGAGCGCGGCGTCGCCGCGCACCACGCGGGGCTGCTGCCGGTGTTCAAGGAGGTCGTCGAGGAGCTCTTTCGCGCGCGGCTCGTCAAGGTCGTCTTCGCGACCGAGACGCTCGCGCTCGGCATCAACATGCCGGCGCGCACGGTCGTGCTCGAGCAGCTCGAGAAGTTCAACGGCGAGGCCCGCGTGCGCATCACGCCGGGGGAGTACACGCAGCTCACTGGCCGCGCCGGTCGCCGAGGCATCGACACCGAGGGCCATGGCGTGGTCGTCTGGAACGGCGCCCTCCAGCCCGCGGAGGTGGCAGGGCTCGCCTCCCGCCGCACCTACCCGCTGCACTCGAGCTTCCGCCCGACCTACAACATGGCGGTCAACCTCGTCGACCGGCTCGGCGTCGTCGGCACCCGCGAGGTGCTCGAGACGTCGTTCGCGCAGTTCCAGGCCGACCGCTCGGTCGTGCAGCTCGCCCGCCGCGTCGTCGACCAGCGCGCGAGCCTCGCCGGCTACGAGGAGTCGATGACGTGCCACCTCGGCGACTTCCGCGAGTACGCGCAGCTGCGGCGCGAGGTGACCGACCTCGAGCGGGACGACCAGCGGCAGGGCCTCAGCCACGGAGACCACGAGCGGCTGCAGCGCGAGCTGAAGCGCGTGCGGGCCGCGATGCGCGCGCATCCGTGCCACGCGTGCCCGGATCGCGAGCAGCACGCCCGCTGGGGCGAGCGCTACTGGCGGCTGCGCCGCGACATCGAGAAGGCGGAGCGGCAGATCGACCGCCGCACCGGCCAGGTCGCGGAGCGCTTCGACCGCATCACCGAGATCCTCCGCGAGCTCGGCTACCTCGAGCAGACCGCTGACGGCGAGCGGGTCTCCGCCGCGGGCGACGTGCTGCGCCGCATCTACGGCGAGCGCGACCTGCTGACCGCCGAGAGCCTCCGCCAGGGCCTGTGGACCGGGCTCGACGCGCCCGCGCTCGCCGCGATCGCCTGCGCGCTCGTCTACGAGGGCAGGCGCGACGACGGCATGCTGCCGGAGCGGATGCTGCCGAAGGGGCCGTTCCTCGACGCGCTCGACGCGACGCAGCGGCTCTGGGCGCAGCTCGACGACCTCGAGCAGGGCCACCGGCTGCCCGGGACCCTGCCGCTGCAGACGGGGCTCACCCTCGCGATGCATCGCTGGTCGCGCGGCTACCAGCTCGAGGCGGTGCTGCAGGACACCGAGCTCGCCGCCGGCGACTTCGTGCGCTGGACGAAGCAGACGATCGACGTGCTCGAGCAGCTCGAGCAGGTGGCGCCGAAGCGCCTCTCGCGCACGGCGGGCGAGGCCGTCGACCGCATCCGCCGCGGCGTCGTCGAGGCGTCCGGATCCGCGCTGTGAGCGCGTCTCGCACTGGCGCGGAGCCGAGCGCCGCGGCCCCCGCGGCGCGGCCGAGCCCCGCGCGCGCAGCGGCGACGCTCCGCCTCCGCGCCCGCCAGCCCCTGCCGCTCGCCTACGCGTGGGCCGCGGCCATCCTCGGTGGCGCGCTGCTGCCGTTCGCCTTCCAGCCGTTCGACTGGTGGTTCCTCGTGGTGCCGGCCGTCGCGCTCGCGCTGGCGTCGCTGCGCGGCCGCACGCTGCCCTCCGCGTTCTGGCTCGGGTTCACCACCGGCGCCATCTTCTTCCTGCTCCACATCCAGTGGATCACCGTCTACCTCGGCGCCGTGCCGCTCGTCGCGCTCACCGCCTGGATGGCGGTCTGGTGGGGACTGGGCGGCATGGCCCTCGCGCTCGCGTGGCGCTGGGGCGAGCCGCGCCTGCAGCGGCCGCTCGGCGCCTTCCTCGGCATGCCGGCGCTGCTCAGCGCCGTCTGGACGCTGCGCGAGTCGCTGTCGTCGAGCGTGCCGTGGGGCGGCTTCGCATGGGGCAGGCTCGCGCACACCCAGGCGTCGAGCCCGCTCGCCGACACGACGAGCTGGGTCGGCTTCGCCGGCCTGACGTTCGTGCTCGCAGCGCTCTCGGCGTTGCTGCTGCAGCTCGTCCTCCACCACCGCACGATCCTACGCCGGCGGCTGACGATCGCGGCGGCAGCGCTCATCGCGGTCGTCGCGATCCCGGCGTTCCCGGTGGAGACGACCGGCACCATCCGCGTCGGTGCGGTCCAGGGTGCGAGTGAGGCCGGCCTGCTGGCGCCGTACACGCGCGGCGAGATCCTGCAGGAGCACGTCGACGCGACCGGGCTGCTCGCCGGTGAGGACCTCGACCTGCTCGTCTGGCCCGAGAACGCGGCCGAGTTCTACGCCGACGAGGATCCCGCGACGCTCGCCGCGCTCGACCGGGTGGCGACGGCGTTCGCCGCGCCGCTCGTCGTCGGCTCGGTGACCCGAGACGGCGACGACACCTACAACGCGCTGCTCCAGGTGGAGCCGGGGGAGGGCGCGGTCGCGGAGTACCGCAAGCGCCACCCGGTACCGTTCGCCGAGTACCTGCCGGAGCGTTGGCTCTTCGAGCCCATCCTCGACGCGCTCGGCTTCCTCGACCTCATCCCGCGCGACTTCTCGGTCGACCCCTCGAGCGCCAACGCCTTCGACGTGGCCGGCGTCTCAGCCGGGCTCGCGATCTGCTTCGACATCATCGACGACCAGCTCGCCAGGGAGATGGTCGCGACGCACGGCGCCGAGATCATCCTGGCGCCGACGAACAACGCCGACTTCGGCCGCGGGTCTGCCGAGAACGTGCAGCAGCTCGCGATCGCGCAGCTGCGCGCCGTCGAGGCGGGCCGCGCGCTCGTGAACATCTCGACGGTGGGCACGAGCGCGATGATCGCGCCCGACGGCACCGTCATCGACCGGCTGCAGCAGTACGAGCCGGGAGCCATGCTCGAGGACCTGCCGCTCTCGACGACCGTCACTCCCGGCATCCGTCTGGGAGCATGGGTCGACGCGGCGCTGTGCATCGGTGCCGCGCTCGCACTGGCCGGGCTCGCGATCGCGAGCCGCGGGCCCCGGCGCAGCACCGACCGAAGGAGCGCGGATGCCTGACGTGATGATCGTCGTCCCGACCTACAACGAGATCGAGACGCTCGAGCGCACGGTCGGCAGGCTCCGCCAGTCGGTGCCGCACGCCGAGCTCGTGATCATCGACGACGGCAGCCCCGACGGCACGGGCGAGCTCGCCGACCGGCTCGCGAAGGGCGACGCGGGCACGCTCGTGATCCACCGCGAGGAGCGCGGCTACCGCTCCGCCGTGATCGAGGGCATGCGCTTCGCCATGGCGCGCGGCGCGACGAAGGTCGTCATCACCGACGCCGACGGCTCCTACGACGCCGACGACCTGCCGGAGCTGCTCGCGGTCTCCGCAGGGGGCGTCGACCTCGTGATCGGCTCGCGGTTCGTCGAGGGCAGCGACGTGCGCAACATGGGCCTGCGCCGGCGCGTGCTGTCGCGCATCGGCAACGCCTATGCGCGCGGGATGCTCGCCACCGGCGTGCAGGACCTCACGAGCTCGCTGCGCGTGTACCGCACGCGCGTGCTCGAGCACGTCGACCTCGACGCCATCCAGGTCGACGCCTACGCCTTCCAGATCGCCATGGCCGTGCGGGTCGCGCAGGCGGGCGGCACGATCGCGGAGGTACCGATCGGCTTCATAGAGCGGGCGGTCGGGGCCTCGAAGATGCGCCTCGCCGAGGAGCTCGCCACCCTCGGCGCGGTCACGAAGTGGTCGCTCGCCGGCGTGCGCGCGCTCCCGAAGGCGCCCCGCTAGCTCGACTCCGCCCGGGAGCCGCCCGGCTCGCGTCGAGTGGTCACTCACGCACCTGAGTGGTCACTCCCGCGGGTGAGTGGTCACTGCCTCGGGTGAGTGGTCACTCCCTCGGGTGAGTGGTCACTCCCGCGGGTGAGTGGTCACTCCCGCGGGTGAGCGGTCACTCCCGCAGGTGAGTGGTCACTACCGCGGGTGAGCGGTCACTCCCGCAGGTGAGTGGTCACTCCCGCAGGTGAGTGGTCACTCCCGCGGGTGAGTGGTCACTCCCGCGGGTGAGTGGTCACTCCCTTCGTGGAGCGCGAACCATGCGTCGGGATGGCTCGGCAGGGATGACCGCGATTCACCCACCGGGTGCATCGGTCACCTTCGATGACCCTTCACGGCCGGCAGCAGCGACTCACATCCCGGAGTGGCCACTCATCCCGGAGTGATCACTCACATGCCGGAGTGATCACTCACATGCCGGAGTGACCACTCACATCCCGGAGTGACCACTCACATCCCGGAGCGACCACTCGCGCGCCGGAATGACCACTCACATCCCGGAATGACCACTCACATCCCGGAGTGACCACTCACGCGCCGGAATGACCACTCACATCCCCGAGTGACCACTCGCGCGCCGGAGTGACCGCTCAGGCGCCGGAGTGACCTCTCACGAGGGGGAGGGCGAGGTCGCAGCGGTCGGTCACGATGCCGTCGACGCCGAGCGCGAGCAGCTCGCGCATCTCGGCCTCGTCGTTGATCGTCCACACGTGCACCTCGACGCCGGCCTGCTGGAAGGCCGCGACGCTCCGCTCAGTGATGATCTCGACGCCCTTCGCGCGGCGCGGCACCTGCAGCGCGACCACCGGCGCGAGGATGCCACGCAGCCGCGAGCGCAGGCCCAGCCGCTGCGCCGCAACCGCCTGCAGCACGATCGACCTCGACGCGCTCGTGGCGACCTCCGGCAGCAGCTGCTGCGCCTGCCGGCGGCGCCGCTCCGAGAACGAGGTGAGCAGCACGCGGTCGACGGCCTTCGCCTCGACGACCGCGCGGACAGCGGGCACGACGGAGGCATCCGACTTCAGGTCGATGTTCCAGCGCGCGTCGGGCAGCGCGAGCAGCGCCTCGCGGAGCCCCGGCACGCCCTCGCCCTGACCGAGGTCGATCTGCTGCAGGTCGCGCCAGAGGGTGCGCTCGATCACGACGTCGGTGCCTGCGACGCGATCGAGCCCGGGATCGTGCGCGAGCACGGCGACGCCGTCGGCGGTCGCGTGCACGTCAGTCTCGAGGAACCTCGCGCCCGCGTCGACGGCCGCGATGAAGGCCATCATCGTGTTCTCCGGCGCGCCGAGGGCGAGCCCGCGATGCGCGAGCACCCTCGGCGGGGCCGGGGTCAGGTACGGGCTCACGCCCGCGGCGAGCCGCCGTCGTCGACGCCCTGGTCGGCGTCCGTGGCGCGCGGCGCCTCAGCGGCGGCCTCGCGCGCGGTCTCGATCGCCTCGCTGTAGTCGGTGTCGGGCGTCTCGTCGGCGAGCGACGTGCTCGACGACACGGTGTCGGTGCGGCCGGCGTCCTGAGGGTCGATGCCGCTCGCCTGCAGCGTCTCGGCGATCGACGGAACCTCGACGTCGCTCACCGAGTCGGCCTGGAAGGTCTCGTCGAGGATCGACGGCTCCGCCGCATCCGAGCGCTTGCCCTTCGGCTTCTGGAACGGCACGTCGGCACGCCCCTCGAGGAAGCCGCGGCCGACGCTCTGCAGCGCCTCCGTGAGCTCGGACGGGATGATCCAGAGCTTGTTCGCGTCGCCCTCGGCGAGCTTCGGCAGCGTCTGCAGGTACTGGTAGGACAGCAGCTTGTCGTCGGCGTCGCCCTCGTGGATGGCGGCGAAGACGCGCTCGATGGCCTCCGACTCACCCTTCGCGAGCAGCACCTGCGCCTCGGCGTCACCCTTCGCGCGGAGCACCTGGGCCTTGGCCTGGCCCTCGGCGCGCAGGATCTCGGACTGGCGGAGACCCTCGGCCTCGAGGATCTGCGACTGCTTCGAGCCCTCGGCGGTGAGGATGGCGGCGCGACGGTCGCGCTCGGCGCGCATCTGCTTCTCCATCGAGTCCTGGATCGAGTGGGGCGGGTCGATCGCCTTGAGCTCGACGCGGCCGACGCGCAGGCCCCACTTGCCGGTGGCCTGGTCGAGCACGTTGCGCAGCTGCCCGTTGATCGTGTCGCGGCTCGTGAGCGCCTCTTCGAGGTTCATGCCACCGACGACGTTGCGGAGCGTGGTGGTCGTGAGCTGCTCGACGGCCGAGAGGTAGTCGGCGATCTCGTAGGTCGCCGCGCGCGCATCCGTCACCTGGAAGTAGACGACGGTGTCGATCGAGACCACGAGGTTGTCCTCGGTGATCACCGGCTGCGGCGGGAAGGATCGCACCTGCTCGCGCATGTCGACGTGGTACGAGACGCGGTCGATGAACGGCACGAGGAAGTTGAGGCCCGGCTGGAGCACGCGGTGGAAGCGGCCGAGCCGCTCGACGACTCCGGTGAAGCCCTGCTTGATGATCCGGATCGACCTGAACAGCGTGACGAGCACGAACAGGACGACGAGGATCACCACGACGAGCAGGAATCCTCCGAGGATGAATTGTCCGTCGATCGGCATGGATGCTCCTTGTGGTTAGCGCTGCGCGGGGACGACGATGGCCGTCGCCCCCTCGATGGCGGTGACGACGATGCGCTCGCCGACGTCGGGATCGCGCTGCTGCGCGGCGGGGGAGAGGCGGGACGTCCAGACATCGCCGTTCGCGAGGGTCACCTCGCCGGCACCGCGCTCGAAGGAGCGCGTCACCTCGCCGGCCATGCCGAGCAGCGCCTCGATGCCCTGCTTGTTGACCTCGCCCGACTCCTGCAGCCGCTCGAGCAGCTTCGGACGGACAAGGAACAGCAGCAGGAGCGCCGCGGCGGCGGCGATGAGGATCTGCACCCACCACGGCAGTCCGGTGATGCTCGAGACGAGGCCGACGGTCGACGCGAGGCCGATCATGAGGAAGGTGAACTCGAGCGTGACCATCTCGATGATGAAGCACACGAGTGCCACCACGAGCCACACGACCCACGCGTACTGGACGAGATCCACCCCTTCAGCATAGGGAGCGGAGCCTGGGATGCGGCCCGGCACGCAGGCGGTCGCGCCAGCGCCCTCGCCGCGGCGTGGCAGTAGGGTCGACGGGAACGAAGGAGCTCCCGTGCCGAACACCGCACCCGCCCATCTCGAGCCAGGCTCGCTCACCGGCCGCACGGCCCTCGTCACCGGCTCGAGCCGCGGCATCGGCGCCGCGACCGTCGCGCTGCTGGCGGCCGCCGGAGCCGATGTCGTCGTCAACTACCGGGCGAAGGCACCGCGGGCCGAGAAGGTCGTCGCAGCCGCCGAGCAGCAGGGCGTGCGAGCGATCGCGGTGCAGGCCGACCTCACCGACGCCGACAGCGTCGCCGCGATGTTCGAGGCGGCGCGGGCGAGCTTCGGCGGCCTCGACATCCTCGTGATGAACGCCTCCGGCGGCATGGAGAGCGGCATGGGCGAGGACTACGCCATGCGCCTCAACCGCGACGCCCAGGTCGCGCTCCTCGACGCGGCGCTGCCGGTGCTGCGCGACGGCGCGCGGGTCGTCTTCGTGACGAGCCACCAGGCGCACTTCATCCTGACCACCCCGACGATGCCCGAGTACGAGGCGGTCGCCCGCTCGAAGCGCGCCGGCGAGGATGCCCTCCGCGAGCGCATCCCGGGGCTTCGGGAGCGCGGCATCGAGCTCGTCGTCGTCTCCGGCGACATGATCGAGGGCACCATCACGGCGACCTTGCTCGAGCGCGCGAACCCCGGCGCGATCGCGAGCCGCCGGGAGGACGCCGGCAAGCTGTACAACGTCGAGGAGTTCGCGCACGAGGTGGCGCTCGCCGCCGTCGAGCCGGTCCCCGATGACAGCACGCGCATCGTGGGCGACGTCTCCGGGTTCGGCGCGGCCGAGGGAGCGCAGGCCTGATGCGCGCCGAGGACATCGAGCAGCTCGTCTCGCTCTCGCGCCCCGCCGTCCACCCGAGCGGCACCTGGGCGGTCGTCGCGACCAGCCGGCCGAGCCTGCGCGCCAACCGCAACGTCGGCCAGCTGTGGCGCGTCTCGCTCACCGACGGCACCCGCCGCCGCATCACCGGCGGCGTCGCCGACCGCGCGCCGCAGCTGTCCGCCGACGGCGAGGCGCTGCTGTTCCTGCGCGCCGACGCGAAGGGCAAGCAGCAGGTGTGGGCGATGCGCGCCGAGGGCGGCGAGCCCGTGCAGGCGACCTCGCTCGACGGCGGCGTCGACGCGTTCGCGATCTCGCCCGAGGGCGACCGGATCGCGTGCACGGGCGCGGTCATCGAGCCCGGCCGCTACGGCTCCGTCGAGGGCCTCGACGCCGCGCACGAGTCGCCGCGCCTCATCACCCGCAACCGCAACCTCGCGAACGGCACCGGCAGCCTCGTCGGCCGCCGGACGCACGTGTTCGTCGCGCCGATGCCCGACCTCGACGCCGAGCCGTTCTACGAGCGCGCACCGCACCCGCACGACCTGCCGTCGACGAGCGACGACCTGCCGCGCACCGCGCCGGCGATCCAGCTGAGCCACGGCGACTTCGATCACGCCGCGCCGGTCTTCTCGAGCGACGGCCGGCGCGTGCTGTGCGTCACCGCTCGCCACGCCACCCGCGACGACGACCTCGTCAACGCGGTCGTCGAGTTCGACGCGCACGTGCCGCAGGGCGAGCCGCACACGATCCTGTCGTCGCGCGCCGGGCTCTCGGTCGACCAGGTGCAGCCCACGCCCGACGGCGGCTTCGTGCTGCTCGCCCAGCGGATGGGCGACTCCGGCCGCGACTTCGTCGCCCGGCACACGCAGCTGCTCGTGCTCGAGCAGCCGGGCGCGCACCCCGAGGAGGTCACCGACGAGAGCGGCGCCGACCTCGGCGAGGGCGGCAGCCACGCGACCGTCGTGGAGGACGGCGTGCTCGTGCAGGAGCGCAACCGCGGCCGCGTGCGGCTGCTCCACGTCACGGGCGGCGGCATCAAGGAGCTCATCGGCGGCGACCTCGAGGTGCTCGGGCACGGCGTGGGCGCGGGCGTCACCGTCGCCACCGTCGCGACCCCGACCTCCGCCGGCGAGGTCGCGGTGCTCGACGACCGCGGCGTCACCGTGGTCACCGACTTCGGCGCGGGTCTGCAGCGCACCGGGATCGTCGAGCCCGTCGAGCACGAGCTCCCCGGTCGCGACGGCGGCTCGGTGCACGGCTGGGTCTGGCTGCCCGAGGGTCCAGGCCCGCACCCGGTGCTGCTCAACATCCACGGCGGCCCGTTCGCGCAGTACAGCATCGGCGTGTTCGACGAGGCCCAGGTCGCGGTCGCGGCCGGCTACGCGGTGGTGCAGTGCAACCCGCGCGGCTCGGCGGGCTACGGGCGCGAGCACGGGCTCGCGATCCGCCAGTCGATGGGCACCGTCGACATGCACGACGTGCTCGACTTCCTCGACGGCGCGATCGCCGCGCATCCCGAGCTCGACGGCCAGCGCCTCGGCGTCATGGGCGGCTCCTACGGCGGCTACCTGACGGCCTGGATCATCGCGAACGACCAGCGCTTCACGGCGGCCATCGTCGAGCGCGGCTTCCTCGACCCGGAGACCTTCGTCGGCACGAGCGACATCGGCTGGTTCTTCGGCGGCGAGTACACCGGCACCGACGCCGAGGCGGTGCGCGCGCAGAGCCCGATGGCGCGCGTGGGCGACGTGCGCACGCCGACGCTCGTCGTGCACTCCGAGGAGGACTGGCGCTGCCCGCCCGAGCAGGCGCAGCGCTACTGGGCGGCGCTCAAGCGCCAGGGCGTCGAGACGGCGCTGCTGCTCTTCCCCGGCGAGAACCACGAGCTGACGCGCTCCGGCCAGCCGCGGCACCGGGTGGAGCGCTTCGAGCACGTGCTGCGCTGGTGGGCGAAGCACCTGCCGACGGCGCAGAACCACGGCGCCTGACGCGACCATGATCGGGGACAGCCCGCTCGTGCAGGTGGCGCAGCGCGCCCAGGACATCGAGCGGGCTGCCGCCTTCTACGCGCACCTGCTCGGCGCGCCCGTCGCGGCGACGTTCGATCCGCCGGGCCTCGCGTTCCTCGCGCTCGGCGACACCCGGCTGCTGCTGGAGCGCGGCGCGCCCTCGGCGCTGCTCTACTTCGCCGTCGACGACCTCGACGCGCGCGTCGAGCGGCTGCGCGCATCCGGTGTCTCGATCGTCACGGAGCCGCACACGATCTTCGGCCACGCCGACGCGACGCTCGGTCCCGCCGGCACGGAGGAGCGGATGGCCTTCATCCTCGACAGCGAGGGCAACACGGTGGCGCTCGTCGAGCACCGGAGGGGCGCGGAGGACGCCTAGGTCATCGTCCCCGTCTCGGCGTCGACCGCCTTGAAGACGCGGTCGCGGGCGACGGTGTCGATGAGGCCGAGGCGGTGGACGATCCTGGCCGCGTCGTCGTAGCTGGTGTGGAAGCGGATGCCCGCGGCCTCGAACGCGGCGCGCGCGGCGCCCGTGACCGGCACGACCTCGTGGATGAGCACCGCCACGACGAAGTCGGGGCCGCGCCGCAGCATCTCGGCACCGACGTGCGCATCCGCCTGGCCGCTGTCGCCGAGGAACATGAAGCGGCACTCCGGGAACAGCGCACGCTCGCGATCGAAGTTCTGGAGCTTGCGCTCCTTGATCGACGCCTTCGTGAACAGGTTGAGGAACGAGCCCCCGAGCACCGCGTGGGGCGGCAGGCCGAGCCCCGCGAGCCCGTTGCGCGTGTACTGCTCGATGAGCCCGCGAGGGCCCTCGGGGCGCGCGGTGACGAAGGTCAGGTCGCCAGGCCGGGACGGCTCCGCCGCGCGTCCCTGGTCGAGGGCGATGAGCAGCTCGATGACGCCGGGGTAGACCTTCCCCCGTGGGTAGCGACTGTCGTGGAGCATCGCCTTGACCGTGTCGTCGATGTCGCACAGGATGCGCAGGTCGTGCGACGGCGCGTCCGCGGCCTCGCGCGCGATGTGCGCGAGCACGGCGGCGCGGTCAGCCTCGGTGAGCCGCTCGTAGACGACGTGCTCCAGGTCGTGGCGGTCGCCGGTGGCGTTGAGCGAGTACTTCATGTCGCGGAACGCGGCGCCGCTGAGCGACTCGAGCATCGACCGGATGCCCGCGGACACGACAGGGCTCGGCGCGAGCCGGCGGAGCGCATGCACGACGCGCGCACGCATCGCCGGGCTGAGCTCGGCCACGCGCTCCTCGCACAGCAGCCGCACGAGCGCGCGGCGCTCGTCGCCCCGGAGCAAGCCCGTGATCCGGTTGCCCGCGATCGCGGCCACCGTGCGATCGAGATCGCTCAGGGCGAGCAGCGCTTCGAGCGACCCCTCGGGGGCCGCGCGCAGCTCGGCGAGGGAGGGCGTGGGCTTCACACCTCCGATCCTGTCACCCGGATGCTGAGCGCGCCGGAATCGATGCGCGCGTCGAGCCGCTCGACGCGGCCCGCGGCATCGCCGTCGAGCTGCACGGGCATGGGCTCGTCGACCGCGCCGAGCGTCACCCGCAGGGCTCGGCGATGCCGCAGCACCCCCTCGGCGCGCGCGATGCCGGCACCGGCCGCGGCGATGCGGCCCCAGTGCGCGAGGTGGCGCGGGCTCACCACCGCGACGTGCAGCAGCCCGTCGTCGAGCCGCGTGCCGGGGAGCACCTGCAGGCCCGCCGGGATGCGCGCGGCGTTGTGCACGAGCACGCTCCACGCGTGCGCCGACTCGACGGGTCCCCCGTCGAAGCGGCCGCGCACGGCGAAGCTCGGGTGGCCGAGCCTGCGGGCGCCCGCGGCGATGTAGGCGGCCCAGCCGACCCGGCGCTTCGCGCGCAGCGACGATGCGGCGACGGCGAGGGCGTCGTTGCCGACGCCGACCACGACGAGGAACGGCTGCTCCGGCTCTCGCGTGCCGTCGGCGCGGGTGAGCACGACCCGGCCGAGGTCGACCGACGCCGTGGCGCCCGAGACGGCGATGCGGGCGGCCGCCTCGGCATCGCGGAGCGGCAGGTCGAGGTTGCGCGCGAAGAGGTTGGCGGTGCCGACCGGCACGATGCCGAGCGGGATCCCGGTGCCGGCGAGCACGGCCGCGACCTCGCGGACCGTGCCGTCGCCGCCGATCGCCACCACGGCATCCGCCCCGCTCGCGACGGCGTCGCGGGCCTGCCCGGCGCCCGCGTCGGTCGGCGTCGTCGGTACGACCCGTGCATCGCTGCCGGTGCGCGCGGCCTCGCGCAGCACGGCGTCGACGGCGCCCTCGAACCGCCGCGCGGTGGGGTTGCCGATGACGACGAGCGTGGGCACGCGCTCAGGCTAGCGAGCGGGGGAGCGGGCCTCGTCGATCACGAGGCGCACCCCGAGCCACGCCGCCATCGACTCGAGCTCGTCGTCGACGGCGCGGCGGAGGCGCGCGGCGTCGACGTCGGGGTCGGCGTCCCAGTGGATGCGCGCGACGCGCAGCGCGCCGAGCTCGCGGTCGGTGCGCGCGTCGACCTTGCCGACGAGCCGGTCGCCGTCGAGGATCGGCAGCGCGTGCACGCCCCAGCGCCGCTTCGCGGGCGGCGTGTACTGCTCGAGCGCGTACTCGAAGTCCCACAGGCCGACCATCCGGCGGCGGTCGGCGATGAGGCGGTCGAGCGGCGAGAGCAGTGCGACGCGCCCGGTGAAGTCCGCGGCGCTCGCGTGCGGGTCGAGCCTCCAGGTGCCGCGCATCCCCTCGATCCGCACAGGCTCCCCGACGTCGCCGAGATGGGTGGGGCGCTCGAGACCGCACGCGCGAAGCCAGCGCTCGCTCCAGGTCGCCCATGCGGTGCCGAGCGCCGCGGCGTCGACCGTCGGCAGCACGCGCTCGGCGAGGTCCCAGATGCGGGACTGCCCGACGCGCTCGGCGACGACGACCTCGCCGCGCACCTGGAGCAGCTCGAGCAGCATCGCCACGTCGCGCCCGGTGTTCCAGCCGCTGGAGCGGAAGGGCGCGTCGACCGTGTCGGCGATGTCGGCCTGGGGGAGCGGGCCGTCGAGTCGCAGCTGCTCGAGCACCCGCTCGCGGAATCCCGCGTTCGCCTCGAGCCACGCGCGGCTGCCCTCGCCGATCGCGGTCGGCTCGCGCCCGATCGCCAGCAGCCACGGCAGGTCGCGCATCGCGCGCAGTCCGATCGCCCACGCCGGCATCGGGTGGCGATGCGGACCCAGGTGCTCGAACAGCGTCTGCTCGACCTCGACCGCCCGTCGCACGTCGTCGAACGCGATGTCCGGGATGCGCGTCCACGCGATGTGCTCGGCCGACGGGGCGACGATGTCGGTCGGGTTGAGCGGCAGGACGGTGAGCTGCGCCACGACGTCGGCGAGATCGTCGGAGCCTGCCACCGCCGCGCGGTCGGCGTCGAGCAGCTGTGCGCGCACGGCGATCCGGCGCGCGTCCTGGCGCGAGATGGTGCGCACGGCTGCGGGCATGGCGCCGATCGTACGTCGCCGCGCCCACACTGACCGTGTTGCCGGCGCCGCTCGCGGCATCGGCACGGTGCGAGGATGGGGGCATGTCTGATCGCACCGCGCTGCGCCCCGAGACCATCGCCGTGAGCGCGGGACGCCCGCCGCGCACCCCGGACGCGCCCACGAGCACGCCGGTCACGTTCGCGAGCGCGTTCGTCGCCGGCGGCGAGATCGAGTACGCGCGCTACGGCAACCCCAGCTGGACGGCGCTCGAGGATGCGCTCGGCGCGCTCGAGGGCGGCACGTGCGTGTCGTTCTCGAGCGGCATGGCCGCCGTGAGCGCCGTGCTCAGCCTCGTGCCGCACGGCGGCGCCGTCGTGGTGCCGCGGCACGCCTACCAGGGCACCCTCGCTCTGCTCGACACCGAGGCGGGCTCCGGCCGCTTCGAGGTGCGCCGCGTCGACATCGTCGATGCCGACGCGGTCGAGGCCGCGATCCCCGGCGCGGCGCTCGTGTGGCTCGAGTCGCCGACGAACCCCGCCCTGGAGATCGCCGACATCGCGCGGCTCGCCGCCGCCGCCCGCGCGGCCGGTGTGCTGAGCGTCGTCGACAGCACGTTCGCGTCACCGCTCCTGCAGCGCCCGCTCGAGCTCGGCGCCGACCTCGTCGTCCACTCCGCCACGAAGCTGATCGCCGGCCACAGCGACGTCGTGCTCGGCGCGGTGGTCGCCGGCGACGACGCGCTCGCCGACCGCATCCGCCAGCACCGCAGCCTGCACGGCGCCATCCCGGGCCCGATGGAGGCGTTCCTGACGCTGCGCGGCCTCCGGACGCTGTCGGTGCGGCTCGAGCGCGCCGAGTCGAACGCGCGCGAGCTCGCGCGCCGGCTCGCGGATGCGCCGGGCGTCGTCGAGGTGCGCGATCCCGGCTTCGGCACGGTGCTCGGCATCGTGCTCGAGGATGCCGCGGCCGCCGACCGCGTCGTCGACCGCGTGCAGCTGTGGATCCCCGCGACGAGCCTCGGGGGAGTGGAGTCGACGCTCGAGCGTCGTCGCCGCTGGGCGACCGAGGCTCCCACCATCCCGGAGGGGCTCATCCGCCTCTCGGTCGGGATCGAGCACATCGAGGACCTCGCAGACGACCTGCTCGGCGCGCTGCGCTGAGCAGCCGCTCGCCCGTAGCGGCTCGAGCGCCGCTCAGCGCGAGCGCAGCTCCCTGACCGTCAGGATCGGCGCACCGGTCTCGCTCCAGTGGCGCGCCGTCGTGGGAGCCGACGCGCCATCGACCGCCCGCTTGGCGGACTCCAGGTCTGCATACCGGCCCTTCGAGGCGCCCGAGCCGTCGACCGCGAGGTAGTCGTCCAGGCTGCGCTCGACGAACCCGAGGAAGCGCACGCCATCGGTGTCGATGACGGAGGCCACCCAGAGGTCGCTGCTCGGCGACGCCCACGTGACCGGGCGGATCGCCGCGCCATCGAAGGAGCTCGTGCTGGGCACCAAAGTCTGCGACATGCGCCGTGCTCCTTCGTTCGTTAGTTCGACGATCGAAATGTATCACGGTCGAACGCTATGCTCGGACCGGAAGAGATCGGGGAGTGGCGTGGAGACGACCGCAGCGTCGAGCGGGTACTGGTACCCGCAGCACGCGGTGCCGTCGAGCGTCGACGTGCTGAACCTGCTGCGTCGCTACCGCGCGGCGGAGGGCGCGATGCGCGCTCGGACCCGCTCGTCGATGGGCATGGGGGAGACCGACCTGCTCGCGCTCCGCACGCTGCTGCAGGCGCAGCGCCGTGGCGACACCATGCGGCAGCGGGATCTCGCGGCGGCCCTGCAGCTCGCCTCACCCTCGGTGACCGCACTCGTCGACCGGCTCGTGAAGAGCGGGCACGTGCGCCGCGAGCCGCATCCCGACGACCGCCGGGCCACCATCGTGGTACCGACGACGGACACCGACACCGAGGTCCGCGCCACCCTCGGCGCGATGCACCGGCGGATGATCGGCGTCATCGACGAGATGGGGGAGGCGGAGCGGCACGCGGTCGCCGCCTTCCTCGCACGCATGTCCGACGCCATCGAGCACCTCGACGAGCACGACGCGCACGACCGACAGGACGAAGCGCCGGACGAAGCGCCGATCCTCCCGGCCTGAGCCGCTCGCGCCGCCGATCAGCCGGTCGTGCCGAACGCATCCCAGAGGTGGGCGAGCGTCGCCGCGCCCGAGCGCAGCATCGCGAGCGAGACGCTCTCATCGCTGTCGTGCCAGTTGTCCTCGACGAGGCCCGTGCCGAAGAACACCACGGGCGCGCCGATCGCCGTCGCGAGCAGGTCGGCCGGACCTCCGCCCGCATTGCCCATGCGGCCGACCTCGTCCACCCCGAACCCCTCGGCCATCGCCCGAGCCAGCGCGTCGACGAACGGGGAGTCAGGCGTGCGGTAAGGCTGCTGGGCGTTCAGCGCCTCCACCTCGACGCTGTGATCGAAGCCGTCGGCGATGCGCTCGTCGACCCATCGCTGCAGCTGCTCGGCGACGACCTCGACGCGCTGGCCGGAAACCAGCCGGATGCTGAGGTCGGCCGCCGCCATCGACGGCACCGCTGCCCGCTTCACACCGACCGGATCGCCGGCGGCCAGCGCGATCACCTCGAGCGCCGGTCGCTCCCACAGCCGCTCGAGCACGGTGAAGCCCGTCTCGCCGCGGATGCTGCGGGTGTGCGATCGCGTGAGCCAGTCCTCGTCGGAGTACGGCAGCGCGGCGAGCTCGGCACGCCTGCGGTCCGACATCGGCTCGACGTCGTCGTAGAAGCCGGGCAGCGTGATCCTGCGCTCGCCGTCGTGCAGCTCGCCGAGCAGCCGGCCGAGCTCGATCGCCGGGTTCGGCGCGGATCCCGAGACGGCTCCGCTGTGGATGTCGGTGAGCGGCCCGTAGACCTCGAGGTGCGCGCCGATCATGCCGCGGATGCTGGTGCAGAGGGCGGGGTGGTCGGCGCGCCAGAGCAGCGTGTCCGAGAAGAGGATCACGTCTGCGTCGAGGCGCGCGCGCTGCTCGTCGAGCATGCCGGCGAGGCTGGGGGAGCCGGCCTCCTCCTCGCCCTCGACGAGCACCTTCAGGTTGACCGCCGGCGCCGATCTGCCGCCGGCCAAGTGCGCGCGGACCGCCCACAGGTGCGCGAGCACCTGGCCCTTCGCATCCGAGCTGCCGCGGCCGTAGAGGCGGCCGCCGCGCACCACGGGCTCGAACGGCGCGGTCTCGTCCCAGTTCTCGTCCTTCACGGCGCGCACGTCGTGGTGGCTGTACACGAGCACGGTCGGCGCCCCCGGTGCCTCGCACCATTCCGCGTACACCGCGGGTCCGGTCTCGCCCGGCCAGATCTCGGTGATCGGGAAGCCGAGGTCACGGAGGGCGCCCGCGAGCCACGACGCCGACCTGCGCAGATGCCGCTCCCGCTCCGGCACGCCTGCGACCGAGGCGATGCGCACCCACGCCGACAGCTCGGCGACCATGTCGTCCTCGTGCGCGTCCACGAACGCCCGGATCCTGCCATCGCGCCTCGGCATCGTCGCCTCCTCTGGCCGCACATCGTAATGCGCGCAGCCGGAAGGCCGCGAGGTGCGCGGACGCCGAGCCGTAGGATCCCGGGGTGACCTCCCGAACCCTGCCCGACGGCGCCGTGCTGCGCACCGCGGCCCCCGGCGACGAGCCGGGCATCCTGGCCCTGATCCACGAGCTCGCGATCTACGAGCGCGAGCCGGATGCCGTCGAGAACACGGCCGAGCTGCTCACGCAGACGCTCTTCGGCGACGAGCCGCGCGCCTTCGCGCACGTCGTCGAGCGCGACGGCACGCTCGTCGGCATCGCGATCTGGTTCCTCACGTACTCGACCTGGACCGGCACGCACGGCGTCTGGCTCGAGGACCTGTACGTCGACGAGTCGCAGCGCGGCCGCGGCTACGGGCGCGCGCTGATGGCGGCGCTGGCCGCGGTGTGCGTCGAGCGCGGCTATCGGCGCTTCGAGTGGACGGTGCTCGACTGGAACGAGCCGTCGATCGGCTTCTACCGCGCGATCGGCGCTGCACCGCTCGACGAGTGGACGACGCAGCGGCTCACTGGCGACGCGCTCGAGCAACTCGCCGCGGGCTGAGACCAGCCGAGCGCGCTGAGCACTCCGATCCGGCTCGTTGCGTAGCGCCGATAATGCACATTATGTCGGTTCAGGTGGCCGGCACCTCCTCTCGCACGATCGATATCCGAGACCTCCGCTGCGCTCCGCCACATAAGCCTGGCATCTGACCTGACCCATCTCTCCTGGTTGCGGGTGGGTGGTGGTGCTTCTGACGCATCGTCCGATCAGCCTGTCGACCGGTAGCTCTCGTTTCGGCCGATGCATCATTGGAGCAGATCTCCGGATGGAGGTCATCGAGATCGGAGCGCGCACCATGCCTGAGTTCATGCATAGCGCTGTCGCCGGGGTGCTGTTGGAAGACCCGTCGGATTATCGCGGAGAGTCGGCCATCGCGGTCCCTCTCACTGGCCGGTGGGCCCACTTCTTCGAGGTTCCGCAGCCGGTGATCTCCCTCACGGTGTTGAGCATCCTGTCTCCGGCGGCTGTTGGAGTGCTTGAGCAGCAGCCAGACCTCCGGGAGTTGCAGCTTGGGGGCCGGCATCTCACGACGCTCGACGCCTTGAGCGGCCTGTCGCAGATCCAGTCTCTGAACGTTACGGGCGCCCACGAGCTTGCGGACGTCAGCGCCCTCGCCTCGCTGCCCAACGTGGAGCGCCTGGCACTTCATGGGGTGACCGGGGCGCTGCAGTACCGACCGTTGGGGGGTGCGACCTCGCTGCGCGAACTGTGGCTCACGGCCGGTCCTCGCGATCTGAGCTGGATCGACGTCGAGGACTTGGATTGGGTCTCCCCTTTGCAGGCGCTCGAGAGCGTCCTGTTCATCGGCGTCCGCGTGCGAAACAAGGACCTCTCGCCGTTGGCTCAACTCCCCGCGCTGACCCGCCTGCACCTCCCGCAACGCCGCGAGTACCGGGCGCAGATCGAGCGGCTCGCCTCGAGCAGCCCGGCATTCCGGACCGAAGCGGCTCGGTTCGCTGAGAACGTTGCGGCCCTGCGCGCGTTGAAGGAGCAGCAAGCGACCTCGCCTGCGTGATGGCACTGGCGCACCCGCCGTTCGGCAGCCCGCGAGGTCAGCAGCCGGGAGCTCACGACCTAGGTCGAGGTCCCCGATATCCAGCCAGGTTTCCCGGGACGGCTCCGAGGGTCCATGGACCACACCCCCGCCGCCCAGTCGGAGCGCATTGGCCCGCGCCGACACATCGCTCAGCGAGCTCGACGCTCCGGCGGTCGCCCGTGGCGCGTCGATCGGCACGCTGTAGCTCGACGGAGCGGCGACGCGACCTGCGCAGGCGTTGCGCCCGGACGGCGGCGCTACGATCGCCGCAGACGGGAGCAGCTCGCGCCCTCGTCCCGTCCGAGGAGCCCTCCCATCGACGATCACCGCGCTGCGGCAGCCCGCACTCGCCTCGAGCGCCGCCATCGCTGAGCAGGCTCGGCCCCGGACGGGCGCGTCCGAGGAGCGCTCGAGGCTCGGCCGCCTCGTCCAGATCTCGCGGCCCGTGCTGTGGATCAACACCGTCGGCGGCGGCCTGCTCGGCATGTGGCTCACGGGGCAGCTGCTCGACATCGCGGCGATCCCGCTCATCCTGTGGCTGACGCTTCCCTTCAACCTGCTGATCTACGGCGTCAACGACATCTTCGACCAGGACACCGACGCCCTGAACCCGCGCAAGGGATCGATCGAGGGCGCTCGCATCGAACCGCGCGAGGTGCGCCTCATCGCGTGGGGCGTCGTGGTGTCGAACGTGCCCTTCCTCGCCTACTTCGCGGTCGCGCTGCCGCCCGCCGCCATCGCGGTGATCGCGCTCTACGCCGGCGTCTTCGTCTGCTACTCCGCTCCCCCGCTGCGATTCAAGCAGCGGCCGTTCCTCGACTCGCTCAGCAACGCCGCCTACGGGCTGCCGCTGCTGTTCATGCCGCTCGCGCTCGGCGCGCAGCCCGTGTGGCCCGCGGTCGCTGGCCTGCTCGCGTGGAGCGTCGCCAAGCACGCGTTCGACGCCGTGCAGGACATCGAGGAGGACCGCCAGGTCGGGATCACGACCACTGCCGTGCTGCTCGGGGCGCGCGGCACCGCCGTGTGGAGCGGAGCGTGGTGGCTCGCCTCCACCGCGCTCTTCGCGGTCGTGAGCCTGCCCGTCGCCGCCGTCAACCTCGTCATCGCCGGCGCGCTCGTCGTCCTGCTGCTGCGGCGGCCGACGCCAGCGACCGGGCACCGCCTCTACCCGCTGTCGGTCGCGTTCCCGTACATCGCGGGCTCCGTCGCCAGCGGCATCCTGCTCGCCGCCATGTTCTTCGGGGTGTATCCGTGAGCCGCGTCGTCGTGGTCGGAGCCGGGCTCGGAGGTCTCACCGCGGCCGCGCTGCTCGCGCACGCCGGGCACCGGGTGACGCTGCTGGAGTCCGCCGAGGCGGTCGGCGGCAAGAGCCGACGCATCGAGATCGACGGCGAGCGCATCGACACCGGCCCGTCGCTCGTCACCTTCCCGGGTGTCTGGGAGCGGCTGCTCCGCCGACTGGACTCGGGACCGCGAGCGATCGCCGACGCCGGTGAGCTCGAGCTGCTGCGACTGCCCGAGGTGGGTCGCTACTACTACGACGGCCAGACGACGACGCTGCCGGTCGAGCCCGACCATCCGTGGTTCCCCGCGTGGCAGCGCTTCAGCGAGGTCCACGCGCCGCTCACCGATGACGTCACCGCCCTGCTCGTCGCCGATCCCCTCGACCGCGCGTCGCTGCCGGCGCTGCGGCGGCTGCTCGGCGTCTACGGCACGCGGCTGAGCACACGCGCCTACCTCGACAGCCTGCCCTGGCTGCCGGACGGGCTGCGGGAGATCATCGCCATCCACACCCTGAACGCAGGTGTCTCCCCCGCGCGCACGCCGGCTCTGTATGCGAGCATGCCGGCGGTCATGGCAGCGTCGGGCGTCTGGGTGCCCCGCGGCGGCGTCTTCGAGATCGCGCTCGCGCTGCGACGGCTGGCGGAGGCCGCGGGCGTGGAGGTGCGCACGGGCGAGACCGTCACCCGCATCCGACGAGGCTGGGTCAGCACCACCGTGTCGGAGCATCGCGCCGACATCGTGGTCAGCGCGCTCGACGCGGAGCGGGTCGACGCGCTGCTGGGTCGCGACCGGGCGTGGAGCCGGCCCCGCACGCTCTCGTGCTCTGCTGTCGCGATCTACGGCGTGCTTCGCGAGCCGCTGCCGCAGGGGCTCGCCGCGCACAGCGTCGTCCTGC
Organism: Agrococcus sp. UYP10; assembly: GCF_040547205.1. Lineage (NCBI taxonomy): Bacteria > Bacillati > Actinomycetota > Actinomycetes > Micrococcales > Microbacteriaceae > Agrococcus > Agrococcus sp. UYP10. The sequence goes on from NZ_JBEPPG010000001.1 coordinate 2,545,707, forward strand.
CCCGGGAGCCGGCCGCGCTGCATCGCAGCCTGGCTGCCGGCGATGAGCCGGCCGACACCATGGCGTTCGTCAACCACTACCGCGCGGGCGAGGTGTACCCGAACGGCCGCAGCACGCTCGCCGTCCTGCTCACCGCTCCTGCGGACGGGCGGGAGTACACGGCGGAGCATCCGTTCGTGAGCCGCGAGGTCGAGCGCATCTCGGCGGCGATGGGCCTCGATGCGCCGCTGACAGACGGGATGGTCGACAGCACCGTGCTCGATCCGAGGTACTTCGGCTCGTTCGGCGAGCCCCACGGCGCGCTCTACGGCGCGGCCCGACCGCTCTGGATGAGCGGGCCGCTGCACCGACCGCCGCACCACGACGTGCGCACCCCGTGGCTCTGGCGGGTGGGCGCATCCGTGCATCCCGGCGGTGGGATCCCGGCGGTGCTCGGCGGCGCGATGATCGCGGTCTCGAAGCTCTTGGCGCGCCATCCCGCGTGAACGATCAGCACCGGTCACGGCAGCATCGCGGTGGACGGCACGGTCCGGGTCGACCGAGGCAGCACCCGCCTCACGCGCCGGGCGGCTCGCGATCGCCGTCGTGCTGGTCGAGCGCGTCGCGCTCGTAGGCGCGCACCGCTGCCCGATACCGCACGAGGTAGAGGAGCACGACGGCCACCATGCTCACGCTCAGCGCCGTCGTCGCCCAGAAGACCGGGTAGACGGTGGCTGCGAGCGCGGCCGCGAGGGTGAGGACGGTCAGCGCCCCGAGCAGCAGCCAGGCCAGCACGAGGATCGACCCGGGCTTGGAGAGCAGGTAGTGCTCGCGGAGCAGCGCCGGCGTCATCTGCCTCGACGCCACCACCGGTAGCGCCACCGCGACCACCACGCTCAGCACGACGAGCGCGACCGAGCCGGGCAGGTCGGGCTGCACGACCAGGCGCTCCCCCACCATCGCTGCCGTGCGCATGCGTCGATGATGTCAGCGACCGCCGGCAATGCGCGCGGTCGGCGACGGATGCCTACGTGCGTGACGCCACCGTCACTCGCTCCGCCAGCTCGGTGCCGGGCGCCGCGACGCGGGCGACCGTCTCGTAGATGACGTCCTGCATCGCGGCGGCAGCCGCGGACGGGCCGACGCCCGTGCGGCGGGCGAGGTTGACGGTGCGCGACAGCTGTGGGCGGAGGAGTCTCGTGCTCCGCAGCCCCGGACGATCGATGACGACCATCGCGGGCACGACCGCCACCCCGATCCCGCGCTCGACGAAGCGCAGCACCGCATCCATCTCGGCGCCCTCCACCGCGATCGTCGGCGTCAGCCCGGCTGCCGCGAACGCGGCGTCGGTGGCGACCCGGAGGTCGTAGCTGCGGTTGAACGCCACCTGCGGCATCGTCGCGAGCTGCGCCAGCGTCACCCCGCGCCGCGCCGGCAGCAGCCCCTCCCCTGCGCTCCCTCGCGCGCCGGCCGACGAGATCACCACGAGCTCCTCCGACAGCAGCGGCACGAGCTCCGTAGCCGGCGCGGTCGCTCCCGCACCGCGGGTCACCACGAGCGCGAGGTCGAGCGCTCCCTCGTCCATCGCCTGCACGAGCGAGCGGGAGCCGCCTTCGGTGATGTGCAGCTCGATGTCGGGATGCGCTGCGCGGTACGCCGCGAGCACGTCGGCCACGAGCGACACGCACAGCGTCGGCGGGGCGCCGAGGCGGACGCTGCCGCGGCGGAGCCCGGCGAGCTCGTCGAGCTGCTCACGAGCAGCGCTCGCGTCGGCGAGCATGCGGCGCGCGATCGGCAGCAGCACCTCCCCCGCCGGCGTGAGCGTCACGCCTGCGGGCGCGCGCCGGAGCAGCGGGGTGCCGGCCTCGTCCTCCAGCGCGGCGATCTGCCGGCTCAGCGACGGCTGCGCCAGGAAGAGCTCCTCGGCCGCCCTCGTGAAGCTGCCGATGCGGGCGACGGCCTCGAAGGAACGGAGCTGCTCGATCTTCACGGGCATAGCGTAACCGCATGACGGCGCGATGAACTATGCATTGGACGCATGCGCTGCGGCTTCATACGGTGGAGGCATGACCGCACCGCACACCTCCGAGCGCATCCTCTCGACCTCCGTCCTCGTCATCGGCACCGGCGGCGCCGGGCTGCGCGCATCGATCGAGCTCGCGCAGCAGGGCGTCCAGGTGCTCGCCGTCGGCAAGCGACGCAAGCACGACGCCCACACGACCCTCGCCGCAGGCGGGATGAACGCGGCCCTCGCGACGATGGATCACGAGGACACGTGGCAGCAGCATGCCGCCGACACGCTGCGCGAGTCCTACTTCCTCGCCGACCCGGCCATCGTCGAGACCGTCGCGCAGGGCGCCGCTCGCGCGATCGAGGAGCTCGAGGCGTGGGGCATGCCGTTCGCGCGCGAGGAGGACGGCCGCATCTCGCAGCGCTTCTTCGGCGCCCACACGTACCGCCGGACGGCCTATGCCGGCGACTACACCGGCCTCGAGCTGCAGCGCACGCTGATGCGCCGTGCCGCGGCCCTGCAGGTGCAGATCATCGACACGATCTACATCACACGCCTCCTGGTCGCCGACGGCACGATCTTCGGCGCCTACGGCTTCGACATCGTGGACGGCACGCCCGTGCAGATCCACGCCGATGCCGTGATCCTCGCCGCCGGCGGGCACACCCGCATCTGGCGGCACACGTCGTCGCGCCGTGACGAGAACACCGGCGACACCTTCCGGCTCGCCGCGCTGGCCGGCGCGCGGATCCGCGACGCCGAGCTCGTGCAGTTCCACCCGTCCGGCCTGCTCGAGCCCGATGACGCCGCGGGGACCCTGGTGTCGGAGGCCGCGCGCGGCGAGGGCGGGATCCTCACCAACGCGCTCGGGGAGCGCTACATGGAGCGCTACGACCCCGAGCGGATGGAGCTGTCGACCCGCGATCGAGTGGCCCTCGCCAGCTTCACGGAGATCGCGGAGGGGCGCGGCACCGAGAAGGGCGGCGTCTACCTCGACGTGTCGCACCTGCCGCGCGAGCGCATCCTGCAGCAGCTGCCGAGGGTGTACCGCACGCTCATCGACCTGCAGATGCTCGACATCACGACCACGAAGATGGAGATCGCGCCGACCGCGCACTACTCGATGGGCGGTGTGTGGGTCGCAGCCGACGACCACAGCACCGGCGTCGACGGGCTCTACGCGATCGGCGAGGCATCGTCGGGGCTGCACGGCGCGAACCGCCTCGGCGGCAACTCGCTCATCGAGCTGCTCGTCTACGGGCGCATCACCGGCGAGCACGCTGCGGCCTACGTCGCCGCGCGCACCGAGGTGCGTCGCGATCCCGCAGCGGTCGACCGCGCGCGCGAGGAGATGGCGGCGCTGCTGCGCGACGGCGGTGACGAGTCCGCGCGCCGGCTGCAGCGCGCCGTGCGCGACCTCATGTCCGAGCACGCGGGTGTCGTGCGCACCGAGCAGGGCCTGCGCGCCGGCCTGGAGTCGCTCGCGGTGCTCGAGGAGCGTGCCCAGCACGTCACCGCGCATCCCGACATCGCCGGCTTCGACGACCTCGCGCACGCCTTCGACCTGCTCGGCTCACTGCTCGCGGCTCGCGCCACGCTCGAGTGCGCGCTCGAGCGGCGCGAGACGCGCGGCTGCCACAACCGCGCCGACTTCCCCGAGACGGATGCGACCCTGCAGGGCAACTTCGTGTGGTCCCCGAGCGCGGGCGTCAGCTTCGAGCCCCTCGCGCCGGCCCCGGAGAGCTTCCGGGCCCTCGCGGAGGCAGGGGTCGACGACTCGGTGGCGGGCAAGCTCGTCGAGTAGGTCCCGGTGCCCGGTCGCTGGCAGGCTGAGCACATGGCGCGGTCCACCTGCCGTGCCGACGGAACCTCTGGAGGGCAGACCATGCACACCATCGCCACCGCCGCGCACGACACGGGCGTCGCGCTCGACAACCCGTTCATGCTGGCGATCATCGTCGCGGCCGTCGGCGTGACGGGGTCGGTCCTGGCGCTGCTCGGAGCCTTCGCGCTCGTCGCGACCGGGCGCGACGACTGACGCCACGCCGCCCGCGGCCGCGCCGCGAGCGCTGTCAGCCCTGCTGCGCCGCCGACGCGTCGACGCAGAGGACGCCCGTGTTGCCGTCCTGATCGGCGATCACGGTGAGCGAGGGCGCCTGACTGTCGTCGACGACCGTCCCGCCCGCGGCGACGGCCGCGGCGATCCGCTGCTCGGCCACCTCGGGAGCGACGTAGACCTCGACGTGGAAGCGCTGGCGGGAGGTCGAGCCCTGGTCCGCGTCGCCGAACCACAGGTTCGGCACCCGTCCGGTGGCATCACGGATCTCGTCGCTGGGTGACCCCCGACCCTGCGAGTCGGCGCTCCCGGTGAGCAGCGCCGCCCACACCGGCGCGATGGTCGCGGAGCCGGCCGTGTCGAGGCCGAGCTCGATGTGGCTGACCGACGCCGGATCGGCCTCGAGCCCGTGGTCGGCGGCGACCTCCGAGATGCTGCGCGCGAGGTCGATGTCCTGCTGGGTGACCCATCCGACGACGTGCTCGGTGCCATCACCGTCGCGGTAGATCGCATCGTCACTGATCAGCTTGAGGTCGACGTACCCGCTGCCGATCGACACGATCGGGTGGTGGCCGATCGCGTCGCCCGCCTCCCCCACCGCCGTGACGAAGCGCGCGCCCGCCGCGAAGTCGTCGATCAGGTAGCGGGCGTGCAGGCCCTGCGCGAGCTTGCGCCAATCGATGAGTCCGGCCGCGGCGATCTGTCCGCCTCCCAGCATGTCCATGGGCCGGAGTCTATGGCCGCGGGCCCCCGGCGCCGCCCGTGCATCGATCGGCGGCGCCGGTGCGGATGCGCGACCCGACGCGGTCACTCCGCCATGCGCTCCCCTGCCGGCGACAGCACCCACCAGACGCCGCCGACGCCCTGGCCCGCGACGTCGCCCGCGGCGCTGTCGCCTGCGAAGTAGTAAAGCGGCCAGCCGTTCAGCGTCACCTGGGTGGCGCCGTCGACGCCCTCGATCGTGCCCACCTCGCCTGTGACGCCCTCGACCTCAGGGGCCTCCGACTCGGTGGTGACCGCGGGCCAGTTGGTCGCGCAGTCCCCTTCGCACACGCTCGCACCGGCGCCCTGGGTGTCGTTGTCGAACATGTAGACGGTCATGCCGTCGCCGTCGACGACGATCTCGCCGAGGTCGGAGTCGGCGACCATGAGCATCGCCGAGGTGGTGGGCTCCTCGGAGGAGCTCGACGGCGCCTCCTCGGAGGGCGACACGGCCGGCGGCGAGCTGGCGTCGGTCGACGGGCTCGCGCAGCCGGCGAGCGCGATGACGAGCAGTCCGGCGGCCAGTGCCGCCGTGGTGGTCCTCGAAGTCATGAGAGCGTCCCTTCGTGAGCGGCCGCGGATGCGGTCATGGGGAACACGCTGCAGCGGCCCCGCAGGTTCACCCGTCCCCGAGCTCGGCCCGCATGAGCACCTCGCCGCTCTCCTCGAGGCGGATCTCGATGGCCGCGATCCGGTCGACGTCGAGCGCCGACGCAGCGGTCAGCCGCGCCGTCGCGCCGGGCTCGGCCCGCCAGCTCGAGACCTCGCTCGTGTTGCCGTCGACGTCCTCCACGACGAGCGCGTACGGCACGCCGTACGCGTCGTCCACGCGCTCGCCGCCGTAGCTGCACTCGAGCTCCATGCGCGTGCCCCATCCGACCGAGACGAGGTCGACGCTCGCTGCCAGCGGCGCGTCGACCACCGCCACGAGCTCCACCGCCAGTGCCTCGCGCGGCGCCGGCGCGAGCAGGGCGCTGACCGACACCACCACCGCGGCGAGGATCGCCGCCGCGGCCGCCGCTCCCCCGGTCCACCGCAGTCGGGTGCGCCACCGCTCGCGCGCGGCGCGGGCGAGCAGCTCCGCGCGGCCGCCCATCGCGGGGCTGAGCGGGGGCTCGACGTGCTCGCGCTCGAGCAGCGACGCCGCGCGCGCCGGATCGACCCGCGCCAGCAGCCCCAGCGTCGGCGCGATCTCGGCGACGGCGCGCGCGCAGCGCTCGCACGACTCCAGGTGCTCCTCGAAGGCGCGGCGATCCGGCAGGCTCAGCGCCCCGAGCAGGTAGGCGGCATCCCAGTCCGCGAACTCGGCGTGGTCGCGGCTCATCGGGTGACCCCCTTCTCCTGCAGCGCCAGGCGCAGCGCGCGCAGGCCGTAGTGGAGGCGCGACTTGACGGTGCCCTCCGGGATGCCGAGCTCATCGGCGATGACGGCGATCGAGCGGCCGCCGTAGTAGGCGCGGACGATGACGCTGCGGTGCTCGAGGCTCAGCAGCGCGAGCGCCTCCTCGATCAGCATGGCCTCGAACAGCGCGTCCGTCGCGTCGGGCGACTCGCGCTCCGGCGTCTCCGGCAGCAGCACCTCGTGCCGCCGCCGAGCGCTGCGGGTCTCGTCGATCACGAGGTGGCGCGCGACCGTCAGCATCCATGAGCGCGCGGTCGCCGGGTCCTCGAGGATCTTCGGGGTGCGCCACGCGCGCAGCAGCGTCTCCTGCACGACGTCGTCCGCGCCCGCCCGATCGCCGGTCAGGTGGACGACGTACCGCCACACCGGCGCGGCGTGCGCGTCGTACAGCGCACCGAGCCGGCTCGCGTCATCGGGTGGCACCGCGTGCACCTCCTCCCCCATGACACGAGGGCGGACCCTCGCAGGTTCATCGATGAACCTCACGGGCCCGCGCGTCGTGTCACAGAGTATGGACCTGCTTCCCGCCACCGGCGCCTTCGAGATCACCGGCCTCCCGCTGCACCCGCTCCTCGTCCACGCCGTCGTGGTCCTCGTGCCGCTGACGGCGCTCGCGATGGTCCTGGGCAGCCTCTGGCCCGCCGCGCGCCGGCGGCTCGGCATCGTCACACCGCTCGCGGCGCTCCTGCTCGTGGCGCTCGTGCCGGTCACCGTCGCCGCCGGTGAGGCGCTCGCGGTGCTCGTCGGCGCCCCTCCCGCTGTGCAGGCGCATGAGGGGTACGGGCGGATGCTGCTGCCGTGGGTGATCGGGATGTTCGTCATCGCCGCCGCGCAGTGGGCGTGGTTCCGCTGGGGCGCGACGGAGCGTCCGGTCCCGCCTCACCGCGGTGCTCGGGCGATCCCCGCGGTGCTCGCCGTGCTGGCGATCGGGGTCGCGGCGGGCAGCGTCGGCATGGTCGCGCTGATCGGCGACTCGGGTGCCCGCGCCGTCTGGGGCGGACTCGTCGGCGTCGGCGGCTGACAGCGGGTCAGCTCGGCTGCACGTTGCCGAGCAGCCGGTCGATCGCGATCTCGATCACCACGCGCTCGGGGTTCGGTCGCGGCTCGCGGTAGCGCTCGGCGTACCGGCGCACCGCCTCGGCGACGCGCTCGGGCTCCGCGGAGACGGTGGCGCGGCCCTCGACCGTGCTCCACCAGCGACCCTCCACCTGCGAGACCGCGACCCGGCTGCCGGGATGCCTGCGCAGGTTGCGGGCCTTGTAGCTCGAGCCCGACGTGATGACCCGCACGAGCTGCCGCTCGGCGTCGAACGTCGCGCCGACGGGCACCTGGTGGATCGTGCCGTCCGGGCGCGGCGACGCCAGCATGCACAGCCGGCGCTCCTGCCAGAACTGCGCGAAGTCGATCTGCTCCATGAGCCCTCCCATGCCAGCGTAGGCGGCGAGCCGAGCGACCCGGACGCCGCTCCCCGGTGAGACCGGTCGCCGCCGATCGGATCGGACCGCGATGATCGGGTGCGCAGCCGCGCAGTCGCAGAGACTCGATGTCGAAGGGGGAACCGTGATCGCAGCGCTCAACCGGCTCGTCGAGCTCGTCGAGGAGCACCTCGCGGGCGAGGTCGACGTCGCCGCGCTCGCGCGCGAGCGCGGCACGACGGAGTACCACCTGCGTCGGATGTTCTCGTCGCTCGCCGGGATGCCGCTGTCGGAGTACGTGCGGCGCCGCCGCATGACGCTCGCCGCCGCCGAGCTGCTCGGGGACGACGACCTGCTCGGGATCGCGGTGCGCTTCGGGTACGGCTCGACCGAGGCGTTCGGCCGCGCGTTCCGAGCGGTGCACGGCGTGAGCACGGCCGCCGTGCGCCGCGACGGCGGCCCCCTTCGCACACAACCGCAGCTCAGGTTCCGCCTGAGCGTCGAAGGGAGCACCACCATGGACACCCGCATCGCAGAGCGTCCGGCATTCCGGCTGGTCGGCCACGCCGCCCGCGTGCCGCTCATCCACCGAGGCGTCAACCCGCACATCCAGGCGCACATCGCGGCGCTGCCGGCCGATGAGCACGCTCGGCTGAAGGCGCTCAGCAGCGAGGAGCCGGCCGGACTGCTGCAGGTGAGCGCCGACGTCGACCCCGACTACGCCGAGGGCAGCGAGCTCACCTACCTCCACGGCGTCGCCGTCGGTGAGGCGACGCCGGTCGCCGACGACCTGGACGTGATCGACGTGCCGGCGGGCACGTGGGCGGTCTTCCGCACCGAGGGTCCGCATCCGGCGGCGCTCCAGTCGGTCTGGGCGGCGACGGCGAGCGACTGGTTCCCCTCGAACCCGTGGCGGCTGCGACCCGGTCCGTCGATCGTGGCGGTCCTCGACCGTGCCCCCGACTTCAGCACGGCGACGTGCGAGCTGTGGCTCCCGGTCGAGCGCAGCGGCATCGAGCCGTCTCCGACGGCGGATGCGTGACGCATCCAGGCGGGTCCTGACAGGCTGGACCCCATGGTGCAGACGCTCCGGGCACGACTGCTGACGGCGCTGTCGGGCGATCCCGGCGGGTCGCCGGCATGGATCCGCGAGCTCGCCGAGGGCGACGACGCCGGTCACTTCGCCGCGGGCGGCGCCGCGTGGACCGTGCACGGCAGCATGGCGACGCTCGTCGCCGGCATCCGGGCACTGCTCCTCCAGGCGCTCCACCCGGGCGCGATGGCCGGCGTCCACGACTGGTCGACGTATCGGCAGGATCCGCTCGGGCGCCTGGCGGGCACCGTGCGCTGGGTCGTCTGCGTGACCTACGGCTCGACGGCGCAAGCCGACCGGGAGACCGCGCGGGTCGCGCGGTTCCACCGCCGCGTCGAGGGCGCGTACGTCGACGGGACGGGCGCGGAGCGCAGCTACAGCGCCGGCGATCCGGCCCTCGCGGAGTGGGTCCACCTCGCCTTCGCGGATGCGTTCCTCACCTGCCAGCAGATGTGGGGCGAGCCCATCCCCGGCGGCCCGGACGCCTATGTCGACGAGTGGTCGCGCGCGGGCAGGCTCATGCGCGTCGCCGACCCGCCGACGACCGAGGCCGACCTGCGCCGACGGCTGCGCGGCTACCTCGAGCGCGGCGAGCTGCGCGGCGACGAGCGCGTGCGCGAGGTGGTCTCGTTCCTCCGACGCCCGATGCTCCCCGGCGCCGCCGGCATCGGCTACCGGCTGCTGTTCGAGGGCGCGGTGGCGACGATCCCGCGCCCCTACCGGCGCCTGCTCGGCCTGCGCCGCTCGCCGCTCCCCGTCGTGACGGGCACGCGCATCGTGCTCGCGATCGCCGGCCGAGCGCTCGCGTCGGGCGAGGGCAAGCGCGCCCAGGACTGGGCGCGCGAGCGGCTCGTGCGGCTGCAGGAGGCGGACGCCCCCTCCTCGTGAGCCGGATGCCGGGCGCATCGCACAGACGACCCATAACGGGCGACGCTACGCTCGGCGCCACGGCTCGACCGATGGAGATCACGATGACACGCAGACGCACGACCGCAGCAGCACTGATCGCCGCGATGGGCCTGGCGCTGGCCGCATGCAGCGGCGGTACCGGCGCCGCCCCCTCGTCCGAGCCCGTCGAGCCCAGCGCGTCCACCGCGCCGAGCGCGTCGTCCGGCGGGAGCGAGACGGCCGCCCCGAGCGAGGGCACGACGGCCACCGCGCTCATCGGCATGGTCGGCACCGCCGACGACCCGGACGCGTACGAGATCGCGCTGACCGACGAGAGCGGCGCCCCGGTCACCACGCTGCCGGCCGGCGACTACACGCTGACCTTCGCGGACCGCTCCGCCGCGCACAACTTCCACCTCACCGGACCTGGCGGTGTCGACATCGCCACCGACCTCGCGGGCGTCGACGAGTCGACCGTCGAGATCACGCTCGAGCCGGGCACCTACCTCTTCGTGTGCGACCCGCACGTGTCGAGCATGAGCGGCCAGGTCGAGGTCACCGCCTGAGCCCGCTCGCGGGTGCTCCGCTCCCTCGCGGCAGGCTGAGGGCATGACCACGCGACTGCTGCTCCTGAGCGACACACACGTGCCGAAGCGGGCGAAGGCCATGCAGGGGCAGGTCTGGCAGCTCGTCGACGAGGCCGACGCCGTCATCCACGCCGGCGACTGGGTCGACGTCTGGTTGCTCGACGAGCTCGAGCGGCGCGCGAGCCGGCTGATCGGCGTCGCGGGGAACAACGACGGCGCGGCGCTCTGGGATCGCCTCGGCGAGGTCGCGCGGGTCGACGTCGACGGCGTGCGCATCGCGGTCATCCACGAGACCGGTCCGGCCGCGGGCAGGGATCGACGCTGCGACGAGCGCTTCGGGCCCAGCTCCGACGACCCGTGCGACGTGCTCGTCTTCGGGCACTCCCACATCCCGTGGGACTCGACCACCCCCGGCGGCCTGCGATTGCTGAACCCCGGCTCCCCCACCGATCGGCGCCGCCAGCCGGTCGGCACGGTGATGACGGCCGTCGTCGACGACGGTCGGCTGCACGCCGTCACGCTGGTCCCGACACCGCGCTGACGCGACGACGCCCATCACTGGGGTACATCCCAGCGCTCCGCGGGTACGATTGCGCCGACGGTGGAGGCACCATGCAGGCAGTGGATCCGCTCCAGCCAGGGAGCGTGCTCGTCGGGCGGTATCGCCTCGGCGCGCTGCTCGGCTCCGGCGGGATGGCGTTCGTCCATCGCGCCACCGACGAGGTGCTGCGCCGCGACGTGGCGCTCAAGGTGCTCGCGCCCGCGACCTCGGACTCGACCGAGCTGCAGCGCGTCCGGTCCGAGATCGACCTGCTCGCCACGCTGAGCCATCGAGCGCTCGTCACGCTCTATGACGCGGGCAGCACGGCGCTCGACGGCCGAGAGGTCACCTACCTGGTGATGGAGCTCGTCGACGGGCCGACGCTCGCCGCGCGGCTCGCCCTCGGGCCGCCACCCGAGCCCGACGTCACCCGGATGGCGCACGACCTCGCCGAGGCGCTCGTCGTCGTCCACGCGAACGGCGTCGTGCATCGCGACCTGAAGCCCGCGAACATTCTGCTCGCGCCCTCGCCGCTGCCGGGACGGGAGTTCGACGCCAAGCTCGCGGACTTCGGCATCGCCTCGCTCATCGACGCCGCCCGGCTCACCGCCACGGGCATGGTGCTCGGCACCGCGGCCTACCTCAGCCCGGAGCAGGCCACCGGCGCCCGTGTCGGACCCTCCTCGGACATCTACTCGCTGGGCCTCGTGCTGCTCGAATCGCTCACCGGCCGGCGCGAGTTCCCGGGCACCATGATCGAGTCGCTGAGCGCCAGGCTCGCTCGCGACCCGGTGATCCCCGGGTCCGTCGGCTATGCGTGGAAGTCGCTGCTCACCGCCATGACCGCGCGCGACCCGGCAGCCCGCCCCACCGCGACGGAGGTGCTCGACCGGCTCACGGACGTGGCCCGCGGGATGCCGCTGCTCGTCGGAGCCGCGACTGCGACGGCTGCCGCGATGGCACCGAGCTCGGCCCCGACCGCAGCGATGCCCGATCGCGCCGGGGCCACCGCATCGGCGGTCACCACCGCCGACACCGCGCCCGCGCAGGCGAGGCGCAGGCCGCGCCGACGCCCGTGGGCGCTCGTGGGCGGCGTGGCCGCGGCCTGCGCGATCCTCGCCGCGGCGATCGCGTTCACGCTGCAGGGCCTCCCGACGACCCCAGCCACCGTGGCGCCGACGGACTCGTCCGTGCCGGCCGTCGCCGTGACACCGCCGCCCGCGACCTCCGAGCCAGCGGTCGCCGACCCGGTCGTCGAGCAGCCGGTCGTCGAGCAGCCCGTCGTCGAGCAGCCGGTGGTGCAGCAGCCGGTCGAGGAGCCCGTCGTGAACGAGCCAGCCACCAACACGGGCAACAACGGCAACGGGAACGGGAACGGCAACGGCGGTGCGGGGAACGGCGGCGGGAACGGGAACGGGAACGGCGGCGGCAACGGCGGCGGCAACGGGAACGGCGGCGGGAACGGGAACGGGAACGGGAACGGTTGAGCGCATGGGGTGCCGCTGAGGCGCGCCCGAGCGCCTTCCACCGGCGCTGGAGGAGCGTCCCGCCGCTCGTCCCATAGCCTGGCCGCGGTCCACCGCCCCACCCCGAGGAGTCCCATGCCCTTCGACGTCGCCGCGCTCCGCGCGCAGTTCCCCTCGCTCGCATCCGGGATCGCCCACTTCGACGGCCCGGGCGGCACGCAGACGCCCGCCGTCGTCGGCGAGGCGATCGCGCGCACGCTGACCGCACCGCTGTCGAACCGCGGCACCGTGACCGCGAGCGAGCGGAATGCCGACGATGCCGTCGCCGCCTTCCGCGCGGCGATCGGCGACCTGCTCGCCGCCGACCCCGCGGGCGTGGTCTACGGACGCAGCGCGACCCAGCTGACCTACGACTTCTCGCGCCACCTGGCGAAGACCTGGGGCCCGGGTGACGAGGTCGTCGTCTCGCGGCTCGACCACGATGCCAACGTGCGTCCGTGGATCCAGGCGGCGGAGGCCGTGGGCGCGACGGTGCGCTGGCTCGAGCTCGACCCGGCGAGCGCCGACCTCGACCTGGATGCGCTCGACGACGTCGTCACCGAGCGCACGCGCCTCGTCGCCGTCACCGGCGCCTCGAACCTGCTGGGCACGAAGCCCGACGTCGCTCGCATCGCGCGTCGCGCGCACGACGTCGGCGCGCTCGTCCACGTCGACGGCGTGCACCTCGCCGCGCACGCCGCCGTCGACGTGGCGGCGCTCGGCGCGGACCTCTTCGTGTGCTCGCCGTACAAGTTCTTCGGTCCGCACTGCGCCGCGCTCGTGGCGTCGCCCGCGCTGCTCGAGACGCTCGCGCCCGACAAGCTGCTGCCGTCGACGAACGCGGTGCCGGAGCGCTTCGAGCTCGGCACGCTGCCCTACGAGCTGATGGCAGGCGCGACGGCCGCGGTCGACTTCATCGCGGGCCTCGCGCCCGACGCAGGCTCCCGGCGCGAGCGGATCCTCGCCGCGCACCACGCGATCGACGAGCACGAGCGCCGGCTCCGCGGACGGATCGAGGACGGCCTCGCAGCGCTCGGGGATCGCGTCACGCTGCACTCGGTCGCGGCCGAGCGCACGCCCACGCTCTTCGTCACCTTCCGCGACCGCGACGCGGCCGACGCCTACCGCACCCTCGCGACCCGTCACATCCTCGCGCCCGCCGGCTCGTTCTACGCCTACGAGCCCTTCCGGGCGCTGGGCCTCGAGGTCGACGGCGGCCTGCGCGTCGGGCTCGCCGCCTACAACGACGACCACGAGGTCGACCGGCTGGTGGAGGCGCTCACCGACTTCGTCGGCTAGGCGTCGGCGTGCTCCGGCGGCCAGACCACGCGGAACCGCTCGAACACGATCTCGTCGTCCTCAGACCACTCGGCGCCGCGGGCGGCAGCGGTGCGCTGCCAGTAGCGGCGGTGCTCGCGTCGCCAGCTCTCGAGCGAGCCGTCGTCCTCGCCCTCGTCGGCAGCGAACGCGGCGTCCGCGCTCCCGAACGTTCCGATGCGCAGCTCGACGCTGCGGATGATGATGGTCGGCACGCCGCGGCCGTTGCACGCGATCCAGTGGGATCCGATCCGCGGCACGTCGTCACCGCGGGCCAGGAAGTCGGCGACGAGCTCTGCCGTCGCCCGCTTGCGGCCGCCCAGCACGATCTCGAGCAGTGCGTCGGCGAGCCGCTCCGAGTCGCCGAAGTGCTCGACCGTGTGCTCGGGCGACGCCGCGACCGCCTCCGGCCGAGCGGCGGCGTAGGCCCGCCAGAGCTCGGCGGCTGCCTCGAGATCGGGCGGGGCGACGGGCTGGGACGATGCGGAGGCGCTCACTCGATCGATCGTGCCAGACGCGAGTCTCGCGATCAGCCGTGGGCGAGGATCGCCGCCGCGACCGCCCGGGGCGCGGAGCGCTGCGCGTTGTGCGGCCCGAGCGGGATGTGCACGAGCGACGCGACGGGGGCGCTGTCGCGCAGCAGCCGGCACCACCGCGTGCTGGCGATGGGGTCGTGCTCGCCGCGGATGACGAGCAGCGGCATCGTCAGCTCCCGCACCCGCTCCTCGATCGGGTACGTCAGCATCGGCTGCAGCTGCGCGACGTACCAGGGCACGCCGCAGCGGAGGTAGTCGGTCGACACGATCCAGTTGGTCGCGGGCGACTCGAGGAAGGTGTCGACCGCGAGGGCGCGCGCCTGCGCGGCGGCGGAGCGGTGCGCCACATCGGCGACCGGGCCGATCGCGATCACGCGCGACACCAGGTCCGGCCGCTGGCGGCCGAGCTCCACCACCCACTGGGTGCCCATCGAGTGCCCGACGAGCACGGCCGGTCCGGCGTCGAGCGACGCGATGACCTCGGCGAGCGCGGTCGCCATCGTCTCGACGTCGACAGCACGAGCAGGCCGGGGCATCGCGCCGAACCCCGGCAGGTCGAGCGAGACGACCCGGCTGTGCGGCAGCAGCGCGTCGTGCAGTCGCGCGAAGTACCGGCTCGACATCCCGATCCCGTGGACCAGCACGATCGTCGGCAGGTCGGCCGCATCGGCACGGACGTCGGTGGCGACCCGGAACGCGAGGTCGCCGACGTCGATCCGGCGCGCGAGGCGGGTGCGGGTGCGCCTCACGCGCGCTCTGCTGCGGCGCGTGACATGCGCTCACGCTAGTGGCGGGACGCACGACGGCCGCGGCGCGCCACGCCGCGGCCGTCCGCGAGCGTCAGGACGACTTCATCGGGCCGAAGTCCATGTCGATCTGCGCCATCTCCATCGCCGCCGTCGCCTCGATGAGCGCGCGCAGCTCCTTGTCGGCACCCGGCGCGAACTCCTCGAGCCGCTCCGGCGCGATGTCGAGGGGCGCGCCCTGCGGCGCCTGCTGCGACGCGTCGAGCTCGGTGCCGTCGTTCGAGGGCGACATGCCCTGGAAGATCTTGCCGGCCTCCGACTGGTCGCCGAGGTCGAAGGAGTACTGCTTGCTCTGCAGCCCGAGGTCGAGCAGCCGCTTGACCTCCGGGAACTGCTCCGCGTTGGTCTTCGGGATGGGCAGCGAGGTGCGCCAGTTGACCCCGAGCGTCTCGAGCGCCTTCGCGTAGGCGTTCTCGTGCGCCTGGTCGCGCACGATCAGGTACGAGATCGTCGAGCGCGCGGTCTTGTTCGCCGTCATCTCGTACAGCCGGCACTTCTGCAGCCGACCCGTCGACTCGAGCATGAGGTTGTAGAGCAGGTCGAGCACGAGGTTGCCCGAGTTGTAGACGTAGCTGCCGAGCCAGGGGTTGCCGGCCGCGTCGACCGGCAGCGCGCCCTGCGCCCCGACGAGGTAGTGGTGGATGTTGCTGTGGTCGACGGCGATGCTGAGCGGCGTCGCTCCGCGCTTGCCGGGCTCGTCGACCGGATCCGTGGGCTTGCCCTGGTAGCGCGGCGAGCCGTCGAGCAGCCGGGAGATGGTCGTGCCGATGAGCTCGACGTGCGAGATCTCCTCGGTGCCGATGCCCTGGATGAGGTCCTTGTACGGCTTGCCGGAGGGGCCGCGGAAGTTGATGCTCTGGAAGAGGTACTGCATCATCGTGCGCATCTCGCCGAACTGCCCGCCCAGGCCCTCCTGGAGGGCGTTCGCGGCGGCGGGATCCGGCTCGTCCTGCTCGATGGGGTTGATCAGCTGCTGCAGGTGGAAGTACATGTCGTCTCCGATCGATGGGGAGTCGCGACGCTACTCCTTGTACCCCAACCGCTCTAGCGAGCCGTCGCGACGCACACCGGACGCTCAGCCAAGCGCCCCAGCCGAGCGCCGTAGGGTGACCGCCATGCCCTCCCGCACGATCGTCCTCACCGGTGCCTCCGACGGCATCGGCGCAGCCGCCGCCCGACAGCTCGCGGAGCGCGGGCACCGCCTGCTGCTCGTCGGACGCTCCGCCGAGAAGACGGCAGCGGTCGCGCAGGGGCTCGGGGCCGAGCACTTCGTCGCCGACTTCGCGAAGCTCGACGACGTGCGCGCGCTCGCCCGCGACCTCCTCACGACGACCGACAGCGTCGACGTGCTCGCCAACAACGCCGGCGCGATCCTCGGCCGACGCGCCCTCACGGTCGACGGCCACGAGCAGACCTTCCAGGTCAACCACCTCGCGCCCTTCCTCCTCACGCAGCTGCTGCTGCCCGCGCTGCAGTCCGGCGAGGGCATCGTCGTGAACACCGCCAGCTCGGCGGCGCGTCGACTCGCGCGCTTCGACATCGACGACCTCGAGGGCGAGCGCTCGTTCGGCCCCAATCGCGCGTACGGCAACGCCAAGCTCGCCAACATCCTGCACGCGCGCGGGCTGCAGGCGAGGTACGGGGATGCGGGCATCAGCGCGGTCGCCTTCGACCCCGGCAACGTGCGCACGAGCTTCGCCACCGGCAGCACGAGCATCCTGCGCTTCGTCTACCGCACGCCGCTCGCGCGCCTGCTGCTCATCTCGCCGGAACAGGGCGGCGAGAACCTGACGTTCTTCGCCGACGGGAGGCCCGGCACGACGTGGGAGCCCGGCACCTTCTACACCGAGCGGTACCCCGCGACGCCGGACCAGACGAATCCGCTCGTGCACGCCGACATGCTCGTCGACCTGCTGTGGGAGCGCAGCGAGGCGATGCTCAGCCGCGCACGCTGAGCGTCATGCCGAGGGGGTCGCCGTCCGCCGCCCGGAAGCCGAGCCCCTCGTAGACCGAGACCGCCTCCGGGCTCGCGAAGAGCCCCACGACCGCCTCCGCCGGCGCCGCGGCGCGCACCCAGTCGAGCAGACGCTCGACGATCTGGGTCGCAATCCCCTGCTCCGACGCGGCCGGGTCGACCATGACGTCCTGCACGTAGCAGTAGCGCACCCCGTCGCCCACGAGCCTGCCGACGCCCACGACGGCGTCGCCCTGCCGCGCGACCACGCCGTGCAGCGAGCGGTCGAGCGAGCCGCCGATCGTCGCCCAGTCGAAGTGGTCGAGCCAGCCGACCGCCTCGGCGACCGCGCGCTGCTCCTCGACGGTGGGCACGCGGTCCTCGAAGGTCGTCATGCGGAGCACCCTAGCCGCGGCTCGCTCGGAGCCGGGTGGGCACGGCGTTCGCCCAGCCGGTCGTGACAGGTTGAGCCCCATGACCGCATACGACGAGCAGCTCAAGACCATCGCCGACATCATGCGCTCGACGCGCATCGCCTCCCTCGCCTACCTCTCGATGGACGGCGGGCTCGTGTCGACGCCGATGGGCACGCAGGACTTCACCGAACCCGGCACCGTCTGGTTCATCACCGAGCGCAGCACCTCGAAGGTGGCCGCGATCGAGGCCGACCCGCGCGTCAACGTGCACTACGCCGGCAAGAGCGGCTGGGTGTCGCTCGCGGGCACCGCCCGCTACGTCGACGACCGCGAGAAGCTCAAGGAGCTGTGGGATGCGTCGGCCGGCATCTTCATGTCGGGCACGCCCGACGACCCCGACAACGGCCTGCTCGAGGTGACCGCGTCGACCGCCGAGTACTGGGACTCCCCCGGCAAGGTCGCGACCGCCGTCAACCTCGTCAAGGGGCTCGTCACCGACGGGGAGCCCGACCTCGGCGACACCGGCATCGTCCCGCTGTAGGCGGACGCCTGGCTCGCGCATCGGCGGTCAGCGTGCGAGGCTCACCGCCACGACCGCGGAGAGCCCGACCCCGGCCGCCGTGAGGCCGAGCATCGCACGCCGGGAGATCTGACCGTCCCCGGCGAGTGCGCAGACCAGCGATGCCGAGAGCAGCGTCGGCACCGCCACGAGCGCGGCACGCGCGGCCACCGCGGCGACCGGGTCGTCGACGAGGGCTCCCACTACGACGGCGACCAGCGGCAGCGCGACGGCAGCGATCGCGAGCGGCGCGCTGCACCGGCCGAGCCAGCGGATGCGCACGTGCGGAGCGTCGACGGTGTGGAACGCGGCGACGCGCGCGTCATCCGCGCCAGCCCGTCGCAGCACGTCGAGCTCGTCCCGCGAGAAGGGCAGATCCCAAGGCCTGCGGCTCAGCCGCGCCAGCGCCTCGACGGGGTCGTCGCCGCGGCGCAGCACGGCGACGAGCGCATCCCGCTCGGGACCGGTCGACAGGCCCTCCACGAGGAGCCCCCACCGGGCGGCTCCGGCCCGGTCGCCCCAGCGGCGCGCCTCGTCGACGAGCCACTGCCGGGATCGAGCCGAGTCGCCGAGCGGACTGCCCGCCCACATCGCGGTGCCGACCGCGGCACGCTCCGCGGTCCTGCGCTCCCGCCCCTGCAGTCGCTCGATCGCCGCCCGATCGGCGTCCGAGATCGCGGCGTCGCGTGCCGTCGTGAAGCGGGTCTCCGCGCGCGCGATGCCCCACACCGCGAGCGCGCAGCAGGCGGCCGCCACCAGCCCGCTCACCAGCATCCACGTCTGCGGACGATCGCCGCGCGCGATGTCGAGCAGCGCCATGAGGAGGCTGCCGAGCGCCCAGGCGCCCGCGATGAGCGCGATCACGAGCGACAGGCACCCGTCAGCGTCACTGCGGTCGGCATCCTGCGGCGGCAGCGCGAGGTCCGCGACCGCCGGAGGCACGGGGTCGTCCCTGCGCAGGCCCAGATAGTCGCGGACCGCGGAGGGTCCTTCCGCGATCAGCGTCAGGCGCAGCGCTCGCAGCTCGCTCGCCCTCGCCCAGCCGGTCTCGACGATCCCCCACCGAGCTGCCTGGTCGAGGGCACCGAGCGCTCGGTAGTGCTCCGCCAACTCGCGGCGCAGCGCCGGGTCGCCCTGCCACCGCACGCGCTGGACGAGCGCTCGACGCGCAGCGCGCAGCGCCGCGTCCGGCTCGACGAGCAGCTGCGCGAGCACGTCGTCCAGGCGGTCCTCCACCAGCGCAGACTAGAGGCATCAGGCCCTGCTGACGGATCGCCGCTCACGCGGCGCGCACCTCGAGGGTGAACCCCTGCGCGCGCAGCCGCTCGACGAGCACGTCGCCCATCGCGACCGCCGGGGTGAGGATGCCGCCCTCCGCGCTGCATCGCTCGCCGTCGACCGCGAGCGCGAGGCCGGCCTCGCCGAGCATCACCGACGTCGCGGCGTAGCCCGGATCGCCCTGCGCCGCGACCGTGGCAGTCAGTCGTCGTCCGCCCTCGGTGCGCGTCGTCGTCTCGATCGCGAAGGATCCGGAGCGGCGGCGCTCCTCGGACGGCCCGTCGCCGGGCGACGGCAGCGCTCGGTCGATGAGGCTGCGCACACCCGGCGTCGCCATGCCGACGACGAGCGCCCCCATCCCGGCCGCGATCGCCGTCGCCCGGGCGCGGCCGCCGAGCCCACGACCCGTCGGCAGCACCTCGCGGTAGCGGAAGCGCTCGCCGTACGCGCCGCCGAGCAGGGCGTCGGAGCGGCGCACGAGCCGGGTGTTGTAGCCGGCCATCACGAACGGCGCATCCCACTCCCCCGTCGCGGCGTCGAGGAATGGCACGTGCACGTCGGGCTGACCCGAGGCGACCCGCGCACCGGCGCTCAGCGCAGCGGGATCCGCGAGCACCCGGCGGAGCGCGGCGTCGTCCCGGGCGCGCGCGAGCTGCAGCCGCATCGAGTCGATCGTGCCGCCGCTGATCCCGCCCGAGAGCCGTCGCACCCGCAGCGTCGTGTCCGTGAGGCCGCTCGCGCCGTCCGCCGTCGCGCGCCGGTGCAGCAGATGCACCGCGAGGTCGGACGGCACCGAGTCGAACCCGCACGACACGACGATCCGGGCGCCGCTCGCGCGTGCCGGCTCGTGCCAGCGCTCGATGAGCTCACGCACGAAGAGCACCTCGCCGGTGAGGTCGGCGTAGTCGGTGCCCGCGGCCACGCACGCCTCGACGAGCGGCAGCCCGTGCCGCTGATAGGGACCGACGGTGCTGACGACGACGCGCGTGCGCCGCGCCAGCTCCCGGAGGCTCTCCGGGTCCGCGCTGTTCGCCTCGAGGAGCGGCCAGTCCGTGGCGGCCGGCCCGAGCCCGTCGCGCACGGCCGCGAGCCGCGCTCGCGAGCGCCCGGCGAGCGCGATCCGCGTGCCTCCGGGTGCCGCGCCCGCGAGGTGCTCCGCCACGAGCCGGCCGACGAAGCCGGTCGCGCCGAAGAGGGTCAGGTCGAGCTCGCGCTCCCGGCTCATGTCGACGCGTCCCGTCGTCCCACCATCGGGATCCCCCTCCTCGCGCCGGCCCGGCGGCGCACGGAGCACGCTAGCCCACCGCGGGGGTGTGGAGGCCCGGCTCGAGCGCTCGCCGTACGATGCGACGGTGGCAGTGCACCCCGACGACGCGGCGGCGATCGAGCTCGCGCGCACGGCGCTGCGGTCGATCGCGGAGCGGCTCGCGGCGGCGGGCGCGCGCGACGAGGCGCTGGCCGAGCACGTCGAGCCGAAGCCGGTGCTCGGCATCCCCCGACGACCGCGGATGCGGTCGCTCGGCCGCGCATGGCGGCTCGGCGCGCTGCTCGTGCAGGCGGTCGGCTCGGTCTGGCGGACGGGCGTCTCGACCCGCGTGACCGAGCCCGGCCGCCCGCAGCACCACACCGCATCCGTCGAGCAGCGCCGCGCCTGGCGTGCCGCGGCGATCCAGGGCGGCTTCCCGATGGGCGAGACCGTGAACCACGGCATCGAGTCGATCACGCTCGACGCGTCGCTCGTCGACGGCGCCGGGCCGCTCGTCGTGCGCGACGGCCGGGCGTGGGTGCGCTGGGGGTCGGATGCTCCGGTCCCCCTCGAGCGCTACCTCGACGACCTCGCCGACCTGCTGCTGCATCCCCCTGAGGGCGCATGACCGCCTACCTCACCGCCCTCGGCGGCGACCGCTACCTGCCGAGCGAGCACGCCGGCGGCGCATGGCAGCCGGGCGAGCTGCACTTCGCGCCGCTCGGCGGGCTGCTGACGCACGCCATCGAGCAGCATCGCTCCTCCTCGGGCGGAGCGCCGCTCGTGCTGAGCCGGATCGCGTTCGACATCCTCGGCTTCCTCGCACTCGACGAGATCGCGGTGCGCGTCGAGACCCGCCGGCCCGGCCGCACGATCGAGCTCACGGAGGCCACCGCATCGATCGCCGGCCGCGACGTGGCGGTCGCGCGGGCGTGGCACAGCGTCGCCGGGGACACGGGCGCGGTCGAGGGCGGGGCGGCTGCGCAGCTGCCGCCGCCGGAGCTGGCGCGTCCTGCCACGTTCGATCCCGCCTGGGGCGGCGGATTCGTGCGGTCGCTCGACCTGCGGCAGTCGGGCGACGCGGTGCCGGGTAGGAGCACCGCGTGGGTGTCGAGCCCGCTCGAGCTCCTCGACGGCGAGGCGGCGAGCCAGCTCGCGCGCTGGCTCGGCCTCGTCGACGTCGTCAACGGCGTCGCCGTGCGCGCGACCCCGGATGCGTGGATGTTCCCCAACCTCGACCTCACCGTGCACCTGCTGCGGCAGCCGGAGGGCCGCTGGGTGGGCCTCGACACCACCGTCGCCTTCGGGCCGAGCGGCCAGGGCATCACCGCCGCCGACCTGCACGACGAGCGCGGGCACGTGGGCCACGCGATGCAGACCCTCACCGTGCGGCCCAGCCCGCGCGCTTGAGCCGCGGCAGCGCCCTCAGCTGTCGCCGTCGAACGCGGCACCCAGCAGCATCTGCGCCCATCGCGCGGGTCCCGCGCCCTCGCCGCGCACGCAGCACCAGTACGCGCACGCACCGTCGTCGTCGACGACCGCGATGATGTCGCCGGCTGCGCCCCGCTTGGGCAGGTGCAGCTCGCCCTCGCGCTCGGCCAGGAACTCGCGGGGCGACGACGCGGTCGTCGGCCCGAAGACGCGGCCCGCCTGGTGTGGCAGGAGCCGCAGCTGGGCCGCCCGTGCCGACTCGAACACCCCGCCGCGGCTGTCGGACGACGTGCCGCGCACGCCCGGGCCGTCGGCGCTCCGCCCCAGCACGCCGATCGAGCGCTCGCCCGCCCCGCTCGCGCCCTGGCCCACCACGCCGACGTCGCCGGTCGCCGAGATCGGCGGCACCGGCGACGCACCCGACACCCCGACGACCCCTGCCGCCGCGGGCATCCTCGGCTCGTCGCTGACCCCGCCGCGGCCGACGACGCCGGCGCCGGGCACCGCCGGGCCGCTCGCCACGACGGGCCCGGCAGTGCCGGTCTCGTCGAAGGTCTGCACCTGCACGACCGTCGCGTCTGCACCCTTGCCGTAGACGCCGATGCCGCCCGTCTCTGCCAGTGGATGCGCGGGCAGGTCGTCGTGCGCCGGTCCGGTGCCGCCGCCCAGGCCGACGACGCCTGCCGCGTGCAGCGACCGCGCGGTGTTCTCGCGCTCCGACTGCCTGCCGCCCTGGCCGACGACGCCCGCGCCCGGCGAGGTGTCCGGGTCGGGGAAGACGACCGCCTGCGACCCGCCGAGCCCGTGCACGCCGATGCCGCCCTCACCCGCCGAATCCGGCTCGGGCACGCCGCCGCCGAGCCCCACGACACCGGAGCCCGACTTGCGACCGCCGCGGCCGATGACGCCGTGCGCCGGCGGCGAACCGGCGAAGCCCGAGGCGCTCTTGCCGGTCGCCATCAGGCCGTGGAACGCGTTCGACGGGATGAAGCTCGCGCCGTCCTCGTAGTCGTCCGGGTCCTCCGCGTCGCCTGCGACCTCCGCGATGAGGATCGCGGGTCCATCGAAGTCGGCCACGTCCGGCTCGACCTGCGCCCACACGATCGTGCGCCCCTCGGCGCGGTTCACGCGGCCCGTCTGCATCTCCTCGCCGCTGCCGGATGCTCCAGCCATGGTCGCCCCCACTCTCGCGCGCATGAGCTCGAGCCGCTCAGCCGTGCGCGCTCCACCCCGGACGGTACGCCGGGGCACTCGCGCGCGACAGGCCCCTGTCGTCAGCCGGCGCAGCGCGCGACGACCCACCCGAGCAGCGCGTCGCGCTGCTCGTCGGGCACGGGCACCAGGAGGTCGACGGGCTCGCCGGCGGCGGTCGCGCGGATCCGGAAGATCGTGCCCTGCTTGTCCTCCGCCACGGCGTGCAGGTCGCAGCGGCCGGGCGCGAGCGGCACCTCGATCACCGTCGGTGCGGCGCCCGCGACGATCTCGAGCGCGACCGGCTGCGCCTCGAGGCGACCGCCCTCCGCATCCGTCGGCGTGAGCAGCACCGTCGCGGCCACCTCGTCGATGCTGCCGAGCCGCTCGCCGGCGCCCGGTGCGGGCGACACCTCGAGCCGCAGCAGTGCCTCGCGCGAGCCGTCGGCGGGGATGTCCGGGGCGAGCCAGGCGAGGCGGGCGACGTCGCGCGCGAACGCCCGCACGTCGCACACGCGGTCGTCGAGCGCGTCGAGCTGCCCGAGCGGGTCCTG
Source organism: Agrococcus sp. UYP10 (assembly GCF_040547205.1). Taxonomy (NCBI): domain Bacteria; kingdom Bacillati; phylum Actinomycetota; class Actinomycetes; order Micrococcales; family Microbacteriaceae; genus Agrococcus; species Agrococcus sp. UYP10. The sequence continues at coordinate 2,569,233 of NZ_JBEPPG010000001.1, forward strand.
GGGCTCGCCCTCGACGACGCTGCCGTCGGCGAGCTCGAGCGTCGCGCGGTGCTCGACCGGGCCCGCCTCGCACGTGGGCTCGGGCAGCAGCAGGCGCAGGTTGCGACGCGCCCCGGCCGGGATGCGCGCCTCGTCGACGCGGGTCATCGGCGTGCTCCACGCGCTCGAGTCGTAGGCGGCGCGATCGATGACGAGCTCGTCCGTCCCCTCGTTCGTGACCCGCAGCTCGACGAAGCCGCCCGCGACGTCGCCGCGCAGCTGCACGATCTCGAGCAGCACCGGCACGGTCGCGGCGGGCACCGGGGTCTCAGGCACCGCGGTCCCGGGCGCGGCGGACTCGGGCACCGGATCCGGCTCGGCGGGCGCGGTCGCGCAGCCGGCGACCCCCAGCACTGCGCACAGCACGACGCTCAGGGCGACGCGCACCGACGACCGCGCCGCGCGCGTCCTCGGCCCACTCGCACGACGTCGCACGCCGCCATCCTGGCACCGGCGCGCGAGGGGCGCGATCGCCCCTGTCGTGCGCGACCGCGCGGGGCCATGATGTGGCCATGAGCGCGCCCTGGGACCCCGACGACCTCGCGGCGATCGCCGCCGCCGACGAGCTCCGCATCGCCTCCCGCCGCTCGGACGGCACGCTGAGCCCGCCGATCACCATCTGGTCGGTCGCGCTGCACGGCGTGGTGCTGGTGCGCTCGGCCTACGGCGCCGACAACGGATGGTACCGGCGGGCGCTGCGGCGAGGCCGCGGTCGGATCAGTGCGGGCGGCGTCGACCACGATGCCGTGTTCCAGCCCGGCGACCACTTCGACCAGGAGCTCGTCGACGCCGAGTACCGGCGCAAGTACGCCCGGTTCCCCGACGCCGTGCTGCGCACCGTGGTCGGCGAGCGCGCGCACGAGCTGTCGCTCATCGTCACGCCCGGGTGAGCGAGCGACGCGGCGGCTACCCCTCGAGCGCCGCCTGCAGTGCCAGCTCGACGTCCTCGTAGCGCTGCAGCTCGAGCATCTCGCCGTCGACGAAGAAGGTCGGCGTCGACGGTGCGCCGAGCGCCGCGGCGGCGTCCGCGTCGAGCTGCACGCGCTCGAGCGTCTCGGGATCGGCGATCGCCGCGTCGTACGCCTCGAGGTCGAGGCCGAGCTCCTCGGCGTAGCCGCGGAACCCGGCAGCGGCCCCGTCGGTGCCCGCCCACTCCTGCTGCCGGTCGAAGAGCATCGTGTGCATGGCCTCGAACGATCCCTGCTGCGCGGCCGCCTCCGCGGCGAGGGCAGCCGGCACGGCGTTCGGGTGCATCGCGAGCGGGAAGTACCGCACCGCGAAGGTGACCTCGCCGGCGTAGCGCTCGCGCAGGTCCTCCACGATCGGGTGGAACTGACCGCAGGACGGGCACTCGTGGTCGAGGAACTCGACCAGCACGGGCGCGCCCTCCCCCGCGTCGTCGAGGATGTGCGTGCTCTCGTCGACCACGGCCACGTTCGCGGCCTCAGCGGCGGGCTCGGGACGCTCCCACGGACGCACGACCGCGAGGGCGACCGCGACGATGAGGAGGAGCGCGCCGACGACGGTCGCGATGCTGATGACGGCCTGCTTCTGCATCCGACCAGGCTATCGGCGCCGACGGCGGCCCGATCTGGCGCGGACCGCAGGCGGTAGCGTGCGGGCATGGAGCTCGACTTCTCCGCCGTCGCGATCGAGTGGCGCGGCCCCGCGCCCTTCGTCTTCGTGCCGGTGCCGCCCGATGAGTCCGAGCTGATCCACGGCAGCGCGAGCGAGCTCACCTACGGCTGGGGCGTCATCCCGGTGGAGGCCACGATCGGCACCACGACGTTCACCACCTCGCTCTTCCCGCGCGAGGGCGGCTACCTGCTGCCGCTCAAGGTCGCGGTCCAGCGGGCCGAGGGCATCGGCGTCGGCGACGCGATGGACGTGCGGATGCGGCTCGGCCGCTGACGCGCATCGGCTGCGGTCAGCGGCCGCGAGTACGATCGGCCACCACGCTCCGGCGCCCCGGCACCGGGCGCGACGGGGCACGACAGGCATCGCACGAGCGGAGGTCGCTGATGGGCATCGCAGCATGGATCGGGGCGACCGCGGCCTCGGCGTCGAGGCGCGCCGAGCGCACCATCCACCGACTCGCGCGCCCCGCGGCCTTCGCGCTCGCGCCCGTGCTGCTGCGGCAGGGGAAGGCGCTGCAGTCGGAGCTCGTCTGGCTCCCGGAGCCGCAGGGCACGCGCTCTGGCGTCGTCGGCGAGGGCGACGGCGATCCGCTGCGGCTGCTCGCGATCGGCGACTCCACCGCGACGGGGGTCGGCGCCGAGCAGCTCGACGAGACGCTCGCGGTGCAGACCGCGCGCCGCCTCGCCGGCCGCCGCGGGCAGCGCGTCGAGTGGCGCATCGAGGGCCTCGAGGGCTCGAACGCCGCGCAGGTGCTCGAGCGGCACCTGCCAGCGGTCGACGACGGCCCCTGGGACGTCGTGCTGCTGCTCGTCGGCGCGAACGACGCGCTGCAGCTCGTGGGGCGCGGCGCCTTCCAGCGGAGCGTGCGCGCCATCGTCGCAGGGCTCGAGCAGCAGGTCGCCCCGGGCGGCGTCATCGGGCTCGCCGGCGCCCCGCAGATCGACACGTTCGAGTGGCTGCCGCAGCCCATCCGCGCACTGATCGGCGGCCACGCCCGCAGCCTCGACGACGCCCTGCAGCGCGTGGCCGCCGACGTGCCGCGCACGATCCACCTGCCGACGCCGGCCATCCTCGAGCCCTCTCTGCACGCCGCCGACGGCTTCCACCCCTCCGCCGCCGGCTACTTCGTCTGGTCGAGCCTCATCGCGCCGGTCATCGACGACGCGATCGCCGCACCGCGCGTGCGGCACGGCATCGTGCCGCCGTTCCTGCTCGAGCGGATCGCCGCGACGCCGAGCGCCGCCGCCGCGGTCGCAGAGCGCACCCTGCGGCTCGACGGCGGCATCCGCGTCGAGCGAGGCGTGCGCGCCGAACGCGCGGCGACCGCGCGACCTGCCAGGGCCGAGCAGCGCCCGACGCTCGTGCCGGACGGGGCGGTGCCGAATCGAACGGTGAGCGACGCGAAGGGCACGACGACGCTCCCTGGCACGGCCGTGCGGGGCGAGGGCGACGCGCCGACCGGCGATGCCGCCGCCGACGAGGCCTTCGACGGGCTGGGGCTCGCCTGGCGGATGCTGCACGACGCGTTCGGCCGCGACTCGCTCGACGACGCCGGCATGCCGCTGCTCGCGACGGTGCACTACGGCACCCGCTACGACAACGCCTTCTGGGACGGCGAGCGGATGGTCTTCGGCGACGGCGACGGCGAGGTGTTCGCCGGCTTCACGCAGGCCGTCGACGTCATCGGCCACGAGCTGGGCCACGGCGTGATCTCGTCGACCGCCGACCTCGTCTACCGCGACCAGCCCGGCGCGCTCAACGAGTCGATCGCCGACGTGCTCGGCGCGCTCGTGAAGCAGCACGCGCTGGGCCAGACGGCCGACGAGGCCGACTGGCTCATCGGCGCCGGCGTCTTCACCGAGCAGGTGCAGGGCGTCGCGCTCCGCTCGATGGCCGAGCCCGGCACCGCCTACGACGACCCGGTGCTCGGCAAGGATCCGCAGCCCGGCCACATGCGCGACTTCGTCGTGACGACCGACGACCTCGGCGGCGTCCACATCAACTCCGGCATCCCCAACAAGGCGTTCCACCTCGTCGCGACCGCGATCGGCGGGCACGCGTGGGAGGCGCCGGGCCGGATCTGGATGGACGCGCTCACCGGCGGGCTCTCGGCGACGGCCGACTTCGCGGCCTTCGCGACCGCGACCGTCGACGCGGCCGTCGCCCGCTACGGCGACGACGCGGCCGAGACGCGCGCGGTCCGCGATGCGTGGGCCGCCGTGGGCGTTGGCGACGCGCCGGCCGACGCGCCATCGCCCGACGAGGCGATCCGGGTCGCCCGCACCGGCGGCATGCTCGGGCGGACGCGCGCGGCGGTGCTCGAGCTCGAGGTGATCCCCGGCGACGACCGCGACCACCTCGACACGCTCGTCGCCTCCGGACGGCTCGCCGAGCTCGACGGCCAGGCGCTGCCGGATGCGCCGACCTGGCGCGTCACCGTCGAGACGCGCTGCGACGTGACGGTCGCCGAGCCGCTGCTGCCCGACGAGGTGCTGTCGCTCTTCCGCAGGTTGCTCGAGCTGGGCGACGCGCCCGAGCGCTGAGTCGCGACGTTCGAGCCCGCCCCCGACGCTCTGCCGGCTGACCGCCCCGGCACCGCCGACGAGTGTCGACTCGCTGCGGGAGTGTCGCGACCATCGCGCACGAACCCGACACTCTGCCGGCGAAGGCGGCACGGGAGCCACGCGCTGGGCGCCCGGCCTCAGCGGGCGGCTGCCCGCATCGCCGCCTCGCGCACCTCGATGATGTAGGGCGCGACGACCCGCTGGCTGATCCGGCAGTCGGCGACGAAGACGCCGTCGGCGCCGATCGCGAGCCACGCCTCGAGCTGCGCGAGGTCCTCGAGCCGCTCGATGACCGCCGCCTCCGCGCCGAGCGCGCGGCCGAGCGCGGCGAAGTCGACCTGCTCGATGAGCATCGGCTCCTCGGCGACGCCGCGCACGGCGTACTGGTGCACCTCGGCGCCATAGGCCGCGTCGTTGCAGACGATCACGATGCCGCGCCGCACGGTGCGCACGACCGAGTCGAGGTCGGCGAGCCCCATGAGGGCGCCGCCATCGCCGGTCACGAGCACGATCGTCGACTCCGGCCGCGCGGCGCCGGCACCGACGGCGCTCGGCAGCCCCAGCCCGATCGTCTGGAAGGCGGTGCCGACCATGAGCAGGCGCTCGGGGTCGGCGACCGAGAGGTGCGTCGGCGCCCAGCCGATGAAGTGGCCGCCGTCCTGCACGATCACGCGATCCTCCGGCAGCACCCGCTCGAGCGCGTGGAACAGGCTGCGCGGGTCGAGGCGGCCGTCCGCGGCCAGGTCGTCACCCGGCTCGCGCTCCGCGCCGATCCCGGCGACCTCCGCGAAGCCCGCCTCGCCCCAGCCGGCGTCGCCAGCGGCGGCGCTCTCGTCGCCGGTCTCCCCCGCGCCGATGAGCGCGAGCAGCGCCTGCGCCACGAGCCGGGCGTCGCCGCGCACGAGCTCGTCGACGCGGGGGTTGGACGGCGCGTCGAGGATGTCGACCTGCATCACGTGCGCGTCGGGGGCGAATGCGTCGCCGAAGCGCGTCTGGAAGGCATTGAGGCTCGCACCGACGACGAGCACCGCGTCGGCGTGCTCGATCGCCTCGGCCGCGCGCTCCGAGGCGAAGCCGCCGCAGATGCCGAGGTGCCGGGATGCGTCGGCGAAGATGCCGCTCCCGAGCGCGCTCGTCGCCGTGCGTGCGCCGAGCCGCGCGGCGAGCGCGCGCAGCGCCTCCTCGGCGCCGGCGAGGTGGGCGCCGCGGCCGGCGAGCAGCAGCGGGCGCCGGGCCGCGACGAGCCGCTCGGCAACGCCCGCGAGCTGCTCGGCGTCGAGCGCGACGAACGGCGTCACCGACGCGTGCTCCGTCGCCGCCTCCCCGTCGCCCTCGAGGTCGGCGTGGCTCAGGTCGTACGGGATCGCCAGGACGACGGGGCGCCGCTCGGCGAGCGCCGTCTCGACGGCCCGCCGGGCTGCTGCCCGCGCGTCGCCGCGTCCCACGACGATGGTCGGCGCGCCGACCGCTGTCGCGATGCCGGCCTGGTCGACGTCGAACGGGCGCGCGCCCCCGGTCGGCCGGTCCCCGACCACCACGACGAGCGGGATGCGGGCGAGCGCCGCCTCGGCGAGCGGCGTGATGGCGTTCGTGTAGCCGGGGCCGTAGGTGACCGAGGCGACCGCGAGCCTGCCGCTCGCGCGGTGATAGGCGTCGGCCGCGGCGATCGTCGCGGCCTCGTGCCGCACCGCGGTGAGCGTCATGGCCCCTCGGCGCACGACGGCGTCGAGGAACCACGCGTTGCCGTTGCCCATGAGGGCGAAGACATCGGCGGCGTGCAGCTCGAGCTCGGCCGCGATCGCGGCGGAGACGGAGGCAGTGGCGTCAGGCATGGGGTGCTCCAGAGGAGACGGGAGGCTCGGCGGCACTGCACGGAACCTCGTCGATGGGGTCCATGTGTGTCGCGCGCTGCCGCGTGGCCCCATTTCTCGAGACCCGGCGCGCATGGCGCCTGACGAAGCGATGCTAGCCGACGGCCGGTCGCCCGCGCTCGCCGCCCGGCTCCTCGGTGGCGCCGGAGTGGTCGCGGAACGTCTCGCGTGCTGCGGTCGGCAGCCCCAGCTGCGCGTCGCGCGGATGCGCGCGCAGGTGCTCGCGCATGCGCGGGATGGCGAAGTCGACGCGTCCGCGCTCCGGCGCCACGATGATGCCGGCGTCGAGCAGCCTCGCCCGCTGTCGCCCGGCGTTGCCGGCCGTCGCACCCATCCGCTCGGCGACGCCGATCGTGGAGGCCGGTCCGTCGTCCTCCGCCATGGCGATGAGGTAGTCGCGGTCGCGGCCCGAGAGGCCGCGCAGCGCCGGCACGATCACGCTCTCGCCCATCGCGGCGTGCGCGACCTGCACCGCGTGCTGCACGGCATCCGTCACGATCTCGGTGACGCTCGGCTGGTACTCCCACGCGCGCGCCCCGATCGACTGGACGAGGAACGGGTACCCCTCGCTCGCGCGCGCCGCCATGTCGAGGGCTGCCTCGCTGATCGTGCGGCCCCGTTCGCGCACCGGCACCCCGATCGCGGCGCGGGCCTCGGCGAGCGTGAGGGTGTCCAGGCGCACCTGCTGCGCCCGACGGAAGAAGGTGAGCCCGTCGGCGTCGAGCGCGGCGGCGATCGAGGCAGGCACCCCGGCGGCGACGATCGCGACCCGGCGGTCCTGGCGCTGCAGGTGCTGGACCGCGATGGCGATCCGGCGCAGCTCGTCGAGCGACGACGCGGCCACCTCGTCGAGCGAGATCAGCAGCCCAGCGCCGCGCGCCTCGGCGAGCTCGACGAGCCGCTCGAGCATGCTCTCGAGCCGCGGCTCGCGCGGGTAGTGCGGCACGATCTGCGTGGTGGCGCCGCCGATCTGCGGCAGCGTCAGCCCGGTCCACTCGCGCGAGAACGCCTCCGGATCCTGCTCCTCGAGCAGCGCAGGCAGCCGGTCGTGCTCGAGCACCTCGATGAGGCCGACGTGCAGCGTGCCATGCACGACGGTCCAGTCGCGGGCGCGCGCCTCGTCCTCGAGCGCGTTGAGCAGCACGGTCTTGCCGACGCCGCGCATGCCGGTGACGAGCGCTGCGCGGAACGGCGACCAGGCGCCGAGCCCGAGCACCTCGCGCCACTCGTCGAGCAGCGCGTCGCGCCCCGCGAGCATCGGCGGGGAGATGCCGAAGCCGGGCCGGAACGGGTTGTCGTGCACGTCGCCCACTCTGGCACCGACCGCCGACGTCGCGGCGACACGGCCCGGCGCGCCCGCGGCGGCCGGCGCTTCGTGGAACGATGATGCCCATGTCCGCTATGCCGCTGCCCAGGCCGCTGCGGCTGGGCTTCTGGATCGCGGGCGCGCTGCTCGCCGTGAACCTCGCCGCCGCCACGCTGCTCGCGCTCGGCCTCGGCGACGCCGGGCTGCTCGAGCAGCTGCGGCTCGTGCTCATGTGGGCGATGCTGCCGCCCATCTGGCTGGCGCTCATCGCGGTGGGCGCGCTGCGCCATGCGGTCGGCCGCTGGCACGTGGCCGCGGCGGTGCTCTGCGGGCTCGGCGACGGGCTCGGCGCCACCACCGACCTCACGATCGTGCTGCTCGGGATGTTCCTGCTCGGACACGTCGCGTACCTCGTCGCGCTGTGGCCCACCCGGCGCCGCTCGCTCGCGTGGGGGCCGGCCGGCATCGCCTACGCGATCGTCGGCCTCATCGCCGGCGCGATCATCGCGATCGGCGCAGGCCCGCTCGCGCTGCCGGTCGTCCTGTACGCGCTCGTGATCGCCGCGGTCGCGGCGTTCGCCGCGATCGACGTGCCGGGGCTCTTCGGCGGGCTGCTCTTCATGGTGAGCGACCTCGTGCTCGGCCTCGGGCTCTTCGTGCTTGAGATCCCCGATCCCCTGCGGTCGATCGTGGTGCTCTCGACCTACGTCGGCGCCCAGGCGCTGCTGGCGGTCAGCCTGCAGCAGCGCCTCGCGCTCGGTGTCGCCGCGCAGGACGACTCGACATAAGCACAACCTGTGGGAGCGAAAGCGAACACAGGCTGGACTACTGGCAGACTCGCCTGCTGAGATCGTCGCATGGACTCGCGCGACCGGACCCTCGGCATCCTCGGCGGCATGAGCTGGCACTCGACCGCCGCGTACTACCGGGCCATCAACGAGCACGTCGCGGCGGCCCGAGGCGGGCACGCGTCAGCGCGCATGCTGCTCGCGAGCGTCGACTTCGCCGAGGTCCGCGACTGCCAGGTGCGCGGCGACTGGGCCGCCGCCGGGGCGATGCTGGCCCGCGAGGCCGCCGCGCTCGAGCGGGCGGGGGCCGGCTCGATCGCGATCGCCACGAACCTCATGCACCGGGTCGCCGACGACGTCGCGGCCGCCGTGGGCATCCCGCTCGTGCACATCGCCGATGCCGTCGCGCACGCTGCCGGCGCGCTCGGCGCCCGCACGGTCGGCGTCGTGGGCACGCGGTGGGTGATGTCGGAGCGGTTCTACGCCGACCGGCTCGCCGAGCACGGCATCGCCGTCGTCGTGCCGCCGGCCGACGTGCAGGCCGAGCTCGACCGGATCGTGTTCGACGAGCTCACGCAGGGCGTCGTGACGGATGCGTCGCGCGCCGCCTTCCGCGACGCCTTCGCCGCGCTCACCGCCGCGGGCGCCGACGCGATCGTGCTCGCGTGCACCGAGATCATGCTGCTCGTCGACGCGGAGGACGCCGCCGTGCCCCTCATCGACTCGTGCGCGGCGCACGCCGACGCGCTCGCGCGCATCGCGCTCGGCGAGCGGTCAGCGGGCGCGCTCGCCCCACAGCCGCACGAGAAGCGCGCGAGGATCACACCGGTCGGTTGAGCGTGTCCGAGGGGGCCTCGCCGAAGGCATCGCGGTAGGCCGCGGCGAAGCGCCCCGTGTGGAGGATGCCGAGACCGAGCGCGACGGCACCCACCGTGGTGGCGTCGCGCTCGGCCGCGCGGAGTGCTTCGCGCGCCAGGCGCAGCCGCGTCTGGCGCAGGTAGGTCATCGGCGGCGTGGCGAGGTCGCGCCGGAACCCCTCCTGGAGCGCCCGCACGCTCAGATGGACCTCGGTCGCCAGGCGGACCGTCGTCCACGGCTCGGACGGCCGCTCCTCGATGAGCTCGACCGCGCGCTTGATGGCCGAGCCCAGCCTGACCGGCCGGTCGCGTGCGAGGGCATCGCTGTGGTTGTGCCGCTGGCCGAGCAGCAGGCCGTCGAGCACGAGGCCCTCGATGTGCCTGTCCATGCGCGCGTCCCGGGTCGCGGCCGTCGGATGCTCCAGCTCGTCGTCCAGGAGGTCCAGCACCGTGCGCCACCGCCGTCCGAAGGGGCTGAGCAGGTCGGCCCTGAAGTCGAAGGCGAGTCGGCCCCGCAGCGATCGACCGAGCAGCGCTTCGAGCCCCGACTCCAGTCGAGCCCTCGGGATCATCAGGCACAGGTGCTCGGCGTCGGCGGACCACTCCATCTCCGCGGGCGCTCCGGGCGAGTACACGAGCCCCTCACCCGCGACCGTCGTGACCGGCTCGCCGGTGCCGGCCCTCGCGCGCGCCCGGCCGCGCACGGTGATGTTGGCGTGGAAGTTCTCGGCGTCGGCGGTGCGCAGCTGCGCGCGCCGTCCGTACGCGATCCGGCCTACCGTCAGCGCGCCGACACCCATGCCCGCGACCTCCATCGCGAGCGCACCGGGGCCGCCGGAGAGGCTCAGCCTGTGCGGGAGGTACAGCTGCGTGACGATGCGCTCAGCCTCGTCGCGGTCGTGGGTCCTGCGCCGGGTGTGCGTCGTCATGCGTGGCAGATGCTCATCCCGGCTGCGCTCGTGATCCCCGCTGTCGCGACGTCCATCGCACTCCTCTTCGCGGCTGCCAGCCACCGTCCGGTCGCGCTACCCACGACATCCCACCCGGCGGCGGAACCGGATGCGGGGGCTGCGGTGGCGCGCGTCGCGCGTCCCGCCCATCCTACCGGGTTTGTACCCCGGTCGACCGTCCAGCCAGGGTGCGCCGGACCGTAGCCGGATCGCGCACATCGGCGCCGATCGAGCCAGCGTCCCCGCTGCAGATGCGAGCCTCGAACCTGCCCGACCGCCCCGGCCGAGGGGTGCGTCGCACATCCGTCCCAGGAGGTCATCAGGTGCCCGACCCCGCGCAGCCGCCGACCGACGAGCGCTCCCCCGATGGCGCGGCGGCCGCTGCCCAGCCCGCCGCGGCGGAGCAGGAGTTCCTGCGCGGGCTCGGGGAGACGGTGAACCACCACGTGCGGACCGCGCTGACACCGCTGCTCGGTCACACCGAGCTGCTGCTCGCGCACGAGCAGCAGCTCCCCGCGGAGGTGCACCGGTCGCTGCACGCCGTGGCGCGAGCCGGCCGGCGGCTCAGCGACGTGGTGCTCGGCATCTGCGAGCTGATCGGGATCGCGTGCGCGGACGGCGACGCCGACGAGCCGATCGACGTCTCCGCGCTGCTCGCCGATGAGGACGCGGCGCACCGCATCCGGGCCTCGCGGAAGGGGGTCCTGCTCGAGGTCGGCGGCGACCGGGTCCGCGCCCACGGGGTGGACCCGACGCGCCTGTGGCGCGCGCTCGAGGCGCTGCTCGACAACGCGGTGCGCCACGCCCCAGCAGGGTCGACGGTCCGGGTCACCACGACGACTGCGATCGGGAGGGTGCGGATCACGGTGAGCGACGAGGGCCGCGGCATCGATCCCGCAGACAGCGAACGGCTGGTCCTGCCGTTCGAGCGGGGCTGCCACCCACCGGGAGCCGTCGCGGGCCGCGGCATGGGGCTCGCGCTGGCATCCGCGTTCGCGACGTCGAACGGCGGCCGGCTCGTCCTCTCCGAGAGCGCCAGCGGTGGCCTCGAGGTCGCCCTCGACCTGCCGGCCGTGAACGGCCAGCGGTCAGCGGGTGCGCTCGCCCCACAGCTGCTGCATCGCGCCGAGGACGGTGCTGATGGCGGGCACCCGCTCGGCGCCGTGCCGGTGGCGGAGCGAGACGGTCCGGCCTGAGCCGTCCGCGAGCGGCGCGACCACGACGTCGTCGCGCGTGAGCACGCGCAGCGCCATCGTCGGCAGCAGCGTCACCGAGCCGGTCGCGGCCACGAACGACTGGGCGGCCACGAAGTCGTCGGTCTCGAACTGGATCGTCGGGGCGAACCCGGCCTCGGCCGCGAGCGACTCGAGGTGCCGGCGGCAGCGCTCGCACCCGCCCACCCAGTCGGCGCCGGCGAGCGCGGCGAGCTCGATCGGGGACCCGTCGGCCAGCTCGTGATCGAGCGGCAGCACGATGCACGACGGGTCCTCGCCCAGCTCGATGCGGGCGAGCTGCACGTCGTCGTGGAGCTCGTCGTACTCGAACGCCACCGCGACGTCGGCGTCGCCCGCGAGCACCGCCTCGATCGCCTCCGGCGGCTCGAGCTCGATGACGCGCGCGGTGAGACCCGGCACCGCGAGCCGGGCCGCCGCGATCGCGCGAGGCACGAAGTCGGCGAGCGCCGAGGGGAACGCCGCGATCGTGACCGTGCCGGCGCCCTCGGCGAGCGAGCGCAGCTCCGCCTCCGCCGAGCCGAGCAGCCCGGCGATGCCGTCGGCGTGCCGCAGCAGCCGCGCGCCCGCCTCGGTGAGCGTCACGCCCGTCGACGAGCGCAGCAGCAGCGCCTGACCGACCTCCTCCTCGAGCAGGCGGATGTGCTGGCTCACCGCGGGCTGCGTCCAGCCGAGGGCGCGGGCGCCGCCGGAGACCGATCCCTCGCGCGCGACGGTGCGGAAGATCAGGATGCGACGCGGGTCCAGCTGCATGGCCCCAAGCATGCCGCATCCTCGGCGGGCGACGTCCAGGCTCGAGGCGTAGCGTGGAGCCATGAGCGAGCAGATCGAGATCGTCGACAACCCGAAGGCCCAGCGCTTCGAGGCGCGCGTCGATGGCGCGCTCGCCGGCTTCGCCGACTACCGCGACGGCGAGGGCGTGCGGGGCTTCCCCCACACCGAGGTCGACCCGGCCTTCGGCGGCCGCGGCATCGGCTCCACCCTCGTCGACGAGGCGCTCCGCGCGACGATCGCCGAGGGCAGGCGGATCATCCCGCAGTGCTCGTTCGTCGCCGCGCGGGTGACGGCGGACGAGTTCGCCGCGCACGTCGCGCGCTAGCTACTCCCCGAACCGCTCGCGCACGAGCGCGCCGACCGCGTCGATCGCCTCGGCCGCCTGCGGACCGGTCGCCTCGAAGACGACCGTCGAGCCGCGATCCAGGCCGAGCGCGAGCACGCGCAGCATGCTCTTCGCGTCGACCCCGTTCACCGCCACCGCGGCGTCGAAGCCGCTCACCGTGCGCACGAGCTCGGACGCCGGCCGCGCGTGCAGCCCGTGCTCGTTCTCGAGCACGATCTCGAGGCGGGCGGGCTCCGCCGCCGACGCGGCGTCGTCACCAGGGGCGGTGTCCGGATCCGCGCGCCGCTCGGGCTCGCGGGCGATCGGCTCCGCGGCCGCGACGACCTCGTCCATCGAGCCGCCCGCCTCGGCGGCGACCGCCGCGGCGACGGCGCCCTCGACGATGGGCGCGTCGGCGATGCGGATGCGCTCGGGCTCCGCGGCGAAGTCGATGGCCGTCTCGGTCGTGAGGACGGCGGACCCCAGATCGCACAGCACGACGACGCCGTCGCCCGAGTCCGCCTCGCCGAGCGCCGCCTGGACCCGGTCGAAGCTCGTGCCGATGCCGCCGTCGTCGGTGCCACCGGCCGCGACGATCGTCACGGTCGGCGCCATCTGCGCGGCGAGCTCGACCACCCCCTCGGCGATGCGGGCGGAGTGCGAGACGATGACGAGCCCGACGCTCACCTGGTCTCCGCCGCGGCGCGCAGCATGAGCGAGGTGGACTCGCTGCCCGGGTCGCGGTGGCCGATGGCGCGCTCCCCCAAATAGGACGCGCGCCCCTTGTGGGCGACGAGCGGCTCGGTCGCTGCGGCGCCCTCCGCCGCGGCCGCGGCAGCCGCCTCGAGCGCGGCGCGCACGTCGTCGCCCGCAGCCGCGGCCGCCTCGACGGCCGGCGTCCACGCGTCCACCATCGTCTTGTCGCCGGGCTCGGCCTTGCCCCGCGCCACGATGCCGTCGCGCGCGGCCGTCAGCACCTCGACGAGCGCCGCGGCGTCGAGCTCGGCGCGGTCGCCCGCCGCCATCGAGCCCTTGAGGAACGCGGTGCCGTAGAGCGGCCCGGCGGCGCCGCCCACCGTCGAGATGAGCGTGGTCGCGACGAGCTTGAGCACGGCGCCGGGCGTCGCGTCGTCGTCGAGCGCCTCGAGCCTGCCGAGCACGGCCTGGAACCCGCGGTCGAGGTTCTCGCCGTGGTCGGCATCGCCGATCGCCCGGTCGAGCGCCGTGAGCTCGAGCTTGCGCCGCGCGACCTCCGCGGCGACGGCCTCGATCCAGCGCCTGGTCCAGCGGCCGTCGAGCCCGCTCATCCGCTCGCTACCTTCCCCACCGCAGCGCGGCGGTCTGCACGGGCGCGTCGTAGAGGCCGAGCATCTCGTCGTCGACCTGCAGCAGCGTGATCGACACCCCCTGCATCTCGAGGCTCGTCACGTACGAGCCGACGAGCGAGCGCGCGAGCTCGATGCCGCGCTCGGCGAGCACCTCCGCAGCGCGACGGAAGACGATGTAGAGCTCCGACTGGGGCGTGCCGCCCATGCCGTTGACGAGCAGCACGACGCGGTCGCCCTTCGAGAACGGCAGGTCCTCGAGGATCGGCTCCATCAGCCGGTCGACGATGCGGTCGGCGGGCTCGAGCGCGATGCGCTCGCGCCCGGGCTCGCCGTGGATGCCGATGCCGATCTCGATCTCGTCGTCGGCGAGCGTGAAGCTCGGCTCGGTCGCGTGCGGCACCGTGCAGGGCGACAGCGCCATGCCCATCGTGCGCACCTTGCGGTTGACGGTGCGCGCGACCTCCGCCACCTGGTCGAGCGAGTCGCCGCGCTGGGCGGCAGCGCCCGCGAGCTTCTCGACGAGCATGGTGCCCGCGACGCCACGACGGCCGGCGGTGTAGAGCGAGTCCTTGACCGCGACGTCGTCGTCGACGATGACGGTCTGCACCTCGATGCCCTCCGCGAGGGCGAGGTCGGCGGCGGTCTCGAAGTTGAGCACGTCCCCGGTGTAGTTCTTGACGATGTGCAGCACGCCGGCCCCGGCGTCCACCTGCTTCGTCGCCTCGAGGATCGGGTCGGGCGTCGGCGAGGTGAACATCGCGCCGGGCACCGCGGCGTCGAGCATGCCGAAGCCGACGAAGCCGGCGTGCAGCGGCTCGTGGCCCGACCCGCCGCCGGAGACGAGGCCGACCTTGCCCTGCACCGGCGCGTCCGCGCGGACGACGACGAAGGGCGGGTCGACGACCACGCGCACGATGTCGGCATGCGCGGCGGCGAAGCCTGCGACGCCTTCGTCGACCGTCTTGGTGGGGTCGTTGATGAGCTTCTTCACGGTGCGCCTCTCGTTCAGCCTGGCCGGTTGGGCTCACGCTACGCCTCGCCGCCTGGAATCTCGATGGCGTCGATCGAAGATCTCTCGGATTTCGGCCCGGCCCCGGCTATCGTGTGCCGTACCACCCGAGTGGGCGGTACGGGCGATGCGGCCCGTAGACGAGAAGGCAGGGACCATGGAACCCAATCTCGGACTGGTATTCCTCTCAGAGCTGGTGGGCACCGCGATGCTCGTGCTGCTCGGCTGCGGCGTCGTGGCCAACGTCGTGCTGAAGGGCAACAAGGGCTACGGCGGCGGCTTCCTGATGATCAACTTCGGCTGGGGCCTCGCGGTCTTCGCCGGCGTGATCGTCTCGGCGTACTCGGGCGCGCACCTGAACCCCGCCGTCACCTTCGGCCTGCTCGCGCGCGACCTCGCGACCGGCGTCGACTACAACTGGGCGATGCTGCCCGTCTACCTCGCGGCGCAGTTCATCGGCGCCTTCATCGGCGCCGTGGTGTGCTGGCTCGCCTACAAGCAGCACTTCGACATCGAGGAGGACCCGGGCGCGAAGCTCGGCACGTTCTCGACCGGCCCCGGCATCCGCAACAACGGCTGGAACCTCGTCACCGAGATCATCGGCACCTTCGTGCTCGTCTTCGTCGTGATCGGCTTCAGCGCGCAGAACGGCGTCGAGGCCGACGTGCCCGCGGGGCTCGCCTCGCTCGGCGCGCTGCCCGTCGCGCTCCTCGTCGTCGGGATCGGCGCCTCGCTCGGCGGACCGACCGGCTACGCCATCAACCCCGCCCGCGACCTGGGCCCGCGCATCGCCCACGCGCTCCTGCCCATCAAGGGCAAGGGCTCGAGCGACTGGAGCTACGCCTGGATCCCGGTGGCCGGCCCCATCATCGGCGGCATCCTCGCCGGGCTCCTCGCGCCGACGGCCATCGCCGGCATCACGGGCTTCGCGGCCTGACGCACCGCGGAGGGGCCCATCCGGGCCCCTCCGCCGTCGCGGCTCCGCGGCGCATCCACACCAGCACGGCATCCATCACAGAACGAAGGAGTTCCGGTGAACGACTACGTCATCGCGATCGACCAGGGCACGACCTCGACTCGCGCCATCCTCTTCGACCACTCGGGGAGCATCGTCTCCACGGGCCAGCTCGAGCACGAGCAGATCTTCCCGCAGGCGGGGTGGGTGGAGCACGACCCGAAGGAGATCTGGAACAACACCCGCGAGGTCATCGGCCAGGCGCTCTCCAAGGCCAACGTCACGCGCCACAACGTGAAGGCGATCGGCATCACGAACCAGCGCGAGACGGCGGTGGTGTGGAACAAGCAGACCGGCGAGCCCGTCTACAACGCCATCGTCTGGCAGGACACCCGCACGCAGAAGATCGTCGACCGGCTCGCAGACGGCGACACCGACCGCTACAAGCAGAAGGTGGGCCTGCCGCTCGCGACCTACTTCTCGGGCACGAAGATCGTCTGGATCCTCGAGAACGTCGAGGGTGCGCGCGAGGCTGCGGAGGCGGGCGACCTGCTCTTCGGCACCACCGACTGCTGGGTGCTGTGGAACCTCACGGGCGGCGTCAACGGCGGCGTGCACGCGACCGACGTGACGAACGCGTCGCGCACGCTGTTCATGGACCTCGAGTCGCTCGAGTGGGACGACGGGATCCTCGCCGACTTCGGCGTGCCGCGCTCGATGCTGCCCGAGATCAAGTCGTCGTCGGGCGAGTTCGGCGTCGCGGCCTCCGAGTCGCTGCTGCGCGAGACGCCCATCACGGGCATCCTCGGCGACCAGCAGGCGGCGACGTTCGGCCAGGCGGCGTTCGACAAGGGCGAGGCGAAGAACACCTACGGCACCGGCAACTTCCTCATCTTCAACACGGGCGAGGAGATCGTCCACTCGAAGAACGGGCTGCTGACCACCGTCGGCTACAAGATCGGCGACGAGCCCACGCACTACGCGCTCGAGGGGTCGATCGCCGTCACGGGCTCGCTCATCCAGTGGCTGCGCGACAACCTGGGCCTCATCCCCGATGCCCCGGCGGTCGAGCAGCTCGCGAAGTCGGTCGACGACAACGGCGGCGCGTACTTCGTGCCGGCGTTCTCGGGCCTCTTCGCGCCCTACTGGCGACCGGATGCACGAGGCGCGCTCGTCGGCCTCACGCGCTACGTCAACAAGGGCCACATCGCGCGGGCCGCGCTCGAGGCGACCGCGTTCCAGACCGCCGAGGTCGTCGACGCGGTGAACGCCGACTCCGGCGTCGACCTCACCGAGCTCAAGGTCGACGGCGGCATGATCGCGAACGACACGCTCATGCAGTTCCAGGCCGACATGCTGCGGGTGCCGGTCATCCGCCCGGTCGTCGCGGAGACGACGGCGCTCGGCGCCGCGTACGCGGCCGGCCTCGCCGTCGGCTTCTGGACGTCGCTCGACGAGCTGCGCCAGCAGTGGCAGGAGGACCGCCGCTGGGAGCCGCAGATGGAGCAGGACGCGCGCGACCGCACCTACCGCAACTGGAAGAAGGCCGTGCAGAAGACCCTCGACTGGGTCGACGACGACGTGGCCTGACACGCCAGGGCCTCGCAGGACGGGCGGAGGGGGCGGCTGCGGCCGCCCCCTCCGTGCTGCCCGGGGCCCGCGGGACCAGAGACACGGCGCAGGTCAGAGCTGTGCTCGGTACACCGGGTCGCTGAGCCAGATCACCGCGGCCGCGATGACGACGACCACCATCGTCATGCGCGCCGTCGAGACGGCGAGCACGATCGACGCCCACCAGTCGTCGTCGGCTGAGAGCCGGCCGCGCGCGATGGGCTGCTTCGCCGAGATGGCGACGGTGATCGCGATCGGATCGAGCCCGACGAGCATCGTGATGACCGCCGAGCGCAGCCGCTGCGCCTCCCCCGTGCGCGACGCGCGGCCGGAGCCGTGCGGCTCCGCGACGTTCGCGATCGGCAGCAGCGCGCGCATCCAGCCGTCGAGCCACCACGCGAGCAGCACGAGGCCGAGCACGAGCACGAGCAGCACGGCGCGGACGACGAGCTCGTCGTACGCCGTCAGCGCCTCCTGCCACGGGTCGCTCGCGAGCCGCGCCCGGAGCGCAGGCATCGCCCGTGCGAAGAAGGCGGCGCCCGCCGTCGCGTAGCCGAGCGCCACGATGAGGATCGTGAGCGGGTGCCGCATGCGCACGAGCATCCACGCGACGATGAGCGCGGCGCCGGCGCAGAACTCGACGGCGTCGAGCGCACCGTAGGTCGTCGCGCCGAGCAGCGGCGTGGACTGCATGAGCAGGATCGCGGTCTGCGCCGCCGCGAACAGCACGAGGCAGTAGAGCGCCCCGACGCGGTAGCCGCGCGACGCCGGCGCGACGAGCGCGGCGAGCAGCAGCAGCAGCACGCCGATGATGCGCAGCGTCACCGACGGCGTGAGCGACGGCGGGCGGTGCAGCAGCAGCGTGAGGCCGTAGCAGGCGAGCAGCCCGCCGAGCGCGAGGGCGACGAGCAGCAGCGAGCGCGAGGCGCGGTCAGCCCACGAGAGCCGCCAGCTGCGCCACACCTCGTCGCGCGACCACGTCGACTGCCGCTGCGCCCTCGGGTGCTCGGCGACCTGCGCGCTCACGCGATCAGCGGACGGCGGCGCGCCACGCGTCGAGCGTGCGCGTCGCTGCCCCCGAGTCGATGGCCGTGCGCGCGACCTCCAGCTCCTCCGCCAGCCGCTCGACGAGCGGACGGTCCTTCTGCCGCACGTCGCCGTCGAGCCGCCAGGCGACGAGCGCGGCGGCGGCGTTCAGCAGCACGATGTCGCGCACCGCGCCCTGCTCCCCCGCGAGCGTGCGCCGCAGCACGTCGGCGTTGTGCTCCGCGGAGCCGCCGCGGAGGTCGTCGAGCCGGGCGCGCGGGATGCCGAGCTCGCGCGGGTCGATGTCGTGCTCGACGACGTCGCCGCGCGCGACCTCCCAGAGCTCCGAGTGGCCGGTCGTCGTGAGCTCGTCGAGCCCGTCCTCGCCGCGCACGACGAGCGCCGTCGCGCCGCGCGTCGCGAAGACGCCGACGAACTGCTCGATGACGCGCTTGTCGGCGACGCCCACGAGCGTCACCTCCGGCCGCGCCGGGTTGACGAGCGGGCCGAGCACGTTGAAGACGGTCGGGACGCCGAGCTGCGCGCGCACCGGGCCCGCGTGGCGGAAGCCGGGGTGGAAGCGGGTCGCCCAGGCGAAGGAGATGCCGGCCTCCTCGAGGATGCGGCGCACGGCGGCGGGGTCCTCGTCGGCGGGCACGAGCCCGAGCGCCTCGAGCACGTCGGAGGCGCCCGACGACGACGACACGGCCCGGTTGCCGTGCTTGAGCACGGGCACCCCAGCGGCCGCCACGACGATGCTCGCGGTGGTCGAGATGTTCACGGTGTGCTGCCGGTCGCCGCCGGTGCCGACGATGTCGACCATGCGGGTGTCGCCGGGCAGCGGCACGGCCGCCTCGAGCACGGCGTCGCGGAAGCCGACCAGCTCCTCGGCCACCACGCCCTTGCTGCGCAGCGCGATGAGGAAGCCGCCCATCTGGGCCTCGGTCGCACGGCCGGAGACGATCTCGGCCATGGCCCACTCGGCCTGTCGGATCGCGAGATCCTCGCCTTCGAGCAGCGTCTCCAGCACGACTGGCCAGGTCAAGAGGCGATCCATAGGTCCAGCCTAGGTGTTGGCGGCACGCGGGCCCGCCGGGTCGTCCCCCTCGGGGTGAACTGTCACTAGGATGGGAACGTGTCCACTACTGCGCTCTCCCCGTCGCCGTCGGCGCCGATGATCAGGCGGCCGAACACCGTTGCGGTCGGCACCATCGTCTGGCTCGGCAGCGAGGTCATGTTCTTCGCCGGCCTGTTCGCGATCTACTTCACGCTGCGCTCGATGTCCGGAGATCTCTTCGCGACCGAGGCCGAGAAGCTGAACGTGCTCTTCGCCACGATCAACACGGTCATCCTGCTGGCCTCGAGCTTCACGTGCCAGGCGGGCGCGAACGCCGCGGAGCACCACCAGGCGTTCCGGTCGGGCGGCAGGTTCCAGCTCTCCAAGTGGGGCATGGTCGAGTGGTTCTACCTCACCTACGCCATGGGCGCGGTCTTCATCATCCTGCAGGTGTTCGAGTACATCGTGCTCATCAGCCACGGGGTGACGCTGTCGTCGAGCTCCTACGGCTCGGCCTTCTACCTCACGACCGGCTTCCACGGCCTCCACGTGACCGGCGGGCTGTTCGCCTTCCTGTTCGTGATCGGCCGCGCGTACGCCGTCAAGCGCTTCGCACACAAGGAGGCGACGAGCGCTCACGTCATCTCCTACTACTGGCACTTCGTCGACGTGGTCTGGATCGGCCTGTACCTCGTCATCTACTGGCTCAAGTAAGCAACGGTTGGGACTGAGAACGTTGGCATCACGCAAGAAGACCGGTCGCAGGCACCCGCTCGCCAGCGCGGCGCTGCTCATCATCGGACTCGTCGCCGCAGGCGGCGCGTCGGTCGCGGTGGGCTCCGTGGCGAACGCCGAGCCGGCCACGACCCCGCACTCCCAGCAGCTCACGGCCGCCGACGGCGAGGCGCTCTTCCGCGCCAACTGCGCGTCGTGCCACGGCCTCAACGCCGAGGGCACCGAGAACGGCACGAGCCTCATCGGCGTCGGCGCAGCATCGGTCGACTTCCAGGTCATGACCGGCCGCATGCCGATGGCGATGTCCGGCCCGCAGGCGCTGCAGCGCGAGCCGCAGTTCTCGCAGGAGGACACCGACGCGATGGCTGCGTACATCGCCTCGCTCGCGCCGGGCCCCGACGTGCCCTCCGAGGAGCTGCTCGACACCTCCGTGGTCGACGCCGAGGGCATCGCCGCCGGCGGCGAGCTCTTCCGCATCAACTGCGCCATGTGCCACAACGTGGCCGGCGCCGGCGGCGCGCTCACCGAGGGCAAGTTCGCCCCGCCGCTCAAGGGCGTCGCGGCCAACCACATCTACGAGGCCATGCTCACCGGCCCGCAGAACATGCCGGTGTTCAACGACTCGAACATCAGCCCCGAGGAGAAGCGCGAGATCATCGCGTACCTGAACTACCTCGACGAGAACCCGTCGGTCGGCGGCTTCGACCTGGGCGCGCTCGGACCGGTGTCCGAGGGCCTGTTCATCTGGATCTTCGGTCTCGGCGGCATCGTCGCGATCACGGTCTGGCTGACCTCGAGGCCGAACTGACCATGGCGCAGGACACAGGAAGGACCGACAGCATGTCGGCTGAAGGCCAGTCCGCTCCGGCGGAGCAGCACGAGGTCGCGGTCTACGACCGCGGCGCAGCGGTCGTGCAGGCCGACGCGTTCGAGAACCCGGGCCTGCCCCCGCACCGCCCGCGCCAGACCGACCTCCACCCCGTCAAGGAGCGTCGCGCCGAGCGCCAGGTCGTGTGGTGGTTCCTGCTCTCGATGGTCGGCTCGGTGCTCGCGATCATCGCGTACGTCGCCGTGCCGATCGAGTCGGGCGACATGGGGACGGTCCGCTTCAACAACCTGTTCCTCGGCCTCGGCATCGCGCTCGCGCTGCTCGGCGTCGGCTTCGGCGGCATGCACTGGGCCCGTCAGCTCATGAGCTCGCACGAGGTCGTCGAGGAGCGCCACCTGTCGCGCGGCTCGGAGAAGACCCGCGCGCGCGCCGTCGAGATCTTCCAGCTCGGCGACGAGGAGTCCGGCTTCTCGCGCCGCTCGCTCATCCGCAACACGCTCATCGGCGCGATCGCCCTCGTGCCGCTGCCCGCAGTCGTCCTCTTCCGCGACCTCGCCCCGGCGCAGGACGCGGTGGAGGCCATCTCGAACACGATGTGGAAGGCGGGCTCCCGGCTCGCGCTCGACCCCACCGGCACGCCCATCCGGGCGACCGACGTCACGATCGGGTCGGCCTTCCACGTCATCCCGGAGGAGCTCAAGGACCTCGGTCACGATGAGGGCTACCTCGATCAGAAGGCCCTGGCGTCCGTGCTGCTCGTCCGCGTGCCGCTCGACCGCCTCAACGAGCAGCCGGCACGCGCCGGATGGTCGTACGACGGCATCGTCGCCTACTCGAAGATCTGCACGCACGTCGGCTGCCCCGTGGCGCTGTACGAGCAGCAGACCCACCACCTGCTCTGCCCCTGCCACCAGTCGACCTTCGACGTGACCAACCACGCCAAGGTGATCTTCGGTCCTGCCAAGCGCCCGCTGCCGCAGCTGCCGATCACGGTCGACGACGAGGGCTTCCTCATCGCGCAGAGCGACTTCACCGAGCCCATCGGCCCCTCGTTCTTCGAGCGCCTCGGGCATGTCGACCCTGAGCACGTGCCGCTCTCGGCCGCTGAGCTGGAGAACCGAGCATGACTTCCACCGCACCGCGCCCCACCCTCACCGCGCAGGCGTCGAACTACCTCGACGAGCGCACGAGCATCTCGACCATGGTCGCGACGCTCGGCCGCAAGGTCTTCCCCGACCACTGGTCGTTCATGCTGGGCGAGGTCATCCTGTACTCGTTCGTCGCGATCCTGCTCTCGGGCACGTTCCTGACGTTCTTCTTCGACCCGTCGATGACCGAGGTCCACTACGAGGGCTCCTACGTGCCCCTCAAGGGCATCGCGATGTCGGCGGCCTACGCGTCGTCGCTCGACATCTCGTTCGACATCCGCGGCGGCCTGCTCATGCGCCAGGTGCACCACTGGGCGGCGCTGCTGTTCGTGGCGGCCATCGGCCTGCACATGCTGCGCGTCTTCTTCACCGGTGCGTTCCGCAAGCCGCGCGAGATCAACTGGGTCGTCGGCTTCATCCTCTTCATCCTCGCGATGGCGGAGGGCTTCACGGGCTACTCGCTCCCCGACGACCTGCTCTCGGGCAACGGCCTCGCGATCATCAACGGCATGGTCAAGGGCATCCCGATCGTGGGCACCTGGATCTCGTACCTGTTCTTCGGCGGGCTGTTCCCGGGCGACGACATCGTGTCGAGGCTCTTCGTGCTGCACATCATGCTGCTGCCCGCGATCGTGATCGCGCTCATCGGCGTGCACATGGTGCTGCTCATCGTGAACAAGCACACCCAGTTCGCCGGCCCCGGCAAGACCAACGACAACGTCGTCGGCGCGCCGATCATGCCGCTCTTCGCGGCCAAGGCTGGCTCGTTCTTCTTCATCGTCTTCGGCGTCATCGTGCTGATCGCGTCGACGTTCACGATCAACCCGATCTGGGCCTACGGGCCGTACGACCCGTCCCCCGTCTCGGCCGGCACGCAGCCCGACTGGTACATCGGCTTCGCCGACGGCGCGCTGCGGCTCGCCCCGGGCCTGGAGTCGGAGATCTTCGGCCTGACGCTGTCGTGGAACATCCTGATCCCGATGGCGGTGCTCGGCGCCTTCATCGTGCTCGTCATGTTCTACCCGTTCATCGAGCAGTGGATCACGGGCGACAAGCGCGAGCACCACATCGCCGAGCGCCCGCGCAACAACCCGACGCGCACGGCCATCGGCGCCGCGGGCATCCTGTTCTACGCCGTGCTGTGGGCTGCTGCATCGTCCGACCTGATCGCGACGCACTTCCAGCTCAACGTGTTCCAGGTCACCTGGGCGCTGCAGGCGACGCTCATCCTCGGCCCGATCGTCACGTTCTGGCTCACCCGCCGGATCGCGCTCGGCCTGCAGAAGAAGGATCGCGAGATCCTGCTGCACGGCTACGAGTCGGGCAACATCCGCCGGCTCCCGGGCGGCGAGTACGTCGAGGTGCACCAGCAGCTCGACGAGTACGAGTCGTGGAAGCTCAAGGCCTTCGACTCCTACGAGCCGGTCATGGTGCGCCCGAACGCCAAGGGCAAGATCACGCCCGCGACGCACGCGCGCGCCGCGCTCACGCGCTGGTTCTTCGAGGACCGCATCGCCCCGGTCAGCCGCGGCGAGCTCGAGGCGGCGAAGCACGACCACCACTGACGCATGACGCGGAGGGCCCGGGATGATTCCCGGGCCCTCCGCTGTTGGCTCGGGCATGCCCCTCGAATTCGGTGTCCACACGTTCGCAGCCGTCCCCGTCGTCGACGGCGCACCGCTCAGCCCCGCGCAGGTGCTGCGCGACGTCGTGCAGGAGGGGATCGCCGCAGAGCGCGCCGGCCTCGCCTTCTTCGGCGCCGGCGAGCACCACCGCGAGGACTTCGCGATCAGCGCGCCCGAGATCGTGCTCGGCGCGCTCGCGACCGTCACCGAGCGCATCCGCCTCGGCACCGCCGTCACCGTGCTGTCGTCGAACGACCCGGTGCGGGTGTTCGAGCAGTTCTCCACCCTCGACGGCATCTCGAGCGGTCGTGCGGAGCTCATCGTGGGCCGTGGCTCGTTCACCGAGTCGTTCCCGCTCTTCGGGTACCGACTCGAGGACTACCAGGCGCTCTTCGAGGAGCGCCTCGAGCTGCTCGCGGCGCTCGTGCGCGAGGAGCCGGTCACGTGGTCGGGCGAGCTGCGCTCCCCGCTCGTCGAGCAGTCGGTGCACCCGCGGTCGCACGCGGCCGAGCACGGCGGCCGGATGCCGGTCTGGGTCGGCGTGGGCGGATCGCCCGAGTCGGTCATCCGCACGGCGCGGCACGGCTTCGACATGATGCTCGCCATCATCGGCGGCAGCCCCGCGCAGTTCGCGCCCTTCTCCGGCCTCTACCGGAAGGCGATGGAGCAGTTCGGCCACACCGGCGGCCGTGTGGGGATGCACTCCCCCGGCCTGATCGCCGAGACGGACGCGGAGGCGAAGCGCATCCTCATGCCGCAGTGGCTCGTCTTCCGCAACCGGCTGGGACGCGAGCGCGGCTGGGGCGAGGCGTCCGAGCGCGAGTTCGACGCGAACGCCGCCGAGCAGGGCGCGCTCTTCGTCGGCAGCCCCGAGACGGTCGCGCAGAAGATCGTCTGGGCGCACGAGACGCTCGGGATCGAGCGCTTCGACCTGAAGTACGACTCGGGCACCCTGCACGAGGACAACCTGCGCACGATCGAGCTCTTCGGCACCGAGGTCGTGCCCCGGGTGCGCGCGCTGCTCGGCGAGTGAGCGCCGTGCGCTGAGGCCGCGCCGCGGGCCGCGCTCAGGCCAGCAGCGCCTCAGCCCGCTCGAGCAGCCGCTGGGCCGCTGCGCTGCTGCGGTCGTCGCCGCGCCCGGCGTTCGCGAGGGCGTGCCCCATGAGGTGCGTGGCGGCGATCGCGGCGACGCGCACGTCGCCGGCCCAGCCGGACTGCAGCTCGTCGGCGAAGGCGGCGAGCGCTGCCCCTGCCTCGGTTGCGGGCGTCCGCTCGATCGCCGAGACGACGACGTGGCCGAAGAGCGCGCCGCGGTCGTCGGCGGGGTCGCCGAGCCCCGCGGTGTCGATGTCGAGGATGCCGGTGATCGTCGAGGGCGCTGCCTCGTCGACGAAGATCTGCCCGAGGTGCAGGTCGCCGTGGATGGTCACCGGGCGCGGCAGCACCGTCGCGGCGTAGCGCTCCGCGACCAGCTGTGCGAGCCGCGCCGTCTGGCGGCCGAACAGCGGCGCCGTCTCCTGCATCCGCTCGGCGTACCAGTCGACGCGGCGCGCGAGCGACTCGCGCGCGCCGATCGCGACGGGCACCGACGCGATGTGCTGGGTGAGCTCGTCGAGCCCGCGGGCGAACCGCGCGCGGTCGATCCGCTCGAAGACGTCGATCGCGGGCACGCCCGGCAGCTCGCCCAGCAGCACGAGCCCGGCGTCCGAGAAGCCGAGCGAGCGCGGCACCGGCACCCCGGCGGCACGGAAGCGCTCGTGCAGGTCGTGGATCGACGAGGCGAGCGAGGGGTGCACGACCTTCGCGAACCAGCGATCGGTCGCGGTCTCGACGCGCAGCACCGCCCGCTTGCCGGGACGGTACGCCTCCATCCGGAGCTTCGCGCCCTCGGCCGCGATGCCGAACTTCGCGAGCACGACGCCGGCCGCCTCCGGGTAGGAGACGGCGGGCAGCGACGGGAGCGCCGGGTCCTGCGGGTACGCCCACGCCGTGAGCCGCCGGCCGGACGCGTCGACGAGCTCGACCGTGTGCTCGTCCATCGGCGCGCTCGGCGAGGTGTTGACGTAGATCGTGACGCGCTCGATGCTGTCGTCGCGCGTGCGGACGCCGCACGAGAAGCCGACGATGAAGCCCTCGTTCACGGGCTCGACGTCCTTCTGCGCGAAGTCGACCAGCTCGCGCCCGCTCTCCGCCACGAGTCGCATGAGGACAGCGGCAGCGTTGTCGAGCATGGCTCCCATCCAACACCGCCGCAGCCGGGAAGCCGCCCAGGCGCGCGATACCGTTGGGCCATGCGGTGGCTGGGACGGCTCATGGTCGAGCAGCAGGCGCCGTGGCTCCAGGTCGTGAAGATGCTCGTCGCGATCGTGGTCTCGTGGGTCGCGAGCTCGCTGCTGCTCGGCACCGAGCTGCCGATCTTCGCCGCGATCGCCGCGCTGCTCGTCGTCGCGCCGAGCGTGCACCAGTCGATCGGCAAGGGGCTCGAGCGGTCGGCCGGCGTGCTCGGCGGCGTCGTGCTCGCGTGGCTCGCGAGCCTCGCGCTGCCGTCCGGGCCGCTCGTCGTGCTCGCGGTCACGCTCGTCGCGGTGCTCGTCGCCCGGCTGCTGCGGCTCGCGCCGATGGCGGCGAACCAGCTGCCGATCAGCGCGATGATCCTGCTCGCGCTCGGCGCGGGCGCGGGGCCGCTGTTCGGCTTCGAGCGGGTGGTCGAGACGCTCATCGGCGCGGCGTGCGCGCTGCTCATCAACCTCGTCGTCGTGCCGCCGGTGCAGCACGAGCCGGCCGAGCGGGCGATGCGCGAGACGGCGTACGCGGTCGCCGACGCCTACGACCGCGTCGCCGGCGCGCTCGCCTCCCACGACGCCGTCGACGGCGAGCGGCTGCTTGCGGACGCGCGAGCGCTGCGCGCGCACGTGCAGCGCACCCGGTCGGCGATGGACGCGCTCGAGGAGTCCACGCGGCTCAACCTGCGTGCGCGGTCGCTGCGCGAGCGGATCGACCGCGACGAGCGCCTGCTGCTCACGCTCACGGTGCTCGTGAACCGCGTCATCGGCATGTCGCGCACCGTCGCCGACCGGTTCGACGCATCCGTCGCCGACGACCCGATCGTGCACCGGGTCGGCACCGAGTCGCGGCGCATCGCGCACGGCGTGCGCATGCTCGTCGACCGCCACGCGCTCGAGGACGGCCGCACGACCACGATGCCCGCGGTCGACGGGCCGGCGCTCACGACGCCCATCGCGGTGCCGCAGCCGCACCCCACGCACTGGGTGCTCATCGGCGCCCTGCTCGAGGACGTGCGTCAGGCGCGCGAGTCGCTCGAGGCCGACGGGGCGGGCGAGTAGGGCGTCAGCCACTGCAGCCGCCAGAACTCGTCGGCCGAGAGCTCGAAGGAGTGCGTGTCGATCGCGACGGCGCGGCGCACCGCGTCGGGGTCGAGGTGGGGACGCGCGAGGATCGACACCGCGCTCTGCCGCAGCACCGCCGACCGCCCGTAGTGGATCGCCAGGATGTCGGCGGTCGCAGGGGTGTCGGAGACCACGTACGCGCTCGAGAGCAGGCGCGAGCGGCCGAGCATGCGCCACGAGAAGTGCCGGCCGGCCCACGCCGCCTCGGCGATCACCTCGCGGTCACCCTTGTCGGGACGGTGGTACTCGTACACCTCGCGCAGCTGCAGCGGCGAGCTGCGCACGAGCTCGAACGTCAGCCGCGGGTTCTTGCGCTCCGGGTGCGTCCAGTACGGGAACGTGGTCGCGCGGATCGCCCACGTGCCGCGCAGCAGGCGCGCCAGCTCTGCGGGATCAGCGACGCGTGACATGGCCCCAGGATAACCACCGGATACGCTCGCGTCATGGCGAGTGAGGACCTGGAGCGCGCGATCGCGGTCGCGGCGCGGGCGTTCGACGGCCGCGTCGACCGGCAGGGGCAGCCCTACGTCGCCCACGCGATCCGCGTGATGCTCGACGTCGACACCGACGACGAGCGGGCCGTCGCGATGCTGCACGACGTGTTCGAGTGGGGCACCGTGACGCTGCGGCAGTTCCACGCCGCGAAGTTCCCGAAGCGCATCGTCGACGCCGTCGACGCGCTCACGAAGCGGCACGGCGAGTCGACGGCCGAGCACGTCGATCGCGTGCGCGGCAGCGAGCTCGCGGCCACCGTCAAGGTCGCCGACCTGCGCGACAACGCCCTCGAGTGGCGCCTCGACGCGCTCGACGGCGCGACGCGCGACCGCCTCGTGGCGATGTACCGCGAGACCGCGACGCTGCTCGGCACGAGCCTCGACGAGATCTGCGGCCGCGCCGTCAGCTGAGCCGGCGTTCTCCGCCCGCGCCGTACGCACAACGCAAGCCCGAGCCGCTGATCCAGCGGCCGCGGCGCACGGCAGCCTCCACAGCGGCGGAACCCAGCGCGCGGGCTTGCATTGTGCGGTATCTCGGCGCGCGTCATGCGCCCCTGAGCCAAGCACCGCCGGCACAACGCAAGCCTGGGGTGCTGATCCAGCGGTCCGCGGTGCACAGCAGCCTCGACAGCGGCGGAAGCCGGTCGGGGGGCTTGCGTTGTGCGCCCGCCGCGAGGCGAGGGGGGGGGTGGAGGGGCGGCTACCAGATGCCGAAGGGGCGGCGCCGCACGCGGCGCTCGATCGGCAGCAGCAGGCGCAGGAACAGCCGGTAGCGGCGCGCGTCGAGCACGAGGTCGTGGCTCGGCAGGTGGTCGACGATCGGGCCGAAGACGCGCTTGAAGACGCCCGGCCCGTGCAGCCGGTGCGAGGGGTCGTCGGCGAGCCACGACGGCGGCGTCGCGTAGGCGTCGTACACCTCGGCGCCCTGCTCCTTGAACCACTGCATCGCGCGCCAGCGGATGAGGTGCGCGCCGCCGCGGATGGCGCGGTCGGGCACCGAGCCGCCGTCCTTCGCCAGCGCGTAGCGGCCGAACCGGATCATGAAGGCGGATGCCTGCGGCCCGTCGTGCGCGCCGTCGTACCCGAACCAGAAGTGGCCGCTCCCCTGCGCGACGGCGGCGCTCCAGAGCGTGCGGTAGTACTCGTAGGGCTTCATGCCCTCGACGCCCTTGCCGCCCGAGACCGTCTGCATGAGCTGGTGCATCGTGCGGTAGGTGTCCTCGCCGGGCTCGACCTTCTCGACGCGGTAGCCGTTGCGCTCCGCGTAGCGGATGTGGTTGCGCAGGCTCTTCTTGAAGCCCGCGAAGATCGTCTCGACGTCGGGCGTGAGGTCGACGAGCACCGTGTGCGTGTTCTGCTGGATCGCGTTCGCGGCGCGATAGCCCGCCGTCTCGAGCACCGCGCGGTGCTCGGGCGTGTCGACGACGAACGGCTCGACCTTGACGGCGAAGACGCCCTTCGCGGCGCCGTCCCTGGCGGCGCGGAAGGCGTCGGCGATGCCGCCGAGCTGCTCGAACGACGCGCCCGGCCCGGTCGCGAAGTACCAGAAGCGCCCGGCGAGCGAGCGGTGCTCGAGCGCGAGCGCGTGCACCGTCTCGGGGCCCTCGAGCACGAGGTGGCGCGGGTGCAGGCGCTCGGTGCGCTTGAGCGTCGCGTAGGCGGCGCTCTGCGTCCACTGGCCGCCGTCCGGGTTCTGCAGCACCAGCGCATCCCAGTCCGCGATCTCCGCCGCGGTCGCGTCCCGCAGCGTCCAGCGCGTGCTCGCCATGCTCACCGCTCCCCCATCTCCATCCATCGTCATCACCGCAGACCCGTCGTCACCACAGGCCCGTCATCACCACAGGCCCGTGTAGCGGCGCTTCACGCGCCACTCGACCGGCCGCACGGCCTTGCGCCAGACCTGCTGGGCACGAGGCCGCAGCAGCACGTCGTGGCTCGGCGCGAAGTCGCTGATCTCGCCGAACTGCTGCTTGAAGCGCGCGAGCCCAGCCATCCAGTGGTCGGGGTCGTCCTTCGCCCACGTCGGCGGCGCGCCCATCATGTCGAGGCCGCTGAAGCCGCGCTCGCGGTAGTGCCGCACGCGCGTCCAGCGGCCGAGGTGCGCACCGCCCTCGATGAGGCGGTCCGGGCGCGAGCCCTCGTCCTTGTCGATCACGGTGCGGCCGAACGGGATCGTGAAGGTCACCGTCTGCGGTCCGTCGCCGCCGTCGTGGCCCAGCCACCAGTCGGCCTGGCCGCGGCTCGTGAACGCGCGCCAGATCGTCTTGTAGTAGTCCTCGTCGCGCATGCCGGCGAGGCCCTTGCCGCCGCGGATGGTCTGCATCCGCTCCCACGCGAGGTCGAACAGCGCCTCGTCGCCCTCGACGCGCTCGATCGTGAAGCCGTCGCGCTCGGCGCGGCGGATGAGCTTGCGCGCCGTCTTCGAGAACGACCCGAAGATCTCCTCCTCGGTGCGCTCGAGGTCGATGACGACCGTGTGCGCGTGGAGCTGCACGTCCTCGGCCTGCGTGAGGCCGGCATCCGCGAGCGTCGCGAGCGCCTCGGGCGTGCGGGGCAGCCGCGGCTCGACCTTGACCGAGATCAGGGTGGGGTGCTCGCGGCGCACGAAGGCGCGGATCGCGTCGACGACGGCGCGCATGTCGGGGTGCAGCGGCGCGCACGGGAAGTACCAGAACCGGCCGATCCAGCCGTTCCGCTCGAGCGCGAGCGCGTAGACGGGGATCTCGGCGTCGAACACGAGGTGGTGCGTGCGGAAGCCGTCCCAGCGCTTCAGCTCGGCGAACGCGAGCGTCTGGGTGAACTGCCCGCCATCCGGGTTGGTGAGCACCAGCGCGTCCCAGTCGCGCAGCTCCGCGGGCGTGGCGGGGCGCAGTCGCATCTCGGTCATCGCAGCGTGTCCGGACCCTTGCGGATGCGCCACTCGACGCGGCGCACGACGCGCTCCCAGAGCCGGTGCCGCAGCGGGTGCAGCACGAGGTCGAACGACGGCAGGAAGTCGGTGATCGGCCCGAAGCGCAGCTTGAACTGGGCGAGCCCGTAGAACGGGTGCGTCTCGTCGTCGGCGCGCTCCGACGGCGGCGTGCCCGCGAGGTCGAAGGCGAGCGCACCCTCCTCGATGCAGTCCTGCATCGCCGTCCACAGCAGCAGCGCCGAGCCGCCGTTGATCTTGCGGTCCGGGCGCGAGCCGCCGTCCTTGTAGACGGCGGTGCGGCCGGCGGTCGTCACGAAGATGCCGGCCTGCGGCTCGTCGCCGTCGTCGTCGTAGCCGAAGTAGAAGCGGCCGGTGCCGGCCTCGGCGAACGCGCTCCAGAAGCGGTCGTAGTAGGCGCGCTCGCGCATGCCCGCCATGCCCTTGCCGCCCTGGACGGTGAGCATCATCGCGTGCATGCGATCGAACGTCTCCTGCGTCGCCTCGGGGCGCTCGACCCGGTAGCCCCTCTTCACGGCGCCGCGCACCTGGCGCCGGATCATCTGCGAGAACGAGGCGAACAGCGCCTCCTCGCCCTGCGCGAGGTCGAGCACGACCGTGTGCGTCATCACCTGCATGTCGCGGCTCTGCTCGAGCCCGAGCGCGCGCAGCTCTGCGATGCGCGCGTCGCTCCGCTCGAGGTGCGGCTCGATCTTCACGACGAGCAGCCCGGGCTGCTGGCGCGCGAACGCGCGCAGCCCCTCGACGACGGCGCCCATCTCGGTGGCGGTCGGGCCCATCGGCATGTACCAGTAGCGGCCGAGCGACACCCTGCCCTCGAGCGCGAGCGCGTGGATGCGCTCGGTGCCCTCGGCGGTCGGCGCGTCGATGACGAGGAAGACGGGCTCGAGGCCGTCGATGCGCTTCGTCTCGGCGAACGCCGACGACTGCACCATGTGCCCGCCGTCGGGGTTGGCCAGGATGCGCGCGTCCCAATCGGCGATCTCGGCTGGGGACGCGCGTCGGACGGCAGCTGGAGCTGGCATGGAACCTCTCGGTCGGACGGGCGGGGTCCAGCCTACGGCGCGGGCTCGGGGGCGGCCGTCGGCTCGCCGCGCAGGTCGCGGACCAGCAGCGTGCCGCCGACGATCGCCGCGGGCGTCGCGACGACCGCCAGGCCCGGCACGAGCAGCAGCAGGTAGGCGACCATGCCGAAGCCGAGCGAGCGCCAGCGATGGGCGGCCAGCAGCGCTCGACGGTCCGCGAGCGTCATGCCGCGCGCGTCGCCGGCGATGCCCGTGAGCTCGCGCGCGAGCGCCCTGCCGCCGAGCACGGCGCCGACCACGAGGCCGAGCACGCTGCCGATGAGCGGCACGAGGCCGACGAGGAAGACGACGAGCGCCGTGCCGATGGCCATGCCGATGAGCACGACGGCGTCGCGCAGCCCCTTGCCGACCGAGGGCCAGAAGCCCAGGTCGGGCGCCTCGTGCGCGGTGCCGAGCCGCGCGTCGACCGATCGCGAGATGCGCTCGTAGAAGGGCTCGCCCACCGCGAGCGTGATCGCCGCGAAGGTCAGCACGCACAGCACGACGGCGCCGGCGAGCAGGCCGAGCGCGAGGGCCGTGCGCAGCACGTCGGACCAGAGCCGATCCCAGCCGTCGGCGAACGGGGTGAGCGCCGTCGCCCATCCGCCCACCTGGAAGGCGAGCAGGATGAGCACGCCGAGCATCACGAGCCCGACGAGCAGCGCGGGCACGGCGCCGAGCAGCATGAGGCGGGGATCGCGCGACCAGGTGGCGAAGCCGCGCAGCAGGATGCCCGCGCCGGCGAGCAGCTCCGAGAGGGGTTGACGCATGCGGCCATGCTGGCATGCGCCCCTGCCGCTGTCCGCCGGCTCGACCGCTGTTCGTAGGATCGAGCCATGCCGACCCGGACCGACACGAGCTCGGGCGCAGCGCGCCCGGCGCACGCGATCGCCGTGCTGCTCGCCGCCGTGCTGTGGGGCACGACCGGCACCGTCGCGCACTTCGCGCCGGCCGGCGCCTCGCCGCTCGCGATCGGCCTCGCCACCTTCGGCATCGGCGGCCTCGTGCTCGCGGCCATCTCGCTGCGGCGGGTGCTCGCGGTGCTGCGCCGCCGCGCGCACCTCGGCTGGCTGCTCGCGGGTGCGGTCGGCGTGGTGCTGTACCCATCGGCGTACTACCCGTCGATGACGCTCGCCGGCGTCGCCGTCGGCAACGTCGTCGCGCTCGGCTCCGGCCCGATCTTCGCCGCGCTGCTCGAGTGGGCGGTCGACCGCCGTCGCCCCGACGAGCGCTGGGCGATCGCGACGGGCGTCGCCGTCGTCGGCATCGTGCTGCTGTCGCTCGGCGGGCACGGCGGCGCCGCGGCGGATGCATCCGCCGGCCCCGCCGGGGTCGGCCTCGCGCTCCTGGCCGGCTTCGGCTACGCCCTCTACGCCTTCGCGGGCGCGCGGCTCATCGCCGGCGGTGCGACCGCGACCGGCGCGATGGGCGCGCTCTTCCTCACCGGCGGGCTCGCGTGCCTCGCGTGGCTCGCCGTCGTCGGGCTCGGCCCGCTCGTCTCGCTCCAGGGCGGCGCGACGATCGCCTACCTCGCGCTCGTGCCGATGGCGCTCGCCTACCTCCTGTTCGGCTACGCGCTGCGCGCGCTCACGTCGTCGAGCGCGACGACCCTGGCGCTCGCGGAGCCCGTGGTGGCGACCCTGCTCGCAGTGCTCGTGGTCGGTGAGCGGCCAACGGCAGTCGGCTGGGCCGGGCTCGCGGTCGTGGCGGTCGGCATCGCGCTGCTCGCCGTTCCCGCACCCAGCCGGGAGGTGACGCTCAGCCG
Source organism: Agrococcus sp. UYP10 (assembly GCF_040547205.1). Lineage (NCBI taxonomy): Bacteria > Bacillati > Actinomycetota > Actinomycetes > Micrococcales > Microbacteriaceae > Agrococcus > Agrococcus sp. UYP10. The sequence goes on from NZ_JBEPPG010000001.1 coordinate 2,602,559, forward strand.
ACCGCGCGTAGGTTCGGGGTACAACCAGGCACGACCCGAACCCACTCACGGAGGAGCGTCAGAGCATGACCGACCAGGACCCCCGCACGAAGCACCACGCTGACGAGTTCCCGACGCAGCAGCAGCCCGAGCAGCCGGGCCTGACCGAGCCGATGGACCCTGCCCCCGACCACGGCGAGTCGAGCTGGACCGGCCGCGGGCGCCTGCAGGGTCGCCGCGCGCTCATCACCGGCGGCGACAGCGGCATCGGCCGCGCCGTCGCGGTCGCCTTCGCCCGCGAGGGCGCCGACGTCGCCATCGTCCACCTGCCGGAGGAGGCGGAGGACGCCGCCGAGACGGGCAGGCTCGTCGAGGAGGCCGGCCGCCGCTTCCACGCGATGGCGCTCGACCTCACCGAGGAGCAGTCCTGCATCGACGCCGTCGCCGGCGCCGTCGAGCAGCTCGGCGGGATCGACGTGCTCGTGAACAACGCCGCCTACCAGCGCCAGCGCGACGGCATCGAGCACATGCAGGTCGCCGAGGTCGACCGCGTCTTCCGCACGAACCTCGTCGCCGCGATCGTGCTGGCCCGCGAGGCCGTCCCGCACATGGGGCCGGGCGCATCCATCATCTCGACGACGTCGATCCAGGCGCAGGAGCCCTCCCCCGGGCTGCTCGACTACGCGATGACGAAGGCCGCGCTCGTCGCGTACACCGAGGCGCTCGCGCAGGAGCTGGGCGAGCGCGGCATCCGCGTGAACGCGGTCGCGCCGGGCCCGATCTGGACGCCGCTCATCCCCGCCACCGACTTCCCCGACGAGAAGGTCGAGCAGTTCGGCCAGGACACGCCGCTCGGCCGAGCCGGGCAGCCCGTCGAGCTCGCCGGCGCCTACGTCTACCTCGCGAGCGAGGAGGCCTCGTACGTCTCCGGCGCCGTCGTGCCGGTGACCGGCGGTCGGGGCTTCTGATGCCGAACCCGAGCATCAAGGACGAGGAGCTGTACGAGAAGCTGAAGAGCGAGGGCAACTCGTCGGAGAAGGCGGCGCGCATCGCCAACGCCGCGGCCAGGGACGGCCGGTCGAAGGTCGGCGAGCGCGGCGGCGACGCCGAGCGGTACGAGGACCGCACCGTGCCCGAGCTGCGCGACCGCGCGAAGGAGCTCGGCATCGAGGGCACCTCGAAGCTGAAGAAGGCGGAGCTCATCGAGCGCCTGCGCGACCACTGACGGCCATGACAGGATGCCGGATGTGAGCGAGGGTGCGAGGCACGAAGCCACCAGCGGAGCGTCGGCCGCTGCGAGCGGCCGCAACGAGACGCCCGAGGAGCGCGCCGACCGCAACTTCTCCGACATCCTGCAGGAGCTGCGGGTCGTGCTCACCGGCACGCAGCTCATCTCGGGCTTCCTGCTCGCCGTCGCCTTCCAGTCGCGGTTCGAGGACCTCGACGCGGATGAGATCCAGCACTACCTCGTGCTCGTCGCGATCGCGGCGCTCGCGACCCTGCTCGGGCTCACGCCCGTGCTCGTGCACCGCCTGCACTTCCAGCGCAGCATGAAGCAGCAGATCGTGCGCTTCTGCAACGTGCTGCTCATCGCCACGCTCGCGGTCGTGTCGATCCTCGTGATCGGCGTGACGAGCTTCATCTTCGAGGTCGTCGTCTCGGCAACGGCCGGGCTGTGGGCGAGCATCGCGTGCGCCGCGGCCGTCGTCGGGCTGTGGATCATCGCGTGGGCTGCCCGCCGGGGGGCGAGCCGCGGGGACTGACCCCGCATGTCGCCGTGTTACCGGCGTGCTGGGCTTCGCCCCCGCGCCCCTGCTTATCTGGCTCCGTCAGCACGACGGAGGGAGCAGCATGGACGGGCACGGTCGCGACGAGCACGCGTGGGACGCGATCCGCAGGGTCGACCTCGAGCGGCCGTCGAGCCGCAAGTGGAGCCTGCACCCCGGCACGATCGGCGCCTGGGTCGCCGAGATGGACTTCGGCACGGCCCCGGCGGTGCGCGAGGCGCTCGGCCGCGCCATCGCCGATGACGTGCTGGGCTACCTCTCCCCCTCGACGGCCGCGGAGCTCGGCGAGGCCGCCGCGGCGTGGCAGGCCAGGGAGCACGGCTGGCTCGTCGACCCGGAGCGCGTGCACGCGGTCTCCGACGTCATGGCCGCGCTCGGCGTCGCCGTCGAGGAGTACTCCCCCGCTGGCTCCGCCGTGATCGTGCCGACGCCCGCCTACATGCCGTTCCTCACCTACCTCGAGCGCCTGGGCCGCCGGGTGGTGGAGGTGCCCGGCGTCGTCGTGGACGGCCGCTGGCAGCACGACCTCGACGGGATCGACCGCGCGTTCGCCGCGGGCGCCGGCACGCTCGTGCTCTGCAACCCGCACAACCCCACCGGCACGGTGCTGCCGCGCGAGGAGCTCGAGGCGATCGCCCTGCTCGTCGAGCGCCACGGCGGGCGCGTCTTCGCCGACGAGATCCACGCCCCGATCCGCTTCGACGGTCGCGGGCACGTGCCCTACGCCTCCGTCTCCGAGGCCGCCGCCGCGCACACCATCACCGGCACGAGCGCCTCGAAGGCCTGGAACGTGCCCGGCCTCAAGGCCGCGCAGCTCATCACCTCGAACGACGCGGACGAAGCTGTCTACCGCCGCTTCGGCTTCGCGGTCGTGCACGGCGCGTCCACCCTCGGCGTCATCGCCGCGACCGCCGCCTACCGCGACGGCGGCGCGTGGCTCGAGGGCGCGATCGCCTACCTGCAGCGCAGCCGCGACCTGCTCGCCGCGCTCGTCGCCGATCGGCTGCCGGCCGTGCGGTGGCGGCCACCGGAGGCCACCTACCTCGCCTGGCTCGACCTCGGCGCGCTCGACCTCGACCGCGGCGCCGGCTCGCCGGCGTCGCTGGTGCTCGAGCGCGCGGGCGTGGCGCTCACCGACGGATCGCTCTGCGGGACGGGCTTCGACGACCACGTGCGGCTCGTCTTCGCGACGCCCGCCCCCGTGCTCGAGGAGGCGGTCGACCGCATCGCGACGGCGCTCGTGCCCGCGGGGGTGGCACGATGAGCGGGCTCGGCTTCGAGACCCGGCAGGTGCACGCCGGCGCGATCGTCGACGCCGAGGCCGGCGCGCGGGTCACGCCGATCTACCAGAGCGCCGGCTACGTCTTCGACAGCTTCGACGACGGGGTCGAGCGCTTCGCCGGCCGCAGCGCCCGCCGCGCCTACTCGCGCAACGACAACCCCACGAACGTCGTTGCGGCGCGGCGCATCGCCGACCTGGAGGGCGGGGTCGACGGCGTGCTCGTCGCGAGCGGCCAGGCCGCGATCGCGATGGCGCTCAGCGCGCTCGCGCAGGCGGGCGACCACATCCTCACCACCGACCGCCTCTACGAGGGCACGCGCGAGATGATCCGCGGCGCGCTGCGCCGGCAGGGCCTCGAGTTCGAGGCGCTGCCGATCGATGCCGACGAGGACGCCTGGGTCGCCGCCGTGCGGCCGAGCACCCGCGCGATCTACGCCGAGTCGATCGCGAACCCGCTCGGCGAGGTCGTCGACCTCGCGCTGCTCGGCCGCGTGTCGGCGCGCACCGGCGTGCCGCTCGTGGTCGACAACACGGTGGCGACCCCGTACCTGTGCCGGCCCATCGAGCACGGCGCGGCCGTGGTCATCCACTCGACCTCCAAGTGGCTCGGCGGCCACGGCTCGGTCATCGGCGGCGCGATCGTCGACGGCGGCGGCTTCGACTGGACGGCCGCGGCCGCCCGCTTCCCGCACCTGCACGAGCCCCGCCCGCACGGCGCCCCGTCGTTCGCCGAGCGCTTCGGCGGCGCGGCCTACAGCGCCTACCTGCGCTCGGTCGTCGTGCTCGAGCACGGCCCGACCGTGCCGCCCTCGAGCGCGTTCCTGCTGCTGCACGGCATCGAGACGCTGTCGCTGCGGATGGAGCGGCACGTCGCGAACGCGGTGGCCGTGGCCGACGCGCTGCAGGGCCACCCCGCCGTCGCGCGCGTGCACTACCCCGGCCGCGCCGACGGCCAGTCGGAGCGCGTCGCCCGGCTGCTTCCCGACGGCGCGGGCTCGATCGTCTCGATCGACCTCGCGGGGGGCAGGGACGCGGCGCGCACGTTCCTCGACGGCCTGCGGCTCGTCAGCCAGATGACCCACATCGGCGACGTGCGCACGCTCGCGATCCACACCGGCAGCACCATCCACGGCAAGCTCGACGACGCGGAGCGCGCCGAGCTCGGCATCACGGAGGGGCTCGTGCGCATCTCGGTGGGCATCGAGCTCGTCGACGACATCGTGGCGGACCTCGAGCAGGCGCTGGACGCGGTGCTCGCGGCAGGCGAGCGCACCGGGACGCGGCGCTCGGCCGCCGCGCAGCTCGAGGCGGTGTACCCGTGAGCCGGCTGCGCTACTCGTTCGAGCTCTACCCGCCGCGCGACGAGGCCGCGAGGCTGCGCGTCGAGGCCGCCGTCGACGCCTTCGCCGCGCTCGAGCCGGAGTTCGTCTCGGTCACGTTCGGTGCCGCCGGCACCTCGACCTCGCACTCGCTCGACGTGCTGCAGCGCCTGCTCGACGGGGGCGCCAGCCCCATGGCGCACCTGACGTGCGCGGGCCTCGAGGTCGACGAGACCGGCAGGCTCGTGCGGCAGTTCCTCGACGCCGGCATCACGAAGTTCCTCGCGCTGCGGGGCGACCCGCTGCAGGGCGGCGCCGTCCGCCCCAGGCGCACGCTCGCCTCCGCCGCCGAGCTCGTGCAGCTCATCGGCCGCGTCGAGGCCGAGCGGATGCCGTACGCCGAGACGCCGCTGCCAGGGCTCCGCGCCCCGATCCTCGGCGAGCGGCGGGGCGCCGCCCTCGGTGCTCGCCGTGCGGCGACCGAGATCGCCGTCGCGGCGTTCCCCAACGGCCACCCGGGCGCGGGCACCCGGCGCAGCGACGTCGACGCGCTGCTCGCGAAGCAGTCGGCCGGGGCGACGATGGCCATCACGCAGCTGTTCTTCGACCCCTACGACTACGCGCGCTTCGTCGAGCTCGCCCGCTCCCGCGGCGTGACGATCCCGATCGTGCCCGGCGTCGTCGTGCCGACGACGGTCCGGCGGCTCATCCGCTCGGCCGAGCTCGCGGGCGAGGGCGTGCCCCGCGTGCTCGCGGAGCGGCTCGAGGCCGCGAGCCCCGAGGACGCGCGCCGGCTCGGCGTCGACGCCGCGGTCGCCCTCATCGGCGCGCTCGCCGAGCACGACCCGGGCGCCGTGCACCTCTACACGTTCAACGACCACCGCCCGGCGATCGACGTCCTCGCCGGCGTCGGCGCCCTCCCCCTCACCGCCCCCACCCCGACCGGAGCACCATGACCACCACCACCCCCGCCTTCCCCGGCGGCACGATCCTCGGCTACCCGCGCATCGGCCGCCGTCGCGAGCTGAAGCGCGCGCTCGAGTCGCACTGGCGCGGCGCGATCGACGACGCCGCCTTCCACGAGGCGGCCCGCGCCAACCGGGTCGCTGACCTGCAGCGGCTCGTCGCGCTCGGCCTGCTCGCCGACGACGCCTCGATCCCGGTCGAGGGGGCGCACTACGACCACGTGCTGGATGCGACCCTGACCTTCGGCGCGGTGCCCGCCCGCCTGCGCGGGCGGCTGCCGTCCGGCCTCGCCGGCGAGTGGCTGCTCGCGCGCGGCGCCGGCGACGACGTGCCGCTCGAGATGACGAAGTGGCTCGACTCGAACTACCACTACCTCGTGCCGGAGCTCGACGCCGCGTCGACCTTCTCGCTCGCGGACACGCGCATCGTCGATCGCTTCGTCGAGGCCGGCGAGGCCGGCGTGCACGCGCGGCCGGTCGTCGTCGGCCCCGCGACCTACCTCGCGCTCGCCAAGGGCACCGGAGTCCGCCCGCTCGACCTCGCCGACCGGCTCGTGCCCGCCTACGCGGCGCTCGCCGCCGCGCTCGCCGCCGCGGGCGCCACCTGGATCCAGTTCGACGAGCCGGCGCTCGTCGCCGACCACGAGGACGCGACGCTCGCCGAGCTGCAGGCCATCGCGCGCGCCGGCATCGAGGCCGCGCGGGCGGCCGGACTGCGCGTACTGCTGCACGTCGGCCACGGCGACGCGGCCGGCCGGGTCGAGCCGCTCGCCGACGCGGTCGACGCGCTCGCCGTCGACCTCGTGCGCGGCACCGCCCCCGCGACCGACGGCGTGCAGCTCGTCGCCGGCGTCGTGCACGGCCGCAACGTCTGGCGCACCGACCTCGACGCCGCGCGCGAGGCGCTGCGCGCGCTCGCCGAGCGCGGTCCCGTCTCGGTCGGCACGAGCACGACGCTGCTGCACGTGCCCCACGACCTCGACGCCGAGGAGGCGCTCGAGCCGCGGCTGCGGTCGTGGCTCGCCTTCGCCGACCAGAAGGTCGCGGAGGTCGCGGCGCTCGCCGCCGCGCTCGCGGGCGACGTCGACGAGGCCGCGTTCGCCGCCTCGCGCGCGGCCATCGACGACCGGCACGCGGCGCCTGGCGTGCGCGACGGCACGGTGCGCGAGCGCCTGGCCGCGCTGCCCGCCGACGCCCGCACGCGCAGCCCCTACGCCGATCGGGCCGCGCAGCAGCGGGTCGCGCTCGACCTGCCGCCGCTGCCGACGACCACGATCGGCTCCTTCCCGCAGACGGGCGACATCCGCACCGCCCGGGCGCGCAACGCGCGCGGCGAGCTCGACGACGCCGGCTACACCGAGGTGCTGCGCGACGAGGTGCGCCGCGTCGTCGCGCTGCAGGAGGAGCTCGGCCTCGACGTGCTCGTGCACGGCGAGCCGGAGCGCAACGACATGGTGCAGTACTTCGCCGAGCACTTCGACGGCTTCGCGCCGACGCAGCACGGCTGGGTGCAGTCCTACGGCTCGCGCGCGACGCGGCCGTCGATCCTGTGGGGCGACGTGGCGCGGCCGGAGGCGTTCACGGTCGAGTGGATCGCCTTCGCGCAGTCGCTCACCGACCGGCCCGTGAAGGGCATGCTCACGGGACCCGTGACGATCCTCGCGTGGTCGTTCGTGCGCGACGACCAGCCGCTCGGCGAGACGGCCGACCAGGTGGCGCTCGCGCTCGCCGACGAGATCGCCGACCTCGAGGCGGCCGGCATCCGGATCGTGCAGGTCGACGAGCCGGCCCTGCGCGAGCTGCTGCCGCTGCGGCGCGAGGCGCGGCCCGCCTACCTGGACTGGTCCGTCGGCGCGTTCCGGCTCGCGACCGCCGCGGCCGCGCCCGCCACGCAGATCCACACGCACCTCTGCTACTCGGAGTTCAACACCGTCGTCGACGCGATCGACGGCCTCGACGCCGACGTCACGAGCATCGAGGCGGCCCGCTCGAAGATGGAGGTCGTCGACGCGCTCGCCGAGCACGGCTTCGGTCGCGGCATCGGTCCGGGCGTCTACGACATCCACTCCCCCCGCGTCCCGGCGGCCGCAGAGCTCGACGAGCTGCTGGAGACCGCGACTCGGGCGATCCCGGACCGGCTGCTGTGGGTCAACCCCGACTGCGGGCTCAAGACGCGCGGCTACGCCGAGACGGTCGAGAGCCTCGGCAACCTCGTCGAGGCGGCCCGCCGCGCCCGCGCGGCAGTCGCCGTGCGATGAGCGGCGTGCGGCTCGCGGTCCTCGACGCCCTCCTCGACGCCGACTCGATCGGCCGGATCGTGGACGAGCGCCGCGAGCCGCACGTCAGTGCGCGGTGCCGACCGGCGCCTTCCGCTTGAGGAGGCGGGCGACACCGAGCACGATCCCGACGACGACGATGCCGAGCACGAACCCGAGCACGGCGGACACGGCGGTGTCGGCGAGCCAGACGATGACCGGGCCTGCTGCGTCGACCGCGTCCGTCACCGCGTGGAGCAGGTCGTAGGGGGCGTGCCAGATCGTCTCGGCGAGGTTGGCGATCACGAGGTGCCCGCCGACCCACAGCATGGCGACCGTTCCGACGACGCTGATGACCTTGAACACGACCGGCATGGACCGGACGATGCGTGCACCCAGGGCGCGCGCCGCCGGCGCCTCCTTGACCATGAGGTGCAGCCCGACGTCGTCGATCTTGACCAGCAGGGCGACGGCGCCATAGACGATCGCGGTCATCCCGAGGCCGATCACCACGAGTGCCGCGAGGGTCATCCAGATGCCGAGGTCCGGGTCGAGGCTCGCGAGCGAGATGAGCATGATCTCGGTGGAGAGGATGAGGTCGGTGCGGACGGCGCCCGACACCAGCTTCTTCTCGTCGCGCACCTCGGTCTCCTCGGCGGCGTGATGGAAGCCGAACCACTCCATGACCTTCTCGGCGCCCTCGAAGCACAGGTACGTCCCACCCACGATGAGCAGGTACGGCAGCACCCAGGGTGCGAACGCCGAGAGGAGGAGCGCGAGCGGGATGATGATGAGGAACTTGTTGAGCAGGCTTCCTCGCGCGATCCGCCAGACCACCGGCAGCTCGCGTGCCGGGCTGAGCCCCTGCACGTACTGCGGGGTGACGGCGGCGTCGTCGATGACGACGCCGGCGGTCTTCGCGCTCGCCTTGAGGGCGGCAGAGAGTATGTCATCGACGACGGCGAGCAGGCCGACCGACATGGGAGCTCCTCAGGGGTTGTTGCACCAGGTGCAGCGGTGGCGACGGGGTGAAGCATGCGCTTCGCCTCCGCCATTCTCCCTTGCCGAGATGGACGAAGGCCTCGCCGGCGTCGTGGAGGCGGCCCGCCGCGCTCGCGTGACGGCTGCCGTGCGCCGAGGCGGCCGACAGGGCTACCGTTGGCGCATGCCGCGGATGCAGCACGTGGAGTCGTCGAGCGTCGACGCGGTCGGCTTCGATCCCGCGCGCAACGAGCTCACCGTCCGGTTCGTGAGCGGCGACACCTACGTCTACGGCATGGTGCCGCGCGCCGTGTTCGAGGCGCTGCTCACCGCCGACTCGATCGGGCGGTTCGTGAACGAGCGCATCAAGCCGCGCCACCCGGTGCGAGCCTCGTGATGCTGCGGGACGCCTGATGCTCACCCTCGCGCTCGCCCGCCGCGTCCGCGATGCCGGCGTGCTGTGGGAGCCCGCGCCCGGCGACCGCTTCACGATCGACCGCGAGAGCGTGGCCGGCGACGTGTTCTGGATCAGCCACCTCACGATCGACGTCCACGTCATCCAGGGGCAGCCCGTGCTCGGCTTCAACGGCACCACGGAGTGGGCGCTCGACTCCGTGAGCCTCGACGACGCGCTGTGGCTGCCGCGCGAGGACCAGCTGCGCGAGCTGGTCGGCGACCGCCTGCTCGCGCTCGAGGCCGGCGACGGTTGGGTCGTGCGGACGGTCGACGGGCGCTTCCGCGACCCCGACGTCGAGGTCGCCTACGCGCTCGCGCTCCTCGCCGCCTTGGAGTGACCCTCCCAGCCTGCGTGACCCGCTCCCAGCCTGTGTGACCCGCTCCCAGCCTGTGTGACGTCATGTTGCGCCGCGAGGTGCGACCGGCCTCCGTGATCGGCTTTGCTTGTGCCAGCACCAAGCACCGCTTATGGAGGTCCATCGTGATCCACACCACCCCCCAGCGCACACCGCTCCGCCGACGGCCGTCCGTCCGACTCGCCGTCGCAGCCGGCGTCGCCTCGACGATGGCCCTGACGGCGTGCGCCGCGGGCGAGGCGGCGGCACCGGGCGCCGCGAGCGATGGCCCCGTCACCGGCGGCACGCTCACCTACCTCGAGCACCAGGCCTACACGACGCTCTACCCGCCGGCCGCGGGCTTCTACCCCAACGGCGCGCTCGTGAACAACCTCACCGCACGGCTGCTGCACCAGGACCCCGAGACGCTCGAGCTCGAGCCCTGGATCGCCACCGCGCTCCCGGAGGTCAACGACGACGCGACGGAGTACACCTTCGACATCCGCACCGACGTGACGTACTCCGACGGCACGCCGCTGACCGCCGAGAACGTCGTCGCCAACCTCGACCTGTTCGGGCTCGGCGACCAGGACCGCGCGCTCATCGTCTCGGAGGCCGTCAACAACTACGAGCGCGGCGAGGTCGTCGACGACGACACCGTCCGCTTCCACTTCCGCGCCCCGGCGCCCGGGTTCGCGCAGGCGGTGTCGACCATCAACTCCGGCCTGCTCGCCGACGCGACGCTCGAGCGCGACTCCGAGGGCTTCGGCCCGGGCAACGCCGCCGACATCATCGGCGCCGGCCCCTTCACGGTCGAGTCCGAGGAGGTGGGCACGAGCATCCGCCTGGCCGCCCGCGAGGACTACGCGTGGGCGCCGCCGTCGGCCGAGAACCAGGGCCGTCCCTACGTCGATGCCGTCGACATCGTCATCGCTCCTGAGGACAGCGTGCGCATCGGCTCGCTCGCCTCGGGCCAGGCGCACATCGCGCGCCAGGTCGAGCCGCAGCACGAGGAGCAGGTCACGAGCGCAGGGCTCTCGCTGCACGCCGCACAGACGAACGGCGTCAACAACGGGCTCAGCTTCCGCTTCGACCACCCGCTGCTGCAGGACATCGACGTGCGGCGGGCGCTCATCGCCGGCATCGACCGCGAGGAGGTCGTCTCGTCGATCTTCTCGGACGCCTACCCGCTCGCGACCTCGTCGCTCTCGAGCAGCGCGCTCGGCTACAGCGAGCAGGAGGACGCCTACGCCTACGACCCCGACCTCGCCGAGCAGCTGCTCGACGACGCCGGCTGGGTCGTCGGCGCCGACGGCATCCGCGTCCGCGACGGGCAGCGGCTGCACCTCGTCGTCAACGAGGCGCTCCCCCAGCCCCGCTCCCGCGACGTCATCACCCTCGTCGCGCAGCAGCTGCGCGAGATCGGCGTCGAGCTCGAGCTCTTCCAGGGCGACCAGGCCGCCCAGACCGCCGCGTCGACCGACATCGACCAGATCCAGATCTACCACTCGATGGTCGGCCGGGCGGACTTCGACGTCATCAAGAGCCAGTTCTCGATCGACAACCGCAACACGCTGCTGAACGAGGGCGCGGACGGCCAGCCCATCGACGCCGAGCTCGAGGCGCTGCTCCAGCAGGTCGCCTCCGAGCCCGACACCGAGGCCCGCGCCGCCGCATCCGCCGCCGTCCAGGCCCACCTCACCGAGCAGGCCTACGTGCTGCCGTTCTTCGAGGAGCCGCAGGTCTACGGCGTGCAGCCGCAGGTGCACGGCTTCGAGACCGAGTCGGTCGGCCGCCCCACGCTCTCGGGCGTGTGGCTCGAGGGGTGAGCCGGATGCGCTTCGCACTCCGTCGCACCGGTCAGGCCGCGCTCGTCGTCGTCGCGACCTTCGTGCTCGCCTTCCTGCTGCTGCAGGCGCTGCCGGGCGACGCGATCGTCGCCCGGTACGCGAGCCCGGAGCTCGGCCTCACCGCGGCGCAGCTCGACGAGCTGCGCGCCGTCTACGGCACCGACCAGCCGATCTGGGTGCAGCTGTGGCAGTCGGCCGCCGGCTTCCTGACCGGCGACCTCGGCACCTCGCTGCAGAGCGGCGCGAGCGTCGAGACGCTGCTCGCCGCCGCCCTGCCGTCGACGCTGCTGCTCGCGTCGCTCGGCTTCGTCGTCGCGGTGCTGCTCGCCGTCGGCATCGCGGTGGCCGCGACGAACGGCCGCGGATGGCTGCGTCGCGGCTTCCGCTCGCTCCCGCCGCTGTTCGTCTCGATCCCGGTGTTCTGGCTCGGCATCGTGCTGCTGCAGGTGCTCTCGTTCCGGCTCGGCCTCGTGCCCGTCATCAACGCGAGCCCTGCCGAGGCGCTCATCCTGCCCGTCCTCACGATCGCGGTGCCGATCGCGGCCCCGCTCGCCCAGGTGCTCATCCGCAGCATCGACGACACCGTCGCCGAGCCGTTCATCGCGGTCGCCCGATCGCGCGGCGCCGGCCCCGGCTGGGTGCTGTCGCGCGAGGTGGCGCGCAACGCGCTGCTGCCGACCCTCACGATCGCGGGCGTCCTGTTCGGCGAGCTCGTCGCCGGTGCGGTCGTCACCGAGACGGTGTTCGCCCGCTCCGGGCTCGGCCGGCTGACGCAGGAGGCGGTCGCGAACCGCGACATCCCCGTGCTGCAGGCGATCGTCGTCATCTCGGCGGTCGGCTTCGTCGTCATCAACCTCGTCGTCGACCTCGTCTCCCCCGCGATCGACCCGCGCCTCCGCCGGGCGGTGCACGCATGAGCGCGATCACCGCCGCGCTCGGCGAGCGCACCGCGCGGCCGTCGGCCCGGCCGCGACCGACCGCGACGCTCGTGGTCGCCGTCGTGGTGCTCGCGGTCGCGCTCGCCTGGGCCGTGCTGCCCTGGCTGTTCACCGCGCAGGACCCCATCGCGGGCGTCGCCGCGGATGCGCTGCAGGCGCCGAGCGCCGCGCATCCGTTCGGCACCGACGCGACCGGCCGCGACCTGCTCGCGCGCGTCATCTTCGGCGCCGGCAACTCGCTCTCCGGCGCGGCGATCGCCGTCCTCGTGGGGCTCGTCGTCGGCACCGCCATCGGCGTGCTCGCCGGCTCGCTCGGCGGTCTGCTCGAGGAGGCGCTCATGCGCGTCGTCGACGTGCTGCTGGCCATCCCCGGGCTGCTCCTCGCGCTGAGCGTCATCGTGCTGCTCGGCTTCGGCGTCGCGAACGCGGCGATCGCCGTGGGCGTCACCTCCATCGCCGTCTTCGCCCGGCTCGCCCGCTCGCAGGTCGTGCGCGTGCGCCGCAGCGACTACGTCGAGGCGGCGTTCGGCTCCGGCGGCACGTTCCTCGGCGTGCTCGGCCGCCATGTGCTGCCGAACTCGCTCGGGGCGGTGCTCGCGCTCGCGGCGCTGCAGTTCGGCAGCGCCATCCTGCAGATCTCGACGCTCGGCTTCCTCGGCTACGGCGCACCGCCGCCGATCCCGGAGTGGGGCCTGCTCATCGCCGAGAGCCGCGACTACGTCGCCACCGCCTGGTGGCTCACCACCCTGCCCGGCGTCGTCGTCGCCGGCGTCGTCCTCTCGGCGAACCGCGTCGCCGCCGCCATCAGGGAGAGAAGCGCATGACCGATCCACTGCTCCGCATCACCGACCTCGCCGTCTCGTACCGCGCGGGGCACGCCCACCGGGAGCACGGCCGCCGGACCGCGGTCGACGGCGTCGGCCTTGAGCTCGGCCGCGGCGAGGTGCTCGCGCTCGTCGGCGAGTCCGGTTCCGGCAAGACCACCATCGGCCAGTCCGTCATCGGCCTGCTCGCCCCCGGCGGACGCGTCGACCGCGGCGCGATCGAGCTGCAGCTCGCCGGCGGTCCGCTCGACCTGACGCGACTGCCCGCGCGTGCGGTGCAGGAGCTGCGCGGGCGCCGCATCGCGCTCGTCCCGCAGGACCCAGGCACCTCGCTCAACCCCGTGCGCACGATCGGGGCCTCCATCGCCGCGCCGCTGCGCATCCACCGCTGGGGCACGCCCGACCGCATCCGCCGCCGCGTCGTCGAGCTGCTCGACCGCGTCGGCCTCGACGACCCCGAGCGGCGTGCCGGGCAGTACCCGCACGAGCTCTCCGGCGGCATGCGGCAGCGCGCCCTCATCGCCGCCGCGATCGCGCTCGAGCCCGAGCTGATCATCGCCGACGAGCCGACGAGCGCGCTCGACGTCACGGTCCAGCGACGCATCCTCGACCTGCTCGACGACCTGCGCGACGAGCTCGGCTCGAGCGTGCTGCTCATCACCCACGACCTCGCGGTCGCGGCCGAGCGCGCCGACCGCATCGCGGTGCTCCGCGCCGGTGCCGTCGAGGAGGCCGGTGCGACGAGGGAGGTGCTGCGCGAGCCGGCGAGCGCCTACACGGCCGAGCTGCTCGCCGACGCGCCCGCGCTCGACCACGAGTCTCCGAGGCCGCCGCGGCTGCCCGGCGATCCGTTCCTCGTCGTCGACCGCCTCGTGCACGAGTACGGGCGCGGCCGGGATGCGTTCCGCGCCGTCGACGATGTCTCGTTCGCGGTGGAGCGAGGCACGACGCACGCCCTCGTCGGCGAGTCCGGCTCGGGCAAGACGACGATCGGGCGCGCGGTGGCGGGCTTCCACGGCCCGTCGAGCGGCGACATCCGGATCGGCGCGCACGACGTGCCGGCCGAGCGCCGGGACCGTCGGCTCCGCCGCGTCGTGCAGCTCGTCTCGCAGAACCCGTACGCCTCGCTCGACCCGCGCCGCACCGTCGGCCAGACGATCGGCGAGCCGCTGCGCAACTGGCGGCCGGCCGACGGCGGCGTGCGCGACCGCCGGGCGCTCGCCCGCCGCGTCGCGACCGCCCTCGACCGGGTCGCGCTGCCCGCCGACGTCGGCGACCGGCTGCCTGCCGAGCTCTCGGGCGGACAGCGGCAGCGGGTCGCGATCGCCCGCGCGCTCATCATCGAGCCGGAGCTCGTGGTGCTCGACGAGGCGGTCTCGGCGCTCGACGTCACCGTGCAGTCGCAGATCCTCGAGCTGCTCGAGCAGCTCCAGCGCGAGCTCGGCCTCACCTACCTCTTCATCACCCACGACCTCGCGGTCGTGCGTCGCATCGCCGACACCGTCACGGTGCTGCAGCGCGGCCGGGCGGTCGAGACGGGCACCGCGCACCAGGTGCTCGGCCAGCCGCAGCACGAGTACACGAGGGCGCTGCTCGACGCGGTGCCCGCACCCGACTGGCTGCGGGACCTCCGCGGCCCGCGACGACCCCAGCTGGAGGTGGCGTGATGGCGCCCTCGATCGGATTCTTCACCCGCGTGCTCGACGACGCCTCGGCGCCGGAGCGGTACCGCATCGCGCTCGACCAGGTAGCGCTCGCCGAGCAGCTCGGCTACCGCACCGCCTGGGTCGCCCAGCACCACCTCGACGGCGCCGAGGGCGGCCTGCCCTCCCCGTTCGTGCTGCTCGCCGCGGCCGCGGCCCGCACGTCGCGCATCCGCCTCGGCACGGCGATCCTCACGCTCGCGCACGAGCAGGCCGCGCGCGCAGCCGAGGACGCCGCGGTGCTCGACGCGATCGCCGACGGCCGCGTCGAGCTGGGCCTCGGCACCGGCGGCAGCCCGCGCACGCTCAGCGCGTTCGGCGAGGACGCCGCGCACCGTCGCGCCATCTACGACGCGAAGCTCGTGCGGCTGCGCTCGCTGCTCGACGGCTCCGCCGACGTCGAGCTCTACCCGCGCGCCCGCGGGCTCGCGGACCGCATCTGGCAGGCCACGTTCTCGGCCGAGGGCGCGCGCACCATCGGCGCGCACGGCGACGGGCTCATGCTCTCGCGCGTGCAGCCGCCACCCGCCGACCTGCCCGCCGGCGCCTCGCCGCCACGAGTCTGGGATGTGCAGCGGCCGCTCGTCGACGCCTATCTGGAGGCGCTGCCCGCGGGCGTCGCGCCGCGCGTGCTCGCCTCGCGCAGCGTCGTCGTCGTCGACCCGGCGGAGCGCCGGTCGGTGCGGGCGCTCGCCGAGCAGGGCATCGGGCGGCAACTCGCGCAGCTGCAGGGCGTGACGCCCGGCTCGCTCTCGATCGACGAGCTGCTCGAGCGCAGCGAGACCCACCTCGGCACCCCCGCGGAGGTCATCGACTCGCTCGCCGCCGACGTCGTCGCCGCCGGTGCCACCGAGGTGTCGGTCCAGGTCCACTCGGTCGATCCGCACCCCGCCATCGCGGCGCGGTCGATCGAGCTGTTCGCGCGAGAGGTCGCGCCCGCGCTCGGCTGGAAGGTCGCGCACGCACTGCAGGAGGAGCGCCATGTCGCATGACGTCATCGACCACCTCGCCGAGATCCCCGCAGGATCCCGGCTCGACGAGATCCGCCGGGCGAGGCCCGACGCGCGCGAGCACGCGCAGCAGAGCTTCCTCGCGCTGCTCGAGCCCGCCGATCCCGGCCGGCTGTCGCTTGCCGACCGCTACGCGGTCGCGGCCTACGTCGCGCTGCTGCACGACGGCTCTGCGACGCCCACGCGGGCGGCCGCCTTCTACCTCGAGCTGCTTGGCGACGAGGCGGATGCCGACCTCGTGCGTGCCGTGCGGCGCGCGGCCGACGAGGGACGGGCATCCGGCCCCTACGGCGACTACCGCGAGCCCGGCCTCGCCGACGAGGCACGGCCCGGCCCGGCCGCCGTCGTCGACCGCTCGGCGATCCCCGCGCGGCTCGCCGCCGCGCTCGAGCACGCGCACCTGCTCGTGCTGCACCCGCGCGACGCGAGGCCCGCATCGCTCCGCGCGCTCGTCGACGCCGGCTGGGAGGCCGACGCGATCGTCTCGCTGAGCCAGCTCGTCGCGTTCCTCGCGTTCCAGCTGCGCCTCGTGCACGGCCTGCGGACGCTCGCCGCCACGCCGGCCGCGGGCGACACCCCCACCCACCACGAGCTCCAGGAGGCACGCGCATGAGCGGCACGCACGACCGCACCCCGATCCTCGACCACCCCGAGCTGCGACGGCCAGAGGCCTTCACGCAGCGCGGTCTCAGCTGGGCGCCGTGGGCGCCGCCCATCCCGGAGGACGAGCTCACCGACGTGCAGCGGCACGCGCTCGTCGAGGCCTCGCGCTCGTCGAGCCCCTACTTCCGGCTGCTCGCGCGCGACCCCGAGGCGCTCCGCGCCCGCACGCTCACCGACCTCGACATCTTCGGCAACGAGGCGGGCGGGCTGCCACGCTGGGAGCGCGAGCTCTCGGCCGCCGCGGCGTCGCGCGTCAACGGCTGCGTCTTCTGCGCCTCCGTCCACGCGCGGGCCGCGTCGCGGCTCTCGGACGGCACCGACGACGTGCAGCGCCTGCTCGACGAGGGCGTGGGCGCGCGCGTCGACGACCGGTGGGACGCGATCGTCGACGCCTCCGCGGCGCTGACCGCGACCCCGGCCGCCTTCGGTCCCGAGACCGTCGAGCGGCTGCGCGCCGCAGGCATCGACGACGCCGGCATCGTCGACCAGATCGCCGGTGCGGCGTTCTTCAACTGGGCGAACCGGCTGATGCTGTCGCTCGGCGAGCCGGAGGTCGTCTGATGGGCGCGCCCGCGATCCTCGACCACGTGGTGCTGGCCGGCCCCGACCTCGCCGCGACGATCGACGAGGTCGAGCGGCGCACCGGCGTGCGCGCCCCGCTCGGCGGCCGCCACCCGGGCGGCACGGCGAACGCGCTCATCGCGTTCACCCGCGGCGGCCGGCGCGTCAAGCAGTACCTCGAGCTGATCGGGCCCGACGCCGAGGGCGGCTGGACGGCATCCGAGGTCGGCCGGTTCGGCATCGCCGCGCTGCCGGCGCCCGCTGTGGTGAGCTTCGCCATCGCACCCCATGACCTCGACGCGACGGTCGAGCGCGCGACCGCCGCGGGCGCCGGCATCGGCGCGGTGGTGCCGCTGTCCCGACGCACGCCCGACGGCCGCGAGCTCGCGTGGCGGCTCGGGCTGCCGGAGGACGAGCGGCAGCCGCCGTTCCTCATCGACTGGGGCGACACGGCGCATCCGGCGCTCGACGACATCCCTGCGCTCGAGCTGCTGGCGGTCCGGCGGCTCGCGACCGACGTCGCCGCGGAGAGCGCGCGCCTCAGCGCGCTGGGCGTCGATGTCGGCGACGGACGCGATGCGCTCCAGGTCGTCGCGGCCGACGCCGACGGCATCGAGATCGAGGTCGAGGTCGACGGCCTGCCGGTCGTGCTGCGCTGAGGCGGCCTCGCGCGGCATGGCTCGCGCGAGGCCGCCTCAGCTGAGCCGCAGGTACTCCCCGCGTCGCGCGGCCTGGCGATCAGGGTCCGGGACCGGCGACGCCAGCAGCAGCCTCTGCGTGTAGGGATGCGACGGCGTGGAGGTGACGGTCTCGCCGCTGCCCGTCTCGATGATCTCGCCGCCGAGCATGACCGCGACGTCGTGACTGATGTACCGCACCACAGCGAGGTCGTGCGTGACGAACAGGTACGAGACACCGGTCCGGTCCTGGATGTCGATGAAGAGGTCGAGGATCTTCGACTGGGTCGAGAGGTCGAGGGCGCTCACGGGCTCGTCGCACACGATGAGCTTCGGTTCGAGGGCGAGCGCGCGGGCGATCGCGATCCTCTGGCGTTGGCCGCCAGAGAACTCCCGGGGCAGGCGCCGCCCCGAGTCCGTCGCGAGCTGCACGCTGTCGAGGAGGGCACCGACCCGCCTCGACGCATCCCTGCGGCTCATCCCGTGGGCCGTCAGCGGCTCCGTGAGGATGGCCTCGATCGGCATCGCGGGGTTGAGCGAGGAGTACGGGTCCTGGAACACCACGCCGATGTCGCGGCTCAGCCGCCGTCGCCGTCGTGTCGAGAGCGCGGAGATCTCGTCGCCCTCGAACCGGATGCTGCCGGACTCGACCGGGACGAGGCCGACGATCGCGCGACCCAGTGTCGTCTTGCCAGACCCCGATTCCCCGACCAGCCCGAGCGTCCTGCCGCGGTCGATGGAGATCGACACGTCGGTGAGCGCGCGGAACGGTGCGCGCCGGAGGCCCCTCGCCTGATAGACGACGTCGAGGTGCGAGACGTCGAGGAGCGGCTGCGCAGCGCCGTGCGTCGCGTCGGTGCTCACAGCGCCTCCGTCCCGGCCGGGCGCTCGGAGCGGGGCGGGGCGTCCTCGAGCGTGGCATCGAGCAGCATGCGGGTGTACGGATGCTGGGGTGCAGCGAAGAGCTCACGCACGCCGCGCTGCTCGACGATCACGCCGTCCTGCATGACCGCGACGCGATCGCAAATGTCTGCGACGACACCGAGGTTGTGCGTGACGAGGATCATGCCCATGTTGCGCTCCCGCTGCAGGTCGCGCAGCAGCTCCAGCACCTCGGCCTGCACCGTCACATCGAGTGCCGTCGTCGGTTCGTCGGCGATGAGGAGCTCCGGATCGCACGACACGGCTCCGGCGATCAGCACGCGCTGCGCCATGCCGCCGCTGAGCTGGTGGGGGTAGGCCGCCATGGTGCGGGGCGGGTCGGGGATGCCGACGCGGTCGAGGAGCTCGAGCGCTCGCTTCGTCGCCTCGGCCTTGCCGATGCCGAGCTTGTGGCGCATCGGCTTCGTCAGCTGCGTGCCGATCGTGAACGACGGGTCGAGGTTCGACATCGGCTCCTGCGGCACGTAGGCCATGCGCGTGCCGCGCAGACCCTGCAGCTGCGTGTCCGTGGCACCGATGAGGGTCACGTCGCCGAGCGCCATGCGCGCGGCGGAGACTCGCGCCTCCGGTGGCAGCAGTCCCAGGATGCCGAACGACGTCTGCGACTTGCCAGAACCCGACTCGCCCACGAGGCCGAGCACCTCGCCCCGGTCGACGTGCAGCGAGATGCCTCGCACGACCGGCTTCTCGGCGTCGCCGACTCCGGGATAGGCCACCCGGAGGTGCTCGACCCGCAGCAGCGCATCCTCGGGCGAGACGGCTGCGCCGTCCGCCGCCGAGGCATCGAGCACCAGCTGGGCGCGCCCGGCAGCCGAGGCGCGCGGCTGCTTCGCCTTCGCGGCGCGGTCCCCGCGGTCGGCGCCCAGTGCATCCGCGAGCGCAGCGCCCAGGACGACGAGCGCCATCACGGTCAGGCCGATCGCCGCACCGGGGGCGAGGACGAGCTCGGGCGCGCGATAGATCGTCTGGAACGCCTCGCTGAGCATGCCGCCCCAGCTGGGTCGCGACGGGTCGCCGAAGCCGAGGAACTCGAGCCCGGACTGCACGATGATCGCGAGGCCGAAGACGAAGGATGCGCGCACGAGCAGCGGCCCGAGCACCACCGAGAGGATGTGCCGGAAGATGATGCGCATGCTGCCGAGACCTGCGACTCGGGCGGCGTCGACGTAGAGCTCGTCCCGCACGTTCACCACGACGCTGCGCGTGAGGCGGAACAGGTCGGGCGACGCCAGCACCCCGAGCGTCACCATCGTCGGCGTCAGTCCGCTGCCGAGCGAGGTGATGACGACGATGATGACGAGGATCTCCGGCAGCGACATCAGCAGGTTCGAGCACCAGCTCGCGACGCCGTCGAACCACCGGGAGGAGTACCCCGCTATGAGCCCCGTCGGGACGCCGCAGAGGATGGCGGTGCCGATCATGATCGCGCCGGCCTGCAGGCTGACCTGAGCGCCCCAGAGCAGCCGGCTGAGCACGTCGCGTCCGCTGGCATCCGTGCCCAGCAGGTGCGCACCGCTCGGCGGCAGCAGGGTCTCGGAGAGCTGGATGAGGTTCGGGTCGTACGGCGCCAGCTGCCTCGCGAACACCGCGAGCAGCAGGATGCTCAGGAGCACCGCGGCGGCCGCCATCCCGATGGGATTGCGAGCGAACCGCTTGATCCTCCTCAACCGGATGCCGTCGATCGGCGCGGCCTGCGCAGCTGCCGTCATGCGTTCCGCACCTTCGGGTTGAGCGCGCCGTACGCGACATCCACGGCGAGGTTGACGACCACGACGAGGCCCACGGTGAAGAGCAGGACGCCCATGATCACCTGGATGTCGCTGTTGCCGCTGGCATTGATCGCCACGGATCCGATGCCCTGCAGGCCGAACACCCGCTCGATGATCGCGGCGCCGCTCATCGCGGCGATGAACTGCAGCGAGAGCATGGTGAGGGCGGGCGGAGCGGCGTTGCGAAGGACATGGGTCAGGAGGATGTTCCGCGACGGGAGCCCTCTGCTGCGCAGGGTCCGGATGTAGTCCTGGCTGTAGACGTCGATCACCGAGTTGCGCAGCTGCTGCGCGATCGCGGCGATCGACCCGATGGCGAGCGCGACCACCGGCAGGGTGATGCTGAGGAGCCAGCCGCCCGGCGAGTCGACGATGTGGATGTACCCGGTGGCGGGGAACCATCCGAGGTTCACCGCGAACACGATCGCCAGGATGATCGCCACCCAGAAGTTGGGGAGCGCGAACCCGAGCACCATGACCACCTGGAGGAGGCGATCGATGCGACCTGGCTTGATGGCGGCGACGAGGCCGAGGAGCACGCCGACCGTCGCGGCGACGACGATCGCGCCGAGCGCGAGGGACACGGTGACGGGCAGCCTCGTGACGAGCAGGTCGATGACCGGCGTGCTCTGGGCCGACGACATCCCGAGATCCCCCCGGAGCGCGTGACCCAGCCAGTCGAGGTACTGCTCGACGACGGGACGGTCGAGGCCGAGCTGCTGCCTGCGGGTCTCGACCTGCGCCTCGGTGGCGTAGAGGCCCAGCGCGCCCCTCGCGGGGTCGGTCCCGGTGAGATGGAGGAAGAAGAACATCCCGGTCACCACGGCGAAGGCCAGGCCCAGTCCCGCAGCCGCGCGGCGCGCGATGAACCGGAACATGGTGGCTCCTCGGTCAGGGGTGCGGCAGGGCGGATCGGTGGTCCGCCCCGCCGCCCGGATCAGCTGGCAGGTGCGAAGAAGCGGAGGCTCGGGACGAGCTGCGCCTGCTGCATCGTCACGGCGATGTCCTCGGACGACAGGTAGACGTTCTCCTGCGTCACGATCGGCGCGAACCAGGCCTCCTCCACGAGGTGGGTGTTGAGCTCGCGGTAGAGCTGCGCCTGCGCATCGCCGCTCGCGCGCGGGATCTCCTCGAGCAGACGCGTCACGGTCTCGTCCGTGTAGCTGAAGCTGTTCCACAGCGCCGTCGGGGTGAGCTTGTTCAGCACATCGGTCCAGGCGGGGATGTTCGTCGAGAACGACAGCATGAACGCGGGCTGCGCGATGAGGGTCTCGAGACCACCATCCGAGAAGCCGTTGATCGGCACCTGCTCGACCTGCACGCCGATGTCGCCGAGGTACTGCGCGACGATCGGCACCAGCGGCGACATGAAGCCCTCCGAGTACGAGATCGGGATCGAGAAGCCATCGGGGTAGCCGGCCTCGGCGAGCAGCTCGCGTGCCCGCTCGGGGTCGTACGGATAGGCATCGTTCAGCTCATCGACCCAGGCCTCGCTCGCAGGGTTGAAGGTCTGCGTCGAGATCTGGCCGAATCCGCTGTAGTAGCTCTCGAGGATGGCCTCGCGATCGAGCGCGTAGTTGAACGCCTGCCGCACCCGGACGTCGCCCAGCGCCGGGAGCACGGAGCCCCCGCGGTCCTGCATGATGATGCCCTGCCACTCCCCGGGCACCGTCTGCACGGTGAAGCCGGCCGACTCGGCCTGCGCCACCATGTCGGAGGTGCCGTACATGAACTGGATCTGGCCGGTCGCGAGTGCGTTGTAGCGGGCCGAGAAGTCCTCGTACGGGCGGATCTCGATCGTCTCGAACGGGTACGCCTCAGCGTTCCAGTAGTCCGGGTCGGCGTCGAAGACGTAGCGCACAGCCGACTCCGACTCGCTCGCGTCGAGCGTGTAGGGCCCGCTGCCGACAGGCTCGCTGCCGAGCGTCCCTGCCGCGATGGCGGCGGGGCTGGCCATGAAGCCGAGGTAGGTGGCCAGCGCCGAGAGCAGTCCCGGATTCGGCGCCTCGAGGTTGAGCTGCACGGTGAAGTCGTCGACCACGACGACCTCGGTGATGGTCTTGGCCGCCTCCGAAGCGCTCCCGGCCCCGGCTCTGCGCGCATCGATGTTGGCGACGACCGCATCGGCGTCGAAGGGGGTGCCGTCGCTGAACACCACGTCCTCGCGCAGCTCGAGCGTGAGCTCGGTGAGCTCGTCGTTGTAGGTGAACGCCGTGGCGAGGTTGCCTTCGATGGTCGAGTCCGCCGTCTTCCTCAGCAGCGGGTCGTAGACGGCTTCCGCGTACTGGATGATCGCGCCCTCCTTCATCTCGGCGGGGTCCCAGGTGATCGCGTCGCCGTTGTTGCCGATGACGAGGCTGGTCGGGGCGGCATCTCCATCCGGGGTCGCACCCGTGGCGCACCCGGTCAGCAGGAGCGCGCCGGCGACAGCCAGCGCACCGAGCTTGGTTGACGATCGCACGATTCGTTCTCCTCTACGGTCTGATCGACGCTGACGTGGGCATGAGGGATGTGCGCCCGCCGAGGCACCGCGCGGCCGGCCGATCAGCGGGCTCGAGCATGCGGGAGCGGTGGTGGGTGCACGCGCGCGTCGGCAGCTGCGTCACCTTCGAGCGGAGCACAGGACCCGCCATGAGCTCCATGGTCATGGATGGTATGCCACATGACCCGCGAGGAGGGACGACGGCGAGCCGACCCCGTCGGAGTCCTGCCTTCCCTCCGCATCCGATCCGCGCTTGGCTGTCGGTGCGGGGGCTTCCCCGCATCGCGGTCAAGGAGGACGGCAATGGCATCTGTGGCACGCATCACGACGATCAGCGCTCGCTCGGAGCAGAGCTTCGAGGACGCGATCACGCAGGGCATCGCCCGGGCGGGGCAGACGCTCCGAGGGATCGAGGGCGCCTGGGTCAAGGACCACGTCGTCAACATCAAGGACGGCAGCATCACGTCGTGGCAGGTCAACCTCGAGGTGACGTTCGTCCTCGACGACGCCGGCGCCGCGGTCGACGCATCATCCGACTGACGACGGGTCCGACGGACCCGGCCTGAGCGCGGCGACGGTGCACGCCGCCGCCGCGCTCCGGCGCGCCTGACCGGCGGGTCAGACGATCGAGACCGAGGCGCCCAGGCGCTGCTCCGCGAGCAGCGCGCCACGACCGAGCGACTCGAGCTTGGCGACGGCGATGGACGGGTGGATGCGTCCCCCCAGCCCGCAGTCGGTCGACGCGATGACGCGCTCCGGGCCGACGATGCGCGCGAACCGCTCGATGCGGTCGGCGACGAGCTCTGGATGCTCGACCACGTTCGTCGCGTGGCCGATGACGCCCGGCGCGATGCGCTTGCCGTCGGGCAGGGCGACCTGCTCCCAGACGCGCCACTCGTGCTCGTGGCGCGCGTTCGCCGCCTCGAACGAGTAGCTGCCCGCGTTGACCTCGAGCACGAGGTCGACGATCTCGGCGAGGCCGATGTCGGTCGTGTGCGGGCCGTGCCACGAGCCCCAGCAGAGGTGCAGGCGCACCTGCTCCTCGGGGAGCCCACGGATCGCGTGGTTGAGCGCCTCGACGCGGATGCGCGTGAAGTCGAGGTAGTCCTCGATCGACGGCTCGGGGTTGATCTGGTCGAAGTTCTCGGCGAGCGAGGGGTCGTCGATCTGCACGATGAGGCCGGCGTCGACGATGGCCCGGTACTCCTCGCGCAGCACCTCGGCCCACGCCCAGATGTGCTCCTCCTCGCTGCCGTAGTGGCGGTTGGCGATGCGCGACGCCGAGCCCGGAGACAGGGCCGTGAGGAAGCCCTGCTCGGCGCCCGATCCGGCGAGGCCCGCCTGCAGGTTCGCGATGTCGGCGGCGATGGCGTCCTGGCCGATGTAGCGGAGCGCCCCGGTGGTGGCCGGGAACGCCGTCGCTGGCGTCGACTCGAGCAGCGGGTGCTCCGGGTCGAGGTAGGCGTCGGCGAACCGCACCCAGTCGCGACGGTCGGGGAACGACGTCAGGCGGATGTCGCCGGGCGCCGAGCGCTGCGGCGCCTCGGTGAAGATGTCCTCGCCGGTGACCTCGAGGCCCGCGACGCGCTGGAAGACGTAGCTCCACCAGGCGCCGTAGTCCTGCGCGCTCGACATCGCCTTGCCGTACTCGCCGTCGCCGACGATCGTCACGCCCAGCTCGCGCTGGCGGCGCACGAGGTCGGCGACCGCGGCGGTGAGCAGCGACTCGAGCTCAGGGGTGCGCTCGAGGGTGAGGCCGTCGGCCGCGAGCGTGCGGGCGGCGTTGGCCGCGAGCAGCTCGGGCGTGCGGGGCAGGCTGCCGGCGTGCGAGACGTCGATGCGGGGCATGGTGACCTTCCGGTGACGGGGACGAGTGGTCGCGACGCTACCGACGCTCGGCGCGTGCATCGACTCCCCCGGTCACGCTTCGTCACACATCCGTCGCGCCGCACCCGACGCTGTCAGCGCGGCGCGCGGTACTCCTCATCCGAGACGTGGTCGCCCCAGATCGCGCTCGGCTCGCCGTCGGGCGTCTCCCACAGCGCGAGGTGGGTCATGAAGCTGTCGGGTGCCGCGCCGTGCCAGTGCTCCTCGCCGGGCGGGGTGACGACGGTCTGGCCCGCGCGCACCTCGACGACTTCGCCGCCGCGCGCCTGCATCGAGGCGACGCCCTCGACGACGCGGAGCGTCTGCCCGCCCGGATGCGAGTGCCATGCGGTGCCCGCGCAGGGCGCGAAGCGCACGAGGCCCGCGCTCATGCGCTGACCCTCCTGCTGTGGGCTGGCGACGGGGTCGAGCCAGACGTCGCCGGTGAACCACTCGGGCGGGTTCTTGACGGTGGGCTGCTGTGGCTGGATCTGCATGGCATCCACTCCACCGCACGTCGGCTGCTGCAGGGAGGCCCTGCTGGGACCGGGTCCAGCAGCGCCTGCATCCACTAGCGGCGACCTGTGCCATGTGTTGCTGTGTCCCCACCCTGCGTAGGCTGGGTCTTGACCTGAGGAGACGACGATGTCGGACATGACCTTCCAGCTGCTCGCGATCGCGCTGTACTTCGCCGCCATGATCGGCATCGGTGTCTACGCCGCTCGCAAGACGAAGAGCCACGAGGACTACATGCTCGCCGGACGCGAGCTGAGCCCGTTCACCGCCGCGCTGTCCGCGGGCGCGTCCGACATGTCGGGCTGGCTGCTGCTCGGCCTGCCAGGAGCGATCTACGCCGCCGGCCTGATCGAGGCGTGGATCGCGATCGGTCTCACGATCGGCGCCTACCTCAACTGGAAGCTGGTCGCGCCGCGGCTGCGCGCCTACACCGAGGTCGCTCGCAACTCGATCACGATCCCGAGCTTCTTCGAGAACCGGCTGCGCGACCGCTCCCGGGCGCTGCGCATCGTCTCGGGTCTCATCATCCTGATCTTCTTCACCTTCTACGTCTCGTCCGGGATGGTCGCAGGCGGCGTCTTCTTCGAGTCGACCTTCGGCGCGAACTACATCTGGGGCATGCTGCTCGTGAGCGGCGTCACGCTGCTCTACACGCTCTTCGGCGGCTTCCTCGGGGCATCCCTCACCGACGTGGTGCAGGGCGTGATGATGTTCCTCGCGCTCATCATCATCCCCGTCATCGCCTTCGTCACGGTGGGCGGCCTGCAGGGCGTGCAGGAGGGCATCACGGCCTCGGGCGCGGAGCTGTCGGGCCTGATCCCGGCCGACGTCGACGGCATGGTGATCCTCGGGATCATCTCGTCGCTCGCGTGGGGCCTCGGCTACGTCGGCCAGCCGCACATCATCGTGCGCTTCATGGCGCTCAAGTCGGTCGCCGCTGCCCGGCCCGCGCGCCGCATCGGCCTGAGCTGGATGATCATCTCGCTCGTGGGCGCGGTGGTCTCGGGCTTCGTCGGCATCGCCTACATCCAGCAGTCCGGCACGGAGCTCGCGAACCCCGAGACGGTCGTGCTCGCGATGTCGCAGGCGCTGCTGCACCCCTTCGTCGCCGGTCTCGTGCTCGCCGCGGTGCTCGCGGCCATCATGTCGACGCTCTCGAGCCAGCTCATCGTCTGCTCGTCGGCGCTCGTCGAGGACCTCTTCCAGGTCTTCGTGAAGCGGCAGCCGTCGCAGAAGGTGCTCGTGCTCCTCGGCCGGGCGTGCGTGCTCGGCGTCGCCGCGGTCGCCGCGGTCCTGGCGATCACCCCGTCCGACACGATCCTCGGCCTCGTCGGCTTCGCCTGGGCCGGGTTCGGCGCCGCCTTCGGCCCGATCGTGCTGCTGAGCCTCTTCTGGCGGAGGCTCTCGAACTGGGGCGCGCTCGCCGGCATGATCGTCGGCGCCGCGACCGTGTTCATCTGGGACGCGATCGAGCAGGCGACCGACATCGGCTTCTTCACGCTCTACGAGATCGTGCCGGGCTTCGTGCTCAACCTGCTGGTCGCGATCGTCATCAGCCTCATCGTGCACCGCCACGACGAGGAGGTCGACGAGGAGTTCACCCGCACGGGCCAGATCGTGGCGCTCAAGCCCGGGGAGTCCCGGGTGAGCGCGGCGGCTGCGGCCGACCGCAACGCCCTGCCCTGATCGGCGGCGGCCCCCCGCGAGAGGTGGGCCTGCGGGCGAGGGGTGGGCTTGCGGGCCCACCCCTCGCGCGTGCGACCACCCGTCGGTGACGGGGCGTCGCTCAGTACGCGCGCCGGTACTGCTGCGGATGCCAGTCGACGTCGACGCCGAGCTCCCCCGCCCAGCGGATCGGCAGGTTCGGGTCGCGGAGCGCCGCTCGCCCGACGCGCACCGCCGCAACGCCGCCGCGCAGCACGGCGTTCGCCTGCTCCGCGGTCTCGATGAGGCCGACGGCCGACACCGGCACGCCCTCCGCCGCGATGCGCTCGGCGAGGTGCACCTGGTAGCCGGGGCCGACCGGGATCTCGGCGAGCACGACCCCGCCGGAGGACGCGTCGACGAAGTCTGCGCCCGCCTCGAGCGCCCAGGCCGCGACCTGCGCCGCCTGCTGCTCGTCGAGCCCGCCGTCGGTCCAGTCGGTCGCCGAGAGGCGCACGAGCACCGGCAGCGCCGGCAGCTCGGCACGGATGGCCCGCACGACGTCGAGGAGGAGCCTCGCGCGCCCGGCGAGGTCGCCGCCGTACCCGTCGGTGCGGCGGTTGGTCAGCGGCGAGAGGAACTGGTGCAGCAGGTAGCCGTGCGCGCCGTGCACCTCGACGACGTCGAAGCCGGCCTCGACCGCGCGGTGGGCCGCCGCGACGAAGGCGGCGACGATCCCGTCCAGCTCGCTCGTGGCGAGCGCCCGCGGCGCCGCGAGGCCGAGGATCGCCTCGTCGGAGGCGGAGACCGTCTGCCAACCGCCGTCGCCGATCGGCACGGAGCCGCGGCGATCACCGTCCCTGCCGAACCCGGCGAAGGTGCTGGCCTTGGCGCCGGCGTGGCTGAGCTGCACCCCGATCGCGGCACCCGCCTGGCGCGCGAAGTCGACGATCGGCCGCCAGGCGTCGCGCTGCTCGTCGTTCCACAGACCGGTGTCCTGCCGGGTGATCCGCCCGTCCGGCACGACAGCGGTGGCCTCGACCACGAGCATCCCGGTGCCGCCGGAGGCCAGCGCGCCGTAGTGCACCCGGTGCCATGCGGTCGGGACGCCGTCGTAGGCCATCACCGAGTACTGGCACATCGGTGCGATCCAGATGCGGTTGCGCACGCGCAGGCCGCGCACCTCGATGGGATCGGTGATCGACACGCTCACCGCGACGCCGCCGACGCCGCCTCGACCACGGGCTCGGCGCTCCCGAGCCGCCCCAGGACGAGCGCCGCGATGGCGCTGCGCTCGAGCATCCCGTCGATGCTGATCCACTCGTGCCGCGCGTGCGCGCCGTCGCCGACCGCGCCGAGGCCGTCGAGGACGGGCAGCCCGAGCGCTGCGGCGAAGTTGCCGTCGCTCGCGCCGCCGACCGAGATCTCGCGCACCGCGGTGCCGAGCTCCTCCGCCGCCGACTCGGCGAGCGCGAACAGCCGTGCGGTGCCGTCGGACCGCGGCATCACCGGGCGGTTCCAGCCGCCGGCGACCTCGACGGAGGCGCCGTCGCGGTGCGGGGCGAGCTCCGCGAGCAGCGCGTCGATCCTGGCCCGCTCCGCGTCGTCCGACACGCGCACGTCGACGAGCGCCGTCGCCGTGCCCGCCGTGACGTTGGATCGCGAGCCGCCGTGCAGCGTGCCGACGTTGACGCTCGTGCCCGCGGCGAGGTCGCTCGCGCCGTGCAGCGCGAGCACCACGCGCGCGATCTCGTCGATCGCGCTCACGCCGCGCTCGGGATCGAGGCCCGCGTGGCCCTCGATGCCCCGCGCCGTCACCTCGAAGATGCCGACGCCCTTCCGCGCGGTCTTGAGCGCGCCCTCCGCGCTCGCCTCGAAGACGAGCACCGCGTCGCAGTCGACGACCTCCGCCTCGATCACGGGGCGGGAGGCGGGCGACCCGATCTCCTCGTCGCCGTTGAGCACGAGGCGGATGGCGGGCAGGGGCAGCCCGGCGGCGCGGGCGGCGCGGATGGCCCAGACCGCCTGCACGAGCCCCGACTTCATGTCGAACGCGCCGGGACCGGTCAGCCGGTCGCCCTCGATGCTGACGGGCCAGCCGGCGAGCGTGCCGAGCGGCCAGACCGTGTCGTAGTGGCAGAGGATCGCGACCTGCCCGGCGCCGCCGCTCGCGGCGATGTCGAGGATCGCGATGTCGCCGTGCGGGCCGCCGTCGACGATCCGCTCGGCATCGGGGGCGCCCAGGCGCTCGGCGACCCAGCCGCGCACCCAGTCGAGCCCCGCGTCGAGCGCGGCGCGGTCGTCCGAGGGCGTCTCCTGCTCGAGGTACGCGACGAGGTCGGCGACCATCGCGTCGCGCGCATCCTCGATGTACGTGCGGACCGCGCTCATGCTGCCGCCATCCCGTCGAGCTCTGCGAGGTGCGCCTCGTCCATCGCGATCGCGCCCGTCTCGAGCCGCACGATCGCGTCCACGAGCCAGGCGGTGAGCGGCGTCGGGATGCCGTGCCGCTCCCCCGCGGCCACGACCGGTCCGTACTGCGTCGGCACCTCGGTGCGACGACCGCGCACGGCGATGTCGCGCCAGATCCCGGACCGCTTCTTCGTCTGCGTGGCGAGCCACGCGACGAGGCCGTCGGTCGCGGCGTCGGCCTCGGCGTCGCCGGCGAGGTAGTCGCCCGGCACGAAGGCGTCGAACCCCTCGAGGGCGATGCCCTCCGCCGTCGCGACGGACAGCACCTCGCGCACGAGCGCGTGCATGCCCGTGCGGTGCCGGTCGATGAGGTCGCCCATGTCGGCGTCGGCGAGCGCGGTCGCGACGAGCATCGCGCCGAAGCCGAGCTTCGACCAGAGGAAGCCGTCGACGTTGTCGGTGACGATCGGCTCGCCCCAGTGCCGGAGGTCGTGGGCGAGGGTGCGCACGCGGTCGCTCACCGGGCCGGCGTGCTCGCCGAGCGCGATCGCGCCGATGCCGCCGTCCTGCACGACCCCGGGGCCGATCACGTCGGCGAAGAGGTCGACGAACGCGGCCACGGTCCGTTCGGCGCCGACGTGCGACGCGATCGTCGCCTCGTTGAGGCCGTTCTGCATCGACGCGACCCAGCCGTCGTCGGCGAGCCGCGGCGCGATCCAGGCGGCGACGCCGTCGGTCGCCTGCGCCTTCACCGCGAGCAGGACGGCGCCGAGCTGCTCTGGCGCCTCCTCCGGGGTCCTGATCGGCAGCTGTGCGAGCAGCGCGCCGCTCGGCTGCTCGATGCGCAGGCCGTGCTCGCGCACGGCCGCGACGTGCGCGGCGTCGGCGTCGATGAGCTGCACGTCGGCTCCCGCGAGGTGCAGGTGCACCGCGAGGGTGCCCCCGATGGCGCCCGCGCCGACGATCGTGTACTGCGAGGTCATGCGAGACCCTCCTCCTGGCCGATGGCCGTCCAATGCTGCGGCAGGTGCCATGCGCCGGTGGACGATCCGCCGTCCACGCGCAGCACCTCGCCGGTGATCCACTCCGCCTCGTCGCCGGCGATCCACACGACCGCGCGTGCGATGTCGGCGGGCTTCCCGCGCCGGCCGAGCGGCGTGCCACCGACGGCGTCGGCGTACTCCTCTGTGACGGGATTGACGTCGCTGCCGACCTCGACGAACCCGGGCGCGACCGCGTTCACGCGGATGCCGTGCTGGCCGAGCTCGAGCGCCGAGGCGCGCGTCGCCGCCTCGAGTGCCGCCTTCGACGTCGAGTACGGCGCCGCCCCCGGCCGGGCGCGCAGTGCCGCGCCCGACGAGATGTTCACGACGCTCGCCTGCCTGCCCGCCGCGATCGCCCGCGTGGCGAGGGCGACGGTGAGCAGCACCGGTGCTCGGCTGTTCACGTCGAGCACGAAGTCCCACGTGCGCGCGTCGAGCTCGAGGAAGGGCGTCGCCGGGTAGACGCCGGCGCTCGAGACGAGCACGTCGACGGGCGCGTGCGCCCAGGCGGCGTCCATCACCTCGACATGCGCGTGCTCGCCGCGCAGGTCGGCCGCGATCGTGGTGCACGAGGCGCCCCCGGCGGTGCGCACAGCCTGCGCGGTCTCCTCGAGCGGTGCCGCGTGCAGGTCGACGAGCGTCAGGGCGTCGCCGCCGCGCGCGAACGCGATGGCGACCTCCCTGCCGATCCCGCTGCCGGCGCCGGTGACGAGCACGTGGCGCATCAATCGAGCTCCTTGCCCTTGGTCTCGGGCATCGTCAGGTAGACGACGAGGCCGATGGCGGCAGCGGCGGACGCGTACGCCCACACCCAGTCGCCGAATCCGCTCGTGTTCATCCAGGTGGTGATGTAGGGCGCGGTGCCGCCGAAGATCGCGACGGCGAGCGCGTAGGGCAGGCCGATGCCGGTGGCGCGGACCTCCGGCGGGAACTGCTCGGCCATGATGACCGCGCAGTTCGCGGAGTAGCCGACGAGCAGGACGACGCCGATGAGCTCGATGGCGAGCAGGGTCCAGAAGTCACCGTTGAGCAGCGTGAAGGCGGGCCAGGCGAAGATCAGGAAGCCGCCGGCGAACATCGCCATCGTGGGCTTGCGCCCGATCTTGTCGGACAGCAGGCCGCCGAACGGCAGCAGCACGATGAAGACGATCATGGCGATGACGTTGGCGAGCAGGGCGAGGTTCAGCGGGATGCCCGTGGTCACCGACGCGTACGTCGGCATGAAGTTGACCCACATGTAGTAGAGCAGCGTGCCGGCGATGGTGATGCCGAAGACGCGCAGGCTCGCACCCGGGTGGTCGACGATCATGCGGACGAAGGCGTTGTGGCGACGCGGCGACGCGGCCTGCTGCACGCGCTGCTTGCCCGTCGCGAACGAGTCGGTCTCCTCGACCGAGCGGCGCAGCCACAGCCCGACGAAGCCGAGCGACGCGGCGAAGATGAAGGCGATGCGCCAGCCGTAGCTGTCGATCGCGTCGTCCGGCAGCGTCGTGGTGATGACGGTGCCGACGCCGGAGGCGATGAGCACGCCGGCGGCCACCGAGACCTGCTGCCACGAGCCGGCGAAGGCCCGGCGCTTGGGCGCGGCCGACTCGACCAGGAAGGCGGAGGCCGAGCCGAACTCGCCGCCCGCGGCGAAGCCCTGCGCGAGGCGCGCGAGCACCAGCAGCAGCGGCGCCGCGATGCCGACCTGCTCGTAGGTGGGCGCGAGGCCGATCGCGAGGGTGGCGACGGCCATCAGGGTGATCGTGAAGAGCAGCCCTCGCTTGCGACCGTGGCGATCGGCGTACGAGCCCATGACGGCCGCGCCGACAGGGCGCATGATGAAGCCGACGGCGAAGATCGCGAGGGTCGAGAGCAGGGCGGCGATGTCGTCGCCGGGCGGGAAGAAGTGGTGGGCGAAGATCGACGAGAAGGTCGAGTAGATCGCCCAGTCGACGAACTCGACGGCGTTGCCGATGCTGCCGGCGACGATGGCC
This sequence comes from Agrococcus sp. UYP10, assembly GCF_040547205.1. Lineage (NCBI taxonomy): Bacteria > Bacillati > Actinomycetota > Actinomycetes > Micrococcales > Microbacteriaceae > Agrococcus > Agrococcus sp. UYP10. The sequence continues at coordinate 2,634,797 of NZ_JBEPPG010000001.1, forward strand.
TTGCGGCCCTTCTTGCTGAGCTTCGTCTGGTGGACGGTCTCGCTGATGGTGGTGGTCATGGCTGCTTCTCTCGAGGTGCTGCGGGTCAGAGGAGGGTGCGGACGTGCGATGCGAGGTCGGCGTGCGTGCCGATCCAGACGTCGTCGAAGGAGCGGATGTGGGCCAGGAGGTCGTCCAGGATCCGGATCCGCGAGCGGTGCCCGATGATGTGCGGGTGCATCGTGAGCTGGAAGAGGCCGCCCTCCGCGCGCGCTGCATCGAACTCGTCGATCCAGATCTGCGTCAGCTGGCGGGGCGGCATGTGGGGGCGGAGGCCGCCGAAGCGGTCCATCATCAGGTACGGCGCGTCGTCGCGGATCCACTCGACGGGGATCTCGACGACGCCTGTCCGCTCGCCGCGCTCGAGCAGCTCGTAGGGCTCCGAGTCGGCCATGAGCGACGAGTCGTACGCGAAGCCGAGCTCGCGGATGACGCGCAGCGTGCTCGCGGAGAAGTCCCACGACGGGGTGCGGATGCCGGTGGGGCGCACACCGGTCTGCGACTCGAGCACGTCGAGGCTGCGACCGACGAGGTCGAGCTCGTCCTCGTACGTGAGCGCCGTGTTGCGCTCGTGGATCCAGCCGTGCACCGCGAGCTCGTGGCCCGCGGCGACGTAGCCGGGCGCCTCGTCGGGGCGCAGCAGGGCGCAGACGGCGGGCATGTAGAACGAGGCGGGCGCCTCGTGGCGGCGCAGCAGCTCGAGGATGCGCGGCACCGCGACGCGCGCGCCGTACTCCCCCTGGGCCATCCGGCCGGGTGACGTCTCGCCGTCGCGCAGCGACGGCGTCTCGTGGTCGGAGTCGAACGACAGGGCGACCGCGACGCGCGCACCCCCGGGCCATCGGGCTGCGGGGTCGTCGCTCACGAGCGATGCGCCGGCGCGCACGTGCTCGACGTGCGAGCGCCACTCCGCTTCGGTCCACTGCCACGGCTGCTGCGATTCCATGTGCTCTCCCTTGAGGCGATCGATGCCGCTTCCGCGTCACCATCTCCGCCGACTATAGGCAGAACCGTAGCGCGGCGCAAGCGTCATGGGCATTCCGATCAGGTTTCGAGCGCGTAACGGCAATCTTCGCCAATTGCGCCGATGGCGACGCCGCGCCCTCGGTATCGTGAGGCCATGCAGCGCTTCCCGCCCGGCGAGCTTCCGGCCCTCCTCGACGCGACCGACCTCGACATCGTCGCCGCGCTGCACATCGCGCCGCGCGTGCCGACGGCAGTGCTCGCCGACGTCCTCGGCATGCCCACGAGCACCGCCAACCGTCGGCTGGCGCGCATGCAGCAGGACCACCTGCTCCGCACTGTCGGCCGCTACGCGTGGCAGCTCATCACCTCGAGCAACCCCTTCGAGCTCTGGATCACCTCGGCCCCGGGCGAGTCGCGCGCGGTGCTCGAGCAGCTGCTGCGCATCCCGGATGTCCAGTTCGCGATGCACGCGAGCGGACCGGCCGACATCTACGCCAACCTCTACCCGCTGCGCGGCTCCGATCCGGAGGAGCTGCTCACCGAGCGCATCCCGTCCATCCCCGGCGTGCGCGCGATCGACAGCCGCATGATCCTCGAGTCGGCCAAGGTCGGCCAGTCGTGGCGGTTCCAGCGGCTGGCCGACGAGCAGGTCGCGACGCTCGAGCAGCACCGCACCCCCGTCTCGGAGCCGCCGCTGCGGAGCCTCGACGACCTGTCGGAGCTGGAGTTCCAGACGATGCGGGCGCTCGGCGCGAACGCGCGCGTCTCGGCGGCCGAGGTGGCGCGGCAGGTCGGCACCTCCCCGTCGACGGCGTCACGGGCCATCCGGATGCTGCTCGCGACCGGTGCCGTCTCGCCGCGGGTCGAGATCCAGCCGGAGCTCGTCGGCTACCCGCTCAACGCGGTCGTCTCGATCGACGTGCGGCCTCGAGCGGTGCAGTCGCTGCTCGACTCGCTCGTCGACCACCCCAGCGTGCGGCTGCTGAGCACCGTCACGGGCGACGCGCCGGTGAGCCTCTACGCCGTGTTCGCAGGTCCCGCCGACCTCTCGCGCTTCGTGCTCGACGACCTCGGCAGCCGGCGCGACGTGCGCTCCACCTCGAGCGTCGTCGCCCTGCGCCTGCAGCGCCGCTACTGGATCGACCGCGACGGCCACCACCTCGGGGCGCAGGTCGAGGGCGTGCTGCGGCGGTAGTCGGCGTCGTTGCGCGTCAGCTGCTGAGCACCGCCCAGCCACGCGGCGGGAGCACCACGCGATCGCCCGCGAGCTCACCGTCGCCGGCGAGCACCTGCGTCGCGTCGGCGACCGGGAGGCGCACAGCCGCGTCGGTGACGTTCAGCGCCGTGACGATCGCCGCATCCGCGGTCGCCGTGCGCAGCACGATCGTGCCGTTCTCGACGACGACGACGTCGGTGTGCGCGCGCGTGAGCCACGGGTGCCGGCGGCGGACCGCGATCAGCGTGCGGTGCAGGTCGAGCACGCCGCGCGTCGCGTCGTCGAGCTCGTCGGCGGGCGTCGGTCGCTCGGGGAACTCCGGTCGGATGGCGTCGTCGCCGCCCCAGCGCTCCTCCTTCAGCCCCTCGAGGCCCAGCTCGTCGCCCGCGTACACCGACGGCGTGCCCGCGACCGTGCACAGCACCGCGAGCGCGTGCGGCACGAGGTCGGGGCCGACCGAGGTCGCGATGCGCGTCACGTCGTGGTTGCCGAGGAAGGTGTAGGGCACGAACGTCGCGAGCAGCGCGTTGTGGCGGCCGATCGCGTGCTCGAGCTCGAAGAGGTTGCGCTCGGCGAGGCTGTGCCAGATGCCCTGCCACAGCTCGTACTGCGTGACCGCGTCCATCGTCGACGACTCGACGATCTCGGCGTACTCGCCGTGGATGACCTCGCCGAGGAACCACGCGTCCGGGTGCTGCTCGCGCACCGCGGGCAGCACGCGCGCCCAGAACGCGCTCGGCACGCTGTAAGCGGCGTCGAGCCGCCAGCCGTCGATGCCGCGGTCGAGCCAGTGCACCATGGCGCGCGTCACGAGCTCGGCGGCGGCATCGCCCGCGTGGTCGAGCGCGACGAGCGCCTCGTGGCCCTCGAAGACCTCGGCGTCGCCGCCCGCACCGAGCTGGAAGAGCGCCGCCTCATCGCTGCCGGGATCCGCGAGCGCCGCCCGGAACGCAGGGTGCTCGCGCCCGACGTGGTTGAAGACGCCGTCGAGCAGCACGCGGATGCCGCGCTCGTGCGCCGCCGCGACCAGGCTGTCGAAGTCGGCGTCGTCGCCGAGCCGCGGGTCGATGCGGAAGTGGTCGGTCGTGTCGTAGCCGTGCGTCGTGCTCGCGAACACCGGACCGAGCGCGATGCCGTTCAGCCCGAGCTCGACGACGTGGTCGAGCCACGCCTCGAGGCGGGGCAGCCGGTGCACGATCGGCTCGCCCTCGGGATCATCCCGGTCGCGGATCTGCGCGCCCGTGAATCCGAGCGGGTAGACGTGCCACCACATCGCCGACAGGGACCAGTGCTCGGGATCGCGCATCCGTCCATTCTGGTGCGTCTGCCGCTCGCGTCCCTGCGAGGTGCGTCAGAGGCGCTCGAGCACCACGACCGCGGTGTGCGGCCGCAGCTGCGCGGCTGCAGCGATGTCTCCCCAGCCCTCGAGGCGCGCGATCGCCGCCCACAGCTGCGCGCGCTCGTCGCCGAGCGCCTCACGGGCGCGCACCCGCACGACGCCGTCGACCGTGTCGGCCCACGCGTCCGGGTGCGCCTGCAGGTTGAGCCACCAGGCCGGGTCGGCCGCCGCCCAGCCGTTCATGGCGAGCGTCACGAAGGCGCCGGCGTGGTCCATGTAGCCGATGATCGCGATGCGCTCCTCGCCGGAGCGCCGACCCGTCGTGCGCAGCCGCAGCATGCCCATGACGCCGGGGCGCGCGCGCCGCAGCCCGCGCCTGGTCGTGCGATAGAGCAGTCGATGGGCGACCCATGCGCCGCGGATGAACCAGCGCGGCGGGAGCGCGGGCGTCCGCGTCGTGGCCATGGGGCACCTCCGGATCAGCGCACTGCCTCCCCGCGATGGCCGCGGCGGGCGTACGGTGCCAGCGTAGGTCGCCCCCTCGCTCGACGCCATCGCGGAGGCGGCTGCACGGCGGCCCCCGAAGAAGGCGAGAACGCGGAGGAGGACGGCATGGCGCATCGCGGCGACGACGACGACGCAGCCCTCCAGCGGCGGGTCTGGGACCGCGCGGCGCCGGACTACGACGCGAGCATGGCGCGGCTCGAGCGCGTCTGGTTCACCGGCGGCCGCGAGTGGCTCGGCGCGCGGGCCCGCGGCCGGGTGCTCGAGGTGGGGGTCGGCACCGGCACGAACGTGCCGCACTACCCCGCCGACGCGGTCGTCACCGGCGTCGACATCAGCCCAGGGATGCTCGCCGAGGCGCGCTCGCGCATGGCGGCGCTCGGCCGCCCGGTGACGCTGCTCGAGGCCGATGCGCAGGGGCTGCCCTTCGACGACGCCGCCTTCGACACGGTCGTCTGCGCGCTCGCGCTCTGCAGCATCCCGCAGCCTGCCGCCGCGATCCGCGAGATGCACCGCGTGCTCGTGCCGGGCGGCCGGTTGCTGCTGCTCGACCACGTGGCGAGCAGCGCGTGGCCGCTGCGCGCCGCTCAGCGCCTCGTCGAGCTCGTGAGCGTGCGGGTCGCGGGCGAGCACTTCACGCGTCGGCAGCTCCCGCTCGTCGAGGCGGCCGGGTTCACGATCGACGAGGACGAGCGGCTGAAGCTCGGCACGATCGAGCGCATCCGCGCCACGAAGCCCGGGTGACGCGAGCCGGGCTGGGTCGTCCTACGCGTCCGGTCCGCCCAGGCGGGGGTCCACCATCGTGATGCCCGCCGCCGTCGCGCGATCGAACCCGGGCAGCAGCGTCACGAGCTCGTCGAGCCCCACCGTCCGCTCGACGAGCCGCTGCGGCGCGAGCACGCCGCGCTCGATGAGCGCGAGCATGCCCGGGTAGTCCCGCGCCGCCATCCCGTGGCTGCCGAGCACGTCGAGCTCCCACGCGATGACGCGCGACATCGGCACGCGCGGGTGCCCATCGACGGGCGGCAGCAGGCCGATCTGCACGTGCCGGCCGCGCCGGCGCAGGCTCAGCAGGGCATCCGCGCTCGTCTGCTCGCTGCCGACGGCGTCGACCGCGACGTGGCTGCCGCCGCCGGTGATCGCTGCGACCGCGGCGGGCACGTCGGTGCCGTCGGCGAGCACGGCGTGCTCGGCGCCCAGCTGCAGCGCGAGCTCGAGCGCTGCCGGGTTGCGGTCGACCGCGATGGGCCGGGCGCCGAGCGCCCGGGCGATCATCACGGCGCTGAGCCCGACGCCGCCCGCGCCCACGACGGTCACCCACTCCCCCGCCTCCACGCGCGCCCGGCTGACGAGGGCGCGGTACGCGGTCGCGAAGCGGCAGCCGAGGCTCGCGGCGGTCGCGAAGTCGACGCCGTCGGGGATGCGCACGAGGTTCGCGTCCGCGGCGTGCAGCGCCACCTGCTCGGCGAACGAGCCCCAGTGGGTGAAGCCGGGCTGCTCCTGCTGCGGGCACACCTGCGCCTCGCCCGCGAGGCACCACGCGCACCGGCCGCAGCCGCACACGAAGGGCACCGTCACGCGGTCGCCCACCCGCCAGGCGACCACGTCGTCGGCCACCGCGGCCACGACGCCGGCGAGCTCGTGCCCCGGCACATGCGGGAAGTCGATGTCGTCGTGACCCGCCCACGCGTGCCAGTCGCTGCGGCACAGCCCGGTCGCCATCACCCGCACCACGACGCCGCCGGGCGGCGGCACAGGCGTCGGCACGTCGCGGACCGCGGGCGTGCCGCGGACGGCGTCGAGGATGAGGGCGCGCATGCCACGATCCTCGCAGGCGCGACGAGCGGCGGCACGCCGCGCGCGCATCCGCCCCGACCGCGTCGCACACGAGTCCCGCCCGAGCTGTCGTGATAGGACTGCACACGTGGATGAGCCCGACGAGCACGGCACCGAGATCACCTACGACGAGCAGCGCTACCCCGCTCGTCCCCGACGGCTGCGCCCGCGCGACCAGTTCCGCGGCGGCAGCGTGCGGCGGTTCAGCACCGACCCGCGCACGGCCAACGCCTCGAACCCCTCGTACGTCGAGTGGCTCGTGCGGCAGTCGATGCTCAAGGACTCCGACGTCCTGAGCCGCCAGCTGTCGGGGCAGCCCTCGATGTGGCGCAACCCCTACGCGCGACCGGATGCGCGCCGCGCGATCGGCACGAGCGACGTCTGGTTCACGGCCTACCCGATCTCGCTCATCACGCGGCCCGGGCAGTCGTTCCTGGAGGCGCTCGGCGACGACGCGCTCTGGGCCGCGTTCGAGCACGTCGGCATCAACGGCCTCCACACCGGCCCGGTGAAGCGCGCCGGCGGCATCACCGACTGGCGCGAGACGCCGAGCGTCGACGGCCACTTCGACCGCATCAGCACCCAGATCGACCCGGCCTTCGGCAGCGAGGAGGCGTTCCGCCGCCTCTCCGACGTCGCCGACTCGCACAACGGCAGCATCATCGACGACATCGTGCCCGGCCACACGGGCAAGGGCGCCGACTTCCGGCTCGCCGAGATGGCGTTCAAGGACTACCCCGGCATCTACCACATGGTCGAGATCCCGCCGGAGGACTGGCACCTGCTGCCCGACGTGCCGGAGGGCCGCGACGCGGTGAACCTCGACGCGGCGTGCGAGCGCGAGCTCGCCGAGCGCGGCTACATCATCGGCGAGCTGCAGCGCGTGATCTTCTACACGCCGGGCGTGAAGGAGACGAACTGGAGCGCGACCGCGCCGGTGCTGGGCGTCGACGGCAACGAGCGCCGCTGGGTGTACCTGCACTACTTCAAGGAGGGCCAGCCGTCGATCAACTGGCTCGACCCCACCTTCGCCGGCATGCGCCTCGTCATCGGTGATGCCCTGCACTCGCTCGGTGACCTCGGCACGAGCGCCCTGCGCCTCGACGCGAACGGGTTCCTCGGCGTCGAGAAGAGCGCGGAGGGCCTGCCGGCGTGGTCGGAGGGGCACCCGCTCTCGCACGCGGCGAATCACATCATCTCGGGCATGGTGCGCAAGGTGGGCGGCTTCACGTTCCAGGAGCTCAACCTGACCATCGAGGACATCCGCGACACCGGTGCCGTCGGCGCCGACCTGTCGTACGACTTCGTCAGCCGCCCGGGCTACCACCACGCGCTCGCGACCGGCCACACGGAGTTCCTGCGGCTGACGCTCATGACGTCGCTCGACCTCGGCGTCGAGCCGGTCGGGCTCGTGCACGGGCTGCAGAACCACGACGAGCTCACCTACGAGCTCGTGCACTGGGCGACGCGCCACCGCGACGACACGTACGTCTTCCGGCACGAGGAGATCTCCGGCGGCTCGCTCGCCGAGCTCATCCGCGCAGAGCTCACCGAGGCGCTCACCGGCAGCGCCGACTACAACCGGGTGTTCACGCAGAACGGCATCGCCTGCACCACGGCGTCGCTCATCGCGGCGACGCAGGGGTTCGCGACGCTCGACGAGATCACCGACGACGCGATCCCCGCGATCCGCGACGCCCACCTGCTGCTCGCGAAGTACAACGCGTGGCAGCCGGGCGTCTTCGCGCTCTCGGGCTGGGACCTCACCGGCATGCTCACCGTGCCGGCCGACCAGGTGCAGGACCTCATCGCGACCGGCGACACCCGCTGGATCGAGCGCGGCGCCCACGACCTCATGGATGCGGCGCCCGACGCCGCGGGATCGGCGGCCGGGATGCCGCGCGGCCGCGCGCTCTACGGCTCGCTGCCGTCGCAGATCGAGCAGCCGGACTCGTTCCTCAACGGCCTCGCCGACGTGCTCACGATCCGCCGCGAGGGCGGCATCGCGACCGCCACGCAGCTCGACGTGCCGCACGTCGCGCACCCGGCCATGCTCGTGCTCGTGCACCGGCTCGACGACGGCGACCACACCGACGAGGATGCGCGCATCCAGGTGACGGTGCTCAACTTCTCGGGCGAGGCGATCGAGGGCACCGTGCACTCGGAGGCGCTCCAGACCCAGTGCGACGTCATCGACGCCGCGACCGGCGACAGCATCGGCCACGTCGACGACCTGCAGAGCTTCAGCGTGAGCCTGCCGCCCTACGGCGGGCTGTTCCTGACGCTCGAGCCGCTCGCCGACGAGGGCTGACGCCCGAGGCTCGGAGCATCGTGACCGCCGAGCTCCTCGCCCCGTTCGCAGCGCTGTCCACGCCGCACGTCGCCGACGCGTGCATGCGCCTCGGGCTGCCCGTGCGGTGCGCGCCGAGCGGCATGCGCGCCGTGCAGAGCGGTGTGCACGTCGTCGGGCGAGCGCTGCCGGCGCAGCACACCGGCAGCGTCGACGTGTTCCTCGAGGCGATGGAGCACGCAGAGCCCGGCGACGTGCTCGTCGTCGACGACGGCGGCCGCACGGATCGGGCCTGCGTCGGCGACCTCGTCGCGCTCGAGGCGGTCGGCGCCGGGATCGCCGGGGTCGTCATCTGGGGCCTCCACCGCGACACCCCGGAGCTGCGCGAGATCGGCCTCCCGATCGTGAGCCTCGGGACGTCGCCGACCGGACCGGCGTCGGCCGAGCCGCAGCCCGTGGACGCGCTCGAGCGCGCCAACTGCGGCGAGCATGAGGCGACCCGCGACGACCTCGTGCTCATCGACGACGACGGCGTCATCCTCGTGGGGCTCGAGCACGCGGGCGCCGTGGCCGATGCCGCCGCGGCCATCCGCGACACCGAGCGCCGGCAGGCGGCCGCCATGGCGTCGGGCACGTCGCTGCGCGAGCAGCTGCGCTTCACGGCGTACCTCGCGGCGCGCAGCGAGCGCGGCATCGGCTTCCGCGAGCACCTGCGGGGCCTCGGCGGCGCGATCGAGGAGTGAGCGCCGCGGCGGGCTCAGTCCAGCCCCGCCGCCCACGCGAGCAGCACGAAGCAGGCCCCGGTCACGGCGACCGGGATCGCGACGACCGTCGCGACGCGAGCGATCGAGCTGCCGTCCGGCCGGTCGGGCGCGCGCAGCTCGAAGACGATGAAGCCGCCGACGACGAGGATGCCCGCCGCCCATGCCAGGCCGATGAGCAGCGAGGGATCGAGCACGAGTCCATCATCGTGGCCCGCGCGACCCGTGTCGAGGCTGGTCCGCGTGCCGGGCGCGGCCTGAGGCCGCTCAGGTGTGCGAGGCCGCGAACATGATCGCGACGACGCAGAGCACGAGCGTGCCCAGCACGACGCCGAGGATCGCGGGCGCGACGCGCCGGTCGCGACCCGCCTGGTGGCGGCGCACGCCGACGAGCCCCAGCACGATCGCGACCGCGCCGAGGGGGCCGGCGATGAGGTCGCTGACCACGGGCACGAGCGCGCAGACGAGCGCGACGACGCCGAGCACGAGCGCGTACTCACCCGCCCAGCCGCCGCCGCGATGACCCGGTGGCTCGTCGCGCATGGGTCGATTCTGACGCACGCGAGGCTCGGTCCGGCTGGACCCGCGACGCGCGCCGCTCGACGGACGTCGGACGTGCGCGAGAGGATGCAGCATGACCACCTCGGAGCACGGCTCGCACGACTACGACCTCATCGTCATCGGCGCGGGCGCCGTCGGGGAGAACGTGGCCGACTACGCCGCGCGGCGCGGGGCTCGGGTCGCGCTGGTGGAGTCCGAGCTCGTCGGCGGCGAGTGCTCGTACTGGGCCTGCATGCCGTCGAAGGCCCTGCTGCGCTCGGGTCACGCGCTCCGCGCCGCCCGCCGCGTCGCGGGCGCGCACGAGGCCGTCACCGGCGGGATCGACGCTCCCGCCGTCCTCGCGCGGCGCACGTCGTTCACGAGCGACTGGGACGACTCGGGGCAGGCCGACTGGGTCGCGTCCGCCGGGATCGACCTGATCAGAGGGCGAGCGCGCCTCGTCGGCCAGGGCCTCGTGCAGGTGGGCGACCGCACGTGCTCGGCGCGCGCGATCGCGCTCGCGACCGGCTCGGTGCCGACGATGCCCGACATCCCCGGCCTCGCGGATGCAGCCCCGTGGGGAACGCGCGAGGCGACCTCCGCCGATCAGATGCCCGACCGCCTCGTCGTCATCGGCGGCGGCGTGTCCGGCGTCGAGCTGGCCTTCGCGTTCTCGTCCTTGGGCGCTCGCGTCACGCTGCTCGCCCGCGGCGGCCTGCTCCGCCGCGAGGAGCCGTTCGTCGGCGACCTCGTCGCCGACGCGCTCCGCGACGAGGGCGTGGACGTGCGCGATGGCGCCACCCCTACCCGCGTCGACCGAGGCGACGACGGGATCGTCACGATCGAGCTCGAGGACGGCGGCCGGCTCGAGGCGGAGGAGCTCCTCGTCGCGACAGGCCGTCGCCCGGCCCTCGACGACCTCGGACTGGACGACGTCGGTCTCGGCACCGACCTCGCCGTCGACGACACCATGCTCGTCGTCGGCACCGACTGGCTCTACCTGGTCGGCGACGCGAACGGACGAGCGCTGCTGACGCACCAGGGCAAGTACCAGGCGCGGGCGGCCGGTGAGGCCATCGCGGCGCGCCTCGACGGCTCCCCCGTCGCCGACGACCCCTGGGGGCAGCACGTCGCGACCGCCGACCACGGCGCGGTGCCGCGGGTGGTGTTCTCGGACCCAGAGGTGGCCGCCGTCGGGCTCACCGAGGCGCAGGCGCGCGAGGCCGGCATGGAGGTCCGGGCGGTCGAGCACGACCTCGGCCAGGTGGCGGGCGCGAGCCTCCAGGCCGACGGCTACACAGGCAGGGCGAAGCTCGTCGTCGACGAGCAGCGGCAGGTCGTCATCGGCGCGACGTTCGTGGGCCAGGACGTCGCCGAGCTGCTCCACGCCGCGACGATCGCCATCGTGGGCGAGGTGCCGATCGACCGGCTGTGGCATGCCGTGCCCGCGTACCCGACGATCAGCGAGGTGTGGCTGCGGCTCCTGGACGCGTACGGCCGACCCCGCTGAGCATCACCAGCGGCCGGCGACGTGCGGGGCGATGACCTCGTCGTAGACCTGCTCGACGCCCGCGAGCGCCTCTTCCGACAGCGGCGGCAGCTCCGCGGCGGCAGCGTTGCTCCGCGCCTGCTCGACGCTCCGCGCGCCGGGGATCACCGTGCTGACGCCCGGCTGGTCGATGATCCAACGGAGCGCGAACTGCGCCATGGTCGCCTCCGCGGGCACGAGCGGCGCGAGCCTCCTGACCGCCTCGAGGCCCGTCTCGAACGGCACGCCCGAGAAGGTCTCGCCGATGTCGAACGCCTGCCCCTCCCGGTTGTAGGTGCGGTGGTCGTCCTCTGCGAAGGTCGTGCGCTCGTCGTACTTCCCCGACAGCAGGCCGCTCGCGAGCGGCACCCGCACGATGATGCCGACGTTCGCGTCGGCGGCGGCGGGCAGCACCGCCTCGAGCGGCGCGAGCCGCAGCATGTTGAGGATCAGCTGCACGGATGCGACGCCCGGCCGGGCGATCGCGGCGAGCGCCTCCGCGCGGGTCTCGACGCTCACGCCGTAGGCCGCGATGCGCTCCTCGGCGACGAGCACGTCGAGCGCGTCGAACACCCCGTCCTGGCTGTAGACGGCGGTCGGCGGGCAGTGGAGCTGCACGAGGTCGAGGCGCTCGACGCCCAGGTTCTCGCGCGACCGGTCCACCCACGACCGCAGGTGCTCGAGGGTGTAGTGCTCGGGCAGCTGCTCCACCCGGCGCCCGGCCTTCGTCGCGACGACCACGTCGTGGTCGCCCAGCTCGCGCAGGAACGCGCCGATGATCCGCTCGCTCCGGCCATCGCCGTAGACGTCGGCCGTGTCGAAGAAGCGGACCCCGCTGTCGTGCGCCGCGCGCAGCACAGCGATGGCGTCCTGCTCGCTGACGTCGCCCCAGTCGGCGCCGAGCTGCCAGGTGCCGAGGCCGATCACCGAGACACTGCGCCCCGTCCGTCCGAGCGTCCGCTGCTCCATCGCATCCCCATCCCGTCGAGTCCGTGTGGTCGGTCCCAGTATGGGCGCCACCTGCTCCGGGACGGCTCCACGTGCGGATCCGGCGCGACCTGTCGATTCGCGGGCCGCTCGATCGTCATCCCCTCGACGGCCGCACCGGCCGCCACGACGAAGGGACCTCCCATGACCACCATCCCCACCACCACGACCCCGGCCTCTACGCTGTCGCGTGAGACCGGCTCGAGGAGGACCACCATGCGCTACACGCTGCTGCTGCACTACCCCGAGGCCACCGCGGAGGCGCTCGGCGCCGAGGCGCTCGCCGAGGGCCAGCGCGCCTTCGCGAGCTACGCCGCGACGCTCCACGCGGCGGGCGTGCTCATCGCCGGCGAGGTGCTGCAGCCGTCGGTCGCGAGCACCACGGTGCGGATGCGCGACGGCGCCCTGCAGGTGCAGGACGGCCCGTTCGCCGACTCCAAGGATCAGCTCGGCGGCACCATCGTGATCGACGTGCCCGACCTCGACGCCGCGATCGAGTGGGCGCGCCAGGCGCCGCCCGTGCACTGGGGCGCCGTCGAGATCCGCCCCGGCGCCGTCCACACGGTCGACGGCGCCTGGACCCCGAGCGCCTGAGGTCCGCATGAGCACCCAGGAGGCGCGGGCGGCAGCCGAGCACGCCGCCCGCACCTCCTACGGCCGGCTCATCGCGCTGCTCGCCGCCCCCACCGGCGACCTCGCGCTCGCCGAGGACGCGCTCGCCGCCGCCTTCGAGGAGGCGCTGCGGCGGTGGCCGGCAGCGGGCGTGCCCGCGAACCCCGACGGCTGGCTGCTGACCGTGGCGCGCAACCGGCAGCGGGATGCGTGGCGCTCGGCCGCCGCGCGCACCTCCGCACCGCTCGACGACGACAGTGCGGTCTGGGATCCGCTCGCCCGGCACGACCCGGACGCGATCGGCGATCGACGGCTCGAGCTGCTGTTCGCGTGCGGGCACCCGGCGATCGACCCCGCGGCACGGGCGCCGCTCATGCTGCAGGCGGTGCTCGGCTTCGAGGCCGCCCAGATCGCGCGGGCGTTCGCGCTGCCGCCCGCGACCATGGCTCAGCGGCTCGTGCGGGCGAAGCGGCGGATCAAGGATGCCCGCATCCCGTTCGCGATCCCCGATCGGCGCGCGATGCCCGAGCGGCTGCCCGCCGTGCTCGAGGCGATCTACGGCTGCGCGGCCATCGCGTGGCGCGGCGACGCGGCCTCGCTCGCCGGCGAGGCCCGCTACCTGGCGGTCACGCTCGCGACGCTGCTCGAGCACGAGGCCGAGGCCTGGGGGCTCGCAGCGCTCACCACCTTCTCGCTCGCGCGCCGGCAGACCGGCGCGTTCGTCCCGCTCGAGGAGCAGGATCCTCGCGACTGGGATGCCGCCCTCCTCGACGAGGCCGAGCGGCACCTCCGCCGCGCGCGCCCCGACGGCCCACCGGGACGGTTCCAGCTCGAGGCTGCGATCGACGCCGTGCACTGCGACCGCCGGCGCACCGGCTCCACCGACTGGCGTGCGCTCGAGGTGCTCTACTCGGCGATGCTCGCGAGCGCTCCGAGCCTCGGCGCGCGCGTCGCCGCCGCGGCCGTGACCGCGCGGCTGCACGGGCCGGCCGCGGGGCTCGACGCGCTGCCGGACGACGCCGACGGCTTCCAGCCGTACTGGGCGACGCGGGCGCACCTCCTCGCGGCCGCGGGTCTCGACGCGACCGCGGCCTTCGAGCGGGCCGCGGCGCTCGCCGATGACGAGGCCGTCGCCGACCACCTGCGCGAGCGCGGCCGGGCCGCTCGCGCGCTCCGCGACCGTCCAAACCCGGCGTCCGGCCGCTCCGAACGCCCTGAGCCAGCACCCACCACGCAGCAGCGACGAGGAGGACATCCATGACCGACATCTCCGTGAACACCCGCATGCTGGGCCTGAAGGACGTGCGCGTGCACGTCGAGGACCACGGCGAAGGACGACCCGTGGTGCTGATCCACGGCTGGCCGCTCTCGAGCGCCTCGTGGGCGCCGCAGCGCCAGGCGCTCGTCGACGCCGGCTACCGCGTCATCGCCTACGACCGCCGCGGATTCGGCCGCAGCGACAAGCCCAAGACGGGCTACGGCTACGACACCCTCGCCGACGACCTCGCCGGCCTGCTGGAGCAGCTCGACCTGCGCGACGTCACCCTCGTCGGCTTCTCGATGGGCGGCGGCGAGGTCGCGCGCTACATCGCGCGGCACGGGCAGGAGCGCCTGCGCAGCGTCGTCTTCGCCGCGGCGGTGCCGCCGCGCATGATGCAGACCCCGGACAACCCGGATGGCCCCCTCACCGTCGCCAAGGCGACGGCGATGACGGCGCAATTGACGGCCGACCGCGAGGCGTTCTTCGACGGGTTCACGAAGGACTTCTTCTCGGCGAACGCCGACGGCGAGGTGCTCGTGACCGAGGCGGAGCGCCAGCAGGCGATCGCGCTGTGCCTGCAGGCCGACAAGCTCGCGGCGCTCGAGGCGATGCAGTCGTTCGGCATCACCGACTTCCGCGACGACCTCGAGCTCGTGACCGTGCCGACCCTCGTGGTGCACGGCGACGCCGACGGCATCGTGCCCTTCGAGGGATCCGGCAAGCGCACCCACGAGGCGATCGCGGGCAGCGAGCTCGTGCTCGTCCCGGGTGCCCCGCACGGGCTGAACGCGAGCCACCCCGTCGAGTTCAACGCGGCGCTGCTCGCCTTCCTCGAGCGCTGACACCGGCTCCGCGGCCGCCTCGCCATCACGGGGCGGCCGCTCGGTGTCGGGGCGACGCGCCGGGGACTGCCCCTCGCGCTTGTCCCCCAGGCGCGATAGCGTCGGAGCACTGGCCATCGACCTGATGGCAGCCAGCGCAAGCCTCATCCGCAGGTGCGTCCCATTCCCTCTCAGCGCACGTAGCGACTCCGCTGTCTGGCTTCCACAGAAGGGCCCCGGTGGCCGTCATGTTGGATCTGTCCCTGTTCTTCCCGCTCATCCTGGCCGCCGCGCTCTTCGTCCTGGTCGTCATCGGCATCGTGGTCGTGCTGCGCGTGAGCCTGGCGCGGAGCATCGCCCGCTCGCGCACCGTCGGCCCGGCCCCGATCTCTGCGCCGGCGCCGGACGACACCGCCGCGATGCGCGCGGACGACGCCACTGCGATCCGCCCCGGCGACACCGGTGCGATGCGCGCCGCCGAGTCGATCTGATCCGTCGGCCGGAGGCCGGCCCGCGTGGCCGGCGTGTTTCGGCTCGGTGAACGTCTGGTGCACGCCGTTGTGCACCGCACGCCCACCCCGTCATGCTGGTGGCATGAGCCCCAACGACGGAGCGCGAGCGTGACCATCCATCGCCCGAGCGCGACCGCGTCGCGCCACAGCTCGCGCGACGAGGCGGTCGATCGGCTCTACTGGATCCTCACCGAGCTGGACGCCGAGCGCACCGTGTCGTGGGCCGAGGTCGAGCGGCGCGCCGTCGCCTTCGAGCCCGCCGCGCGCGACGAGGCGTGGAGCGTCGCGGAGGGCTCGGCGCTCGAGGCCATCGTCCGGGCGTCGCGGCGCCGGGCGTGACCGGCTAGTCGCGCTTCGCGCCGCGCTTGAGGCGCTTCTTCGCCGCGCGCTCCGTGAGCACGAGCAGGAAGTCCTGCACCGGGCTGTGCTCGATCGCCGAGAGCTCCTCCTCGACGATCCGGTCGACCTCGTCGCGGTCGTACTCCGGATGCGTCGCGATGAGCTTGGCAGTCACCTGCGAAGCGATCTCGTCTCGGTCCACGATGCCTGCCACGACGCAAGAATTGCACAGGTTCTGCTTGCACGCCAAGCCGCCCGACGAGCCGTGGATACGCTCGGCGGGATGCAAGAGACGACCACTGCGCACGACCTCGCCCACGAGCTCGGCCACACCGACGCGGGCCGCGCGATCCGCGTCTTCCTGCGCAACCCGGACGACGGTCGTGGCCTGTTCGACGGGCATCGCATCTGGGCCCCCTGGCGGTTGACGCAGGAGCAGGCGGAGCGGGTGCGAGAGCGCTTCAGCTGAGCAATGCCTCGGTCCGCGGTCCCGCGCGATCCTCCTCGAACCGCCAGCCGAGCACCTCGCCGATGTGCTCGAGCCGCCACCCGAGGGTCGGCGGGCGCGGCGCACCGGCGGTGTCGAGCCACGCCAGCTCCTGCTCGACGCTGCTCGTCACCGTGAGCGCCACGCTCGCCTGCGCGCCCACGGCGAGCTCGTCCGGGATGTCGAGGTCCGCGGTCGCACCGTGCTCCCGCCACACGACGATGCGCAGCGCCGTCCGCGATCGCAGCTCGATGCGCTCGCCCCACGACGCGTCGTAGGTGGCGATCACGTCGCCGGCACCGACGACCTCGCGCTCGGCCAGGTTGCGCGCGACGCTCTCGACCAGCTGCACGATCGCCGCGTCGCGGTCGGCGGATCGGCCGATGCCGAGCAGCGCCGCGTGGATGCGGAAGGTCCGATCGCCGACCTCGACGGATGCGCCCACGACGACGGTCCGGCCCGACCGGTTGAGGCTCCCCGTCTTCCCGCTGTCGATCCCGGCGGCGCCGAGCGCTCCGTTCGTGCTCGCGACGGGGCCGAGCCCCGGCAGCCACGCCGCGCGCTGACCCGAGATGGCGCGGAGCGTCGGAGCGCCGTCCACGAGCGCCATGAGCCGCGCGACGTCGACCGCGCTCGCGGTGTTGTCCGCGCTGAGGCCCGTCGCGTCGACGATCCGCATGCCGCCCAGGTCGTTGGCCTCGAGCCATCGCCGCGCCTCCCCGAGGTACTCGCGCGTGGTCCCGAACGCCCAGGTCGTGAGCGTCGTCGAGGCGTTGGCCGCGCTCCGGAGCATCGACGCGTCGAGCAGCTGGCGCTGGGTCAGCTGCTGCCCGACCGCCACGGGCAGCACGGATGCGCCCTCGCGCGTCACCGCGCGCAGGTCGTCGACGTCGCCCTGGCCGATCGTGATCGTGGGCGCCTGCTCGTCGGAGCCGAGCGGGTGCCGCTCGAGCACCACGAGCGCGGCGACGAGCTTCGCGATGCTGGCGATCGGCATCGGCTCCGCTGCGCCGAACGATCCCTCGGCGCCGTCGACGCCCACCACCCGGAACGCGCCGGCGGCCGACGAGCCCGGCCAGTCGATCTCGGCCGGTGCAGCGGCCACGCCGAGGTCCGCCTCGACGGCCGCCCCCGCGAGCGGTGGCGCGGGCTCGAGCGCCGTCACGGTCAGCGCCGTGCCGCCGGTGACGAGCACCGCGGTCGCGAGCAGCGCAGCGACCGCACGACCGAGCCACGGCCGCCTCGCGCGCTCCCGCGCCGGGCTCATCACGTCGCCCTCGGCATGTGCATGCGTCCAGCATGCGCCCATCGGCCCGTCCGTGGGAGGCCCTGCCGAACCCTCCTCCCGCCGCGCGGCGACGCGCGTGCCACCGCGCCCCGATCAGGGACGCGCGCGGGTCGATCCGCGGACGATCAGCCGCGTCGGCAGCGGCGCGTCCTGGCTCGCGCTGTCCGGCTCCTCGATCGCGATGAGCACCTTCTGCATCATCAGCTCGCCGAGCCGGTCGAAGTCCTGTCGCACGGTGGTGAGCGGCGGATCGAGGTAGGCCGCCTCCGGCACGTCGTCGAACCCGACCACGCTCACGTCGTCGGGCACGCGCAGTCCCCGCTCGCGGAGCGCCGCGAGCAGGCCGATGGCCATCTGGTCGTTTGCGACGAAGACGCCGTCGCCCGGGCGCAGCTCGAGCGTCGAGCCGATGCGGTAGCCGCTCTCGGCGCTCCAGTCGCCGGCGGCCGGGTCGCTCGCCACGAGCCCGTGCGCGGCGAGCTCGTCGCGCCAGCCGCGCACGCGCTCGACCGCGTCGGGCATGCTCGCCGGACCCGCGATGTGCAGGATGCGCTCGTGCCCGAGCTCGGCGAGGTGCCGCACCGCGGATCTCGCGCCGCGGTACTGGTCGATCGAGATCGTGGTCGACGACGCGCGCGGCGTCGCGGCGACCGCGACGAGCGGCACGCCGAGCTCGATGGCGCGGATCGCTTCGAGCACCGCGACGTCGATGACGATGAGCACGATCGCGTCGACGCGCTGTCGCAGCAGCTCGTCGACGGCGGCGCGCACGTCCGTCACCTCGTGCGTGAGCGCGTGCACCGCGTGCACGCTGTAGCGCGCCTGCCGGGCCGCGAGGTTGAACCGCAGCGCGATCGACGTCGGGCCGTAGTCGGGCACGCCGGGCGTCACCAGGCCGATCGTGCGCGTCCGGCGCGTGACGAGTGCGCGAGCCGCCGGGGACGGGCTGTAGCGCAGCTGCGCGATGGCGTGCTCGACGCGCTGCCGCGTCGCGGGGCGCACGTTCGGGAGGTCGTTGAGCACGCGGGAGACCGTCTGGTGCGAGACGCCCGCGAGCCGCGCCACGTCGAAGATGTTCGCGGCCTTCGGCGCCGCCTCCTCGTTCGTCATCTCAGTCGTCGCCGCTCTCCGCCACCGCCGCGAGCAGCGACTCGACGGTGAGACCGTCGGCGTCGAACGACCCGACCGCGAGTCCGTCGCGCAGCGCGACGACCCTGGTCGCGAGCCCGACGACCTCCTCCGGCTCCGCCGAGATGAACAGCACCGCGACCCCGTTGGCGGCGAGGTCCTCGACGAGGTGCTGCACCTCCGACTTCGCGCCCGCGTCGATGCCGCGCGTCGGCTCATCGAGGATGAGCACCCGCGGCGACAGGCACAGCAGGCGTGCGAGCAGCACCTTCTGCTGGTTGCCGCTCGACAGCGTGCCCGCCGGCCGCGAGGGGTCGGCCGGCTTGATCGCGAGCGCCTCGATCCAGCTCTCGGCGAGCTCGTCGCGCTGCGCGCGCGAGAGCGGCCGGAGCGTGCCGCGCTCCGCCTGCAGCGCGAGCACGATGTTGTCGGCCACGCTCATCCGGTCGACGATGCCCTCCGCTCGCCGGTCCTCGGATGCGTAGACGACCCCGAGCGCGATCGCGTCGCGCGGGTGCGCGAGGTCGCGGCGGACGCCCGCGATCTGGACGGTGCCCGACACCGGGCGCTCGACGCCGGAGATCCGGCGCGCGAGGGCGGTGCGTCCGGAGCCGACGGCACCGACGAGCCCGACGATCTCGCCCTCGGCGAGCTCGAGGTCGATCCCGGCCGCGCGGCCTCCGACGATGGCGCGCGCGACGACGTGCGGCACGCCGGCGCCCGGCTCGCCGGTGCCGACCGCGTCCGGTCGAGGCGCGGCCGGCGCGCTGCCCGTCATCTGCTCGAGCAGCTCGACGCGCAGCACCTCGCGGGTGCGATGCTCCCCCACCCAGCGACCCTCGCGCAGCACCGTCACCCGGTCGCAGACCTCGTAGACCTGGTCGAGGAAGTGCGAGACGAACAGGATGGCCACGCCGCGGTCCCGGAGCTCGAGCACGACGCGGAAGAGCTCGGCGATCGCGTCCTGCTCGAGCCGGGCCGTCGGCTCGTCGAGCACGAGCACGCGCGCATCGGCCGCGACCGCCCGGGCGATCGCGACGAGCTGCTGCGCCGATCGCGGGTGCGCGCCCAGCAGGGAGGCCGGGTCGATCCGGATGCCGAGGTCGTCGAGCGCCGCGGCGGCGGATCGGCGTGCGCGGCGCCAGTCGATGCGCCCGCCGCGCCGCGGCTCGTGCCCGATGCTGAGGTTCTCGGCGACCGAGAGGTTGGGCAGCAGCTCGAGCTCCTGGTGGACGACGCTGATGCCCGCAGCCTGCCCGTCGCGCGGCGATCGATGCCGCACCGGCACGCCGTCGAGCAGCATCGCGCCCGCCGTGAGCGGGATCGAGCCCGTGATCGCCTTGATGAGCGTTGACTTGCCAGCGCCGTTCTCGCCGAGCAGCGCGTGCACCTCGCCCGGCAGCAGCCGCAGGTCCACGTCGTCGAGCACGGTCTGCGCCCCGAAGCGCACCGTCGCGCCGCGCAGCTCGAGCACGGGGGCGGCGGTCATGGCTCCAGTATCGCGCCGCCCCGGTGGCGAGACGTGCGCCCTCGCGGCGGACACGTGCTCCGGCGCTCCCCGACCGGCGGCCTCAGCGCCGGTCGGCGCGAGCGACGATGAGCCGCTGCACGATGATGAACAGCAGCAGCAGCCCGCCGATGATGATGCGCGTCCACGACTGGTCCGCGCCGGTGAAGCTGATGACCGACTTGATGCCGCCGTAGACGAGCACGCCCACGAGCGAGCCGAGCACGTAGCCCTGACCGCCCGCGAGGAGCGTGCCGCCGATGACCACCGCGGCGATCGCGTCGAGCTCGGTGCCCACGCCGTTGAGCGGGTAGCCCGCCCCCGAGTATGCGGTGAGCATGAGCCCGGCGAGGCCGCCGCACACGCCACTGATGAGGTAGACGATCACCTTCGTGCGACCGACCGCCAGGCCCATGAGCCGCGCCGACTGCTCGCTGCCGCCGATCGCGTAGACCGTGCGGCCGAAGCGCGTCCAGCGCAGCACCGCGGCCGCGATCGCCACGACGAGCAGCGCGATGATGCCGGTCGGCGTGAGGTACCAGTCACCGATCCGCAGCCGCGTCGACTGCAGCCACAGCACCACCGGATCCTCGACCCGGATCGACGACAGGCTCACCACGAAGGCGAAGCCGCGGGCGAGGAAGAGCCCGGCGAGCGACGCGATGAAGGGCTGCACGTCGAAGTACTGCACGAGCGCCCCGATGAGCGCGCCGATCGCGGCGCCGCCGAGGATCATCGCGGGCAGCACGACGAGCACCGGGATGCCGTCGGCGAGCATCTTCGCGCCGAGGATGCCCGTGAACGCCATCACCGAACCCACCGACAGGTCGATGCCCCCGGTGAGGATCACGAACGTGAGGCCCACCGCGAGCATGATGAGGTACGCGTTGTCGAGCAGCAGCGCCGACAGGTTGCGCGGCGTGATGAAGTTGCCGAAGGTCAGCTCGGCCCCCACGAACAGCACGACGAGGATCACGACGGCGGCGAGCGTCGGCGAGAGCGGCGCGAAGCGCCGGAGCCGGTCGCCGAGCGCCGGGCGCGCGGGCGGGGCGTCGGCGGCGGGCGGCGGTGCGATGGCGGTCATGCGGTCACCTCGGTGCGGTCGGACGTGCGACGCGCTCGGAGGCGCGCGGCAGCAGCGGAGGTCCACCCGTGCACGCGAGGGGACTGGATGAGGACGACGATGATGACGGCCGCCGCCATGAAGACGGGGCTCACGGCCGGCGGCACGCCCAGGAAGGTGATGGTCGACAGCAGCGTCTGGATGGTGAGCACGCCGACGACCGTGCCTGCGATGCTGAAGCGGCCGCCCATGAGCGACGTGCCGCCGAGCACGACGGCGAGGATCGCGTACAGCTCGATGTAGAGGCCGGCGGCGTTCGCGTCGGCGGCCATGATGTTCGAGCTGTAGAGGATGCCGGCGACGCCCGAGAGCACGCCGCTCGCGATGTAGGCGCCCCAGACGATGCCGCGCGAGCGCACGCCCGCGAGGCGGCTCGCGCTCGGGTTGATGCCGACCGCCTCGGTGAGCATGCCGAGCGCCGTGCGGCGCTCCAGCAGCACGATGACGGCGATCGCGACGAGCGACACGTAGAGCGCGAAGGGCAGCCCCACGAGGTAGCCCTGCGCCATGAACCGGTAGGGGGCGCTCGTGACGGTCGTGATGAAGCCGTCGGTGATGAGCAGCGCGACGCCGCGCCCCGCGAGCATGAGCACGAGCGTCGCGATGATCGGCTGGATGCCGAGCACGGCGACGAGGAACCCGTTCCAGACGCCGAGCAGGAGCGCGAGGGCGACGCCCATCGCGATCGCGATCATGACGGTGCCGACGCCGTCGGGGTCGGACGACGAGTCGATGAAGGTGAGCGACACCGAGCCGGAGACGGCCATGATCGCCCCGACCGACAGGTCGATGCCTCGCGTGGCGATCACGATCGTCATGCCGAGCGCGACGAGCATGAGCGGCGCGGAGTTGCGCAGGATGTCGATGAGTGAGCCGTAGAGCTCGCCGTCGCGCACCGTGATGCCGAGGAACGACGGCCGGGCGACCGTGTTCACGACGACGAGGGCGACGAGCGCGAGGACGGGCCAGAGCAGCCGGCTGCGGAGGACGGCCCTCATGCTGCTGCCCTCACGCCCTCGTTGGCGATGTAGCCGATGAGTCCGTCGATGTCGACGTCCTTCGAGTCGAGCTCGCCGATCTTCCGGCGGTCGCGCATGACCACGACGCGCTGCGCGAGGCGCAGCACCTCCTCGAGCTCCGACGAGATGAAGATCACCGAGAGGCCCTCGGCCGACAGCTCGGCGACCTTGCGCTGGATGTCGGCCTTCGCGCCCACGTCGATGCCCCTCGTCGGCTCGTCGAGGATGAGCAGGTCGGGCTGGAGCGCGAGCCAGCGCGCCAGCAGCACCTTCTGCTGGTTGCCGCCAGAGAGGTTGCGGATGGGCGTGTCGGGGTTGGCGGGGCGCACGCCGAGCGCCTCGATCGCCTCGCGGGCGATGCGGTCGCGCTCCTCCTTGCCGACCACCCGCATCCACCCCCTGCGCGCCTGGATGCCGAGCACGATGTTGTCGGCGACGCTGAGGTCGCCGATGATGCCCTCGCCGCGGCGGTCCTCGGACGAGAACGCGATGCGCTCCCCGATCGCGTGCCGCGGCGTGGGGATGCGCACCTCGCGGCCGTCGATCGCGATCGTGCCGACGTCGGCGCGGTCGGCGCCGCACAGCAGCCGCACGAGCTCGGTCCGGCCGGAGCCGAGCAGGCCGGCGAGGCCCACGACCTCGCCGCGGTGCACCTCGATGTCGCTCGGCTCGATCGAGCCGCGCCTGCCGACGCCGCTCGCGCGCAGCACCGGCGTCGCATCGCGGTCGATCGTGCGCTCGGCCGTCGTCGCGACCGCCTCGAGCTCCGCGACGGCGCGCCCGATCATCTGCGAGACGAGCTCGTCGCGCGGCAGGTCCCTGGCCAGGTGCTCGCCGATGAGGCGGCCGTTGCGGAGCACCGTGATGCGGTCGGAGATCTCGTAGACCTGGTCGAGGAAGTGGCTGACGAACAGGATCGCGACGCCGCGGTCGCGGAGGTCGCGCATGACGCCGAAGAGCTGCTCGACCTCGCTGCGGTCGAGGCTCGAGGTCGGCTCGTCGAGCACGAGCACCGACGCGCTCGTCACCATCGAGCGCGCGATGGCGACGAGCTGCTGCAGCGCGATCGAGTGGCTCGAGAGCGTCGAGCGGGTGTCGAGCGAGAGCCCGAGGCTCGCGAGGTGCCGCGCAGCCTCGCGGTGGGTGGCGCGCCAGTCGATGCCCCACGCCCGGCGCACCTCGTTGCCGAGCATGACGTTCTCGCCGACGGAGAGGTTCGGGCAGAGGTTGACCTCCTGGAAGACCGTCGAGATGCCGGCGGCCTGCGCGTCGGCGGTGCCGTGGAAGTCCCGCTCGGCGCCGTCGACGACGATCGACCCGGCGTCGATCCGGTAGACGCCCGTGAGCGCCTTGATGAGCGTCGACTTGCCGGCGCCGTTCTCGCCCATGAGCGAGTGGACCTCGCCCCGGCGGAGCGTGAAGTCGACGCCGTCCAGGGCGAGCACGCCCGGGAAGGCGATGGTGATGTCGCGCATCCGGACGACGGCGTCCGTCGCGGTGGGCTGCAGCATGGTGTGCCTCTCGATGGAGGGGCCGTGGGCCGGGGGGGGGGGGGCCGGGGCCCCCCCCCCCGGGGGGGGGGGGGGGGGGGGGGGGCCCGCGGGGGGGGGGGCCGGGGGGGGGGGGGGCGGGGCGGGGGCGGGGCGCCCCCCGCCCACGACCAGGCGGATGCGTCCGCCGGTTCCGATGGGATCAGTACGGCCGGGTGTCGATGACCTCGGCGGCCTGCTCGCTCGTGAAGCTCTGGTCCTCCACGAAGTAGGCGGGCTCGACCTCCTCGCCGTCGAGCACCTGGCGCACGAGGTCGGCGACCTGCTCGCCGAGCATCGGGTTGCACTCGACGATGAAGTTGATCTTGCCGTCGACGAGCGCCTGCATGCCGTCGCGCACCGCGTCGATCGAGACGATCTGGATGTCCTCGCCGGGCGTCAGGCCCGCGGCCTCGATCGCGTCGATCGCGCCGAGCGCCATGTCGTCGTTGTGTGCGTAGAGCAGGTCGATCTCACCGGCGTGCGCCTGCAGGAAGCCCTCCATCACGGTCTTGCCCTCGGCACGCGTGAAGTTGCCGGTCTGCGAGGCGAGCGTCGTGATGCCCGAGCCCTCGATGGCCTCCAGGAAGCCCTCCGCGCGGTCGTTGGCCGGCGCCGACCCGGTCGTGCCCTCGAGCACGACCATGTTGGTCTCCTCGTCGCCGAACGTCTCGACCGCCCACTCGCCGGCGGTCTGGCCCTCCTTGCGGAAGTCGAGGCCGACCCAGGTCGCGTACAGGTCCTCCGAGGCGCTCACCGTGCGATCCTCGAGGATCACCGGGATCTCCGCGTCGGCGGCCTCCTGCAGCACGTCGTCCCAGCCGTCCTCGACGATCGGCGCGATGACGATGGCGTCGACGCCCTGGTTGATGAAGCTGCGGACGGCGGCGATCTGCGCCGCGGGGTCGTTGTCGGCTGCGTTGAAGACCAGCTCGAAGCCGTTCTCCTCGGAGAACGCCGCGCGCATCGACTCGGTGTTGGCGCTGCGCCAGCCGCTCTCCGCACCCGTCTGCGCGAAGCCGACGGTGATGACGTCGCCGTCGGCGCCGTCGCTGCCCGCGGGTGCTCCCGCGTTGGAGCCGGCGCAGCCCGTCACCAGCAGCGCGACCGCGCCGAGCGCCAGTGCGCCCTTGATCGTGGATCTCTTGACCATGTTCGGACCTCCTCGTCCTGTGCCCGGCATCGTTGCCGGATCGTGCGCTGGCCGGAGGCTGTCGCACTGCGGTGATGTTAACCCTCACATTTCGGTGTCGGGGGAGTTCCAGAGGTAACGGTTGGATAACGATGATCCGACGGCGCGGCGGCGTCATGGGCCGCGTCCCACCGCTGCGCGCGGCGAACGTGAGCGATCACATGGAGTGGCGACAGGGTCTGCGGGCACGCATACTGGTGCCATGGAGCGACGAGGCCCGACCGCAGCAGCAGCGCGCGAGCGCGCCCGCCCCCGATCCGGCGACCAGTACGAGCTGCGGCACGGCGCCGCCTCCGCGGTGATCGCGAGCGTCGGCGCGTCGCTCCGCGAGTACCGCGACGACGACCGCGACCTCGTGGTGCCCTACCCCGCCGACGCCGTCCGGCCCGCCTACCGCGGCGCGACCCTCGTGCCGTGGCCGAACCGCGTCATCGGCGGCGAGTACGCGTTCGGTGGCGTCGTCCGGCGGCTCGACCTCTCCGAGCCGGAGCGGGGGCACGCGCTGCACGGCCTCGGCGCCTGGCGCTCGTGGGAGCTCGTCGAGGCCGACGCGGAGGCGGTCTCGCTGCGCCTGCTGCTCGACCCGACGCTCGGCTACCCCTGGCGCCTCGAGATCACGACGACCTTCGCGCTCGGCGCGGACGGGCTGACGCAGCAGGTGCGCGCCGTCAACCTCGACGACGCGCCCGCCCCCTACGGCACCGCGCCGCATCCCTACCTGCTCGCGGGCCCCGGGCCGCTCGAGTCGTGGTCGCTCGAGGTGCCCGCCGAGCGCGTGCAGCTCGTCGAGCCGGAGTCGCTGACCCCGATCGGCATCGCCAGGGTCGACGGCGAGCTCGACTTCCGCACCGCCCGCAGCATCGGCTCGACGAGCATCGACCACGCGTACACCGACCTCCGCCGCGACGAGCGCGGCGTCGCGAGCGTCGTCATCACCGACCCGCAGGCCGGGACCGGCGTGCGGATGTCGTGGGACGAGCAGTGCCCGTGGGTGCAGGTGCACACCGCCGACCTGCCGTCCGGCGACCGCGCGCTCGGCCACCGGATCGGCCTCGCGGTCGAGCCGATGACGTGCGCGCCCGGCGCGATGGACGAGCGGCGCAAGCACGTCGGCACGATCACCGTGCTCGCCCCCGGCGACGACCACACCGCATCCTGGACCCTGGCGCCGGCGTGACCGAACGCCGCACCCAGCACGACGACCCACCCCCGCCCTCGAGGAGCAGCATGCAGACCGAACCGACGACCACGCTCGACGCGCTCCGCGACGGCACCACCAGCCTCGGGATCGAGCTCGGCTCGACCCGCATCAAGGCCGTGCTGGTCGACGACGACGGTACGCCGATCGCATCCGGCAACGCCGCCTGGGAGAACGAGCTGCGCGACGGCTTCTGGACCTACAGCCTCGACGCGGTGCACGAGGGGCTCCAGCGCGCGTACGCCTCGCTCGCCGACGACTGCGAGCGCCAATGGGGTGCCCGCCCCGAGCGCATCGGCGCCATCGGCGTCTCGGGCATGATGCACGGCTACCTCGCCTTCGACGCCGACGGCGAGCTGCTCGTGCCCTTCCGCACGTGGCGCAACGCGACGACCGCGCGCGCGGCCGAGCTGCTCACCGCCGAGCTCGGCGTGCGGATGCCGCTGCGCTGGTCGGCGTCGCACCTGCTGCAGGCGGTGCTCGACGACGAGGAGCACGTCGGCCGGCTCGCCGCCATCACGACGCTCGCGGGCTACGTGCACCGGCTGCTCGGCGGCGCGCCCGTGCTCGGGCCGGACGACGCATCCGGCATGTTCCCGCTCGCCCCCTCCGGCACCGAGTACGACGCCGAGCTGCTCACCGCCTTCGACGCGCTGGCGGCTCGCCACGGCGCGCAGGGCCTGCGCATCGCAGACCTGCTCCCCCGGGTCCGCACCGCAGGCGACGACGCCGGCAGCCTCTCGGAGGCCGGCGCTCGGCTGCTCGACGCCACCGGCGGTCTGCAGGCGGGCGCCGCGCTCTGCCCGCCCGAGGGTGACGCGGGCACCGGCATGGTCGCCACCGGCGCGCTCGCGCCGGGCACCGGCAACGTGAGCGTCGGCACGAGCATCTTCGCGATGGTCGTGCTCGACGCCGTGCCGACCGGCGAGCCGCTCGATGCCGACATCGTCGCGACGCCCGGGGGCAAGCCGAGCGCGATGGTGCACTGCGACAACGGCACGGCCGAGCTCGGCGCATGGGCCGGGCTCTTCGGCCAGTTCGCGGTAGCGGCCGGCGTGACGCTCGCGCCCGACGAGGTGTTCGCGGCGATGCTCGGCGGCAGCGCGGGCGGCAGCGCCGACGAGCTCGTCGCGTACGGCTTCATCTCGGGCGAGCACGCCATCCACCTGCCGCAGGGCAGGCCGCTGGTCGCGCGGCGGGCGGGCGCCGACCTGACGCTCGCCGGCTTCGCGAAGGCGCAGCTGCTCGGTGCGTTCGGCGCGCTGCGCCTCGGCATGCAGCAGCTGACCGACACCGGCGTGCGGCTCGACGAGCTCGTCGCCCACGGCGGCGTCTTCCGCACCCCGGGCGCCGCGCAGCCGCTGCTCGCGGCGACGCTCGACACGCCGGTCCGCGTGACGCCGAGCGCCGGCGAGGGCGGCGCGTGGGGCATGGCGCTCCTCGCGCGCTACCGGCTCGACCGCATCCGCGGCGACGAGCGCGCGCTCGAGGACTGGCTGCTCGATCGCGGCGGCATCGACCCGGGCACCGTCGAGCAGCCGGATGCCCGGCTCGTCGAGGAGTGCGCGGCCTACCACGAGCGGTGGCAGGCGGCGCTGCCGCTCGCGCGGCTCGCGCCGGACGTGCTCGCCTGAGCTGGCCCGCCGCGCGCGCCCACCCCTAGTGCAGCTCGCTCCCCCGCGCCGGCTCGGCGAGCACGGCGCGCGCGGCGAGGCCGACGATCGCCGTGTACGTCGGGTAGGCGAAGCGCACGTTCGCGAGCGCCGCGACGTCGATGCCGGCCGCCATCGCCGTCGTCACCGACTGGATGACCTCCACCGCGTTCTCGCCGACCGCGTGCGCGCCGAGGATGAGCGACCGGCGCCGGTCGGCGATGAGCTTGAGGAAGCCGGTGCCGCGATCGTCGATCACCGCCCGGTCGAGCTGGTCGTACCGCACCGTCGCGACCACGCACTGCTCGTCGCGTGCGCGCGCCTGCTCCTCGGTGAGCCCGACGCCGGCGTAGTCGGGGTCGGTGAAGCCGCCCGCGGGCAGCAGCAGGTGCGACGTGCGCCGGTTGGCGCCGACGACCGCGTTCTCGGCCGCGGCCTCCCCCTCGAACTGGGCCGCCTGCACGAGCATGTCGCGACCGTTCGCGTCGCCCACCGCGTAGATGTGCGGCACGGCGCTCCGGAAGTACTCGTCGACCGGAATGGCGGAGCGCTCGGGCCGGATGCCCGCGCGCTCGAGCCCGAGGTCGTCGACGTCGGCGGGCCAGCCCGCGGCCATCACGACCGCGTCGAAGCGCTCGGTCTGCGCCTCGCCCGCGTCGGTCCAGCGCAGCTCGATCCGGTCGCCGTCCACCCGGCGCAGCTCGTCGATCGACGCGATGCCCGCGCGCACGGTCACCCCGACCCGGCGGAACGCGGCGCTCACCTCCTCGGCGATCGCGGCATCCGAAGGCATGAGGATGCGCGGCGCGATGTCGAGCAGCGTCACATCGGCGCCGAACGCGTTCAGCACGGTCACGAGCTGCGCACCCGTGTTGCCGCCGCCGATCACCGCGACCCGGGACGGCAGCGCGGCGAGGTGCAGCACCTCCTCGGGCATCGTCGCGAGCTCGGCGCCGGGGATGGGCAGCCGCCGCGAGTGCCCGCCGACGCAGACGAGGATCGATGCCGCGCGCACCCGCCGCCCGCTGTCGAGCACGAGCGTGTGCGCATCCTCGAAGCGCGCCCGTCCCTCCTCGATGAGGTCGACGCCGGCGTCGGCGAAGCGCTGCGCCTCGCGCTTCATCGCCCGCACCTCGTCGACGCGGCCGTGCACGCGCTCGACGAGCGTCGGCCAGTCGATGCCCACGCCCGACACGTCGACGCCGTGCTCGTGCGCCGTGCGGGCGTCGCGGATCAGCCGCGCCGCCTTGGCCAGCACGCGGGTCGGCACGCAGCCGCTGTTGACGCAGGTGCCGCCGAGGTGCTTGGCCTCGAGCACCACCACCGTCGCGCCGAGCTCTCGCGCTCGGAGCGCCGCGGCGGTGCCGGCGGGGCCCGCGCCGATCACCGCGATGTCGTAGTCGTCCGTCGCCTCGTCCACCGTGGCTCCCTCTCCCGTCATGCCCGCGACTCCGCCGGCTCGCGGCAGCTCGCCGACACGACCCTCGTCGTGCTCGCCGGATGCCGCAGCAGCGCAGCGGGCGGTCGCACCGGCCGCAGCTCGAGCGTGCCGCCGCAGTTGGGGCACGCGCGGCCGGGGAAGGCCTCGACGCACGCCGGGCACCACGTGCACTCGAACGTGCAGATGTAGGCCACGTCGCTGGGCGCCAGATCCCGGTCGCAGCATTCGCAGTTCGGGCGCAGCTCGAGCATGGCCGCAAGCGTAGGCCACGCCATCGCGGCGCGCCCCGGACGACCGCCAGATGAACAGTGGCGCAGGCGCTTGCGCACGGGCGCGCCTGCCTGCATGCTCACACCATGAGCGCACTCTCTCCGGCCGCAGGCGGTCTCCGTGGCCGCGTCCGGGCCGGCACGCAGCACGACGCCTGGCCGCTCGCCATCATCTCGATCGTGGTCGCCGCCGCTGCCGCCGCCGTGCTGCAGCTCGCCGCGTGGGTGAACACCCTCGACGGCCCCGTCGAGCTGTTCTTCATCGTGGGGATGGTGCTGCTCGTGTGGGCGGCGATCGCCTGCCTCGCCACCGTCATCGTGCTGCTCCGCACGGCCCGAGGCGGTGGCGCGAGCGCCGTCGTGACGGCGGTCGCCGTCGCGATCGTCGCCGTCACCGCGATCCTGCATCCGCTGCTCGGCTCCGGCGGCGCAACGGGCTGACGCCCCGGGCCGCTCCCTGAGCGGAGCCGCCGTCAGGCGCGACCGGCGTCAGCCCGCGCGAGCACCGCATCGATCTCGGCGAGCACGGCGTCGTCGAGCGGTGCCGCCTCGAGCGCGGCGACGTTCGACTCGAGCTGCGCGACGCTGCTGGCCCCCACGATCGCCGACGTCACGCGCTCGTCGCGCAGCACCCACTGCAGGGCGAGCTGCGCGAGCGTCTGGCCCCGCCGACGCGCGATTGCGTCGAGGTCGCGCGCGATCGCGACCTTCGCATCCGTGATGTCGGCGGAGCGGAGGTAGCGCGAGTGCGTCGCGCGCGAGCCCGAGGGCACCCCGTCGAGGTACCGGTCGGTGAGCAGCCCCTGCGCGAGCGGCGAGAAGACGACCATCCCCATGCCGAGGCGGCCGACCACGTCGAGCAGGCCGTCCTCGACGCGCCGGTCGAGCATCGAGTACCGCGGCTGGTGCAGCAGCAGGCTGCTGCCCAGACCGGCGATCGTCGCGGCGGCCGCCGCCGTCTGCTCCGGCGAGTAGTTCGAGATCGCGGCGTAGCGGGCGCGACCGGAGCGCACGATGTCCGCGAGCGCGCCCATCGTCTCGTCGAGCGGCGTCTCCGGGTCGGGCCGGTGGTGGTAGAACACGTCGACGTGGTCGAGCCCCATCCGCCGCAGGCTCTGGTCGAGCGATGCGAAGAGGTACTTGCGCGAGCCACCGTCGCCGTAGGGCCCGGGCCACATGTCGTAGCCCGCCTTCGTCGAGATCACGAGCTCGTCGCGGTACGGCATGAGGTCACGCTCCAGGTGCCGGCCGAAGCCGTCCTCCGCGGCGCCGTAGGGCGGACCGTAGTTGTTGGCGAGGTCGAAGTGGGTGATCCCGAGGTCGAGGGCACGAGTGAGGATCGCCCGCTGCGTCTCGAACGGCGTGGTCGCGCCGAAGTTCTGCCAGAGCCCCAGCGACAGCGCGGGCAGCCGGAGGCCGCTCGAGCCGGCCTTCCGGTAGACGGCGCCGCCGGCCTCGTAGCGGTCGTCGGCGGGGGTGTAGCGATCGGTCATGGCGTCCTCCGATGGTTCGTCGCGGCGACCCGCACGATCCTGGACCGTAGCAGCGCTCCGCTGCGCGACGATGGACCGCGGGCGCGGCGTCGTGCACCCGGCTCGACCCGCAGCATCCCGACCGCAGAGGAGACCCGTGTTCACCGGACTGAGCGCCTTCCCCCTGACCCCGCTGCGCGACGACGCGGTCGACCACGACGCGCTCGCCGCGATCGTGCGCCGACTCGTCGCCGCCGGGGTCGACAGCGTCACCGTGCTCGGCTCGACCGGGTCCTACGCCTACCTCGACCGCGCGGAGCGCCAGGCGGCCATCGCGACCGCCGTCGAGCACGCGGGCGGCGTCCCGGTGTTCGCCGGGGTCGGTGCGCTCCGCACCAAGGACGTGCTCGAGCATGCGAGCGACGCGCAGGACGCGGGCGCGCGAGCCCTCCTCGTGGCACCGGTCAGCTATCAGCCCCTCACCGCGGCCGACGTCCTGGGCCTCTTCACCGACGTCGTCGAGCACGCCGACCTGCCGGTGATCGTCTACGACAACCCCGGCACGACCAGGTTCGCCTTCGACGATGCGCTCTACGCGCGGCTGGCCGACCTCCCTGGCATCGCGTCGATCAAGATCCCCGGCATCGCCGACGCGGCGGCCGCGCACGAACGGCTGCGCGAGCTCCGTGCGCTCCTGCCCGAGCGCATCACGATCGGGATCTCCGGTGACGCGCACGCCGCACGAGGGCTCGCGGCCGGCTGCGACGCCTGGTACTCGGTGATCGCCGGCACGATCGCGCCGCCGATGGTCGCGCTGACGCGGGCGGCGCTCGCGGGCGACCACGACGCTGCCGCAGCCGCATCCGCGCGGCTGCAGCCGCTGTGGGACCTGTTCGCCGAGCACGGCAGCCTGCGCGTCACCGCTGCGATCGCCGAGCACCTCGGCATGGCGACGCGCAGCTGCCTCCCCCGCCCCATCCTCGGCCTCGACGACGAGCAGCGCCGCCGCGTCCACGCGGTCGTCGCCGAGCTCGAGCTGGAGCCCTGAGCACCCCACCGCGAGCGGCACGGCTGGTACGATTAGTGCACGAAGGTTCGGTGCCGGGAGCGGCTCGGGCCGAGCCTCGCACTGATGGAGCCAGCCATGGACGCGCAGCAGCAGCCCACCCCCGTCACGCTCGACGCTCAGCGCCGCCGCGACCCGCAGAGCTTCACGCGCGGCGACGTGCTGGCGATCAAGCTGGCGATCTCCGGCGGCATCGTGCTGTCGCTCGCGGCGACCGCGGCCTTCGTCGCGGTGGTGGTGCTCCCCGGGCTCTGACGGCCTGAGCGCGTCGATCAGTCTCTCGGCGAGCGGTCGGCGGCGTCCATGAGCCGCCCCATCAGCGAGCGCAGCTGCTCCAGCTCGTCGAGCTCGAGCCCCAGGCGCTCCACCATCGTGCCGGGCACCGCCGACGCCTTCTCGCGCAGGCGACGGCCCTCCTCCGTCAGCGCGATGTCGAGCGTGCGCTCGTCGCCGGGCCGGCGCGTGCGGGACACGAGCCCAGCCGCCTCGAGGCGCTTCACCAGCGGCGAGGCGGTGGCGGGCTCGAGCCGCAGCATCTCGCTCAGCGTCCGGAGCGAGAGCGGCGAGGAGCCCCACAGCGCGAGCATCACCAGGTACTGGGGGTGCGACAGGCCGAGCGGCTGCAGCACCGGCCGATACGCGTTGACGATGCTGCGCGACGCGGCCGCGAGGGCGAAGCAGATCTGACGCTCGAGCGCGAGCGGATCGTCTGCGATCTGCTGCTCCTGCTCCATGCCGCTCCTCCGCTCGATCGTCCGTCCTCTCAGCCTAAGCGCCCGCGCGGAGGCCGAGCGTGCCACTGCCATGCTGGACCCATGGCGAAGCCCCACGACCTCCTGGCCGTCCTCGTCGACGCCGACAACGTCTCGCCGGCGAAGATCGGCGCGGTGCTCACCGAGATCGCGCGCTTCGGCACCGCCTCCGTGAAGCGCGTCTACGGCGACTGGACGCGGCCGGAGCTGAGCTCGTGGAAGCTCGCCGCCAGCGAGCACGTCATCCAGCCGATGCAGCAGTTCGCGAACACGACGGGCAAGAACGCGACGGACAGCGCACTCATCATCGATGCGATGGACCTGCTGTACACGCGTCGCTTCCAGGGCTTCTGCATCGTGTCGTCCGACAGCGACTTCACCCGTCTCGCGTCTCGCATCCGCGAGGAGGGCGTCACGGTCTACGGCTTTGGCGAGCGGAAGACGCCCGAGGCCTTCCGCAACGCGTGCGACCAGTTCACGTACCTCGAGGTGCTCGATGCGCCCGCTGCCGAGAGCACGGCGACCGCGCCCGTGCCGACGCGCACGCCGACGGCGAAGCTGCGCGCGGACAGCAAGCTCGTCTCAGGGTTGCGCTCGAGTGTCACCGCCGCTTCCGGCGAGGACGGCTGGGCCCACCTCTCGACAGTGGGCCAGCTCATGCGCAAGCAGCACCCTGACTTCGACCCGCGCAACTGGGGCTACGCGAAGCTCTCGGACCTGGTTCGCGCGAGCGAGCTCTTCGTCGTCGAGGTGCTCCCGACCGGAGTCCTGCGGATGCAGGCACGGAAGCGCAACGGGGACTGAGGATCACGATGGCGAAGCAGCGTACGAAGCGACCGAAGCCGTCCGCGCCGCCGGAGGAGCTCACCATCGTCGTCTGCCGCGGCGGCGACTGCGGGAGCCGTCGCAAGCATCCGGACGTCGACCACGGCGCGCAGCTCGCGGCGTTCCGCGATGGCACCGTCGGATCGGCGAAGGTCATCCCGAGCAAGTGCCTCGACGCGTGCGAGCACTCGAACGTCGTGGTGGTGCTGCCGAGCGAAGCCGGCAGCGTGGCCGGTGCCACGCCGGTCTGGATCGGCGAGGTGAACGACACCGCGGTGACGGACGACATCGTCGAGTGGGTCAACGCAGGCGGCCCCGGCGTCGCGCCCGACCCGACGCTCGTGAGCATCCAGGAGTTCCGCCCGACGCGCCTGAGCCGAGGCGAGCTGCAGCCCGGCCACGCCCTGCCCTGACGCGGGGCGCCAGCCACCGACAGGCTGGCACTGGCAGGCTGACGATCATGACCGACGCCGTGCTCGACCTCGACGGCGTGCTCTCGACGCGCGACACCTTCGCCACGCTGCTGGTCGAGGCGGCTCGCCGCTCCCCCGTCATGGGCGCGCGCAGCGCTCCCGCGCTCGCGCGCTGGCTGCGCGCCGGCCACGACGTGCCGCGGCACGCGGCCGCCTCGCGCGAGGTGGCGCGCGGCCTCCTGCGCGGCATGCCCGAGCCGATGTACGACGCGCTCGCGCGGGATGTCGGCGAGCGGCTCGGCAGGATCGCGAGCCGTCGCTCGATGCTCGAGGTGGCCGCGGGGCTGCGGCGCGAGGGTGCGCACATCGTCGTCGCCACCGGCTCCGAGCAGCGCCTGGCATCGGCGTTCCTCGCCGCCGCCGGGGTCGAGCACGACGTGCTGCTGGCGTCCACGCTCCGCTGGACGCCGACCGGCCCTGTCTTCGAGCGCCACATCCGCGGCGCCAGCAAGCTCACGGCGATCCGCGAGGCCGGCATCCCGATCGAGCAGCGGCGCTTCTGGACCGACTCGTTCGACGACTACCCGACGGCCGAGGCGGCCGCATCCGTCGTGCTGGTCGCGCCGTCGCGACACTCCGCAGCGCGCTACCGCGCGAGCCCCGTGCCGTTCGAGTTGCTGCTGCGGTGACCTTCCGGGCGTGCCTGCCATGATGACCGAGCGGCCGAACGCCAACCGGCGGATCCGCTCCCCGATCGAGAGCACACGCCATGGCGAGCAAGAAGCAGGGCAAGAAGCACAAGACCCGACGCGTCGACAAGCAGAAGTACGAGCAGGAGCTCAAGCGCCTGCAGGTCGAGCTCGTCAGCATGCAGCAGTGGGTCATCGCGGCCGACGCCCGCATCCTCGTCCTCTTCGAAGGCCGCGACGCCGCCGGCAAGGGCGGTGCGATCAAGCGGGTGATGCAGTACCTCAACCCGCGCCACGCCCGCGTGGTCGCGCTGCCGCAGCCCACCGAGCGCGAGAAGGGCCAGTGGTACTTCCAGCGGTACATCGAGCGGCTGCCCACCAAGGGCGAGATCGTGCTGATGGACCGCTCCTGGTACAACCGCGCCGGCGTCGAGCGCGTGATGGGCTACTGCACCGAGGAGGAGTACGACCGCTTCCTCGCGCAGGCCCCCGTCGTGGAGCAGATGCTCGTCGACGACGACATCATCCTCGTGAAGTACTGGTACTCCGTCTCCGACACCGAGCAGGAGAAGCGATTCCGGTCCCGGCTCAACGACCCCATGCGGCGCTGGAAGCTCTCGGAGACCGACCTGCTGTCGATCACCAAGTGGGAGGACTACTCCCAGGCCAAGGACGCGATGTTCGACGTCACCGACCGGGCGCACGCGCCGTGGTGGTCGATCAACAGCGATGACAAGCGCGCCGCTCGGCTGAACACCATCAAGCACCTCCTCAGCCAGGTCCCGTACGACCGGCTCGACCCGGACGAGGTGGAGTTCCCCGAGCGTCCCGCCCCCGCCGGGACCGCCCGGCCGCCGCTCGAGGAGCTCCGGTTCGTCCCGGACCACGCCGCGACGCTCTGATCGCAGAGCCAGGACGCTCGTCCGAGCCGAGACCTGCGGGCCGCCACCGGTGAGGGGTAGTGACCGTGCCTCCCGGCCTACCAGCGCCGCGCGTAGCGTGGTCGGCATGGGAGACGTCAGGAACGAGGTGCGCGAGTTCCTCAGCTCGCGCCGCGCACGCATCACGCCGCAGGAGGCTGGCCTGCCTGCCTACGGCGGCAACCGGCGCGTGCCGGGCCTGCGCCGCGAGGAGGTCGCGATGCTCGCAGGCGTCTCGGTCGACTACTACGTCCGCCTCGAGCGGGGCAACCTCGCGGGAGCGTCCGAGAGCGTCCTCGACGCGCTCGCCTCGACGCTCAAGCTCGACGACGCCGAGCGACAGCACCTGTTCGACCTCGCCCGCGCGAGCGGGCCGACGAGACCCCGTCGCGCCCGCGCGACCAGCGCCGTGCGCCCCGCCGTCCAGCAGGTGCTCGACGCGATCGACAGCCCGGCGTGGGTGCGCAACGGACGGCACGACATCCTGGCGACCAACCGGATGGGCCGGGCCCTGTACGCCCCCGTCTTCGACGACCCGCGACGACCCGTGAACACCACGCGCTTCGCCTACCTGAACCCCGCGGCGCGCGTCTTCTGGCGCGACTACGACCAGATCGCGAACGACGCCGCCGCGATGCTGCGCATGGAGGTCGGCAGCAACCCGCACGATCCGGAGCTCATCGCCCTGGTAGGCGAGCTGTCGACGCAGAGCGAGCTCTTCCGGCAGCGCTGGGCATCGCGCGACGTGATGTTCCATCGCAGCGGACGCAAGCGCCTCCACCACCCCGTCGTCGGCGACCTCGACCTCGACTACGAGTCGATGGAGCTCCCGAGCGAGCCCGGGCTGGTGCTCAATGTCTACACCGCGCCCGCCGGATCCCCGACCGCCGACGCGCTGCGGATGCTGGCCTCATGGGCGGCGACGCAGGAGGCGGCGCCCGCCGCCGAGGCGATCTCCGAGCGCTGAGGCGCGCTGCTGCGCGCGCTACGGGAACGGCTCGCCGACGCAGGCGCTCAACCGTCAGCCGGCGCGCGGGACGACGCTGCGCATCGACCCCCGCTAGCCGCTCGCCGTACCAATAGAAGACGCCGCTTTCGATGTACATCGATCCGCCGTGGGCCTGGATGCGTTCGCCCTTGATGTCCATCCGCACCTGGCCGGGGCGGAAGGCGGTCCGCGGGGTGATGTCAGGCCTGGGTGGCCTCTCGTGGGGTGATGGCGGCTTCCAGGTCCCGGGCGAGATCCGAGACGGCCGCGCCTGGCATCCGCTCCAGGACGGCGCTGAGCGGCATCGCCGCCATGTGCGCGCCCGCGGCATCGATCGGGACGCCGGGGAAGTAGGTCTTCAAGACCTCGACGACCGCCGCCCAGACGACGGGGTCGGTGGAGATCTCCTTGATGGGGGTGTCCATCGTGAACGCCGCCGTGACGCCGTAGCCCTCGGGCGCGGGGTAGCGCCACGAGTGGCGTCCGGCGCCGACGTCCGCCGTGGCGCCGTCGGGATGCAGCGGCAGCACGACGGAGGCATCTGTCCCTTCGGGCACGGTCACGTCGAGCACGACGTCACCGGCCTCGATCCGCCAGCTCACCTCGGCGAGCCCCGCAGGGGTCCGGTGGGCAGTGCGTGCGGACGTGAGTCCTCCGCCAGGCTGCGGCGCGATGACCACGCGCTCCCACCCCGCTGCGGCTCGCGTGAGCCCGCCGACGACGCGGTGCAGCCAGCTCGAGACCGCTCCGAGCGCGTAGTGGTTCAGAGACGTCATGCCGGTCGAGTTCAGCGTGCCATCCGGCAGCACGGAGTCCCACCGCTCCCAGATCGTCGTCGCACCCATCGTGACCGGGTACAGGAACGACGGGCACTGCTGCTCGAGGAGGAGCTTGTAGGCCTCGTCGATGTGCCCGGTGCTGCTCAGCGCATCGAGGACCAGCGGCGTGCCTGCGAATCCCGTCGAGATCGTGTAGCCGGCGGCCTCGACGATCTCGGCCAGCCGGTCCCCCGCCTTCTCCAGCTGATCGGCGCGGAGGATGTCGAACATGATGCTCAGCGCGTAGGCGGTCGCGGACTCGTTGACGACGCGCCCGGACTCCGTGACGAACTCGCGGCGGAACGCAACCAGGACCCGCTCGTGGAGCGCGAGGAAGTGCTCGGCGTCGGCGACGTTGCCGAGCAGCTCCGCTGTCCGCGCCATCTCTCGCGTGGTCTTGCAGAGGTACGCGTTCGCGACCAGGTATCGGTCCGTCTTGCCCCCGGCGGGGTTGCTGGCGGGGGCGTCCGGGTCGAGCCAGTCGCCGAACTGGAATCCCTCGCTCCAGAGGCCCTCGGCATCCAGCAGACCCTCCACCTCCCGGATGAACGCGGTCATCGACTCGTAGCTGTCGCGGAGGATGTCGAGGTCGCCGTGCTCCTGATACAGCTCCCAGGGCAGGCTCACCGCGACGTCGCTCCACACCGCGGTCGGCGAGGACGAGGTGGGCAGCACGTCCGGGACCACCCACGGGACGGTGCCGGCGGCGCGCTGCTCGGCTGCGAGGTCCTTGAGCCAGGACTGCAGGATCGCCCGAGTGTCGTAGAGGTAGGTGGCGGTGGGCGCGAAGGCGTTCAGGTCGCCGGTCCAGCCCAGCCGCTCATCGCGCTGCGGGCAGTCGGTGGGGACGCTGACGAAGTTGCCGCGCATCGCCCAGACGGTGTTCTCGTGCAGCTTGGTCACCAGCGGATCGGAGGTCTCGAACCACCCGGCGCGCTCCATGTCGGTGTGGACCACCACCGCGGTGAACGCGGCGGGGTCGACCTGAGCGGGACATCCGTCGACCTCCACGTACCGGAAGCCGTGGAAGGTGAACTCCGGCTCCCATGTCTCGTCGCCCGAGCCGGCGAGCGTGTAGCGATCCGTGGCGGCCGCCTGTCGCAGCGTCTCGACCTCGAGCTCCCCCTCCGGTGTGAGGAGCTCGGCGTGACGGAGGGTGACCGTGCTCCCGGCGGGCCCGTTGACGGTGAATCGCACCCAGCCGGACAGGATCTGCCCGAAGTCCAGGATGGTGGCTCCGGAGGGGGACGTGGTGATCTCGACGGGCGCGAGCTGCTGCGTGCGGCGGATGGGTGGGGCGGCGTCGAGCTCGAGCACGGCAGGCGACCATTCGAAGATCGCCGCGGCAGGCCATGCAGAGCCGTCGAATCCCGGTGTGTCCCATCCCGTCTGCTCGAGTCGGGCGTCGTAGCTCTCGCCCTCGTAGATCCCGTTCTGACGGACGGCTCCCTCGCCGACCTGGAAGGTCTCGTCAGACCCGACCACCTCTTCGCGGTCGCCGTAGTGCAGGGTGAGCTCTGCCCACAGCGCCGGCCGCTCCGCGTAGTTGCTCCTGTTCAGCTCCCACGTGAGCGGGCCGACCGCCCACCCCTCACCGACGACCGCGCCGAGGACGTTCTCTCCCGCTGCGATGAGTTCGGTGACGTCATGCTCGCTGACGTGCAACCGGTGCGTGTACGACGTCCATCCCGGGGCGAGCACCTCGTCACCGATGCGTCGACCGTTCATGCGCGGCACCACGATGCCCAGAGCGGTGATCCTCAGCGTCGCCCGCTCCGGGGCCGTCGCGACCGAGAACTCCCGCCGGAAGTACACGGCCGGTCCGCCCGCGGTGTACTCGGGCGCGCTGATGAAGGAGGCAGTGGTCATCGGTTCGTTCGTCTCTCTCGTAGGACTTGGCACGGTCGTCAGGATGTGACGGTCACGCGGGCACGCGCGAGGTTCCAGCCGAAGCGGTCGTCGGCATCGTCGGGCTGCCAGACGATCGCTCTCAGCGGTGGGAGCGCAGCGGCGGCGGTCATCAGTGCGGGTCCTCTCGTGCGGTGCGGACGGACATGTCCGCACCGTTGGGTCGAGCCATGGATCAGAAGACGGACTCTCCGCCGTCGGCAGGGAGCACCGCGCCGTTGACGTTGATCGCGTCATGGCTGAGCAGATAGGTGATGGGCGCGGCGACCGCCTCGGGCACCGCGATCGGGAGGCTGGACGCATGGCTCTGCACCCGCGTCTGTCCGAACTCGTTCGCGCGGGTCGGCCGCATGCCGGTCAGCGTGCCTCCAGGCGCGACCGCGTTGACGCGGATCCCCGCCGGTTCGTACATG
Organism: Agrococcus sp. UYP10; assembly: GCF_040547205.1. Classification (NCBI taxonomy): domain Bacteria; kingdom Bacillati; phylum Actinomycetota; class Actinomycetes; order Micrococcales; family Microbacteriaceae; genus Agrococcus; species Agrococcus sp. UYP10. Next base: position 2,674,445 of record NZ_JBEPPG010000001.1, read on the forward strand.
AACGCTGCGCTCCGGGTGACGCCGATGACCGCGTGCTTCGACGCGGTGTAGGCGGCACCCGCTGAGGATCCCCGCAGGGCAGCCTCGGATGCGACGTTCACGATCGAGCCACGACCAGCGGCCAGCATGAGCGGAAGGCACGCGCGGGACAGGCGCATGAGACCGAAGACGTTGACCTCGAAGACGCGCTGCATCACCGCGTCCTCCATCTCGTGCAGCGGGCTGAAGTCATCGAGCACGCCGGCGACATTGGCGAGCCCGTGCACCGCGCCATCTGCGGCGTCCACGATGCGCTGCACGTCGCGCTCCGTGGTGATGTCGGCGCGCACCGCCCGCACGTTCGGGAGCCCCTCCGCGAGCTCCAGCAGGCGATCTTCCGCGAGGTCGACCGCGACGACCGTCCCGCCCTCACGAGCGATGCGCGAGGCGACGGCTCGGCCGATGCCCGACGCTGCGCCCGTGACGACGACCGTCTCACCGTCGAAGCGACTCACGGAGATCCGCTCGCTCCAGGCGGGGTCCGCAACCTCAGCCCCGGACGGTCCCCTCGCATCGCGCACCCGCGCGACGAGCTGGGCGACGATCTCCTGGGCGTCAGGGCGACCGCTCAGCTCGACGAGCCGTTGCAACGACACCCTGCGCAGCATCGCGAGCGCGCGCGCATCCATCCCCGAGCGAGTGGCGATCTCCTCGACCAGCGGCGCACCGGCCGGGTCCTGCAACCACGCGCCGAGCGTGCTCGCTCCAGACAGTGCGAAGTCACGCGTCATCGGACGGCCTTGACCTTCAGGATCACCAGGCCGCCAGCGACGGTGAACACCGCGGCGGCGGCGTAGATGATCGCGTAGCGGTCCTCGACGGTGAGCAGCGCCAGCGCCACCGCAGCGACGAGCGGCGCCACCGCCTGGGCGGAGATGTTGGCGAGCTGCGTCAAGTTGATGAAGCGGCCAGCCTCGGTATCGCGCTCCGGCAGCACGTCGAGGAACAGCGCCTGGTCGACCGCAGAGAAGACACCGATGCTGAGGTTGCACAGGAGGGAGCCGACGAGCAGCAGCTCGAAGCCCGGTGCGACGACCATGAGCAGGGCGCCCAGGCCGAAGGCGACACCCGCGCCGAGCACGAACGGCTTGCGGCGGCGGAGCTTGTCCGACAGGAAGCCACCCGCGAAGACGCCCACGATCGTGCCGATGATGCCGAGACCACCAACGGTCGCGATGGTCCCACCGATCTGGTCGACGGGGATGTCGAGGCGCTCGGAGAAGAAGAACGCGGTGTAGCTGGTGTTGAGGGTGAGGCCGAAGAAGAACAGGAACCGGCCGAGCCAGTTCCACGAGTAGTCGGGGTAGCGACGCGGGTTGAAGACGTACTTCGAGATCAGCAGGCGAGCGGTGAGCGGCTCATCGAAGGTGAGGCCCCGGCTGTCGGCGTCCTTGTAGTAGCCGATGAACACCAGCACGAAGAGCATCGCGACCGCCCCGGGGGCGAGGAACAGCAGGAACGGCTGATCCGCGACCATCCCACCGACGACGGAGCCGACGACGGGCGCCACCATCGTCGCGAAGCCGGTGATCGCTCCGACCTTGCCTCGCTGGTGCTCCGGGAGCTTGTCTGCCTGGACGGTCCCCAGGGTGTTGACCGCCTGGTTCAGCCCGACCTGCGCGATGATCCAGCCGATCGCGAGGCCGGAGACGGCGGGCGATACAGCCATGACGAGCAGCCCCACCAGGCCGACGAGCGTGCCGCCGAAGATCCAGGGGCGCCGTCGACCGAAGCGCGATCGGGTGCGGTCGCTCAGCTGGCCGCCGAGCGGGCTCAGCATCAGGGCCGCGAGCGAGCCAAGGCCGAGCAGGAGGCCGAGGTACTCCGGGTTCTCGGGGGCGAGCGCGTTCACGCGGATCGCGAGCGAGATCGCGATGGGCGTCACGAAGGCGAGGTAGATGCCGAACACGCCGAGTGCGAGGAGCGTGATGAACGTCTTGGAGACGTTCGGACGGTCGGGCTCCGCAGTCGCGGCAGCCGCGAGCTGCTCGGTGTCCTCTGCGGGCGTCGCGCTGGGCAGGGGGAAGGCCCCTCCAGAGGGCACGGGCGGCCGCTGGTCATCGGTGATCATGGGTGACTCCTTTGTCGGGTGTAGCAGTCTGAGCGCGTTCGCTCAGGTCTCGGCGAGCACCGCTGGTGCGGTCTCGTGATCGGGGGCTCCGGTGTCCCGGGCGTCGGCGGTTCCGCCGGTCACGCTGAGCTCGAGCCGGACGGGCTCGCAGCCGCGCGCGCTGACCGTCACGCGGACGGGCCCGGGTGCCGTCGGGCGGATGATCGCGAGCGCCCGACCGTCGAACGTCCTGCAGCGCGCGTCGGTGAAGCGATCCTCGCTCTCCGGGTTGGCGCTCGCGAGGCCCTGGAGCACCGCGCTGCCGTCGACCTCGACGTGGACCGTCCGGTCCCATCCGCGGTGCTCGACGCCTCGGTCGTCGGTGATCGCGATGTCCACGAAGGCGAGGTCTTGCGTGTCGGCGCTCAGTCGCGAGCGATCGCTCGTCACCTGCAAGCGCGTGCTGGAGCCCGCGCTGCGCAGCGAGGTCCGCCCGATCTCGACGCCCTTGTCGAAGGCGACGGCGGTGAGCTCACCGGGCTCGTACTCCACCTCGAAGTCGGCGCGGAATGCGAGCTCGGCACCCACGGCCCTTCGAGCGATCGGGCGCCCGTCGAGCTGCAGCTCGACCTGATCGGCACGGGCGTATACCTCGACGCGCAGCGGTTGCCCCTCGAATCCGTCCCAGGACCAGCTGTCGATCGCGTCGCTCCACGACCATGGCGTCGCGAGCAGTGCCTTCCCCCGGTGCTGGGGACGGTGGACGGCGATGAAAGGGTCCGACCGGAGTCCGAAGACGACCTCGCGGTAGAAGGAGATGGGGCGTCGACGCCCGGTGATGTCGATGTCACCCGTCCACGCCGTCAGCCAGGGATAGGGCTTCGCGGTCGTCGGTGTGGCGCCGTCGGTGCCGTCGGAATAGGCGACACCGCCGATGCCGGCTTCGCCGAGGTAGTCCCACCCGGTCCAGGTGAAGTCGCCGATCACGTGCGAGTGCTCGGAGACGAGCGCCCAGTTGTGCGCGATGTTCCCGGGGAAGGTCTCGGTACCCACCACGATGCGGTTCGGGAAGAGCTCGCGCTCGAGCGCGTATCGACCGTCGCCGTAGTTGAGCCCGGCGATGTCGAGCGCGGCGAAGGACTCCGCCGTGCGCTCGCTCACCATCGGTGACGCCGCGATCGCGTTCATCATCCCCCCGACTTCAGCCATCATCGCGTTGACGCCTCCTCCCGCGGCCGGCTGCCCGGCGTCGCCCGCTTGCGCGGCCGCGTCGCGGCGCTGGCGCATGCCCGCCACGACGGCGTCGAGCACGGAGACGAACCCATTGATGCCGTTGGTCACGAAGCGGGTCTCGTCGAGCGAGCGCACCTTCTCTGCGAGACGCCGGCTCCAGACGCCGCCGTCGGGCGATCCCGTCTCCGGGATCTCGTTGCCGATCGAGTACATGATCACGCTCGGGTGGTTGAACGCCCGCGCCACCATCGACTCGAGGTCGCGCTCCCACCACTGGGGGAAGTCGAAGGCGAAGTCGAAGTCGGACTTGCTGGAGGTCCAGACATCGAACGCTTCGTCCATCACCAGCATGCCGAGGCGGTCGCACGCCTCGAGCAGCGCTTCGCTCGCCGGGTTGTGCGAGCTGCGGATCGCGTTGAAGCCGGCCTGCTTGAGCAGCTGCACCCGGCGCTCCTCGGCGCGGGCGATGGCGGCTGCGCCAAGAGGGCCATTGTCGTGATGGATGCAGGCGCCGCGCAGCTTCACCTCGCGGCCGTTGATCCGCAGGCCCTTGCGCGGGTCGACCTGGATCGATCGGATGCCGAAGCGCACGAGCTCCATGTCGACCCGCTCACCCTCGAGCTCCAGTGCCACTTCGACCTCGTAGCGCTCGGGCTCCTCCACGCTCCACAGGCGCGGCGCGTCGACGTAGAGCCGGTGCCGCACGACGGTGGAGGTGCCCGGCAGAAGGGTCACGGGTGAGCGGTCGCCCGGGGAGCGCACCCCGTCCACGTGGCCGAGCTCGCTCGTCATGCTGACGGTGGCGGTGGTGGCGCCGGTGTTCTCCACGGTCGCCGCGATCTCGACGACCGCGCGGTCGGCGTCGATGTCGGGCGTCGTCACGCGCACGCCATCGATGGCGAAGTGCACCGGCTTCTTGACGATCAGATGGACGTCCCGGTGGATGCCGGCGCCGCTGTACCAGCGGCTGTCCTCGTGCGAGCGGCACTCGACCCGCACGGAGTCCTGGCCGTCGAAGCGGAGGAACGGGTCGAGCCGTACGGCGAACCGCGAGTAGCCGAACGCGCGCTGACCGGCGAGGTTGCCGTTGACGAACACCGCCGCGTCCCGGTAGACGCCGTCGAACTGCAGCGCGACGAAGCTGCCGCGTGCATCCGGATCGAGCGCCAGACCGGTGCGGTACTCGAACGCCCCGCCGCGGAAGTAGCCGGTGGCGGCGCCGTTCGGCAGCTCAGGATCGCGCTGCGTGCCGATGAGGGCATCGTGCGGGATTGTCACGTCGGACCAGTCCCGCGTCGCACCGCCGAGCTCCGTGAAGGCGCTCACCTTCGGGCGGAATTCCCATCCGGTGTTCAGCAACGTGCTCGTCATCGAGGTGTCTCCAGCGCTGGTCGCGACGTCGGTATCGCGCGTTACCGATCGACTGTAGCGTCGGAGGTAACGCGCGTCAACCCTCACCGCTAGGCTGAGAGGAAGGAGGCCGATGATGGCGACGACGAGCGCGGATGTAGCGAGGCGCGCGGGTGTATCCCGTGGGGCCGTGAGCCAGATCCTGAACGGTCGGGGGGAGCGCTTCACGGAGGCCACGCGCGAGAAGGTGCATGAGGCGGCCCGCGCCCTGCAGTACCAGCCGTCGATCGCCGGACGTGCCCTCGCTCGTGGATCGAGCGACGTCGTCATCGCGCTCATTCCCAACACGACATTCGGCGGCAACCTGCAGGATGTCTTCGAAGCGCTCACCGACGAGCTCGCGAAGCGCGGTCTCACGCTGGTGCTCCGTCTCGCCACGCCTTCGATGGAGACCCTGGACCGCGTCGTGACCGGCATGCAGCCGCGAGCGGTGCTCTCGCTCACGCCCTTCTCGACGCAAGAACGCGAGCTGCTCGCGCATCGGGACATCATGGCCATCGATCCTTCGACCACGGCGCGATCCGACCTCAATCACGAGATCGGCGCGCTGCAGGCTCAGCATCTCGCCGAGCGCGGACACCGCCGGCTCGCGTACGCGCATCTGCGGGATGCCCGGCAGGACCCATTCGGGCGTGGCCGAGAGCAGGGTTTCCGAGAGGCGTGCGCCGCGCTCCCGGTGGAGCTCATCGGTGTGGTCGGCCTGGATGTGGACCCCGTCGCGGCGCGCGCTGCTCTGGAGGAGCTCGGGCAGCCCGGCATCGGCGTCGCCTGCTACAACGACGACGTCGCGACCGCGCTGCTCTACGCGGCCGCGGCCGCTGGCTGGCGCGTCCCTGAGGATCTCGCGGTGATCGGCATGGACCACACGCCGCTCTCGGCGGTCACCACTCCCCCGCTGACCACGATCGACTACGACACCGCAAGCTCCGCGCAGGCCGCCATCGACAGCATCCTCGTGCAGTTGGGCATCACGGAGCGCGACGCGACCGACGACGTGCCGGAGGTCGGCCTGCGGCTGATCGCCCGGGCTACCACGTAGCCGGGCCCGCTCTGCGACTGCGCGTCACGCCTCGGTCGTGCCGAGGCGTCAGGCACCGGAAGGGCCTCCTCGCGCCCGGGCCTCCACGACCGCGGCGCTCCAGGCGACGACGTGCAGGCTTCGCCGCATCCCGGGCGCGGCTGCGGCGGCGCTGCGTCATGGAGGCCCGGGCAGCTCAGCAGTGCAAGACGGGTTGCAGTGATCGAGGCGTGCAGTGCGCGTAGACGTCGACGACGAGCCCGTCATGGGCTTCGTGTGGCCGAAGGCTCCGTCACGTGAGGCGCGCCAGCGCGAGGCCGACGAGCGCGAGCGCCGCGGCGAGGAGCCCCATCATGGCGTAGGAGCCCGTCGCGACGGCGAGCACGGGGCCGAGCGCGGGCCCGATCGCGGTGACCGCGGTGATCGGTGCGGCGAACGCCCCGTTGATCGCCCCGTAGTCCCGGGTCCCCCACCGATCCGCGACCGCAGATCCCTGCACGAGCGTCTGCGCGCCGCGCACGGCGCCCGCCCCCACGCCGATCAGGATCAGCAGCCATGGCGGGCCGGGCACGAGGGCCAGCAGTGCCAGGGTGAGCGCGCTCGCCGCAGCCGTCAGGGCCAGCGGCACCCACGGCGACGCGGCGTGCGGCAGCGCGACGTACACGATCCGCCCGAGCACCTGGCCCGCGCCCAGCAGCCCGAGTCCCCACGCCGCGAGCTCGTAGGTCATGCCCCGCTCGGTGTAGAGCGGGATGATCGCGAGGGTCACGCTGTACAGCGACGCCGCGACGGCGATCATCGACAGCTCCAGCGCCCAGAACCGCCGCGTCCGCAGCACCGTCGAGACGGTGTGCCGCGGCTCATCGGTGAGACTCGGAGGGCGTGGCGGCCAGACGCGCTCGAGGCTCCACCAGTGGAGCGGCGTGGTCGTCACGACGAGGACGGCAGCCAGCGCGAGCATGGTCGCGCGCCAGTCGAGCACGCCGAGCATGCCCGCGACCACGGGCGCGAAGACCGTCGACGCGAGGCCGCCCGCGAGCGTGACGACGGTCATCGCACGGCGTCGGTCGGCCGCGTGCCTGCGCGTGATGACGGTGAACGCCGCCTGGTACAGCACGGCCGACTGCCCCGATCCGACCACGATCCAGCCCAGCACGAACCAGGGCACGTCCTGGGCGGCGCTGACGATCACGAGGCCGAGCGCCCCGACGACGCTGCCACCGGTCATGATGAGCCGCGGGCTGCCGCGGTCGAGCCATCGCCCGACGAGCACCCCGGCGATCGCCGACGTCACGAGCCCGGCCGAGAAGGCCAGCATCACCGTGGTCAGGGCCAACCCCGTGTCGGTGGCGATGACCGGCGCAGCGACGATCAGGGCGTAGTAGAGGATGCCCCAGCTGATGACCTGACCACCGGAGAGTGCGGTGAGCCGCCAGCGGTCGGCTCGGGCCGCGAGCGCGACCCCGGCCGAAGCGTCGGCGGTCACCCAGCCGCTCCCGTCAGAAGGCGCGGAGCGCGGAGGCCGCGGCGTCGAGCGCCGGCCGGACCAGGGAGTAGAACGCCCACTTGCCGCGCTGCTCGCGCTCGACCAGCCCGGCCTCCGTGAGGATCCGCATGTGGTGCGACACCGTGCCCTGCGAGAGCCCGACCGGGTCGGTGAGGTCGCAGATGCACGCCTCGCCCTGCTCACCGGCAGCGATGAGCGACAGCAGTCGGACGCGCGTGGGATCGGCCATGGCCTTGAAGGTCCTCGCGATCCGCGCGGCCTCGTCGGCGGTCACGGCCGGCTCCGCGGGGGTGCAGCACGTCTCCGACGCGTCGGCGACGATCGTCGTGGTTGCGGTCATGGCGGCAGTCTGCCACACGCATTGACAAACGTCGATACGTTGTTGCACGATCGACGCATCGACAGCCTTCGATACGAGGAGCACCATGTCCGACCTTCCTGTCATCGTCATCGGCGCCGGCCCGCAGGGCCTCGCCGCAGCGGCGCACCTGCTCGAGCGCGGCTTCGAGCCGATCGTCCTCGAGCGAGGCGCGGCGGCGGGCGCTGCGGTCTCGGAGTGGGGCCACGTGCGGCTCTTCTCGGCATGGGACGAGCTCGTCGACTCGGCGAGTCGACGGCTGCTGCAGGCGGCGGGGCACGCCATCCCGAGGTCGGGCTATCCGAAGGGCGAGGCGTGGGTGCGCGACTACCTGGGGCCGCTCGCAGAGGTGCTCGGCGACCGCATCCGCTTCGGCCTCGAGGTGACCTCGGTCACGCGGCTGGGCCGCGACAAGGTCGTCGACGGCGCCCGCGGCGAGCAGCCGTTCGCCGTGCGCGTCGTCGACCGCGAGGGTCGCGAGCAGCGCCTGCTCGCACAGGCGGTGCTCGACGCATCCGGCACCTGGAGCCAGCCCGGGCCGGCGGGGGGCGACGGCACCCCCGCGCTCGGCGAGCGGGCGGCCGCGGCGCACATCGGGTACCGCATCCCGGCCGACGTGAGCGCCTTGGCCGGCGCGCACGTCGCGGTCGTCGGCGCGGGCCACTCCGCGGTGCACGCGGTGCTGCGCCTCGCCGAGCTCGCGGAGCGCCACCCCGGCACCCTCGTCACGTGGCTCGTGCGGCGCCCCTCGGTCGAGGGCGCGCTCGGCGGCGGCGAGGCGGACGCCCTCCCCCAGCGCGCGTCGCTCGGCGTGCGCGCTCGCCGCGCGATCGAGCGCGGCTCGGTCGAGCTCGTGACGGGCTTCCGGGTGGACGCGGTCCGTCCGGCCGGCGACGGCATCGTGCTCGTCGCCGAGGACGGCCGCGAGCTCGGACCGGTCGCTCGGCTGTACGCGCTCACCGGGTTCCGACCCGACCTGTCGATCCTCTCGGAGGTGCGGCTCGCGATCGATCCCGCGCTCGACTCGGTCGCGGGCCTCGCCGCGGAGATCGACCCGAACATTCACTCCTGCGGCACGGTCGCGGCGACCGGCGCTGCCGAGCTCGCGCAGCCCGAGCGCGGACTGTACGTGATCGGGGCGAAGAGCTACGGCCGTGCGCCGACCTTCCTCGCGCTCACCGGCTACGAGCAGGTGCGCAGCGTCGTCGCCGAGCTCGCGGGCGACCACGAGGCGGCCGCGCGCAATGAGCTCGTGCTGCCCGAGACGGGGGTCTGCGGCGGCAGCGGTGACTTCGGCGGGAGCAGTTGCTGCGCCGCGCCGGTCTCTGCGAGCGTCGGCCGGCTCAGCGAGGAGCTCCGGGTCTAGCGTTCGGTACGGCGACACGATCCGACGTCGAAGCCAGAGTCGACGTCGACGATAGCCCGGTCGAGCGACGGTCAACACCGCTAGATTGGCCCGAGAGCCTCGTTTCCGGCCCCGCGCGAAGACACGGTGCCGGCACGTCGCTCTCGGAAGCCGAACGGCATCGCAGGGAGCATAGCCATGGAAGTGCAGGTCCTGCACATCGAAGGGTGCCCGAGCTCGCAGGCAGTCGTGCGGCGGCTCCGTGCCGCCATGGACGCCGTCGGTCTGCGGGACGCCCCGATCACCCTTCGGCAGCTCGGATCTCCCGCGGAGATCGAAGGCTCGCAGTTCGCGGGCTCGCCCACGATCGTGGTCGACGGTCGCGACCTCTTCCCGACCGACGGCAAGACGACTGCCCTTGCCTGCCGCGTCTATCCGACGCCGACCGGACTCGCGGGCAGCCCGACCCGAGCTCAGCTCGAGGACGCTCTGCGCAGCCATGGCTGAGGACGAGCGCGTGCCGTGCGCCTGCTGCGGCCGCATCCTCCTTCGACGGCGCCTGCATGCGCTGGGCTCCGGCGACGTGCACATCTGTCGGCGTTGCGGTCTCTGGGTCGCGCTCCGCCTCCCGCGGAACACGAAGCGCTGACGCGCGCCCGATTGCCACTCCGACGAGGCAGACCCCCCGGGGCCTTGCGCCGAGCTTGCGCAGTGCATCGATCCGCGTCAATATAGAAGTGTGTCAATACAGCAGACAGAGTTAGTCATCGTCGGATCGGGACCCGCGGGCTACACCGCGGCGATCTACGCAGCGCGCGCCGGGCTGGCACCCGTCGTGATCGCCGGGTCCGTGACGGCGGGCGGGGCTCTCATGACCACGACCGAGGTCGAGAACTTCCCCGGCTTCGTCGACGGCGTCCAGGGCCCCGAGCTCATGGAGTCGCTGCGGGCGCAGGCAGAGCGCTTCGGTGCCCGCATCGTGCTCGACGACGCCATCGAGCTCCACCTCGAGGGACCGGTGAAGCGCATCCGCACCGGCTCCGGCGTCGAGTACGCCGCGACGGCCGTGATCCTCACGATGGGTTCCGCCTACCGGAGGCTCGGCCTGCCGGCCGAGGACCGCCTCAGCGGCCACGGCGTCTCGTGGTGCGCAACGTGCGACGGCTTCTTCTTCCGCGATCGGGAGATCGCCGTCATCGGCGGCGGGGACTCGGCGATGGAGGAGGCGCTCTTCCTCACCAGGTTCGCGTCCAAGGTAACCATCGTGCACCGTCGCGACGCCTTCCGGGCCTCGCGCATCATGGCCGAGCGCGCCCTCACTCACCCCCGGATCGAGGTGGCGTGGAACAGCGAGGTCGTCGATCTCATCGGCGAGCAGCAGCTCGAGTCCATCTCCCTGCGCGACATCGTGACCGGTGCCGAGCGCTCGCTCCCCGTGAGCGGCGCGTTCATCGCCATCGGCCACGACCCCAGGTCGGAGCTGGTGGTGGGGCAGGTCGCGACCGACCGGGACGGGTATGTCGTGGTGGAGCACCCGTCGACCCGCACGAGCATCGAGGGCGTCTTCGCCGCCGGCGACCTCGTCGACCACACGTATCGGCAGGCGATCACCGCGGCCGGCACTGGCTGCGCGGCGGCGCAGGACGCACAGCACCACCTCGCAGCGCTCGAGCTCGCAGCGCCGGCGAACCGCGTCGAGAGCCTCGTCGCGTGAGCGTCGCCACCAGCGCCGACCGCGCGCCGATCACCGCAGCCGCCCCTGCGCGGCTCTCGGCCCTGGATCGCTGGCTGCCGCTGTGGATCGCGCTGGCGATGGGTGCCGGCCTGCTGCTCGGCAGCGCGGTGCCCGCTGTCGGGGCCGTCCTCGGACGGCTCGAGATCGGCGGGATCTCGCTGCCGATCGCGCTGGGGCTGCTGGTGATGATGTACCCGGTGCTCGCGAAGGTCCGCTACGACCGCGTCGCCGCGATCACCGGCGACCGGCGGCTGCTGGTCTCGTCCCTCGTGCTCAACTGGCTCGTCGGACCCGCGCTGATGTTCGCCCTCGCCTGGCTCCTCCTGCCCGACCTCCCGGAGTACCGCACCGGCCTCATCATCGTCGGGCTCGCGCGCTGCATCGCCATGGTGGTCATCTGGAACGACCTCGCCTGCGGCGATCGCGAGGCGGCCGCCGTGCTCGTCGCCATCAACTCGGTCTTCCAGGTCGTCGCCTTCGCGCTGCTCGGCTGGTTCTACCTCAGCGTGCTGCCCGCCTGGCTCCGTCTCGAGACGCAGGGGCTCGACATCTCCATGGGTGCGATCGCGCTCAACGTGCTGATCTTCCTGGGCATCCCGCTCGCCGCGGGGTTCGCGTCGCGCTGGATCGGTGAGCGCACACGAGGACGGGACTGGTACGAGCACAGCTACCTGCCTGCAGTCGGACCGTGGGCGCTCTACGGCCTGCTGTTCACCATCGTGCTGCTGTTCGCTCTGCAGGGCGAGGACGTCGTCCAGCGACCCCTCGACGTCGCACGGATCGCGCTGCCGCTGCTCGCCTACTTCGCCCTCATGTGGTCGACCGGCCTCGTCACCGGTAAGCTGCTCGGGCTCAGCTACGCGCGGTCCACGACGCTCGCGTTCACCGCCGCCGGCAACAACTTCGAGCTCGCGATCGCCGTCGCGATCGGCACCTTCGGAGCCACCTCGGGCCAGGCGCTCGCGGGGGTCGTCGGACCCCTCATCGAGGTGCCCGTGCTCGTCGGCCTCGTCTACGTATCGCTCTGGGCGGGCCGCACGTGGTTCCGCACCAGCCCGGTGCCGTCGGGCGTCGACCCCTCCCACCCCATCCAGGATGGGAGTGCATCGTGAGCACCACCGCGACCAGCGCACCGTGCTCACCGACCGCATCCCACGCCATCAGCGAGCAGGCCGCCTCGACCGTCGCCGCGGCGCTGAAGTCGCTCGCCGACCCGCTGCGGCTGCGCATGCTCTCGGCCATCGCCTCGGACCCTCGAGGGGAGTCCTGCGTGTGCGACCTCGCCGAGCTCGCCGACGTCTCGCAGCCCACCGTCTCCCATCACCTGAAGGTCCTCAAGGATGCGGGTGTGCTCGTCTCCGAGCGCCGAGGCACGTGGGTCTGGTACTCGATCGACGCCGCCGCCCGGCCCGCGATCACCACCCTGCTCGAGAGCTTCGCTCCGGCGGCGCTCACACCCCCTCGCGATGCAGCACTGCACCTCGGGCTCGATGACGTCGACGAGGCACTCACGCATCTCGCGTCCTCGCTGAGGTCGCGGTTCCCCGGGGTGAGCCCCGACGCGGTCACCGGCGTCGTGCGCGAGTCCTACGCCGGACTCGCGCGCACCGCGCGGATCACCGCGCACCTGGTGCCGCTGACGGAGCGCTTCGCCCGGCAGCGCCTCGCCGACCTGACACGCGATCGCGCCGCGGGGCCGCCGCAGGTGCTGTTCGTCTGCGTGGCCAACGCGGGTCGCTCGCAGCTCGCCGCAGCGCTCGTCGAGCAGCTCTCGCAGGGACGCGTCGTGGCACGCTCCGCCGGCTCCTCCCCTGCCGCTGCGGTCCACCCGACCGTGCGCCCGCTGCTCGCGTCGATCGACGACGCCGCCGAGTCCGAGGCGTTCCCCAAGCCGCTCACCGACGATGCCGTCCGTGCCGCCGACGTCGTCGTCACCATGGGATGCGGCGACGTCTGCCCGATCATCCCGGGTGTCCGGTACGAGGACTGGGCGGTCGGCGACCCCGCGCTCGCATCGGCCGAGGGCGTCGCTGCGATCCGCGATGACATCGCGCAGCGCGTCGAGCGACTCGTTGCCCAGCTCGTCTGAGCAGCCAGTCATCCGCCGCACCATCTCCGTTCATCCGCAGGCCACCTCCGACCCCTACCAATGCAGTGGCGCCGATCACGACCGGCACCTGACCGAGAGAGAGTCACCATGTCTGAGCACCCCACCGTCCTCTTCGTCTGCGTGCACAACGCCGGCCGCTCCCAGATGGCCGCCGGCTTCGCGACGGCACTCTCGAACGGCGCCGTCGAGGTGCTGTCCGCCGGGAGCGCCCCGAAGGACCAGATCAACCCGGTCGCCATCGAGGCGATGGCCGAGGTCGGCATCGACATCGCCGGCAACACCCCGAAGGTGCTGACGGTCGACGCGGTCCGCGAGTCCGACGCCGTCATCACCATGGGCTGCGGCGACGCCTGCCCGATCTTCCCCGGCAAGCGCTACGAGGACTGGGAGCTCGAGGACCCGGCCGGCAAGGACATCGAGACGGTCCGTCGCGTCCGCGACGACATCCGCGGTCGCGTCGAGCGCCTGCTCGCCGAGCTCGTGCCCAGCGCGAGCTGATCATGGATCAGCTCGACGTCGGCACGCGACGCGGCCTCCCCGGGATCACCTATCCCGAGCGCTTCCTGCACGCGCTCACCGACGAGCTGAGCGCCGACTTCCACGGCATCTTCGCGGCCGAGACCATCGAGCGCTATGTCCTGGAGTCCTACGCGGCACTCCTCCGCACCTCCGTCGTGAAGGCGCACCTCGTCACCCGCGTGACGCGCTTCGCGAAGGACCGGCTGCACGCCCTGGCCGAGGCGAAGGGCGCGATCCCGCAGGACCGGCCGAGCGTGCTGTTCGTGTGCGTGCAGAACGCCGGCCGCTCGCAGATGGCCGCCGCGATCGCGGCGGAGCGCTCGGGAGGCCGCCTGCTCGTGCGCTCAGCGGGGTCGATGCCTGCCGCCGCCCTCAACCCGGCCGTCGTCTCGTCGATGGCCGAGATCGGTCTCGACCTCACCGAGGAGTTCCCGAAGCCGCTGACCGACGACGTCGTGCGCGCCGCGGATGTCGTGGTGACGATGGGATGCGGCGACGCATGCCCCATCTACCCCGGCAAGCACTACGAGGACTGGCAGCTCGACGATCCGGAGCACGCGAGCGCCGACGACGTGCGTCGCGTCCGGGACGAGATCACCACCCACGTCGACCGCATGCTGCTCCAGCTCGGCATCCCTGCCGCCTGACACGGACTAGGCCGCGCGCACCCCGTCCTGCGTCGCCGACGTGCTGCTGACGACCAGCTCGGTGAGCGAGAAGCGCACCGCGACCTCCGCCGTGCCATGCACGTGCGGGTCGTCGGCGATGAAGCGGCCGCGCACCAGCTCACCGTGGATGGCGTCGAGCCGACGCAGCCGAGCGACGACGTAGAGCAGCTCGCTCTCGAGGACCGCCGACTTGTGCAGGAGCACCTCTCGCTCGACCCAGTTGCGCGCATGCTGCAGCGCCTCCGCGTGGGCGGCGCGGTGCTGCTCGAGGCTCCGCGCAGCGGCCCTGGTGTCGAGGCCCGGTGCGATGTCGCCGCGCAGCAGCTCGATGGGCAGGGTCCGGTTGTCGTTGAAGGTTCCGAGGCTCACCGAGAGTCTTCGGAGCCATCGCGTCGGCGGACGGGAATCGTGATCCCGGACCGCGCCGGCCGCCGGGCTCCAGGCCCGGCGGGCGGATGCACCTAGACTGATCCACGGAGACGGCAGCACGGCCTCGCCCTGTTCAGCGCTTCGACCGTCGTCCTCCGTGGCCGCGAGCGGCTGCCCCAAGCGCTCCGCACCACCGGGCCCGGCGATCCTGGCTCATCCAGCATCCGCCCGTCCGAAGCATCACGGGCCCTGAGCGCACCGCGCTCCCCCTCAACGCACCACGAACTTCCAAGGAACGATCCCATGCGAAACGCCAGAACCGCCAAGCCCGCGCGACACCATCTCGAGCTCCCCGCTCCCGCATCCCTGAAGAAGGGGGCGATGCGGATCACGCCCCTGGGCGGGCTCGGCGAGATCGGCCGCAACATGACCGTCTTCGAGCACGAGGGCAAGCTGCTCATCGTCGACTGCGGCGTGCTCTTCCCCGAGGAGCACCAGCCGGGCATCGACGTGATCCTGCCCGACTTCTCGGCCATCCGGTCGCGGTTGGCCGATGTCGTCGGGATCGTGCTCACGCACGGCCACGAGGACCACATCGGCGGCGTGCCCTACCTGCTGCGCGAGCGCGCCGACATCCCCATCATCGCCTCGAAGCTGACGCTCGCCTTCATCACCGCGAAGCTCGAGGAGCACCGCATCAAGCCGCAGACGCGCCAGGTGCGGGAGGGCGATCGGATCGATGCGGGCCCGTTCGACCTCGAGTTCCTCGCCGTCAGCCACTCGATCCCCGACGGGCTCGCCGTCGCGATCCGCACGGCGGCCGGCCTCGTGCTGCACACCGGCGACTTCAAGATGGACCAGTTCCCCCTCGACGGGCGCACGACCGACCTGCCCGGATTCGCGCGGCTGGGCGACGAGGGCGTGGACCTGTTCCTGGTCGACTCGACGAACGCCGACGTGCCCGGCTTCATGATCCCGGAGGAGGACCTGGCTCCGGCGATCGACCAGGTGTTCCGCACCGCTCCGCGTCGCATCGTCGTGTCGAGCTTCGCCAGCCACGTGCACCGCATCCAGCAGATCCTCGACGCCGCGGAGCGCCATGGCCGCAAGGTCGGGTTCGTCGGCAGGTCGATGGTGCGCAACATGGGCATCGCCGCCGATCTCGGCTACCTCCGCATCCCTGACGGCCTCGTCGTCGAGATGAAGGCCCTCGAGAAGCTGCCCGCGACCGACATCGTGCTCATCTGCACCGGATCCCAGGGCGAGCCGATGGCGGCGCTGTCGCGCATGGCCAACAAGGACCACGTCATCGACATCGGCGAGGGCGACACCGTCCTGCTCGCCAGCTCGCTCATCCCCGGCAACGAGAACGCGATCTACCGGATCATCAACGCGTTCACGCGGTGGGGCGCCAACGTCGTGCACAAGGGCAACGCGAAGGTGCACGTCTCCGGGCACGCCAGCGCCGGAGAGCTCGCGTACTGCTACAACATCCTCCGACCGACCGCGGTGCTGCCCGTGCACGGCGAGTGGCGACACCTCACGGCCAACGCCGCGATCGCGATGCGGACCGGCATCGACGAGAAGCAGGTCTTCGTCGTCGAGGACGGCGTCTCGATCGATCTGGTCGCCGGCAGCGCCCGCATCAGCGGCCGCGTCGCCGCCGATCACATCCTCGTCGATGGCACCACGATGGGTGTCGCCACCGAGGCCGCCCTCACCGACCGGCGCGTGCTCGCCGAGGAAGGCACCATCACGGTGCTCGCCATCATGGAGCACGCCTCTGGCCGCCTGACGGAGCCCCTGGAGTTCTTCAGCCGCGGCTTCGTCGAGGAGGCCGGCTGGGAGAAGACGGCCGCGAAGACGATCGAGGATGCGCTGCGGAGCGCTGCCGAGTCGACGTCGCGCAACCGCGAGGACGTCGAGACGCTCATCACCCGCACGCTGGGGCGATGGCTGTCGCGTCGGCACCGCCGCAACCCGGTGATCACGACGATCGTCGTGGAGGAGTGAGCGGCCGCCGCTGACGGACGGCAGCAGCCCGCCCGCGCGCGTCAGCCGCCGGCGGGCTGCACCGTCTTCCGCATCACCGTCTTGCTCTTGCCGATGTGCCGCTCGAAGGTGAACCCGGCCTGCTCGAACATCGCCCGGGTGCCGTTGTGGAGGAACGACGACGACGTCCGCTTGCCGGCGACGAGCTCGTTGGGGAACGAGACGACCTCGCCCCCTCCCGCCTGCGCGATCAGCGCGAGCGCGCCATCCAGCGCCTCCCGAGCGACGCCGGAGCGTCGGTGGTCCCGGTCGACGAAGAAGCAGGTGATGCGCCACGGCGCCGGCCTCGTCTCCCCCGCGTCGTACTGCTTGCGGTGATAGATGCCCGGCAGCTCGGCCGGGCTGCCGTACTGGCACCAGGCGATCGCGTCGTCGCCGTCGAAGACGAGGGCGGCGTGGGCGACGCCCTCCGCGACCAGTCGCTGCTTGAACGTCGGCCCGTCGTGCTCGCGCTTCACGGTGAGGTCGGTGTCGCCGTGGAAGTACGAGCAGAAGCACCCGCCCCAGACGCCGTTGTGCTTCTGCGCGAGCGCGAGCCATGCCGGATACGTCTCCGGCGTGAGCGGCCTGATCACGTGCGCCGTCGTCATGGCCATCGATGCCTGCCCGTCTGCCGGTCACCAGACCGTGCGCGGACCTCACCGTACTCGGGCGGCTCGACGCGGGGCTACCTCGAGATGCGCCGCAGCAACTGGAGATCGGGCAGCGACGTCCGCACGGCCACGAGTCCCTCGGTCTCATGCGCCGTCGAGGCGTCGAGGAAGGCTCGCTCGACCGCGCTGAGCGCCGGATGGACCTCGGCTCGCCAGCGCCGGACGCTCGTCAGCCTGCTACCGCGGTAGATCTCGCTGTCGGGTCGGCCCATCGCTTCCCAGGCGGCTGCGGTGGAGCCCAGGTGGCGCATGATCCGCTGCCCCTCGACATCGTCCGCGAGCCAGTCTCCGAGCCGCGGCCAGGCGCGAGCGAGCCCGTCGTGCGACAGCTGCACCGCCTCCTCATCGGTCGTGAGCAGGCGCACATCCACGAGCCGATCGACGATCCGCGCATGGGCGTCGTCGATCGCGATGCGCGAGCGCTCGATCCGACGGGCGAGCATCGTGCCGTCGGGCGTGACCTCGACCAGGCGCAGCAGGATGTCGCGCAGCAGCCGCGCCTCGTCCGTCGACAGCGCGGCGAGGACCCCTTCTGCCGTCGTCGCGACCGCAGCGTCGATCTCACCGGACGCCCGGTACCCGTCGACGGTCAGCACGCGCCCCTCGCGGCGCGCCCAGACCTCGCGCAGGGCACGGGAGAGCAGCGGGAGCGCCCGCCCCGTGGCGTCGCGGAGGAGGATCTCGACGAGCCCCGGCTCGAGGATGAGCCCGGCCTGCTCGGCGGGCTGCTCGATCACGCGCCGGAGCCGGGCTACGTCCAGCGGGGCGAGCATCAGCAGGTGCGACCGGACGGTCTGCGCGAACCCCTCGCGGCGGGCCAGGCTCCCGAGGTGATCGGCACGGATCGCGACGACCAGCATCCCCGCCAGCGCGATGCGCGAGAGCAGGGCGAAGAACTCGTCGAGCTCGCCGGGATCCTCTGCCGCGAACGCCCGCTCGCACTGGTCGACGATGACGAGCGATGACCCGACCGGGAGTCGGACGTCGCGAAGCGCGTCGATCGGATGCTCCCCCGGCGTCACGACGGCGACCTCCACGCCGCGCGCCAGGAGCTGGGCGCCAACACCCGCCCTGACGAACGACGAGGTGCCAACGCCCGATGGCCCGGCGACCAGCAGCATGCCGTGCTCATCGAGCGTCCGCAGGGCTGCGGCCAGCTCCTGCTCGCGACCGAAGTAGCGCTCCGCGTCGCCGGTCCCCGCAGGCTCCGCGCCGAAGTACGGGCACTCCGGGCTCGCGATCCGGAGCACATGCTCGGAGAGGAGGCGGGGATCCTGGCGGAGGATGGCGGCCTCCAGGTCGGCGAGCTCCGTGCACGGTTCCAGCCCGAGCTCCGCGACGAGCAGCCGCCGAGCCCTGCGCACACTGGCCAGCGCATCCGCCTGCCGACCCTGGCGGTACTGCGCCACGGCGAGGATCACCCAGCGGCGCTCGCGGAGCGGCGCTTCGGCCACGCGGGCGCACGCCGCCGCGGCGACCCCCTGCACCTCCCCCGCCTGCAGCTCCGCATCGAGGAGCAGCTCTTCGACGCTGAGGCGCATCTCGTCGAGGCGACCGGACGCGATCTGCGCCGGCTGCCAGTCGAGGAGCTCGACGAACGGCTCCCCCCGCCACAGGGCGAGCGCATCCGCGAAGGTGTGCGCCGCGCGCTCCGGCTCCCCGATCTCCAGCTGCTCGCTGCCCCGCGCCGCGAGCAGCTCGAACCGCGCGGCGTCGACCTCGAGGTGCTCCGGCAGCAATCGGTACCCGCGCGCGGTGGTCTCGATGCGCGCGGGCTCGATGCGTCGCCGCAGCCGCATGATGCACCCGGCGATCACGTGCGTCCACGACGCGGGCCGGTGATCGCCCCAGAGCGCCGCCGCGAGCGACTCGACCGAGGCAGAGGCCCCCAGCCGGACGGCGAGCGCACCCATCACCGCCCGATCCCGCCGGGCCAGCGTGACGCGGCCGCCGTCGAGGGTCAGCGCTCCGAGGACGCGCACCTCCATGGCGCCACTGTGACCCCGGCGAGCGCGCCCGTCAAGACGGCGGATGCCGCCTGGAGAGCGCTCGTGCCGTCAGCCGCGCGTCGGGTGGAAGTGGTGGATCATCACCCAGAGCGCGACCCGGTGGCTGATGCCGACGCCGTCCTCGACGGCAGAGCGGAAGTGGATGCCGCCCCAGATGCGCGCGTTGCTGACCTCGTTCGTCAGATCGCCCGGGCGTGCGAAGGTGCGATCGCCGAGCCCCGTGAGGCTGGGGATCGTGAAGTCGATCCGCGACGTGTGCAGGAACCTGGCGATCACCCACCCGGCGGCCGGTGTGATGCAGCCGTGTGCGCTCGGATACTCCGGGTGGTTCGGCGCGCCCGCGAGGAGCGACGACCACGTCGGATCGCCCGCCGTCCTGCGATTGCCGTCGGTGTCGCCGGCTCGGATCGCCGTGACCGGTCGCCAGAACGTGTAGTGGTACTTGGCGTCGAAGCAGGCGATGAGCGCGTCGGCGTAGGTGACCGAGATCATCGCCATGAACCGTGCCGCACCGACGATGTCGAGCTCACGCTCGAGCACGAAGGCGCGGAACGCGCCACGTGCCTGCTGGACCGGTGCTTCCGCCCAGAACCGCGCCGCCAGGGTCTGCTCGGGCGTGCGCGTGGTGCTCGTGCTCGACCCGATCTCCCGCACCTCGTTGTACTCGCGCGCCCACGCCCTGCTGCCGAGCGCGGGTGGACCGGCCGGTCGGAACTGGTCGGCAGCGGCGAGCGAGAACGGCGCCACGTCGCCGAGGTAGACGCCGATCGGCGGCGTCGGCGCGGTGGGCAGCCAGACACCGGGCATCGGCGGGTTCGGCGGCGTGTACGTGGCCGGCGCCCGGAAGCCGTCACCCGCGCGCAGCGCGATCAGCTGGCGAGCCACCTCCGCGCCGATCGCCACGCCGTCGGTCTCGGCCGCTCCGTCCGGGATCGCTGCGAGCGCTGCGGCGTAGGCAGGTTCCACGATCGAGGCGGACTGAGCCGGCAGGTAGTGGTTCAGCACGCTCCGCGCGGCAGCGGCGACCGCCGCCTCCGCAGAGGCACCGTCGGCCGCATCCGCGTCCACCAGGAACGGCTCGTACCCGCCCTCGACGGCCATCACCGAGTCGTAGACGGCGATGGCGACGTACCCGAAGATCGTGTGCCCTTCGGCGGGCGAGAGCGCGGCGGCCGTGAACGCCTGGGTGCCGACGGCATCCCAGCTCGCGACGGATGCATCCGGTGGGCCGGACTCGTCGTGCCCGTGGCCGCCGGTGGTCGGGCCCGCCATCCCGACGACCGACATCGTCACGAGGAGGGTGCGAGCAGCACCGCCATCCGCGAAGTCTTGGATCGCATGTCATCTCCTGGGGCGTCGGGCTGCTGCCCGTCAGATGGGATGACCGTTCTGTCACGAGCCGGTATCAGGGCGGTATCAGCCCAGGCGTTCCTCGCCCGATCAGGAGGCGGGCGTCTCCCCCGGCTCCGTCGCGGTGAACCAGGCGAGCCAGCCCCCGTCCGTCTCGTGCACCTCGTAGGGGCCGCACTGCAGCACCTCGTCGGGCAGCTCGCTGCCCTCCTCGAAGCCCCCGTAGCGTCCGTCGAACGGCAACGAGGAGCGCTCGCCGACCGTGCATCCGCTCGGCTCGCTGCCGGTGAACGCGATGACCGCGTTCGTCTCGTCGATCGTCGCGGTCGTGCGGACGTTCGCAGCATCGCCGGGCAGCCACTCCGGCATGGGCACCCCGACCCAACCGCTCGCGGCATCCGCGCGGGTGTCGAAGGACTCGCTGTGCACGTTCTCGAACAGGTCGGTCATGTTCGAGCACCCGGTGAGTCCGGCGACGGCGAGGGTGGCGGCCGCAACTGCGGCAAGGGAAGCGTGGCGTCTTGTCATGCCTCCATTCGACCCGCGGCACCGATTAGTCGCGTCGGACGAGCGGCGGATCGGTGTCGTCCGCGGGGATGATCAGATGCTGGCGGAGGCGCCCTCACCGAGGTGCTGGACGAACAGCGGTCGCCGTGCGACCGGACGTCGCTGATCCCCGCGCGCGATGCCAGCGTCGGGCCGGTTCGGCGGGTCGTGCCCATGCTCGCGATCCTCGGGGCGCTCCTCGGCCTAGCGTGCCGCCCGGAACTCCGGTGCATGTCTGCCATTAACGCAACCCGCTCTGCCGTGTACCGTCTGCAACGAGGGGGCTGGACTGTTCGTACGCGCAGCCGGCCGCGCCGCGATGCGGGAACGGGGGCGTCGACATGGACGGAAGCTCTTTGTCCGTCCACGTCCTCGGGAGGTTCACTGTCGAGCCGGAGAGTCGGCTCGCCAGCGGGGCGGCTCGCACCGTCGCGTATCTGGCGCTGGCCGACGGCCGCGCCAGCCGTGATGAGGTCGCGGAAGCGCTCTGGCCGTTCGCGGGTCGGCAGCAGAGCAGGGCCAACCTCCGGAAGTCCGTCTGGCAGATCCCAGACGGGCTCGTGGATGCTTCGAACGGTGAGCTGCGGCTCCGTGCGGACATCGACATCATCCATGCACACGCTGCGGCGGCCTCGGCGCTCTCCGGGGACGCCATCGAGTTCGCCGATGTGCAGCTGCTCTCGTACGACGTGCTGACCGGCTGGTACGACGAGTGGATCGACGGCTTCCGCGACGCCTTCGCGTCCCTCAGGGTGGCTGCGCTCGAAACGGCGTGCCGGACGCTCATCGAGCGTGGTCGGGCGCTCCTCGCCGTCCGGGCGGGCGAGGCTGCGCTCGCCGCCGACCCCTTTCGCGAGAGCGCTGCACTAGCGCTCATCGGCGCGCACCTCGCTCAGGGCAACCGGCACGCCGCGGCTTCGCTGGGCGAGACGTTCGCCGCCAGGTTGCAGAACGAGCTCGGGCTGCGGCCTGCCGCGCAGTTCACGGCGGCGATCCGTCGAGCAGGTGGCGTGACCGGCAACTGAGCCACCTTCGCCGCGCGAGCTTCCGCGGCCCGTGGGTGCGAGGAACGTCCGTGGAACGAACGCGGAACGCGGAGAGCCTCGGCTGGGCCGCTGACCGAGGACGGCGCGGGAGCAGCCGGCGGGCGTCCTCGGTCGCATCCCCGCAACCGGTGCTGCACATCCCGTTCCTCTCTGTGGAACCGGTCCTGGTGTGGGCTGATCGCACCAGCGACGAATGAGGTGGCGGACATGTCGATGATCGATCAACCGACCCGGTTCGGGACAGAGAGCTTCGACGAGCTCGAGAACCCGTTTGCGGAGCGCGAGTTCGAAGCCGAGGCGGAGCACCAGGCGGCCGATGAGGGGTTCACACCCTGGACGGAGGGCTTCGACCCGTTCGCTGAGTCCTTCGAGGGCGAGCGCGACGTCTCCCACGGGTCTGAGGCGCAGGCGGGGTTCGGGGAAGCCTATGCCGAGCTCCGAGACGAGGCCTTCGACGAGGCGCTCGAACAGCTCGCGGACGAGACGGCCGAGGCCATCGGCGGTGCCGGCTTCGCGTTCGAGGGAGCGGATGGGATGCGGAGCGGCGAGGCCTATCTCGCTCCGATCCAGGCTGCTGGTGAGACGTACATCGATCGGCTCCGCGAATCGCTGGAGCAGCTCGACCTCGCTTCGCTCAGCGAGGTGCAGCTCGCCGAGCAATTGGACCGAGTCGATGCGGAAGCGTACCGGCTGACCCCTGCTGGTGAGGAGTTCATCGGCGGCATCGTCCGCAAGGCGAAGCGGGCGGCCTCGTTCGTGGTCAGCAAGGCCAAGGCGGTGGGGCGCACCGTCATCGCGCCGGCCCTGCGCGCAGTGTTCAGCCGGCTGAAGACCCTCATCCGGCCGCTGCTCATCACCGGCGAGTCGGAGGACGAGTTCGAGTTCGAGATCGAATCGCTCGACGAAGGGGTCGTGCTCACCGTGCCGTCGCTCGCCGTCGACCCCGAGCAGATCGCCGAGGGCTTCGACGCGGCACTCGCCGAGGCCGCGGTGCTCGGAGCCGAATCCGAGCAGCCGGAGGCGGAGTACCTCGATGGCTCGGAGTCCGAAGGGGGGCAGTACGAGTCGGTCACCGACGGGCGCGAGCTCGAGGCACTCGCCGAAGCGCGCGCGGCTCTCCTCGATCGACTCGCCGCCGCGGACGAATCGGAAGACCTCGCGCCGGCGATCGAGCAGTTCATCCCTGCGGTGCTGGCGGCGCTGCGCATCGGCGTTCGGGTGGTCGGCCGGCCGAAAGTCGTCCGGTTCCTCGCCAAGTACCTCGCCAACTACATCGGCAAGTGGACGGGACCGAAGCTGGCCGGACCGCTGTCCGTGGCGATCGTGGACATCGGAATGCGCCTCGCCACGCTCGAGGCCGGGTCCGAGGCGGCTTCGGCTGGCGAGACAGAGAGCGAGCGTGACCTGTCCGCGGCCCTCCTCATGAACACTGTCGAAGACACAGCGCGCCGTCTCGCGGAGCTCGAGGACTTCCAGCTCGAAGACGAGGACCTGCTTCGGCTCGCGCTCTCGGAGTCGTTCGAAGAGGCGGTCGCCGCGAACTTCCCCGCCTCGGTCGTGCGCGAGGAGCTCCAGCTCGCGCCGAGCATGCAGGCCTCCTTCATCCCGCGCGGGCCGCGATCGCGCTCGCCGTACCGGGTGCTGAACCGACGACCGGAGCTCTCCATCACGCCGCAGCTCGGCGGAGCCATCCGAACGTTCGGGGGGCTGACATTGACCGCGTCGCTCAAGTCCCGCGGGATCGCGCTGCCGTCCCGATTCCGCGTGCACGTCGTGCAGGTCGCCGTGGGTGGAAGCCTCCGCACCGTGGCCTCGGACCTGCGGAAGCGCTTCACCACATTCCGCCCCTCCCCGGGCATGTTCCACCCGCTGACACCGGGCGCGGCAGCCGCACTGTTCCGCGAACCGCGCCTCGGCGTGCGCGTCGCACCGCAGTTCCTGCGCTCCCGTCGCCGCATCGCGGCGGGTCAGCGCTTCTACATCCTCGAGCCGATCGGCGCCGGCGGCGCACTCGGCGGCGGGCGTGCGGGCGGCCTCGGCAAGGCGGCCGGCTCGGCGGCGCCAGCGACGAGGGGTGTGCCGTCGCAAGGCTGGTGCGTCATCGACCTCCGGCAGGCCATCGTGCGGGTCGCCCTGCACCTCACCGAGAACGATGCTCAGCGCATCGCGGCCGACATCCGCGGCGGTGTCGCTCCCGCGGCCGCGCTGCGGGCGCTCGCATCGGTGTACGAGGGCGTCGCGCGATCGTTCGCGAATCCCGACGGACGCGTGCGCGTCGTCCGGGAAGCGGAGTCGGAAGACGAGCAGTTCATCGGCGGCGCGCTGCGCGCCGCCTCGCAGAAGGTGATCGGCGCCCTGGCGCGGGTCCTGCGATCGTGGGTGCTGCCGGCGATCGCCGGATGGCTCCGCACAAAGTCCGCCGAGTTCGCGCGGGCGGCGGCCAACCCGGCCAACGGCGTGACCCTGGTCGTGACGCTCCGCGGAGTCCCCGGGTTGCGGGCCATCGGCGACGTGCTCGCGGGCCGGAACGTCATCGCCAACACGCGGGCAATCCTCAACGGAAGCGCGTTCCGGGGCGCGCCGAGCATCGACATGGTGGTCCGCCCTGGGCTGGTGCGTCCATGAGCGCGACCCTTGCCGTCGCCGCCCACCGAGTGGTCGTCGATGACCTCGAACGGCAGCTCGCGCACTGGCTCGCGGCCGCGAGCTCGTTCGCCGACGCCGAGGAGTTCGCCTCACCGTCCGCATGGCGGAGCGTGGAGGACGAAGCAGGGCTGCCGTTGCGGCGGATGCTCGGCCAGCTCGTTGACGAGCTCGTGCGCCAGGCTGGCCTGGCACGCGCGGTCATCCGGTCCGCCCGGTCCGACCCGGCGTTGGTGCAGGCCGCCGCCGCGGCGGTTCAGCAGCTCCGGCGCAGCTACACCCAGGTCGAGACCACCCTGGAGTTCTTCGGTGACGCAGTCAACAGCCGTACGTCGGTACCGCTCGGGAACGCGCTGCGTACGCTCGACCGGCTCGCCACAGCGAGCATGCGCTCGGTGCTCGCGCCCGTGGGGCTCCGCGTTCCCCCGACGCTCACGTACGTGGACAAGGGACTCGGAGCGTCGATCCTGCGAGCGGGCATTCGCCTCTGGTCGCCGGGGAGCGTCAACCCGGTCGCCGCCATTAAGGTCGTTCGGCACAACCTGTACAGGCCCACGTCGTTGTTCCACGAGACCGGCCACCAGGTCGCCGCGATGACTGGCTGGGTGCCAGCGCTACGGGATGCTCTGTCGTCGGAGCTCGTCGACGCCCCGCAGCTCGCCTCGGTCTGGAGCGGCTGGGCATCCGAGATCGCGGCTGACGTCTTCGCCTTCGCGCACACCGGCTACGCCTCGATCTCCGCCCTGTACGACGTGGTGGGCGACGAGCGCGCCATCTTCCGCTGGCCTATCGGCGACCCGCACCCCATCGGCTGGTTGCGCACTCGCCTCGGCGTCGAGCTGTGCCGTGATGCCTGGGGTCCGGGGCCTTGGGATGCTTTGGACGCGGCCGTCGTCGAGTCGTATCCGGTCGCGAGTGCCGGCGGAGCGCTCACGGAGGTCCTGCAGGGCTCGGCCGCCCGGCTGCCGCGGATCGCACGCGCGTGCCAGAGCACGCGCATTCCTGGGCTGGGAGGCAGGCCGATCGGAAGCCTGCTGCCGGCCGCTCGCGTATCGCCATCCGCACTCGCCGATCTCGAGCGAGAAGCCGGTCCGGCGCTCTGGTCGTCCGCATCGCTCCGCGAACGCGAGGGCATACGGATCGTCGCGCTCGCGGGGCTGAGGGAAGCAGAGCAGCCGCAGTTCGCCGCCGATTGGGCGGCGCGTGCCCGGAACTGGTTCCACGGCGTGGCCGTGGCGGGATGAGGAGAGGACAGGAGCGATGTCGGAGGACCGGAACCCCGAGGACGAACTGCTCGAGCAGCAGATCGCGGAGCAGTGGAAGCAGATCACCGCCCAGCAGGAGCAGATCACGGCGCAGCAGCAGCAGATGGCGAAGAGCAACGCCGATCTCGTCGAGCTGCTGAAGGCCAGCATCCAGTATCCCGCCGGGGCGCAGGCGCTCCCTGACGGCGTGACGCAGCACCTGAAGCGCATCGAGGAGAACCTCGGGGGGCTGGTGTTCCGACGCCCCGATCTCGACGACGATCAGTGGCTCAAGCTCGCGAGCGTGCTCGTGCCAATGGCAGGTGCAGATCTCAGGTCGGCCATGCGCATCGAACCCTGGACGTACGTGCCCGCCACCGATCGGGCAGCCATGACGATGGAAGCGTGGCTGCTCGCCGAACGGGCTGCCCTGATCGAGGGCGTGCAAGAGCAGAAGGAACGCGAGCGCCTCGGGCGCCCGGTCGGGAACTAGGGAGTGCAGCATGTTCAGACAACTCATCGAGCGCATGATTAGTGCGGGGAACACGACTCCGGTCAGCGTCGCTGCGGTCCTGCAAGCGGATCCGAACGACATCCTCCTCGCCGTCGATCAGGCCTGGGAAGCGGCGAACGTGCTCGGCGTCCAGCCACCACCGGCGCTTGCCGTCCTTCCGACGTCCCCGACACAACCGGCGGTTCCGGCGCGAGGGCTGCGGCACGCGGAGGGGTACTTCGCGCAATGGCCCCCGTTGGCGGCCCCTGGGCTGCCGATGGGGCGTGCGTGGGACCACCTCATCTACGCCTACATGATCGAGAACACGCGGGCGCTGCAGATTTTCGGTCGGCTCGTGCGCGAGTTCCGCACGGGCGAGGCCCTCGGCTCGGCGTCGCCGCTCACCCAGCGCTGGCTGGACATCACCGAGGCGTTGCTCTTCGGCGCAGAGGCACCGTTCCCTTCCTTCCGTGCGACGAGTCAGCTGCGGCCCGAGGCCGAAGCCGTGCGTCGCAATTCGTACGCCCGGCTGTTCAAGCTGGAGCTGGCGTTCGGAACTGAGGTCAACGGACCGGCGGAATACCCGAAGGCGCTCGCGGCCAACAGCTCCTTCGTGAGCCTGCTGGAGGAGCTGCTGTACGAGTCCTGGCGAGCCGTGACGAACATCCGCAACCAGGTCGGCATGAACGAGACCGACGACGACCGCATCTACCGCATCGCAGAGGAACTCGCATTCATGCTCGACGAGCGCACGCAGAACGGGAACCTCGCGCGGGAAGAGCTCGCCGCCGTCTCCGCCGCCTCATGGATCGAACTCGTGCTGAGCTCGAACAACGACGTGATCCGCGACCTCCGCGCCGAGGCGGTGAGCGCGGACGGCAGGCTCAAGCTGATCGGTGAGAAGCTGCGAATGGCGCCGCACAGCAGATCGGATGCTCTGTTCGGTCTCGCCGTACCGCTCTCCGATGTCCTGCGCACGGTGCAGCGTCGGATACTCCGGGACGGCCGGGACGCCTGGCTGCTGTACGCGACGAACGTGCCGAACGGCGTGACGCAACCCACGAACGCTCCTGCCCCGCTCGGCCCCCAGGTGCAGCGCATCATCACCGAGTGGAGCGCAGCGACTGGGCGCGACCTCAAGGCACGCAAGGCGCCAGTCGCGATCACAGGTCCCAAGCAGGTCGCAGTGAGGCCCGGCTGAGCGAGATGGTCGAAGTCCCCGCGCCCGCTCGAACCGAGCGGGTCGTCGCGGGCGTTCTTGCTCTGGATCGACCGTGACCGCAGCCAGCCACCGCGCCGCTACTTGGAGTCGACGATGACGACGACGGAAGTCCTCAGCTTGACGACGCTCATCATCGCCGGCCTCGTTGCTGTCGGAGGGTATGTCCGGTTCGTACTCGTCCGGGCGAACGTCGGGGCGCAGTTCGACATCGAATTCACTCCTCTGGGGATCGTCAACGGTCGACCCGCCGGCGACCTGGCGCTGGTCATCACAAACCTCGGCTCGAATCTGCTGGTCGTCACCCGCGTGAGTTGCAGGGTGAAGTACTCGACACCCGTCGACGCTGGTGCCGGCGCTCACGATGATGAACCGACGATGAGCGCATCTCCCGGTGGCCGCAGCGCCGAAGGAAGTGCGGCTCTCATCCACGTGTTCGGTGGTCCCGATCGGAGCGCTCCACATGCGCGGAGACCGACGTCGGTCATCTCTCAGGGCGGCACCCAGGCGTACCGGAAGCCGCTGACCTTCCCCGATGGCACGGGCGCTGTAGCGATCTGGGCGTCCTGCGACTACCACGTGGGCATCGGCGCCCTCGAGCGGCTCATCGTCCGCGTCGTGCTGCGACCGCGTGCAGACCTCGACTACACCCGGGGGCTGGATAATCATCTGGTGCGCAGGACGTTTCGCCTTGACACTGGCGCATGAGTCAAGAAGCCGCAATCGCGTCAGGTCACACTGCCCCGCCTCACTCAGGAACGCTCGACCTCGACCGCTCGCCCGGAATCCGATCGGACGGACCACGGCGCCAGTAAGTCGGCGACAATAGCGGCTAGACATTCCATCTACCTTGAGAGCCGTTTAGACGGCGTGGAAGCTTCGACCGCCCTGCGCATCCGGCGCTACCCTCACGAGGCCAGCCTGCAGACTTTGCGTACGCCCAGCGGACGACCGGGTCGGGTTGCCGCGGCCCTCCACGGGAAGCCGACGGAAGGCGGCACCCGCAACCTGATACCTCGCATCCGAAAGTGCTGGACAACGCAGGCGCCGATCTTGTGAGGCTGCGGCACGGCGGAAGATCACAAGCATCCGGCCTTTGTGCAATGGCGACTTCGTTCGAACGACGGTACGCGGAGCTTGATCTGGCTGAGCGCGAAGGTAAGCCTCGATTTCTAAACCTGTCGCGGGCCCGTTGCTCGACCCGATGCGGCCTGCCTTTTCGCGTTGGCGAGGCGCTTCGCCGCTACCCAGAAGGCTTGATCGGCCGAAAGGGGCGCCTCTGCGGCCGACGTCACACCCCAAGCCGCTGAGCCGGGCAGCGCGCTTGAGCGCACGACCTCGCCGCGACGACCCCGCACGCCTGCGCGTCTCGCGGCTTCGACGACCTCGGCCTCCGCGTCGACCTGCCCGGCAACGGTGGGGAGGACCACTGCGAATTGATCGCCTGGAAGGCGCGTCACCGTCGCGGCCGCGAGCCGCTTTCGGACTGAACGCTGGATCGCCCGCAACAGGCGGTCACCGACCCGCCGCCCGTGGCGACGATCAATGACTCCCATGTCGACGATATCGATCAAGACGACCGTTCCCTGAGGTGACGCTGCCATCGCCATAGGAATGCTTCGCGCCGCACGCTGCAGGCTTCGCAACGCGCTGTTATGTCGCTGACGATGGAGCCGATCAACCACTCTTGCGCGGCGCATCAACGTCCGTATCAGGTTCTTCTACGCCGTCAAGGCAGGCATCGACCGGTTTCGCGTGGGTCGCCCGCTCTTGCCCTCGTCGTACCGGTGCGCGAGATCTCAACTCGTCCTCCTCCGCGAGGTGCTTCACCAGGTCCCGCATCTCGGTCACCCACTCGTCGCGCGCGATGCGCGCTCGCTGGACCACTCTGTTGTTCCGTTCGACGAGCTCACGTAGTTCCTCGAGTGCGGAACCGACCTCCTGGCCAGCATGAGCATCGAAGAAGGCGCGCGAGTCGTCAAAGACTCGGGTCAACGGAGCGATCACGCCATCGACACTCTGGTGGAGAGCGACACCACCGGGGATCAGTCGAGCTAGCAACTTCGCGAGTCGCTCTCCCGCTCCGCGCGCCGCATCAGAGGTTCTCACCGCCTCAGTTTTCCCAGCAAGAAAGCCCGAGTCGATCAGCCAGTCGACGTGCCGGAGGTACTCGTCCACGGCTGTCGCGAAGGCATCCACCTCTACGAGACATTGACGAAGTAGTCGGGCTGCCTCTTCGCCGTTTCGACGAAGAACTCTATCTGGCCTCTGATCGGCGAACCGGGTAGCGAGCGTCACCGCTCGGTTGATCGAGGGCGACATCGCGCGGTTATGTTCAAGCAGCGTCAGGATCAGAGCGTTCGCGTCGCGCCGCCGTCGCGCGGCGTCGAGCAGCAAGGCAATGACGACAAGCGCGCCGATCCCGATCGTAACGATCGACCAAGCAGGCGTTGCCACGAGGGCCGCGACAGACACGCACAACCCGAACAGCGCCGGGACGAGGGCGAGCCGGAACTCGACCTCCGTCTCGCTCCGGTCGACAGCGGAGAACGCTTCAGGGTCCTTTCCGAGTAACTGCGACTCTGCGATTACCGGAAGGTCCCGGAGCACACGCGCTGCGATCTCCCCCAACTGCTCTCGACGTTCGATTGCAATGACATCGAGCGACCCACGAGGTCCGTCGAACACTGCAAGGCGCTGGCGATCACGGGCGCGAAGCACCGTTGCCTCGTGCGGAAGCAATGCTGCGATTCGACCTCCAGCGTCTGCCCGCTCACCCGACCCGTTGAGGACTTCGGCAACATCCACGCCAGTGAGCGCAAGTTCGTCCTCTATGAGCTCGCGTCCATCCCTCACGACCTGGTCGAGGGACCGGATGGCGTCCTTCGAGAGCGAGCTCAGCGCCGTGAGCAGCCCCTCTCTCGGTTGCCTGATCACTCGCGCAAGCAGGCCGGAGAACAAGAAGACCGAGATGGATCCGGTTAGATACGCCGCGAACGAGAGGATGACTGTCAACCCGATCAGGCTGGCGAAGCCGAGAAGCCGACTTACTGATCCGATTACGCCTGCGTTCGCACTTTCCGGCCAGATCGGTTCGATCAGCAGCCACAGCGCGGCTACCCACAAGAAGCCCGCAGCGAGCGGCGCCCGCAGTTGCCGGAGCCCTGGAAGCAGCGAGGTCAGCACGGTTCCGCGCACTTCCGCGCTTGAGCAGTGCCCGACTCCCGTCGCGACGAACTCACTGCGTCAACTTTCTCGATGACCGACCCCAAGACCGCCCTCGCGCGGAGGCTATCGGAGATCGCCTGCAGGAGACACCCATTCGTTCTGAGGCTGGCGATCCCTCATTTCGCGAGCATGGTTTGAGACAGCATCTACGGCACAGCGTCGTGGCATTCGCCCGAGGCACAAACCCGGCGGGTTGATCGCGGCTCATCAGTCCGGCGATGCGCTTGCGCCCAACGCGGACGCCGAGCCCGGGCCAGCGTTGCTCGCGCGCACGAAGGGCACCGTACATTCCTCGCGAGCAGCCAGACTTCGTGCACACGGCACTTGGCGGATCCGATTCCCTCCGCGTCGATGGCTCGGATCGGGTGGCCGCCCGCGAACCCGGCCACTTCCGGCTCCGCTACGACCGCGTCGACAACCAGGGCCGCGTCGGCCTCCGCAGAGCCGGCCGCAGCCACCACCTAGCCATGGGCAACCAGTGCCGCGGCAGACGCGTCCTCACCGCCATCGACGACCACACCGTCACCGTCGTCGACCTCGAGACCGGCGAAGTCATCGCCACCGACGACATCGACCCAGACCGTAGCTACTAGCGCAACACGAGAAGAGCCCCGGCCGTTGGCCAGGGGCTCTCTCTTCGTGACCTATGTCGCGACTCAGGTAAGACCTATGTCGCGACTCATCACATTGGTGGATCTGGGGGGACTCGAACCCCCGACCCCCTGCATGCCATGCAGGTGCGCTACCAGCTGCGCCACAGACCCTCTGCTGCTCTCGGAGCAACCAGATAACTCTACAACACGTTGGGACGGGAAGTCACATCGGCGGGCGTATAGTCGTCGCTCGTGCACGCCACGCGCCCCCAACGGGGGCTCACCCACTTCTGGCAACGCCAGCATCCCGCTCGTCGAATCTTCACCGGCTTCGTCGTGCTCAACCTCACCGGTTGGGCACTGCTCATGCTGCCGATGTCGAAGCAGGGTCCAGGCGGCGCCAGCTGGATCGAGGCGCTGTTCACCGCGGTCTCCGCGGCGTGCGTCACCGGCCTGACGGTCGTCGACACGGCGCTCTACTGGACGCCCTTCGGCCAGGTGGTCATCCTGCTGCTCATCCAGCTCGGCGGCCTCGGCGTGATGGTGTTCGCGAGCCTCGTCGGCATCGCCATCGTGAAGCGCCTGAGCCTCGGCTCGCGGCTGACGACCGCGCAGGAGGCGCACGCGACCGGCATCGGCGGGCTGCGCCAGCTGGTCGTGAACATCCTGGGCATCGCGCTCGTGGTCGAGGGCACCGTCGCCATCATCCTCTGGCTTCGGTTCTGGCTCGGTCGCGGCGAGGACCCGCTGCACGCGCTGTGGCTCGGGGTGTTCCACGCGGTCTCGAGCTACAACAACGCCGGCTTCGCGCTCTTCAGCGACAACCTCATGGGATTCGTCGACGACCCCTGGATCCTGCTGCCGCTCGCCGGCGCGACCATCGTCGGCGGCCTCGGCTTCCCGGTCATCATGCAGGTCCTCAAGCACGCGCCGCACCCGCGCCGGTTCTCGATGCACACGTGGCTCGTGCTGGTCGGCACCGCCGCCCTGCTCACCCTCGGCACGGTCGCGATCGCGGTGCTCGAGTGGGCCAATCCTGCGTCGCTCGGCGCGCACCCGACGGGCGTCCGCATCCTCGAGGCGTTCTTCCACTCCGTGCAGACCCGCACCGCGGGCTTCAACGCGCTCGACATCGGCACGTTCCACCCCGAGACGCTGCTCGTGATGGATGTGCTGATGTTCATCGGCGGCGGACCGGCCGGCACCGCCGGCGGCATCAAGATCACCACCTTCGGCGTGCTCGCGGCGATCATCATCGCCGAGGTCCGCGGCGATCCAACGGTGACGCTCTTCGGCAAGCGACTCTCGCGCGCCGTGCACCGTGAAGCGATCACGATCGCGCTGCTCTCGGTCGGACTCTGCTTCGTCGCGACGCTCGCGATCATGCACCTCACCGACATCGACCACGACCGCGTGCTGTTCGAGGTCATCTCCGCGTTCGGCACCGTCGGCCTCTCGACCGGCATCACGGCATCCGTCGGCACGCCGAGCCAGCTGATCCTCGTCCTGCTCATGTTCATCGGCCGCGTCGGGCCCATCACGGTCGCCACGACGCTCGCCCTCCGACCCCGCAGGCTCGCGTTCGAGCTGCCGAAGGAAAGGCCCATCATTGGCTAGGCTCCGCAACCCCTTCGATCCGAGCACCATCGGATCCGCCTCCTCGGTCGCCGTCGTCGGCCTCGGCCGCTTCGGCACGTCGCTCTCGCTCGAGCTCATGGCGCACGGCACCGAGGTGCTCGGCATCGACGCCGACGAGGAGGTCGTCCAGGCGCTCAACGGTCGGCTCACGGCCGCGGTCACGGGCGACGCCACCAAGCCGGAGCTGCTCGAGCAGCTGGGCGTGGCCGACTTCGACCGCGTCGTCGTGGCGATCGGCACCGACGTCACCGCCAACATCCTGGTCACGAGCCAGCTGCTGCGCCTGGGCGTGCGCGAGGTGTGGGCGAAGGCGCTCGACGAGCGCCACGCGCTGATCCTCGACCAGCTGGGCGTGAAGCACGTCGTGCGCCCCGAGGCCGACATGGGCCGTCGCGTTGCGCACATGGTGCGGGGCGCGCTCGAGGACTTCATCGAGGTCGAGGCCGGCTACGCCGCGGTGCTGCTCGAGGCGCCACTGCCGCTGCTGGGCGTGCCCCTGCGCGAGCTGGGACTGCAGGCGAAGCACGGCGTCGGCATCGGCGCCGTGAAGCGCGAGGGCTCGTGGATCCTCTCGACGGTCGAGATCCGCTTCGAGCGCGGCGACATCCTGCTCGTGCATGGGCCGACCTCCAAGGTGGAGGCGTTCGCGGCCGCCGCGGCGAAGCTGCGCGCGAAGGCCTAGCGGCCGCTCCCGTCGTCCAGCAGGATCAGGAGTCGGGCTGCTTGGGAGGCCACGGCGCCCACCCATCGGGGAGGCGCCGCAGCACGGGGGCGGCCGCGCGCACGCGATCAGCAGGCAGCTCCTGCGCCGGCGACTGTCCGGAGGCCGAGCCGTCGGGGAAGGTGAGCGAGTGCTCGACCCAGGGTCGGAACCCGCGCCCGACGCGCTCGCGGTAGCGCCCGCCGACGACCGCGAGCACAAGCCGCTCCAGCTCGTCGGCCTCCGCCTCCCAGGTGGAGTCGCACGCGTCGCAGCCGCAGACCGGATAGTGGAAGTCGTGCAGCAGGCCGGCATGCACGAAGATGCCCGGGTAGTCGGTGAAGACGACGGTGAGCGGCGCGCTCGCCGGATCGCGAGGACGGATCCGGACCGCGCGCTGCACGTCTCGGGCAGGGTGCAGGAGGTCCGCCACCACCTCGTCACCCTCGTCCAGGTCGACGTCGTAGGCGGCCAGCAGGTGGGCGATGAGGGCGTCGGCCACGGCGTGGATGGGTGCGAAGCGCTCCGGATGCGTGTCGACCGAGTAGGTGTCCTCCGGCGGCATCCCGCCTCCCCACCGATCGCCGTAGTCGATGACCTCGCCCGCGGCGTCGCGGAAGAGGGTCGCGTCGATCGAGGGTCGCTCGTAGCAGGTCACCGGCTCATCCTCCAGCAATCCGGACGCGCGAAGACGGCTCCGCCTACGCCGACCGCGCCGCGCTCGTCGCGGCCGAGCGCGAGATCGTCTCGGCGCCGGGCACGACGAGCGCGGCGATGGCCGTCGTCGCGGGGATCGCAAGCACCAGGCCGATCGATCCGACGAGCGTGCGGACGATCTCCTCGACCACCTCGCCCGTCGTGAGCTGCAGGTCGAGCGGCGCATCCGTCAGCGACAGCACGAGCAGCAGCGGCAGCGCGGCCCCGACGTAGGCGAAGGCGATCGTGTAGACGGTCGACGCGATGTGGTCGCGGCCGATGCGCATCGCCCGCGAGAAGAGCTCACGCCTCGAAGCGCCCGGCGCGACGGCGCGCAGCTCCCAGACGGCCGACGCCTGCGTGATCGTCACGTCGTTGAGCACGCCCATCCCGGCCAGGATCAGCCCGCAGACGAAGACGTCCGAGAGGTCGACCGTGGTCTGGGTGAACAGCAGCCGCGACTCCTCGGTGCTCGTGCCGAGGATGCGCGACGAGCCGGTCGCGATCCAGGCGAGCGTCGCCGTGAGCCCGAGGCCGAACATCGTGCCGAGCAGCGCCGTCGTCGTGCGCGTGGTGAAGCCGTGCGCGACGTAGAGCACGATGAACATCACGATCGACGCGGTGACGAGCGCGACCGGCAGCGCCGGCCGTCCGGAGAGCAGCGCGGGCAGCGCGAAGCCCCAGATGGTCGCGAAGGCGCCGGCGAGCCCGACGATCGCCGCGAGGCCGCGCCACCGGGCCACGAGCAGCACGACGAGCACGAACGCGGCGGCGAGCAGCAGCAGCGGCACCTCCCGGGCGAAGTCGACGAACACGTAGGAGGTGCCGAAGCCCTCGGCCTCCGGGATGTCGAAGACGCGCATCCGGTCGCCGGGGCCGACCTCGGCGACCGCCTCGGGCGACATCACGACCTCGACGAGCGAGCCGTCGTCCAGCTGCGCAGCGACGAGCGAGGTCTCGGGGTTCGCGGCGCCGATCGCCGTCGCCTGCAGCACGCTCGCGCCCTCGCCCAGGTACGCCATCCGCTCGGGCATCGCGTCGGCTTGCGGCCAGAGAGCGACCAGGCCGCCGAGCGTCGCGAGCAGCAGCGGCGCGAGGATGAGCCAGAGCACCATGCGCGACCGGCGGCTGGGCGGCTGCGCCGTGCCGCCGCCGTGGCCGTGCCCGTGACCGTGAACGCCGGCGCCGGCGCCGGCGCCGGCGTCGGCGCGCAGGATGCCGTGGCTAGTCGCCGCCTCCTCGCGCGCGGCGACACTGCGCGAGCGACGCTCGGCGCCCCAGGCGTGGATCGGCTCGTCGTCGTCGTCGGCGTGCCAGTCCGGCGAGTCGAGCGGGCCGCGGCTTCCCCGAGCACGGTGCCGCTCGCTGCGGTACCCGTCGCCGTCGCGTCGCTCGTCGTCCCCGTCAGTGCGCTCTCGCCCCACGCCGTCTCCCCCGCTGTCCGCTCGGCGCGGGCAGGCTATCAACGGCGCGTCGGCCGGGCGGCGAGCTGGCCCGCGCGTTGAGGGTTCGCGTCCGAGTTGCTCTCACCTCGGACGCGAACCCTCAACAGGCGCGCGGGTCAGGCGCCGAACGACTTCTCGAAGCCGAGCGAGCGGGCGATGATCGCGAGCTGCACCTCGGTCGAGCCCTCACCGAGCGTGAGGATGCGGCAGTCGCGCAGGTGCCGCGCCACCACGTTCTCGTTCATGAAGCCGGCGCCGCCCCAAATCTGCGTCGCGTCGTTCGCGTTCGCGACCGCCGCCTCGGAGCCGATGAGCTTGGCGAGCGACGCCTGCTCGGTGAAGGGCAGACCCTGGTCGATGCGGCGTGCCGCGTCGTGCATGACGGCACGCGCTGCGTGCACGCGCGACCGCATCCGCGCGATCGTGAAGGCGATGTGCTGGTTGTCGCCGATCGGCCGGCCGAAGACGACGCGCGTCTTGGCCCGCTCGATCGCCTGCTCGAGGCACCCCTGCGCGGCGCCGACGCACAGCGCCGCGAACGCGACGCGGCCCTCGTCGAGCACCGACAGGAAGTTCGAGAACCCCTTGCCGCGCGCGCCGAGCAGGTTGCCCTCGGGCACGCGCACGTTGTCGAAGCCGAGCGGATGCGTGTCGGAGGTGTTCCAGCCGATCTTGTCGTAGGCAGGCAGCGCGGTGAAGCCGTCGATCGGCGTCGGCACGATGATCGTCGACAGCTCGGGCTTCTCCTGGCCGTCCTTGCCGACCTTGCGGCCGGTGACGCACGTGACCGTCACCACGGAGGTGATCGGCGTGCCGGAGTTGGTGATGTACTGCTTCGTGCCGTCGATGCGCCACCAGCCGTCCTCGAGCACGGCGGTCGTCTGCGTCGCGCCGGCGTCGCTGCCGGCCTGCGCCTCGGTGAGGCCGAAGGCGGCGAGCGCCTCGCCGCGAGCGAGCGCCGGCAGGTAGGTGCGCTTCTGCTCCTCGGTACCGAACCGGTAGATCGGCATCGCGCCGAGCCCCAGGCCCGCCTCGAGCGTCACCGCGATCGACTGGTCGACCCGGCCGAGCTGCTCGACGGCGACGCACAGCGACATGTAGTCCTTGCCCTGCCCGCCGTACTCGACCGGGATCGGCAGGCCGAAGAGGCCCATCTTGCCCATCTGAGCGATGATCTCCATCGGCAGGCGGCGCGCGGTGTCGTACTCGTAGCTCGCGGGCGCGACGACCTCGTCGGCGAAGCGGCGGACGGTGCGGGCGAGCTCCTGGTGCTCGGGGCTCAGCATCTCGGTGCCGTCGACGACCTCGTCGGCGGCGGGGCGGTTCAGTGCCGTGGTGGTCATGGCGTGCTCCCATTCGTGGTGGTGGCTGCAGCCGATCCCCGGGCGACGACGCTTCTGGCGTGTCGGAGGATCGGTTCGTCGACCATGCGTCCCTCGAAGGAGAAGACGCCTGGCGTGGTCTCGGCGGCAGCGAGGATGCGCTGCGCCTCGTCGAGCTGCTCGGCCGTCGGCGCGAAGGCGCGGCGGTAGGGCTCGACGTGGTTCGGGTGGATGGCGGCCTTCGCGCCGAAGCCGGATGCCGCGGCATCCACCGCCTCGGCGTGCGCGCCGTCGAGGTCGGCGATGTCGGTGCGGATGGCGTCGATCGCGGTGGCGCCGAAGGCCCCCGCGGCGAGCAGGATGCGGCTGCGCGCGTGCGCGGCGACGTCGCGGTAGGCGCCGGCGTCGTCGCGGCTCGACGTGCCGCCGAGCGAGGCGACGAGGTCCTCCGCCCCCCACATCATGCCGACCACCGAGGGGTGGGCGGCGAGCCCTTCGGCGGCGAGCACGCCGCGCGCCGTCTCGCACAGCGCGACCACGCGCACGCCGGGCAGCGCCGCGACGACCCGGTCGACCTCCTCGGCCGACTCGGCCTTGGCGAGCATCACGGTGCGGAACGGCGAGTCGGCGACGGCGGTCAGGTCGTCGTCGAAGCCGTGGGCGGTGGCGGCGCTCACCCTGACGATGGTGCGGTCGACGTCGAGCCGGGCAGCGACGATCGCCTCACGGGCGGCGGCCTTCGCGTCGCCGCCGACCGCATCCTCGAGGTCGAGGATCACCGCGTCGGCGCGATCGGCCGCCTTCTGGAAGCGGTCGGGCCGGTCGCCGGGGCAGAACAGCAGCGCCGGGCCCATGCCCAGCTGCTTCGGGGAGAGCATGCTCACGACGCCGCCTCCGGGTCAGCCTGCATGAGCACCTGCCGCACGGCCTTCGCGACGACCTCCCCGTGCTGGTTGCGCGCGCGGTGCTCGAAGGTGGCGATGCCCTGCCCCGGCCGCGACCTGGACGCGCGCTTCTCGAGCACCCGCGTCTCGCAGTAGATCGTGTCGCCGTGGCGCACCGGCGCCGGGAACGTCACCTCGCTGAACCCGAGATTGGCGACGATGGTGCCCTGCGTGAGCTGCCCCACCGACAGGCCCACCATGGTCGCGAGCGTGTGCATCGAGTTGACGAGCGGCTCGCCGAACTCGGTCGTCGCGCTGTACGCGCGGTCGAGGTGCAGCGGCTGCGTGTTCATCGTCAGCGTCGTGAAGAGCACGTTGTCGGTCTCGGTCATCGTGCGGCCGGGACGGTGCTCGTAGACCACGCCCTCCTCGAGCTCGTCGAACCAGAGCCCCCGCTGCGTGATGCGCCGCGCTGCGGGCTCGCCCGCGGGCGCCGCCGCGGTCGTCTCGTCGGTCATGCCGCTGCCTCCTCGGGGGTCACGGTCGCGAGCTCCTGCCCGCGCGTCACCTGCTCGCCGACGGCGGCGTGCAGGCGCACGGTGCCGGCGACGGGTGCGCGCAGCACGTGCTCCATCTTCATGGCCTCGACGCTCACGATCGCCTGCCCCTCCGCGACGGTGTCGCCGTCGGCGGCATGCGCGGCCACGACGGTGCCCGGCATCGGGGATGCGAGGGTCGGCTGCGCGGGACCGCGGCCGCGGCGGATGCGCGGGGGCGCCTCGACGAGCCAGTCGCCGTCCCGCGTCCACACCCAAGTGCCTTCGGGTGTCTCGAGTGTCGGGCGCTCAAGCTGGAGGCCCTGGTAGCGCTCACGCGCGCCGTCGGCACGGCGCACCTCGATGTCGACGTCGCGCACCTCGCTCGCGCCGAATGCGGCAGCGCGGTGCTCGCGCGGCTCGCCGATGCGGCGCACCCGAACGGTGGCGATGCCGTCGCCGTCCGCGAACTTGGCCACGCGCCCGACCGCTCCACCGATGCGCCAGCCGTCGCTCGCCCACGGGCCCACCGCGCCGGGCGCGCGCAGCGCTCGTGTGGCGGCGGCGACCGCGAACACCTCGCCGTCCGGGAGGTTGGCTCGCGCGATCCGCTCACCCTCGCGGTCGATGAAGCCCGTATCGAGGTCACCAGCATGCACGCTCGGCTCGTGCAACAGCGCTCGCAGGAAGCCGCGGTTGGTGACGACGCCGAACAGGTGCATCCGCCGCAGCGCGTTGCGGAGCCCCTCGATCGCCTCTGTCCGAGTGTCGGCGTGCGCGATCACTTTCGCGATCATCGGATCGTAGCTCGAGCCGACGACCGTGCCCGGGGCGACGCCCGCGTCGACGCGCACGGTGGCGCCGCCCATGCCGTCGGTGGCGGGCTCGTCCCACGGCCATTGCACTTCGAGCACTGCGCCGCCCGTCGGCAGGAAGCCTGCCGCCGGGTCCTCGGCGTAGATGCGCGCCTCGATCGCATGCCCCGAGAGCGTCACGTCGTCCTGCGCGATCGCGAGCGGCTCCCCCGCCGCGACGCGCAGCTGCTGCTCGACGAGGTCGACGCCGGTGACCATCTCGGTCACCGGGTGCTCGACCTGCAGGCGCGTGTTCATCTCCATGAAGAACGGCTCGTCCGGCCGGTCGGCGGCGACGATGAACTCGACCGTGCCGGCGCCGACGTAGCCGACGGAGCGGGCGGTCTCGACGGCGGCCGCGCCGATGGACGCGCGCTGCGCCTCGGTGAGGAGCGGACTCGGCGCCTCCTCGATGACCTTCTGGTGGCGGCGCTGGAGCGAGCACTCGCGCTCACCCAGGTGGATGACGGTGCCGTGCGCGTCGGCGAGCACCTGCACCTCGATGTGGCGCGGGTTCGTCACGAAGCGCTCGATGAAGAGCGTGTCGTCGCCGAACGACGACGCGGCCTCGCGCCGGGCGGCGGCGAGCGCCGACGGCAGGCCGGCGGCCTCGTCGACGCGGTACATGCCCTTGCCGCCGCCGCCGGCCGCCGGCTTGATGAGCACGGGGAAGCCGACGCGCTCGGCGCCGGCGATGAGCGCCGCGTCGTCGAGGCCGGGCTCGGCGATGCCCGGCACGGTCGCGACGCCGCGCGACTCGACCGCGTGCCGCGCCGAGATCTTGTCGCCCATCGTCTCGATCGCCGAGGCGGGCGGTCCGATGAAGACGACGCCGGCATCCGCGCACGCCTGCGCGAACGCCGCGTTCTCGGAGAGGAAGCCGTACCCGGGGTGGATCGCCTGCGCGCCGGCGCTGCGGGCGGCCTCGATGATCTTGGACGCCGACAGGTAGGTGTCGCGGAGGGGCCCGGTGCCGAGCGAGACCACCTCGTCGAAGTGGTCCGCGTGGGGCGACGGGTCGTCCTCGGCGCGCACGGCGACCGAGCGGATCCCCAGCGTGCGGAGCGTCTGCGCGACGCGGATGGCGATCTCGCCGCGGTTGGCGACGAGGACGGTGTCGAACATCTGCGATGCCATGGCGCTCACATCCTGAAGACGCCGAAGCGCGGCTCGGGCAGCGGCACCGCGGTGACGACGTCGAGCGCCATCCCGAGGATCCGGCGCGTGTCTGCGGGGTCGATGACGCCGTCGTCCCAGAGCCGGGCGGAGGCGTAGTAGGGGTTGCCCTGCGTCTCGTACTGCTCGCGCACCGGGCGCTCGAAGTCGGCCTGCGCCTCGGCTGACCACTCGTCGCCCGCGCCCTCGATCTGCTCGCGCTTGACGGTGGAGAGCACGGATGCGGCCTGCGGCCCGCCCATGACGCTCACGCGCGCGTTCGGCCACAGCCACAGGAAGCGGGGGTCGTAGGCGCGGCCGCACATCGAGTAGGTGCCGGCGCCGAACGAGCCGCCGACGACGACCGTGAGCTTCGGCACGCGCGTGGTCGCCACCGCGGTGACCATCTTGGCGCCGTGCTTGGCGATGCCGCCGCGCTCGGCCTCCGAGCCGACCATGAAGCCGGTGATGTTCTGCAGGAAGACGAGCGGCACGCCGCGCTGGTCGCACAGCTCGATGAAGTGCGCGCCCTTCATCGCCGACTCCGAGAAGAGCACGCCGTTGTTGGCGATGATGCCGACGGTGTGCCCGTGCAGCTCGGCGAAGCCGGTGACGAGCGTCTCGCCGTAGCCGGCCTTGAACTCGTGGAACTCGGAGCGGTCGACGATGCGCGCGATGATCTCGCGCGCGTCGTAGGGCGTCTGCAGGTCGGGCGGGATGGCGTCGTAGAGCGTCGACGCGTCGATGGCGGGCTCGTCGCTGCCGTCGCCGAACGCCGAACCGCTCAGCGGCGCGTAGGCGAACCATCCGGCCGAGTCCGAGCGCTGGGGCACCGTGCCCTGCGGACGGGCGCGGTCGGCATCCGGCAGCGCCTCCACCATGTCGCGCACGATCTCGAGCGCGTGCTCGTCGTCGTCGGCGAGGTGGTCGACGACGCCGGAGACCTCGGCGTGCAGCACGCCGCCGCCGAGCGACTCGGCGTCGATCACCTCGCCGGTCGCCGCCTTCACGAGCGGCGGACCGCCGAGGAAGATCGTGCCCTGGTCGCGCACGATCACCGTCTCGTCGCTCATCGCCGGCACGTACGCGCCGCCCGCGGTCGACGAGCCCATCACGGCCGCGAGCTGCGGGATGCCGAGCGCCGACATCTGCGCCTGGTTGAAGAAGATGCGGCCGAAGTGCTCGCGGTCGGGGAAGACCTCGTCCTGCATCGGCAGGAACGCGCCGCCCGAGTCGACGAGCGCGATGCACGGCAGCCGGTTCTCGCGCGCGATCTGCTGCGCGCGCAGGTGCTTCTTCACCGTGAGCGGGAAGTAGGTGCCGCCCTTCACGGTCGCGTCGTTCGCGATCACCATCACATGC
The DNA here is from genome assembly GCF_040547205.1 of Agrococcus sp. UYP10. Taxonomy (NCBI): domain Bacteria; kingdom Bacillati; phylum Actinomycetota; class Actinomycetes; order Micrococcales; family Microbacteriaceae; genus Agrococcus; species Agrococcus sp. UYP10. Next base: position 2,716,474 of record NZ_JBEPPG010000001.1, read on the forward strand.
CGGCCGTGCACGAGCCCGATGCCGGCGACCACGCCCGCCGACGGCGCGTCCTGGCCGCCGGTGCCGTCGACGTCCTTGCCGTAGACGCCCCACGCCGCGAGCGGCGCCACCTCGAGGAACGGGCTGCCCGGGTCGAGCAGCGCGTCGATGCGGTCGCGCGCGAGCAGCTTGCCGCGCGCGACGTGCCGCTCGCGCGACGCCTCGGGTCCGCCGAGCGCTACGCGGTCGAGCCGCTCGCGCAGCTCGGCGACGAGCGCCTCCATCGCGGCGCGATTCGTGCGGGCGGCGTCGCCGCCGGGATCGACGTGGGTGGGGAGCCGGTGCATGCCCCTACCGTGCCAGTGCGAGGCTGGGACGCTCGAGCACCGCGGCGACATCGGCGAGGAAGCCGGCCGCCTCGCGCCCGTCGAGCACTCGGTGGTCGAACGAGACGGTGACCGTGCAGACGTCGCGCAGCACGATCTCGCCGTCGTGGGCCCACGGCATCTTCCGCACCGCGCCGAGCGCGAGGATGACCGACTCCCCCGGGTTGAGGATCGGGATGCCGCCGTCGACGCCGAAGACGCCGACGTTCGAGACCGTGATGTTCGACGACGTCAGCTCGGCCATCGACAGCGCGTTGTCGCGGGCGCGCGTGGCGCGATCCTTGATCGCAGCGGTGAGCGTGAGGGCGTCCATCGCCTCCGCCTCGTCGATCGACGCGACCACGAGCCCGCGGTCGGTCGAGACGGCGATGCCGAGGTTGACGTGCGCGAAGCGCTCGAGCTCGTTCGTGTCGGCGTGGAACGACGACGTGACGTCGGGCCAGCGCTTCGCGGCGAGCAGGATCGCGCGGCACGCGAGCGCGAGGAACGACGCGTCGCCCGAGCGGGCGAGCGCGAGCGTCTCGGTGACGTCGACCTGGTGGAAGGTCGCCGCGTGCGGCACCGTGAGCGCCGACTGCGACATCGCGGCCGCGGTGTGCTTGCGGAGCCCCGTCACCTTCTCCCGCGTCGATGCAGGCGCGGCGGCTGCTGCCGGTGCTGCGGATGCGCTGCCGTGCGACTCGAGGTCGGCGCGCGTGACGAGACCGTCGGTGCCCGACGGCCGCACCGACTGCAGGTCGATGCCGCGCTCCTTCGCGAGCTTCCGCACCGGCGGCATGGCGCGGTTCGCGCGCCGCTCGGCGGGGCGCTCGGTGCGCGAGAAGGGCTCGACGTCCCAGGTGCGCTTCGCGCGCACGGGCTTGCCGCCGTGCACCGTGATGGAGCCGACGAGCACCGACACCTTTTCAGGCTTCGCCTCCGGCTCGATCGCCGCGGGCGTCTCCTCAATCGTCTCGTCGGGGGTTGCGACCGGACCGGCCTCGGGCGACGGGACGTCTTCATCGACCACCGGCGCATCCGCTGCCGGTGCACCGCCCGCACCGTCGACGTCGAACTCGATGAGCGGCGCGCCGACGGCGACCGTCTCGCCCTCGGCGGCGTGCAGCTTGGTGATGACGCCCTCGTAGGGGCTCGGCAGCTCGACGACGGCCTTGGCCGTCTCGATGTCGGCGAGCGGCTGGTTGAGCTCGACGGAGTCGCCCTCGGCGACGCGCCAGGAGACGACCTCGCTCTCGGTGAGGCCCTCACCGAGGTCGGGCAGCAGGAACGTCTTCATCGGGCGGCTCCTGCCGTGACGAGTGCGGATGCCGAGTCGAGCTCGTCGCGCGAACTGCGGCGGCCGAGCGTGCGGTCGACGGCGTCGAGGATGCGGTCGAGGCTCGGCAGGTAGTCGTGCTCGATCGCCGACGGCGGGTAGGGCGTGTCGTAGCCGGTGACGCGCTCGGGCGCCGCCTCGAGGCTCGAGAAGGCGCGCTCGACGACGGAGGTGATGAGCTCGCTCGAGACGGAGACCTCGCCGGGCGCCTCGTGCGCGACGACGAGCCGGCCGGTGCGGCGCACCGACTCGACGACGGTGTCGACGTCGAGCGGCGAGATCGAGCGCAGATCGATGACCTCGATCTCGATGCCCTCGTCGGCGGCGGCGATCGCGGCGCGGAGCGCGGTCTCGACCGTCGGGCCGTAGGCGGCGACCGTCACGTCGCGGCCGGCGGCGACGATGTTGGCGGTGTCGAGGTCGCGGACGATCGAGCGGTCGACCTCGCCCTTCGTGTAGTACTTGCCCTTCGGCTCGAAGAAGAGCACCGGGTCATCGCTCGCGATCGCGGCGCGCAGCGTGGAGTACGCCTCCTGCGGCGTCGACGCGGTCACCACGCGGAGGCCCGCGGTGTGCGCGAAGTACGCCTCGGGCGACTCGGAGTGGTGCTCGACCGAGCCGATCGCGCCGCCGAACGGCACGCGGATCGTGAGCGGCACCTTCACGCGGCCCTTCGAGCGGAAGTGCAGCTTCGCCACCTGGGCGACGATCTGGTCGAAGGCGGGGTAGATGAAGCCGTCGAACTGGATCTCGGCGACGACGCGGAAGCCGCGGTAGCCCATGCCGATCGCGGTGCCGATGATCGCCGACTCGGCGAGCGGCGCGTCGATCACGCGGTCCTCGCCGAAGCGCGCCTGCAGGCCGTCGGTGACGCGGAAGACGCCGCCGAGCTTGCCGATGTCCTCGCCCATGAGCAGCACGCGGTCGTCGCCCTCGAGCGAGTCGGCGAGCGCCGCGTTGACGGCCTTCGCGAGCGTGAGCGTCTCGGTGGTCATCGGTTCCCCTCGATGGATGCGGCGAACGCGCGGCGCTCGGCCTGCTGGCGCTGGATGCGCTTCGTCGGCTGGTCGTAGACGTGCTCGAACATCGCGTCGGCGTGCGGCGCGACGGCGTGCTCGGCGGCGGCGCGGAGCTCCTTGGCGAGCTCGTCGGCGCGGATCTTCGCCTCGGCCCGGACGGCCTCCATGTTGGCGCCCATCCGCTCGAGCGCGCGCTCGACGCGGTCGATCGGGTCCTTCGCGGTCCACTCCTCGAGCTCGGCCTCGTCGCGGTAGCGCTTGGGGTCGTCGGTCGTGGTGTGCGGGCCGCGGCGGTAGGTGACGGCCTCGATGAAGGTCGGGCCGCCGCCAGAGCGGGCGCGCTCGAAGGCGATGCGCGCGGCCGCGTGCATCGCGAGCACGTCGTTGCCGTCGACGCGCATCGACGGGATGCCGAAGCCGGTCGGGCGCAGGGCGAGCGGCGTGCCCGACTGCACGCGCACGGGCTCGGAGATCGCGTACTGGTTGTTCTGGCAGAGGAAGACGACGGGCGCCTGGAAGGCGGATGCCCACACGAGCGCCTCGTTGACGTCGCCCTCGCTCGTCGCGCCGTCGCCGAAGCAGGCGAGCGCGACGTCGTCGGAGCGGTCGAGCTTCGAGGCCATGGCGAAGCCGGTCGCGTGGAGGCTCTGCGCGCCGATGATGATCTGCGCCGGCGCCATGCGGATCTCCTGCGGGTCCCAGCCGCCGTGCGCATAGGCCTTCCAGACGTTGGCGAACTCGGCGAGGTCGACGCCCTTGAGCAGTGCGAACGCGTGCTCGCGGTAGGAGCCGAAGACCCAGTCCTCGGTGCGCAGCGCGCGGGCCGGGCCGACCTGCGCCGCCTCCTGGCCGAGCAGCGGCGGCCAGAGCACGAGGTGACCCTGGCGGGTGAGGGCGAACGCCTCGGTGTCGAGCCGGCGCACGCGCACCATGTCGACGTAGAGGTTCGTGAGGGCCGACTCGTCGATGTCGGTCAGGTGCGGGTCGAGCAGCGCATCCGGCAAGCGGGAGCCGTCGAGGTCGAGCACGCGCAGCGGACAGTCGAGGCCGACGGCGAGCGCGGGGTCAGGTGCTGGCACGGTGATCGACACGGTCGAACCTCCTCGTTCGAAGCGCCTCTTGAGCGCCTGTCGGCTGCGCCGGACGGGTGCATCCGGTGAGCGTGGCTCGACGCTACCTCGGGGGCGCACTTCGCGCAATCAGCGACACACGCCCTGCGCTTCTCGCCCATTCCGGTGCACCACAGGCTGCGCTAGATTGCGCACCATGCGCATTGTCGATGACACCGACCGCAGGATCCTGCTCGAGCTGACGCGGCATCCCCGGATCACGAACGCCGCGATCGCCGAGCAGCTCGGCCTCGCGCGCAACACCGTGCAGTCGCGCGTCGCCGCGCTCGAGGCGTCGGATGCGCTGCAGGGCTTCGACCGCCGCTTCCACGCGGCGGCGCTCGGCTACCCGCTCACCGTCTTCATGGCGACGCACGTCGACCAGCCGCGCATCGACGCGGTGGTCGAGCAGCTGCGCGAGATCCCGGAGGTCGTGCAGGCGTTCGGGCTCTCCGGGCAGGCGGACGTGCTCGTGCGCGCCGTGTGCCGCGACGCCGAGGACCTCTACCGGGTGAACAAGCTCGTGCTCGCGTGCGACGGCGTCGTGCGCACCGAGACGTGGCTGTCGATGGGCGAGCTCATCCCCTTCCGGCTCGCGCCGGTGCTGGAGCGCGACCTCGGCCGCCGCTGACGCAGACGCCGACGCCGACGCCGGCGACGTCAGGCGCGCGCGCCGAGCGCGTCGTCGAGCGCCGAGACGAGCGTCTCGCGCCGCTCCCGCAGGGCGGCGGACGCGTCGGACCCGTCGCGCTCGAGCGTCGCGAGGTTGAGGTCGGCCGCACGGATCGCGGCACGGGCGGCGCCGGCGATGAGGTCGCCGCCCGACAGCACGTCGCTGACGAGCGCGTGCTTGACGACCGGCTCGGCCTCCGCGGCGAGCGCGAGCGCGTCGACGAGCGCCGCCAGCAGCTCGAGCGGCCGCTCGGTCGCCGCGACCGTCGCCGACTCGAGCGCCGCGTCGTCCCCGCCCCCGCCGCTCGCGTCGATGACGGCGCCGAACGCGGCGACGTCCGCGTCGGCGGCCGGCGTGACGCGCTCGAGGATCGCCTCGCCCCGCTCGCGCAAGCTCGCGGGCGCATCCTCGGTGATCGTGAGCGCCATGAGCACGAGCGCGATGCCGAACGCACCCGCGACCGCCGCGATCGAGCCGTTGCCGGGCGTCGGCTCCGACGACGCGGTGCGCCGCAGCAGCTCGTCGGCACGCAGGGACCACACGCTGTCGCTCACGACCGTGGAGCCTAGCCGGGCGGTCCGGGCGCCCGCCCGGAATGCCCGCCCGCCGCGGGCGTTGCCTCCTGTGGAGGAACCATGACCACGATCGACCTGCTGCCCGACGCCACCGCGATGGGCCCCGTGATGCTGAAGACCGCGAAGCTCGCGCGGCTCGTGCACTGGTACACCACCGGTGTCGGCCTGCAGCACATCGCCGAGCGGCCGGGCGCTGTCGAGCTGGGCGTCGACGGCCGCACGATCCTCGTGCTCGAGGAGGCGCCCGACCTGCGCGGACCGAACCCGTCCGACGCGGGGCTCTTCCACACGGCGATCCTCTACCCGACCCAGGCGGCCCTCGCTGCTGCGGTCGTGCGGATGTCGCAGATCCCGGGCATCCAGTTCGCCGGCACCGGCGACCACCACGTCTCAGAGGCGTTCTACTTCGCCGATCCCGACGGCAACGGCGTCGAGCTCTACGCCGACCGGCCACGCGACCAGTGGGAGTGGGCCAACGGGCACGTGCACATGACGACGGAGTTCATCGACCCGAACCGCTTCGTCGACGAGCACCTCGACCGCGGCGCGTTCGGCACCTCGCAGATCGCGCCGGCCGACGCGAAGGTCGGGCACGTGCACCTGCAGGTCGGCGACGTGCCGACCGCTCGGGCCTTCTACGTCGACGCGCTCGGGTTCGCCGAGACCGCGTCGCTCGGGGGCACCGCGCTGTTCGTGAGCGCGGGCGGCTACCACCACCACATGGCGATGAACGTGTGGAACTCGCGGGGTGCCGGCCGTCGTGCCGACACGCTCGGGCTCGGCCGCGTCGAGATCACCGTGCCCGATGCGGATGCGCTGGGCGCCGCCCGCCAGCGACTGGCGGCACGCGGTGTGGCCGTCGCGGACGACGGCCGCAGCATCCGCTTCGACGACCCGTGGGCGAACGCGATCACCCTGACCCCCCTCGCCCCCGCCGAGTAGCAGCCGCCCATCCCCGCTCGTCGCCGAAGGCCGCGTATCGAGACGACCTCGCGCTCCCGTCGAGTAGCCGCCCCTCCCCGCTCGTCGAGTAGCAGCCGAAGGCCGCGTATCGAGACGACCCCTCGCCGCCCGCCGAGGGGCGGCCGACCTCGCGCCCCCGTCGAGCAGCAGCCCCTCCCCGCTCGTCGAGTAGCAGCCGAAGGCCGCGTATCGAGACGACCTCTCCCCGCCGGTCGAGTAGCAGCCGAAGGCCGCGTATCGAGACGAATCGAACCGTCACCTTGCACCGGTCTCGATACGGGCGGCTCCGCCGTCCTACTCGACCAGCGGTGGAGGCACCGACGAACTCTCAGCATCATCGCGAACACTGTTTGGAAACCGTGACGGGAGGGTGCGATGACCTCGGTGCAGAGGCGGAGGTCCGGGAGTCGGACCGTCGCTCCGGATGACATTCCGCCACGGAGCGCTATGCGAGCCCCGGGCAGGCGCTGGCCGCGCCTCGAACGATGAGCGGCCGGCACGCGCCCGACGAGCGCGCGCAGGCCGAGCGGCTCGTTCGCCATCGACGACGCGCCATGCGGTTCGTCGCCCTCGGCGTCGTCGTGACGGTGCTGGGGCTGGCGCTGCTCCCCCTCACCGAGCCCACCACGACCGCCAGGCTGGAGCAGCAGCCGCGCGCGTGGGCGGTCGGCGTCGTCGTGCTCGGTCTGTGCATGACCATCGCGTCGCTGCTCTCCCGCTCGGCGCCGTCGACGGAGCCGCGGTCGAGGCGACCGGGCCGACCCTCGTGGCTGCTGCTGGCGATCGGGGCGTGCGGGCTGATCACGCTGGCTGCGACCGTCAGCGCGGGCTACGAGCATCCATGGAGCTACGTCTCGCCCACCCTGCTGACCGTGTACCCGCTCGCGATGTACGCGCACCAGTCGTGGCGCTATCGGCGCTTCGTGAGCGCGCGAGCGGCCTCACCGCGGCGGCGCGCGGTGGGGTGATCTGCTCGATCACCCGTTCTGGCGGGCGAGGATGCGCTCCGCGCGCGCCCGCATCGCCTCGTCGACCATCTGGCCGTCCGTGAGCGTCGTGACGCCTCCGCCCTGGGCGAGCGCCTCGAGCACGCCCTCCGCCCAGGCGACGTCGTCCTCGCTCGGCGCGAACGCCCGGCGGATGACCTCGATCTGCTTCGGGTGCACCGCCGTGCGCCCCCCGAAGCCGAGCGCCGCGCCCGCCCGGCAGTCGGCCTCGAGCCCGTCGAGATCGGCGATCGCCGGGTACACCGACATGAGCGGCGCAGGCAGTCCCGCGCCCCTCGCGGCGAGCACGAGGAGGATGCGCAGGTGCTCGATCATCGCCGGGCTCGTCGCGCCGAGGTCGCTCCGCAGGTCGGACTCCCCCAGCGCCACGGAGGCGACGGCGGCGTGCGCCGCGATCTCGTCGAGCCGCGCGACGCCGACCGCGTCCTCGACGATCGCGTGCAGCCGTCGCGAATCCAGGTCGAGCCGGTCGACGACGGCGTCGAGGTCGGCCGCTCCGCGCACCTTCGGCACCCGCAGCTCCACCTCGTGCGCCGCGAGCATCTCCAGGTCGTCGAGCCCGCCGATCCGCACCTGCAGCCCGATCGGGCCGCGCTGCCGCAGGAACGCGTCGACCGCCTCCCGCGCGACCGCCTTGCGGTCGTGCGCCACCGCGTCCTCGAGGTCGAGGATGACGACATCCGCGCCCGACTCGACGGCCTTGCCGAAGCGGTCGGGCCGATCCCCCGGCACGTACAGCGCGACGGTCACACGATCCCCCGCTCGCGCAGCGCCCAAGCCTGCTCGGGCGTGATGCCGAGCTCGGCGAGCACCGCGTCGGTGTCCTCGCCGTGCCGCCTGCCGGTGTGGCGCACCTCGCCGGGCGTCGCCGACATCCGGAACAGCACGTTCTGCATGCGGATCTCCCCCAGCTCGGCGTCATGGATGGGCAGGATCGTACCGAGCGACGCGTACTGCGGGTTCGCCATCACGCCCGAGATGTCGTCGACGACGCCGATCGCCGCCTCGACCCGCCCGAACTCGCCGACGACCTCGGCGAGCGTGCGCTCGCCGATCCAGCCGCCGACCGCCGCGTCGAGCTCGTCGACGTGCTCGACGCGCGTGCGGCCGGAGGCGAACCACGGCTCGGCGATCACGTCGGACCGACCGACGAGCGCCATGACGCGCTCGGCGACCGACTGCGACGACGTCGACACCGCCACCCAGCGGCCGTCGGCGGTGCGGTAGACGTTGCGCGGCGCGTTGTTGACCGAGCGGTTGCCGACCCGCGGCTGCACGAGCCCCAGCTGGTCGAAGGCGGTGATCTGCCCGCCGAGCAGCATGAGGATGGGTTCGATGATCGCCATGTCGATCACCTGCCCCTCGCCCGTGCGCTCCGCGTGCCGCAGCGCGATCGCGCAGGCGTAGGCCGTGGCGAGCGCGGTGATGCCGTCGGCGAGGCCGAAGGGCGGCAGGATCGGCGGCCCGTCCGGCTCGCCCGTGATCGCAGCGAACCCGCTCATCGCCTCGGCGATCGAGCCGAAGCCGGGCTGGCGCGCCATCGGACCGGACTGCCCGAAGGCGGTGACGCGCGCGATCACGAGCGCGGGGTTCGCCTCGTGCAGCTGTGCCGGCTCGAGTCCCCACCGCTCGAGGGTGCCGGGCCGGAAGTTCTCGATCAGCACGTCGGCGCCGCGCGCCAGCTCGAGCAGCAGCGCCGCACCCTCCGCCTGCGAGAGGTCGAGCGTCGTCGTCCGCTTGCCGCGCCCGAGCGTCTTCCACCACAGGTTCACGCCGTCCTTCGCCGGGCCGTGCCCTCGCGACGCGTCCGGTCGCCGCGGATGCTCGACCTTGATCACGTCGGCGCCGAAGTCGCCCAGGAAGGTCGCGGCGAGCGGTCCGGCGAAGAGCGTCGAGACGTCGAGCACGCGCACGCCCTCGAGCGGGCCGGTCATCGCGCATCCCCCGTTGCGTGGTCGACGTCGGGCTCGAGGTCCCAGGCCAGCCGGAAGCCGATCGCGCTCGAGCGGTCGATGCCCGTGCGCAGCCATGCCAACGAGCGCTCCGGCGGCTGCGGGCCGCCGTCGGCGTACCAGTCCGAGCCGGTCACGGCGCGCTCGCTGCCGCCCTTGAGGATCGTCCTCCGCGTGATGCCGTCGGTCATCTCGCTCTCCGTCCAGTTCCACACCCGCGGGCTGCGCCGCTCCAGCTCGGCGCCCGCGACCTGCCACTCGTGGTCCGTCGGCAGCCGGGCGCCGACAGCGGCCGCGAACCGGCGCGCGTCGTCGAGGTCCACGTGCGTCACGGGCGCGTCGGGCGCGCCTTCGCGCGGCTCGAGCCCCGCATCGCGGGCGGCCGCGTTCCACTCGGCCACGCTCACCTCCCGGCGCGCGATCGCGACCGCGTCGAGCTCGGCGCGCACCTCGATCTCGCGCTCGTCGTGCAGCCGCGGCGGCAGCGGCTTCCACTCCTCGACGTACGGCGCCTCGCCGTAGAGGCCCGTCTCTCGCCGCCGCCACTGCACCCGCAGCTCGTGCACGCCGGCCGGCACGAGCACGGCATCCTCCGGCGGCGCGGCGCTCGACCTCGGCACGCGGATGCGCTCGGTCGCCCGGGCGGGGAACGCGGCATCCGCCCACGCCGGGTCGCCATGCGCAGGATCGGCGACCGCCGCCTCGAGCAGCCCCGGCAGCCAGGTAGGCGCCTCGCCGCGCACCGCGAGCACCCCGGCGATGCCGTGCGCGGGGATCGTCAGCTCGCCGTCGGTCGCAGCTCCCCGTACCAGGTCCCACAGCGCGCCCTCGACCGGCGCGAGGAAGCGCCCGGTGACCGGCTCGTCGCCGCGATGCACGAGCGTCACGAGGGTGATGTCGCCGAGCGTCCAGATCGTGCCGTGGACGCCGAGCTCCGCCGCCTCCGCCGTCGCGCCCGCGAGCGGTGCCCACTCCCCCTGCTCGAGCAGCTCGTGGCACGCGCGCTGCATTCGGGAGATGGCGCGCAGCGTCGCGCGATCGCGCGCGCTCCAGCCCACCCACACGCCGAAGACCGCATCCCAGACGAGCACGCCCGTGCCGTTCATCCACGCCGTCTGCAGTTCCTCGGCATGCGAGCGGTTCCAGCGCCGCACGCCGTGCAGCATGTGCCGGCGCTCCACGAGCCGCGCGCGCTGCACGCCCGGCGCGCGCGAGTCGGCGAACCACTGCGACCACGACAGCACGTGGTCGCGCAGGCGCTCGTTCGGCGCCCGCGACTCGCCCTCGAGCGCGAGCGGTCGGTCGCCGCCCACCGCCGCGAGGAACGCGGGATCGGCCTGCTTCAGCGTGTCGAGGAAGACGCCGTCGGCGCCGAGGTCGTCGGCGACGAGCCGCAGCGACTCGCCGTCCGAGCGCTCGCGGCCCGACGCATCCGTCTCGCGTCGCGTGCCGGTGTCCCACGGGTTGTAGTCGAGGAAGACGCGCACCCCGGCCGCGTGCAGGTCCGCGACGAGCGCGGCGAGCCCCGGCACGTCGCGGTACCAGTCGAACTGGTTGCGCTCGTCGATGCCGATGCACGGGTAGGCGTGCCAGAGCACGAGCCCGTCGAGGCCGCCGAGCTCGTCGTAGGCGGCGAGCAGCCGATCCGGCGTGAAGCGCCGCTCCCGCCAGTCCCACAGCCGCTCGTCCCAGAGCCAGATCTGCGCGGCGACGCGGCAGCGCGCGGCCCACGCGACGGCGTCGTAGGCGGCGGCGTCGTGCGCGAGCCTCGACCGTGCGTCGGCGGCGAGCGCGGCGAGCTCGTCGCGCCAGGCTGGCCACTGCGCGGGGTCGTCGGGCGCGCCGAGGATCTTGGCGATGTCGAAGGCCGCGGCGTCCAGCCGCTCGTCGCCGAGCGCGGGCAGCGGCACGGCGGTCGGCAGGTCGATCGGGCGCGGCACGAGCGGGTCGAACGCGTTGGTGGGCGCCTCGTCGGGGTCGATGGTCACGAGCCGGCCTCCGCGAGCGCGAGCGTGCGTGCGGCGAGGTCGTCGAAGCGCACGCCGTCGAAGCCGGCGAGGGTCGTGCGGTAGACGCCGCGGATGGGCGCGGCCAGGTCCGCGGGGATGGCGGCGGTGCCGGCGGCGCCGAGCAGCCCGCCGACGCTCGCACCGACGGAGTCGGTGTCCCAGCCGCCCGCGACCGCGAGCCCGACGCCGCGCGCGAAGTCGTCGCGGCCGCGGAGCGCCGCGAGCACGAGCAGCGCGGTGTTGCCCAGCACGTGCACCCAGTGGAGGTGGCCATAGGCGCGGTGCAGCTCGTCGAGGCATGCCTCGTCGTCGCGGTCGCTCGCGGCGAGCGACTGCCCGAGCCGCACGGCATCGGCGAGCCGCGAGCCGCTCGGCACGCAGCCGAGCCCTGCCTCGACCGCTGCCTCCACGCCTGCTCCGGCGACGGCCACCGCTGCGGCACCGGCCATGAACGCTGCCCCGTGGACGCCGGCGCGACGGTGCGTGAGCCGCGCATCCGTGACGGCGAGCTCGGCCGCCGCGGCCGGATCGCCCGGATGCGCCCAGCCGTAGGCGTCGGCGCGGATGAGCGCGCCGATCCAGTCGACGAACGGGTTGCCGCGCACCGCGGCGACGTCGGGCTCGTCGCCCGAGAGCAGGTTGCGGTAGGCGATGCGCTCGGCCGTGAAGACCCGGCCGGCGGGCAGCTGGTCGAGCCAGAGCTGCGCGATCGCGCTGGTGGTGAGCTCGCCTGCGGCGCGCTCCTGCGCCACGAGCGCGAGGATCGCGAAGTTGAGGTCGTCGTCCTCGGGCATGCCGTCGATGACGCCGTCGAGGCTCGTCGGCCGCGAGCGCCGGTTCCACGGCCAGCGCGCCGCGATCTCCGGGTCGAGGCCCTGCTCGGTGAAGTAGCCGCGCACCGGCCAGCGGCCGGTGGACTGGGCGATCGCGCGGATGCCGTCGCGCGGGATCTTCTCGACCGGCTTGCCCACGAGGCAGCCGATCGCGCGGCCGAGCCACGCGCCACGCAGGCGGTCGTCGAGGCCGTCGGCGACCGGCACCGTCGGCGGCTCGAGCGCCATCGAGGCCCAGGCGTCGGGCTCCCGCTCCAGCAGCGAGGCGGGGCGCGGCAGCGCGGTCGCCGCCTCGGTGACGCGGGCGGCGGTCGCGCGCAGCCCCTCGTCGGCACGGTCGCGGGTGGCGCCGCTCACCGGTGCGGTCAGCGAACCGCCGGCGGCGACGAGCTGGTCTTCGAGGGCCGAGACGTCGAGCCCGTCGAGCCGAGCGGCGACGAGGGCGTGCGCGGCGAGGTCCTCCGGCTGGGTCCAGCTCAGCCGCAGCATCGGGCCCGCGTTCACGCCTCGAGGCCCAGGGCGAGCGCCGCGCTCCGCCGCTCGCGGTGGCGCTCGTCGTCGGCGCGCCACACCTCGGAGGCCACCCCGGCCATCACCGCGCCGCTCGCGCGCAGGTCGAGGCGCGATGCCGCGCCGACCTCGTCGATCCACTCGGCGGGCACGCCGCCGAGGCCGCCGAGCGCGCCGGCGACGGAGCCGGCCATGACCGCGATGGAGTCGGAGTCGCGTCCGTAGTTGACGGCGCCGAGCACGGCCTCGCGGTAGTCCCCGTCGCACGCGGCGAGCAGGCCGAGCGCGATCGGCAGCTCCTCGATCGCCTTCGTGCGGCTCGGCAGCCGGGCGTCCATCGCCGGCTGCCGGTACACATCCCCGACGGTGTCGAACGGGCGCACCGCGTCCCGCAGCACCGCGAGGCCGCCGTCGCGCCAGCCGTCGAGCCGGTGCCCGGCGCCGACGACCGCCTCGAGCGCCGCCCGGGTGCCGTCGCGGGCGAGGCTGATCGCCGCGTCGAGCACGCCGTCGAGCGTGGCGCCGGGGGCGGATGCCGCGGCCACGGCGGCGGCGAAGACGCCCGCCGCCTCGCGGCCGTAGCTCGACTGGTGGGCGCCCGCGATGTCGATCGCCTCGGCGTAGGCGCCCCGCGCGTCGCCCGCGTTCACGAGCCCGACCGGGCCGACGTACATCGTGGCGCCGCAGTTGACGACGTTGCCGACCCCCGCCTCGCGCGGGTCGATGTGCCCGTAGTGCAAGCGGGCGACGAGCCACTTCTCAGCGAGGAAGACGCGCTGCAGCGGCAGCGCCTCGGCCTCGAGCTCCGGGATCCACTGCACCTGACCGATCATGCGCGGCACCAGGTGATCGGCGATGTCGTGCGCCGTCAGGTGCCGGCGCACCTCGGCGTAGACGTCGACGAGCAGGTTCGTCATGAGGGTGTCGTCCGTGACGTGGCCGTCGCCCTTGTGGTACGGCGCGATGGGGCGAGCGTGCCGCCAGTCGTCGAGGAAGGGCGGGACGATCCCCTCGATCGTGCCGCCGTAGCGCTGCTGGATCGTCTCGGGGGTGTTGCCCTCGGCCGCGCCGCCGAGGGCGTCGGCGACGGCCGCTCCCGCGAGCGACGCTGTCGCGATGTCGGCGAAGGATGCGTCGGTCATGTCGTCTCCGGATCGGTGCGGGGCGTGCGCGGTCGGTGCCGCGCAGGGGGCGGCGTGCGCCCCCTGCGCGGCGATGCGACTACTGGATGGAGTCCCAGCCCTGGGTCAGCTGCGTCGACAGCTGCTCGAGGGTGATGGCGTTCGAGAGGTACTGCTGGAACGCGGGCGTCGCGTACTGGTCCTTCCACTGCGGGTAGTTGACCGCGAGCTGGAAGGGCGCCGCCTCGAGCACCGCGCCGGAGGCGAGCATCTCGGCCCAGCCGGTCTGGCCCTCGGTGGCGGTCGCGAGCGCGTCGCGCGCCGCGCCGGTCGTCGGGATCAGGCAGTCTCCCTCGCCGACGGCCGCGAGGTTCTCGGCCTGCATGTAGTAGTCGATGAACGCCGCGGCGCGATCTACGTACTCCGAGTCGGCCGAGACCGAGAGGGTCTGCGGCGAGGTGCCCTGCGCGGCGCCAGCGCTGCCCGCGAGCGGCGGCAGCACCGTCCACTCGAAGCCCTCGGGCGCGGTGTCGGCGATCTGCTGCGCGAGGAACGAGCCGCCGATGTACATGCCGTACGACCCGCCGAGGAAGCCCGGCAGCACGTCGGCGCCGGTCTGCGTGAGCGTGACGGGGTCGAGCGACTGGTCCTCGTAGGCCATCGCGTGCACCGTCTCGGGGATCGCGAGCTCGCCCTCGCCGATCTCGATCGTCGCCTCGCCCTCGGGGTCGACCTCGAAGAAGGTGCCCTCCTCGCCGAGCGCGAGGTTCATGAACGGCGCGGTCGGCGACTTCAGGCCCCAGCCGAGGCCGAAGGAGCCGTCGGCCGTGAGCTCCTGCGCGATCGAGCGCAGGTCCTCCCAGGCGAGCGACTCGCCGGTCGGCACCTCGACGCCGGCCGCCTCGAACGCCGCCGTGTTGGCGAACGCCACGTACGACTGCATGATGGTCGGCGCGGCGAAGATCTGGTCGTTCGCGGTCACCGTCGACCACACGCCCTCCGAGACGTCGCCCCGCAGCTCCTCGCTGAGGAACGGCGTCAGGTCGGCGAGGTAGCCGTCATGGGCGAAGCCGGCCATGTCGGACGCCTCGTTGTGGATGATGTCGGGCGCGTCGCCGCCCTGGAACTGCGTGACGAGCTGGTCGTGCACGTTGTCCCAGGAGCCCTGGACGAGGTCGATCTGCGTCTCGGGGTGCTCCGAGTTCCAGGAGTCGACGATCGACTCGGTCGCCGCGATCGTGGCGTCCTGGAAGGCGAGCGACTGGAAGGTGAGCGTGACCTCCTCGGTGGGGTCGGTCGTCTCGGTGGCGGTCGGCGCCTGGCCGCCGCCGAAGGCGCAGCCGGTCAGCAGCAGAGCGCCCGCCGCGAGCGTCATCGCGGCGCGGGGTGTGCGGTGCATGGTGTCTCCTCGGGATGGGTGGGGTGGAGATGGGTGGATGGGTGGGTCGTCAGCCCTTGACGGCGCCCGAGAGCAGGCCCGACGTGAGGCGACGCTGGATGAGCGCGAAGAACAGCAGGCTCGGGATGGCGGCGAGCAGCGATGCCGCGGCGAGCTGGCCGAGCTGCACCTGGCCCTCCGCGCCCACGAAGAGCGCGAGCCGCTGCGGCAGCGTCTGCAGCGCCTCGTCCTTGATGAGCACGAGGGCGAAGAAGAACTCGTTCCACGAGCCGATGAAGGCGAACAGGCTGGTCGCGACGAGCCCGGGGGCGAGCAGCGGCAGCACGATCGAGACGAGCACGCGCCACTTCGGCGCCCCGTCCATCGCGCCGGCCTCCTCGAGGTCGACGGGGATGGACGCGACGTAGCCCTGCAGCATCCAGAGCGCGAAGGGCAGCGACCAGACGACGTAGACGACCACGAGCCCGCCGAGCGAGTTGCCGAGCCCGAGCGGCTGCAGCATCAGGTAGAGCGGGACGATGATGAGGATGAACGGGAAGACCTGCGACAGCAGGATCCAGCCGGTCGCGAGCTTGCGGAGCCGGGTGCGGAAGCGCGCGAGCGCGTAGGCGGCCGGCAGCGAGACGGCGACGACGATGAGCGTCGTGACGAGCGCCACGATGAGGCTGTTGCCCGCCGCCTGGATGAGGTTCGCCCGGTCGATCGCGGCCGTGAAGTTGTCGAGGTTCCACTGCGCCGGCAGCAGCTGCGGATCGGGCGACTGCAGCTCGCGCTGGCTCTTGAAGGCCGTCGTGAACAGGAACAGCAGCGGGAACGCCAGGAAGATCATGAACAGCACGATCGCGACGTACTGGAGCATCCGTCCGATGCGGAAGCGGCGTCGTCTCATGCCTCTCGCCCCCTCGCCTGCGAGCGCAGGTAGAAGAACAGGAAGATCGCGATCACGATGACGATGACGTTGCCCATCGCGCTGGCGAGCCCGAAGTTGCCGTAGCGGAACGCCTCGTTGTAGGCGAAGAGCATCGGCAGCATCGTGCCCCACGCCCCCGCCGTCAGCACGTAGACGAGGGCGAAGGAGTTGAAGTTGTTGATGAAGTCGAGCGTGGTGATCGCGATGATCACCGGCTTCAGCGCCGGCAGCGTCACCGAGAAGAAGCGCTGCCAGGTGCCGGCGCCGTCGATCTGCGCCGCCTCGTGCAGCTCGGCGTTCACGCCCTGCAGGCCGGCGAGCAGCGTGATGGTGGTCTGCGGCATGCCGGCCCAGACGCCGACGACGATCGCGGCGGGGAGCGCCGTCGACGCCTGGCCGAGCCAGTTGATGGAGTCGGGCAGGCCGACCGCGCCGAGGCCCCCGTTCACCGCGCCGTAGGTCGGGTGCAGCATGAGGCGCCACATGATCGCGATGATCACCGGCGGCATCGCCCACGGGATGAGCGCGAGCGTGCGCGCGATGCCCTGGCCCCAGAGGTTCGCGTTCAGCAGCAGCGCGAGGCTCAGCGACGCGAAGAACTGGATGATCGTGACCGAGAACGCCCAGATGAGACCGATCCCGAACGAGTTCCAGAAGAGCTCGTAGCCGGCGAGCTCGACGTAGTTCTCGACGCCGGTGAACTCGACGGTCGCGTTCCGCGCGGCCGTCGCGTTCGTGAAGCCCAGCGCGATGCCCTGCAGCAGCGGCCAGACGCTGAAGACCAGGATCGGCAGCATCGCGGGCAGGAACAGCAGCCACGCGCCGCGCTCGGGACCGAACCGCGATCTGCGGTGCAGCCTCCGCTCGGCGACGACGACATCGACGGCGCTCATGGGCGGTCCCTCCTGGTGGACGACTCGCGCACGACGAGGCGCGGCACGACGGTGGCGTGCGAGGTGGCATCGGCGTCGCCGCGGAGCGACGCGAGCAACTGCTGGGCGGCGAGCGTGCCTCGCGCCTCGGCGCCGAGGTCGACGCTCGTGAGGCTCGGGATCGCCATCTGCGCGAGCTCGGTGTCGTCCATGCCGACGACGAGGCAGTCGCCCGGCACCGCGATGCCGGCGTCCGACAGCACGCGCAGGGCGGCGAAGGCGATGAGGTCGTTCGCCGCGACGATCGCGTCGAACGATCGCGCGGACCGCTCGAGCAGCGCATCGATGGCGGGCAGCGCGGCCGCGTGCGTGAAGTCGTCGGCGGCGACGACGAGCACGGGATCGAAGGCCATCCCCGCGGCGTCGAGCGCCAGGCGGTAGCCCTCGAGGCGCATGCGCCCCGGGGTGGTGTCGACGGGGCCGTTCACGAACGCGATCCGCTGCGCGCCCTGCGCCACGAGGTGGTCGATCGCGAGCTGGACGCCGGCGCGCGAGTCGGCGCCCACGGCGCCGTGCACGGCCGTCGGCGGGAGGGAGCCGATCACGACGGTCGGCACGCGCGCCGCGTCGAGCGCCTCGAGCACCTGCTGCTCAGGGCGCAGCGGGACGACGATCAGGCCGTCGATCGTGCTCGGGCCGAAGCGGCCGATCGCCGCGGCGACGTCGGCGGGGTCCTGCGCCTGGGCGACGAGCAGGTGGCGGTCGTCGGCGGCGAGCTCGTGCTGCACGGCGCTCGTCATGCGGGCGTAGACCGGGTTGGCGGCATCCGGCACGATCATGGCGATCTGGCCGATCGTCCCGCCCTGCAGCGCACGTGCCACCGCGTTGGGCCGGTAGCCGAGCTGCTCGGCGACGAGGCGCACGCGCTCGGCCGTGGCGGCGGAGGCCCCACCGCCGTGCAGCGCGCGGCTCGCGGTGGCGACGGAGACGCCCGCGACCTGCGCGACCGCGGTGATCGTCGGGAGACCGGCCATGCCCTGCTCCGCTCCGAGCGCCATCGCTCATCCCGTGGTCGTCGCGACTGGAAACGTTTCCAATCGGTCGAGTGCGACGATACGACACGGCCGACCCGGAGCGCAAGCCCGACCTCGGAGCCGCCGACCTCAGATCCCCGGACGCGAAGCAGCGCGCGGCCCGGAGGCCGCGCGCTGCGTCGATCGTCGAGGGTGGAGGGCTACTGCGTGGAGGACTCCGGTGCCGCGGGCAGCTGCAGGTCGATCACGCCGGCATCGCGCCAGAGCCGCTCGAGCTGGTAGTAGGTGCGCTCCTCCTCGTGGAAGATGTGCACGACGATGTCGGAGAAGTCGAGCAGCACCCAGCGGCCGTCGGCGCGGCCCTCACGGCGCACCGGCTTCGCGCCGACGAGGATGAGCGCATCCTCGATCTCGCGGGCGATCGCGCTCACCTGGCGCTCGTTGCGGCCGGTCGCGATGAGGAAGACGTCGGTCAGCGGCAGCTGGCCGGAGACGTCGAGCCCGACGAGATCGACGGCGAGCGCCTTGTCGGCGGCGAGCGCCGCGGCGCGGGCGAGCGCGACGGCCTTCTGGTCGGCGCTCATCGAGCGCCCGTGGTGTTCAGTGCCATACCTGGTCAGAGCCATCCCTGCGTGAGCGCCAGCGCGAGGAAGCCCGCGACGGCGACGGCGAATCCGCCCGCACCGACGCCGATGGCGATGGGCCACACGGTCGAGCGCTGCTTCTGCGGTGCGATCTGCACCCGAGCGTTGGCATAGGAGGAGACGGCCTTCGATGCGCGCACCGGCGCCGCCTCGGGGCTCGAGACCTCGCCGTCGGCGACGTCGGCGTCGACGTCGCTCCCGTCGATCGAGGCGCTGCCGCGGCCGGACGAGGCGAAGCCCTCCGGCACGTCGATCGAGCCGGTGACGAGGAGGCCGTCGGCGCCCTCGAGCTGGAAGTCGGGGGCGTCCGAGCCGGCGGGCAGCACGAGCGCGTTCGCCGTGATCGACGAGGCCGACGAGCCGCCGGTGCCGGCGACGCCCTGCTCGCGCAGGTCGGCGATGTGGTGCTCGGAGGTGTCGGAGACGACGTTGACGATCACGGGGAGCCGCTGCGACTGGCCGCGGGTCGGTCCGGTCTGGATGATCTCCTCGGCCTCCGCGGCGGCGCGGTGGTCCTCGAGCTCGGCGGGCGTCGACTCGGCGACGCGGCGCGACGAGACGCGGGGCAGCTCAACGATGACCTCGTCGATCTCGAGGCCGTCGACCTCGGCGTCGTCGACGGTGTCGAGGCCCTGCACGTCGTCGACCGGCACGGCCGAGCGGCGCGCGGACGACGGCGCGGGCACGGATGCCTTCGGCTCCGGCGCGATCTCCGCCTCGATGACGTCGAGCTCGTCGACCTCGTCGGGCTCGATGCGGTCCATCGCGACCGTGGCCTCGAGGACGGGCTCCTCGCGGACCGGCTCCTCGCGGACCGGCTCCTCGACCTTGGCCTTGCGGCGGCCGAAGAAGCGGCCGACCGGGCTCGCGGAGCGCTCCGGCTCGACAGCCGGCTCCGGCTCGGGCTCGGGTTCGATGGCCTCGGCCTCGACCGGCTCGGCGTCGACGGGCTCCGCGTCGACCGGCTCGAGCGCGGGCGCTGCGTCGTCGAGGGACTGCGCCTCTTCCGGCGCGGCGGGCACGCTCGGCGCGGAGTGCCGGCCCTCGTGGGCCGGAGCATCGCTCGGGGCGGGGTGCTCGGGCTCCTCGTCGGGAACCGGCGGCGCCTCGCCCGTGCGGGCCAGCTCAGCAGCGCGCTCGAGCTCTCGAAGCTGCCGTCGCGTCAGCGGGCGGCCCTCGTTCGCATCGGTCATGCTGTCAGTCTCCGGTACAAGTCGTGCTTGCTGATGTATTGAACCACCCCGTCAGGGACCAAGTACCAGACGGGATATCCGGCGCGGACGCGCGCACGGCAATCGGTCGAGGATATCGCAAGTGCCGGGATCTCCAGCAGTGAGACACGTCCCGGCGGGAATCCGGAGATCGAGAGGTGGTGCCCAGGGCGGGTGACGGCGACGAAGTGGGCGAGCTCCCAGAGCTCGTCCTGGTCCTTCCACTCCACGATCGAGGCGAACGCATCCGCCCCCGTGATGAAGAACAGCTCGGCCTCGGGATGCATCGCCCGCACGTCGCGGAGCGTGTCGATCGTGTAGGTCGGGCCGGCGCGATCGATGTCGATGCGGCTGACGCGGAAGCGCGGGTTCGAAGCCGTCGCCACGACCGTCATGAGGTAGCGGTGCTCGCTCGGCGACGCGTGGCGCTTCTGGTACGGCTCTCCGGTCGGCACGAACACGACCTCGTCGAGGCCGAAGTGCTGCGCGACCTCGCTCGCCGCGACGAGGTGGCCGTGGTGGATCGGGTCGAACGTGCCGCCCATGATGCCAAGGCGGCGGCGACGCTCCGGTGCGGCGTCGATGTCAGGCGTTGCCGTGGACGTCGTGCCGCTCAGCGCGGTGCGAGACGTCGCGGAAGGAGCGCAGCACGATGGCCGAGATGATGAAGACGGCAGCGGCGATGCCGCCGGCGATGTACGGGCCAGCGCCCGCAGCCTCTTCGGCGTGCTCAGCCGCGGCGGCGAGGAGTGACAGGGTCATCATGGGTGTGCCTCCGATCCAGCAGCAAGCCTAGCGCGGGTCAGGCCCGCACCTGGCCCGTGCCGCGCACGATCCACTTGCTGCTCGTCAGCTCCGGCAGGCCCATGGGCCCGCGCGCGTGCGACTTCTGCGTCGAGATGCCCACCTCGGCGCCGAAGCCGAACTCGCCGCCGTCGGTGAAGCGGGTGGATGCGTTGTGCATGACCACCGCGGAGTCCACCTCCGCGAGGAACCGCGCCGCCGCATCCGCATCGTCCGTCACGATCGTGTCGGTGTGGTGCGTGCCGTAGCGGTTGACGTGCTCGATCGCCGCGTCGACGTCGTCGACGACGCCGATCGCGATGTCCATCGACAGGTGCTCGGTCGACCAGCCGCCCTCGCGGAGCGGCGCGGCGTCGACGACGCCGGGGAGCTGGCCGTCGGCGTGGATCGTGACGCCCGCCTGCTGCAGGGCGAGCGCGATGGCCGGCACGGCGGTGTCGGCGATGTCGCGGTGCACGAGCACCGTCTCGAGCGAGTTGCAGACGCTCGTGCGCTGCGTCTTCGCGTTGAGCACGATGTCGAGCGCCATCGGCAGGTGTGCTGCGCGATCGACGAAGGCGTGCACGACGCCCGCGCCGGTCTCGATCACGGGCACGGTCGACTCGGTGACGACGCGCTCGATGAGCGCGGCGCTCCCCCGCGGCACGAGCAGGTCGATGAGGCCGCGGGCGCGCATGAGGCGGCCGGCGCCGTCGCGGCCGAAGCGGTCGATGGTCTGCACCGACGCGCGTGGCAGTCCGGCGCGCTCGATGGCGCCCTGCATCGCCTCGACGAGCACGGCGTTCGTCCGCTCGGCAGCGGAGCCGCCGCGCAGCACGACGGCGTTGCCGGAGCCGAGCGCGATGCACGCGAGGTCGACCGTGACGTTGGGGCGCGCCTCGTAGATGACGCCGATGACGCCGAACGGCACGCGCACCTCGGTCAGCTCGAGGCCGTTCGGCAGCGTGCGCTCGCGCAGCACCTCGCCGATCGGGTCGGGCAGCACGGCGAGGGCCCGCGCGGCGGCGGCGAGGCCCGCGATGCGCGAGGCGTCGAGCAGCAGCCGGTCGAGCAGCCCCGCGTCGAGCCCGGACGCGCGACCGCGCTCGAGGTCGTCGGCGTTCGCGGCGAGGATCGCGTCGGCGGCCTCCTCGATCGCGCCGGCGATCGCCTCGATGGCGGCGTGGCGCTGCTCGGCCGGCGCGACGCCGAGGCTGCGCGATGCGCGCTTCGACTCGGTCAGCAGCGCGTCGAGCTCGTCAGGCATGCCTCGATCCTAGGAGCCTCTGAGATTCTCAACGTCGCGGGTGGCGGCTCGTCGCGCAGAGCGGCTCGTGCGACCACAGGCGACGTTGAGATCCTTGGCGGTCAGCGGCGGGCGTCGGGGTTCGGCTCGAACTCGGTGCCGAGCCGCTCGCCGCTGATGAGGCGCTCGAGCAGCGGCGTCGCCGTGACCGTCACGCGCACGCCCGCGTCGGCCGCGAGCCGAGCCGCGTCGACCTTCGTCATGGCGCCGCCGGAGCCGATGTGCGAGCCGCTCGCGCCCAGGCGCACGCCGTCCAGCGGGTCACCGTAGGCCACGTGCTCGATGGGCTCGGAGCCGGGCTCGTCCGGCGGCGCGGTGCGCAGCGAGGCGATGTCCGAGAGCAGGATGAGCCGGTCGGCGCCGACGAGCCGCGCGACGAGCGCCGCGAGCCGGTCGTTGTCGCCGAAGCGGATCTCGTGCGTCGCGACCGTGTCGTTCTCGTTGACGATGGGCAGCATCCGCAGCTCGAGCAGCCGCTCGAGCGCGTTCCGCGCGTTGACGCGGTGCGAGTCCATGTCCATGTCGGACGCGGTGAGCAGGATCTGCGCCGCGACCAGCTCGTGCCGCGTGAGGCTGCGCTGGTACCGGTTCATGAGCACGTTCTGCCCGACCGCCGCGGCCGCCTGCTGCATCGGCAGGTCGGCGGGACGCGCGTCGAGGCCGAGGTACGGCATGCCCGTCGAGATCGCGCCCGACGAGACGAGGATGACCTGGCCCTCGCGGTGCAGCCGGGCGAGCCCGTCGACGAGCGGCTCGATCTGGCCGCGCCGCTCCCCCGAGATCGACGACGAGCCGACCTTCACGACGATCCGCTCGCCGGCCCGCAGGTCGAGGGTCGTCATGCCTTCTCGTCCCAGCGCTGGACCTCGAACCCCTCGTCGTCGGTCCAGACGCCGCCGTCGCGCTCGCCCAGGAGGTCGTCGCGCGCCGCCTGCTTGGCGTCCATGCGCTCGTGGTACTCGCGGCGGCGCTGCTCCGTCGTGCGACGGTCGTTGCGGTCCAGGCGCGGGTCGGTGCCGCGGTTGCCCACGAGCTCGGCAGCGGAGGCGATGGTCGGCTCCCAGTCGAAGACGATGCCGGCGCCCGGGCCGATCACGACGGTCGCACCCGCCACCGCGCCGGCCTTGAGCAGCGCGTCCTCGGTGCCGAGCTTCGCGAGCCGGTCGGCGAGGTAGCCGACGGCCTCGTCGTTGCGGAAGTCGGTCTGCGCGACCCATCGCTCCGGCTTCGCGCCGAGGATGCGGTAGACGGGTCCGTCGTGGCTGCCCTCGACCTTGACGACGTAGCCGTGGTCGTCGATCGCCTTCGGGCGCAGCACGATGCGCTCGGGCACCGGCTCGACGGCCTTCGCCGCGCGGTCGGCCTCGACGAGGTCGGCGAGCGCGAACGACAGCTCGCGGAGGCCCGTGTGGGCGACCGTCGAGATCTCGAACACGCGGTAGCCCATCGCCTCGAGCTCGGGCCGCACGAAGTCGGCGAGCTCGCGCGCCTCGGGCACGTCGATCTTGTTGAGCGCGATGAGCTGCTGGCGCTCGAGCAGCGGCGTCTGGCCGTCGGGCACCGGGTACGCCTCGAGCTCGCGCAGGATGACCTGCAGGTCGGTGATCGGGTCGCGGCTCGGCTCGAGCGTGGCGCAGTCGATGACGTGCAGCAGCGCCGAGCAGCGCTCGACGTGGCGGAGGAACTCGAGGCCGAGCCCCTTGCCCTCGCTCGCGCCCTCGATGAGGCCGGGCACGTCGGCGATCGTGTAGCGGGTCTGGCCCGACTCCACGACGCCGAGGTTCGGGTGCAGGGTCGTGAACGGGTAGTCGGCGATCTTCGGCCGCGCGGCGCTCATCGCGGCGACGAGGCTCGACTTGCCGGCGCTCGGGAAGCCCACGAGCGCGACGTCGGCGACGGTCTTCAGCTCGAGCGTGACGTCGCCCTCGACGCCGGGTGTGCCGAGCAGCGCGAAGCCCGGGGCGCGGCGCTTCGTGCTCGATAGCGCGGCGTTGCCGAGCCCGCCCTGGCCGCCGGCGGCGACGACGAGCCGCATGCCGGGCTGGTTGAGGTCGGCGAGCTGCTCCCCCGACGCATCCGTCACCACGGTGCCGACGGGCACGGGCAGCTCGAGGTCCTGGCCGGACGTGCCCGACTTGTGGTCGCCCTGGCCGGGCATGCCGTTGTCGCTTGAGCGGTGCGGTGCCCGGTGGTAGCCGAGCAGCGTCGTGATCTGCGGGTCGGCGACGAGCACGATGTCGCCGCCGTCGCCGCCGTTGCCGCCGTCGGGGCCCGCGAGGGGCTTGAACTTCTCGCGCTTGACGGAGACGCAGCCGTGACCGCCATGCCCTGCGCGCAGGTGCAGCGTCACCTGGTCGACGAATGTCGCCATGAACTGTCTCCTTCGATGCGAGAGCGGGGCGGGCCGAAGCCCGCCCCGCTCATCGGATGCTGATGTGGTGCGTCAGACCGCTGCCACGATGTTGACGACCTTGCGGCCGCCCTTGTTGCCGAACTCGACAGCGCCGGCCTCGAGGGCGAACAGCGTGTCGTCGCCGCCACGGCCGACGTTGGCGCCGGGGTGGAAGTGGGTGCCGCGCTGACGGACGATGATCTCGCCCGCCTTGACGACCTGGCCGCCGAAGCGCTTCACGCCGAGGCGCTGCGCGTTCGAGTCACGACCGTTGCGGGTGGACGATGCGCCCTTCTTGTGTGCCATTGTCTGTCAGCCCCTTTACTTGATCTCGGTGACCTTGAGGCGCGTGAGCTCCGAGCGGTGGCCCATGCGGCGCTTGTAGCCGGTCTTGTTGCGGTAGTGCTGGATGCGGATCTTCGGGCCGCGCAGGTCGGTGACGACCTCGGCCGTGATCTTCACCTTGGCGAGCGCGTCGACATCCGTCGTCACCTTGTCGCCGTCGACGAGCAGCACGGGGGCCAGCTCGACGTTGCCGTTGTCGTCACCGGCGATGCGGTCGACGACGAGCACGGTGCCGACCTCGACCTTCTCCTGCCGGCCGCCGGCGCGCACGATTGCGTACACCACGATGGGATCCTCACTGTTGGTACGACTCCCGGCCGAACCGGGACGAAGCTTGTAGCGCGCGCGAAGTCGCGACGTGCGCCAGCGAACAACGATACAGGTTCGCAGCGCTCTCGGTCAACACGGCCGGGCCAGCGTGGCGCGGACTACGGTGGGCGGATGGCGATCCTCGTCGACGAGCCCCTGTGGCCGAACCACGGCACGATGTGGGCGCACCTCGTGAGCGACGCGTCGCTCGACGAGCTGCACGCCTTCGCGCGCGCCGCGGGCATCCCGGCGCGCGGGTTCGACCACGACCACTACGACGTGCCGGCGGAGCGGATCGACGCGCTCGTCGCGATGGGCGCGCAGCGCGTGCCCCCGAAGGAGCTCGTGCGGCGGCTCATCGCGAGCGGGCTGCGCGTGAAGGAGCGCGACCGCCCCTAGCGCTGCTCGTCGGGCTTCGCGGTGATGACGCCCGAGGATGCGCGGCGCGACCGCCGAGCGGCCTTGCCGGTGCCGGGCGCGGGCGTCGCGATGGCGTCGAGCGCGCTGCCGAGCAGCCCGTCGAGGTCATCGGGGGTCGCCTTCGCCGCGACCGGCTCGTGCGCGGGAGCGACCGGGATGTCGAGGATCGTGACGACCGGCTCGGCCGCGACGGCCTCGACCGCCGCCTTCGACGGGGTCACGATGCCGCTGACCTGCTCGGCCTGCTGCTCGGTGCGCCGCTCGCGCTGCTCGGCGGGCTGCTCGACGTGCTGCGGTGCCTGCTGCTCGTCGTGCGCATCGCCGACGGGCGCGTGGTGGCCGTGCTGCTCGCCCTCGACCTTGCCCTTGCCCGCCGCGGCGATCTGCGAGAGGCCCTTGCGCAGGTCCTCCGTGATCGCGTGCGTGCCGCCCGCGGGCTGCTGGTGCTGGTGCTGGTCGGGCTGCTGCGAGTCCGACTGCTTGCCGCGGCCACGTCGGCTGCGGCCGTTGCCTGCGCCGCCGCCGCTCTCGGGCTGCTGCTGCTGGCGCTGCGACTTCGAGATCGGCTCGTGGTGCACGATCACGCCGCGCCCCGCGCAGACCTCGCACTGCTCGGAGTACGACTCGAGGAGCCCGAGGCCGAGCTTCTTGCGCGTCATCTGCACGAGGCCGAGGCTAGTGACCTCTGCCACCTGGTGCTTCGTGCGGTCGCGGCTCAGGCACTCGATGAGGCGCCGCTGCACGAGGTCGCGGTTCGACTCGAGCACCATGTCGATGAAGTCGATCACGATGATGCCGCCGATGTCGCGCAGCCGCAGCTGGCGCACGATCTCCTCGGCCGCCTCGATGTTGTTCTTGGTGACCGTCTCCTCGAGGTTGCCGCCGGCGCCGACGAAGCGGCCGGTGTTGACGTCGACGACCGTCATCGCCTCGGTGCGGTCGATCACGAGCGAGCCGCCAGAGGGCAGCCAGACCTTGCGGTCGAGCGCCTTGTCGATCTGCTCCGAGATGCGGAAGTGCGAGAACGGGTCGTCGGTGCCCTCGTAGGCCTCGACGCGGTCGAGCAGGTCGGGCGCGATCGCCTCGAGGTACTCGCGGATCGTGGTGAGCGCCTCCGAGCCCTGGATGACGAGCTTGTGGAAGTCCTCGTTGAACACGTCGCGGACGATCTTCACGAGCAGGTCGGGCTCGGCGTGCAGCCGCTGCGGCGCGGAGCCGGTCTTCTTCTGCTGCTGGATGCGCTCCCACTGGCGGGTGAGCCGCTCGACGTCGCGCGTGAGCTGGTCCTCGGTCGCGCCCTCGGCGGCGGTGCGCACGATGACGCCCACGCCCTCCGGCAGCACCTGCTTCAGGATCTTCTTGAGGCGCGCGCGCTCGGTGTCCGGCAGCTTGCGCGAGATGCCGTTCATCGAGCCGCCCGGCACCGACACGAGGTAGCGGCCGGGCAGCGAGATCTGGCTCGTCAGGCGGGCGCCCTTGTGGCCGACCGGGTCCTTCGTGACCTGCACGAGCACCGTGTCGCCGGGCTTGAGCGCGAGCTCGATCTTCCGGGGCTGTCCCTCGAGCTCGGCAGCGTCCCAGTCGACCTCGCCGGAGTAGAGCACGGCGTTGCGGCCGCGGCCGATGTCGACGAAGGCGGCCTCCATGCTCGGCAGCACGTTCTGCACGCGGCCGAGGTAGACGTTGCCGATCAGGCTCGACTCGGATGCCTTGGCGACGTAGTGCTCGACGAGCACGCCGTCCTCGAGCACGGCGAGCTGCACGCGGTCGTGCTTCGAGCGCACGATCATCTGGCGCTCGACGGCCTCGCGGCGGGCGAGGAACTCGGTCTCGGTGACGACCGTGCGGCGACGACCGGCGTCGCGGCCCTCGCGGCGGCGCTGGCGCTTGGCCTCGAGGCGGGTCGAGCCGCGCACCTTCTGCGGCTCGGTGATGAGCGGCTTCTCGTCCTCGGCCTCGCGGGGCGTGCGACCGCGCGTGCGGGTGCGGCGCGAGCGGCGGCCACCCTGCGGGCGCTCGTCCTCGTCGTCGTCGTCCTCGTCGTCCTGCTCGTCGTCGTCGCGCAGCGACGGGAGGGCGGGCAGCGCGGCGAGGTCGGGCGCGTGGAACACGATCCCGAACGGGCTGGTCGGCAGCTCAGGGAGCGCCATCGCGGCGGCGCGCGGGTCGTCCGCGGGCTCGTCGGAGGCCGGGGCCTCGCTCGCGGGGTCGGTGAGGCCGGGCTCGTGGCCCGGCTCCGCCGCCTGCGAGCCGGCGAGCGCCGGCTCGGCAGTGTCGGCCGCGGTGGTCTCAGGCTGGACGCGCTCGAGCACGGTGTTCGCCGTGATCGGGTCGGCGGCGCCCGCCACGAGGTCGGTCGCGGCCGCCTCGGTGCCGGCATCCGGCGTCTCGGGCACCGCATCGAGCGTCGCGTCGTGCGCCGGCGCATCCGCTGCAGACCGCTTGCGCGTCGTCGCTCGCTTGCGCTTGGGCCGCTCGGCGGGCGCCTGGGCCTCGCCCGCGGTGCTCTCGGTCGGGCGGGTCGTGTCGTTGTCCACCATCGCTGGCGCTCTCCTGCCGCAACCGGCGCCGCCGGTCGCCATCTCGCTCGCGACCGGGGCGCGCCCCGGCGCGAATCCTTCCTGGCACCCCCTTGCGGGGATGGCCCGGGCTAGACGTGCTGCCCGGAAAACTGTGGTGTGCGCCCGGAGGGCGCGCTGCCGGGAAGTCTACCCCACGGCCGACGATCGCTCACGGCAGCACGACGCGCACCGCGAGGGCGACGAACGCGAGGGCCGCGACGAGGGTCGCGACGATCGCCGGCCAGCCGTGCGGCTGCACGCTCCTGCCCACTTTCGCGCCGATCAGCACGACCGCCGCGAGGTAGGCCGCGGAGATGAGCTCGAGGATCAGCATGAGCACCGCGAGGTCGGCGAGCGGCGTCGGCGAGTCCGGGTCGATGAACTGCACGAAGAACGACGCGAAGAACAGGATCGCCTTCGGGTTGAGCAGGCTCGTGACGAGCGCGGTGCGGAACGGCGCGAGCCGCGGGCGGGCGATGATCGGGTTCGGGGCGGTCGGCGGGTGCGTCGGGTTCTCGGTGGGCGCAGGCTCAGCGGAGCGGCGCCGCTTCGCCGCGATGCGGGCGACGGCGCTGCGCACGAGGCCGATCGCGAGCCAGCAGAGGTAGGCGGCGCCCGCCCACGTGAGGATGCGGAAGACGATCGGGTTCGTCGAGAGCGCCTGCGCCGACAGCACCGCGAGCACCATGAGGATGGCATCGCCGAGGAAGACGCCGAGCGTCGCCCGGAAGCCCGCGCGGCGGCCGGCGCGCAGGGCGGTGGTCGCGACGTAGAGGCTGTTGGCGCCCGGCAGCAGCACGATGACGACGACTCCCGCGGTGAAGGCGGCGAGCGTGGCCGCGTCGAGGCTCATCGGGCCGCGCCCGGGCGGATCGCATAGCGCGGGCTGGTTGGATGGGGCGCAGGAGGCTCCATGAACGACACCCGTCCCGCCCAGATCGCCGCACCCGTGTGGCTCGGCGTCGTGCTCATCATCACCGGCCTCCTCGGCCTGCTCGGGGCGTTCTCGCTCTCGGTCGAGCGCATCGAGCTGCTGCTGCACCCCGAGGAGGCGCTCGGGTGCGACCTGAACCCGTTCCTCACGTGCTCGGGCGCGATCGAGTCCGACCAGGGCGCCGTCTTCGGCTTCCCCAACCCGTTCCTGGGACTCATGGCGTTCCCGGCTCCGATCATCATGGGCGTCCTCACCCTCGGCCGCGTCGCGATGCCCCGCTGGGTGTGGACGATCTTCTCGATCGGCGTGCTCGGCGCGATCGTGCTCGTGCTCTGGCTCGCGCAGCAGTCGATCTTCGTGCTGGGCTTCGTCTGCCCGTGGTGCTTCCTGGTGTGGCTCGCGATGTACGCGATGGCGTTCCCGCTCTGGACCTGGGCCTTCGGCGCCGGTGCGCTGCCGGCGCCCGCGGGGCTGCGACGCGTGGCGGCGCGCTACTCGGCGTGGGGCTGGGTGCTCTCGCTCACCCTCGCGGTGATCCTGGTCGTGACGATCATGATCGCCCTCCCCGGCATCCCCCGCTTCCTCTTCGCCTTCTAGCCCTTCTACGCCGAACTTCCCGAGAACGCGAGTTCTCGAGCGGATTCTCGCCGTTCGGGGAAGCTCGCGGCGGGACTTGCGCCGAGCTTCCCGAACTCGCGAGCTTCGCGCGGGGATCGCGCGGTTCGGGGAAGCTCGACGGTCGGGGCGGGACGGGTCAGGCGAACCAGAGCGCGAGCTCGCGCGCGGCCGACTCCTCGGAGTCGGAGCCGTGCACGAGGTTCTGCTGCACCTTGAGGCCCCAGTCGCGGCCGAGGTCGCCGCGGATCGTGCCGGGGGCGGCGGTCGTCGGGTCGGTGGTGCCGGCGAGCGAGCGGAAGCCCTCGATCACGCGGTCGCCCTCGAGGCGGATCGCGACCGACGGGCCGGAGAGCATGAACTCGACGAGCGGCTCGAAGAACGGCTTGCCGCGGTGCTCGTCGTAGTGCTCCTCGAGCAGCGCGCGCTCGGGCTGCACGAGCTTGAGGTCGGCGACGACGTATCCCTTGGCCTCGATGCGGGCGAGGATGGCGCCGGTCAGCTGGCGCTGGACGCCGTCGGGCTTGATGAGGACGAGGGTGCTCTGCATGCCGCCAGCCTACCGAGCAGCGCTCGGCCCCTCTGGCGCCGCCGTCGGCACCATCGGCGCCTGCGCCCATGTGCGGCTCGCCGCGAGCACGAGGAGCAGCGAGCCCATCACGCCGACGAGCGCTTGGGAGACAGCGCCTGCGAGCTCGGCACTCGAGTCCCAGGGGACCATCTGCGGCATCACCAACGAACCGAGCGCCCCGGCGCTGCCCAGCCCGACCACCGCCAGGGCCGCGCTGCGCCGACGCACGGGCGGCCTGCCGCGCACCTCGGCCGCCATCCGACCGAGTGCGAGACCTGCGACGCACCCGACCAGCATCGCGAGGGACGCGAAGATGGAGCCCATGGCGATCGTGAGGCTCACCGCGCCCTCGCCAGCCGGGTTCACGCGAACGTCGACGTGCGCCGCGACGAGCAGCCCCGTGCCTGCGTACACCGCGACGAGCGATGCTCCGAGGACGGCGAGGTCGCCGCCCGTGCGTCCCCACCTGGCGGCCCCCGGTGCCTCCTCCGGCGCCGCGCGCGCGGTCCGGAAGGCCCCCACCGTCGTCATCGCGATGACGAGCGCGGCGCCCGGCGCCCACACCCAGGCAGCCGGTGTCAGCGCATCCGCCAGCTGCCCGAGCGTCGGGGAGGTCCGGTTGGAGAACGTCCATGCCACCAGCGCGAGCCACCCGGTCGCGAACAGCATCTGCGCGGCGATCGCCAGCAGGATCCGAGGCGCTCGAGACCCACGCGGGTGTGCACCCCGATGGATGATGCAGACCGCAGCGCCACAGAGCCCGGGCACGGCACCACTGATGGTGATGACGACGATGCTGAGGATGGCCCCCACATCGTTGACGTCCACGCCGGGCCCGTAGATCTGCACCAGGGTCGGCAGCAGGCCGACGCTCGCGAGCACCCCGCTCCACACCGCAGCCCGGCGAGCGACGCGGGAGACCGGGTTCCGCCACGACTCCTGCGTCGCCGATCCATCGATCATGCGCTCACTGTCGCACGGGGTCCGGGTGCTCTCGCCGCTGGCGCAGCGGGTGTCGTCGATGCCGTCGTCGTCGAGATCGGCCATGGAGCCGCTAGGTGCCCGGGGCACCCCGGGGGTCGAGGCCCTGCGCGCGCCGCTGCCGCTCAATCTGGCGCGCCTTCACGAAGCAGTAGATCCACAGCCCCACGAGCACGATCGCGACGACGCCCCACACGGGCTCGAACCAGGTGAGCGCGACGACCGCGGCCTGCGTGACGAGGCTCACGATCCAGCCCCACGGGCGGCGCAGCAGCGGCATCGTCGCGATGAGCAGCACGCCGACGACCGCGAACGCGAGGGGCCCCGGCCAGTCGCGCGTCACGCCCCAGACGGCGAGCGCCCCGAACGCGATGCCGGCGGTCTGCAGCCCGTGCACGATGCGGAGCAGCGACTCCATCGCGCCGCGCGCCGGGCGCTGCCGCGGGCTCACGGCTGCTCCTCGTCGGTGATCTCGACGGTCGCGGCCTGGCGGCGCGCATCCGGGCGTCGCAGCCACCCCTGCTCGCGCGCGTGCCCGAGCACGTCGCCGAGCAGCGTGATCGAGCCCGTGACGACCACGGCGCCGTCGCGGTCCGCGGCTGCCTCGCGCGCCGCCTCGACGGCGGTGCCGAGCTCCGGCTCGACGAGCACGCGGTCGGCGCCGAGCACGGCGACGGCCTGCGCGGCGAGGTCGTCGGCGGGCAGCGCGCGCTCCGACGTCGACTGCGTCACGACGAGCTCGTCGATGACGGGCTCGAGCTCGGTGAGCACGCCCGTGACGTCCTTGCCGACGAGCACGCCGAGCACGAGCGTGACCTTCTCGAGCCCGAACACGTCGCCGAGCGCCGCGCGCAGCGCGCGGGCGCCGTGCGGGTTGTGGGCGGCGTCGAGCACGACGAGCGGATGCGCGCCGACGACGTCGAGGCGGCCGGGCGAGGTCGCGGCGGCGAAGCCCTCGGCGAGCACCTGCGCGGTGAGCGGCTGCGAGCCGCCGCCGAGGAAGGCCTCGACCGCGACGAGCGCGAGCGCGGCGTTCGCGCCCTGGTGCGCGCCGAGCAGCGGCACGAGCTGGTCGATGTACTCGGCGGCGAGGCCGCGGACCGTGATGAGCTGCCCGCCGACCGCGACGGTCTGCGAGGCGAGCGCGAAGTCGCGGCCCTCGACGAGCAGCCGCGCGCCCACCTCGGCGGCGCGCTCCTCGAGCACCGCGAGCGCCTCGGGCTCCTGCGCGGCCGAGACGGCGATCGCGTCGGGCTTGATGATGCCGGCCTTCTCGCGCGCGATCGCCTCGACCGTCGTGCCGAGCCGGTTCGTGTGGTCGAGCGCGACGGGCGTGATGACCGCGACGTCGCCGTCTGCCACGTTCGTCGAGTCCCAGGTGCCGCCCATGCCGACCTCGAGCACCGCGACGTCGACCGGCGCATCCGCCATGATGGCGAAGGCGAGCACGGTGAAGGCCTCGAAGAACGTCAGCCGCCGCTCCCCCGCCGCCGCGAGCTCCGCGTCGACGAGGTCGAGGAACGGCGCGATGTCGTCGTAGCCGCGCGCGAACGCCTCGTCGCTCACCGGCTCGCCGTCGATCGCGATCCGCTCGTTGACGCGCTCGAGGTGCGGGCTCGTCAGCAGCCCCGTGCGCAGGCCGTGGGCGCGGAGCAGCGCATCCGCGATCCGCGCGGTCGAGCCCTTGCCGTTCGTGCCGGTGATGTGGATGATCCGGAACGCCCGCTGCGGGTCGCCGAGCAGCTCGACGGCGCGGCGGGTCGCCTCGATGCGGGGCTCGACGGCCTGCTCCCCCGCGCGCTCGAGCAGCGCCTGGTAGGCGGCCTCGGCCGCCTCGCGGTGCTCGAGCGACTCGAGGATGCGGTCGTCGATGCTGCCCTGGTCGTCGCTCCCCTGGTCGGCGGTGAGGTCGGTCATGCGGTCACCTTCTCGATCGTGATCGCGAGCGGCGACCCGTCGCCCACGCGGTGCGCGGTGCGGCCGTCGGCCAGCTCGCCCATGGTGTCGTCGACGCGCTCGACCGAGAGCTCGGTCGAGAGCGTCTCGGCGGCGATGAGCGCGCGGTTCGCCTCGAGGGCGGCGACGCCGTGGGCGTCGGACCCGAGGCCGAGGCGGATGCGGTCGGAGACGTCGAGGCCGGCCTCCTTGCGCGCCTGCTGCACGGCGCGGACGACGTCGCGCGCGAGGCCCTCGGCCTCGAGCTCCGGCGTAAGCGACGCGTCGAGCTTCACGATCGTCGCTCCCATGACGGAAGCGAGGACGCGGTCACTCGCCTCTGAGTCCGCGGTGACCAGCCGCTGGAACTCATTGGGGAGCAAACGGTGCCCAGCCACGACCGGGGTCTCGCCATCCATCGTCCATTCCCCACGCTTGACCGCTGAGAGCACCGCTTGGAAGTCACGGCCGAGTCGCGGGGCCGCCTCTCTAGGAATGACGACGAGCTCGATCTTGACCCCGGGGATTTTCGTGAAGTCCCCTTCGTGCTGGAGCAGCTGCACTTCCTTGACATTGACTTCGTCGGCGACAATCGCCTCGAAGCCTCGGAGGTCGTACGGCGTATAAGCGACGAGCAGAGGAAGCGGCTGCCGAACGCGAATCTGATGCTCCTTGCGCCGCGCATGCGCGGCATTGACCACCAGGCGCACCGCGTCCATCTGCGCGACGAGCTCGGCGTCCGCCGGGAGGTCCGCAGCATCCGGCCAGTCCGTCAGGTGCACCGAGCGGCCGCCGGTGAGGCCCTTCCAGACCTCCTCGGTGACGAGCGGCGAGAGCGGGGCGGCGACGCGCGCGAGCGTCTCGAGCACCGTGAAGAGCGTGTCGAACGCCTCGGAGCCCGAGCCGTCCTCCTGCACGCCCTGCCAGAAGCGGTCGCGCGAGCGGCGCACGTACCAGTTGGTCAGCACGTCGATGAACTCGCGCACCGCGAGCGTCGCGCCGGTCGCGTCGAGGCGCTCGAAGGCGGCGGTCGCCGTCTCGACGGTCTCGCGCAGCTTCGCGAGGATGTAGCGGTCGAGCACGTCGGTCGACGTCGTCGAGCGCTGCGCGAGGTACGGCTGCCCGCCGCGCGCGCGGTTGGCGTAGGTGGCGAAGAAGTACCAGGTCGACCACAGCGGCAGGTGGAACTGCCGCAGCGCCTCGCGGATGCCCTCCTCCGACACGATGAAGTTGCCGCCGCGCAGGATCGATCCCTGCATGAGGTTCCACCGCACCGCATCCGACCCGTAGGTGTCGAACGACTCGTTCACGTCCGGGTAGTTGCGGCGCGACTTCGACGCCTTGAACCCGTCGTCGCCGAGGATGATGCCGTGGCTGATGACGTTCTCGAACGCCGGGCGGCCGAAGAGCGCGACCGAGAGCACGTGCATGACGTAGAACCAGCCGCGCGTCTGGCCGATGTACTCGGTGATGTAGTCGGCGGGGCTGTGCTCCTCGAACCACTGCTCGTTCTCGAACGGGTAGTGGAACTGCGCGAACGGCATGGAGCCGGAGTCGAACCAGACGTCGAGCACGTCGGGGATGCGGCGCATCGTCGAGCGGCCCGTCGGGTCGTCGGGGTTCGGGCGCGTCAGCTCGTCGATCGCCGGCCGGTGCAGGTCGGTCGGGCGCACGCCGAAGTCGCGCTCGAGCTCGTCGAGCGAGCCGTAGACGTCGACGCGCGGGTGGTTCGGGTCGTCGCTCTTCCAGACCGGGATCGGGCTGCCCCAGTAGCGGTTGCGGCTGATCGACCAGTCGCGCGCGCCCTCGAGCCACTTGCCGAACTGGCCGTGCTTGACGTTCTCGGGCACCCAGTTGATCTGCTCGTTCGCGGCGAGCAGGTCGTCCTTGATCTCGGTGACGCGCACGAACCAGCTCGAGACCGCCTTGTAGATGAGCGGGTTGCGGCAGCGCCAGCAGTGCGGGTACGAGTGCACGTAGGAGGCCTGGCGCAGCACGCGGCCGGCGTCCTTGAGCAGCTTCGAGAGCGGCTTGTTGGCCTCGAACACCTGCATGCCGGCGACCGGCGCGACCGCGTCGAGGAAGCGGCCCCCGTCGTCGACCGAGAGGATCGTCGGGATGCCCGCGGCGTTCGACACCCGCTGGTCGTCCTCGCCGTAGGCGGGCGCCTGGTGCACGATGCCGGTGCCCTCGCCGGTGGCGACGTAGTCGTCGACGAGGATCTGGAAGGCGTGCTCGGTGCCCCAGGCGTCGGCATCGGCGTAGAAGTCGAAGATGGGCGCGTAGCGCACGCCCGCGAGCTCGGCGCCGGCGAGCGTGCGCGTCGCGGCGTCGACCGCGTCCTCCGCGGAGTCGTAGCCGAGGTCCTTGAAGTAGCCCGCGATCGTCGCGGTCGCGAGCAGGAAGTCGCCGTCTCCGGCGGTGGTGCCCTGCGGGCCCCCGGGCACGACCGAGTACTCGACCGCGGGGCCGACCGCGAGCGCGAGGTTCGTCGGCAGCGTCCACGGCGTCGTCGTCCAGGCGAGCGCCTTGACGCCGGTGAGGCCGAGCGCGTCCGCCGCCTCGCCCTCGAGCGGGAAGGTCACGGTGAGCGTGGTGTCCTGGCGGTCCTGGTAGACGTCGTCGTCCATCCGCAGCTCGTGGTTCGACAGCGGCGTCTCGTCGCGCCAGCAGTACGGCAGCACGCGGTAGCCCTCGTATGCGAGGCCCTTGTCGTGCAGCGTCTTGAACGCCCAGATGACGCTCTCCATGTAGGTGATGTCGAGGGTCTTGTAGCCGCCCTCGAAGTCGACCCAGCGCGCTTGGCGGGTGACGTAGTCCTCCCACTCGTCGACGTAGCGCAGCACCGACTCCTTCGCCCGCGCGTTGAAGACGTCGACGCCCATCGCCTCGATCTCGGCCTTCTCGGTGATGCCGAGCTGCTTCATCGCCTCGAGCTCGGCCGGCAGGCCGTGCGTGTCCCAGCCGAACACCCGCGGCACCTGCTTGCCGCGCATCGTCTGGAAGCGCGGGAAGACGTCCTTCGCGTAGCCGGTGAGCAGGTGGCCGTAGTGCGGCAGCCCGTTCGCGAACGGCGGGCCGTCGTAGAAGACCCACTCCTCGCAGCCCTGGCGCTGCTCGAGCGACGCCTTGAAGGTGCTGTCGCCCTTCCAGAAGGCGAGGATCCCCTGCTCGATCGCCGGCAGGTCGGGGCTCGCGGCGACGCTGCGCTGGGCGCCGGCCTCGGAGGTGAGCGGGTATCGGCTCTGCTCGGTCACGCTGGGTCTCCTGCATCCTCGGACTATCGGATGCGGGGACGCTCTCGCGCGGTACCACCCCGCTTGCGGCCCGCACGCGGACCGCCGCTTCGTGCTCGGGCTGTGACGGGCCTGCCCCGTTCGGATCTACTGGGCGTCGCCGCCGTTCTCCCGACCGCTCCCCGGTGATGGCCGGATCGATGCGTGTGCCCCGATCCTACCGGCTCTCGCCCCGCAGCGCGACGCTGCCGGCGCTCACCTGCACGTCGATCGTGGCGCGCGCATCCGCGTTCTCATCCACGTCGATCGTCGCGTCGCCCGCCGAGACGTCCTGCGTCACGGCGTAGTCGCCCGCGGGGATCCCGAGCTCGATGCTGCCCGCGCTCACCTCGGCGTCGATCGACGTCGGCTGCTCGCCGGTGAGGGCGCCGATGATGCGGCCCGCGCTCACGTCGAGCACGACAGCGCCGGGGGTCGCCAGATCGAGCCGGGCCTCGCCGGCGGAGACCTGCAGGCCGAGCGACTCGGCGTCGCCGGCGAGGTCGATGCTGCCGGCGCTCAGGCTCACGTCCGCCGTGCCCCAGGTCGCGTCGGCCTCGAAGCTGCCGGCGGCGACGTCGGCCGCGAGGTCGAGACCCTCCCGCTCGAGCTCGGCGGGCAGGGTCAGCACGACGTGCTCCTCGCCGCCGCGGCCGCCGAACCAGCCGCCGAAGCCCCACCAGCCCCAGCGGCGGTCGGTGTCGACGCGCAGGGTCGCGCCGTCGCGCTCGAGGCGCCACCGCTGCACGGGGCCGCCGTCGGTCGAGGCGTCGAGCCGGGCCTCGGCGACGTCGTCGAAGCGCACCTCGAAGCCAGCGGCCGCGCTGTCGATGCGCAGCGCCTGCACGCCGTCGGCCGACGCCGTCCACGACTGGCTCGTCGGGCTGTGCGCGGCGACCCCGCGGATGACGCCGCCGCCGACGGCGAAGACGAGGCCGATCGAGCCGAGCACGATCAGGATGATGCTGATCCACCGGCCGGGCCGGGTGGAGGTGGTGGGGATGGTCATCGGATGCCTCCGGGCTGGTCGTTCGGTCGGTGCGAGTCGTGGTCGGTCGGCGCGTCGAGGTGCGCGAGCACCGCGAGCACGCGGCGGTTGCCGTCCTCGGGCTCGAGCTCGAGCTTCTGGAACACCGCCGAGATGTGCTTCTCGACGCTGCCGGCCGAGACGTAGAGGCGGTCGGCGATCGCCTGGTTCGACGACCCCTCCGCCATGAGGGCGAGCACCTGTCGCTCGCGCGGCGTGAGCCGCTCCATCCGCGCGTCGCGCCGGCGGCGGGCGAGCAGCTGGCTCACCACCTCCGGGTCGAGCACCGTGCCGCCCGCGGCGACCTGCTCGACCGCGCTGAGGAAGTCGCGGATGTCGGCCACGCGGTCCTTCAGCAGGTAGCCGAAGCCCGACGGGCCGCTCGCGATGAGGTCGGCGGCGTAGCGCTCCTCGACGTACTGCGAGAGCACGAGCACCCTCGGCCGGTCGCCGCGCGAGCGGATCCCGATCGCGGCGAGGATGCCCTCGTTCGTCCGCGTCGGCGGCATCCGCACGTCGAGGATGGCGAGGTCGGGGTCGGTGGCCGCGATCGCGGCCTCGAGCGCGCTCGCGTCGGGCAGCTGCGCGACCACGTCGTGGCCGGCGTCGGTGAGGAGCCTGGCGATGCCCTCGCGGAGGAGCACGCTGTCCTCGCAGATCAGGATGCGCACGGGACCGTCACCTCGATCGCGGTCGGGCCGCCTGCGGGGCTCGTGAGGGTGAGGGTGCCGCCGACGCCCGCGACGCGGTGCGCGAGGCCGTCGATGCCGCCGCCGATCTGGCGCTCGGCGCCGCCGATGCCGTCGTCCTCGATGCGCGCCCAGAGGGTCGCGACGCCGTCCTGCGTCTGGCGCGTGCGGATGGCGACCCGGATGCGGCTCGCCCTCGCGTGCTTCTGCGCGTTCGTGATCGCCTCTGCGATCGCGAAGTAGACGGCGGTCTCGGCGTCGCGGGAGCAGCGGCGGTCGAGCCGCGCGTCGACCTCGACGGGGATGGGGCTGCGGGCGGCGAGCGCCGAGATGGCGGCGTCGAGGCCGCGGTCGTCGAGCACGGCCACGTGGATGCCGCGGGCGAGCTGCCGGAGCTCGGTGACCGCCGACTTCGACGAGGCGTGCGCCTCCTCGATGAGGGCCTTCGCGCCCTCCGGGTCTGCCTCGATGCGGTCGCGGGCCATGCCGAGCTGCATCGCGATCGAGACGAGCCGCGGCTGCACGCCGTCGTGGAGGTCACGCTCGATGCGGGTGCGGTCGAGGTCGGCGGCGCGCACGGCGCCGTGGCGGCGGTCGCGCTCCTCGCGCGCCTCCTGCTCGAGCCGCTCGCGGTCGTCGGGCACGAGCAGGCCGAGGGTGACGTTGCGGTGCGCGATGGCGAGGCCGATCGTGCCGGCGATGCCGGCCGCGAGGGCGAGGATGCCCAGCAGCGGCGCCCACTCGACGGGGACGGCGAAGCTCGTGAGCGGCACGGTGACCGTCTCTGCGGCACCGAGGCCCGCGAGGGCGAGCGGCACGCCGATGCCGACGAGGCCGAGCAGCGGCAGGGTGATCGCGCCGAAGATGCTCGCGAGGAAGAAGCTGAGGAGCGCCCGCCAGTGCTGGCCGTCGGAGACGATGCGCAGCAGGCGGTGCGGCACCCGCAGCCAGTCGGTGCGCGGCGAGCCGCGCCAGACGGCAGCGGGCACGGGTGCGCCGTAGAGGCCGGCGATGCGCTCCCGCTCGAACCACGCGACGGCGAGCATCGCCAGCATCGCGAGCGCGAGCAGCAGGAAGCCGACGAGCACGACGAGCGTGGCGATGCCGGTGGCCGTCAGCACGGCGATCGCGGTGAGGACGGGGAGCCCCAGCGACCCGAGGAGCGCGAGGTGCGCGACGGTCGCGAGGATGGTGCCGGTTCGTTGCATGGCTCCACGCTAGGACTGGCGGGAGCGCCCGGTACGGCGGCTGTCCAGAAGCCTTGCGGGGGCTATCCCCCAGCATCCGCAAGTCGGCGCACCCATGGTCCTCACCGGTACCCTCGCCCCATGATCGACACGCGCAT
Source organism: Agrococcus sp. UYP10 (assembly GCF_040547205.1). NCBI lineage: Bacteria > Bacillati > Actinomycetota > Actinomycetes > Micrococcales > Microbacteriaceae > Agrococcus > Agrococcus sp. UYP10. The sequence goes on from NZ_JBEPPG010000001.1 coordinate 2,755,483, forward strand.
CCGCACCGCCGCCGCAGCGCTCGTCCTCGCCGCCGGCCTCGTCGTGAGCGGCTGCGCGAGCGCGCCGACGCCGAGTCCCACGGCGACGGCAGACGCGGCGACGCCGACCGCCGAGCCGCAGACGCAGGCGCAGCAGTGCGCGCGGCTCATGACGGATGTGCAGGGCATCGCCGCCGACGTGCCGCGCGTCGGCGAGCTGCTCGGCACCGACCCCTTCGGAGCGCTCGCGCTCGTCGGCGACATCTCGAACCGGGTCGGCGACCTGCACCTGCGGGTGACCGACCCGGAGCTCGTGCAGCGCATCGAGCAGATCCAGGCCGGCTGGGACGCGATCGTGCAGGACGCCCAGGAGTCGCTCGGCTCCGGCGACGTGACCGCGATCGAGCGCGTCAGCGCATCGCTCTCCGAGCTCGGCCAGCAGGTGTCCGACCTGCAGCAGCTGTGCGCGGGCACCCCGTGATCGTGAACGGCACAAACGCCTACGGCACGGGCGCCCGCGCTCGCCGCGCGGGCCTCGTCGTGCTCGCCGCGCTGGCGATGAGCGGCTGCGTGATCCTGCCGCCGCCGCTGCCGACGGCCGCGCCGGTCCCGGTGCCGACCGTCGCCGAGCCCGCCGTCCCGTCCCCGTCGGCGAGCGAGCCGGGGCCGGCCGAGCCCGAGCCGAGCGAGCCGGCGCCGAGCCCGGAGCCGGCTGAGACCGAGCAGGCGCCCGAGCTGCCCGAGCCGACGGCCGAGGAGTGCGCCGCGGCCGACCAGGCGCTCGCCGCGATCGTCACCCGCTCCTCGCAGGTGCTCGACGCGGTGCCCGCCGACGGCGAGCCCGACTGGGCGGCCGCCGACGCGGTGGTGGCCGAGCTGCCGGTCATGCGCGACGCGTTCATCGCCCAGACGACGAGCGTCGCGCTCGCCGAGAGCTTCCGCGAGCTCGACCAGCCCATCGTCGACATGACCGAGGCGGTGGCAACGCGCGACAGCCTGGTCGTGACGCTCTCGTCGGCATCCGTGGCGTTCGCGGCCCCCGCCGCGCTGCTGCCGTGCGCGGGCATCCTCTGATCGCGCCCCTACGCTGAGCGCATGGCCGCTCCCCTGCTCGCACTCCTCGACGGCACGATCGCCGACGTCACCTCCCCGCTCGTGCGGGCCGACGACCTCGGCGTGGTCCGCGGCGACGGCGTGTTCGACGCGACCCTCGTCCGACGGGGCGCCGACGGCGCGCCGCACGTGCGCGACCGCGAGGCGCACCTCGACCGGCTCGAGCGCTCCGCCGAGATCCTGCAGCTGCCCGCGCCCGACCGGGCGGGCTACCAGCGGGCGATCGACGCGCTCGTCGCGGCGTGGGACTTCGACACCCGCCCGGAGGCGCTCATCCGGCTCGTGCTGACGCGCGGTCCGGAGTCGGGCGGCGACCCGACCGCGTTCGCGCTCATGGCGCCGCTCGCGGGCTCAGCGGTCGAGGAGCGCGAGCGCGGCATCGCGATCACGCTGCTGGGGCGCGGCCACGACGGCGACGAGGTCGCGGCGATGCCATGGCTGCTGCCCGGCGCGAAGAGCCTGTCGTACTCGATCAACATGGCGGCGAAGCGGCATGCCGTGCAGCACGGCTTCGACGACGTCGTCTTCGTCGCGCCCTCCGGCCGGCTGCTCGAGGGACCGACGTCGACGCTCGTCATCGACCGCGGCGGGAGGCTCCTGACGCCGTCGCAGGACGGCATCCTCGCCTCGATCACGCTCGAGCACCTGATGCGCGACGCACCGGATGCCGGGCTCGAGGTGGCGTTCGCGGCGCTCGAGCCGGCCGACCTGCTGGGCGCCGATGGCGCGTGGCTGCTCTCGTCCGGGCGGCTGCTCGCCGCCGTCACGAGCGTCGACGGGGAGCCGCTGCCGCGCTCGCCGCTCGACGGGGAGCTGCGCCGCATCCTCGACGTCTGAGCCCGCCTCAGGGCACGGCCGCGACCTGCGCCCGCACGAGCGCGGTGACGGCCTCGGTCGGCGCGCCCTCGTGGACGACCGCGATGAGGATGGCGCCGTCCGCGGCAGCATCGACCACGAGCGCGGCGCCGTCGCCCGACAGGACGGCGGCCGCCGCGAGCGTCGGGACACCGCTGCCGAGCGTGCCGTCGGGGGTCACGACCCCCTCGCAGGCCGCGCCGAGCGCCTGGATCGCGGCGACGGCCGCTTGGGCGGCGGCCTCGCTCGGGTAGCGCACGATCACGAGGTCGATCGGAGCGCCGGGCGCGGGATCGGCGTGCAGCGTCGTGGATGCCGCCTCGAGCGCCTCGCCGTCGACCGCGTCGGCGGCGCTCGCGCAGCCGCCGGTCGCCGACCTGGCTGCCGCGACGTGCGGCAGCGCGACGTCGGGCGCGACGGCGCCGGGCGGCGCCACCTCGACCCAGGGGGCCGTGTGCGAACCGGTCGCGTCGGCCCACTCGAGCGGCGCGAGCGCCGCGGCGCGCGGGAGCAGCGCGACGAGCGAGGTGGGTTCGGGCGTCGGCGAGGCCGACGGGGTCGGTGAGGGCGACGGCGGTCGCGACGGCGTCGGGGTCGCAGGCCGCGGCGTCTCCCGCGACTCGGGCGGCGTCGCGCTCGGCCGGAGCGGCGTGTGGCGCACCGTCGGGGCCGGCGGCTCGGGCACGCCGATCGGCGGGGAGAGCGAAGGAGGCTGCGCGACCGCGACGGGCGCCGGCGTGACGATCGGCGGCGGCGACACCACGGCGACCGGGGGCGGCTCAGCCGGCAGGGCGCAGCCCGCGAGCGCCGCGCCCGCCACGATGGCGGCGGCGGCCATCACCGAGCGAGGAGGGCGCCACACGAGCACCATGATGCGCCTCGATGGCGCTGTCCCCCATCAGCCGCGCGGATCGTTGCCCAACCGTGACGCCGCGGCGATCGGCTCGAGCGCGGCGCGCATCGCGTCGGCCGCTCGAGGACGGCCTGGTGTGCCGGCCCAGGCGACGAGCGCCGCGCACGCAGCGGCGACGATCGCGACCGGGGCGACCGCGGCATCCACCGACTCCGGCAGCGCGTCGCGCTCGAGCGCGAGCGCGAGCGCGGCGCGCTCGACGAGCGGCTGCAGGCGCGCGGGGGCGCCGTCGCGCAGCGCCTCCTCGGCGCGCATGGCGCGCGCATCCCGCAGCGCGGTCGGCGGGGTCGCGTTCCACGGCTCGACCGCGCGTGCGATCGCCGCGACGAGCCGGCCGACGGCATCCGAGCCACCGGCGTCGAGCGCCGCGCCGGCGCGCGCGATAGCGGCGTCGAGCTCGACCCAGAGCGCGTCAGCCTTCGAGTCGCAGTACGTGAAGACGGTGCCGCGGGAGACGCCCGCACGACGGGCGATGTCGTCGACGCTCACGGCGTCGTAGCCGTGCTCGAGGAACAGCTCGAGCGCTGCCTCGTGGATCGTCGCGGCGCTCGACGCGCGCGGCCGACCGGGGCCCTTCTTCGCGGTCATGGGAATCCTCTCGTGGCGCTATTGTTGCACTCGGTACGACAACCCCGCGCCGCGGACGGCGCGCCTGAGGAGCAACCGTGAGCACCACCACCGCGCCCGCGCGCACAGCCACGTCCCGGGTCGCGGCCGCCGCCACCGTCGGCACCGCGCTCGAGTCCTACGACTTCTACACCTACTCCTACTTCGCGGCGTTCTTCGCCGGGCCGTTCTTCTTCTCGGCGCTCGGCGCCACCGGCGCGCTGCTCGCCTCCTTCGCGACGATCGGCATCGCCTTCGTCGTCCGGCCGATCGGCGCGGTGCTCTTCGGCCACCTCGGCGACCGAATCGGCCGCCGCGCCACGCTCATCATCACGATCACCCTCATGGGCGTCGCGACGGGGCTCGTGGGCCTGCTGCCGACGGGCGAGGGCTGGGCGATGTTCGGCGGGGTCGCGCTCGTGCTGCTGCGCGTCGTGCAGGGGCTCTCGCTCGGCGGCGAGTGGGGCGGCGCCGTGCTGCTCGCGACCGAGCACGCCGATGCCCGTCGGCGCCCGTTCTTCGCGTCGCTCCCGCAGCTCGGCTCCCCCATCGGCTCGGTCGCTGCGGGCGGCCTGATGCTCGTGATGTTCTCCGCCCTCGGCGGCGAGGCGATGGCCGCGTGGGGCTGGCGCATCCCGTTCCTGCTCGCGATCCCGCTCATCGCCGTCTCGCTCTACCTGCGCTGGTCGGTCGACGAGACGCCCGTCTTCAAGGCCATCGCCGCGCAGGGCACGCGCGAGCGCAACCCCGTGTGGGCCGCGGTCCGCACGCAGCCGGCCGCCTTCGGCGTCGCGATCCTCGTCGCGCTGCTCGGCATCGGCTCCTACTCGCTCATGAACACCTACACGATGGGCTACGGCGTCGCGGAGCTCGGCTACGACGAGATGCAGCTGCTCGCCGCGGCGACGATCGGCGGCCTGCTGCAGTTCGTGACCGTGCCGTTCTTCGGCTGGCTCGCGACGCGCATCGGCTCTGCTCGTGTCGTCGCGCTCGGCGCGGTCGGCACGCTGCTCATCGCCTTCCCGATCTACTGGCTGCTCGGCTCCGCGACCTTCGCGGTGCTCGTCGCGCTCATGGTGGTCGGCGGCATCCTGCCGACCGCGTCGTGGGCCGCGCTCGGCGGCACGATGCAGGAGCTCTTCCACGGCCGCCACGCCTACTCCGCGCTGTCGCTCGCGTACGCGATCGCCGCGGTGCTCTCGGGCTTCATCCCCTACCTCACGGCCGAGCTCGGCACCCTGACCGGCGGTGCATGGTGGCACCCGGGGCTCGTGCTCGCGGCGCTCTCGGCGCTCACGCTCGTCGGCGCGATCGCGGCCGGCCGGATGCGTCGCCTCGGCGACGAGGACGCCGACGCCGCGCAGGCGATCGTCGCGGAGGAGCAGCCCGTCCCGGCCTGAGTTCGAGCCTGCGCCTGCGCGGTCCCGGCGTCAGAGCTTCGGCGGCAGCGCCTGCAGCATCGCGGGCGTCGCGCGGTCGACGCTCGCTCCCCACTCGTCGGCGTGCCGCTCGACGTACTGCTTGACGAGCGGGCAGACCGCGACGATGCGGAGGCCCTCGTCGCGCGTCGCCGTGAGCGCGTGCTCGATGACGAGGTTCGCGAGGCCGTGACCCGAGAACTCGGCGCTCACGACCGTGTGGAAGAAGATGCGATGCCCGTCGTGGTCGTGGAACTGCGCGAAGCCCGCGGCGGTGCCGTCGGCCTCGACGACGAACCGGTCCGGGCCGCTCTGCCTGCTGACGGAGGTCTCCATGCGGCCAGCCTGGCACCGCTGGCGCGCGACGGCGAGCCCCATCCGCGTCCCGCTCAGCCGAGCGTCCGGGCGACCTCGATCGCCCGCCCCGCGTAGCCGCCGCCGAACAGCAGCGTGTGCACGAGCAGCGGCTGCAGCTGCTGCATCGGGATGCGGCCCTGCCAGCCGTCGGCGAGCGGGGCCGCCTCGTCGTAGGCGTCGAGCACCGCCTCGAGGCGCGGGAGCCCGAAGAGCGCGAGCATCGCGAGATCCGTCTCGGCGTGCCCGCCCTGCGCGTGCGGGTCGATGAGCACCGCGCCGGTGTCGACGTCGCTCCACAGCACGTTGCCGCTCCAGAGGTCGCCGTGGATGCGCGCGACCGGCGGCACGCCCGCCGGCTGCGGCGCGTCGAACGCGCCCTCGGCCATCCGATCGACGGCACGCCCGACGACGCGCGCCCCATCGGCGTCGAGCCTGCCGAGCGCGACGCAGCGCTCCAGGATCGGCCGCACCGAGGTGGCCGCCCACGCCTCGCCCCAGCCCTCGCCCGTCGGCTCGGCGGCGAACAGCGTGCGCGACGAGCCCACCTCGAACGGCGCCGTCGCTCCGGGCGGCGGGCAGCAGTGCCAGCCGGCGCCGCTCCCGTGCAGCGCGGCGAGGCTGCGCCCGAGCGCCTCGGCGCGAGCGGGCGTCGCCGCAGCCTCCGCCACCCGGGCGACGTGCAGCGCCGAGCCGTCGAACCGGGCGCGCGCGATCCGCGTGCCCCCGACGTCCTCGGCCTCCGCGAGCCACGCGAGCCCGGCGGCCTCCATCGCGAGCGCGTGCGGCGCGCCCGCGCGCGCCCGCTTCACCACGTCCATGGCGCAACCCTGGCACGGCGCGGCCGATAGCGTGGTCGGCATGGCACGCTCCCCCAAGCCCGCGCCGCTGTGGATCTGGATCGTCGCGGCGGCATGCTTCGCGATCGCCGCGCTGCTGCAGCGCGACATCCTCAGCCAGGTGCTCTTCGGCGTCGCCGCCGCCGCCCTCGCGGTCACCGCCCTCCTGCAGTGGCGCAGGTCCAGCGCGCGCTGACCGCCGTAGACTCTCCCCAGCACAACCAGGCATCAAGCCGCGGCCTCGTCCCGAGGTGGCAGCACAGACGCGATGCCGCGCACATCGAAAGCGAGACGCCATGAGCGCCATGCCCACGTCCGGGACGCCCGCCACGCCGGGGATGCCCGAGAAGCCCGCCCTCGAAGGACTCGAGGCCAAGTGGGGCGAGCACTGGGAGGCAGCGGGCACCTACCGCTTCGATGCCGCCGAGCTCGACCGCGACGCGATCTACTCGATCGACACGCCGCCGCCCACCGCATCCGGCTCGCTCCACGTCGGCCACGTGTTCTCCTACACGCACACCGACCTCATCGCGCGGTTCCAGCGCATGCGCGGCAAGCACGTCTTCTACCCGATGGGCTGGGACGACAACGGCCTGCCCACCGAGCGCCGCGTGCAGAACTACTACGGCGTGCGCGTCGACCCGACCCTCGCGTACGACCCCGACTTCACGCCCCCGCAGCAGGGCGGCGAGGGCAAGAGCTCGAAGGCCGCCGACCAGCTGCCCGTCTCGCGCAAGAACTTCATCGAGCTGTGCGAGCGCCTCACCGAGGAGGACGAGGAGCGCTTCGAGCACCTGTGGCGCACGCTCGGCCTCTCGATCGACTGGTCGCAGACCTACCGCACCATCTCGGACGACGCCCGCCGCACCTCGCAGCTCGCGTTCCTGCGCAACTTCGAGCGCGGCGAGGCGTACCAGGCGGATGCGCCCACGCTCTGGGACGTGACGTTCCGCACCGCCGTGGCCCAGGCCGAGCTCGAGGACCGCGAGCAGCCCGGCGCGTACCACACCATCGTCTTCACCAGTCAGGACGGCGACCTGCGCATCGACACGACGCGCCCCGAGCTGCTGCCGTCGTGCGTCGCCGTGGTCGCGCATCCGGACGACACCCGCTACCAGCACCTCTTCGGCACGACGGTGACGACGCCGGTCTTCGGCGTCGAGGTGCCGTTCGTGGCGCACGAGCTCGCGCAGATCGACAAGGGCACGGGCGTGGCGATGATCTGCACGTTCGGTGATGTGACGGATGTCACGTGGTGGCGCGAGCTGCAGCTGCCGAACCGCTCGGTGATCGGCTTCGACGGCCGCTTCGCCGCTGAGGCGCCCGAGGCGCTCTCGAGCGACGCCGCGCAGGCCGCCTACGCGGAGCTCGCCGGCAAGACGGTGTTCAGCGCCAAGAAGGCGATGGTCGAGCTGCTGCAGGCCGCCGGCCGCATGATCGGCGAGCCGAAGCCCATCCAGCACCCGGTGAAGTTCTACGAGAAGGGCGACAAGCCGCTCGAGATCGTCTCCACCCGCCAGTGGTACATCAAGAACGGCGGCCGCGACGAGGCGCTCCGCGAGCGGCTCGTCGAGCTCGGCCGCGAGATCGCCTGGCACCCCGAGCACATGCGCACCCGCTACGAGAACTGGGTGCACGGCCTCAACGGCGACTGGCTCATCTCGCGCCAGCGATTCTTCGGCGTGCCGATCCCCGTCTGGTACGCGCTCGACGACGAGGGCGAGCGCGACTTCGACCGCGTGCTGCTGCCGACGCCCGACCAGCTGCCGCTCGACCCGACGAGCGACGTGCCCGAGGGCTACGACGAGTCGCAGCGCGGCGTGCCCGGCGGCTTCGCCGGCGAGATCGACATCATGGACACCTGGGCGACCTCGTCGCTCACGCCGCAGCTCGCCGGCGGCTGGGCGCGCGGCTCCGAGCTGTGGGACAAGCTGACGCCCTTCGACCTGCGCCCGCAGGGCCAGGACATCATCCGCACCTGGCTCTTCTCGACGCTGCTGCGCTCGATGTTCGAGGACGGGCGTGCGCCGTGGCAGCACGCCGCGCTCTCCGGCTGGATCCTCGACCCCGACCGCAAGAAGATGTCGAAGTCGAAGGGCAACGTCGTCACGCCGCTCGGCATGCTCGAGGACCACGGCTCCGACGGCGTGCGCTACTGGGCGGCGTCGTCGCGCCTCGGCGTCGACGCGACGCTCGACCCGCAGAACCCGAAGATGATCAAGATCGGGCGCCGCCTGGCGATGAAGGTGCTCAACGCGGCGCGCTTCGTGCTGTCGATGGAGGGCGCGCCGGGCGAGGTCACCGAGCGGCTCGACCGCGAGATGCTCGCCGAGCTCGCCGCCGTCGTGCGCGCCTCGACGCGCGCGTTCGAGGGCTACGACCACGCGAAGGCGCTCGAGACGACCGAGGCCTTCTTCTGGACCTTCTGCGACGACTACCTCGAGCTCGTCAAGGAGCGTGCCTACTCGGGCGACGCGGCCGGCCGTGCCTCGGCGATCGCGGCGCTCCGCACGGCGATCGACGTGCAGCTGCGGCTGCTCGCGCCGTTCCTGCCGTTCGCGACCGAGGAGGTCTGGTCGTGGTCGCACGACGGCTCGATCCACCTCGCCGCATGGCCCGACGCCGACGAGCTCGCCGCCCTGCCCGGCATGACGGATGCCAGCCCGACCGGCATGCTCTCGGCCGTCGGCCAGGCGCTCATCGGCATCCGTCGCGCCAAGACGGATGCGAAGGCGAGCCAGAAGACGCCCGTCGCCTCCGCCGTGATCGCCGTGCCCGAGGCGCTCCGCGAGCACCTCGAGGCCGCCGCCGTCGACCTCAAGGCCGTGGGACGCATCCGCGACCTGTCGATCGTCGAGGGCGACCAGCTCGCCGTCGGCGAGATCGTGCTCGAGGAGTCCTGATGCAGATCGGCACCCGGTGGGCGGTCGGCGGCGAGGCGCCGCAGACCGTGCCGGTCGCGATGCGCGCGGCCATCGACGACGAGGAGCGCACCCTCGTCGAGCTGGGTGCCGACACCTCGTCGTGGCGCTGGACGCTCACGTGGCTCGAGGGGCTGCCGGTCGTCGAGCTCGACGACGGCACCACCATCCGCCTCGACGGCGACGACGTCCTCGTCACCCGCGCCGACTGACCCGATTCTCAACGTCGCGGGTGGTCGCGCGTCGCGCTCTGCGCCTCGAGCGACCACTGGCGACGTTGAGAGATCAGTTGCGGGGCGGCGGACCGCCGACGCGGATCAGGTTGTTGTCGGGGTCCATGAACGAGAACTCCCGCAGCCCCCACGGCTCGTCCTGCATCGGCGTCGCTCGAGCGAGCGACTCGCCCCGCGCCCACCGCGCCCGCAGCTCGGCGTGGCTGAGCGCGAGTGCATCGTCGAGGTCGAGCGCGGCGCGGACCGCCTCCACGTCGTCGACGAAGACATACGCCATGCCGGCCTGCGAGAAGGGGTCGAAGCCGCCGGTCTCGGAGACGTGCAGCTGCACCCCCTCCGACCGCACGAACGCGTAGCGCCCCTCGGCGGAGATCTCCACGTCGAAGCCGATGCCGCGGTAGAACGCGACCGAGCGGTCGAGGTCGTCGACCGGCAGGATCGGGACCGCAGCTCCACGCCAGACCGCGACCATGGGCTGCACGCTACCCGGCGGTTCCGTCGCTCGCGAGGATCCAGCCGTGGACCATGGCCATCCAGCCGTCGTCGTCCGCCGTCCAGTCTGCCCAGGCGGCCGCGATCGCCTGGCGCTCCGGCGCGTCGGCGAGGCCGTGGCGCTCCGTGCCGTCGGCGAACGCCGAGTGCAGCGCGCGCTCCTGCCACTGCCCGCCCCAGAACGCCCGTCCGCGCTCCGACTCGAAGCACCACGTCTCGACGTCGGTCTCGATGCGGCCGAACCCCGCGGCGCGCGCCCAGGCCTTGAGCCGCGCGCCGGCGTCGCCATCGCCGCCGTTCGCGCCCTGCAGCGCCACCATGAGCTCGCGCCAGCGGGCGAGCTCGGGCGAGAGCGGATGGATCGTCGTCGCGGAGTAGATGACGTCGCGGGCCGCGACGAGGTCGCCGACGGCCCGCCAGGCGCTCAGCGCCGCGACGGGGTCGCCGAGGTGCTGCAGCACCTGGTGCGCGTGGACGACGTCGAAGCGCTCGCCCGGCGCGGGGTCGTAGGCGTCGCCGACGCGGAACTCCACGTTGGGCACGCCCGCCTGCTGGGCCGCCGCGCGCGCCGTCTCGACGACCTCCGCGCTCATGTCGATGCCGACGACGCGGCCGGTGCTCCCCACCCGCCGGGCGAGGTCGATCGTGATCGAGCCCGGGCCGCAGCCGACGTCGAGCACGCGCATCCCCGGCGCGAGCAGCGGCGAGAGGTAGGCGGCGGAGTTCGCGACGGTGCGTGCGGCATGCGCGGCGACGACGCTCGCGTGGTGGCCGTGGGAGTAGGTGGCGTGCCCCATGCCCGGAGTCTACGACCGCTGATTCTCAACGTCGCCAGTGGTCGTTCGCCGGGCATATCGGCCCGAGCGACCACTGGCGACGTTGAGAAGGGCGGGCGTCCTAGGGTGGTGGGATGACCAATCCCTTCCTCTCGCCCAGCACGCTCCCCTACCAGCTGCCGCCGTTCGCCGACATCCGCGACGAGCACTACGAGGAGGCGCTCGAGGCCGGGTTCGCCGAGCAGTCCGAGGAGGTGCGCGCGATCGTCGAGGCTGACGACGAGCCCACCTTCGCGAACACGATCGAGGCGCTCGAGCGCAGCGGCCAGGTGCTCTCGCGCGTCGCCCACGTCTTCTTCAGCATGACCTCGACCGACTCGTCGCCCTTCCTGCAGGAGCTCGAGGAGCGCTACGCGCCCCGCTTCGCCGCGCACGCCGACTCGATCACGCTCGACCCGCGCCTCTACGCCCGCGTGGCCGCGCTGCACGAGTCGCCCGACCCCTCCTGGACCGAGGAGCAGCGCTACCTCGTCGAGCGCAAGCACACCGAGATGACGGTCGCCGGCGCCGGGCTCGAGCCCGAGGCGCGCGAGCGGCTCAAGGAGCTCAACCAGCAGCTCGCGACCCTCTCGGCGCGCTTCGACAAGCACCTGCAGGCCGACACCAACGACCTCGCCGTGGTCATCGACGACGCCGCCGAGCTCGACGGGCTCTCCGCCGGCGAGATCGAGGCGGCCGCGCAGGCCGCCGCCGACCGCGGCCTCGAGGGCAAGCACCTCGTCACGCTCCCGCTCTTCTCGGGCCACCCGTGGCTCGCGTCGCTCACGAACCGGGGCGTGCGCCAGCGCATCATGGAGGCGTCGCTCGCCCGCGGCACGCGCGGCAACGAGCACGACAACCGCGCGACCGTGCTCGAGCTCACCGCGCTCCGCGCCGAGCGCGCCGCGCTGCTCGGCTTCGCCACGCACGCGCACGCGATCATGGCGGATGAGACGGCGCGCGACCCCGAGCGCGTGCTGTCGATGCTCACCCGGCTCGCGACGCCCGCCGCGGCGAACGCCGCCACCGAGGCTGCCGCGCTGCAGGCGCAGATCGACGCATCCGGCGAGTCCTACGAGCTCGCCGCCTGGGACTGGGACTACTGGACCGAGAAGGAGCGCACCGCGCGCTTCGACGTCGACACCGCGGCCCTCCGCCCCTACTTCGAGGCCGAGCGCGTGCTGTGGGACGGCGTCTTCCATGCCGCGAACCAGGTGTACGGCATCACGTTCGAGGAGCGCGCCGACCTGGTCGGCTACCACCCCGAGGTACGCGTGTTCGAGGTGCGGAACGAGGACGGCAGCGAGGTCGGCCTCTACCTGCTCGACCTCTACACGCGCGACTCGAAGCGCGGCGGCGCCTGGATGAACTCGCTCGTGCAGCAGAACGCGCTGCTCGGCCACCCGACCGTCGTGATGAACAACCTCAACGTGCCGAAGCCCCCGGCCGGCACGCCGACGCTGCTCACCTTCGACGAGACCACGACGCTCTTCCACGAGTTCGGGCACGCGCTCCACGGGCTCTTCGCCCAGGTGACGTACCCGTCGTTCGGCGGCACGAACACGTTCCGCGACTTCGTCGAGTTCCCGAGCCAGGTGAACGAGATGTGGATGCTGTGGCCCGGCATCGTCGAGCACTACGCGAAGCACATCGAGACGGGCGAGCCGCTCCCCGCCGACGTCATCGAGCGCCTGCAGGCCTCCGAGTCGTTCAACCAGGGGCACGACACGAGCGAGTACCTCGCAGCCTCGCTGCTCGACCAGGCCTGGCACGCGCGCACGGCGGGCGACGAGGTGACGGATGTCGCGGCGTTCGAGCGCGACGCCCTCGAGCGGGTGGGCCTGCTGAGCGACACCGTGCCGACGCGCTACTCGACCGGCTACTTCCAGCACGTCTTCTCGGGCGGCTACTCCGCCGGCTACTACTCGTACATCTGGTCGGAGGTCATGGACGCCGACACGGTCGAATGGTTCAAGGCGCAGCCGTCGATCCGGGAGGCCGGGCAGCGCTTCCGCGAGCGGCTGCTCGGCGTCGGCGGCTCGAAGGACCCGCTCGAGGCGTTCCGCGACTTCCGCGGCCAGGACGCCGACCTCGCGCACCTGCTGAAGCGCCGCGGGCTCGACGCAGCGGCCTGACCGGCGCTTCCGACCGGCGCGGCCGCTGACTCGCAGGGCGTGTCAGCGGCCGCGTCAGCGGGAGCGGCCAGCCTGCAGCACGAGCCAGATGAAGTACGGGATGCCGACGAGGGCGGTCATGATGCCGGCCGGCAGCTGGGCCGGCGCGATGAGCGTGCGGCCGAGCGTGTCGGCGAGCAGCGTCAGCGATCCACCCAGCAGCGCAGCGAGCGGCAGCAGCACCCGGTGCCTCGCGCCGACGATCGCCCGCGCGGCATGCGGCGCGACGAGCCCGACGAACGCGACGACGCCGATCGCGGCGACCGCCGTCGAGGCCAGCACGACCGCGATGGCGAGCGCGATGATCTGCACGGCCGTGAGCCGCACGCCGAGGAGCCTCGGCGTGGCCTCGTCGAGCTGCGCGAGGTCGAGGTCGCGGTGCATCCAGGTGAGCGCGAGCAGCGACAGCACCACGGCGATCGCGACCGGGATCACGTCCTCGAAGCCGCGGCCGTAGGTCGAGCCCGAGAGCCAGACGATCGCCTTGCCGCGGTTCCACGGGTCGGTGATGACGATGAGCATGCTCGTGAGCGCCGCGGTCGCGGCCGAGAGCGCGAGCCCCGTGAGCACGAGCCGGAGGCTGCCGAGCCTGCGCCAGCCGACCAGCACGAGCACGAGCACACCGGCGATGGCGCCGCCGGCGAGCGCGCTGCCCGCCACGAGCCAGCCGGTCGCGACCGGCACGAGGGTGATGATGCTCACCGCACCGAGCCCCGCACCGCCGGCGACGCCGAGCAGGTAGGGCTCCGCGAGCGCGTTGCGCGCGACCGCCTGCACGAGCGCGCCGGAGAGCGCGAGCGCCACACCCGCGAGCACCGCGGCCGCGACCCGCGGGGTGCGGGTGTCGAGCGTCACGCGCACAGCATCGCCGGCGCGACCGGCGAGCCAGTTGACGACGTCGCCGAGCAGCAGCAGCCGGTCGCCCAGCAGCACGGCCGCGACGGTCATCGCCGTGAGCACGACCGCCGCGATCACGATCGGCACCCACGCGTGCTTCGCGATCGTGCGGGCGCCGAGCACCGACATCGACTCGGTCTCGGCGGCACCGGCCATCGTGCGGGCGAGCACGATGATGCAGACCGCGCCGACGAGGCTCGTCACGACGCCGGTCGGCACGTCGAGCGAGGCCGTGCCGGGCAGCACTGCGCGCAGCAGCACATCCGCGCCGACGACGAGCACGGCGCCGGCGAGCGCCGCGAGCGGGATCGCGACGACGTGGCGGGCGGCGCCCGGGATGCGGCGCGCGACCATGCGGATCACGATGGGCGCGGCGAGGCCGACGAAGCCGATCGGGCCGGCGATCGCCACCGCGGCCGCGGCGAGCGCGACCGAGGCGATGAGCGTGCCGAGCCGCAGGCGCCCGACGCCGACGCCGATCGTGGTCGCGGCCTCCTCGCCGAGCGCGAGCACGTCGAGCCGGCGGGCGAGCACGAGCAGCACCGCGATGCCGACGAGCACGATCGGCAGCAGCTGCGCGACGGTCTCGATGCCGTTCTGCGACAGCCGTCCGACGCCCCACGCGTAGAGGCCCGCCGTCTCCTGCTCGTTGAGGATGATCGTGACGGTCGTCACCGACTGCAGCGCGAGCGCGAGCGCGGTGCCGACGAGCACCATCTGGGTCGTCGACCCGCGCCCGCGGCCGATGGCCACGACGGCGAGGGCGGCGATGAGGCCGCCGACGAAGGCGATGCCGGCGCCGCCGATGCCCGGCAGGCTGATGCCCGCGACGGCCGCGATCGCGATCGCCGCGCTCGCGCCGCCGTTGACGGCGAGCGTGTCGGGCGAGGCGAGCGGGTTGCCGGTGAGGGTCTGCATCGCGTAGCCGGCCGCGCCGAGCGCGAGCCCGACGACGATCGCCGCGGCGATGCGCGGCAGCCGGCTCTCGACGATCACGGACGCGTGGCTCGCGTCGCCGCCGAGCCAGCCCAGCAGCTCCTGCAGCCCGAGGTCCGTCGTGCCCTGCGTGGCGTGCCACCCCGAGAGGGCGACGAGGCCGACGAGGAGGGCCGCGCCGAGCGCGAGCCCTCCCGGTCGGATGCGTGTCACGGGGCGGGCGAGAGCGCCGCGACGAGCGCGTCGAGGTAGGCGGTCATCGACTGGACGCCGCCGAAGAGCCAGATGCCGTCGGGCAGCCGGTGCACGTTCCCGGCCTGCACGGTCGGCAGGTCGGTGTAGATCGCGTTCGACGCGAGCTGCTGGGTGAAGACGTCGCGCTCGCCCACCGTCATGTAGACGATGTGCGTGCCCTCCTCGAGCGCCGTCAGGCCCTCGACGTCGGTGACGCCGAGCCCGTACTGCGCGTCGCCCTCGCCCGGCCAGCCGTTGACGAAGCCGATCGACTCGAAGGCGGCGGGCAGCAGCGCGCCGTCGGCGTAGGGCCGGATCTCGACCTGGCCGCCGTTCTCGTAGCCGTCCATGTGCGCGAGCGGCGTGCCGGTGAGGCCCGCCTCCTCGACGGTCGCCGAGAGCTCCTCGACGTGCGCCTCGTACTCGGTGATCGCCGTCTCGACGGCGTCCTGGCCGCCCACGGCCTCGCCGACGAGACGGAGGTCGGCGTACATCGTGCCGATCGGGTCGGCGGCGTCGGCACCCTGCAGCACGAGCACGGGCGCGATCGCCTCGAGGTCGGCGTAGGCCGCGTCGTCGGCGCCGAGCACCGTGACGATGAGGTCGGGCGCGAGGCCGGCGATCGCGTCGATCGAGGGCTCGATGCGCGTGCCGACGTCGGTCGGCTCGCCCTCGAGGGGCGCGCCGGTGCCCGACCAGTCGGTGTAGCCCGCGACGTCGGCGACGCCGACCGGCGGCAGGCCGGCGACCTGCAGGTGCTCGACGGCGGCCCACTCGAGCGCCACCACGTCCTCGACCTCGGCGGGGATCTCGACCTCGACGCCGCGCGCGTCCGTCAGCGTGACGGCCTCGCTCGAGGCGCCGGGCGCGGCGCTCTCGGCGGGCGCCTCGGTGGTGCCGCACGCGGCGAGGGCGAGCGCGGTGAGCACCGCGACGCCAGCCAGGACGGGCCTGGCGGGCAGGATTCGCTGGGACATGGTCAGCCTTCCTCGGCCCGAGGCGGAGCCTTCGGGCCTGATGTGGAGCGAGTCACGCGGCGCGGGACACGGTGAGCCGGCGGCGGAGCCGCTGCGGCCGGATGCGCAAGCCCTCTGCGAGGGGCTCGACGTCGATGGGCACCTCGTACGCGGCGCTGAGGCGCTCGGCCGTCAGCACCTCCGTCGGGGTGCCGGTGGCGATGATGCGGCCGTGCACGAGCAGCACGACCTCGTCGGCGACCTCGGCCGCCTGCTCGAGGTCGTGGAGCACGATGCCGACGGCCACGCCGTCGTCGGCGAGGTCGCGCACGATCTCGAGGATCTCGCGCTGGTACCGCATGTCGAGGTAGGTCGTGGGCTCGTCGAGCAGCACGATCCCGGTCTGCTGCGCGAGGCATGTGGCGAGCCAGACGCGCTGGCGCTGCCCGCCCGAGAGCTGCGAGACGGGGTGGTCGGAGAGCTCGGCGATGCCGGTCGCGGCCATGGCCCGGTCGATGACGTCGGCGCCCTGGGGGTCGCCCGCACGGAAGCGGCCGCGGTGCGCGAAGCGGCCGTAGGCGACGACCTCGCGCACGCTCACGCCGGAGGGGTCGGGGTGCGACTGGGCGAGCAGCGCGATCCGGCGGGCGAGTTCGCGCTCCCCCAGCCCCGAGGCGCTGGCGCCGTCGGCGAAGACGACGCTGCCGTGGGTGGGGCGGTGCAGCGCGGTGAGGCCCCGGAGCAGCGTCGACTTGCCGCTGCCGTTCGGGCCGACCAGCGCCGTGACCGAGCCGGGCTCGAGCGCGATGGATGCGTCGTGGACGATGCGCTCGCGGCCGTAGGCGAGGCTGACGTCGGTGGCGCGCAATGCGCCGGGTCCCGTGGAGGTCACGAGGTAAGGATAGCCTTACCTCAGCGCTGGGAGCAATCCGGGCGGCGAGGCGGCCCGGATCCGCTCAGGCGGAGAGCTCCTCGATGTCGTCGGCCGTGAGGATCACCGGCGACTCGGTGCCGGCGACCGACTCCTTCGTGACGATGACGCGCTCGACGGAGTCCCGCGACGGCACCTCGAACATCACCGGCGCGAGCACGGTCTCGAGGATGGATCGCAGGCCGCGGGCGCCGGTCTTCCGCTCGACCGCGAGGTCGGCGATCGCCTCGAGCGCCTCGGCCTCGAAGTCGAGCTTCACGCCGTCGATCTCGAACATCTTCTGGTACTGCTTGACGAGCGCGTTGCGCGGCCCGGTGAGGATCTCGACGAGCGCCGACTGGTCGAGCGGCGAGACGGTCGCGATCACCGGCAGGCGCCCGATGAACTCGGGGATGAGGCCGTACTTGTGCAGGTCCTCGGGCAGCACGTCCTGGAAGACGTCGAGGTTGGGCTTGAGCGACGCCACCGGGGCGCCGAAGCCGATGCCGCGCTTGCCGGAGCGGTTCGCGATGATGTCCTCGAGGCCCGCGAACGCGCCGGCGACGATGAACAGCACGTTGGAGGTGTCGATCTGGATGAACTCGGAGTTCGGGTGCTTGCGGCCGCCCTGCGGGGGCACCGACGCGACCGTGCCCTCGATGATCTTCAGCAGCGCCTGCTGCACGCCCTCGCCGGAGACGTCGCGCGTGATCGAGGGGTTCTCGGCCTTCCGCGCGACCTTGTCGATCTCGTCGATGAAGACGATGCCGGTCTCGGCGCGCTTCACGTCGTAGTCGGCGGCCTGGATGAGCTTCAGCAGGATGTTCTCGACGTCCTCGCCCACGTAGCCGGCCTCGGTGAGGGCGGTGGCGTCGGCGACCGCGAAGGGCACGTTGAGCTGGCGCGCGAGCGTGGCGGCGAGGTACGACTTGCCGCAGCCGGTCGGGCCCACCATGAGGATGTTCGACTTCTGGATCTCGACGCCGTCGCCGGCCTTGTCGGCCGACTCGAGCTGCTGCATCGCGGCGATGCGCTTGTAGTGGTTGTAGACGGCGACCGCGAGCGACTGCTTCGCGCTGCGCTGCCCGACGACGTACTCCTCGAGGAACGCGAAGATCTCCCGCGGCTTCGGGAGCGTGAAGCCCTCCTGCGCCGTCGTCTCGCCGGCCTCAGCCATCCGCTCTTCGATGATCTCGTTGCACAGCTCGACGCACTCGTCGCAGATGTACACCGCGGGCCCCGCGATCAGCTGCTGCACCTGCTTCTGGCTCTTGCCGCAGAACGAGCACTTGAGCAGGTCGCCGCTCTCTCCGAGTCGCGCCATGTCGCTTCTCCACATCGTCGTAGGCGCAGGCCGCGCCCGTGCTACGAGCCTAGGACACCCCGGTGACACGGGTGACGCCCACGCCGAGGCGGCGCAGATCCGCGGCGCGTACGCTGAGCGCATGATCGCCGCCATCACCGCCGTCGCCGTCGCCCTGCTCCTGCCCGCCCACGCATCCGTCATCGGCTCGACGCCCGAGGACGGGGGCACGATCACCGAGCAGCCCGGCTCGGTCAGCGTCGTGCTCAACGAGGCGATCATCGACGTCCCGGGGGCCGAGGGCGGCAACGCCCTCGAGATCACGGATGCCGCAGGCCTCTACTACGGCGACGGCTGCACGACCGTCGACGGCGACACCATCTCGCTCGACGCCGAGCTCGGCGCCGCGGGCGACTACACGCTCGCCTACCAGGTGGTGTCGGCCGACGGCCACGCGGTCTCCGGCGAGATCGCCTTCGCGTTCGAGCCCGTCGACGCCGTCGGCGGCCCTGACGGCGCGGCCGCCGCGCCGGTGTGCGACACCGCGGCCGCCCCCGTCGAGACGCCCTCCGGCACGACCCCCGCGACCGCCGAGCCGGCGACCTCGGCACCCGCCGAGACCCCGTCCTCGAGCGGCGAGGTCGCCGCACCGCAGACCACGGCGACCGGCCCCGACGAGCCCGAGTCGACCGATGCGCCGGGCGTCGACCCCGGCACCGACTCGACCGGCCCGTGGCCGACGGTCGCCGTCTTCGTGCTCGCGATCCTCGCGGCGCTCGCCTTCATCGCCTACCGCGTGAACCGCCGTCGCAAGGACCGCGGCAACGCCTGACGCCCACAGAGCACGCAGGAGGGCCGGCCCCGCGGGGCCGGCCCTCTTCCATGCGATCGCGCTGCGGTCAGACGACCAGCTGCGCCGTCTTGCGGCTGCCGAGCACCTGGTCGATGAGCCCGTACTCGAGCGACTCCTCGGCCGACAGGAACGTGTCGCGCTCGATGTCCTTCGACACCCGCGCCACGTCGTGGTTCGAGTGCTTCGAGAGCGTCTCCTCGAGCCATCCGCGCATCCGCAGCACCTCGCGCGCCTGGATCTCGATGTCGGAGGCCTGGCCGCGGCCGGCGTCCGAGGTCGCCGGCTGGTGGATGAGGATGCGGGCGTTCGGCAGCGCCAGGCGCTTGCCGGGCTCACCGGCAGCGAGCAGCACGGCGGCGGCGGACGCCGCCTGGCCGAGGCACACGGTCTGCACCGCGGGACGGATGTACTGCATCGTGTCGTAGATCGCCGTCATGGCCGTGAACGAGCCGCCGGGCGAGTTGATGTACATCACGATGTCGCGGTCGGGGTCCTGCGACTCGAGAACGAGCAGCTGGGCCATGATGTCGTCCGCGGACGCGTCGTCGACCTGCACGCCGAGGAAGATGATGCGGTCCTCGAAGAGCTTCGCGTAGGGGTCCTGGCGCTTGAAGCCGTAGGGCGTGCGCTCCTCGAAGCTCGGCAGGATGTAGCGCGAGCCGGGCATCTGCAGCGCGTTGCCGCCCGCCTGGAACGTGGGAGTGTCCATCAGTTGCCCTCCTGGCCGGTCGTGTCGTCGAAGGCTGAGCCCTCCTGGTCGGTGCCGCCGCCGCCGGTCACGTCGGTCGCGGAGTCGCGGACGTGGTCGACGAAGCCGTACTCGAGCGCCTGCTGCGCCGTGAACCAGCGGTCGCGGTCGCCATCCTCGTTGACCTGCTCGACGCTCTTGCCCGTGCGCTCGGCGGTGATCTCGGCGAGGCGCCGCTTCATGTCGAGGATGAGCTGCGCCTGCGTCTGGATGTCGCTCGAGGTGCCGCCGAAGCCGCCGTGCGGCTGGTGCAGCAGCACGCGCGCGTTGGGCGTGATGTAGCGCTTGCCCGCGGTGCCGGCGGTCAGCAGCAGCTGCCCCATCGAGGCGGCCATGCCGATGCCGACGGTCACGATATCGTTCGGCACGAACTGCATGGTGTCGTAGATCGCCATGCCGGCCGTGATCGAGCCGCCGGGCGAGTTGATGTAGAGGTAGATGTCCTTGGTCTGGTCCTCAGCCGCGAGGAGCAGGATCTTGGCGCAGATCTCGTTCGCGTTCTCGTCGCGCACCTCCTCGCCGAGCCAGATGATGCGATCGCGCAGCAGTCGGTCGAAGACCGACGGCGCGAAGACGGGTTCAGCCACGGGTGACTCCTTCTCTCGATTCGTCTCCAACCCTAGGCGGCGAACACGGCGCGATCTGCCGTGTTCGCCGCAGGCGGAGGGTGCGGCGGAGGACGCCGCCGGGCACGCGAGAGGGGCCGGGCACGCAGCCCGGCCCCTCGTCGTGGATCAGTCCTCGGTGTGCTGCGCGGCGAGCTTCGCCTCGGCCTCGCGGATGGCGCCCTCGACGTCGTCCTCGTCGACCTCGTTCGACGGCAGGAAGTCCGACAGGTCGACCGTCTCGCCCTTGTCGTCGACGACCGTGACGCGGCCGAGCAGCGTCGACAGCGTCTTGCCGCGGAGGATGTCGCCGAGCAGCACCGGCAGCTGGCCGTTCGCCTCGAGCGCGGTGACGAGCTCCTGCGGCGCCATGCCGTACTGCGCGGCCTGCTGCACGATGATCTGCGTGAGCTCCTGCTGCGTGACCTGCAGGCCCTCCTCCTCCGCGAAGCGGTCGAAGATCATCTGCTGCTTGAGCACCTTGCGGGTCTCCTGGCGGACCTCCTCGCCGTGCTCGGCGTCCTCGGCGCGGTTCTCGGCCTCGAGGTGGCGGACGACCTCGTCCTCGACGACGGCCGAGGGGATCTCGATCTCGACGGCGTCGACGAGCTCGTCCTGGAGGCGCTGGCGCGCCTGCTCGGCCTGGCCGAGGCGGCCGCTGCGGCCGGCCTGCACCTTGAGGTCCTCGCGCAGCTCGTCGATCGTGTCGAACTGGCTCGCCATCTGGGCGAAGTCGTCGTCGGCCTCGGGCAGCTCGCGCTCCTTGACGGCCTCGACGACGACCTTGACCTCGGCGTCCTTGCCGGCGTGGTCGCCGCCGACGAGCGTCGAGGTGAAGGTGGTCTCCTCACCGGCGGTGAGCGACTCGACGGCCTCGTCGATGCCGTCGATCAGCTCGCCGGAGCCGACCTCGTACGAGATGCCGCTCGCGCTGTCGACGACCTCGCCGTCGATCGACGCCGTGAGGTCGAGCTGCACGAAGTCGCCGTTGGCGGCCGGGCGGTCGACCGTGACGAGCGTGCCGAAGCGGCCGCGGAGCTCGTCGAGCTCCTTCGCCACGGCCTCCTCGCCGACCTCGATCGCGTCGACGGTGATCATGCGGCCCTCGACGGTGGGCAGCTCGAAGTCGGGGCGGACGTCGACCTCGATCTCGAGCACGAGGTCGCCGGAGAAGTCCTTGACCTCGGGCCACGCGGTGACGTCGGCCTGCGGGCGGCCCATCGGACGGATGCCGGCCTCGGCGACGCCCTGGCGGTAGAACTCGTCGATCGACTCGGAGACGGCCTGGTTCAGGATGTCCTCGCGGCCGACGCGCTGGTCGATGATCGCGGTGGGCACCTTGCCCTTGCGGAAGCCGGGGACGCTGATCTGCTCGGCGACGGTCTTGTACGCCTGGTCGATCGCGGGACGCAGCTCTGCCGGCTCGACCGCGATGGTGAGCTTCGTGCGCGTGTTCTCGATCTTCTCGACCGTGGTCTTCACGAGGTGGTCTCCTGTGGTTCGTCGTTGGGCGGGCACTGGATGCCCGCGGCGCGCGTGGGCACGCCGGATCCGCCGCGAGAGGGCGGACCACCGCCCGAGTCTACCCGGTGGTCCGCCGAGTCCAATCCGAGTGGGCGCATGTGACGAACCACCGTCATGACCGCGCTCGCCCTCGTCGCTCCGCCTGCAATACTCAGGCGCGTGGAGACGACCCTCGAGCAGTGCCTCGTGCGCGCCGCCGACGGCGACCAGCGTGCGTTCGCGGAGCTGTACGACGCGACGTCGTCGCGCGTCTTCGGGCTCGTGCTGCGCATCCTGGTGGATCGCGCGCAGGCCGAGGAGGTCGCGCAGGAGGTGTACCTCGAAGCCTGGCGGCAGGCGAAGCGCTTCGACCCCGACCGGGGCGCTGCCATCAGCTGGCTGCTGCAGATCGCGCACGCCCGCGCGGTCGACCGCGTGCGCGCCTCGCAGTCACAGCGGGACCGCGACGCCCGCATCGGCGTGCGCGACACGGCGGTGCCGGTCGACATGGTGTCCGAGCAGGCGGAGATCTCGCTCGAGGCCGCTCGCGCCCGGAAGGCGCTGCGCGAGCTGAGCGACCCGCAGCGGGAGGCGATCGAGCTCGCGTACTTCGACGGGCTCACGCAGACGGAGATCGCCGAGCGCGTCGGAGCGCCGCTCGGCACGGTCAAGACGCGATTGCGCGACGGCATGGTCCGTCTGCGCGGCATCCTGGGGGTGACGGCATGAACGGCGACCAGCGGTCCATCGACGACCTCGCCGCGGCGTATGCGCTCGACGCGCTGAGCGCAGACGAGCGGGCCCGGTTCGAGGCGCTCGCCTCGCCCGAGGCGAGGGAGGAGGCGGCGGCGCTCGCCGACACCGCCACGCTGCTCGCGGGCGACGCCGTCGCACCCCCGCCCTCGCTGCGCGCGTCGGTGCTCGACGCGATCGGTCGCGAGCCGCAGCTCCCGGCTGCGGAGCCTGCAGTGCCCGCTGAGCCCGTCGTGCTCCCGTCGGTCCAGCCGGCCGCGCTCACGCCCGTCTCGATCCAGCCCGAGTCGTTCGGCGGCGGGTCGGTCGACCCGAGCCGCACGCGACGGCCCACCTCCGGCGGCCCCGGGCCTGCGGAGCGCCGTGCCCGCGCGCGCTGGCGCCCGCTCCGCGCCGTCGGTGCGGTCGCGGCCGGAGCCGCGCTGCTCCTCGGCGGCGTCGCCCTCGGCACGCAGCTCGGCGGCGACTCGCGGCAGGAGGCGCTCGGCGCCGTCGTGAGCGCCTCGGACGCGGAGCGCACCGAGGTCGAGATGCCCGACGGCTCGATCGCGACGGTCGTCTGGTCGGCCGAGCGCGGCCAATCGGCGATCCTCTTCGACGGGCTCAGCGCCGCGCCGGAGGGCAGCACCTACCAGGCCTGGTACATCGACGCCGACGGCCCGCAGAGCGCCGGCACGTTCGAGGCCGGCGGCGGCGCGACCGCGTTCCTGCTCGACGGCGCCCTCACCGCTGGCAGCGCGGTCGGCGTGACGGTCGAGCCCGACGGCGGCTCCGACGCCCCGACGACCGACCCCATCCTCGTCGTCGAGACGTAGGCCACGCCGACCCTGCGATACTCGGCAGGATGTCCGAATCGCCTGCCTCGCACGAGCCCGACGCGTCGCGAGGCCGGCTCGGCCCCGTCGCCATCGCCATCGCGGCCGTCGCGCTCATCGCCACGTGGAGCTCCGGCTTCGTCGGCGCCGAGCTCGCGGCACGGGCGCGCGGCGAACCGGTCACCGTGCTCGCGTGGCGCTTCCTCGTGCTCGCGGCGCTCCTCGCCGTCGTGATGCTCGTGCTGCGGCGGCGCTGGCCCGGCCGGCGCAGCTGGCTCCGACAGGGCAGCATCGGGCTGCTCAGCCAGGCCGGCTACCTGCTGCTCGTCTTCGAGGGCGTGCGCGCCGGTGTCGACGGCGGCACCGCATCCCTCATCGCCGCCCTGCAGCCCATGCTCGTCGCGACGATCGCGGGCCGCGTGCTCGGCGAGCGCGCCACCCGGTGGATGTGGTGCGGCATGGTCGTGGGGCTCGCGGGCGTCGCGCTCGTGGTCTCCGGCGCGCTCGGCGGTGGGGGCGCGCCGCCGTGGGCGTACGCGCTGCCGTTCGGGGCCGTGCTGTGCCTCGGCACCGGCACCGTGCTGCAGCGCCGCTGGCACCTCGACGACGACCTGCTGCAGACGATCACGATCCAGGCCGTGGTCGCCGCCGTCGCGTTCATGGCCGTCGCGCTGCTCCGCGGGCAGGCCGCGACGCCGACGACGCCGGAGGTCTGGTTCGCCATCCTGTGGCTCGTGCTGCTCGCGAGCCTCGGCGGCTACGTGCTCTACATCACGGTCACCCGCTCGCACGGCGCGACGTTCGTGAGCACGCTGCTCTACCTGACGCCGCCGACGACGATGCTCTGGGTGTGGCTCATCTTCGACGTGCCCGTCACCCCGCTCGGCCTCGCTGGGCTCGCGGTCGCCGCCGCCGGCGTCGCCATCGTGCTCGTGGCGCAGCGGCAGGCGCAGCCCGGCACTCCGTCGGACGGCTGAGCTCGCTCGATCAGCGCGCCACCCGTGCGCCGATCGCCCCGGCGACGGCGAGCGCTGGCCTGGCGAGCGCCTGCAGCCCCGGCTGCTCGAGCGCGCGGAGCACGCGCACCGGGCCGAGCGACTCCCGGATGGCGGGCGCCGCCCACTCGTCGACCCGCGCCTGGTAGCGCTCGACGGCCGCGTCGACGTCGGACGGCGCGCGCAGCAGGCAGTCGGCGAGCCAGCCGGCGTCGCGGATCGCCGTCGAGCCGGCCTGTCCACCGGTCGGCGGCATCGCGTGCACGGCATCGCCGAGCGCCGTCACGCGCGAGCGCGGCCACGGGAACCGCGGGCCGGTCGGCGACGCGGCACGGAACGGGAATGCCGCGACGCGATCGACGTCCGACCCCTCGATCCGGTCGGCGATCCACGGGTGCCAGTCGCGCACGGCGGCGGCGGACGCGGCGGCGAGTGCCGGGGGCGCTGCGCCGAGCGCCCCGGGCAGCGTGGCGCTCCGCGCGAGCACGCCCCAGACGAGCGACGGCGGCCCGACCGCGTCGGCGAGGGCATCCGGGACCGCGCCGAGCCGCATGGACGTCAGCGACAGGAACAGGCCGACGCCGCGGTGGTCGAGCGCGAGGCCCGGACCCCGCAGGAGGAAGCGCGGGAGCGCCGTCCCCGGCCGCAGCGGTGCGGAGCCGGCGATGCCCGTGAGGCCGAGGTCCCGACTGGTGGGCGTCGCTGTCACCGATCGCACCGTCGGTGAGCGCGTGCCGTCGGCGGCGACGACGAGGTCGGCCTCGAGCCGGCTGCCGTCGTCGAGCTCGACCCAGGCGCCGTCGCGCTCGGACCCCGCAGACACGACCGTCGACCCGTACTGCACGCGGTCGCCCAACCCGTCGGCGAGCAGCGTGCGGAGCGCCCGGCGCTGGCACAGCATCCGGTCCTGCCCCGCAGGCTCCGGCGCGACGACGATGGGCCGCAGCCGCCGGTCGGCGATCGTGAACTGGGCGAACGTGTCGGAGCCGTCCGAGACGTCGCGGATGCGCTGCAGCAGGGCGGCGGGCAGGTGGCGCTCGAGCACGGCGACGGCGGCCGGCGTGATGGCGATGCGGTAGCCGCCGGTGTCGCCCGGGGCGGCGTCGCGCTCGACGACCGTCACGTCGGCGTGCTCGCGGAGCGCCTGGGCGAGCACGAGCCCGCCCATGCCTGCCCCGACGATCACGATGCGCACGCGGCCAGTCTGCCGATCGAGCGCCGTCGCGGCCAGGCGTGGCTCAGTCGATCGGCTCGACCCCGGTGAGCCGCAGCTCCTCGACGTCGAGGCGCGACTGCACGCGCCTGGCGACCGCGTCGTCCACGACGCCCTCGCGGCGCAGCTGCTGCAGCACCTCCCGCTTGCGATCGAGCAGCGCGAGCCGCAGGTGCGCGTACTGCTCGTGCCGCGCACGGGGAGGCGCGGGCTGCGGCCGCGGGGCGTCGACGAGCACGGCGGACTCCCCCGCCTCCGTCTCGGTGCGCGCAGCCGACTCATCGCGAGCATCCGTCGTCACCAGGTGGTCCTCGTAGTCGCGCAGCAGGCGGGCGCGCGTCTCGTCGTCGATGCCGTGCTTCGCGGCGAGCTCCCCCATCGCCGCGAGCGCCGCGTCGGTGATGGCGCGCTCGGCGAGCTGCAGCTCGCGCTGCTCGGAGGCGTCCTCGGGCAGCCGCGCCCATCGCACCACCGCGGGCAGCGCCGGCCCCTGCACGAGGAGCGTCAGCACGATGACGCCCGCCGCGACGAAGATGATGTCGTCGCGTCCCGCGAGCGGCGTGCCGTCCGGGGCGACCGTCGGCACCGAGAGCGCGATCGCGAGCGACACCGCGCCGCGGAAGCCCGCGACCGAGCTCACCACCCGCGCGCGGTAGGTCATGCGGCGTGCGCGCTGCGACGGCCGCCGATCGAGCATCCGGATCGCGTAGGCGCTCAGCGACAAGAAGGTGAAGCGCACGAGCAGCAGGCCGGTCCAGACCGCGACGGTGAGCGCGACGAGCCTGCCGAGCGCGGCTGCGTCGGTCTGGTGCGCGATGAGCTGCACCTCGAGGCCGATGAGCACGAAGAGCGCGCCGTTGAGCACCGCGGCGCCGAGCGGCCACGCCGCCTCGGTCTGCCGGCGCGACGCCGCGGTGCTGATGCGGCTGCTGGCATAGGAGACCGCGAGCCCGGCGACGACGACGGCGAGCACGCCCGAGCCGTGGATGAGCTCGGCGGCGAGGAACGCGGCGAACGGCGTGACGAGCAGGGCGATGTTGATCGACATCGCGTCGCGCACCCGGCGCAGCACCAGCAGCGCGAGGCCTGCGACCGCGAGCCCTGCCGCGGCGCCGCCGAGGTACGAGAGCAGCACCATCCCGGTGATGTCGAGCGGCGTGAACCGGCCGCCCACGGCGACGCCGACCGCGATCGCGTACACGACGAGCGCGGTGCCGTCGTTCGTGAGGCTCTCGGCCTTCAGCAGCATGAAGTTGCGGCGCGGCAGCGAGCGTCCGAGCGCGGCGACCGCCGTCGCATCCGGCGGCGCGACCGCCGCGCCCAGGACGAGCGCGACCTCCCACGGCACCCCGAACAGGTGCGCGATGCCCGCGACCGCGAAGGCCGTCGCCACGACGAGCAGCGTGCTGGCGATGACGATGCCGCGCAGGTCGCGCCGGATGGAGCGGAGCGACGTCGTGAGGCTCTCCCAGAAGAGCATCACCGGCAGGAAGACGAGCAGCATCGTCTCGGGCGGCAGCTGGATCTCGCGCAGCTCCGGCACGAAGCCGAGCAGCAGGCCGAGCAGCACGAGCAGCAGCGGCGCCGCGAGGCGCAGCCTGGGTGCGAGCAGCACCCCCACGAGCACCGATGCGCCGAGCAGCACCGTCACCTCGAGTCCATCCATCGCGCGCCTCCCCTGCAAGCGTCCCGCGCGGC
Source organism: Agrococcus sp. UYP10 (assembly GCF_040547205.1). Taxonomy (NCBI): domain Bacteria; kingdom Bacillati; phylum Actinomycetota; class Actinomycetes; order Micrococcales; family Microbacteriaceae; genus Agrococcus; species Agrococcus sp. UYP10. Next base: position 2,782,614 of record NZ_JBEPPG010000001.1, read on the forward strand.
CGTGTCGCCGCGATGACACGGCGATGTCGCTTCCGCGACGGATGTCCATGGTGGGCTCGGTCGGGACGATCGCGGCAGGGTCTGTCGGTGCCCCTCTCGCGCTGCTGTTCGCGCTCCCGGGGCCGCACGGCGAGACTGGGAGCCGACCCAGGAGGACGCCATGGCCGCCGATCTGCTCTCGAGCCTCGACCTCGCGCGGCGCGACGAGCCCGCGCCGCATCGGGATATGCAGGTGAGCCTGCTCGACTGGCTCGCGTTCCAGCGGCACGAGTTCCGCCGCAAGTGGCGCGACCTCTCCCCCGAGCAGCTCGCCGCGTGGTCGGTGCCACCGGTCGAGCTGTCGGTGCTGGGCCTCATCCGTCACATGCAGCAGATGGAGCACCACTACCTGACGTGGGGACTCGGCGGCGGCGAGCGCATCGAGACCTATGGCGACGACGACTACGCGGGCGGATCCGCGGCGACCGTCGACGACGACGTGCGGCTGTACCTCGCGGAGGTCGAGCGGGCGGACGCCGCCATCGCCGCCATGCCGGCGCTCGACGCTCCCGGGCGCGGCAGCGCGGCACCGCTCTCGCATGTGCTCATCAAGATGATCGACGAGTACGCGCTGCACGGTGGCCAAGCGCACATGCTGCGCTTCGCGGCGCTCGGGCGGGTGCAGCGGTAGCGACCGCTACTTCAGCTGCCCGCGGATCTCACCCGGCGGGTTGGCCGGGGTGTGCACGTTGACGTAGTAGCCCCTCGCGTTCGCCTCGATGGCGGCGAGCAGCATCGGATCGGCGGTCGTGCACGTGTCCACCTCGAAGCTCGTGGCGGCGACGACGGACAGCGGGACGACCACGGGACCGGGCGCGTTGCGCGGTGCCACATGGATGTGCGCGGCGACGGCCGGGGCCGACAGGCCGTCGACCTCCAGCGTGTAGCAGAGCTGGTCGCCGTCGATCTCGTAGCTGAACCAGCCGTGCGCGCCGAAGCCGTTCGGCGCGGGCACCTCCTGCCCGCCGTTCAGCGGGATCGCGGGCGCGGCATTCGCGGCACCGGCGGAGGCGAGCGTCAACGCCGCAGCTGCGGCGAAGGTGAGGGCGGTGATGCGGGTGGTGCGTGTCGTGCGCATGGCTGTGCTCACTTCTCAGGGCCGACTCCTGGTCGATCCGGACGCTACGCCGGGCAGGTGCTGCGCACAATGCCCCGTCCAGCCCCTCAGGGTTCAGCAGCTCAGCGCTCAGGCGTGAGGTCGTCGAGGATCTCGGCGATCGGCGCCTGCCTCGCCTCCCGCCAGCCTTCGCCCGCCCAGAGGTGCAGCCGCGACGGGTCGCCCGCGGCTGCCGCCTCGGCGCGCATCGCGCGCGTGAGGTGGTGCAGCGCGGGGTAGCCGGAGGGCGCGCCGGCGTCATGCCGCTCGACGAAGCCGTTGACGAGCGCCCTGGCCGGCCGGCCGGTGAAGGCGCGCGTGAGCGTCGTGCGCTCGAACGAGGGGTCGGCGAGCGCCGCGCGGTGCGTCGCGGAGGTGCCCGCCTCGTCGGCGAGGAGGGCGGCGGTGCCGATCGCGACCGCATCCGCGCCGGCCCCGAGCAGCGCCCGCACCTGCTCGCGGCGGGCGATGCCGCCCGCGGCGACGATCGGCAGCGTCGATGCGGCGCGCACCTCTGCCACGAGCTCGAGGAGCGGCATGTCGACCGGCAGCGCGTCCTGCGCCCAGATGCCGGAGTGCCCGCCTGCGGCGGAGCCCTGCACGACGAGCGCGTCCACGCCGGACGCTGCGGCGTCTCGAGCCTCGTCGACCGAGGTGACCGTCTGCATCGTCGCGATGCCGGCGTCCGCGAACGCGGCCAGGACCGCGCGATGCGGCAGCCCGAACGTGAACGACACGAGCGGCACGCGGGCCTCGAGCAGCAGCGCGACCTTCGCATCCCACGCGTCGTCATCCTCGCGCTTGGATGGCACGGGTCCGGCCCCGAGCTCGTCGCGGATGCGCTCGGCGTAGGTCTCGTAGTCGGCATCCGCGATGCGGTGGAGGTTCGGCACGAAGAGGTTGACGCCGAAGCGCTCGATCCCGCGAGCGCGCACCTCGTCGATCTGGCTCGCGAGCGCCTCCGCGCTCTTGTAGCCGCCGGCGAGCTGGGCGAAGGCACCCGCCTCGGCCGCCGCGGCGACCAGCTCGGGGGTGCTCGGCCCGCCCGCCATCGGCGCGACCATCACGGGGCGGGCGTCGTGCAGCAGTGCGGCGGGGGTCACGGCTCCATCCTGTCGCAGGGCCTGCTCCGCCGGTGCGGCCTCGCTACGCTCTGGCCATGCGCGCGGCTGCCCTCGGCGGGATCCTCCTGGTGACGCTCGCTGTGGGAGCCTGCGCGTCGGCGGAGGAGGACCGCCTCGAGCGTCCGCGCATCGCGAGCGCGAGCGTCGTGACGTGCGATCTGCAGACCAACGACGTCTTCCTCCCACCAGGGGGCGAGCAGATCGCCGCCGCGCTGCGCTCGGCTCCCCTGCCCGAGGGCATGCACCTGTCCACCCGGACAATCGTCGAGCGGACCGATGCCGACCCGACCATGCTCCAGACCCACGCGCGGCTCTGCGCCGAGGAGCCGCTGGCTCGGGACGAGCTCATCATGGCGGGCACGGCGCTCGCCGTCGCGATCGGCCAGAGCGAGGTCAGTGACCTGGTCCAGCAGGTGAGCGTGCGGGCATGGCACGCCGACGCGTCGGGGACCCTCGTCGACGCCGGGGAGCCGGTCCGCACCGACTTCCAGGCGCACGGTTGGGCGCCGGGCGACCAACCGGATCCGAGCCGCTGGAAGTAGCGGCGCGCCGACTCGCGCCCGCAGCGGCCGATCGCACACGACGGCACTGCGACACGCCTGCCCTCGCCGGATGCGGCGGCAGACCTCAGCTCGCCAGCCGCTCCCGCGTGTGGTCGTGCGATGCGTCGATCGCGTCGATGTAGGCGGTGATCGCGTCGCGGTTCTGCGTCAGGAAGGCGATCTTCTCGCTCATGCGGTCACGCTCGCTGACGAGCAGCTGCCGCAGGCCCGGTTCCGCGTCGTGGACGACGATCGTGCGCGACTGATGCAGGCACGGGAGGATGTCCGCCACGATCCGAGTGGGGATGCCCGCATCCACCAGTCCCCGGATCTTCTGCACCCGGTCGACGAGGTACTCGTCGTAGTCCCGATAGCCGTTGCTCAGCCGATGGGGCGTGATGAGTCCCTGCTGCTCGTAGTAGCGCAGCATCCTCGCCGGCACCCCGGTCTTCGCAGCGAGCTCTCCGATGCGCATGTGACTGATCCTGACGTCGACTTGACCTTGACACTGATGACAACGTTGAGACTAGCAGTGCACGTTCGGACGCCAACAGGAGGAGCACCATGACGACCATCGGCTTGATCGGCAGCGGCAACATCGGCGGCGGGATCGCGCGCCTGGCGATCGCAGCGGGCTACGAGGTCGTGCTGAGCAACAGCAGGGGCCCGGAGACGCTCGCCGACCTGGTCGCGCAGCTCGGTCCCGGTGCACGAGCCGCGACGCCGACAGAGGCCGCAGCTGCGGGCGACCTCGTGGTCGTCTCGGTGCCGCTGCGCGCCTACCCGGACGTGCCGGTCGCCGAGCTGCACGGCAAGACCGTCATCGACACGAACAACTACTACCCCGAGCGCGACGGGCACATCCCGGCGCTCGACGACGAGTCGACGACCACGGCGGAGCTGCTGCAAGCCCACCTGCCGGAGTCGACCGTCGTCAAGGCGTTCAACAGCATCTACTTCCCGCACCTGGCGAGCCTGGGCCGGCCCGCCGGCGACCCCGACCGCTCGGTGCTCCCGATCGCCGGTGACGACACCGCGGCGAAGACGACGGTGACGGCGTTCCTCGATGCGATCGGCTACGACGCGCTCGACGTCGGGCCGCTGGCCGAGGGGTGGCGCTTCCAGCGCGACATGCCCGCGTACACCGCCCCCTACTTCGCCGGCACCGACCCGAACGAGGGCCGACCCGTCGGGCGGGAAGAGCTGAGCGACCGGCTCGCCGAGGCCAAGCGGTACAGCGACCTCTGAGCCGGCACCACCCAACGCCGCGGGACATCCCGCGGCCGATCCGCCGCGCCTCGGCACCCCTGCCAAGCGCCGCATCCACGAGAAGGACGAACTTGAGCAACGACCGCACGATGATCCTGGGGATGCACCTGGGCAACGGATACGGATCCCAGGGAGCCGCGTGGCGCTTCCCGGGCGTGGATCCCGCGAACTACGTCAGCTTCGAGGCGCAGGTGCGCTACGCGCAGGCCGCGGAGCGCGGGAAGCTCGCCTTCCTGTTCCTGCCCGATTTCCCCGGCCTGCAGGGCGATCTCGCCAGCGAGTCTCCGCAGATCACGCTCGAGCCGATGCTGACGCTCGCGGCGATCGCGCGCGAGACGGAGCGCATCGGCCTGGTCGCCACCGGCTCCACGACCTTCAACGAGCCGTTCAACATCGCCCGGCAGTTCAAGGCGCTCGACATCATGAGCCACGGGCGCGCCGGCTGGAACGCCGTCACCACGAGCGACCCCGGCGCGGCCGCGAACTACGGCCAGTCGATCGCGCCCCGGCCGGAGCGCTACCAGCGGGCGCACGAGACGATCCAGATCGCGCAGGCGCTCTGGGGCAGCTGGCAGCGGGATGCGTGGCTGCGGGACGTCGGGGGCGGCCGATTCGCCGATCCCAAGCAGATCCAGCCGATCAACCTCCAGGGGCAGCACGTCGCCTCCCGCGGCCCGCTGCCCATCCCTCCGTCCGAACAGGGGCAGCCCGTCATCTTCTCCGCGGGCGGCGGAGCGAACGGCGTGGAGCTCGCCGGACGCTACGCGAGCGGGGTCATCGGCGCGGCCTTCACCATCGAGGATGCGCGCAGCCAGCGCGACGCTGTCCGGGACGCCGCACGCCGGGCCGGCCGCGACCCCGACGAGGTGAAGTTCTTCGCCGGGGTCATGCCGGCGATCGGCCCCACGAAGCGGGCGGCCGTCGATCGACGGGTGATGCTCGGCGAGCACAGCGCTCCAGCCCGCGTGTCCTACCTCGGATCGATGCTGGGCCTCGCGCTGGACGCGCGGCGGCAGCTCGACGAGCCGCTGAGCGTGTCGCAGCTGGCCATCGCACGCGCCAGCGAGTTCGATCCGCGCTCCGCACGCGCGCTCGAGGTCGCGCGGGAGGGGTGGACGCTGCGCGAGATCCTCGCCCACGGCGTCATCGACTACCACCCGACCCCCGTCGGGACCGCCGCCGTCACCGCCGACCACATGCAGGAGTGGTTCGAGGCGGGCGCCTGCGACGGCTTCTGGGTCTCGATCGACGTGAACGAGGACGGCATCGACACCTTCGTCGACGAGGTGGTGCCGATCCTGCAGGAGCGCGGGCTCTTCCACCACGACTACGAGGGCGCCACCCTCCGCGACCACCTCGGGGCGCCGGCGCAGTACGGCCGCGACCCGCGCGTCTCGTAGGCAGGCATCGACTTGTCGAATCAGCATGTTCAGTCGCCGGCCGTCGAGCCGGTCCTCGAAGCGGATCGATTCCGGGCGATCTTCCGCCAGCATGCAGCCGCGGTCGCGGTGGTGACCCTCGAGGGGCCGAGCGGCCCCGTCGGCTTCACCGCGACCTCGGTCATCTCCGTCTCGGCCAGCCCACCGGTGCTCGCCTTCTCGGTCGCCGGCACGTCGTCGTCCTGGCCGACGCTCTCGACTGCCGAGACGGTCGCCGTGAACTTCCTCTCGGCCGACCAGGCCGACGTGTCGGCGCGCTTCGCGACGCCCGGCATCGACCGGTTCGCCGACAGCGGGTGGGACCGCCTGCCGACAGGCGAGCCCGTGCTGCACGGCGTGCGGGCGCGAGTGCGGGCCCGGGTCCTCGACCGGATCCCCGCCGGGAGCAGCTTCCTCGTCACCCTGCTCGGGCTCGAGAGCGATGCTCCGCGGCGGGAGGCACGACCGCTCATCTACCTCGACCGCACGTACCTCGGGCTGCACAGCCAGGGCACGCACGATGCAGCGTCACACCGTCAGCCAGCCGCGGGCTGACCGGCCGCTCGTCTTCCCCGCGAGCGCACCGCCCGTGCCGATCCTCACCCGAGCGTTCGCGCGATCTTGGCGATGGCGGCCGGGCCGACACGACAGCAGCCGCCGATGAAGCGGGCACCCGCCTCGGCCCACGAGCTGGTGAGCGCCGCGTCGAATCCGGGCTCGCCGATCCATCGACGGTCTGCGCCGTCCCAGCTCTCGCCGGAGTTGGGGTAGACGACGGCGGGCTTGCCGCTCGCCGCGACCGCGGCGCGCACCGCCGGCAGCGCATCGCCGGGCGCACAGCAGTTCACGCCCACCGCCACGATGTGCTCGCTGTCGGCGGCGAGCGCGAACGCCTCGGCTGCCGGACGACCGTCCCGCAGCCGATCCCCGGCGATGGTGCACGACAGCCAGGAGGGCGTTCCGAGCTCCTCGGCGAGATCGAGCAGGACCGAGACCTCGTCGAGATCCGGGATCGTCTCGAGTGCGAGCAGGTCGGGCCCGGCGCTCACGAGCAGCTCCATGCGTGGCCCGTGGAAGTCGCGGAGCGCGTTCCTGGTCATGCCGTAGCGGCCGCGGTACTCCGACCCGTCGGCGAGCACAGCACCGGACGGGCCGACGGACGCGGCGACCAGCCGGACCGCGCGGTCGCCGGTTACAGCGGTGACCTCGTCACGCGCCTCGCGGGCGATCGTCACGCTCCGCCGGATGAGCGCCTCGGCCTCCGCCCGAGCAATGCCGGCGCGTTCGAACCCGTCGACGCTCGCCTGGTAGCTCGCCGTCGTCGCGACCTGCGCGCCCGCCTCGAAGTACGCCCGGTGCACGGCAGCGATCTCGCCGGGCGCGTCGCGCAGCAGCCGAGCGGTCCAGAGCTCGTCGGTGAGATCGTGACCGCGGTCGGCGAGGGCATTGGAGAGCCCGCCATCGAGGACAACGACCGGCGACGTCTTCGGTGCCACCACGAGCACATCCTCTCCGAAGGATGGAGTCGGGGCGACAGGATTCGAACCTGCGACCTCCCGCCCCCAAAGCGGGCGCTCTAGCCAAGCTGAGCTACGCCCCGTAGGGATCGCTCCCGTACGAGTGGCGAGTCTACCGGCGGCCGCAGACGCCCCGGTCACCGCGAGCGGACCCCATTCCGGCTCGAGGACCCGAGATCTCGGGTCCGGGAGCCGGAATCGGGTCCGGGAGACGGGGCGGTCGGTCACCACGGCCGCTCAGCGCCTGCCGATCACCCGAAGGTGAACGAGTAGGCCTCGACGCCCGCCGGCACCGTCACCTCGATCGTGCCCTCCTGGCTCGCATCGGCTCGCAGCAGCTCGTACGACCGCGGTGTGCCCGAGACCGGGATCTCGACGCGCTCGCCATCGACGTCCGCGACGACCGTGCCCTCGCCTGCCAGCACCATCCGCACCTCCTGGCCGCGGTACTGCAGCCGCACGTCCGCCGAGTCACCGCGCGGGGTGACGAACTGCGTCTCGAGCTGCCACGCGCCGTCGAGCGCGAAGGTGTCGGCGGCCTGCTCGGCCGGGTAGGCGAAGTCCTCCGTCTGCGTCGAGTAGCGCTCCTCGCCGCCGAAGTTCTGCACCTTGGTCGTGCCGAGGTACGACTCGGGCGTGATCTCGGTGTTCACCGGCGTCTCGTCCGACATCTCGGTGACAGGGGGCAGCTCGACATCCGGGTTCGCCTGCTGCAGCAGCTCGCGGATCATCTGCTCGCCCTCGCGGTACTGCCCCTCGCCGAAGTGCACGTTGCGCACGGTGCCCTCGGCGTCGATGAGGTAGCGCGCGGGCCAGTAGGCGTTGCGGTAGTTCGTCCACGTGGAGAGCGAGTTGTCGATCGCGACCGGGTACTCGATGCCGAGCGCCTCGGCACCCTGGATGACGTTCGGGCGCTCCTTCTCGAACGCGTACTCGGGGCTGTGCACGCCGATCACCTGCAGGCCGGCATCCGCGTAGGCGTCGTACCAGGCGTTCATGTGCGGCGTCGAGCGCTGGCAGTTGATGCAGGAGTAGGCCCAGAAGTCCACGAGCACGACCTGGCCGCGCAGCTCTGCGAGGTCGATCGGCTGGTCGCCGTCGGTGTTGAACCACGAGTCGATGCCGCGGATGCTCGGAGCCGTGCCGCACTCCTGCAGCTCGGTCGCGCCCGGGTCGCAGAGGTCGAGGTCCTGGTTCTCCTCGGTCTCGAGGCCACCGATCGAGATCGCCTCCTGCACCTCCTCGTTGCCGGCGATGTACTCCTGGATCGCCGACGTGTAGTCGGGCACGAGCCGCTGCAGGCGCGCGGGCACGTCGAAGACGAGGCCGAGCGCGAGCAGCAGCATGAGCGCACCCGAGACGGTGCGGATGACGCCCTGGCGCTTGCGGAACGCCTTGATGCGCTCGGCGAGGCCGCGGCCCGCGAGCGCGAAGAACAACAGCGGCAGCGCCGCGCCGATCGCGAAGGAGACGGTGAGCACGACGGTGTCGGCGCCGATCTGGCCCGTCGAACCGGCGACCGTGATGGCCGCGAGCACGGGACCTGCGCACGGCACGTAGACGGCGCCGAGCGCGAGGCCGAGCGGGAAGCCCTGGAGCTTCGACGACTTCTCGCCCGCGGTCTGCAGGAACGGGAGCTTCTCGAAGGGCTTCTCGAGCAGGTGCTGGAACTGCGGCACGATGAGGCCGACGCCGATGAGCGCGAGCACGATGATGCCCGCCCAGCGCAGCACGTCCTGCGGGAGGCCGAGGAGGCTCAGCACCAGGCTGCCGGCGAGCGTCATGAGCGTGAAGCTCACGACGATGCCCGAGATCACGAGGTAGGGCCGCCAGCGCGAGATCGACCGCTGCTTGACGCTCGCGCGCGTCGCGGTGGCGACGCCGCCGCTCCCCTGCGCGGCGTCGGCGGACGCATCCGACGCCTGCTCGTCGCGCGCGGACTGCATGCCGCCGGAGAAGAGGATGACGGGCAGCACCGGGATGATGCAGGGCGAGATGCCGGTGATGAATCCACCCAGCAATCCGATCAGGGCGAGCATGGTGCCTCCTTGGCGAGTTGCCGTTGGTTCGGCGCGGCGGCCCTCCCGGATGGCCTCGGATGTCGATGAGCGATCTTCCAATCCGCGCTCCGCACGCCTCCGAACCCCTGGCATCACCGGCTCGCACGGGCCGGCAACCCAACAGGGAAGGAGAGCAGCGATGCTCACCAAGAAGAACCCCAAGATGGCCGGGCTCGTGCTCGTCGGCACGGCGACGCTCGTGCTCGCGGGCTGCTCGATGGGCGGCTCCACGACGGCCGACGAGACGATGGAGCCGACGACGGCCCCCAGCGCCTCCGAGGAGTCGATGGAGACCGAAGCCGCGATGGACCCCGCCTACGACAACCTCGTCGGCGCCGGCTGCGCGATGTACGACGAGGCGGTGCCGGACGGCGCTGGCTCGATCGTCGGCATGTCGCAGGACCCGGTCGCGGTCGCGGCCTCGAACAACCCGATGCTCACGCAGCTCGTCGCGGCCGTCTCTGGACAGCTGAACCCGGATGTCGACCTCGTCGACACGCTGAACGGTGACGAGTTCACCGTCTTCGCACCGGTCGACGACGCCTTCGCGGCGCTGCCCGCTGAGACCGTCGAGATGCTGCAGACGCCTGAGGGCGCCGAGACGCTCGAGTCGGTGCTGACCTACCACGTCATCCCCGGTCAGATCGCGCCCGACGCGATCGCCGGCACGCACATGACCGTCCAGGGCGAGGAGCTCATGGTCGAGGGCGACGCTGACGAGCTCATGGTCAACGGCGACGCCGCGACCGTCGTCTGCGGTGGCGTCCAGACCGCCAACGCCACGGTCTACCTCATCGACTCGGTGCTCATGCCGCCGTCGATGGGCTGATCCAGCAGCACACGCATCGAAGGGGCCGGTCCGCGAGGACCGGCCCCTTCGTCGTGCGAGTACTTCTTCGGCTGAACGCGTTCAGCCATGATGGGTGCATGACGAACCAGAGCGGGGCGACGAAGGGCGCCCGCACCGCGGCCCGCATCCGCGAGGTCGCCTTCGCCGCGCTGCGCGAGGACGGGTGGCGCGCGACGACGATGCGCGGCATCGCCGACCGCGCCGGGGTGTCGCCCGGCACGATCTACCTCTCGATGCCGTCGAAGGACCACCTGCTGCTCGCGCTCTACGACGAGACGGTCGTCCGGATCGAGCAGCGGGCGACCGAGGCCATCACAGGCGTGCGGCCGTTCGCCGCGCGGCTGGACATCGCGCTCGACATCGCGCTCGATGAGATCGTGCCGTTCCACCGGGTGGCCACCGAGGCCATCGGGCAGGCGATCACCGCCGACTCCCCCGTCAGCCCGTTCGGCGAGGCATCGAGGGCGTCGCGCGAGCGGATGGTGGGGCTGTTCGCGACCCTCGTCGAGGGATCCGATCTGCTGGCCGACCGCCAGCTGCGCCGAGCGCTGCCCGAGCTGCTCTGGGGATTGCTCATGGCAGGCATGCTGGCGTGGACGAGCGACCGCAGCCGTGACCAGCGGCGCACCCGGGTGCTGCTGCAGCAGGCGGTGCCCATGATCGACCGCGCGATCCGAATCACGGCGGTGCCGCTGCTGCGGGCCCAGGTGCGGGACCTCCTCGCGCTCACGGCAGCGCTGAAGGAGCTCCCCGATGACGACGCGTGAGCGGCGCCACCGCGCCAGCAGCTAGAGCGTGCGCTCCCGGATCATCCGCGCGAGCTCGAGCCCGGAGTCCTTCACGGTGCGCTTCTGCGTGTCGTAGTCGACGCGGACGATGCCGAAGCGCTTGTGGTAGCCCCACGCCCACTCGTAGTTGTCCATGAGCGACCAGTAGAAGTAGCCCTTGACCGGCACGCCCGCGTCGATCGCGTCGAGCACCGCACCGATGTGGAGGCGCAGGAAGTCGACCCGCTCGGCGTCGTGCACGCGCTGCTCGCCCGTCGCCGCATCCGTGTCGAGCACGTCGTCGTACGCCGCGCCGTTCTCGGTGACCCAGAGGTCGACGCCCTTCGGGCCGGCGTAGTCGTCGTGGAGGCGGCGTAGCAGCCGGGTGAGCCCCTCGGGCTGCACCTCCCAGCCCATGGTCGTCGTCGGCAGTCCGCGCGGGTGGATCTCGACGCCGTCCGCGGCAGGGAACGGGCTGCGGATCGGCCGGTCGGTCGGCGCATCCTGCAGCATCGGCTCCGCCAGCGGCTCGAACGAGCACGCGTCGCCGTGGTAGTAGTTCACGCCCAGGACGTCGATCGGCGCGCCGATGATGGCGAGGTCGCCGTCCTGCACGACCGCGTCGAGGCCGAGGTGGCCGACGTCGGCGAGCAGCGTCTCGGGATAGCTGCCGCGCAGGATCGGGTCGACGAAGAAGCGGTTGTACTGCTCGTCGATGCGGCGGGCGGCGTCGACGTCGGACGGATTCGTCGGGTCGACCGGGTCGGCGACCGTGAAGTTGAGCGTGGTGCCGAGCCGCTCCGCGCCGGCGTCGCGCAGCGCCTGCACTGCCATGCCGTGCGCGAGCAGCAGGTGGTGCCCGGCAGCGAGGCCGTCGGCGACGTTCTGCCGGCCGGGCGCGTGGGCGCCGGCGATGTAGGAGAGGAACGACGAGCACCACGGCTCGTTGAGGGTCGTCCAGTTGTCGACGCGGTCGCCGAGCTTCTCGTGCACGGCGAGCGCGTAGTCGACGAAGCGGCTCGCGGTGTCGCGCGACGGCCAGCCCCCCGCCTCCTCGAGCACCTGCGGCAGGTCCCAGTGGTAGAGCGTGAGCCAGGGCATGATGTCGGCGTCGAGCAGCTCGTCGACGAGCCGCGAGTAGAAGTCGAGGCCGGCGGGGTTCGGCGCGCCGCCGTCAGGGCATACGCGCGACCAGCTGGTCGAGAAGCGGTACGACTGCAGCCCGAGGTCGCGCATCATCGCCACGTCGGCGGGCATGCGGTGGTAGTGGTCGCACGCGACGTCGCCGGTGTGGCCGTCGATCACGGCGCCCGGCACGCGGGCGAACGCGTCCCAGATGCTGGGGCGACGGCCGTCCTCGGCCGCGGCGCCCTCGATCTGGTAGGCGGCGGTCGCGCCGCCGAGGATGAGGTCTGTGGGGATGCTGCGCTGCACCGCACGAGCGTATCCCGCGATCCGGGGTGCCGATGTGCATGCCGGATGCGGTGCGGATGGCGTCGACCGGATGCGGTAGATTCGACCAGTCCCGACGCGCGAGCACGGGGCACGCGGGCGTAGCTCAATGGTAGAGCCTCAGTCTTCCAAACTGATTACGCGGGTTCGATTCCCGTCGCCCGCTCCGTCACCGGTACAGCTCGAGCGCAGGCTCCTCGGCGTCCAGGGAGCTCCAGCCCTGCACTTCGCTCCACGCGAGCGGAGCGTCGGCGTAGATCGGCTCGATGATCGACCACATCGCCGCATGGTCGTTCCCGCCGAAGAAGACCTGGTAGATCTCACCGTCGGATCCGTTGCCGTCGAGATAGCCGACGCCCGCATCGAGCAGCGCCTCACCAGCCTCGAGCTCGAGCGCGAACATGTCGTGCCACACAGGGTCGTCCGTCTCTGCGGGCCAGCCGGTGAACGTCATCATGATCGACTGCCCGGCCTCCTCCAGCGCAGGGTCGATCGCCTCCCAGTGCTCCTCGACGCGCTCGACATGCTGGACGTCGGTGACCGGCACGGCGCCGGGCGACGATGGCGGGGGCGTGATGCACGCCGTCAGGCCCATGAGCGCCACGAGCACTGCGCCCGCGCCAGCGGTCCGACCTGACTGAGCACGTCGACCGCGCGCAGTCGTGTCCCGTGTGAGCATCCGAGACTCCTGTGATCGATCGGCCGTGCGTCTGGGAGAGCATATGTGGCTCGCGAGCGGTGGCCCGCGTCAGGCACGAGGGTGCGATCTCGGCCGTTGTGGGGCAGTGCTCTCCACAGGCCCCTCCACGTCGCGCTGATCGGCCGCCCCATGTCAGTGGCCGGTGGGAGACTGCGCCCATGTCGACGGAGATCCAGGCCTCGCGGTGGCCGGCGCACCGGCAGCTGCCGGTGCCGCTGGACCCTGCCGCGGCGCAAGGACCGCAATGGCTGCGTGGGCCGCGCCCCGGGGACGCGACCGACTCCGGCGACGGCGCGGGGACGCCTGTGGAGACAGGCTCCGAGCTCGAGGCCGTGCCCGTGCCCACGGTGCAGGATGTGCGGGCGTCGGCGATCAAGATCGTCGTCGACCTCGACGCCGCGATCGCGGGGCTGCAGGCGATGCGCACCCACGCGCTCGCCGGGCTCGGGCTGCTGGCGCTCGAGGAGGCCGGCGACGCGCACCTCGACGCCGGCATCGTCATGCGCGACCTCGCGAACGAGCTCGCCCTCCGCCAGCGCCGCAGCGACCGCACCGTCGAAGCAGAGATCGACCGCGCCATGCGGACCCTCGACGAATGGCCCGCAACCCTGCGCGCCTGGGGCGAGACCCGCATCCACCAAGGCCACCTCCGCGTCATCACCGACATCGGCGCACCCCTCAAGACGCCAGAGGCTCGCGCGCAGTTCGAAGCGGCGCTGCTGCCCGTCGCCGAGACGACGACGCCGGCCAGGCTCGCGAAGATCGCCCGCCGCGAGCTGGAGAAGCTCGTCGAGGAGCCGCTGGTCGAGCGGCACCGCATCGCCCGGGACGGTCGCGAGGTGTTCGTCACCGACCTCGCCGACGCCATGTCGAAGATGGTGCTCTACATCCCCACCGTGCTGGCACACGGCATCCTGGACCGCGCCACCGAGATGGCGCGGGCAGCAGGCGACGACGACCCGCGCACCGTCGACCAGCGCCGCGCCGACGCCTGCTGCGACCTGCTCCTCACCGGCGAACCCACCGACCCGGCACTCGCCGGCATCCGCGCCCAGGTCAGCATCGTCATCCCCGCGACTGTGCTCCTCGGCGACGACGGCAACGACACGGGCGACAGCGCCAGGCTGCGCAGCGGAGCCCTCGTCGACCCCGACACCGCCCGCTGGCTCGACGGCGTCACGAAGACCTGGACCCGCGTGTTCACCGACCCCGTCAAGGGACACGTCATCGCCACCGACACGTACAAGCCGTCCCGGCAGGTCCGCCGGCTGCTCCGCGAGCGCGACCAGCGGTGCCGATGGCCCGGCTGCTGCGCCAAGGCCGAGCACGCCGACATCGACCACACCATCCCCTGGGCCGACGGCGGCACGACCACACCCGGCAACCTCGCCCACCTCTGCCGACGACATCACATGCTCAAGGGCGCCGTGCTCCCCGCCGGCAGACGATGGAAGGTCACCCAGCTCGAACCCGGCGTGCTGCGGTTCGAGTCGCCCATGGGCGCCGTCTACGTCGACGAGCCGGAGCAGGTCGGGCCGCGGTTCACCGAGAGCTACACCGAATGGCTCTGGCGAGGCACGTTCGGGCCAGCGCCGCAGGCGCCGTTCTAGTCGATCGGTCTCGATACGCGTGCCGCTTCGCGACGCGCTCCTCGACCAGCGTGGTGGCGGCGCCCTCGCTCACAGCCGCACGCAGTAGCGTGCCGGTGTGCAGGCCAGGCTCGTCACCCGTCCCCGCCGGCAGGGCTCGACCCGGCTCGGCGCGGCCCTCGTCGCGATCGCATCGCTCGCCCTCGCCGCCTGCGTCGCGATGCCGCCCTCGACGCCCGACGACCCGGCCATCCCAGCGAGCCCCACGCCGGTCTTCAGCGACATCGCGCCCGCGCCGACCACCAACGGCCCCACCGATCCCCCAGTGCCCACGACCGCCCCTGGCGAGTTCTCCTACGGCGACACCGTGACGATCCACACCGACCGCGGGTCCACGTGGGAGGTCACGGCCCTGCGCTCGATCGACCCGGCCGACGACCTCGCCGCGATGACCGGCGGGGTGCCGCGCGCCGGCGAGCGCTTCGTCATCCTCGAGCTCGAGATCACGAACGTCGGCGTCATCACGACGCATCCGATGCACGACATGACCTTCGCCTACCAGCCCGACGGCGGACCCTTCACCGACCAGAACTCCGCGTCGACCGCCGCAGCGCCGAACGACCTCGGCTACATCTACGACTTCGCGCCCGGCGACAGCGAGGTCGCGCAGGTGATCGTCGCGGTGCGCGCCGACGACCCGACCGGGTCGTGGGTCATCAGCCCGTCGGAGTCGGGGATCGACGCGGCGACGCTGTATCGGTGGCGCTGAGGCGCGACGTCAGAGCTGGCAGCCGGGGCACCAGTAGAGCTTGCGTCCCTGCATCGTCTGGAGCGCGATCGAGGTGCCGCAGCGACGGCACGGCTGCCCCTCGCGCTTGTAGACCCAGTGCCGGTCGGCGCGGTTCGCGAGCGCCGCAGCTCGTCGCGCACCGCGCAGCCCGTCGATCGTGAGCATCTGCCCGGTCTCGACGCCGATCCGCAGCAGCTTCACCCAGTCCCGCCAGAGCCGGCGCAGCTCGTCCTCCGGCACGACGTTGCCCGGGCGGTGCGGGTCCATCCGCGCGCGGAACAGCAGCTCTGCTCGGTAGACGTTGCCGATCCCGGCGACCACCGACTGGTCCATGAGCAGCTGCCCGATCGCCTGGCCCGACCGCGCCGCGCGCGCGACGAAGCGGTCCTCCGCGCGCCGGCGCGACTCGGTCGGCGCCTCCGGATCGGGTCCGAGCCGATCCGCGAGCGCCCGCACCTGCGCGGGCTCGAGCACCTCGCACACGGTCGGACCGCGCAGGTCGGCGACGGCGGTCGCCGTGAGGATCCGCACGCGCACCTGCCCGACCGGCTCCGGTGGGAAGCCCGCGACCTCGCTCGCCGTCTCGCGCTCCCCCGCCCGCAGGCGGGCGAGCCGCGGCGCCCCGATCGACGCGATCGAGTCCTCGTGCTCGCCGTCCGTTCCCGCACCGCCGCCGACGCCGCGCATGCCGGTCTGCCCCATCCGGGCAGTGCCGACCGCGAGCGTGCTCGCGAGGATGGTCGGGTCGACGGAGATGGCGCCGGCGAAGTCCCACGCGCCGTAGATGCCGAGGTGCACGTGCAGCACCCGGTCCGGCGCCGCCGCGGTGCCGTCGAACCCCAGCAGCAGGTGCTTGCCGATCGCCTCCGACGAGGTGATGGTGCGGCCGTCGAGCTCGGCGGCGCCGACCTCGAAGCGGCCCTGCGGGCTCGTCACGGCGGCGCGGCTGCCGACGAAGTTCGCCCCGAACTGCCGGGCGATGCGATGGACGGAATGCCCCTCAGGCATCGGAGCCTGCCGTCATCAGTGGATCTCGTGGCCCGCGATGCTGCCGGTCGTCTCGTACTCCCCCAGCTGCGCGATCCGTCGTGCGTGGCGCTCAGCGCCGGAGAAGGGCGTCGCGAGGAAGGCGTCGATGATGTCGAGCATCTCCTGCTCGGAGTGCTGGCGCGCACCGACGGCGACCACGTTCGCGTCGTTGTGCTCGCGGGCGAGCTCGGCGGTCGGCAGGCTCCAGGCGAGCGCAGCACGCGCGCCCTCGACCTTGTTGGCCGCCATCTGCTCGCCGTTGCCGGAGCCGCCGAAGACCACGCCGAGCGCCTCGACGCCCGCACGCTGGTCTCGCACGACCGCCCGCGCGGCGTTGATGCAGAACGAGGGGTAGTCGTCCTCGGCGTCGTACTCGGCCGGGCCGTGGTCGACGACCTCGTGGCCTGCCGCCTCGAGGTGGGCGACGAGCCGCTTCGACATCTCGAAGCCGGCGTGGTCGGTGCCGACGTGCACGCGCATCAGGCGACCTGCGGCTCGTCGGCGACCCGGTCGAAGACCGGACCGCGCGTGCGGGAGCGCTTGAGCTCGAAGAAGCCGTCGATCGACGCGGCCGCGACGACGCCGTCGAAGAGCCGCAGCGCCTCCTCGCCGGTGGGCGCCGGGCTCACGACCGGTCCGAAGAACGCGACGTCGTCGACCGCCACGACCGGGGTGCCGACGTCGTCGCCGACGAGGTCGATCGCCGCCTGGTGGGTGCCGCGCAGCGTCGCGTCGTGCGCATCCGTCTCGTCGGCGAGCGACGCGTCGAGGCCGACCTCGGCGAGCGCCTCGGCGACGATCGCGTCGTCGTCCTTGCGGCGGTCGTGGTGGATGCGCGTGCCGAGCGCGTCGTACAGCGGCTTCACGACCGCGTCGCCGCCGGCCTCGCGAGCCGCGGTCACGAGGCGCGTGAGGCGCATCGACCGCGGCATCCGCGCGAGGTACTCGGCGGGGATGTCACGGCCCTCGTTGAGCACGGCGAGGCTCATCACCTGCCAGTCGACGTCGAAGCCGCGGGTGTCGGCGACCTCGCCGAGCCAGCGGGACGTCATCCACGCCCACGGGCAGGTGGGATCGAACCACATCCGCACGCGCGGCTGGGCCTCGGGGACGGTCTCGATCGGGGTCGTCGCAGTCATGCCTCGATGCTAGCGACGGCACGGCGGGGGCCGCGCCGCGCGGCACTACGCTGGTCGCACCTGCACCACAGTCACAAGGAGTCCAGCGTGCCCGGAGAGAACCTCACTCGCGTCGAGGCCCAGGAGCGCGCGGCGCTCGTCCAGGTCGAGAGCTACGACATCGCTCTCGACCTCACCACCGGCGACGAGGTGTTCCGCTCGACGACGAGCGTGCGCTTCACCGCTGAGGCCGGCGCCTCGACGTTCATCGACCACATCTCCCGCACCGTGCACTCGGTCACGCTCAACGGCGCCGAGCTCGACGTCGCGAGCGTCAACGACGGCGTGCGCATCCAGCTCGACGGCCTGGAGGCCGAGAACGAGCTGACGGTGGTCTCGGACGCGCTGTACGTCAACACCGGCGAGGGCCTGCACCGCTTCGTCGACCCGGTCGACGGCGAGGTCTACCTCTACTCGCAGTTCGAGGTGCCCGACTCGCGCCGCGTCTTCGCGGTCTTCGAGCAGCCCGACCTCAAGGCCACGTTCCGCTTCACGATCACCGCGCCCGCTCGCTGGCAGGTCGTGTCCAATCAGTCCACGCCCGAGCCGGCCGTCGACGGCGAGACTGCCGTCTGGTCGTTCGAGCCGACGCCGCGCATCTCGAGCTACATCACCGCGCTCGTCGCCGGGCCCTACGAGGTCACGCGCTCCGAGCTCACGTCGAGCGACGGCCGCGTGATCCCGCTCGGCATCTTCTGCCGCGCGTCGCTCGCCGAGCACATGGACGCCGACTACCTCTTCGACATCACCCGCAAGGGCTTCGCCTTCTTCGAGTCGCAGTTCGGCGTCGCCTACCCGTTCGAGAAGTACGACCAGCTCTTCGTGCCGGAGTTCAACGCCGGCGCGATGGAGAACGCCGGATGCGTGACGTTCACCGAGTCGTACGTGTTCCGCGCCCAGGTGACCGACGCCATCCGCGAGCGCCGGGTCGTGACCGTGCTGCACGAGCTCGCCCACATGTGGTTCGGCGACCTCGTGACGATGCGCTGGTGGAACGACCTGTGGCTCAACGAGTCGTTCGCGGAGTGGGCGTCGACGCTCGCGACGGCCGAGGCGACCGAGTGGACGAACGCCTGGACCACCTTCCAGGCGATGGAGAAGACCTGGGCCTACCGCCAGGACCAGCTGCCCTCGACGCACCCGATCGTCGCTGAGATCCGCGACCTCGAGGACGTGCAGGTCAACTTCGACGGCATCACCTACGCGAAGGGCGGCTCCGTCCTCAAGCAGCTCGTCGCCTGGGTGGGGCTCGAGGCCTTCATGCAGGGCGTCGGCGCGTACTTCCGCAAGCACGCGTGGGGCAACACCGAGCTCGCCGACCTGCTCGCCGAGCTGGAGACCGCGAGTGGGCGCGACCTCACCGAGTGGAGCCGGCTGTGGCTCGAGACGGCCGGCGTCAACACGCTGCGCCCGCGCATCGAGACGACCGCCGACGGCATCATCTCGTCGTTCGCCATCGAGCAGACCGGCCCCGCCGAGTGGCCGACGCTCCGCCCGCACCGCCTCGCGATCGGCTTCTACGAGCAGGAGGACGACGTGCTGCGCCGCACCCACCGCGTCGAGCTCGACGTCGACGGTGCCGAGACCGCCGTGCCCTCCCTCGTGGGCCACATCCGCCCCTCGCTGATCCTCATCAACGACGAGGACCTCGCCTACGCCAAGATCCGCCTCGACGAGTCGTCGATGCGCGCCGCGCTCTCGGGCCTCCGCACGATCGAGGACCCGCTCGCCCGCGCGCTCGTCTGGGGCGCGGCATGGGACGCGACGCGCGACGCCGAGACGCCCGCGAGCGACTACGTCGAGCTCGTGCTCGCCAACATCGGCGCCGAGACCGAGTCGACGACCATCCGCCTCGCGCTCGCGCAGCTCGGCCTCGCGGCCCGCTCGTACGTGCACCCGTCGCGCCGCGCCGAGACGATCCGGCGGGTGGGCGACGGCCTGTGGGAGCTCGCCGCCTCCGCCGAGGCGGGGTCGGACGCGCAGTTCCAGTTCGCCGGCGCCTTCGCCGGCCTCGCGTCGACGCCCGAGCACGTCGAGATCCTCCGCGGCCTGCTGAGCGGCGGGACCTCGCTCAGCGGCCTGGAGATCGACGCCGACCTGCGCTGGCAGCTGCTCGACGGCCTCGTGCTGAACGGCGCGGCTGGCGAGGAGGAGATCGCCGCGGAGCTGGCGGCCGACGACACCGCGACCGGCCGGCAGTTCGCCGCTCGTGCGCGCGCGACCATCGCCACCCCCGAGGCCAAGGAGGCCGCGTTCGCGTCGGTCGTCGACGAGGCCGGTGCCTCGAACATGATCGTGCGCTACACGGGCCTCGGCCTCGCGCACGTCAACGACGCCACGGTGCTGACGGGGCTCATCCCCCGCTACCACGACGCGATCCAGCAGATCTGGGACTCGCGCACCTATCAGGTGGCCGAGGGGCTGCTCGTCGGCCTCTACCCGGCGTCGCTCGCGAGCGAGGAGCTCGCGGATGCCACCCGCGGCTGGCTCGCGGACAACACGTCAGCCGTGCCGGCGCTGCGCCGCATCGTCGTCGAGCACCTCGCGGGCGTCGAGCGCGCGCTCGCCGCGCAGGAGCGGGACGCCTGATCGGGGCCGCGGGGATGAGGTTCGAGACGAGCACGCCGTCCGACGGCGTGGACTGGGCCGCGGTCGCGGCCTGGTGGGACGTGTGGGGCGCGCCGATCGGCATCCTCATCGTCATCGTCGGCGCGTTCATCGCGTTCCGGGTCGTCAGGACGATCATCGGCCGCGTGGTCGGCGGCGTGGTGAGCGGCGTCAAGCGCCGCGCCGACGCCGCCGACACCGAGGCCCTGTCGAACTCCCCGCTCGCGCAGGTGCGCGTCGTGCAGCGCACCCGCGCGATCGGCAGCGTGCTCAACACGATGCTCGCGTGGGTGATCGCGGCGCTCGCGCTCATCCTCATCCTCAGCATCCTGGGCGTGAACGCCGCGTCGCTCGTCGCGATGGCGAGCTTCCTGGGCGCCGCGGCGGGCATCGGCGCGCAGGGCGTCATCAAGGACTTCCTCAACGGGCTGTTCATGGTCTTCGAGGACCAGGTGGGCATCGGCGACCTCGTCGACCTCGGCGCCGCATCCGGGGTCGTGGAGTCGGTCGGCATCCGCGTGACGCAGGTGCGCGACGTCGAGGGCACGCTCTGGTACGTGCGCAACGGCGAGATCCTGCGGGTCGGCAACCGGTCGCAGGGCTGGGCGCGCGTCATCATCGACCAGGCGGTGCCCTACGACGCCGACGTCGACCTCGTCGAGCGGCAGCTGCTCGACGTCGCGACGGCGATGAGCGAGGAGCCCGCGTGGCTCGGCCGCGTCATCGACAAGCCGGAGACCTGGGGCATCGAGTCGGTGTCGCCCGATGCGGTCGTGCTGCGGCTCGTCGTCCGCACGCGCGCCAACGCGCGGGAGGACGTCGCCCGCGAGCTGCGCCGCCGCGTCAAGGCCGGCCTCGACGAGCTCGGCCTCGACCTGCCGTCCGTGCAGAAGGTCGTCGGCGACGGGCTGGAGGCGAAGCCGTGATCCAGTCGCTCCACGAGGCCGTCGGCGGCGAGCCGTTCTTCCGCGCGCTTGTGCACGAGTTCTACGAGCGCGTCTGGGCCGACGACGTGCTGCGGCCGATGTATCCGCAGGACGACCGCGCGGGTGCGGAGGAGCGCTTCCGGATGTTCCTCGAGCAGTACTGGGGCGGTCCGCAGACGTATAGCGAGCAGCGCGGCCACCCCCGGCTGCGGATGCGCCACGCGCCGTTCCCCGTCGACCCGGATGCGCGCGAGCGCTGGCTCGCCGCGATGCGCGGCGCCCTCGACGCGCTCGACCCCGCGCCGCTGCACCGCGCCGAGCTCGACGAGTACTTCGAGCGAGCCGCGACGGCCATGCTCAACCGCAACCCGCTCATCCGCTGATGGACGTCATCGTCATCGGCGCGGGCCTCGCCGGCCTCGTCACGGCGTGCGAGGCGCTCGATCGCGGCCGCACCGTGCGCATCGTCGAGCAGGAGGGACCGCAGTCGATCGGCGGCCAGGCGTACTGGTCGTTCGGCGGGCTGCTGCTCGTCGACTCCCCCGAGCAGCGCCGCCTCGGCATCGCCGACTCGCTCGAGCTCGCCAGGGCCGACTGGCTCGCGAGCGCCGGCTTCGACCGCGACGAGGATGCCTGGGGCCGGCAGTGGGCGGAGGCCTACCTCGACTTCGCCCACCGCGAGCTGCGCCCATGGCTGCGCGAGCTCGGCGTGCGTCTCTTCCCTGTCGTCGGCCACGCGGAGCGCGGCGCCCGCACGCCCGGCGGGCACGGCAACACCGTGCCCCGCTTCCACATCGTCTGGGGCACCGGGCCCGGCCTCGTCGCGCCGTTCACGCGACGGCTCCGCGACGCGGTGGCCGATGGCCGCGCCTCCCTGTCCTTCCGGCACCGCGCGACGCGCCTGCTCGTGGAGGACGGCCGGGTCGTGGGCGTCGCCGGCGACCGGCTGGCCGACGACCTGACCGTGCGGGGCGAGCCGTCGAGCCGCGACGTGACGGGCTCGTTCGAGCTGCGCGCCGAGTCGGTCGTCGTCGCGACCGGCGGCATCGGCGGCGAGCTGGAGCGCGTGCGCGAGCTGTGGCCCGCGCGCCTCGGCGCGTCGCCGCGCGAGGCCGTGCGCGGCGTGCCGCTCCACGTCGACGGCTCCGGCCTGGCGATCGCGAACGACGCGGGCGCCCGGCTCGTGAACGGCGACCGCATGTGGCACTACACCGAGGGCATCGCGAACTGGGATCCGGTGTGGCCGCAGCACGGCATCCGGATCCTGCCCGGGCCGTCGAGCCTGTGGATCGATCACCGCGGGCGCCGGCTGCCCTCCCCCAACTACCCCGGCTTCGACACCCTCACGACGCTCGAGCACCTGCGGTCGGTGGGCGCAGAGCACTCGTGGTTCGTGCTCACGCAGTCGATCGTCGAGAAGGAGTTCACGCTCTCGGGCTCCGAGCAGAACCCCGACCTCACCGGCCGCAGCATCCGCCGGCTCGCGCAGCGCGTGCTGCCCGGTGCGCCCGCGCCGGTGCAGGCGTTCCTCGACCACGGCGAGGACTTCGTCGTCGCGCACAGCCTCACCGAGCTGCTCGACGGCATGCAGCGCCTCGAGGACATCGACCGCGCCGCCGTGGTCGCCGCGATCGAGGAGCGCGACGCCGCGGTCGCCGACCCGGCCTCCACCGACCCGCAGGCCGTCGAGATCCGCCGCGCGCGCGACTACGTCGGCGACCGGCTCGTGCGCACCGCGGCGCCCCACCGCATCCTCGACGAGCGCCACTGGCCGCTCATCGCGGTGCGGCTGCGCACGCTGACCCGCAAGACGCTCGGCGGCATCCAGACCGATCTCGACGCGCGAGCGCTCGGCGCCGACGGCGCACCGATCCCCGGGCTCTTCGCCGTCGGCGAGGCGGCGGGGTTCGGCGGCGGCGGCGTGCACGGCTACCGCGCGCTCGAGGGCACCTTCCTCGGCGGCTGCCTGCACACCGGGCGACGCGCGGGCCGCGCCGTCTGACCTCAGGAGCGCCTCAGGCGATCCACCGGGCCCGCCCGCAGGAGCGCCGCATCACCTAGGCTCCCCTCGTCGGACCGCTCCGGGGAGGCCCTGTTGTCGACGCTCGCACTCCCCGTCTCGCGCCGCTCCGCGATCAGCTGGATCATGCGGTCCGGCATCCGCTACTGCCTCGCCATCTGGCTGCTGCAGCGCATCGGCATCCAGCTCGTCGGGCTCGTCGTCGTGCTGGTCGCGGGCGGGCCGGAGTACGCCCCCGACGGCTTCTTCGGCCTCTTCTACCGCTGGGACAGCGGCTACTTCGCGTGCGTCGCCTCCTACGGCTACGTCGGGCAGCCGTGCGACGGCGGCTCGGGCATCGAGCGCATCGCGTTCTTCCCGCTCTACCCGATGCTGTCGTGGGCCGTCGCCTGGGTGGTGTCGCTCGGCGCCGTCGGCCTCGACAGCATCGCCTTCGGCATGTGGCTCGTGGCCGCGATCGCCTCCATCGTCGCGACCGTCGGCGTCTACCGCATCGCGCAGCACCAGTTCGACGCCGGCACGGCCCGCCGCGCCGCAGCGCTCTTCGCCTTCAGCCCCTACGCCGTCTTCCTGGTCGCCTCCTACTCGGAGGCGCTCTACCTCGCCGGCGCGGTCTGGGCCTGGCACGCGTGCCTGCGCGGCCGGTACTGGCTGGTCGGCGTCCTCGGGATCGTCGCGACCGCGAGCCGCGCGAGCGGCATGTTCCTCGTCATCGCGCTGCTGGTGCTCTACCTCGTGGGCCTCAAGCGCCGCGGCGAGCGGTTCCGCGTCATCGACCTCATCGCCGTCGGCAGCTCCGGGCTGGGCGTGCTCGCCTACTGGGTGTGGCTCTACGTCGCGACCGGCGACCTGCTCGCGTGGTTCCACGCGCAGAGCGAGGGATGGAACCGGCGGACCCGCTGGCCCTGGGAGACGCTCTTCAACCAGGGCATCCACGTGCTGCGCGAGCCGAAGCTCGACTGGCAGATCCAGGCGGTCCTCGAGGTCGTCGCGGCCGTCGGCATCGCCGTCTGCGTCGTCGTGCTCGCCCGCCGCAAGGACTGGGGGTCCGCGACGCTCGTCGGCACCACGGCCGCATCCCTCATGACGAGCAACAGCTACCTGTCGCTCGCCCGCAACACGCTGACGATGTTCCCGATCTTCATCCTGCTCGCCGACCTCACCCGCGGCCGGCGGAGGCGCTGGTTCTGGGTCGCGCTGTGGCTCGGATGCGCGCTGCTGCTCTACAACACCGTGCAGCTCGCGCTCGGCAACTGGGCCGACTGAACGACACAGCGCCCCGTCCGATGGACGGGGCGCTCTGTCGTTCGAGAAGGAGGTGCGTGCGTCAGCGACTGAAGTTGCCGCGGTAGTACTCGTACACCCAGCCGACCAGCATGATCAGCAGCAGGCCTGCGCCGATCGGGATGAGGAAGGTCGGTCCGGCCAGCGAGACGAACAGCAGCGCGAGCGAGCCCGCGAGCAGGATCGGCCACCAGCTCCACGGCGAGAAGTGCCCCTCGTCCGGGTCGGCGTCGTCGATGTCGGCGTCGAGCAGGTCGGAGGGGTGCTCCGCATGCTGCGAGCGGCGCGTCAGCACCAGGTAGAAGCCGATGAACGTCGACATGATGCCCGTGAGCGCGAGGCCCAGCGTGCCGGTCCACTCCACCGTGCCGTCGTAGGCCGCCATGTGCCACAGCGTGTACACCGCGGCGGAGAGGAAGAAGAACGCGGCGAGCACGCCGAGGATGATGATGTTCGCGCGCATGTCAGCGCACCTCTCCGTCTGCCAGGTCGACCACCGGTCGCTGCGGGGCGTCCTTCAGCGGCCCCACGCCGACCCCGTACTGCGGACCCGCGTTGGGGTGGTGCAGGTCGAAGGCGGGCGACTCCGAGCGGATGCGCGGGATCGAGGTGAAGTTGTGGCGCGGCGGCGGGCAGCTGGTCGCCCACTCGAGCGAGCGGCCGGTGCCCCACGGGTCGTCGACGGTCACCTTCGGCGCGGTGCGCGCGGTGATCCAGACGTTCCAGAGGAACGGCACCATCGACAGCGCCAGCAGCATCGCGCCGATCGTCGAGACCTGGTTCATCCAGGCGAAGCCGTCCTCCTCGAGGTACGTGTAGTACCGGCGGGGCATGCCGATGACGCCGAGCCAGTGCTGCACGAGGAACGTCATGTGGAAGCCGATGAAGAGCATCCAGAAGTGCACGTGACCGAGGCGGTCGTTGAGCATCTTGCCGGTCCACTTCGGCCACCAGAAGTAGAAGCCCGAGAACATCGCGAACACGACCGTGCCGAACACCACGTAGTGGAAGTGCGCGACCACGAAGTACGTGTCGGAGATGTGGAAGTCGAGCGGCGGCGAGGCGAGGATGACGCCGGTGAGGCCACCGAAGGTGAACGTCACGAGGAAGCCGAGCGCCCACAGCATGGGCGACTCCCACGTGATCGAGCCCCGCCACATCGTGCCGATCCAGTTGAAGATCTTCACGCCGGTCGGCACCGCGATCAGCATGGTCATGAGCGCGAACCACGGCAGCAGCACCGTGCCGGTGACGTACATGTGGTGCGCCCACACCGTCACCGAGAGGGCCGCGATCGAGATCGTCGCGCCGACGAGCGTGTTGTAGCCGAAGATCGGCTTGCGCGAGAAGACCGGGATGACCTCGGAGATGATGCCGAAGAACGGCAGCGCGATGATGTAGACCTCGGGGTGCCCGAAGAACCAGAACAGGTGCTGCCAGAGCACGACGCCGCCGTTGGCCGGGTCGTAGACGTGGCCGCCGAAGATGCGGTCGACCGCGAGGCCGAAGAACGCCGCCGCCAGGATCGGGAACGCGATCACGACGAGGATCGACGTGATGAGGATGTTCCAGCTGAAGATCGACATCCGGAACATCGTCATGCCGGGCGCGCGCATCGTGATGATCGTGGTGATGAAGTTGACGCCACCCATGATCGTGCCGAAGCCCGAGAGGGCGAGGCCGAGCACCCAGAGGTGCCCGCCGACGCCGGGCGAGAAGGCGCTGTCGCTCAGCGGCGTGTAGGCCGTCCAGCCGAACGCGGCGGCGCCCTGCGGGGTGAGGAAGCCGGCCACCGCGATGAACGACCCGAAGGAGTACATCCAGAATGCCATCGCGTTGAGGCGGGGGAAGGCGACGTCGGGTGCACCGATCTGCAGCGGCATGAGCACGTTGGCGAAGCCGGCGAAGAGCGGCGTCGCGAACATCAGCAGCATGATCGTGCCGTGCATCGTGAAGAGCTGGTTGTACTGCTCCTCGGTCGGCACGATCTCCAGGCCCGGCGCGAACAGCTGGGCGCGGATCAGCAGCGCCATGACGCCGCCGATCAGGAAGAACACGAACGACGCGATCAGGTACATGTACCCGATGGTCTTGTGGTCGGTGGAGGTGATCCACTTGACCAGGACGTTGCCCTTGCGCTCAGCGGTCGGGCTGACCGCGGGTCGGGTCGCCGTGGCGGTCATCACTCGCCCTCGCCTTCATTGGTCGTGTCGACGCTCTCGTCGCGCTCAGGGTCGATGTTGCCATCGCCCGTGTGGGTGTTGAGGGTCTCGTCGATCGGGCCGACGAAGCCCTGCTGCTCGAGGCTCTCGAGGTAGGCGTCGTACTCCTCGGGGCTGACGAGCTCGACGTTGAAGAGCATGGCCGAGTGGAACTCGCCGCAGAGCTCCGCGCACTTGCCCGCGAGGATGCCCTCCTGGTCGCCCGTCTCGAAGTACATGTGGTTCGTGACGCCCGGGAGCATGTCCTTCTTGTAGAGGAACTCCACGATCCAGAAGGAGTGCGCGACGTCGCGCGACTCGAGGGTGATCTCGATGGACGAGTTCGTCGGCAGCACGAGCGTCGGCAGGGTGCTCGCGTCGAGCTGGCTCGAGTCGGGCTCCTCCTGCACCTGGATGCTCTGGTAGTGCACCGGCTCCTGGCCCTCGCGGTCGTACACGAAGTCCCACGCCCAGCGCTTGCCGTAGACGGTGATCGAGTAGTCGGGGTCCTCGATGGGCTCCTCGATGATCGCCTGGTCACGCGCCGTGAACGCGAAGAAGCCGGCGACGAGGATGACGGGGACGATCGTGAAGAAGATCTCGATCGGCATGTGGTAGCGGAGCTGCACCGGCAGGCCGGTCTGGCCCTTGCGACGGCGGTAGGCGACGGCGGCCCAGATCATCAGGCCCCACGTGATGAGGCCGACGGCCAGCAGCACGATCCAGGAGGTCGTCCAGAGGCCCATGATGCGGTCGACGTGGTTCGTCAGGCCCGGCTGCGACGGCATCCATCCCTGGAGCTGCGCCTGGGTGCATCCGGCCAGCGCAAGCGCGACCACCACCGCCAGCGGGGCAGCGATCAAACGGGTTCGACGATTGCGCAATGTCTTCCTCCGGGTCTGTCAGCGTCTCCCTCGATCCTAGTACCCACAGACCCCGCTCAGGCGCCTGCGACGCAGCCCACAAGGCCCCGTGGAACGCGACGACGCCGCCGATCCGGAGGGGATCGGCGGCGTCGGTCGGCCGTGCGTCGGGGATCTAGTGGAACGAGTCCCCGCAGGCGCACGAGCCCTGTGCGTTGGGGTTGTCCATCGTGAAGCCCTGCTTCTGGATGGAGTCCTCGAAGTCGATCGTGGAGCCGTCGAGGTAGGGCACGCTCATGCGGTCGACGACCACGCCGACGCCGTCGAAGTCGCGCACGACGTCGCCGTCGAGGGTGCGCTCGTCGAAGTAGAGCTGGTAGATCAGGCCGGAGCAGCCGCCGGGCTGCACGGCGACCCGCAGCCGCAGATCGTCGCGGCCCTCCTGGTCGAGCAGTCGACGCACCTTGTCGGCGGCCACGTCGGTCAGGGTCACCCCGTGCGTCGCCACCTCGGACACCTGCTGATCCGTCATCTGCTGCTCCTCTCGCCAGTCTCTGCCGGGACAACGCCCGACAGCACCATCCTATTCCGCGCTGCTCCCGGCCGTGCGATCCCCTGCGCGGGCGAGCAGCAGCGCCTCGGCACCGATGGCCCGGCGCAGCACGCCGAGGTGCTGCGACTCGTTCGGGCTGTGCGCCATCGTGGCGGGGTCCTCGACGCCCGTCACGAGGATCTGCGCGCCGGGGAACTGCTGCACGAGGTCGGCGATGAACGGGATCGAGCCGCCGATGCCGGTCTCCACCGGGTCAGCGCCCCACGCATCCGCCATCGCCTGCTTCGCCTCGGTCGCGCCCCAGCCGCTCGCGTCGACGAGGAAGGGGTCGCCGAGGTCGATGCTGTCGAACTCGATGTGCGCGCCGAACGGCGTGTGCGCCCGGATGTGCCGCTCGATCGCCGCGAACGCGTCGGCGGCCGACTGGCCGGGAGCGATGCGGGTGGAGAGCCGGAACCGGACCGTCGGCAGGATCGTGTTGGACGCATCCGGCACGCTCGGCGCGTCGACGCCGGTGATCGTCGCGGCCGGCTTCGCCCAGAGGCGGCGCAGCAGCGGGCCGGTGCCGATGAGGTCGACGCCGTCGAGCACGGCGCCCTCCTCCCGGATGTGCGCCTCCGACTGCTCGGGAACGTCGAGGTCCGCCTCTGTGAGGCCCTCGATCGCGACCGAGCCGTCCTCGCTCCAGAAGCTCGCGGCCAGCTTCGCGAACGCCATCATCGCGTCGGGCACGACGCCGCCGAGCATGCCGGAGTGGCTCGCGTGGCCGAGCGTCGTGAGCCGCACGTTGAGGGCGACGTTGCCGCGCAGCGCGATCGTGAGCGACGGCACCTCGGTCGACCAGTTGTCGCTGTCGGCGACGACGATGAGGTCGGCGCTCAGCACGTCGGCGTGCTGCTCGAGGAAGCGCTTGAAGGAGCGCGAGCCATGCTCCTCCTCCCCCTCGATGAACAGCGCGATGCCGACCTCGGGGTCGAGCACCTCGGCGAGCGCGCGGACGGCGGCGATGTGCGCGATGACGCCCGCCTTGTCGTCGGAGGCGCCGCGGCCGTAGAGGCGCTCGTCGACCTCGGTGGGCTCGAACGGCGGCGTGCGCCACAGCGACTCGTCGCCCCACGGCTGCACGTCGTGGTGCGCGTAGAGCAGCACGGAGGGGCGGCCGGCCTTGGCCGCGCGGGTCGCGAGCACGGCGGGCTGGCCGAGCGCATCGGTGTCGCCGATCGGCGCGCGCTCGATCGACACGCGCTCGAAGACGCCGGTGCCCTCCGCGAGGGCGGCGACGGCCTCGGCGCTCGCCTGCACGTGGGCGGGGTCGTAGGCGTCCCACGCGACGCTCGGGATGCGCACGAGGGCCTTGAGGTCGTCGACGGCGCGGTCGAAGCCGGCGTCGACGGCGGCGAGCACCGCGCGGTCCCTGTCGGAGAGTCCGGCGCGCTCGGAGGGGTCTGTCGGAAGGGTCATGCGCTCGATCCTAGGCGGCGCGCCCGCACATGCTCGGCGGTACCATGGGATGCTGCCGCCGGCTCGATCCGACGGCGCAGCCTCCGGCGCCGACGCACTCCGCGTCGACGCATCCGACGTCGAGAAGGACCTCACGTGCCGCTCTTCAGCCGCTCCGACGCCAGCAAGGCTCAGCCCGAGCCGCAGCCGGAGGTGCGCCGCACGCCGAAGCAGTCCGAGCAGGTCGCGCGCAACCGCCGGCCGCTCGTGCCCGCCGACCGCAAGGAGGCGCGCAAGCAGTCGCAGGACAAGATCCGCGCCGAGCGCGAGAAGGCCCGCCGGGGCTTCGAGCAGGGCGACGAGAAGTACCTGCCCGCGCGCGACAAGGGCCCCGTGCGCCGCTACGTGCGCGACTTCGTCGACGCCCGCCTCTCGATCGGCATGCTCGCGATGCCGATGATGATCGTCGTGCTCGTGCTGACCTTCATCAACGACCCGCAGTGGCGCATCATCGCGAACCTCGTGCTGTGGGGCTTCGTCGTCGTGGTGATCCTCGACTCGGTGCTCATGGCCTGGCAGCTGCGCCGCGCGATCCGCGCGAAGTTCGGCGACAAGGATGCCAAGGGCCACGGCTGGTACGCGACCATGCGGTCGGTGCAGCTCCCGTTCATGCGCATGCCGAAGCCGAAGACGACGCTCTTCAAGTACCCGGTCTGAGCGCGACCCTCGCGCGAGTGGTCAGGACACGCCGCGAGCCGCGACTGTGAACCGGCGTGTCGTGACCACTCGGCCTAAGCGTGCGGGGCGAGCAGCCCGCGGTTGATCTCGCGCGCCCAGCCGGGACCGCGGTAGATGAAGCCGGTGTAGCCCTGCACGAGGCTCGCACCCGCGGCGATGCGCTCGCGCACGTCGGCGGCCGTCTCGACGCCGCCGACCGAGACGACGTCGACCTCCGCGGGCAGCGCCGCGCGCAGCAGCCGCAGCACCGCGAGCGAGCGAGCCGCGACGGGCGGGCCGGAGAGGCCGCCCTGACCTGCCGAGGCGACGGCATCCGCCGGGCTCCGGAGGCCCTCGCGGCTGATGGTCGTGTTCGTCGCGATGACGCCGGCGAGGTGCAGCCGTGCAGCGAGCGCCGCGATGCCCTCCACCTGCTCGTCGTCGAGGTCGGGCGCGATCTTCACGAGCACGGGCACGTCGCCGGCCGCGCCGCGGATCGCGGCGAGCAGCGGCTCGAGCAGCCGCTCGTCCTGCAGCCCGCGCAGCCCCGGGGTGTTCGGCGACGACACGTTGACGGCGAGGTAGTCGGCCACGGGCGCGAGCGCCCGCGTCGACGCGAGGTAGTCGCGCTCGACGGCGGGGGCGTCGTCGGCGTCGACGATGCGGCTCTTGCCGATGTTCACGCCGATCACCGGGCGCGAGACGGCTTCGCGGGCCGCCGCGATGCGATCGGCTGCTGCTGCCGCTCCCCCGTTGTTGAAGCCCATCCGGTTGACGAGCGCGCGGTCGTCGACGAGCCGGAACAGCCGCGGCTGCGGGTTGCCGGGCTGTGCGTGCGCGGTCAGCGTGCCGACCTCGACGTGCCCGAAGCCGAGCGCGCCGAGCCCGGCGATCATCGTGGCGTCCTTGTCGAAGCCGGCAGCGATGCCGAACGGCGTCGGGAACTCCCGCCCGAGCGCCCGCGTCCGCAGCCCGGCATCGGTGCGGACGCCCGGGCGGGCGGCGCCGATCGCGCGGATCGCGCGCGCGCCGAGGTGATGCGCGGCCTCAGGATCGACGCGCGAGAAGCCGTGCCGGAACAGCAGGTCGTAGGCGGTCACTGCTGCACGGGTCACTGCTGCTCCTCGTCGGGCCGCTGGTCCTCGCGCAGCGCGCGGATGGCGTCCTCGAAGTCGTCGAGGGAGTCGAACGCGTTGTAGACGCTCGCGAACCGCAGGTAGGCGACCTCGTCGAGCTGACGCAGCGGCGGCAGCACCGCGAGGCCGATCTCGTTCGCGTCGATCTGGCTCGCGCCGGTCGCGCGGATCGTCTCCTCGACCGACTGCGCGACGCCCGCGAGGTCCGCGTCGGTGACGGGTCGGCCGCGCACGGCCTTCCGCACGCCCTCGATGACCTTCTCGCGGCGGAAGGGCTCGAGCACGCCCGACCGCTTCACGACCGAGAGGCTCGCCGTCTCGGTCGTGGTGAAGCGACGCCCGCACTGCGTGCACTGCCGGCGGCGGCGGATGGAGGTGCCGTCGTCGCTCGTGCGGGAGTCGACGACGCGGGAGTCGGGGTTGCGGCAGAACGGGCAGTGCATCAGCGCGCCTCCTCGAAGCGTGCCTCGATCGCCTCGCCGTGCGCGGGCAGCCCCTCGGCGGCGGCGAGCGCGGTGACGGCGGCGCGCACCTCGGCGAGCGCGGCGCGGTCGTAGCGCACGACCTGCTGCGGGCGCAGGAAGGTCGCGGCGCCGAGCCCGGCGACCCGTCGCGCCTGGCCGCCCGTGGGCAGCACATGGTTGGAGCCGGCCGCGTAGTCGCCGAGGCTCACGGGCGCGTGCGGGCCGACGAAGATCGCCCCGGCGTGGTGGATGCGCGCGAGCAGCGCGTCGTCGTCCGCCGTCAGCAGCTCGAGGTGCTCGGGCGCGTAGGCGTCGCTCACGCGCGCCGCGGCTGCGAGGTCGGCGACGAGCACGATCGCGGACTGCTCCCCCGTCAGCGCCGCCCGCACCCGCTCGGCCGCGGGGGTCTTGGCCGCGCGGCGCGCAACAGCCGCGTCGACGCGGTCCGCGAGCCCGGCGTCGTCGGTGACGAGCACCGCGCTCGCGAGCTCGTCATGCTCCGCCTGGCTCACGAGGTCGGCGGCGACGAGCTCGGCGTCGGCGCTCGCGTCGGCGATGACGAGGATCTCGGTGGGGCCGGCCTCCGAGTCGACGCGCACGACGCCGGAGACGAGCCGCTTCGCCGCGGCGACGAAGACGTTGCCGGGGCCGGTCACGACGTCGACCGCGTCGAGGCCGATGCCGGCCACGCCGTGCGCGAGCGCCGCGATCGCGCCGGCCCCGCCCATCGCGTAGACCTCGTCGACGCCGAGCAGCGCGCACGCGGCGAGGATGGTGGGGTGCGGCAGCCCGCCGTGCTCGGCCTGGGCGGGGCTCGCGACCGCGATCGACACGACGCCGGCCGCCTGGGCCGCCACCACGTTCATGACGACGCTCGACGGGTAGACGGCCTTGCCGCCCGGCACGTAGAGGCCGACCCGATCGACCGGCTGCCAGCGCAGCTCGACGACCGCGCCGGGCGCGAGCTCGACGCGCGAGGGCGGCGGCACCTGCGCCGCCGAGCCGACGCGCACGCGGGCGATCGCCGTCTCGAGCGCCTCGCGCACCGCGGGGGCGAGCGACGCCAGCGCACCGGTGATCTCGGCCACCGGCACGCGCACCGCCGCCGGGCGGACCCGGTCGAAGCGCTCGGCCTGCTCGACGAGCGCCGCCTCGCCGCGCTCCCGCACGTCGCGCACGAGCTCGGCGACCGCGGGCAGCGCCGCGTCGACGTCGACGGCCGGCCGCGGCAGCAGCGCGCGGAGCGTGCGGTCGTCGGGCAGGGAGGTCAGGTCGAGGCGTCGGAGCACGTGCTCCATCGTATTCGCGGGGCGCCCGCTCCCGTCCCCGAGCGGTCACTCCCGCGCCCGAGCGGTCACTCCCGCGCCCGAGCGGTCACTCCCGCGCCCGAGCGGTCACTCCCGCGCCCGAGCGGTCACTCCCGCGCCCGAGAGGTCAGTACCGCACCTCAAGCGGGGCGCGGGTCCGTGGCGCCCGCACGACGAGCCCCCGCGCTCGCTTCCCAAATGCCCACCGCATCCACCGCAGTCGCGACACGCTCCGCGCACCCACGACTCACCCGCCCGACTGACCACTCACGCGCCGAAGTGACCACTCACCCGCCGGAGTGACCACTCACCGGCCCGAATGACCACTCACCCGCCGGAATGACCACTCACCCGCGGTCATGACCACTCAGGTGCCGCCAGCCGGCCGCACCGGAGTCAGGCGATGGACGCCGGGCCCAGCAGGCTCTTCAGCTCGCCGAACAGGTCGCTCGAGACGCGCACCTGCTGCGGCAGCGCGAAGACCCGCTCGATGTCGGGCCGCTCGAGCGCGAGCCGCACGTCGGTCGGGCCGGCGTGCCGCTCGAGGAGGCCGCGCAGCTCGCGCATCGCGGTCATCGACGCGCGCCGCTCCGGGATGCGCAGCTCGAGCGGGCGGGTCTCGTCGACCGGCTGCACGTCCGGCGTGTCGATGCTGTTCGCGTGGATCGTGAAGCTGTCGTCGCGCGTGCGCACGCGGCCGCGCACGACGACCACCTGGTCGGCCTGCAGCGTGTGCCGGAACTCCGTGTAGCTCTTGCCGAGCACCATCACCTCGAGCTCGCCGCCGAAGTCCTGCAGCGCGAAGATGCCGTACGGGTTGCCGGAGTTGCGGGCGACGCGGTGCTGCACGCTCGTGACGAGCCCGGCGAGGATGACGGTGTCGCCGTCCTCGGCGGTCTCGGCGAGGTCCTGGATCTGGTGCGTCGCGTGCTTCGCGAGCTCGAGCTCGAGGCCCGCGAGCGGGTGGTCGGAGACGTAGAGGCCGAGCATCTCGCGCTCGAACGCGAGCTTGTCCTGCTTGCCCCACTCGGGCCGGTCGGGCACCCGGTCAGCGACGGTGTCGAGGTCGTCGAAGATGTCGCCGAAGAGGTCGACCTGGCCGTTCGCCTCGTTGCGCTTGATCGAGACGGCCGCGTCGACGGCATCCTCGTGGATCTCGAGCATCGCCCGCCGCGTGGCGCCCATGGTGTCGAACGCGCCCGACTTGATGAGCGACTCGACGGTCCGCTTGTTGGCGACGCCGAGCGGCACCTTCTTGAGGAAGTCGTGGAACGACGTGTAGGCGCTCTCGCGCTCGCGCGCCGCGATGATGCCCTCGACCACGCCCTCGCCGACGTTCCGCACGGCGCCGAGGCCGAAGCGGATGTCGTCGCCGACGGCCGTGAAGTAGAGCGTCGACTCGTTGACGTCCGGCGGCAGCACCGTGATGCCCATCCGCCGGCACTCCGACAGGTAGATCGCCATCTTGTCCTTGGAGTCGCCGACGCTCGTCAGCAGCGCCGCCATGTACTCCGCCGGGTAGTGCGCCTTGAGGTAGGCGGTCCAGTAGGAGATGACGCCGTAGGCGGCGGAGTGCGCCTTGTTGAACGCGTAGTCCGAGAACGGCAGCAGCACGTCCCAGAGCGCCTTGACCGCGCCCGCCGAGTACCCGCGCTCGAGCATGCCGCCCTCGAAGGCCGCGTACTGCTTGTCGAGCTCCGCCTTCTTCTTCTTGCCCATCGCGCGCCGCAGGATGTCGGCCTCGCCGAGCGTGTAGCCGGCGACCTTCTGCGCGACCGCCATCACCTGCTCCTGGTAGATGATGAGGCCGTAGCTCTCCCCCAGGATCTCGGCGAGCGGCTCCTCGAGCTCCGGGTGGATGGGCGTGTTCTCCTGCAGCCCGTTCTTGCGCAGCGCGTAGTTCGTGTGCGAGTCGGCGCCCATGGGACCGGGCCGGTAGAGCGCGATGACGGCCGAGATGTCGCCGAACGAGTCGGGCTTCATGAGCCGCAGCAGCGAGCGCAGCGGCCCGCCGTCGAGCTGGAAGACGCCGAGGGTGTCGCCGCGCTGCAGCAGCTCGTAGGCGCCGCGGTCGTCGAGCGGCAGCGTCTCGAGGTCGATCTCCTCGCCGCGGTTCGCCCGGATGTTGTCGAGCGCATCCGAGACGATCGTGAGGTTGCGGAGCCCCAGGAAGTCCATCTTGATGAGGCCGAGCGACTCGCACGCCGGGTAGTCGAACTGGGTGATGATCGCGCCGTCCTGCTCGCGCTTCATCACCGGGATGATGTCGATGAGCGGGTCGGACGACATGATGACGCCCGCCGCGTGCACGCCCCACTGGCGCTTGAGGTTCTCGAGCCCGCGGGCGGTCTCGAAGACGGTCTTGGCCTCCGCGTCCGTCTCGATGAGGGCGCGGATGTCGCCCGCCTCCTTGTAGCGCGGGTGATCCGGGTCGAAGATGCCCGAGAGCGGGATGTCCTTGCCCATCACCGCGGGCGGCATCGCCTTCGTGAGCTTCTCGCCCATGCCGAAGGGGAAGCCCAGCACGCGCGACGAGTCCTTGAGCGCCTGCTTCGACTTGATCGTGCCGTAGGTGACGATCTGCGCGACGCGCTCCGATCCGTACTTCTCGGTGACGTAGCGGATGACCTCCGGCCGGCGCCGGTCGTCGAAGTCGATGTCGAAGTCGGGCATCGAGACGCGGTCGGGGTTGAGGAAGCGCTCGAAGATGAGGCCGTGCTCGAGCGGGTCGAGGTCGGTGATGCGCATCGCGTACGCGGCCATCGAGCCGGCGCCGGAGCCGCGGCCGGGCCCGACGCGGATGCCGTTGTCCTTCGCCCAGTTGATGAAGTCGGCGACGACGAGGAAGTAGCCGGGGAAGCCCATGTTCGAGATGACGTCCATCTCGTAGTCGGCCTGGCGGTGCACCTTCTCGGGCACGCCGCCCGGGTAGCGGCGCTCGAGGCCGACCGCGACCTCGTGCCGGAACCAGGTGTCCTCGGTGTGGCCCTCCGGCACCGGGTAGCGCGGCATGTAGTTGGCCTGCTCGTCGAACGTGACGTCGCAGCGCTCGGCGATGAGCAGCGTGTTGTCGCACGCCTCTGGCATGTCGCGGAAGAGGTGCCGCATCTCGGCGGCCGACTTCACGTAGTAGCCGCCGCCCTCGAGCTTGAAGCGGTTCGGGTCGTCCATCGTGGAGCCCGACTGCACGCACAGCAGCGCCTCGTGGCTCTTCGCGTCCTCGGCGTGCGTGTAGTGCAGGTCGTTCGTCGCGAGCAGCGGCAGCTCGAGCCTGCGGCCGATCTCGAGCAGGTCCTCGCGCACGCGCTTCTCGATCTCGAGGCCGTGGTCCATGATCTCGAGGAAGTAGTTCTCGCGGCCGAACAGGTCGCGGTACGACGCGGCCGCCTCGACGGCGGCGTCGAACTGGCCGAGCCGCAGGCGCGTCTGCACCTCGCCGGAGGGGCAGCCGGTGGTCGCGATGAGGCCGCTCGAGTGGCGCTCGAGCAGCTCGCGGTCCATGCGCGGCTTGAAGTAGAAGCCCTCCATCGACGCGTACGACGAGAGCCGGAAGAGGTTCTTCAGCCCCTCGTCGTTCTCGGCCAGCAGCGTCATGTGCGTGTACGCGCCGCCGCCCGACACGTCGTCGCCCGACGAGGCGTCCTGACCGCCCCACTTCACGCGCGTCTTGTCGGAGCGGTGCGTGCCGGGCGTGATGTAGGCCTCGGTGCCGATGATGGGCTTGACGCCCTGCGCCCGCGCGGCCTTCCAGAACTCGTAGGCGCCGAAGACGTTGCCGTGGTCGGTCATCGCGACGGCCGGCATCCCCTGGTCGCCGACGGCCTTCATGAGCTCGCTGATGCGAGCTGCGCCGTCGAGCATCGAGTACTCGGTGTGGACGTGGAGGTGCGCGAAGGAGTCTGCCATGGCCCCTCGATCCTACGGGCGGGGGCCGACGCGACAGGCCGGGGTCACTCCTCGCGGAGCTGCTCGAGCGCGCCCGCGAGGTCGGCGGGGTAGGTCGACTCGAAGACCACCTGCTCGCCCGTTCCGGGGTGCCGGAAGCCGAGCCGCATGGCGTGCAGCCACTGCCGCGAGAGGCCGAGGCGGGCGGCGACGGTGGGGTCGGCGCCGTACATCGTGTCGCCGAGGCACGGATGCCGGCGGGCCGCCATGTGCACGCGGATCTGGTGGGTGCGGCCGGTCTCGAGCTCGATCTCGAGCAGGCTGCCGCCGCGGTACGCCTCGAGCGTCTCGTAGTGGGTGATCGCGTGCTTGCCGCTCGACACCACCGCGAAGCGCCACTCGTGGCTCGGATGCCGGCCGATCGGCGCGTCGATGGTGCCGGTGAGCGGATCCGGGTGGCCCTGCACGGCGGCGTGGTAGATCTTCTCGACCTCGCGGTCGTGGAACGCCGCCTTGAGAGCCGAGTAGGCGCGCTCGCTCTTCGCGACCACCATGAGCCCGCTCGTGCCGGCGTCGAGGCGGTGGACGACGCCCTGCCGCTCGGCGGCGCCCGACGTCGCGACCTGGAAGCCGGCGGCGGCGAGCGCGCCGACGACGGTCGGCCCCTGCCAGCCGACGCTCGGATGCGCGGCGACGCCGGCGGGCTTGTCGACCACCACGATGTCGTCGTCGTCGTGCACGATGCCGAGGTCCGGCACGGGCGTGGCGACGAGCCGAGGCTCCTCGCGCGGCCGCCAGCTGAGGTCGAGCCAGGCGTCGGCGCGCAGCCGGTCGGACTTGCCGAGCACCGTGCCGTCCTGGACGGCGCCGCCGTCGTCGAGCATCGTCACGACCGCGGTGCGCGACAGGCCGAGCAGCTTCGCGAGCCCGGCGTCGGCACGGGTGCCGTCGAGCCCCGGCGGCACCTGCAGGAAGCGCGACTCCATCAGGGCCGGTCCTCCGGGTCGAGCGGCTGCGTCGCGTCCAGGTCGGCCGCTCGCTGGCGCTTCGGCTCGTCCGTGCGGCGCACGCCGTCGAGCCCGATGTTCAGGAGCACGAGCAGCACGACGCCGATCATCGACGAGACGATGAAGATGTCGGCGATGTTGAAGATCGCCGGGAAGCCCCAGACCTGGATGAAGTCGATCACGTGCCCGACGAAGAAGCCGGGCTCGCGCGTCAGCCGGTCGGTGAGGTTGCCGAGCGTGCCGCCGAGCAGGCCGCCGAAGGCGATCGCCCAGAGCGGCGAGCGGATGCTGCGCAGCTGCGTGACGATGAAGACCACCACGGCGGCGGCCAGGATCGTGAAGATCCAGGTCGAGCCGGCCGCGAACGAGAACGCCGCGCCGGGGTTGCGGACGAAGTGCCACTGCAGCAGCTCGCCGAGCACCGGCCGCTGCTCGCCCTCCGCCATCGAGGCGAGGACCCACTCCTTCGCGAGCAGGTCGGCGCCCCAGACGACGACAGCGGTCCCGAGGACGAGGCCCAGCATCCGCCAGGCGGTCGACCTCGGGACCGTCGTGCTGTCGCCAGCCGTGCTGTCCTCAGGCAAGGAGCGCGCGCTCAGCTTCCGCCCTGGCCGCCGAAGGCGAGCGAGGACGAGCGGTCGAGGTCGCGGAGCTGGCTCTCGATGTAGCCGCGCAGCTTGAGGCGGTAGTCGCGCTCGAAGCTCTTGAGCTCGTCGATCTTCGCCTCGAGCGCGGTCTTCTGCTGCTCGAGCTTGCCCTTCTGGTCGTCGAACTCCTGCTCGAGCACGACCTTGCGCTGCTGGGCGTCGTCCTCGATCTGCTGCGCGGCGGCCTCGGCCGCGGCGATGAGCTCGTCGCGACGCTGCTCGCCCGCGGCGACGTGCTCGTCGTGCAGACGCGTGGCGAGGGCGATGAGGCTGTTGGCCTCGCTGCTGCCTGCCGCTGCGGGTGCGGGCACCTCGGCGATCGGCGCGGGCTGCTCCTCCTGCTGCTGCTGGGGCTCTGCGGGCGCCTCGGCCGGCGCTGCGTCGCGCTCGGCGAGCTGCTGCTTGAGCTGCTCGTTCTCGGCGCGCAGGCTGTCGAGCTCTGCGGTGTCGACCGGTGCCTGGACGACCGGGGCGGCGACCTCGCCGCCGGACCGGAGCGTGGCGTTCTCGGCGCGGAGCGCGTCGTTCTCCTCGGTGAGGCGTCGCAGCTCCGTGACCACCTCGTCGAGGAAGTCGTCGACCTCGTCCTGGTCGTAGCCGTCGCGGAAGCGCGTCGTCTCGAAGCGCTTGTGGACGACGTCGTCAGGAGTCAGAGCCATGGCATGCCTTTCTTGCTCGGCTGCGGCCCCGATCGGGCCTGCAGCGCAGATTCACTGTACCCGTCGCGGACGGCGTGGTGACGATCCTAGCCCGAGGGCCCGATCCACCCCGGCGTCAGGCGAAGCGGAAGGGGTTGACGATCGCGATGAGGATGATCAGCGCGAGCATGAGCACGAGCATGGCGAGGTCGAGCATGACCCCGCCGACGCGCACGGGCCGCACGACGCGGCGCACGAGGCGCAGCGGCGGGTCGGTCACGCGGAGGAGCCACACCGACAGCACGAGCCAGAAGCCCGAGGGCTTCCAGTCGCGCCGCAGCTGCCGCACCAGGTCGAGGATGATGCGCGCCCAGAGGATGTAGAGCGCGAGGTTCGCGGCGGTGTAGACGATCCACGCGAGGATCGAGACGAAGGGCACCCGTCAGTGCGCGAAGACGGCCGAGTCGGTGTCCTCGTCGACCGAGCGGCCGCCGGAGACGGCGATGTGCTCGGGCGTCAGCAGGTACACCTTCGTCGTGACGCGCTCGATGCGTCCCTCGAGCCCCTGCGTGAGGCCCGCGGAGAAGTCGATCAGCCGACGGGCGTCGCCGTCGGTCATCTGCGACAGGTTGATGATCACGGGGGTCCCGTCGCGGAACGCCTCCGCGATCGCCTTGGCATCCTTGTACTGGCGCGGGTGCACCGTCAGGATCTCGCTCATGTCGCTCACCTTCTGCGCCGGGCGGAGCTTGGTGACGGGCGCGCGACGCGGCTCCTCCACCCGCTCCCGCGGCTGCGGGGCACGGTCGTGCCGGTCCTGCTCCTCGGTCCGCTCAACAGGGCGGACCTCCTGGGTCAGCTCGTCCTCCTCGGCGAAGCCGAAGTAGATCGCCGCCTTCTTCAGTGCGTTGCTCATGGGTCCTCCTCGTGGCTGGATTCACGCTATCCGTCGGCCGGACGGTTTCCGGTGATTGCGGTGCCGATCCGCAGGTGTGTCGCGCCGTGCTCGAGCGCCTCGCGCCAGTCGGCGCTCATGCCTGCCGAGATCCACTGCGCATCGGGGTCGATGGTGCGCACGCGCTCCGCGTGGCGGGCGAGGCGCTCGAAGGCCCTGCCCGGGTCCTCGCCGAGCGGCGCGACCGCCATGACGCCGCGCAGGCGCAGCGCCGGCGAGGCGGCGACGCGCTCGGCGAGCGCGTCGAGGTCGGCCGGCGCGACGCCGCCGCGACCGGGATCGTCGGTGAGGTTGATCTGCACGAGCGCGTCGCGCTGCGGCCGCTCGTCGCCGCCCTCGAGCACCTCGACGAGCTCGGTCGAGTCGATCGAGTGCAGCACGTCGGCGTAGCGCGCGACCTGCCGCGCCTTGTTGCGCTGGAGCTGGCCGACGAAGTGCCACGTGAGCCCGAGATCGGCGAGCTCCTCGGCCTTGTCGCGCGACTCGGGGTGCCTGCTCTCGCCGAAGTCGCGGTGCCCCGCCTCGGCGAGCTCGCGGACGAGCGCGGCGGGATGCCGCTTCGTCACCACGATCAGCGTGACGCCGCGCGCCCGGCGCGCGTCCTCGAACTGCTCGAGGAACGCGGCCAGGCGCGCGGCGGGGGCGTCGGTCACGTCAGCGGAGGAAGTCGGGGAGGAACTCGTCCTCCTCCTCGTCCACCTGCGTGAGCGGCTGCACCGGACCGGTGAGGTGGTCGGCGACCGGGGGCGTCGGGACGACCCGGCGCTCGGGCTCGGCCGCGGGCGTGCTCGAGCTCGCGGGGCGCAGCCCCATCTCGGTGCGGGCGGCGGTGCGGATGACGGAGTCGTCCTCCTTCGCCACCGGGCCAGGGCCGTCGAAGCCGGCGGCGATGACCGTCACCCGGACCTCGTCGCCGAGCGTGTCGTCGATGACCGTGCCGAAGATGATGTTCGCCTCGGGGTGCACGGCCTCCTGCACGAGCTTCGCCGCGTCGTAGGTCTCGTGGATGCCGAGGTTGCTGCCGGCCTGGATCGACAGCAGCACGCCGTGCGCGCCGTCGATCTTCGCCTCGAGCAGCGGGCTCGCGACCGCGAGCTCCGCAGCCTTGATGGCGCGGTCGGCGCCGCGCGACGAGCCGATGCCCATGAGGGCGCTGCCCGCACCCTGCATGACGCTCTTCACGTCGGCGAAGTCGACGTTGATGAGGCCCGGCGTGGTGATGAGGTCGGTGATGCCCTGGACGCCCGCGAGCAGCACCTGGTCGGCGGTCTCGAAGGCCTCGACCATCGAGATGCCCATGTCGCTGATCTCGAGCAGGCGGTCGTTCGGCACGACGATGAGCGTGTCGACCTCGTTCTTGAGCGCCTCGACGCCGGTCTCCGCCTGCTGCCGGCGACGGTTGCCCTCGAACGAGAACGGCTTCGTCACGACGCCGACGGTGAGCGCACCGAGGCTCTTGGCGATGCGCGCCACGACGGGTGCGCCACCGGTGCCGGTGCCGCCGCCCTCGCCCGCGGTGACGAAGACCATGTCGGCGCCCGCGAGCGCCTCCTCGATCTCCTCCGCGTGGTCCTCTGCTGCGCGGCGGCCGACCTCGGGGTCGGCGCCCGCGCCCAGGCCCTTGGTGAGCTCGCGGCCCACGTCGAGCTTGACGTCGGCGTCGCTGAGCAGCAGCGCCTGCGCGTCGGTGTTGATGGCGATGAACTCGACGCCTCGCAGGCCGAGATCGATCATGCGGTTCACGGCGTTCACGCCGCCGCCGCCCACGCCGACCACCTTGATGACGGCGAGGTAGTTGTTGTTGGAAGTCACGGTTCCGGCCCCTCGATCGAAGTCTCAACCTCTAGTTGAAGTTTAGAGAATTCCTCACTTCATGTTGACGAGGACGACGCTACGGGCGGGGGCGGCGTGCGCTCGGGAGCGACTCGGTGTGTCGCGACGCGATCTCGCAAGAAAAAGAATCGTCAGGTTCGGGCGGGCTCAGGAGCCGCGCACGACCGGGTGCTCGGGCGCGCGCACGTCGAGCACGCGCGCGACCGCGGGGTCCTGCGTCGCGAGGAGCGCGGCGACGACGTCGGCCTTGAGCCGGCTCTCGTCCGCGCCGCCCCACTGCACGACCTGCCCGCTCGCGAGGGTCAGGCGGATGTCCGACGGCGAGCCCGCCTCGATCGTCTGCGTGGCCGAGAGCACCTCGGTCGGCACCGACACGAGCACGCTCGCGACGGCGTCGAACTCCTCGCTCGCCGGCTCGATGCCGACGAGCCGCGGCAGCGACCCGGTGTCGGCGGCCACGCCCCCGAGCACCACGCCTGCGGCGTCGATCACGGCCTCGCCCCCGTCGCCGGGCACGATCGCGACCGGCCGGCGCTCGACGATGTGGACGATGACCGTCGACGGCGGCACGACCTCGAGCCGGAACGACTCCACCTGCGGGATGGCCTGCAGCCGCTCCGCGACGCCCGCCTCGGTGACGGTCGCGATCGGCTCGCCGACGCTGTCGGCGAGCGCCGCCTGCACGGCAGCCGGGTCCAGCCGCTCGGCGCCCTCGACGCGCACGTCGCGCACCGACATCAGCGGCGACCACACGAGCCCGACGAGGAGCAGCAGTGCGAGCACGAGCCCGCCGACGCTCAGCAGCGCCGTGCGCAGCTGGCGGCGACGGCCGGCGGTGAAGCGCCGCACCTCCGCCCGCTCGCTGCGGATGCGCGCGCGCCGCGCCTGCGCGGCGGCACGCCGGGCCTCGCGGGCCTCCTCGCGCTCGTCGGCGCGCTGCGCCTTCTGCGCGGCGCGCCACGCGCGGTCGACGCGCTGGGCGTGCGAGCCGCGCTCGGGCACGGGCTCGGCCGCGGGCTCGACGACCGGCTCGTCGTCGAGGTCGGCGTAGGCGCTCAGCGCCCAGCGTCGCTGCGGCGGCTCCGCGTCCTCGGTGGGCACCTCGACGGGATCCACGACCGGGCCGCGCGGCGACGCGCCCGGCTCCGCCTGCTCGGCCGGCTCGTCGAGCCGGTCGAACCCGTCAGGACGCCTCACGCGCCGTCGCCCACCTCGAGCGCCGACAGCACCTGCGGGATGATCCGGTAGACGTCGCCGCACGAGAGCGTGACGATGATGTCGCCCTCGCGCGCGATCGCCGCGGCCCGCTCGGCGGCCTGCTGCCAGTCGGGCAGGAAGTCGACGTCGCTCGGGTCCTCGAAGCGCTCCGCGACGAGCGCGCCGGTGACGCCGGGGATGGGGTCCTCGCGCGCGCCGTAGACGTCGAGCACGACCGTGTGGTCGGCGACCCGCTCGTAGACGGCGGCGAAGTCGCCCGCCATGTCTCGGGTGCGCGAGTAGAGGTGCGGCTGGTGGATCGCGATGATGCGGCCGTCGCCGATGACGGTGCGGGCCGCGGTGAGCGCGGCGTCGACCTCGGCGGGGTGGTGCGCGTAGTCGTCGAAGACGCGCACGCCACGCCGCTCGCCGTGCAGCTCGAAGCGGCGGCCGGTGCCGCGGAAGGCCGCGAGCGCCCTGGCGCCGTCGACCGGCGCGACGCCCATGGCGACGAGCGTCGCGAGCGCACCGGCGGCGTTCACGGCGTTGTGCCTGCCGGGGACGCCCGCCTCGAGCTCGAAGCGCTCCCCCGCGATCTCGACGGTGCAGGACGCGACGTCGCCCACGCGGATGTCGACGATCCGCACGTCGGCGCCCTCGGCCTCGCCGAAGGTGATGACGCGCTCGTGGCGCATGAGCGCGCGCACGCGCTGCGCGCCGGGGTCGTCCGCCGAGATGACGACCGCCTCGCTCGCGCGGTCGGCGAACTCGGCGAACGCGGCGTCGAACGCCTCCGGCGTGCCGTAGTGGTCGAGGTGGTCGGTGTCGATGTTCGTGATGAGCGCGACCGCGACGTCGTAGAGCAGGAACGAGCCGTCGGACTCGTCGGCCTCGAGC
Source organism: Agrococcus sp. UYP10 (assembly GCF_040547205.1). NCBI lineage: Bacteria > Bacillati > Actinomycetota > Actinomycetes > Micrococcales > Microbacteriaceae > Agrococcus > Agrococcus sp. UYP10. The sequence goes on from NZ_JBEPPG010000001.1 coordinate 2,826,611, forward strand.
ACGAACGCGTCGGAGGTGCCGTGGCCGCTCGAGGCGTCGAGGCCGCCGATGACGCCGCCGTTCACGAAGCCCGCGTCGATGCCGAGCCCGTGCAGACCGACGACGAGCATCCCGGTCGTGGTCGTCTTGCCGTGGGCTCCCGCGACGGCGATGACGCGCTTGCCGCGCGCGAGCACGTGGAGCGCCTGCGAGCGGTGCAGCACGGGCACGCCGCGCTCGCGCGCGGCGACGAGCTCGGGGTTGTCGGGCCACAGCGCGCTCGTGACGACGACGGCGTCGACCTCGGCGGGCAGGTGCGCGGCGTCGTGGCCGATGCCCACGGACGCGCCGCGCTCGACGAGCCGGTCGACGGTGGCGGAGCCCGAGCGGTCCGAGCCCGAGACGGCGATGCCGGCGTCGAGCATCATGTGCGCGATGCCCGACATGCCCGAGCCGCCGATGCCGATAAAGTGCACCCGCTCGATCGTCTCCGGGATCGGCTGGGTGAGGTCCGGTTCGATCACGACTGCCTCCTCGTGGCTGCGGCCCGTTCGATGAGGTCGCTCATCCGGTCGCTGCCGTCCGTCGCGCCGGCTCCCGCGCTCGCGGTGGCCATCGTGGCGATGGCATCTGCGTCCCGCAGCAGCGGCACGAGCCGTGCGCGCACCCATTCTGCCGTGAACTCGGCGTCGGCGACGAGCAGTGCGCCACCAGCGGAAACCTGATCGGCCGCGTTCATCCCCTGCTCGCCGTTGCCGTACGGCAGCGGCACGTAGACCGCGGGGAGGCCGACGGCCATGAGCTCCGACACCGTGAGGCTGCCGGCGCGGCAGACGACGAGGTCGGCGGCGGCGAGCGCGAGGTGCATGCGGTCGAGGTACTCGATCGCGACGTAGTGCGGCACCCGGGCGGGCTCGAAGTCGGTCTGCCGCCCACCGGAGAGGTGCAGCACCTGCCAGCCTGCGTCGACGATGTCGGGCGCGGCGGCGACGATCGCGCGGTTGATCGAGCGCGCGCCCTGCGAGCCGCCGGTGACGAGCAGCGTCGGCCGCGCGGGGTCGAGGCCCAGCTCGACGCACGCGTCGTCGTGGAGGCCCGCCCGGTCGAGGCCGGTGATCTCGGGGCGCAGCGGCATGCCGACGAGCTCGCCCTCCAGCCTGGTCGACCGGTACGAGAGGCCGACGAAGTCGGTCCAGCGCGCGCCGAGCAGGTTGGCCATGCCCGGCTTCGCGTTCGCCTCGTGGATGACGATCGGCACGCGCTCGAGCCGCGCGGCGCGGTAGGCGGGCGCGGACGCGTAGCCGCCGAAGCCGACGACGACGTCGATCCGACGCTCGCGGATGAGCGCCCGCACGTCGCGGACGGCGCGCCGCCAGCGCGCGGGGAAGCGCAGCGCGGCGAGGTCGGGCCGACGCGGGAAGGGCAGCTTCTCGATCGTCACGAGCTCGAGCCCGGCGCGCGGGACGAGCTCGCGCTCGAGCCCCTCTCGAGTGCCCAGCACGACGAGCTCGGCGTCGGGATGCCGCTCGCGCAGCCGCTGCGCGGTCGCGAGCAGCGGGTTGACGTGGCCGGCGGTGCCTCCGCCGGCGAGCAGGACGCGCACGTCAGCCCCTCGCCGGGAGCTCGCCGCGGTAGCGGGGGTTGTCGACCCGCTCGAGCGAGAGCACGATGCCGATGATGAGGAGCGCGGCGATGAGCTGCGAGCCGCCGGACGAGATGAAGGGCAGCGGCACGCCGAGCACCGGGAGCAGGCCCAGCACGACGCCGATGTTCACGATCGCCTGGCCGATGAGCCAGACCGTCGCGGCGCCCGTGACGACGCGCGTCATCTGCAGCGTCGCCTGCCGCACGATGCGCAGCATCGTCCAGGCGAGCAGCGCGAACAGCGCGAGCACGACGGCCGCGCCGAGGAGCCCCAGCTCCTCGCCGATGATCGCGAAGATGTAGTCGTTGTCGGCCTCGGGCAGCCACGACCACTTCGCGCGCGAGTTGCCGAGCCCGACCCCGAAGAGGCCGCCCGCGGAGAGCGCCCAGGTGCCGTGCAGCTGCTGCCAGCATCCGGAGTAGTAGTCGGCGTCGGTGCAGCCCTGCACGAAGGCCGAGATGCGGCGCACGCGCGAGGGGCTCGAGAGCACGACGGGCACGGCGAGCAGCACGAGGCCCGCGATGGGCAGCAGCAGGTGCCACCACTTGACGCCCGCGAACCAGAGCGCCCCGAGCGACAGCATCACCATGATGACGACGGTGCCGAGGTCGCTGCCGAGCAGCACGAGCCCGATCGAGAGCCCGGCCACCGGGGCCGCGGGGATCCACGCCTGCCAGAAGCTGTCGATGCGCTTCTGCTTGCGGGTCATGATCATCGCGAGCCACACGCAGAGCGCGACCTTCACGAACTCCGACGGCTGCAGCGAGAAGCCGCCGATGCCGATCCAGTTGCGGTTGCCGTTCGCGCCGAAGCCGAGCGGCGTGAAGACGAGCATCTGCAGCGCGATGCCGAGCCCGACGCCGATCCACGCGAGGCGCTGCCAGATCGTGGCCGGCATCCGCGCGGCGAGCAGCATGAGCACGATGCCGATCGCCGCGAAGGCGCCCTGCTTCGCGAAGTCGGTGAAGAAGGAGGCGTTCGCGACGTAGCTCTCGACCGACGACGACGAGAGCACCATGATCAGCCCGAAGGCGACGAGGAACATCGTCGTGCCGAGCAGCAGCGCCGCGTTGAGGGTCGGGGCGCCGAACATCGACCGCACGCGCACGAGCGCGCGCCTGCCCATCCGCTCGGCGCGGCCGCCGTCAGTGGTCGAGGCGGGAGCCGTCGTCGTCACCATGGGCTCCCCCTTCTCGATCTCGCTCGGTTCGATCTCGCTGTGCTCGCACGGCCTCGGCGAAGCGGTCGCCTCGGGCTGCGTAGTCCTCGAACTGGTCCATGGATGCGGCCGCCGGCGCCAGCAGGACCGTGACGCCGGGCGCGGCGTGCGCTGCGGCGGCCTCGACGGCCAGCCGCATCACGGCTCCAGTGTCCGCCGTCTCGACCTCCACGAGCGGGATGCCCGGCGCGTGTCGCGCGAACGCCTCGCGCACGGGGCCGCGCTCGACACCGATCGCGACGGCTGCCACGATGCGGCGGGCGTGCCGCTCGACGAGCGGCGCGACGTCGGCGCCCTTGAAGAGCCCGCCGACGATCCACACGACCCGCTCGAAGGCGCTCAGCGAGCCCTCCGCCGCGTGCGGGTTCGTCGCCTTCGAGTCGTCGACCCAGCGCACGCCGTCGACGTCGGCGATGAGCTCGGTGCGGTGGCGGTCGAGGCGGAACGAGCGGATGGCGTCGCGCACGTGCGCGGGCTCGGCGCCGAACGCGCGGGCGAGCGCCGCAGCGGCGAGCACGTTGCGCGTCATGTGCGGCGACCGCAGGCCGCCGGGCTCGAGGTCGTCGAGGCTGCCGAGCTCGAGCGCCTGGCGGTGCCGGTCGTCGAGGAAGGCGCGGTCGACGAGGATGCCGTCGACGAGCCCGAGGTCGCTCGGCCCGGGCACGCCGAGGCCGAAGCCGATCGCGCGGCAGCCCTCCACGACCTCGGCCTCCTCGACCATGTGCTGCGTCGCCGGGTCGTCGATGCCGTAGACGGCCGCGATACGAGCGTTGTGGTAGACCTTGGCCTTCGCGGCGCGGTAGGCGGCCGCGGAGCCGTGCCAGTCGATGTGGTCGTCGTCGATGTTGAGGCACGCGGCGGAGTGCGGCCAGAGCGCGCCGGGCCCGTCGTCGGCCATCGCGTGCAGCTGGAAGCTCGAGAGCTCGACCACGAGCACGTCGAAGCCCTGCGGGTCGCGGACGGCGTCGAGCACGGGGGTGCCGATGTTGCCGACCGGCGCGACCCGGAGCCCTGCCGCGCGCAGCATGTGCGCGGTGAGCTGGGTCGTGGTGGTCTTGCCGTTCGTGCCGGTGATGAGGATCCACTCGGCCGCGCGCACCTTGTCGCGCACGCGCCAGGCGAGCTCGATGTCGCCCCACACCGGGATGCCGCGGTCGGCCGCGGCGACGAGCCACGGGTGGTCGGGGCGCAGCCCAGGCGACGCGACCACGAGCTCCGCGTCGGCGAGGGCGTCGGGCACCTCGTCGCGGCCGGCGTCGACGATCGGCACGTCGAGCACGCCGAGGATCGTGCGGCGCTCGTCGTCGACGCGCTCGGCGACCGCGGTGACGGCGGCGCCCAGCTCGGCGAGGGTGTCGACGGCCGCGAAGCCGGTCACGCCGAGGCCGAGCACGGCGACGCGCAGCCCCGACCAGTCGTGGTGCCAGGAGGCGAGGTCGTCGACGCGGGTCATCGCGGGTGCACCGTCCACTCGAAGTAGAACGCGCCGACGGCCGCGGCGACGAAGAGCCCGGTGATGATCCAGAAGCGCACCACGATGGTGACCTCGGCCCAGCCCTTGAGCTCGAAGTGGTGGTGCAGGGGCGTCATGAGGAACACGCGCTTGCCGCCGGTCGCCTTGAAGTAGGCGCGCTGCACGATCACCGACCCGGTCACGATGATGGGCAGGCCGGCGATCACGATGAGCAGCAGCTGCGTGTCGGTCATCACGGCGAAGCCGGCGAGCGCGCCGCCGAGCGCGAGCGAGCCGACGTCGCCCATGAAGATCTGCGCGGGGCTCGTGTTCCACCAGAGGAACCCGATGAGCGCGCCCATGACCGTCGCGGCGAGCGTGGCGATGTCGAGCGGCTGCGCCACGTCGTAGCAGCGGGCGGCGTCGCCGGGCGGGAGCTGGCTGAGGCACGACTGGTTGAACTGCCAGAACGCGATGAACACGTAGCCCACCATCGACAGGATCATCGAGCCGGTCGCGAGCCCGTCGAGGCCGTCCGTGACGTTCACGGCGTTCGCCGCGGAGACGTTGATGACGGTGATCCAGAGGACGAACAGGATGATGCCGAGCGCGCCGAGCGGCGCGAGGTCGAGCCACGGGATGTCGCGCACGCCCGAGATCACCGGGTCGGCGAGCGGCATGCCCGTCGATCCCGCGGGGATCGTGAGCACGAGCACCGAGAACACGACCGAGACGATGAGCTGCCCGGCGACCTTCGCCCAGCCGCCGAGGCCGAGGGATCGCTGGTTCGAGATCTTCAGGTAGTCGTCGACGAAGCCGACGGCGCCCATCCCGACGATGAGCAGCAGCACGAGCAGCGCCGGCAGCGTGGGCGGGTCCTGCCCCAGCAGCTTGCCGCCGAAGTAGCCGACGAGCGTCGCCACGATGAAGATGAGGCCGCCCATCGTGGGCGTGCCGCGCTTGACGTGGTGCGACTGCGGGCCGTCGTCGCGGATGAACTGGCCCCAGCCGATGCGGGCGAAGCCGCGGATGAACAGCGGCGTCGCGAGCAGCGACACGAGCAGCGCGATCCCCGCGGACGCGAGCAGCACGAGCATCAGCGGCCACCGATCCGGTCGGCGAGGGGCTGCAGGCCCGACACGTTCGACGACTTGAACAGCACGACGTCGCCGTCGACGAGCTCGCGGCGCAGCAGCGCCTCCGCCTCGTCGGCGGTCTCGACCCAGGTGGTCTCCTGGCCGTACGACGACTCGAGCTCCGCCGCGTCGTGGATGGCCTTCGCGCCGGCGCCGACGACGACGAGGCGGTCGATGCGCACGCGCACGGCGAGGCGACCGAGCCGGTCGTGCTCCTCGACCGCGTGCGGGCCGAGCTCCGCCATCTCGCCCAGCACCGCGATCGAGCGGCGCCCGGCCTGGCGCGTCATGTGCGCGAGCGAGCGCAGCGCCGCCGCCGTCGAGTCGGGGCTCGCGTTGTAGGCGTCGTTGATCACCGTGATGCCGCCGCCCGGCTCCAGCAGCTCCATGCGACCGCGCTCCGCGCGCTCGAGCGTGCCGAGCGCCTCCACGGCCCGCCCGAGGTCGAGCCCGAGCGCGTCGGCGACCGTGAGCGCGGCGAGCGCGTTCATCACGTGGTGCTCGCCGAGGATGCGCATGCGCAGCGGCCAGATCTCGTCACCGCGATGGATGGTCGCGATCGTGCCCTCGAGGGTCGAGTCGATGCCGCTCGCCCACAGCGCGGTCGGCTCGTCGTCGCTGCCCGCGTCGGTCCCGAACCACGCGATGCGCGCTCGCGTCGATGCGGCCATGCCCGCGACGCGCTCGTCGTCGCGGTTGAGCACGGCCACGTGCTCCGGCCCGAGGTCACGCACCATCTCGGTCTTCGCGCGCGTGGTCGCCTCGACACCGCCGAACTCGCCGGCGTGCGCGAGCCCGACCTTGAGCACGACGCCCAGGTCCGGGTGCGCCATCGCGGTCAGGCGCGCGATGTCGCCCTCGACGCTCGCACCCATCTCGAGCACGAGGTACCGGGTCGCCTCGTCGATGCGGAGCATCGTCATGGGCGCGCCGACCTCGTTGTTGAACGACTTCACGGGGCTCACCGTCGGCCCGTGCTGCTCGAGGATCGCCTGCAGCATGTTCTTCGTCGTGGTCTTGCCGTTCGAGCCGGTGATGCCGATCACCGTGAGCTCCCCGGCCGCGCGCACGCGTCGGATGACCTCGGCGGCGAGCGCGCCGAGCGCCACGACGCCGTCGGGCACGACCACGTGCGGCACGTCCTGCTCGAGCGGCCGCTCCGCGACCACGAGCGCGGCGCCCGCGGCGATCGCCGCGTCGATGAAGCGGTGCCCGTCGGTGACCTCGCCCGGCATCGCGAAGAACACCGCGCCGTCGGCGACGAGCCGGGAGTCCGTCTCGACCGAGCCGGTCACCGCGACGTCGTCGCCGTGCAGCGTGCCGCCGACGGCAGCCGCGATCTCGCTCGCGCGCATCGTCAGCATCAGTTCCAGCCCGCCTCGTGGAGCGCGAGCCGCGCCTCGTCGCGCGCGACGAACGGCTCGCGGCGGCCGGCGACGTCGCGGTAGTCCGCGTCGCCGGGGCCGGCCCACAGCACGGTGTCGCCGGGACCGACGAGCGCGAGCGCGGCGCGGATGGCGTCCTCCTCGGGCGACGACTCGATGACCGGCTTGTCGCCGGCTGCGGCGCGCGCGCCCTCGAGCACCTGGGCGCGGATGCTCGCGGCGTCCTCCGTGCGCGGGTTGAAGTCGGTGACGACGACGGCGTCGGCGAGCTCGGCGGCGATGCGCCCCATCTCGGCCCGCTTCGTCGTGTCGCGGTCGCCGTCGGCGCCGAACAGCATGACGAGCCTTCCCTCGGTGACGCGGCGGAGCGCCTGGAGCGTCTGCGCGAACGCGTCGGGGCTGTGGCCGTAGTCGACGAAGACCGACGGGCCCTCGTCGCCCGAGACGCGCTCGATGCGGCCGGGCAGCGTCGCGCGCATGCCGCGGTCGATCACCTCGGCGACGCCCTCGATCTCGAACCCGTCCTCGACGAGCATGAGGATCGCGATCGCCGCGTCGACGGCCATGTGGCGGCCGATGAACGGGATCTGCACCTCGATCGCGCCGCCGTCGATGCCGGTGAGGGTGAACGAGGTGGAGACGGCCGTCTCCTCCCAGATGTCGACGTGCCAGTCGGCGCTGCGGTCCGGGTCGCTCGTCACGGTCGTGACGGGGATGCGGCTGCGCTCGGCGACCTTGACGCCCCAGTCGGTGTCGACGCACACGACGCCGCGCTCGGCGCGGTCGGGCGTGAAGAGGTCGAGCTTCACGTCGAAGTAGGCGTCCATCGAGCCGTAGTCGTCGAGGTGGTCGTGGCTGAGGTTCGTGAAGGCCACGACGTCGAACACGACGCCGTCGATGCGGTGGCGTTCGAGCGCCTGGGCGCTCACCTCGAGCACGGCGGCGCGGACGCCCGCCTCGCGCATGCGCGCGAGCAGCGCGTGCAGCTCGCTCGCCTCGGGCGTCGTGAGCTTCGACGTGACGACGAGGTCGCCGACGTGCCGCTCCGCGGTGGTCGAGAGGCCGGTGACGAAGCCGAGGTCGGCGAGCAGGCCCTCGAGCATGAACGCCGTCGAGGTCTTGCCGTTCGTGCCGGTGATGCCGAAGAGCTTCGGCGGCTGCTCGTCGGTGCGGTAGACCCACGCGGCGATCTCGCCGAGGGCCGCGCGCGGCTCGTCGACGACGATGACGGGCACGTCGGTCTCGAGCATCGCGGCGCCGGCCGGGTCGGTGACGACGGCGACGGCGCCCCGCTCGAGCGCCGTGGCCGCGAACTCGGCACCGTGCCGGTGCGCGCCCGGCAGCGCCGCGAAGATGTCGCCCGGCTGCACGTCGGAGGAGTCGATCGTGATGCCCGTGACCTCGACGCCGTCGAGGTCGGCGTCGACCTGCAGGTCGAACTCGTCGACGAGCCCGGCGATGGGCCGCGGAGCGGGATGCTCCGGACGCAGGATCCTCGGGGTCACGCCCGCCACGGACATCCTCTCCTCAGTGCTGTCACGCCCGCCGCCGTCTCGCCGGTCAAGGCTGCTCCTCCGCCGGCCACTCGAGCGGCACATCGGATGCCGGGGTGGTGCTCGGGGGGATGTCGTAGTGGCGGATCAAGAGGTTCACCATATCGTGGAAGGCCGGGATCGCCCCGCCGCTGGTGCGGATGGTCTGGGGGCTGTCGAAGAGCGTCAGCACCACGAACTGCGGGTCGTCGACCGGGAACACGCCGGCGACGGAGATCATCATCCGCGCCGGGTCGTAGCCCGAGCCGTCCTCGTAGGCCATCTGCGCGGTGCCGGTCTTCGCGGCGATCCGATAGCCCTCGATCGGGAACGTCTCGTAGCCGTAGTCGGTGACGACGTGCTCGAGCACCTCGAGCGTCTGGCGCGCGGACGACGCGCTCACGACGCGCTCCCCGTCGCCCGTCTCGGGCGACGTCACGGTGCCGTCGGCGGCCGTGCAGCTCGCGATCAGGCGGGCGGGGAGGTGCTCGCCGCCGTTCGCGAGCGCCTGGTAGGCGGAGGCGAGCTGGATGGGCGTGGCGGCGATGCCCTGCCCGAAGAGCACGTTGAGCCGGGTCTGCGGGTCGAGCGCCGACGCGTCGCGCAGCGGCACCGCCTGCTCGCCCGCGAAGCCGACGGCCGACTGCTCGCCGAAGCCGAAGCGGTCGAGGTAGTCGAAGTAGTCGGCGCGGTCCATGTCCTCGGCGAGGCGCACCATGCCCGAGTTCGACGAGTTCACGAGGATGCCGGCGGCCGTCCACTGCTTGACCTCGTGCGAGTGGGCGTCGCGCACGCGCACGCCCGGCTCGGTGTAGGTCCACGGCACGCTCAGCTGGTCGCTCGGCTCGACGAGCCCGAGGTCGACCATCGCGGCGAACGAGAAGGTCTTGAAGATCGAGCCGGGCTCGTAGGCGGCGGTGAACGCGCGCGAGCCGCGGTCGCGCTGGTCGGTCGCGGTCGGGTCGTTGGGGTCGACCGTCGACGACTCGGCGACGGCGGCGATCGTGCCGTCGGTGCGCATGATGATCGTGGTGCCGCTGCGGGCGCGCAGCTGCGCGGTGTACTGCTCGGTGAGCTGCTGCGCCTGGTACTGCACGTCGGCGTCGATCGTGAGCTGCACCGTGCCGCCGTCCACGGCCGGGTCGGTGAGCATCGAGCCCGGGATGGGCGTGCCGTCGGCACCGCGGTCGAAGGTGCGGCTGCCGTCCTGCGCGTCGAGGCAGGCGTCCTCGCTGCGCTCGATGCCGGCGAGCGGCTCGCTCTGGCCCATGAAGCCGACGAGGTTGCCGCCGACGGAGCCCGCGGGGTAGACCCGCTGCGGGTTGAGCCGCAGGTAGACGTACGGCAGGTTCAGGTCGCGCACCGCCTCGTACTGCGTCGCGGTGAGGCCGCTCGCGAGCAGCAGGTAGTCGGACTCCGGGTTGCGCTCGAGCTCGGCGAGGATCATCGCCTGCAGGTCGAGCGGGTCGTCGCCGGTGATGGCGGCGATGCGCTCGAGCGCCTCGCCGCCGGTCACGGTCGCGTCGACGCCGTCCACCTCGGGCACGAGGTCGCGCGTGTACTGCGGCGAGATCGTCAGGTCCCAGCGGTCGACGCTCTCGGCCAGCACGGTGCCCGCGGCATCGACGATCGGTCCGCGGGTGCCGAAGATCGTCTGCGAGACGCCCCGTCGGCCATCCGCCTCGGCGTTGAGCGCCTCGGCGCGCACGAGCTGGATGTCGGCGAGCCGCACGACGAACGTCGCGAGCAGCGCGAACGTCAGCGCGGCGACGAGCATCGTCCGCACCCGGTTCCGGCTGCGGTTCCGCTTCACGGCCAAGGGCACCTCCGCTTCAATCGCTCGCATCGGCGAGCCTCGGTCGAGTCACCGCACGCTAGCGGCCCGGCGGCCTCCAGGCGGGCCGCCACGCCCTCACTCCCCCGTGGTGGTCGGGAGGAGCGTGCCGGGCGCGGGCTGGTCGGCCGCCTCGGCGGCGGCCGGCGCCGCGGCGGCGCTCACGCCCGCGGGGAGGAGCATGCCCGGGTGCGGGCGCACCGCGGCGGCCTGCACCTGCTGCACGGTCGCCGCAGCCTGCGGCGCCTCCGCGAGCAGCGCGTTGGGCACGTGCATGCCGAACTGGTCGACCGCGGGCACCTGCATGTGGAGCGCGTCCGGTCCGCCCGCGGTCACGGCGCCGCCGAGCGTGAGGAACTGCGAGGGCTGGCCGGCGAGCATGCCGAGCTCGTCGGCGGCGACCGCGACGTGCTGCGGCGACGACAGCACCGCGATCTCCTCGGCGAGCGTCTGCTCGGTGCGGGCGAGCGCGGTCGACTCGCCCTGCAGCGCGCTCAGCTGGTAGGCACCCTCGCTGATGACGACCGAGAGGCCGAGCTGCGCGACGATGATGCCGGCGAGGCCCACGAGCCCGACGATGCCGTGCACGAGGCGCGGCGCGCGACGCGGCGCGATCGCGGGCAGCGCCCGCAGGTGGCGCTCGCGCTCCGGCCGCTCGGCGGTCGGCAGGGGGCGCAGGTCGATGGCGGCGTGGCTCTGCACGGCGGCGGTGCTCATGACAGCTCCTCGGTGGTCGATGCGAGTCGGATGCGCTCGGCGGCTCGGAGCCGGACGGGCGCGGATCGGGGGTTGGCGGCGCGCTCGGCCTCGTCGGCGAGCTCTGCGCCCTTGACGAGCAGCCGCAGCTGCGGTGCGTGCTCGGGCAGCTCGGCCGGCAGGTCGAGGGGTGCGGTGGAGGATGCGGCGGCCTGCAGCGCGCGCTTCACGATGCGGTCCTCGAGCGACTGGTACGCCAGCACGACGAGCCGGCCGCCCTGCCCGAGCGCACCGATCGCGGCGGGCATCGTGCGCTCGAGGATCGCGAGCTCCTGGTTGACCTCGATGCGCAGCGCCTGGAACACGCGCTTCGCGGGGTGGCCCTGGTTCGACAGCGCGCGCGGCGTCGCCGCCTGCAGGATGTCGACGAGCTGCTTCGAGGTCTCGATGGGCGCGGTGTCGCGCGCCGCGACGATCGCCCTGGCGTAGCGGTCGGCGAGCTTCTCGTCGCCGTACTCGCGGAAGAGGCGCGCGAGGTCGCGCGCCCCGCGCTCGGCGAGGATCGTGGCGGCCGTGACGTCGCCGTCCTGCCCCATGCGCATGTCGAGCGGCGCGTCCTTCGCGTAGGCGAAGCCGCGGTCGGCGGCGTCGAGCTGCAGGCTCGAGACGCCGAGGTCGAGCAGGATGCCGTCGGCGGCGCGCACGCCGGCGGCGCGCGTCGCGAGGTCGATGCGGTCGTAGGTCGCCTGCACCGGGCGGAAGCGGTCGCCGAAGCGCGCGAGGCGTGCGCCCGCGAGCCGGATGGCGTCGGGGTCGCGGTCGATGCCGGCGACGACGAGCGTCGGGTGCGCGGCGAGCATCGCCTCGGTGTGGCCGCCCATGCCAAGCGTGCCGTCGACGACGACCGGGGTGCGGCCGGCCGCGGCGGCGGCCTCGATCGCGGGGGCGAGCAGCTCAAGCGTGCGCTCGAGCATGACCGGGGTGTGGAGATCGGCTGCGTCCATGTCGTGCCCTGCTCCCGTCCCGGCCCCTGATCCCCATCCGTTCGACGCGCCACCGGGGAAGGTGCGGCGCGGCGGACAGCTGGGAGTCACGAGCCGGGTCAGAAGATGCCGGGGATCACCTCCTCGGTCGTCGAGGCGAAGTCGGCCTCCTTGGCCGCGTAGTACTCGTTCCAGGCCGCGGTGTCCCAGATCTCGGCGCGGGTGCCCGCGCCGATGACCGTCAGGTCGCGGCCGAGGCCCGCGTAGTCGCGAAGGTTCGCGGGGATGGTGATGCGGTGCTGGCTGTCGGGCTGCTCGCTCGACGCGCCCGACAGGAAGAGGCGGAGGAAGTCGCGGGCACCGGACGACGTGAGCGGCGCCTGGCGGATCTGCTCGTGCACGTGCTCGAACTCGCGCATCGAGAAGACGTAGATGCAGCGCTCCTGGCCGCGCGTGAGCACGAGGCCGCCCTCGAGCTCCTGGCGGAAGCGGGCGGGGAGGATGACGCGGCCCTTGTCGTCGAGCTTGGGCGTGTGGGTGCCGAGGAACACATCGCCCCCTCTCGTCCGGCCTGCGAGATGCGCCGACGTCTGCCGACATCCTCCACTCTACTCCACTTGCCGCCACTAAGCCCGTGTTTCATTCCCCGAATCGCCGCACTTCCCAAGCGTTTCCTGCGCTGCGTCGGTGGAGGGCTTCGACGGCCGATCGGGCGCGTCGGCAGCCCCACGCGCGTGCTGGCACGCGAAAGGGGCCAGCGCTCATCGCGCTGGCCCCGTCGTGGAGGTATGTGGAGGGACTAGCCCCTGGTGTTCCGGTCGTCCCACTCCTGGGCGAGCCGGTCCATGAGGCCGGGTCCCTGCTTGGCGGCGGCCGGACCCTCGCCCGGACGCCCGCGGCCCACGGCGTCGTCGCCGGTGGCGGGCTTCGAGGCCGAGAGCGCCCAGAGCGCTCCGACGACCGCGACGCCGAAGCCGGCGATGCCGATGATCGCGAGCTTCATGAGCACGCCGACCACGATGAGCACGAGGCCCACGGCGATGCCGAGCACGCCGATGGCGACCTTCGTGTAGTCGACGGTGCGAGGACCGCTCGACGTGTTCACGATGTCTGCCTCGTGCTTGTAGAGATTGCGCTCCATCTCATCGAGCAGACGCTGCTCGTGCTCGGAGAGGCCCATCTCGCACCCCCTTCGCTCGACCGGTGCGGATGGAAGTCTACGCGTGTCTGCTGTCAATAGCATGTGGGTTGTGTCGGCACAGCAGCGCTTCGCCCGAGCCGTCGAGGGCTCGATCCACCAGTACCTCGATGCGCGCGAGCGCGCCCTGACGGAGATCTCGCCGGATGCCGCGACGCTGCTGCGGCTCGTGCGCGAGATGGTCTCCGGCGGCAAGCGGGTCCGCAGCGCGTTCGTGCTGTGGGGCTGGCACGCCGTGACGGCGTCGCGGGCGGACGCCGACCGCACCGCGGGCACCGAGCAGGACCCGGAGTGGGCCGACGTGATCGGCATCGCGACCGCGATGGAGCTCTTCCACGCCGCCGCGCTCGTGCACGACGACATCATCGACGCCTCCGACACCCGCAGGGGCAGGCCGGCGATGCACCGCGCGCTCGAGTCGGTGCACCGCGACGGCCAGTGGGTCGGCGATGCCGCCTCGTGGGGCTCGAGCGCCGCGATCCTGGTCGGCGACCTGCTGCTCAACTGGGCGGACGACCGCATGCTGCTCGCCTGCCGCGGCGCGGCGCACGGCGACGCCGTGCACGACGCCTACCGCCGCATGCGCGAGGAGGTCACCTTCGGGCAGTACCTCGACGTGCTCGAGGAGGCGGCCTGGATCCGGCAGGACCCGGAGGCGCTGCTCGACCGCGCCCACACGGTCGCCGTCTACAAGTCGGCGAAGTACTCGGTCGAGGCGCCGCTCACCCTCGGCGCGCTGCTCGCGGGGGCGAGCGACGCGCAGCTCGACGCGCTCGCCGGGTACGGGCTGCCGGTCGGCGTCGCGTTCCAGATGCGCGACGACCTGCTCGGCGTCTTCGGCGACCCGGAGGTGACCGGCAAGCCCGCCGGCGACGACCTCCGCGAGGGCAAGCGGACGGTGCTCATCGAGATCGCGCGGCAGCGGCTCTCCCAGGGCGTCCGCACGATGCTCGACGAGCTGCTCGGCGACCGCGAGCTTGACGAGCGGCAGGTGGCGATCCTGCAGGACGCCATTCAGCGCTCCGAGGCGCCGACGCGGCTCGAGGCGCTCATCGACCGAGCGGTCGGCGAGGCGCTCGAGGCGCTGCACGAGGGCGAGCTGTCGCGCTCCGCGGTGCTCGAGCTCGAGCGGCTGGCCGACACGGTCGCGAAGCGCGACCGGTAGCGCTCAGCCGAGCAGCTGGGCCGCCTTGCGCACCGAGGCCTTGCCGCCGGCGCGCATCGCCGCGATCGGCGACATGCCGAGCGAGTCGTCCTCGGCGAGCAGCCAGTCGATCGCCTCGTCCTCGGTGATCCCCTGGTCGAGCAGCACGAGGAGCGTGCCGCGCAGCTCGGTGAGCGGCTCCCCGTCGCGGATGCACAGGGCGGGCACCTGGAGCGGTCCGTTGCGCCGCGTCGCGGGCAGCCGGTGCTCCTCGATCAGGCGGTGGATGCGTCCGACCGGCTGACCCAGGAGGGTCACGAGGTCGGGCACGGCGAGCCAGGCGTTGTCTTGCGTCACGCCTCCATCCTGCCATTCCGGCGTGGGTGCCTGGCAAGCGCGCCGGCGCCGCCTATCCTCGCCATCGTGCCCGTCGACCCCCGCGATCCCGTCATCGGACGGACGATCGACCGTCGGTACGCCGTCGGCGAGCGCATCGCCCGCGGCGGCATGGCGAGCGTCTACGAGGGGCTCGACATGCGGCTCGACCGCAAGGTCGCCGTCAAGGTCATGCACCCGCACCTCGGCGACGACGAGCACTTCCGCGAGCGCTTCATCCAGGAGGCGAAGGCCGCCGCGCGGCTCGCGCACCCCAACGTCGTCAACACCTACGACCAGGGCGAGGAGGACGGCCTCGCGTGGCTCGTCATGGAGCTCGTGCCGTCGATCACCCTGCGGGACCTGCTCGTCGACCGCGGCCGCATCACCCCCGAGCAGTCGCTCGACGTGCTCGAGGCGATCCTCGCCGGGCTCGCCGCCGCGCACCGCGCGGGCATCGTGCACCGCGACCTCAAGCCCGAGAACATCCTGCTCGCGCACGACGGCCGCATCAAGATCGGCGACTTCGGGCTCGCCCGCGCGGCGACCGCGAACACCGCGACCGGCAAGGCGCTGCTCGGCACGATCGCCTACCTCTCCCCCGAGCTCGTCACCCGTGGCCTCGCCGACGCTCGCAGCGACATCTACGCCGTCGGCATCATGCTCTTCGAGATGCTCACCGGCACCCAGCCGTTCACCGGCGACGAGCCGATGCAGATCGCGTTCCAGCACGCGAACGAGCAGGTCCCGCTGCCCTCGAGCGTGACGCCCGGGGTGCCGGAGGCGCTCGACTCGCTCGTGCACTGGGCGACGCAGCGCGATCCCAACCTGCGCCCGGCCGACGCGTCCGAGATGCTCGCCGAGCTGCACGCCGTGCGGGAGCGCGGCATCGACCGCCCGACGACCGTGCTGCCCGTCGTCGGCGAGGACGACCGGTCGACGACGATCATCGAGCGGCCCAGGACGCAGCGCCGCCGCCAGCTCGTGGCCGAGCCGCAGGTCGTCGAGGACGCCGGCGACGGCGTCGCGACGACCGCGCTCGCGCGCCGGGTCACCGTGCGCCGGCGGCGCGGCATGCTGTGGCTCGCCGTCGTCATCATCGGCGCGCTCGTCGCGGCCGGGGTCGGCTGGTGGTTCAACCTCGGACCGGGCGGCAGCGCCACCGTGCCCGCCGTGACCGGCGAGACGCAGGACGCGGCGGTCGCGCTGCTCGCCGAGCACGGCATCGAGGTGGCGGGCACCGTGTCCGAGCCCGACTACGACCTGCCGGCCGGCCATGCGCTCCGCACCGATCCGGACGCGGGCACGGTGCTCGCGAACGGCGAGGCGGTGCAGCTCGTGCTGTCCTCCGGCCGCCGCAGCCTGCCGCCGCCGGCCGTCGCGGGCAGGCCTGTCGACGACGCGCGCGCCGCGATCGAGGCGGCCGGCTTCGCGGTCGCCGAGGGCGAGCCCGACGCGATCTTCGACGGTGCCACCGCCGGCACCGTGCTCGCCGCCTTCACGCCCGACGGCACCGACGTCACGCAGCTCGAGGCGATCGAGGAGCGCACGCCGATCGCGCTGCGCGTCTCGCTCGGCCCCGTGCCCGCCGAGGCCGGCCAGGTCGCCGCCGAGGCGGAGGCGGCGCTCGTGCAGGCCGGGCTCGTCGTCGACTTCTCGGCCGAGGAGCACTCCACCGAGGTCGAGCAGGGCCGCCTCATCTCGCTCTCGATCCCGACCGACCGGCCGCTCCGCAGGGGCGAGGCGGTGAGCGGCGTCGTGTCGCTCGGGCCCCGGATGCTCGAGGTGCCGGACGTCGTCGGCAAGCCCATCACCGAGGCGGTGCAGGCCATCCGCGACGCCGGCCTCGTGCCCGACCTCCGCACCAACGTGCCCGAGCCGCTCCAGGCCCTCGCGACCATCCTGTCGCAGGACCCCGGAGCGCCAGGGCCGGTCGTCGAGGGCTCGACGATCGTGCTGGACGCGACCTACTGAGCCGGCGCGGCGCTACGGCCGCTGCGCCGCCCGCAGCTCCTCGGCGACCAGGAACGCGAGCTCGAGCGACTGCATGTGGTTGAGCCTCGGGTCGCACAGCGACTCGTAGCGCGTCTCGAGCGCGAGCTCGTCGATCTCCTCCGCGCCGCCGAGGCACTCGGTGACGTCGTCGCCCGTGAGCTCCACGTGGATGCCGCCCGGGAACGTGCCCACCGCACGGTGCGCCTCGAAGAAGCCGCGCACCTCGTCGACCACGTCGTCGAAGCGGCGCGACTTGTAGCCGTTCTTCGTCGTGATGCCGTTGCCGTGCATCGGGTCGGTGACCCACAGCGGCGTCGACTCGAGCGACTTCGAGGCCTCGAGCAGCGGCGGCAGCGCGTCGCGGATGCGACCGGCGCCCATCCGGGTGATGAACGTGATGCGGCCGGGCTCGCGCTCCGGGTCGAGCTTGTCGACGAGCGCCTCCATGTCGGCGGGCGTCGTCGAGGGCCCGAGCTTCACGCCGATCGGGTTGCGCACGCGCGAGAAGAAGTCGACGTGCGCGCCGTCGATCTCGCGGGTGCGCTCGCCGATCCACTGGAAGTGGCTCGAGGTGTTGTAGGCGAGGCCGGTGCGGGAGTCGATGCGCGTGAGCGGGCGCTCGTAGTCCATCAGCAGGCCCTCGTGGCCGGTGAAGAACTCCACGCCCCGCAGCTCGTCGAAGTTGGCGCCGGCGGCCTCCATGAAGCGCACGGCGCGGTCGATCTCGCCGGCGAGCGCCTCGTAGCGCGCGAACGACGGGTTCTGCGCGAAGCCCTTGTTCCACGAGTGCACCTGGCGCAGGTCGGCGAAGCCACCCTGGGTGAAGGCGCGCACGAGGTTGAGGGTCGACGCGGCCATGTGGTAGCCGCGCAGGATGCGCTGCGGGTCGGCGGTGCGCGACTCGAGCGTGAAGTCGAAGCCGTTGACGATGTCGCCGCGGTACGCGGGCAGCGTGAGGTCGCCGCGGGTCTCGGCGTCGCTCGATCGCGGCTTCGCGAACTGGCCCGCCATGCGGCCCATCTTGATCACCGGCATCGCCGAGCCGTAGGTGAGCACGACCGCCATCTGCAGGATCGTCTTCACCCGGTTGCGGATGTTGTCGGCCGTCGCGCCCGCGAACGTCTCTGCGCAGTCGCCGCCCTGCAGCAGGAAGGCGTGGCCCTGCGCCGCCGCGGCGAGCCGCTCGCGCAGCATGTCGACCTCGCCGGCGAAGACGAGCGGCGGCGCGCTGCGCAGCTCGCGGCGCACGTGCTCGACCGCATCCTCGTCCGGCCACGCGGGCTGCTGCTTGATCGGCAGCGCGCGATACGCGTCGAGGCCGTGCTCGAGGGAGCGTCGCTCGTCCGGGTCGGTGATCGCGATGGTGTCGGTCATGCCAGCCTCTGCTTCATGCGGCGCCGAGCGCGCCGCAGATCAGTCTAGCGAGCGGGTCATCGCCCGCGCTTCGCGGCGAGCGCGCTGCGCTCTGCCTCGACGCGCGACTTCACGCTCGACGCGTACACGTCGACGTACTCCTGGTCGGAGATGCGGTTGAGCGCCACCATGATCTCGTCGGTGATGGAGCGCAGCACGAAGCGGTCGCCCTCGAGGTTGTAGTAGCGCGAGAAGTCGAGCGGCTCGCCGAAGATGATGCCGATGCGGCCGACCTTGGGCAGCCTGCGGCCGATCGGCATGATCTTCTCGGTGTCGACCATGACGCACGGCACGACCGGGACGCGGGCGTCGAGCACCATGCGGGCGACGCCCGTGCGGCCTCGGTACAGCTTGCCGTCGGGGCTGCGCGTGCCCTCGGGGTAGATGCCGATGAGGCCGCCGTCCTGCAGCTGCTGGAGCGCGGCGTTGAGGCTCTGCGAGCTCTTCTCGCCGCCCGAGCGGTCCATCGGCAGCTGCCCGACCGCGAGGAAGAACCAGCGCACGAGCTTGCCCTTGAGACCGGGGCCGTTGAAGTAGTCGGACTTCGCGAGGAACCAGACGCGGCGGTCGATGACGAGCGGCATGAGGAAGGAGTCGATGACCGAGAGGTGGTTGCCGGCGATGATCGCGCCGCCGTGCTCGGGGATGTTGTCGAGGCCGACCACCCATGGCCGGAAGACGCGCGTCATGAACGGGCCAATCACCCAGTGCCGCAGCAGCCAGTAGAACATCGCACCTCCTTCGCGCCCCGAGCCTAGGGCAGGTGTGGACGCCCGACGGACATGCGCCCCGCCTGCCGCCGACCGGCGCGCTCGACCATAGGATGAGCCCAACGCACGACAGCCGAAGGAGTCGCAGTGCCAGAGATCACCGTCCCCGAGGGCGTCATGCCGCCGGTCGTCGCCGCTGACCCGGAGGCGAACGTCACCGACCTGCTCGAGGAGACGCTCCTGAACCACCCGGACGCGCCGCTCTTCGCGGTGCCGGAGGGCGAGGGCTGGCGCGACATCCCGACGCGCGAGTTCCACCGCCAGGTGATCGCGCTCGCGAAGGGCTTCGTGGCGGCGGGCGTGCAGCCCGGCGACTTCGTCGGCTTCATGTGCAAGGTGCGCTACGAGTTCTCGCTCGTCGACTTCGCGCTCTGGTACGCCGGCGCCCGCATGGTGCCCGTCTATGAGACCTCCGCGCCCTCGCAGATCCAGTGGATCCTCTCCGACGGCGGCGCGACCCGCGTCATCCTCGAGGACGCCGACCTCGTCTCGCGCTTCGACGAGGCGCACGGCGACCTGCCGGCGATCACCGACGTGTGGCGCATCGACCGCGGCGACCTCGATCGGCTCGTCGAGCGCGGCGTCGACGTGCCCGACGACGAGATCGAGCGGCGCCGCTCGATGGCCCGCGGCAGCGACCTGGCGACGCTCATCTACACGTCGGGCTCCACCGGCCGCCCCAAGGGCGTCATGCTCACGCACGCGAACTTCGTCGAGCTGTGCCGCAACGCGCGCGTCGTGATGGCGGATGTCGTGGGCCCCGGCACGTCGACCCTGCTGTTCGTGACGCAGGCGCACGTCTTCGCCCGCTTCATCTCGGTGCTCGCGATCGCCGCGAGCGTGCGCGTCGGCCACCAGTCCGACACCAAGAAGCTGCTCGCGTCGCTCGGCTCGTTCAAGCCGACCTTCTTCCTCGCCGTGCCGCGCGTGTTCGAGAAGGTCTACAACGCGAGCGAGCAGAAGGCCGAGGCCGGCGGCAAGGGCAAGATCTTCCTGCGCGCCGCGCACGTCGCGGTCGCGCACTCGAAGGCGCTCGACGCCGGCCACGTGCCGCTCGGCCTCAAGCTGCAGTTCGCGCTCTTCGACCGGCTCGTGCTCAACAAGCTCCGCACCGCCATGGGCGGGCAGGTGCGCTACGCCGTCTCCGGCTCCGCGCCGCTGTCGACGTTCCTCGCGCACTTCTACCGCTCGCTCGGCATCCGCATCCTCGAGGGCTACGGCCTGACCGAGACGACGGCGCCGCTCACCGTGAACGTGCCCGACCGCTTCAAGATCGGCACCGTCGGACCGGCGCTGCCCGGCAACGGCGTGAAGATCGCCGAGGACGGCGAGGTGCTCGGCAAGGGCGTCGCCGTGTTCGACGGCTACTGGCACAACGAGCAGGCGACGAAGGATGCCTTCACCGAGGACGGCTGGTTCCACACCGGCGACATCGGCTCGCTCGACGCCGACGGCTACCTGACGATCACGGGCCGCAAGAAGGAGCTGCTCGTCACCGCCGCGGGCAAGAACGTCGCCCCGAACACGCTCGAGGACCCGATCCGCTCGAACACGATCATCGGTCAGCCGGTGGTGGTCGGCGACCAGAAGCCGTTCATCGCCGCCCTCATCACGCTCGACGGCGAGATGCTCGCGACGTGGCTCGACAACCACGGGCACGACCGCACGATGTCGCTCGAACAGGCGGCCGCGCATCCCGCGGTCGTCGAGGAGGTGCGCAGCGCCATCCAGAAGGCGAACACGCTCGTCTCCCGCGCCGAGTCGGTGCGGAAGTTCGCGATCCTGCCGGTCGAGTTCATCGAGGCCAACGGCCACCTGACGCCGAAGATGTCGATCAAGCGGCAGAACATCATGGACGACTTCAAGGCGCAGATCGACGACATGTACGCGTCGAACTCGACCGCGCACGACGTCGGCGCGTGACCGGCATCGCATGATCGTCCCCGCCACCGCCCACGGCACCGCGGCGGTCGCCGACCACTACGACGAGCTCGACGCGGTGTACCGCAGCCTGTGGGGCGAGCACGTGCACCACGGGCTGTGGACGACCGGGCGCGAGCGGCCGGCCGAGGCGGTCGAGGCGATGGTCGACGCGGTCGGCGAGCGCCTGCGGCTGCAGCCGGGTGCGGCGTGCGTCGACATCGGCTGCGGCTACGGCGGCACCGCGCGGCGGCTCGCGGCGACGCGCGGGGTGCGGGTCGTCGGGTTCACGCTCTCGGGTGAGCAGGCGAGGCACGCCGCCACGATCCCTGCCGCCGACGTCGACATCCGGGTCCGCGACTGGCTCGACAACGGCCTCCCCGACGCCTCGGCCGACGCCGCGTGGGCGATCGAGTCGAGCGAGCACATGGCCGACAAGCAGGGCTTCTTCGACGAGGCGCACCGCGTGCTGCGGCCCGGCGGCCGCCTCGTCGTCTGCGCGTGGCTCGCCGAGACGGGCGCGCGCGGATGGAAGGTCCGCCACCTGCTCGAGCCCATCTGCAGCGAGGGCAGGCTGCCCTCGATGGGCACGCGCGAGGAGTACGCCGCGATGGCGCGCACCGCGGGCTTCGAGGTGGTCGGCTACGACGACGTCAGCCGCCGCGTCGCCCGCACCTGGACGATCTGCACCGGCCGGATGCTGCGCGCGGTCGTCGTAGACCCCGAGATGCGCCGGCTCGCCCGCACCGCGCGCAACCGCGTCTTCGCGCTGTCGCTCCCCCGGCTGATGCTCGCGTACCGCACCGGCGCGATGCGCTACGGCATCTTCACGCTCGAGAAGCCGGCCTAGTACCAGGGAGCCTGGCGCACCTCGGCCATCGCGACCGAGCGCATCGGCTTCTCGAGCGCCTGCAGGTACAGCTTTCCGTCGAGGTGGGCCACCTCGTGCTGCAGCATCTGCGCCATGAGCCCCTCGCCCTCGAGCACGACCTCCGCGCCGTCGAGGTCGACGCCCTCCACGCGGCAGAACGGGTGCCGCGGGGTCGGGAAGCCCAGCTCCGGCACCGACAGGCAGCCCTCGTCGACGAGCACCGGCTCGCCGCGCACCTCCACGATGCGCGGGTTCAGCACGTAGCCGACCTCGCCATCGACGTTGTACGAGAAGGCGGCCTTCGCGACGCCGATCTGGTTGGCGGCGACGCCCGCCCGACCGGGCACCTGCACCGTGTCGAGCAGGTCCTGCACGAGCGCGGCGGTCGCAGGCGCCGCCGGGTCGACCGCCGCGGCGCGCTCGCGCAGCACCGGGTCGCCGAAGACGCGGATGTCGCGGACGCTCATGCCGGGCGCACCACCGCGATGAGGTCGCCGGCCTCGACGGGCGTCGTGCCGGTGAGCGCCATCCGCTCGACCGTGCCGGCGATGGGCGTCGTGATCGCGGCCTCCATCTTCATGGCCTCGATCGTCGCGATCGGGTCGCCCGCGGCGACCGTGTCGCCCTGCGCGACCTTGACCGTCACCGCGCCCGCGAACGGGGCCGCGACCTGGCCGGGCACCGAGGCATCCGCCTTCTCCGCCCGCGGCTTGTCGACCGTGACCGAGCGGTCGCGCACGTACACCGGGCGCAGCTGTCCGTTCAGCACCGTCATGACCGTGACGATGCCGTCGTCGTCGGGCTGGCCGACCGCCTCGAGCTCGACGTTGAGGGTCACGCCGCGGCCGATGCCGACCTGGTGCTCCTCGCCCGGCTGCATGCCGTAGAGGTAGTCGATCGTGTCGACGACCGACAGGTCGCCGAACTGCGCGCGCGTCTCCTTGAACGCCCGCGTCGGGCCGGCGAAGAGCAGCTCGTTGAGCGCGTCCTGCCGGTCGGCGCCGGGCGTCTCGAGGCGGGTGCGCTGCTCGCCGGTGAGCGGCGTGATCGAGATGTCGACGTCGCGCCCCTCGAGCACCTTCGAGCGGAACGGCTCGGGCCAGCCGCCCGGCAGGTCGCCGAGCTCGCCGGCCATGAAGCCGATGACCGAGTCGGGGATGTCGTACTTGCGCGGGTCGCGCTCGAAGTCGTCCGGGTCGACGCCCTGCGCGACGAGCTGCAGCGCGAGGTCGCCGACGACCTTCGACGAAGGCGTCACCTTCGTCGGCCGGCCGAGGATGCGCGACGCGGCCGCGTACCAGTCCTCGATCTTCTCGAAGTCGTCGGCGAGGCCGAGCGCGATCGCCTGCTGCCGCAGGTTCGAGAGCTGGCCGCCCGGGATCTCGTGGCGGTACACGCGGCCGGTGGGGCCGGGCAGGCCCGACTCGAACGGCTTGTAGAGGCGGCGGACCGCCTCCCAGTAGGGCTCGAGGTCGCTCGCGGCGTCGAGCGAGAGCCCGGTGTCGCGGTCGGTGTGCGCGACGGCGGCGATGAGCGCCGAGAGCGAGGGCTGGCTCGTCGTGCCCGCCATCGGCGCGCTCGCGACGTCGACGGCGTCGACGCCCGCGGCGGAGGCGGCGAGCAGGGTCGCGAGCTGGCCGCCCGCGGTGTCGTGCGTGTGGAGGTGCACAGGCAGGTCGAAGCGCTCGCGGAGCGCGGCGACGAGCTTCGACGCGGCGCCCGCGCGCAGCAGGCCCGCCATGTCCTTGATCGCGAGCACGTGCGCGCCGGCGTCGACGATGCGCTCGGCGAGCGCGAGGTAGTAGTCGAGCGTGTAGAGGTCCTCGGCGGGGTCGAGCAGGTCGCCGGAGTAGCAGAGCGCCACCTCCGCGACCGTCGTGCCGGTCGCGAGCACCGCGTCGATCGCGGGGCGCATCTGGTCGACGTCGTTGAGCGCGTCGAAGATGCGGAATACGTCGATGCCCGTCGCGGCGGCCTCCTCGACGAAGGCCTCGGTCACCTCGGTCGGATACGGCGTGTAGCCGACGGTGTTGCGGCCGCGCAGCAGCATCTGCAGCGGGATGTTCGGCATCGCCTCACGGATGGCGACGAGCCGCTCCCACGGGTCCTCGCCGAGGAAGCGCAGCGCGACGTCGTAGGTCGCGCCGCCCCACGCCTCCATCGACAGCAGCTGCGGCGTCATGCGCGCGACGTGCGGCGCGACCGCGACGAGGTCGGCGGTGCGCACGCGGGTGGCGAGCAGCGACTGGTGGGCGTCGCGGAAGGTGGTCTCGGTGACGCCGAGCGAGGTGCGCTCGCGGAGCGCCTTCGCCCAGCCGGCCGGGCCGAGCTCCTGCAGGCGCTGGCGCTCGCCGTCGGGCGCGGGCGCCTCGAGGTCGATCGCGGGCAGCTTGATCGCCGGGTTGATGACGTCGACGGCCTCGCCGTTCGGCTGGTTGACGGTGACGTCGGCGAGCCAGGCGAGCACCTTCGACGCCCGGTCCTTCGGCGGGTTGATGCGCGTGAGCTCGGGGTGCTCGTCGATGAAGTGCGTCGACACGTCGCCGGCGCGGAAGTCGGGGCTGTCGAGCAGGTTGAGCAGGAACGGGATGTTCGTGGCGACGCCGCGGATGCGGAACTCGCTCACCGCGCGGTGCGCGCGGCGGATCGCCGTGTCGAGGTCGCGGCCGCGGCACGTGACCTTCGCGAGCATCGAGTCGAAGTGGGCGCTCACCTCGGTGCCGGGGTTGATCGTGCCGCCGTCGAGGCGCACGCCCGCGCCGCCCGGCGAGCGGTACGCGGTGATGCGGCCGGTGTCGGGGCGGAAGCCGTCGGCGGGGTTCTCGGTCGTGACGCGGCACTGCAGCGCCGCCCCGTGCATCTGGATCTGGTCCTGCGTGAGGCCGAGGTCGGCGAGCGACTCCCCCGCGGCGATGCGGATCTGGCTCGCGACGAGGTCGACGTCGGTGATCTCCTCGGTGACCGTGTGCTCGACCTGGATGCGCGGGTTCATCTCGATGAAGACGTGCTGGCCCTCGCGCTCGCCCGCGGTGTCGAGCAGGAACTCGACGGTGCCCGCGTTCACGTAGCCGATCGAGCGCGCGAAGGCGACCGCGTCGCGGTAGAGCGCGTCGCGCTGCTCCTGCGAGAGGTTCGGCGCCGGCGCGAGCTCGACCACCTTCTGGTGGCGACGCTGCACCGAGCAGTCGCGCTCGAACAGGTGCACCGTCTCGCCCGACGCGTCGGCGAGGATCTGCACCTCGATGTGTCGGGGGCGCACGACGGCCTGCTCGATGAACATCGTCGGGTCGCCGAAGGCGCTGTCGGCCTCGCGCATGGCGGCCTCGAGCGCGTCGCGGAGGTCCTCGCGGCGCTCGACGAGGCGCATCCCGCGGCCGCCGCCGCCGGCGACGGCCTTGCAGAAGACCGGGAAGCCGAGCTCATCGGCGCCCGCGACGAGCGCCTCGAGGTCAGTGGTGGCCGGGGTCGAGGCGAGCACGGGCACGCCGGCCGCGATCGCGTGCTCCTTGGCCGTCACCTTGTTGCCGGCCATCGCGAGCACCGTCGGGCCTGGGCCGACGAACGTGATGCCCGCCTCGGCGGCGGCGGTCGCGAGCTCGGGGTTCTCGCTCAGGAAGCCGTAGCCGGGGTAGATGGCGTCGGCGCCGGCGTCCTTGGCGACGCGGATGATCTCGCTCACCGTGAGGTAGGCGCGCACCGGGCGGCCGGGCTCACCGATCTGGTACGCCTCGTCGGCCTTCTGGCAGTGCAGCGAGTTGCGGTCCTCGTGCGCGTACACCGCGACCGTGCGGATCCCCAGCTCGTTGGCGGCCCGGAAGGCGCGGATCGCGATCTCGCCACGGTTGGCGACAAGCAGCTTCGAGAACATGGCGGATTCCTCCGAGAGGTGCGGCGACGCGGTCTTTCCAATCTAGTGCCGCTAGGCTTGGCCGCCGTGCACGTACTCTCGATCAGCTCCCTCAAAGGCGGTGTCGGCAAGACGACCGTGACCCTCGGTCTCGCCTCCGCAGCCTTCGCCAAGGGCCTCCGCACGCTGGTGGTCGACCTCGACCCGCAGTCGGACGCCTCGACCGGCATGGACATCGAGATCGACGGGCGCCTCAACGTCGCCGACGTGCTCGCGAACCCGAAGGACAAGATCGTCCAGCAGGCGATCTCGCCGTCCGGGTGGACGCAGGGCCACGGCGGCACGATCGACGTGCTGATCGGCTCGCCGTCCGCGATCAACTTCGACGGCCCGCACCCGACCATCAAGGACATCTGGAAGCTCGAGACGGCCCTCACGACCGTCGAGGACGACTACGACCTCGTGCTCGTCGACTGCGCCCCGTCGCTCAACGCCCTGACGCGCACCGCGTGGGCCGCCTCCGACCGCGTGCTCGTCGTCACCGAGCCCGGCCTGTTCTCTGTCGCCGCCGCCGACCGCGCGCTGCGCGCGATCGAGGAGATCCGCCGCGGCCTCAGCCCGCGCCTGCAGCCGCTCGGCATCGTCGTGAACCGCGCCCGCCCGCAGTCGCTCGAGCACCAGTACCGCATCCAGGAGCTCAAGGACATGTTCGGGCCGCTCGTGCTCGAGACGATCCTCCCCGAGCGCACGTCGATGCAGCAGGCGCAGGGCGCTGCCCGCCCGCTGCACGTGTGGCCCGGTGAGGGCGCGCAGGAGATGGCGCTCCAGTTCGACGAGCTGCTCCAGACCGTGCTCACCGCCTCCGGCCGCGCCGGCGACGAGGCCGCGTCGGGCCGCAAGGTGCCCGCGCCGACCGCAGCCGTCGACGCGACGGCGGCCGCCGAGCTCGAGGCCGCGGCGGAGGCCGACGCCTCGTCGACGAGCGCCTCGGCGCCCGCAGCCGACAAGCACCAGTAGGAGCGCCCGCTCCGCGAGTGGCGATCGAGCCGCCGCCACGACGAGTGTCGACTTCCGGTCAGCGTGTCGCGACACTCCCGCAGCAACCCGACACTTCCGCCCGGGTAGCGGCACCGACGCGCCGCGAGTGTCGACTTCCGGTCAGAGTGTCGCGACACTCCCGCAGCAACCCGACACTCGCACCTACGACACCGCGCGCACGACGGGACGGTTTCAGCGCAGCGCGCGGAGCACCTGCATCCCTGCGTCCTTCATGCCCAACCGGCCCGCGGCCGGAACCGGGCGTCAGGCCGTCCGGCTCCGGCGCGCGCGGCGCGCCGCGAGCTCGTCGACGTGGCTGTCGTCGACCGGGGTGACCTCGAGCTCGATGAGCTGGGTCTCGACCTCGCGCAGCACCTTGCCGACGGCGATGCCGAACACGCCCTGGCCGCGGCCGAGGAGGTCGATGACCTCGTCGCTCGAGGTGCAGAGGTAGACGCTCGCGCCGTCGGAGATGAGCGTGGTCTGCGTGAGGTCGCGCACGCCGGCCTCGTGGAGCTGCTGGATGGCGACGCGGATCTGCTGCAGCGAGATGCCGGTGTCGAGCAGGCGCTTGACGAGCTTCAGCACGAGGATGTCGCGGAACGAGTAGAGGCGCTGGCTGCCGGAGCCGTGCGCGGGGCGCACGGTCGGCTCGACGAGCCCGGTGCGCGCCCAGTAGTCGAGCTGGCGGTAGGTGATGCCGGCGGCGTCTGCGGCGATCGCGCCGCGGTAGCCCACCGCGTCGGTCTCCTGCGGCAGCCCGTCGGTGAACAGCAGGCCTGCCTCGAAGCGGCCGCCCTCGGTGGTGCCGGTGCTGCCCTGGGTGTCATCCCGGCTGCCGTCACGCATGGCCGTTCCTTCCGCTGGCTGGGCTCAACCTTCAAGAAGAGATTGAGTGTTCGGCCCTACCGTAGCGACCCGCTCCCCCGTCGCCCCGCATCTGGCTCGCGGTTCGGCGTGTCGGAGCCGAGTCTACGCCCTGGCGCCCACGCGCGCCCTCAGGCGTCGAGCGCGTCGCGCGTGAGGAGCTCGCGGACCGACTGGATCTGGCCGGCGAGGTCGCGCGCAGCCTCGGCCGCCTTCGCCTGGCTGCCCGTCTCGCGACGGCCGCGCATGGGCTTGAGGGCCGACTCGATGAGCGCCGCCTCGCGCTGCGCCGACTGGCGCATGCCGCGCAGGTGGCGCGGCTCGATGCCGTAGCGCTGCAGCTCGACGAGCGCGCGCAGCGCCTGCACCGCCTCGTCGCCGAACGGCTCCGCACCGGGGAGCAGCTGGGCGGAGAGCGCGTCGGTGAGCAGCTGCTTCGAGGCGCCGGCCTCGGCCTGCAGCTCCGCGCGCGACAGCCGGCGCTCGGCGGTGAGGATCGACGGCGCCTCGACGCGCACGTTGGCGCCCGGGATCTGCGGCGTGCGGCCTTGGTCGATGTCGTCGAGGTGACCGAGGATCACCTTGAGCGGCAGGTAGTGGTCGCGCTGGAGCGTGAGGATGTAGCGCAGCCGCTCGAGGTCGGCGGCGTCGAACTTGCGGTACCCCGACGGCGTGCGCTGCGGCGAGATGAGCCCCTGGTCCTCCAGGAACCGCAGCTTCGACGGCGACAGGTCGGGGAACTCCGGTCCGAGCTTCGCCAGCACCTGACCGATCGAGAGGAGGCCGGCAGGCTTCCTCGCGGCTTGGGCGCTCACGCCCGGGCGTCGAGGTCGAGGCGGGAGCGGTAGAAGGTGAGGCGGAACTTGCCGACCTGGACCTCGGCACCGTCGCGCAGCACGGCGCGGTCGACGCGCTCGCCGTCGTGGTACGTGCCGTTGAGGGAGCCGAGGTCGCGCAGCTCGAAGGTCGTGCCGTCGCGCGTGAACTCGGCATGACGACGCGAGACGGTCACGTCGTCGAGGAAGATGTCGGCGTCGGGGTGACGACCGGCGATCGTGGAGTCCTGGTCGAGCAGGAAGCGCGCGCCCACGTTCGGGCCGCGTCGCACGACGAGGATGGCGGAGCCCGACGGCAGCGATGCCACGGCCTCGCGGTCCTCCGCCGAGGTGCCCGACAGCATCGCGGCGAGCTGCGCGCGATAGTCGTCACCCCACGACTGCGTGCTCTCGCCGTCGCCCCTGGGCGGGTCCTGCTCGGTCATGCGCTTCCTCCACGCGATGGCGCCGGCGGTCCGGCGGTGACGATCAGCATACGGTCTCGAGGCGGCGTCCGGACTCGGAGCCGGCGTCGCCTGAGAGGCCCACCCTAGCGAACCCCGCGGGCTCGTGGCGCCGTCACGGCAGCCCCGCGAACTGGCGCAGCAGCGCGGCCGTCGCGGCGGCCGCGGCGACCGCCACGATGAACGGCGCGCGCACGGCGAAGAGCCCTGCCGCGACCGCGACCGCGGGGATGCGCGCGTCGAGCACGATGCCCTCGTCGCCGCCCAGCATCTGCACGGCGACGAGCCCCGCGAGCAGCGACACGGTGAGCAGCTCGAGCGTCCGGCGCGGCCGCGGCTGGTCGAAGAGCCGCGGCGGCACGGCGTAGCCGAGCAGCTTGATCGCGAGCACCGCGATGCTCGCGAGCAGGATGAGGTGCCAGGTCGTCATGGGCGCCCGCCTCGCGGATGCGTCGGACCGGCGTGGCGGGAGCCGTGCACCTCGGCCGGACCCGGGTCGGGCAGCCGCGACTCGTGCTTCGGCCCGAGCCAGTTCGTCAGCCCGACGACGACCCCGATCGCCGCGGCCACGATCACCGGAAGCCCCGCGGGCAGCACCGGCAGCAGCGACGCCGCGACCACCGCACTCGCCGCGGCGACCGCGATCGCCTGCCGCGCGCGCAGCCGCGGCCAGAGCAGGCCGACGAACGCGGCCGCGGCAGCCGCGTCCAGCCCCCACTGCTTGGGGTCGCCGAGCAGGTCGCCCAACAGCGCTCCCGCGAGCGTCGCGAGGTTCCACCCCACCCAGATGCCCACGCCCGTGACCCAGAAGCCGACCCGCTGGGCGCGCGCGTCGGGCTGCGCGAGCGCCACGGCCGTCGACTCGTCGATCGTCACGTGCGCCGCGACCGGGATCATCGCGCCGCGGGGCGCCACCACCCGGCGCATGCTCATGCCGTAGAGCGCGTTGCGCAGCCCCAGCATCGCCGCGCTCGCGACGCCCGCGATGCCGCCGCCCGCGGCCATCACCCCGATGAACGCGAACTGCGAGCCACCCGAGAACATCAGCGCGCTCAGCACCATCGTCTGCCACAGGTCGAGCCCCGCTGTGATCGAGAGGGCGCCGAACGAGAGCCCGTAGGCGCTCGTGGCGATGACGACGCTGAGCCCCGCGCGCCACGCGCGCCGCTCCGCATCCGTCTGCACCGGACCAGCGTACGTTGAGGGCATGCACCTGATCGTCGGCGACGACCGCCTCGCGCGCCCGGTGTGGGCCGCGTCCGACCCGCTGCTGCGCGACTACTACGACCGCGAGTGGGGCATGCCCGTGCGCGACGAGACGGGCCTCTTCGAGCGGCTCTCGCTCGAGGCCTTCCAGTCGGGGCTCTCGTGGTCGACCATCCTGCGGAAGCGCCCGGCGTTCCGCGCGGCGTTCGCGGACTTCGACCCGGATGCCGTCGCCGCGTTCGACGACGCCGACGTCGCGCGGCTCATGGACGACGCCGGCATCGTGCGCAACCGCCGCAAGATCGACGCCACGATCGGCAACGCGCGCGCCACGGTGGCGCTGCGCGCGGAGGGCGGGCTCGCGGCGCTCGTCTGGTCGTTCCAGCCGGAGTCGACGCCTGCGCCCGAGACGTTCGCCGACGTGCCGACGCAGTCGCCGGAGTCGATGGCGCTCTCGAAGGAGCTCAAGCGTCGCGGCTTCGCGCACGTCGGCCCCACCACGATGCACGCGCTCATGGAGGCGGTCGGGATCGTCGACACCCACCTGGTCGGCTCGCACCGGCGCGGCTCGAGCGGCGTCTGGACGGCAGAGGGGCGGCGAGCATGAGCCGCATCCTCATCGTCCAGTCGCGGCCCGAGGACGACGTCGCCGCGGCAGAGCTCGAGGCGATGGTGCGCTTCGGGCGCCTCGACGAGGCCCGCGTCGAGCGCATTCGCCTCGACCGCGACCAGCCCGCCATCGACCTCGCCGGCGTCGACGCCGTGCTCATCGGCGGCGGCCCCGCGAACTTCAGCGACGACCCGGAGCTGCGGCCCGCCGCGCACGCGGGCGTCGTGCCGTGGCTCACCGCGCTCGCGACGCAGGTGATCCGCGACGACATCCCCTACCTCGGCGCGTGCCTCGGCCTCGGCGCGGTCGTGCACGCGCTCGGCGAGCGGATGGTGCGGGGCATCGCGGAGTCGGTCGCCCCCGTCGAGCTGAGCCTCGTGGGCGAGGACTGGCTCATCGAGGGCCTCCCCCGCGCGTTCACGGCCTTCGGCGGCCACAAGGAGGGCATCCGCGAGGCGCCTGCGGGCTCGGTCGCGCACCCCGTCACGACGCTCGCCGTCTCCGCCGCGTGCGTGCACATGCTGCGGGTGGGCGAGCACGTCGTCGCGACGCAGTTCCATCCCGAGCTCGACGCCGACGGCCTCGAGCAGCGCATCCGCGCCTACCGCGACCACGGCTACTTCTCCCCCGACGAGGTCGACGACCTCGTGCGGGCCGGCCGGGCCGCGCACGTCGAGCATCCGCAGACGATCCTCGCTCGCTTCGCCGAGCGGTACGGGCTCACGCGATGACCCGGGTGGTCGCGGCGTTCGACGCGTTCAAGGGCAGCCTGACGGCGCTCGAGGCGTGCGAGGCCACCGCCCGCGGCGTGCGCGCCGCGGTGCCCGGCGCCGAGGTCGTGCTCGTGCCGATGGCGGACGGCGGCGAGGGCAGCCTCGACGCGCTGCTCGCGCGCGGCGGCGAGCTGCGGTCGACCGAGACCGTCGACGCGATCGGCAGGCCCGCGGTCGCGCAGTGGACGCTCGACGGCGGCCACGCGGTGATCGAGCTCGCGCAGGCCGCGGGCCTGCCGCAGGTCGAGGACGCGCCGCTCCGCCCGCTCGAGGCGTCGACCGCCGGGCTCGGCCGCGTCGTGCTCGACGCCCTCGATGCGGGCGCGACGGAGCTGACGCTGCTGCTCGGCGGGTCCGCCACCACCGACGGCGGCGCCGGGGTGCTCACCGCGCTCGGCGCACGGCTGACGGATGCCGCGGGCAGCCCCGTCAACGCGGGCGGCGGCGGCCTCGGCGCGCTCGAGCGCATCGACGTGACGGCGATCGATCCGCGAGCGCTCGCCGCGCGCTGGCGCTTCGTCACCGACGTCGACGCACCCCTCACCGGGCCGCGCGGTGCCGCGGCGGTCTTCGGGCCGCAGAAGGGCGCGACGCCCGCCGATGTCGCGACCCTCGACGCCGCCCTCGGCCGGCTCGCGGGCGCCGCGGCCACCGCGCTCGGCGTCGAGCGCGCGGCGATCGCCGACGTGCCGGGCGCCGGTGCGGCCGGGGGCGCTGCGAGCGTGCTGCGCGCCCTCACCGGCGGCGAGATCGTCGCGGGCGGCGCCTGGTTCGCGGGGCTCGTCGGCCTCGACCAGGCGGTCGCCGGCAGCGCGCTCGTGCTCACCGGCGAGGGCAGGTTCGACGGCCAGTCGGCGGGCGGCAAGGTCGTGTCGGTCGTGCACGCCGCCGCGCGAGCGCAGGGCGTGCCGCTCTGCGTGCTCGCCGGTGCGGTCGACGCGGACGCCGCCGCGGCGATGGGGGTGCCGGCGATCTCGATCGCGGCCGGGCCGGCGGACCTCGTCGGGCTGCAGCGCGACGCGGCCGACCTGCTCGCCGCGGCCGCCGCATCCGTCGCGCGGCTCGCCCTCCGCTAGGCAACGCGAGCCGGCACGCGACGGCTGGACACGCCGCGCGCGGGGAGTCAGACTGCGTGCATGGATGAGGCGGACACGCCGATCCGCACGCCTGACCAGCGGCTGCGCGTCTTCGTCAGCTCCACGCTGAAGGAGCTGGCCGCCGAGCGCCAGGCGGTCCGGTCGGCGATCGAGGGGCTGCAGCTCGCGCCGGTGATGTTCGAGCTGGGATCCCGGCCGCACCCGCCCCGGTCGCTCTACCGCTCCTACCTCGCGCAGAGCGACGTCTTCGTGGGCATCTACGGCGAGCGCTACGGCTGGGTGGCGCCGGGCGAGGCGGTCTCGGGGCTCGAGGACGAGTACGCCCTCTCGGGCGAGCTGCCGTCGCTCATCTACGTGCTCGACCCCGCGCCCGAGCGCGAGGCGCGGCTCGCGGCGCTGCTCGACCGCATCCGTGCGGACGACCGTGTCTCGTACCGCGCCTACCGCGACCCCGGCGAGCTCGCGACGCTCGTGCGGCAGGACCTCGCGACGCTGCTCGCGGAGCGCTTCGACGCCGGCCGCCCGCGCGGTGCGATGCGCGCCGACGCGATGCCGGGCATCCCGGCCCCCTACAGCGCGATCGTCGGCCGCGACGCCGAGCGCGACGCGCTGCTCGCGATGCTCGCGCGCCCCGACGTGCGGATCGTGACGATCGTGGGCGACGGCGGCATCGGCAAGTCGCGGCTCGCGATCGAGGTCGCGGGGGCAGCCGCGGCCGCCGGTCGCCCGGTCGCGTTCGCGATGCTCGAGACGATCACCGTGCCGGAGCGGGCCATCACCGTGATCGCCCGCTCGCTCGGCGTGCGCGACACCGGCGACGCGCCGCTCGAGCAGAAGGTCGTCGAGGCGCTCGCCGATCGCGACGTGCTGCTCGTGGTCGACAACCTCGAGCACGTGCTGGGCGCCGTCGGGCTGCTCGTGCGGCTCATCGGCGCCGCCCCGCGGCTGACGCTGCTCGTGACGAGCCGCTCGCCGCTGCGCGTGCGCGCGGAGCGGCTCTTCCCGCTCGGCCCGCTCGACGCCGCCGCAGCGGCCGCGCTCTTCGAGGAGCGCGCGGCCGCCGTCCGTCCGGGCTTCCGGCTGGGTCCCGAGAACGCGGCGACGGTCGCCGAGATCTGCCGCAGGCTCGACGGCAGCCCGCTCGCGATCGAGCTCGCCGCCGCGCGCATGGTGTGGATGCCGGTCGACGAGCTGCTGCGCCGGCTGGAGTCGGCGCTCACGCTCCTCGTCGGCGGCGCGCGCGACCTGCCCGAGCGCCAGCGGGCGCTGCGCAGCACCATCCAGTGGAGCGTCGACCTGCTCGATCCGAGCGCGACCGAGGCGCTCACCGCGCTCGCCGTGCCAGCCGGCCCCTTCGCGGGCAGCACCGCGGAGCAGGTGCTCGGTGCCGCCGGCATCGCCGACCCGACCGCCGCGATCACTGCCCTCGCCGAGGCGAGCCTGCTGCGCCACGAGGACCATCGGGGCGCGCCGATGCTCGCGCTGCCCGTGCTCGTCCGCGCATTCGCACGGGAAGCCGGACCCGCGTCGCTGCTCGAGACCGCCAGGGCGGCGTGGATCGACCACTACCGGCGGGTCGCGTCGGATGCGGAGGCGGCGATGCGCGGCGCGTCGCAGCTCGCGACGCTGCGGCGGCTCGACCTCGAGGCCGAGAACCTCGGCGGCGTCGTGCGGCTGCTGCTCGACGACCGCCGGCTCGACGACGCGGCCGAGCACGCGTGGTCGCTCTACCTGTACCACTGGATCGCCGGCCACCTCGGTCTCGTGCGCGAGTGGATGACCGAGCTGCTCGCGCTCGCCGAGCGCGAGTCGATCCCGCTCGGCGTGCGCACGCGAGCGATCGCGCTCTACTACACCCACGCCATCCGCTTCTGGCAGGAGCCGACCTCGGACGTCGTGCCC
Organism: Agrococcus sp. UYP10; assembly: GCF_040547205.1. Classification (NCBI taxonomy): domain Bacteria; kingdom Bacillati; phylum Actinomycetota; class Actinomycetes; order Micrococcales; family Microbacteriaceae; genus Agrococcus; species Agrococcus sp. UYP10. The sequence continues at coordinate 2,860,778 of NZ_JBEPPG010000001.1, forward strand.
GGGATGCAGGCGTCGCGCGACCTCTTCGCGGAGGCGGACGACCCCGGCGGCGCGGCCCTCGCCGACGTCTCGATCGGCCTGGGGCTGCTGACGCTGCCGGACGGGCCCGACGTGCCGGCCGCGACCGCAGTGCTCGAGCGCAGCCGCGCCGGCTTCCGTGCGGTCGGCGACGCGTGGGGCGAGGCGATGACGCTCGTGATGCTCGGACGGATCGCGCTGCTCACCGGCGACATCGGCGGGGCGCGCGAGCGCTTCGAGGAGAGCCTCGCGCTCGCGACCGCGCAGCACGAGCTGCTCGGCATCGGCATCGCGCGCAACCACCGCGGCTGGGCGCGGCTGTTCGCGGGCGACGTCGAGGGCGCGGCGGACGACCTCGGCACGAGCCTCGACGAGTCGCTCGCGCTCGGGCATGACGAGGGCGTCGCCTACGGCCTCGAGGGATTTGTGGGGGTGCGCGGCGCCCAGGGCGACGCGGCGACCGCCGGCGTGCTGCAGGGCGCGGCGCAGGCGCTCCGGCGCCGGAAGGGCGCGCTCAACCGCAGCGGGTTCGACTTCTCGACCATGGTCGTCGCGCGGCTGCGGGATGGCGGGGCTGGCGACGCGTTCGACGCCGCGGCCGAGCGCGGCGCGACCATGCCGCTCGTCGACGTGCTCGCGCTGGTCCGCGCAGAATGACCGAGCGGCCGCTGCCGGCGACGCGCTGGGTCGCGCTCGCGATCGTGCCGTTCCTCGTCGTCGCCGTCGTCGTGCTCTTCGCGGCCCCCGAGCGCACCGGCGAGCTGTTCGCGTGGCCGATCGCGCCGCCGCTCTCGGCGTTCCTGCTCGCCTCCGCGTACCTCGGCGGCATCGCCTACTTCCTCGCCGTCTGGCGCACGCCGAGCTGGCACCGCGTGCGGCACGGGCTGCCGGCGGTGGCGGTGTTCGCCTCCGCCCTGCTCGTCACGACGCTGCTGCACCTCGACCGCTTCTCGTCGAACCTGCCGTTCGCCGTGTGGCTCGTGCTCTACGCGACCACGCCGATCGCGATGGTGTGGCTGCTCGTGCTCCAGCGCGGGCACGATCCCGGCGCGCGGCAGGGCGCCGTGCCCCAGGCCGACGTGGCGATCCCGGCCGCGGTGCGCGTCGCGCTCGCGGCGATCGGGCTCGCGGCGCTCGCAGCCGGCGCCGCCGCGCTCGTGGCGCCCGCGTGGCTCGCAGAGCTCTGGGCATGGCAGCTCACGCCGCTCACCGCTCGCGCGACCGGCGCCGTGCTCACCCTCACCGGCGTCGTGAACCTCGCGATGCTGCGCGACCGGCGCTGGAGCGCCTTCCGCATCCTGTACGGGGCGCAGCTGCTGAGCCTCGCCGCGATCGTCGTCTCGCTGCTCGTCCGCCGCGACGACCTGCTGTGGGACCGCCCCCTCACGGTGCCGTTCCTCGCGCTCGTGGCCGCCGCCGCCCTCGCCTACGCCGCGGTCACCGCGTGGTGCGAGCTCCGGCTGCGACGCGCGAGCACCGCAGCCTGACTCAGGCCGCCGCGTCCCGGAGGCCGCCCGCCGCCTCGAGCAGCTCGATCGCGCGGATGCGCTCCGCGGTCGTGCCGTGGACGGCCATGATCAGCTCGTCGGCGTCGGCCTCCACCTGGAAGCGGCGGAGGGTCGCCACCGCCTCGTCGCCGGTGCCGAGCGCCGTGTTGCGCACCATCGTCGCGATGTGCGCCGCCTGCGGGCTCGCGGCGAGCGCGTCGAGCTCGTCGTCGCCGACCTGCTGCGCGATCGGGCTGTCGCGCAGCAGCAGGCCGCGCACGCGCGCCCGCACGAGCTCGCGCTGCATCTGCATCGCCTCGTCGCGCGAGGGCGCGACGACCGCGTTGATGCCGGCGATCACGAACGGCGCGTCGAGCTGCGCGCTCGGCTCGAACCGCTCGCGGTAGACGGCGACGGCCTGGTGCAGGGCGTCCGGGGCGAAGTGCGACGCGAAGGCGTACGGGAGGCCGAGCGCCGCCGCGAGCTGCGCGCCGAAGAGCGACGAGCCGAGGATCGTGAGCGGCACGTTCGTGCCGTGGCCGGGCACCGCCTTGATGCCGGGCACCGTCGGCGTGCCCGACAGGTAGCCCTGCAGCTCGACGACGTCCTCCGGGAACCGCTCGGAGGCGCGGATGTCGCGGCGCAGCGCCGTCCACGTGCGCTGGTCGGTGCCCGGTGCGCGGCCGAGGCCGAGGTCGATGCGGCCGGGGTGCAGCTCGGCGAGCGTGCCGAACTGCTCGGCGATCACGAGCGGCGAGTGGTTGGGCAGCATGACGCCGCCCGCACCGAGCCGGATCGTCGACGTGTGCGCGGCGACGTGCGCGATGAGCACGCTCGTCGCGCTCGACGCGATCGTCGCCATGTTGTGGTGCTCGGCGTACCAGACGCGGGCGTAGCCCAGGCGCTCGGCAGCCTGGGCGAGCTCGACGGAGCCGGCGAGGCTGGCGCCTGCGGTCTCTCCAGGGGCGATCGGGGCGAGATCCAGCACAGACAGACGCATCCGCCCAGCCTAGGCCGGGCGGATGCCGGGCGTCGGCGCCCTTCGCTCTCAGCGGATCAGATCGCCTCGAGCACGACCGCGGAGCCCTGGCCGCCGCCGCCGCAGATGCCGCTCGCGCCGATCGCGCCGCTGCCGAGCTGCTGCAGGCGGCGGGCGAGGTGCCCGACGATGCGTGCGCCGGAGGCGCCGATCGGGTGACCCAGCGAGACCGCACCGCCGTTGGCGTTGACGATCTCGGGGTCGACGCCGAGCTGCCTCGTCGACGCGACGCCGACCGCCGCGAACGCCTCGTTGATCTCGACCGCCTGCAGGTCGCTCGTCGACTTGCCCGCTCGTCCGAGCGCCTGCTCGATCGCGTCCGCCGGCTGCGAGTGCAGCGACACGTTCGGGCCGGCGACGAAGCCGGTGGCGAGCACGCGGGCGAGGCCCGTGATGCCGTGCTCGCTCGCGTAGGCGTCCGACACGAGCACGACCGCAGCGGCGCCGTCGGTAATCTGCGACGCGTTGCCGGCGGTGATCGACCCCTCCGGAGTGAACGCGGGGCGCAGCGCGGCGAGCGACTCGACGGTGGTCTCTGCGCGCACGCCGTCGTCGACGGCCACGGTCACGGTCTTCCGGCCGGCCTTCGCCTCGAACGGCACGATCTCGCCGTCCAGCGTCCCGTCGGCCTGCGCGCGCACGAGGCGGGCGTGCGACGCGGCGGCGAACTCGTCCTGCTGCTCGCGGGTGACCTCGAACGCCGCGTTGTAGCCGTCGGTCGACTCCCCCATCGGCACGTGCTCGAAGGCATCCGTCAGCCCGTCGAACTGCATCGTGTCGGTGAGCGAGAGCTGCCCGAACTTCGCGCCCGCGCGCATCGGCGCGGCGTGCGGCGCGAGCGTCATCGACTCCTGGCCGACGGCCACGACGACGTCGGCCTCGCCGAGCTGGATCATGCGGTGGCCGGTGACGATCGCCTCGGTGCCCGAGAGGCACACCGCGTTGACGCCGAGCGCGGGCACGGTCATCGGGATGCCGGCACCCACCGCCGTCTGGCGCGGCGGGTTCTGCCCCACCGCGGCCTGCAGCACCTGGCCGACGATGACGGCGTCCACCTCGGTCGCGGCGATCCCGGCCTTCTCGAGCGCATGCTTGGCCGCGTGGGCGCCGAGCGCCGTCGAGGGCACCTGGGCGAGCTGTCCGAGGAACTTGGCGAACGGGGTGCGCGCGTAACCGGCGATGATCGTCTCGGGCATGGGGCTGCTCCTTCGCAGTCGGGATGCGACCAGGGTACCCGCGCTCATCCGGTCTGGGAGTGCGGGGCCGCGACCGGCTTCGACTCGGGCGACCCCCGCTCGCGCAGCCAGATCGAGGCCCAGACGATCGCCGCGACGGCGAGGAACTCGCTCTGCCAGTTCTGCATCGACTCGAACCAGAACTGCGACGTGCCGAGGTAGCCCAGCACCGAGACCGGCTCGCCGCCGTGCTGCAGCTGCTCCTCGTTGTACGCCCCGGCGCCGCCGATCGCGTGGAGGGCCATCGACAGCAGGAACAGCACCGAGAAGAAGATGAGCAGCGAGTGCTCGTAGAGCCGCAGCACCAGCCCGCCGCGCCGCACCGGCCGGGGCGTCTCTGCGGTGACGCGCGCGTGCCGCGGGTCCTCGTCGACCGGCTCGTCGGCATCCGGGTCCTTCGACTCCGCGGAGCCGCGCTGGAACAGGTAGGCGGTGAGCAGCACGTACGACGCCATCTGCAGGAACTCGGACTCCCAGTTCTCGAACGTCGCCTCGGCGAAGTCGGGCGTCGCGAGGTAGGCGAGCGGCGAGACCGGCTCGCCGCCGTGCTGCAGCTGCTCGTCGGATGCGACGGCCGCGCCGGTCACGACCATCGCGGCGAGCGTCGCGATGAAGATGCCGAGCAGCACGAGCAGCAGCCCGTGGTCGCGCAGCCAGCTGCTGGAACGGAAGCGCCTCGTCATCAGCTCTCCTCTCCCGGAAGGTGCGCTCACGGTACTCCCGGGATCAGGGAGTACAACGGGAGTCCCGACGAGAGGAGTCGCAGCGATGAGCGACCAGCAGAGCCCCGACGAGCGCACCGTCGACCCCGAGGACCGCGACGCGCAGCCGCTCGACGAGCAGCAGCAGGACGCCGAGACCGAGGAGGACACCGCCTCGGGCGGTGCCCCGCAGCCGCCGGCCTGACGACGGCAGCACGAAGGGCCGGGCGCGCTGCCCGGCCCTTCGTCGTGTCAGGCGAGGGTCAGCGGTCGGTGCGCTGCTCGTCCGCCGGCCACTGGTCGGCGGTGTCCTCGTGCCCCGCGGTCTCGTCGGGCTGCGCGCCCTCCTGGTACCACTGCTGCGCGGAGTCCTGGTGCCCGCCCTCGGTGGCCACCTCGTCGGCACCTGCGGTGCCGGCGGTCGTCTCCGCGCTCGCGCCGGCGCCGCCGCTCGCCTCGCCCGCGATGTTCACCATCCACAGCACGCCCCAGCGGTCGACGAGCATGCCGAAGGTATCGCCCCACGGCGACTCGACGAGCGGCTCCAGGACGTTCGCGCCGTCGCGGAGCGCCTCCCAGTAGCGGGTCAGCGCGGCGGCGTCGTCGCCGGAGAGCGAGACCTGCTGCGTGCCGGTCGGCTGCGGCATCGTCGGGGGCGTGTCGGCACCCATGAGCGTGTGGCCGTCGGCGGTCGTGAGCTGCGCGTGCATGACCAGGTCGGCGTCGTCGGCGCCCTGGCTCATGCCGGACTCACCGAAGGTGCTGACGACCAGGTCGCCGCCGAACACGCCGTGGTAGAAGTTCATCGCCTCGCGCGCTTGGCGGCCGAACGCGAGATAGGGGTTGAGCAGGGTTGCCATGCGGACTCCTCGGTCTTGACTCCGTGCGGCGGTCGGCCGCGTGCCGCCAGCATGGCGCAGCCGCACCCCGTGCGCCAGAGCGGAGGCTGGACGGACCGGGATGCGCGGTCGCGTAGCGTTGCAGGCATGACCGACTCGACGATCCAGGTGTACGGCGCCGACTGGTGCAGGGACTGCCGACGCACGAAGCAGCAGCTCGACGGCCTCGCCGTCGACTACGCCTACATCGACGTCGAGCACGACGACGTTGCGGCGCAGCGCGCGCAGCAGATCGCCGGTCGGATGAACATCCCGGTCGTCGTCTTCCCCGACGGCACCCACCAGGTGGAGCCGTCGAACGCCGACGTCGAGGCGAAGCTGCGCGAGCTCAGCCTGCTCTGAGCCGCGTCACGCGGGGAGCGGCAGCCGCAGCTCGGCCGTGAGCCCGCCGTCGTCGTTGCGCGTGAGCTCGACGTCGCCGCCGTTGCGACGGGCGAGCTCCGCGACGATCGCGAGGCCGAGCCCCGTGCCGGCCACGTTCGCCCGCTCCGCGCCCGGTGCGCGGTAGAAGCGCTCGAACGCCTGCGCGAGCTCCTCGTCGGTCATGCCCGGCCCGGTGTCGGCGACCACGAGCAGCGCCATCCCGTCGTCCTCGCTCGCGGCGAGGCGGATGCGGCCTCCCTCGGGCGTGAACTTGATCGCGTTCATCAGCAGGTTCGTGATCGCCCGCAGCACGTCGCCGCGGGCGCCGAGCACGAGCACGTCGCCGGGCGCGATCGAGACCTCGATCCCCTTGGGGTCGCTGACGACTCGCAGGTTGGCGACGACCTCCTCGAACACCGCAGCGCCGCTCAGCTCGTCCAGGTGCTGCGGCCTGGTCGGCGCGGTCGCGCCGCCGCTGAGCGTGAGCAGGTCCTCGACCAGCTCGGCGAGGCGGTGCGCGTTGCGGTCGATCACGTCGAGCCAGCCGCGCTTCGCGGGGGCGACGGCCTCGGAGTCCGCGAGCAGCTCGGTGTACCCGACGATGCTCGTGATCGGCGTGCGCAGCTCGTGGCTCGTCGTCGCGAGGAAGTCGTCGCGCTGGCGCTCGAGCTCGGCGCGGATGGAGCGCGCCGACTCACGCTCGACCTCCGCCTCGACCTGCGTCTGCTGCGCCTGCAGGATCGAGGTCACGTCGAGCAGCTGCACCGCGAAGCGGTCCTCGTCGCCCTCGATCGCGTTGGCGGCGACGGTGATCGAGCGGCCGCCGACGGTCGTGACCGAGGTCTGCTCGGCGCTGTGCAGCGCCTGGACCGCGGCCGCCTCGATGCGGCCGGCCCACACGTCCCGATGCCCCAGCTCGGCGTCGAGCAGCGAGCGCGCCGCGCGGTTGGTCCAAACGACCTGCGTCTCGTCGGCGCGCCGCACCGCGATGGCGAGGCCGATGCGCGCGTCGACGAGGCTGCCGCTGAGCAGCAGCGTCGAGGCGTCGAGCCGGCGTGAGAGGGCGCGCAGCTCGTACTGCGCCGCGCACAGCACCACACCGAACCCGGCGAAGCTCACCAGGAGCACCTCGAGCAGCGCGGCGCCCTCGACGAGGCCGATCGCCTCGCCGCTGAAGGGACCGCCGCCGGCGAGCGTCAGCACGAGCATCGCGAGCGACGCGACGAGCGTCTCGAGCAGCACGAGCCGGATCGGGAACCGGAAGGCCGCCCATGCCAGGAACGGGTAGAGCGTGAAGGCGAGCGGCAGCGACACCTCGGGGTGGAACACGACGGCGAGCGCGAGTGCGAGCAGCGACGCCTGCACGCTCATCTCCAGCACGCCGGCGCGCACCGGGATGCGCGGGGGCAGCGCGGCGAAGGGCGCGATCGTGAGCATCGCCGCCGCGTGCGACGCGGCGACGAACGGCGCGGTCGGCCAGAGCTCGCCGTCGCCGACGAGGGCGCGCGCGGCACCGATGAGCGCACCCCCGACGACGGCGGAGACCGCGGTCGCGCACGCGAACCGCAGCGCGGCCCGCAGCGACGAGAGGCGGAAGGTGTGCCGCCACGCCTGCAGCACGCCGAGCGCGGCCGCCGTGCCGATCGTGTCCGCGACGCCGAACGCGATCGCGAGCGGGAGCGGCCGGCCGCCGATCGCGTTCGCCGCGGCGGTGGTGACGAGCGCGAGCGCGAGCGCGAGCGGGATGCGACCGGCCGGCTGCAGCATGGCGAAGCCGAGGGCGATGCCGGCGGCCGGCCACCAGACGGCCACGCCGGTGCCCGGCGGCGCGAAGGCCGCACCGCCGACGCCGGCGACGAGGAGCAGCGCGGCGGCGAGCACCCAGCCCCACCACGGCACCGGACGGTGCGGCGGATGCGCGGCGTCCGCGTACGGCGCCGCCGCTGCCGGCGTGGTGCTCATGAACCAGAAACCTACGCGCCCCGACGCCCCGCGCGGCGCACGACGCCGCCGTACGCTGGTTCGGAGCGAAGGAGCACGGCCATGCGAGACCGCACCCGCCCCCGCGCGTCGACGCGTGCGGCCGTCGTCATCGGCGTGGTCGCCCTGACCGCGACCGCCTGCGCACCGGCCGAGCCGGCGATGCCGAGCCTCAGCCCCATCGCGACGGGCGCGCCGACCGAGCCCGAGCCATCCGCCGCCTTCGACCGAGGATCGCTCGAGGCGCCCGCCGAGGTGGCGACCGGGCTCGAGGCGCCGTGGTCGATCGCGTTCACCGACACCGGGGCCGCGCTCGTGAGCGAGCGCGACTCCGCCACGATCCTCGAGCTGACGCCGGGCGGCGGGTCGACGGCCATCGTGCAGGTCGCGGGCGCGGCGCCGCGCGGCGAGGGCGGGCTGCTCGGCATCGCCGTCGGCGATGGGCACCTCTACGCATACGTCACGACCGCCGAGGACAACCGCGTGCTGCGCACGACCGTCGCGGGCGACCCCGGCAGCCTCGTCTTCGGCGAGCTCGAGACGGTGCTCGAGGGGCTGCCCGCCGCGGGCAACCACAACGGCGGTCGCATCGCCTTCGGCCCGGACGGCATGCTCTACGTCACCGCGGGCGATGCCGGCGAGCCCAGCAGGGCGCAGGATCCCGAGAGCCTCGCGGGCAAGATCCTCCGGCTCGAGCCCGACGGCAGCATCCCCGCCGACAACCCGATCCCCGGCTCCGCCGTCTACTCGCTCGGGCACCGCAACCCGCAGGGGCTCGCGTGGGACGACGACGGTGCGCTCTGGGCGACCGAGTTCGGCCAGGACACCTGGGACGAGCTCAACCGCATCGAGCCGGGCGCGAACTACGGCTGGCCGACCGTGGAGGGCATTGCGGGCGACGAGCGCTTCGCCGATCCCGTGCAGCAGTGGCCGCCCAGCGAGGCGAGCCCGAGCGGCATGGCGCACGCCGACGGCCGGCTGTGGATCGCGAACCTCCGAGGGGAGTCGGTGCGCGAGGTCGACCTCGGCTCCCCCGCCGAGTCGACCGTGCATTGGCTCGGCCGCTTCGGGCGGATGCGCGACGTCGTCGCCGCGCCGGACGGCGCGCTCTGGGCGCTCACGAGCAGCACCGATGGCCGCGGCTCGCCGGCCGCGGGCGACGACCGCATCCTCGCGTTCGCGCCGTAGCCGGATCACGCCTGCCGGAGCATCCCCTCGACGTCGGGCAGCGACGCGAAGCCGGTGAACGTGCCGGCGGCGGCGATCTCCCTCGCGACCTCGAGCCATCCGCCCCACGCCGCCCGTGCGAGCGTGCCGCCCACGCTGATGCGCCGCACGCCGATGCCGGCGGCCTCTGCCACCGTGATGAACGGCGCGTTGATGAGCAGGTTCACCGGCTTGGGCGCGACCGCGTCGACGATCGCCACGACCTCGTGGAGCGTGCTGATCCTCGGCGCGTAGAGGCAGTCGGCGCCGGCGTCGGCGTAGGCGCGGAGCCGCCGGATCGTGGCGTCGAGATCGGGCACGCCGACGACGAAGCCCTCGGAGCGGGCCGTGAGCACGACGCCCGAGCCGCTCTCGTCGATCGCGGCGCGGGCTGCCGCGACGCGCTCGACGGCGAGCCCGAGGTCGTGCAGCGGCCGGTCGGCGTCGCCGGTCGAGTCCTCGACGGAGAGGCCGGCGATGCCGGTCGCGGTCGCCGCGAGCACGTTCGCGTGGACCCCGTCGGGGTCGACCGCGAAGGCGCCCTCGAAGTCGGCGTTCAGCGGCACCGCGACGGCCTGCGCCAGCGAGCGCAGGTGCGCGAGGGTCGCGTCGAGCGAGAGCCCGTTGTCGGGACGGCCCGCCGACCACGCAGCGCCCGCGCTGGTGGTCGCGAGCGCCGGGAAGCCCATCCGCTCGAGCACGACCGCGCTGCCGACGTCCCACGGGTTCGGCATGACGAACGTGCCGTCCTCGTGCAGCCGGCGGAACTCGGCGACCTTCGCGGTGGTCGGCATCGCGTCCCTCACCTTCCAGCGGCACCGTACGGCGGCCTGCAACGCGCCACAAGGTGCCGGTTCCGCGTCAGAGCTCCTCGTACACCCGCGGGTCCTGGTCTGCGAGCCGGCCGTCGGGGCGCCCGAGCGCGGTGATGGCCGCGACCTCGTCGTCGGTGAGCGTGACGTCGACCGCGCCCAGGTTCTCGCGCTGGCGCTCTGTCGACGCCGCCTTCGGCAGCGGCACCGCGCCGCGCGCGACCGCCCACGCGAGCACGACCTGCCCGGCGGTCGCCCCGTGCGCGGCGGCGATCTCGGTGATCTCCGGCCGGTCGAGGATGTCGTTGCCCCGTCCGAGCGGGCTCCACGCCTGGGTGATGATGCCGTGCTCAAGGTCGAAGGCCAGCTGCTCCTCCTGCGGGAAGTACGGGTGCAGCTCGATCTGGTTCACCTCCGGCAGCACGCCGGTCTCCGACCGCAGCCGCTCGAGGTGCTCGGGCAGGAAGTTGCAGACGCCGATCGCACCCACGAGGCCGCGCTCCTTCGCTTCGACGAGCGCGCCCCACGCCTCCACGTACTGCCCGATCCTCGGATTGGGCCAGTGGATGAGGTAGAGGTCGAGCGATGCGAGGCCCGTCCGCGCGACGCTCTCCTCGATGGTCGCGATCGCGGCGTCGTGCGCGTGGTGCCGTCCGGGCAGCTTCGACGTGACGATGAGGTCGCACCGATCGACGCCATGGCGGTCGGTCGCACGGGCGGCGGCGCCGACCGAGCCCTCGTTCTCGTAGTTGAAGGCGGAGTCGAGCAGCCGGTAGCCGCCCTCGATGGCGCGCTCGATCGCCGCCGACCCCGTCTGGCCCTTGAGCCGGTAGGTGCCGAAGCCGAGCACCGGGAGGGTGAGGCCGCTGTGCGCGGTGGTGGTGGGGATCATCGGATGCTCCTCTCGCGTGCACCCTACGCGGGGCGGCCGTCAGTGGTGCGCGGGATGCCGCCGCTCGAGCGCTGCGCCCTCGACGTCCACGTTCGGGATGATGCGGTCGAGCCAGCGGGGCAGCCACCACGCGCCCTTGCCGACCAGGTGCATGATCGCCGGCACCAGCAGCATGCGCACCACGAACGCGTCGAGCAGCACGCCGAGCGAGAGCCCGAGGCCCATCGCCTTGATGATGACCGACTCCGAGGCGATGAAGCCCGCGAAGACGGCGATCATGATGAGGGCGGCCGCGATCACGACGCTGCGGCCGGCCCGGAAGCCGCGCGCGACCGCGAGGCGCGCCTCCGCGCCGTGCACGTACGCCTCCCGCATGCCGGTCGTGAGGAAGAGCTGGTAGTCCATCGCCAGCCCGAAGAGGATGCCGACGAGGATGACCGGCAGGAAGCTGAGGATCGGGCCCGGCTGGTGCACGCCGAAGAGCTCGCCGAGCCAGCCCCACTGGAACACCGCGGTGACGGCGCCGTAGGTCGCGAAGAGCGAGAGCACGAAGCCGCCGGTGGCGATGAGCGGCACGAGCAGCGAGCGGAAGACCATCACCATGATGAGGAACGAGAGCCCGACGACGACGGCGAGGTAGAGCGGGAGCGCGTCGGCGAGACCCTCGGAGATGTCGATGTTGCTCGCGGCCTGGCCGGCGACGCCGAGCGCCATGTCGCCGTCGACCGGCGGCATCGTGCGCAGCTCGCGCACGAGCGCCTCGGTCGACTCGCTGTTGGGGCCCTCGGCCGGCACGACCTGGAACACCGCGAGGCGCTCGTCGTCCGAGACGGCGATCGGGGCGACCGCGACGACGTCGTCCTGCGCGGCGAGCTCGCGCGCGACGGCGAGCTGCCGCTCCTCGACCTCGAGCTCGTCGAGGTCGCCCGGCAGCGCGGCCGTCACGAGGAGCGGGCCGTTCTGGCCCTCGCCGAAGGCAGCCTCGGTGAGCGTGAACGCGCGATAGGCGGTCGAGTCGGCAGCCTCCGAGCCGCCGTCGGGCAGGCCGAGGCGCATCGAGAGCGACGGGACGGCGATCGTGAGCAGCACCGCGACCGCCAGCACCGCGCTGATGATCGCGCGTGCGTTCGACATCGGGCGCACCGCCTGGAGCGCATCCGCCGTGGACCCGTCGGCCTCGGCCGCGGCGGCCTTCTCGATCGCGCGACGGCTGAGGATGCGACGGCCGGCGAGGCCCAGCAGCGCGGGCGTGGCCGAGATGGCGATGAGCACCGCGACCGCGACGCTCACGGCGCCCGCGACGCCCATCAGGCCGAGGAAGGGGATGCCTGTGATGCCGAGCGCGAGCAGCGCGACGATCACGGTGATGCCGGCGAAGACGACCGCGTTGCCCGCGGTGCCGTTCGCGAGCCCGATCGACTCGACGACGTCGGCGCCGCGCAGCAGCTGCTTGCGGTGCCGGTAGATGATGAAGAGCGCGTAGTCGATCCCGACCGCGAGGCCGAGCATGAGGCCGAGGATGGGCGTCACCGACGCCATCTGCACGAGGCCGGAGAACGACAGCATCGCCATCGCGCCGATCGCGACGCCGAAGATCGCGGTGACGATCGGGAGCGCCGCCGCGAGCAGCGAGCCGAGCACGACGACGAGCACGACCGCCGCGAGCGCGACGCCGACCGCCTCGCCGACGCCGACGATCTCCGGCACGCCCTGCGCGATGTCGGTCGAGAACGAGATCTCGACACCGTCGATCGGCTGTGACAGGAAGTGCGCCATGGTGGCGTCCTTCGACTCCTGCGGCAGCTCGAGGCGCGTCTCGGTGTACGAGACGGTGACGAGCGCCGTCGCGCCGTCGTCCGAGACGAGGCGGATGCCGTCGGCGAGCTCGAGCAGCTCGGCGCCGCGCTCGAGGCGGGCTGCTTGGGTCTCGAGCTCGGCCTGGCCCTCGTCGAGCTGGACACGCTGCTCCTCGACGATCGTGCGCTGCGCGTCGAGCTGCGCCTGCTGGACGTCGAGCTGGGCGGTCGGGAAGCCCGCGGCCTCCGCCTGCGCGCGGCCGGCGTCGAGCGCGGTCTGGCCGGCCTCGAGCTGGGCGGCGCCCGCCTCGAGCTGTGCGCGGCCGTCGTCGATCTGCTGCTGTCCGGCCTCGAGCTGCGCGCGGCCGTCCTCGAGCTGGCGCTGCTGCTCGGCGCGCTCCTCCTCGGTGGCGAAGGGGTCGTTCACCGCGGCGACGTCGGGCAGCCCCTCGGCGCCGTCGATGAGCGCGGTGACCTGCTCGCGCTGCTCGTCGGTGATCGCGCCATCGGTGGCGTGCACGACCACGGTGCCCGTCGCGCCGGCGAAGTCGGGCAGTTCCTGCTCGAGCTCCGCGATCACGTCGCCGGAGGCGGTGCCGGGGATGTCGAAGCTGGACGAGAGCCCCTTGAAGCCGACCAGGAAGCCGCCGACGGCGACGCCGAGGATGACGATCCAGGCGATGAGGACCGTCCACGCGCGACGTGCGGCGAACGTTCCGAGGCGGTGCAGCAGCTCGGCCAATGGGTGCCCTTCCAGCTCCGCGAGAGCGCGTGGCCGGGCCAGGCGCTCCCGACTCCGACAAGCCCGCCTAAGATAACACGCAACGTCTCGTCTATTCCTGACCCTGAGGAGGACCCGTGGCTCTCCCCCGCACCGGCCCCGTCCGCAGCGAGCCGGCGCGCGTCGCGATCCTCGACGCGACCGCCGCGCTCTTCGCCGAGGTCGGCTACGACCACCTCACGATCGAGGGCATCGCCGCGCGCGCGGGCGTCGGCAAGCAGACGATCTACCGCTGGTGGGGCTCGAAGGGACCGCTGGTGGCCGAGTGCCTGCTCGAGGGCCGGCTGCTGCCCGGCCGCCTCACGCTGCCCGACACCGGCGACGTGCGCGCCGACATGGCCGCGTGGCTCACGACCGTCTTCCGCGTCATGGAGGCCGAGCAGCGCCTCGTGCTCTCGCTCATCGCGGCAGCCGCTGAGCATCCGGAGGTGGGCGCGGGCCTCCGCGACAGCCTCACGGGCTCCGCGTCGATCTCCGGCCGGCTGGACGCCGCGATCGGGACGACCGCCAACCTCCAGCCGGGCGCGCTGACCGGCGAGCTCGCGGAGGCGCTCATCGGCGCGGTGGTGCTGCGCGCGCTCAGCCGCGAGCCGGCCGGGCCGGCCGACGCCGAGCGCCTGCTCGACGCCGTGCTCGGCGCTCCGACCGGCTGACCGCCGAGGCTAGGGCCGCAGCAGCACCTTGCCGACGCGGCCGGGGGTCAGGCTCGCGAGCACAGCGCCCCGCACGTCGTCGAACCCGTGCACGCTCGAGACGGGCAGCGTCAGCTCCCCCGCGCCGATCCGCTCCGAGAGCTCGGCGAAGAGCCGCTGCTTGAGGGCCGGCGCCATCTGCCGGCTCACCACGCTGCCCCAGAAGCCGCGCACCGTCGCCTGCTTGAAGATGAGGTCGCCCGACGACAGTTCGAGGGTCGGCGAGCCCATCGCGCCGAACGCCACGAGCGTGCCGCCCTCGGAGAGCACCGACAGCACGTCGCCTGCCGACGAGCCGCCGACCGAGTCGACGCCCGCGACGATCGGCGCGCCGCCCGTGATCGTGCGGATGCGATCGGCCCAGCCGTCCTCGGAGGTCGCCACGATGTCGTCGATGCCCGCGTCGCGCAGCTCGTCGACACCCTCGGGCCGGCGCACGAGACCGACGACGCGCACGCCGCGCGCTCTCGCGAGCTGCGCGACCATCCGGCCGACCGCGCCGTTCGCCGCGTTCTGCACGATCCACTGCCCAGGCTCGAGCGAGAGGTCCTCGAGCAGGCTGATGGCGCTGAACGGCATCGCGACCAGCTGCGCGGCGGCCTCGCCGGGCAGCCCCGCCGGGGCAGCCATGAGCGCAGCCGCATCGGCGACGAACTGCTCGGCCCAGACGCCGAAGATGCCGCCCGCGATCACGCGGTCGCCGACCGCGAGCGCCTCGACCCCCTCGCCGACCGCGTCCACCACGCCGACCGCCTCCGTGCCGCTCGCCGCGGGCAGCTCCGGCTTGAAGCCGTAGGTGCCGCGTACGGTCCAGAGATCGTGGTTGTGGATGGTGGCGAGCGTCGTGCGCACGCGCACCTGACCGGGGCCGGGCTCGGGGGTGGGGCGATCGGCGACGTGCAGCACGTCCTCCGGCTCGCCGAACTGCTCATGGACGATGGCACGCATGGGTGCTCCTCTCGGTCGGTGTGTCAGGTAGGTCGGTCGGTGCTCACGCCGCCGGGCGGCGACGCGCGCGCCACCGGCGACGAAGCGCATCCCATGCGCCGGTCGACCAGAGGGCGACCGCGACGAGCACGGGCTGGAAGAACAGGCGGCCGAAGCGCGCGGCGTCGGAGTCGAGGCCGAAGCCGTCGCGACCCTCCGCCCACTGCGCGATGTTGCCCGGGAAGACCGCGACGAAGAACGCGGCGACGATCCATCCCACGAGCGCGCGGTGGCGCAGGACGACGATGAGCGCGATGCCCAGGACGATCTCGACGACGCCGGACGCCAGGACGGTGACGTCGGGGTCGAGCGGCACGAAGCCCGGCACCTGCGCCTGGAACTCGGTGCGGGCGAACGTGAGGTGGCCGATGCCGGCGAAGGCGAGCGCCGCACCGAGCAGCACCCGCACGATCGCGCGCGCCACGTCAGTCGTCCGAGACGGCGATGGAGACCTCGATGTTGCCGCGGGTCGCGTTCGAGTAGGGGCAGACGGTGTGGGCGGCGTCGACGAGCTCGCGAGCGCGGTCCTCCGCGACCCCGGGCAGCACGACCTCGAGGTGCACCGACAGCTGGAAGCCGCCGGAGCCGTCGGGGCCGATCTGCACGCGGCTGCCGACGCTCGAGTCGTTGAGGCGCTCGCGCTGCGACCGCGCGACCGACTGCAGGGCGGAGTGGAAGCACGCGGCGTAGCCGGCGGCGAAGAGCAGCTCGGGGTTGGCGCCCGCGCCGGAGCCGCCCATCTCCTTCGGCACGGCCATCTCGAGGTCGAGCCGGCCGTCGACCGTCGTCACGCGGCCGTCGCGGCCAGCTCCGGTCGACAGTGCCTCTGCGGTGTACAGCACGTCCATGGTGCTCCTCTCGTCTCGACGGCGCGGATGCGTCGTTATCGTCCTCCGGTGACCGACGAGGGATCGTCGGTCACCGCGTGCATCGATGCCGTGATGCCGTGCAGGGTCGCCAGCATCCGCTCGCCGTCGACGTCGCCGTCGAGGCCGAGCCCGCGCGCCACCGCGGACGGGATGTGCGCGAGCTCGGCCCGGAGCTCGGCGCCGCGCGCGGTGGGGCGCACCTCCACGACGCGGGCGTCGGCGCTGCTGCGCTCGCGCACGACGAGGTCGTCGCGCTCCATGCGCGCGAGCAGCGGCGACAGCGTGCCGCTGTCGAGCTGCATCTGCTCGCCGAGGTCCTTCACGCTCTGCGGTCCCTCGACCCACAGCGTGACGAGCACGAGGTACTGCGGGTACGTGAGCCTCCACGGCTCGAGCAGCGCGCGGTACGCCTGCGTCGTGGCCCGGGCGGCGGAGTAGAGCGCGAAGCAGACCATCTGGCCGGTCACGGGCTGCGGGGGCATGGCTCGAGCCTCGCACAGAAATCGATTGTGCACAACTGATTGCCCCCAGTGCTTCGGTTACGGTCGCGTCATGCGCTCCTCCGTCCTCGCCTGCACGGGCCTGCTGACGCTGACGCTCGCACTCACCGCCTGCTCGGCGAGCGCTCCGCCGACAGACCCGGACGACGAGCCGTACCTGGTCGCGTCGCGCACCGATCTCGAGACGTCGCTCGTCGATGATCCCGCGCGATACGGGGTCGTGCTTGCCGGTGGCATCGGCATGGGTGGCGCACACCTGGTCATCGACGGGTCGGTCCTGCGCTTCGGCGACTCGCTCGATCTGCCTCGCCACGAGTCGTTCCCCATCGATGACGCCCCCGAGGCGTACCGCGCCGCGTGTCCTGCTGTCACCGGCCTGATCGGCATCGGGCCCTGACGGCTCAGCGCTCCGGTTCGCGCCGCGCCCGCATCTGCGCGAGGGGCAGCGCGAGCCGCGGGTTGCCCTCGAGCACCGCCTCGTGCCGCTGCAGGAAGTCCCAGTAGGCCTCGGTGAACGCCGACTCCTTCGCGGCACGTGCGGACGGCCACCAGCGGCCCATCCGCTGCAGGTAGGCGCCGCCCGAGACGTAGGGCTTGGTGCCGACCATCCCGCCGTCGGCGAACTGGCTCATGCCGAAGACGTTGGGCACCATCACCCACTCGTAGGCGTCGACGAAGAGCGAGAGGAACCATCGGTTCACCGATGCCGGCGCATAGCCCTCGAGCAGGAACCAGTTGCCGAGCACCATGAGCCGCTCGATGTGGTGCGCGTAGCCGTGCCGGAGCACGCGCTCGAGCACCGCGCGGACGGGGACCGGCAGATCGTCCGGGATGCCGTCGCCGGTGTATCACCACGGCTCGAGCTCGCGCGCGAGCCCGAGCGCGTTCGCGCCGTCGAGCTCGGGATGCGCGCGGTACATGCCGCGCATGTACTCGCGCCAGCCGATCACCTGGCGCACGAAGCCCTCGAGCGACGGCAGCGGCACGTCGCCGCTCGTTTCGAGCACCGCATCGACGACGTCGTGCGGGGTGAGCAGCCCGAGGTTGAGCGCGGGCGTCAGCACCGAGTGGAAGAGCACCGGCTCGTCGGCCGCCATCGCGTCCTCGAAGCGCCCGAAGTCGGGCAGCCGCTCGTCGACGAACGCGCGGAGCCACGCGCGCGCGTCCTCGTGCGTGACCGGGAGCCAGAAGTCGCGCGCGTCGCCCGGGTGGTCGGGGAATCGCTCGCGCACCTCGTCGATCACCTCGAGCGTGATCGCGTCGGGCTCGAGCCGCGGCACGGGCGGGATGTCGATGCCGCCCTTCGGCAGCGGCTCGCGGTTGTCGACGTCGTAGTTCCAGCGACCGCCGGCGGGGCTCTCGCCCTCCATGAGGATGCCGGTGCGCTGGCGCTGCCAGCGGTAGAAGTCCTCCATGCGTGCCCGCGGATGGTCGCGGAACCAGGCGTCGAGCTCGGGCTCGGGCGTGAGGAACGCCCGGTCCGCCCAGCGGCGCGTGCGGATGCCGGCCCGCGCCGCGATGCGATCGATGCGCCGGTCCACGCCACGGTCGGCGGCGCGCATCCACGCCAGTCCCTCGGCGCCGTGCCGCTCGATGAGCCGGGTGACGCCATCGGCGAAGGCGAGCCCCTCCCCGAGGCGAACGGTGCGCACGGTGCGGCCCTCGCGCTCCAGGCGGTCGACCATGTGGCGCATCGCCGAGAGCACGAGCACGATCTTGTGCTGGTGGTACGGCAGCCGGTCGAAGAGCGCGGCCGACTCGACGAGGAACAGCTCGTCGATCTCGTCGTCGTCGAGCGCGGGATGCCGGTCGAGCAGCTGCGTGCCGAGGATGAGCGCGGCCTTCATCGCGCGCGTCGGGCCTTCGCCGCTGCCGCGCGACAGGAGCGCGAGCAGTAGCGCACCTGCTCCCACTGATCGCGGCTCGCCCAGCGCTTGCGATCCTCGAACGGACGGCCGCAGTGCTCGCACGGCTTCTGCTCGCGCGGTGGGCGGGGCATGGCGACAGTGTGCCGGATGCCGCTGACTGCGCTGGTCAGCGCGCGTCGTCGTAGACGGGCATCCGCTCCCCCACCCCGACCCGCAGGTCGAGCCGGTTGCCGGGTGGCGGCATCGGGCAGACGTAGTGGTCGCTGAAGGCGCACGGCGGCAGGAACGCGCGGTTGAAGTCGAGCGTCGTGACGCCGTGCTCGTCGGGCAGCCGGGGACGCAGGAAGCGGAACGGGTACTGCTCGTCGCCCGCGGCGTCGGCGAAGACGACCGCGAGCTCACCATCGCCACGAGTCGCGATGAGCGAGCGCTCTCGGCCGCCGAGCTCGAACGCGAGCGTGCCGGCGTCGCTGCGGGTCGTCCGGTGGCCGTCGACCGCCTCGACCTCGAGCGGCTCGTCGTTCGGCGTCCAGCGCGCCGTCACCACCCACGCGGGGTCGGGTCGATGCGTCGCGATCTCGCGCAGGCGCACCCGGCGGTCGGTGTGCGGGTCGATGCGCCGCAGCGCCGGGATGCCCTCCCGCACGAAGGCGCGCAGCAGCACGTCGCCGGCGACGAGCGTCTCGCCCGCGTGGAGGGTCACGGTGTCGGCGACCTCCGCGCCGTCGCGATGCCGGTAGCCGGATGCCTGCAGACCCGTCCCGACGACGAGGTCGCCGTCCGCGCGCCAGCGGCCGTCGACGCCGTCGACCGCCTGGTCGGCGTCGCTGAGCCAGACCGTCGCCGCGAGCGCCGCGATGCCGTGCGGGCCGGCGACCGTGCGCCAGCGCACCGCCTGCCAGCGCCGCCATGCTTGCTCGAACTGCGCTGCGTCCTCGAGGTCCGCTGCGTCGTCGACCTGGGAGTCCGTCACGGCCCCGAGCCTAGACTCGGAGGGTGACGTTCACCGGCAGCATCATCGCCGTCGCCGAGTCGGATCCCGGGCGGCTCGCGCTCGCCGGTGACGGCGAGCGCATCACCTACGGCGACCTGCGCGCCGAGTGCACGCGCATCCGCAGCGGCATCGAGCAGCTGCTCGGCGGGCCCGCCGCGACGCCTGCGGGGCGCACGAGCGCGGAGACCGGCGGCGTGCCGATCATCGCGGTCTCGCTGTCGCGCGCGATCGACATCGCGCGCTGGATCAGCGGCGTGACGTCGTTCCGGGCGATCATCGCCGTGCTCGACCCGCTGTGGCCGGAGGAGCACCGGCTCGAGACCATCCGCCGCGTCGATCCGGCGATCGTCGTGACCGACGACGCGAGCTTCGAGCACGCGCTGGCCGGGCTCGAGCGCTGGAGCGGCACCGCCGTCTCGCTCGACCGCTTCGACGCGGTCGCGGCGGATGCGCCGGCCTCGGCCGGGCCGGAGGTGCGCCCGCGCGACGAGCCGTTCCTGCTGCTGTTCACCTCCGGCACGACCGATCTGCCGAAGGGCTTCCTGCGCACGCGGGGCAGCTGGGACATCAACGTGGGCGTGAGCCGCGCGTTCCTCGGCGCCGAGGAGGGCATGCGCACGCTCGCGCCGGGGCCGGTGTCGTACAGCCTCACGCTCTACGCGCTCGTCGAGGTGCTGGCGACGGGCGGGTCGCTGCACCTGCAGTCGGGCTTCGACGCGGTCGCCGCGGTCCGCACGATCGAGGAGGAGCGCATCGAGCGCTTCGTCGGGGTGCCGGCGATGCTGCTCGCGCTCGTCGCGGCCGCCGAGCGCTCGACGTCGGGCGCGCGAGCGCTCGCGTCCCTCCGCACGGTCATCACCGGCGGCGCCAACCAGGGCGAGCGCATCCGCACGGTGTTCGAGGCCGCGGTCCGGGGCGCGCGGCTGCGCAGCTACTACGGGGCCTCCGAGATCGGCTTCATCGGCTACAGCGACGTCGGCGACGGCACGCGGCTCACGCCCTTCGACGGCGTCGAGCTGGCCGTGCGCGACGACGCGGGGCGGTCGCTCCCAGACGGCGAGATCGGCACGCTGCACGTGCGGGTCGCGTCGGCGGTCGAGCGCTACGTCTCGGCGACGAGCGCCGAGCGCATCACCGATGCCGGCGGCTGGTCGAGCGTGCACGACCTCGCGGCGCTCGCGGACGGCGCGATCGAGCTCGCAGGGCGCGCGGGCGACATCGCCGTCTCGGGCGGCCACAAGGTGTCGCTGCCCCAGGTCGAGCGCGCGCTCGCGACCGTGCCCGGCTGCGAGTCGTGCTGCGCGGTGGCCCTGCCGGATGCGTCGCTCGGCGCGATCGTCGCGGTGGTCGTCGAGGGCGACCGCGACGCCGTGCCCCCGAAGCCTCAGATGCAGCAGGCACTGCGGCAGCTGCTCGCCCCGCAGTTCCTGCCGCACCGCTACTACCGCGCGGCCGCGCTGCCGCGCACCGCAGGCGGCAAGATCCGCCGCGTCGCGGTGGCCGACCTCATCGCCGACGGCACCGCGGAGCGGCTGTGAACGCGGCGGAGCGGCTGTGAACGCCCGCGCCTTCGTCACCGGCATCGGCGCGGTGACGCCGAACGGCCTCGGCATGGCGTCGACGTGGGACGCCGTCGTCAGCGGCCGCAGCGGCATCCGCGCCCTCGAGGGCATCGAAGTCTCGGACCTCGCGGTCAAGGTTGGCGGGCAGGTGCGCGGCTTCGACCCGCTCGCGCACGTCTCGCGGAGCGACGCCAAGCGGCTCGACCGGCACGCGCTCTACGGCGTCGCGGCCGCAGCCGAGGCGATGGCGGGCTTCGCCGCGCACGACCCGCACCGGTTCGGGGTGACCGCCGCGACCGGCTCGGGTGCGGTCTCGCTCACGCAGGAGGCAGTGCGGGCGCTCGACGCGCACGGCCCGCGCCGGGTGCCGCCCGGCGTCGTCGTCTACGGCGGGCCGGATGCGGCCGCGGCGTTCCTGAGCGAGCGGTACGGGGCGCGCGGGGCCGGCGTCGGCACCGCCGCGACCTGCGCGAGCGGCGCGGTCGGGCTCGGCGACGCGCTCCGTGCGATCCGTCACGGCTACGCCGACGCGGTGCTCGTGGTCGGCGCGGACGACTGCCTCAACCGTGTCAACCTCGCGGTGAACTCGATGCTCGGCGCGCTCGCGCCGGGCTTCGCCGACGAGCCGTGGCGGGCGAGCCGCCCGTTCGATCGGGCACGCAGCGGCTTCGTCATGTCGGCCGGCGCCACCGCGCTGCTCGTCGAGTCCGAGGAGCACGCGCGCCGCCGCGGGGCCGACGTGCTGGGCGAGATCGCCGGCTACGGCGTGACCTCCGACGCGTACCACGCGACCGCGCCGCGCCCCGACGGCAGCGGGGCCGCCGCGGCGATGCGCCAGGCGCTCGACGACGCGCGCTGCTCCCCCGCCGACGTCGACCACGTGAACGCGCACGGCACCGGCACGCCGCTCAACGACGCGATGGAGGCCGCGGCGCTCCGCACGGTCTTCAGCGCCGGGCTCGGCGCGGTGCCGGTGACGTCGACGAAGTCGACGACCGGCCACCTGCTCGGCGGCGCCGGCACGCTCGAGGCGGCGCTGTCCCTGCTCGCGATGCGCGACGGCGTCATCCCGCCGACGATCAACCTCGACGATCCCGCGTTCCCAGAGCTCGACGTCGTCGCGCACGTCGCTCGGCCGGCGGCGCTGCGCACGGTGCTGTCGACGTCGTTCGGCTTCGGCGGCCACAACGCCGCGCTCGTGCTGCGCGCGGTCTGAGGCGACGAGCGGCTCGGCTCAGAACGCCGGCGGCACTCCGAGGCCCTCGAGCACCTCGCGCACGCGGTCGCTCGTCAGCGCACGCTGCAGCGCGGCGATCGCCGGCGACTCCGCGTTGCCGGCGCGCGTGACGAGCGCCACCTCGAAGCGCTCGTCCTGCTCGACGACGAGCCCGTCGTCCTGCGGCGTCAGCCCGATCTGGCGGGCGAACGACGGCAGGTTGTAGACCGCATCCGCCTCGTCGTAGGCGGTGTTGAGCTGCAGCAGATCGACCTCGGTGATCTCGAGGTTCCGCGGGTTGTCGACGATGTCGCTCACGCGGGCGGCGAAGCGCTCGACCGCGGGGTCGAGGGTGATGATCCCGTTGTCGGCGAGCAGCTGCAGCGCGCGGGCGGCGTTCGCCTTGTCGTTGGCGATCACGACGCTGCCGCCGTCGGGCAGGTCGTCCAGCGACTCGAGGGTGCGGGAGTAGAAGGCGACGACCGTGGCGTAGACGGGCTGCACGACGACGAGATCGGCGCCGTTCCGCTCGTTGAACTCCTCCATGAACGACTCGAACTGCACGACGTTGGCGTCGATCTCGTCGTTCTGCACGAGCACGTTGGGCTGCACGTAGTCCGAGACGGGCACGAGCTCGACCTCGTAGCCCTCCTCGATCACCTCGGCGGCCGCCTCGACCGCGTCGGTCATGGGGGTCACGGTGGCCGCCACCCGGATGGTGACGGTCTCGGGCGCATCCGCGGCGCCCGGTGCAGCGCAGCCGGTGGCGAGCAGGCCGACGCCTGCCGCGAGGGCGGCGAGGGCGTGGCGGATGCGGTGGCGGGGTCGTGCGGATGCGCGGGTCATGGGAGCCTTCCGGGTCGTGCGGGTCATCGCTTGTCGAGGGCGCTCGAGACGCGCTCGCCGGCGGTCTGCAGCAGCAGGACGCCGATGATGACGATCGCGATGATCGAGTACATGAGGGGGTAGTCGTACTCCTGGTAGCCGAAGCGCAGGGCGAAGTCGCCGATGCCGCCGCCGCCGACGATGCCGAGCACCGTCGAGTAGGAGATGAGGCTGATCGCCGCGGAGGTCAGCGCGTAGACGAGGCCCGACCGCCCCTCGACGAGGAGGAAGTGCACGACCGTCTGCCGCACATCCGCCCCCATCGACCGGGCGGCTTGCAGCACGCCCGGCGGGATCTCGAGCAGGATCTGCTCGACGAGCCGCGCGTAGATGGCGACGCCCACGAAGCAGAGCGGGAAGGTGGCGGCCTCGGTGCCGAAGGTCGTGCCGTAGAGGGCGCGGGTGAGCGGGATCAGGAAGACGACGAGCAGCAGGAACGGGAACGAGCGGATGACCGACACGTAGAGGTTGGCGATCCGCCAGACGGGCTTGCGCTCGAGCGCACCGCCGCGTCGGGTGAGGAAGATGGTGACGCCGAGCGGCAGACCGATGATGACGGCCGCCGCGAGCGAGAAGGCGAGCATGTAGCCGGTCTCGGCGAGCGCGATGCCGATCTGGTCGGCGTTGGCGGCGAGGGATGCGAGCAGGTCGTTCACGCGCCGAGCACCCGCTGCGCATGCTCGAGGTAGCTCGCGTGCTCGCGGCCGTAGTCGGTCCTCGCGACCGGGAAGACGCTCCGCAGCGCGCCCTGCTCGAGCACCGCGACGCGGTCGCAGATCGCGCCGACCGCCTCGAGCTCGTGGGTGACGAGCACGACGGTCGTGTTGAAGTCCCGGCGGGCGTCGGCGAGCAGCTGCAGGATGCCCTCGGTCGTGCGCGTGTCGAGCGCGCTCGTCGGCTCGTCGGCGAGCAGCAGCCCGGGCCGCGTGACGAGCGCGCGGGCGATCGCGACGCGCTGCTGCTGCCCGCCCGAGAGCTGCGCCGGGTAGCGGTGGGCGCGATCGGCGAGGCCCACGTAGTCGAGCAGGCTGTCGACGAGCGCCGGGTCGTTCGTGCGCTGCAGCTTGAGCGGCAGGGCCACGTTCTGCCGCACCGTGCGGTTCGACAGCAGGTTGAAGCCCTGGAACACCATCCCGATGCGACGGCGGAGCGCGCGCAGCTCGCGGGTCGCGAGCGCCGCGGGATCGGTGCCGAGCAGCCGGATGCTGCCCTCGGAGGGGTGCTCGACGGCGTCGAGCAGGCGCAGCAGCGTCGACTTGCCGGCGCCCGACTCTCCGATCACGCCGATGATCTCGCCGCTCGCGATGTCGAGCGTGACGTCGCCGAGGGCGCGCGTCGTGCCGTAGCTGACCGTGACGTGCTCGAGGGAGGCGACCGGGTCGCTCGTGGGCATGCGTCGGCCTTCTCTCGCGCGGCGGGCATTGTTGGGCTCAGTCCAACAATAGCGGTCGGCGCAGACGCCCGGTGCGAACCGGTGCTCGGCTCCCGCAGTCGCGCGCTGCCACGACCGCAATCCGCCGAGGGCGCGCTCTCACCTGGGGTTCGACGGAGCGCCGCCGGGCACTCACTCAATTCGAGCAGAGCCATGCCCAGGCTGGCGGCGGCACTCACGCCTCTTGCACACGTCCAGGCGGCTGGTCGTAGCGCAGTCGAACGATCGAGCGGCAACTGACTGCCGCCTCATAGTGGTTCATCTCAGCCGATGCGCAGCCATATGGCAGTTGCACAAGCCGCACTGCTGCGCGGTCAAGCTCGCAGGCAGAGGACAACAGCTCGCCCGAGACCGAGATTGGAACGCGATGGCGAGACTACCCAGACGTCGAAGTCGGAGTCGGAGTCGGAGTCTGTGACGGCTCTGCAGCCCCCGAGCCCGACTGCGTCATCATGAAGAGTGAGATGACGAGCACAACGACGCCAAGCAGGAACGCCATCACGCCCCATGCGCCGATTCGTCGGAATCTTCGTTCGGGCCGCGCTGAGAATGCAATCGATGCGAAGCGCTTGATGAACTTCCAGACTTCCTGGAAGAACGACCCGACTACATCATTGACGAACCCCCCAGGTGAGTGCGGCGGCATGAACACTTGACCCCAGTGCGTCATCGACAGCACTCCTGCGAGCACGATCGCTAGCACTCCGACACCCGCGAGAGCGCCACTCGACCATGCGATGGCGTTGACTATAGGTCCCATGCTTTCACCTCTTCTGATGATACGAAGCTCCCGGGCGGAGCGTCGGAATCCTCACGCCATGTTGCTAGTCGCGAGGGTAGAGCCCCATTGCTCCCTTTATGTCCCCGGGAGTCAAAGTCAAATCGAGCGTTCCAACGCCGCCGCAGAAGTAATGCATCACCGACTTCGGGTCATACGGGCCAAACGAGAATATGTTCTGATCCTTCTCCTCAGGACAATCCGCGGGCGCACCGGCGAGGATGTGCTCGTGTCGGAACCCCATGATGTGCCCGAGCTCGTGCCGCATGATGCCGACGCGGTCGAAATTCAAGTCGTCGCTGAAAAAAGACGGATCAATCAACACCTTGCGACGAGCAGGCGGTTGCGTTGGGAAAAACGCCGACGCGACGAACTCTCCACCCGCATCGATGAACCGAACGACGAAGACGAGTCGCTCGCTGATGTCTCGCGCACTAGCGGCGAGATCGGTGAACTCGTCGAATTCCACTTCGTGCGTGAATTCGATGGCGCACACGGACTCCCAGGCGGCCGCTGCATCAGCCATACTTTCCCGCGCCACTCGGTAGGTATCGCGGTCAGGGAAAGAATTCCTCAGGACGCAGTAGCGTAGGACCGTGCCGCGATCCCAGCGCACCGGTCGACCCTTGAGCAATATGCCAACCAGGTCGGAGTCCCCCCAAGTCTGCGACGGCACGAGATCCGCTCGCTCTGAACGCAACGCGTGGAGGATGAGTTCATCGTCATCGAGTAGCAAGTCACCCTCAACGACGTGCAGCGCCTGGCCCCCGACAGTGACCCGCTTGGATCGCGAGGACAGCGCGCGAAACTTAGGCGACACTTCCCCCGTTGATCGCAAGTGCGGTGACTCGTCGAACAGCTCTGCCGCAAGGGTCCGGTCTCGATCAAGCATGCGCGCCTCGCAAACTTCTAAGCGACTCGCCCTGTATGCCACGTTGCCTTCCGGGAGTTCCCGAGAGGTCTCGTGCCAGGACGCCTCCAAAGCAGATCGGTAACACTGTGTGAGAACCATGACGAATGCCCGGGGCTCGCGTCAAGCCCCACGGTGGGAGCCCGGGCGCCTGGTGAGCGTTCAATGACCGTTGACGGGCGCCCGCTGAAGTTCCTCCTCTGCATGAGCGGGATAGTGCACGCCGCTGTCAAGGCCCCGGGTCGAACTTCGAGAGTGCGGTATTCCGCTGATGCTCTCGCACCTGGTAGCGATGTTGCCGCTGACGATGGTGGCGGTGCAGCGATGCCCGCACCGACCGCACGCCGCAAACCTAACCGGAGAAGCGCCCTGCGGGCCGAAGTCGCTACCTCCTCGTCGCGATGAATCAATGCCGCCCACGCTGGCCGCTCGAGCGAACGCAGGTCAACCCCGACGGGATCTCGCCCGTCGTCCCATCCGCGGATCACCCGTCCACGTTCACGGCAGTAACGTCAACGAGATGGGAGTATGCAACTCCGCTCGACCGCTGAGCAACTACACGACGTCGGGAACCGACATGACCCAGCAGCTCACCCGCAGGCAGCGCCTGCGCGAGTGGAACGAAAAGTTCATCGTGGAGGAGCGCCGGCTCAAGCCGGCGGCGCGGAGGCGGCTCTACGTCACCGCCGCGGTGCTCGCGGTGGTGGGCGCGGTGCTGTTCGCGACGCTGCTGATCGGCGTCGTCACGCAGACCGGGTTCGAGCGCCTCGACGTGCCGGTCGACGCCTGGTTCGACCAGTTTCGGTCACCGGACACCACCACCGCGATGATCGTGCTCGCGATCATCTTCGGTCCGGTCGCGCTGCCGATCATCGTGCTGGTCGTCGTCGTGACCTGGTCGATTACCGCGAAGCACCTCTGGCGGCCGCTGCTGCTCGCGGGCGGCATGCTGACCGGCGTGCTCCTGGCGCTGACGATCGCCCCGATCGTCCAGCACCCGCGCCCGCCAATCGGCGAGATGCTGTTCGGGCCGGACCACACCTTCTCGTTCCCCTCGGGGCACGTGCTGGGCGCATCGGACTTCTTCCTGCTGCTCGCGTTCCTGATCGCGAGCAGGCTGCAGAAGACGTGGTTCACGGTGCTCGCCGTGGCGGTGGCGATCGCCATGATCGTCGCGCAGGCGGCCGGGCGGATCTACCTCGGCTACCACTACCTGACGGATGTCTCGGCGTCGATCGCGCTGTCGATGGTGATCGTCGGCGCGGTGATCGCGATCGACACGAAGCGGACCGTGAAGGTGCCCGGCGAGCAGCTGTCGGCCACGCCCATCGTCGCGGAGCGCTGAGCACGACCGCTGCCGCGTCACTCGGAGCTTCGAGCATCCTTCCGAAGGTCGGGCTCTGCCCGCAGTGCGTCGGCGATCTCCTCCTCCGGACGCGGCGCCTCGGCCTGGTCGGCCTCGAGCTCCGGGATGCTCGGCTCGCCGGGGCTCGGGACGTGGTGCTCAGCCGCGTGCTCGTCGTGGGACATGTGGACCCCTTCCGTCGATGACGGCCACAGCGTACGCGGTGCCGCCGGCCCGAGACGACGATGAGGCTCCTCCCGAAGGAAGAGCCTCATGATGGTCGGGCTGACAGGATTTGAACCTGCGACCCCCTGACCCCCAGTCAGGTGCGCTACCAAGCTGCGCCACAGCCCGTCGATCTTGCGATCGAGCTGCCCGAAGGCAACTGCAACAGACTAGCGCATCCGTGGCGAGGCGGCGGCACGGCCAGCACCCATATCGCGTGGTTCGCGCTTGTCCACAGGGGCGTGATCGTGTCAGTGGCCGGTGGGAGACTGCGCCCATGTCGACGGAGATCCAGGCCTCGCGGTGGCCGACGCACCGGCAGCTGCCGGTGCCGCTCGACCCCGCCGCGGCCGAAGGGCCGATGTGGCTGCGGGGGCCGCGACCCGGAGATGTCGCCGAGTCCGGCGCCCCCGCGGTGACGCCGGTCGAGACCGGTTTGGCGCTCGAGGCCGTGCCCGCGCCGACCGTGCAGGACGTGCGCGCGTCGGCGATCAAGATCGTGGTCGACCTCGATGCCGCGATCGCGGGGCTGCAGGCGATGCGCACGCACGCGCTCGCCGGGCTCGGGCTGCTCGCGCTCGAAGAGGCAGGCGACGCGCACCTCGACGCCGGCATCGTCATGCGCGACCTCGCGAACGAGCTCGCCCTCCGCCAGCGCCGCAGCGACCGCACCGTCGAAGCCGAGATCGACCGCGCCATGCGGACCCTCGACGAATGGCCCGCAACCCTCCGCGCCTGGGGCGAGACCCGCATCCACCAGGGCCACCTCCGCGTCATCACCGACATCGGCGCACCCCTCAAGACGCCAGAAGCCCGCGCGCAGTTCGAGACGGCGCTGCTGCCCGTCGCCGAGACCACCACGCCGGCGCGGCTCGCGAAGATCGCCCGCCGCGAGCTGGAGCAGTTCATCGAGGAGCCGCTGGTGGAGCGGCACCGCGTCGCCAGGGACGGGCGCGAGGTGTTCGTCACCGACCTCGCCGACGCCATGTCGAAGATGGTGCTGTACATGCCGACCGTGCTGGCGCACGGCATCCTCGACCGGGCGACCGAGATGGCGCAGGCAGCGGGCCCGGACGATCCGCGCACCATGGACCAGCGCCGCGTCGACGCCTGCTGCGACCTGCTCCTCACCGGCGAGCCCACCGACCCGGCACTCGCGGGCATCCGCGCGCAGGTCTCGATCGTCATCCCCGCGACCGTGCTGCTCGGCGACGACAGCAGCGGTGACAGCGCCAGGCTGCGCAGCGGCGCGCTCGTCGACCCCGACACCGCCCTATGGCTCGCCGGGGTGACGAAGACCTGGACCAGGGTCTTCACCGACCCCGTCAAGGGACACGTCATAGCCGTCGACACGTATCGCGTGTCTCGCAAGGTGCGGCGACTGCTGCGCGAGCGCGACCAGCGGTGCCGATGGCCCGGCTGCTGCGCCAAGGCGGAGCACGCCGACATCGACCACACCATCGCCTGGATCGACGGCGGGAAGACCACACCCGGCAACCTCGCCCATCTCTGCCGACGACATCACATGCTCAAGGGAGCCGTCCTCCCGGCCGCCAGACGATGGAAGGTCACCCAGATCGAACCCGGCGTGCTGCGGTTCGAATCGCCCATGGGCGCCGTCTACGTCGACCAACCCGAGCAGGTCGGGCCACGCTTCACGGAGAGCTACACCGAATGGCTCTGGCGAGGCACGTTCGGGCCAGCACCGCAGGCGCCGTTCTAGCTTGTGGCGAGCCCCGAGCGGCGCCGCACGAAGTCGGCCAGGTCCGCCGACTGCGCGACGCGAGACGGCTCGTGGACGTACATCATGTGTCCGGCCTCGTAGTAGCGGTGCTCGAGGTTGTCGCGCAGGGCCTCGGGGATCTGCAGGTGCGCGACCGAGTCCTCGGCCGCCGAGAACGGCGTCGCACCGTCGAACCAGCCGTAGGCGAAGTGCACGGCGAGGTGCGGGTTCTGCCGCATCGCGCGGGAGAGCCGGTCGATCACGTAGACGGGCGCGTTCTCGAACTCCTTGTAGCTCCACTGCTCGTTCACGTTGAGCCCGAACACGTGGAACGGCCCCGTGTCGCGCACCCCCAGGTCGTGGTGCAGGTAGTGCTGGAACGCTGCCGCGTACGGGCCGAGGATCGCGTCCATCGACGGGTCGGCGTCCATGTGCTCGGCGATGCCGCTCGCGGCTGGCCCCGTGAACCGCGAGTCGAGCCGGCCGACGCTCAGCCCGCGGTCGCGCAGCAGCTCGCCGAAGTATCGCCAGTGCTCGATGCGCAGATCGGCGCGATCGATGTACGACTCGCTGAGCCCCGTGAGCCGCGCCAGCGTCGCGATCGCCGCCGCCCGCTCCTCGGCGGTCAGTCGCGCACCGCGCGTCAGCACCCACGGGTAGTCCCGCGCGGCGTACTCGCGCGCCTCCTCGACGACCTCCTCGAGCGATCGCCCCGCGTGGAAGCCGTGCTGCCAGGCGGTCGCCGCGTAGAACGGCAGGTACATCGCGTGCGCCCGGTCGCCGCCGCGCTCGAAGTTCGCGGTCGAGAAGTCGAGCACGCTCGAGATAAGCAGCAGCCCGTTCAGGTACATGCCGAGCTGCTCCTGCAGCAGCTGCGCGAGCCCCGCCGCGCGGGTCGTGCCGTACGACTCCCCCGCCAGGAACTTCGGGCTCATCCAGCGGCCCTCCGCGGTCACCCATTGGCGGATGATCTCGGCCACCGACTCGATGTCGGCGGTGAACCCGTGGAACTCCTTCGCCTTCTGCCCCTCCACGGGCCGCGAGCGCCCGGTCGACACCGGGTCGATGAAGACGAGGTCGGAGACCGCGAGCAGCGACTCCGGGTTGTCGACGAGGCCGTAGGGCGGCGCGGCGAGCGATCCCGCGTCGCCCATGACGACGCGCTTCGGACCGAGCAGGCCCATGTGCAGCCAGACGCTCGCGGATCCGGGCCCGCCGTTGAAGGCGAACGTGACGGGCCTGGTCGTGGGGTCCGCGTCGTCGGCCGTATAGGCCGTGATGGCCACCTGCGCCCGCGGCTTCCGGCCGCGGAAGACGTCGTCCTCGACCTTCTCCTGCCACAGCACCACCCGGCCGGCGCGCGCCGTGTACGCGAGCTCGCCCTCGGCGGTCGTCAGCGTGTGCTTCGTGATGACGAGCTCGTCGACCGCGTGCACCTCCGCCGTCTTCGTCGCGTCGTCGGTGGGCTTGGCATCGGTGCTGTCGGTCACCCGACCGACACTACCGAGGCGGCGTCAGACCCGCTCGATCACCATCGCCGAGGCCATGCCGCCGCCCACGCACAGCGTCACGAGCGCGCGCCGGCCGCCCCGCCGCTCGAGCTCGTCGAGCGCGGTGCCGAGCAGCATCGCGCCGGTCGCGCCGAGCGGGTGCCCCATCGCGATCGCGCCGCCGTTCACGTTCGTCCGGTCGGCGTCGATGCCCGTCTCGCGCATCCAGTGCAGCACGACGGATGCGAACGCCTCGTTCACCTCGAAGAGGTCGATGTCGTCGATGCCGAGGCCGGCCCGCGCGAGCACGCGCTCGGTGGCGGCGACGGGCCCGGTGAGCATGAGCGTCGGGTCCGAGCCGATCGACGTCGCCGCCACGATCCGAGCCCGCGGCGGGAGGCCGAGCGATGCCGCGGCGGCCTCGCCCGCGATCACCACGAGCCCTGCCCCGTCGACGATGCCTGACGAGTTGCCCGCCGTGTGCACGTGCTCGATCCGCGCGAGCTCCGGGTGCCGCTGCCGCACGACCTCGTCGAACCCGCCCTCGCCGAACGCCGCGAACGCGGGCGCGAGGCCCGCGAGCCCCTCCAGGGTCGTGCCGGCGCGCGGATGCTCGTCGCGGTCGAGCAGCACCGCGCCGTCGCCGGCGACGACCGGCACGATGGACCGCGCGAAGCGCTGCTCGTCCCACGCCGCCGCCGTGCGCTGCTGCGACTGCAGCGCGAAGCGGTCGACGTCATCGCGCCCGAAGCCGTCGAGCGCGGCGATCGCGTCGGCGCTCACGCCCTGCGGGATGAGGCTCCACGGCTCGAGCGCCCTCGCATCGGTCGCGTACGGGCCACCGTCGCTGCCGAGCGGCACGCGCGTCATCGCCTCGACGCCGCCGGCGACGATCAGGTCGTCGAAGCCGGCCGCGATGCGCGCCGCCGCAGCCGTGACGGCCTCGAGGCCGGATGCGCAGTACCGGTTCACCTGCATGCCGGGCACCGCGTCCGGAAGGCCGGCCGCGTGCACGGCCGCGCGCGCGAGCACGCCGCCCTGCTCCCCCACGGCTGACACCGTCCCGAGCACGACGTCGTCGATCCGGTCGGCGGGGATGCCGCGCGCCTCGAGCGAGGCGAGCAGCCCGGCCGCGAGCCGGACAGGGTGCACCTCGGCGAGCGCGCCGCGGCGGCGGCCGCGCGGCGTGCGCACGGCGTCGAGGATGAACGCGTCAGCCATGGAGCAGCCGCCCGCCTCCGACGACGGCGAGCCGCGGCGGCACGCGCACGAGCGCATCCATCGCGTGCTCCGCCTCGACGAGCACGACATCCGCCCGTGCGCCGACGACGAGGTCGTGCTGCTCGCGGCCCGCGAACCGCCCGGCACCCCGCGTGGCGATCTCGACCACGCGGCGCAGGTCCTCGTCGCGCACGAGCGACGACGCGCGCGCGTACTGCCACGCGATCCCCAGGGTGTCGCCGGTGCCGTAGGGGCTCCACAGGTCGCGGATGCCGTCGGTCCCGAATGCGAACCCCACCCCGGCCGCGTCGAGCTCGTGGAGCGGCAGCTGCGGCAGCCGCAGCGGTGCGACGGTGGTGAAGGTGATGCCGAGCTCGCCCATCGCCTGCAGCAGGTCCCGCCGCCGCGCGTCGGGCAGCTGGGCGATGGCGAAGCCGTGCGCGATGTTCACGCGCCCCTCGAGGCCGAGCGCCTGCGTGCGCTCGACGATGAGCTCGAGCTGGAAGGCGCCGAGCTCGGCCGCGTCGTGCAGGTGGATGTCGATGCCGACGCCGTGGCGCTCCGCGATGGCGAAGATGCCGTCGAGCTGGCCGACCGGGTCGCGATCGATCGACGCCGGGTCGAGCCCGCCGACGTGCTCCGCCCCGGCCGCAGCAGCCGCGTCGAGCAGCTCGAGCACGCCGGGCCGCCGCAGCACCCCGTCCTGCGGGAAGGCGACGATCGTCGCCTCGATGGCACCGTCGTATGCCGCGACGGCCTCGCGCACGACGTCGATACCGCGCGTGCCGAGCTCGAGGTCGACGTCGACGTGCGTGCGCAGGAGCGTCGTCCCGTGGCGCACGTGCGCGTCGAGCACGGCCGCCGTGCGCTCCACGCTCGGGATGCCCAGCTCGGCGCGCCGCGCGCGCTCGTGGCGGATGCGCCCGTCGGTGCCGCCCCCGCCGCCGTACGGCTGCCACGGCAGCCCGAGCCACGACTTGTCGACGTGGGCGTGCGCGTTGACGATCGAGGGCAGCGCGAGGAGCCCCCGACCGTCCAGCGCCCGTCCCGGCGAGGGAGGCGCTGCGGGGTCGTGCGGCACGACGGCGCCGATCCGGTCCCCGTCGAGTTCGAGGTCGACGGCGGCACCGCCCCAGGGCCGCACGTTCGCGATCCGTGCGAGCCGCGACTCCTCAGCCATGCAGCGCCTCAGCCATCCGGCGCCTCAGCCGTCCAGCGCCTCGCGCAGCGCGCGCTCGACGCGGGCGGCGAAGCCGGTCACGCGACCGTGCAGCCCCTCGGCGCGCGACGCGATCCGGTCGCGGTTCAGCAGGTGCGGCGGCCCGGTGCGGATGATGTGCGAGCACGCGAGGTCCTCGCAGATGTAGGTGCCGATCGAGCTGCCGGTGTCGCCGCCGGGTCCAGCGAGCCGGGCGCTGAACATGCGCACCTGCGTCGCGGGCTGCGTCGAGTGACAGAGGGCGCACATCGCGGCGATGCCGGGCCGCATGCCGCCGGGCGCGGCGCGCACGACGAGGCCGACGAGCCGGTCGCCCTGCCAGAGCACCATGTAGCCGAGCCGCGACGAGTGCGGGTCGCGCCAACCCAGGTACTCCCGCTCGGCCCAGATCGTCTCGTGCAGTCCGGGGATTGGCAGCTGGTCGAGCTCGCGCGGCGTGGCGTTCACGAAGCACGCCCGGAGCTCGGTCTCGGTCACCTCGCGCATGGCGTCGAGGCTAGCGGACGCCCCTGGACGAGGAGGGGGTTTGCCGCCGTCGGGCCTCCACCCAGGAGAGTCCCGACGGCGGCAAGTCTGTGTCAGGCGGGCAGCAGCTGCCGCGCCTTGGCCATCTGGTCGGCCATGTGCTCGATAACGCGCACGACCTGCGACGAGTAGCCGTACTCGTTGTCGTACCAGACGTAGAGCACGAGGTGCCGGCCGGTCGCGATCGTCGCGAGGCCGTCGACGATGCCCGCCCGGTTGTTGCCGACGAAGTCGGTCGAGACGACCTCGGCGGAGTCGGTGAAGTCGATCTGCGCGCGCAGCGCGCCGGTGAGCGACGTCCGCCGCAGCAGCTCGTTCACCTGGTCGCGGTCGACGGGCCGCTCGAGGGTCAGGTTGAGGATCGCCATCGACACGTCGGGCGTCGGCACGCGGATCGCGTTGCCGGTGAGCTTCCCCTCGAGGGCGGGGAGCGCCTTCGCGACCGCCTTCGCCGCGCCGGTCTCGGTGAGCACCATGTTGAGCGCCGCCGAGCGGCCGCGCCGCGCGCCCTTGTGGAAGTTGTCGATGAGGTTCTGGTCGTTGGTGTACGAGTGCACCGTCTCGACGTGGCCGTGCTCGATGCCGTACGCCTCGTGGACGACCTGCAGCACCGGCGTGATCGCGTTCGTCGTGCACGACGCCGCGGTCACGATGGTGTCGCTCGCCGCGATGTCGTCGTGGTTGACGCCGAAGACGATGTTCTTGAGCGGGCTCTTGCCGGGCGCGGTCAGCACGACGCGCTCGACGCCCGGGCGCTGCAGGTGCTGGGAGAGCCCGGCCTCGTCGCGCCACCGCCCGGTGTTGTCGACGACGATCGCGCGGTCGATGCCGTGCGCCGCGTAGTCGACCGTGGTCGGGTCGTCGGAGTAGATGACCTGGATGAGCGTGCCGTTCGCGAGGATCGTCGACGCCTCGCGGTCGATCTCGATCGTCCCCTGGAAGGCGCCGTGCACGGAGTCGCGGCGCAGCAGGCTCGCGCGCTTCTCGAGGTCGTCCTCGCCGCCGCGGCGCACCACGATCGCGCGCAGGCGAAGCCCGAGGCCGCTGCCCGCGTGGCCGATGAGGATGCGGGCGAGCAGGCGACCGATGCGGCCGAAGCCGTAGAGGACGACGTCGGTCGAGTCGTCCTGCGACCACGACGGCAGCTCGGCGACGTGGTCGCGCACCCATGCCTCGAAGCCGTCCGCCGGCGCCTCGCCGAGGATCAGCCCCAGGTCGAGGGAGATGCCGCGGAGGCCGAGCTCGTCGACGATGCGCAGCACGCGGATCGAGTCGTCGATGCTCAGCACGCGCTCGTCGACGCGGCGCGCCCACCGGTGGGCCTTCAGGATGTCGACCGGCGACTGGTTGACGAGCTTCTTGCCGTGCACGTGCGTGACGACGTCGCGCTCCCGGTAGAGGCGGCCGAGGATCGGCACCGCGGACTCTGCGAGGGCGAGGCGGTCGAGCCACGCCTGGTGGGCGGTCTCAACTGCAGGGGATGACGTCGTGGGCACATCTTCACGATAGGCAAGGCCGCCAGGCTGCCTCGGCCGTTCCGAGCGTCAGGATGCGTGCAACGTCACGGTGGCGAAAGTTCCGCGGAACTTTCCCCGGTGCCACTCAGTCGACGTAGGACTTGCCGAGCTTCCAGTAGCCGGTGAACGTGATGCGGCGCTTGTCGATGCCGCGGTCGCGCACGAGGTGGCGGCGGGCGCCGGTCGCGAGCGACTGCTCTCCCGCGTTGTACGCGTAGCCGAACTCCTCGGGCATGCGCAGCCCGCGCAGCTCCTCGAGCGCGGCCTGGCCTTCGCGCACGTCGCCGCGCTCGACCCAGCGGATGTCGATGCCAGCCGGGCGGGCGAAGTCCTGGATGTCGTCGCGGTGGCCGATCTCGATGACGGCGGTGCCGCGCGCGTCGTCGGCGAGCGAGCCGCAGATGCCCGCGATCGCCGGCAGCACCGACTCGTCGCCGACCATCAGCACCTCGCCCTCGAGGCCGTCGTCGTTGTAGAGCAGGCCCTCGTCCAGCAGCACGGCGCGCTCGCCCGGTCGCGCGGCGATCGCCCACGCGGCGCCGGGGCCCGGGTCCTCGTGGCAGACGAAGTCAATGTCGAGCTCACCCGAGTCGAGGCGGAAGTCGCGCACGGTGTAGTTGCGGATCCATGGCCGGTGCGATGCGCGCATCGCCAGGTACTGCGGGAACCAGGTCGACGGGCTCTTCGGCACGCGCAGCTCGTCCTGGTCCTCGCGGCGCATGAAGAAGCGGAACCACTGGTCGTAGCCCTGCGGCGTCATCGCGTGCACCTCGTCGCCACCGAGGGTGACGCGACGGATGTGGGGCGACACCTGCTGGTTGCTGAGCACCTCGAGCTCGACGAACTTCGGTGCGACTGCTGCGACGCGCTCTGGTCCCGCCATGATGCTCCTCGGTGCTTCATCCTGTGGTGCGCCTCAGGTGAGGCAAGCCTTACCTGACAATGTAGCAAAGGGTCGGGACCGCCGTACGATCGAGGGAATGCAGCTCACTCCCCCTCGACGCCTCGCCGCGCTCTTCACCCTCGCGCTCGGCGGATTCGGCATCGGCACCACCGAGTTCGCGACCATGGGCATCCTCCCGCTCGTCGCGGCCGACCTCGTGCCGGGCTTCGGCGCCGATCCGGCGGCCGGCATCGCCCACGCGGGCTGGATCATCACCGCCTACGCGCTCGGCGTCGTCGTGGGCGCCCCGCTCGTCTCGATCTGGGCGGCGCGGATGTCGCAGCGCACCCTCGTGCTGCTGCTCGTGGCCGCGTTCGCGGTCGCCAACCTCGCGAGCGGGCTCATGCCGAGCTTCGAGCTCACGCTCGTCAGCCGCTTCCTCGCCGCGATCCCGCACGGCGCCTACTTCGGCGTCGCCTCGCTGCTCGCGGCGCGCATCATGGGGCCCGGCAGGCAGGGCGCCGGCGTCGCGCTCGCGCTCTCGGGCCTCACGATCGCCAACGTGATCGGCGTGCCACTCGGCACCTGGCTCGGCCAGGTCGCCGGCTGGCGCTGGACCTACGTCGCCGTCGCGGTCATCTTCGCCGCCACCCTCGCCCTCGCGCTCGCCTTCCTGCCGCGCGTCCCGGGCGACCCGACGCGCAGCGCGCGCCGCGAGCTCACGGCCTTCCGCAACCCACGGCTGTGGCTCATGATCGCCGTCGCGTGCATCGGCTTCGGCGGCTTCTTCGCCGTCTACTCCTACGCGGCCGAGATCGTCACGCGCGTGGCGCTGCTCCCGGAGTCGGCGATCGCCTGGCTGCTCGCGACCGTCGGCCTCGGCATGACGATCGGCAACATCATCGGCGGCTGGGCGAGCGACAAGAGCATCCGCCGCACGATCATGATCGCGTTCCCCCTCTTCATCGTCACGCTCGTGCTGCTCGCGCTGCTCGGCACGATGCCGGTCGCGCTCTACGTGCTCGCGTTCTGCTTCGGCGGGTCGAGCTCCGCGCTCATCCCGACCATCCAGGCCCGCATCATCCGCACGGCGGGCGAGGCCGAGCTGCTCGGGGCCGCGACGAACCACGCGGCCTTCAACGTGGGCAACGCGCTCGGCGCGGCGCTCGGCGGCGCGGTCATCGCGGCGGGCTTCGGCTACCTCGCGCCCGCGTGGCTCGGCGTCGTCCTCGCCGCCATCGGCTTCGGGCTCGCGCTCTGGAGCCTGCGCGTCGACCGGGGCCCCGACACCGCCGCGCACTCGATCGTCGCCACCGTCCTCGGGCCCACGACCGCGGGCATCGAGGTGATCGACCGATGAGCGACGAGGAGCAGCGCAGCGACACCTGGTCGACCGTGCTGTGGGACGACGAGGTCACGCTGCAGCCCTACGTCGTCCACGTGCTGATGCACCGCTTCGGCCTCGCCCGCGAGCGCGCGCTCGAGCTCATGGAGCTCGCGCAGCGCGAGGGCCGAGCCGTCGTCGCGCACGGCTCCCGCGAGGAGCAGGAGATGCACGTCGCCGGCCTCCACGGCGACGGGCTGCTCGCGACGCTCGAGCGGGCCGCCTCGTGAAGTCCTGGCAGGCCGACGGCGACGGCGCCGCGTGCTCGATGCTCGCGGAGGAGGCCGACATGCTCGCGACGCTCGGCCGCCAGGTGCTCGGGCTGCACCGCGCCGTCATCGACCGCACGGCCGTCGAGTCCGACCCCGTGATGGCCCGGCTCTACCCCGACGCCTACGAGGATGCCGCCGATGCGGCCGAGTTCCGCCGGTTCGCCTCCGGCGACATCGCCTACGCGCGCATGCAGTCGATGACCCGCATGGTCGTCGACCTCGAGTCGGCGCTGCCGACCGAGGAGGGCGGCGACGTCGTGCGCATCGAGGTCGACCCGGAGGGCGCGGATGCGTGGCTGCGAGCCCTCGGCGAGGTCCGGCTCGTGCTCCACGTGCGCACCGGGCAGGACAGGGCAGAGCTGCCCGACGACGTCACCGACGACGACATCGCGCAGCTGCGCGACGTGATCGACTGGGTGGGCTTCGTCCAGGGGACGCTGCTCGAGGCGCTGGATGGGAGGATGCAGGGATGAGGTTCCTGTCGATCCAGTCGCACGTCGCCTACGGCCACGTCGGCAACTCCGCCGCCGTCTTCCCGCTCCAGCGCATCGGCCACGAGGTGTGGCCCGTGCTCACCGTCAACTTCTCCAACCACACGGGCTACGGCTCGTGGGGCGGCCCGCTCATCCCGGCCGACGACGTGCGCGCCGTCGTGCAGGGCATCGAGGACCGCGGCGTGCTCGGCACCGTCGACGGCGTGCTCTCGGGCTACCTCGGCGGCGAGGAGATCGTCGACGTCGTCATCGACGCGGTCGCGCGGGTGAAGGCCGCGAACCCCTCGGCGACCTACACGTGCGACCCGGTGATGGGCAACGCGACCTCAGGCTGCTTCGTCGCGCCGACGATCCCGCCGCTCATCCGCGAGAAGGCGCTCCCGCACGCCGACATCCTCACGCCGAACCAGTTCGAGCTCGGCTTCATGACCGAGACGTCGCCCGACACCATCGACTCGACGCTCGAGTCGGCCGACCGCGTGCGCGACCTCGGACCCCGCACCGTGCTCGTGACGAGCGTGCTGCGACCCGACCGCGAGGACGACACGATCGAGATGCTCGCCGTCGACGACGAGGGCGCCTGGATCCTGCAGACCCCCCGCCTGCCGTTCAAGGCGAACGGCTCGGGCGACGTGACGAGCGCCGTCTTCACCGCGCACTACCGCGAGACAGGCTCGGCCGCGACGGCGCTCGAGCGCACCGCGTCGAGCGTCTTCGACCTGCTGCAGACGACGCTCGACTCGGGCGAGCGCGAGCTGCGCCTCGTGCAAGCGCAGGACGCGTTCGCGCACCCGCGGATGCAGTTCAGCGCGCGGCAGGTGCGCTAGCTCCACGCTACGTGCGGCGCTCCCGCTTCTCGCGCACGCGCATGTTCACCTGGATCGGGGAGCCCTCGAAGCCGTAGTCCTCGCGCAGGCGACGCGTGATGAAGCGGCGGTACTGCGGGTCGAGGAAGCCGGTGGTGAAGAGCACGAAGGTCGGCGGCCGGGTCGACGCCTGCGTCGCGAAGAGGATGCGCGGCTGCTTGCCGCCGCGCAGCGGGTGCGGGTGGGCGGCGACGATCTCGGCGATGAAGGCGTTGAGCTTGCCCGTCGGGATGCGCGTGTCCCACGACTCGAGCGCCTGCTCGAGCGCGGGCACGAGCTTCTCGAGGTGGCGGCCGGTGCGCGCCGAGATGTTGACGCGCGGCGCCCAGTCGACGTGCGCGAGGTCCTGCTCGATCTCGCGCTCGAGGTAGCGCCGTCGCTCGTCGTCGAGCTGGTCCCACTTGTTGAACGCGAGCACGAGCGCACGGCCCGACTCGAGCACGAGGTCGACGATGCGCACGTCCTGCTCCGAGAGCGGCTCCGTGACGTCGAGCATCACGACGGCGACCTCGGCCTTCTCGAGCGCGGCCTGCGTGCGCAGGGTCGCGTAGAAGTCGGCGCCCTGCTGCAGGTGCACCCGTCGGCGGATGCCTGCCGTGTCGACGAAGCGCCACACCCGGCCGCCGAGCTCGATCTGCTCGTCGACGGGGTCGCGCGTCGTACCCGCCATCTCGTTGACGACGACGCGCTCCTCGCCGGCCGCCTTGTTGAGGAGGCTCGACTTGCCGACGTTCGGGCGTCCGAGGATGGCGACGCGGCGGGGTCCGCCGATCTCCTCCTTCGCGACCGCCGAGATCTCGGGCAGCTTCTCCATGGCCAGGTCGAGCATGTCGGCGACGCCGCGGCCGTGCACGGCCGAGACCGGGATCGGCTCGCCGAGGCCGAGGCTCCACAGCGACGAGGCCTCGAGGTCCTTGCGCGAGTCGTCCGACTTGTTGGCGACGAGCAGCACGGGCCGGTTCGACTGCCGCAGCATCCGCACGACGTGCTCGTCGGTCGAGGTCGGGCCGACGTTGACGTCGACGACGAAGAGCACCGCGTCGGCGAGGTCGACGGCGATCTCGGCCTGCTGCGCCACCGACTTGTCGATGCCGCGCGCGTCGGGCTCCCAGCCGCCCGTGTCGACGAGCGTGAACTGGCGACCGGACCACTCCGCCTTGTAGGAGACGCGGTCGCGCGTGACGCCCGGCGTGTCCTCGACGACGGCCTCGCGGCGGCCCAGGATGCGGTTCACGAGCGCGGACTTGCCCACGTTCGGGCGGCCGACGATCGCGAGCACCGGCAGCGCCGGCATGATGCGGATCGCGTCGGGGCCCGCGTCGGCCAGGTCGAGGAGGGCGGCGTCCTCGTCGTCGAGCTCGTAGTCGGCGAGGCCGGCGCGCAGCGCGGAGACGCGTGCCTCCTCGGTCTCAGCGGCGTCGATGGCGTCGTCGGACGCGAAGTCGTTCTCGTCAGTCATGGCTCTCCTCGGTCACGAGGCGCACGATGGCCTCGACCGTCTCGTCGAAGGTCAGGTCGGTGGAGTCGACGACGGTCACGCCGTCGGCTGCGGTCATGAAGTCGGACACCGTCGAGTCGGCGGCATCGCGGGCGGTCAGCCTGGCGCCGACCTGCTGGTGGTCGCCGCCCACGTCGCCGAATCGGCGGCGGATGCGCACGGCCTCGTCGGCGGTGAGCAGCACCCGCACGTCGGCGTCGGGCGCGACGACGGTGGTGATGTCGCGGCCCTCCGCGACGATGCCGGGCTCGGCGTCACGGATGATCGCGCGGAAGCGCTCGTTGACGGCAGCACGCACCGCCTGCACGCGGGCCACGCCAGAGACGGCGGCGGAGATGCGCTCCGTGCGGATCGGCTCGGTCACGTCGTGGCCCGCGATCGTGACGCGCTGGCCCGCCGCATCGACGGTGACGTCGACGTCGAGCCCCTCGAGGGCCGCGATGACGGTCGGCTCGTCGTCGGTCGAGCCGCCGCGCTCGAGCACGAGCCAGGCGATCGCCCGGTAGGCGGCGCCGGTGTCGAGGAAGCGGAAGCCGAGCTCGCGCGCGACCGCGCGCGCGACCGACGACTTGCCGCTGCCCGCGGGCCCGTCGATCGCGACGACCGTGCTCGAGCGGCTCATGCGACGACCTGCCATCCGAGCGCCTCGAGCGCGTCGTGCAGGTGCACGACGGCCTCCGGCAGCACCGTGATCTCGGCGACGCCGAACTGGGCGCCCTCCGCGTGGTCCATCCGCACGTCCTCCAGGTTCACGCCCGCGTCGCCGATGTCGACGAGCAGCCGCGCGAGCTGGCCCGGGCGGTCGTCGACGCGCACCTGCACGCGCGTGAAGCGCGTGTGGGTGCCGTGCTTGCCGGGCAGCCGCGCGACGCCCTCGTTGCCCGCCCGCAGCGCATCCGCGACGGCCTTGCGGCTGCCGGCCGCGTCGACGTCGTCGAGCGCGTCGACGAGCGTCGCGAGGTCGACCTGCAGCGCGCGCAGCTGCTCGACGACCGCGGGCGCGTTCGCGCCGAGGATCTGGATCCACAGCGCCGGGTCGCTCGCCGCGACGCGCGTGACGTCGCGGACGCCGCCGCCCGCGAGCCGGAGGGCCTCGTCGGGCGCGTCGGCGAGGCGTGCTGCCATCAGGGACGACACGAGCTGCGGCACGTGGCTGACGATCGCGACCGAGCGGTCGTGCTCGTCGGGGCTCGACTCGATCGGCACCGCGCCGAGGTCGAGGATGAGATCGTCGACGAGGCTGCCGCGCTCGTAGGAGATGGCGTCGTGACCGGCGATCACCCACGGCCGCCCGACGAACAGGTCGCCCGAGCCGGCGAGCGCGCCGGAGCGCTCGCGTCCGGCCATCGGATGCGTGCCGAGGTAGCGGCTGATGTCGGCGCCGAGCTCGCGCAGCTGCGCGAGCGGCACGGCCTTGACCGACGCGACATCGGTGACGACAGCGTCTGGGAAGGCCGCGAGCTCCGCCGCGACGACCTGCGCGGTGACGTCCGGCGGCACAGCCACGACGATGAGCTCCGGGCGATCGCCCTGCTCGGCGAGGCGGCCGGCGCCGTAGTCGGCGGCGAGCCGCATCGCGGTCGGGCTCGCGTCGGCGAGCTGCACCTCGACGCCGCGCGCGGCGAGGCCCAGGCCGATCGACGTGCCGAGCAGCCCGGTGCCGACGATGCGCACAGGGCCGCGCAGGCGGTGGGTCACGAGTGCTCCTCGCAGGCGGTGGGGTGGGGGGTCAGCGCTGCGACCTCGAGATCGTGAGGATGGCGCCGCGTTCCATGGTAGTGAGTTCCCGCACCTGCCCCGACCGCAGCGTGCCGAGGTGCAGCGGGCCGAAGCTGCGCCGCACGAGCTCGACCACCGGGTGGCCGACGTGGTCGAGCATCCGGCGCACGATGCGGTTGCGGCCCGAGTGGAGCGTCAGCTCGACCATCGAGTGCCCGCGCGACGGCGTGCCGACGAGCCGCGCCGCGTCGGCGTGGATCTCGCCGTCGTCGAGCTCGAAGCCGTCGAGCAACCGGCGGATGACCCGCTGATCGACCGTGCCGCGCACCTTCGCGACGTAGGTCTTCTCGACGCCGAACGAGGGATGCGCGAGCACGTGCGCGAGCTCGCCGTCGTTCGTGAGCAGCAGCAGCCCGGAGGTGTCGGTGTCGAGCCTGCCGACGTTGTAGACGCGCTCCTCGATGGGGTCGGTGAACTCGCGCAGGTCCGGCCGCCCCTGCTCGTCGGCCATGGTCGAGACGACCCCGGTCGGCTTGTTGAGCATGAGGTAGCGCTTCGTCGCGTCGAGCTGGATGGCCGTGCCGTCGACGAGCACCTGCGCGTCGGGGCGGATGCGGCTGCCGAGCTCGGTCACGACCGCCCCGTCGACCGAGATGCGGCCGGCGACGATCATGTCCTCGACGACGCGGCGGCTCGCGACGCCCGCGGCGGCGAGCACCTTCTGCAGGCGCTCGCCCTCGGCGCTCGGATCGGTGGGGGTCACAGGCTCAGCTCCTCTTCGCCGTCGGGCAGCAGCGGCGAGATCGGCGGCAGCTCGTCGAGCGAGTTGAGGCCGAGCTGCGTCAGCAGCAGCTCGCTGGTCTCGTAGTGGATCGCGCCCGTCTCGGCGTCGGCGAACGCCTCGCGGATGAGGCCGCGGCCGAGCAGGGTGCGCACGACCGAGTCGACGTTGACGGCGCGGATGGCCGCGACGGCACCGCGGGTGATGGGCTGCTTGTAGGCGATCACGGCGAGCGTCTCGAGCGCCGCCTGCGACAGTCGGGTGGGCTGCTGCGTGAGCACGAAGTCGGCCGCGTCGATGTCGTAGGCGGCGCGCACGTACACGCGCCAGCCGCCGCCGACCTCGCGCAGCTCGAAGCCGCGCTCCGGCCCCTCGCCGCGCCCGTCGTAGTCGGCGCGGAGCGCCTCGATCGCGGCCTTGACGTCCTGCACCGGCGCGCGCAGCGCGGTCGCGAGGTGCACGGCGCCCTGCGGCTCGTCGGCGACCATGAGGATCGCCTCGATGCGACGCTCGAGCGGCAGGTGCGACCGGTCGGCGACCACCTCGTCGGTCGCCGCATCCGTCTCATGCATGGTCATAGTCTGCCCCCAGCGCGACGAGGTCCTCGTCGCGGAAGTCGTGCCCGGTCCAGCTGATCGAGAGCTCGCCGAGCGGCTCGAGCTGCTCGAAGGTGACGGCGGCGTGGCGGTAGAGCTCGAGCACGGCGAGGAAGCGCGCGACGATGACGCCGCGCGTGGCCTCGCCGGCGATGAGCTCGCGGAAGGTGGTCGTGCCCGACTGCCGCAGCCGCGCCACGATGTGCGCGGCCTGCTCGCGGATCGACACGAGCGGCGCGTGCAGGTGCGCGAGGCCGACCGTCGGCAGCTCCTTCGGCGTGAGCGCGAGCAGCGCGAGGGCCGCGAACTCGTCGGCCGAGAGCGTCCACTTGAGCTCCGGCGTGCGCTGCCGGAACCGCTCCTCGAGCCGCACGGAGCGCGCGTGGCGGTTCGACTCCTCGCCGATGCGCTCCGACATCCACAGCGCCGCCTGCTTGAACGCGCGGTACTGCAGCAGCCGCGCGAACAGCAGGTCGCGCGCCTCGAGCAGGGCGACGTCCTCGCTGTCGACGACGTCACCGGCGGGCAGCAGCGAGGCGATCTTCAGGTCGAGCAGGGTCGCGGCGACGACGATGAACTCGCTCGCCTGCTCGAGCTCCTCGTGCGTGTCGAGCGTGCGCACGTAGGCGATGAACTCGTTCGTCACGCGGCCGAGCGAGATCTCGGTCACGTCCATCGACCGGTTGCCGATGAGCGTCAGCAGCAGGTCGAACGGACCGTCGAAGTTGTCGAGCGCGAGGCGGAAGCCGCGAGCCTCTTCCTCAGGCTCGACCTCGTCAGGCGATCGCGCCACGGGCGATCAGCTCGCGCGCGAGCTGGCGGTGCGCCTCGGCGGCCGCGTGCTCGGGCGCGAACTGGGTGACGGGCTGGCCTGCGACGGATGCGTCCGGGAACTTCACCGTGCGGCGGATGACGGTCTCGAGCACGATGTCGCCGAACGCCCCCACCACGCGATCCATGACCTCGCGCGCGTGCAGCGTGCGGGCG
This sequence comes from Agrococcus sp. UYP10, assembly GCF_040547205.1. NCBI lineage: Bacteria > Bacillati > Actinomycetota > Actinomycetes > Micrococcales > Microbacteriaceae > Agrococcus > Agrococcus sp. UYP10. Next base: position 2,905,425 of record NZ_JBEPPG010000001.1, read on the forward strand.
TCGTACATCGTGACGAGGATGCCGTCGAGCTGCAGCGCGGGGTTCAGGCGATCCTGCACCTTGTCGATCGTCTCCTTGAGGAGCGCGACGCCGCGGAGCGCGAAGAACTCGCTCTCGAGCGGGATGAGCACGCCGTGCGCGGCCGTGAGCGCGTTCACCGTCAGCAGGCCGAGCGAGGGCTGGCAGTCGATGAGGATGAGGTCGTAGTCGTCGGCGACCCGGCGCAGCACGCGCGCGAGGATCTGCTCGCGCGCGACCTCGTTGACGAGGTGCACCTCCGCGGCCGAGAGGTCGATGTTCGCGGGGATGACGTCGAGGCCCTCGACGCTCGTGCGCTGGATGGCGTCCTTGGGGTCGAGGCGCGGGTTCAGCAGCAGGTCGTAGATCGTCGTCGCGTCGTGGTTGTCGACGCCGAGGCCCGCGCTCAGCGCGCCCTGCGGGTCGAAGTCGATGGCCAGCACGCGGCGGCCGTACTCGGCGACGGCGGCGCCCAGGTTGATGCTCGTCGTCGTCTTGCCGACGCCGCCCTTCTGGTTGCACATCGTCACGATGCGCGCGGGGCCGTGGCTGCGCAGCGGCTTCGGCTCCGGGAAGTCGCGCATCGGGCGCCCGGTCGGCCCGAGCGCGGGCGCCTCCATGCCGGCCAGGGTCTCGTTGCGCGTGCTCACGCATCCGAGTCTAGGAACGCCCGGCCGCTTCGCCGCGCAGGCCGTCGCGGCGTGTATCTCAACCTCTGGTTGAGCCTCAGGCCCCCGCGAGGGAGGCGTAGAGGTCGACGCCGTAGCCGTCGGGATCGGCGACGGTCGCGTATCGCTGCCCCCAGGGCGCGTCCCACGGCTCGCGGATCAAGCGGTGGCCGAGCGCCGCGAGCCGGGCGACGACCTCGTCGACCTCCGCGGGGCTGTCGCAGCGCGCCGCGAGCGTGTGGCTCTGGCCCGGCTCACGCTCGTAGTCCGGCACGAACGAGCGGATCATCGCCTCGGTGTCCCACATGAGCCGCAGTCCGCCGGGGAGCGTCGCCTCCGCGTGCGGCGCGCGGTCGGCATCGGCAGGGATGTCGAGGCCGAGCTCGCGGTAGAACGCGAGCGTCGCGGGCAGGTCGACCGCGACCATGCCGACGGCGTCGAAGGTGATCATGCGAGCCTCCTCAGCTCCACGGGAAGACGCCGGAGTAGGCGTTGAGCGCCGGCTGCCCACCGAGGTGGGCGTACAGCACCGTCGAGTCGCGCGGGATGTCGCCGGAGCGCACGAGGTCGATGAGGCCCGCCATCGACTTGCCCTCGTACACGGGGTCGATGATCATCGCCTCGGTGCGGCCGGAGGTGAGGATCGCGTCGAGTGTCGAGGCGACGGGGATGCCGTACAGGTCGCCCGCCCACCCCTCGAGCACCGTGATCTCGTCATCGCGCAGCTCGCGCTCGAGCCCGATCAGCGCGGCGGTGTGCCGGGCGATGCGCGCGACCTGGTCGCGGGTCTTCTCGATGGTCGCGGATGCGTCGATGCCGATCACGCGCCGCGGCCGACCGCCCGCGTCCTCGAGCGCCGCGAAGCCCGCGATCATCCCCGCGTGCGTCGAGCCGGTGACGGTGCAGACCACGATCGTGTCGAAGAAGACGCCGAGCGCGCGCTCCTGCTCGGCCACCTCGTACGCCCAGCTCGCGAAGCCGAGGCCGCCGAGCGGATGCTCGCTCGCGCCCGCCGGGATGCCGTACGGCGTGCCGCCCGACTCCTCCACCTCGCGCAGCGCCTCCTCCCAGGAGTCGCGGATGCCGATGTCGAAGCCGGCCGGGTCGAGCCGGCTGTCGGCGCCCATGATGCGCGAGAGCAGCAGGTTGCCGACCGTGTCGTTCACCGGGTCGTCCCACTCGACCCACCGCTCCTGCACGAGCCTGCACTTGAGGCCGAGCTTCGCGGCCACCGCCGCGACCTGGCGCGTGTGGTTCGACTGGACGCCGCCGATGGAGACGAGCGTGTCGGCGCCCGAGGCGAGCACGTCCGGCACGATGTACTCGAGCTTGCGGGTCTTGTTGCCGCCGAACGCGAGCCCCGAGCTCACGTCCTCGCGCTTCGCCCAGATGGCGGCGCCACCCAGGTGCTTCGTGAGGTTCTCGAGCGGATGCACCGGGCTCGGCCCGAAGGTCAGCGGATAGCGGTCGAAGTCCGTGATGGCCATGGCCGATGCTAGTCCCGCTCGAGCACGAAGAAGAGGAAGCACAGGAACGCGGAGCGCTCTCCGCTCGCGATGCGCGGCGGCATGAGCTCCCGCGGCGTCAGCGGTGACGGCGGCGGCTCCTCGATCGAGGCGATCGAGAATCCCGACCGGGTGAAGGCTGCGGTCATCGCCCGCAGTGGCCGATGCCACATCGTCAGCACCGAGGGCTCGCCGTCGAAGTCGAAGTCGTCGGAGTACCGCCGCGTCGCGAAGTAGTCCTCGTGCGGATGCGAGAGGAGGCGCACCGTGGGGTGGTTGAGCGAAAGGATGAGGCGTCCGCCGGGGCGCAGCACCCGGCGCAGCTCGGCGAGCGGCGCGTCCCAGTCCTCGAGGTAGTGGAGCACGAGCGAGGCGATCACGTCGTCGAACGCGCCGTCCGGGAACGGCAGCGGCTCGGCGAGGTCGCCGACGTGGAGCGGCACGTCGTCGCCGAGCCGTGCTCGCGCGAGGGCGACCATCGCCGGGCTGGCGTCGATCCCCGTCACCACCGCCCCTCGCTCGCGCAGTGCGAGGGTCAACGGTCCCGAGCCGCACCCGGCGTCGAGGATCGCGCGACCCGCCACGTCGCCCGCGAGGCCGAGCATCGTGGGACGCTCGTAGTGGGCGTTCAGCAGGCTGCCGGCGTTCTCGGCGTCGTAGCGCTCGGCGAAGGCGTCGTAGTCGGAGGCGTCCATCGACGCACGCTATCGGGCGCGCGGGTGCGCGGTCGTGTACATGTCGCGCAGCGTGTCCGCGGTGACGTGCGTGTAGATCTGCGTCGTCGCGACGGAGGCGTGCCCGAGCAGCTCCTGCACGGCGCGCACGTCGGCGCCGCCCTCGAGCAGGTGCGTCGCGAACGAGTGCCGGAAGGTGTGCGGCGAGACGTGCGGCACCTCCGCCTCCTCGGCGACGCGCTGGATGACCTCCCAGGCCGCCTGCCTGCTGAGGCGGCCGCCGCGGGCGCCGAGCAGCAGCGCGGGCGTGCCGCGCCCGTTCGCCGCGAGCGCCGCCCTCCCCCGCACGAGCCACGCATCCGTGGCGGCGCGCGCGAACGAGCCGACCGGCACGAGGCGCTGCTTGCCGCCCTTGCCGGTGACCTTCACGAGCGACTCGCCGATGTCGTCGACGTCGAGGGCGATGAGCTCCGAGATGCGGGCGCCGGTCGCGTAGAGCAGCTCGAGCAGCGCGCGGTCGCGGAGCGAGGCGGGGTCGTCGCCGACCACCGCGTCGAGCAGCCGCTGCATCTGCGACACCGAGATCGCCTTCGGCAGCCGGGACGGCAGCTTGGGCGGGCGTTGGCCCTTCGCGACGTCGTCGGCGGCGACGCGCTCGTCGACGAGCCAGCGGTGCAGCGCCTTCACGGCCGACAGGTGCCGCGCCACCGACGATGCGGCGAGGCCGCGGTCGGCGAGGGACGAGCGGAAGGCGGCGACGTCATCGGCAGAGATCGCCGACGCATCCGTCACGCCGCGCGCCTCGAGCACCTCGAGGTAGCCTGTGAGGTCGCGCCGGTAGGCGGCGATCGTGTGCTTCGACAGGCCGCGCTCGATCGCCAGCTGCCGCAGCAGCCGCTCGACGGCCTGCTGGGGGCTCACCGGTGCAGCGGATGCCAGTCGAACGGCACGTCGACGGGGTGTGCATGGACGCGGTGCGCCTCGAGCCGGTGCGCCGTGCCGCCAGCCGTGCGCATCGCCGCGAGCGCGAGCGCCGCCGACAGCAGGGTCGCGTTGTGGATCCGCATCGCGAGCGCCGCCTCGACGATCTCGTCGAGCGGCACCCACCGCCGCTCCATCTCGGCCTCCTCGTGGAAGCGGTCGAAGGCGTCGGGCAGCTCGCGCACGTCGGTCGCGAGGTAGACGCGGATGATCTCGGTCGAGCCGCCGCCGCTCGTCGAGACGTCGAGCAGCGTCTGCCAGCCGTCGGCCGCGAGGTCGGTCTCCTCGGCGAGCTCGCGCTTCGCGGCGTCGAGCGGGTCCTCGCCCTCCACGTCGAGGAGCCCTGCCGGCAGCTCCCACAGCGTGCCGCCGGCGGGATGCCGGTACTGGTGCACGAGCATGAGTTCGTCGCGCTCGTTGACCGCCGCGATCGCGACGGCACCGGGGTGCACGACGACCTCGCGCCGGATGCGGGTGCCGCCGAGCTCGAACTCCTGCGCCTCGACGTCCCACACCCGGCCGTCGAACAGCCGCTCGCGCGCGAGCACGGGCTGCGCGCCGAGCGCGTCGGCGAGCATCAGTCGGTCGCCGCGTCGGTCTCGTCGGTCTCGTCGAACAGCTTCGACGCGCGCTGGCGGTCGAGCGCCGCCGCGACGAGGCCGCGGAAGAGCGGATGCGCGCGGTTCGGCCTGCTGCGCAGCTCCGGGTGCGCCTGCGTGGCGATGTAGAACGGGTGGCCGGGCAGCTCGACGTACTCGACGAGCGTGCCGTCGGGCGACAGCCCGCTGAACGCGAGGCCGGCGGCGCCGATCTCCTCGCGGTAGGCGTTGTTCACCTCGTAGCGGTGGCGGTGGCGCTCGTGCGAGACCTCCTCGCCGTACAGGCGCGCGGCGAGCGATCCTTCGGCGAGCTTCGCCTCGTAGAGGCCGAGGCGCATCGTGCCGCCCAGGTCGCCGCCGTGGATGTGCTGCTCCTGCTCCGCCATCGTCGCGATGACCGGCGCGGGCGTGGCCTCGTCGAACTCGGTCGACGACGCGCCCTCGATGCCGGCGAGGTTGCGCGCCGCCTCGATGACCATGCACTGCAGGCCGAGGCAGATGCCGAGCGTGGGGATCTCGTTCTCGCGCGTGAACTTGAGCGCGCCGAGCTTGCCCTCGATGCCGCGGATGCCGAAGCCGCCGGGGATGATGATGCCGTCGAGGTCGCCGAGCGCGGCCGCAGCGCCCTCGGGCGTCTCGCAGTCGTCCGAGCGCACCCAGCGCACGTTGACCTTCGACTGGTTCGCGAATCCGCCGGCCTTGACCGCCTCCGTCACCGACAGGTAGGCGTCCGGCAGGTCGATGTACTTGCCGACCAGGCCGATCGTGACCTCGTGCTTGGGCTGGTGCACGTTGTCGAGCACGGGCTGCCAGCGCGACCAGTCGATGTCGCCGGCCGTGAGGCCGAGCTGCTGGATGATGTAGGTGTCGAGGCCCTGCTCGGTGAGCATGGTGGGGATGTCGTAGATCGAGGGCTTGTCGATCGCGTTGACGACCGCCTCCTCCTCGACGTCGCACATGAGCGCGATCTTCTTGCGGTTCGAGTCCGAGACCGGGCGGTCGCTGCGCAGCACGAGCGCGTCGGGCTGGATGCCGATCGAGCGGAGCGTCGCGACCGAGTGCTGCGTCGGCTTCGTCTTCTGCTCGCCGGACGCGCCGAGGAACGGCACGAGCGAGACGTGCACGAAGAAGACGTTGCCGCGGCCGAGCTCGTGACGGATCTGGCGGGCCGACTCGATGAACGGCTGCGACTCGATGTCGCCGACCGTGCCGCCGATCTCGGTGATGATGACGTCGGGCTGCGGGTCGCCCTCCGACTGCAGGCGCATGCGGCGCTTGATCTCGTCGGAGATGTGCGGGATGACCTGCACGGTGTCGCCGAGGTACTCGCCCCGGCGCTCGCGCTCGATGACGCGCGAGTAGATCTGGCCGGTGGTGACGTTGGCCGCCTGCGACAGGTTCACGTCGAGGAAGCGCTCGTAGTGGCCGATGTCGAGGTCGGTCTCGGCGCCGTCGTCGGTGACGAAGACCTCGCCGTGCTGGAACGGGTTCATCGTGCCGGGATCGACGTTGAGGTACGGATCCAGCTTCTGCATCACGACGTGCAGGCCGCGGGCGGTGAGGAGGTTGCCGAGCGATGCGGCGGTGAGCCCCTTGCCGAGCGACGAGACGACACCACCCGTGACGAAGATCTGCTTGGTCACCTTGGGTCTGGCGGCGGTCCCGTTTGCACTTTGGTTCACGGGCTTCGAGCCTATCCCACGACGGTGCTGTGAGCCAGCAGCTCGCGGGCGTGGGCGAGGGCCGTGTCGGATGCGCTGCCCGACAGCATGCGGGCGAGCTCGGCCAGGCGCTCGTCGCCCTCCACCAGCGCGACCTGCGACGCGGTGATGCGGCCGTCGGTGCCCTTCACGACCCGCACGTGGCTCTCGGCGAAGGCGGCGACCTGCGCGAGGTGCGTGACGACGATCACCTGGCAGTGCTGCGCGAGCCGCGCGAGCCGGCGGCCGATCTCGGTCGCGGCAGCGCCGCCGACGCCGGCGTCGACCTCGTCGAAGACCATGGTGGGCACGCTCTCGTCGGCGAGCGCGACCTCGATCGCGAGCATGATGCGGCTGAGCTCGCCGCCGGACGCGCCCTTCTGCACCGGGCGCGGGTCGGCGCCAGGATGCGGGGCGAGCAGCATCGTGACGCGGTCGCGGCCGTGCGCGCCGAGGTCGGGCAGCTGCTCGACCTCGACGACGAGCCGCGCGTCGGGCATCGCGAGCGCGCGCAGCTCCGCGCCGACCGCCTGCTCGAGGTGGCGGGCGGCGTCGTGCCGCATCGCGCTCATCCGGTCGGCGACCGCGGTCGCGGCCGCGAGGTGGGCCGCCTCCTCGGCGTCGAGCCGCGCGAGCTCCGCGTCGTCGCCCTCGAGCTCCACGAGCCGGAGCGCCGCGGCGGGTGCAGCGTCGAGCGCCTCGTCGAGCGGCCTGCCGATGCGCCGCTCGAGCGCCGTCAGCGTCGCGCGCCGCTCCTGCACCTCGTCGAGGCTGCGCTCGGGGCGCTCGAGGTCGTCGAGCGCGCGGACGATCGCCGACGACGCCTCCTGCAGCAGCGCATCCGCCTGCACGAGCAGGTCGAGCGCGTCGGCGAGGGAGCCGTCGTCGCCGGCCGCGCGCTCGACGAGGCGCCGCGCGTGCCCTGCGAGCGTCACCGCGTCCGGCTCGTCCTCGTCGTTCGCGAGCGCGGCCCGGGCCTCGGCGAGCTGCAGCCGCAGCCCCTCCGCGTGCTCGAGCCGGTGCGCGAGCGCTGCGAGCGCGTCCTGCTCCCCTGGCTGCGGGTCGACGGCCTCGAGGTCCTCGAGCTCGACCCGGATCGCGTCGGCCTCGGCCGCGCGCGCGTCGTGCTCGGCGCGGATGCGCGTTGCCGCGTCGCGCGCGTCGGCCCAGGCCGCGTGCTCCGCCCGGTACTCGGCGAGCAGCGCGCGGAGCGGCTCACCTGCCCCGCGGTCGAGCGCATCCGCCTGCGCCTCCGCGGAGCGCAGCCGCTGCTGGTCGGACTGGCCGTGCACCGCGACGAGCCGGTCGGCGAGCTCGCGGAGGAGCCCTGCGGGCACCGCGGCACCGCCGGCCTGCGCTCGGGATCTGCCGGCACCATCGCCCGTGCGGGTGAGTGCTCGGCCGAGGATGAGCTCGCCCTCGTCGACGCTGCCGCCCGCATCCTCGACGAGCGCGACCGCGTCCGCGTCGTCGACGATCCAGACGCCCTGCACCGCCGCGCGCTCCTCGCCCGCGCGGATGACGCCCGCGTCGGCGCGCTCGCCGCGCAGCAGCGCGAGCGCCTGCACGAGCATCGTCTTGCCCGCGCCCGTCTCGCCGGTGATCGCGGTGAAGCCCGCGCCAACCGGCACGCGCGCCTCGTCGATCACGCCCAGCGAGCGGATCGTCAGCTCGTCGAGGCGGGTCACGGTCGCGGCCGCCGGAAGCCTTCGACGGGCAGGTGGAACTTGGCGACGAGACGGTCGGCGAACGGTGCCCGAGAGAGGCGCGCGAGGCGCAGCGGACGCGCGTCGCGGGTCGCCTCGATGCGCGAGCCCTGCGGGAGCGGGAACGAGCGGCGCGAGTCGCACCACAGCATCGCCGCACTCGTGGAGTCCTCCGCGATCGTCACCGCGAGCGTCGACGTGGGCGCGACGACGAGCGGCCGGGTGAAGAGGGCGTGCGCACCGAGCGGCACGAGCAGCAGCACCTCGGCGGTCGGCCAGATGATCGGGCCGCCAGCCGAGAACGAGTAGGCGGTCGAGCCCGTCGGGGTCGCGAGCAGCACGGCGTCGGTGCCGAACGACGAGATGGGGCGCCCGTCGATCTCGAGCAGCGTCGAGATCATGCGGCCGGCGCCGACCTTCTCGATCGCCGCCTCGTTGACCGCCCAGGTCTCGTGCACGAGCTCGCCGTCGTCGAACACGCGCACGCGCAGCGTCAGCCGCTGCTCGACCTCGTAGTCGCGCAGCAGCGCGCGCTCGACCACCTCGGCGGTCTCGGCGACCTCCGCCTCCGCGAGGAAGCCGACGTGGCCGAGGTTGATGCCCAGCAGCGGCGCACCGATCTCGCGCTGCAGCTCGGCTGCGCGCAGGATGGTGCCGTCCCCGCCGAGGGTCATGATGAGCTCGACCTCGTGCTCGTCGCCCGGGTGGTGCGGCTCGACCGCGTCGAGGCCGTCGCGGCTGGCGAGCAGCACGGCGCGGTCCTCGCCGAGCACGACCGGGATGACGCCCGCCTGCAGCAGGCGGGCGGCGATGGACGCGGCCGTCGCGACGGCTTCCTCCCGTCCGGGGTGGAACGCGAGCAGGAACCTGCGGTCGCTCACCGTGCCTCCCTCGACAGTCGTGCGGATGCGTCCAGCCATTCTGTCGGATTCGCCCCGCCCGTCGCCGTGAGGTGCGCGAGGTACTCGAGGTTGCCGCGCGCCCCGACGATCGGGCTGCCGATGAGGCCGGCGGTGCCGAGCCCCGCATCCCACGCCGACCACAGCACCTGCTCGATCGCCTGCGCGCGCAGCCCCGGATCGGTGACGATGCCCTCGCGCACGCCCGTCCTGCCCACCTCGAACTGCGGCTTGATGAGCACGATCCAGTCGGCGTCGGGCGCTGCGACGCCGCGGAGCGGCGGGATGGCGAGGCCGAGGGAGATGAACGAGAGGTCGGCGGTGACGATCGTCGGCGGCGGCGCGATGGCGCCGGGCTGCAGGTCGCGCACGTTCATGCCCTCGATGAGCGTGATGGGATGCGCCGCGACGTCGAGCTGGAACTGGTCGTGCCCGACGTCGAGCGCCGTGACGTGCTCGGCGCCCCGCGCGAGCAGCACCTGGGTGAAGCCGCCCGTCGAGGCCCCGGCGTCGAGGGCGCGACGTCCGGCCGGATCGACGGCGAACGCGTCGAGCGCGGCGAGCAGCTTGTGCGCCGCGCGCGAGACCCAGGCATCGCCGCCGGAGACGACGACGTCCGCATCGGCCGCGACCCTGTGGCTCGGCTTCAGGACCGTCCGGCCGTCGACCGCGACGAGCCCCTCGGCGATGCGCTGCTGCGCCTGCGTGCGGCTGCGCACGAGGCCGCGCTCGACGAGCGCCTGGTCGAGCCGGACGGCGCCGGCACCGGGCTCGTCAGCCACGCACCGCGCCGAGCTCGGCCTGCAGCCGGTCGTGGATGCGGGCGAGCTGGTCGGCGCGCTCCTCGAGCGGCTGCTGCTCGAGCAGGTCGAGCTCGTCGACGAGTCCGTCGACCGCGCTGTCGTGGTCGGTCATGCCTCCGAGGCTAGCGAATCGATCGCGGCGAGCTCGTCGGCGCGCGAGAGCCGCGTCGGGGTGTCGCGACCCGGGCCGAGGGCTCGCTCGTCGACGAGCGCCGCCTCGAGCGTCGCCCGCAGCGCGCGGTGCGTCCCGCCCGCCGCGCGGTAGCGGGCGCTCGAGCGCTGGGCGTGCGAGGCGATCGCCGCGGGCAGCGTGAGCGGCAGCGCGCGCGGCCCCGCCCAGTGCCCGATGTCGAGCGCGGCCAGTGCGTCGTCCGAGGCGAGCACGAGCTCGCCCGAGTGGCCCGTGAGCTCCCTGGCCGTCGCGATGAGCCGGTGCAGCGTCATCTCGGCGCCGACCGCGTTCACGACGTCGCTGCGCTCGGGTGCGCGTTCCACCAGGAACGCGGCGAGGTCGCGCACGTCGATCGTCTGCGTCGGCTGATCCCGGGCAGGCACGAGCACCGGTCCGGTGCCGGCGAGCGCGAGCCTGCCGACCCAGTACCCGAAGCGCCCGCTCGGGTCGCCTGGCCCGCCGATGAGCCCCGGCCGGACGATGGCGAGCCGCTCGCCGAGCCGTGCGCGGGCGGCGCGCTCGATCCAGGCCTTCGCCCCGGCGTAGTCGTCGCCGGAGGCGTCCTCGGGCACGAGGTCGTCGTCCTCGTCGGCGCCGACGGGCGCACCCTCCACGCGCTGCGCCGAGACCGACGAGACGAACGTCCAGTGCCGCGCCCGGTCGCCGAGCTCGTCGAGCGCGCCGGCTGCGTGCGCGGGCACGCTCGTGACGTCGATGACCTCGTCCCACTCCCCCTCGAGCGCGTCGTAGGCGCCGTCGCGGTCGCGGTCGCCCACCACGAGGTGGGCGCCGTCGGCGACCGGTCCGCCGGTCCCGCGCGCGAGGCACACGACCTCGGCGCCCTTGGCGACGTGGCCCGACGCGACGAGCGCACCGAGCCAGCGCGTGCCGCCCAGCACGAGCACGCGCCGAGTCATCGTCAATCGACGCCCGCCGCCCGCGCAGCCGCGACCGCACCGCCGATCCCCTCGAGCCACGCGTCACCGTGGCCGGGGAGCACCGCCTTCGCTCTCGTCCCCTCCAGCACGTCGAGCGATGCGAGCGCGAGCTCCGGATCGTTCGTGGCCGCCGCCGCGACGACGCGCGGACCTGTCTTGGCCGTGTAGGGGTCGAGGGTGACCAGGGCGTCGCCCACGATGACCGCATCGCGGTCGGGCAGGTGCAGGGCGACGTGCCCGTCGGTGTGCCCGGGCGTCGCGAGCACGCGCGGCGCGCCGGGCACGTCGAGCGTCGTGCCGTGCTCGAGCGCGGTGTGCTCGCGGATGCCTTGGACGCCCAGCGCCCCCACGTTCACCATCGCGGTGAGGATCGGCAGTGCAGCGGGGAACCGAAGCGGATAGAGCAGCCTCGGCCGCGCGGGCCGGTAGCTGTAGGGATGCGCCGCGATCGGCGCGTCCGCTGGGTGGAGCCAGATGGGCACGCCCGCGTCCCGGAGCCCGGCGGCCATCCCGAGGTGGTCGAAGTGCGCGTGCGTCAGCACGAGGGCTCGCACATCCGCGGGGCTGCGGCCGATCGCCGCGAGCGCCCGCCCGAGGTGCCGATGGCTGGAGGGGAAGAGCGCGTCGACGAGGGTGATCGCACCGCCGTCGTCGATGAGGTACGCGTTCGTCGAGGCGTGCTGCAGCATGTGCACGCCCGGCGCGATGTCGAGGCGGAGCACCGCGCGCTGCCGGCGCTGCACCGCACCGAGCGGTCGTTCCGAGGGAGTGGTCGTGCTCATGGCCCCATCCCACTCCAGCGGACTGGGAACCGCCAGAGCGCTCCCCGGAAGCGGGCATGAAAAAAGGGGCCCCAGATAATCTGGGGCCCCTTTCCAAGGTAAGTCCGGCGGTGTCCTACTCTCCCACAGGGTCCCCCCTGCAGTACCATCGGCGCTGAGAGCCTTAGCTTCCGGGTTCGGAATGTGACCGGGCGTTTCCCTCTCGCTATGGCCGCCGAAACACTATCGATGTTTCAGTCTGCACAGCTCTCCACACGGCGTCCAGAGGACACGGGTGGAGGGCTGCAGTTCCCGACCGTCTATCGGGAACCACAAAGTGGACGCGAGCAGCAAGCTCATGTAGGTGTTATCAAATTATCGGCTTATTAGTACCGGT
>NZ_JBEPPG010000002.1:0-4252 GCF_040547205.1 Agrococcus sp. UYP10
CCGGGGCGACACGCCCGGGATGCGGCTGGTTTGCGGGGTGGGGGTGTGGCCCGTGTAACGTAATCCCTCGTCACCCCAAAGACGCAGAGCCGGACTGGCCAGCGGATCAAGAGGGACCACCTCCTCGCCGATAGGCGTCACGCTGTAGCGTGTCGCGTCTGGTGCGAGTACGGTGACAGATCACTTCAATGTTGACAGTGCGGAGCGCTCGGCGCGACGGACGGCTGCCTGGTGCGGCTGGCTGGCGTCGGTTCGACTCTGCACCGCGTGTCGATTTGACACGGGCTGAGAAGTGGTTACGATAGAGAAGTTGCCCCGGCACGGATCCAGAGATGGTGAGGTACGGGAGCGTCTGATCCTTGAGAACTCAACAGCGTGCACAATGTCAAATGCCAAAATATTAACTCGTCGTCCCTTCGGGGACAACGATTCCTTTGGATGAGACAGATTGTCAGTAGACAGTCTATTTTGTCAGCATCAAACTCGCTGCCGTCGGCTTGCCGGCGGTATGCAACTTTTCTTTACGGAGAGTTTGATCCTGGCTCAGGACGAACGCTGGCGGCGTGCTTAACACATGCAAGTCGAACGATGAAGGAGGAGCTTGCTCCTCCGGATTAGTGGCGAACGGGTGAGTAATACGTGAGCAATGTGCCCTTGACTCTGGGATAAGCGCTGGAAACGGCGTCTAATACCGGATACGACGATCGGAGGCATCTCCTGGTCGTGGAAAGAACTTCGGTCAAGGATCAGCTCACGGCCTATCAGCTAGTTGGTGAGGTAACGGCTCACCAAGGCGACGACGGGTAGCCGGCCTGAGAGGGTGACCGGCCACACTGGGACTGAGACACGGCCCAGACTCCTACGGGAGGCAGCAGTGGGGAATATTGCACAATGGGCGCAAGCCTGATGCAGCAACGCCGCGTGAGGGACGAAGGCCTTCGGGTTGTAAACCTCTTTTAGCAGGGAAGAAGCGAAAGTGACGGTACCTGCAGAAAAAGCACCGGCTAACTACGTGCCAGCAGCCGCGGTAATACGTAGGGTGCAAGCGTTGTCCGGAATTATTGGGCGTAAAGAGCTCGTAGGCGGTTTGTCACGTCTGCTGTGAAAACCCGAGGCTCAACCTCGGGCTTGCAGTGGGTACGGGCAGACTAGAGTGCGGTAGGGGAGATTGGAATTCCTGGTGTAGCGGTGGAATGCGCAGATATCAGGAGGAACACCGATGGCGAAGGCAGATCTCTGGGCCGTAACTGACGCTGAGGAGCGAAAGCATGGGGAGCAAACAGGCTTAGATACCCTGGTAGTCCATGCCGTAAACGTTGGGAACTAGATGTGGGGACCATTCCACGGTCTCCGTGTCGTAGCTAACGCATTAAGTTCCCCGCCTGGGGAGTACGGCCGCAAGGCTAAAACTCAAAGGAATTGACGGGGGCCCGCACAAGCGGCGGAGCATGCGGATTAATTCGATGCAACGCGAAGAACCTTACCAAGGCTTGACATATACGAGAACGCACTGGAGACAGTGAACTCTTTGGACACTCGTATACAGGTGGTGCATGGTTGTCGTCAGCTCGTGTCGTGAGATGTTGGGTTAAGTCCCGCAACGAGCGCAACCCTCGTCCTATGTTGCCAGCACGTAATGGTGGGAACTCATGGGATACTGCCGGGGTCAACTCGGAGGAAGGTGGGGATGAGGTCAAATCATCATGCCCCTTATGTCTTGGGCTTCACGCATGCTACAATGGCCGGTACAATGGGCTGCGATACCGCAAGGTGGAGCGAATCCCAAAAAGCCGGTCTCAGTTCGGATTGAGGTCTGCAACTCGACCTCATGAAGTCGGAGTCGCTAGTAATCGTAGATCAGCAACGCTACGGTGAATACGTTCCCGGGCCTTGTACACACCGCCCGTCAAGTCATGAAAGTCGGTAACACCCGAAGCCAGTGGCCTAACCTTTTGGAGGGAGCTGTCGAAGGTGGGATCGGTGATTAGGACTAAGTCGTAACAAGGTAGCCGTACCGGAAGGTGCGGCTGGATCACCTCCTTTCTAAGGAGCATCTCGCCGGCTCAGCCGGCGCAGAGCCACTTCGGTCGCACACGTCGACCGGTGGTCAGCTCAAGGGTGGAACATTGACATTGGCGCTCGGGGGATCTTCTCCCGCTCAGTACCGCTGCTCGCAGCGTGGAACGGTGGGGTGGGGGAGACCGGGCGCATGCACGCTGTTGGGTCCTGAGGGACCAGACGGCGCCTTTTGGCGTCTTCGGACTTCCTCTGGACCGTATGGCTGAAGCGCAGTGCGCTGAGGCTGACGGTACCAACCGTATGTTGAGAACTACACAGTGGACGCGAGCATCTTAGATTCGAGCTTCGGCTCGAGTCAGATGATCTATATAGATCATTGGTCAGCAGCCTTCGGGCTGCCGATTAACCAACAATACTCATGTATGTGGTCAAATTTCTAAGAGCAAACGGTGGATGCCTTGGCATCTGGAGCCGATGAAGGACGTAGTAATCTGCGATAAGCCTCGGGGAGCTGATAAACAAGCTTCGATCCGAGGATCTCCGAATGGGGAAACCCCGCTGGGCGGCGTGCCGACCCAGTGACTCCCGCCTGAATATATAGGGCGGGTAGAGGGAACGTGGGGAAGTGAAACATCTCAGTACCCACAGGAAGAGAAAACAACAGTGATTCCGTAAGTAGTGGCGAGCGAACGCGGAAGAGGCTAAACCGATCGTGTGTGATAGCCGGCAGGCGTTGCACGATCGGGGTTGTGGGACATCTCAGCTGCTCTGCCGAGCAGCGAACGTTACAGACCGTGGTAGGCGAAGGACTTGGAAAGGTCCATCGAAGAGGGTGACAATCCCGTAGCCGAAACCATGCGATGGCGTGAGGTTCATCCCAAGTAGCACGGGGCCCGAGAAATCCCGTGTGAATCAGCCAGGACCACCTGGTAAGCCTAAATACTCCCAGATGACCGATAGCGGACAAGTACCGTGAGGGAAAGGTGAAAAGTACCCCGGGAGGGGAGTGAAATAGTACCTGAAACCGTTTGCTTACAAACCGTTGGAGCAGCCTTAGTAGCTGTGACAGCGTGCCTTTTGAAGAATGAGCCTGCGAGTTAGCGATATGTGGCGAGGTTAACCCGTGAGGGGTAGCCGTAGCGAAAGCGAGTCTGAATAGGGCGATTCAGTCGCATGTCCTAGACCCGAAGCGAAGTGATCTATCCATGGCCAGGTTGAAGCGAGGGTAAGACCTCGTGGAGGACCGAACCCACTTAGGTTGAAAACTGAGGGGATGAGCTGTGGATAGGGGTGAAAGGCCAATCAAACTTCGTGATAGCTGGTTCTCTCCGAAATGCATTTAGGTGCAGCGTTGCGTGTTTCTTGCCGGAGGTAGAGCTACTGGATGGCCGATGGGCCCCAAAAGGTTACTGACGTCAGCCAAACTCCGAATGCCGGTAAGTGAGAGCGCAGCAGTGAGACGGTGGGGGATAAGCTTCATCGTCGAGAGGGAAACAACCCAGACCACCGACTAAGGTCCCTAAGCATGTGCTAAGTGGAAAAGGATGTGGAGTTGCTTAGACAACCAGGAGGTTGGCTTAGAAGCAGCCACCCTTGAAAGAGTGCGTAATAGCTCACTGGTCAAGTGATTCTGCGCCGACAATTTAGCGGGGCTCAAGCACATCACCGAAGTCGTGGAATTCGTACAACAGCTCGGCCGCCCTCAAAAGCGGTCCAGGCGTACGGATTGGTAGGAGAGCGTCGTGTGGCGAGTGAAGCGGCGGAGTGATCCAGCCGTGGACGCCACACGAGTGAGAATGCAGGCATGAGTAGCGAAAGACATGTGAGAAACATGTCCTCCGAAAGACCAAGGGTTCCAGGGTCAAGCTAATCTTCCCTGGGTAAGCCGGGACCTAAGGCGAGGCCGACAGGCGTAGTCGATGGACATCAGGTTGATACTCCTGAGCTGGCGAAGAACCGCCCAAGTCAATCCAGTAATGCTAAGAGTCCGAATCCTTGGACCGATCCCTTCGGGGTGACGTCCTTGGGCTAGCACTCGACCCTATGCTGGTGCGGCTAGCGTATTAACAGGTGTGACGCAGGAAGGTAGCAGAACCGGGCCGATGGTTGAGTCCGGGTAAGCCGTAGGGCGTGGGATAGGCAAATCCGTCCCACACATAGCCTGAGAGCTTTGCCGAACCCTTAGAGGGAAGTCTGTGATCCTATGCTGCCTAGAAAAGCATCGACGCGAGGT
>NZ_JBEPPG010000003.1:0-3299 GCF_040547205.1 Agrococcus sp. UYP10
CCGGAAGCTAAGGCTCTCAGCGCCGATGGTACTGCAGGGGGGACCCTGTGGGAGAGTAGGACACCGCCGGACTTACCTTGGAAAGGGGCCCCAGAACGATCTGGGGCCCCTTTTTTCATTTGTACGACCCTGATGGGAGCATGGTGCCATGAACGACCAGGCAGATCGCAGCTCCGATCGGAACGACGACCGACGTCGCCCTTCGGGCGACCGGCGTCCGCAGCGCGATGGAGATCGCCGTCCGCAGCGCGACGGGGACCGTCGTCCGCAGCGCGATGGTGACCGTCGCCCGCCGCAGGGCGATCGGAAGCCGTTCCGCTCGAGCGACAGCGGCTACCGCGCCGGCGGTGACAGCCGTCCGCAGCGAGACGGCGACCGACGTCCGCCGCAGCGCGATGGGGAGCGTCGCTTCGGCGACCGCGACTCGCGTCCGCCCCGCGATGGCGACCGTCGCCCGCCCCGCGATGGTGACCGTCGCCCGCCCCGTGATGGCGACCGTCGTCCGCCGCGCGATGGTGACCGTCGCCCGCCCCGTGATGGCGACCGCCGCCCGCCGCAGCGCGATGGTGAGCGTCGCTTCGGAGACCGTGATTCCCGTCCCCAGCGCGATGGCGACCGTCGCTTCGGCGACCGCGACTCGCGCCCGCAGCGCGACGGCGACCGTCGGCCTCCCCGTGATGGGGACCGTCGTCCGCCGCGCGACGGTGACCGCCGCCCTCCGCAGCGCGACGGCCAGCGCACCTTCGGCGACCGCGACTCGCGTCCGCAGCGCGATGGCGACCGTCGCTTCGGCGACCGCGACTCGCGTCCCCAGCGCGATGGCGACCGTCGTCCTCCTCGTGGTGGTGACCGCCGGCCGCCCCAGCGCGACGGCCAGCGGAGCTTCGGCGCCCGCGACTCCCGTCCGCAGCCCGAGCGCAAGCCGCTGCGTCCCGGTGACACCGGCTACCGCGCCGATGGCTCCGATGGCCGGCTGGAGCGCGAGGCCGATCGGCGCCCGCAGCAGCGCGAGGGCCAGGGGTACGGCCGCGACGACCAGCGTCGACGCGACACGCAGCGCGAGCGCAACCAGGGCCCGCAGCGCGATGCCGCGCGGCCTGGCCGCGACTTCGAGCACCGGGGCGACGGCTCCGGCGAGAGCTTCAAGCAGGTGCGCGACGACGAGTTCGTGCCGCCGATCCTGCCCGACGACGTCGTGGCCGAGGACCTGGACATCGGCGCGCGAGCGCAGCTGAAGACCCTGACGAAGGACAACGCGGAGTTCGTCGCGAAGCACATGGCGATGGCATCGCGCTTCATCGACGACGACCCGCAGCTCGCGCACCAGCATGCGCTGGCGGCGGCGCGCCGAGCCGGCCGCATCGGCGTCGTGCGTGAGACGCTCGCGATCACGGCGTACCAGCTGGGCGACTTCGCGCTCGCGCTGCGCGAGCTGCGCACGTACCGGCGCATCACCGGTCGCGACGACCAGCTGCCGCTCATGGCGGACTGCGAGCGCGGCATGGGTCGGCCCGAGAAGGCGCTCGAGCTCGCTCGCTCGGTCGAGGCGGAGTCGCTCGACACCAACGTGCGGGTCGAGCTCGCGATCGTGAAGTCCGGCGCGCGACTCGACCTCGGACAGGGCGAGGCGGCGCTCGAGGAGCTGCGCATCCCTGAGCTGCGCAAGGACAAGGCGTTCGAGTACAGCCCCGCGCTGTTCGCCAGCTACGGCGGTGTGCTCGAGGAGCTCGGGCGCGACGACGAAGCGGCGGAGTGGTTCGAGCTCGCGGATCGCGCGATCGATGCCCTCGAGGCAGCGCTGGCACCGGGCGAGCTCGAGGCGGTCTCGATCATCTCCGAGCGGGTCGAGTCGGCCGAGGAGCCAGAGTCGGTCCACGTGCCCGAGTCGGTTGATGACGCTGATGACGCGGATGACGTTGATGACGTTGATGACGCTGATGACGCTGATGACGCTGATGAGGCTGATGAGGCTGATGAGGCTGATGACGCTGATGACGCTGACGAGGTCGCGCCCGCTGAAGAGCCCGAGCCGGCTGCTGAGCCCGAGCCGACCGTCGACGACGCTCCGCCCGCGGAGGCTCCGGCGCCGCACGGCGACGCGCTGTTCGGCGACGCGCTCTTCGGCGACGAGCTGACCGACGAGCGGCGGGACGACCAGCGCTGATGGCGCTCTTCCGGAAGAGTGCCGCGGCGACTCCGCTCGACGGCATCGACTGCCTCTACGTCGATCTCGACGGCGTCGTCTACCAGGGTGCAGCGGCGATCCCGCACGCCGTCGACAGCATCCGCGCGACGGGGCTGCCGACCGCCTACCTGACGAACAACGCCTCCCGCACGGACGCCGACGTCGCCGAGCACCTGTCGTCCTTCGGCCTCGAGGTGCGACCTGACCAGGTCGTGACCAGCCCGCAGGCGGCGATGCGGCTGCTCGCCCCGCACCTCGAGCCGGGCGACCCCGTGCTCGTCGTCGGGGGAGCGGGCATCGTCGTCGAGATCGAGTCTCGTGGTTGGCGGGTCGTGCGGACCGCCGCCGACCGGCCGAAGGCTGTCGTGCAGGGCTTCCACCCCGAGGTGGGCTGGAAGGATCTCGCCGAGGCGGCGTTCGCGCTGCAGCGGAAGCCCGAGGACGGCGGCATCCCCTGGATCGCGACGAACGGCGACTGGACGATCCCGGTCGCCGGCGGCATCGCGCCGGGCAACGGCACCCTGGTCTCCGCGGTGCACACCGCGGTCGGCCGGCTCGCGGAGTTCGCAGGCAAGCCCGAGACGCCGATGTTCGAGCTCGCGACGGATCGCTTCGGCGCCAAGGCGCCGGCGATGATCGGCGATCGCCTCGACACCGACATCCTCGGCGCGCGCCGCACCGGCATCCGCTCGATCCTCGTGCTGACCGGCATCGACCGAGGCGCGAGCCTCATCGGTGCGGATGCGTCGATGCGGCCCGACCACGTGATCGAGGACCTGCGCGGACTGACCGCGCCGATCCTGCCGCTGCGCGAGACGCTCGAGACGTCGACCGGCGACGTCTACTTCGAGGTGGGGACGGCTGCGGTGCGCCGCTCCGGCATCGACATCTCGCTCGTCCGCGCAGGCGAGCGGCCGGTCGACACGATCCGCGCCGCGTGCGCGGCCGTCTGGTCGGCCGACCGGCCGGTGCTCGGGCTGCGCGTCGCGCCGGAGCTGCTCGCGCTCTGACGCGGCAGTCCGGGGCGACACGCCCGGGATGCGGCTGGTTTGCGGGGTGGGGGTGTGGCCCGTGTAACGTAATCCCTCGTCACCCCAAAGACGCAGAGCCGGAC
>NZ_JBEPPG010000004.1:0-1374 GCF_040547205.1 Agrococcus sp. UYP10
CTAGTCACCCGTACCCCAAACCGACTCAGGTGGTCAGGTAGAGAATACCAAGGAGATCGAGAGAATCGTGGTTAAGGAACTCGGCAAAATGCCCCCGTAACTTCGGGAGAAGGGGGGCCTGAGGCGTGACGGCACTAGCTGCCGGAAGCGTTTGAAGGCCGCAGAGACCAGTGGGAAGCGACTGTTTACTAAAAACACAGGTCCGTGCTAAGTCGCAAGACGATGTATACGGACTGACGCCTGCCCGGTGCTGGAAGGTTAAGAGGAAGGGTTAGCGCAAGCGAAGCTCAGAATTTAAGCCCCAGTAAACGGCGGTGGTAACTATAACCATCCTAAGGTAGCGAAATTCCTTGTCGGGTAAGTTCCGACCTGCACGAATGGCGTAACGACTTCCCAGCTGTCTCAACCGCGAACTCGGCGAAATTGCACTACGAGTAAAGATGCTCGTTACGCGCAGCAGGACGGAAAGACCCCGTGACCTTTACTACAGCTTGGTATTGGTGTTCGGTGTGGCTTGTGTAGGATAGGTGGGAGACTGTGAAGCCCGGACGCTAGTTCGGGTGGAGTCAATGTTGAAATACCACTCTGGTCACTCTGGATATCTAACTTCGAACCGTAATCCGGTTCAGGGACAGTGCCTGGTGGGTAGTTTAACTGGGGCGGTTGCCTCCCAAAAAGTAACGGAGGCGCCCAAAGGTTCCCTCAACCTGGTTGGCAATCAGGTGTCGAGTGTAAGTGCACAAGGGAGCTTGACTGTGACAGTGACAACTGGAGCAGGGACGAAAGTCGGGACTAGTGATCCGGCAGTGGCTTGTGGAAGCGCTGTCGCTCAACGGATAAAAGGTACCTCGGGGATAACAGGCTGATCTTGCCCAAGAGTCCATATCGACGGCATGGTTTGGCACCTCGATGTCGGCTCGTCGCATCCTGGGGCTGGAGTAGGTCCCAAGGGTTGGGCTGTTCGCCCATTAAAGCGGCACGCGAGCTGGGTTTAGAACGTCGTGAGACAGTTCGGTCCCTATCCGCTGCGCGCGTAGGAAGTTTGAGAGGATCTGACCCTAGTACGAGAGGACCGGGTTGGACGAACCTCTGGTGTGTCAGTTGTTCCGCCAGGAGCACCGCTGATTAGCTACGTTCGGGATGGATAACCGCTGAAAGCATCTAAGCGGGAAGCCGGCCTCAAGATGAGACTTCCATGCCTTCGGGCGAGAGGCTCCCAGCCAGACTACTGGGTTGATAGGCCGGATGTGGAAGTGGGGACTAAAGACCCATGAAGCTGACCGGTACTAATAAGCCGATAATTTGATAACACCTACATGAGCTTGCTGCTCGCGTCCACTTTGTGGTTCCCGATAGACGGTCGGGAACTGCAGC